>NZ_CP171454.1:0-3047706 GCF_043589935.1 Sphingobium naphthae | reverse complement strand
AATATAACCGACCCCCCATATCGGTCCGAACGGCGCAAGAATGGCTATCCGGAAAAGCCCCTGCCTTTCCGGGCATCTTGCATCATCTGACCTAATGACGGCCGCCGCCAAGCGATTCGAGTGGCGGCCGGAGGATCAAAATAGACAGGCCCGCTTCGCCGGATCAAGGCCGCGCCACTTCAAAAAAATGAAATAAAGGCGTTGACTCAGTAAAGCCGCGGAAAACGCCGACGGATTATTTTATTGCAATATTACAGTCATTTAGATGACAGAATTTTGCGTGCAGCGCGTCGAATCGCGGGAATTGCGCGGGTGCCAAAGATGACAGGGGCGTTAATCAACGATGAAAAGCCCGCTCCGGCGATCCGGAGCGGGCTTCTACTTCAGCATCCCTTGAGCGGGTGTCAGGCGATCGCGCTGACGGCCTTGGTCAGGCGGCCGAACTTGCGGGCGGCCGTATTCTTGTGCAGCACGCCGCGCGCGACGCCGCGCGCCAGTTCGGGCTGAACGGTCTGCAGCGCGGTGGTCGCGGCTTCCTTGTCGCCGGCGACGATGGCGGCTTCCACCTTCTTCACCAGGGTGCGGATCCGGCTGATGCGGGCGCCATTGATCGCGGCGCGACGCTCGTTGCGACGGATGCGCTTCTTGGCTTGCGGCGTATTGGCCATTCTATTCCTCGGTTCTCGTCAAATCTCGGGAAGAGGCCCGCCGAACTGCCGACATGCCTCGTGAAGGTGCGCCCCTTACAGAGTATCGGGGTCGGCGTCAACGGATTCGGGCCGCGCTATTTCTGGCATGTCGGGCAGTAGAAGGTCGACCGGCCGCCGTCGACGCGCCGCCGCACCGTGCCGCCGCAGGGGCAGACCTGTCCTTCCCGCCCATAGACGCGCCATTGTTTGGAGAAATAGCCCAGTTCGCCATCGGGACGGGCATAATCGCGCAGCGTCGATCCGCCCGCGACGATCGCCGCGGCCAGCACATCGCGAATCGCGTCGACCAGCAGCGCGAGCCGGGCGCGGCCGATCCTGCCGGCGGCGCGGGTGGGCGCGATGCCGGCCATGTTGAGCGCTTCGCAGACATAGATATTGCCCAGACCTGCAACGATGCGCTGATCCAGCAGGGCAGCCTTGATCGACGTCGCCTTGCCTGCAAGCGCGGCCTTCAGGGTCGCGGCGGTAAAGTCGGGGCCAAGCGGTTCGGGGCCCATCCGCATGAAGGGCGCATAGCCGGTCCAGGCGTCGGCCCGCACCAGATCCAGCGAGCCGAAGCGCCGGGGATCATGGAGCGAGAGCAGCCGTCCCCGATCGGTTTCGACCAGCAGATGGTCGTGCACGCCGATTTCCGCTGGGTCGATCCGCCAGCGACCGGACATGCCGAGGTGGAAGATCATCATGTCGCCGCGGTCGGTTTCGACCAGCCCATATTTGGCGCGCCGCGACAGGCTCGTGACCCTCGCGCCCGTCATCCGCTGGCGCAGGTCGACGGGAATGGGAAAGCGCAGGTCGGCGCGGCGCGGCTCGACTCGCGTCAGCACGCTGCCCTGCAGGACGGCGCGCAGGCCGGCGACGGTGGTTTCGACTTCGGGCAGTTCGGGCATGGCGTGTCATGTAGGGCCTAG
Organism: Sphingobium naphthae; assembly: GCF_043589935.1. Lineage (NCBI taxonomy): Bacteria > Pseudomonadati > Pseudomonadota > Alphaproteobacteria > Sphingomonadales > Sphingobiaceae > Sphingobium > Sphingobium naphthae. Next base: position 3,046,088 of record NZ_CP171454.1, on the reverse strand, counting down.
CGGGCGGGCGCAACAGGGGCGTCGGGATCGAGATCAGGCCAGCGGTCAAGCAGCGCGGCGGTCACGCCATTGGTCCAGCCGAACCCATCCTGGAGCGGATATTCGCCGCCCCCGCCGGGCTTGCGCTGCTCGACATCATATTTTTCCAGCATCTTGCCGGTCTCGCGAAAGGCGGCGGCCACGGTGCCGATCCAGCGGCGCGCAATCTCCCGGGCCAGCGGCGCATGACCCGTCCGGCCGAGCCCGTCGATCGCCACCCATTGCAGCGGCGCCCAGCCATTGGGGCTGTCCCATTGCTGGCCGCTGGCGATCAAGCTGGTGCGCAGACCGCCCTGCCCCAACAACTGGGCCTTAGTCAGCTGGGCGACGGCATCGGCCTGGCGCTGGTCGGCGAGGCCGACGAACAGGGGAAAGAGCGTGGCGGCGGACAGGATGCCGGTGGCCTTTTGCGTCCGCCTGTCCCAGTCGGCATAGCGGCCGGCGGTGGGCTGCCACAGCCAGCGATCAATCGCCACCTTGCGCGCCTGCGCCAGCGAATCGAACCGTCGGGCGCAGGCCTGGTCGCCCGCCGTCGCGCACCGTCCGGCGATGCCGCGTTCGAGCCGCCACAACAGGCTGTTGAGATCCACCGGCACGATGTCGGTGGTGCGAATGGTCGACAGCCGCCGGGGATCCTCCAGCCAGCGGGACGAAAAGTCCCAGCCGCTCTCGGCCCCGGCGCGCAAATGGCGATAGACATCCGCCTTGTCCCGGTTGCTGTCCCGCGCGGTCGCCACATCTTCCGCCCAGCTTTCGTCGCGCGGGCCCGGCCTGTCATCCCAATAGCGGTTGAGCAAGGCGCCGTCGGGCATGCGCACGACACGCAGCGCCGCGCCGGTGGCTGCGGCCTGTTCGCCACCGCGCATCCAGAACGCATGTTCGGCGCGCAAGGCGGCGAGGTGGCGGGGATCGTCCGGTTGGCTGGCAAGATCGACCATCAGCACCAGAAATGGCGGCTGCGATCGCCCGAGATAATAAGTGCGCGTGCCGTTGGGGATGAAGCCGTAGCGCGCGACAAGGCTTTCGAAATCGACCAGCATCGAATCGATCAGATGCTGCTGCCCGTCCGCCTTGAGGCCCAGCATGGTGAAATAGCTGTCCCAATAATAGATTTCGCGGAAGCGGCCGCCCGGCACGACATAAGGCGCGGGCAGCGCCAGCGCCGACGACCCCGCCGGCGAATCCAGCGCCGGACGCGTGAGGTGCGGCCAGAGCGCGCGGATATGATCACGCACCCCCTGGGCCTGGGGCGCCTGGAACCCGGGCACGCTGAAATGCCGCAGGACGAAATCGCGCAGCGCATCGCCCTGCGGGCGCGATCGCCGATAGGCCTCGACGATGACGGCGGGATCATCCCTGGGCACCGCGTCGACGAAGGTCTTGCCATCGGGAAAGATGCGCTGGCCCTGCACCGCTTCGAACAAGGGGCCGTAGATTTGCTGGGGGCCGAGCGGCGGCGCGGCAGTGCGCGGCGCGGCCTGCGCCATACAGAGCAGCGCAGCCAGGGCGACAGCGAATTGGACAGGTCGGCGCATGGTGAAATTCCCCCCCTTGTTGAATCGGGAGGAGAAACGAATAACGCAGGCGAAACGTTCCTCCCGCCGCTGCCTTCGCGCTGGCATGGCGCGGCAACTGCGGCTAGAGCAAGCCCATGAGCGAAACAGCATCCTTCGGCTATCGCGACGTCGACGCCGCCGAGAAAGCAGGCATGGTCCGCGCGGTCTTTTCCAATGTCGCGGCCAAATATGACCTGATGAACGACGCGATGTCGGGCGGCGCGCATCGGCTGTGGAAGGACCAGTTCGTCCGTCGCGTGAAGCCGCGCGCGGGCGAACAGATACTGGACATGGCGGGGGGCACCGGCGACATCGCGTTCCGCATGCACCGCCATGGCGCGCAGGTGACGGTGTCGGACATCAATCCCGAGATGCTGGCCGTAGGTGTCGAGCGCGCGCAGAAGAAGGGGTATGAAGGCCTGATCTGGTCGGAGCAGAATGCCGAGCAACTGACCTTTGGCGACCGGGAATTCGACGCCTATACGATCGCGTTCGGCATCCGCAACGTCACCCATATCGACAAGGCGCTGCAGGAGGCGCACCGGGTGCTGAAATTTGGCGGCCGCTTTTTCTGCCTGGAATTTTCCACCACCACCTGGCCCGGCTTTTCGGATGTCTATGACGTCTATTCGCACAAGCTGGTGCCGCACCTGGGCAAGCTGTTCGCCAATGACGCCGACAGCTATCGCTATCTGATCGAATCGATCCGTCGCTTCCCGCCCATGCCCCAGTTCGAGGGGATGATTCGCGACGCAGGGTTCATGAATACCAAGGTCGAGCCGATCTTGGGGGGGCTGGTGGCCATCCACAGCGGGTGGAAGATCTGATACAGGCATGACCGCCCACATCACGCATATCTGGCGGCTCCTGAAATGGGGGCGCATATTGGCGCGGCATGGCGCGTTGCGCGGGATCGAGCGCGATCCGCTGACGCCCGCGCCGGTTCGCCGGCTGGTGCGCATCGCTCGGCTGGGCGCGCGCGTGCCCAGGCAGCCACGCTATGCCGACGCTTTCCAGGCGATCGGCCCGGCGGCGATCAAGCTGGGCCAGACGCTGGCGACGCGGCCCGACCTGGTCGGCGAGGAAGCGGCGAACGACCTGCTGCGATTGCAGGACGCGCTGCCGCCCGTGCCGTTCGAGACGATCCGCGCGCAGATTGAGCAAAGTTTCGGCAAGCCGCTGGAAGCGCTCTACGCCCGCTTTGACGAAGTGCCGGTGGGCGCGGCGTCCATCGCGCAGGTGCATCGCGCGCTGACGACCGACGGGCGCGACGTGGCGGTCAAGGTGATCCGCCCCGGCGTGATCGACCAGTTCAACCGCGACATCCAGACCTATGAATGGGCGGCCGCCCATGTCGAGCAGCTGGGCGGCGAGATCGCCCGGCTGCGCCCGCGCCTGGTGATCGCCAACATGAAGCGCTGGACCGCGCGGGAACTGGACCTGCGGCGCGAGGCGGCGTCCGCGTCGGAACTGGCCGAAGCGATGGAAGCGATGCCGGGCTATCGCATTCCCGCCATCGACTGGGACCGCACGACCGGCAAGGTCATGACGATGGAATGGATCGACGGCATCAAGATCGCCGATCGCGCCGCGCTGGTAGCCGCCGGCCACGACCTCAAGGACCTGGCCGCCCGCCTGGTCAACGCTTTCCTGCGGCAGGCGATCGCCGAGGGCTTCTTCCACGCCGACATGCATCAGGGCAATTTGTTCGTGACGGCGAGCGGCGAGATCGTCGCCATCGACTTCGGCATCATGGGCCGGATCGACCGGCGCGCGCGCATGTGGCTGGCGGAAATCCTCTACGGCCTCATCACCGGCAACTATAAGCGCGTCGCGGAAATCCATTTCGAGGCGCAATATGTGCCGCCCCATCATAATGTCGCAGAGTTCGCGACCGCGCTGCGCGCAGTGGGCGAACCGATGCGCGGCAAGGCGGCGAGCGAATTATCGGTCGGCGGCATGCTGGACGGCCTGTTCGCCATCACCCGCGATTTCGACATGCAGACCCAGCCGCACCTGCTGCTGCTGCAGAAGACGATGGTGATGGTGGAGGGCGTGGCCCACCGGCTTGATCCCGACATCAACATGTGGGAAACCAGCGGCCCCTATGTGAAGGGCTGGCTGCGCGACGAACTGGGGCCCGAGGCCAGGGCGGCCGACGCGCTGATCGAAAATTGGCGGACGCTGCAGCGCCTGCCGGGCCTCATCAAGCGGATCGAGGACGCCTTCCCCGAACAGGGCGGCGCCCCGCCTCCGCCCCCGCTGACCGAAGTGAAGCTGATCCGCGTCGGCGGCGGCTGGCGCTATGCGCTGGTCGCGGTGATCGCGGCGGCGGCAGGGGCTGGGGCGATGTGGGGCGCGCAGTTGCTGTGACTTGCGAGCGCCGTAATACGGTATTACTTTATCCTGCATGAAAAGCGGGAAACTCACGGTCAAGCATCAGGTCACGATCCCGCGTGACGTTCGGCAAGCGCTTGGCCTCAAAGCTGGGGACCAGGTGGCCTTTGCAGTGGAGGATGGTCGCGCCATCCTGACCCGGATCGAGGAAGCGGACCTTGAATGGACGCAATTCCTCCAGACCCAGATGCCCGAGTGGAATGACCCGCGCGAAGATGCCTATTGGGCGGACCTGTGAACGGGCCACCCTTGCGTCCCCATGATGTGGCGGTGGTCCATGTCCCCTTTGTCGAGCGGCAGGGCGGTCGAAAGCGCCCGGTAGTTGTCCTGTCGTCCGCAGAAGCCAACAAGGCGACGGGCGTCGCCATCGTGGCGATGATCACGCGCGAGGATGCTCCGCCCTGGCAAGGGGACTTGCCGGTCACGCGGCTGGAGGATGCGGGGTTGCACAAACCGTGCAAGATCCGGATGAAGCTCTATACAGTAGAGATCGCGGACCTCGCCCCGATCGGCCATCTCCATGGAGACGATCGGCATGTCTTGTCTGCCGGTCTCAAGCGGTTGCTAGCCCTATGACCCAGCGCGCCCTGCTCATCATTTCCGGCGGCATCGCCGCTTACAAGTCGTTGGAGCTGGTGCGCGGGTTGCGCAGGCGGGGGATTGCGGTGCGTGCGGTGCTGACGGAGAGCGCCAAGCAGTTCGTCACGCCGCTCAGCCTTGGCGTATTGACCGAGGACCAGGTGTTCGATGACCTGTTCGACCTGAAGGCCGAGCGCGAGATCGGGCATATCCAGTTGTCGCGGCAGGCGGATCTGGTGGTGGTTGCGCCGGCCACGGCCAATATCCTGGCGAAGATGGCGAACGGCATCGCGGACGATCTGGCGACGACGCTGCTGCTTGCCACCGACAAGCCCGTGCTGGCGGTGCCGGCGATGAATGTGCGCATGTGGCACCACAAGGCGACCCAGCGAAACCTGGCCATGCTCCGCGCCGATGGCGTGCAGGTGATGGAGCCCGACGACGGCGAGATGGCCTGCGGCGAATTTGGCAAGGGGCGGCTGCCCGAGCCGGAGGCGATTGTGGCGGAGATCGAGCGCATGCTCTCGTCCGTGCCGGTGGAGCCGTTTGCGGCGCTGTCGCTTCAGGAACGCCCTTCGGCAGGGGCGGCGCGAAAGGATAGTTTGAGCGGGCGCCATGTTCTCGTCACCGCCGGGCCGACGCATGAGCCGATCGACCCGGTCCGCTACATCGCCAATCGATCCTCCGGCAAGCAGGGTTTCGCCATCGCCGCCGCCGCCGCGCAGGCGGGAGCGCGGGTGACGCTGGTGGCGGGGCCGGTGCATCTGCCGACACCCGCGGGCGTGACGCGAGTCGATGTGGAGACCGCGCGGGAGATGCTGGCGGCGGTGGAGGCGGCGCTCCCCGCCGACGCAGCGATCATGGTGGCGGCGGTCGCCGACTGGCGCACGGCGGACGCGGCCGAGCAGAAGATCAAAAAGGATGGCTCGGGCGCGCCAGCGCCGCTCATGCTGGTCGAAAATCCCGACATATTGGCGACGCTGGCGCGCCACGCCCGCCGCCCCGCCCTGCTGGTCGGCTTTGCCGCCGAGACGCAGACGATCGCCGAACATGCCCAGGCCAAGCTGGCGAAGAAGGGCGCGGACTGGATCGTCGCCAACGACGTGTCGGGCCCGCCCGGTTCCAGCGTCATGGGCGGCGACGTCAACGCCGTGCAGATCGTGAGCGCACAGGGCATCGAACCCTGGCCGAGCCTGCCCAAGCAGGCCGTGGCCGACAAGCTCATCGAAAAGGTCGCTCATGCCCTCTCCGCTTCCCCCGATTGAAATCCAGCTCAAGCGCCTGCCGCATGGAGAGGGATTGCCCGTGCCCGCCTATGCCACTGCCCATGCCGCGGGCATGGACGTGGTGTCGGCCGAGGCGCTGGTGCTGCAGCCGGGCGGCCGTCACGCCGTCGCCACCGGTTTCGCCATGGCGATCCCCGACGGCTATGAGGTGCAGGTGCGGCCGCGATCGGGCCTGGCGCTCAAGCACGGCATCAGCCTGCCCAATACGCCGGGCACCATCGACGCGGATTATCGCGGCGAATTGAAGATCATCCTCATCAACCTGGGCGACCAGCCCTTCGCCATCGCGCGGGGCGACCGCATCGCCCAGCTGGTGGTCGCGCCGGTCCAGCTTGCCAGCTTTGCGGAAGTCGATAGTCTGGATGATACCGCCCGGGGACAGGGCGGCTTTGGATCGACGGGAGTGTGAGGCCATGACGATATTCTTTGCCCTGATGCTGGCCGCGACGCCCACGCCGGCGGCGCTGCCCCCGATGCCGCAGGACCTGAGCAGCGTGCCGGTGATCGACGGATGGCTGGGGCGCAAGATATCGCCCCGCTGGTCGGAGGATGTGGCGCGCCTGTATCGCAAGGGCGAATGCAGCGGCGCGGTGCCCTATGAGGGGTCGAACCTGCTGGAGATCGACATGCTGTTCCTGCTGTCGGGTGATGGCAAGCCGCTGAAGATCGCGCCGGTGAATGCGCGCTGCCCGGAAGTGGAGCGGTTCGTCAGCAGGCGGGTGCTGGGATCGCTGCAGGGCTCCTATCCCAAGAGCGGTGCAGCCGAACCGCAGTGGATGCGGTCGCAGGTCCGCTTCCTCTGGTCGGACGCGCCATGACGCTGACCGACGCGCAACTGGAGCGTTATGCGCGGCATATCGTGCTGCGGGAGATTGGCGGGGCGGGCCAGACGCGGCTGCTGGGCGCCGACGTGGCGGTGATCGGCGCCGGCGGCATCGGCAGCCCCGCCATCCTTTATCTGGCCGCGGCCGGGGTCGGCACGATCCGCGTGATCGACGACGATGCCGTGGCGCTTTCCAACCTGCAGCGGCAGATCCTGTTCGGGACCGACGATGTCGGCGCGCCCAAGGCGGAAGCGGCGATGGCGGCGGTGGCGCGCATCAATCCCGATGTGAAGCTGATCCCGATCAACGCGCGCATCGACGCCGGCAATGCCGAGCTGATGCTGCGCGAAGCTGACGCCGTGCTGGACGGGTGCGACAATTTCGCGACGCGCCTGATCGTCGCCGACGCCGCGCAGCGGCTGGGCGTTCCGCTGGTGTCGGCGGCGGTCGGCCCGTTCGAAGGGCAGGTCGCCACCTATCGCGGCTGGGAAGCGGACAAGCCCTGCTATCGCTGCCTGGTCGGCGATCCCGAAGATGCGCCGGAACGCAATTGCGCCGAAACCGGCGTGATCGGCGCGCTGACCGGCACGATCGGCAGCCTGGCGGCGCTGGAACTGATCCGCGTCCTGGTTCCGTTCGGAACGGACATGGCGGGCAAGCTGCTGATCGCGGACCTGCTGTCAATGCGGTTCCGGACGCTGGATGTCGCCAAGGACCCGGCCTGCCCCGGCTGTGCGATGGAATTATGCGCGCCCTGACGATCATCGTCGCGACGCCCGATGCCGAACGCTTGCGCGGCGCGCTGGTGGTGGCGGCGGCGCAGGCGGCGCTGGGCGGAGCGGCGACGCTTTTCCTGCAACTCGATGCCGTGGCGCTGCTGCGGACGCCCATCGCTGGGCCGCGCGACGCCGCGCACGCGGCAGCGGGCTTGCCTGGGCTGGCGGCGCTGCTGACCGACGCGCTCTCGCTGGGCGTGCGCCTGATCGCGTGCCAGAGCGGCATGGCCCTGGCCGGGCTGACGGCGGCCGACCTGCCGCAGGGTGTGGTAGCGGGCGGCCCGGTGGGGCTGATCCAGGCGATGGGGGATGAGGACCGGCTGCTGTTCGCCTGACTCGGTCAGCGCAGGATCGGCAGCCGCCAGTGGATGCGGGCCGGCGGCATATGCGCGACGGGACCGGCGGAGAGCCGTTCGGGGCGCAATCCCAACGCGGAAGGGAGCAGGCCGATATGCGCCGCACCCCATAGGGCAGCCAGGCACAATATGGTCGCCGCACCGGCGCGCACCAGCTTCATTCCCCCGCTCCTTCTTCGTCGCGCAGGAAAATATCCTCTATTCTGAGCGTGAACAAGTCCGCGATGCGAAAGGCGAGCGGCAGGGACGGATCATATTTGCCGGTCTCGATCGCGTTGACGCTTTGGCGCGAGATGCCAAGGCGGGCCGCCAGCTCGCCCTGGCTCCAGTCGCGCTCGGCCCGCAGCAACCTCAGCCGGTTCTTCACGCGCGCGCCCAGTTGAAGCAGCGCGACAGGCCGATGGCGATGGCAAAGACCGGGATGGCCGCCCAGGCGGGCACATGGGGCACCAGCCGGAACTGCTCCAGAAAACCCCAGACCGTCGCCAGCACCAGCAGCGCGCCGGTGCCGAACAGCGCGGATTGCGCCAGCTTCAGCCGCAGATATTCGTCCTGCTCCTCGACCAGCAATCGCGCCATGGCGGCAACCATCGCCAGCGCGCCCAGCGCGGGCAACAAGGCCAGGCCCCAGAGCAGCACGCCCTGCGGATGCCAGTTCTTGTAGGCGTAGACCGCGACGAACAGGCCGAGCGTGTAGAGAAAGCTGCCCGCGATCATGCGCCGGTTATAGCGGGCCATGGCCGGCGACAGGCAGCCTTCGAAGCGAGCGGATCGCTCGACCGCCAAGATGATCGGGATGGTCATGCCGGTGGCGACCAGCATGATGGCCAGCGTGCCAGCCCATCCTGGATCGAACCTCAAGACAACCAAACCGGCAATGATCATCGCCGCGCAGAAAGCGAGGCACCAGACGAGGATGGAGCGCCGTCCGCGCGCTTGCGGCAATGAAGGCATGGCCAATCTCCTACAGGTGATGTAAAGCGTCATTGACACATCTCATCGCGACTTGTCAAGTATGCTTGACAAAGGCGATGCGTCTTCTGGCCATAAATCGCTTCGCTTCCTCCTCGACTTGGGCGCGGGCGCAAGGCTAAGAAGGGGCATGATGAAGCTCTTTATCGGCAACAAGGCCTATTCCAGCTGGTCGCTGCGCGGCTGGCTGGCCTGCAAGCTGTCCGGCCTGCCCTTCGAGGAAGTGGTCGTGCCGCTCTACGACGAGGCGTGGGAGAAAAGGCGCGAGGGGGACGAATTCGCGCCATCCTCGGGCAAGGTGCCGATCCTGTGGGACGGCGACGACATCGTCGTGTGGGACAGCCTGGCCATCGTCGAATATCTCAACGAAAAGAGCGGCGGCGACCGGTTCTGGCCGGCCGACCCGGCGCCGCGCGCCATGGCCCGATCCATGGCGGCGGAGATGCACAGCAGCTTCGCGCCGCTACGCCGCGAGCACAGCATGAACATCCGCCAGATCTACGACCCCGTCCCGCCATCCGAGGGCGTGGCGCAGGACATCGCGCGGATCATGGAGCTGTGGGCGCAGGCGCGCGCCCGCTATGGCGGCGAAGGCGATTTCCTGTTCGGCGAATTCGGCGCGGCCGACATCATGTTCGCGCCGGTGGTCACGCGCTTCATCACCTATCAGCTGCCGGTCGCGCGCTTCGCCGAGGGCTATATGCGCGCGATCATCGCCCACCCCTGGATGCAGGAATGGATCGGCGGCGCGCAGGCGGAGGATTGGGTGATCGACCGCTTCGAAAGCCCGCCGCAGACGGTGTGACGATGATGGACGAACCGGAACCGACCGGAGAATCGACCAAGGAAGCGCGCGCGAAGGAAGCGCGGGCCAAGGAAGCCGCCGCGATCCGCCGCCGCTGGATCACCCTGGGTGAAGGCATCGCGGTGCTGGCGGTGACGATTTCGGCGCTGACGCTCTATATCAACTGGTCGGACAAGCAGGAAACGCGCGCGGAGAAGGCGGCGGAAAGCCAGGCGGCGTCCGTGCGCGCGGCGCGGCTGGTGCTGCATGCCGATTCGGTGGAGGGCGACCGCATCCGCCTGCGCCCGACCGACCCTGCGCAAGTCGTGCAGAGCCAGACCATCCTGTTTCCCAAGGCGCTGGGGCTGACGCCGGTCGACACCACGGGCGAGCCGCGGATCGAGGCGGACTGGTTCGCCGATCGGCTCAAGCAGGCGCGGGAGGCGGCGAATCTGCCCGATGACAGCGTGGGAGACGAAAAGCTGCCGGTGGCGATCGTCACGCGCTTCGTGGTCGATGGCGAGCCGCATGAGAGCGCCGCGCTCTACGACATCGGCTATGGCATTACCGGCCGCTGGCTGGCGGGCCATCGCCTGAGCCTGCGCGGCCTGTCGCTGGTCGACACCGTCACCGCCGCTGGCGCGCAAAAGGCGCTGGACCGGCGCTGGGCGGAAATGCCGGCGGGGCGGCCGGCCAAAAAGCCCGGCACATAGAAAAAGGGGCCGTCTCGCGGCAGCCCCTGTTCATCCTGAGCGAGTCAGGCGGCGATCAGCCGACGATTTCCTCGGGCTTGAAGAAATAGGCGATCTCGATCGCGGCATTTTCCTCGCTGTCCGAGCCATGGACCGAATTGGCTTCGATCGATTCGGCATATTCCTTGCGGATCGTGCCTTCGTCGGCATTGGCGGGGTTGGTGGCGCCCATGATGTCGCGGTTGCGCTTCACGGCGTCCTCGCCTTCCAGAACCTGGACGACGACCGGGCCGGAGATCATGAAGGCGACGAGGTCGGCGAAGAAGGGGCGTTCCTTGTGAACGGCGTAGAAGCCCTCGGCCTGTTCGCGGCTCATGCGGATACGCTTGGAGGCGACGACGCGCAGGCCAGCATCTTCCAGCTTCTTGGTGACCGCGCCGGTCAGGTTGCGACGGGTCGCGTCGGGCTTGATGATCGAGAAGGTGCGCGTGACGGCCATGGCCCTCGTAACTCCGGATTGTTGGAAAGTTGCGCGCCCTTTAGACGCGGGCGGCGCGGGCCGCAAGAGGGGGCGGCTCGGGGTGTCGGGCAGTGATGTTTTACGAGAGGGCGGTTTGGGTGGTTTTCAGCTATCCTACCCTTAAGAGAAGGGGTTGCGCGCGGAGCGCGGGATGGAGGAGTGTTCCGCCAGCGAGAGGGGAACACCCCTCCGTCAGCACTGCGTGCTGCCACCTCCCCTGCAAGGGGAGGATGCGGAATTTGTGGCCACTTCCGGTCGTTATAGACCTCAAGGCCCCTGCACCCACTTCCTTCCTTCCTGCCGCCAGAAGCGCGGTTCGACGCCGTCCGCCTTGCTGAGCGCGCGCCAGCTTGCCCGGGCGGCGTCGATCGTGTCGGCGTCGAAGAAGTAGAAGGCGCGATCAAAGGTCAGGGCTTCCTCGCGCCACAGGCCGTCGGCCAAGGCGATGTGGCGCGCGCCGTTGCAGGCGTCGCATGTCTCGCTCAAGAGGATCGGCTGATGCGCCTCCCCGCCCTCGCCGACGCGTCCGTGGGCAAGGAAGCTGTCGGGCGGCCCCGCCCAAAGGCCCTGCGAAATCCGGTCGAGCCGGTCGCCCTCCCCCGCCACCACCAGCAGCCGCGCGCCCATCGCGAGGATGCGCCCGGCAATCGCGGGCAGCACGCCTTCGACGGGATCGCGGCTGAGCTGGTAGAAGTCGACCTGCATCGAGTGCGCGTCAGCCCTCGACCGTGTCGGCCACGAAGCGGTCGAGGAGCCGCACGCCATAGCCGGTCGCGCCCTTGTCCCAAGTCGCGCCGGGCTTGTCCGACCAGACCATGCCGGCAATGTCGAGATGCGCCCATTTGACGCCTTCGTCGACAAAGCGCTTGATGAACTGGGCGGCGGTGATCGACCCGGCATAGCGCGGACCGATATTCTTCATGTCCGCGATCGGGCTGTCGAGCAGCTTGTCATAGGCGTCGGACAGCGGGAAGCGCCACAGCTTCTCGCCCACCGACTGGCCGGCCTTCGTCAACGCCTCGGCAAGCGCGTCGTCATTGGCGAAGAGGCCGCCATGTTCATGGCCAAGCGCGACGATCATCGCGCCCGTCAGCGTGGCGAGATCGACGATCATGTCGGGATTGTAGGTTTTCTGCGCCCAGGTAACGACATCGCACAGCACCAGCCGGCCTTCGGCGTCGGTGTTGAGCACTTCGATCGTCTGCCCTGACATGGAGGTGACGATGTCGCCGGGCCGCTGCGCATTGCCGTCGGGCATGTTTTCGACCAGGCCGCAGATGCCGACGATACGTGCCTTCGCCTTGCGACCGGCAAGCGCCTTCATCGCACCGGCGACGGCGCCAGCGCCGCCCATGTCCCACTTCATGTCCTCCATGCCCGCGCCAGGCTTGAGCGAAATGCCGCCCGTATCGAACGTAACGCCCTTACCGATGAAGACCAGCGGCTTGTCCTGCGCGCCGCCGGTGCCGTCCCATTCCATCGCCAGCACGCGCGGCTCGCGCACCGATCCCTGCGCGACGCCCAGCAGCGCGCCCATGCCGAGCTGGGTCATCGCATCCTTGTCGAGGACGGTGATCCTGACGCCCAGCTGTTCCAGATGGCGGCAGCGTTCGACGAAGCTTTCGGGGTAGAGGATGTTGGCGGGTTCGGCGACCAGTTCGCGGGTGAAGGCGACGCCGGCCGCCACGGCGGCCTGCCGATCCCAGGCGGCTTGGGCGTCGGTCACGACGAAGGTGACGGCCTTGAGCGTGGGCTTGACCTTTTCGCTCTGGCGCGTGCGATAGGTATCGATGCGCCAGCTGCGCAGTTGCGCGCCGAAGGCGACCTGCGCCGCAAGTTCGCCCTTGGCTTCGCCGATGAATTCGACCGCGGCATGAGTCGCACCGCTGGTCGCCAGCTTCGCGACCAGCGCGCCGCCCGCCTTTTCCATATCCTGCGCGCTGCCCGCGCCGGTGCCGAGCAGCAGCACGCGCAGCGTCCGGCCGCCTTCCTCGACAAAGCTTTCAAGGCTGGTTCCAGCCTCTCCGGTAAAGCGCGACGCCGCCGCGCCAGCCGCCAGGGTCGCCGCCGCCGCCAGGGGCAAGGCGTCCACGCCGCCCTTGGGCACGGCGAGGACCAGAGTGTCGGCATCGGGACGGGTGGGGCTGAACTGGATATCCATCTGGGCGCTTTTCCTCTTATCGGCCGCGGCGGGGGACGCCGCGCTGTCTTACCGGCAGATAGTGTGGCTTGGCCGGTCTGGCAAAGGCGTTCGACCGATTTTGCGCGGTCCGATGCATGGCAGGCGATTGCGGACGGGGCGGCAGTGCGATAGGCGGGAAGGCCAGACGCGCCGTCCATAGAGGCCCATTGCTTGCAGACCGCCTTGCCTTTTCCGCCCTTCCGCTCTGCCATCCGCACCCTGTTGCTGAGCGGGGTGGCGCTCGCCGCCTGCCCGCAGGCGCTGGCGCAGGAACTGAACGAACCGCAAAGCCCGATCAGCGCGCCCGACGCGCCCGTGCCCGACAATGAGGACCAGATCGGCTTCGCCGCCGATGCGCTGGAATATGATAGCGAGACGGAGATCGTCACCGCCAGCGGCAATGTGCAGTTGCTGCGGGATAATAACCGGCTGCGCGCCGACAAGGTGGTGTGGAACCGCACCAGTGGCCGCGTGGAAGCGCAGGGCAATGTCTCCGTCACTGATCCCGACGGCAATGTCGCCTATGGCGACCGTTTCGACGTCACCGACACGCTGAAGGACGGGGCGGTCGACAATATGCTGCTGGTGTTGCAGTCGGGCGGGCGGCTGGCGGCGGTCAAGGGTGAGCGCGCCAATGGCGTCTACACGCTGGACCGGGCCGCCTATACCGGCTGCGCAGTCGAGGATAGCAAGGGTTGCCCCAAGGAGCCGACCTGGCAGATCAAGGCGGTGCGCGTCACCTATGACCCGACGCGCGAGCGGGTAAGCTACCGCGACGCCACCATCGAGCTGTTCGGCCTGCCGCTCATCCCGCTGCCGGGCTTCAGCCACCCGGTCGGCGACAATGGCGGCAGCGGCCTGCTGGTGCCCAATCTGCGATACGACCGCAACAATGGCTTTGAAGTCGCGCTGCCCTATTATGTCAAGATGGCGCCCAATCGCGACCTGACGATCACGCCGCATGTCTACACCGACACGCTGCCGATGCTGGAGGCCAATTTCCGCCATCTCTACGATCGCGGCGCCTATCAGATCACCGGCTATGTCACGCATGGCAGCCGCGTCGCCACCAGCGACAGCAGCGTCGGCACCGCCAGCGCGGACAGCGAGAAGGATGTCCGCGGCTATCTCGACGCGTCCGGCGCGATGCAGCTGTCGCCCGAATGGAGCCTGGACGGATCAATCCGGGTCGCGAGCGACCGCACTTTCCTGCGCCGCTACGACATCAGCCGCGAGGACCGGCTGCGCTCCACCATCGGGGCGCAGCGCATCGGCGAGAACAGCTATTTCTCGATCCGCGGCTGGGCGGTCCAGACGCTGCGCCAGGGCGATTCGCAGGGGCAGACGCCGATTGCGCTGCCGGTCATCGACTATCGGCTGCGAATGAAGGACCCGTGGCTGGGCGGCACGCTGCAGCTGCAGGCGAACACGCTGGCGATCACCCGCACTTCGGGCCAGGACACGCAGCGCGCCTTCGCCGGCGCGGAATGGAACCTGCGCACATTGACCGGCCTGGGCCAGGAAGTGACCTTCACCGGCTATCTGCGCGGCGACGTCTATCACAGCAGCGACAATGCGCTGACTTCGGTCGCCAGCTATGCGGGCGATCCGGGCTGGCAGGCGCGCGGCATCGCGGCGGCGGCAGTGGACATGCGCTGGCCCTTCGTCGGGGAGGCCTTTGGCGGCGTCCAGCGCATCGCCCCGCGCGTGCAGATCGTCGCGTCCCCCCACCTCGCCAACCTGTCGCTGCCCAATGAGGATGCGCGCGCGGTCGACCTGGAGGACAGCAATCTCTTCGCGCTCAACCGCTTCGCGGGCTATGACCGGTTCGAGGACAGCTCCCGCATCACCTATGGCCTGGAATATGGGCTGGACCTGTCCAATTTCTCGCTGAGCGCCATCATCGGCCAAAGCTATCGCCTGGACCGGCAGGAAAGCATCCTGCCCGACGGCACGGGCCTGTCCGACCGCACGTCCGACATCGTTGGACGCACCACCATTCGCTACAAGAATTTCGTCAGCCTGATCCACCGCTACCGGCTGGACAAGGACAATCTCGCCGTGCGCCGCAACGAGATCGACGCGACGGTCGGCAGCAAGAAGACCTATGCGATGGTCGGCTATCTGCGGCTCAACCGCAATGCTCTGACCGGGCTTGAGGACTTGCAGGATCGCGAGGAATTGCGACTGGGCGGGCGAGTCCAGTTCGCCCGCTTCTGGTCGGTGTTCGGATCGACCGTGATCGACCTGACCGATGCGAAGGAGGACCCGATCAGCGTGTCGGACGGCTATGAACCCGTCCGGCACCGCCTGGGCATCGCCTATGAGGATGACTGCCTGACGCTGGGCTTCACCTGGCGGCGCGACTACCAGACCAATGGCGACGCGCGAAAGGGCAACGGTTTCCAGCTTCGGCTAGCTTTCCGCAATATTGGCATATAAGGAACGGGCTTCGTCCTCTCGTCAGGGCCGGTTAAGGCGGGTCCGTGCATCAGGCGCGGAACCGTATTGGAGATTATTGCCGACGATGCTGCCTGCCGTTTCCTCGTCCAGCCGCCTGATCCGCGGCGCGCGTGTCAGCCTGCGCACCCTGGTCCTGTCCTCCGCCGTCCTGGCCGCCGGCTTGCAGCCGGTTGCCGCCCAGAGCGTGGGCGACGATGACGGAAGCGTCGCCACCCAGCAGCTGAACCTGCCCGAGGACGTCACCGTCTTCGGCAAGAGCGATCCCAATGTCCGCAAGGCGACCGCCATCGTCAACGGGCGCATCATCACCGGCACCGATGTCGATCAGCGGCTCGCCCTGATCATCACCGCCAATGGCGGCAAGGTGTCGGCCGAGGAGAAGGAACGGCTGCGCGTCCAGGTGCTGCGCAACCTGATCGACGAGACGCTGCAGATCCAGGAAGCCGCCGCCAACGACATCAAGATCGCGCCCGAGGAAATCGACCAGAGCTATCAGCGGGTCGCCGCCAATTTCCGCAAGTCGCCCGCGGAGTTCGACGCCTATCTGCGCACCCAGGGCAGTTCGGCCGACAGCATCAAGCGCCAGATCGAGGGCGAACTGGCGTGGAGCCGCCTGCTCCGCCGCAACATCCAGCCCTTCGTCAACGTGTCGGAGGATGAAGTAAAATCGGTCATCGACCGGCTGAACGCCGCCAAGGGCAGCGACGAATATCGGATCGGCGAGATCTATTTGTCGGCGACGCCCGAAAATCAGGCGCAGATCGTCGCCAATGCGCGCAACATCATCCAGCAGATCCAGCAGGGCGGCAGCTTCCAGGCCTATGCCCGGCAGTTTTCCGAAGCGTCCACCGCGGCGGTGGGCGGCGACCTGGGCTGGATCCGCCCCGCGCAGCTGCCCGCCGAACTGGCGCAGGCGGCCGCGGAAATGCAGGTCGGCCAGATCGCCGGGCCGATCGAGACGGTCGGCGGCGTGTCCATCATCTACGTCATGGACAAGCGCAAGGTGCTGACCGCCGATCCGCGCGACGCGCTACTGAGTCTGAAGCAGCTGTCCGTCCTCTTCCCGCAGGGCACGACCAAGGAACAGGCCGGCGCCAAGGCCGCGCAGTTCGCTGCCGCCGTCAAGGAAATCAAGGGCTGTGGCCAGGCGAACGAGATTGGCGCGCGCATCGGCGCGGACGTGGTCGACAACGACAATGTGAAGGTGCGCGACCTGCCGCCGCAGCTGCAGGAAATCCTGCTGAACCTGCAGGTGGGCGAAACCACCCCGCCCTTCGGGTCGATCACCGATGGCGTGCGCGTGCTGGTAGTCTGCGGCCGCGACGATCCGACATCGGCCAACGCGCCCAACCCCGATCAGATCATGGCGCAGCTGGAAGAGGAACGTGTCAACAAGCGGGCGCGCATCTATCTGCGCGACCTTCGCCGCGATGCCGTCATCGACTATAACTGACGCCGCGCCCCCCCTGGCGCCCTTCGCCGTATCGCTCGGCGATCCGGCCGGGATCGGGCCGGAGATCGTCGCCAAGAGCTGGGTCATGCGCGAAGCGCGCGGCCTGCCGCCCTTTTTCGCCGTCGGCGACGCGGCATCGCTGCGCGCCGTCTGGCTGGGGCCGGTCGCGCGCATCGACAGCCCCGAAGAGGCGGCGCCGGTGTTTTCGACCGCCCTGCCCTGCCTGCAGGTCGGCGAAGCCGGCGAGATCGTGCCGGGCACCCCTGGCACCGACGGCGCGCGCGTGGCTTTCCAGGCGCTGGAAGTCGCGGTCGGCCTGGCCCGGTCGGGATCGGCCGCCGGCATCGTGACGGCGCCGGTCGGCAAGGAGCAGCTATATGGCGTCGGCTTCACGCATCCGGGACAGACCGAATTCATCGCCGAACGCTGCGGCGTCGCGCCGCATAATGCCGTGATGATGCTGGCCGGCCCGGCGCTCAAGGTCGTGCCGATCACCATTCATATCGCGCTGGCCGACGTATCCGCCGCGCTCACCATCGACCTGATCCGTGCGCGGGCGATGACCACCGCCAAGGGATTGCAGCGCAATTTCAACATCGGTCGGCCGCGCCTCGCCGTCGCCGGGCTCAATCCCCATGCGGGCGAAAATGGCGCGCTGGGGCGCGAGGAGATTGACGTGATCCGCCCGGCCATCGAGCAGCTGCGCAGCGAGGGACTGGACATTGTCGGCCCGCTCGCAGCCGACGGCATGTTCCATGCGCGGGCGCGCGAAACCTATGATGCGGCGCTGTGCATGTATCACGACCAGGCGCTGATCCCGATCAAGACGCTGAATTTCGATGATGGCGTCAACATCACGCTGGGCCTGCCGATCGTGCGCACCTCGCCCGATCATGGCACCGCCTTTGGCATCGCGGGCACTGACAGCGCCAATCCCGGCGCGATGATGGCGGCGCTGCGGATGGCGGCGGACGCCGCGCGCGCGCGCATCGCGCATGGCTGACGATCGTCCGGCGCTTCCGCCGCTGCGCGACGTCATCGCGCGACATGGCCTGGCCGCGAGCAAGGCGCTGGGGCAGAATTTCCTGCTCGACGAGCAGCTGCTGGATCGCATCGCCGCCATCCCCGGCGCGTTGAAGGATGCCCCTGCATTCGAAGTGGGTCCAGGGCCAGGCGGCCTGACCCGCGCCATCCTGCGCGCGGGTGCGCGGCTGGTGGCCGTGGAGCGCGACGATCGCTGCCTGCCCGCGCTGGCCGAACTGTCGGATGCCTTCCCCGGCCAGCTGCGCGTCATTCCCGGCGACGCGATGCAGGTCGATGCGCGGGCCGAAGCGGGCGACGGCGCGCACATCATCGCCAACCTGCCCTATAATGTCGGGACGCCGCTGCTGGTCGGATGGCTGTCGGCCGCATGGTCGCCGCTGCCCTGGTGGGCCAGCCTGACGTTGATGTTCCAGATGGAGGTGGCCGAACGGATCGTCGCGAAACCGGGCACAGACCATTATGGCCGGCTGGCGGTGCTGTCGCAGTGGCGGAGCGACGCGCGCATCGCGATGAAGGTGCATCGCAGCGCCTTCACGCCGCCGCCCAAGGTCATGTCCGCTGTGGTCCACATCACGCCCAAGCCGGCGCCCGGCGACGTTCAGCTGAAACATCTGGAACGGCTGACCGCGGCAGCCTTCGGCCAGCGTCGCAAGATGCTGCGTCAGAGCCTGAAAGGACTGCCCGGCGCGCTTGCGGCGCTGGAGGCCGAAGGGATCGACCCGCAGCGCCGCGCGGAAACGGTCAGCGTGGAGGAGTTCGTCGCACTCGCCCGGCGACTGGGTCAGGCCTGATGAGCCGGGGCTGAGCTTTCAGTGGCCTTCGCCGTCCAGTTCGGCGATTTCCTCGTCAATGTCGCGCAGCGCGTCGGCGCGCGCTTCCGCCGGCATCCGGGCCGCGGCGATCTGCGCGCGGGCGGCGATGAGGCCGCTGCGCGCCGCCGTCCTGCCCATGCGTTCGGCCTGCCGCGCCTGCGCCTCGATCGCCCGTTCGCAGATGCGCACGCGGATATGGCGACGGCCATTGGCATCGACGGTTTCGCGATGGCTGGTCAGGCCCGAGCCTTCGCAGCCTTCGCGCACATCGACCACTGGCACCATGCGGGCGATCTCCTCCTCGGTCGGGACGCGGTGAGTCTCCACCCGGCCGTCGGCGTGCGTGACGACGATCCGACCTTTTTCGCTGCGCACCGTGACGGGCGGCACCGGCGGCACGGGAGGAACAGGCGGCGTCATGTCGGCGGCCGGGGGGATCGGCGGAACAGGGGCGAGCGCCGGGGCGGGCGCCGCATAGGGCGCGGCGGGCGCAGCCGGGGCTGCCGGCGCGGCGGGAACTGCGGGCATGGCGGGCGCTGGACGGGCCGTTGCCGCCGCTATGGTCGCCTGCGCAGGCTGAGCGACCAGATCCGTGAGGCGCGTCAGGTCAGCGCTCTCCATCTTCTGCGTGATGACCGCCATCTGCTGGGCGGCGCGGCTGCCCGACGCGGTCAGCGCCAGACCGGCGGCGGTGACCAGCGCGACCGCCGCCATGCCCCAGCTGATCCGGCGGAGCGATGCTTCATGACTGGACAACATTTTGAGCCTCCCTTTGAGCGTGGCGAGACGAGTGAGATGACAGGCGCCGGCATAGTGGCGACCGCCGGCCGCTTTCAGGATCGCGCGGCCATAGGCATGGGCCTGATCGCCGCCGTAGACCGCGAGCACCCGCGCGTCGCACGCCGTTTCCTGGTCGGCGCGGTAGGCGCGATAGGCGAGCCAGGCCACGGGGTTGCACCAATGCACCGCGAGCAGCAGCAGCGCGACCATGTTGGCGGCCAGATCGCCGCGTTCATGATGCGCCCGTTCATGCGCGATCGCCATCTCCTGCTCCAGCGGATCATAGCGGTGCGCAAAGTCGGGCGGCAGCACGATGTGCGGGCGGAACACGCCGAAGGCGAGCGGGCCGGACGCCTGTGGGCTGGTGACGATGCGGATGCGGCCTTCGACGGCGACCGGCACGGCATCCTTCAACATGAGACCGCGAAAACGCAGATAGCCGATGATCTGGATGAGCATGAAGCACACCACGCCAATGAGCCACATGGCGATCGCCATTTCCGTCCAGGGCAGGCCGGGGGCGGCGTCGATCGCGGGAGCGGGCGCGGCGGTCAGCATCGCCGGAAGGCCGGAATGGTCCATCACGACATGCAGCGGCGACGGGTCGGCCATGTCGTCGGGCAGCGCCGGCAGCACCATCCGCGCCAGCGGCAGGGCCCAAAGCATATAGGCCGCGCCGGCCCCCAGCCACCTGGCCACAGGCTGCCGCACCATCATGACCAGAGCCATCAGCAAGGTGGTGGCGATCAGCGTTTCGGCCAGCCAGACGCTCATGATTTCAATCCTTTCAGGATTTCTTCGAGTTCGGCAATATCGTCCGCGCTCAGCTGATCCTGGCTAGCCAATTGCGCCACCAGCGGCGACACGCGCCCGCCGAACAGCCGGCTGACCATGCGCCCGGTTTCGCTGGCGACATAGTCGTCCCGCGCAATCATGGGTCGATACAGGAAACGCCGGCCATCCTGATCCGCGGCGATCACATCCTTGGCCATCAGCCGCGACAGCAATGTCTTGACGGTCTGCAGGCTCCAGTCGCGCGTTGCCATGACGCGATCGGCGACGTCATTGGCGGTCTGCGGCGACGCTTCCCACAGCGCCTCCATCACCACCAGTTCCGCTTCGCTGATCTTCTCGCTCACTGCCCGCACTCGACTCACCTGTTACAACTACAGATGTAATCGCATTGATTACATCTGTAGTCAATAGCGTCAGCCGAGGGAAAGTATCGCTGCTCTAGCGGTTGGAGCCGGCCACCCGCAGTCCGAACAAGGGCCGGCGGTCCGTTGGCTTTGGCGAGGAGGGTCGCGGCGCGGCGCGGCCCTGGGACGGATAGTCGGACGTCAGGGCCGACGCATAGACCGGCTTGTCCGGCGCCTTGGCAGGGCCTGCCGCCTTCATGACGTCATCGACGTTGATCGGCTTGTCGAATTCGACGCCAAATTGCGTGGGTCCGACCCAGACGACGCGCGCGGGAATGGTGAAGCGGCCCCGCGTCAGAATGATGCGCGTGCCCACGTCCGGCGCCACCCCCTGCACCTTCGCGCCGCCCGCCGAAATGTCGCGGATGCGGACAAGCTCGATATCCGACGTCTGGCCTTCGGCTTCGAGATTGGCGTCCATGAAGACATTGGAGCGTTTGGGGCGGTCAGGGAGGTCCATAATCCTTCTCGCAACGGTGAATGACAGTGGTGAGACGATATGCGGCGGCCGATGCCGTCGACGGATCATAGCGACATACCGCAATCGGGTCCATGTCCTGTGTCCCATAACGTGCGAAAGACGCAAATGGTTCAAGTGGGGCAGGAAGCCACAAGCCTGCGTCAGCCCGACAGCTGGAAAGGTCGAGGCCCGGTCCTGCTTGCGCAGGCCGGGCCTCATTCCCTCTCCAAATCGTTCGGGCAATCAGCCGTCGTAGTCGCCGCCGATATTCTGGTTGCGCGGCGGCGCGGCGGCGGTCAGGCGCAGGGCCTCCGCCGACTGGGCGATCGAGCCAATCTCATCAGGCGTGTCGTCATCGTCGACCTGCACCTTCTGCAGCGATCCGATAAGCGAATCGTGCAGGTCGCCGGGCAGGACCGTCTCTTCGGCGATCTCGCGCAAGGCAACGACCGGGTTCTTGTCGCGGTCGCGATCGAGCGTCAGTTCGGCGCCGCCCGAAATTTCACGGGCGCGCTGGGCGGCAAGAAGGACCAGGTCAAAACGGTTGGTAACCTTGTCGACGCAATCTTCGACGGTAACGCGGGCCAAACAGGGCCTCCTGAATACAACGAATGGAAGTCGTGAACTGCGCGCCTAGCAGCCTTGTCTCGGGGAGTCAATGATAAGGCCATAAAGCCATGGCCAGACCGCTCTGGAAGAGGCATGAAGCAGATATGGCCACCGCAAAGCCCGTCCCGCCCCCCGGTGCAAGCGCCAGCGGCGCAGCGGATATCCATGCCGCGCTGGCGGGCAATCATCTGCGCCTCATTACGCGAGGCATGGCGCTTCGCGACGCGCTGATCGCCCTGATCGACGGCGCGCGCAGCAGCCTGAAGCTCTATTATTATATCTTCGCCGCCGACGAGAGCGGGACATTGGTGCGCGACGCGCTGATCGCGGCGCGCGCACGGGGCGTTGCCGTGACGCTGATGGTCGATGCGTTCGGATCGAGCCAGGCGCCTGACAGCTTCTTTGCCCCCCTGGTCGAGACGGGCGCGCATTTCGGCCGGTTCGGAGCGCGGCGGTCGACCCGCTATCTGATCCGCAACCACCAGAAGATGGCGATCGCCGACGACGCCCGCCTGCTGATCGGCGGCTTCAACGTCGAGGACGGCTATTTCGGCATTCCGCAGGAGGATTGCTGGCGCGATCTGGGCCTGTCGATCGAGGGGCCGCAGGTCGAGGCGATGACGATCTGGTACGGGCAGCTCTGGCGCTGGGTATCGACGCGCAAGCAGCGCTTTCGCACGCTGCGCGCGATGGTGCGGCAATGGCACCCGGCGCTGCATCATGACGGGGCATCGCCCTTTCGCTGGCTGATCGGTGGCCCCACCCGGCGGCTGAGCCCCTGGGCGCAAGTGGTGAAACATGATCTGGAGCGGGCGCGACGGGTGGACATGATCGCGGCCTATTTCTCGCCGGGGCGCGGCATGTTGAAGCGCATCGCCCGCGCCGCCAGGCGCGAAGGGGCCCGCCTGCTCCTGCCCGCCAGGTCCGACAATTTCGCAACGGTGGCGGCGGCGCGCCTGCTCTACGGGCCGCTGCTGCGTCGCGGGGTGGAAATTGCCGAATATCAGCCGTGCAAGCTGCACATGAAGCTGCTGGTGATCGACGATGCGGTGTTTGTCGGGTCTGCAAATTTCGACATGCGCAGCCTGTTCCTGAACCTGGAAGTCATGCTGCGGGTTCAAGATGCGGATTTTGCCCGCGACGTGCGCGGCTTCATCGCGCGGGAACTGGAAGAAAGCCGGACCATCGACTTTGCCGAATATCGGAAAAGCCGAAGCCTGCTCACCCTGGTGCAGCAGGCCATCAGCTATCTATTGGTCGGCGTCCTCGACTACACAGTGACGCGCCGGCTGAATTTCCGCAATCCGGATGCGGATTGAGGAGGAAGCGGCGCTTCCTCCTCAAGCAGCGTCAGCGACCATCGGCGGCCAGGACGCGCACCTGCCCGACCGGATAGCCCTTTTCGGCCATTTCCTTGGCATAATCGCCGCGGGCATCGGCCAGTTCGGCGCGATATTCCTCCCAGGCGTCGCGATTATCCTCGGCATCGGACGAGCCGCGCAGATCCTTGGTCAGTTCCTTGCGCGCTTCGGCCAGGTCGGTCTGATAGTTGAACCAATAGTCATTTTCCACGCCCGCGATCGGGCCCTGGTAGACAAGCTGGTCCTCGACCTGCGCCAGCTGTTCTTCATAGCTGACCGGACCTTCAGGGCTCTGCGCCAGCGCGCTGGCCGACATCATGGCGGGGGCAAGGCCCAGCAGGGCCGCGGCGAGAAACGTCGAACGAGTCATCGGTTCTTCTCCTTTTCGCTGATCTGAACCATGTTCTGCACAACGCGCCGACCCCCGGCTTTTGCGCCTTAACAGATGTGCAGAATGGACGAGGCGAGCCGGTGCGTCGGTGGCCTGATGCTGGCGCGGGCGCAGGAGAAGGCAAAATTGTGCTGCTAATTCAGCCGGTTGTCATTAGCGGACCAGCATATAGAAGTCGGCCGGCGCGGCGCCGTCATTTTCGATGACGATGTCGTAGCGTTCGGTGAAAAGCGGCATCCAGGCGCAATTGGCCTGCGGTCCGCCGACCGGCTTGGCGCAGAGGGTCTCGCCATGCGCGCCCTGCACCTTGATCGACAAATGGCCATCGCCGCTGCTGGTCGGCGCGACCAGGATCTGCGCGCGCTGCCCGCCCAGAAACAGCTGCCGCATCGTGACGCTGCCGCCCGGGACGACCGATCCGCGGCGATAGGCCGGCCCCAGCGCACGTCCGCGATAGGGCAAGGCGGCAACGGTAGCGCCCCGCGACTGCGCTTCGCTGGTCCAGAGCGATGCCAGATCCTGCTGCCCGGGCGCTGGCGTCGCGCCCAGTGCGGTCAGCAACTGCGCCTTTTCCCCCAGCGTGGCGCCATCTCCCTGCGCCTGCGCCGCCTCCCCCTCGACCAGCGCGCGCAGCACCGGATCGCGCAGCTCCAGTTCAGCTGACGGCGTGGCGGTGGCGAACAAGAGGGGCAGCAGCAGGGCGATCATGATCCTTCCTCCGGCTGGACGACGAAGCGGGCGCCGGGCGCCGCATCCTCCACATGGAGCGAGAGCCCATGCCGCTGCGCGATTGCGAGCGCAAGCGAAAGACCAAGTCCATGACCCCCGCCGGCGATATCGTTCAGGCGGACATAGCGTTCAAAAACCCGTTCCCGGTCGGAGGCGGGAATGCCCGGCCCGTCATCCTGCACGACGATATGCGGGCCGTCCGACAGTTCGAGCGACACGCTGCCCCCGCACGGCACATATTTGAAGCCATTGTCGAGCAGGTTGGACATGAGCCGCATCATCTGCATCGCGTCGGCGCGCAGCGTTACGCCGGGCGCGATCCGGGCATGGAAGCCGATGCCCAGCTCCTCCGCGCTTGCCCCGTAAAGATCCGCCAGATTTTCCGCGATCTGGCTGAGATTGATTTCCGCCAGCCCGCGCATGTCGCCGCGCATCGCCTGGGTTCCGGCGATATCGAGCAGCGAATCGAGCAAGCGCACGACGCTGCGTATTTCGTCGCGCGACTGGTCGAGCGTCCGCAGCAGCAGATCATCGCCGGTCGCTTCCATCGCCTTGAGGATGCGGGTGTCGAGATGCATGAGCGGAGTGCGGATTTCATGCGCGGTCTGATCGGACACGGCGCGCTGCGCCTCGATCAGCCGCTCGACCTGGTCCAGCATCGCATTGGTGTTGGCCGCCAGCTCGGTCAGTTCGTCGCTGTCCCCCGCGCCGGGAACGCGCGCTTCGATATGGCCCGCGCGCACGGCGGCAAAGGTCGCGTTCACCGCCTCCACCCGGCTGCGCAGCCGGCGCGCGGCGAAATGACCGGCGACAAGGCTGAGGCCGGCGATCAGCGCGCCTGCGGTGGCGAAAGCCATGGCAAGCCGCGCGAGCAGCCCCTGCCCGCGATAGTCGCTGCGCCCGACGACCAGCCGCATGCCGGGCCCAAGGCGAGTGGCGCGCGCGAACATCCGCTCTCCATCGGGCAGAGGCACGAAGCGCGCTTCCGACATTTCAGGCGCGATTTCGGGCCAGCGGCTGAGGTTGCCGGCAATCGGCCTGCCGGCGTCATCGGCGAGGAGATACCAGACCCGCTCCCCATCCTGGCGATGGACGACGAACCGATCGGCGATCCGCGCCTTCAACTCGTCGCTGCCACCGCTGACATAGATGTCGGCGAGCCCGGCAAGATCGGTATCGACCTCCCGCGCGAGCATTGCGCGGCCGTCATTTTCGACGATCTGCCGCACCACTAGGAACAATGCGAGCGTCGAAAGCAGGCTGACCAGCAGCGCGGAAAACGTCACCCGGCCGAAAATCGACAGGAACAGGCCCGGCCTAGCCACGGGCGGGATCGGTGCGCGCGATCAGGCGATAGCCCGTGCCCCAGACGGTCTCCAGTACAGGCGTATCGAACCCATCCTCCAGCTTGCGCCGCAGCCGGCCGACATTGACGTCGACCACATTGGTCTGCGGATCGAAGCTCAGCTTCCAGACATGGCGCAGCAGCATTTCGCGCGTCACCACTTCACCGGCATGATCCATCAGATAGCGGAACAGTTCAAACTCCTTGGGCGACAGCGGCAGATGCCGGCCCTGGCGGAAGGCGGTGCGCGCCTTCACATGGCATTCGAGATCGCCGAACAGCAGCACGGGTTCATGACTGCGGCGGTTGGCGCGGCGCCACAGCGCGCGCACGCGGGCGACCAGCTCATCGGGTTCAAAGGGTTTGGCGAGATAATCGTCGACGCCGCTTTCCAGCCCTTCGACCCGATGTTCGCTGCGGCCGAGCGCGGAAAGCATCAGCACCGGCGCGCCGATACCGGCCAGGCGCATCCGCGTGACGATGTCGATGCCCGAAAGGTGCGGCAGCATACGGTCGAGGATGACGACGTCGTGCGCGCCGCTGCCCGCGCGATTGAGCCCCGTGGGCCCGTCGCCGGTCTGCTCCACGATCATGCCCGCCGCGTCCAGAATGCCCGCGATATTGGCGCGCGCGGCCTCATCATCCTCGACCAGCAAAACGGAAATCTGATCGGACTGCCCCATGGTTCCCCCGCCTTAGCCATAACGGCAAAGCCCGCCAGTGACAAAGCCTGTTAGAGGCGGCGAGGAAGCCAGCGGAACCGGGCATCGTTTCGCCCGTGACATTGTGGAGGCGGTAGCCTCTCGGCGATCATGGAGCGAACGGCTGGTCGCGCAAGCACGAGCGCGTGACATGAACAAGGCCGCCAACCCGTGGGGCAGCCGCCTTGTGCTCATTCGCGTGACGGGGGGGTCACGCCAGCCCGTTGCGCAGCATCAGCAGACCGATGATGAGCAGGTAGACGCCGAAGATCTTCTTGAGCGGGCCGGCCGGCAGGCTGTGCGCGGCGGCGACGCCCAGCGGTGCGGTCAGCATCGACATGGAGGCGATCGCCAGCGTGCCGGGAATGTTGATATAGCCCAGCGACCCCCAGGGCAGGCCTGTTTCCTTGAGGCCGATGATGGCGAAGCCGATCGTCGTCGGGATGGCGATGAGGGTGCCGATGCCCGAGGCAGTCGCGATGGCGCGGTGGATGGTCCGGCCGCACAGCGTCATCACCATGATGGCGATGGTGCCGCCGCCAATCCCCAGCAGCGAGGAAAAGGTGCCAAGCCCTCCCGCGATGCCCACGCGCACGATGCCGGACGGCATGGTGTCGCTCACCACCTTGCCGCTGACCTTGGGCAGCAGGAAGTTGAGCGACATGAGGACGACGCCCCCGCCGAAAATCATCTTGAGCGTCCGCCCGTCGACATGGCTGGCGAGCAGCACGCCCGCGCCGCAGCCCAGAATGATCCAGGGCGCCCAGGCCCTGAGCACTTCAAATTCCACCGCCCCGCGCTTGGCATGGGACAGCAGCGACCGGATCGAAGTGACGATGATGGTCGCGGCCGACGTGCCGATCGCAACATGGGCGATCGCATCCTTCGTGCCGCCCAGCAATGGCAGCACCACGAGCAGCGCGGGCACGACGACGAACCCGCCGCCTATGCCGAAAATGCCGGCCGCAAAGCCCGCGAGCAGGCCGGCGGCCAGCATCGCGACGAGCGGCACCAGCCAGGTCGTGAGTTCAGCGGACATCACAGCGCCCCTTTCCGCGCGGGTCGAACCACGCGCATGGTGAGGCCATCGCCCTGCGGGATCAAGGCGGCGAAATTGGGATAATCGACCATGATGTCAGTCCATGCCTCTCTTCGGCGAAACCAGGATGCATGGGGGGCATGTCATCATGTCCCCCTGCCCCGCTAGACGAACGAGGATGGAGAACCCGCAACCGACTTTGCGTGCGCGCTGTTACAATCTGGAAACATGCCCCGTGGCTATCGGCGAATGACAAAGAAAGGGCGCCAGCCCCAAGGAAGGACTGGCGCCGCTTCGACCCGGCGCGTGTCGGCGCGCCGGGCATCCCTGGTTCATGGATCAGGCGATTGCGTCCTGCGCGGGCGTATAGGGCAGGCCCAGATCGTCGGCCACGGCCTGATAGGTGACCTTTCCGTCCCAGACGTTGAGCCCTGCGCGCAGGTGCGGGTCGCGCCGCAGCGCTTCCTTCCACCCCAGATCGGCGATGCGCAGCGCGTGGGGCAGCGTCACATTGTTGAGCGCGTAGGTGCTGGTGCGCGCGACCGCGCCCGGCATGTTGGCGACGCAATAATGGACCACATCGTCGACCACATAGGTGGGTTCGGCGTGGGTGGTGGCGCGGCTGGTTTCGAAACATCCGCCCTGGTCGATCGCGACGTCGACCAGCACGGCGCCCTTCTTCATGGTCTTGAGCATGTCGGCCGTCACCAGCTTGGGCGCGGCCGCGCCGGGGATGAGCACCGCGCCGATCACCAGATCGGCCTCGGCCACGCATTCGGCGAGATTGGCCTTGTTGGAAAAGCGCGTCTTGGCCCGCGCCTCGAAATACATGCCGAGCTTTTCCAGCACTTCGGGGCTGCGATCGAGGATGGTGACGTCGGCGCCCAGGCCCGCCGCCATCTGCGCCGCGTTGAAGCCGACGACGCCGCCGCCGATCACCGCGACCTTGGCCGGCAGCACGCCGGGCACGCCGCCCAGCAGCACACCGCGCCCGCCATGCGCCTTTTCCAGCGCGGTGGCGCCGGCCTGGATCGCCATGCGGCCGGCCACCTGGCTCATGGGCTTGAGCAGCGGCAGGCCGCCGGTCGCGTCAGTCACCGTTTCATAGGCGATGCAAGTGGCGCCTGACGCGATCAAGTCACGAGTCTGGTCGGGATCGGGCGCCAGGTGAAGATAGGTGTAGAGGATCTGCCCGGGGCGCAGCATCGCGCGCTCGACCGCCTGGGGCTCCTTTACCTTGACGATCATCTCGGCGGTGGCGAAGATTTCGGCGGCGGTGGCGATGATCTCCGCGCCCGCCTTGACGTACAGATCGTCGCCCGCGCCGATGCCCTCGCCGGCCCCCGCCTCCACCAGCACGCGGTGGCCGCTGGCGGTCAACTCATGCACGCTTTCGGGAGTCAACCCGACGCGATATTCGTGATTCTTGATCTCTTTGACGGTGCCGACGATCATCCTGACTCTCCGGAAAAATGGGGCGGCGCGCTGATGCGCGTCCATGTCGCGACATCATAGCGCCGACGCGCCGGCGGATGTTCCCTCATTTCCTGCATTCTGCGGCGACCCAAAGGATGATATGTGCAATATTGGTTTAATTTCGGGATGATATTGCGTGGATCGGTTCGACGTCGCGTTGCTGGAGGCGCTGCAGGCGGATTCGCGACGCTCCATGGCTGACCTGGGCGAGCGGATTGGCCTGTCGGCATCGGCCTGTCACCGTCGCATCAAGGCGCTGGAGGAGGCGGGACTGATCGCTGGCTATGCCGCCCGGCTTGACCCCAAGGCGCTGGGCCTCGACCTGCAGGCCTTTGTCGAGATTTCGCTCACCAGCCAGAGCCGCGAGACGATGGACCGGTTTGAAGCGGCCGTGGCCGATTTTCCGGAAATATTGGAATGCCATCTGATGGCGGGTCAGGCGGACTATCTGCTGCGCGTGGCGGCGGCCGACCTCAAAGGATTCGATACCATTCATCGCGATTGCCTGGCGCGGCTGCCCGGCGTGTCAGCGATCCGCACCAGCTTCGCCATCCGCCGCATCCGCGACTGGCAAGGCTATCGGCTGCGCGGCCTCAGGGCGTCGGCCTGACCGGCACTGGCGCGTTGCACAGGTCGACGCCCCCGGCAGGCCGATCGTAGAAATCATCCTTCCGGTTGGCGCGCAGCCGCAGATAATCGGCGAAGCTCGGCGAGGTCGTGTCCATCTGCTGGAAGCGCGGCCGCTCCGCCTCGGGGAGGTCGCTCGCCAGCCGCACCGACAATATGGGGACGCGATGCTCCTGCGCCGTATAGAAGCCCAGGTCGCCCGATCCCCGCGGCAGGCTCGACAGATGGGCCATGCCCTCGACCACGCGGCCGACCACCGCGATGTTGCGGTCCAGCTGGCGCGGCGCCTGGCCGATCACGGCATAAAGTTCGGCGCCAGTCCCCGCATCGGGCGACAGGTTGCGGCCGACGCCGACAAAGCCGTAGCAATGCGGCAGCCAGGCCGCATCGCCATCCATCGCCACGGGCCAGCCCGCGACGAAGCCGGTCTTCGGCGCATAGGGATCCGCATAGGGCAAGGGCGTCAGCTGCAGCCGCCGCGTCGCGAGCGACAGCGCATAGTCCGCGGGACTGGTCGGCGAGAGGCCGGGGGGCAACGGCTTCTTCTCCGTCGCGTCCCCCCATTGCGCGACATAATTGTCCTGTACCCGGTTGATGCTGGTCCCGTCCCACCAATGCGCCCGCGCGAGCGCGCGGATATTGGCGACATGGCGCGGCGCCATGGCGGGGGCGAGCTGGATCACCACGCGCTTGCCCCCTTCGACAGTCATGACCAGCAGATCCTCTGCCGCCATCGAGGTCCAGGCGCTGTCGGGCGAGGCCGCGATCACGACCGAAGGCGTGGCGGGCGGTGACGTGGTGGACGGTTGGGCGGGCTGCTGAGCCGGTGTTGGGGCGGCGAGCGCGGCGGCGGTGGCGGCCAGGAAGGGGACGAGCGCGAAGCGGGGACGATAGCTCATCGCGCCATCAAACAAGGCGCGGCCAACAAAGTAAAGCCTTCCCATAGATGACCCTTGCCACCCCGCCCGCCGCACGATAGGGAGCCGCCTTCCAGTGCGATGGGATGAAAGAACCCGGTTCACGCCGCTTGCAGCGACGTTCGGGTTCCATGTGCGGAGCGGTGGCCGAGTGGTCGAAGGCGCTCGCCTGGAAAGTGAGTATACGTCAAAAGCGTATCGAGGGTTCGAATCCCTCCCGCTCCGCCATTTATCCTTATGTTTCAAAAACTTATGTAGTTGACGCTGGGGCCGGTCCTACCCCCGGTCCGTACTTTAGCGGCGGATTGCTGCGAACTCCCGCGACCAACCGACCGAATTTTGAGGCGTGGGGATGCCGGCGGATCCTTAAGCAGCGCGAAGCCAAGCGAGGGGTGTCGATCACCGCGCCCCCGCAGTTCGAGAGACGTGGGCAGCAAAGGCTCCCTGTCCCTAGCGCCCTTTTGAGGATAGGTGGAAGGATATTGCCTGCAAAGAGCGGTTCGAGAAGCCATCTCCCGTGTCAATGAGACTCGGTGGCAAAATCGCCCCGACTACATTCTGAATATATTGCGAATGATCTCAGGCGGAGCAGATTGCTCGCGTGGCCGGAGCGATACTCAGGCCTTCCAAACGCCGAGATCACAGTGCGACTCATGAACGAGGGGGCCATACGTGCCTCGACCTCAGTCAGGTTAGATGCTGGCCCTTTATGAGCCACTCTTCGGCTTCACTATAGCTGACGAACACCTTCGCCCGAGCGTCATCGATTACGCGATTTGCTTGAAACTTTAAAAGAGTCGACGAAAGGACGATTGCGTATCGATCACCCAAATGACTTAGGTATTTGCTCGGAGGATCTAAACGATCGGCAATTTCCAGC
The DNA here is from genome assembly GCF_043589935.1 of Sphingobium naphthae. Lineage (NCBI taxonomy): Bacteria > Pseudomonadati > Pseudomonadota > Alphaproteobacteria > Sphingomonadales > Sphingobiaceae > Sphingobium > Sphingobium naphthae. The sequence continues at coordinate 3,014,839 of NZ_CP171454.1, read as the reverse complement.
GGCTGGACCGGCGCATTTCGCACGTCCCCCAAGATTTTCACATTACCGAATCGCCGCCGCGTTTCGTCAACATGGGTATGCATTTGCACATTAAATGCCAGAGCCTCGTCGACCGTGAAGATGTTCTCCATTTTAAATCTGAGTATTCCATGTGTGCCATCAATCTTGAACTCGAACACGCTCACTCTCCCGAACCGTTGTCAATGGTCACGCGATAGCCGTCTATGATGTCACGACGCGATCATCTCGCATGGTCGCACCTCGTTTTCGCTTGGTTCGAGCTGTTATCACGGTAGTGCGCGCATGCAGGATGCGCCTTTCCCGCTACAAAGCGCAAGTGCGGTGGCCACGTGCGAGGCAGTCACCCCCTCAGGTGACAGCGGCTCCCACCCTCGGCGGTTAGTAACGATAGCGAACCCCAAGAGAGGGGCGCTTAGGGGAGGATCTGTAATGAAACACCGGTTTCATATGTCAGCGGCGACCATTAGCTTGGTCGCCTCGTCGCTGTTCGCGAGCACGCAAGTCCACGCTCAAGCGACCGATGCGCCCGCTCAGGCCCAACAGCCGGCTGCCGATGACTCGGGACTTGGCGAGATCATTGTCACTGCGCAGAAGCGTGAGCAGCGGCTCAACGACGTCGGTGTCAGTGTTTCGGTTGCCTCCAGCACACAGCTGCAGAGCGCGGGAGTGGTAGACGCGACGGGGCTTGGAGCGATCGTCCCCGGATTTACGGCATCCACCAGCGTGTTTGGGCCGCCGGTCTTCTCGCTACGTGGTGTCAACTTCAACTCCTTCCAGGCGTCGGCGCCGCCGACGGTTAGCTCCTACGTCGACGAAGCTGCCATACCCTATCCTGTGATGGGCCAGGCTCTGTTCCTCGACGTGGAGCGGGTAGAGGTTCTCAAGGGCCCCCAAGGCACGCTATTCGGGCAAAATGCGACGGGTGGTTCGATCAACGTTATTGCTGCAAAGCCTACGTCGCATCTCTCCGCCGGCTTTCGTGTGGACGTGAACCACTGGGGCGAGACCAATGCGGAAGGATTCGTGAGCGGCCCGCTGTCCGATACGCTGCGTGCCCGCGTTGCCGTGCAAACCACCCAGTTCGGTGGATGGCAGCATGGCTATTATCTCAATGATCAGAAAAACGGGGATCAGAACAAGGTTGCTGGCCGGCTGCTGCTCGACTGGACTCCCACCGATCGTCTCAAGATTTCCGTCAATTTGAACGCAGCGAAGGACCGCAGTGAGCAACAACAAGCCCAGGCATTCCTGATCCAGCCCGTCAATCCGGCCGCAGCATCCGCGCAGCCGTTCTTGCAATATCAAAATCACCTTCCGACCAACGCCCGGCAAGCCGACTTCGACACGGGATATGATACGCGGGCAGATAACTACACCTATCAGGGTGTCCTTCGGGCCGACTACGACGTCACGGATCAGTTGACGTTCACGTCCATCACAAATTATCTCAAGACCCGCTTTCGCTCGCCGCACGACCAGGACGGCACAGCCGTACCGATGCAGCCTGCGACGGCGAAGGCCGACATCAAGTCCATCAATCAGGAAGTTCGTCTTGCGGGCAACTACAAAGACATTGGCCTCAACTTCGTTCTGGGTGCGAGCTACGGCAAGGACGACATTACCGAGGGCGTTGCCAACGCATATACCGGGTATACAGGGTTCCCGCCGAACTCTCCGGCCGAGTGGAGATATGATCTGACACAGCGCGCTGCCGCCGTGTTCGGCAGTGTCGACTACGAGGTGATCAAGGGCGTCACGCTTACTGCTGGAGCCCGCTACACCGAGACGAAGCAGACGATCAACGGATGCACGTTCGATAAAGGTGGAACACCGGGTATCCGCGGCGTCTCGCAAGCGATTGTGGGTGCAATCAATCCTGCACTCGCGGCGGCCTATGTATCCGGCGGATGCATCACGATCGATGACGGCGGACCTGCCCCAACTTTCTTGCCGATCTATGCGGACGGTCAGCAGAAAGAACATAATGTCGCCTGGCGGGGCGCGATCAACTATAAGGTGAACCACGACATTCTGCTTTACGGCTCGGTGAGCCGAGGGTTCAAGGCGGGAACGTTCCCGGTGATCGTGAACTTGTTTAACTCCGTAATCCAGCCGGTGAAGCAGGAAAAGCTCACTTCTTATGAGGTCGGTGCCAAGCTGACGCTGTTTGATAATCATGTCCAGCTCAACGCCTCCGCCTTTCACTATGACTATGTGAACAAGCAGTTCTTCTCGTTCTTGCCGGTCCTGCAGGGTGCTCTCGTGACCGCTACCCTCGTCAACATTCCCAAATCGACGGTTGACGGCGCAGACATCGATATCACCGCGCAGTTTGGAGGGCTGCGTCTTAACGGAGGCGCCACCTATATCAAAACCAAGGTGAAGAATTATGTCGGCTTCGACTTTGCAGGTCGCCCTCTGGACTTTTCTGGCAAGGAATTCAATTACGCGCCGCCATGGTCAGCAAACCTTGACGCGGAATATAAGTTCGAAACCAGCGGGGATTTGACGCCATTCGTTGGCGGAACGATGACCTATCGCGCCAAAACGTATGCTGATCTCGGCGAGAATCCTGACTTCGTGATGCCGGCCTATACATTGTTTGATGCAAGGCTCGGCGTGGAGTCCATTCACGGTTGGCGGATCAGCATCTACGGCCGTAACCTTACGAACAAGTACTACTGGAATTCTGTTGCTTCGTCAGGCGACGGCGCCGTCCGCTTCACCGGCGAGCCACGTACGTTCGGGGCTAACTTCAGCTACCGGTTTTAACCAGAGATGAGGGAGGTCGATCCGAGATCGGCCTCCCTCCGCAGAGGATATCGCATGAACGCCGAAACATTTCGCGGCGACGTCGCGATCGTGACCGGCGCAGCGAGCGGCATTGGCGCTGCAACAGCCAAAATGTTCGCTGCGCTCGGCGCCAAGGTGATCCTGACCGATATCGATCAGGTGCGAGGCGCGCAGGTCGCGACAGAGATTGGCGAAGCTGCCCGCTTCGTTGCGCACGATGTTAGTGACGGTTGCGACTGGAAAGCGGTCATCACCGTCGCGGAAGATAGTTTTGGACCTGTTTCCATACTGGTGAACAATGCCGGCGTCGCTCCTGCTCCCACCCCTCTTCAAGAGCTGAATGAGGCCGATTATCGGCGAGTGATTGAAATCAATCAACTATCCTGTTTCCTGGGCATGAAGGCGGCAGCGCCTTCCATGATTGCCAGGGGCGGCGGCGCGATCGTCAACGTGTCGTCGGTAGCCGGCCTCAAGGCGGAGCGCGGTGCTATTGCCTATACGGCAAGCAAGTTTGCGGTCACAGGGATGACCAAGGTCGCCGCGCTCGATCTTGCTCGTGATAAAATCCGGGTGAATTCGGTGCATCCGGGTCTTGTGGATACGCCCATGGTACGGCCCGAGGGCGGAGATGCCGCTTTTGCTCCGATCCTCCAATTCGCGTCGGGCTTGCCGATTCCGCGGCCAGGAATGCCCGACGAGATTGCCAATGTCATTGTGTTTCTGGCTTCGGAATCCGCGAGTTTTCTGACCGGGGGAAGCTACGCTGCGGACGGCGGATGGACTGTGTGACAAGCGTGACGTCGCCAATTTCGTCCAGGCTGGCGGGCAAGGTCGCCATGGTTACCGGCGGCGCACAAGGAATTGGCGCCGCCACCGTCCGACGCCTCATTTCCGAAGGCGCTCGGGTCGCATGCATCGACCTCGACGACAGCAGGGGTTTCGCCGAAGCGAGCGGTGGCGACATTTTTACCTTCGTCGGTGATGTCAGTGATGAGGCGATGCTTCGCGAGGCTGTCCTGGAAGTAGAGCAGCGTTGGGGCCGGCTCGATATTTTGGTGAACAACGCCGGAATAGACGGCAAGCCGGCCTTGCTCGCTGACGGAGACAGGCAGGACTTCGACCGCGTGATCGCTGTCAATCTGCGTGCACCCTGGCACGCGATGAAGTTAGTGCTCCCGGGAATGATGGCGCGCGGTGGAGGATCCATCGTGAATATCGCGTCTGCCGCAGCGCTGGTCGGGTTTGAAACCCTCTCTATATACGCGGCCTCCAAGGCCGCCGTCGTCGGCATGACTCGTTCAGCGGCACTCGAATATGGCCGCCACAAAATCCGCGTGAACGCACTTTGCCCAGGCGGCGTTCTCACTCCATTGGCGCTATCGTTCATGGACGAGGGAACGGCTGCGGATTGGGCGGACAAGCATGCGCTAAAGAGGTTTGCCGACCCCGATGAAATCGCGGCCGTCGTAGCATTTCTCGCCAGTGACGACGCATCTTTCATTACTGGAGCCGCCATACCGGTCGATGGCGGAATGACCGCCCACTAAAAGCCGACCTTCGAGAGGATAGGAGCAATGCCAACGGTTCGCGCACGCCGGATCATAAACGCACCTGTTGCCGACCTTTGGCAGGCCATCCGCGATTTCGGCGCGCATTCCCCTTGGATCGAGCATCACCCCGAAATAACGCTGGAAGGCGGCGATGGACTGACGATCGGTGTCAAGCGGCGCGTGACCTACGGTGACGGCTCATTTTTCGATGAAGTGCTCACAGGCGTGGACGATCGCAAATGGTTCCAAGAATATGATGTCATCGGGGATCTGCCCCTACCCGTTTATAACGTTGTCGGGGCCATGCAACTCTATCCTGTCGATCTCAATGGACCAACTCTGGTCGAGCGCAGACTGACCTACGACACGCCACTGCCACAAGCGGAGGCCCACGCCTTTGAAGCCAGCCGCTTCACTCTGCTCTCCGGGAGCCTCGAAATTTTAGCTGCACTTTTCGAACAGTCCTGAGGGAATTCCCGATGCAAATCCCCCCATCTCCTTATGATCTGACGCCCGGCCTTTTGACCGATATTATCGGCCAGGTCGTGCCTGGGGCCGCCGTAGCCGCCGTTACGATAGAGAAATCCCATGAATATGGCGACGGCGATGTCTCAACGTCCGCGCGCGCGACCGCTAGGTTTGAATATTCCGACCTGTCTCCTGCAGACTTGCCGCGGGATGTCATCCTGAAGTTGTCGTTCGATCCGCGCAAGAAAGGCACGGATGCCTGGTATTGCCAGTTGGACGGGTTGTTCGCGAACGAGGTAAACTTCTACAATCGGATACGGCCGGGTCTTGCCATCGAGGCGCCCGGTTCGCTCGGCGGATATTTCGACCCGAAATCCAAACGATATTTGCTGATCATGGAGGACGTAACGCGCCGTGGCGCGATCTTCCCAAGTAATCTCGACGAAGTCGGCGTCGAGAATGTGAAGCGCATCCTTGATGCGATTGCCAAGGTTCATGCGCTCCACTGGGAGAGCGATCGTTTCGCAGGAGATTTGGCTTGGGTGGAAACCCATCTGAGCGGAGGGGTTGAGAACCACATGCGGAGCGTCATTCCGCAGGAGGGGATCCGCAGTCAGCTCGAGCTTCACAAATTCAAGCGGGAATTGCTCGAACGCTTGGGCACCACGGAGCGTGAGCTGTTCGCAGGGATGTGCGCGAACAAGCAGCATCAAGCGCGCTTGCCGCAGACCTTGCTTCACGGCGACCTTCATATTGGCAATACCTACCGGATGCCGGATTTCAGCGTGGGCCTACATGACTGGCAGCTCTGCGTGAGAGGGTTCGCGCTCCACGATGTGACTTATATCATCAATACCGCCCTATCGATCGCTGAGCGGCGCGAGCATGAGCGGGCATTGCTCGACTACTATCGCGACAAGCTGATCGAGTTCGGGGTCGATTCACCGCCGGCGTCCGACGTGCTCTGGACCGAACACCGTCGCGCGGCGCTGTGGACATTGTATATCGGTTGGCTGACCTGCCCGCCCGAAAGCTACGGCTGGGAGACGATGGCCCTCGCTCTGCTCAGGGTTTCTACCGCCGTAGAGGATCACCGAACACTCTCTCTCGTCCGAGAAGCGCTGTGACCGCCTGGACAGCCAGGGGCATCCCTCGGTGACAGGACCCGCAGCTCTCGTAGTCGGCGGGAATGGCGGCATGGGCCTTTCCGTCACCCGGGCGCTACTCGCGTCAGGATATAAGGTTGGCGCTACGGTTTCCTGTACCGACGCCATCTTCGCGTTCACGAAAGCGTGTCCCGACTGTGTGGCGGTCGAAGCCGCGGACCTCGCCCGGCCCGAGGAACTCAAAATGTCCGTCGACCGGCTGATCCGCGATCTGGGATCGCTGGACGCAGTCGTCATTTGCGCGGCCGTGGCTCCCTTCGCTCCAGCCGAAACAACAGCCCTCGACGTCTTTCGTCGTACGATGGAAATCAACTGTCTCTCCAACCTCGCCGTCTACCAAGCCAGTCTTCCGGCCCTTCGGCGGACGCGGGGCCGCCTGATACTGACAGGATCATGGTCGGGCGTCGTCGCCACGCCCATGATGGCGAGCTATGTCGCTTCTAAATTCGCGCTTGAGGGTTTGGTCGACGTCATGCGCCAGGAGGCTGGCGCTTGGGGCGTCGAGGTGATTCTAGTTCAGCCAGGCGCGCTCGATACCCAGATGATGCGACGCAGCCAGGCGTCGCTCGCAAAGGTGATCGCTGAATTACCTGCAGACGAGGCAGCCTCGTACGGTCGGCTTTATAGACAGATGAAATACAGGGCGGACGAAGGACTAGCAGCCCAGAAATACACTTCGCCTGATACCGTCGCCTCCGTCGTCGTTCACGCCTTGAACGCGGAAAGGCCGGAGACGCGCTATCCGGTGGGCAGTGACGCGGAATATATGTGTGAAATGGCCCGTTCCCGAACGGACCGGGAAATCGACGCCTTCATACTCGACATGTACCGGACCGCGCCGCTCGATGCGGACGAGAAATCCGCGGATCCAAGCGCAAAGGCGCCGCGCGAGGAAGGCGCATGATTTCTCGACCGCGCCTCACCGTTTCAGAGATCGACCACATCATGGCAGCCGCGCGGATCGCCGCGCAGGCGGATGGGCTCGCTGTGACGATCTGCATCGTCGATGACGGCGGTCATCTGTTGCGCCTGGATCGGCTTGATAACGCGCCTCTCATTTCGCTGCGCGTGGCCGAGGGCAAAGCGCGCACGGCTGTCGAGCTGAACATGTCCACCGCGACGCTAGAGCAGGCCGTCAGCGATATGCCCTCCATGATCGCGATCGCCGGCCTCCATCCTTATCGTGGCGGCATCCCCCTTCACCATGAGGGTCACTGCGTCGGCGCAATTGGCGTATCCGGCGCGCTGCCTGAGCAGGATGAGCATGTCGCGCTGAGCGGTGCGCACGCACTTGCGACCTGATTGCCGCCCCTGTCCCGGTGCTCGGTGACAGGCCGCAGGCGGCTCGTCTGCTAGGACGAATCCAGCAAACTTTTGAATGCCGTCTTGGGCGACTTCGCAAGAGAGTCGGAGCCGGGGGCAGTGGAGCGGGACTATGGAAATCACGGAAGACGATCTGGGCACCTACGCATCGGGCGAAGTGCAGCGCTGCCCTTTCCCGTTCCTCAATCGGCTGCTGGACGAAGCACCCGTTTATCGTGATCCCGGCACCGGAATGTACATCGTGAGCCGCTATGACGACATTCATTATGTCAACAGCCATCCGGAGATATTTTCCAGCAAAACGCCGATCATGATCAACCGTCAGACGTCGGTGTCGGAGGAAGTCGCCAAGCGCTACCGTGAACGTGGTTGGCCCGAGGAACATGTACTGGCCTTTGCCGATCCGCCGGAACATGGTTTGCACCGCGCCCTGGTCGATAAGGTCTTTACTCCGAGCTATGTCAAAAAGCTGGAGCCTTATGCGCTACGGCTAGTGGATGAACTGATCGACGGTTTCATCGAGCAAGGCGAAACCGATCTCGGATCGGGCTTCGCCGTCCACCTGCCGATGTATATCATTTCCGACCAGCTCGGCGTGGCGCGCGAAGATTATGAGCAGTTCAAGCTCTGGTCGACAGCGTGGGTCGATCGCAATGATCCCAATTGCCCTCCCGAGCGCGAACTCATGCTGACCGATCGGATGATCGATATGCAGAACTATCTCGCTGCACGCGCGCGTGAGTATGAGGTCGAGCCCAACGACAATATGTTGAGTCGGCTCGTCCATGCAGAGGTTAATGGCGCAAAGCTGACGATGGGCCAGCTGCTGATGATCGCGCAGCTCATCCTTGTCGCGGGCAACGAGACCACGACGACCGGCATTACAAGTGCCATGTACATGATCCTGAGCGATCCGGCGTTGAAGGCACGGCTCCTTGCCGACCCTGCAATGGTTCCCGCCGTCATCGAAGAAATGCTGCGCGCACACGCCCCGGTGCCGCACCAATATCGCTACACGACACAGGACACCGAGCTCCAGGGCGTGTCGATCCCCAAGGAATCCGTGGTGCAGGTCAGTTATCTTGCGGGAAATTACGACAAGGCCAAATGGGAGTGCCCGGAGAAGATCGACATCGATCGCAAGGGCGTTCGCAACCATCTTGCGTTCGGCAGAGGCATCCATTTCTGTGTCGGCAATCAGCTTGCTCGCATGGAAATGCGCGTCGCGATAACTCGGCTGCTGGAGCGACTGCAGAACATCCAAATCTCGGATAAGCATCCGGCGCCAAAGTTCATGGAGCACTTTCAGATCCATGCTCTGGAAAGCCTCAACGTGACGTTCACACCCGGATCGCGGATTGCCGGTTAATGCCCGCGACAAGCACACCGCTCGGCGTCGGCATTGTCGGATTGAGCGCCAAGGGGGGCTGGGCCGCTATATCCCATCTCGCGGCGCTCCGTGCCATGCCGGACCGGTTCGTCATCAAAGGGCTGTCCGCATCGACGGCGGATAGCGCAAAGGCGGCCGGGGAGGCTTATGGCATCGGCTTCGCCTCTGCCGACCCTGCTGAACTCGTGGCCAGACCGGATGTGGACCTGATGGTTGTGACCGTCAAAGTGCCGCACCATGCGGAGTTGGTCGCCCACGCTCTCGGGCGGGGCAAAGCCGTCTATTGCGAATGGCCGCTTGGGAAGGATTTGGAGCAGGCCGGCGCGATGGCGGCCGGCGCCCAGACGCGGGGCGTTCCGGCGTTCGCCGGCTTGCAGGGGAGGAGCGCACCGGCCCTTCGCTACCTGCGCGATCTGATCGGCCAAGGCTATGTCGGCGAGGTGATTTCGTCCAATGTCATCGGCTCGGGCGGCTTCCCCTGGGGCGGCGCCAGCATGGCCAACATGGCTTATGTGCTCGACGATACCACGGGTGCGACGATGCTGAGCATCCCGTTCGGTCATATGATCGATCTGTTCACCTGGGTTCTCGGCGACTTTTCTCGTCTGCATGCAAGTTTGGCGACAGGTTATCGCTCGGTCGATCTCATTGATGGCGAAGGTGCCGTCGAGGCGACCGCTCCGGATCAGGTTGTTGTCGGCGGCACCCTCGACGGTGGTGCGGTCGTTGCGCTCCAATATCGCGGAGGGGACGCGCCAGCGGGTGCCTTCCGCTGGGAGATCAACGGTCGTAAGGGTGATCTGATTGTAGAGGGCGACACCGGTCACCTTCAATATGGCCATGTGCGGATACAGGGGCGCCGGGGCGGCGAAGCTCTCGGCCCTCTTTCCGTTCCGACTGCATACCGACTGGTTGGCACTGATCCGACGGGATATTCCGATGCCGTCGCGCACGCATACCGCGCGGTCCATGAGGATCTCGTCGCGGGCTTCTCGACCGCTCCCACCTTTGCCGACGCCTTCCAAACACACCGTCTGCTCGATCGCATCGAACGTGCGGCAGACTGGAACCGGAGAAGCAGCCAATGATGACGATTGAAGAGATGCAGGAGAAGCTGACCTATCTCATGGATCGGCAGGAGATTCTGGATGTCGTGAACCGCTACTGCCGAGGCGTCGACCGTCTCGACAAGGAGATGGTGCTGTCCGCCTATCATGAGGATGCGATCGACGATCACAGCATGTTTGTGGGATCGCCGGACGAATTCTGGACTTGGGTAAGCAAGATGCACTCGGAAAACCATAGTGCGACCCAGCATATGATCGGTAATCACCTTGCCTGGATCGACGGCGACGTCGCTCATTGCGAGACCTACCTGTCTTATTCGGGAATGAACAAGACCGGCGCCCCGTTCAGCGCCATTGGCGGTCGTTACATTGACCGCATGGAAAAGCGGGATGGCAAATGGGGCATCGTCGCGCGCGAATATATCGTGGACTGGGTTGCGCCCTCCATCAACACGATCGAAGGCTCGAAAACGGCGGAGGGCGGTCCGAATTATGACTGCCTGCAACCATTCGAGTTCAAGGTGGCTGAAACTGCCCCGCAGCCTAGCCGCAACGAACTCGACCCCTCTTATCGGCGGCCCCTCAACGTCGATCCGGCGCGGGTGGGCAATTACAAGCAGTTGAGCGGCGCCGCGAAAGACGCGGTGGACGCATGAGTTATGAGCAGGAGGGCGCGGGTGGCGTGCTGTCGGGCATCCGAGTGCTGGAAATCGGCCATTTCGTAGCCGCGCCTTTCTGTACGCGCTTGCTCGGGGATCTGGGCGCCGATGTCATCAAAATCGAGCCGCCTCAAGGTGATCCCGTGCGGCAATGGGGCGCTCAGATCGATGGACGTTCCTTATGGTGGTCGGTTCATGGACGCAACAAACGCAGCGTCGCGCTCGACCTCAAAGCGCCGGCGGGCCGGGATGTTCTGCTCGACCTCGTCGAGCATTGCGACGTCGTGGTGGAGAATTTTCGTCCGGGCCAGCTCGCCAAGATGGGACTGGCGCCAGAGGTGCTGCGACAGCGACAGCCGAACCTGATCGTCGCCCATGTCTCGGGCTATGGCCAAAGTGGACCGGGACGTAATCAGGCCGCCTTTGGTGTGATCGGCGAGGCGATCGGAGGCATCCGGCACCTGACCAACCATCCGCCAGGAACCTACGATCTTCCTCCTGTCCGCGTAGGCGTCAGCGTCGGAGATTCGTTGGCGGGGCTGTACGCCGCCTTCGGCATCGTCTCGGCCCTTTGGCGACGGGAGAGATTTGGCTCCGATCTGCGCTTCCAGACTGTCGACGTCGCTCTGACAGAGAGTGTGCTCAGTCTGATGGAAGGCATGCTTCCAGAGTTCGGTGCGTTGGGCAAAGTCAAGCAGCCGACGGGAGGAGCAATTGCCACTGCCGCCCCGTCCAACGCCTATCCGACCGCCGATGGGCAGTGGATTCTTATAGCCGCCAACTCCGAGCCGCTTTTCGCCAAATTGCTTGGTCTCATGGCCCGAACCGACCTGCTTGACGATCCGCGCTTCCAAGGGAACGCCCAGCGCGTTCAAAACGCGCGCGAGCTTGATGCGTTAATAGAGCATTGGAGCCGTCGTCATCCCGCGGAGGCTCTCTCGGAGATGCTTGCTGATGCCGACATCCCCGCTTCGAAAGTATACACGGCCGAGGATATTGCGCGCGACCCTCAATATCGTGCACGCGGCATGGTACGCGAAGTGAACGATCCCCTGCTCGGCACCGTCCTTCATCCGGGTATCGTGCCCCATTTCCCGGACGGTGCCGGCCAGGTGCGCAACACCGGGCCCGACATCGGCGCAGATAGCCGTTCCATTGCAAGGGAATTGCTCGGCTATGATGAGTCCCGCCTTCTCGAACTCGAGCGTGCTGGAGTGTTGAAATGAGCGCCGCGTCCGTATCGATTGTAGAGGTCGGACCCAGAGATGGCTTCCAGCCGATCAACCAATTCATTCCGACCGAACAGAAGGCGGGCTTGATCGACCTGCTTTACGATGCCGGGATTCGGCGGATGGAAGCGACGGCGTTTGTCAGCCCACGGGCGGTCCCGCAAATGGCGGATGCGCCTGAATTGCTGGCCTATTGTGCGACCAAGCCTGGGCTGGACGTACAAGTCCTCGTACCAAGTCAGCGCCAGGCCGAACGCGCGCTTGCGGCGGACGCACGGCATCTTGCCTTCGTTCTTTCTGTCTCCCCCAAGCATAATCAGAGCAACGTGCTACGAACGCCCCGAGAGTCGGTCGAGGATTTCAGAGCCATCGTGGCACTGCTTCCTGAGGGCACGCGAATTCGTCTGAACCTCGCGACGTCGTTCGATTGCCCATTCGACGGTCCCGTCGATCCGGTCGCGACCCTGGATATCATTGGGGCTCTCGCTGCGGTTTCAGCCGAGGCTGAATTCTGCCTGTGCGATACCACTGGCCGCGTCACCCCCGACAAGGTCGGCGATCTGTTTCAGAGGGCAAGGCGACTCTTCCCACAAATCCGTCAATGGGCTTTTCATGGTCATGATACCTATGGCCTCGGCGTCGCAAACGCGCTCGCCGCCTTCAATGCCGGTGTGGCTGTGATCGACTCATCCTTTGGCGGCCTTGGCGGTTGTCCGTTCGCCCCGGGGGCTACCGGAAATGTCGCGACCGAGGATTTGGTCTGGACCTTCGGCAAGATGGGCATCTCTACAGGGATCGATCTTTCCCGGCTGCTGGAGGCAGCAGGCAGCGCCGCAACGCTGCCTGGCGCGTGTGTGGGAGGGCGGGTTCGAGATGCGTTGACCGCGCAGGCGCGGCGGGAGGAGACGGCATGACGGGCAAGCCACGCACGCTGTTCGAGAAGATTTGGGATGCTCACGCGATCCTCGAACTCGATGATGGGTCATGGCTTCTTCAGATCGACCGTCATCTGGTGAATGAGGTCACCAGTCCGCAGGCGTTCGAAGGGTTGCGCATTGCGGGCAGACGGCTACCGCACCCCGAGCTGACGATCGCGGTCGCAGATCATAATGTGCCGACGGAAGATCGTGATCGGCCGATCAGCGATGCCGACAGCAGAATCCAGGTCGAGACCCTCGAACGCAACGTGGCTGAATTCGGGGTTCCCTATGTTCCTCTGCGCAGCGAGGCGCAGGGCATCGTGCATGTCATTGGCCCGGAACTCGGCCTGACGCTTCCCGGCATGACGATCGTCTGCGGGGATAGTCACACCTCAACCCATGGCGCCTTTGGCGCCTTGGCCTTCGGCATCGGGACGTCGGAGGTAGAGCATGTCCTTGCAACCCAGACCTTGCGGCAAAAGCCGGCGCGCACTCTGCGTGTACAGGTGGAAAATAGCCTTCCAGCCGGCGTGACGGCGAAGGATCTCGTCCTTCATATCATCGGGAAGCTGGGGACCGCCGGTGGAAACGGTCATGTCATCGAATATGCCGGCGAGGCGATCACGGATCTCGACATGGCGGGAAGGATGACGGTCTGCAACATGTCGATTGAGGCCGGCGCGCGTGCGGGTCTGATTGCCCCAGACAGCAAGACTTTTGCTTATCTGAAAGACAGGCCCGGTGTTCCGACGGGGGCGGCTTACGAGCGGGCGATCGATCGCTGGCGCTGCCTATGTTCTGATCCTGGGGCGAAATTTGACCGCGAGATCGTCGTGGATGCCAGGGAGGTCGTTCCGATGGTGACATGGGGAACCAGTCCGGAAGCCGTGATCCGCGTCGACGAGACGATACCCCTGGTGGAGGCCTTGCCTTCTCAGCGTCAGGATCAGGCGCACGCCATGCTGGATTATATGGGCCTGCGGCAGGGGCAAGCGATCATGGGTGTGCCGATTGATGTCGTCTTCATCGGCAGCTGCACGAATGGCCGGATCGAGGACTTACGCAGTGCCGCAGCGATTGCTGCCGGCCGTCATGTTGCTGACGGCGTGCGCGCACTGGTTGTGCCCGGATCAGGCAGCGTGAAGCGCCAGGCGGAAGAGGAAGGGCTCGCCGACATATTCCGCAATGCCGGATTTGAATGGCGAGAAGCGGGCTGTTCGATGTGCCTGGGCATGAACCCCGATCGTTTGTCGCCCGGACAACGCTGCGCCTCCACTTCCAATCGCAATTTCGAAGGACGTCAGGGGCCTGGGGGAAGGACGCACCTGATGTCGCCGGCTATGGCAGCAGCGGCAGCCGTCGCGGGGGCGATCGTAGATGTCAGGACCTATTCGTAATGCGGAAATTCACTGAACTGGAGGCATTCGCCGCGCCCTTGCCGCTGGACAACATCGATACCGACAAGATTCTGCCGGGCGAATTTCTCAAGACGGTCAGCCGGGCCGGTCTTGGCGGCGCACTATTCGCTCGGATGCGTTATCACGATGGCGGAGCCGAAAATCCGGCATTCATTCTCAATCAGGAACCCTGGCGGAGCGCTGGCATTCTGATTGCAGGCCACAATTTTGGCTGCGGCTCAAGTCGAGAGCATGCGCCATGGGCGTTGATCGATTTCGGCATTAGCGCGATCATCGCAAAAAGCTTCGCAGACATTTTTTACAATAACTGCTTCAAGAACGGGATTCTGCCGATCGTCCTTGATCCCGAGGACCATGATCTCCTTCTTCGCCTGGTCGGCAACTCCGCCACCGCCCTCGTAAAGATCGACCTCGTAAGCCAGCAAATCGCGATCGCTGGCGCGCTCACTTTCGCTTTCGATATCGAGGCTGGCCGCAAGGCGGCGCTTATTGAGGGGCGAGACGAGATTGGCGAAACGCTGCGCCATTGGGAGCAAATTGAAGCGTGGAGGCGGACGAGTGCTTCTGGTGTACCGATACCCGCGATCGCTCTCAGTGGTGGGCTCGCGCGTTAGTCCCGCAAATTGGGGACAGCGGCTCACTAGGCATTTTGGTATCAACGATTCATTCCCACTCAGAGAGGATTTCCCATGGCTATGACTGCCGACACGGCGGTTGCGGATTCAATGGCACGGCTCACTCCGCTCATGCTTAACCATGCGGCCTGGGTGACCCATGACGTTGAGGCGACGGCCGACTTCTACATGAACATCATGGGCATGGAGCTGGCCAGCACCGTCATCGATGACACGATCCCCTCGACCGGCGATCCCTTCCCCTATTTTCACATTTTCTTCCGGATGAAGGATGGATCGACGATCGCCTTCTTCGAGGCGCCCGGGCTTCCGCCGCGTCCTGCCGTTTCGCATCCCGCTTATGACATATTCGATCATATCGCCTTGCAGGCAGAGACGCGGGATGAGGTCGATCAGTGGCACCAATGGCTCACGGACAAGGGCATAGACGTCGTCGGCCCCACTGACCATGGCGGGTTGATCTACAGCATTTATTTCCGCGATCCCAACGACATTCGGCTTGAGATCACCTACCCGACCGACCCCGAGTGGAACCGTCATTCCGCCAAGGGACATGCCGATCTGACGATGTGGAACGAGGGGAAGAAGCGCGCTGTCGCGGCGGGACGCGATGTCAGCGAAGCGATGACGGAACTGATAGCCGCCCGCCGTCAGATGCGTTGATTTCGGCGCTCACAGCGCACAGCCGCATTGATGCCGGCGTCCCATAAGGGCGTCGGCATTTTGCTATCGAGCGGATGCTATCTTGTCTGGCTTCCAGGACAGCTGCGCGGGCTCGCGGGTGGCACGATCCTGCCAATGACTCCACAGGTCCAAATACCAGAGCAGCAATTCGCGCTGGGTTGCGATTTCCAAGCGATGATAGGTTCGCTTCCGGTAGGTCATCACGGTTTCTTCGCTGATATTGAGTTCGAGCGAAATGCCGACGGAGGACATGCCATAGATGATCCTGCTGCAGACTTCTGCCTCTCGCCGCGGCAATGACGAAGCGCATGCTGCGATGCAGGTCTCGATCTCCTCAAGCGACGTAAGGGCCACCGAAACATTGGGTCCGTCCCATGTGATACTGATGTGCTTCGCCAGGAGGGCAAAGATCGTGCCCGCGATCGACTGGACACCGTTGATGTCCGAGGTGGTGAACGGCCCTGCATGCGAGGACCGCAACACGCTGAGCCCCACGATATCATCCCCCCACCGGGAGCAAATCAGGAGCCTGTCGCTGATATCCGGCTGACCGTACACGATGTCTCGCAGGACGTCGTCGGTGAGATGGGCAATGTCGGTCCGGACGAATGCCTCATCCTCGGACGTCAGCCGGAGCTTGGCTTCCGTGAGCGTCGGATCGCGGCGCCATAGTCCCTCCTTGAGATAGACGCCGACCTGCCGATGGGCGGTATCCGATCCATCCATGCTCGCTGCTGTCACTTCGATGAGGTTGTCGGCCGTCAGGTGAAAAACCGTGGCGTGTTCGGCGCCGCACGTATCATTAAGCAGCGTCAGCAATTGTACGCCGAACTGCTTTTGCCCGATCGACATGATCAACGCGGGGAAATTCGCAGCGAGCTTGTGAAGTGCCGACTCCGGCAAGGCGGTCCAAAAAGGCATAGTCTCTCCACGGAGCCATGCCGATTTCTGCCAATCCGTCCCGCGCAACAGGGACACGAGCGCGCGTGGCTTCCTGCTACAGTCTAGCAATCGACACATGGAATCACAAGGTCGAAGGGCGGCCAGAGCGGGGAGGCACGGTTTTTGCATGGCGCATGACATCACGTTTGAATGGGTCCACATCCATTATGATGAGACGCAGAGCTTCACGGAGACTTACGGTTTCGCAGGCAATCAAGGCGCCGTGAATCTTGAGGGCATCCTCATCCGTCCCGCCGAGATTTCAAGCGAAACCCTGCAAATCTACATGCACCCGGCTTCGACTCTGCAGCTTCTCCCCGTACCGAGGGAGGCGGCCCGTCGCGGTGCGCACGTCTTGTGCGCCGGCAGCCGCTATGCCCGCAACGACACCGCCTGCATCTTGGAGAACGTCCTTCTCGATTTGGGCGCCTACATCCGCCACGCCAAATCCGTGTGGGGTTATAAGCATGTAGTCCTGGTCGGCTGGAGCGGCGGAGGGTCGCTGTCGCTGTTCTACCAGTCGCAGGCCGAGGCCCCGACGATCACCCACACACCCGCAGGCGACCCGCTCGATCTGACAAAGGCTGGCCTGATTCCGGCTGACGCCGTGGTGTTTCAGGCTGCGCACAGCTCGCGGGCCAAGCTCTTGCTCGATATCATCGATCCCTCTGTCATCGATGAACGCGATCCGGATGTGCGGGATCTGGCGCTCGATATCTATGCAGGACCCTCGCAGCCACCCTATTCCACGGCATTCATCGATCAGTATCGCGCAGCGCAATTGGCGCGCGTGCGGCGGATTACCAGTTGGGTGAAGGACACGCTCGAACGTCTGCGGACGGTGGGTGGCGCGGAAAAGGAGCGAGGATTCGTAACGCATCGCACACTGGCGGATCCTCGTTTCCTTGATGCAGCCCTCGATCCAAACGATCGGCCGATCGGCCGGTGCTACCTTGGGGTCCCGGAGACCGTGAACAGCGGCCCTGTGGGACTGGCGCGCTTCTCCACCCTGCGTGCATGGCTGTCGCAATGGTCGATCGATGACACCAACGCGGAGGGAGTTGCGACCGCGGCCCGAATTTCCGCGCCCCTCCTCTTCATCGAGAACTCGGCTGATGACGCCGTGCCCCAATATCATTGCAGGTCGGTCTATGAGGCCGCCGCCACGAGCGACAAGCAGCATGTCGTGATCAACGGAGCGACTCATTATTATGTTGGGCAGCCCGAACATCTCGAGCGCGCAACTTCAATCACCGAAGATTGGCTCGCCGAGCGAAAGCTTCTGGGGCGCTGAGACGCCCAAATTTCGTCAATTTCATTTGGAGTGCCAATGTGACCGCTTCGATCATAGGCTGGGGCCATACCCCGTTCGGAAAGCAACCTGAAGAAACCGTCGAGACGTTGGTCGTTGCGGCGGCAAAGGAAGCGATGGCCCATGCCGGTGTCAGCGCCGAAGATGTGGATTCAATCGTTCTTGGACACTTCAACGCTGGATTTTCGAAGCAAAATCTGACGTCCGCGCTGGTGCTCCAGGCCAATCCGCAGCTACGCTTCAAGCCGGCCGTGCGAACGGAGAATGCGTGTGCCTCCGGGTCGGCCGCTGTTTTCCAGGGCGTCAATGCCATCGAAGCCCGCCGTGCCAACATAGTCCTGGTGGTTGGCGTCGAAAAAATGACCGACTCCACATCTCCCGAGATCGCAGAAAATCTGCTTCGCGCATCCTATCTTGCCGAGGAAGGCGAAACCGAGGGCGGCTTCGCCGGTATCTTTGGCAAGATCGCGCAATCCTACTTTCAGAAATATGGCGACCAGAGCGACGCTTTGGCGAGGATTGCCGCCAAGAACCACAGAAATGGCGTCAGTAACCCCTGGGCACAGATGCGCAAAGATCTGGGCTATGAATTCTGTCGCACCGAGAGCGAACGCAATCCCTTTGTGGCAGGGCCGCTTAAGCGAACCGACTGTTCCCTTGTCTCGGATGGTGCTGCCGCCATCGTTTTGGCCGCACCGGATATAGCTGCCGAGGCGCAGAGGGCCGTTCGCTTTCGTGGCCGGGGGCATGTGCAGGATTTCCTGCCAATGTCGCGCCGCGACATCACCCGCTTCGAGGGCTGCACGCAAGCCTGGCAGCGGGCGTTTGAGGAGGCGAACATCACGCTCGATGATCTCTCGCTTGTCGAGACCCATGATTGCTTCACTATCGCCGAACTGATCGAATATGAGGCAATGGGCCTCGTTCCCAGCGGTGAAGGCGCGCGGGCTGCCTTGGAAGGCTGGACGGAGATCGGCGGACGTCTCCCCGTCAACGCTTCGGGGGGTCTTAAGGCCAAAGGGCATCCGATTGGGGCCACAGGCGTGTCGATGCATGCCCTTTGCGCGATGCAGCTATGCGGCGAAGCGCCCGGAGACATGCAGGTTCCTGGTGCCGAACTCGCCGGCGTCTTCAACATGGGTGGCGCTGCGGTCGCCAATTACGCCAGCGTGCTCGAGCGGGTGCGCTGACAGCTCGATCTTGCCCAATAGCATAACAAATTCAGGAGAGATGACATGGCGGCGCGTTTTGACGGCAAGACAGTACTGATTACGGGTGCCGGAAGCGGGATCGGTCAGGAAAGCGCCTTGGCCTTTGCCGAGGCTGGCGCCGTGGTGGTCGGCATCGACCGTTCGCTAGATGGCTTGGCCCGGACCGCAGAGATGCTCCGCGCCGCCGGCGCTCGTTTCGAGGCGATTGAGGCCGATGTCGCAAACGAGGGCTCAGTGTCGGCTGCCGTCGAAGCTGCGAAGGCTGTAACCGGCCGGATCGATTGTGCCTTCAATAATGCGGGCATTACCCAATCGTCGACTCTCGCCGCCGATCTGACATTCGAAGAGTGGGATCGGGTGATGCGGATCAACGTCACTGGCGTGTGGCTTTGCATGCGCGCCGAAATCAAACTCATGCAGACCCAAGGCGGTGGAGCGATCACGAACACCGCGTCGTTCCTCAGCCATCACAGCATGCCGATGCAGACCGCCTATGCCGCGAGCAAGGCGGCCGTAGTGGGACTCACGAAGAATGCGGCAATCGAATACGCGACCGCGGGCATTCGGATCAATGCGGTTGCGCCTGGCGGCATTCCCACAGGTATGATGGCACAGAGCTTGTCGGGCCTCGAACATGAACAGGCGGAAGCCGCGCGGCACGCCATTGCCGAGATGCACCCCATGAAGCGGCTCGGCCGGCCCCGTGAAATCGCGCAGGCCGTGATGTTCTTGAGCTCCGACGAAGCAGAGTTCGTAACCGGAGTTTGCCTGCCGATCGATGGCGGTTGGTCCGCACTATAGCGGGATCGGACGTCGTCTCCGATTGGTCCCCAGCATCGGTGACATACACGGCGGCGCTCTCGCCGTAGTTTCCTTCACGAAAGTTTCAAGCGGTGGATGCGTCGGCCAACGGCCCCGCACTTCCCCAATGGGAGAGTATGAAAATGGACACCGAGCCACAGGCGCCCCAGTCCAAGTGCCCGGTTTCGCGTGTGACGATCGACACGCTTGACACCATGCAGACAGTCCTTCGCTCCAAGGCGGTCGAGGAAAATGCGGACGTGTCGGCCGACAATTATGTTTGCCCAAGCGCCCTGGCCGAAATCAACGTACGCGAGTTTCAGCAAGGCAACCTCGCCATGAGCAATGGCGACGTTCACCGCCAGCGGAGGCGCCTGCTCAATTCGCTCGTGCGACCCGAACAGCTCGTCCGCTTTCGCGAGGATATCATCCTACCGTCAGTTGACCGATGGATGGGGCGAGCGGTCAAGCGCAACGAGCAAGGGGCGTTCGGCTGCGATCTGGCCGGGGTGGTCGAACTCATTTTTCTGGAGTTCGCGGCGAAGATCATCGGCATCGAGGGCGTGGAGTCCGAGGAAGGAATGGCCCGTCTTCGCGGGTGCGCTCTGCCGATCTTCGGTGGCCTGAGCGCAGCGCATTTCGAAGATCGCGAAGGCGTCACGAACGCGGGCATCGAAGCCAAGAAGGTCTTCGTCGAGGAGTTCTATCGGCCGTCACTGGAACACACGCGCAAGCAGTTGCAAAGGCTCGCGGCCGGCGAACTGACAGAAGGTGACGTGCCGCTCAATCTTCTGCAGATGATCGCGACGCAGGCCCATGAGACCTACGCGGATGAGGATGTCGGCATCAAGGAGGCCATCCTGTTCTTCGTCGCGACGACGGGAACCAGTGTTCAGGCAGTGCTCTCGACCGTCGAATATCTGCTCGACTGGTTCGAGAAATATCCCGCCGATCGGGCCTGCATCGAAGACATGGAATTCGTCAGCAACGCGCTGCAGGAGGCTTTGCGTTTGCGAGCCCCCTTCGTCCCTTTCCTCACCCGTCTGGCGGTCGATGACCTCGACGCCGGCGATGTTCAGCTGAAGGCAGGTGATGAAGTCCAGGCATGGGTGGCACGAGCCGGACGAGATCGCGCGATCTTTGGCGATGACGCCAATGAATTCAATCCGCGGCGGGAGATTCCTGAAGGTATCAGCCGGTACGGTCTGGCCTTTGCGACCGGCGCCCATCAATGCCTCGGCTTGCGTGCCGTGCTCGGCAACGATGGCAAAAGCGGCAGCCATCTGAAGCTCGTCCAGGGTCTGTTCCGGGCAGGCATCAGGCGCGATCCAAAGCTTCAGGCACAGACCCTGCCGCTCAAGGCCTCCAACGATCCAAGGGACCAGATCCCCACATACATCTCCTTCCCCGTTATTCTCGACAACTGGAGCGCGCGCGCATGAACAAGGTGGAAATCCTCAAAGTCAGTGACCTTCCGCCCGGCGAGATGCGTAAGGTCGAAGTCGGCGGTCGCACGCTCTGTGTCGCGCATATCGAGGACCACGGATTCCGGGCGATCGATGATCGATGCACCCATGAGGATGAGTCTCTCAGCGAGGGTTGGATCTGCGGAGACAGCGTCGAGTGCCCTGCGCATAGTTCCCGCTTCAGCTTCCTGACGGGCGAGGTGACCGGCGTGCCCGCCTGGATACCCGTCAAGGTCTATGACGTCGAGGTCGAGAACGACACGATTTATGTGACGTTCGACGATGTCGAGGCGGCGTCCGCGTGATCTGCGGCCGCACCCTTTTGGCCGGAGGGCGCCCACAGTGATGCTCAGCGAAACAGCTTTCGAGCCGCTTCGGGGTCAAGGCGACGCTCTTGGGGAGCCCGACATCGTGCATGCCACCGGCGGGGATCAGAGCGATGGCAGCGTGTCCTCGGGCTATGTGACGGTCTTGTTCGCGACCGAAACTGGGGCCAGCGAGGACATCGCAAAAGCGCTCGGCAAGGCGATCGACCAGAACGGGTTGACGTCGCGCGTCACGGATATGGCTGACGCGGACATCTCCGAACTAGCGGAAACTGAGATCGCGCTGTTCGTCGCCAGCACGACGGGTGATGGCGATGCGCCATATGCCGCAGAGAGTTTCTTTGCCGCGCTCGGTGCCGCTGAAGCCGGGTCGCTCGGACATCTGCGCTATGCCGTGCTGGCTCTCGGCGATTCGACTTATGAGCACTTTTGCGCGGCGGGGCGTCGCCTCGACAATTCCCTGGCGGCGCTGGGCGCGCAACGGATTCTGGACCGGATAGATTGCGACATCGACTATGAGGAACCGGCTGCCGAGTGGCGCACGGCGGTTCTCCAGGCGATCGTGCAGAAGCCTGTGGCGTTTCAGGATGCTCTCGGCCCCGGCGGGCCGGCGGCAGCGCGACACGAGAAATATCGGTTGATCGACGGCGTCATCATCGACAGCCGCGTTCTGACGGGCCAAGGTTCCACCAAGGCGACGCGGCATCTGGCCCTTGAGTTGCCTGAGCTGGCCGACGCTGCGTATGAACCCGGCGACGCACTAGGCGTCATCGTCGAGAACGATCCGGCGCTGATCAACGCGGTCCTTGAAGCGGGTCAGCTCGACGCCAACGCGATCGTCACGCTCAAGGGGGAGTCCCTTGCGCTTGATGAAGCGCTCCGCCTTTATCTAGACATTGCCGCAGTGACGCCGCGCTTTCTGCAAGCCTGGGGCGCGGTATCGCACAATGATATGCTGGCCGGCATCGCGCTCGCCTCGGATGCCGGCGAACGAACCGCACTGATGCGCGATCATCATATCGTCGATATCATGCGGAGATACCCCGCCGGCACCCTCGACGCTCAGACCTTTGTCGATATGCTGCGGCCTTTGCAGCCCCGGCTCTATTCGATCGCATCCAGTCTCAAGGCGTCGCCTCGGCAGGTGCATCTGACCGTCGCTCCCGTTTCCTATTTCCTCTGGGACGAGCAGCGCCGCGGCATCGCAACGGGGCAGCTTTGCGAACGGACCCCGATCGGCGCTCGGCTTCAGGTCTATGTGCATTCCAACGCACATTTTCGGCTGCCGGCGGCGGGCGTCCCCATCATCATGATCGGCGCCGGCACCGGCGTCGCGCCCTATCGCGGTTTTCTGCAGGAGCGCGCCGCGCAGGGTGACGCTGGGCGGGCCTGGCTTTTCTTTGGCGAGCGCAATCGCTCGACGGATTTCCTGTACGAGGAAGAGCTGAATGCGTTTCTTCGATCGGGCGTCCTGACGCGGCTCGATACGGCTTTCTCCCGCGACGAGACGAACAAGGTCTACGTTCAGCACCGGCTGCTGGAGCAAACCGGCGAACTCTGCCGGTGGATCGCCGACGGGGCTCACATCTTTGTCTGCGGCGATGCCGCGAACATGGCGCCGGACGTTCATCGTGCCCTGATCTCCGTCATACAAACCGGCATGGGGCTTACCGGGTCAGCGGCCGAGACATTCCTTGGAACATTGCAGAGTGAGGGTCGGTACCAGCGGGATGTGTACTGAACTGTAACGAAGAGGCGGACGATCAAGTCCGCCAGGCGGATGCTTTAGTATTTGGAGGTTGTGATGTCTGTTCAATCGGCAACAAGGATTACAAAGATTCAACCGTTCGGCGTCGAGGTGGATCTCGACCTTCGGGACGAAAAGAATGACGACGAGGTCGCTCGCCTGTTCAAGGAATATGGCTATCTCGTCTTCCGCGAGCAGGAGCTGACACAGGAACAGCAGAAACGGGTCATGTCCAAGCTGGGACCCGTCTTGGAAGATTTTACCACCGTCGGCTATGTCTCGAACACGCGCAAGGATGGTCTTCTGGGTGACTCCGAAGTGTCGTTCCACCTGGATTTCCTGTACACGCCGGTACCGCTTCTGGGCATTTCCCTCCACGGCATCGAAGTGCCGTATGAAGAAACCTGGACGCGATTTGCAAGCGGCCGACTGGCGCTCGAGGCGCTTTCGCCGGCGACCAGAGAACGCCTGCGCGGTCTCAAGGGCCTTAACCTCTTTTCGGCCAGCGAAGAAGGGTTGACCGGCCGTCAGCGTATCGAGGGCTATCCCGAAAATGCTCCCCGAGCCGAACACCCCCTCATTCATCGTGATCCGATCACGGGCCAGGAGGTGCTTTACGCGACCCAGCAGAACACGGCCCTCGTCATCGGTCTGAGCGAAGCCGAGAGCGAAGACCTGCTCGCCGAACTGCATGCGCACCTCTACGCGGACTCGAACATCTACGAGCATCGCTGGCGCAACGGCGACATCGTGATCTGGGCGAACCAGGCCCATCATCATGCTCGCGGTGGGCTGGTCCCGGGCAAAACCCGTACCCTCCAGCGTGTTTGCATCACCGACGGTGTGGCGGAAGACTATCGGCCGCCCATCCCTGACGATCGCCTGCCCGAGCACATGCGCAAGTGAGGCGTCTCTGGCGTCGGTGATGAGGAGCACACACGTGAATGTTATGAATTGGAGCGGCCGGGTTGCCCTCATTACCGGAGCCGGCAGCGGGATTGGCCGGTCCACCGCACAGGAATTTGCGGCGCTTGGCGCGAAGGTGGCTATCCTCGACCGTGATGAGGGCGCCGGGAGCGAAACCCTGGAGGCCATTGTCAGAGCTGGCGGCGAGGCGATCTTCTTGCCGACCGACGTCACCAGCGAGGATTCGGTTGCTGCTTCGGTGGCCGAAACCGTCGGCCGGTTCGGTCGCTTGGACGCGGCTTACAACAACGCCGGAATATCGCCGGACACCGGGGCTACCGCGGACTGCTCGCGAGAGCTTTGGGATCAGATATTCGCTGTGAACGTGACCGGCGTGTGGCTTTGCATGAAGCATGAAATCGAAGCCATGCTCAAGAGCGGCGGTGGCGCGATCATGAACACGGGTTCCGTGTCATCGCTTCGCGCAGCGCCGCAACTGCCTGCCTATGTGGCAAGTAAGCATGCCTTGATCGGCCTGACCAAGGTTACGGCACTGGAATATGCCAAGCAGAACATCCGGGTGAACATCATATGTCCCGGCGTCATAGAAACACCGATGCTCGCAAAAAAGGCGGCCGAGGGCTTCTTCAGCATCGATCAATATGTCCAGTCGTCCGTGCCGATGAACAGGCCAGGCCGTCCTGACGAAATCGCATCGGCCGTCATATGGGCATGTTCCGAAGCAGCCTCTTACCTGACTGGAGCGACACTCTCAGTCGACGGCGGAATGGTTATCGCCTGAAATTCGATCAGAAATTTCAATTTAATGGAGAAGATGTGATGAGCAAGCGTCCCGAATATTTCGACAAGTACAAGACTCTCAAGTTCGATCGGTCTGACGATGGTGTTCTTGTCGTACGGTGGCATAGCAATGATGGGCCGGTGCTCTACGGCGCGGAGCATCACTCCGAATGGGCTCCGGCTTTCACCGATATCGGCGGGGATCGCGGCAACCGCGTCGTCGTATTCACCGGCACGGGCGACGTCTTTATCGACCGCCATGGCGAGTGGGGCGTGCCCATCAAGACTCCCAGCAATTTCGACGTGCCCGCTTGGGGCGAGAAGATGATGTTCCGCCGGCTGTTCGAAATCGAAGCGCCGGTGATTTGCGCCTGCAACGGCCCGGCGCTGATCCACGGCGAACTGATGGTATTGGGTGATATCAATCTCGCATCTACGACCGCCGTCTATGCCGACGAGGGTCATTTCACCGCTGGCGAGGTTCCGGGCGATGGTGTGCATATCCTGTGGCAGGAACTCCTCGGGACCAATCGTGGCAAATATTTCCTGCTGACGGGCCAGCATATCGATGCCCATGAAGCGCTGCGCCTTGGCGTGGTCAACGAGGTGCTGAACCCGGAAGATCTCATGCCGCGCGCCCTGGAGCTTGCCCACCAGATGGCGACCTATGATGATCTCACTCTCCGCTACACGCGGCAGTGTTTCGTGGACCGCTGGAAGCAGCTGTTCAACGATCAGGTCGGCGTCGGCTACGGCATGGCATTGCAGGCCCTCTCCCACATGGATCGCGGATGGATGGTCTGGGACAAGAGCAATGAGGGCCAGGAAACCTACTCCAAGCTCCAGCGCCTCTATCCCAAAGACCAGGCGGACGCGGGCGCCGGACGCAAGCGCGACGCCGCCTGACTGATGTCCGAGGCGCTTGAGAAAGGGGGTCAAGCGCCTCGGGCACTGAACCTCCAACAAGAAAATGATGCGGAAGAGGGCTGCTTCGATGAGCGATAGCCGAACAAAAGTGTTTGAAACGATACTCGTCGAAAAAGTGTCGACCGACGTCGTACGGATCGCGCTCAACCGGCCGGATAGCCGCAACGCCCAAAATGCGGCCATGCTTTATGAGCTCAACACGGCTTTCAATGAAGCTGCCCGAGACGACGCGGTCAAGGTGATCATCCTTTCCGCACAAGGAAAGCACTTCTCCTCAGGACATGATCTTCGCGTCCCGGATTTCGTCGCGGAAATGGCCCCTTGGGATCCAGTCGGAACCTGGTGCGGGTTCAGCTGCGCAGGCGCGGAAGGGCGCATGGGGATCGAGAAGGAGATGTTCCTCGGGCTCTCCGAGCGCTGGCGCAACATTCCCAAGGTCACGATCGCCCAGGTGCAGGGAAAGGCCATTTCCGGTGGACTTATGCTGATCTGGCCCTGCGATATCATCATCGCGGCCGAAGATGCGGAGTTCGCCGACAATACCGGCGAAATCGGTGTCGCAGGTGCTGAGTTTTTCAACCACCCCTGGGAGCTTGGAGTCCGCAAAGCCAAGGAGATGCTGTTTACCAGCGATTTCATCGGTGCGCATGAGGCCTATCGCCTGGGAATGGTAAACCATGTGGTCCCCAACGAGGAGCTGCAGAGCTTTACCGAGGCGATGGCGAAAAAGATCGCCAGAAAGCCATCCTTCACGCTGAAGCTGCTCAAGGAAGCCGTCAACGCCGCGCAGGATGCGCAAGGACGCGTGAATGCGATGGGCACGAGTTTCGCGCTGCATCAACTCAGCCATTCGCACAATGAGCAGGTTTTTGGGTTGCCGATCGATCCGACGGGATTGCCGGCCAGCTTGAAGGACAAAGCGGCCTGGAAGGGCAAGCCCGCATCGGAGTGAGCGGGCCACGGATTTTGGAGGATTTTTGTCGATGGCCGTTTTTCCACTGGCTGAGATACCGGCACGCGGTGCGGCTCTTCACGGGCATGATGCATGGGCGATCCGGCACGGCGATGATGTGATAAGCTGGGGGGACTTGGCCGATCGCGCAACGCGACGAGCCCATGCGCTACGCGCTGCCGGCATTAAACAGGGCGACCTCGTTACATTGGCGCTGCCGAACGGATCGGCATTTTACGAACTGATGTTCGCGCTGTGGACGATCGGGGCCACGCCGCACGTCGTTTCCTATCGACTGCCGCTCGCGGAACTTCAGGCGATCGTAGCCGTGGCCAATCCGAAGATGGTGATCGCATCCGACGCGGTCTTGCGGGATGCTTTCGGCGCCAAGCCGGCCGATTTCGGCCGGGATCACGCCGAAACCACCCCATTGGAAGCTGTTATCGCCCCTCGCTGGAAGGCCATGTCTTCCGGTGGCTCTACAGGACGCCCGAAGATCATCGTGGCCCCCGGGCCCAATACCTTCGACACCAATCGCAGGCCGCCCCTTCGGTTTCCGGATGATGGTCCTATCCTCGCCACCGGTCCGGTCTATCATAACATGCCCGTGACGACGAATATCCAGGCGTTGTCGGAAGGCCATGCCGTCGTCGGGATGACGAAATTCGATCCGGAAGAGGCGCTACGCCTGATCGACACGTTCGGCATCAAATGGACGAGTTTCGTCCCAACGATGATGATGCGGATTTCGCGGCTTCCGAAGGAAGTACGCGGCAAATATGATGTCTCGTCACTGGAGACGGTCTGGCATTGGGCTGCGCCCATGCCTCCAGAACTTAAGCAGGAATGGATCGACTGGCTTGGGCCGGAAAAGATCTGGGAACTCTACGGCGGGACGGAAGGAATCGTCACCACCATCCTGAACGGGGTTGAATGGCTAGCGCATCGCGGCTCGGTCGGACGTCCCCATCTCGACAAGATCAAGGTCGTCGATGAAGCCGGTAGAGAATTGCCGCGCGGTGAAGTGGGAGAGATTTTCGCGCTTCCGGCCGGGGGCCGGGGTTCGACATACAGTTACATCGGTGCTGACGCGCGGACGACGGAAGATGGCTTCGAGACCCTTGGCGACTTCGGCTGGATGGACGCAGACGGCTATCTCTACATCGCCGATCGTCGCACCGACATGATCGTGTCGGGAGGCGCCAACATCTTCCCGGCCGAGGTCGAGGGCGCCCTGATGGCGCACCCTGAAGTGGAAGGGGCCGTGGTCATCGGGCTGCCGGATGATGACTTCGGCGCCACCACCCACGCCATCGTTCAGCCGATTGTGGAGGCGCAGGGGCGCCTGACCGCCGACGAACTGCTTGCATTCCTGCGCGAAAGGCTGGTGGCCTACAAGCTGCCTCGAAGCTTTGAGTTCGTGACCAAGATGCTGCGCGACGACGCGGGCAAGGTTCGGCGACAGCAACTTCGCGAGGAGCGCATCGCTGCCATGCTGGAAACGAAAGCAAACCAGCGGTCCGCGGTAGGCTGAAGGCTGTCTGCCGATAATTGGAATGATCTGGCCGCGCCGGAGAGGAAGCATATGAAAGACGACTTCATAGTCGCCGATTACATCATCGTAGGCGGTGGAAGTGCTGGTGCGGTACTCGCCAACCGGCTCAGCGAAGACCGGCGGTCCAAGGTGCTTCTTCTCGAAGCAGGAGGGAGCGGCCGGTCGTTGATCGTGCAGGTGCCGGCCGGCGTGGTCCAGTTGATCGGCAACACCAAATATGACTGGGTCTATCCCCAGGATCCCGACCCCACGATCGACAACCGGGCATTCGCCTGGTCCGGCGGCAAGGCACTGGGTGGGGGTAGTTCCATCAACGGCATGGTCTATGTCCGCGGCACGCGGCGGGATTATGATCGCTGGGCGGAGGCAGGCGCCACAGGCTGGGGGTTCAAGGACGTCTTCCCCTATTTCCTCAAGTCGGAGTGCTGGTCGGGCGAGCCGAGCCAGGCCCATGGATCCCATGGGCCGATGGCCGTCGCGCCCATGCGCCCCGGATTCCATCCGCTGACGCACAGCTTCCTGAAGGCGTGCAACGAACTCGGGATCCCGACGCTTGCCGAATATCAGGACGGTCAGATGGAAGGCGTGTTTCTGACTCACGGCTCGCAACGTGACGGCTGGCGCTGCAGCACGGAAAAGGCCTATCTGCGCCCGGCGACCTCTCGGCCCAATCTTGAAATCATCGTCGATGCCGAAGTGGAGCATGTGAATTTCGATGGCGCGCGCGCGACGGGCGTCACTTTTCGGCACCATGGTGTCGAGCGCAAGGCCACGGCCCAGGCGGAGGTCATTCTCTCGGCCGGCAGCATGGCGACGCCCGCTGTGTTAATGCGCTCCGGCATCGGACCGGCCGACATCCTGCAAGAGCATGGTATCGCTGTTCGCCATGACGCGGTTCAGGTCGGCGCCAATCTTCAGGAACATCCGGGCGTTGGACAGAATAAATATGTGAACCAGCCAACGATGAACAGCCGGATGCGGCCCATAGACATTATTGGCTACATGCTTCGTTATGCCTGGAACCGCAGCGGGCCGCTCGCCGCACCGGCCGTGCCCGCGATGGGGCTGGTGAGAACCCGTGACGATCTCGATGAACCCAACGTGCAGGTCCATTTCATGCCGCTCGGCTACGACATGGACCCCAATGCCACCTCCTGGGATTCAAAGGGTCTCCCAAAGGAACAGATAATCACGCTCTACGCATCGGTCTGTCATCCCAAGAGCCGCGGTCGCGTTCTGCTAGGCGCTGATCGCCGTCCTCGTATCGTCCATCGGCTGTTTGACGACGAGCGCGATCTCGCGACGATGATCGAAGGCTGCAAGCTGATCAACCAGCTCTATCAGATGCCTTCCATGCAGCGGCTTGTAACCGCCGATCGCAATCCGAATCCAATCCCCGCCAGTAATGAGGAGTGGGCGGCGTTCATCCGGGCCAAGGTGGCGCTCGGATATCATGCCGTTGGCACCTGCCGCATGGGGAGCGATGCTCAATCGGTCGTCGATCCGCAGCTGCGAGTCCGAGGCGTTGAAGGGTTACGCGTCGCGGATGCATCCATCATGCCGACGCTGCCGAGCACCAATACCAATGCCACTGCCATCATGATCGGCGAGAAAGCGGCCGACATCATTGCGGAGAGAAAGATCGCAGCACAACGGGCGGTCGGTTAGATGGGTAGCGGCAACGGTAGCAATCCCCTGGTGCGCATCGAGAGGGGAAACGGGATCGCGGTGATAACCCTTTCCGATCCTGAAAAGGGAAATGCGCTAAGTGTCGGCATGGCCGAAGCGCTTCTCCGGAGGGTGGATGACGCGGCAAACGATAGCGCGATCCGATCTGTCTTGCTGACTGCCGAGGGGCGCTTCTTCTGCGTCGGGGGGGATGTCAGGAGCATTGGCGCCGCCGGCGAAGACGTCGGCGCGCTGCTGGATCGGATCACCGCTCCGCTGCATTCGGCGATCGAGATGCTGCTGTATATGGACAAGCCGCTGGTGGTAGCGGTCAACGGTCCCGTGGCGGGCGGAGGGCTTGGACTGGCCGCGGCCGGCGACATCGTCCTGGCGTCCGATACTGCCCACTTCTCCATGGCCTATGCGGGAATAGGGTTCTCGCCCGACGGTGCGGCGACATGGCTGTTACCGCGCCTGATTGGACTGCGCAGAACCCAGGAACTCGCCTACACTAACCGGCGTCTCACGAGCGTCGAGGCAGCAACGCTCGGTCTTGTGACGCGGTCGGTTCCGAATGCGGATCTTCGCTGCGAGGCGCGCGAGATGGCCGAACAACTTGCTCGCGGTCCTCTGGGCGCTTTTGCTGCAACACGGCGTCTTTTGCTTTCTTCGGATTGCGCGTCCCCGCACGCTCAGATGGAGCTGGAAGCGCGCAGCGTTCGCGCGCAAGCGACAGGGATGGAAGGCCTCGAAGGCGTATCGGCGTTCCTCGAAAAGCGACAACCAAAATTTCGCGTCGCTGCGATGCCTGACGAACCGGCGGATGGGCCGATAGGCAATTGATGTCGCAAGGGGAGAATGAGTGTGCAAATTGAGGGCTTGACAGCAATTGTGACCGGCGGAGCCTCGGGCCTTGGTGCCGCGACCGCCTCGATGCTTTCGGCCGAAGGTGCCAAGGTAATAATCCTTGACCGGGATCATGAGGCGGGCGACGCCCACGCCCGTGCGATCGGCGGCCGATGTGTCACCGCTGACGTCACGGACGAAGAGGCTGTCGCGAAGGCCCTCGTCCAAGCCGAATCTGCCTTTGGGATCGCCCGGATACTTGTCAATTGCGCCGGGGTCGCTCCTTCCATCAAAACCGTCGGCCGCGACGGAAACCCGCATAAACTTGGTGACTTCCGGCGGGCAATCGAGATCAACCTCGTGGGCACATTCAACATTCTCAGTCAGTTTGCCGCACGGCTGATCTCGGCGGAGCCGCTTGGTGAGGAGCGCGGCGTCATCGTCAATACCGCATCAGTGGCTGCCTACGATGGGCAGATCGGTCAGGCAGCCTATGCTGCGTCAAAGAGCGGAATTGTTGGTCTGACATTACCGGTCGCGCGTGACCTTGCACGCGAAAAGATACGGGTCATGACGATCGCTCCCGGCATCTTCATTACCCCGATGATGATGGGCTTTTCGCAGGCCGTCCAAGATAGCCTTGGACAGCAAGTTCCACATCCGAGCCGACTGGGTCGGCCTGAAGAATATGCCGATCTCGTCCGATCGATCATCGTCAACCCTATGCTGAACGGGGAGGTTATCCGCCTCGATGGCGCAATTCGTATGGGACCGCGGTAATGGTACAAAGAGCGCAAGCCGGGACAATCGGCCCCCGCGTTGACCTCGGCGGTAGGATTGCGTTCGTGACAGGTGCTGCCAGCGGGATTGGGCGTCAGACGGCAAGGGATCTCGCGGAGGCTGGGGCGATGGTTTTCGCCGCCGACAAAGCCGGTCGCGGTTGCTTGGAGACCTGCACGTCCTTTCCCGACAGGATGTCTTATCTACCTTGCGACGTCACGAAGCTATCAAGCGTCCGGACTGCACTTGATGCGGTCTGGCAGGAGCACGGCGCCCTCGACATTTTGGTCAACTGCGCCGGCGTTTATTCGATGCAGCAACTGATGGATATCACCGAGGAGGAATATGATCGCGTCCTGGCGATCAACCTGAAGGGGCTCCTCTTTGTCAGCCAGATCGCCGCACGCTATATGCTCAAAGCGGGCCGAGGCGGGGCAATCGTCAATATCGCGTCGGCGGCAGGACGGAAGCCTTCGGTCGGTTCCATGGTCTATTCGGCGAGCAAGGCTGGCGTCATCAGTTTGACGCAAGGAATGGCCCAGGAACTGGCGGCACACGAAATACGCGTGAATGCGATTGCGCCTGGGGCTGTTGAAACGCCCATGTGGGATGCGGTCAAGAGTGCCTATGGAGACGTCGAAACTGGCAATGGACCGACCATCGAGACGGCCCTTCTTGGTGCAACCCCTCTTGGACGCCTTTGCCGTCCGCAGGACTGCGCTCATGCAATTCTCTATCTATGCACGGATCAGAGCGCGTTCGTCACAGGCCAGACGCTGAACGTCGACGGCGGTATGTATTTCAACTGACGACCGGATCTTGCGTTCAAAAGGATTGGGTATGGGACAGTTGGAAGGACGCCGCGCACTCGTCACCGGTGCCGCTGACGGAATTGGCAGGGCGATCGCAGAGACATTCGCGCACGAGGGCGCTCGCGTTCTGGCCGTCGACCTGTCCGCCGACAAACTGAACACGGCCTTTGCAGGCCATGCCGCGATAACCCCGATCGTCCAGAATATCGCGTCCGAGGGCGCCGCTGATGCCTTGGTCGCGAGGTCGAGCGAACTGCTCGGCGGACTCGACATCCTCGTCAACAACGCAGGAATCCCAGGCGAACTTGCGATGCTGCACGAGACGACCGATGAAAACTGGCGCCGCGTGTTCGCGGTGAACGTCGATGCCGTCTTCCGCCTGACGCGTGCTTGTGTGCCCTTGCTGCGATCGAGCAGCTGCGGACGGATCATCACCACCGCCTCGGTTTGTGCCGAATACGGGTTGCGGCTCCAGGGCGCCTATGTCGCATCCAAACATGCTGTTTCGGGCCTGATGAAAGGCTTCGCGATTGAGCTCGGCCCGGACGGGATCACGGCGAACTGCATCAATCCGGCAAATACCGTGACCGGCATCACCCGCGACTGGTTCTCACCAGAACAGTCCAACGAAGGGCGAGCCTATCTCGACGTAGCCTCGGTGTTGGGGCGCTACAGCCACCCCGAGGACATGGCTGCAGCCGCCCTATACTTGGCGTCCGACGGCGGCGGTTATGTCACAGGCCAGTCCATTACGATCGACGGCGGGATGACATGCCGGCTGCCGTCCTTATCGCACGCCACGCGCTACCAGTCCTGAATAGCATTCGGCGGCGCTTTCTCGGGCGACGAAAGTACACCCGCCACTGCGGGCGGGGAGCCGCCGAAACCGGCCGGGTTCAAGTCGAGGGAGAGCGCCTCGCCGGCCCCAGATCATATTCGTTGCGCCAGTCGCAGCGAGGGGATGCCAATCGCCTCAACGCTTAAATTCTCCCACGCCCTCCAAGAACCACTGCATCCGCTCGTAGGCCGGTACCGGCAGCGGCGCGCCCCTTGATAAGCATTCGGTCAAGTCACCTGCGACGGGGACATTCGCTCGGAAGATGGCCGCTTGACTGCCGCGATCGCCTCGTAGGTTGCCATTTTCTGGGGTGCGTTGCTCGCTAAGAGCTTTTGAGGGTCACCGGACAAGGTGACATACACTCGGAAAACGAACTCTTAGCCACAACGCCTACTTCGTCGCGTAAGAGGCGGGGTTCGCACCGGGGCGCGCCAGGTCTTCAAGTCGAAGCCTATTTCGCCGACTCCTGAGCGAATTCCGCCGCAGAATAAAATTGCAGATGCAAAATCTGACGAGGTCAAGGGGGAGGCAAATCATGCGACATTTCCGCAATTATCTTCGTGCGTCATGTTCGGTCTTGATTACGGCTTGCTATTCGGCTCTGCCGAAGCCGCTGACGCCCAAAGCGCGCAGCAATCGGTGCCCGTCGTCAGACCTGAGGATGCCACCTCGAGCGGATCCGCTGCGGACGCTGCAGGAGGTATCCAGGACATCGTGGTCACGGCACGAAAGCGGGATGAACTTGCACAAAAAGTTCCGATCGCGATCACCGTTTCAACCGGCGCGATGCTGCGAGACCGATCCATAACAAAGTTCGCGGAGTTGCAGCAGCAAACGCCCTCGCTGCACATCACCACGTCTATTTTCGGGAGCAATTCCGTCATCCTCTCCAGCCGTGGGCTGGCGCTCACCGACGTTCGCCTCAATATCGATCCTGTCGTCGGGGTGTATCTTGATGGTGTGTATCTCCCCCGGGCCGTTGGCGTGAATGCGGACGAGCTGGTCGACATTGCCCGCGTGGAGGTGCTGGCAGGGCCACAGGGGACATTGTTCGGGAAGAACACGTCAGGTGGCGCTATCAGCATCTTTACCCAGACCCCGACCAACCTTCTCGAAGGGCAAATCCGCGCTCGCTATGGCTCCTACGGAGACCACAGCCTGTCCGCCGTGCTGAATGCGCCCTTGACCCCGACGCTTGCCGTCAGAGGCGTCGTCAGCCTGTCGGGCCGGGACGGCTATGGCCACAACCTCTATAACGGGTCGCGCACTGGCAAGCAGGATAGCCAGAACTATCGCGCGAGCGCACAGTGGACCCCGACCGATGCCTTGAAGGTGACGCTGCGGGGGGACTACACCCACAGCACATCAACTTTCGGCGCCTATAAAGGCCTTCAGTCGATCAATGCGCTAATCCCTGGGACGGCAACCACCGCCGGCGGCCCCAGCGCCACGCTTGAAGCCGCACTCGAGCGCAACAATATCCCGAGCACGGCAGCCTTCCTGGCGCTTCCCCTAGCGACGCGCAATGCTATGCTTGCCGATGCGGATACGGCGCTCCGTACTTTCTCCAGTGGCAATCCGAACGACGCTAATCAGAATGTGGATGGGCGGGAGGAAATCCGCATCTGGGGAGTGTCGGGAACGCTGGATTATAGTTTGAGCGACAACCTCAGCCTGAAGTCGATCACGGCGTATCGCTACTTTAAACGTGATGGCAGCGTCGATCTCGATGGCACACCCTATGCAATTATTGACTATCCGGTCTTGAATGCCAACGACGGACAATTTTCCGAGGAAGCGCAATTGTCGGGTGACTTTCTCGATGGCCGGCTTAAATCGATTGTAGGAGCCTATTACTCCAGCGAGAGCGGGACCGAGGTCACCTGGCAGACTGCGCTGCGTATCATTGCGGGGGCCAACCCGACCACTTTCCAGAATGCCCGGGTCAAGACCAAGAGCGTCGGACTGTACACCCAGCACACGTTCAAGATCACCAACAGACTTGGGCTGACCGGTGGCGTTCGCTGGACCCACGACAGCCGTTCGGTCGACGCGAGCAACTATAACGCGACAAATTGTCTGTCGCTTGGCGTGTCGCTGGCATCGCTCGGCGGCGTCGCCAATTGCCTCAGGCCCATGTCGGTCACATACAACAAGGTGAACTACACAGCGAGCCTGGACTATCAGATTACGCCGGCCGTCATGGTTTATGCCACGACCCGTACCGGCAATCGGGCGGGCGGTCTGCAGGAAGCGGCCGCCGGGACGACCGTTGCCGCCGCCAACGCGGCCTTTACGCCCTTTAAGCCCGAGCTCGTGACCGACTATGAGGTTGGATTGAAATCCGAGCTCTTCCAGCGGCACCTGCGCCTCAACATCGATTATTATCACGACAAGATCTCGGGAGGGCTGCGGCAGGTACCCGTGCCTGTACCAGGCAGCACGCTGACCGCCAGTTCGGTTCAGAACGCCGCCGCCATCACCGTCAACGGCGTGGAGTTCGATGCTACGGCGGTTCCGATACCGGCACTCGAATTCTCCGTGAGCGGAGCCTATACCGACGCGCATTTCTCCAATTATGTGACCCCGACGGGCACGGATCTCAGCTATCTTCCGGTCGCCTACACGCCCAAATGGCGCGTCAATGTTTCCGCCGCCTATATTGTCAACACCGGCATTGGCCGTTGGCGAACGC
The DNA here is from genome assembly GCF_043589935.1 of Sphingobium naphthae. Taxonomy (NCBI): domain Bacteria; kingdom Pseudomonadati; phylum Pseudomonadota; class Alphaproteobacteria; order Sphingomonadales; family Sphingobiaceae; genus Sphingobium; species Sphingobium naphthae. The sequence goes on along the minus strand of NZ_CP171454.1, from coordinate 2,978,931 downwards.
AGGTCGACTACTCCCATGAAGACCGGCAACTGATTGTCGAACCGGGGGCCTATTCACCGGCTCATGATATCGTGAACGCCCGCTCCACGCTCAACTGGGATCGAGCCGGGATCGAGTTTTCGATTTTCGGCAAGAACCTCACGGACCGGCGCTATTCGACGATCCCCGTCGACTTGAGCGGTTCGCTGGGCGTTGTCGCACAGGGGCAATTGTTTCCGCCCCGCACCTTTGGTGTGGAACTCGCCAAACATTTTTGATGAGTCCGATCACGTTGGCGGCGACGTCGCGCGGCCAGGTTGGCCCGGCTACTTCGGCAAGGTGCATATTCGGGCCGCGCAACCAGCGAAAGGCGTGACGTGACATGCTGCGGATAAGAGGGTATTGCGATGACAGTTCAAACCGGCGCCAACCGGTATATCGTTTTGTTTCTCCTCTCGCTTGTCTACATGCTCAATTACGTGGATCGGCAAATCATCGCGATCCTGGCGCAGCCGATCAAGCAAGACCTCAACCTCACTGACACCGAACTCGGGTTTTTGTCGGGATTCGCATTCGCGCTTGTCTATACGATCCTTGGTGTACCGATCGCGTGGTTGGCCGACCGGGGCCCGCGCGTGCGGATCGTGGCCGTCGCCTGCACGGTCTGGAGTCTTTTTACGATGCTGTGCGGCGCGGCCAGCAGCTTTACGTCGCTGGCGCTTGCCCGCGCTGGTGTGGGAATCGGCGAGTCCGGCGGGGTCCCGCCCTCACACTCCCTGATCGCCGACTATTTCCCGCCCGAAAAGCGGGGCTTCGCAATCGCCTTGCATTCACTGGGATTGCCGCTCGGCGCCACGTTGGGAATCTCCCTTGGTGGCGGTGTGGCCGCGCTCTATGGTTGGCGCACAGCATTTCTCGTTGTCGGAGCGCCGGGAATTCTGGCCGCGATCGCTCTCGCCGTTTTCGCGCGAGAACCCACGCGCGGCGCAACCGACGAGCGCATCGCGACGGACACTGCGACGCCCTCGCTACTCACATGCTTGCGCACCTTTCGATCCAGCCCTGTTCTAAGACTGTTGCTGGTCGCCGCTGCCGCTTACAGCTTCGTCTTTACTGGTTTTGCCAGTTGGGCGCCGTCGATGCTGATGCGAGCGAAGGGAATGTCACTGAGTGAGATCGCAGCCTATTACAGTCTCGTCAGCGGCGGTGCGATGGCGCTGGGGATGTTGGCGAGTGGCATTCTGACGGCCCGCTTTGGACGCAATGAGCGTGCCTATCTCCTGCTCCCGGCATGGGCTATGGTCGCTGGCCTCCCGTTTTTTGTGTTCGGCCTGCTTGCGAACGCGTGGACAACCACGCTCGCATGCCTTGCCATCCCTATGATAACCAGCTCGATGTATCTCGCACCTGCGACGGCGCTGGTGCAGAACAATGTGCCGCCCAATCAACGTAGCGCCGCAGCCGCGATCCTGCTGCTGGTGCTCAATCTCTTCGGGACGGGGCTTGGGCCATTGTTCATCGGGGCAATGAGCGAGGCGCTGACGCCGCGCTTCGGCGCGCAAGCGCTCATTTACGCGCTGCTTACCCTCGCACCTTTCTTTCCGATCGCCGCCGGCACGTTGTGGCTGGTCTCTCGCTCGATGGGTCGCACGTCACCGGTTACGATCAATCGACGGTGAATGCCGCCTCGGTCTTGGATCTCAATTCATCAAGCGTGACGCCCGGCGCCAGTTCAGCCAACCGGAAGAGCGACGATCCGCGCGCTCGGCGTTCGAAGACCGCCAGATCGGTGATGATCATGTCGACGACATCCGCGCCGGTCAATGGCAGGCTGCACGCCGTCCGGAACTTGGGATCGCCGACTTTTGAAACATGGTCCATCAGGACGATGATGCGCGCCACCCCGGCGACAAGATCCATGGCGCCTCCCATGCCTTTGACCATCTTGCCCGGTATCGTCCAATTCGCCAGATCGCCATTCTGGCCGACCTCGAGCGCGCCCAAAATCGACAGGTCGACATGGCCGCCGCGGATCATCGCGAAGCTCTCGGCAGAGTTTACGAATGATGCGCCAGGAAGGGCGGTGACCGTTTGCTTGCCGGCGTTGATCAGGTCCGCATCGACCTCAAGCTCCAACGGAAACGGTCCAACGCCCAGCATGCCATTCTCGGATTGGAACGTGACCTCAATGCCTGGGGCAAGGTAATTGGGAACAAGCGTCGGCACGCCGATGCCGAGATTGACATAGTCACCGTCCCTGAGCTCGCGCGCCGCGCGCGCGGCGATATCGTGACGTGTCCAGGCCATCAAACAGTCTCCGTCCGGATCGTGCGCTGCTCGATCGGCTTTACATAGTCCGTGCCGACCAGAATCCGGTCGACATAAATGCCTGGCGTATGGACCTGATCGGGATCGATCGCGCCCACGGGAACCAGTTCTTCCACTTCGACCAACGTGACCTTCGCGGCCGTGGCCGCGATCGGATTGAAATTGCGCGCGGTCTTGCGAAAGATGAGATTGCCCTTGGTGTCGGCCTTCCAGGCCTTCACCAGCGCGACGTCGGCAAACAAGCTTGTCTCCATGATATACCGCTCGCCACCGAACACCCGTTCCTCCTTGCCGTCCGCGACCAGCGTCCCCACGCCGGTCTTGGTGAAGAACGCCGGTATGCCGGCTCCGCCGGCCCGGATGCGCTCGGCAAGCGTGCCCTGGGGATTGAATTCCAGCTCGAGCTCGCCTGACAGATATTGCCGCGCAAACTCCCTGTTCTCCCCGACATAGGAGCTGATCATCTTCTTGATCTGGCGGGTCTGGAGGAGCAGCCCAAGGCCGAAGTCGTCCACACCGGCGTTGTTTGATATGACCGTCAATCCGCCGACCCCTGAATCGCGGACGCCTAGAATGAGCTTCTCCGGGATGCCGCAAAGGCCAAAACCTCCGGCAACGATGGTCATTCCATCTGACAAGACGCCATGAAGGGCGGCGTGAGCGTTTTCAACGATCCTAGGCAACATCCAATCCCTGCGCTGCGGGGCGACCTTTTGGCCGTCGCATGCTTGCTCCCAACCCAGTCGTCCCGATAGATACTGCCTATCCCGCACTGACTCCCATCGCAGTCCCTGCCGGGCGGGACGATGTCGACCGCCTCCCCTGTCCCCCAGTCCCCCGCCGGGGGGATAGAGCGACTATCTGCGGAAAGTTAGAACGGAGGTGGAGTTAGGACGAGGAAGGCTGCAATGACCCTGGAAACCCCCGAGCGCATTCAATCGATGTGGGAAGCGGCGAGCACACAAATGCGCGAGCGCCGACACCCAGACGATTTTCCGGCGCTTCCGGATATGCCGGCGGCTCGCTACACGAGCGAGGTCTTTTATGAGCTGGAGAAGCAACATCTCTGGTCCAAAACCTGGCTGTTCGTTGGATTGGCGCATGAGTTCGAGGTGCCGGGAAGCTATCGAACCTACACGCTCAACGATGCACCGGTCGTCGTCATGCGCGGCCGAGACAACGAACTGAGAGCGTTTCACAACGTATGCCAGCATCGCGGCTCGTTGCTTATGAAAGACGAGGCGGGTGTCTCGCGAAACATGCGCTGCCTCTACCATTGCTGGACCTACGATCTCGAAGGAAAGTTGATCTTCGTACCGGATGAGCATTATTTTTCCGGACTCAATAAGGCTGATCGGAGCCTCAAGCCGATCCGCTGCGAGCAGTTCGGGAGTCTGGTATTTGTAAACTTTGACAATGAGGCAGCGCCGCTGTTGGAGTTTCTGACAGATATACCGACGCTATGGTCGGACATCCCGCTGGACGATCTACGGTTATTCGAGCGCTTCAGCTTCGAGGTCGACTGCAACTGGAAATGTCTGCAAGATAATTTCGCTGAAAATTATCACGCGAAATATGTACATGAAAATACGATCGACAAAGTCATCGATTCGAAGACGTCGGCGTTGCAGATGATCCGGGGCGGGCACAACGCCATCGTCATCAAATCGCGCGGGACGCTGACGAGCGGCATGGGCGCTGCATTCTTCAAGTCGGATGACGATACCGCTGAACAGCAGGCGAGCAAGCTCGCGGAAATATCACGTAGTGGCCAACGCAGCTACAATGTCTTCCCCAACGCGACTTTTCCCATCGCGGAATATCTGTTTCCAATCGTGATGGTTTGGCCGATCAACCCCGGCAAATGCCGGGTAGAGGTTTCGTTCGTCAAGACGGGCAGTGGACCGGACAATGAGAAGCTGGATCAGGACACTCTGACCTTCTTCCGGAGCTTCATCGGCGAAGATCTTGATGCACTTTCGGGTATGCACAAGGCCCTCGCTCACGGCGGGATTGACTCCATCCCCCTTTGTTGGTCGGAGCAGTTCATCTACAACCACGAACAGCATATTGATGCTGTCATCGGACGCGAGAACATTCCTGCGGGGCTGGCTGTGGTGGAAGTCGATCTTCCTTATGCGCACAGATAGGTCATGAGTTAAAGAGGCGTACCAACCTCTTCTGCACTGACGCCCCCAAGATCGCTGATGGCGTGCCGCATCACGCTCCTTGTCTCGCAAGCAGACAACCGTAGCGCATGTTTGTGCACGGGTGTCGGCGCGTGGCAACGCCCATAAAGAAGCAATAGTTATGCTCCCAACTGTTAAGATGTACCCACTCCTTCCCTCTTTTCCGCACAGACAAACGGATCAAGATGGACAGCAGATACGTTCGAATCTGAACGAAGTCTGGCCTCGCACGGGATTATCGCCTCCCGTGCGGGCGAGTTTCACCGCCGAAAACCGTCGGGCAAGGAGCTGTGCCTCCAAGGGATGACATATCCCTGTCACCAAACCGCGAAACACTTGCAGCATGTCGTGTGGATCATGGTCCACCGGAAGAACGTCCCTCTAATCAGGGAATCTTGCGGGGGCGGCAGTTCGAGATAGCCCAGTATCAGAGCGGAAGAAGGGTCTCATGAGCCTTCACCGCCTCGTTGAGCAATACTCGATCGCCTGTCAAATGTGCCGGAAGGCGGCCGAGCTCTTTACACTCACCGAAGCGGCTATCCGAGAACTGGGGTTCGATCGTCTCGCATTGGTTCATGGCCTGTGGTTCAGGCGTCCCAGTCCCGCCCTCATCCGCCTCGACAATTTCGGCGAATATGCCGACCTCTTCATCGAGCGGCGCCTCTATGAAGACGATCCCGCGCTGCTCGCTTGTCACCGGACCAACACCGCCTTCCGCTGGACGGACATTCCCGGTTTGATCGAGATTGAGCCTCGACACCAAGCCGTTTTCGAAGAAGCTCATCGGCACGGCCTCATCTGCGGGCTGACGCTGCCAGTGGGTGTCACCGGCGAACCTCCCGGATGCTGCTCTTTTGCGACCAGCAAGACCGAACTCCCCTCCGTCTGGAAATGCCGTGCAGCCGCCTTCATCGGCGCCGAGGCATTCCGCGAAGCCCGCCGTCTTCACAGCCTGCCGATGCGAAAACGCAGGATCCCAAGGCTCAGCCCTCGCAAGTTGGAAGTCGTTCGCCTCGCCGCCATCGGCAAGTCGGATCGCGAGATCGCGATGATCCTCAAGCTCAAGAGTTCGACCATCGAAACATATATGGCCCAGCTCCGGCAGGCGTTCGACGTCTACAGCCGCACCCAGGTCTGCCTGACGGCAGCTCGACTCGGGCTCATCGGATTCGAGGACGCAATGTCTGGATTCTAGGGATGCCGGGCATTTCCAATCCCTGCTCCCTTCGCGCTCCCACGAAACGGGAGCAATTCCATGATCCACATCCTGCAAGGTTACTCGTTGACCGATGTCCGCCTGGCGTCGATGTTCGCAGATCGCAAGGCGCTATTCGTCGACCTGATGCGATGGTCGGTGCCAGTGGTCGACGGTGCTTACGAAATAGACCAGTTTGACGGGGCGGACGCCACGTACCTGATTGCCGTCGAGCATGGCGAACACGTCGGATCGATGCGGCTGCTGCCGGCCGATCGGCCGCACATTCTCGATAGCCTCTTTCCCGACCTGTGCGACACGGCGGTACCGGCGGGCACGCATGTCGCCGAGATCACCCGGTTGTGCCTGCCGTGCCGCCTGGGGACCGCACGGCGCCTTGAGATCCGCAACCGCCTCATCTCCGCGATGGTCGATCACGCCGCGACGGCCGGCATCGCCTCGCTGACCGGCGTCGTGTCATCCGGCTTTCTCGCGCAAATACTGCGGATGGGCTGGCACTGTGAACGGCTCGGCAAAGCCCGCAGGCACTTCGGATCCTCGCTCGCCGCGTTTCGCGTCGACCTCGACGCACACTCGTCCGAGCGCCTCGCCGAAGCTGGCATCTACACGCCCGGCGCGATCGTCGCGCCGCTGGCCCGGGCCGCGTGAGGAGGATGTCATGGCTTATGATCCCGCCCTCTGCACCGCCCGCCTGCTCGCAGACGGCTATTGCATCCTCCCCGATGCCTGTGCCCTCGACACGATCGCCGCTCTCAACCGCGATTGCGCGACGCGCTTCGCTGCGACGCCCTTTTGCCAGGGCGGCTTCTATGGGACGCGCACCAAGCGCTTCGGCGCCTTGCTGCGCCGCTCGGAGCACGCCGCGCCTCTGGTCCGCAACGCCAAAGTGCTACGCATTGTTGAGACGGTCCTTAAACCCTATTGCGAGCGGATCATTCTCAATCTCGCCCAGGCCGTCGAGCTGCACGATGGCGCGCTCGCACAGATTCCGCACCGCGATCAGGATCTCTGGCATGCCGCGCGCGACGGCCGCGAATATCAGGTCAACGTCATCTGGCCGCTCACCACTTTCACCGCCGAGAACGGCGCGACGTTGCTATGGCCGGGCAGCCATCGCACCGAAGCCAGCGCCGAGCCCATCGGCGATCCGATCGCGGCGGAGATGGAGCCGGGGTCGGCCTTGCTGTGGCTCGGCAGCACCCTCCACGGCGGCGGCGCCAATCTTACGCGACTCCCGCGCCGCGCGATAATCGTTAGTTACTGCTTGGGCTGGCTGCGCACCTTCGAGAACCAGTATCTGGTCTATCCGCCCGGTGTCGCGCGCCACTTCGATCCCGAACTGGCCGAGCTGGTCGGCTACGCCCAGCATCGGCCCAATCTCGGCAATGTCGAAGGGCAATGCCCGTCGGTCCTGCTCGGCCGCGACGGCATCGACGGCCTCGCCGCCATCGATGCCCTGCGCCCCGACCAGACCGAGGCGCTTGCCGCCTATGTGGCCGATCAGGAAGCGGCGCGGGGGGCCTGATCGGAGGATGAGCGGTACCCGGCGGGATGCGCCATGGTCGCGGACGCACCCGCCGCGGACTGGCGGTCAGCGGGCGCCTATGTCCCGCTCGCCGGGGCTGACCGCCACGGCTTCGCCTGGGAATGGCTGCGCCGCACGTTGGCCTATCGGGCCGCATGTGCGGCGCAGCCTGTCGGCATAGAAGCGCGACACCTGGCGGCCCAGTTCGGGCTGCATCGCCTCGAGCCACCCGACCTCGCCTGGCCGGTTGCACGGCCGATCTGGCGACGTGACGTTGATCCCGCCGTGCTCCAGGCCGAAATCGAGCCATCGACGGGCGATGCGACCCTCGATATTCTCTCGCTGAACACGCGCGCGTCCCGCGTGAGCGACGGACAGGACGAACACTGGCTGCTCGCCGATCATGGCCACCACGTCCGGCTCGATGTCCGCTGCGGATCGCTGGACCAGGCCGGCGCGAACCTGCGGTTCCTGATTAGCGACTTTCCCCGGTGCCGGGCGCAGCTCGCCTCTCTCGAACGGCTCGTGGCGCTGCGCGAACGGGGCCGCTGGCCAGCCCGCAATCCTCCGCCCGAACGCCGCGCCGCGCGGTGGGCTCTGATCCTGCGGGTCCATGATGCCGTAGCCAGCGGTGCATCCCATCGCGAGATCGCCGAATGCCTGTTCGATCTGGGCGGCCTGCCGCGGTGGCGCGTGTCAGCACCCTCGTGGCGCCGGCGCGTCCAGCGCTTAACCGAAGCCGCCCGCCAGTCCGCCAGGCGCGACCCTACCGCTTGGCTTTGTCCTTAGGAACATCGTTCGTGCGCTCAACCGCGGAGCCTGGGACCTGTCGCCGCTGATAGGTTTCGCCGGTGTCCGGATGAAACATCTCGTAAATCTCGACGCCAAAAGCGCGGGCCAATTGCTCGACTTTATCGGCTGATATCGACCGCTTTTCGCGTTCGACGCCGCTGATATAGGAACGATCAACTTCGGAGATGCCCGCCAGATCGACCTGCGTGTAGCCAAGAGCGTTCCGCATCATACGGATATTTTTGGCAATGATGGCTCGAGCAACTCCCATGATGGAACGCAGCCACCACAGAAAGCCCCAAACTCAAGTAGACTATCGTCCACAAAAATGGCGCCCGCACGCTGGGCCCGAATATGCGCATGCCGATTTTCGGGCCTCTGCAAGCACCGTCTCTGCGCCGATCACCACCGCTCCACACCGACCGGGCGCCGACGCGTCCAAGGAGGCGCGATGGATGACGATATTTCGAGCGCAGGGCGGCCCCGTCCGTTCCTGAACACGCGTCAAGCCGGTCACTATCTCGGCCTCACGCCCCGCCATCTCGAACGGCTGCGCGCGCAAGGCCGCGGCCCGACCTTCCGGCGCCACTGCCGCTACGTCGTCTATCATATCGACGACCTCGACGCGTGGAGCCGGGCCAACAGCAGCGAGGAAAAGAGCGATGAGCGATCATGAAAGACGGGCGCTCCTGCGCCTCGGCGATGCCCTGCGTCTCAATCGGGACCACCGGCTGCGGCTGCGCCGCCGCGCGATCGCCGTCGCGGCGCTGGTGGGATCGCTCGGCCTGACCTTGGCTGGACCGGTCCGGCCGCTGCTGCTTTGGAACGCGACGCCGAGCACACCGGTGGGTCTCTATGGCGTCTCCGCGCCGCACGACATGGCCGTGGGCGACGTGGCGATCGCACGGCTGCCGCCGGCCTGGCGAGCGCTTGCCGATGCGCGCCGCTATGTGCCCGCCGCGGTTCCCGTGGTGAAGCGCGTCGCGGCGGTGCCGGGCGATACCGTCTGCGCCCGCGGCAACGCCATCTTCATCGACGGTCGGTGGCGCGCCGAGCGCCGCATGGCGGACAGCCACGACCGGCTGATGCCCTGGTGGCAGGGCTGCACGACCCTGCGCGATGGCGCTCTCTTCCTCCTCAACGATAATCCCGCTTCGTTCGACGGTCGCTATCTCGGGCCGACACGGCGCAGTGATGTCATCGGCCGGGCGCAGCTCCTATGGGCGCGCTGAGATGCCTGCTCGTGGCGGTCGCGCTCGCCGCAGCGGTCCCGGCGCACGCCGATCCGGTCGATCGCTGGCGTCCGCTGATCGCCGAAGCCGCCGCACGGTTCGGGGTGCCCGAACTCTGGATCGAACGCGTCATGCGCGCCGAAAGCCGCGGACTCACGACGCTCGCCGGCCGGCCGATCACCAGCCGGGCCGGCGCGATGGGCCTGATGCAGATCATGCCGGCGACCTGGGCGGAGATGCGCGGCCGTCTCGGACTCGGAACGAACCCGCACGATCCGCGCGACAATATCCTGGCCGGCACCCTCTATCTGCGGCTGATGTACGATCGCTTCGGCTACCCCGGTCTGTTCGGCGCCTATAATGCGGGGCCCGGGCGCTATGGCTCCTATGCCGCGGGCAACAGAAGCCTCCCAGCCGAAACCGGGGCCTATCTCGCTACACTCACAGGAGACACAGTTCCGCCCACGGAGCACCCTGTCGCCTCGCCGCCTCTCGTGCCAATGACCGTTCTGTTCGCGGTGCGACGTGACGATGCTGCCAGATCCGCAGCATCGTCCATCCCCGCTCTGTTCGTGCTCGTGCGCGGCCACGGCGATAGCGACGACAACGCGAAAACCGCGGCGACCGCCCGCCCGTAAGGGGCTTGATCGGGCTAATGCCGAGCGCCACGAGCACTATCATGGCGCCTCGCGCCTGGCGGCGCGACCGCGCTCTACTGCGCTAGGCTCGCTGGCGCTCGCCAAGCTCCGCCGGGCCGCGATTCCGCGTCCCGGCCTCCGGTGACGATCGGCTGGCGCCCGGCCGAAGCTGGCTTCGACCGGCTGCGGCCGCCGCGCGCAGACGCGCGCGGCGGCGCTTTTCTGTGGCCTCTCCCCTGTCGCGGGAGTGGGCGGCGCTCCCCTTTGGGCGCGCCCCGGCGGTCCGCAAGCCGGCCCATCGCTGTGCTCTGGGACCGGCTCCTCCGCTCCGCTGCGGCCTTGCAGGTGCGGGCCGCCTCCCTGGGCGCGCCCGGTGGGTCGCATCTCGCCGCCCACCCCCGCTCCGGGGAGGCCATGCGGGTTTTGGGGCGGTGCAGGAGGATAGCCATGCGCCAGAAGTTCGACCGCCGCGCGCGGGGAGAGGCCGGGGAGAAGCCCGCAGAGCCTCGCGCCAGCCTTTATGACGAGGTAACCAACCGGATCATCTGCGAGCTTGAAGGGGGCCGCATCCCTTGGGTTCAGCCTTGGGGCAGCGCGGAGACCGCAACCCCCGGCCTGCCACGCAATGCCGTGACCGGACGCAACTATTCCGGAGTCAATGTGCTGATCCTGTGGGGCGCGCTGTTCGAGCATGGCTATGCCTCGCAAGGCTGGCTGACCTTCAAGCAGGCCCGAGACGCCGGGGGCTGCGTCCGCAAGGGCGAGCACGGCATTACCGTCGTCTATGCCGACCGTTTCACCCCCGAGGCCGAGAAGGAACGCGCGCGCGAAAGCGGCGAGGATGCCCGCAGCGTGCCGTTCCTCAAGCGGTTCACCGTGTTCAATCTCGCGCAATGCGAGGGATTGCGCCCCGGCCTCGCACCCGATCCCGAGCCGCTGCCCGAACGTGAGATCGTCCCCGTCGCCGAAGAGGTCATCGCCGCATCCGGCGTCGAATTCCGCATCGGCGGCAGCAAGGCCTTCTATGTGCCGAGTGCGGACTATGTGCAGGTGCCCCCGCAACCGGCTTTTTACGAGCAGATCAATTTCTACCGGACGGCCTTGCACGAATTGTGTCACGCCAGCGGCCACCCGTCGCGCCTCAACCGCAATCTGACCAACAGTTTCGGCAGCAAGGATTATGCGCGCGAAGAATTGATCGCCGAAATGGGATCGGCCTTCCTCTGTGCCGCGCTCGGCATCGTGCCGACTGTTCGCCACGCCGATTACATCGCGTCATGGCTGGAAGTGCTGCGCGAGGACAACCGCGCGATCTTCCGCGCCGCGAGCGCCGCGACCAAAGCCGCCGACTGGCTGCTGACCCGCCATGCCGAAGCTGGCGAGCGACACGAACGGAGGGCGGCATGATCCTCCTGACCCCCGATCTTCGCTTCGCCTTGCGCGCCAATGACATCAACCGGCGCGCCGCCGCGAGAGCCGAGCAGCCCGAGCCGGACCCGGCTCCGGTCGTCAAATTCTTCAACCCGCTGGGCGCGGCAACATGGCTGTTCACCGAGCTTGATGCCGATGGCGATACCCTGTTCGGCTTGGCGGATTTGGGCTTCGGCACCCCGGAATTGGGCAGTGCCAGCCTCTCCGAGATCGCCAGCGTCCGCCTGCCGTTCGGCATGGCGATCGAGCGCGATATCGCGTTCGCAACGAGCCATCCGCTTTCAGTCTGGGCCGAATGGTCGCGCCGCGCCGGTTCGATCCTCTGGGCCGAAACCCTGCTGCGCCGCGCCGCAGCCAACGAGCTTCCGCCAGCAGGCGGATGACGCAGGCGGGCGTTTCCCGTCAACGGTAAGCCGGTCCGCCGCTCCCGGAAAGAAGGACGGACCGGCGCTCACAAGGAGCGTGTAAGATGGAACTCCAATTTATCGAGCTTGGCAAGCTGACCATCAGCAAGGCCAATATGCGCTACGCCAAGAAGGCCCCGGACGTGTCCGACATCCTGCCGACCGTGCGCAAGCGCGGCGTCATCGTGCCGGTCCTCGTCCGCCCGAACGGCACCCCCGAAACCTTCGAGATCGTCGCGGGCGCGCGGCGTTTCACCGCCGCCAGCATCGTCGCCGACGAGCGCCGCGCCGAGGGACAGGACGCGGAGCCGATGCCCTGCGCCATCCTGTCAGACAGCGACGACGCCGATGCCATCGAGGCGTCGCTGATCGAGAATATCGCGCGATTGGACGCCGATGAAGTGACCCGCTGGGAAACCTTCACCCGGTTGGTCAGGGAGGGCCGCGACGTGGCGGACATTTCCACCACCTTCGGCATTCCCGAGCTTGGCGTGAAGCGCATCCTTGCGCTGGGCAATCTGATGCCGCGCATCCGCAGCATCTATGCCAAGGGCGAGATCGACGCGACCACCGTCCGCCATCTGACCATGGCGAGCAAGAGCCAGCAGCGCGCATGGCTGGCGCTCTACGACGATGCGGACGCCTATGTTCCGACCGGCCACCAGTTGAAATCGTGGCTGTTCGGCGGGCAGTCGATCCCGGTCAAGCACGCGCTGTTCGAAACCGATGGCATGACCGGCATCGTCGCCGATCTGTTCGGCGAGGATCGCTATTTCAGCGATGCCGATGCGTTCTGGACCGCGCAGAACGCCGCCATCGAGGCGCGCCGCGACGACTATCTCGATGCCGGTTGGTCCGATGTCGTGATCGTCCCGGCCGGTGAGCATTTCTCGTCATGGGAATATGAGAAGGCGCCAAAGCGCAAGGGCGGGCGCGTCTATATCGACGTGCGCGGCAATGGCGAAGTGACCTTCCACGAAGGCTATGTGACCCGGAAAGAGGCTCGCCGTCTGGAAAAGGGCGAGCCGCTGAACACCGGCCACAAGCCGCCCCGGCCCGAGGTGACGAGCACGATGCAAACCTATATCGACCTGCATCGCCACGCCGCCGTGCGCGCCCAGCTCACCCGGCATCCCAAGGTCGCGCTGCGCCTGATGGTCGCCCATGCCATCGTCGGCTCGCACCTGTGGAATGTGAAGCCCGAGCCGCAGACCACCCGCAACGATGCGGTGCGCGAAAGCGTCGAGACGTGCCGGGGCGAGGCCGATTTCGACGAGAAGCGCCGCGCCGTCCTGTCGCTGCTCGGCTTCTCGGCCGAAGAACCGACCGTGACCGGCGGCAATGGTGACGGGTTCGGATTGGTCAGCGTCTTACTGGCATTGCTCGACCTTCCCGACCGCGCCGTCATGGACGTGATCGCCATCGTGATCGGCGAGACGATGGCGGCGGGGAGCGCCGCCGTCGAGGCGGCAGGCCAGCAGATCGGTGTCGATATGGCGCGCTACTGGCAGGCGGACGACGCTTTTTTCGAGTTGATCCGCGACCGCGAGGTCTTGACCGCTATCGTTGCCGAGGTCGCGGGCGACATGGTGGCGCAGGCCAACAAGGGCGAGAAGTCCAAGACGCTCAAGGCCATCGTCATGAACCATCTCACCGGGGCCGATGGCCGCGCCAAGGTGGAGGGCTGGGTGCCGAAATGGATGGCGTTCCCGCCCAGCGCCTACACGCAGCGCGGCGGCGTCGGCACCGTCGAGAAGGCGGCATCGGTCGCGGCGGCGCGGCTTCCCGACGATCCCGATCCCTGCGATCCGGGCAAGGTGCTGGCGCTGCCCACGCCCGCATCGGAACCGCAGGCCGAGCCCGAGCGCGAGGCGGCGTGATGCCCTTTGGGGATGGCGGTGCGCCGCCATCCCCTTTTCCTTGGTGGAGGACATCATGACCCCCGAGCGCCCGAGCTACATGCTCGAACTGCAATATCCGCACACATCCGGGCACAGCAGCATCTGGTCCGAATATGGTACCTATCGCAGTTTCGAACGGGCGATGACGAAGGCCGCGCTGCAAGCGCGGCCCTGCCGCCTCGTCGAATATCGCGTCGTCTGGCGGTCGATCCCGATCCGCGTGGGTCGCCGCCGAACCTAAAAAATCGGCCGCGTGGGCGCGCTGCAAGCAGCGCCGCCCACGCGGCTTATTCCGAGTTTGACCACTCTCGCTCCCAACTATAGGCCAACTTCACACCTATGACTCCGAGGATGTGACCAGGATGGTCGATGAACAACGTGAGACTTTGCTGACCCTCACTGCTGACATCGTTGGGGCACATGTCTCCAACAATAATGTCCCAGTCGCCGATCTTCCCAGCCTGATCACGCGCGTTCATGAGGCGTTGAACGGCCTCGGTGCCGCCCCCGTCGCGGCCGAACTGGAGGCGAAGCCCGCCGTCTCGGTGCGCGCTTCGGTCAAGCCCGATCACATCGTCTGCCTCGAAGACGGGAAGAAGATGAAGATGCTCAAGCGCCATCTTGCGACGGATCACGGCATGACCCCGCAGGACTATCGCGCCAAGTGGAATCTCCCCGCCGACTATCCGATGGTCGCCCCCAATTATGCCGCACAACGCAAGGAGTTGGCGGTCAAGATCGGCCTCGGGCGCAAACCCAAAGTGGCCGCCGCGCCTCAACCCGCCGCACAGGACGTTTCGCCACCAAAGCGCCGCGCGCCGCGGGCCAAGAAGTCGGTTGAAACACGTCCAGCCGAGTCCTGAGCACGCCGGACGCCTCTTTGTCGGGGCGGGCGTTTCTGCTATGTTCCGCCGCCTTTCGGAGCATGTGCTTATGATCCTGGGCCTGTTTCTTTCTACCGCCGGCATCCTGCTTTTTGCCTGGGCGATGCTCCGGCTCGCCGTCTTCGCGCTGCCGGTGTGGCTCGGCTTGTCGCTGTTCGTATGGTCGGTAATGGGCGAGACGGGCGTTCTTGTCGGCCTCTTGCTTGGTCTTGTCGTCGGTGTGGCGGCGTTCGTGGTGGGGCAGCTTATCATCGGATCCCGGCTGCCGGTTCTGGTGCGGGGCAGCGTCGCCGCTCTGTTCGCCATCCCCGCCGGGATGGCCGGATTCAGCGTGGTATTGGGGCTGATGACGCTCGGCGGCGCAGGCGCGCTCGCGACCGCCATCGTCGCCGGGATCGGCGCAGCAATGATCGGTCTGGCCGCGTTGGTCAGCCTGGTATCGCCCGCGCCGCCGTCCTCGCCCGGTCTTCGGCCGGAAGCGATCGAGCGGAGAATATCGGCCGGCCGATGACCCGCCAGGCTGGGCGCAGTGCGATTGTCGCCGGGCTCCGAAGCGTTCGCCCCGCATAGAGACGGCGGTGGCTGAGGCCTGAGTGGGTGTTCCGGTTGGTGGCAACCGACGAGCGCCGCCCCGTCTCCAGCGCGGGGCGTGAGACGGGCCAAGATGCGATTCACCGATCGCAGCGAGGCCGTTTCGCGGCCGGTCCATCATGCACCGGATTGCGAGGATGGCGCGGTGGTCCCGCTCGCGCAGCCGTGCTCAGCGACACCTGGCCGTGCCGGAAGAGGCAGCCGGTTTCTTCGGTCCGCCTGAGACCACCGCCCCGCCTAATCCTGTCGGCGGGCTCTCTTTCCGGCGCTGGATCGCGCGCGTGAACCCAGCCATGAATGGGCGAATCGCAGATCGCAGATCGCGCTTGCGCCACCTCGCTCGCGCGCATCCGATCATCCCGTGCAATCGGTCCTGATCCCGTCCCGCGATCCATTCGCGGCTGCAGGGCATCGACCTGGAATGGCCGCGCCCGCGCGAAACCATCGCGGCGAACTGATTTCCCCGCCCGCTGGCGCGGGCTCCTCGCGGCCGGCTTCGCCTTCAAATCAGCCCGCCGCTCCGGTCCTCCGCTCCGCTTCGGCCCTCACGGGTTCGCGCGGTCGCTCTTGCCATTCCCACGGTCTACCCATCGCCCCGAACGGTTCGTGGGCGAGTTTGAAGGAGACCGAAAATGCCTGCCATCGGATATGTCACCCGCAACGAAGACGGCTTCAAGGGCCAGCTGCGTACCCTGTCGATCCGGACCGATGTCGAGATCGTCCCCAACCGCTCCAAGAGCCACGAAAGCCACCCCGACTACCGGGTGTATTGCTCGGGCTCGGAGGTCGGCGGCGGCTGGATCAAGACCGGCGAACGCTCCGGCAAGGACTATGTGTCGCTGAGCATGGCGGCGCCGGAGTTCGGCCCGCGCAAGCTCTACGCCAATCTCGGTCGCGCTGCCGGACAGGACGACGAGGACGCCTTCGCCATCATCTGGAACCCCGCCGACTGACCCGCAAACGCCCCGCGTCCTCACCGGCGCGGGGCGCTTTCTGCATGGAGACCGACGATGAATCACCGCATCGCCATCATTCAAATCTATCGGGTCGAGCGCCGGATCGAAATCGACGCGGAGGGCGCCACGGCGGAAGAAGCCTGCATGTCGGCCGAGCTGGGCATCGTCGATACGCCCGCTTTCGACGATCCCGGCTGGACAGAATACCGCACCCTCGAAAGCGATACGATCCATCCGGCTTGAGATGGATCGCCCTCTCGCATCCCCAGTCCACACCATCGGGCGGGGGAGATTTCTTGCTCAGCAGTGCCCAGTATCCGGCGATGCGTGGGCCGCCTCAAGGACGACGGCCCCTCCAATTTTGCTGCGCAAAATCGGTTCCTCCGTCGCCGCTGACGCGGCCGCTTCGCGGTCCTTGACCCGGCCCACGCATCGCCGGGCGCGACCCCTGTCTTGCGACAGACAGGAGGTTATCATGTCGATCGAACAGCAAATCGAGGAGCTTCGGGCCGAGCTTTCGGCGTGTCTAGATGACGTCGAGCGGGCGCAGATCGAGGCAGAATTGGAGGCCGCGAGAGCGCTTCTTCGGGAGCAGGAAGCGGCAGTCGAAGCATATCACGGATAGCATGGGAGGCATCGGTTCGAGGGCTTCCAGCGGCGTCGGCCAGGCGTCGTTGGAGGCCCTTTTTGCATGGTCGCCTGGTGGTGGAGGACGGCGCTGTTGCAGGAGTGGTAAGATCGAAAGAGCGGAAATGGCGGTAGGGCGCGTAAGGCAAGATAGAGAAGCTATGGCACTGTTCGCCTACGACGACAGGCCATAAGCTATTGTCTGCACATCGTTTTCTTCATGCGCGCAACAGTGCCATGGCCGATTCGACAGTGCCAGTGGCGCGGAAAGGCGCGGATTTCCGCCATTCCTGGCGGCACCGATTTTCAGCTTTCCCGCTCTCGCGCATGGTCGGGCTTTTCCAGCCCCGGATGGCCCGCACCATGACCAGCGACGACGATTTCGAACCGCGGCTTGGCCGCATGCGCGCCGGCGGCAAGGGCAATGGCAAGCGAGCGCGCAAGTTCCTGCACCGTGTCCTCGCCGCCGCCAATCTGGCGCGAGGCGGTGCGCCGATCGTGGCCCGGCGCAGCGGTTTCACCGGCACCCGCATCGGCCGCGCTGCGGGCGTCGGCCGCGTGCTCTCCGCGCGCGATCGCTTTGCAGCCTTCCGCCAGCGCCGCGTCATTGTGAAGGCTCGACTCATTACGCTTCGCGGCAAGGGCTTCGGCGCCGCCCAAGCCCATCTGCGCTATGTCGAGCGCGACGGCACGACGCGTGATGGCGGGCGGGGCCAGCTCTATGGCGCGGAGACCGACAAGGTCGATCGCAACGCCTGGCTCGAGCAGGCGAAGGACGACCGCCACCAGTTCCGCTTCATCGTCAGCGCCGAGGACGGGGCCGACTATGAGGATCTGAAGCCGCTCACGCGCCGGCTCATGACCCGCATGGAAGAGGATCTCGGCACCAGGCTCGATTGGGTGGCGGTCGATCATTTCAACACCGGCCATCCTCACACCCATATCATCGTGCGCGGCAGGGATGATCGCGGCAAAGACCTGATCATCGCTCGCGACTATATCAGCCACGGCCTGCGCGAGCGCGCTTGCGAACTCGTCGATCTCGATCTCGGCCCACGCAGCGACGACGCCATAGAGCAGCGCTTGCGCGCCGAGGTTGGACAGGAACGGCTGACCAGTATCGACCGGTCGCTGATCCGCGACGCCGAGGCGAACGTGCTGGCCAGCTCGGCCATTCGCGGTGCCTTCGACCAGTCGATCCGCGTCGGGCGTCTCAAGACGCTGGAGCGGCTCGGCCTCGCCACGCAGATGGGTGCGACGCACTGGCGGCTCGCGCCCGACCTTGCCGACACGCTGCGGCGCATGGGCGAACGCGGGGATATCATCCGCACTATGCAGCGCGCCTATGCCGCACGCGGCGATGCGCCCGCGATCGCCGACCAGGCCATCTATGATCCCGCCGCACCCGATGCCCGCCCGCTCGTCGGGCGGATTGTCGAACGCGGTCTCTCCGACGAGATCAACGATCGCCACTATCTGATCGTCGAGGCGACCGACGGTCGATCACATTACGTTGCGATCGGACGCGGCGAGAATCTTGGGCCCACCCATCCTGGGTCGATCGTACGGATCGTGCCCGCCGAGCATGGCGTCCGCCAGGCCGATCGCACCATCGCCGAGGTCGCGGCCACGAACGACGGGCGCTACACGATCGACGCGCATCTGCGCCATGATCCGTCCGCCACCGAAGCCTTCGCCGAAACCCACGTCCGCCGTCTCGAAGCGATGCGGCGGCTTACGCGCAACGTCGAGCGCGAGCCGGACGGATCGTGGGTCATCGCACCCGATCATCTGGCGCGCGCCGCCGCCTACGAGATGGCGCGCGCGTCGGATCGTCCCGTTGCGATCGACATGCTGTCATCGCAGTCGCTGGACAAGCTCGTCGGTGCCGATGCAGCGACCTGGCTGGACAAGGAACTGGTGGCCGTGTCTCCCGAGCCGCTGCGCGATGCCGGTTTTGGCCATGACGCGTGCATCGCCAAGGACCGGCGCCGGCAGTGGCTCGTTGCCGAACAGCTCGCGGACGAACGGGATGGGCGAACGATCTATAGCGCGAACATGATCGCCACGCTGCAGCGGCGCGAGCTTCTGCGTGTCGCGGGGCAACTTTCGGATGAACTGGGGATACCGTTCGCGGAGGCGCGCACGGGCGATCCGATCGAGGGCCGGCTCGGCCGGATGGTCGAGCTCACCAGCGGTCGGTTCGCGCTGGTGGAGAAATCGCGCGAATTCACTTTGGTGCCGTGGCGGCCGGTGCTCGAGCGCCAGATCGGCAAGCCGGTCGCAGGCATCATGCGCAGCGAGGGGATCAGCTGGACCATCGGCAGGCAGCGGAGCGGGCCCAGCATTTCGTAGGAAGGCTAGACACGATCATTATGTGAAGGCGAAGCGGGTCACATAAAATACCGGAAGTGGTAGGCGCTGCTTCCTAGCCCGTTCATCCGCTTCAGAACACGGGACAAGACCTTGGCATAGCCCATCGTCACCGGAAGCGGATCGTATAAGCCGTCGTTATTCCAGTTCATTTTCGAGAGCGCAAGGACGGAGCGCGCGGTGTCATCCCAGCTACCATGACCGGCATGTCTAACAAGCCGAATAGGCTGAGGTGTGCTGCGACTGCCCTGAAAATAGGTGCGATTATTGAGCACTACGGCGCCATGAACCCACAGCAGCGCTTCGCGCTCACCGATCCCGATAAGCGTGCCGCGCTTGATCGGGAAACCATCTGCAACCTGCTTTTCGGGATCCTTGCGATCGCGTTCCCAGCGGACGCCCCGCCACCCCACATCCTCGACCACCTGGACGAGGTCAATTGCTTCGCAGGTTGGCAGCGCGTCGAAGCAGCCGAGCGCCTCCTCTTCCTTAAACTCGGTCGATTTGTGGATCATGACTCGTCGCGGCGAGACCCCGCCGTGCCGGCGGCGATAAAGCTGCATTGAGCGCGTGATCACGCGGAACATCTCGCGTCGGCTGAGGAAGGGGTTTTCCCGTTGAACCTCCACGTCGTTGGTGTCGTAGGCGACAAATTCTAGGCCCGAGCCATCAGCGTCGAAGACCTGGCTGCAGCAGGTCACGAACCGTGGACGGTCGGACTCGACCGGACGAACCGAATAGGAAATCCCGATATAGGCGGTCTCGGGATCGACATCGGCGAGCTTCCAAGGAACGCCGCCGGCCTTGGCGTAGAGGGCGAGGCCGAGACGCCACATCACGCTGGCGCGGCAGGAATAGGCGATCGCCTTGTCCTCGCGGACGATCTGGAGCGGGATGCCGCGGGCTGCGGTATAGGCCTTTAGATGATCGTGGAGATCGAAGTCGTCCGCGGCGCCCTTGAAGCCCGGCTGCCAGCGCTGCGGCAGGTAGATATAAAGAACGTCGAAGTCCGTGCGGAAGGCCTCTATCTGCTGGATCGCGCGTACCAGTCGGTCGGCGAGGAGCAGGTGCGGCATTTCCGCATCACGCAACAGCGCGTCGAGGTCCGGCTCCAGCTCGACCCGGCATCGCTTGGCTGCAGCCGTCTTGCGCGTGCCGAAGACGGTCGCGAAGCCAGGCCAATCGGGCAGATAGTCGGAACGCTCGCGCGGTTTGAACGACTGGTCGAGCTCGCGCATGAAGCCGAACAGAGGCTCGGATTCTTTGTGCGGCGCGATCGTCGCGATCTGAATCGGATTCGAGGTGAAGAAGGCGTTGGAGTAGGGTCCGAACCGCGCCAGCCCGCGCAGCGGATGAATGTCGCGGTCTGCTGTTCGATCAGGGTGAAAGACGAGGTCCGCTTCGGGAAACCAGATGGCGGGTCCGATCTCACTGGTCATGGCTGGACCGATCGGGCGAAGGCGGTGTCGCGGTCGAGCGTGAATGACGCATCCATGCCGTCGCCAATGTTGAGCGCCCGCAACCCTTGTCCGGCCAGTCGCCGGGTCCAGAAATGAATCAGCTTGTCCACATCCCTGTTGTAGCGCTTGACGGTGCGCTCGCGTGCAAAGTCGGCCGCTTTCGCCTTGGTTTCCGGCGTCACCCCGTCGAAGATGATCCGTGGATCGGCAAGCAGCCATAACCGTTCGTCAGCCCAGTCCAGCCGGACGGCGACGCCCTCGCGCCATCGAATTTCCGGATGGTCGCGGATCGTCCCTTCGACGCGGCCCGTAATCTCTGCAAGCTTGCGCCACGCATCGTCAGCCGGATCGGCGGGTGCGAGCAAATCGGCATTTCGCTGGCGAACAGCGTCGAGCCCCTTGGCGGCGCTGAGCGCGAGAATGAGAGCCTCGCGCAACAGCCCGCGCTCATGCGAGTCGTAGCGCATGCGGCGCATCTCAAGTGGCGCGACATCGAAATCTGTGATGCCAAAGCGGCCGAATACTTTCCGGAAAGCATCGTCGCTACCAAAGCCGAGCACGCCGAGACGGGTGCGCGTGACCACGAGCGGGGCTTCACCCGCGCTCACCGCATCGCGAACTTCTCTCACGCCACCGATCGTGCACACGACCTTCCGGCAGTTAGTTGGGCGCGCAGTCACCTCGATCGCGTTGAGACGTATGATCGGCCAGCCGCGATTGCCCGCCGGCACCGGCGCCGGGGAAAAGCGCCGCCGCTCCTGACCGAGCGCCTCGAGCTGGGTCGTGTCAAACGTCCCGACCTGGCGTACGAGATCGCTCATGATCTCGTCGAAATTGTCAATTCGCACGAGCGAGGCTTCCACTCCCGCTGCGGCCGCCTTCTCAAGGAGGGCCACCACGCGTGGCAATGGCGGCCCGTCACCGCGGTGAAGCCAAAACAGGCCCCCAGGAAAGGCATTGGGCTTTACGAGCGAGGCCTCGAAAACGTCCATGATCGAATCGTCACGACCGCTATAACCGGCGACGATCAGCCCGAACCGGCCGCAATTATCCTCAAGCTGGGCGCCAAGTTGCGCGTCCTGATGGCGCAGTTCGTCGGCCGTGTTCTTGAGGCGTCGAGAGCGGAAGTCGCCGTGGAGCTTGATCTCGATCGGGAAACTTTGTGCGGCGATCTGCTGGCCCGCTAGCGTTGGGCTATCGAGTCCGACTATGTTGAGGTTGAGCGTCGTTCCGAACGTCTTGGCGCAGGCGTCGCTCAGAAGATGGTCGAAGTTGGTGGTCCAGACGAGGTTCGCATGGCCGGCCTTGAGCATGGCCGCGAGGGCCAGATGGCCATAAGCAAGCTTGGCACCTTTGATCATCGCGAGAATGAACGCCTGGCGATCCTTCTCGGCCGGATAAGCGGCCTCGAAGAGCGCGGCATATTCGTCAGGCGAACCAGGTGGCGGCAAACTGTCCGATGCGGCGACATGCGAATCAAGAAGCTGCTGGATCGATGGATCGGCAAGGTCCGCTACGCTTTCCGTAGACACCTTTCGTTGGGCCACGAACAGATCGCGCTTGAAGCGCCAGATCATGTCCCAGGCGGTCGGGATGCCGGCAGAGGCCGACACGCCTGCACCGAGAAACCACATGAGCTGGCCCACGCGCATTGAGAAGCGGCGTGCGAAGTCGTCCGAGGGAATTTCCGGGATAGTCGTTTCGCCTTCCATATGAACCTGACTAACGTAAGCGCGTGCGATGACCAGCACGATTTCGCCTTTTGTTCTTGATTGGCGGGCGCCTTTCCCCCGCCCTGCTGGAGCAAGGGGTAGATTCTTTGAGCAGGGTTCGCTCCCGGTACCTCCTCAGGGAGATTCTCCTTGATCAAGGGCGGAGCGCACCGCAGCGACAAATTCCGGAAGATCCTTCTCGAGCCAGGCGAGCAGCGTCTCGATGGTCGCCGGCGGATTGCGATAGCCTGCGACCTGCTTGCGAAGAGCGGTAAGGACCGCCTCGGGCATGGCTGCAAAGCGATCGCGCAGAAAGGTGTCCGGTCCGATAGCGGCGATACCTGCGGGAAGAGGTTCGAAATCCTTGAGATTGGCGGTGACGATCAGTGCTGCGCCGCAACGGGCAGCGGCCGCTGCGACGTGGCGATCCTTGGGATCATTTTGCATCGTCAGCTCGAACGGCTTCCAATCCTCAACCGATGACTCCGGGAAGGCCATGTTCATTTGCGCGACCAGCCGATCGGCCTGCGTCGGAGATATGCGATGTTGCTCGACGAGGTTGCGCGTCATTTCCTCAAGAATGCGGTCTGACCAATGCGCGCGGAAGCCACCTGCGGCCGCGACACGCAGCAACGTGTCACGCAGGATCATCGGAAACAAGATGTTGGCGTCGAGAACAGCGATCGGAATCATGGGAGCTGACTATTCCTTTGCGGCCTTGGTTCGCCGCGGCCGAGCCTTGATCGGCTTGGCTGGCATGTCCTGGGTCTCGTCTGCCTTGCGTTTGGCGGCGTTGATCTTGGCGTGGGCGCGAGTCACATCGTTCGCCCCGACGTCAATCGCACGCTCCAAGAAGGCGCTCATCGTGGAGTCCTGAAGACCGCCCAGACCCAGCGGGTCATACGGTCCCTTGCCCTGTGCCTTCTTCTTCTCCCACAGATTGAGGAGCACGATATTGGGATTGGGCAGGAAGGCCAGCCCGAACTTCTGATCGCCGCTTGCCTTGATTTCGACGAACCCGAAGCTTTCCAAAAGCTTCATGCGCTCCTGCCAGCCGCGGATGCCGCGAGCGCCGGTGAAGCCCGATGCGTAAGGCAGGTCCGTCGATCGCCCGAGACGGACGAAGCCGTTGTCCCAGGTCGCGCAGAAGAGCGCGAAATAGGTCTGTCCGAGGGGCTTGCCCTTCGACAGCTCATCGAGCGCACGCATCAGAAGCGGCATCGTCTTCGGGACGGTGGCAAAGCCGTGGTGCTTGGCGCGGTCCCAGAGGCGATCGGCTGCATCCTCGAAATATGTGTCACGCAGCTCAATGTCCTTTGAGCGGACCGCCTTCCCTTTTAAAGTCGCCATTCCTTATTCCTTTGACTTCGATATACTGCTTATCTCATATAAAAATGCACAAAAACAGAGACATACGGATGGCGTATTATCTGCCCCGCGACATCGAATCGGCGCTGAAGAAGTAACAAAATGACTCATATGAGTCACGAAGCCATGCCGCGTGGGCGGGTTATGCGGCAAAAGGTGCCAGAAAAACAGAGTGTTTCCTGGAGGTTAGGCGAGATCGATATGTGCTCCGGGTGCTACTGTGCTACACTGTCCTAACCTGTGCTCCGATGTGCTCCAGTCGGGGGATCGGGCAAGGGGGCGAAGCGGGTTGCGTTTGGGACGTTTATCGCCCATATATTCCTTATGAAGACAGCTCGAACCCCTGAACGGCGCAAGGGCCACAAGGCGGTCGCTTCCTATGGCGGCGAGCGCGTTGCTGTTACGCGTCTCGCGGGTATGCTGAAGACCGCCCGTAGCGCCAAGCCACGCCAGATGGTGCAAGTCGTCGACGAGAACGGCCAGCATATGGAGTTGCCAGCGCCGCTGGCGGACGTGATGGCGCGCGCTGCATCGTTGATGGCGGAGGGCCGCCACGTGTCGGTCATCGCCGATGACGAGATGCTGACGACCCAGCAGGCTGCGGTTCTTTTAAACGTTTCGCGACAATATGTGACGCGGCTTGTGGATCGAGGAGCGTTGCCGGCGACCAAGGTTGGCAGTCACCGGCGACTTCGCGTGCGTGATGTCGAAGCATATCGATTAGCCCGGGACATCGATCGTGATCGGGCACTCGACGAGCTCGCGTCGCTTAGTCAGGGCATGGAGGGGTACGGGTTGGGCCGGTGAGAACAGACGCCCAAAGGGGAGAGGGCGCGCGATGGAAACGATCGGAAGTCAGAAGATCTGGACGTTTCCTGGCCGATCGACTGCCATCGAGCCATTGACGTGCAGCGCCATTCGCAAGGAGCCTGCGCATAAAGTTGGCACATACATGGAGCTGGCGACAAAGGTCGCTGAGCTCCAGTTTCGCAATCGCGACTTTGTCCTGATGTTTCGTGGACAGAGTGGGGATCATCGGAACCGCTCGAATTACACTTCGCTCAAAGCGACTCTTTTGCGAGCAATGACATCGAATAAGATCCCGACAGAATCTGAACTCGACCGACGGTTTGCCAAGCTTATCGAAGCCGAACGGGCCTTGGTTGCCGAATATGATCAGCGTAAGCTGCTTGGGCGCGATCGTCTAAGGCGTCAGCGGATACTCCGCTGGGCTATTCTTCAGCATTATGAAGTCTGCCCCACACCTTTGCTTGACGTAACACAATCCCTTCGCATCGCGGCCTCCTTTGCTTCCCACAATGCGAACGGCGAAGCATTTGTTTTCGTGCTCGGCATTCCGCATGTAAGCGGCGCGATCACGGCCAGTGCGGAAGCGGGGCTACAAATCGTGCGCCTCGCGAGCGTATGTCCCCCGTCGGCGGTAAGACCCCATATCCAGGAAGGTTATTTGCTCGGTGAATATCCTGATTGTGCGGATGCCGAGCAGAAGCTGCATTATTCACACGCCGAAATGGATTTCGGCCGCCGCCTGATCGCAAAGTTCCGTTTCGAGCCAGCGCGTTTTTGGGATAAGAGCGGCAACTTCCCAATGGTCGGTGAAGCCGCGCTTTATCCTCGATCATCGCAAGATCCCATGTTCGAGCTGGCGACCGCGGTAAAGGCGGCGATCAGCGAACATTCGGTATAAGCGCTAGATGCTCGCGCAAGTGCTTGCCGACACGATGGAATAGAAGCCGGCTTCCTGATCACGCGAACGCTGGCGAGGATCAGCTATTTTAGCCTTTGTCCGAAACATACCGCATATTTCAGACAAACATGTCCGCTCATCTGAGTGGGCCGAGATCCTGGGGAAACAGCGTCGGGAGCGAATGCCTGGTGCCTCCATGCTCATCGCGGATATCGAAACACCGTAGCCGTTCAACTAATTGCCGAGTGATTTCGCCAACCGCGGCATGTCGTCGACATCGGTCGGAGCAGGCCAGGCCGTCGAGCAGCGAAGGAGCGGCGGTGGACAGCGCCACCTCAAGGTGCAGTGCGAGTGTATGATCATCGACTCGGGTCATGCGGCATTGGAACAAATAAGGAACAATTAGTCAATTGGGGTCCCTGACCACCGACATGTCGGCGGAAAGGGGGGCTGTGTCGGCAGTAAGGCTCTAACGCTCCGCCGCGCACCGATGCGATTCTTATCCGGTCAGGACGATCCGTCCTTCCCGGAGCAAAATCGTGACGCCCACCAAGCTTCTGATCGGCCAGATCATCGTTGTTTTCGCCATTGTGATCGCGGGCATCTGGTTCGCGACCGAATGGGCGGCGTGGAAGCTGGCCTGGCAGCCCGAGCTGGGACCGCCCTGGTTTATCATCGGCGATTGGCCGTTCTATCGCCCCTGGGCGATCTTCCTCTGGTGGTATCATTTCGATGCTTATGCGCCGCATGTGTTCGATCGCGCGGGCACGATCGCCGGCGCCAGTGGGTTTGTCGGCTGCGGCGCGGCGATCGCGGGATCGTTGTGGCGTGCCCGCCAGGCGCGGCACGTCACCACCTACGGTTCGGCCCGCTGGGCGACGGTGCGCGAAGTCGAGCGCGCCCGGCTGCACCGCGACGCCGGCGTCTTCCTCGGCCGGCTGGGACACCATTATCTTCGCCATGACGGACCGGAGCACGTCATGGCTTTCGCGCCTACGCGGTCCGGCAAAGGCGTTGGCTTGGTCGTGCCGACATTGCTCGGCTGGACCGGCTCGGCGGTCATCCACGACATCAAGGGCGAAAACTGGAGCCTGACGGCGGGCTTCCGGTCGCGCTTCTCGCATTGCCTGCTGTTCAACCCCACCGACGGGGCTTCCGCCAAATACAATCCTCTGCTTGAGGTCCGCCGCGGCGAGAACGAAGTCCGCGACGTTCAGAACATCGCCGACATATTGGTCGACCCGGAAGGGGCGCTCGAGCGGCGCAACCACTGGGAGAAAACCAGCCACTCGCTGCTTGTCGGCGCGATCCTGCACATTCTCTACGCCGAGGAAGAGAAGACGCTGGCGCGCGTCGCGACCTTCCTATCGGACCCACAGCGCCCGTTCGCCGCGACGCTCAAGCGGATGATGACCACCAACCATCTCGGCACCAAAGAGGCGCCGCAGGTCCATCCCGTCGTTGCCAGCGCGGCCCGGGAGGTCCTCAACAAGTCCGACAATGAGCGCTCGGGCGTCCTGTCGACGGCGATGTCGTTTCTCGGCCTCTATCGTGATCCCACCGTCGCCGAGGTCACATCGCGGTGCGACTGGCGCATCTCCGATCTCGTCGAGGCGAAACAGCCGGTCTCGCTCTACCTGGTCGTACCGCCGTCCGACATCAGCCGGACCAAGCCGCTTATCCGCCTGATCCTCAACCAGATCGGCCGACGCCTGACCGAGAAGCTCGACGCCGAGAGGCCCCGGGGCCGCAAGCACCAGCTCCTGATGATGCTCGACGAATTCCCTGCGCTCGGCCGGCTCGACTTTTTCGAGACCAGCCTCGCCTTCATGGCCGGGTACGGCGTGCGGGCCTTCCTGATCGCCCAGTCGTTGAACCAGATCGAAAAGGCTTATGGCGAGCACAATTCGATCCTGGACAACTGCCACGTCCGCGTGGCCTTTGCGACCAATGACGAGCGCACGGCTCGCCGGATCTCCGACGCTCTGGGGCAGGCGACCGAGCAGCGCGCGATGCGCAACTATGCTGGCCACCGGCTCGCGCCTTGGCTCGCACACGTCATGGTCAGCCGTCAGGAGACCGCGCGCCCGCTGCTGACGCAGGGCGAGGTGATGCAGCTCCCGTCAACCGAAGAACTGGTGATGGTCGCGGGGCTCGCGCCAATCCGCGCCGCGAAGCTGCGCTATTATGAGGATAGCACCTTTACGGCCCGCGTCCTCCCGCCACCCGCTCTGGGAGCCACCCGCTATGCCGACGCGCCACCACCGCGCTCGAACGACTGGGGCTGCCTGGCCCGGCGTCCTGACGCCCGGCTTGCCCGCGCCGAGGACGATCAGTCTACAGCCGAGGATGGCGGCCTTCAGCAGGAGCGGCATCCCGGCATCGAGCCGGCTCCGGTCAAACCCGAGCCGCCCAAGCAGCTCGATCTTCCCGATCTCGAGCGCGACGACACCGACGCCGCCGCCGACAAGCGTACGATGGACCGCGTTCGCACGTCGCTGGTGCGTGCCGATGCCATGAACCAGGGTCGTGACCGCGACCTGCTGCCGGGCATGTAAGCCATGAAGGTCCGGCAGAACCTCTATATCGACCAGAGCCTGAGCGACGCATTGGAGGCGTTGGCGTTGCGCCCTGGCGGCAACAAGTCGCGGATCGTCAATGAAGCGCTTGGCGCCTGGCTGGCGCGGCGCGCGACCAAGGAGGTCGACGATCTGCTCAAGCCCCGGCTGGACCGCATCTCGCGCGAGATCGGTGCATGCCGCCGCGACGTCGAGGTCGTGCTCGAGGCCTTGTCGCTGTTTGTGCGCTACCAGCTAACGGTTACCGCGCCGCTTTCCGAGGCGGACACTGCGGCCCGCGCGGTCGGCAACGAACGGTTCGAGCGGTTTATCGCCCAGCTCGGTCGCCAGATCGCCGGTGGCAAGCGGACTCTCGCCGCGGCCGATGCCGATGGAGATGGTCGATGAGCGGCTCCCCGATCTCGGGCGAGCGGCGCCGCGCCATGCTGCGCACGGCCATGGGGCCGGCAATCGCCGCCGCGCTCGCCGATCCGCGCGTGATCGAGGTGATGGTCAATCCCGATGGCGCGCTGCGCGTCGACATCTTGGGCGAAGGCCGCGTCGATACCGACGTCCGCATCGAGCCGGCGCAGGTCGAGCGCATCATTCGCCTGGTCGCCAGCCATGCGCGCAGCGAGGTTCACGCCGACAAGCCGATCGTGTCGGCCGAGCTGCCGCCACACGACGACAGCGCCGGCGAGCGGTTCGAGGGCGTGCTGCCGCCCGTCAGCCTTTCGCCCTGTTTCTCGATCCGCAAGCCTGCCGCGCGCATCTACACGCTGCTCGACTATGTGACGGACGGGATCATGTCGGCGCAAGCCGCGCGGATCCTTTCGCTCGCTGTGGTCGATCGCAAGAATATCCTCGTCGTCGGCGGCACTTCCTCGGGCAAGACGACATTGGCGAACGCCTTGCTCGCTGAAATGGCCCATCTCGACGAACGCGTGATCCTGATCGAAGACACGCGCGAGCTGCAATGCGCCGCGCCCGATGTGGTCGCGTTGCGCACGCGCGCGGGCAGCGTGACGATCGCCGATCTGGTGCGCTCGACGCTCCGCCTGCGCCCCGATCGCATAATCGTCGGCGAAGTGCGGGGCGCCGAGGCGCTCGACATGCTGAAAGCCTGGAACACCGGCCACCCCGGCGGGATCGCCACAGTGCATGCCAATTCGGCGCTCTCCGCGCTCTACCGGGTCGAGCAGCTGGTTCAGGAGGCCGTCGTCAGCGTGCCGCGCCCGCTGATCGCAGACGCGATCGACCTCATCGTGTTCATCGCCGGCCGCGGTCTTGCCCGCCGGGTCCAGACGATCGCGCGTGTCGTCGGGCTCGATCCGGACGGTGGCTACGGCCTCATCGACATCACCCCCCAAGCCCAATCCCAACCTCTCGTCAAAGGAGACTAACCATGCGTGCGCGTGCCCTGAATATCCCCGATCGCCGTTCTTGCCTGTTCGCCGGCGCCTTCATCGGCATAGGCATCACCATCGCGAGCAAGGCTCACGCCGCCGGCACCGGCATGCCGTGGGAGCAACCGCTTCAGCAGGTGCTCGATTCCGTTCAGGGGCCAGTCGCCAAGATTATGGCGGTAGCGGTCATCGTCCTGACCGGCCTGACCTTGGCGTTCGGCGAGACCGCAGGCGGCTTCAGGCGGCTGATCCAGATCATCTTCGGCCTGTCGATCGCCTTCGCGGCGTCGAGCTTCTTCCTCAGCTTCTTCAGCTTCGGCGGCGGAGCGCTGATCGCATGACTATCGGCAGCCAAAGTGCCGGCGGCCATATCGAGGGCTTCGAGGTTCCCATCCACGGGAGCCTCGGAGCGCCGATTCTCCTGGGCGGCGCACCGCGGGGGCTTGCGATCGTCAACGGCACGCTCGCCGCGGCGATCGGGCTCGGCCTGCAGCAATGGATCGCCGGCATCGTCGTCTGGGCGGTCGGGCACAGCATCGCCGTGTTCGCAGCGCGGCGCGATCCCGCCTTCGCACCCGTGCTCGTCCGCCATCTTCGCCAGCGGAGTTACCTCGCATGCTGAGCTTGCGCGAATATCGGCACGGCGCCGATAGGCTAGCCGACCATTTGCCCTGGGCTGCATTGGTCGCCGAAGGGATTGTCCTCAACAAAGACGGCAGTTTTCAGCGCACGCTGGCGTTCCGCGGTCCCGATCTCGAGAGCGCGACCGAGGCCGAGCTCATCTCCGCCTGCGCACGCGCCAACAATGTGCTCAAGCGCTTCGGCACCGGCTGGGCCTTGTTCTTCGAAGCTGAGCGCCAGGAAGCGCTGGGCTATCCCGACAGCCGGTTTCCCGATGCGGCGTCGTGGCTCGTCGATCAGGAACGCGGTGCTCGCTTCGAGGCCGAAGGTGCGCATTACGAGAGCCGCTATCACCTGACGTTGACCTGGCTTCCCACCGCCGACGGCGCCGATGCCGCCGGTCGTTCGCTGGTCGATCGACCCGATGCCGATCGGGGCCGCGACTGGCGCAGTGCATTGACGAGCTTCATTGCCGAGACCGATCGCGCGCTCGACCTGTTCACCGCCTTCATGCCCGAGGTGCGGGCGCTCTCCTCGGCCGAGACGCTGACCTATCTGCATGGCTGCATTTCGGGCCGTCGCCATCCCGTGACCGTGCCAGACACGCCCATGTATCTGGACGGCCTGCTCGCGGACACGCCGTTGGTCGGCGGGCTCGAGCCTATGCTGGGCAGCCGCCATATGCGCACGCTGACGGTCACCGGCTTTCCCAACATGAGCCGGCCGGGAATACTCGATGCGCTCAACGAGGCCGACTTCCCCTATCGCTGGGTCACCCGCTTCATCGCGCTCGACAAGCAGGACGCCACCAAGCTGCTGACCAAGGTCCGACGGCAGTGGTTCAACAAGCGAAAGTCGATCACCGCGCTGCTGCGCGAGGTGCTCTACAACCAGCCCGTCCAGCTGCTGGATTCGGACGCCGACAACAAGGTCGCCGACGCCGATCTCGCGTTGCAGGCACTCGGCGGCGATCATGTCGCGTTCGGCTATCTGACCGCGACCATCACCGTCTCGGACGAGGACCGCGCCCGCGTCGAGGACAAGATCCGGCAGGTCGAGCGGATCACGGGCGGGCTCGGCTTCACGACGATCCGCGAGGGGGTAAACGCGGTCGAAGCCTGGTTGTCGTCGCTGCCGGGCCATGCCTATGCAAACGTCCGTCAGCCGATCGTCCACACGCTGAACCTTGCCCATCTCATGCCGCTCTCGAGCGTATGGGCCGGCCCGACGCGCAACGCGCATCTCGACGGCCCGCCGCTGCTGTTCGCGCAGACTGCCGGCTCCACGCCATTTCGGCTCTCCACCCATGTCGGCGACGTCGGCCACGAGATCATCATCGGCCCCACCGGTGCGGGCAAGTCGGTCCTGCTGGCCTTGCTGGCACTCCAGTTCCGCCGCTACCCCCAAAGCCAGGTCTACATCTTCGACAAGGGCTTTTCGGCGCGTGCGGCGGTGCTCGCCATGGGCGGCGCCCACCATGCACTGGGTCTTGGATCGGACGCGGGCCCGGATTCGGAAGGCGCGCTGGCTTTCCAGCCCCTGCATCGGATCGACGATCCTGCGGAACGCGCCTGGGCTGCCGAATGGATCGCGGCTTTGCTCGACGCCGAGAAGGTCACGGTCACACCCGAGGTGAAGGACGCTGTCTGGTCGGCGCTGAACAGTCTGGCTTCCGCGCCGCCGCAGGAGCGGACGATGACGGGGCTGGCGCTGCTGCTCCAATCCAACGCGCTGCGCACCGCTATCCAGCCCTACACGCTCGATGGTCCGCACGGGCGTCTGCTCGATGCGGCGGAAAGCGGCCTCGCCTTCGCCGACGTGCAATGCTTCGAGACCGAAGCGTTGCTGGGCCAGGCCAGCGTCTTGGCGCCGGTGCTCACCTATCTGTTCCATCGGCTCGAAGAGCGCTTCGACGGACGGCCGACGCTGCTGATCCTCGACGAGGCCTGGATCTTCCTCGACCATCCATTGTTCGCGGCCCGCATCCGCGAATGGCTGAAGACGCTCCGCAAGAAGAATGTCGCGGTGGTCTTCGCGACCCAAAGCCTCGCCGATATCGCCGGCAGCAGCATCGCGCCTGCCATCATCGAAAGCTGTCCCCAGCGCATCTTGCTGCCCAACGATCGCGCGATCGAACCGCAGTCGCGAGCCGCTTATGAGCGGTTCGGGCTCAACGACCGGCAGATCGAGCTGATCAGCCGCGCCACCCCCAAACGGCATTATTATCTCCAGTCCGCGCGAGGCAATCGGCTGTTCGAGCTGGGGCTTGGCCCGATCGCGCTGGCGCTTTGCGGCGCGTCCGATCCCGCCAGCCAGAAGCGGATCGATGCGATCCTCGCCGAACATGGCGCGGACGGCTTCGCCGCGCAGCTCCTCCAATCCGCTGATCTCGATTGGGCGGCCGATCTGCTCGGCGATTTTCCCGAGCCATCTGCCTGACCGGCTTTCCCCACCCTCAACCCAAGGAGAACGACTATGAGAAAATCTATCCCCCTCAAGAAATATCTGATCGCCGGGTCGCTCGGCCTCGCCGCCATCGGCGCAGGCGTGACAAGCCTGCTGGTGCCGAGCCAGCCGGCCCAAGCCATCGTCGTGTTCGATCCGTCGAACTACGGTCAGAACATCCTCACCGCCGCGCGCACGCTCGAGCAGATCAACAACCAGATCCGCATGCTGCAGAACCAGGCGCAGAGCCTGCTCAACCAGTCGCGGAACCTGACCACCATCGGCTTCCCCGAATTGCAGGCGCTCCAGCAAACGATCCAGCAGATCGATCAGCTGATGGGGCAGGCCCAGGGCATCCAGTTCCGCGTCGCTGGCCTCGACCAGCAGTTCCGTTCGATGTTCCCGACGAGCTTCAATGCGGCGCTGACCAACAACCAGCACGTCATCGATGCGCGCAGCCGCCTCGATACGTCGATGGCAGCCTACAGGCAGACCATGACGGTGCAGGCGCAGGTCGTCGAGAATATCTCCGCCGACCAGGCGACGCTGGCCGGCATCGTCCAGCGCAGCCAAGGCGCCGAAGGGGCGCTCCAGGCGCAACAGGCGAGCAACCAGCTGCTCGCCCTCGTCGCCAAGCAGCAGTTCCAGATCCAGACGCTTATGGCAGCGCAATACCGCGCCGATGCGATCGAACGCGCCAACCGTAACCAGGCGCAGAGCGACGCGCAGGGCGCGACCACCAAGTTCCTCGGCTCCGGTAACGCCTACACCCCCCAGTAGGCCGAACCGGAATGGACGGCGGTGATCTCCTCTCAATCGCCGCCGTCGCCGCGGAGCTCGGTCGCCCCTTGCTCCCCCGACCGGGCTCTGCGGCATCTTTTTCTCTAGCCATTGGACGCGACGCACATGGGTGATCTCAACGTCATAGATCAATTCATGCAGGCCTTCATCCGCTACATCGACAGCGGATTCGGGCTGCTTGGCCCGGACGTCAGCTTCTTGAGCCGCACGCTGATCGCGCTCGACATCACGCTGGCCGGCCTGTTCTGGGCCTTGGGGGGCGAGGACAATGTGCTCGGCCGCCTGATCCGCAAGATCCTCTATATCGGCGCCTTCGCGTACATCCTGAACAGCTTCTCGACGCTGTCCGACATCATTTTCCGCTCATTCGCCCAAGCCGGCCTGACCGCTGGCGGAGGCACCTTGACGGCAGCCGACCTGCTCAAGCCAGGCCGGCTCGCCGGCACCGGGTTTGCCGCAGCTTGGCCGTTGCTCGTTCAGGTCAAGCAGCTGATGGGGTTTACCAGCTTCTTCGACAATTTTCTGACGATCGTGGTGCTGCTCGTGGCCTGGGTGATCGTGATCCTCGCCTTCTTCATCCTCGCGGTGCAGATGTTCGTCACGATCCTCGAGTTCAAGCTGACGACACTCGCGGGCTTCATCCTCGTGCCGTTCGCGCTGTGGAACCGCACCAGCTTCCTCGCCGAACGCGTGCTCGGCCATGTCGTCAGCTCCGGTATCAAGGTGATGGTGCTCGCCGTCATCGTCGGGATCGGCTCCAACTACTTCACCCAGTTCACCACTGCCCTGCAGGGCCAGGAGCCCGACATAGGACAGGCGATGAGCCTCGTGCTCGCCAGCCTCGCGCTCTTCGGGCTCGGCATCTTCGGTCCGGGCATCGCCTCCGGCCTCGTTGCCGGCGCGCCGCAGCTCGGCGCGGGCGCCGCACTCGGCACTGTGCTTGGCGCGGGCGGCATCATGTATATGGGCGGAGCTGGCGCCGTGGGCGCCGCGCGCGGCCTTGCCGCCGCCGGCCTCGGCGCCGTGCGTGCCGGCACCGCGATGGGCTCGGCCGCATCGACCGCCTACAAGCTCGGACAGGAGGGGGCCGGTTCGTCGAGCGTTGGCGCGGGCCTTGGCGGCATGGCGAGCGCGGCCGGCGGCGCGGCCCGCTCGCGCATGTCCGCCGCTTTCGGGCTCGGCGAAGCCGCCGAGTCCGGTCGGCAGGCGGCATCCAATGCGCTCACCAACAGGACTGCTGGCGGCGGAACCGATGGCGATGGCGGTTCGTCATCGATGCCCGGATGGGCGCGGGCGATGAAAGCTCAGCAATCCGCCCGTCATCACCGCCAGACCGCGATGCATGCGGTCAGCCAGGGCGACCGCGGCGGCCATGGCGCAACCCCTGACATCAAGGAAAAGGACGACTGACATGCTCTTCAAACGAGCGGTGCAGCGCTATGGGCGCACACCGGAACCGGAAACTCCATACCAGCGTGCGGGCCAGCTCTGGGACGAGCGGATCGGATCGGCCCGCGTGCAGGCGCGCAACTGGCGGCTGATGGCGTTCGGCTGCCTCGGGCTGACCACGGCGCTGTCGGGCGGCCTTCTGTGGCAATCGCTGCAAAGCCGTGTGGTGCCGTATGTGGTCGAGGTCGATCGGCTCGGCGAGGCCCGGGCCGTCGAGCCGGCGACAAAGGACTATCAGCCGACCGATCCGCAGGTCGCATGGTTCCTCAGCCGGTTCATTGCCGATGTCCGGGCTCGCTCGCTCGATCCCGTGCTGATGCGACAAGACTGGCTCTCGGCCTATGACTTCACCACTAAGCGCGGGGCCATCTTCCTCGGTGACTATGCTCGCGCCGTCGATCCGTTCGGCCAGGTCGGCGAACGGACGGTCTCCGTGCAGGTCACCAGCGTGGTCCGCGCGTCCGACAAGTCGTTCCAGGTGAAATGGGTCGAAACCGCCTATGAGCGAGGCGCCCAGGCGGGCAGCTCGCACTGGACCGCGATCCTGACCGTGGTCATGGCACCCCCGTCCAGCGCCGACATTCTCCGGAAGAACCCGCTCGGCATCTATATTGATGCGATCGACTGGAGCCGGGAACTGGAGCCGGCCGGCACTGCCACCCCACAGCCCGCTTCGAGGGCCGCCCCGCCTGCATCGGCGGCGCCCGCAAACATCCCGGCCGGGTCGCCGCTCGATCCCAACCTTGCAGGCCCCACCACCAATACGGAGATCCAGCCATGAAATCCGCTTGTCTTGCCGCGACCGCACTGGCGGTCGCCATGCCCGCGTTCGCCCAGACACCACCTGCCGCCTCCGTGCCGGCTGCCGCTTCGGCGCAGTCCACGCCCCCATCTTCCGCGCCGGGCGTAGCGACGCCCAGCGTGGCTCCGGCAGTCACGGCGCCCGCTCCGGTGCGGCCTCGCTATCGTCCGCCGTCGCCTGCCGAACTCCGGGTCCGTGCCGCCAATCGGGCTGCGACGATGGAACCTGCGTCCGGCGGCTATCTCAATGCCGTGCAGGTCTATCCATACAGCGACGGCGCGATCTACCATGTATTCACCGCGCCCGGGAAAGTGACCGACATCGCCTTGCAGCCCGGCGAAGCTCTCGGAGCCGTTGCGGCCGGTGATACCGTCCGCTGGGTCATCGGCGATACCGCCAGCGGTAGCGGCGACACGAAACGCACCCATATTTTGGTGAAGCCCTTCACCGCCGGGCTTGCGACAAACTTGGTCGTGACGACCGACAAGCGAACCTATCATCTGTCGCTGACCAGCACGGATCGTACCGCCATGTCGGCGCTGTCCTGGACCTATCCAGCCGACCAGCTCATTGCGTTGAAGGCCGCGACCGAGCAGGCAAGGGCCGCGCAACCCGTCGCGTCCGGCCTGACGGTCGATCAGCTCCATTTCGGTTATGTGATTTCCGGTGACCAGCCCGCATGGCGGCCGTTGCGCGCGTTCGACGATGGGCGTCAGACGTTCATCGAGTTTCCTGCGAGCTTGGGCGTTGGCGAAGCGCCTCCGCTGTTTCTCGTTGACGGCAAGGGCATAGCGAGCCTCGTGAACTACCGCCTCCAGGGACGCTACTATGTCGTGGATCGGGTCTTCGACACGGCCGAATTGCGGCTTGGGCTCAAGCATCAGGATATCGTGCGGATCAGCCGGACCGGCGATGTCGCCAATGGGCGGAGGCGGCCGTGACCGACGCCGCCCCCGCAACTCCATCCAAGCTCGACCCAGAAACTCTGGCCATCCGCAGCAGGCCGCCGCGCGCAATCCGGTTCAAGCGCGGCGTGATCATCGCCATTGCCGCGCTCGGCTCAGTTAGTTTGACCGCAGTGACGTGGATGGCGCTCAAACCCCGCATGTTCCATGGTGTCAGCACGCAGGAAGAGCTGTCGGAGCCTAATGCCAGAGCCGCCAGCGACCTGCTCAACGGTGCGCCGGCGAGCTATGGCGACTTGGCGAAGCTCGGTCCCCCGCTACCCGGTGATCTCGGCAGGCCGATCCTGGAGCATCAGCAGTCGATGATGACCGGGGTCAACGCGGCTGATCAACAGCGACAGCAGGCCGAGGCGGCTGAGCGCGAAAGCCGGCTCGCGGAGCTGAAAGCGGCACGTGAGTCCGGCGTGCTCGTGCAGGGAAGGCAAGCGGTTGGTGTCACGGATGCGTCTCCCGTTGCCGCAGCAGCCGGACAGAGTGAAGCGCCGAAGCTGGCGCTGGACCCGACCAACGATCCCAACGCGCAGGGCCACAAGGAGGCATTCGTCGGCGCACTCGATCCGCGAGGCGACGTCAATCCGCACGTTCTTACGCCGCTGCCGTCCCCCTATACACTGTCCGCGGGCAGCGTGATTTCTGCGAGCCTGATTACCGGACTGCGTTCCGATCTTCCGGGACTGGTCACCGCCCAGGTCACCGAGAACACCTACGACAGCGCGACAGGGCGGATTTTGCTGATCCCCCAAGGCGCGCGGCTGATCGGCAGTTACGATAGCGTGGTCGCGTTCGGGCAAAGCCGTGCCTTGGTCGTCTGGCAGCGGGTCATCATGCCCGATGGCAGCTCGCTACGCATCGACAACGTGCCGGCAACCGACCCGTCTGGATATGCCGGGCTCGCCGACAAGGTGGATTTCCACACCTGGCAGTTGCTCAAGGGCGTCGCATTGTCGACCTTGCTCGGGGTGAGCTCCGAACTGGCGCTCTCTGGCCAGAGCGACCTCGTGCAGGCGATCCGCATGTCGACGCAGGACAACGTGTCGCGCGCCGGCGATCAAATCACCCAGCGCAATCTCGGCATCCAGCCGACGATCACGATCAGGCCCGGCGCGCCGGTGAGACTGGTGGTCCACAAGGATCTCGTACTCGCCCCAGTTGGAGGCCACTGAAATGGCGGGGATCAAACTAGGTAAGCTGCCCGATCGCACGCCGATCAAGCTGACGATAAGCGTCCTGCCCGATCTGAAACAGGCGCTCGATGACTACGCGGCCCTCTATAGCGCCACTTACGGAGAGAACGAGCCGATCACGGAACTCATTCCGCAGATGCTCGCTGCGTTCCTCGCTAGCGATCGGAATTTCGTCAAGACGCGCACCCGAAATGGGGCTTCAACCGAATGACGGAGCTCGTCAAGGAGAGCAGCGATCGACTGCTTAGGTTGCCAGAGGTGCGTCAGCGCGTGGGCCTTGGTAAGACTATGATCTACGAATTGATCGCGGATGGGCGCTTTCCCAAACCCTATAAGATCACGCCCGCTGCGGCGCGTTGGAGCGAGCGCGAAATCGAATTCTGGATCGACAGCGTGAAAGCCGGATCCGACCCGAGCGCATAGACATCACGCCGCGATTGAAGTGACGTCACTTTTTCCACGCCGCCTTTTCCGCGCTGATCCGGACAGATACGATTCCCAATCGCGCAAGACCTGCCGCCGTTTGAGGAACGCGTCGCCGCGCCGATACGCGCGCGAAGTCTCGTCGCCCACTTGATGGGCGAGTGCCTGTTCCACCGTCGACTCCGCATGGTGTGTCATATCGCCCATATAGTCGCGGAAGCTGCTGCGCATGCCATGCACCGTGTAGTGACCGAGCTTCATCCGCCGCAAGAGCATGGTCATCGACATCTGGGATAACGAGCTTCCTCGGCCCTGGCCGGGAAATACGTAGCTATCCGGATCGCATTTGGACCCGAGCGCCATCTCCTTGATGATTTCGACGGCACGAGGCGGAAGCGGAATGCGATGCTCCACGTTCATCTTCATCCGCTCCTTCGGAACCGTCCACACCTCGGTCGGGAGACTGACTTCGGACCATTTCATCTTGAGCGTCTCGTTTGTGCGGGTCGCGCAAAGAATTGTCAGCTCGAGCGCGCGCGCGGCGACCGCCGGACGGCCCCGTAACTGCCGCATGAAGTCGGGCATCTCCTCGTAGGGGATCGCTGGGTGGTGGCGCACCTGCTTCTTGTTCTTCCTGCGAGGTAACAAGTGAATGAGATTGCCTTTCCAGCGCGCCGGATTCTCCCAAGGGCTGGCGATATGCTTCGACGCCTTCGCGGCATCGAGAATGTTTTCGATCCGTCCGCGCAGCCGGCCGGCCGTTTCGGGTATCTTGTTCCAGATCGGCTTGAGGATGGCGAGTACGTCGTCCGCGGTGATGGCATCGACGGGCTTCATCAAAAGCGGCTTGCCGTGCGTCTTGATCGTGTTGCGCCACTGCTGACGATGCTTTGGATTGCGCCAACCTTCCTCGTGCGTATCGATGTAAGTATCAGCAAAAGCTCCGAACAACGGGGTGTTCGGCCCCTCCAGTTCGCGCGCCGCAGCGGCCGCCTCCTCGGCAGCCTTCACCACAGCGGCTTTGCGCTCGTCGATCGGATCGAGACCGTCCTTCAGCAATTGACGGGCGCTGGTCGCCAATTCGCGGGCCGCCGCCAGCGATACATCGGTGAGTGCGCCCAAACCCATCTCGCGGCGCTTTCCCGCGCGCTTGAACACATACACCCATTTGGTCGGACGGCCTTCGATGATGCGCAGGTACAGGCCACCGCCGTCATTGTGCCAGCCTGGCTGGGAGAGGGTGTCGACCTTTCGGGCACTGAGCTTGTTCAACGCCATGCCAATACTCCTGCACAGCCGCGACGACCGGATATACGCGCGGTTGGGATAATCGCGTGACGACTGGCATCCCGGCCTTGGACCGATTCTCGG
Source organism: Sphingobium naphthae (assembly GCF_043589935.1). Classification (NCBI taxonomy): domain Bacteria; kingdom Pseudomonadati; phylum Pseudomonadota; class Alphaproteobacteria; order Sphingomonadales; family Sphingobiaceae; genus Sphingobium; species Sphingobium naphthae. The sequence continues at coordinate 2,939,592 of NZ_CP171454.1, read as the reverse complement.
TCCTTACTTCGGTCCGTACTTTTGCGCCGGAACGGGGCAAACGAGGACGAACTGCTGCGGCCGACTATCAGCCCGTTATCACGAAAAAATCTTTGTTTCTCAGGATAATATGGCACAAAAAGCCAAGAAATTCAAAGGCGGCAAAACGGGGGGTTCGAATCCCTCCCGCTCCGCCACCACCCTGCCCTTTCACATCCGTTCCAAAACATGATGGCCCGGTTGCTCGATGCCTTTTGAGGGCGATGGGCATCCATGTGCCTCGCTGGTGGTGCGCCGGTCCCGGTCGACCGGGCTGTCCATCCTTGCCCCGAGGCAGCACCTTTTTGGCAAGGCTCGCCGCTTCCCTATGCAAATACTGAGGTGGTCCCGCCTTCTTGGACAGTTTGGCGGCTGAGTTAAGCTAATCCCGGTTGTCGTTCATGCCGCCTGTTTGATCATCAGATCATGGGGGGCATGCCCCCCATGATCTGATTGCCCGATCCGTCGATAGGCCTCGAGCGGGGTTCTCCCGGCCAGGCCCGAGTGTGGGCGCTGGGTGTTGTAATAGGTGATCCACCGGCCAAGGCCAGCCCGCAGCTCGGAGCCGGTTTCGAAGGCATGGAGATAGACACACTCGTACTTCAGAGACCGCCAAAGCCGCTCGATGAAGACGTTGTCCATCCACCGCCCCCGGCCATCCATGCTGATGCGGATCTCGGCGTCGCGCAGCACGCTGGTAAAGCCTAGCGAAGTAAACTGGCTGCCTTGGTCAGTGTTGAAGATCTCGGGCTTGCCGAATCGGGCCAAGGCTTCTTCCAAGGCGGCGACGCAGAAGCCCGCGTCCATCGTGTTCGACAGCCGCCACGCCAGCACCTTGCGGCTCGCCCAGTCCATGATCGCCACCAGGTAAAGGAAGCCGCGGCGCATCGGGATGTACGTCACGTCGGCGCACCAGACATGGTTGGGTCGCTCGATCGCCAGCTTGCGCAGCAGGTATGGATAGACCCGGTGCTGCGGGTGCGGATCGCTCGTGCGCGGCCGCTGGTAGATCGGCGACAGGCCCATCTTCGCCATCAGGCGCCGCACCCGTCGCCGCCCAACCTCATGGCCAGCGCGCCGAAGGTGTCGCGCCATCTGACGGCTGCCGTACCATGGACACTCCATGAACGTCTCGTCGATCACCGTCATCAGCGCCAGCGTCTCGTCCGTTTCCGGCACCGGCGCGTAGTAATACGACGAGCGGCTGATACGCAGCAGGCGGCACTGTGCCGAGATCGATAGGCGATGGTCAGCAGGTTCGACCATCGCCCGCCTCCGGTCCACGCTCATCGACCGAAGGCTTTCGCTAAAAAATCCCGCTCCACGACCAGTTGCCCGATCTTCGCATGCAGCTTTTCCACCTCGCTCTCGCTGGCGGCCTTGGCCGCATCCCCGCCTCCGGAGAAGGTGTTCGCCATCCCCTCGATGGCCTGGCGCTTCCACGACGCGATCATCGTGTGGTGCACGCCGTGCTTCGTGGCCAGTTCAGCCAGCGTCAGCTCGCCCCGGATCGCCTCCAATGCCACCTTCGCCTTGAAATCCGCGCTGTAACGCTTCCTCGTCGTCTTCATTCCCGTACCAATCCATCAGGTCGGGACCAGCTTAACACCCTGTCCGAATTTCCGGCACCACCTCATACTATGGAGATCGCTGCTTCTCGATCTCGAACCTTAATGGCCGGCCGCAATATCTGAAATCCCCTCACGACTCGCGCACCGGTCTGTCCCGGCGCGCTCAAGGGGATTTAGAATGAAAAGCATTCCGGTCTTTGCGGCCGCCTTCATTGTCATCGCTTCCGCTGCGCCCGCCTTCGCGCAGGACGGCGGTTCCACGCCTGCCATCACTCTCAACGGATCGGCGACGCTGACGTCTGATTATCGTTTCCGCGGCATTTCCCAGACCGATCGCGACATGGCGATCCAGGGCGGGTTGTCCATCACGCATGAAAGCGGCCTCTATGCTGGCGCCTGGGCGTCGAACCTCTCGGGCTGGGGGACGTTTGGCGGCGCCAATATGGAGCTGGACCTGATCGCCGGCTACAAGGCGCAGCTTTCCGACAGCGCGACGATCGACGTGGGGCTGACCTGGTACATGTATCCGGGCGGAGCCGACAGGACCGACTTCGCTGAGCCTTTTATCAAACTGACCGGCGCGCGCGGCCCGGTGACGCTGACCGCCGGCGTCGCCTATGCGCCCAAGCAGCAAGCGCTGGGCCGCTGGTATCGCACCGGCGCCGACGCGGCCGCAGGCGTTTACACCAGCCCCGGCGCCAAGGACGATAATCTCTACCTCTGGGCCGACGGCGCACTGGCCATCGCGGGCACACCGCTGACCGCGAAATCCCATATCGGGCATTCGGACGGCAATTCCGGCCTTGGCTCCAATGCCACCAGCGTTGCGCCCACCGGGCGCTACTGGGACTGGTCGCTGGGCGCCGATGCGACATGGCGCAACCTGACATTCGGCGTCTCCTATGTCGGCACCGACATCACCCGCCGCGAGGCGGCCTATCTCCAACCCAGCTTCAGCAAGGGCCAGGACGGCTCCGGTTCAATCGCGAACGGGACGATCGTCGTGGCGCTGACAGCATCTTTCTAGAAGGTCTGAGGCATATGCATGATTTTCTCTGGATTGTGGCGACAGCCGGGCTGCTGGCGGCGACGCTCGCTTACGCCCGGCTCTGCGACCGAGCGTGAGGACGACGCCATGACCCTTGATCTCTGGCTCGCCGCCGTGACCGCCTTTGCCCTCCTCCTCTACCTCGTGGCGGTGCTGATCCGTCCCGAACGCTTCTAGAAAGGAAGCTGGACGATGACCCTCCAGGGATGGATAATGATCCTCGCCTTCGTCGGCATATTGCTCGCGCTGACCAAGCCGGTCGGCGCCTGGCTGTTCGCGCTCTATGAAGGCCGCCGCACCCCGCTTCATGCCTTGCTGGGGCCGATAGAGACAGGTTTCTACAGATTAGCGGGCGTCGACCCCCACGAGGAGCAGAGCTGGCGCCGCTATGCGGTGCATATGCTGCTCTTCAACTTCGTGCTGATGCTCTTCACCTATGGGGTGTTGCGCCTGCAGGGCATATTGCCCCTCAATGGCCTGGGTCATGACGGCATAGGGCCGGACGGCGCGTTCAACACCGCGATCAGCTTCATCACCAATACCAACTGGCAATGGTATTCGGGGGAGGCCGCGCTCTCGAATCTCAGCCAGATGCTGGGCCTGACAATCCAGAATTTCCTCTCGGCTGCGACCGGGATCGCGCTCGCCTTCGCGTTCTTCCGCGGCTTTGCTCGGCGCCAGTCGGCGACAATCGGCAACTTCTGGGCCGATATGACCCGGATCACCCTTTATCTGCTGCTGCCGGTCTGCGTCGTCTACGCCCTGTTCCTGATCGCTTCGGGCGTCCCGCAGACGCTGGCCGCGTCGGTGGACGTGACCACGCTCGAAGGCGTCAGGCAGACGCTGGCGCTCGGGCCGGTGGCGTCCCAGGAAGCGATCAAGATGCTCGGCACCAATGGCGGCGGCTTCTTCAACGCCAACAGCGCGCATCCCTTCGAAAATCCCGACGCCCTCACCAATTTTGTCCAGATGCTGTCGATCTTCGTGATCGGCTTCGGTCTCACCTGGTGCTTCGGCAAGGCGGTCGGCAACACCCGTCAGGGCTGGGCGATCCTCTCGGCGATGCTGGTCCTGTTCCTTGCGGGCGTGACGGTCACCTACTGGCAGGAAGCCGCAGGCAATCCGATTCTCCACGGTCTTGGCGTCGCTGGCGGCAATATGGAGGGCAAGGAAGTCCGGTTCGGCATCGTCGCTTCCGCTTTGTTCGCCGTCGTCACGACCGCAGCCTCCTGCGGCGCGGTCAACGCGATGCACGACAGCTTCACCGCCCTGGGCGGCATGATACCGCTGTTCAACATCCAGCTGGGCGAAGTCGTCATCGGCGGCGTCGGCGCGGGCATTTACGGCTTCCTTCTCTTCGCCATTCTGGCGGTGTTCGTCGCCGGGCTGATGGTGGGGCGGACGCCCGAATATGTGGGCAAGAAGATCGAGGCCCGCGAGGTCAAGCTGGCCGTGCTGGCGATCGCCATCCTGCCGCTCTGCATCCTGGGCTTCACCGCGCTCGCTGCCATCGTCCCCGCAGGGCTTGCCGGCCCGCTGAACAAGGGGCCACACGGCTTTTCCGAAATTCTCTACGCGTTCACTTCGGCCACGGGCAATAACGGTTCCGCCTTCGCCGGCCTCAGCGCGGGCACGCCTTTTTACAACGCTCTGCTGGGCATCGCCATGTGGTTGGGACGCTTTTTCGTGATCGTGCCGATGCTGGCGATCGCCGGAGGCCTGGCGGCCAAAAACCACACGCCGGAAAGCGCGGGCTCGTTTCCGACGACCGGCGCGCTCTGGGTCGGACTGCTGGTCGGCATCGTGCTGATCGTGGGCGGCCTTACCTTCCTGCCGAGCCTCGCGCTCGGACCCATCGCCGATCATCTTGCGATGATCAACGGCCAGCTCTTCTAAGGGGGGCGACATATGTCCCGCGCAACCAACACATCCTCCAATTCCCGATCTCTCTTTACAGCCGAGCTGATCGTTCCGGCGATCCGCGACGCCTTCATCAAGCTGAGCCCCAGCGAACTGATCCGCAACCCGGTGATGTTCGTGACGGCCGCCGTCGCCCTTTTGATGACCATCCTGCTTGTCATCGGCAGCGACGCGCTGGCGATCGGCTTCAAGCTGCAACTGGTCCTATGGCTCTGGCTGACGGTGCTCTTCGGCACATTTGCCGAAGCGCTGGCCGAAGGACGCGGCAAGGCGCAGGCCGCCTCGCTGCGAGCAACGAAGGCTGAACTGACCGCCAAACGGCTGAACAACAACCGCATCGAAGACGTGCCGGCAAGTCAATTGCGTGCGGGCGACGTCGTTCTGGTCCAGACCGACGATCTGATCCCGGCCGACGGCGAAGTAATCGACGGCGTCGCGTCGGTCAACGAAGCGGCGATCACCGGCGAAAGCGCGCCGGTCATTCGCGAGGCCGGCGGCGATCGCTCGGCGGTGACGGCGGGAACGCGCGTCATTTCCGACGAGATCCGCGTCAGGGTTACCGTCGATCCGGGCCAGGGCTTTCTTGACCGGATGATCGCTCTGGTCGAGGGCGCCGAGCGCCAGAAGACGCCGAACGAGATCGCTCTGACGCTCCTGCTGGTGGGATTGACGATCATTTTCCTGATCGCGGTCGGCACCATTCCTGGATTCGCCAGCTATGCGGGCGGCTCGATCCCGGTCGCAATCCTTGCAGCGCTGCTCGTCACCCTCATTCCGACCACGATTGCGGCGCTGCTGTCCGCTATCGGCATCGCCGGCATGGACCGCCTGGTGCGGTTCAACGTGCTCGCCAAATCCGGTCGTGCGGTCGAGGCGGCCGGCGACGTCGACGTGTTGCTGCTCGACAAGACCGGCACGATCACCGTGGGCGACCGGCAGGCCAGCGAACTGCGCCCGGTCGAGGGCGTGCTGCCTGAGAAGCTGGCCGAAGCAGCGCTGCTGGCGAGCCTTGCGGATGAGACCCCCGAAGGACGCTCGGTGGTCGCTCTTGCCCGCAGCCGCTTCCAGATCGCGACGACATACCTTCCCGCGGATGCCGACATCATTGCGTTCACCGCCCAGACCCGCATTTCCGGCGTCAGGACCGGCGGCTCGCTCATCCAGAAGGGCGCGGTCGATTCGATCCTCCGCGCCAATCCCGGACTGGGCGAAACCGCCGCCGCCACTCAGCTGCGCCGGATGACCGACGAGATCGCCCGCGCCGGGATGACGCCCCTGGCCGTCGCGCAGGATGGCAGGCTGCTGGGCGCGATCGCGCTCAAGGACGTGATCAAGGCAGGCGTGCGGGAACGCTTTGCGGAATTGCGCCGCATGGGCATACGGACGGTCATGATCACCGGCGACAATCCGCTCACCGCCGCGGCGATTGCGGCCGAGGCCGGGGTCGACGACTTCCTTGCGCAGGCGACGCCCGAAGACAAGCTCGACCTCATCCGCAAGGAGCAGCAGGGCGGGCGGCTGGTCGCGATGTGCGGCGATGGCACCAATGACGCGCCGGCGCTCGCGCAGGCCGATGTTGGCGTGGCGATGAACACCGGCACCCAGGCTGCGCGCGAAGCGGGCAACATGGTGGACCTCGACAGCGATCCGACCAAGCTTATCGAGGTCGTCGGCCTGGGCAAGCAGATGTTGATGACGCGCGGCGCCTTGACGACCTTTTCGGTCGCGAATGATGTCGCGAAATATTTCGCCATCATCCCGGCCATGTTCGTGGCGCTTTATCCGGGCCTGGGCGTGCTCAACGTCATGGGCCTTGCCACGCCCCAGAGCGCGATCCTGTCAGCGATCATCTTCAACGCGCTCATTATCCCGCTGCTTGTGCCGCTGGCGCTCAAGGGCGTCGCCTACAAGCCGATGGGGGCCGGGCCGCTGCTTGCGCGCAATCTGGCAGTCTACGGTCTGGGCGGGCTCGTGGCTCCCTTCATCGGCATCAAGATCATCGACCTGGCCGTCAACGGCCTGGGCTTCGCCTGAGGAGGCGCATCATGACCAAGGATTTTCTCTCTTCCCTCCGCCCGGCGATCGTGATGACGATCCTGTTCGCCATCCTGCTGGGTTTGTTCTATCCTTTGGCGATGACCGGCATGGGCCAGATCATCTTTCCGTCGCAAGCAAACGGCAGTCTCGTCCGTGACAGCAGAGGCGTGGCGATCGGCTCGGCGATCGCGGGCCAGGCCTTCACGTCCGAACGCTATTTCCAGACCCGCCCCTCGGCGGCAGGCGATGGCTATGACGGCCTCGCCTCGAGCGGCTCCAACCTTGGCCCCACCGCGCGGGCGCTGAGCGAACGAGTGAAAGCCGATGTCGAACACCGTCGGGCGGAGGGGCTTTCCGGTCCGCTGCCTGCCGATCTCGTGACCGCAAGCGGCTCCGGCCTCGATCCCGATCTGTCGCCCGAAGCGGCCATGGCGCAGATTGCACGCATCGCGCGGGTGCGGGGCATTGGTGCGCGACAGCTGCGCGATTTGATCGTGCGCAATACCGAACGGCCTGTGTTCGGCATCCTTGGCGAGCCGCATGTTAACGTGCTTGCGCTCAACCGGCAGTTGGACATGCTGCCAGGCCTTAGGCGTTGAGCGAGCGTGACAGGCCCGCGCCCGAAGCCTTTCTGCGCGCTGCCGCGCAGGAAGGCCGGGGGCGGCTCAAGATTTTCCTCGGCGCTGCGCCCGGCGTGGGCAAGACGTTCGAGATGCTGCTTCAAGCCGCGGCGCGCAGTCGCGCAGGGGTCGATGTCGTCGCCGCCGTCATCGAAACGCATGGCCGGCTGGAAACCGAAGCCCTGACCAAGGAGGTCGAGATGCTGCCGCGGCGCTCGATCTCCTACGCCAATCGCGCCCTCACCGAAATGGACCTTGAAGGCCTGCTCGAGCGTCGTCCGCAGCTCGCCCTGGTGGATGAACTCGCGCACAGCAACGCCCCCGGCAGCCGGCATCCTAAACGCTATCAGGATGTCGAAGAGCTGCTCGACGCCGGCATTGACGTCTATTCGACGCTCAATATTCAGCATGTCGAAAGCCTGAATGACGTCGTGGCCTCCTTCACCCGCGTTCGCGTGCGCGAAACCGTGCCGGACAATGTGCTCGAACAGGCCGAGATCGAGGTTGTGGACATACCGCCCGACGAACTCATCGAGCGGCTGAAGCAAGGCAAGGTCTATCTGCCGCAAGAGGCCACCCGGGCGCTCTCCCATTTCTTCTCCAGAACGAACCTTTCGGCGCTGCGCGAATTGGCGCTCCGGCGGGCGGCGCAGGCCGTCGATGCCCGCATGCTAGAGGACTTGCGGGCGCAGGCGCTCGGAGGAACCTGGGGCGCGAGCGAACGCATCCTCGTCGCCGTCAGCGAACAGCCGGGCGCGGAGGAACTGGTTCGAGCCGGAAAGCGCATCAGCGATGCCGCGCACGGGACGTGGAGCGCGATCCATATCGAAACGCCGCGCACACAGCATCTTGGCGAGGCCGAACAGCGCCGCGTCGCCGCCGCTCTCAATCTCGCCTCGCGTCTCGGAGCGGCCGTTGCCACCGTCCCGGCCTCGACCGTGATCGAAGGCCTCAAAAGCTACGCGGCCGAAGCCCGCACGACCCAGCTCGTCGTCGGCAAGTCGACCCGTTCGCGCTGGTTCGAGTTGCGGCATGGATCCATCGTCGATCGCCTGGTGCGCGAGACCCCGGGGGTCGCGGTCCACGTCCTGCCGATCGACACGGCGAACGCCCCGCCGGCCAGAGCGGGGTCTCGTCACAGCGGCTGGGGCGCGCCCTCCGGCTATCTATGGACGGCGCTTCTCGTCGCGGTCGTCACGGTGATCGGATCGGGACTGTTCCACATTCTCGATCTTGGCAATGTCGGGCTGCTCTATCTGCTCCCCGTGATGGCGGCGGCCAGCCTGTTCGGCCTGCGTACGGGCCTGTTTGCAGGACTGGCCTCCAGCCTGTGCTATAATTTCTTCTTCCTGCCGCCCACCGGCACGCTCACGATCGCCAATCCCGAAAACGTCATCTCCATCTTCATGCTGCTCGGGGTCGCCTTCGTCACCAGTCAGCTGACATCGCGTGTCCGGGCGCAGGCTGTTCTGGCCGCTTCCAGCGCGCGCGCCAACGCGGCGCTCGCCGGTTTTCTGCGGCAGCTGACGGCGCTTGGCACCGCTGAGGAAGTCGCGGAAGCCGCGTGTCACGAAATCGGGCTGCTGCTGGGCGTGCGGGTCGTCATTCTGGAGCAGGGTGAGACAGCCGGCCTGTCGATCAAGGCGACGAGCGCGCCGGGCGCCCAGCTGGAAACGATGGAACTGGCTGCGGCCCAGTGGGTGCTCGACACCGGCCAGCCTGCCGGCCGCGGCACCGGCAGCCTGACCGCGTCCGACTGGCAGTTCCAGCCGCTCAGGGCCGGCGACACCGTCGTCGCGGTGCTGGGCCTGGCGCGCGAAGACGGGGGCGAGCCCGTTCGGTCGGATCAGCTTTCGCTGCTCGGCAGCTTGGCCGATCAGACATCGCTGGCCCTGGAGCGTCTGAGCCTGGAATCCAGGATGCGCGATGTCGACAAGGTGCGCGAGCGCGACCGCCTGCGCGCGGCGCTGCTATCTTCGGTCAGCCACGACCTGCGCACGCCGCTGACGTCCATCCTGGGCGCAGCGGCGGAGCTGCGGCAGATCACGCAACATGCGCTGCTCGACACGATCGAGAGCGAGGCGCTGCGCCTCAATCGCTTTGTCGCGAACCTGCTCGACATGGCGCGCGTGGAAGCCGGCGCGCTGCGGCTGGATCTGGAGCCGGTCGATTTGACGGACGCCGTCAGCGCCGCCGTTCATGACACCCGTCGATCGCTCGAGGGGCACTCCATCATCTTGGAGGTCATGCCCGACCTTCCGCTCGTGACGGTCGATCCCCGGCTGTTCCACCACTGCCTCCTCAACCTGCTGGACAATGCGGGACGCTATGGGGCGGCGGGCACGCCGATCACGGTGCGCGCGGAGCGCTTTTATGGCGAACTGGTCCTGTCGGTCATCGACGAAGGGCCCGGCCTGCCGCCAGGCGCGGAGACGCAGGTGTTCGAAACATTTCGCCGGCTCGAAGGGTCCGATCGCGCCGTCAGCGGCACGGGCCTGGGGCTTGCGATCGTCAAGGGCTTCGCCGAAAGCATGGGCATGCAGGTCGAAGCCGCCAATCGCGAAGACAAGGCCGGCGCGCGCTTCAGCATCCGCTTCCCGGAGGCCTTGCTGGTGCGCGACAAGTTGCAAGGCATGGATATATGAGCGGTCAGCGCATTCTGATTGTCGACGACGAAGTCCATATTCGCCGGCTGCTGCAAGGAACGCTGGTTCGCGGCGGTTACGAGGCGATCGAGGCGAAAACAGCCCTCGAAGCCGTTGCGGAGGCGCGGCGCGGCAAGCCCGACGCCATCCTGCTGGACCTTGGCCTGCCCGACCGCGACGGGCTGGAGATCATTCAGCTGCTTCGCGGCGTCGCACCGGCCCCGATCATCGTCATATCCGCCCGCGACGCCACGGATCAGAAGGTCGCGGCGCTCGACCTTGGCGCTCATGATTATGTCACCAAGCCCTTCGACAGCGAGGAGGTGCTCGCCCGGTTGCGCGCGTCGCTGCGGGGCCGTGTCGAAGCGCAGGGCGGCTCGCCGCTGATCACTGCGGGCCCGGTCAGCATCGATCTCGCCAATCGGCTCGTCACCCGCCATGACCAGGAAGTGCATCTGACCCGCAAGGAATTTGAGGTGCTGAACCAGCTGGCGCTCTATCCCGGCCGGGTCGTCACGCATCAGCGGGTGCTGGAGGCCGCCTGGCCCTATGAGCAGGATCGGCGCATCGACTATCTGCGCATCGTGGTGCGCAACCTGCGCCAGAAACTCGAGGAGGACCCGGCGCGCCCCACGCTCATCATCAACGAACTGGGCGTGGGCTATCGCCTGATCGCGACAGGCTGACGCCCCAGGACGGCCTTTCGGGCCCGTCAGCCATCGGGATCGCGGCGACGATGGCGGCTCTACTGCCCTGCGCGCCCACAGGGGCGGCGATGCAGGATCACCGGCCAGCCTCGCATCGATGTCGATCTCAAGCTGGGACAGCAGGTCGCGGCACGGCCCCGCCCGCCTCTCCGTCATCGCCCAGACTTAGCCTGGCGCCCTCGCCGCCGTCGCCAACCTCTTCGGCGCGACCAAGGCGAACACCCTCAACCTCCAGCTCGTCAACCGCGAAGGCCCCTTCCACACCGACATCATCGACCTGGAAGTGGCGGATGCGCAGCATCTGATGCGGATCTTGTCCGCGCTACGCGCGATCGATGTGGTGGTGCAGGCGGATCGGGTTTGAGGGGAGAGAAACTGGCGGCTTAGCTAAGATCGGACGCTGGAGTGTATGCGTGCCAATCCCGCAAGTCGACATCTTGCGAAAGGTTCTCCGGGCTGAAACGTGATGCTGTTGAACCGCCCCTATTTCGCTCATGACCTGCTCTTCAGCGCGACTCCTCCAAGTTTTAGCATCCGCGAAGCAATACGGAACAGATCGGGCATGTCGGCTCGGCCGTCGGTACGATACGACAGTACGCCAATCCGTGCCATGGCCGCCTCTAAATCCTCTTCAGCGTTGCTAACTGAAGATTTCTGATATGGTGGTAAGAAGCCTTCACTCTTGGCTGCTTTGGAAATGATGGCCGTCGTGTTGCTTGCTTCCCAAGCTTCATGGATTTCCCAACTTTGGCAAGGAACTTTAAGCCCAGCGAGTGGTGCGAGAGCGCGCTTGATCCAAGGGTATTCGAGCGCAAGCTGCTCGACTCGCGTTTTTGACGCCTCCCTCAGTCCATGGCGAATACCTTCAGCTGTGATCACCTGATTAATCGGCGCGGGCATGTGACGCGCAGCTTCCACGAACAGTTTCAAAAAGCTTCTAGGCGTCACTACATCCCTTCCATCCGCTAAGTGTTTGTATGTCCATGGATAAGTAGCACCTTTGGTGGCACTCTTGCCCATGTAGCGGCCCGCTATTCTTTCGAACACGCGCTTCTGCGCCTCTTCGCTCCAAGCCAACTCCCAATTACGAATCCGCTCGGCGCTGGTTTCAGGTATCGGGTATCCAGCCTCCCGACAAAGAACTTCGAAGTCTTCTCCGTCGGCGTCTTGCTCAGCCTCGACCATGCGCGTGAAGAGTAATCCGTAGAGGTCGGTTGGAGACCAGTCGAGTTCTACCCTAGCACTTCTGAGCTTAGGAAGTTCGACGAATTTCAAACCCTCATCGTTGAGCTGATCAGGACGAATGAAAACCTTGGCACGAATTCTGCGCCGTGCTCGAAGCATCCAGCAGGCTTCGAACAGCGCATCTGTCAATTTGGTAAGTTGCGCCCAGTCTCTAGACAGGGTGTCCAGCGCGTCGAAAAGGACGAGGCAAGTCTTGTCATCTGCATCCAACGCTTGGTCAACTTCTCGGAGACGTACTTCGAAATCCTCTGGATCTTTATATTTTGATATGAACGTGGCGATGGTCTCTTTGGCTTCTAGATCGTTTATTGCGGCCAGCGCGCTTCGCAGAAGGACTGACTGCCAAAAGATAAGCGCCGAGTCATGCTGACCATTCTGGGTGCGCGCTTCTACAGTACGCCTTGTTACAGCAGAACCGGCATCGAAGCCGTTATAACCGAACGTCACTACTAGACGATCTAGGCCCAGCCTCGGGTAAACTTCTGCCGCCAATTGGCGTGTATCGCTCTGACCGAGCACACCTGCCCAAAAACTCTTGCCTGCTCCCCGGGCACCGACGACGATAAGTGTGGACGGTGCCAGCGCAGATGCGTGCTGCTCTGGAGCGAATACATCGCCGACCGCCGGCCTGTGTTCACCATCTGCGTCGTGGTCAGTGGGTAGGTCCACTAGCAGGCGCCGAATATTCGCGAAATTCACTGCCGCCACCTTAAATCCTTCTCTCAATCATATCAGCGGACTGGATAATGGCATCACACGCCTGCAGAAACTCGTCATACACAGCGGAATATATGCCTTTACTTAATAGATCAGGATGCTCGAGTGGGTCAAATTTATTAAATAGGTCACTCTCGTAAATGTAGGTATGATCGATTTCCTGATCAATAATTAACTCAGCCGGCGTGTTAACATCCCAGCCGATTTCGAAGGTCTCGTGTAAATCTTCTAAAGGAATTTCAGAATCTTTTTTAATTTCATACCAGTTCGGGAGGATATCTATCATGTTTGAGATAAACTCGCCGGACGGCCCATCAGCTCCAACCCTCGCCTCGACGATGTGTATTCGCGTTGTCCAATCTGGCCCAAGCGTGAGTGCCTGTTGAGCCAATAGTGCGCGATAGCCCGCATAGGTTTGGGGCTGGTCCATCCCAAACACAAGAGTGTTTCCCTGAAGTGCAACTGCCGCTGCCGCTGTGGACTCATGCAGCCCAGCGCGTGCGTCAACCAAGACAACGTCATAGTCGCCTGCCGCAGTCAATCGACCGATAAGTTTATCGATTTTGGCGGTGAAGCTGTTAAGGGCAGGATCATTTTCGGAGGGCAAATAGGCCCGAGCGAGCTTGCTGAGAACGTTTAGAGGGCTGTCGTTCGCTCGGGTTCCTAATGCGGGCACCACCGTTATGGATCCGCGGCCTCCGCTCAACTGAGAAAACCCCAGCATGTCACTGAGAAAGAGGTCTTCTACCACGCCTAGGTTCGTTTCGACAAGGTAATCTAGTAGGCCAAATTGCGGCAACGTGGTGTTGTCGAGCAGCATGGTGCCTAGACCTGGAGCCTCAAGATCCATGTCGATAGCCAAAACTCGACGTCCGCTTGCAGCCAAGTGCGCAGCGAGCACACAAAGCGCGGTCGAACGCCCCACACCGCCCTTTAGGCTAACGAAAAACAAGCGAGGGATTACCGAATTCTCTTCGATCGGCCTGCGAAGCCAGTCAGCGCCCACGACACGACGATCCACGAGGCGTACGTGACCCTGGAAAGTAGCTTGGTCGATCGGAACGGCTATGCCAATTCCGGGTTCCCGCAAGCTTTCATCGAAGAGTTCCTCCGGCGTTGCCACGGATATGCCGCTGGGATCCGCATAACCGCCGAGCACCTCATCTACCGCCTTTGAAAGCTCTTCTCGCTCAACGCCGGTTTTGCCAGAATCAAGAACCACTAAGGTCAAGCGACCGACCGGATCTCGTAGAAATAAATTATTAGTGATCGCGTCGCTACCCCACACATCAGCGACGACATTGATGAACAGTGGAAGAGATTGATCGAAGGTTGTCATGTTGCACTCCGCACGCGGATGTTGGCTGCAGCCAGTAGTCTTTTGGTAATGCAAAACCAGACCGCGATCTGCTCCTGCGAGACCTTACCTGTTGCCGAATAACGATGATCCACAGCCCAATCCGCGAAAATACCTCCCTTTAGAAGGCTAAACATGCTTGAGTAATTCGCCCGACCACCTAGACGTTCGCGTGCTGCAACTAGAATGTCGGGGAGATGCTGTGCCGGGGAACTCTCTCCCGATCCAAGTGAATTGATACGATGTTTGATGGCGCATTCTGCGGAAAAGCCAATGAGATGGCCGGCATTATCCAAGCGCCCCGCCTCCCGAAGCCTAGGGTCCAGACTCGTTCAGAGCCAGAACGCTACGGCGGCAGCGAGGCTTACGGCTGATAGGAAGTTTCTGGCGAGCTTGTCGTAGCGGGTAGCGATGCGGCGGAAGTCCTTGAGGCGGCAGAACATGGCCTCGACCCGCCAGCGATCCTTGTATCGGCGCTCGTCATATTGGATCGGGCGTTTGCGGTTGCGCCGTCCGGGGATCACCGGAATCGTGCCGTGCTCGCGCAAGGCGGCCCTGGTGCGGTTCGCATCGTAGCCACGGTCGGCGATCACCCGCTTCATGCCGATGGTTTCGCCGATCAGCAGGTCTGCGCCCTTCACGTCAGATGTATTGCCGGGCGTCAGGACGAGGCGGAGTGGTCGCCCGAGGACATCGACAAGGGCGTGGATCTTCGTCGTCCGGCCGCCACGCGAGATGCCAATGGCATTGGCCCGCGCCCCCCTTTTGCTCCACCGGCAGAGCGGTGGGCCTTGATGTAGCTGCTATCGATCTGGCCTGTTTCCGCGATCCAGCCCTCCTCCGTCAACGCCGCCAGGATGCGCGTCCAGATGCCCCGGCGGCTCCATCGGTTCCAGCGATTGTAGACCGTCGTCGAAGGGCCGTATGCGGGTGGACAGTCCGCCCAGCGGCCACCGCACTTGAGCATGTGAATAATGCCCGAGATCACTCGCCGGTCATCGACGCGCCGCGCTCCAGGCTGGTTCGTCGGCAAATGCGGCTCAATCACTGCCCATGCTTCATCCGACAACCAGAACAACGAACCCGGCATTCTCAACAGCCTCCTGCTTCAGCGGAGACTCCCTGAATCAATGTGCACACAGATTTTCAAGAGGCTGATTGGGTTTGGACCCTAACAGCATCCTCGTAATGGCGTATCGCCGCTGCTTGGTAATCTTCAGGCGAACCGTCCCTCAGTGGCATAACACTGCCTGTACCTCCGTCATCCAATTAACCTTCGATTAGCACTGGGTTGCGGGAGATGCACGCGTCAAGGCGCGCGAGCGGTGGTAAACATATCTACGCGATGACGGTCAATGGCTGCTTTCCTCATAGATTGGGCACAAAGCCGTCATTACGCTATCGGCCAATCCCTCCTATTCCCCTTCCAAAATAGGAGTTTCTCTGGTCTATCCTCATCGATGGGCCAGCCCGCCGCCTCGCCCCGCTTTCACCCACCCCGCGCCCACGCGCACCCTGTCGCGCCGGTGGCGCGGGGCTGTGACCCGGTGGGCGCGCGGGTGTCGCCTTGCTGGCGCGTCGGTGTCGCGTCGCGGGCGCTTCGGTGGCGCGCTGCTCCTGATTTTTCCATGTTTTGCGTCGGCGCACCCCCACGACACTGTGAACTTCGGCGGTGGCGCGTCGGCGGCGCCTGGGCGGGCGCGGGCGGGGCGGCGCGCGGGGCTTCGCCGCCCCGCGCCAGATTTGGCGTGACAGGGCCGGCGCTTTTCGCTAAGGGCGCGGTCGCAGGCCGTGGCAGAGATGCCGTCGACCTTCCGTCCGAGACAGTCGGTGAAGGGAATATGCCCTTCTTAATGCCCGGCCTAGACGGGGAAAAGCTCTTTACCGGACGGGCCGTGGCCCGATTCGGGTCTGCCTGCTCCTTTTGGGGGTCCAGGCCGGTTGATCTCTCCCCTTCGGACTTTGTGCCCCGTGCGCCGCAAACCGGCATGCGGGTTTTAAGCCGTCCGCTGCGGGGGCCTCTCGGCCGTCGACGCGGACATGAAGTGGAGTAATGGCATGGATCGTAATCAGAAAGCTGAGGTCGTTTCCGCGCTGAACGCAGAGCTGGCAGAAGTTGGCGTGGTCGTCGTGACCCGCAACCTCGGCATGACCGTCGCCCAGTCGACGGTCCTGCGCCAGAAGATGCGCGACGCCGGCGCGACCTACAAGGTTACGAAGAACCGCCTCGCCCGCATCGCCCTGGATGGCACCGCCTATACCGGCCTGAGCGACCTGCTCACCGGTCCGGTCGGTCTCGCCACCTCGGCCGATCCGGTCGCCGCCGCCAAGGTTGCGATCGATTTCGCCAAGACCAACGACAAGCTTGAGATCGTTGGCGGCGCGATGGGCGAAGTGCTGCTCGACGCGGAGGGCGTGAAGGCCCTGGCGTCGATGCCGTCGCTGGATGAACTGCGCGCCAAGCTGGTCGGCCTTATCGTCGCACCCGCTACCAAGCTCGCAACCGTCACCCAGGCGCCGGCCGCGCAGCTCGCGCGTGTCTTCAACGCCTATGCGGAGAAGGAAGCGGCCTGATTGGCCGTCGTCCGATCCGGATTTTGACCCTCATCTGACGGGGCGCATCGCCCCAAACAAGGAATTTGAACAATGGCAGACATCAACGCTCTGGTCGATCAGCTCTCGGCCCTCACCGTCCTCGAAGCCGCCGAGCTGTCGAAGGCTCTGGAAGAAAAGTGGGGCGTTTCGGCCGCCGCCGCTGTTGCCGTCGCTGGCCCCGCTGCTGGCGCCCCGGCTGCTGCCGCTGAAGAAGTGAAGGACGAATTCGACGTCGTCCTGACCGGCGACGGTGGCAAGAAGATCAACGTCATCAAGGAAGTCCGCGCCATCACCGGCCTAGGCCTCACCGAAGCCAAGGCGCTGGTCGAAGGCGCGCCCAAGGCCGTCAAGGAAGGCGTGAACAAGGAAGAAGCCGAAAAGCTGAAGAAGCAGCTGGAAGAAGCTGGCGCGACCGTCGAGCTGAAGTAATCGGCCGACGCGGTCCGGGGCAGCCCTTCGCGGCATGGCTCCGGACCGCGCCGATTCGGCCCTTCGCGGCCGGTGCAGGAAGGGGCGGCGCCGCCAGGGCGCTGCCCTTTTCTTGCCTTTGGGGCACGCGATTCGCGATTTCCTTCCTACTCCGCCTCCCTTATCCTGGCGCGGCCCATGTCCGCTTCCTCCGCCCTCATCGAACGCTGGCGCGCCCATCTCGCCCTCGACCGCCGCCGCTCGGTCCACACCGTCCGCGCCTACCAGGCCACCGCCGAACGGCTGGTCGCCTTCCTGGAACAGCATCGCGGCGAGGCCGTGACGCAAGCCATGCTGGCGACCCTGGAGCAGGCCGACCTGCGCGCCTTCCTCACCAGCCGGCGCTTGGACGGCATCGGCAATCTCTCCGCCGCCCGTGAATTGTCGGCGGTGCGCGGTTTCCTCCGGTTCGTCGGCGGTGAGGACGCCCGGCCGCCCCGGCTCAAGGGGCCCAGGGTCAAGCGCGGCCTCCCCCGCCCCGTCTCCCCGGACGAGGCCATGGCGCTCGCCGGCGAGATCGCCGACACAGCCCGCGAAGGCTGGATCGGCGCCCGCGACTGGGCGGTGCTGCTGCTGCTCTACGGCGCTGGCCTGCGCATCGGCGAGGCGATGGGCCTCACCGGCGCGGTCTGGCCGCTGGGTGACACACTGCGCGTCACCGGCAAGCGCGGCAAGACTCGCCTCGTCCCCCTGCTGCCGCAACTGCGCGCCGCGATCGAGGCTTATGTCGCCGCCTGCCCTTATCCGCTGGAGCGCGAAGCGCCCCTGTTCCGCGGCGCCCGCGGCGGTCCCCTCTCCCCCGCGCTCATCCGCCGCGCCGTCCAGGGGGCCCGCGGGCGCCTCGGCCTCTCCGACCGCACCACGCCCCACGCCCTGCGCCACAGCTTCGCCACCCATCTGCTCGGCCGGGGCGCGGACCTGCGCAGCCTGCAGGAATTGCTGGGCCATGCCAGCCTCTCCTCGACCCAGATCTACACCCAGGTCGACGCCGCCCATCTGCTGGATATCTATCGCAATGCGCATCCTCGCGCCTAGACGCACTGCGCCGCTGCCTGCCGCCTCTTGACCAGAAGGAGAAGCCATCATGAAGCGCCTGTTCGCCCTTGCCCTGATGCTGACGACCGCGCCGGCACTGGCGCAGCCCGCCGCCGCGCCCCAGCTGCTGCCGGCCAAGCTGCCCTTTTCACCGGCGGTGCGCGTGGGCGACATGCTGTTCCTGTCCGGCCAGATCGGGCAGGCGCCCGAAGGCATGGACCGGCACAAGGAAGGATTCGACGCCGCGGTCAAGGGCGCGATGGACGCGATCGGCACGATATTGAAGGCCAATGGCCTCGATTATGGCGACATCGCCAAATGCACGGTGATGCTGGACGACATGGCGGATTGGCCGCGCTTCAACGCCGCCTATCTTCCCTATTTCACGGGCAAGCGCCTGCCCGCGCGCAGCGCCTTCGGCGCGGATGGGCTGGCGCTGGGCGCGCCGCTGGAAGTGGAGTGCATCGCCGCCTTCCCGCCGCGCGAGTGACCGGCTAGATTTGTCGCTGCGCGTCGAAGGGTGGGACGATGCGACAATGATAGGCGCGCTTTTCGTCGATCAGGCCAGTGTGCAGTTCTGTCGACAGCACCAGCGTGGCGCGGTCCAGCCGTTCCAAGCGGCGCAGGTCGCTGAAGAAGCCGCCGCTCTGTTGAACCAGGGTGATGGTGGCGTCGTCCTGCGCCGCGATCTTGGTCCATTCGCTGCCGGCTTCGCGCCAGCGTCCGCCGGTGAAATCGATGACGATCTCGCGCACCGATCCTTCGTCCGCGCAGGTCAGGCCCCGGGTCACCGGCGCGGGCGCGGCGGCGGGCGGCGGCGCATCGGCCGCCAAGGCCGGCGTCGGGATCGCAAGAAGGAGAAAGGCCAGTCGCAAAGCCATCAGGGCATCCTATCAATATCGGCGGCGGCTGGATAGCGGGTCGTGCTTGACCTGCTCTTACAAGGGTGCCGCTTCCCGGACGATCAGCACGGGCACGCCATCGCGCACCGGATAGGCGAGGCCGGCCGCATCGGACAGCAGCGCCTGTCGGGCCGCGTCCCAGCGCAGCGGCGTGCGCGTTACCGGGCAGACGAGCTTTTCCAGCAGCCAGGGGTCGATCGGCGGCGCATCGGCGTCAGGGTCGCTCATTGCAGCGTCGCTCCGCCGTCGCGCTCGATCCGGCCGATGATCTGCATCAGTTGGATGATCCGTTCGGAACGGTCGGACAGGCTGTCGGCTTCCAGCAGGGTCTGCTTGGCGGCGGGATCGAAGGGGGCGATCTGCGCGATGCCGTTGACGAGCGCGACATCGTCGAGCCGCGACACGGCGGTCCAATCGACGACATAGCCCAGCAGATCGGCGAAGCGGCGCGATTCCTGCTCCAGCGCAGCGCGCTCGACCGCCGAGAGCACCTCATCCTCCGCCGGCGCCTGCTCGACCTCCGCCTCGATCTGGCGGAACTGCGTGGAGACCGGCAGTTCGCGCAGGAGGCGGAAGCGCGCAAGGCCCGTCAGGATGATGTTGAAGCGCCCATCCTCCAGCGCCTCGATATGCGTGACATGACCGAGGCATCCCACGTCGTAGAGCGGCGGGACCGGCCCCTCCCCGCGCGGCTGGATCATGCCGATGCGCCGGTCGCGCGCCATGGCGTCATGGATCAGCGCCCGATAGCGCGGCTCGAAAATATGGAGCGGCAGGTCCATGCCCGGCAGCAGCAGCGCCCCGGCCAGGGGAAAGATCGAGACGCGCGCCGCGGCCATCGCCGTTACGCGAACAGGATCTGCGACAGCCTGCGCCGCTGGTTCGCGACCCAGGGATCCTCCAACCCGACCGCCTCGAAAATCTTGAGCAGCTGCGCGCGAGCGGCGCCCTCGTTCCAGGCGCGGTCGCGGCGGACGATTTCCAGCAGCGCGTCGGCCGCGGCATCGCGGTCGCCATTGCCCATCAGCCCCGCCGCCAGTTCGAAGCGCGCTTCATGATCGTCGGGATCGGCCGCGACCTTGCTCTCCAGAGCCGACAGGTCGGCCACGGGTCGCGCGTCGCGCTGCAGCGCGATGGCGGCGCGGGCCTGGTCGATCGCGGGATGCCGGGCGATGTCGGCGGGCAGCCCCTCGATCAGCGCCTCGGCCGCATCGAGCTGCCCCAGCGCGATCAGCGCGCGCGCCTGGCCGCCGATCACTTCGACATTGTCGGGGTCCATGTCGGCGATCTGGGTGAAGATGGAAAGGGCGCGCTCATGCTCGCCACCAGCCAGCATTTCCTCGCCCATGGCGATCAGCGGCGCGACTTCCTGCTTGAGCGCCTTTTCGTCGGATTCGATCGGCAGCTGAGCGAGCAGCTGGTCGAGATATTGCTTCAGCTGCCCTTCGGTGCGGGCCTGCGACAGGTCGGCGACCGGCTGGCCCTGGAACACGGCATAGACGGTCGGGATGGACTGGACGCGAAACTGGCTGGCGATGAAGCCATTTTCATCGACATTGACCTTGACGAGCTTGACGCCCTTGGCCGCATATTCGGCGCAGACCTTCTCGATCACCGGGGCGAGCTGCTTGCACGGTCCGCACCATTCGGCCCAGAAGTCGACGATCACCAGGCTGGTGCGCGACGGGTCGACCACGTCGCGGCGAAACGCCTCCACGGCAGCCTTTTCGGTCTCGCTCAGTCCCAGGGTCGCCACGTCTTCATCTCCTGCCAATGGGGTCCTTCAAGGCCGCTGCCTTACAGCGCCTTATGTGGGGCGTCACCCCCAAGGAACAAGGCAGGAGAAAGGTCAGAAGGTATAGCCGACCCCGATTGCGCCGATCCATTGATTCTTCGAGCCAGCGATGGATACGACCGGCGAGTCCGCGTAGTCACCGAGCATACGGGAGTAGCCGCCCAACGCGAAGAGCGTCCAGCCGCGACGAATATCGCCGGAAAGCGAATATCCACCGGTGAGGTTGACGTTCACTTTGCGAAATCCCGATCCGTCCCCTGCGCCGTCATAGGCTGGCAGCCCGCTTGCCACCGCCTGCTCCGGCGTGACATCGAAATAATAGCGTCCATATTTCTTGCCGACATAGTCGGCCGACACACCCAAGCCTACAAAGCTGCGAATGGAAAGCGGTGTGAAATATTCGATGGCGGGCGTCACGATCATGCTCTCATGGGCGCCGGCAACATCCTTGGTAATGGTGACGCGCGCAGACAAATTGTCATAGGGGCTGGTAATGACGCCGGTCTTGCCGATGCCCACAAAGCCGCCGACCTCGATCGCGGTGTCCAGCTTGCCGAGAGCTGCGACAGCATCATCTTTTATCCGCTTACGGCTGGTCCTGTCGAAGCGCGCGCCCACAACCGGCCCAAGCTGGATATCCAGCCCCTCGTCATCGCGATTGGGGATCACGTCGACGAACAGAGCCGGGCCGCGCGTCCAGAAGGCGACGTCATGCACCTTGCCGCGCAGCTGCGGGATAGGAATGACGCGATAATCGTCAGACCCTTCATAGCTGGGCACCACCGCGCCACCGACGCCGATCGTCAGGTTGCTGTGATCCTCCGCCTCCTGCGCGCGAGCGGGCGTGACGATGGGCAGCGACGCTACGAGCGTCACGGCCAGAAGGCTGCGGATGCGATTCATGAAGGACCCTGTTCGAAAGCTGCGTTCAGGGTGCAGAATGTTTCGGAGGGGTTACAGGTTCCCGCTCGCTACAAACGAACATCACAGGAAATATTTGAGGTGGATGTCCTGTTCCACCGGCGCGCCGCCGATGGTGAAGCTGGCGGATCGGAAGCTGGGGGCGCCAAAGCGCAGCACCGGATTGCGGGAGAAGCCGATGCCCTCGCGCGGGATGCCGGCGAAGGTGTCGAGCCGGCCGTTACGGTTTTCGTCATGAATGATGGCGATGGCATAGTCGCCCGGCGCCAATTGGCCCAGCGTCACCTGAGTGCTGGAGGCGGGGATGGCGAAGTGCCGCTTGTCGGGATCCCGGCTGCAATCGGGAAAATGATCGGGATCGCGCGTGACGCAGATCAGGACCTGCCCCTTGGCAGAACGCAGCCCCTCCAGCGCCATGCTGAGCGGTTGCGACAGGGTAACGGGCGCCGCGCCGGTCGATAGCAGCACTAGCAGAAACAAACCGATCGCCTTCACGCACGCCCCTTCGCAAAGTCGCCCAGCCCCTTGTCGGTGCCGCACAGACGGTCCCAGAAACGGAAATAGAGGCCGTAATTGCAAGCATAATATTCATGATGTCGCTGGTGATGGCTGGCGGTGATCAGCCAGGCGCCCAGCGGTCCGCGCACCATCCAGCGCGGAAACATCTCCCACCCCATATGATTGCTGACGCCCATCACCGTCATGATCGTCAGCACGCAGGCGAGCGCGCCGACGTGGATGGGGATGAGGAAGACGAGAGCGGGAATGACCACCGCGCCGGTCAGCGCCTCCCAGGGATGGAAGCTCATCGCCGCCCAGGCCGTCGGCGGCCGGCTGGCATGATGGACGGCGTGCGCGATGCGGAACAGGCGCGGACGGTGCATCCAGCGATGCGTCCAGTAGAACCATGTGTCGTGCGCGGCGAGATAGAGCAGCACCGAGACCGGCAGATACCAGAGCGGAAAGGTGCCGACATCGTTGTAGATGCGCGTCCAGCCCCGCGCCTGCCAGCCCCAGGCGACCACGCCCGCCGGCACGCCATAGATGAAGGCGGAGAGCAGCGACCAGCGCACTTCGCGCCCCATCTGCCTTTCCAGCCCCCGGTAGAGGCCGGGCTGGCGGATGCGCGTCGCCAGGGCGAAGCCGCCGCTTGCCAGCAGGTAGCGCACGCCGACAATGACGCTCATCGCGAGGGCGGACAGAAGGATGGCTGCGACCATGGTCTTGCCTATACGCGCGATATAAAGCGGGCGGAAGCGTCATCGCGGCCGCTCTGCGAACCGTAGTCACTTCTCCTTCAACTGCTTTGTGATTCATTCCAAAACCGCGCAGGAGAAGGTGCACAGCCTTCTATCAGGAGCAGGCATGGCGCGCTCTATTCGATCATCACGCCGACCACCTGCCAGCCGTCATTCTCCTGCTCCAGCGTGACGGTTTCGGTGGCGTTGTCCTTGTTGGCGAAATTGGTGCGGAATTTGCCGACGATGTAGCCGGCGGGCGGGGCTGGCAGGTCCTGCTGGCTGAGGAAGCGGCGCGACGATACCGCGCCCAGCGGCACGCGCACCTTTTCGGATACCGACGCCCAGACCTGCGGCGTGTTGAGCTTGTGGAAGGCGGCGCCGAACATCCGATAGCTGTCGTCCCAGCGGCCCGCATCCACCAGGGTCAAAAAGCGGCGAGCGGTCTCCACCGTCTCGGCATTGGCAAGCGTCTGCGTGTCGGCCGGCTCGGCCTGCGGCGCGGAGGCGCCGGGGGACAGGGTGGCCATGGCGATCAATCCAAGGATCAGGGTCATGAGCAGGACTCCAATGAGCATCACGGGCCGGCGATCCGCCCACCCGGCGCCGCCAATCGGCGCGGTCCGACACTCATCCGGCGCACCGGCCGCGTCCTCCCCGATTTGGCTGTCCCCCAGATTTTGGGGGACGGGCGAAAGCGGCGCCTCCCCCTCCACGTCCAGCAGCAGGCGCGCCGCTTCGCGGCTGCTTGACACCGCCATCTTACGGCGTGCGTCGCGCAGCCGTTCGTTGATGGTGTGGACCGACAGGCCCAGGCTGCGCGCGATCGACTTGTCGTCATGCCCGCGCACCATCAGGCGCAGCGTCTGCTTTTCCTTCTCGGTGAGCGCCGAGACGGCCTCTTTCACGCGGATGCTCATGACTGTCGTGACTAGGCCGCCCGCCCCGCCGCAGCCACCCCGAAAATTTCGTATG
This sequence comes from Sphingobium naphthae, assembly GCF_043589935.1. Taxonomy (NCBI): domain Bacteria; kingdom Pseudomonadati; phylum Pseudomonadota; class Alphaproteobacteria; order Sphingomonadales; family Sphingobiaceae; genus Sphingobium; species Sphingobium naphthae. The sequence goes on along the minus strand of NZ_CP171454.1, from coordinate 2,915,778 downwards.
CCGCGCCGATGCCGGCCTCTTCCCACCCGTGGCAGCATCAACTCGCCTCAACCTGCGCTCGCATGACCGGCAGTCGGGGCCGCCCGCGCGCGATCATTCATCTGCGCGCAAGCTTGGCCGGAACAGCAATGGCCGGCTTATTCAAAGGATGGAGGATCACCATGCATATCATCTCAAAGGGGCGCGGGGCGCTGATCGCCGCCGCCATGCTGACCGGCCCGGTCGCGACCGGCCTCGCCGCACAGGAAGCGCCGCCGGCCGACCTGTCGGCGACGATCACCGAACCCGCACCCGCGGAAGCGGCCGAAGGCCCGACGATCGAGGGCATCATCTCCGCGCGCAGCGGCGGCCAGATGCAGGTCACCGGCGCGGATGGCGCCAATAATGTCGTCGCGCTGAACGACACCACCGTGATCCGGGCGAGCGGCGGCTTCCTGGGCCTGGGCCGGGAAACGCTGGGCGCCGATGCGCTGCTCAACGGCCTGCCGGTCAGCGTGGAGACGGTGCAGGGCGCGCAGGGGCTGGTCGCAACCCGCGTCGCGCTCAAGAACAAGGATCTCAAGACCGCATCGATGATCCGCAGCGGCACCGCGCAGGGCTTTGCCGAACAGTCGGCCGCAACCGAAGCCTTGCGCGGCCGGGTCGGCGACATCGATCAATATAATGTGAAGAGCACCACCAACGTCAATTTCGACACCGGCAAGGCGACGCTCAGCCCGCAGGCGAAGAGTGAGCTGTGCGCCACCGCCAGCACCGCCGAGCAGATGGACAACGCCCTGCTGCTGGTCGTGGGCTATACCGATTCCACCGGCCCTGAGGAATTCAACCAGATGCTGAGCGAAAAGCGCGCCGGCAGCGTGGTCAATTATCTGCAGCAGGTGTGCGGCTGGAAACCCTATCGCATGCTGACCCCCACCGGCATGTCTGAAGCCCAGCCCGTGGCCGACAATATGACCGACGCGGGCAAGTCGCAGAACCGCCGCGTCGCCGTCAATGTGCTGGTCAGCAAGGGGCTGGACGGCCTGTAAATCCTGCGCCGGGGGATGGCCTGCATCCCCCGTTTCGCAAGCGCCTTGAGCGGGGCGGAGCGGTCGGCCGAGACGACCGCTCCGCCCTTCCCGCGCGCCGCCGGGAACCGCGCCCGCCCACCCGCGCGTTATCGGGCCTATGGTCTTCGACAATATCCAAGGGCTGCTGCGCGTCCTCCTCATATCGGCGCTGGCCTATGCCTGGCTGGTCGTGGTGCTGCGGCTCGCGGGAAAGCGCGCGCTTTCCAAACTCAACGCCTTCGACCTGGTCGTCACCGTGGCGCTCGGATCGACGCTGGCGACCGTGCTGCTGAGCAAGGACATCGCCTTCCTGGAAGGGGCGCTCGCCTTCTGCATGCTGGCGTTGCTGCAATGGCTGGTGGCGCGGCTGTCCGTCCGCTCCGCCTGGTTCAGCGATCTGGTGCGATCGCGGCCACGCCTGCTGGTGGAGGATGGCGCCTTTCGCCCGGATGCGCTGCGCGACGAACGCGTCACCCGGGACGAGGTCGAAGCGGCGATCCGCAAGAGCGGCATCGGCCGGATCGAGGATGTGGGCGCGGTCGTGCTGGAAAGCGATGGCAGCCTCAGCGTGCTTGCGCGGTCCGATCGGGCCTATACGGTGCTGGGGTCGGTCGCGCGCTGATCGGCGGACGGCGGCGGGAAGGACGAGGCGATGGCCGAACTGCAACTGATCGACCTGGGCATGTTGCTGGTGGTCACGTCGCTGGTGGCGATGATGTCGCGCCGGATCGGCCTGCCTTATACGGCGGGGCTGGTCGCGGCGGGCATCGTGCTGGCGTTGCTGCCGATCGGCGTCAACCTGCCGCTGTCGCGCGAACTGGTGTTCAACATCTTCCTGCCGCCGCTGATCTTCGAAGCGGCGCTGCAAATGCCCTGGCGGCGGCTGCGCGCGCAATTGCCGCTGACGGTGACGCTCGCCTTTCTGGGCGTGGCGATTTCCGCCGCCTTCGTGGCGGGCGGGCTGCACTGGCTGCTGGGCTGGAGTTGGCTGGGCGCGGCTTTTTTCGGCGTGCTGATCGCGGCTACCGATCCCGTATCGGTCATCGCCGCCTTCAAGGAGATGCGCGCCGAACCGCGCCTGGGCATGGTGGTGGAATCGGAAAGCCTGCTGAACGACGGGGTCGCCGCCGTGGCCTTTTCGATCCTGCTGGTCATCGCCGGCGGCGGCGAACTGACTCCGGTCGCGGCGGTCGGCGCGCTGGCCTGGACGGTGCTGGGCGGCCTTGCGGCGGGCGCGGGCGTCGCTTTCCTGCTGCTGAAACTGGCCGGGCGCACCGACGATCATCTGGTGGAAATCACCCTCACCACCATCATCGCCTGGGGCAGCTTCCTGCTTGCCGAACATCTGAAGGCGTCCGGCGTGTTCGCGGCGCTGGCGGCGGGCGTCATCGTCGGCAATCTGGGCTGGCGGCGCGCCATATCGGACAATGGCCGCGGGCATGTGCTGGGCTTTTGGGAATATGCCGCCTTCCTCGCCAACTCGCTGCTGTTCCTGATGATCGGCAGCCATGAAGCGCATCAGCCGCTGGCGCTGGTGTCGGGGGCGCTGGCCGTCGTCATCATCCTGACGCTGCTGGGGCGCGCGGCCGCGGTCTATCCGATCGCGCTGCTGTTCCGCGGCACGGCGCTGCGCCTGCCCGCCACCTACCAGCATGTGCTGCTATGGGGCGGATTGCGCGGCGCGGTGGGGCTGGCGCTGGCGCTCGCAGTGCCCGCCAGCGTCCCCGAACAGCGGCAGATCATCGTCCTGGCCTTTGGCGTCGTCGCCTTTTCCATCTTCCTGCAAGGGCTGACGATGCCGCCGCTGCTGCGCCGCTGGAAGCTGACGGGCAAGGACACATCGGTGGACGAAGCGCCCTGATGTCGCAAAGCGGCAAATAAGCGGTCGAAATTCCCGGCGATTGTGCCAAAGCTGATCGCGACCAGCCCTGCCGGAGACCAGCCTTCCCATGACCACCACTCGCCGCGATTTGCTTGCCGCCGGTGCTTCCGCCCTTGCCCTGTCCGCCCTGCCCGCCCGGGCGCTGGCCGCCACCGGGACCGCCAATGGGGCCGACGCCCGCGCCGAAGCGCTGCTGGCGCAGATGGCCGAAGCCATGCTGGCCGATGCGCCCGAAACCGCCAGCGGCCTTGGCATCGACACGGGCGCGCGCGCCCCGCTCAAGGCGCGGCTGGGCGACAAGAGCCCGGCCGGCCAAGTGCGGATCACCGCTCATGTGCGCGACCGGCTGGCCCGCCTGCGCGCGATCAAGCTCGACACGCTTTCGCCCGCGACCCACACCGACGTGGAAGTGGTGCGCACGTCCCATGAACTGGCGGCGGACGGCTTTGCCTTCCCCTTTGGCGACATGGCTATGATGAACAGCAACTGGTCCTATCGCAACAGCCCCTATGCGGTGGCGCAGAATACCGGCAGCTTCGTCGAAACGCCCGACTTCCTCGATTCCAACCACAAGATCGAGAATGGCGCCGATGCCGACGCCTATCTGGCGCGGCTGGAGGCCTATGCCGCCAATCTGGACGGCGAAACGCAGCGGCTTCGCCACGACGCGGGCATCGGCGTGATCGCGCCCGCCTTCCTGCTCGACAAGACGCTGGCGCAGATGGCGCGGGTGCAGGGCCAGCCCGTCGATCAGTGGGTGCCGGTCGCGTCGATCGCGCGCCGCACCCAGGACATGGCGGGCGATCACGCCGCCCGCGCCGCGGCGATCGTGCGGGACAAGGTCGCCCCCGCGCTCGCCCGCCAGGTCGCCGAGCTTCAGCGCCACCGCGCCGCCGCGACGATGGACGCGGGCGTGTGGAAGCTGCCGCAGGGCGAGGAATATTACGCCTGGGCGCTGCGCGCCGGCACGACCACGCGCATGACCCCGGACGAAGTGCACGCCCTTGGCCTCGACCAGCTCGCCGCGCTCCAGTCCGAAATGGACGGCCTGCTCAAGGGGCTGGGCATGAGCCGGGGCACGGTGGGCGAACGCATGACCGCCATGGGCAAGGACCCGCGCTACCTTTTCCCCAATGATGATGCGGGGCGGGCGCAGATCCTGTCCTATATCGACGGTCGCCTGGCCGACATCCGCACGCGCCTGCCGCGCGCCTTCGCGACGCTTGTGCCCGCCAGGCTGATCGTCAAGCGCGTGCCGGTGGAGATCGAGGCGGGCGCCCCGGGCGCCTATGCCGGCGCCGGGTCGATCGACGGCAGCGTGCCGGGCAATTATTATATCAACCTGCGCGATACCAGCATCTGGCCGCGTTACAGCCTGCCCACCCTCTGTTATCATGAAGGCATTCCCGGCCATATCTGGCAGGGCGAATATACGTATAAACTGCCGCTGATCCGGTCGCTGCTGGCCTTCAACGCCTATAGCGAGGGTTGGGCGCTCTATGCCGAGCAACTGGGCGACGAACTGGGCACCTATGACGGCGATGTTGCCGGGCGGCTGGGCTATCTCCAGTCGATCGCCTATCGCTGCTGCCGCCTGGTGGTCGACACCGGCCTGCACGCCAAGCGCTGGACGCGCGATCACGCCATCCAGTGGTTCGCCAGCACCAACGGATCGACGCTCGAGGATGTCCAGGCCGAAGTGGACCGCTATTGCGCCTGGCCGGGCCAGGCCTGCGGCTACAAGGTCGGCCATGGCGAAATCGTGCGGCTGCGCGAAATGGCGAAGAGGGCGCTGGGTCCGAAATTCGACTTCCGCCTGTTCAACGACGCCGTGGTCAAGGGCGGCGGCGTGCCGATGACCGTGCTGGCGGACAATGTGGATGCTTGGGTAAAGGGGCGGCAGAACAGGTGAGCCACCTTCCGTCACCCCGGCCCTGAGCCGGGGTCCCGCTTCCTCATCAGACCAGTGTCTCGAACAGATCCCGCCATTCGGGATTGGCGCGTTCGATCAGCGCAAACTTCCATGCGCGCCGCCATCGCTTGAGCCGCTTCTCCTGCTCGATGCAGCTGCGAATGTCCGCGCAGCTGTCAGCCCAGACCAGCCGCCGCAAGTCATAGCGCGCGCAGAAATCCGACCCGGAACCTGTCCGGTGCTGATGGACGCGTCTTACGATATCGCTGGTCACACCGACATATATCGTGCCCCGATAGCGATCAGCCATGATGTAGACCCAGCCGCCCTGTCGCCCTTCGCCCATGGCTTGAGCGTCGAAGAAGCGGGACCCCGGGTCAAGCCCGGGGTGACGATAGCGGCATCAGATACTGCGACGACAGCATGACAGATGAAGTCGGATCGTTCGCCACCTAGGCCCTGAGCGGGGCCCCGCTTCCCGCTCCCACCCCATGAAAAAAGCCGGGGGATCGCTCCCCCGGCCTCTTTATCCGTTCTGCGCCGACGCTTACCCCACGAACGCCCGCTCGATCACGAACTGACCCGGCGCCGCGTTGCTGCCTTCGGTGAAGCCTTCGCCTTCGAAATAGGCGGCGAACTGCTTGATCATCTCCATGCTGCCGCACATCATGATCCGGTCGGTTTCAGGGTCGAATTTGGCCGCGCCGGGAACGCCTTCGAACAGGGCGCCGCTTTCGACCAGCTTGTCGATGCGCTGCGTGTGGCCGTCATAGGGTTCGCGCGTGACGGTCGGCACATAATGGAACTGGCCCGGCGCCTGTTCCGACACCAGCGGATCCTGCGACCATTTGCCGTCCAGCTCCTCGCGGAAGGCGAGGTCGCTCACGCGGCGGACCGAATGGACGATCACCACCTGCTCGTAAAATTCATAGACGTCGGGGTCGCGCGACAGGCTGAGGAACGGCGCGAGGCCCGTGCCGGTCGACAGCATGAACAGCCGCTTGCCCGGCAGCAGCGCGTCGGTCACCAGCGTGCCGGTGGGCTTGCGGCCGAGATAGATCTGGTCGCCCGGCTGGATCAGCTGCAGCTTCGACGTCAGCGGGCCGTCCTGCACCTTGATCGACAGGAACTCGATTTCCTCGTCCCAGCTGGGGCTGGCGACCGAATAGGCGCGCAGCAGCGGCTTGCCATTGTCGCCCTTGAGCCCGATCATCACGAACTCGCCCGAGCGGAAGCGGAAGCTGGCCGGACGCGAGATGCGGAAGCTGAACAGATGCTCGTTCCAGTGCTTCACCGACAGCACGGTTTCCACGGAAAGCGCGCCGGTGGGTTCCAGAACCGGCTTTTCGATCGTCACGTCGGTCAACAGTCTGTCCTTGCCTAGCATAGGGGCGGACCACGCCCGCCCAGTTGCGGATCATTCGCAACAATGGTGATATGGGGCGAATTGGCCCTTCCGCCCCGTGAAGGCAAGGCCAAAAAAACTTGGGTCGGGGAAAGCGCGGGCTTCGCCCCGCCCCCTCAACTTTAGCCGAACAGCCCCTTGGCGATGCCGCTCAGTTCATTGGCGGGATTGCCGTCGCCGTCGCGGTCGAACAGGCCGCCCAGCTGGCCCAATATCGCTTCGGGGCCGCCGAAGGTGCCGAGCAGCTCCTGCAGCTTGTCGGCCGACACGCCATGTTCCGCCGCCGTCTCCGCCAGCGCCGTGACGCTGGTTTCGCCCGATCCGATCTTCGCGCTGATTTCCGCCATCAGCGCCTGCATCTGTTCCGGCGTGACGCCGATCTGCGCGGCGATAGCTTCCAGCCCGCCCAGCTTGCCGATGATATTGTCGAACATGCGCTTGCACTCCCGAATTGATGGGGGGACGATAGCAGCGTTCGGGGGGCGAAGCAAAACGCAACCTCCCCTTGCTCGGGAGGAGGGAATCTCCAACGCAAGAGGCGGGAAACATGGTACCCCGCCCCTTCCTCTCAATTGTCGTTTGCGTCAGGCCGCCGTTAGCGCCGCGCCGCGCACGCCGTCATCGACATGCTCCTCAAATTGCGCGAAATTGTCGACGAACGCCTTGACCAGCGTCGCCGCGGTCTCGTCATAGGCCGCGCCGTCCGCCCAGGATGCGCGCGGATCGAGGATGCTCGGATCCACGCCCGCCACCGCGACCGGCACCTGGAAGCCGAAATTGGGATCGGTGCGGAATTCGGCATCGTTCAAACTGCCGTCGAGCGCCGCGTTCAGCAACGCGCGCGTCACCTTGATCGGCATCCGCTTGATGCCCGGCATCGTCGCCTTGCCGCCCGACCAGCCGGTGTTGACCAGCCAGCAGGTGACGCCGCCCTTGTTGATCCGTTCCTTGAGCAGATTGCCATAGACGGACGGGTGGCGCGGCATGAACGGCGCGCCAAAGCAGGTCGAGAAGGTGGCGGTCGGTTCCGTCACGCCGATTTCGGTGCCCGCGACACGCGCGGTATAGCCCGACAGGAAATGATACATGGCCTGTTCGGGCGTCAGCCGCGCGATCGGGGGCAGCACGCCATAGGCGTCGGCGGTGAGGAAGATGATATTCTTCGGCACCGGCCCCAGATTCTTCTCCGACGTGTTCGGGATGAAGTCGATTGGGTAGGAGCCGCGGCTGTTTTCCGCCAGGCTGTTGTCGTCGAGGTCGATCGCGCGCGTTTCCTCGTCCATCACGACATTTTCCAGCACCGTGCCGAACCGCTTGGTGGTGGCGAAGATTTCCGGCTCGGCCTCGGCCGACAGGTTGATCATCTTGGCGTAGCAGCCGCCCTCGAAATTGAAGACCGCCGTGTCGGACCAGCCATGCTCGTCGTCGCCGATCAACGTGCGCGACGCATCGGCCGACAGCGTCGTCTTGCCGGTGCCGCTGAGGCCGAAGAAGACGGCCGTGTCGCCGTTCGCGCCGATATTGGCGGAACAGTGCATCGGCATCACGCCGCGGGTGGGCAGCAGATAGTTGAGGATGCCGAACACGCTCTTCTTCATCTCGCCGGCATAGGCGGTGCCGCCGATCAGGATCAGCTTTTCGGTGAAGTTGACCGCGATCACCGTCTCGCTGCGGCAGCCATGGCGCGCCGGGTCCGCCTTGAAGCTCGGCAGGTCGACGATCGTATATTCGGGCGCGAAGTCCGCCAGCTGCTCGGCCGTCGGCCGCACCAGCAGGGTGCGGATGAACAGATTATGCCAGGCAAATTCGTTGATGACGCGCACATTGACGCGATGCTCGGGCTGCGATCCGCCGAACAGATCGGCGACGTAGAGCGTCTCCTTCTTGCCCAGCGCCTCGAAAAAATCCGCCTTCAGCGCTGCGAAATGCTCCGGCGTCATCGGAACGTTGGTCGAACCCCACCAGACGCTGTCCTCGGTCTCCGCATCGCGGACAATGAACTTGTCCTTGGCGCTGCGGCCGGTGTGCTTGCCGGTCTTGACGACCAGCGGGCCGTCCTTCGACAGCTTGCCCTCGCCATTGCGCAGCGCCGCCTCGACGAGCGGCGCGGTGCCGAGATTCCAATGCTGGGTGGCATGGGTGGAGATGCCCTGGTCAGCCAGGGTGATAGAGGATTTGGCCTGCACGCCTTTGCTCCTGTCTATGTTGTCGTCCCGCGCACAATTTATGTTCGCGGCCGATCCGGCGCGCCGCCGCCCTGGCTTTCGCAGGGTCGATGGCGTGCCGACCCGTTTCGGATAAGGCGTGAGCCCGCATGCGTCAAACGAAGTCGATGCTGCGCCGCAACGATGATGACATCCATGTTGAACGCGCGATGGGTCCACCTTTCTTGCAGCGCGGCCCGCCTTGGTCTAACGCTCTAGCGCTCTGCCAAACCTGATCAGCCGGGACGCCGCATGACCGCAACCATCGCTCTGGTGGACGACGACAAGAATATCCTGACCTCCGTGTCGATCGCGCTGCAGGCCGAAGGCTTCATCACGCGCATCTATTCCGATCCCGAAAGCGCGCTCAAGGCGCTGCTCGACAATCCGGCGGACCTTGCCGTGTTCGACATCAAGATGCCGCGCATGGATGGCCTGGAACTGCTGCGCCGCCTGCGTGAAAAGAGCAAGATGCCCGTCATCTTCCTGACGTCCAAGGCCGATGAGCTGGACGAGGCGCTGGGGCTCGCCATGGGCGCGGACGATTATATCTCCAAGCCCTTCTCGCAGCGGCTGCTGATCGCGCGGATTCGCGCCATCCTGCGCCGCGCCGAAGCCAGCCGCACGCCCGAAGCGAGCGACGAGCCGGTGGCCGAGCCGATCATACGCGGCCGGCTTGAGATGGACCCGGCCCGGCACCGGGTCAAATGGGGGGGCAAGGACGTGACGCTGACCGTCACCGAATTTCTGATCCTGGAAACGCTTGCCCAGCGCCCTGGCGTGGTCAAGAACCGCAACCAGCTGATGGACGCCGCCTATCAGGATGACGTCTATGTCGATGACCGCACCATCGACAGCCATATCAAGCGCCTGCGCCGCAAATTCCGCGAGGTGGACAACGAATTCAATGCGATCGACACCCTTTATGGCGCCGGCTACCGATTCTCCGAAGAATGAGCGCGTGCCCGTTCCGATGCGCTGGTCGGGGCGGCTGAGCCTCACCCCGCGCATCCTGGCGGTCAATGTGTTCGCGCTGGCGCTGCTGGCGGGCGGCTTCTTCTATCTCGACAGCTATCGCACCCGCATCGTCGATGATCGGCTGAGCCAGTCGGCGCGCGAGTTGAAATTGCTGGCGATCGGCCTGGAAAATGCGCCGGCGGATCGGCAGGACCAGCTGATCGCCGCCTATGCGCGCCAGACCGGCGACCGGGTGCGCCGCTATGGCGCGGACGGCGCGCTGGTCGCGGACAGTTTCGCCATGGAGGCGCCGCGCTACCGCCTGCGCTTGCCATCCGAGGAGGAATGGCAGCGCCATGTCGCCCGCTTCCTCGACAAGCTGGTCGACCGCGTCGTTTCGGCCGACCGGCCGCCCGATTTCGAGGAGCCGGCGCTCGATCGCGCCGCCGCCTGGCCCGAAGTGGAGGCCGCGCGCCGCACCGGCCGGCCGCAGGCGATGAACCGCTACGCCCCCGACCGCACCTTCATGATCTCCGCGGCCGTGCCGGTGAAGGACGGGACCAGCCTGCTCGCCACCGAAAATGCGCGCGACATCACCCGCACGGTGCGCGCCGAACGCTTCCGCCTCGGCCTGGTGCTGGGCGCGGCGGTGCTGGCGTCGGTGCTGCTCTCGCTTTTCCTCGCCCGCACCATCGTCCAGCCGCTCCAGCGCCTCGCCCGCGCCGCGGTGCGCGTGCGCCTGGGCCGCGCGCGCGAAGTCACGGTGCCGCGCCTGCCCGAACGGCGCGACGAGATCGGCATGCTGGCCCGCGCCCTGTCCGACATGAGCCACGCGCTGCGCCAGCGCATCGACGCGACCGACGCCTTTGCCGCCGATGTCAGCCACGAGCTGAAAAACCCCATCGCCTCGCTGCGCTCGGCGCTGGATTCGCTGGAACGAGTAGACCGGCCGGACCTGCGCGCGCAGTTGATGGCCATCGCGCAGGACGATGTGCGCCGGCTCGACCGGCTGGTCACCGACATCGCCGAAGCCTCCCGCGTCGACGCCGAACTGTCCCGCACCCGGTTCGAACCGATCGACCTTGGCCTCCTCATCGAAAAGATGGTGATCGCGCGCGAGGTCCGCGGCGTGCCGCGCGGCGTCCGCCTCGCCTTCGCGCGCCCGCGCAAGGGCGTCGCGGTGGTGCTGGGCGAGGAAGGGCGGCTGGTCCGCGTGCTCGACAATCTCATCGACAATGCCGTGTCCTTCTCGCCCGACAAGGGCCTGGTCCGCATCATCGCCACCGTCGCCGACGACCAGGTGCTGGTCAGCGTGGAGGATGAAGGGCCCGGCGTGCCGGAGCCCGAGCGCGAGCATATCTTCCGCCGCTTCCACAGCGTCCGCCCCGAAGGCGAGGCGTTCGGCAAGCATTCGGGCCTGGGCCTCGCCATCGCCCGCTCCATCGTCGAAGGGCATCAGGGCCGCATCAGCATCGGCGACCGCGAAGATGCCCAGCGCGGCGCCAGCTTCGTCGTGCGCCTGCCCATGGCGGTCGCGCGCGATCCGGGCATCGTTTCGGAATAGGACGGCGCGGCCATGCGCTCGCCCATTTTCATCCCCGCCGACTGGCGCTAGAAGGAAGCGACGATGGCGCGCGCCCTTTCCTCCGAAACGCTGCATGCGACCAGCGTGGCCATAGGCGGCCGCGCCGTGCTGCTGTGCGGGCCGAGCGGGGTCGGCAAGTCCGACCTTGCGCTGCGCCTCATCGATCGGGGCGCCACGCTGGTGAGCGACGATTACACGCTGGTCCAGCGCATCGACGGCGTACTGCGCGCCACCGCCCCCGCCACCATCGCCGGCAAGATGGAGGTGCGCAGCCTCGGCATTTTGCCCATGCCGCATGTCGACGCGCCCGTTGCCCTGCTGTGCGACCTGTTCGATAAGGTCGACCGGATGCCGCTGGACGGCGTGTCCCGGGACGTCGCGGGGCTGCAGGTCCCCGTCATCAAGATCGCCCCGTTCGAAGTGTCCGCCGCGATCAAGGTCGAACTGGCGCTCAAGACGCTCGCGCCGCAATGACCTCGTCCCATCCCAAGTCGATCCTGCTGCTGTCGGGCCTGTCGGGCGCGGGCAAGACCACCGCGCTCAAGACGCTGGAGGATATGGGCTGGGAAGTGGTCGACAATCTGCCGCTGATGCTGCTCGACCGGCTGCTCGACACGCCGCTGCCCGCAGGCCATGGCGCCGACGCCGACCGGCCGCTGGCGCTGGGCGTCGACGCGCGCACGCGCGGCTTCGACGCCAATGCCATCGTCCGGCGCATCAAGGCGCTGCGCGAACGCCATGGCCATGACATCGAAACCCTGTTCCTCGACTGTTCGGACGCCGAACTGGAGCGGCGCTTCGCCGAAACCCGCCGCCGCCACCCGCTGGCGCTCGACCGCCCGGCCGCCGACGGCATCGCGCGCGAACGCGAACTGACCGAACCGCTGCGCCGCTGGGCGAGCCAGGTGATCGACACCACCAGCTTCACCAGCAATGCGCTGCAGCAGGAAATGCGCAGCCGCTTCGCCCGGCCCGGCCTGTCCGACCCGGTGCTCACCATCTTGTCCTTCGGCTTTTCGCGCGGGGTGCCGCGCAACGCCGACCTGATGTTCGACATGCGCTATCTGCGCAATCCGCACTGGGACGACGCGCTGCGGCCCAAAACCGGGCTGGAGGCCGACGTCGCCGCCTATATCGCGGAGGATCCCGCCTATGACGACAGCGTGGGCCGGATCGAGGATCTGCTCGTCACGCTGCTGCCGCGCTATGCCGAAGGCGGCAAGACCTACATCACCGTGGCATTCGGCTGCACCGGCGGCCGGCACCGCTCCGTCCATGTCGCCGATCGCGTCGCGAGGCACTTGCAAGGCGCGGGCTTTTCCCCCACGGTTCTGCACCGCAATATAGAATCAGCGCCCCAGGATAGTCTGGAGAAGCGCCGACTGGGAGGCCCGAAAGCATAATCATGACAAAGGTGGGCCGCACAAGCACATGATCGGACTCGTTCTCGTCACCCATGGGTCGCTGGCGACAGAATTCGTCGTCGCCATGGAACATGTCGTCGGACCGCAGCAGCAGATCGCGACGATCTGCATCGGTCCGGAAGACGATATGGAGCTGCGCCGCGCCGACATTGCCGCGGCGGTCGCGCGCGTCAATGACGGCACCGGCGTCATCCTGCTGACCGACCTGTTCGGCGGCACGCCGTCGAACCTGGCCATCTCGCTGCTCAAGGCCGGCGAGATCGAGGTGATCGCCGGCATCAACCTGCCCATGCTCATCCGCCTGGAAAGCGCGCGCAAGGTCATGGACGTGCGCGCCGCCGTCGCCGCCGCGCGCGAAGCGGGCCAGAAATATATCAGCGTCGCGTCGGAATTGCTGGGCAGCACCACATGAACGAAGTCAGCCAGGAAGTGCGCATCGCCAACAAGCGCGGCCTTCATGCCCGCGCCAGCGCCAAGTTCGTGACCCTGGCCAGCGGCCTGCCCGCCGACATCACTGTCAGCAAGGACGGCAATCATGTCACCGGCACGTCGATCATGGGGCTGATGATGCTGGGCGCGGCAATGGGGGACCATATCACCATCAAGGCCACTGGCCCCGAAGCCGCCCAAGCGCTGGGCCAGCTCGTCACCCTGGTCGAGGACAAGTTCGGCGAGGAATGAGATCAATCGAGTCGCGGGACGTCCTGCTTCGCGCTGATCCGGCAATTCGGGCCCTGCTCATGCTTGCTGGACACGCGCGGCTCCGATCAAGGTTCATTCATATAGTTGCCGGCGGCTCCTCATGGACGCGCGCGGTGGTCGACAACTCATTGCCGAGACACTCGGCGGCATCCTGGCTTGGACCCAACGCCGATGGCGTTGCGCGGGGCATACAAAAATCGACACAATCGCCGCGCAGCGGGCTCAGGGCCGCAATATAGTGACCAACGATCAAGTGCCGCTTGCACTCGCTACCCGCTTGCGTCAGCAGGTCAGCAATAGCGACAAGGGGGAGCCGAAGATCATGAGTTGGACACGCCGCAAGCCGATGGAGGCGATGAGGCCCGCGCAGGCGGATCATCAGCTCGCCCGCACCTTGTCCTGGCCGCATCTGCTGGCGCTGGGGGTCGGGGCGATCGTGGGTACCGGCATCCTGACCTTGATCGGCGTGGGCGCGGACCGGGCAGGGCCGGCCGTGCTCCTCTCCTTCGCCATCGCCGGCGCGATCTGCGCCTGCGCCGCGCTCGCCTATGCCGAATTGTCCACCATGATGCCGGCGGCGGGCAGCGCCTACAGCTATTCCTACGTCGTGCTGGGGGAAGGCATCGCCTGGATCGTTGGATGGAGCCTGATCCTCGAATATAGCCTGGTCGTGTCGACCGTGGCGGTCGGCTGGTCGGGTTATGCCGGGCCGCTGCTGACCCCGCTCGGCTTCCCGGAAGCCTTGATCAAGGGGCCGGAGCTTGGCGGCCTCGTCAACCTGCCCGCCATCTTCATTATCGCCGTGGTCGCGGGGCTGCTGATGTTCGGCACGCGGGAAAGCGCGCGGCTGAACACGATCCTGGTCCTCATCAAGATCGTGACGCTGAGCCTGTTCGTCGCCTACGCCCTGCCCGCCTTCGACGCCGCCAATCTCGATCCGTTCATGCCCTTCGGCTTCGCCAAGTCGATGGGGCCGGACGGGGTCGAGCGCGGCGTGATGGCGGCCGCGGCGATCATCTTCTTCGCCTTCTACGGTTTCGACGCCATCTCGACCGCGGCGGAGGAAGCGAAGAACCCGGATCGCGACCTCGCCATCGGCATCGTCGGATCGCTGCTGGTCTGCACGCTGATCTATGTCCTCGTCGCCGCCGCAGCGATCGGCGCCCTGCCCTTCACGCGCTTCGCCGACAGCCCCGAGCCGCTGGCGCTGATCCTGCGGGAAATGAACCAGGGCGGCGTCGCGCGGATCGTCGCCATCGCGGCGGTGATCGCGCTGCCGACGGTGCTGCTGGGCTTCCTCTACGGCCAGAGCCGCATCTTCCTGGTGATGGCGCGCGACCGGTTCCTGCCGCAAAGCCTCGCCAAAATCTCGAAGCGCGGCACGCCGGCTCGGATCACGCTGGTGACGGCGGTGCTGGTGGCGATCATCGCCGGCCTGCTGCCGATCGACGAGATCGCAGCGCTGGCCAACGCCGGCACGCTGATCGCCTTCACCGCGGTCGGCCTCTGCCTCCTCGTCCTGCGCCGCCGCGCCCCTGATCTGCGCCGCCCCTTCCGGACGCCGGCCGCCTGGCTGGTCGGCATCGGCGCGGTCGCGGGCTGCGCCTATCTGTTCCTCAGCCTGCCGATGATGACGATCATGGCGTGCCTGGCGTGGAATGCGATCGGGCTGGCAGTGTATGTCCTCTATGGGCAGCGGCGGGCGAGAGTGCAGCCAGGCGCCTGATGGACTGAGGCAGCTTCACGCTCTTGCTGCTGAGTAGCCCATCTTTCTGGTCAGCCTCGCGTGGAAGGGTGGCGCAGTTCATGATGGCTCTTGCAGTCGAACGAAGGAACCAGTGCGTCATGGGCTGAGCTTGTCGCTTGGCGGATTGCTCATGCTGGCTTCTCTTCGCTTTTGCTCGCCGACAATTGATGGTCTGGACATATTCCTGCCCCCGTTGCGCGTGACGACTCGCCTTTTCCCATCCCGCTTACTACATGCGCCGAATCATGGGACGCTTCTCCAAAATGCATGGCCTGGGCAATGACTTCGTGGTCATCGACGCCCGCACCGGCCCCGTCGCGATGACGGAGGCGCGCGCCCGCGCCATTGCAGATCGCCACGCCGGCATCGGCTGCGACCAGTTGATTATGATCGGCGATGCCCCCGACGCCGACGTTTCCATGCAGATTTTCAACGCCGACGGCAGCGAGGTGGAGGCGTGCGGCAACGCCACCCGCTGCGTGCCGCTGTTCGTCGGCCGGGACGTGACGATCCGCACGAAGGCGGGGCTGCTCGACGCCCACCTCATAGACGGCGGCGCCAGCGTCGACATGGGCGCGCCGCGCTTCGAATGGGATGCGATCCCCCTCGCCTACGCCATGGACACGCTGACGATGCCGGCAAGCTGGGAAGATCTTCCCGCCCCCGCGGCCGTCAATGTCGGCAATCCGCATATCATCTTCTTCGTCGAGGATCTGGACGCGGTGCCCGTCGAGCGGCTGGGACCGCTGATCGAGCAGGACCCTCTCTTCCCGCAGCGCGTCAACGTCAATTTCGCGCAGGTCGTCGGCGACGAACACGTCCGCCTGATCGTGTGGGAACGCGGCGCTGGCCTCACCCGCGCCTGCGGCACCGGCGCGTGCGCCACCGCCGTCGCCGCCATCCGCCGCAGGATCGCGAGCGGCCCGGTCACCGTCACCCTGCCCGGCGGCGATCTTGTCATCGACTGGAAGCCCGGCGGCAGCATCCAGATGACCGGCCCCGCCACCCATGTCTTCGACGGCGAGGCCGACTGGTCGCGCTTCTGACCGCAATGTCCGGCCCCGAAATCATCACCATGGGCTGTCGCCTCAACATCGCGGAGAGCGAGGCGATCCGGGATATGGCGGCGAGTCAGGATGACCTGATCGTCGTCAACAGCTGCGCCGTCACGGCCGAAGCCGTGCGCCAGACCCGCCAGACGATCCGGCGCGCGCGGCGCGAACGTCCCGATGCGCGCATCCTCGTCACCGGCTGCGCCGCGCAGACGGAGCCGCAGACCTTCGCTGCCATGGCGGAAGTGGACGGCGTGATCGGCAACCGGGAGAAAATGAAGCCGTCATCCTACATTTCTCCGTCCGGTTCGAGCGAAGTCGAAAACCTCGTCCGAGCAAAGTCGAGGACGGGCAGCGCGTCCAATCTCGACTGCGCGCGATCTGACTTCTCGCCTTTGCTCGAAGCAAATGGTGGGTTGGACCTGCCCAAGGTCCGCGTCTCCGACATCATGGCCGTGCGCGAAACCGCGCCGCACATGGCGAGCGCCTTCGCCGATCATGCCCGCGCCTTTCTGGAAGTGCAGAATGGCTGCGATCATCGCTGCACCTTCTGCATCATCCCCTATGGCCGGGGGAACAGCCGCTCGGTCCCCGCGGGCGCGGTCCTCGACAAGGCGAAGCAGCTGGTGGATGCGGGCTATCGGGAAATCGTGCTGACCGGCGTCGACCTCACCAGCTACGGCCCCGACCTGCCCGGCCGCCCTTCGCTCGGCCTGCTGGTCGAACGGATGCTGAAAGCCGTTCCCGATCTGCCGCGCCTGCGCCTGTCCTCGATCGACAGCGTGGAAATCGACGATCGGCTGTTCGACCTGATCGCGCACGAACCGCGCATGATGCCGCACCTCCATCTGTCGCTTCAGGCGGGCGACGACCTGATCCTCAAGCGCATGAAGCGCCGCCACAGCCGCGCCGACGCCGTCGACATCGTCCAGCGCCTCAAGGCCGCGCGGCCCGGCATCAGCATCGGAGCGGACATCATCGCCGGCTTCCCGACCGAAGATGCGGCGATGTTCGAGGGCAGCCTTGCGCTGGTCGCGGACTGCGACATCGTCCACGGCCATATCTTCCCTTATTCGCCCCGCGCCGGCACACCGGCCGCGCGCATGCCGCAGGTCGATCGCACCGTGGTGAAGGACCGCGCCGCCCGCCTGCGCGCCGCCTGCGCCGCCCAGCGCGAACGCTGGCTCCAAGGCCTGATCGGCACCACCCAGTCGGTGCTGGTGGAGCGCAGCGGCCAGAGCGGCCATGCCGAAAATTTCGCCCCGGTGCGCTTCACGGGCGCGCAGGCCCCCTCCACCATCGTTGCCGCGACCATCACGGGGCTTGAGAAGGGCGTCCTGATCGCGCAAGAGGCGGCATAATGACTGATACCGGCACAAGCTGGCGCGACCGTCTCTTCGGCGGCCTCAAGCGCACCTCCGACAGGCTCGGGGACAATCTGACCGGCCTTTTCACCAAGGCCGCGCTCGACGACCAGACGCTGGACGAGATCGAGGAAGCGCTGATCGTCTCGGACCTTGGCCCGGCCATGGCCGCGCGCGTGCGCGATCGGCTGGCCGACGGCCGCTTCAACAAGGAGCTGACCGAGGAATATCTGCGCGAAATCATCGCCGAGGAAATCGAGAAGACGCTTGCCCCGGTCGCGCGTCCGCTGGAGATCGAGGCTTTCCCGCGCCCGCAGGTGATCCTGGTGATCGGCGTCAACGGATCCGGCAAGACCACGACCATCGCCAAGCTGGCGCATAACTTCCTGGAGCAGGATTATGGCGTGATGCTGGCGGCGGGCGACACGTTCCGCGCCGCGGCGATCGGCCAGCTCAAGGTCTGGGCCGACCGGCTGGGCGTCCCCATCGTCGCGGGCAAGGAAGGCGGCGACGCGGCCGGCATCGTGTTCGACGCCGTGAAGCAGGCGACGGCGACCGGCATCGACGTCCTGATCGTCGACACCGCCGGACGGCTTCAGAACAAGACCGAGCTGATGGATGAACTCGCCAAGGTGCGGCGCGTGCTCGGGCGGTTGAACCCCGCCGCCCCGCACGACGTTGTGCTGGTGCTGGACGCCACCACGGGACAGAATGCATTGAACCAGATCGAGGTGTTCAAGGAAACCGCGCAAGTGACGGGCCTGGTCATGACCAAGCTGGACGGCACCGCGCGCGGCGGCGTGCTGGTCGCGGCGGCGGAGAAATACCGCCTGCCCATCCACGCGATCGGCGTGGGCGAAAAGATCGAGGATCTGCGCCCCTTCGATCCGGGCGACATGGCGCGCGCCATCGCGGGGACAGCCTATGCGCGGTAAGGCCGATGCCAAATCCCATCACAACGGCACGCTCAGCCTGATGCTCGACTTCGGGCCGCTGCTGGTCTTCTTCCTGAGCTACAAGGGCGCGGGCTGGATCTGGGGCGCCAGCAACCCGATCACCGCCATGACCTTCGGCACCGCCGCCTTCATGGCCGCCATCGTCATCGCCGTCATCATCTCCAAGGTGAAGCTCGGCCGCGTCTCGCCGATGCTCTGGTTGTCGGCGCTGCTGATCCTCTTCTTCGGCGGCCTCACCATCTATTTCCACGACCAGCGCTTCATTCAGATCAAGCCGACCATCATCTACGCCTTTTTCGCGCTGATGCTGTTCGCCGGGCTGCTGCGCGGCAAGCCGCTGCTCAAATATCTGCTCCAGGCCGCCTATGACGGCCTCAGCCACACCGGCTGGATGAAGCTGTCGCGCAACTGGGCGCTGTTCTTCGTCGCCATGGCGATCACCAACGAAGCCATGCGCCGAATGATGAGCTTCGATGCCTGGCTCGCGGTCAAGGTCTGGGGCGTGACCATCGTGTCGGTCATCTTCGCCGCCGCCAACATCCCCATGCTGATGCGCCATGGCCTGACCCTGGGCGAGGAAAAGCCGAGCGACGAGATAGGCGAGACCAGCCCGCCGCAGGGCTGATTTCTGCGATCGTTTCGCAATAGGCACAAGCCCCTTTTAATCCGCACGGTTGACCGCATATGGGAAGCGCGGCGGGCTTGCAGCCCTGCCCGACAGATGAACCATTCGGCCGTTCCGTCCGTTGAG
Organism: Sphingobium naphthae; assembly: GCF_043589935.1. Taxonomy (NCBI): domain Bacteria; kingdom Pseudomonadati; phylum Pseudomonadota; class Alphaproteobacteria; order Sphingomonadales; family Sphingobiaceae; genus Sphingobium; species Sphingobium naphthae. The sequence continues at coordinate 2,896,788 of NZ_CP171454.1, read as the reverse complement.
CGGCCGTCCCCATAATGAACCCGAGGAGTTCCGCCATGGCCTTTGTTCTGCCCGATCTTCCCTATGCCAAGGACGCCTTCGGCGACATATTGTCGGCCGAAACCTTCGACTATCACCATGGCAAGCATCACAACGCCTATGTGACCAAGGCGAACGAGCTGGTCGCCGCCGACCCCTCGCTGCAGGGCAAGTCGTTGGTCGAGCTGATCAAGTCGTCCTCGGGCACGCTGTTCAACCAGGTGGGCCAGGTGTGGAACCACACTTTCTACTGGAACTCGCTGTCGGCCGAAAAGACCGCGCCCAGCGGCGAGCTGCTGGACAAGATCAACGACAGCTTCGGGTCGGTCGATGCGCTGATCGACAAGCTGAAGGCGGAGGCCGTGGGCCATTTCGCCAGCGGCTGGGCCGCGCTGATCCTGAAGGACGGCAAGCTGGAAGTGACCAGCTATCATGACGCCGACACGCCGGTGGCGCATGAAGGCCATACGCCGCTGCTGATCGTCGATGTGTGGGAACATGCCTATTATATCGATTATCGCAACGCGCGCCCCAACTATGCCGACCGCGTGCTCAAGGAAGCGCTGAACTGGGATTGGGCCGCGCTCAACCTCGACGGCCAGGGCGTCAGCCGCGCCGACCAGCCGGCCTGACCGGATCGCCGCCCCGCCCCTACGGCGGGGCGGCATCATCCTGTCCATCTTGGCGGGCGGGATAGGAGTTTGTTAAACTTCCCACTCGCATTGTCGCCTTCCATGGGGAAGCAAGGAGGGCGAAACATGGACGTGGGCGAATTGCGCCACCAGCATGAGGAAATCACCCTGACGGCGCGCGCGCTGGCGCGGGCGGTGAGCGAGGAGCGACAGCCCGAGGGCGTGGCCCGGCTGCGCTGGCAGCTTGCGCGACAGCTGATGACGCATCTGGCGCTGGAGGACCGGCTTCTCTACCCCGCGCTCAAACGCTCCGCCGATCTGCGCACGCGCGATCAGGCCGCGGCCCTGGAGCAGGAGATCGGCGCGCTCGGCGCCACCTTCAACAATTATATGTCCAGCTGGAGCGACGATCGCATCGCCCGTGAATGGCCGGCCTTCTGTGCCGAAACGCGCGCGATATTGCGGGCATTGACCGATCGCGTCGGGCGGGAGGACCGCTTGTTCGGAACATTGGGAGACGTTCGGAACGCAGGCAAGCCGTCGGCCGCCCGTTTGGCCTGATCGGATCAGGCCGCTTCCAGTTGCGCGACGAACTGGTCGGTCGCGCGCTGCAGGGCCCTTGCGGTGCGCGACAGGCCCGATGCGGCGCTCGACACGCGATCCGACAGGCTTTCCGTGCTGCGCGCCATGTCGGCCGCCTGCTCCACTTGCGTCGCCATGCGAGTCACGCCTTGCGCCGTATCGCGGGCGGACTGGCCGATTGCCCTGGTCGCATTGCGCTGGTCGTCCACCGCCCTCTGGATCTCGCCGGCCGCAGCCGCCAACTGCTCGACCGCGCTCGTCACGTCGGACAACGCATTTTGCGCCACCCCCGCGCCTTGCTGCGCCGATGTCGCCAGCGACTGGATCTCGCCGGTCGCGCTCGCCGCCTGGCCAGCCAGCTGCTTTACTTCCTGCGCCACCACGGCGAAGCCGCGGCCAACGTCCCCCGCTCGCGCCGCTTCGATCGTCGCATTGAGCGCCAGTAAATTGGTGCGCGCGGCGATCTGCGTGATCGAATCAGCGAAGCTGGCGATGGAGGCCGTGCGGCTTTCCATGTCGCGCATCGCCTGATGACCCGCGCCCGACACGCGCTGCGCGGCGCCGCCCAGCGTCGCTTGTTGAGACGCGGCGCTTGCGATGGCGGTGATCGACTCCGACAACTGCTCTATGCGGCTGGCAAGTTCGGCGGCGCGGCTGGACGATTGTTCAGCCGCCGCGACGGTTTCTTCGGTCCCCGCGCTCGCGCGCCGCGCCAGGTCGTTCAGGGCGCGCGCCGATCCTTCCAGCTCGCCGGTTGCGCCGCTGACCGCCGCGACGACATCGGCGATGGACTGGCGAAACGCCTGCACCAGCGCCAGCGTCTCGGCCCGCCGCTCGGTGGCGAGGCGCGCGCGTTCCTGCTCGCGCTCGGCGCGCATCGCATCCTCGCGCAGCGCCGCTTCGCGGCTCGCCATCATCGCTCGTTCCGCCGCGTCACGGCCCGCTTCGGCCGCTTCGGCCAGCTGCGCCGCGCCATGCACATGACCGTCGAGCGCCAGCAGCAATGCGCGCAGGCGCACCGCCAGATAACAGAGCACCGCTGCCTGCAGCACCACCGCCAGCGCATGGACGCCCACGCGCTGGATGTCGCTGCCGCCCAGGAACACCCAGCCCGGCGCGACGATGTTGAGCAGCAGATGGTGCAGCGCGGTCAGCCCCGCCGCCATCAGGATCGGTCGCCAGTCATAGAGCAGCGCCAGCCCGGCGATCGCCACGAAGAAGAACATGTGCGCGTCCATCTGCCACCGGTGCCCGGACAGCAGGAAGACGCCAAGCGCAGGCTGCACCGCCGCCAATGTGCTGACCATCAGCCGCACGGACAAATCCTGGCGATGGCGCAGCGCCATGATGGTCGGCAGGATGTTGACCAGCGCCGACAGGAGCAGCACCCGGCCGCCATCATTCAGGCCCAGCGCCAGCGATAGCAAGCCCAGCGCCCCGCTCCACAGCCAGCTGCTGAGCAGCAATATCTGAAGGCCCCGCAAGCGCAGGCGGGCCAGGCTGTTGATACCGCTCATCAGGCCGGCTCCCCACACCCGGCGGCGCGCGCCGAAATGGCGATCGCGCCGACGCCGATCAGCGGTTGCATCAGTTCGTCGCGCTGGCCATCGACCAGCAGCGATCCCGCCACGGGCCCGGCGGCCACCAGCCGGGCGCCATGCGCGACCGCGACCGACGCCAGCGCGGCGCGGCCACCCGGTCCGACCGGCAGCAGCAGCATCTGGCCCGATGCCGGCGGCGTGACATAGAGCGCCAGCAGCCCGACCACCACCAGCGCGCACTGGATGCACAACGGCGCATGACGCCGGAAACGGGCGGAAATCATCATCCTGCCGCCTTAGCGCTCGCTTGGTAAGGAAGTGATTAACGATCTGCGCCGACCGGCAGGCCAAGTTCGCTCGCCAGCATGTCCAGGTCGGCGTCCGGCCGCACCAGCAGCCAGTCCCGGCTCGCCGCGCCATTCACCACCGTCACCGCGCCCTTGGGGCACACGCCCAAGCAATCGACCTCGATGATGCCGGCAGCCGCCTTGCGGCCTTTCTTGATCGACAAATGCCGGCGCAGCGCCTTGGCCAGCCGTTCGTCGCCGCGCGGGCCAAAGCCGCCGTCCAGCTTCTTGGAGCATTTGCGACAGACGAGCACCGCCTGCTGCCAGTTGGAACGCACCTGGTCCTTCAATCGCCCGTCCTTCAATCCACCGCGCCGCGCGGCTTCCAGGTCCGGCGCTCCTCGGCGGCGCGCAGCACCTCATAAGCAGCCTGGATGGTCTGGAACCGCACCGCAGCGTCGGCGTCGCCAGGCTTGACGTCGGGATGATATTCCTTCGCCAGCCGCCGCCAATTCTTCTTCACCGCCTCGAAACTGGCGTCGGTCTCCAGTTCCAGCGCCGCAAGCGCATGAAGCTCGTCGCGCGACCGGCTGCCATCGCCCGCCCCGCCCCAGCCATGATAGGCGCTCGACTGATAGCCGCTGGCGTCGCGCCGCTCGTCCCGCTCGCGCTGCTCCCGCTCTTCCTGGTCCAGGCCCTGAAAATAGTCCCAGTTGCGGTTATATTCGGCCGCATGCTCGGAACAGAAATACCAGCGTTCCCGACTGTTGGGCGATTTGGGCGCAGGGCAATTGCCCGGCTGATCGCATCCGAAGCGATCGCACAGCCGCACCTGCTGCGCCTCACGCGCCGCGCCATAGCTGCGCCAGCGGGGAAATCCCCAATCATTGGAACGACCTTGTTTCGCCATCAGGATAAATTAGGAAATAAGCCGCCGGAAAGCCACCCCGCCGCCCGGACGGGCGCATGAAAATGCCAGAGGGCCTGTAAGCCGGGTTCTGTCCACTTCCTTGCGGAAGATGGGCGACCATTCCTCTAGGGAACGAATTGCTCCGTTCCTCCAGCAACCAACCCGGGCGGTCTCGGCCGAAATCTGCCTAGCAGCCAAAGCTGCGCGCCGCCCCTATTCGGTCTTGCTTCCGGTGGGGTTTACCGTGCCGCCTTGCGTTGCCGCAGACGCGGTGCGCTCTTACCGCACCCTTTCAATTTCGCCCGCCCGAAGGCTTAGTCGTAAAGACTGGGCGACCTGCTTTCTGTTGCACTGTCCCTTGGATCGCTCCAGCCGGCCGTTAGCCGGCACCGTCATTTCGTGAAGCCCGGACTTTCCTCGCCGTGGAAGTTACCCGCCACGCCGCGGCCGCCCGGCCCTCTGGCGTCCAGCGCCCTAGCGCGCTTTTGCCGCGGCGTCACCTGGCTATTCGTCGCCCCGTGGCTTGGGCAGCAGCAGCGCCAGCAGAATCGCGCGGCATTCCCCGTCGATCACGCCGTCGATCAGTTCCGGGCGAAAGCGCCGCTGAAAGGCGACCACCGCCGCTTCGGGTTCGGCGATGTCATAGCCGAACCGCTCCAGCGCCAGCATGAAGGCGCTGTCGGTCCAGAGCGGGTCCATCAGATTCCTGGTGGGGCGCGGCAGGGCGAGGCGGAGGCGCGCCAATTGTCCCCAGGGGAACAGCTCGCCCGGATCCTGCTTGCGCGCGGGCGCGACGTCGCTGTGGCCAACGATGTTGCCGCGGGTAATGCCATGGCGCTGCACGATGTCGTGCATCAGCGGAATGAGCGCGCCGATCTGCGCCTCGGGAAAGGGCCGATAGCCCCATTCATGCCCGGGATTGACGATCTCTATGGCGATGCTGGCGGAATTGACGTCGTTGATGCCGCGCCAGTGCGACCGGCCCGCATGCCAGGCGCGCTTGGCTTCATCGACCATGCGCACGATCTGCCCGTCCTCGCACACGACATAATGGGCCGACACCTTGGATTCGGGGCTGGCCAGCCAGTCGAGCGCGCTCGCCGCGTCGGGCATGCCCGTATAGTGCAGCACCAGTAGCGAGACGGCGGACGCACGTTCGTCGAAATTGGGCGAGGGCCGCTCGATCATCGGCATGTCGGTCATCGGGAAAGGCCAGTCACTTCCTGCTCGATCATCGCGCCCTTCCGGCCGATCGAACGGGTATCGGCCTGGACTGACCATGGCCGACTCCGGCCCTGCAATCAAGTATGGTGACGCGGCCGCCCGGCCGGGTTCAGCCGGCGCGGCGCATTCCCGCCATGCGCTGCGCGATCACGGCCGCCTGCCGGGCATAGCTGCCGCGAAAATCGGGATGCGCGATGAAATCGTCGCCCTGGCCGATCACCGTCTCGCCCGCGCCCAGCAGCAGCACCGACCCGGCATGGCTGTGTTGCCCGAGCAGCTTGAGCACCGCCTGCCGCCGCTCGGGCGTGAAGTAGAGCAGCACATTGCGGCACAGCAGCAGATCATATTCGCCGCTCGGTTCGCGCGCATCGAACAGATTGTCCTGGCGGAAATCGATCATCCGTCGCAGTTCCGGGCTCGCGCGCCAGTCGTCGCCATGCGGCTCGAACCATTTGATGAGGTCGCCGATCGCCAGCCCGCGCTGCACGTCCATCTGCGAATAGATGCCCGACTTCGCCTGCTCGATCGCCCGGCCGGAAATGTCCGTCGCCAATATCTCGATCTGCCAGCCGTTCCAGCGCGACCAGGCGTTGCGCAACTGGATCGCCAGCGAATAGACTTCCTGCCCGGTCGAACAGCCCGCGCTCCAGATACGCAGCACGCGATTAGGACGAGTCTCGTGCAGATGCGGCAGGATCTGGCTCTGCAGCATGTCAAACAATTGCAGGTCGCGGAAGAAGCTGCTTTCATTGTTGAGCAGCGCCTCGATCACCGCCTTTTCCAGCGCCGCATCGGTCTTGCGCAGCAGCTTGGCGGCCAGCGCCTCCATATCCTCCAGCCCATGGGCGCGCAGCACCGGACGCAGCGCCGTTTCCATGCGCCAGGCGCGCCCTTCCGACAGGATCTGCCCCGTGCGAGCCTCCAGCAAACCGGTCAGGATGCGCGCCGCGCCCTGCTGCGAACCAGCCCCATCAACCGACATCAAGCCATCACCTTTCCGCGACGCGCGACAAATGCCATCATCTCGCGCGGCTCCATCAGCGCGCAGGTCAGGCCTTCCCCAGCGACCGATCCGGGCATGCCCCAGACCACGCTGCTTGCCTCATCCTGCGCCACGATCCATCCTCCGGCCGCCACGATCGCGCGCGCGCCCGCTGTTCCGTCCCGGCCCATGCCGGTGAGCACCATCCCCGCCGCGCCCGCGCCATAGGTCTCGGCCATGCTCGCAAACATGGGGTCGACCCCCGGCAGGTTGCCCGCCGGCGTGCGTTCCTGGTTCAGCTGGATGGTCACTCGCCCATGCAGCCCCTTGCGCAATTGCAGATTGGCGTCGCCCGGCGCGACATAGATGACGTCCGGCGCCAGCAAGTCGCCGGTTGCCGCCACCTGGACGCGCAAGCTGGTCATGCGCGCCAGCTGTTGCGCGAAGTAGACGGTGAAGCTCAAGGGCAAATGCTGTGTCAGCAGGATCGGCACGCCCAGCGGCGCGTCCATAGCCTCGAACAACTGCCCCAAGGCGTGAATGCCGCCGGTCGATGCGCCGATGCCCAGGCAAGCCAGCGGCTGGGTCGCCGCCTTCGTCGCCAGTTGCGGCGGCCGAGGCGGGGCGATCGGCCGCACCTGTTCGACATCATCGGCAAACAGGCGGCCCAGCCGCTCCACCAGCGCCTGGGGGAATTGCTCGCCGAAACTGCCGCTGCCCGGCTTGGACAGAATGTCGCTCGCGCCCAGCGCCAGCGCCTCGACGGCCGCGGCGCTGCCTTCCTCGCACTTGCCCGACAGGATCGCGACCTTCACGCCCGCCCCCGCGTCCATGATCGCCGGCAGCGCGGCAAGGCCACTCTGCCCGGGCAACTCGATGTCCAGCAGCACCAGGTCGACCTTGTTGTCCGCCAGGAACGCCAGCGCCTGTTCCGCGCTGCTGCTCTTGTTGACGACGCAATAGTGCGGATCGGCGTTCAGGATCCGTTCGATCACCGTCCGCACGACGACCGAATCGTCGACGACCAGCGTGCGGATCGGCTGCGATACGCTTCGGGGGCTGGTCATGATCGGCGCACTGGTCATGATGGAGCTTTCTGGACGAAAGGCGGAAGGAAAGACGAAACTCCCCGGATCGGGTCCCAGCCTGCGGCTAGATGATCCCGACGATCGACAGCTTGCTTTCCAGCGTTTCCCGGTCGAACGGCTTCATCACATATTCGTCCGCGCCGGCATCCACCGCCGCCTTGATGTGGCTGATGCCATTTTCGGTGGTGCAGAAGATGATCTTTGGCCGCGCGGTCATCTTGGCGCTCGAAAGCGCCTGCAGAAATTCCATGCCGCTCATGACCGGCATGTTCCAGTCGAGCAGCACCACGTCAGGCGCGGCGGCTTCGCACTGGGTCAGCGCATCCTGGCCGTCCACGGCCTCGCTGACGGACAGGTCGAGCGATTCGAGGATGTGGCGAGCCACCTTTCGGATGACCTTCGAATCGTCAACGACGAGGCAATTTTTCATGAGGCGTCCCTTTGATACGTGCGTCCCGTTGACAGGGGCTTAGCGAGCAAAAACGAGGATTTGGTAAACGGCCAATATGTCAGGCCGCCTGTACGGCCGACGCGCCTTCGATGAAGCTGGACAGCGACACCAGCAGCCAGGGATGACCGTCATGTTCGACGATCGCGCTGGCATAGGCGGCCCAGGCCGGGTCCAGTTGCCCGCGCAGCGGCACTTCGCCTTCGGGCACGCGGCAGATGTCGGATACGCGGTCCAGCATCAGACCGTAGCTGTGGCCGCTGATGTCGGCGATGACCGCCAGGCCGCGCCGCTCGGGCGGGGTCGGCTGGCCATGCACGATGGCGGCGACATCGACGATCGTCAGCACCCTGCTGCGCAGGGCGGACAGGCCCGCGACATGCGCGCCCATGCCCGGCACGGGCGAAATGTCGGTCAGCTTGACGACCGCCTCGACCTCGCCGGCCTCCACCGCGACGCGCGTGCCGGCCAGGATCGCAAACAGATAGAGATTATCCATGGGCCTTACCCCTGCCTTCCGCCGATGGCGGCCATCAGCGCATCCTGGTCGTAGCGATAGATGCTGCCATCCTGCGGTCCCGCGGCGCGCGGCGACGCGCGCAGCTGGACGACGCGGCATCCCATGATCTCGCCTGCCTGCGCGGCGTCGGTTCCGCTGCACAGGATCACGTCCTGGGCATCGACGGGCGCGTCCGACGGCAGGCCCAGCATCACCTCATGCCCGGCCTGTCGCAGCAGCGGCGCCAGTATCTCGCGCGTCCACCCATCCTCGCTGTCCAGCAGCACGCAGCGGCCCTGCTGCGGCCGGTCCAGCCGTTCCTGCGGCAGCGACGCGAACAGGGCGAAGGGGCTCAGCACCTCCAGATGTTCGCCCTCGATCACCGACACGCCGCTCAGCACGCCGTGCATCGCGACCATGTCGGGCACCAGCGGCATCTGCACGATGTCGAGCACCGCCGCGACCGGATAGCAGGCTTCCTGCGCGCCATCGCGCAGGCGCAGCGCGCACACCTTGTCCTGCGGGAAATCCGCCCGGCCATTGACGACCGGCATCAGCCGCCCGTCCAGCCGCACATAGGCCTTGCCGCCCGACCGCCCGAACAGGCTGGCGTCGATATCCTCGACTCGCTCGATCAGCGACAATTTGAGCAGGCGGCGCTCACCCGACAGTTCCTCGAAACGCAGCGCGGCGACCATCTCGACGCCGGTGGCCTCGGCTTCCTCTTCCTGCCGCCGCGCGACCTGATCGTCGACGATATTGGGTAGGCGCGCCGCATTGGCGAGGCCAGCCGCGTCCAGCAGCAGCATCGGCCGGCCATTGTCGGGCAGCGTCATGCCGGCGTAGACGCCGCTCGCCATCACCAGCGGCGAGGCGGGACGGATCACCAGTTCCTCATGATTGTCCACCGCCGCGACCGCCAGGGCGAAGGGCATGCCCGTGCCCGACCGCACCACCATGATGGCGCGCGGGCCCAGCTGGGGCAGTTTTTCCATGCCCAATATGTCTTCCAGGTCGATCATCGAATGACGCACCGCGCGGATCGTCGCGATCTGCGCGCCGCCCACCCGGCTGATCTGCAGCATGTCGTTGTTGTCGTGCAGTATCTCGACCACCGCCGCGCGCGGAATGGCGAAATGCTGCCCGCCCGCGCGCACGATCAGGCCGGGAATGATGGTCAGGGTCAGCGGCACGCGCAGCGTGATGCACAGCCCCTGCCCCGGATGATTGTCGAGCGCGATGAGGCCGCCGATCCGCTCCACATTGGCGCGGACCACGTCCATGCCGACGCCGCGGCCGGAAATCGCCGTCACTTGCTGCGCGGTCGACAGGCCAGCGAGGAAGATGAGGTCCAGCTTCTCCTGCTCGGTCATGCGCGCGGCGGCGTCCGGTGTCAGCCGACCGGCGGCAATCGCCTTGTCCACCAGCCTCGCCGTATCGATCCCCGCGCCATCGTCGCTGATCGCGATGACGATCTGGTTACCCGACTGACGCGCCTCGACGCGCAGCCTGCCGGTTTCCGGCTTGCCCGCCGCGCGCCGGCGCTCGGGCGTCTCGATGCCATGATCGATGCTGTTGCGCACGATATGGGTGAGCGGGTCGACGACCATCTCCACCATTTCGCGGTCCATTTCGACATCGCCGCCCTCCAGCACCAGGTCGATGCGCTTGCCCAGCTCCCGGCCCAGGTCGCGCGCCATGCGCGGGATGGCGGCGAACAGACGATCGACGCGCTGCATGCGGGTCTTGGAAATCACGTCGCGCATGTCCGCGACACAGGTCGAAAGCCGCTCGAACACCGTATCCAGTTCGGGATCGGCGCAGCGTTCGCGCAACTTGCGCGACAATTCGTTGCGCGCGAGCACCATGTCCGACACGCCGTTCATCAACTGATCGATCAGACTGAGCGGCAAGCGGATCGTGCGGGGCGCTGCCTGCGGCCCGCTGGCGCGCGCGACCGTGGCGGGCGCTTCGGCCGCGCCTTCGGACGCCGGCTTGCTCGCCGCCTCCTCGGCCGGCGATTCGGCCGGGGCGTGCAGCGCGGCGATCAGATAATCGTCATTCTCATTGGGCAGGGCCGCGCCCATGGCGACCGCTTCGGTCAGCTCGCCGATCCGATCCATCAGGCCCAGCACCGCGCTGACCGTCGCGGCGTCGGGCTGGCGTTCGCCGGCGCGAATGTCCGCCAGCACATCCTCGGCTGCATGGCTAAGCCGTTCGAAACGCGGCAGGTTAAGGAAGCCGCAGCTGCCCTTCACCGTGTGGAAGAAGCGAAAGATCGCGTCCAGCCGGTCGCGGTCCGATGGGTCCGCCTCCCAGGCGACCACCTCGCCCGCCAGAGCCTCCAGCGTCTCCTGCGTCTCCGAAATAAATTCCTGAAGTAGTTCGTCCATGCCCCTGGCCTTTATGGGTGCGCGCTCGGGCACCATGGCGGGACGTGGTTAAGGGCGCGTTAAAGCCGCGCGCATGCGAAAAGAGGCGCCGCGACATGCGCAGCGCCCCTTCCTAACTCGTCGAGCGAGCGATCAGTGCTGCGCTTCGACAGCGTCGCCGGCTTCTTCGCCAGCTTCGCGCGTGGCGTCAGCCTTGTTCTCCAGCGAATCGGCGGCATTTTCCGCGGCCGCTTCGGCGTTGCCGGTCAGGTTGTCGGCCATGGCTTCCATATTGTCGGCCTGGTTATCGAGCGCATCCGCCTGATTTTCGTAAGCATTCTCGACCTGGTTTTCCTTGGCGGAATCGCACGCGGCGAGGGCGACAAGGCTCGCAAGGCCAAGGACAGTGACGAAGGTTTTCACGGCGTTATTCTCCTGTTGTGCCCCCGGGGGCTGACGTCTCTGGGCAAGGCGTCAAGGCTGCCATGGCAACCCCTCACCCTGACGGCGATCAACCGGTCGCATGCCGGATGGTTCCCGCCGCCAACTCGTTTCGTCGCATAAACGATTATTTTTTCAAGGAGTCGCGGATCTCCCGCAGCAAAATAATATCTTCGGGCGTGGGTGGCGGGGGCGCGGCCTCCTGCTTGGCCTCTTCCTTGTGGGTCAGCCGATTGACGGCCTTGACCATCAGGAAGATGATGAAGGCCAGGATCAGGAAGTTGACCAGCACCGTCAGGAACTCGCCCCATCCGAACATGGCGACGCCCGCGGCCTTCAGGTCGGCATAGCTTGCCGGATTGCCGCTGAACGTTTCGGGGATCGGGCCCAGCCGGACGAAATAGCGGGAAAAATCCGCCCCGCCGAAAACATAGCCGACGACCGGCATGATGAGGTCATCGGTCAGCGACTTGGTAATGGTGGCGAAGGCGCCGCCGATGATCACGCCGACCGCCAGGTCCATGACGTTGCCGCGATTGATGAAGGTCTTGAATTCGGACATCAGTCCCATGTGCAAATCCTAGGGTTGTGACGGTGATGAATCGAGGATGGCCCGTTGCGCCGCGCAGGACAACGCCCTATTTTCCACCAGCGAAACAATGCCGAGGATGCTCCATGACGCTTCTGCGCCGCTTCTCTACCGTTCTGCTGCCGATATTCGGGGCGCTGGCCCTGTCCGCCTGCGGAGTCAACAGCGTCCCCACCGCCGAAGAGGAGGCGAAGGCCAAATGGGCCGACGTGCAGGCGCAATATCAGCGCCGCGCCAATCTGGTCGGCAACCTGGTCGCCACGGTGAAGGCCGCGGGCAAGCAGGAACAGGATACGCTGGTCCGGGTGACCGAAGCGCGCGCCAAGGCGACCTCGGTGCAGGTCAATGCCGACGACCTGTCCGACCCCGCCAAGGTCGCCCAGTTCCAGGCCGCTCAGGCGCAGCTGAGCCAGGGGCTCGGCCGCCTGCTCGCCTCGGTGGAGGCCTATCCCGATCTCCAGGCCAACGAGAATTTCCTGCAACTGCAATCGCAGCTGGAAGGGACCGAAAACCGCATCGCGGTCGCCATTCGCGATTATAATGGCGCGGTTCAGGCCTATAACACCCGCATCCGCACCTTCCCCGACGCGATCGGCGCCAAGCTGATCCATGGCGCCAAGCCCATGACGCCGTTCGAAGCCACGACGCCGGGCGCGGAGGAGGCACCGAAGGTCGACTTCGGCGCCTGACGCGGTGCGCTTCGTCCCCTCCCAGCCATTGTCAGTCCCGCGCCTCCCTTATGCGTTCCCGTTGCCGGCGCGCGGGGGCCTGGACGCCGTCGCGCCGCGCCTCGCCGCGTTTCTGATGCTGCTGCTGGCGCTGCTGGCGATCGCGCCCGGGGCCCATGCGCAGCAATTCCCGGCGTTTGACGACAAGGGCGTGGTCGACGCCGCCAACATCCTGTCGCCGCAGCAGGAACAGGCGCTCAGCAGCAAGCTGATCGCGCAGAAGCAGGCAAGCGGCCGCTCGCTGGTCGTCGCCACCATTCCCGACCTGCAGGGCTATGACATCGCCGACTATGGCTATCGCCTCGGCCGCGCCTGGGGCATCGGCGACAAGGACAGCAATGGCGCGCTGCTGATCGTCGCGCCTGCCGAACGCAAGCTGCGGATAGAGGTTGGCTACGGCCTGGAAGGCATACTGACGGACGCCCTCTCCTCGCAGATCGTTCGCACCGTCATCGCCCCGCGCTTCAAGGCCGGCGACATGCCGGGCGGGATCGACGCGGGCGTGGATGCGATCACCGGCCTTCTGGCCTTGCCGCCCGACCAGGCGCGGGCGCAGGCCGCCAAGGCGGAGGAAGCGGCCCGCCGCAGCGACGATGATGGCGGCGGCATCATCGGCTTCTGGATCATCCTCTTCATCGTCTTCTTCGTCGTGCTGCCGATGCTGTCGCGCGCGCGCGGCGGCGGCCGGCGCTACCGACGCGGCGGCAGCGCCCCCGTCATCATCTGGGGCCCGGGGCTCGGTTCAGGCTGGGGCTCGGGTGGAGGCTCTGGCGGGTCGAGCTGGGGCAGCGGTGGCGGCTGGGGCGGCGGCGGCGGCTTTTCGGGCGGCGGCAGCTTCGGCGGCGGCGGCGCGTCGGGGGATTGGTGATGCAGCTTCATCTGACCCAGGCCGACCATCAACTGGTCTCCGCTGCCGTGGCGGAGGCGGAGGCGCAGACATCGGGTGAGATCGTCACCATCGTCGCCCGGCGGTCCGACAGCTATCATGATGTCGGCTATAGCTGGGCGGTGGGCGCGACGTTCACCCTGCTGGCGCTGGCGGCAGCGTTTCCGGGCTGGCTGCGCGATCTGCTCTCGGCCCTGCTGCTCGATTGGGAGCATGAGCTGCCGGACTGGGAATTGCTGACCGGGCTGCTCGGCCTGTCGCTGCTGACCTTCCTTGGCGTGCGCTATGCGCTGGCGATCATGCCGCTGCGCATGCGCCTGACACCCCGCGCCACGCGCGCGCGCCGCGTGCGCCGCCGCGCGATCCTGCTGTTCCGCACCGCCGCCGAAGCGCGCACGCATGGCCGCACCGGCGTGCTCATCTATCTCTCGCTCGACGAACATCGCGCCGAGATCGTCGCCGACCGCGCGATCAACGAAAAGGTGGCGCCCGAAGCCTGGGGCGAAGCGATGGGGGCGCTGATCGACGCCATTCGGCAGGATCGCGCGGGCGAGGGCCTGGCCGCCGCCGTCCGCCAGGTCGGCGTGGTGCTCGCCGCCCATTTCCCGCGCGCCGACGACGACATCAACGAACTTCCCGACAGGCTGATCGAATTATGACCGACCCCGACCGCGACTTGCCCGAACAGATCATGTGGGCCGGCCGCTTCATCACCGCCAAGACGCGCGGGCGATGGGAATATGTGTCGCGCGCGCGCGGCATCCACGCCGCGGTCATCCTGGCGATCGACGAGGGCAAAGACGGCCGCCACGTTCTGCTGGTCGACCAATATCGCGTCCCGCTCGGCCGTCGCTGCATCGAACTGCCCGCCGGTTTGGTCGGCGACGAGCAGGAGGGCGAGGAAGCGAGCCTCGCCGCCGCGCGCGAACTGGAGGAAGAAACGGGATACAGGCCCGAGCGCCTGGAACGGCTCGGCGATTTCTGCGCCTCTCCCGGCATGGTCTCCGAAGGCTTCACCCTCTTTCGCGCCCATGGCCTGGTCAGGACCGGCGAAGGCGGCGGCGTCGCCGAGGAGGATATTCTGGTCCACCGCGTGCCGCTCGACCGCATCGCCGATCATGTCGCCGACTGGCGGGCGCAGGGTTATGCGATGGACGTGAAACTGCTGCTGCTGCTGGGCGCGGGCATGGTTGCCTGACGGCGCGGCCTCACGGCACCCGATACCAGTCCGCCACACGGTCGAGCGCCAGCGTCAGCACCAGCTTGCCCGCGCGGCTCGGCCAGCCGAGCGCCTTTTCCGCCGCCGCCAGCCCCTCTCCGGCGCAGGCCACGCGCCAGAGAATGTCGGCAAGGCCTGGTCCCGCCGCCCTGATCGCGCCGTCGAACCGCTCGCGCGCCGCCATTTGCGCCAATGTCGGATCGAACGCGCGGCCCGGCCCGCGCCGTCCGCCCGTTGTGGGCGCCGAATCCCACCGCATCGTCACCCGCGCGCCCAGCCCCGCCCGCTCCCAGTCGGCGCGCAGCGTGTCGCCCGCGACGAAATGCCGCTCGCTCAGCCGTCCCCGCGCCCGCAGCCAGGACAAGGGCGATTCGCCCAGATGCACCAGCACGCGCTGCCGCGCGCCATCGGTGCCCTCGATCATCTGTTCGACATGACTGGCCATGGGGCATCTCCTTCGCTGCGGGAATCGACAGCGAAGCACTTGCCACGGGGGATAATCTGTAGGAAAGGGAAAACCAAATAGGTTATCCGAGGAGGCGCTATGATCACCCGCATCCGCGAGGTCCGCAAGGCGAAGGGGCTGACGCTCGAACAGGTGGGCGCGCTGTGCGATCCGCCCACCACCGCGCAGACCATCGGCCGGCTGGAAACCGGCACCCGCACCGTGTCGGTCAAATGGCTGAACCGCATCGCCCTGGCGCTGGGCGTCACCAGCGCGGAACTGGTCGCCTTGCCGGGGCAGAGCGAAATCGCCGTTGCCGCGCTGCTGGGTCCCGACGGCGTGCGCGCGCCCACCCGGCCGCTCGCCTTTCCCCCGCCGATCGCCGCCGATGGCATGGTGGGCGTCCATGTCGGCGCCAGCATCGGCGACTATCGCGCGGGCGACGCCATCTGGTGCCGCCGCATCGCGCCGCCCGATTATGGCGCGGCGCTCAACCGCGACGTGCTGCTGCCTCGCCCCGCCGGTCGCTTCCTCTTCGGCCGGCTGATCGGACGCGAAGGCGACCGGCTGCAACTACTCCCGCTCGGCCCGGGCACGCGCCAGCTGGTGGTCACCGACCCGCCCTGGGCGGCCGTTGCCGAACAGCTCGTCCGACGTCTCTAGCCATTCCGCCGCTCCGCGCTTAACCATGCGTCAAAGCTGTGCATCGAAAGAGGGGCCATGACACTCAACGTCCTAACGCTGTCGACCCTCTTCCCCGACATGAGCCGGCCCAATTTCGGCGTGTTCGTCGAACGCCAGGCGCGCGAGCTGGCCAGTCGCCCGGACGCCGACGTGACGGTGATCGCGCCAGTGGGCGTCCCCTATTGGCCGCTTTCGCTCGCGCCGCATTACGCCGCGCTGCGCGCGCTGCCGCGCAAGGAGCGCTGGCGCGAACTCACCGTCTATCGCCCGATCTTCCGCATCCTGCCCAAGATCGGGGGCCGCACCAATGTCAGCGCCATGACCCGCGCCATCCTGCCGCTGGTGCGCCGCCTGCACGCGCAAAAGCCCTTCGACGTCATCGACGCCAGCTTCTTCTTTCCCGACGGCCCGGTCGCCCGCCGCCTCTCCAGGGCGCTGGGCATCCCCTATTCGGTCAAGGCGCGGGGCGCCGACATCCATTATTGGGGGACGCAGCCGGGCACGCGCAAACTGGTGCGCCATGCCGCGGACGACGCTGCCGGCCTGCTCGCCGTGTCGGACGCGATGCGCCGGTCGATGGCGCGCATGGGCATCGATGCCGATAAGATCCGCGTCCATTATACCGGGGTCGATCTCGACACATTCGAACTGATGGACCGCCAGGCGGCCAAGGCCGCGCTCGACTTCAACGGGCCGGTCGTGCTCAGCGTCGGCGCGCTGATTCCGCGCAAGGGGCAGGACCTGTTGGTCCGCGCCCTGCCGCAGCTGCCCGACGTCACGCTGCTGCTCGCGGGCCAAGGCCAGTATCGGCGCACGCTCGAAACGCTGGCGCAGGATCTGGGCGTGGAGCGGCGGATCGGCTTCCTGGGATCGGTCCCGCATCACAAGCTGCCGCGCATCTTCGCGGCCGCCGACGTGATGGCGCTGCCATCCGAATCGGAAGGGCTCGCCAATGCCTGGGTCGAATCGCTCGCCTGCGGCACGCCCATCGTCATCAGCGACGTCGGCGGCGCGCGCGAACTGCTCGACCGGCCGGAGGCGGGACGGATCGTCGATCGCGATCCCGACGCGATCGCCGCCGCGATCCGCGCGATCCTGGATAATCCGCCCGCCCAGTCGGCTGTCCGCGAAGCCGCGCTGCGCTTCACCTGGCAGGCCAATGGCGACGCGCTGCTCGCGCATCTTCAATCCATCGCCGCGTCCGGCTGAGGGTCGATGGGCAACAGCCGCGCCCGTCCGTCGGGCGTCGGGAAGCGTCCTTCGTCGAACGGCACGTCCCCCCAGCGCCAGGGGGTCAGCTCGGCATAGGCCGGATTGGAAATGGGCGCATGCCGCTTCAGGTTGAGCAGCCGCCCGCCCGCATTGCGATAGGCGGTCAGGCGCACATGCTCGCGATAAATGTCCGCCGGCCGCTCATAATGGAAGGCATCGCCCCAACCCATCGTCTGCGCCATGCGCGTCAGCGTCCACCATAGCGGCCGCGCCTCGCCCGGCAGGTCGAACAGCCGGCGCTGGCGGCTGACCAACCGGTCCAGCGCCGTCATCGTCCCGTCCTGCTCGATCCCCACCGGCGCGGGGAGCAGCGCGGTCCAACCCTGCGCCGCCGCCTCCGCCCGATGCGTCGCGCGGATCGACAGGCCGACCAGCGAACGGGCCTGCGCCAGCCAGCTTTCCGCCGCGGGATCTTCCCCGATGCTGATCAGCGCTCGCACTGATCTGTCCTGCATCGCGCGCAACAGCGCTTCCCCTTCCAGCCCCGGCGCCTGCGCCATCGCGCGCGCGCCCCAGAAGAGCGCGGTGTCGGCCACCGCTTCGGCGTCGAAGCCGCGATGCGCCGCCAGGCTGTCGGCCGTGCAGCCGACCTCCCGCGCGCCCATGCCGTTCGCCGCCGGCTCCAGCGCGAACGGCCCCGCGCCCGGCCGCCCGATCCGACCCGTGGCCAGATGCAGGTTCAGCGCCGCCGCCGCCACCGCGGCATCTCCCCCGCCAAACAGCGACAGCGCTCGCGCGTCCGCCGCCCACAGGTCGTAAAAGTCGCGCACCAGTTGCGGCGCCAGCCCGCAGGCCCGCGCCACCGACCAGATGTCATGGCCAGGCCGCAGCGCATCCCAGAAGCCATCGGGCGCGGCGACCGCGCGCGTCAACCCTTGCTCATCGACCAGGCCGGCATCGCGACAATGCAGCAGCAGCCCGCGCAGCAACGGGGCCAGCGCAGCGCTTGGTGCCGGCAGATGCAGGTCCGGGTCCAGACCCGCCCCCTCCTCCGCCGCGCCGATCACCACCAGCCGCGCGCCGCCATCACCCCGCGCCGCCTGCACCCGGTCGACCAGCACGGGATGATCCCGCATCGCCGCGTCGCCGATCATCAGGATGGTCGCCGCCCGGCCGACATCCTCATAGCTGGCCGGCATGACATCCTCGCCATAGGCTGCGCGCTGCACGGCCGCGATCGCGCCGCGCCAGGGCGCATGGATGTGCGGGGACCCGAAAAAGCCCTTCAGCAGCTTGTTGGCGACATAATAATCCTCGGTGGGCAGGGCGCCGCCGACATGCAGCGCGATGCTGCCTGGCCCATGGCGCGCCAGCACCGCCGACAGACGCCGCGCCAGCTGCGCGATGGTCTTGTCCCACGGCTGGCGTCGCCCATCGACGAGGGGGTGCAGCAACCGCCCGTCCAGCGCCCGCTCGTCCTGCAGCCGTTGCGCCCGCGCACACAGCAGCCCACCATTGGCGGGATGAGTCGCATCGCCCTCCAGATGCAGGCCACGCTCCTCGCCCGTCACCGCGCGAATGCCGCAGCCGACCGCGCATTGTCCGCACAGGCTTCGCACGATCGCCATGGTCAGCGGGCTTTGCGGCGGTGATCGGACATGCCTCGCCTCCTAGCCCATTGAGGGGCGGGACAAAAGTGCGCCCTGCGCCTTGCCCTGGCGCGGCGGGATGGACAGATAGGCGCCATGATGACTCTGCTGCTGCGCGCCCTCGCCCTTCTCGCCCTGCTTTGCGCGCCCCTGGCGCCCGCCGCCGCGCAGCAGCGCGGCCCGTTGCTGCTCGCCGCCGCCAGCATGCAGGAAGCGATGACCGCCGCCGCCGACGCCTGGACCGCGCGCGGCCATCCCCGCCCGGTGCTGTCCTTCGCCGGCTCGTCCGCCCTTGCCCGGCAGATTCGCGCCGGCGCACCTGCCGACCTCTTCGTCTCCGCCGATGAAGACTGGATGGACGATGTCGAGAAAGCGGGTCTGGTCATGCGCGGCACGCGCGCCAACCTGGCGGGCAACCGGCTGGTGCTGGTGCGCCCCACCAATGCGCGCCTGTCGCTGCGCATCGGGCGCAACATGCCGATCGCGCGCGCACTCGGCGACGGCCGGCTCGCCATGGCCAATCCCGACAGCGTGCCCGCGGGCAAATATGGCAAGGCGGCGCTTACCGCGCTCGGCGTCTGGCCGGCGGTGGCGCCCAAGGTGGCGCGGGCCGACAATGTCCGCGCCGCGCTGGCGCTGGTGGAGCGCGGCGCAATGCCGCTCGGCATCGTCTATGCAACCGACGCGCGCGCCGGCAATGGCGTCGCGATCGTGGGCGCCTTTCCCGAAAGCAGCCATGCGCCGATCCGCTATCCGCTCGCGCGCCTGACCGCCAGCCGGCACCGCGATGCCGAGGGCTTTCGCCGCTTCCTGCTGTCCGCGACCGGTCGCTCGATCCTGAAGCGCTACGGCTTCAGCGCGCCTTGACCGCTATTTCTGGCAGGCGATGATCGCCGCGATCACCGCCAGCGTTTCCTGCGGGTCGCGCACCCGCACCGTATCCAGCCCCAGCTGCTTGGCGGGATAGTCGTTGCCGCCCGGAAAGATGGCGTCGCCGATGAACATCATCGCATCCAGCGCGATGCCGCTTTCGTCTCGCAGCTTGCGCAGGCCATAGGCCTTGTCCACGCCCGCGCGGGTCACATCGATCGACGTCGCCCCGCCCATGTTGATCGACAGGCCCGGCAGGCGCTGCCGCAGGTCCGCCTGGATTCGCGTGCGCTTGGCGAAATCGGGGTCCCACGCTTCCTTGGCGTGGATCGGCGCCTGCTGCCCCAGCGCCGAAAAGGTGATCTGGCTGCCGCGATCCTCGATCCGCTCGCCCCACACCTGCTCCGGCGCGAAGCCGGTCGCTTCCAGCGCCTCGTCGAAAGCCGTCAATATCGCCGCCTTCTGCGCCTCGTCGAACAGTTCGGCATAGACCGGGCGCCAGCCGCCATCGCCATGGGTATAGAGCTTGGTCCCGGTCGTCGGCATCAGCCACAGCCGCGACAGGTCGGCCCGCGCCGGCAGGCGGCTCGCCACCTGCTTGTCGAATTGCGGCCAGTCGCCGCCCGAAATCACCGCGACATGCGCGACCGTCAGCAGGTCCGCCAGCGCCTCGCCCATCTCCGCCTCCAGCGGCTGCTTGCTCAGCGCCAATGTTCCGTCAAGGTCGAAGGCGATCAGTGATTTCATGGCGCTATCCTGTCGAAGGGCGGCTGGTCGTCGCGGCGGCGCTACACCAGCGCCCGCGCCCTTCGCAACCTCGCTGACGCTGGCCGCGCTTTCTTGACGCGCGCGCGCTAATCCCCCACGCAGCGCGCCATGGACTTCTCCCTGTCGCCGCAGGACTGGACGGTCATCGGCCTGTCGCTCAAGGTCAGCCTGGTCGCGGTCGCCGCCATGCTGCCGATCGCCTTCGCGCTCGCCTGGGTGCTGGCGCGCTGGCGCTTTCCGGGCAAGCTGCTGCTCGACGCGCTCGTGCACCTGCCGCTGGTAGTGCCGCCGGTCGTCACCGGCTGGCTGCTGCTGCTGCTCTTCGGCATCAACGGCCCGATCGGCAGCCGGCTCGATCAGTGGTTCGGCGTCACCCTGCTGTTCCGCTGGACCGGCGCCGCGCTCGCCGCCGCGATCATGGCGATGCCGCTGATGGTCCGCGCGATGCGCCTGTCGATCGAATCGGTCGACCGCCGGCTGGAGCAGGCGGCGCAGACGCTCGGCGCCTCGCCTTTGCGCAGCTTCCTCTCCATTTCCCTGCCGCTCTCGCTGCCCGGCGTGTTCGCCGGCGCGATGCTGGGCTTTGCCCGCTCGATCGGCGAATTCGGCGCGACCATCACCTTCGTGTCCGACATTCCCGGCGAAACCCGGACCCTCCCCATCGCCATCTATGCCGCGCTTCAAGTGCCAGGCGCCGAAACGGCGGTCAGCCGCTTCGCCCTCATCTCGGTGCTGCTTTCGCTCGGCGCGCTGCTGATGTCGGAAATCCTCGCGCGCCGCGCCACGCAGGGACGCATGCCCCATGTCCTTTGACATCGCCGTCCGCCGCCGGCTGGGCGATCGCGACATCGCGCTCCAATGCCGGGCCGACGCGCGCCTCATTGCCCTGATCGGCCCGTCGGGCGCAGGCAAGACCAGCCTCCTCAACATGATCGCCGGCCTGCTGACCCCGGATGCGGGCCATATCCGGGTCGATGGCGAAACGCTGTTCGACAGCGCGGCGGGCATCGACCTGGCTCCCGCCGATCGCCATGCCGGTTATCTCTTCCAGGATGTGCGTCTCTTCCCCCACATGCGGGTCGATCGCAACCTGCGCTATGGGCGACGCCCGGGCGGCAGCCTGTCGCAGGCGGAAGTGCTGGATTTTCTCGGCATCGGCCATCTGCTCCACCGCATGCCCGCGACCCTGTCGGGCGGCGAGGCGCAGCGGGTGGCGATCGGCCGCGCGCTGCTGTCGGCCCCGCGCTTCCTGCTGATGGACGAGCCCCTCTCCGGCGTCGATCGCGCCCGGCGGGAAGAGATCATGCGCCTCATCGAACGGCTGCGCGACGACATGCGCCTGCCGATCCTCTATGTCACTCACGACCTGCGCGAAGCCGAACGCCTCGCCGACCGCATCGTTGAAATGGCGTGAAGCCCAGCCGCACGGCCGATTCGGCGGGGAAAAAGTAGGTCTGACCTACTTTTGGAAAGTTGGTCGAATGACTTTTGAAATCACTTGACCGACGCGAAAAGCCCGCCTATCTGCGGCCTCCCGAGCGGGGCTACTCCGCTCCTGATGCCCGATCGTCTAAAGGTAAGACTACGGACTCTGACTCCGTCAATCGAGGTTCGAATCCTCGTCGGGCATCCATCATTCTCGTTTGAAAAGCATAGACTTAGACTTTTGGGCGCTGTCGTTCTATGTGCAAAAGACGCCTCTCGGCTTTACCGCAGATTTCCGTGCTTTTCCGCTACTTTCCGCCCGCTCCCGGCGTCTCCATGGCACATGATTGCACATGCGAAGCCGATAAATTGTCGCACCGGTGACGCCCTAGACTCTGCGTCGCTAATCCGTCATTATGCTCTTGTGCAGATCGAAACCGTCTGGGGGACCAGCGACCATTCCAGATGCACATACGCCGCTCCAGCAACGTAGGGGCAGCCCGGACCAGCCAGCGTGCACCCGACAGGCTGTTTAGACTTACGCCAGAGGTATCCGCGCGGCGCTGCCCTTCTCAAAGCGCTTTGAGCCGGGCAGGTCCATCATCCGGTGAACGGGGGCTAATCCGTTCGTCCGGGGCCTCCACCGCAACCTTTTGGTCTGCGGCGCGCCGTGGACCGGGGACTCAGCGATGAAACCTCGGAACACGATAACGGTGAAGATTGATGTGAAATGCGATGTGGCAGCGATTGCGCGAGCGATTGCGTTACTCGCCTTCCTTCTGTCCTGAGCCACCCCGGCGGGCACTATGCTCGCCGGGTCTTTTATTTCGGGACGATGGGACGAGCTATTAGAATTGCACGAGAACTGCTGTCTCATGGCGTATGTCACCAGCGGTCCAGATCTCAACGACTGATATTCTTCATTGAGGCGAATCCACGCCAGCACACTGTCTCGGATCATGCGTTCGCTGTAGACTTCCGGCAGACAGATGATCGGCCTCTCTTCACGTGCAGCCGATGTCGCAAGCGATCCTTCCAAGACTCCGCTGATGAATGGCCAGCAAGTCATGGCAATGAGCGGCTCAGCGCTATCGCAATGCTTTAACAGCGCCGTTCCGTCATGGCTGGGGACGTCGGCTGCTGCTGCAAAGCTTGGAAATCCCCATGAAGGCGTCAAAAGCTAGCTCTACTTCAGGCCGCATCGCCATGGATGACATCCATCGAGCGTCGCCGCCGCCGGATCGAACGCGGCATTGGGAGAACCGCCGAAGGCGCGCGCTCAAGCCGTTCGACTGCATTACACACCAGCATGTGCAGGCCCTCTTCGCTCAGCAAGCCGCCGCGGATCAGGCATCGATCCTCCAGCACGCGTTTGAAAGCCGCATAGAGTTTGACATCCGGCTGCCGCGCGGCCGCCCAGAAATCATCAAGACTGCCATGATGGACGATGCCGGGCACCTTGTAGACGGCGTGCCCCAAGGCGGCCACCGGCTTTGCCTCGTTGAGCGCCAACGTGCCCACCGTGCTGTTGACGGTCACCACGCCCAGCGATTTCTGCACGACTTCGGCAATGTCCCAGTCGGCCAGATAATGGACGCGCTCGGCCACGCCATAATGGGCGGCCAGCCGGCGCGTCAACCGTTCCCAGCTGACCAGACCCGGATCGAGCGGATGGCGCTTGACCAGCAGCGCGACGCCCTGCGGCGCATGTTCGGCGAAGCTCTTGATGACGAAGCGCAAGGCCGCGCGCATGTCGCCGAAGGGCGAATGGACGCGGATCTGATAATCGGAATTGAGCTGCAGCGGCAGGGTGAAATATGGCTGGTCCTTGACCGCCTCCCATGTCGCGGCCGACCGCTTCGCCTCGCGCTTCTCCATCAGCAGCTTCCAGCACCAGGCGACCGACTCCAGCAGGAAACTGTGCGGCCGATGGGTGCGATAATAGGGGAAATAGGGCCGCATCAGCGCCGATGACAGGCCGTTGCGCATCGTGTTGCGCGCGCGTGCCTGGAAGGTGGAGGGCACCGGCGGCAGCGGCTCGCTCCGGTCCGGCAAGCCCGCCGCCTGGTCGATATACCATTGCGGATCGAGCGGCAGCGTCGAATTGCCGTTCACCCCGTCATCCTGCAATGTCAGGAAATCGGGCCGGATATAGCCTTCCTCCATGCAATGGACGCGCAGGCCCCGCAGCCGCGCCATGCCATGGGCGGATGTGTGATAGGGCCGGCAATCGCCATAGAGGATGAGGTCGGTCACCCCATGGTTGACGATGAAATCGTCGAAGAAGAGCGGCCAGTTGCGGAAGGTGCCGCGATAATCGGTCGCTTCCCCCGGCCAGTCGATCTTGTCGCCGCCATTGATATTGATGCGCAGCGCGCGATGGCCCCGCGCCCGCAGCGCTTCGGCCAGCATCGCGAAATACGGCCCATGCGGCCCCTGCAGGAACAGAAAGGTCTTAACCTGCCGATCAACCATGGAAAAACTCTGCGGCCAAGGTCATAAATCTGCGCAACTTCCCCTGTATGGCCCGCACCCTGATAAGCCAGTTCACCGGCGGCGTCGACCCATTGCCTAAACGCTCCACCATCACTTCGGGGCCACAAGGCAATCGGGTCACCGGATCGAGATAGCGCGGATAGAGAATGAGCGCGGCGGCGACAAGCTGATCGACGCTCAGCCTGCGCCCGCGCCGGGGGCTGGGCTGGGCCAAGTCGCGGGTCAGGCCCCATCCGGCATAGAAGGGCATGCCGTGCACCGTCACCGCGCAGCCGCGGATCAGCGCCTCGAACCCGGTGAGCGAGGAGAGGACATGCACGGCGTCCACCGCCTGGCACAATTCCATCAGCGACCCGCCGCCATCGATCGCATCGGCATGGGCCAGCACCGCCGCATCGGTCAGATGCCCCTTGCGATGCCCGGCCTGCACGTCGGGATGCGGGCGATAGAGGATCCAGGCGTCCGGCTCGGCCCGCCGCACTCGCGCCAGAAAGTCGAGATTGCCGCCGACCCCCGCGCCGCCCAGCCGCACCGACAGATCATCGTCCACCTGCCCTACTGCCAGCACCGTGCGGCGCCCCTGCGGCAAGGCCGGCAGCGACCCCGCCTGCGGCCCATATTTGGTGACGCCCGACGCGCAGATGCGCGCGCGCAGCCGCCCCGCCCGCTCGACCAGCGCCGGCGGGAAATCATGAGTGGCGAGCAGCGTTTCCAGGTCGTTGGCCGCGCGCGCATTATAATAGATGCCGCTGCGGTCGACCACGACCGATCCGGGCGGATGCAACGCCGCTCCCAGGCCGCGCGAGCGGATGAAGCCGTCCTCCACGCGCGCGATGGTGACGCCCTCGGCCTCGGCCTGCGCCACAACCGCTGCGGGCACGCGCGATGGCCAGACCGCCAGGGCGCCGCCCTCGCGCCGCGCCTTGCGCAATCCCCGCCGCGCCGACAGGAAGGGGGCAGATCGCGTTCCGTCCCACAAAAAGGCGCTGATCGCCTCGCGCTTCCAGAAGGCCATGCCGCTTGCCGCCGACAGGCCGCGATTGCCGTCCAGGTGTCGCCGCCAATCCGCCAGCTGCGCGACCGCCTGCGCGATGGGGGTCGGCGCGCCGGTGAAGGGATCGCGATAGTCCGCCGCCGCCAGGCGGCCGCGCAGCGTCGCGTGCAGCCGCGCCGGATCAATCGCCACGCCGTCCGCGCCGATCACCGGCACGCCGATCAGGCCGGCGATCAGCGCCCACTCATCCTCTATGTCGGCATGGACCGCCTGCGCGCCCTCGATCAGGCTCCAGGGATCGCAGTCGGCCGGCAGCGCGCGCCCCGCGACCGGCGCCTCGCCTGTCCCGGGCAGCAGGCCGATCTGGTCGGGATGCAGGCCGACGAACGCCTGCGCGTCCACCGGCGTCCCCACTCGCAAGAGCCGCCGCACCGGGTCGGGCCGTGGCCCCCAGAAGCTGCCGCCCACGCGCGCCGCGCGCAGCATGGCGAACAGTCCGTCGGGCAAGGGGCGCGCCGGCGCTCGCGCCGCAGGCGCTGAAACGGCCGCGACGGCGGGATCGACATGAGGAAAGGGCGGAGATCGCAGCAACGGGGTCATGCGTCGCACTCGACAGGCCTATGCCACCTGCCCCCCTGCTGTCCCGCCGCGCGCCGCATTGTCATGCCCCTTCGCCCCATCCTTGGGCGGGGGTTCCGCAAAGGTCAAGGAACAGAAGCCGTTACCTCTTCGATCAACTCGGTCACTATGTCGAAATAGTCACGCCATGTCGGCGCGCGCCACTGGCCGATGCGCGCCAGCTGCGCCGCGCGCTCGGGCGACTGCGCCTGCGCATAGGCGCAGATCGCCCGCATCCATCCCAGCCCGTCGAGCGGATCGAGATAATCGGGTGCGTCGCCGCCCACTTCGCGATGCGCGATGATGTCGCTGCAGATCACCGGCACGCCCGCGGCCAGCGCCTCGACGACCGGCATGCCGAACCCTTCGGCGAAGGACGGCATCAGCATCGCGCGCGCATTGGCGACCAGCGCCTGCATGCGATTGTCGGACACTTCGCCCGCCTCGATCACATGGCCGCGCAAAATGTCCGCGCGCTCCAATATGTCGATGACATTCTCATTTTCCCAGCCGCGCCGCCCGACCAGCACCAGCACCGGCGCGGCGTCGCCCATCTGTTCCACCAACCGCCGCCAGATGGTGAGCAGCAGCAGATGGTTCTTCCGCGGCTCGATGGTCGAAATATAGACGAAATAGGGCCGCTTGGGCAGCGTCTCGTCGCGCGCGCCGAAAATGTCGGGGGCGTCCGCGCCGAAATGCGCGACCCGCACTACTCGCCCGTCCAGCCCGGCGCGCATATGCGGCGCCAGCGCGTCGATCGTCGCCTGGCTGTTGCCGATGATGCCGGTGGCGTAGCGGTCAATCGTGCGCACGCGCCGGCGATGCTCCTCCGCGCCCTGCGGCCGGGCATATTCGGGATGGCTCAGGGGAATGACGTCATGCACCAGCGTCACCAGCTTGGCGCCTTCCGCGCGCAGGATCGCGCCGACCTGCGGCGCGTCGTCCAGATGATGCGGCGACACCTGCAGGTAGATGCGCGGCCCCCGGGCGCGCGGCACCGGGCGCGGGCGCGTCGCAAACATGTGACGGATCACCGACGCCTTGCCCTCGGCCGCGTCGTCGCTGCGCGCATTGCGCCACTTGGCCGCGGTAAAGGCCAGGAACTGGCGCACCGCCGCGCTGCTCAACCGGCCATAATAGCCGCCTGCCGGATGCACCGCCGCAAAGGACAGGCGATCGGGCATCCGGTCCAGCAATTCGCGGGCATAGACATATTCGACCCGGTCGATCCCGGTCGGCGCCGGGTGGAAGGCGCGCGACAGCAGCCGCGACACGTCCAGCACCACCTCGCTCTCGCCACGGGCGCCGTCGAAGCGCGGGCTGGCGCGCTTGGTGCGCAGCGCCAGCCGCGCGCCCGGGGCGTTGAAGGGACGCAGCGCCATCGGCTCAGCGCCCGCCGCTCAGGTCTGTCATGCAGGCGCCGGGCATCAGAATTGCGCGCGAATCTCTTGCGCCAGCGCGGCAAGCGCCTCGGGATCGGCCTTTGCACCCGCGCCATGGGCGGCGAAGCCCTTGGGGTCGCCTTCCCAGCGCGGCAGGATATGGACGTGCAGGTGGAAAATGGTCTGCCCGGCCGGCGCGCCGTTGAACTGCGCGATCTGGATGCCGTCGGGGTCCAGCGCCTTGCGGATGGCGGCGGCGACCTTCTTCGTCGTCGCCATCACCTGGGCCAGCGCCTCCTCCTCGATCTCCAGCAGGTTGCGCGCCTTCGACCATTTGGAAATCACCAGCGCATGGCCCCGCGTCTGCGGCATGATGTCGAGGAAGGCCAGCGTGTTCTCATCCTCATACAGGCTCGTCGACGGGATTTTACCCTGCAGGATCAGGGCAAAGATATTCGCGTCGTCATAGGTGCCGTCGAGGCTCATGGATTGCCCTTAGCTGATATAATGGGCGCTCGTCTTAGCAGCCACTTCCTCCGCCGTCACGCCCGGCGCCAGTTCAATGAGCTTGAACGGGCTGTCATGGTCGGGCCGCTGGAACACGGCGAGGTCGGTGACGATCATGTCGACGACATTGGTGCCGGTCAGCGGCAGGGTGCAGGCCGGGATGAACTTGGGATCGCCATTCTTGGACGTGTGCTCCATCACGACGATGATCTTCTTGACGCCCGCGACCAGGTCCATCGCGCCGCCCATGCCCTTGATCATCTTGCCGGGGATCATCCAGTTCGCGATGTCGCCATTTTCCGCGACTTCCATCGCGCCCAGCACAGTCAGGTCGATATGCCCGCCCCGGATCATCGCGAAACTGTCGGCACTGGAGAAATAGACCGACTGCGGCAGTTCGCTGATCGTCTGCTTGCCGGCATTGATCAGGTCGGCGTCCTCCTCGCCCTCATAGGGGAAGGGCCCGATGCCCAGCATCCCGTTTTCCGACTGGAGCGTCACTTCCACGCCCGCAGGGATATGGTTCGCCACCAGCGTCGGGATGCCGATGCCCAGGTTCACGTAGAAACCGTCCTTGAGTTCCTTCGCCGCCCGCGCGGCCATCTCGTCACGAGTCCAGGGCATCATTGCTCTCCCTTGGCGGGCGGTGCCCACCGCTTGTCCATCGGAAATATCTCGTCGAACCCGCCCTTGAGGCCGCTGCCATAGACGGGATTGGGCATGACGAACCAGCCATTGCCCCATAGGCCGGCGATCGGCAGGGTCATCGTCGCGGCGCGGCGCGCGGGCACGGCTTGCCCCGCATTGAACAGGTCGGAAAAATCGCCCAGCTGGTCGCCGCCCATCGCGATCACGCAATATTTGGCGGCGATCGTCGCGCGGCGGCCATCCTTGCGCGATCCCATCTCGTCGTCGCCGCTCAGATACAGCGTGCGCCCATGCACCGCCTCCCCCAGCCCCGCCGCCCGGATCGCCCGCGCGGTCGCATCGGCATTGGCGGCCGAGCGGTTGGTGTTGAAGATCACGGTCACACCCATCTTGCGCAGCGCGGCCAGCACATGATCCGCGCCCGGCACCGGCGCGACCGCGCCCTCCCCGGTCTTTTCCCACGCGTCCCAGTCGGCGGCGCTATAGCCCTTGCCGGTGGTCGCATCATGATATTCGTAACCGATGTTGAGCAGCACCGTTTCATCGACGTCGAACACGGCCGCCAGCGGCTTGTCGCCGCACGGCACGAATGTCGGCGCTTCCAGGCTCGCCCCCTGCGCCAGCACCACGCTGTCGGCCGGCCGCGCCTTCACCTTCCCCGCGACATAGCCGAGCAGCCCATGCCAGGTCTGCACCGAAAGCGCCGCGCCCTCGCCCGACCCGTAGAGATATTGCATCCCCGCGGGCGGATCGGCGGGCGCTGCGCCCGTAACGGCCGGAGGCGTCGTCGTCGCACAAGCCGCCAGAGGCGCCAGCAGGACTATCGTGCTCCTGCGAAGGCAGGAGCCCAGAGCGCCAAGGCGTGTCGCTCGACCCTGGGCTCCTGCCTTCGCAAGAGCACTAGCAGCAGCCGTCTCGCGAAACATCACGCCGCCTCCCGCTGCCTCACGGTGCGGAACTCGATCTTCTTGTCATAGGGCGCGCCCACGATCATGCGCTTGACGTAGATGCCGGGCAGGTGGATCGCGTCCGGGTCCAGGCTGCCGGTCGGCACCACTTCCTCCACTTCCGCGATGCAGATCTTGGCCGCCGTCGCCATGGGCTGGTTGAAATTGCGCGCGGTCTTGCGAAAGACCAGGTTGCCGCTCTCGTCGGCCTTCCACCCCTTGATGATCGCGATGTCGGCGAAGATGCCGCGTTCCAGGATATAATCCTGCCCGTCAAAGCTCTTCACTTCCTTGCCCTGCGCCACCTGGGTGCCGACGCCGGTCTTGGTGTAGAAGCCCGGAATGCCCGCTCCGCCCGCGCGGCAGCGCTCGGCCAGCGTCCCCTGGGGGCAGAATTCCACTTCCAGCTCGCCGGCCAGAAACTGCCGCTCGAACTCCTTGTTCTCCCCGACATAGGAGGAGATCATCTTCTTCACCTGCCGTGTGCGCAGCAGCTTGCCCAGCCCCTCGCCGTCGATCCCGGCATTGTTGCTGGCGATGGTCAGGTCCTTGACGCCCGCGTCGCGGA
This sequence comes from Sphingobium naphthae, assembly GCF_043589935.1. Classification (NCBI taxonomy): domain Bacteria; kingdom Pseudomonadati; phylum Pseudomonadota; class Alphaproteobacteria; order Sphingomonadales; family Sphingobiaceae; genus Sphingobium; species Sphingobium naphthae. The sequence goes on along the minus strand of NZ_CP171454.1, from coordinate 2,867,129 downwards.
TCGCGTCGATCAGCCGCTCGGGAATGCCGCACAGGCCAAAGCCGCCGGCGCAGATATGCATGCCGTCGAAGAGAAGTCCGTCCAGCGCAGCCGCAGCATCGGGGTAGAGCTTGTTCACCATCGCCTGTCTCCTCGTCCGTCTTTGCGACAGCCATAGGCAGTGACGCGGAGTCGGTCAATTTGCTGCGGGGGCGAAAGCGCCTCTGGATCAGATCAGGCCGGCCAGCGGGCTCGACGGGTCGGCATACATGCGCTTGCCCATGCGCCCGGCGCGATAGGCCATGCGGCCGGCCTCGACCCCGGCCTTCATCGCCGCGGCCATCAGCACCGGGTCCTTCGCTTCGGCGATGGCGGTGTTCATCAGCACGCCAGTGCAGCCCAGCTCCATCGCCTGCGCCGCTTCCGACGCGGTGCCCACGCCCGCATCGACCAGCACGGGCAGCTTGGTGCCCTCCACGATCAGGCGGATCGTCACCTTGTTCTGGATGCCAAGGCCGCTGCCGATCGGCGCGCCCAGTGGCATGATCGCCACCGCGCCCGCATCCTCCAGCCGCTTGGCCGCGATCGGATCGTCGACGCAATAGACCATCGGCTTGAAGCCTTCCTTGGCCAATATCTCGGTCGCGCGCAGCGTTTCGACCATGTCGGGATAGAGGGTGCGCGCCTCGCCCAGCACCTCCAGCTTGACCAGATCCCATCCGCCCGCCTCGCGCGCCAGGCGCAGCGTGCGGATCGCCTCCTCGCCGGTGAAGCAGCCCGCCGTGTTGGGCAGGTAGGTGATCTTCTTCGGGTCGATAAAGTCGGTCAGCATCGGCGCCTCGGGGTCCGACACATTGACGCGCCGCACCGCCACCGTGACGATCTCGGCCCCGGAAGCCTCCAGCGCCGCCGCATTCTGCTCGAAACTCTTATATTTGCCGGTGCCCACGATCAGGCGCGATCGGAATGTTCTGCCCGCAACGGTCCAGCTATCGGTGTCGACCGACACATGGTCGCCGCCGCCCACGAAGTGGACGATTTCCAGCTCGTCGCCATCCTCGACGCAGACGTCGGCCAGGGTCGAGCGCGGCACCACTTCCAGATTGCGCTCCACCGCCACCTTTTCCGGCACGAAGCCCAGTTCGCTCGCCAGCTCGGCCAGGGTCAGCCCCTGACGGACGCGGCGATGCTCGCCATTGATGCGGATGGAAATGGTGCCGTCTATGCTCACTATGCTGTCCCGATTGGCAAAGTGTCTCGACGCGGCGAGACAGGAAAGGCTAAGGATCGACCCGCATATAGGGGCGGCCCTGCCCCCGCCGCAACATCAGAAAGGGGACTGGCCTTGGCCGACGCGCGCAAAATCTATGTGCTGAACGGACCCAATCTCAACATGCTCGGCACGCGCGAGCCGGACATTTACGGCTATGATACGCTGGACGACATTGCCGGGCGGATGGAGGACGCGGCCAATCGCGCCCATGTGGAGATTGATTTCCGCCAGTCCAACCATGAAGGCCATCTGGTCGACTGGCTGCAGGAAGCCCATGCCGAGGGCGCGCATGCGGTCATCCTCAACCCCGGCGCCTATACCCATACGTCTATCGCGCTGCACGACGCGATCAAGGGCATCACGGTGCCGGTGATCGAGGTGCATCTGTCGAACCCGCACGCGCGCGAGCCTTTCCGCCACAAGAGCTTCGTGGGCATGGCGGCCAGGGGGACGATCGCGGGCTTTGGCCCCCTGTCCTACATGCTCGCGCTGGAAGCCGCGCTCGAACTGTGACGCGCCCATTTGGGCGCACGAAAGTTGCGCTTTGCCGTAAATACGCATAGGCGCAGGGCCAGAAACGACATTCACCGTCCAGGGACATGACATGAACGACAAGCAGGAAAAGGGCGCAATGCAGGTGGACGTGCAGCTGGTGCGGGATCTCGCCGCCCTTCTGGATGACACCAACCTGACGGAAATCGAGGTGGAGGACGGCGATCGCAAGATACGCGTCGCGCGCAAGGCCGCCAGCGCCGCGCCCGCGCCCGTCTATGCGCCCGCACCCGCCGCAGCGCCCGCGGCGCCGGCCGCCGCGCCCGCGCCCGCCGCCGCCAGCGCCGAACCGGCGCTGCCTTCGGGCACCGTGGTCAAATCGCCGATCGTGGGCACCGCCTATCTCGCCGCCGAACCGGGCGCCGCCCCCTTCGCGCGCGTCGGGACGCAGGTCGCCGCCGGCGAAACCATCCTCATCGTCGAAGCGATGAAGGTCATGAACGCCATTCCCGCGCCCTCCGCCGGCACGGTCAAGGCGATCCTGGTCGATAACGGCCAGCCGGTCGAATATGACCAGCCGCTGATCGTGATCGAATAAGGCGACGCGCGCTCATGGGCATTGAAAAGTTGCTGATCGCCAATCGCGGCGAGATCGCGCTCCGTATCCACCGCGCCTGCCATGAAATGGGCATCAAGACGGTCGCGGTCCATTCGACCGCCGACGCCGACGCCATGCATGTGCGCTTGGCCGACGAAGCCATCTGCATCGGCCCGCCGGCCGCCAAAGACAGCTATCTGAACGTCGCGGCGATCATCTCGGCGGCGGAAATCTCGGGCGCGGACGCGATTCATCCGGGCTATGGCTTCCTGTCGGAAAACGCCAAGTTCGCCGAAATCGTCGAAGCGCATGGCCTCGCCTTCGTCGGCCCCAAGCCCGAACATATCCGCACCATGGGCGACAAGATCGAGGCCAAGCGCACCGCCGGCGCGCTCGGCCTGCCGCTCGTGCCGGGTTCGGACGGCGCGGTCAGCGATGTCGAGGAAGCGCGCGCCATCGCCGAAGCGGCCGGCTATCCCGTCATCATCAAGGCGGCGTCGGGCGGCGGTGGTCGCGGCATGAAGGTGTGCACCTCGCCGGACCAGCTCGAAACGCTGATGCAGCAGGCGGGTTCGGAAGCAAAGGCCGCCTTCGGCGACGCCACCGTCTATATCGAGAAATATCTCGGCAATCCGCGCCACATCGAAATCCAGGTGTTCGGCGACGGCAAGGGCAATGCCATCCATCTGGGCGAGCGCGACTGCTCGCTCCAGCGCCGCCACCAGAAGGTGCTGGAGGAAGCCCCCTCGCCCGTCCTCAGCCAGGCCGAGCGCGAGCGCATCGGCGGCGTCTGCGCCCGGGCGATGGCCGACATGGGCTATCGCGGCGCGGGCACGATCGAGTTCCTTTGGGAAAATGGCGAATTCTACTTCATCGAGATGAACACCCGCCTTCAGGTGGAGCATCCGGTGACGGAGATGATCACCGGCCTCGACCTGGTGCGCGAACAGATTCGCGTCGCCGAAGGCAAGCCGCTGTCGGTGCAGCAGGACGATGTGCGCTTTACCGGCCATGCGATCGAATGCCGCATCAATGCCGAAGATCCCCGCACCTTCGCGCCCTCGCCGGGCACCGTCACCAGCTATCATGTGCCGGGCGGCATGCATGTCCGCGTCGATAGCGGCCTCTATCAGGGCTATAAGGTGCCGCCTTATTACGACTCCATGATCGGCAAGCTGATCGTCTATGGCCGCACCCGCGAAGGCGCGATCATGCGCCTCAAGCGCGCGCTGCAGGAATATGTGATCGAAGGGATGAAGACCACCATCCCGCTGCACCAGGCGCTGCTGAACGATCCCGACTTCTTAAACGGCGACTATACGATCAAGTGGCTGGAGGATTGGCTGGCGCGGCAGGACCAGGCATGAAAGCCACCATCTGGCATAATCCCAAATGCGGCACGTCGCGCAAGACGCTCGCCATTCTGGAGGAAACGCCGGGCGTCGAGGTCGAGGTGATCGAATATCTCAAGACGCCCTATAGCCGCGCCAAGCTCGCCCAGCTGATCGCCGACGCCGGGATGACCCCGGCCGACGCGATCCGCACGATGGGCACCGATGCGGAGGAACGCGGCCTGGCGGACATGGACGCCGACGCGATCCTGGACGCCATGGCCGCCAACCCCGCCTATGTGAACCGGCCCTTCGTCGAAACCGAAAAAGGCGTGCGCTTCTGCCGGCCGCAGGACAAGGTGCGCGACATCCTCTGATCGTTTCGTTCCCGAAACGAATTGAGTGCGCGCAGGCCGCGCATCTGTCGCTTTCGCTGTCTGCATCGGCCTCCCCGATGCCGTCTCGGGCATTTCAGTCCTTGCTTTGGCGCAAGGAAGCCGTAGCTTCCGCCCCATGGCAAAGGACAGCGCACAGAACCGGGCCCTGGCGACCATCGCCGTCTACAGTCTCAAGGGGGGCGTGGGCAAAACCACCTTCGCGATCAACCTTGCCTGGGCGTCGGCGTGCATCTCGAAACGCCGCACCCTGCTCTGGGATCTCGATCCGCAGGCGGCGTCCAGCTGGCTGCTCTCGACCGACCATAGCAGCCGCGACGCGGCGCAGGCGATCTTCAGCAAGGATGTGGAGGTGCGCAAGCTGATCCAGCCCTCCACCGTGCCGGGGCTGGACCTCATCGCCGCCGACACCTCGCTGCGCGGGCTGGATCATCTCTTCCGCGAGATGGACAAGAAGAAGCGGCTCGCCAGGCTGATCGAAACGCTGGGCCGCGATTATGACCGCATCATCCTCGATTGCCCGCCCGGCCTCACCGAAACCAGCGAACAGGTGCTGCGCGCCGCCGACATCATCGTCATCCCGGTCATCCCCTCGCCCCTGTCGCAGCGGGCGATGGGGGAAGTCGCGCGCTATCTGGTGCAGCGCGGCGGCGCCCATGCGCCGATCCTGCCGGTCTATTCGATGGTCGACCGCCGCCGCAGCCTGCACCGGGCGGCGCTGGAAAGCCAGACCGGCTGGCCCGCCATCCCGATGGCCAGCACGGTCGAACAGATGACGGTCCGCCGCAAGCCGCTCGGCGCCTTCGCGCCCCATTCGCCCCCGGCCCAGGCCTTCTCGACGCTCTGGACCCAGGTGGAACGGCAACTGGGCGCGCGCTAGGACGCGCGGCCGGTCCTGGGCAACGGGTCAGGCGGCGATGTCGTAGGGACGGATCTCGCCGGTCAGATACAGGTTGCGCGCCTTGGACCGGCTGAGCTTGCCCGAACTGGTGCGCGGCAGCGTGCGCGGCGGCACCAGCTCCACGACACAGTTCATGCCGGTGATCGCCCGCACCCGCTCGCGGATCTGGTCGCGCAGCCGCGAGCGCTCCTCATTGTCGGACGTGCGGCAATGGACCAGCACCGCGGGCGCTTCCTCGCCGCCTGGCGTCGTGATCGCGAAGGCGGCGATGTCGCCCTGCTTGAAACCGGGCAGCTGCTCGACCGCCCATTCGATATCCTGCGGCCAGTGATTCTTGCCGTTGATGATGATCATGTCCTTGGCGCGGCCGACGATGTAGAGATAGCCATCGGAAAGATAGCCCATGTCGCCGGTATCGAGCCATATGCGGTTCGTTGAATCGGCGGCCATGCAGGCCGCCGTCGCCGCCTCGTCGCGGAAATAGCCGACCATCAGGCTGGGGCCCGTGGTCCACACCTTGCCGATCTGCCGCTCGTTCATCAGGCCGCCATCCTCGTCGCGGATCTCGACGACCATGTCCTTGGCCGGCTTGCCGCAATTGACGATGGAACGGAAACGCTGCGGCCGGCCCTCGGGCGCGTCGCCGCCCGACAGGTCGGTTTCCTCGACCAGCTCGACGATGATCCCCTCGCCCGGTGGCATGATGGTGACGGCCAGCGTCGCTTCGGCCAGGCCATAGCTCGGCAGGAAGGCCTTGGGGCTGAAGCCCGCATCGGCAAAGGCGTCGACGAAACTCTGCATCACATCGGGGCGGATCATGTCCGCGCCATTGCCCGCGAGCCTCCAACGGGACAGGTCGAACCGATCCTGCGCCTTGGTCTGGCTCGACATGCGCCGCGCGCAGATGTCGTAGCCGAAGGTCGGCGAATAGCTGATCGACGTGCCCTCGTTGCGGCTGATCAGGTCCAGCCAGGCGAGCGGCCGGCGCGCGAAATCCTCGGTCTTCATGTAATCGGTCGACACCTGGTTGGCGACGACCGACAGGAAGCAGCCGACCAGGCCCATGTCATGATACCAGGGCAGCCAGCTGATGCAGCGGTCGCTCTCCTGCACCTGCATGCCATGGCTGTGCGCCGACAGGTTGCTCAGCAGCGCATGGTGCGTCACCGCGACGCCATGGGGGAAGCGGGTCGAACCGCTCGAATATTGCAGATAGGCGATCTCTTCGGGCTGCGCCTGCGGCAAGTCGCACGGGGTCGCGTCGCGGGCGATGAAATCCTCGAACGCGATGCTCTCGACGCTTTTCTGCCGCCCGGCCTCGCCCGCCATATCCTCCAGTTCCTTGGGAAAGAGGAACAGCATCGGGTCGCAGCTGGTCAGCTGGACATTGAGCTGGTCAATATAGCTTTCCTTGCCGCCAAAGCTGGTGGGCAGCGGCAGCGGCACCGGCCAGGCGCCGGCATAGACGATGCCGAAGAAAAGCTGCGCGAAGTCCGCGCCGGTTTCCGCCACCAGCGCGACCCGGTCCTGCGGCTTGACGCCATGGCCGATCAGCCGGTGGGCGCAGGCGATCGCGTCCGCGCGCAATTCGCTGAAGGGATAGGGCCGCGCCAGATTGCCCCGCGCGTCGTGGAAATTCAGGCCCCGCTTACCCTGCGCCGCATAGTCCAGCGCCTCGCCCAGCGTCCCGAAATCGGAGAAGCGGCGCGGCAGATCGTCAGTGGTCGGCGTCGGTGCCATCATCTCTTGCGAACCCGTCATATTGGTTTCACCCAATGTCATAAGAAGCGTGAAAGCGCGGCCGCTAGCAGCTTTGGCCGTCGCTTGCACCGGATAGTTGCATTCCAGCCTTGCTTTCTAGCCGACAAGGCGCGGTAAAATTCCGGCCCGACTGTGGCATAAACATGGCGCTTGGGCCATGCTGGACAGGATATGACGGCAAAACGCCCCCCCAAGCCCCTGGACGAGGATGCGTTGCGCGATCTGGCGCTGCGCCATGTCGCGCGCTTCGCCACCAGCCGGGGCAAGCTGCTGGCCTATCTCAACCGCAAGCTGCGCGAACGCGGCTGGTCCGGCGAGCGACCGGCTGATCCGCAGGCGCTGGTCGATCGCTTCGCCGACCTCGATTATATCGACGATGCGAGCTATGCCGTCATGAAGAGCGCGTCGCTCGCGCGCCGCGGCTATGGCGCGCGCCGCGTCGGCGAAGCGCTGCGCGCCGCCGGCATTGCGGAAGAAGACCGCCAGCAGGCCGACGCCCAGACCGCGCGCGACGCCTGGGCCGCCGCCGATCGCTTCGCCCGGCGCAAGCGCATCGGCCCCTATGCCGCCGCCCCGCTCGATCCCAAACAGCGGGACAAGGCGATCGCCGCCTTCCTGCGCGCCGGCCACGCCTACGCCCTTGCCCGCCGCTGGGTCGACGCCGCTCCCGGCGAGGCGGTCGAAGAGGAAGAATGACGCGCGCCGTGCGAGCGCGACGAGCCGCCCACCTCGCTCCGTCATCCCGGCCCTGAGCCGGTACCCGCTTCCCGTCCCGTTCCATGCACGCGCGCGCAGACCGCCTTCCAATGTAGGATATTCTCTGATCTATCCTGATCGATGCAGCCGCGCGCGCCCCTTCCGATCGCCTCTTTCCCTGGTCGAGGCCCTGTCGCGTACCTGTCGCGTCGCGGTCGCCAAGCGGGCGCGTTCCGGTCGCCTCAGGCCCGAAAAGCCCGACGACACTGTGAACTTCGGCCGCACCCCGGCACGCTTCGCCAGGGCGCTGCGTCAGCCCTCCCCCTTGCGCAGCTTCGCCCGCCGCGCAAAGATGTTGAGCACCTCCACCAGCGTGGAAAAGGCCATGGCGGCGTAGATATAGCCCTTGGGCACATGCACGCCGAACCCGTCGGCGATCAGCACAGCGCCGATCATCAGCAGGAAGCCCAGCGCCAGCATCACCACGGTCGGATTGCGCGCGATGAAGTTCGCCAGCGGGTCGGCTGCGATCAGCATCACCGTGACCGCGACGATGACAGCGATATACATGACCGCCAGGTTATCGGTCATCCCTACTGCCGTCAGGATCGAATCGAGCGAGAAGATCATGTCGAGCAGGATGATCTGCGCGATGGCGCTGCCAAAGCTCATGGCGACCGCGCCTTTCTTGTCCAGCACATCATTGCCGCCATGCGGATCGACATTATGGTGGATTTCCTTGGTCGCCTTCCAGATCAGGAACAGGCCGCCCGCGATCAGGATCATGTCCCGCCAGGAAAATTCGGTTTCGAACGTCGGCGCGCCATGCATGTCGAGCGGTCCATTCACCCCCAGGTCGAACACTGGCTGAGTGAGGCTGACGATCCACGCGATCATCGACAGCAGCACCAGTCGCATCGCCAGCGCCAGGCCGATGCCGATCCGGCGCGCCTTGGGCCGCTGCGCTTCGGGCAGCTTGTTGGTCAGGATGGAAATGAAGACGAGATTGTCGATCCCCAGCACCACTTCCATCACCACCAGCGCGATCAGCGCAGCCAGGGCGGTCGGATCGGTGAAGGCGACGATGAGACTGTCCATGATTCTCCCCAACGTTTCGCTTTGGCAACGTATCGAAACGGCGCGCACAGGCTATCGTTCCTTTGTTGCTGCTTGATGCCGCGCGGCCGACTTTATAATGCTGTCGCGCCATCATCCGGGGGGATATTCCATGCGTTTCACGTCGTTGCTGGCGGGGCTCGGCCTCGCTCTGTCCATCCATGCGCCCGCTGGCGCCGAGGTATTCGACGTGGACGGTCAATTTCCCGCGCCCTTTCGCGACGTCAGCCTGGCGCGCAGCATCGGCATCGACCGGATCGGCGGGCGTGACGGCATGGCCCTCTCGCTCGCCATCGAACAGCAGCTGGGCCGGCGCGGTCCCGACGGCCGCCCCCATTTCGACCTGATCGCCCTGTCGCGCGGCGGCCCCGATGCCGACGCCATCGTCAGCGGCATGGCCGACGCCAGCATCCGCAAGAGCGACGTCAAGCGCAAGGTCGAGCAATGCGTCGAAAAACAGGACGGAGCCTGCAAGAAGAAGGAGAAGGTGGAGGCGACCTGCCTGCAGGAACTGGTGGCCTTCTCCTCCACCCTGCGCGTTGCGAGCGCCAGCGACGGCCGCATTCTCTATACCGAGACCCGGCCGCAGAGCGAGACGATCATCACCTGCCGCGGCGACAAGCAGGATCGCGATCCCCGCGACGTCATCGACAAGATGGTGCGCAAGGCGGCCGACCGCTTCGCCGACGACATCGTCCCGCGCCACGATCGCTACCGCATCCGCCTGCGCGAAGGGCGCGAGGGCATGGACAAGGCGATGGCGCAGGCGTTCAAGGACAGCATTCGCCTGTCGCAGCGTGATCCCGCCGCGGCCTGCACTCAGTGGGCGGGCATGAACCAGAGCCTGCCGGGACACCCCGCGCTGCTCTTCAACCTTGGCATGTGCGCCGAGCGCGACGGCGATTATGCGGCGGCCGGCCGTCTTTATGCGCAGGCCGGCAAGGCGGACGAGGATATCGCCCGCATGCGCGACCTCACCATCGGGCGCGACGACGCGCGGGCGCGCGCGGCCATGCAGTGACGCTTGCGCTGGACTTGCCGGACGGGCTGCCGTAGCGACAGCCCGTCCGCGCATCGCGGCGGGCTCGAACGCCATATCCTCCACCCCTTGCCAGAGGCGGGCTTATGACCAGAACCACTCTCACGCGTTTCCTGATCGAACAACAGCGCAATGCGAACGCCCTGCCCGGCGAGTTGCGGCTTCTGATCGAAACCGTCGCCCGCGCCTGCAAGGTGATCAGCCACGCCGTCAGCAAGGGCGCACTCGGCGAAGTCTTGGGCAGCCTCGACAGCGAAAATGTCCAGGGCGAGGTCCAGAAGAAGCTGGACGTGATCGCCAACGAACTGCTGCTCGACGCCAATGAATGGGGCGGCCATCTGGCGGCCATGGCCTCGGAGGAGATGGAGACCATCTACCCCATCCCCAACCGCTATCCCAAGGGCGAATATCTGATGCTGTTCGATCCGATCGACGGGTCGAGCAATATCGATGTCGACCTGTCGGTCGGCACCATCTTCTCGGTGCTCAAGGCGCCCGAGGATTGCGCCGGGCGCGACGTGACGGAGGAGGATTTCCTCCAGACCGGCCGCAACCAGGTCGCCGCTGGTTACGCCATTTACGGCCCGCAGACGCTGCTGGTGCTGAGCGTGGGCACCGGCGTCTATGAATTCACGCTCGACCGGGAAGTGGGCAGCTGGGTCATGACGGACCCGGACATGAAGATGCCCCAGGGTAAATGCGAATTTGCGATCAACATGTCCAACCGCCGCCAATGGTCGCCAGCCGTCGAACGCTATATCGACGAACGGGTCACGGGGGCCAAGGGACCGTGCGGCAAGGATTACAACATGCGCTGGACCGCCTCCATGGTGGCCGACGTGCATCGCATCCTGAAACGGGGCGGCATCTTCATGTATCCCTATGATCATCGCTCGCCCGGCAAGGCGAAGCTGCGCCTGATGTATGAAGCCAATCCGATGGCGTTCCTGATCGAACAGGCCGGCGGCGCGGCCAGTGACGGCTTCATGCCCATCATGGACGTGCCGGCCAACGGGCTGCACCAGCGCGTGGGCGTGGTGCTCGGCGACACGGCCGAGGTCGAAGCGGTGGTCGCCTATGGCCGGAAAACCGAGGCTCTGGTCGACTAAGGGGAAAATGATGGGGGAGAGCGCTGATCAGAGCGCTCCATCCCCCAGCCATGCCACGCCTGCCGGTCCTACCGGCGGCTCCTCTCCAGAAACTGTTTTATTGGCGCAGCATGAGCGGGATTCGCTTAGCCCAGCGAGGTGACAAAAAAAAGGCTGATCCGAAGATCAGCCGAAAGTTTTTAGGAGAGGATGCCTGAAAGGCACAGCCCTTTTGGCGCAGCGGGCATTTTCGCGCAAATGCGAAGAGCAGAAGGCCGGTTGCACCGGACGCAATCGTCGCTCCTGGCGAAAGCAATTGGCAGGGCTTTGCGGGTAAGGGGGATCCATGCACGGACCAGCACCCATGGCGGCGATCGACCATCCGCATCGCTACCGACGCGACATCGACGGCCTGCGCGCCCTCGCCATCCTGCCGGTCCTTCTGTTCCATGCCCATGTTCCCGGCTTTTCGGGAGGGTATGTGGGCGTCGACATTTTCTTCGTCATATCCGGCTTTCTGATCACCGGCATCCTCTCCCGCGACATCGATCAGGGGCGCTTCTCCCTCATCCGCTTCTACGAGCGGCGCTTTCGCCGGATCATCCCGGCGCTTGCCTTGATGATCCTGGTCACGCTGGCGCTTGCCGCCTGGCTCTATCTTCCCGGCGATCTGGAAGGCGTACCGCGCTCGGCGCTGGCGGCGACGCTGTTCGCGTCCAATCTCTGGTTCTTCACCGACACCGGCTATTTCGCCGGTGGCGCGGACGTGAAGCCGCTGCTCCACACATGGTCGCTGGCGGTGGAGGAGCAATTTTATATCGGCTTTCCCATCCTGCTGATGCTGCTCGCGCGCCATGCCCCGCGCTGGCGCACCGCCACGCTATGGGGCATGGCCGCCGCCTCGCTGCTGCTGGCCATAGGGATGGAACGCGACACCAGCGGCTTCACCTTCTATCTGCTGCCCACCCGCGCCTGGGAATTGTTCGCGGGCGGGCTGCTGGCGCTCGGCGCGGTGCCGGCGCTGCGGCGGCGCTGGCTTCGGGAAGGGGTCGCCGCGATCGGCCTGATCGCCATCGCCCTGCCCGTGTTCCTCTATGATCGCGCCACCATCTTCCCCGGCGTCACCGCCCTTCCCCCCGTGCTCGGCGCGGCGGCGCTGCTTCATGCCGCCCCCGGCACCCGCATCGGCCGCGTCCTGTCGCAGCCCTTGCTGGTCGGCATCGGCCTCGTCTCCTACTCGCTCTATCTCTGGCACTGGCCGCTGATCGTCTTCACCGAATATGCGACCGACGCGCCGCTGTCCGGCGCGCTGCGACTTGTCGTGATCGCTGTCGCCTTCCTCCTCGCCTATCTCTCCTGGCGCCTGGTCGAGCGGCCGTTCCGCAACCGCAACCGCGTGCCAGCCCGCGCCATATTCCGCTTCACCGCCGCCGCCATGACCCTGCTCTGCCTCGCCTCGCTCGCGCTGATGGCGCTGGGTGGCTGGCCCACGCGCTTCTCCGCGCCGGTGCTGGCACAGATGGCGGGGCAGCGGGACTTCAGCCCGATGCGCCACCGCTGCCATGACAGCTTCATGCGCGATGCTGCGCCCTGCACCTTGGGCGCGCCCGTGCGCGCTGACGCCATGCTGTGGGCCGACAGCCATGGCGTGGAACTGGCCTATGCACTGTCGCTGGAGGCGAGGGCGCAGGGCCGCGCCCTCATCCAGCGCACCACCTCAAGCTGCCCGCCTGTCCTGGCCTATGAGGCGACAGATCCCCGCTGCGCGGCCGCCAACCGGGCGGCCTTCGCCGCCCTGCGCGCCGACCCGCGCATCCGCCGCGTCTATCTCAGCGCCTTCTGGGCCAATGGCGACTTCGACGCGCCCGATTTCGTCGCCCGGCTCGACCGGACGATCGCCGCCATCCGTGACGAGCGACGCGATGTGGTCCTGATCGGACCGGTGCCGCCGCAGCCCTTCGACGTTCCCCGCCATCTCGCGCATCTGGCGCGCGCCGGACGGCTGGACCAGGCGCAAGGCGTCAGCCGCGCCTGGGTCGAGGCGCGCACGCCGCATCTGCGCGCTCTCTTCGCGCGCTGGCAGGACCGAGGCGTCACGCTGATCGACCCGCTCCGCGCGCTCTGCGCTGCGGGCACCTGCGCCATCACAGCGGACGGCAAGCCGCTCTATTTCGATTCCCATCATCTGAGCGTCGCGGGGGCGACACGGGTCGTGCGCTACGGGCGCTTCCCTATTCCGCCGCCATCGCATAGCCGGCGCGCGGCAATTCCACCGCCAGCGCCTCGGCCAGATCGGTGACCACCGCCTGCATCCGCGCCACGCCCGGCCCGGGCTGTTCCAGCGCCGCATCGAGATAGAGGCGGCGGTCGATCTCGACCTGCAGCGCATGCAGCCCCCTGTCGGGGTTCCCGTGCCGCTCGATCAGATGGTCGCCGGCATAGGGATGGTTCTGCGCCACGCTCACGCCGTGACTTTCGACGATTTCCGCGGCGAGCGCCATCAATTGGGTCGATGCGCTGCGGCCGAACCTGTCGCCAAGGACGACGCCCGGCGGCGCCTGCCCGGCGCCTGCAGGCGGCAAAGGCGGCATGGAATGAAGGTCGATCAGGATGGCGTGGCCATGCGCGTCCCGCGCCGCGCGCATCCTATGCGCGATCGCGGCGTGATAGGGGCGATGCAGCGTCTCGATCCGCTCGCGCGCCTCCGCCCAGCAGAGCGGCCGCTGCCACAATTCGCTGGCGCCCGGCATGCGCCGGGGAAAGAGGCCAAGGCCGCCGCGCAGCTTCGCACTGCTGTGCCAGGCGGCATCGCGCGGCGCGTCGGCGATCATGCCGGGATCAACCTCCCGCTCATGGCGGTTGAGGTCGATCATCGCCCGCGGCGCGCGCGCGACAAGCACGCAGAAGCCGCGCGCGATCAAAGGACGGGCGAGCAGATCGACCCAGCGATCCTCCAGCCGCCGCAACTGGGCAGGGCGCACGCGCGCGGCGGCCAGCAAGGCATCGGGATAGTCGCGGCCCGCATGAGGAACCGACAGGATGACGGGCCGGCCTGGCAATTCCGCGCCGAAAAGGTCGAAGGCCGCTTCACGCAAGCAGGGAGTGGGCAGCGCTTCGTCGTTCAAGGCGGCTCCTTTCGCCGGCCCCCCGCGAAATTGGTTACCCGGCTGGATAATATCTACACCTTGTCGCATATAAGCAGGCTTCGCGCCACCCCAGTGGCGGCGTGCAAGCCGGCTTAGCTGCCGGACGGACGAATGTTGAGGGCAATGATTCGCATCCTACTGGCCGAAGATGATGAGAGCATGCGCGTCTATCTCGCCCGCGCTCTGGAACGATCGGGATATGAGGTCGTCGCCGTGTCCACGGGGACGCAGGCCGTACCTTATATCAATTCGGACCGATTCGACCTGCTGCTGACGGACATCGTCATGCCGGAAATGGACGGTATCGAACTGGCTCAGCACGCCGCGCAGGTTGCGCCTGAAATGCGCATCATGTTCATCACCGGCTTCGCGGCGGTGACGCTCAAGGCCGGCAAGGCGGTGCCGCAGGCGAAGGTGCTTTCCAAACCGTTCCACCTGCGCGACCTGGTGCTGGAGGTCGAGCGCATGTTCGGCAGCGAAAGCCTGACCGGCCTCAACTGAACGCGCGTCAGTCGGGCACCACTTCCTCCATGTCCGGCGTCGGATCGAGCGCGATACCCGCCATCGCCGCGTTGAACCGTTCGCGGTCCAGCCCCTTCTCCCACGCAGACACGACCACCGTCGCGACGGCATTGCCGACGAAGTTTGTGAGGCTGCGGCATTCGCTCATGAAGCGATCGACGCCCAGGATCAGCGTCATGCCCGCGACCGGCACCGACGGCACGATCGACAGCGTCGCAGCCAGCGTGATGAACCCCGCGCCCGTCACCCCGGCCGCGCCCTTGGACGAGACCATCGCGACCAGCAGCAGCAGAATCTGTTCTTCCAGGCTGATATGCACGTTGCACGCCTGCGCGATGAAGAGCGCCGCCAGCGTCATGTAGATGTTGGTGCCGTCGAGGTTGAAGCTGTAGCCGGTCGGCACGACCAACCCGACGACCGACTTGCGACACCCTGCCCGCTCCATCTTCTCGATCAGGCTCGGCAGCGCCGCTTCGGACGAGGATGTGCCCAGCACCAGCAGCAATTCCGCCTTCAGATAGCGGATCAGGTGCAGGATGTTGAACCCGACGGCCCAGCACACCGTGCCGAGCACCACCAGCACGAACAGCAGCGACGTCAGGTAGAAGGTCGCGACCAGTCCGGCCAGATTGGCAAGCGCGCCCACCCCATATTCGCCGATGGTGAACGCCATCGCGCCGAAGGCGCCGATCGGCGCCGCCTTCATGAGCAAGGCGACCAGCTTGAACACCGCATGGCTGGCCGATCCCAGCACGGTCATCAGCGGCGTAGCCTTGTCGCCGATCATGGTGAGGGCGATGCCGAACAAGATGGCGACGAACAGCACCTGCAGGATGTTGCCGTCCGCCACCGCCGACACCATGGTCGCCGGGATGATGCTCATCAGAAAGCCGGTGAGCGTTCGCTCATGCGCCTGATGCGCATAATCCGCCACTTTGCCCGCATCGAGCGTTGCGGGATCGATGTT
The DNA here is from genome assembly GCF_043589935.1 of Sphingobium naphthae. Lineage (NCBI taxonomy): Bacteria > Pseudomonadati > Pseudomonadota > Alphaproteobacteria > Sphingomonadales > Sphingobiaceae > Sphingobium > Sphingobium naphthae. The sequence goes on along the minus strand of NZ_CP171454.1, from coordinate 2,851,825 downwards.
GAGGCCCGCGCCCGGCTGGATCAGGTTGGCGACGATCAGCCCGACGATCAGCGCCAGCGTGGAAAAGGTCAGGAAATAGCCGAACGCCTTGGCCGCCACCCGGCCGATCGCGCCCAGTTCCTTCATGCCCGCGATCCCGGTGACGATGGTCAGGAAAATGACCGGGGCGATGATCATCTTCACCAGCTTGATGAAGGCTTCCCCCAGCGGCTTGAGCTGCACGCCCGCTTCCGGCCAGAAATGACCGATCAGCACGCCCAGCGCGATGGCGGCGAGCACCTGGACATAGAGCTGACGATGGAATGGCAGCCGCGGCGCCGTCTGGATCGGCGAGGATGGCGATGGCAGCATGATGATGTGGCGTCCCCCTTATGCGCCGCAGCATATGGGCCGCCCCTCCCCTGTCCAGAAGAATGTGTGCGCACGGCAAATAACCGCTTGCGTGCCCCGACGCCCCCCGCTATTGGCCCCCTCCACGGCGGGCGTGTAGCTCAGTGGTAGAGCACTGTGTTGACATCGCAGGGGTCGCAAGTTCAATCCTTGCCACGCCCACCATTGAAAACCCCGGCAGGTCATCGACCTGGCGGGGTTTTTATTGTGGCGCGGCCGATCGTCGACCCGGCCGTGCGCTTTTCACGCCATTACGCCTTCGGGTGGAAATCTGAGGCTATTATATCCCTTGCCATAAGCAGGGCACCGCGCCTCCTTCGCGAATATCGCTTCCCATCCCGTATCGCAAAGCAGCGTCGATCGACGGATCATGATAGGATCGCGACTCAGAAGGAGGCGACGCATGACCATTTTGGAGACCGACAGCCAGCCCCCGGAGGATGCCTGGACGCAACTTTTCTATGCTTGGCAGATGCCGTGGCGGATGAGCTTGCAATGGTGGGAATTCTATGTCCAGGCGCTGAACGTCACGGGCACGCATCTGACGCATGGCAGGCCGCAGCTGGTGCCCCCGGAGCAGGAGCCCTTGCAGGTCGAGGAAGCCGAAGGGCTTTGCGCCTGACAGGTGGCGGACCGGGCTGAAGCGCCCTGCCCTTGGCCTGCCCCTGCTTGCGCTCTCAGCCGCGCGCGACCTGGAATCCGGCGAAGGATTGCGTGACCGGCATCAGTTCGAGGCGATTGATGTTGAGATGCGGCGGCTGGCTTGCGACCCAGAGCAGGGTCTGCGCGATGTCCTGCGCGGTCATGGGCTGAGCGCCGCCATAGAGCGCGTCCGATGCCGCCTGGCTGCCGGTGCGGACCAGGGTAAATTCGGTTTCGACCATGCCCGGTTCGATCGAGGTGACGCGCACGCCTGTCCCATGCAGGTCGGAGCGCAGGCCGAGCGAGAATTGCTGCACGAACGCCTTGGTCCCGCCATAGACATTGCCGCCGCTATAGGGATAGGTGGCGGCGACCGAGCTCAGATTGATGATCGCCCCTTTCCGCTCGACCAAGCGCGGCAGCAGCTTGTGCGTGATGGCGATGAGGCCGCTGATATTGGTGTCGATCATCTGCTGCCATTGCGCCAGATCCGCCTGATGCGCCGGCGCGGTGCCGAGCGCCAGGCCAGCATTATTGATCAGCAAGTCGATTGCCTGAAACTGCGATGGCAACGACGCGAGCGCGCTGTCGATCGCCGCTCCGTCGCGCATGTCGAAGGCCAGCGCATGCATCTGCGGTCCAATGTCCGCGACCAGCGCCTGCAGCCGATCCGCGCGCCGGCCCGTGCCGATCACCCGCCATCCCGCCGCGGCGAAGGCGCGCGCCGCCGCTTCGCCAATGCCCGCGGTGGCTCCAGTGATGAGGACGGTCCGGTCGGTCATGCTGTCTCCTTGTCGGCAAAGCGGGCCAGCCCCCGCGCATCGTTGCGCCTATGTGGCTTAGCGGCGCGCGGGAGACAACCGGTCAGGGCAGCGCATAGGCGACTAGCTGGTCGCTGACCGGCGTTTCCATGAAGTGATGGCCGCCCGCCATGATGACCAGATATTGCTTGCCATTCTGGCTGTAGGTCATCGGCGTCGCCTGTCCGCCGCCCGGCAGCACGTCGGTCCATAGCGTCTTGCCGGTGCGCAGGTCAATGGCGCGGATCAGATTGTCGGTCGCGGCGGCGATGAAGATGAGGCCGCTCTTGGTCACCACCGCCCCGCCATTATTGGGCGTGCCGATGGTCAGCGGCAGCATCGATGGAATGCCGAAGGGCCCGTTGGTGCGCGCCGTGCCGAACGGCCGGTCCCACAGGGTGCGCCCGGTCGCCAGGTCGATCGCGCGGATGCCGCCATAGGGCGGCTGCTTGCACAGCATCCCGGTGAACTTCATCCGCCAGCCGGCATTGACGTCGATCGCATAGGGCGTGTGCGCCTGCGGATCGCCCGCCCCTTCCGCGCCGCCGATATTGCCACGCGCCTGGTCGCGGGGCGCCCAGCCGCGTTCATTGGCTTCCGCCCGCGGCACAAGCCGCACATAATTGGGCATGTCGTTATAGTTGGCGACGATCACCCCGCGCGCGGGGTCGATCGCAATGCCGCCCCAGTCGGTTCCGCCATTATAGCCGGGATATTCGATCGATCGGCGATCGGCTTCGGGCGGCGTGAAGAAGCCCTTGTAGCTCGCCTTGCGGAACTGGATGCGGCAAATCATCTGGTCGATCGGCGACATGCCCCACATGTCCCGCTCCGTCAGGTCGGGCTTTCGCAGATTGTGGTAAAGAGAGACGCGCTGGGTGGCGGCGCGCTCCTGCGGCTCGACGCCCCCGCCCGGCGCCTTGATCCGGCCGATCGGGGTCAGCGGCTGGCCGGTACGGCGGTCGAGCACATAGATGTCGCCCTGCTTGCTGGGCAGGACCATTGCGGGCACCGCGCCCTGGGGCGTCGGGAAATCGACCAGCGTCGCCTGGGCGCCAAAGTCATAATCCCATACATCCTTTTCCACCGCCTGGAAGCTCCAGCGCGGCTTGCCCGTCACGACGTCAATCGCGACCAGCGAAGTGGCATAGCGGTTTTCCTGCGGCCGCCGCAGGCCGCTGTAATAATCGGCCGCGGCATTGCCCATCGGCAGGTAGACGAGGCCCAGTTGCTCGTCGCCCGACGCGATCGTCCACATATTGGGCGTGCCGCGCGCATAGGTCTGGCCTGCGGGCGGCGGGCCGCTGCGTTCGGGGTGCATCATGTCCCACGCCCAGCGCATTTCACCAGTGACCGCGTCATAGGCCTGGATCACGCCCGAGGGGGCCCAGCGATCCTGCCCGTCGAGCACCTGATGCCCGGTCACAATGACGCCGCGCACGATGGTGGGCGGCGAGTTGATCGAGACATAGCCGGGCCGCACCTGCCCCATGCCGTCGGTGATGCGCAGCTGGCCATTGCGGCCAAAGTCGCGGCACTGCCGCCCGGTGCGCGCGTCGAGCGCGATGATGCGGGCGTCCAGCGTGCCGAGAATGATCCGCTGCGCGCAGGGCGCGCCCGCCGCCGCGCCAGGCACGGCATAATAGCTGACGCCGCGACAGGCGGCGGTATAGGGAATGGCGTCATCCTTGACGCCGGGGTCGAAACGCCATTTCTGCTTGCCGGTGGTGGGGTCGAGCGCCAGCACCATGCTTTTGGGCGTGCAGAGATAGAGAGTGTCGCCGATCTTGAGCGGCGTGGTTTCCGCGCCATAGGTGTTGCGCACATCCGGCGAACTGGGCAAGTCGCCGGTGTGGATCGCCCAGGCACGCTTCAACTGGCCGACATTGTCCGGCGTGATCTGCGCCAACGGCGAATAGCGACGCGCGCTGTAGGTGCCGCCATAAGCGGGCCAGTCATCTCCCACCTGCGCCAGCGACGGATCCGCCATGGCGAAGCGTTCGCCCGGCAGATTGCCCTGCACTGGCGGAATGAAGTTGCCCGCGATGCTCCAGCCGAAGATTCCCGCGATGAGAAGAGTCGCCACGACGCCGAGCCCCGCCAGCTTCCAGCGGCCCGGGCGGCGCGTCATGGTGGGCATGACCAGCATCACGGCGATCAGCAGGACCAGCGGAGCGACCAGCCGCGGCACCAGTGCCCACGGGCTTAACCCCACTTCCCACAAGGCCCAGAACAGCGTGCCCAGGAAGATGGCACCATAGAGCCATGCACCCGTCATCCGCCCGCGCGCCAGCAGCACGCCGGCGACGATCATGGCCACGCCGGCGACCAGATAATAGGCCGATCCGCCCTCCACCAGCAGCCAGACGCCGCCGACCGACAGCACCAGGCCGATGAGGCCGATCAAGGCGCCCAGAATGATCGCCGCGATCGATCGCCTTGCAACGGGACCCGTGCTGCCCATCACTGTTTCTCCTTTGTGTCTGGCGGGAGTTTACCCACAGAAGCGACCAGGGACGGATGGGTTCCTTTCGGCGGCGGAATTCATGGGGATTTCTCTGGACAATTTTGGCGCGCGGCGCGGGCGATCCGCCGCGCGTCCGATCAGGCGTTACCGGTTGTTAAGAATTGGGTGCAAGTATCGGACTCTTCCATCGAGGGATGTCAGCGACGTCCTTCGTCCCTGTTGAGACATGTCGCATGGCGATTTTTGGAGGTGCTGGACAATGACAATCACGGACCTGGCAGCGCGCTTCGACAGGCGGCGGCATCCGCGCTTCGTCACCGCGTTCGAAGCGGACCTGATGGAGGGCGAGGAGTGCCGGAAGGTGATCGTCGGCGACGTATCGGCCGGCGGCTGCCTGCTGGAACATCCGCTGGGCTTCCGCATCGGCAACACCGTGCGGCTGCGGGCCAAGGATCTGGACATGGAGGCGCGCATCATGTGGTCGCGCGGCGACCTGTGCGGCATGCGCTTCGCGCAGAGCGTCGATCCCTGGCAAGTGATCCGCGCCAATGTCGATGGCGCAGCGCGGCTGGAGGACATGATCAACGAAGGCGCGCGGCTGCGCCTGGAGCCCACCCGCTAAGGCACCCCGCCTAAGGCACGGAGCCAGTCGACTCGGCGATCCGCAGCCTGAGCGGCGGAATGTCGAGCGGCGAGAGCGGTCTGGCTTCTATCAGGTCGGCGAGCAGGCGCGCGGCGCCTTCCGCCATGGCGCCGAAGGGCCGCTCGACCGTGGTCAACGACGGGATCAGCATGTCCGCGAGCAGGCTGCCGTCGAAGCCAACGACCGACAGACGATCCGGAACGCCGATTCCCTGTTCATGCGTCGCCTTGAGCAGGCCGGCGGCCATGACGTCGTTCGCCGCGAAGATGGCGCTGGGCTGATCGCGCTCCGCCAGCAGACTGCGTCCGGCCGCCAGGCCCGAGGCGAGGCCATAATCGCCCTCCCGCTCCGCCATCAGCGTCACGCCGCCGCTGGCCAGGCCTTCGATGAAGCCGGCGCGCCGCTCCGCGGCGGAGCGGGTGTTGGCAGGGCCGGTCACCATCGCGATGCGCCGATGCCCCAGCGCCAGCAGATGCGCCGCCACGTCGGCCGCCGCCCGGCGCTCCTGTGACAGGATGACGGCGCCATAGCCGTCGATCGGCACTGAGGAGAGCGCGACCGCCGGCACGCCAGCGTCCCGCAGGGCGGGGGCGAGATCAGGAAGGTCGGCGACCGGCGGGAGCAGCATCACGCCATCGACGCGCGCGCGGCGCGCGAAGGCCAGAACATCCGCCTCCGGGTCGGTCCCCGTTTCCAGCGCGACCGAATGGCTGACCACTTCATAACCGCGCCGAGTCGCTTCCCGCCCGACGCCGCGCTGGACGCTGTCGAGCACCAGCGCATTGCGATCGCTGTGGACGATGCCCAGCAGATAGGAGCGGCCGGTGGCGAGGGCGCGGCCCCGCTGGCTGGGACGAAAGTCCAGCGTCGCGATGGCGGCGCGGACGCGGTCGCGGGTCGCGGCGTTGACCTTGGGGGAATCGTTGAGGACACGCGAAACCGTGCGGATCGAGACGCCCGCCGCCGCCGCCACATCTCCGATCGTCGGATCGCCGGTCGCTATCCTGTCCATTGCCCGCATCGCCCTTGTCCCCTCGGTTCGCGCAACCACGCTATTGCCCCCCGCCCGCCCTGTCACCTCCCGCAAGGCGCGTCACCCTCTGAACACCGACAGCGAAAGCGACAGGTGCACGGGGTTTGCGCGCGCGCCGGGTCGAGGCGGGAAAGCGGCCATGCTGGACTTTCGGGCGATGCCACCTATATACCGATCGGTATGGAAACGATGACGCAGAACGGGAGGGGCCGGCCCCGGGAGTTCGATCCCGAACAAGCCCTGTCGGCTGCGCTGCAGGTGTTCTGGCGGCGCGGTTATGAAGGCGCGTCGCTGGCCGAACTGACCGAAGCGATGGGCATCACCAAGCCGAGCCTCTACGCCTGTTTCGGCAACAAGGAAGCGCTCTTCCGTAAGGCGCTCGACCTCTATGAGCGCGACAAGCTCTGTTATGTGCGGTCCGCGCTGGACGCGCCGACGTCGCGCGAAGTCGCCGAACGACTGCTGCGCGGGTCGCTGGCGATCCAGACCAACAGCACCGATCCCAAGGGATGCATGGGCGTCATCAGCTCGGTCGGCGGCACGGCCCATTCCGAATGCATTCGCGACGAGATATTCGCGCGCCGCGCGTCGTCCGACCGGGCGCTGATCGAGCGATTCGAGCGCGCCCGGGCGGAAGGCGACCTGCCCGACCATATCGAGCCGCAGGCGATCGCCTGCTACCTGTCCACCGTGATGCAGGGCATGGCGGTGCAGGCGGGCGCGGGCGTGCCGGTCGAGCGGCTGGAGGCGCTGATCAACACCACGCTGGCGATGTGGCCCGGGCGCTGAACTTTATTTCGCATCCGTAGCATCCTCCCCCCTTGAAATCGGCGGGCGAGAAATAAAATACCTGCCGGTACAGAATAGCTCTTGACCAGCAAGGTCCGGTTAATATATACCGAGCGGTATAGAAGGAACTGGGCCTATGTCCGGGGAGGTCAATCATGCACGATATTTCCACTGCCGACCGCTGTCGCTGACAGCGGCTTGATGGCGCGCATCGGGGCAACCGAGGCACGCCGTTTCCATCATCACAGCCCTTCTCCCTGACGCGCAGCCGCGCGGCCAGCCGGGATGGTCTGCGCAAAAATTCGGGCGCAAGCCGCGAGACGCCATCAGCGTCATTCCGGGCGTAAGGACGCGCGTCCGCCGAACACCGGCAGCGCGAGGCAGCGCCGCAAGACAGGGAAGGAACACGGATCATGGCTTTCCTCGACTTCACTCAACCCATGGCAGGGCCCGCCCCGCTGGCGGCCGTCACCACCACGCCCGCCCCGGCCGATTCCGCGCCGGCCATCGCAACCGGATTTACCGCGCAGGAATGGCGGATCGTCGCGCTGGCGCGCACCGACGGCCTGCGGTCGCTGAACGGACCGGGCCGTTTCGTGCGGTTGCGGCGCTGGATCTTCGGCGAAGAAACCAACCTGACGCTCGCCAGCGAGCGGCTGGAGGCGTTGCGGCGCCTGGCTGTCGAAGCCTGGCACCGGGGCTATGCCGTATCGCTTTCAGCGCTCGCCGCCTTTCGCGCGGCGGGCTTCTCCACCGCCCAACTCGAGCTGCTGCTCGCCACCATCAGCGCGGGCCGCCACGCCCGCGGACGCCGGAGTTTCGCATGAACCAGATGAGCAAGGTCACCGCCGACGGCGCGCAGGACGCGCCCGCACACCGCCCGCGCCGCCGATGGTCCCGTCGCCATGGCGGCATCGCCGCCATCGCGCTGGTCGCAGTGCTGGGCGGTGCCTGGAAACTGATCGACAAGCCGCAGGCGCAGGCGCAGGCAGCGCAAATCGCGACGGTCGGCATTTCCGCGCCGTTGCAGCGCGCCGTCACCCAATGGGATGATTATGTCGGCCGCTTCGCCCCCAGCCAGACGGTGGAAATCCGCCCGCGCGTGTCTGGCGCGGTGACCGCCATCCATTTCCGCGACGGCGACTATGTGCGGCAGGGGCAATTGCTCTTCACCATCGACCAGCGCCCGTTCCGCGCCGCGCTGGCCGAGGCGCGGGCAAGCGTTGCATCGGCGCGCAGCGCGCTGCTGCTGGCGCAGAATGACTATGCCCGCGTCCAGCGCCTGACCGGCGACGAGGCGGTGTCGGGCAGCGAAGTCGATGCGCTGCGATCGCGCCTACAGGCGGCGCAGGCCGAACTGGCGGGCGCCCAGGCGCGCGAACGCAGCCGCGCGCTGGACGTCGAGTTCACTCAGGTGCGTGCGCCCATTTCCGGGCGGGTGTCCGATCGCCGGGTCGACATCGGCAATCTGGTGTCGGGGGCGCAAGGCAATGGCGCGACCCTGCTGACGACGGTCAACAAGCTGGACCCGATCTACTTCAACTTCGACGCGTCCGAAGCGCTTTACCTCAAGTCGCAACGGGATCAGGCCGACGGCGGCCTGGTCGAGGTGCGGTTGCAGGACGAAGCCGATTATCGCCACAAGGGCCGGCTCGACTTCACCGACAATGGCCTGGACCCCCGGTCGGGGACGATCCGCATCCGCGCGGTCTTCGCCAATCCCGACAATTTCCTGACCCCCGGCATGTTCGGCAATATGCGCCTGGCCAATGGCGGCAAGGCGACGGCGCTGCTGGTGCCCGACGCAGCCATCCAGTCGGACCAGGCGCGCAAGACCGTTCTGGTCGTGGGCAAGGATGACAGCGTCGCGGCCAAGCCCGTGGAACTGGGGCCGGTGGTGGACGGACTGCGCATCATCCGCAGCGGCCTGAACCCCAAGGACCGCGTGGTCGTGAGCAATGTCCAGGCGGCCATGCCCGGCGCCAAGGTCGCGACCCGGCCCACCCCGATCAAGCCGACCCCCGCGCCGGTGACCCCGGTCGACAGCGCGGCGCCCGCCGCGGCGCAGGCGACGTTCGTGCAGTAGGGTCTCCGGGCTCCTGAAAAAGCGAGAGCCCGGACCTGCCCTTTGAACTGGCTTCTGCTTTCGCAGGAGCGCGACATTCTCTCGTCCCGTGATCCGGCGGCTGCCGGATCGCGCGGCATCCCTTTCGCTCGCAAAGGACGATCCGATGCGCCTTTCCCGTTTCTTCATCGACCGGCCGATCTTCGCCGCCGTGATCGCGGTGGTCATCACCGTGGTCGGCGCGCTGGCCTTCATCGGCCTGCCGGTCAGCCAATATCCCGACATCGTGCCGCCCACGGTCACGGTCTCCGCCCAATATCCCGGCGCCTCGGCGGAAACGGTCGCATCGACCGTGGCCGCGCCGATCGAGCAGGAAATCAACGGCGTCGACGACATGCTATACCAGAGCAGCCAGTCGACGGGCGACGGCAAGGTGACGATCACCGTCACCTTCAAGATCGGCACCGACCTGGATGCCGCGCAGGTGCTGGTGCAGAATCGCGTCGCGGTCGCCGTGCCGCGCCTGCCCGAGGAAGTGCAGCGTCTGGGCGTCGTCACCCGCAAGACCACGCCCGAATTCCTGATGGTCGTGAACCTGCAGTCGCCCGACGGCACGTTCGACCGGGACTATATCTCCAACTATGCGCTCACCCAGGTGCGCGACCGGCTCGCACGGCTAGATGGCGTGGGCGACGTGCAGATGTTCGGCGCGCGCGATTATGCGATGCGCGTCTGGATCGACCCCGATCGCGCCGCCGCGCTGGACCTGACCGCGGGCGAAATCGTCTCCGCGCTGCGCGCGCAGAATGTCCAGGTGTCGGCCGGTTCGATCGGCCAGCCGCCCTATGACCGGGGCGAAGCCTTCCAGATCGGCGTCGAAATGCAGGGCCGGCTGAAGACGCCCGAGCAATTTTCCGACATCGTCATCCGCAGCGACGCCGACGGGCGCCAGGTGCGCGTGCGCGACGTTGCGCGCGTCGAACTGGGCGCGCAGGATTATGGCATCAACACCTATCTGTCGAACAATCCCACCGTCGTCATCGCGGCGATGCAGCGCCCCGGCTCCAATGCGCTCGACGCGGCGGAAAAGATCAAGGCGGAGATGGAGCAACTGTCCCAGCGCTTTCCCAAGGGGCTGGAATATAGCATCATCTACAATCCCACCGAGTTCATCAGCCAGTCGATCGACGCCGTCTACCACACGCTGATCGAAGCGGTGCTGCTGGTGGTGCTCGTCATCCTCGTCTTCCTGCAAAACTGGCGCGCGGCGATCATCCCGATCATCGCCATTCCCGTGTCGCTGATCGGCACGGCGACGATCCTGGCGGGGCTGGGCTACAGCCTCAACAATCTGTCGCTGTTCGGGCTGGTGCTCGCCATCGGCATTGTCGTCGATGACGCGATCGTCGTGGTCGAGAACGTCGAGCGCAATATCGAGAATGGCATGTCCCCGCTCGACGCCGCGCGGCTGTCGATGGACGAGGTGTCGACCGCGCTGATCGCGATCGTGCTGGTGCTGTGCGCGGTGTTCGTGCCGACGCTGTTCATCACCGGCATTTCCGGCGCCTTCTACCAGCAGTTCGCGGTCACCATCTCGACCGCGACGGTCATATCGCTGATCCTGTCGCTCACCTTGTCGCCGGCGGCCGCCGCGCTGCTGCTAAAGGAAAAGCACGGTGCGCGCGATCGCAGCGGCGATCCGGTCTGGCGGCAGAAGCTGGGCGCGGCGGCCGATGCGTTCAATCGCGGCTTTGACCGGATGAGCGCGAGCTATGGCCGGCTCACCCGCTTCCTGGTCGCGCGGCCCAAGAAGATGCTGCTGACCTATGCCGGCCTGATCGCCGCCACCATCGCCCTGTTCTGGGTGACGCCCGGCGGCTTCATCCCGGCGCAGGACCAGGGCTATTTCCTGGCCGTGGTCCAGTTGCCTTCGGGCGCGTCGCTGGAGCGCACCGACAAGGTGACGCGCGAGGTCGCGGAGAAGATCCTGCCGATCAAGGGCCTGCGCGGCGCGGTGATGTTCGCCGGCTTCCACGGCCCGTCGCAGACGCAGGCGCCCAACAGCGCGGCGATCTACTTCCCCTTCAACAGCTTCGCCGAGCGCGAGAAAGAGGGCGTGACCTATGCCGGCATCATGGCCGAGGCGAACAAGGCGGTCGCGGGCTATGACAAGGCGCGCATCCTGCTGGTGCCGCCGCCGCTCATCCAGGGCATCGGTTCGGCCGGCGGCTATCGCATGATGCTGGAGGACCGGGAGGGGCGCGGCTATGCCGAGCTCAACAAGGAGGCCGGCGCGCTGATCGCCAAGGCCAACCAGTCGCCCAGCCTGTCGATGGTCTACACCCTGTTCGACGTCGGCACGCCGCGCGTCTATGCCGATGTCGACCGCCGCAAGGCCGACCTGCTGGGCGTCCCGCCCGAGCGCATCTTCGAAGCGATGCAGGTCTATCTGGGCTCCGCCTTCGTCAACGACTTCAACCTGCTGGGCCGCACCTATCGCGTGACCGCGCAGGCCGATGCCGAACATCGCGGGTCGGTGGCGGACATCGCCAATCTCAAGACCCGGTCGAATAGCGGCCAGATGGTGCCGATCGGTTCGGTCGCGACCTTCGAGGACAAGACCGGCCCCTATCGCGTGGTGCGCTACAATCTGATGCCGGCGGTGGAAATCGACGGCGACACGGCGCCAGGCTATTCCTCCGGCCAGTCGCTGATGACGATGGAGAAGCTGGCGGCGGAAGCACCGTCGGGATATGGCGCGGAGTGGACCGGCGTCGCCTATCAGCAGAAGAGCGCCGGCAATACCGCCGGCCTGGTCTTCGGCATGGCGGTGTTCTTCGTCTTCCTGGTGCTGGCGGCGCAATATGAAAGCCTGACGCTGCCGCTGTCGATCATCCTGATCGTGCCGATGTGCCTGTTCGCGGCCATGCTGGGCGTGAACCTGCGCGGGATGGACAATAATATCCTGACGCAGATCGGCCTGGTCGTGCTGATCGCGCTGGCGGCGAAGAACGCCATTCTGGTGGTCGAATTCGCCAAGCAGGCGGAGGAAGAACAGGGATTATCGCCGATCGAGGCGGCGGTCCAGGCGGCCCAGACCCGCCTGCGCCCGATCCTGATGACCAGCTTTGCCTTCATCCTGGGCGCGGTGCCGCTGGTGATCGCAAGCGGCGCGGGGGCGGAACTGCGCCAGGCTCTGGGCACGGCCGTCTTCTTCGGCATGGCCGGGGTCACCGCCTTCGGCCTGCTCTTCACCCCAACCTTCTATGTCGTGTGCCGCGCGCTGGGCGATCGCTTCGCCCGTCGCCCGCGTGGCGCCGGCGACAATGGCGCCGATGCTGCCGTGCAGCCGGCCGAATGAGGACGAACGCCATGACCAGGAACCTGATTGCCCTGCTGCTCGGCGCCAGCGCGCTGACCGCCTGCGCCGCCGGGCCGGACTATCGCCCGCCCGCCACCCCCGCCAGCGCCGCCGCCCCCTTCATCGGGGCGGCGAGCCCGGCGGTGGCGCAGGCCCCGGCCGACGACCATTGGTGGCGGCTGTACCAGGACCCGCTGCTCGACGGGCTGGTGCGCGACGCGCTGGCGGCGAACACCGACATTCGCGTCGCGGTCGCCCGGCTGGAGCGTGCCCGCGCCCAGCTGCGCGGCGCGCGGTCCGACCGGCTGCCCGGCACGACGTTGAGCGGATCGCCCACCTATGGCCGGGTCAGCGAGGCGCAGACGCTGCCCGGCATGGACCGGGAGAATTGGACCATCGATATGGGGCTGGACGTCGCCTATGAGGTCGACCTGTTCGGCCGGGTGAAGCGGTCCATCGAGGCGGCGCGCGGCGAGCTGGGCGCGGCGGCGGCGGATGCGGACGCGGTGCGCGTGGCGGTGGTCGCCGACACGGTGCGCGCCTATGTCGACGCCACAGCTTCGGCCGAGCGCATCGCGGTGGCGCGGCAGACGGTCGACCTGCTCGACCGCTCGCTGCGCATCACCCAGGCGCGCTTCGACGTGGGCCGGTCGGACCGGCTGGACGTGGTGCGCGTGAGATCGCTGCGCGACCAGCAGGCGGCGCTGATCCCCTCCCTGGAAGCGGACCGCAATGCGGCTTTGTTCCGGCTCGCGACGCTGACCGGACGAACGCCGCAGACCCTGCCGGAGGCGGTGCGCGCGGCGCGGCAAATGCCTGAGCTGAGCCAGCCGATCCCGGTCGGCGATGGCCGCGCGCTGTTGGCGCGCAGGCCCGACGTCAAGGCGGCGGAGCGGCGGCTGGCGGCGGATACGGCGCGGATCGGCGTCGCGGCGGCGGATCTTTATCCGCGCATCACGCTGGGCGGGTCGATCGGCACCACGGCGATCGGGGGCGGCGACCTGCTCGGCGGGGGACCGCTCAACTGGGTGCTGGGACCGCTGATCAGCTGGGCCTTTCCCAACCAGGAGGCCAATCGCGCCCGCATCGCCGCCGCGCGGGCCGATGGCGACGCCGCGCTCGCCAGCTTCGACGGCACGGTGCTGCGCGCGCTGGAGGAAACGGAGACGGCGCTCTCCACCTATGTCCATGCGCTGCAACGGCGCGCGGCCCTGCAGACCGCGCGGGACGAGGCTGCACGCGCGGCGCGGATCAGCACGGCGCGCCAGCGCGAGGGGCGGATCGACTTCCTGACGGTGCTGGATGCGCTGCGCAGCCAGGCGGCGGCCGATGCCGACCTGGCGAGCGCCGATCGCGCGGTCGCCTTCGCGCAGGTCGACCTGTTCCGCGCGCTGGGCGGCGGCTGGTCCGAAAGCTGAACCCGGTGCGGGCGGGGCCGGCTGGTCCCGCCCGCGCAGATCCCGGTCAGTCGCGGAAATTGCCGGCGAAGGCGAAGTCTTCGATTGGTTTGCGCCCGCTCGGCATTTCGCGCGCCTGCAGCGCTTCGGGCAGGATCGCCTTGTCGGCTTGCCGCCCGATCGCGACGGCGGCTTCGAGGCGGAAGCGATCCGGCACCGCCAGTTCGGTGCGAGCGCGATCGAAATCGACGCCGGCCATGGCATGGGTGCGATAGCCCATGCGCGTCCCTTGGAGCGCCAGCGCCATCCACGCAGCGCCGGCATCGAAGCTGTGGCTGTGCAAGGGCTTGTAATCGGTCGAGCCCGGCGCGGCGGTCAGCGTATCGGACAGGATCAGCATCAGCACCGAGGCATGTTGCGCCCAGACGCTGTTGCCCGGCACCAACAAGCCCAGGAAACGTTCCCAGTCGGCGCTGTCGCGATGCGCGTAGAGGAAGCGCCAGGGCTGATAGTTGGAGGCCGACGGCGCCCAGCGCGCCGCATCGAACAGCGTGTCCAGATCCGCCTGCGGCATTGCGGAACCGTCAAAGGCACGCGGTGACCAGCGTTCCAGCAGCAGAGGATCGACGGGGCGGGTGACGGCGCGGGGGTCTGTGGTCATGCTATGCCTCGCAAAGAAAGAACCTGCTTTGCTTTATGCACGGCAGAGCGATCGCGACGAAGCGCAAAATTGGCAACCGATCTTTCAGCGCGCACCCTCGCAACCGCCCGCCGGCAGCGCATCGACGTCACCGGTGCGGGCATCCACATTCTTTTCCAGCAAGGTCACGGCGGGCTCGCGCAATACCGCCTGCGTCAGGCGCGTCCACCAGGAGGCAGGCGCCTCATCCAGTTGGGGGTCGTTCATGGCTCTCCTTCGTGCCGACTCATGCGGCTTACTATCGTTATGATAGAGAAATGGCTGCCAAGCAATGCTGAGGGCGCGAACAGAATTGCTTTGAGCGGCGGCATCGCGACCGCGCCCTGACGAACAACCGAAGAGGAGGAAAAATCGACCCGGACAGCCTGAAGACGCGTGCAGTTCGTCAAAGGCTGTCCGGGCGCAACGTCGTCCGCCGTGGAGAGGGAATGACAACGTTGTCCGAGTCTGTTAGAGGCTTTCCGCCACCATTGCAAGACGCTTGTCAGCCAAGGCAAAAAGAGAGCGGGCGCACCGGGATCCCGGCACGCCCGCTCGCGCATTCCACAAGGATAGAAGCCGTCAGCCGGCGAACAAATGGGTCGGCAGGCCGCGCACGCCGCTATCGACTTCGAAGAAGCCGCCGTCATGCTCGCTCGGATCGTCCAGCCCCACCGTCGCCGAACTCACGAACATGCGATCGAGGTCGGGACCAGCGAAGCAGATGTTGGTCACCTGCCGTGCGGGCATGGGAATCGCGCGGTCGAGCGCGCCATCGGGCGTGAAGCGGCTGATCCGCCCACCGCCCCAATGCGCCACCCAGATATGCCCTTCGGCATCGACCGTCATGCCGTCGGGATAGCCGTCCGCCTCCTCGAAGCGGATGAAGGGCTCGCGATCGGTCGCGCCGGTTTCGGTGCGGCGGAAGCGGTACATCTGCCGCTTCGCCGTGTCGCTATGGTAGAGCCACTGGCCGCAGGGCGAGAAACAGGGGCCGTTGGGCACGCGATAGTCGCTGTCGATGCATGTCCAGCTGCGGTCGGGCGCGAGGCGGTACAGCGCGCCGCGGTCATGCTCCTCCGCCATGTCCATCGTGCCGCACCAGATGTGACCCTGGGCGTCCGCCTTGCCATCATTCATCCGGTTGCCCGGAAAATGGGGTTCGGGGTCGCCGATCGGCGTGATCGTCAGCGGATCCAGGCGGATTTCGGCAAAGCCGCTCTGGAACCCGCCGATGAAGCCGCCCGCCTGCCGTTCCGCCACCCAGCCGAGGGGTTCGGGCATGGCGATGCGCGTGACGGCGCCATCCGCCAGCGAGAGGCGGTTAAGCGCCGGGGCGAGAATATCGACCCAGTAGACGGCGTTGTCACGCGCCGACCAGAGCGTCCCCTCCCCCAGTGTGTCCGCGACGTCGCGCGGGATCATCCGCCATTGCGGCATCAGCGCTTCACCGACAGGCGATAGATCATCTGATGATGGTAAGGCTTGCCCGGATCGACCCGCGCCGAGAGGAAGGCGGGCTTGTTGGGGGCGTCAGGGAATTTCTGCGGCTCCAGCGCAATGCCGTCGCCCATCCGGTAGAGATGGCCACCCTTGCCGACCAGCGTGCCGTCGAGGAAGTTGCCGGCATAGAATTGCACGCCCGGTTCGGTCGTCAGCACTTCGAGCACGCGACCCGAGACCGGGTCCTCCAGCCGGGCGGCGAGTTCGGGCGTCCGGGTCGCACCCTTGTCGAGCGCCCAGTTATGATCATAGCCGCGGCCATAGACGATCTGCTGGTCGCGGCCGTCGCGAATACCGTCAGCGACGCGACGGGGATTGCGGAAGTCGAAGACGCTGCCGTCCACCGGCTTCAGCTCGCCAGTGGGGATGAGATTGGCGTCGACCGGCGTGAACGCCTTGGCAGGGATGGTCAGCACATGGCCCAGCGCGCCATCGGGCGACCCTTCGCCCGCCAGGTTGAAAATGGCGTGGTTGGTCATGTTGACGATGGTGGGCTTGTCGGTCTTCGCGTCGAAGGCGATGCCCAGATTGCCGCTTTCGTCCAGCGTGTAGGTAACGGTCACGTCGAGCTTGCCGGGATAGCCCGAATCGCCGTCGGGGCTGGTCAGCGCCAGCACCGCCCGGGCGGTGGGCCCGCTCTTGAGCGAGACGACTTTCCAGACCTGCTTGTCGAAGCCCTTGCCGCCGCCATGAAGCGAATTGACGTCATTGTCGTTGACCGGCAGCTGATAGGCCTTGCCATCCAGGCTGAACTTGCCGCCGGCGATGCGGTTGGCATAGCGGCCGACGGTCACGCCGAAATAATTGGGATGTTCGGCATAATCCTTCACATCGTCATAGCCGAGCAGCACGTCGACGGTCTGCCCGTCCTTGCCGGGCGCCATGAGCGACTGGAGCGTCGCGCCATAGGTCAGGACCTTGGCCGTCACGCCCTGGCCGTTGGTCAGCGTCAGCGTTTCGATGGCGGCGCCGTCCACGGTGCCGGCGGGCGCGCGGCTGGCCTCGGCCGCCAGCGCGGTTCCGCTTGCGAGGCTCAAGGCGAGCGCATAAGACAGCGCTGTTTTCAACATGACGACCTTTCGCATATGACTTCCTCCCGGTGACCTGCGCCCATTGACGGGCGGTTGCCGTGGATATACTCCGACAAAATCGGCAGGCGCAACCCTTGATCGGTCGCTCGCCGCGTGGAACTGCACTGGAGAAGGATGAATGGCAGGACCGATCTCGTCTGGCGCTGCGCCGGCCGCAACGCATAATCCCGGCACGCGCTATGGCCCTGCGCTCGCGCTGCTCGCCAGCCTCTTCTTCATGTGGGGCTTCATCACCGTCATCAACAACACGCTGCTGCCGCATCTGCGTAGCGTGTTCGACCTCAGCTACACCCAGACGACGCTGATCGAATCCGTGTGGTTCATCGCCTATTTCTTCGCCTCCATCCCGTCGGCCAAGCTGATCGAGCGGGTCGGCTATCAGAAGTCGATGGTCATCGGCCTGCTCATCATGGCGGCGGGCGCGCTGGGCATGACGCTGGCGGCGTCGATCCCCTCCTATGGCGTGACGCTGGTCATGCTGTTCGTCATCGCGAGCGGCATCACGCTGCTGCAGGTGGCGGCCAACCCCTATGTCGCGGTGGTCGGCAAACCCGAAACCGCCTCCTCGCGCCTCAACCTGGTGCAGGCGATGAATTCGGCCGGCACGATGCTGGCGCCGATGTTCGGCGCCTATCTGATCCTGGGTCGGTCGAAGGGCGGCACGGCGCAGGGCGAGGTTGTGCTGACGCAGGCCGAGCGACTGGCCGACGCGCAGTCGGTCGTCCTGCCCTATGTGCTGGTGGCGATCGTGCTGACGGTGCTGGCCGTGGTCATCGCCCGCTTCCCCCTGCCCGCCATGGGCAATGCGACGCAGCGCCACAACAAGGAAGAGCGCAAGAAGCATTCGCTGTGGAAGCACCGCAACCTGGTGTTCGGCATCCCGGCGATCTTCATCTACCTGATCGCGGAGATCGGCGTCGCCAACCTGTTCATCAACTTCGTCAGCCAACCGCACATCGCCAATCTGACCCACGAGCAGGCGGGCAACTACCTGACCTTCCTGTGGGGCGGGATGATGGTCGGCCGCTTCGCGGGATCGGCGATCATGCAGCGCTTCGATGCCGGTCATGTCCTGGCCGCCTTTTCGATCGGCGCGTTCGTCGTGATGCTGGTGACGGTGTTCGCGACCGGCCCGATCGCCATGTGGTCGCTGATCCTGGTCGGCCTGTTCCACTCGATCATGTTCCCCACCATCTTCACGCTGGGGATCAAGGGCCTGGGCCCGCTGACCGAAGAAGGTTCGGGCCTGCTCATCATGGCGATCGCCGGCGGCGCGCTGGTGGTGGTGCAGGGCTGGCTGGCTGACCATTATGGCCTGCAGACCAGCTTCCTGCTGACCGCCGCCTGCGAACTCTATGTGCTCTTCTATGCGCTGTGGGGGTCGAAGACGACCAACGCTTTGCCGGACCAGCATATCGAGGCGTAACGAGCCGAGAGGTCGCACCATCGATCAACAAAAGGCCGGAGCGGACATGCCGCTCCGGCCTTTCTTCTTGGGCCCAGTTGGATGGCACGCCCGCCTTTGGCAGCGCGCGCGCCGCCTGCGCGGACCTTCAGCGCTCCATCGCGCTGGCCGTATCCTCCAGCGCCAGGTCGACCAGCACGCCCATGGCTTCGGCCGCGGCGTGCGGATCGCCCGCAACGATCGCGTCATAGACGCGGACATGGTCGGGGATCGGGTTGCGCGGCAGGGCGCGGGCGCGCTGCTTGAACTGGGTGGTCCAGTTGACGGCCGCGCCGATGCTGGCGGTCAGCACCAGCAGCGCATCGTTGCGCGTGGCGTTGAGGATGGCATTGTGAAAATCGCGGTCGGCCGCGCGCCCCGCCTCGGTCGCCAGCGTGTGGCGGCGCATCGCGGCGAGCGCATCCTTCATCAGCCGCAGATCCTCCTTGTCGCGCCTCTGCGCCGCGAGCCGCGCTGCCGCGGGCTCGACAATGGCGCGCAGTTCGAACAAGTCCCGCACGAACTGGATGTCGGGCTCCCCGGCGAACGCCCAGGCGAGCACGTCGGGATCCAGCAGGTTCCAGCGGTTGCGCGGCAGCACGCGCGTGCCCGCCTTGGGCCGGCTTTCCACCAGCCCTTTGGCGGTCAGCACCTGGATCGCTTCGCGATAGGCGCTGCGCGACACTTCCAGTTCCTCGGCGAAGGCGACTTCGCCCGACAGTGTGTCGCCCGGCTGGTATTGGCCCGACAAGATCGCCGTGCCCAGCTTGTGCGCGATCGCGCCGTGCAGCCGCCGGCCCGGTCCCCTGGTTGCCCGCTCCTTGCCGTTCCTGTCCGTCTCCGCCGCTTGCAAAGACGGATTTTCCTTCACCATTCGGCCTTCCTCCCCCCCCTCCATCCTTTGAGGCATGACATACCGTAGAATACAATCATTGCCTTTACCATTGCCGTGTAATATGTCGGAGTAATTCGGATTCACCGCCACGGCGACGTTGGTCGTCGGGGCCATTCATTCTTGGTCGGAACCAGCGCCGGAAAGGCGCGCGGGAGGAGAGTTTCCATGACATTGCGTCTGTTGCAGCACCGTTCGGACTCTGGCGAACGGGCGGTCATCGCCGCTCAGGGCGATGCGGCCCATTTCGTGCCGGGCTATGCCAGCATCCGCGCGCTGGCGCTGCACGCGATCGCCGATGGGATCAGCCTGGCGCAGGCGGTGGACGCCGCGGGCAAGGGCGATGCTGTGGACATCGCCGCCGAATATGCCGCCGACCGCCTGCTCGCCCCGATCGATCATGACGATGGCGCGCATGTGCTGCTGACAGGCACGGGCCTGACTCATCTTGGTTCGGCAGAGGGCCGCGACAAGATGCATCGGGAAGCCGCAGCGGCCGAAAAGCAGACCGATTCCATGCGCATGTTCCTGGAAGGCCTGGAAGGCGGCAAGCCGGCGGTGGGCACGGTCGGGCAGCAGCCCGAATGGTTCTACAAGGGTGATGGGTCGCAGCTGGTCGGGCCGACCGAGCCCTTCACGATGCCCGCCTTCGCCAAGGATGGCGGCGAGGAGCCGGAACTGGCCGGCATCTACCTGATCGGCGAGGATGGCACGCCCTACCGGCTGGGCCTGGCGCTCGCCAACGAATTTTCCGACCATGTGACCGAACGCCACAATTATCTGTGGCTCGCCCACAGCAAGCTGCGCCAGGCGTCGCTGGGCCCCGAACTGCTGGTCGGCACGCCGCCCGAGCATATCGAGGGGTCGAGCCGCATCCTGCGCGATGGCAAGGTCATCTGGGAAAAGCCGTTCCTGTCGGGCGAAGGCAATATGTCGCACAGTTTCGCCAATCTGGAACATCATCATTTCAAATATGACCTGTTCCGCCGCGCCGGCGACGTCCATGTCCATTTCTTCGGCACCGCCACCCTGTCCTTCAGCGACGGCGTGCAGACGCAGGAAGGCGACGTGTTCGAGATTCTCGCCGCGCCCTTCACCCTGCCGGTGCGCAACGAACTGAAGCGCGCCGCACCTGTCCAGGTCGCCGTCAAGACGCTCTGAGCCCGATGGACCCGATCCGTATCGCGATCGTCGGCATCGGCAAGATCGCGCGCGACCAGCATGTGCCGGCCATTCGCGGCAATGGCGCCTTCAGCCTGGCGGCAACCGTCAGCCCGCATGACGCGGGCCTGCCCGGCGTGCCGCACCATGCCAGCCTGGACGCGCTCCTGGCGCAGGGGCCGGCGGTGGACGCCGTCGCGCTCTGCACCCCGCCGCAGGTACGCTATGACCTGGCGGCGCAGGCGCTGAGCCGGGGCGCGCATGTGTTCCTGGAAAAGCCGCCCGGCGCCACGCTGGCGGAGGTCGAGGCGCTCAAAGCCCAGGCGGACAAGGTCGGTGCGACCCTGTTCGCCGCCTGGCACAGCCGCTTTGCCGCCGGCGTCGCCCCCGCCCGCGCATGGCTGGCCGAGCGCCGCATCGAGAAGGTGTCGATCGTCTGGCGCGAGGATGTGCGCGTCTGGCATCCGGGCCAGGCCTGGATCTGGCAGCCCGGCGGGCTGGGCGTGTTCGATCCGGGCATCAACGCGCTTTCGATCGTGACGCACATATTGCCCCGCCCGTTCTTCCTCAAGGACGCGACTTTGGTGCTGCCGGAAAATCGCGCCGCGCCGATCGCCGCCGATCTGGCCTTTCGCGACACCGCGGGCGCGCCGATCCACATGGACCTGGACTGGCGGCAGACCGGCCCGCAAAGCTGGGACATCCATGTCGACACCGATGCGGGTACGCTGAAGCTCAGCCATGGCGGCGCAGTGCTGACATTGCCGAGCGGCACCGAGCATGGCGAGGATATCGAATATGCGGGGCTCTACAGCCGCTTCGCCACGCTGATCCGCGGCGGGCGCAGCGATGTGGACACAGCGCCCCTGCGGCTGGTCGCCGACGCCTTCCTGCGCGGCCGGCGCGAGACCACCGACGCATTCCACGACTGAATTCTTACGCAAAGAGGGAGAGGACGGACATGATCAAGACTTTGCGCCGCACCACCGCGGCGCTTCTGCTGGCGGCGAGCGCGCTGGCGACGCCGGCGATGGCCGATACCGACGGCACGCCGACCAGCGCGACCATCCACGCCGACACGCCCGGCCCGGTCTATGACAAGCGCATCTTCACCCAGTTCGCCGAGCATCTGGGAACCGGCATCTATGGCGGCCTGTGGGTCGGAAACGACCGGTCGATCCCCAACACCAAGGGCTTCCGCAACGATGTCGTCGCGGCGCTGCGCAACCTGTCCGTGCCGGTGATCCGCTGGCCGGGCGGCTGTTTCGCCGACGAATATCATTGGCGCGAGGGCGTCGGCCCCAAGGCCAAGCGCCCGGTCAAGGTCAACACCCATTGGGGCGGCGTGACCGAGCCCAACACGGTCGGCACCGACGAGTTTTTCGAACTGCTGCGCCAGGTCGGCGCGGAAGCCTATGTCGCGGGCAATGTCGGCAACGGCACCCCGCAGGAAATGGCGGAGTGGGTCGAATATATGACCGCGCCCGCCGGCACGCTGGCCGAGGAACGTGCGAAGAATGGCCACAAGGAGCCCTATGCCGTTCCTTATTTCGGCGTCGGCAATGAATTGTGGGGCTGCGGCGGCAATATGCGCGCCGAATATGCGGCCGACGTGACGCGTCGCTACGCCACCTTCATCAAGGCGCCCAAGGGCACCAAGATCATGAAGATCGCGGCGGGAGCCAATGTCGACGATTATAACTGGACCGAGACGATGATGCGGGTCGCGGGCGACCAGCTCGACGCACTGTCGCTCCATTATTACACCCTGCCCCAGGGCGGCTGGCCGCCCAAGGCCGACCCCGTCAATTTTGACGAGACGCTATGGGCCGATACCCTGTCCAAGGCCGTCCACATGGACGAGCTGATCACCAAGCATACGGCGATCATGGACAAATATGATCCCAAGAAGCGCGTCTTCCTGGCGGTCGACGAATGGGGCACCTGGTATGCGCAGGATCCCGGCACGCATCCGGGCTTCCTGCGGCAGCAGAATACGCTGCGAGACGCGCTGGTCGCCTCCATCCATCTCGACATCTTCGCCAAGCATGCCGACCGCGTGCGCATGTCCGCCATCGCGCAGATGGTGAACGTGCTGCAGGCGATGATCCTGACCGATGGCAAGAAGATGGTGCTGACGCCCACCTATCATGTGTTCGAGATGTACAAGCCCTGGCAGGACGCGACCGTGCTGCCGATCGAGCTCGATACGCCTTGGTATGGCAAGGGGCAGTTCACCATGCCGGCGGTCAGTGGTTCCGCGGTGAAGGGCAAGGATGGCAAGGTCCATGTCGGCCTGTCCAACCTGGACCCGAACCAGCCCAACACGGTGACGGTGAAGCTGGATGGCCTGAACGCCGCCACTGTATCCGGCCGCATCCTGACCGCGTCGGCCATGAACGCGCACAACACGTTCGACGCGCCGGAAACGATCAAGCCCGCGTCCTTCACCGGCGCGCAGGTCAGCGGCGGCACGCTGAGCGTCACGCTGCCGCCCAAGTCGGTGGTCGTGCTGGACCTGCAATAAGAGTTTGGAGCGGGCGGAGGGTGGAATGGCCGCCCGCTCCATCCCATCGGCGACCCGCTCCGGCCAAAGCCGGAGCAGAGTAGACATTCAGGCGAACGGGAGCTTTCAACCGTGGAAGCCCGTCCCCCAAAGGAGAGGCCGGCATGAAGCGGCAGATGATCATGACATGGCTGGGCCTTGCCCTTCTTGGCGCGCCCGCCTGCGGCCAGCAGCCGCCCGAGCCGGCGCGCGAAACGCTCAACAGCCGCCTTGCCGGCGACCTTGCGCCCACCCATGATCCGGTGATCATTCGCGAAGGCGACACCTATCATGTGTTCAGCACCGGCCATGGCAAGCGGCTGATCGAAACCCGGACCTCCACCGACCTTGTCACCTGGAAGGCCGGCGACCCCGTCTTCACCGCCCTGCCCGCCTGGGCGAGCCAGGCGATCCCGGGCAGCAACGGCATGTGGGCGCCCGACATTTCCCATGTCGACGGGCGCTACCGGCTCTATTATTCGGTCTCGACCTTCGGGTCCAACCGCTCGGCGATCGGCCTTGCCACGGCAAAGACGCTGGACCGCTCCTCGCCCGATTATGGCTGGCGCGACGAGGGGCTGGTGGTCATGTCCACGACCGCGGATGATTTCAACGCGATCGACCCCAATTTCATCGTCGATCGCGATGGCCGCCACTGGCTGGCGCTGGGCAGTTTCTGGACCGGCATCAAGCTGTTCGAACTGGACCCCAAAACCGGCAAGCCCAAGGACCCGAAGGCAAAGCCGATCAGCATCGCGCGGCGCCCCGCCCCGGCCGGCGCACCCGCTCCGGTCGAGGCGCCCTTCATCATCGACCATGGCGGCTATTATTGGCTGATGGTCAGCTACGACTATTGCTGCAAGGGCGTGAACAGCACCTATTATACGGTCATGGGCCGGTCCAGGGCGATCACCGGCCCCTATGTCGGCAAGGATGGCAGCAAGCTGATGGAGGGCGGCGGCACCATCTTCCTGCGCGCCGATCTGCAGGAACAGCAGCGCTGGCGCGGCCCGGGCCATGCGGGCTGGCTGCACGACAAGGACGGCAGGACCGGGAAAAACACGGATTATGTCGTCTATCATGCCTATGACCGCCAGGCGAACGGCGCCCCTACGCTGCGCATCGCGCCGGTCATATGGGGTGATGACGGCTGGCCCGTCGCGCAATATTGATCCAAGATTAGTCTGACTTAACCGGAGAGAATCAGATGCTTTTCGCCCTGTCCCGCCGTGGCTTCATCGGCAGCGCCGCCGCCTTGTCGGCCGCGCCGATGGCGGTGCGCGCCGCCTCGGACGAGGCCGCTGCGCCCGTGCCCGTCAATCCGCTGGTCAAGAACCGCGCCGACGCGCAGGTCTTCCGCCATGAGGATGGTTATTATTACATGACGGGCTCCGTCCCCGAATATGACCGGCTGGTGCTGCGCCGGTCCAAGACCATCGCCGGCCTTGCCACGGCGGAGGAGAAGGTGCTCTGGCGCCATGAGGCGAGCGGCCCGCGGTCGGGCTTCATCTGGGCCCCCGAACTGCATCAGATCGACGGCAACTGGCACATGTATTTCGCCGCCGGACCGAGCGGCGGCGGCGATGATGTGTTCCGCATCCGCACCTATGCGATCGTGTGCGACGGCGCCGACCCGATGACCGGCACCTGGCGCGTGCTGGGCGAGTTCCAGTCGCCCTGGGACAGCTTCAACCTCGATTCGACCATCTTCACGCACAAGGGCGTGCGCTATTTCGTATGGGCCCAGCGCGAGCCGGGGATCGAGACCAACTCCAACCTGTATATCGCCCCGCTCAAGACGCCGCTGACGCTAGCGGCGAAGCCCGCGCGGCTGACCGTTCCGACGCTCGACTGGGAAGTGCGCGGCTACAAGGTCGCCGAAGCGCCCGCTATCCTGCATCGCAACGGCCGCCTGTTCATGACCTATTCGGCCAGCGCCACCGATGCGCGCTATTGCCTGGGGCTCCTGACCGCGGACGAGAATGCCGACCTGATGGACCCCAAGAGCTGGACCAAGTCCAAGCAGCCGGTGTTCGTCACCAATCGGCAGACCAGCGTCTATGGCCCTGGACACAACAGCTTCACCGTCGACGAGCAGGGGCGCGACATCCTCGTCTATCATGGCCGCGACTATGAAGCGATCGAGGGCGACCCGCTGTTCAACCCCGACCGGCACACCCGCGTCCAGCGCCTCTATTACACCGCCGAGGGCACGCCCGATTTCGGCGTGCCGGTCGGCAATGGGCCGATGCCCGAGCGCTTCATTTCCGCCGCCACGCCGACCGCGCTGCTGGCGCATGACGGCCCGCGCCTGATCGGCGGCAACCCGTCGCTGGCGCAGACACAGTTCCGCCAGACCAGGGGCCGCGCCGGCAAGGAAAGCGTCATGCTGTCCCCCATATTGATGCCCGACCATTATCTGGTCGCAGGCAAGGATGGCGCCGTGACGTTGCAGCCCGACAGCAAGAGCGCGGACTTTTCGCTCCGCAGCCAGTTCGTGCGGCTGGAGGAGAAAGGTGAGGGCCTGTTGCGATTCGCCGCGGTGGGGGCGCCGGGCAAGGCGCTGGGGCTGGCCGAAGGGCAAATCCGGCTGGTCGGCAGCCGGGAAACAAGCGCTTATTGGCGCGCGGACTGAGCTCGCCGGGCCAAGTCCGACAAAAGCTTGCAAGATCAAGGGGGCCGGTCATCTGTTGGATGGCCGGCCTTTCGCGATGCGCGGCTTTACATAGCAGCGCAAGCCAGCGCTGTCCCGACATGCAGCATAAATGTCACAAGCTTCCCACGTCCTGAAATGTCGCGCCAACTTTCCGCTTGCGCTTCATTTGTCGGAGCAATAATTAGTCAGAGTAATTCAGGCATGGCATGGCGTATGCGCCAGCCCAGGGGAGGATTAGCTGATGGCTTTCAAGCCGGTCATTTTCACTACCACGTCCATGTTCGCGCTGATGCTGGCGGGCGCCGCCCATGCCCAGACCGCGCCCGACGCTGGGGTTGCCGCGGCGCCGCAATCCGACGCAGAAATCAACGAGATCGTCGTCACTGGCGTGCGCGCGTCGATCGTCGGCGCCCTCAACGTGCGCAAGCAATCGACGCAGATCGTTGATTCGATCGTGTCGGAAGACGTCGGCAAGCTGCCCGACAATAACGTCATCGAAGCGCTGCAGCGCGTCACTGGCGTTCAGGTCACCAACCGCACCGGCGGCGAAGCGGCCGGCATCTCGATCCGCGGCCTGACCGACGCCCTGACCACACTCAACGGGCGCAACATCTTCACCGCCGCCGGTCAGGCCTTTGCGCTGCAGGACGTGTCGGCAAACCTCGTCAGCCGGGTTGACGTCTACAAGACGCGCTCGGCCGACCAGATCGAAACCGGCTTGGCCGGCCAGGTCGACGTGCAGACCCGCCGTCCCTTCGACTTCGATGGCTTCGCCATTTCAGGCCTGGCCCGCGGCATCTACAATGAGCAGGCCGACACCTATAACCCCAACGTCGCCCTGCTGGTCAGCGACCGCTGGGAAACCGGCATCGGCGACATCGGCATCCTGGTCAACGGCAGCTACACGCGCACCAAATATCGCGACCAGACCGTCACCGCCGGCGCGCTGGTGCCGTTTGCCGACATGGATCCGGCCGAGGGCACGGGCCTTTCCCCGTTCCAGCGCATCTTCCCCGCGGCAAAGGACCCGATCACGGGTGAATTCGCCGTCGCCCCGACCCTGGGCGCGTGGGAGCCGGGCCTTGACCGCGGCCTGTCTACCGCCGCCGGTTCGACCATGCTCGTCAATGGCGTCGAAACCCCCTATTATCTGTCGCGCGACGCGGTGTTCAGCTCCGACCTCTATGGCAAGCGCGAGCGCCCCTCCTTCAACGTCGCGTTACAGTGGGCGCCCAACAGCAGCTCGGTCTACACCGCCGAAGTCTTCTATGCCGGCTTCCGCGGCGAGACGTTCAACAGCCTTCAGTTCAGCTTCGTCGACTATTGGGCCAATCCCGAGGCGCCGACCCTGTATGACGGCACCAATATCGTGAAGGCGCGCACCGCCAATTCGGTCTACGGCTTCAACAGCGGCGACTTCACCAAGTCGAAGACCGACAGCTGGGTCTATGCCCTGAACGGCAAGTGGGACCTGGGCGAGCGCGGCAAGATCGTCGGCGACATCGCCTATCAGCGCAGCAAGGTGGAGAGCAGCTTCATCGCCATGCGCACCGATCGCGTCGCCAACAGCATCACCACCGATTTCAATGCGGGCGGCGGCATTCCTTCCTATCATTTCGATGACGACAGCCTGCTGAACGACACCAGCATCTGGAACGTGGCGCAGCTGTACGACAATGCCAACCGCGACAAGGGCAGCGCCATCACAGGCATGCTGGACGGCTATTATACCTGGGATGAAGGCTTCATCCGCCAGGTGAAGGCCGGCATCCGCATCGACCAGCGCAAGGCGTCCAACTATGTCCGGACGCAGGATCGCGGCGCGCCGCTGGTGGGCACTACGCTGGCCGGCCTGGGCGAGGATGCGGCCTTCACCAATTCGGACTTCTATCAGGGCCGGGCCGACGTGCCGTCGAGCTGGACCCTGGCCAATGGCTATTGGCTCTATGACAACGCCGACATGGTGCGTGGCCTGTACGGCCTTGCGACGTCCGACCAGCTGTCGCTGCAGAAGACGTTCGACATCGACGAGAGCACCATCGCCATGTACCTGCAGGTCGATGGCGAGGTGTCGATCTTCGGTCGGCCGCTGAAGCTGCAGGCCGGCGCGCGCTATGTCACCGTCGATACCGACTACAACTTCTTCGATCGCTACAATAACGGCGCGCAGACGACCGTCTCGTCGGGTTCGGATCGCTGGCTGCCCAGCTTCACCGCCCGTTATGAGATCACGGACAATCTGCGCCTGCGTTTCAACTATGGCGAAACGCTGCGTCGTCCCAACTTCGGCGACATCAACCCCAATTACACGCTGACCGGCGATCTCACCAATGTGGGTTATGGCAGCGGCTCGGCGGGCACGGCGGACTTGAAGCCCACCCATTCGAAGAATTTCGACCTGGCGCTGGAATGGTATTTCGAACGCAACAGCGCGATCACGCTGACCGGCTTCCGTCGTGAGATCGAAGGTCTGGTGGTGCCGCTCACAATCCAGGAATATATTCCCAACAACGGGATCGAAGCCGGCGCGACCGACACCTTCGCCATTACGCGCCCGGTCAACGCGTCGAACGGCGTGCTCAAGGGCCTGGAACTGGGCCTGACCTATTTCCCCAGCTACCTGCCGGGTCCGCTGGACGGCCTGGGCTTTGTCGGCAGCGTCACGGTGCTGGATTCCAAGCAGAATATTCCGCTGTCCAACTCGGCCGGCGAGATCACGGGTGAAGCGACGTCGTCCTTCTTCGGCGTTTCGGACCTCAGCTACAACGCGACGCTCGCGTATGACAACGGCCCGATCGGCGCGCGCCTGTCCTATATCTGGCGCAAGGAGTTCCTGGCGAACAACGAGGCGCGCCTGTTCGCCAATCCCATCGGCGTGTGGCGCAACCCCGAAAAGAGCCTGGACTTGCAGCTCACCTGGAACGTCAATGATCGCCTGGGCGTGACGTTCGACGCGGTGAACTTGACCAAGTCGAAGCAGCAGACTTACTATAAGTTCGAAGATGTCGGCGGTCCCGAGCAGTTCAACCTCGGCACCACGCTGATCGCACGGACATTCGCTCTGGGTCTTCGCTACACGTTCAAATGAGTGCCCGATGGGGCGCGGTGTCTCCTCACTGCGCTCCGTCTTCATGGCGGTCGTTCCGGGAAATCTCTCCACTTCCCGGGACGGCCGCCATATCTGTTTGTGACATAAGGGAGGATGAGCGATGCGCGCGATCGGGATGATGATGCTGGCGGGAGCCGCGCTGACCGGGATCGGCGCCGCCCCTCCCCCGCCCGCGATGGACACGGCCGCCATCGCCGCGGCGCGCTTCGGCAATGATGCACCCTGGTATGAAGACCGCATCCCCTTCTTCGAATCCGCCGATCCCCGGATCGACGCGGTCTATTATTATCGCTGGCAGATTTTCCGCGGGCATCAGCGCGACCTGGGCGCCGAAGGCTATATCACCACCGAATTTTTCGACGATGTCGACTGGCAGCGCCAGCCCTATGCCAGCCTGAATGACGCTAGCGGCTTCCATATCGGCGAAGGACGCTGGCTGCGCGACCGGCGCTTTACCGACGATTATATCAATTTCATGTACCGCAGCGGCGGCAATGACCGGCATTTCACCGATCATATGGCCGACAGCGTCTGGGGCCGTTACCTAGTCGATGGCGACCGGCAGGATGCGATCGAACATCTGCCGGTGATGAACCATATCTACCGCCTGTGGGACGATCATTTCGATTTCGACAAGGGCCTCTATTTTGTCGAGCCGCTGCTCGATGCGACCGAATATACCGTGTCGTCGATCGACGCGTCGGGCGGCAAGGACGGCTTCCGGGGCGGGGACGCTTTCCGCCCGTCGGTCAACAGCTATATGTTCGCCAATGCCCGCGCGCTGTCGCAGATGGCCGCGATGGCGGGCGACAAGGCGATGGCGGCCGACTATACCGCGCGCGCCGACGCGTTGCAGCGCCGGGTGCTGGACGCTCTGTGGAGCGACAAGCTCACGCACTTCATCGACCGGCACCAGTCGCGCAAGAACGAGTTCGTCAACTATTGGGACCCGATCCGCAATCGGGAGCTGGTCGGCTATCTGCCCTGGATGTTCGGCCTGGTGCCGGACGACCCCAAATATGCGCAGGCGTGGGCGCATCTGATCGACCCCGCTTCGCTCGCCGGCAAGGCGGGGATGCGCACGGTCGAGGCCGGCTACGAATATTATATGCGGCAATATCGGTTTCTGGGCAACGCGCCCGAATGCCAGTGGAACGGACCGATCTGGCCCTACCAGACGACGCAGGTCCTGCATGGCATGGCCAATCTGCTGAACGATCGCAGCGCCCATGGGCCGGTGACGCGCAGCACCTATATGCGCCTGCTGCGCCAATATGCCGCCCTGCATTATCAGGGGGATCGGCTGGACCTGGAAGAGGATTATCATTCCGAAACGGGCAAGCCGATCGTGGGACTCGACCGCAGCCATCATTATTTCCATTCCGGCTTCAACGACCTGATCCTGACCGGCTTAGTCGGCATCCGCCCGCGCGCCGACGATGTGCTGGAGGTCAATCCGCTGCTGCCGGCGATGAACGACGCGCAGGCTCTGGCCTGGTTCCGGGTGCAGGATGTCCCCTATCATGGGCACAGGATCGCCGTGACCTGGGACGCGGACGGCAGCCATTATCGCCGCGGCAAGGGGCTTTCGATCGAGGTCGACGGCAAGGAAGTGGCGCGCCGCGACACACTGGGCCGCCTGGAAACGCAAGTCGCGCGCGTCGCCATCGCCCCGATCGTCCGGCCGATCAACAAGGCGGTGCAGCTGGTGCGCGGACAATATCCGATGGGTTCAGCGTCCAGCAACGCCGACACGGAGAATGTCCATGATGCGATCGACGGGCGCACCTGGTTCTTCCCGGAACTGCCCAATGGCTGGTCCTCGGCCGCTGCGCCCGCTCAGCAATGGTATGCGATCGACCTGGGCCGGCCTCAGGCGATCGGCCGCGCCGAACTGGCCTTCTTCGCCGATGGCAAGGGCTTTGCCGTGCCGGCCCGCTACCGGATGCAGGCCTGGGTCGATGGCGCCTGGCGTGACATCGCTACGCCCAAGGGCAGCCCTGTCGCCAATGGCGTCACGGATATGCGCTGGCCGGCGCTACGCACCGCCAGGATACGCATCGCTTTCACCCAGCATCCCGGCAAGGCGGTGCGCCTTGCCGAGTTCAAGCTGTTCCAAGACTGATCAGGCGTCGGCGCCTGATCAGGCGTCGATGCTGATCACGCCGCGGCGGATCTGGTCCAGCTCGATGCTTTCGAACAGGGCCTGGAAATTGCCGTTGCCAAAGCCTTCATTGCCCTTGCGCTGAATGATTTCGAAGAAGATCGGCCCGAACATGTTTTCGGTGAAGATCTGGAGCAAGATGCCCTCGCTCTCGACATCGCCGTCGATCAGGATGCGGTTCTTGCGCAGCCGCTCCAGATCCTCGCCATGGCCCGGGACGCGCTTGTCGACCAGTTCATAATAGGTTTCGATTGTGTCTTGCAGGCGCACGCCGCGCGCCCGCAGCTTTTCTACCGTTTCGTAGATATTGTCGGTGGTAAGCGCGAGATGCTGGATGCCCTCGCCATGATAGTCGCGAATAAATTCCTCGATCTGGCTCTTGTCGTCCTGGCTTTCGTTCAGGGGAATGCGGATGGCGCGATCGGGCGCGATCATCGCCTGGCTGGTGAGCCCGGTCGCCTTGCCCTTGATGTCGAAGAATTTCTGCTCCTCGAAATTGAAGAGCGTGCGGTAGAATTCGCTCCACACGCGCATCTGGCCGCGCCGCACATTGTGGGTCAGGTGATCGAGCAGGTCGAGGCCGACG
The DNA here is from genome assembly GCF_043589935.1 of Sphingobium naphthae. Lineage (NCBI taxonomy): Bacteria > Pseudomonadati > Pseudomonadota > Alphaproteobacteria > Sphingomonadales > Sphingobiaceae > Sphingobium > Sphingobium naphthae. The sequence continues at coordinate 2,820,408 of NZ_CP171454.1, read as the reverse complement.
CTGTTGGCGGCCTCCTTTTCGCGCCAACCGGGCATTTCGGCCCAGTTGCCATACAGGTCCTCGCCGTCCTGGATGAAGTAGAGATAGGCGCCGCCAATGCCTTCGATGACGGTGTCATCCTCTTCCGTCGCCTTGGCGCCATTATCGAGCGCCCAGGCGAGCGCCGCTTGCGGATCGGCGACGCGGAACGCCATGGCGCTGGCCGAGGGCCCGTGAACGCCGCGGAAGGCCGCCACGCGCCCGGCATCGTCGCGGTTCAGCATCAGGTTGATGCGGCCCTGCTTGTAACGCGTGATATTCTTGGTCGGATGGCGATGCGTCGCGGTAAAGCCCAGCGCTTCGAACTGCGCGGCCATCCTGTCGGGTTCGGGCGAGGTGAATTCGACGAATTCGAACCCGTTGAGGCCCAGCGGATTGGCGGACGGGGCGTCGAGCTGCTGCTCCAGCATGGTGGCGGTCATAAAGGCTCCTCTTCCTTGTGTCTGGCATAGGCCTGGGTTCCGCGAGTCAGCACGCGGTCGCCAGGCAGGATGCTGTCGGTTTCATGATCGGGCAGCGTGGCGAGATCGGCATAGAGCGGCGCGAAATCGGTCTGCGTGGTCTGCGCCAGCAGATCCTCGAAACTGTCGATGACGAAATAGCTTTGCTGGAAATCGTCGATCCGATAGCGCGTGCGCATGATCCGCCGCAGGTCGAAACCAAGGCGGTGGGGCGACGGGTCTTCCAGTGCGAACCGCGATTCGGCATTGGACGACACGATCCCGGCGCCATAGAGGCGCAGCCCCTCGCCTGTCGCGATCAGCCCGAATTCGACCGTGTACCAGTAGAGCCGAGCAAGCTTCGCAATTGCGCCGAGGCCATCAGCGCGGAGCCCGCCACGGCCATAGGCCTGCATATAATCGGCGAAGACCGGGTTCGCGAGCAACGGGACATGGCCGAACACATCGTGGAAGATGTCGGGCTCCTGCAGATAATCTTCCTGTTCGGGCGTGCGGATGAACCGCCCGGCGGGGAAGCGCCGATGAGCGAGATGATCGAAGAAGATGCGGTCCGGCACCAGTCCGGGCACCGCCACAACCTGCCAGCCGGTCGCCGCCATAAGCCGATCATTGAGTGCGGCAAATTCGGGAATGCCCGGCCGGTCCATGCGCAAAATGTCGAGCCCGTCCAGGAATTGCGGCACGACCCGCCCCTGAAGCATCTGCGCCTGACGTTCGAACAACCGATCCCACGTCGCATGATCGGCGGCGCTGTACCGATCCCAACCCTGCGGAATCGTCCAGTCTTCCGCCGCGCCAGGGGGGCGAGTGTCGGCATCCTTCTCCATATGAGGATGATGTCAAAAAAAATGCGCGAATGCTTTTCAAAGGGGATGGACGACGACGTGGAAACGAAAAGCTGTTTCATGCTAAAGGATCTGCATGACGAATTTTATCAGCCTTGATCCGCTGGACCGGCGAATATTGGCGGAGCTTCAGAGGGACGCCACGCTCAGCAATGCCGAGCTGGCCGAGCGGGTGGGCAGCACCGGCCCGTCCTGCTGGCGGCGGGTGCGCGCGATGCAGGAGCAGGGATTGTTGCGCCGCGCGGTCTGGCTGGCCGATCCGCGCGCGCTGGGCCAGGGCGTCACCGTCCTGTGCCATGTCCGGATGAAGGCCTTTTCCGCCGAAGCGATCGCCGCGTTCGAGGATTTCGTGCGCGCCCATGAACAGGTGATGGAATGCTATTCCATGTCGGGGGAGTGGGACTATCTGTTGCGCATCGTCGCATCCGATGTTGCCGATTATGAGCATTTCCTGATGCGTACGCTGCTGAAACATCAATCGGTGGCGGGCGCGTCGTCGCAATTCGCCCTATCGACGACCAAATATGAAACGGCCCTGCCGGTGCGCTGATCCCGATCGGCATCAGCGCGCCGCGGGTTTTACTCTTGCGCCCATGCTGTTACCATGCACAAAGCTTGCCAACCGCAGGGTGGCCGACAATCTAGACGCGCGGCCGCAGGGTTCGCGAAGGATGACAGGATGCACGACGTGACCGTTCAGGACCGGCCGACCCCGGCCCACCCCCTCGCTCCTCAGGAAGTGGGCGATGGGCTGTCGGTCATCTCGATCGCCAAAAGCTACGACAAGCGCGTCGTCCTGTCCGACGTGTCCCTGACCGTGGGCAAGGGCGAGGTGGTCGGCCTGCTTGGTCCCAATGGCGCGGGCAAGACGACCTGCTTCTATTCGGTGATGGGGCTGGTGCGCCCCGATCGCGGCCGCATCGTGCTGGACGGGCAGGACATTACCGGCCTGCCCATGTATCGCCGGGCGATCCTGGGCCTGGGTTATCTGCCGCAGGAAACATCGATCTTCCGGGGCCTTAGCGTCGCGCAGAATATCGGCGCCGTGCTGGAGCTGGCGGAACCCGACAAGGCGGCGCGGGCGGCGCGGCTGGAACAGCTGCTGGACGAATTTGGCCTGACGCGGCTGCGCGACTCTTCCGCCATGGCGTTGTCGGGCGGCGAGCGCCGGCGGTGCGAAATCGCGCGCGCGCTGGCGGCCAACCCTTCGATCGTGCTGCTCGATGAGCCCTTCGCCGGGATCGACCCGCTGTCTATCGCCGATATTCGCGACCTGGTGAAGGACCTCAAGAACCGGGGCATCGGCGTCCTCATCACCGACCATAATGTGCGCGAGACGCTGGAAATCGTCGATCGCGCCTGCATCATCTATGGGGGCCAGGTGCTGTTCGCGGGCAATCCCACCGAACTGGTCGCCAATGCTGACGTCCGTCGCCTCTATCTGGGCGAAAATTTCCAGCTGTAAGATGGCGCGGGGGCGGCCTCTTTCTGCCGACCGGACGCCTGGCTGATGGCGCTCGGGCCGCGCCTCGACATTCGCCAGAGCCAGTCTCTGGTGATGACGCCGCAGCTGCAGCAGGCGATCAAGCTGCTGGCGCTGTCCAATCTGGAGATCGAGGCCTTCGTCGCGGGCGAGCTGGAGAAGAACCCGCTGCTCGAAACCGGCAGGGACGATGGGCCGCCTGCGCCCGACGGCATCGACCGCGCGGTGGAGGCGCCCGTCCTCGCCGCCGAAAGCGGGGCAAGCGACGACCTGATCGCGCAGGGCATGGGCGAAGCGGACAGCCCGCTCGATGTCGATCATGGCGCCGAAACCTTCATCGACGATGGCCCCGGCGAACGAATGGCGTCAGCCATGGGTGCTGGCGGGAGCATGGACCCGATCGGCGGCGGCTATGCCGAGGACGCTCCTGATTTCGACAGTTTCGCCGCACCCGACGCCAGCCTGCAGGAACATCTGATGGATCAGGCGCGCGCCGCTTTGTCCGGCATGGACCTGCTGATCGCGTCGCAACTGATCGGCCAGATTGATGAGGCGGGCTATCTGGAGGCGAATCTGCTGACGACCGCCCATGGCCTGGGCGTACCGCTGCACGATGTGGAGCGCGTGCTGGGGGTGATCCATGGCTTCGATCCGACCGGCGTGGGCGCGCGGTCGCTGTCCGAATGCCTGGCGCTGCAGGCGAAGGAAGCCGACCGTCACGACCCGTGCATGGCGCGGCTGCTCGCCAATCTCGATCTACTGGCCAAGGGCGCCCTGCCCCAGCTGCGCCGCATCTGTGGCGTGGACGAGGAGGATATGGCGGACATGATCGCCGAGTTGCGCGGCTATGATCCCAAGCCGGGCCTGCGCTTTTCCGGCGCCAGCGCCGCGCCGGTGACGCCCGACCTGTTCATCCGCCCGACCAGCGACGGCTGGGCGATCGAGATCAACAGCGCCACCCTGCCCCGCGTGCTGGTCAACCGCAGCTATTATGTCGAACTGGCGAGCGGACCGCAGGACAAGAACAGCAAGGCGTGGCTCGCCGATTGCCTCGCCAGCGCCAATTGGCTGGTGAAGGCGCTGGACCAGCGGCAGAAGACGATCATCAAGGTGGCGAGCGAGATATTGCGCCAGCAGGAGGAATTCTTCCGCAAGGGCGTCGCGCATCTCAAGCCGCTGACGCTCAAGGCCGTGGCGGACGCGATCGGCATGCATGAAAGCACGGTCAGCCGCGTCACATCCAACAAATATCTGTCCTGCCCCCGGGGGCTTTATGAGCTCAAATATTTCTTCTCGAGCGGCGTTTCGGCCGCGAGCGGTGATGGCGCGGTGTCGGCAGAAGCGGTCAAGAGCCACATCAAGGCGCTGATTTCCGCCGAGGACCCGCAGGCCATCCTGTCCGACGACACGCTGGTCGACCTGCTGCGCGCCAAGGGCATGGACATCGCCCGCCGCACGGTCGCCAAATATCGCGAGGCGATGGGCATCGGCTCATCCGTGCAGCGCCGCCGGCAGAAAGCGTTGAAAGGGAAGGCGGCTTGAGGCGAGCGCGATGTGGGCAGACTATGCGCCAACCTTACCTCTACCGATATTGCGCCGCCCATAACCTGCGGAGTGGCTTGACCCTGGGCGGGGGAGCGGCAAAAGCAGCGGCATCGCTCGTTGCCAGGGATCATTCCGCCTCATGTCCGTCGCCTATCTGAACGGCGCCTATCTGCCGCTCGCAGATGCTCGCATCTCGCCGCTGGATCGCGGCTTCCTGTTCGCCGACGGTATTTACGAGGTTGCCGCGGTCATCGACGGCAAGCTGGTGGACAGCGCGTCGCATCTGGCGCGGCTGGAGCGATCGACCAGCGCGATCGGCATTCGCCTGCCGCTCCCCCTGGCGGAGATTGAGGCGGTGCAGAAGGAACTGGTCGCCCGCAATGGACTGAGCGAGGGCCTTGTCTATCTGCAGGTCACGCGCGGCGCGGACAGGACGCGCGACTTCATCGCGCCGCAGGATCTTGCACCGACCCTGTTCCTGTTCGTCCAGGACAAGCCCTTCCTCGACGTGCCAGCCGTCCGCGACGGCATCGCTGTCGCCACCATGCCCGATCTGCGCTGGGCGCGGCGCGACATCAAGAGCGTCGGCCTGCTCGCCCAGGCCATGGCCAAACAGGCCGCGCGCGCGGCGGGCGCGCAGGAGGCGTGGATGGTCGAGGACGGCTTCGTCACCGAAGGCGCGTCCTCCACGGCCTTCATCCTGACCGATGACGGCATCGTCACCCGACCCTATAGCCAGGCGGTGCTTGCCGGCTGCACCGGCGCGGCGCTGGCTGCGCTGGCGGAGGAAAGCGGCATCGCCGTGGTGCGCCGCGCCTTCACCGTCGCCGAAGCGATGGACGCCAAGGAAGCCTTCATCACCAGCGCGTCGACCCTGTGCCAGTCGGTGGTGCGGATCGATGGGCAGGCGATCGGAGACGGAACGCCCGGCCCCCTCGCCATGCGCCTGCGGCAACTCTATATCGACTTTGCCCGAAAAACCGGGGTTTGACGGAAAAGACTCCGAAATGGAGAGAAGATCAACGTCTCATTCGAAGATAGGAAATTCGTAGGAAAACTGTCGCCAATCGCGCCACTGCGGACCCATTCCGGACCGGGTCGGCGTCTCTCCCGAGGCGCTTCGAAGGGGACATCGCCAACTCGTGTCCACATCGGCGAAGGATTGGGCTGAACTGATCCGTTCTTGCTTTATTCTCCAGAACGAAGCTAGAACAGGGACTGGATCATGATGGACGATTTTTCCTACGCGACGCCCTTTTGCGATGCGTCCCAGCCGATCGCCGAGCGCGACGATCGGCAGAGCCTGCTCATCATCGCCGATTGGGCCGACACGGCGGCGCTGGCGCCGATCGCGCAGGCGGCCAATCTGCGCCTGCTGGGCGTCACTGGCCTGAGCGAGGCGGCGGAGCGTCTGGACGCGCAGACCCAATGCGATTCGCTGCTGCTCTTTTGTCCGACCATGACCCCGATGCTGGAGCGGCTGCTGGTGCAGGTCGAGACGCAGGCGATCCAGACCGGTATGGCGGTGGTGCTGGTTGCGGGTTGGGACACGGTGGAACTGGCCTTCGCCTGCCTTCGCAGCCCGCACAGCCAATTATTGTGCGATCCTGATCCGGTGGAGCTGGCCGCAGCGCTGGTGGCGGCTGGCGAGCATCGACCGATCGGCGGCAGCGTGCACGAAGTGGATCGGGAAGCCATGCGGTTGCAGCAGCTCAGCGACGAGGTCGGACGGCTGGCCCGCACGATCGATGCGTTGACGCAGCGCGCCAAGGTGACGGCGACGCCCAGTTTCGATCTGGGGCCGCGCATTTCCGACCGCGCCAGCGACTATATCGGCATGCCGGCAATCACGCCCTTCGCCCCGCCGGCCCGACCCGCCGAAACGCCCGCGGTCACCGCCCAGCAAGTGCGCGACATGCTGCGCGCGCGGCGCATACGCGCCGATTTCCTGCCCGGCGACCTGTTCGCCGATCCCGCCTGGGACATGCTGCTCGACCTGCTGGCGGCGCGGCTGGAGCAGGAGCGCGTGTCGGTATCGAGCCTCTGCATCGCGGCTGCCGTACCGCCGACCACAGCCTTGCGCTGGATCCGGACGCTGACCGACAAGGGGCTGGTGCAGCGCCATGCCGACCCGCATGACGGCCGCCGCGTCTTCATATCGCTGGCGCAGGAAACCGCCGAATCGATGCTGCGCTGGTTCGGCGCAAGCCGCCGGCTGCTCAGCAGCTGAAGGGCTTGACCGGCGCGGCGTTTGCCCGCAATAGGCGCCTTCCCGACCGGGGGCGATTAGCTCAGTTGGTAGAGCGTCTCGTTTACACCGAGAATGTCGGCGGTTCGAGCCCGTCATCGCCCACCATTTTGCCGAAGATGGCATCCGCGAGAGTGTCAGGAACTGGGGCGGTCTTCCCGCATCACCCCCTGCAAGTTTCGCCAGCAGGAAAGCGCCTCAGTCCGACGGCATAACGTTCAGGCTGGAGCAAGCATGGCGCGCGCAATCCTGTCGCATGCCCTTTGCCTTTTCTCTTGCCGGCGCGATCCTGCCCGTGCTGCTGATGCTGTCACCCCTGGCGGTGATGGCGACGCGGGACTGCGGCGCGTGGACGGCGCTGGCCAAAGCGGAGGGCTCCGCCAGGAACACTCCCTGCGGCCGCATCCTGCCGCCGCGCATGTAGACGGGGCATATTGCGGCGCACCGCAGCCGCTGCTAATTCCGCTTCCCATGATCCAGCCGCCCGAAATCATCCGAGTCTCCAAGCCCCGCGTGTCCTGTGACGGTTCGGGGGATATTCCCGCCGCGCTCGGCCACCCGCGCGTGTTCCTGGAAATCGACGAGCATGGCTATGTCGATTGCGGCTATTGCGACCGTCGCTTCGTGCTGATCGGCGGCGTCGCGGACACGCCCGACGTCGCCACGAAGCCGGACATCGCATCGGGCGCCAGCCTCTAAAGCTTTTCTGTTGGGATCGAGCCGGCGCGCGCCTATATCAGGCGGATGACCGATACCGCATCCCTGTTCACCGACGCCCGCGGCCTTCTCTACCGTCCCGGCCTGCTCGATCCCGATGGCGCGCGCCGCCTGACCGCGCAGGCACTCAGCCAGTGCGACGACGGCGAACTCTATCTGCAATATCGTGCCAGCGAGAGCTTTGGCTTCGACGACGGGCGACTGAAGACCGCCGACTATTCGACCGATGCGGGCTTTGGCCTGCGCGGCGTGTCGGGCGAGATGACCGGCTTTGCTCATGCCAATGATTTGAGCGAAGCGGCGATTGCAAAGGCGGCGCAGACGCTCACCCTGCTCGATCCCGCCAAGGGACAGCCCGCTCCGCCCCCGCAGCGCACCAATCGCCATCTCTATACCGACGCCAATCCGCTCGAAATCGTGCCCTTCGCCGAGAAGGTCGCGCTGTGCGCCGAGATCGACGCCGCCGCCCGCGCGCGCGATCCGCGCGTGGCCCAAGTATCGGTGAGCCTGGCGGGCAGCTGGTCGGTGGTCGAGATCGTCCGCGCCGACGGGTTCACCGCGACCGATGTTCGCCCGCTGGTGCGGCTCAACGTCTCCATCATCCTGGAGGAAAATGGTCGCCGTGAAACCGGCGTGTTCGGCATCGGCGGCCGCTATCTCTACGACCAGGTGATGGACAAGGCGGTGTGGAACCGCGCGATCGACGAGGCGCTGGCGCAAGCGCGCGTCAACATGCGATCGGTCGCGGCGCCCGCCGGCGAAATGACGGTGCTGCTGGGCCCGGGCTGGCCCGGCGTCCTGGTGCACGAAGCGATCGGCCATGGGCTGGAAGGCGATTTCAACCGCAAGGGGACCAGCGCCTTTTCCGGTCGCATCGGCGAGCGAGTCGCCGCGCCGGGCGTCACCGTGGTCGACGATGGCAGCATCATGGACCGGCGCGGTTCGCTGTCGATCGACGACGAAGGGACGCCGACGCAGGAAAACATCCTGATCGAGGACGGCATCCTGCGCGGCTATATGCAGGATCGGCTGAATGCTCGGCTGATGGGCGTCGCGCCCACCGGCAATGGTCGCCGCGAAAGCTACGCCCATGCCCCCATGCCGCGCATGACCAACACCTTCATCAAGGGTGGCCAGGATGACCCCGCAGAGATGCTGGGCGGCATGAAGAGCGGGATCTTCGCCAAGAGCTTCGGCGGCGGGCAGGTCGACATTGTGTCCGGCAAGTTCGTCTTTTCCTGCACCGAGGCCTATAAGGTCGAGAATGGCAAGCTGGGCGACCCGATCAAGGGCGCGACGCTGATCGGCGATGGGCCGACCGCGCTCACCAAGGTGATCGGCGTCGGCAATGACTGGGCGCTGGATGAAGGCATCGGCATGTGCGGCAAGGGCGGGCAGAGCGTGCCGGCCGGTGTCGGCCAGCCAACACTGCTGATGGAAGGGCTGACGGTAGGCGGCACCGCCGCCTGACGAGCGGTTTTCCGCCGGGACTGCGCCCGACGGAGCCCTCGGCCCCTCGAATGGCGGAACCAGAGCCGCGGTTCTTCATTGGTTCTGCATGAACATGCTGACCGACAGCCATGACGCCGTTACCGCCGACTGGGCGGCCGCCCTGCTCGATTTCTGGTTCAACCAGGTCGGGGAAAGCGGATGGTGGAGCCATGACCCAGCGCTGGATCAGCGCTGCCTGGCCGAATATAAGGCATTGTGGAGGGAAAAGCAGGCGCTTCCCGCCGAGACCTTTCTCGATCGCGCGGATGACGCGCTGGCGGCGGTGCTGCTGTTCGATCAGTTGCCGCGCAACATGTTCCGAGGAACGGGGCAGGCCTTCGATACCGATGCGCTGGCGCGCGACATCGCGCGCGGCGCCATCGCCCATGGTTATGACATCCAGATCGGTGGCGCCGGGCGGCTGTTCTTCTACATGCCCTTCCAGCATAGCGAGGCGCTGGAGGATCAGGAGATGGCGGTGACCCTGATCGAGGGCACGGGCGACGCAGACGCGATCGACTTCGCGCGCCAGCATCACGCCATGATCCAGCGCTTCGGCCGCTTTCCACATCGCAATGCCGCGCTGGGCCGCGAAACGCTGCTCGAAGAGGCCGAGGCGGTGGCGGAAGGCAGCGACTGGTAGGAAGCATGCCCATTTTTTGAGCAGGAGCGCCAGGCTGCCCATTTTTTCGGCGGCCGGACGAGCGACGCCTGGCAGTAAAGGCCCGTTAATGGGTCTTTAGCGTTTTGGCACGGCTCTTGCTGATCGTTCCCTGCACACCATCCACAGGGGGCGACATGAAACTTGTCATGGCTATCATCAAGCCGTTCAAGCTTGACGATGTCCGCGAGGCACTGTCCTCGCTCGGCATCGCCGGCATGACGGTCAGCGAAGTGAAGGGCTTTGGTCGCCAGAAGGGCCAGACCGAAATCTATCGCGGCGCCGAATATTCCACGAACATGGTTCCCAAGATCAAGATCGAGGTGGTCTGCGACGACGACCTTGCGCCGCGCGTCGTGGAAGCGACCCAGGCGGCCGCCAATTCGGGCGCCATCGGCGATGGCAAGATCTTCGTCCTTGATGTCGGGCAGGCCGTGCGCATCCGCACCGGCGAGACCGGCGAAACCGCGCTGTAAGAAGGGGGGAATGATGAGCTTTTCCAAGAAATTCTGCGGCGTGGCGGGGGCTGGCGCCCTGTCGCTGTTCGCCGCGCTGCCCGCATGGGCGCAGGAGGCGGCCGCCGCCGCGCCGACACCCGACAAGGGCGACACCGCCTGGATGATGATGTCGACCATCCTGGTGCTGGCGATGATCCTGCCGGGCCTCGCCCTCTTCTACGGCGGTCTGGTTCGCACCAAGAATATGCTGTCGGTCATGACGCAGATCGGCGCCGCCACCTGCTTCGCCATGCTGATCTGGGTCATCTACGGCTACAGCCTGGCCTTCGCCGGTCCCAGCAACGGCTTCATTTCGGACCTGTCCAAGCTGTTCCTGGCCGGCATCACGCCGGATTCGACCGCTGCGACCTTCACCGATGGCGTCGTCATCCCCGAATATGTGTTCGTCTGCTTCCAGATGACCTTTGCGGCAATCACCGTCTCGCTGGTGCTGGGCTCGGTTGTCGAGCGCATCAAATTTTCGGCGGTGATGGTCTTCGCGCTGGTCTGGCTGACCATCGTCTATTTCCCCGTCGCGCATATGGTGTGGGCGGCCGGCGGTCTCTTCTTCGAAATGGGTGCGCTGGATTTCGCCGGCGGCACCGTGGTGCACATCAACGCCGGCGTGTCGGCGCTGGTCGCCTGCCTCATCCTCGGCAAGCGCATCGGCTATCCCAAGGAGCCCATGCCCCCGCACAGCCTGACGCTGACCGCGGTCGGCACCGGCCTGCTGTGGGTCGGCTGGTTCGGCTTCAACGCCGGCTCCGCGCTGGAAGCCAATGGCTCGGCCGCGCTCGCGATGATCAACACCTTCGTCGCCACCGCTTCGGCCGGTCTGTTCTGGATGCTCGCCGAGCGGCTGAACGGGCACAAGGGATCGGCGCTGGGCTTCTGCTCGGGCATCATCGCCGGCCTGGTCGCGGTGACCCCGGCGGCCGGCAATTCGGGGCCGTTCGGCGCGATCGTGCTGGGCGCCGTCGCCTCCATCATCTGCTTCTACGCCGTCACCGTCCTCAAGCCGAAGCTTGGCTATGACGACAGCCTGGACGCCTTCGGCATCCATGGCATCGGCGGCATGATCGGCGCGATCGGCACCGGCATCGTCTATTCGCCGGCGCTTGGCGGCCCGGGCGGCGACGACTTCGCCATCGGCAGCCAGGTCGTGACGCAGCTGCTGGCCACCGTCACCACCATCATCTGGGCCGCGATCGGCACCGCCATCGCCATCTACATCGCCAAGGCCGTCACTGGCCTGCGGGTCAGCCAGGAGGTCGAATATGAAGGCCTCGACCTCGGCGAACATGGCGAGCGCGCCTACAACCCGTAAGTTTTCACCGATCTGGCCGGGCGGCCAAGCCTTTCAGTCAGGCCGTCGCCCCGCCTTCCGATGTTCCTCCTGCGAACATGCCTGGGTCGATGCGCAAGCATCGGCCCTTTTTTTGCCGAGCGAATCGAGCTTTGCGCGGGCCGTCAGTCGCGGGGACGAGTCCAGAGCGCCGGCGAACGAGGCGCGTCCGCCGGCCAGCGGCGGGCGCGGCCGATGACCTGCAGCCCCGCGCGCGCGACCCAGGCGATCTTGTCGCGCCGGGGCGTCACGACGCGATGGTCCCAGGCATGGTCGCCGCACCGGGCGACTTCCCGCGCGATGTCGCCATAAATGCCCGCCGCGGCGAGCACCGCCCAGGCCGCGCGCGGCGGCAATGCGCCGGTGCCATGGCGCGCGCTCTGCTCATAGGCGGCGGCCATGTCCGCCAGTCGCCGCGCCAGTCTGGAGAGCCGCGGACGCACCCACGGCTTCATATGCTCGCCGGGCGGCATGTCCATTTCAACCAGCCATTCGACCGGCAGATAGCAGCGATCGGCGGCTTCATCTTCGCAAATGTCGCGGGCGATATTGGCGAGCTGAAAGGCCAGGCCCAGGTCGCATGCGCGATCGAGCGTCGCCTGGTCGTCGGGATCGACGCCCATCAGCACCGCCATCATGCAGCCGACCGCGCCGGCGACATGATAGCAATAGCGCAGCATGTCATCCTGACTGCGGGGCCGCCAGTCGCGCGCGTCCAGCGCGAAGCCCTCGATCAGGTCTTGGGCGTAACGCGCCGGTATGCGGCATTCGCGCATGACCACCCCGAAGCCGTCAAAGGCCGGATCGCCGGTGGGCTCGCCTCGCAGCGCCCGGTCGGTCAGCACCCGCATTTCCGACAGGCGCGCCTGCGCATCGGGCACGCTGCGCATCGCGCCGCCATGATCCTGCCCATCGGCGATGTCGTCGCATTTGCGGCACCAGGCATAGAGCAGCCAGGCGCGCTCCCGAGTCACGGGATCGAACAGCTTGGACGCCATGGCGAAGGATTTCGACCCGCGCGCGATGCTGTCGCGCGCATGAGTGACAAGGGCAGCGCGGTCTAATCCCCCCCTCCCGCTTGCGGGAGGGGCCGGGGGAGGGCCTGTTAAGTCCATGAAGCGGACATGCCCTCCCCTCACCCCGCCCGCAAGCGGGCGGGGAATATTATTTCAAAGCCGCGCCGCCTTCATGGCGAAGATGGTCTCATGCGGCTGATAGGCGGCCATGGCGTCGAGCAGCGCGTCGATGGCGTCCGCATGCAGCAGGATGCCGGCATGCTGCGGGCGGATGAAGCCCGCCTGCACCATCTGCCGGTTGAAGCCGATCAGCTGGTCGTAGAAGCCGGCGACGTTGAGCAGGCCGACCGGCTTTTCATGATAGCCAAGCTGCGCCCAGCTGATCGCTTCCCACAGCTCGTCCATCGTACCGACGCCGCCGGGCAGCGTCACGAAGCCGTCGGACAGGTCGGTGAAGAGCTGCTTGCGCTGATGCATGGTCTGGACGACGTGCAATTGCGTGCAGCCGCGATGCGCGACTTCCGCGCCGACCAGGGCTTCGGGGATCACGCCAATGACTTCGCCGCCCGCCTCCAGCGCCGCGTCCGCCACCGCGCCCATCAGGCCCAGGCGCCCGCCGCCATAGACGACGCCGATGCCGCGCTGCGCGAGGGTGCGGCCGACATGGCGCGCGGCGTCGATATAGGTAAGGTCGGCCGGCGTCGCCGAGCCACAATAGACTGCCAGTCTCTTCATTTACATCCTGCCCAGATCATCCAGCATCAACGCCGCGGTCGCCTTGGCGCTGCCCACCACGCCGGGAATGCCCGCGCCGGGATGGGTGCCGGCCCCTACCAGATAGAGATTGGGAATGACATCGTCGCGATTATGCGCCCGAAACCAGGCGCTCTGCGTCAGCAGCGGCTCCAGGCTGAAGGCGCTGCCCATATGGGCGGCGAGATCGCGGCCGAAGTCGCGGGGGGTGTAGTGGAACTGCGTCACGATGCGCGAGCGTATGTCGGGGATCAGCCGATGCTGGATCTCGTCCAATATGCGTTCGGCATAGACCGGGGCGAACCGATCCCAATCGATCGGCAGCTTGCCCATGTGCGGCACCGGGGCGAGCGCATAGAAGGTCGAATGGCCGTCCGGCGCCATCGACGGGTCGGTGACGGTCGGGTGGTGGAGGTAGAGCGAGAAATCCTGCGGCAGCACGCCATGATCATAAATGTCGGTCAGCAGCCCTTCATAGCGCGGGCCGAACAGGATCATATGGTGCGGAATACCCGGCCAGCTGCCCTTGATGCCGAAATGCAGGACGAAGAGGCTGGGCGACCAGCGCTTGGCGGCCAGCTTTTCGCCCTGCTTTTGCCCACGCGGATGCTGGCCGAGCAGGTCGCGATAGCTGTGCATCAGGTCCGCGTTGGAGGCGACGGCGTCGGCCTCCCCCCGCCAGCCCGAGGCGGTGTGGACGGCGGTGGCCTTGTCGCCATAGGTTTCGATCCGCGTCACCGCGTCGCCCAGACGCAGGGTGCCGCCGAGCCGTTCAAAGTGCGTCGCCATGCCCTGCACCAGCCGGTTGGTGCCGCCGCGCGCGAACCAGACGCCGCCATCCTTTTCGAGCTTGTGGATCAGCGCATAGATGGCGCTGGTCTTCATCGGATTGCCGCCAACCAGCAGCGTGTGGAAGGACAGCGCCTCGCGCAGCTTCTCATTCTTCACAAAGGAGGCGACGACCGAATAGACCGAGCGCCAGGCCTGATGCTTGGCGAGCGCCGGCGCGGCGCGCACCATGGAGGCGAAATCGAGGAAGGCGACATGGCCGAGCTTGCGATAGCCCTCTTCATACACGCCGGCGGCATAGTCGCAGAAACGCTCATAGCCCGCGACATCGCCGGGATCGAGCCGGGCGATCTCCGCGCGCAGCGCGGCTTCATTGTTGGAATAATCGAAATTGGTGCCGTCGCGCCAGTTGAGCCGATAGAAGGGCGAGACCGGCATCAGCGTCACGTCCTGCGCCATGTCGTGGCCCGACAGGCGCCACAGCTCGGCCAGACAGTCGGGATCGGTGATGACGGTGGGACCGGCGTCGAAGGTGAAGCCGTCCCGTTCCCACATATAGGCGCGGCCGCCGGGACGATCGCGCGCTTCGACCAGCGTGGTGTGGACGCCGGCGGATTGCAGGCGAATGGCGAGCGCCAGGCCGCCAAAGCCCGCGCCGATGACGATTGCGCTTCTGGCCATCAGCCGGGCGGGTTCAGCAAGGTTCGCATGGCGCTCCTTATGGGGACCGGGGGCTTGCCGCACAAGATGCGGATGCGGTCGGCCAGTGTCGATCGGCCGGCGTAGAAGCGCTGGATGAGGGCGGGATCGAGGCCGTAAAAGCGGGAAAAGATGCGCCAACGCTCCGGCGGCGGGGCGGCGCCAAACAGCATCTTGCCCAGCATCCGGTAATAACCGCCCTGCCGCCAATGAGCCCGCGCATGGGCGCGCGTGGCGGCGGGCAGGCCGTCGAGCGGCTGGCGCGCCAGCCAGAGCGCGAATCGCACCGCGTCGGGCAGCGAATAGCCGGTCATCGGCTGAAACAGGCCCGCGCGCACGCCGGCGCGGGCGACGGGATCGCTGGCCGCCCAGTAAAGGTCGAAGTCGCCGCCATGGACCACGGGCAGCACGCCCTGTTCGCGATGCACGCTGTGCGCGCGCCAGCCCCTTGCGGCCGCATAGGCGGCGATGCGGTCGTCCAGCGCGGCGCCGTCCAGATCGGGCGTATCGCTGTAATAAGTGTCCTCGACGAAGATGGTGTGATCGTCCCAGGGGAGGAGATAGACGAAGCGGTAGCCGTCCAGCTGTTCGACGCTGGCGTCCATGATGACGGGGCGCTCGACGCCATGGGACGCATCGCAGCGCAGGGCGTGGCCGACGAATTTCTGCCAGCCGCAATGAAGCGCCGACAGGTCGCCGAGACCGCGCGCATCGAGCACCGCTTGTGCGCGAATGCTGCGGCCATCGGCTAGCGTCACCCGGTCGGGCGCAAGCGCGGCGACATCCACGCCGGTCAGCAGGCGATCCCCCAGGACGGAACGAAGATGGACAGCGAAAGCGACAGATGTGACGCTGTTATACGGTGTCGGCAGGTCGCGGCGATAGCCGGGGAAGATCACGGCATGTCCCTGCGGCCAGCGATGGGCGATGAGCGGTTCCACCAGCCAGCGATCCTGCGCCGCCACGTCGCCGTCGAAGAAGGACCAGATATGGTTGCCACCGGGCGCGTCGCCTCGCTCGACCAGCAGCAGCGACAGATCGGGCCGCAGCGCCGCCAGCGCGAGCGCGGCCAGGCCACCGGCCAGTCCGCCGCCGATTATCGCCAGGTCGCAGTGCATGTCGTTGCTCATCGGCCCTTGATAGAGGGTCGCACGGCAGGGCGATAGCATCGCCTGCGCAGCCTTGGCAGAAAGGCGATAATAGTATAGGGGGGTATGCTATGCATATTATCGCGGATCGAGAGAAACTGCTGGCGCGGGTCCGGCGGATCGCCGGCCAGGTCGCGGCGGTCGAGCGTCAGCTGGCGGGCGACGCCGGCTGTTCGGAGACGCTGCAACTGGTCGCTTCCGTGCGGGGGGCGGTGGGCAGCCTGATGGAAGAGCTGATCGAGCAGCATATGCGCGAGCATGTCGCGCGGCCCGGCATGACCGACGCCGCGCGCGCGGCCGCCGCCGAGGAGATGCTGGCGCTGATCCGGCGGTACGGGAAATGACGATGCACGATCCCCATCACGGGCACAGCCATCACCATGGTCATGGGCACGACCATGGGCATGACCATTCCCTTCCCGCCGCCACGCCCGGCGAGGCGGAGGAGAGCCATTATTTCGACCATATCTACCTGTCCGCCGGGCATGATCGCAATGCGCGGCGGACGCTGTGGGTGGTGTGGCTGACCGCGGCGACGATGCTGGTCGAAATCGGCTTTGGCTGGCTGACGGGATCGATGGCGCTGCTGGCGGACGGATTTCACATGGCGACCCATGCGGGCGCGCTGGCGGTGGCGGCCGCCGCCTACGGCTATGCGCGGCGGCACGCTCGCAACCCGCGCTACACGTTCGGCACGGGCAAGGTCGGCGACCTGTCGGGTTTCGCATCGGCGCTGCTGCTGGGCGTCACCGCCCTGTTCATCGCGATCGAATCGATCATGCGCTTCTTTGAGCCGATCGACGTGGCGTTCGGCGAAGCGACGCTGGTGGCGGTCATCGGCCTGGTCATCAACATCCTGAGCGCGCTGCTGCTGGGGCATGACCATAGCCATGGCGAGGGCGACGGGCACGGCCATGCCCATGCCGACAATAATCTGCGCGCCGCCTATGTGCATGTGTTGACCGACGCGCTGACGTCGGTGCTGGCGATCGCGGCGCTGCTCGCCGGGCGCTATCTGGGCTGGGGCTGGATGGACCCGGCGGTCGGGCTGCTGGGCGCGGTGGTGATCGCGCGCTGGTCCTGGGGGCTGATGCAGGACACCGCCGCGATCCTGCTCGACACCGCAGAGCCGGCACTGATGGCGCGGGTGCGACTGGAAGCGGAGGCCGAAGGCGCGACCATCCGCGACCTGCATGTCTGGCGCATCGGTCCCCATGCCCATGCCGCGATCCTGAGCCTGGCGCCAGGCGCCGACGGCGATGCGGTGCGCACGCGGATCCGCGCGCTGCCGCGGATGGAGCATGTGACGGTGGAGTGCGGCTGAAAGGCCGCGCGGCATGCGGCCTTATTGCGGCTTCAGCGCATCCATGATCTGGCGCACCGGGCTGATGTCATAGCCGGCGGCGGCGGCCTGCGCGGCGAGCACATCGGGATGATCGCCCGCCCGCGCGCGCGTGAGCGCCCACAGCAAGGTGCTGCGCGTGCCCGAGCGGCAATAGGCCAGCAGCTTGCCGTCTCCCGCCTGCTCCAGCGCCTGCGCCATGCCATCCAGCTGCCACGGCGCAAAGCCGCCATGCGCGACCGGAACGGCGATATAGTCGATCCCCGCCTTGAGCGCCGCCGCCTCGATCTGCGCACCGTTGACCTGGCCCGGCTCCTCATCATCGGGGCGGTTGTTGACGATCATCGTCACACCCTGCGCCTGCGCCTCCGCCACGTCATCGACGCTGATCTGCGGCGCCACAAGAATGCTATCGGTGAGCGAGCGGAACATGGACTTTCTCCTTCTGCCGCGAGCCATGCGCCGGGACGGGCGCGGATTCAAGAGTGGAACGCGCGCCTGGTTCTTACAGGAAGGGGCGGATCGCGGCGAGGAAGGCGTCGCCATAGGCATCGAGCTTCTTCTGGCCGATGCCGCTGATATGGCTCATTTCGCGGATGGTCGACGGGCGCTGCTCGGCCATTTCGCGCAGGGTGGAATCGTGGAAGATGACATAGGGCGGCACCCCGCTCTCCTGCGCCAGTTCGCGGCGGCACGCGCGCAGGGCGTCGAACAGCGGATCGCCGACGGGGTTGGCGTCCGCGCCGTTGCGGGCGTTGCGCCGCCCCCGCCGTTCGCGCCGGGGCGGCACCAGGATGCGCACTTCCGCCTCCCCGCGCAGGATCGGCCGCGCATTCGGGCCGAGCATCAACCCGCCATGCTCGGTCGTTTCCAGCGCGTCGCGGACCAGGAGCGCTCGCTGCACCGGACGCAGCAGCGCGGTTTCATCGCCACTGACGATGCCGTGGACCGAAATGCGGTCATGGCCGCGCTCGCGCACCTTGTCGTTGGGCGCGGCGGTCAGCACCGCTTCGATATGCCCCGCGCCAAAGCTCTGGCCAGTGCGATAGACAGCGGAGAGATATTTGCGCGCGGTTTCCGTCGCATCGACGCTGGCGGGGGGCGAGAGGCAATTGTCGCAATTGCCGCAGGTCGGCGGCGGGTCCTCGCCGAAATGGCGCAGCAGGATCGCGCGGCGGCAAGTCGCCGTTTCGACCAGCGCGCCAAGTGCGGCGATGCGAGCGCGCTCGCCCTGCTGGCGCGCCGGCTCCAGTTCGGCGATGCGCATCCGGGCGCGGGCGAAATCCTCCGCGCCCCAGAAGAGGTGCGCGACCGCCGGTTCGCCGTCGCGCCCGGCGCGGCCCGATTCCTGATAATAGCCCTCGATCGACTTGGGGAGGCCCGCATGGGCGACGAAGCGCACGTCGGGCTTGTCGATCCCCATGCCGAAGGCGACGGTGGCGACCATCACCATATCCTCGCTGGCGATGAAGGCGGCCTGGTTGGCGGCGCGCTGGGCCGGGTCCATGCCGGCATGATAAGCGCGCACGGCGCGGCCGCCCCGCCCCAGCGTCTCGGCCAGTTTCTCGGTCGCGGCGCGAGTCTGGGCATAGACGACGCCGGGCCCGGGATGCTGGCCGAGCATATCGGCGAGCTGGCGCGTCAGCCCTTCGCGAGGATGCACGGCATAGCGGATATTGGGTCGGTCGAAGCCCGAGATGATGAGGCCGTCTTCGGGAATGCCCAGCTGCACCAGAATGTCCCGCCGCGTATGCGCGTCGGCGGTCGCGGTGAGCGCCAGGCGCGGCACATCCGGAAATTCGTCCAGCAGCGGGCGCAGCAGCCGATAGTCGGGGCGGAAATCATGGCCCCATTCGGATACGCAATGGGCTTCATCGATGGCGAAGAGCGCGATCTTCGCCGCGCGCAGCAGGGCGCGAAACCCCTCCCCGCTCGCGCGTTCGGGCGCGACGTAGAGAAGATCGAGTTCGCCCTGGCGCAGGCGATCCTGCGTCTCGCGCCAGTCGGCGTCGACGCTGGTGAGGCTTGCAGCGCGCAGGCCCACTGCATTGGCGGCGCGAAGCTGATCATGCATGAGGGCGATGAGCGGCGAGACGACGATGCAGCAGCCGTCAAGCGCGGCGGCGGGAAGTTGGTAGCAAAGCGACTTGCCCGCGCCCGTAGGCATGATGGCCAGCGTCGGCCGGCCCGCCATGACGCGGCCGACCACCTGTTCCTGCACACCGCGGAATGCGGTGAAGCCGAAGATATCGTGCAGAAGCGTGGGAATGTCGCGCGCCATCGGGCGGCCTTAGCGACTGGCGCGCGGCGGGGCTAGGGTGGTCGGGCAGAAGCTGTGTTCTGGGCGCAGGCTCGAAGGCGCCAGGCCGCGCCCGCCCGAGTCAGCCGTGCATCGCGACCCAGGCGACGGCCAGGGCAATGGCCAGCACGAAGGCGATGATCATGTAGATGCCGAGGGTGCGCGTGGCGGTTTTCGGCGTCTTTTCGGTATGATGGGGCATGACGGCTTTCCTGTTATCAATAGGGGGCCAACGCGGCAGCGCGCGACATGATCCACGGTCGAAACAGGATCGGCAGGTCAGCCGGCTGGATCGAGCAGGCAGCCCCAGCCGGGTTTGAAGCGCGCGGTGCGGGCGGCGAGCAGCGGGACGCTGGCCTTGACGGCGCGCTCGTCCGGCACGTCGGTCAGCTTGACGAGCGCCATGCCCGGTTCCTTGTCATCGGCGCAACTGCCCATGGCCCGTCCTTCGACATAGCGGCAGGAGCAGCCGATGCGCGCGCCATAGGCGGCGCCCAGGCGCGCGCGCGCGCTGAGCGTCGTCCAGTTCCAGGCGAGCAGGCCCAGAAGCATGAGGACGATCAATGCCGCCCCGATCCACCATTTCCGTCGAACCGCCATGGCCCTTTCCCGCGCCTGCCTGTAAGGGCGCCGGCTTATGCAGATCGAAAGCCGAATCGTAAAGCGCCTTGGCATCGGCGCGGGCCTTGTCGCGTTGATCCTGGCGGGCAGCCTGGCCGGACGCGCCGCCCCCCAGGCCGAGCCGCTTTACGCCGTCGCGGACGATGCCATCGTGAGCGAAAGCGCGCTGCGCGCCGCGATCGACCCGCTGTTCGAGGAAGACGTGATGGGCCAGACCCGCGCGCTGCTGGTCCTGCGCGACGGCGCGGTGGTCGCCGAACGCTACGCGCCGGGTTTCGGCCCCGACACGAAATTGCTGTCCTGGTCGATGGCCAAGAGCGTGACCGGCGTGCTGGTGGGGCTGATGGTCGCGGACGGGCGGCTGGCGCTGGATGCGCCGGTGCCGGTGCCGGCGTGGAGCCAGCCGGGCGATCCGCGCGGCACGATCACGCTGCGCCAGTTGCTGACGATGAGTTCGGGCATCGACCATGTCGAGGATGGCGAGCCGGTGACGGCGGGCGACACGGTGCGGATGCTGTTCCAGGACGGCGCGCGGGACATGGCCGCCTATGCCGAAGCGAAGCCGCTGGCGCGAGCGCCGGGCGAAAGCTTCGCCTATTCGACGGGCAGCACGATGATCCTGTCGGACCTGATGACGCGGATGCTGACCAACAGCGAGGCGCCGGACGTGCGCCGGCGCGCGATGCAGACATTCATCGAAGGACGGTTGAAGGCGCCGGGCAACCTGCCGAGCCTGACGCCCGAATATGATGCGCATGGCACGATGATCGGCGGCAGCTTCCTGCACATGACCGCGCGCGACTATGGCCGCTTCGGCGAATTGCTGCGCCGGCGCGGCCGCACCCCGGCGGGACACCAGATCCTGCCGGAAAAATGGATCGACCTCATGACCACGCCGTCGCGGCGCAACCCGGCCTATGGGCTGCATATCTGGCTGAACCGCCCAAGCGACGTCAGTGCGCTGATGCCCGGCCAGGCGCCCGAGAGCCTGTTCGGCTGCGTCGGGCATAATGGGCAATATATCCTGATTTCGCCGTCGCAGCGGCTGACCGTGGTGCGCATCGGCATGTCGCCGCGCAAGGAGCAGCGCCGCGCGGTGCGCGCGGGGCTGGCGCGGCTGATGGGGCTGTTCCCGGGCTAGAGCAGGAAACGCCCCTCGATCACCGTGCGGCATGCGCCGGTGAGGAGGACGCGGTCGCCGTCGAGCGCACAGCCGATCCGGCCCCCGCGGGCGGACGCCTGCACCGCGCTGATGCGCGTCCTGCCGAGCCGCTCCGCCCAGAAGGGGGTGAGCAGGCAATGGGCCGATCCGGTCACCGGATCCTCGTCCACCCCGCCGCCGGGGACGAAGACGCGGCTGACGATGTCGCTGTCCGCGCCCGGCGCGGTGGCGATCAGCATGATGTCGCCCTGAGCCCGCAGCGCGGCGAAATCGGGCGTCAGCGCGCGCACGGCGGCTTCGTCGGGGAAGAGGAAGAGGCTGTAGCCGCCGTCGCGCCAATGCGATTCCAGCGCCGCACCGCCCAGGCCCTGGGCAAGATCGGGCAGATCGCGCGGCGCCATCGCCCAGGCCGGCAGCGAGAGGGCATAGCCCTCCCCCGCGCGTGACACGGTGAGCACGCCGGCATGACGCGTGCGGAAGCGGACATGATCGCCCTGCATCAGCACATGGCCGCTCGCCAGCGTGGCATGGCCGCACAGCTTCACCTCCACCTGGGGCGTGAACCAGCGCAGCGCGAAATCGGCCTCCGGGTCATCGGGGGTGGCGACGGTGAAGGCGGTTTCGGAGAGGTTGTTTTCCTCGGCGATCGCCTGCAGCGTCGCGACGTCGAGCCAGGCGTCGAGCGGGATGACGGCGGCCGGGTTGCCGCTGAAGGGCGCGTTGGCGAAGGCGTCGACCTGAGTGAAGGGCAGGCTGGTCATGCGGGCATTCCTTTCGTTCGCGCTCTTCTGCCTTGCCCCGCGACGGCGGGACAGGGCCGGCCCGTCCGCAATGGCCGTTCAGCCCAGCAGCACCAGCGCGCCGCAGACGGCAAGGCCGACGATAATGTTGAGCGGCACGCCGATGCGCACGAAATCGGCGAAGCGATAGTCGCCCGCGGCATAGACGAGGGCATTGGTCTGGTAACCGATCGGCGTCGCGAAACAGGCGGACGCCCCGATCATCAGCGCGATCACCAGCGGCCGGGCATCGACCTGAAGCTGATGCGCCAGCGCGATCACGATGGGCGTCATGAGCGCCGCGACCGCATTGTTGCTGAGCAATTCCGACAGGATCAGCGCGGCGAAATAGACGATGAAGATCAACGCCCAGGGCGGCGCAACCTGCATCAGCGGCGTGATCCAGCCGACCATCATCGCGACGCTGCCGGCCTGTTCCAGCGCAACGCCGACCGCCAGCATGGCGAAGATCAGCACCAGCACATCGCCGTCGATCGCGCCCCAGGCTTCCTCCGCATCGATGCAGCGCGTCGCCAGGATCACGCCCACGGCAATGATGGCGGCCAGGCCGATGCCGATGACGTCGAAGGCTGAGAGCAGGATGACCAGCGCCATGGCGAGGATGGCGATCCACGCCTTGTTGCGGCGGAAGGCGCGGGTGCGGCTGATGTCGACGCCCATCAGGTTGGGATTGTCCCGCAGCGAACGCATCGCATCGTCGCTGCCCGCGATCAGCAGCCGATCGGCGCCGCGGATGCGCGCTTCGGCGAGAGTAGGCCCGGGCAGATGCCGCGCGCGGTTGATGCCGATGATCCGGACGCGCAGCGCGTGGAGAAAGGGAATGTCGGCCAGACGCTCGCCGATGGAGGGGTGGCTGGGCGCGACCATGGCCTCGATCACTGTGCCTTCGCGGCCGGAGGTTTCGGAATCGGCGGCGATGCCGAGTTCGAAATGGCCCGATTCGCGCAGCGTCATGATCGCGGTGCCGTCGGCGCGGACGATCAGCCGGTCGCCGGCGTGCAATTCCTCCTCCGACAAGTCGCCGCGCCGGATTTCGCCCGCCCGCTTGAGGCCCAGCAGCGCCGCCGAGCGGCCGAACATGGTGAGCGCGCCGATCTTTCGACCGATATATTCGCTGTCATGCGACACGACCAATTCGGTGAGATAATCCTGGGCATTGCCGCCATCTTGACCGGAAATGGCGGGCGGGTCGCTTGGCAGCAGGAAAGACAAACCGACGAGCGCCGCCAGCCCCGCCACCGTTCCGGCGATGCCGAAGGGCGTGATGTCGAAGATGCCGAAGGGCGTCATCCCCTGGTCCGCCGCGATGCCTGCGACGATGAGGTTGGTCGATGTGCCGATGAGCGTGATGCAGCCGCCCAGGACGGCAACGATGCTGAGCGGCATCATCAGCTTCTTGAGCGGGACGCCCGTCACTTGCGACAATTTGAAGATGATCGGGATCAGCACGACCACGACCGGCGTGTTGTTGAGAAAGGCGGAGGCGAGCGTCGCGCCCAGCATGACTTCGACGATCGCGAGGCGCGGATGCTTTTCCGCTCGCTTCATCACGAAATCGGCGGCGCGGTTGATGGTGCCGGTGCGAATGAGCGCGCCCGCCAGCACGAACATCGCACCGATGGTCAGCGGCGCGCTGTTGGAGAAAACGGAAAACAGCCCCTTTTCATCGAGCAGCCCCAGCGCGGCATAGGCGCAGGCGCCCAGCACGGACACCACCGTGGGCGAATAGCGTTCGCGGACAAACTCCACGAACATCAGCGCAAGGATGACGAGGCCGATTTCCGCGCGATAGACACCCAAAAGCGCGGACATGAAATGCATCTGGCGGTGGCCCCCTGGAACGCTCGAACCTGCGTTTTAGCCACCGACAACGAAATGGGCCAGCCATGGTTGCATGGCTGGCCCGTGTCGCGGCGTTCAGGGGACGCTTTGACCGTCAATCCGCGCTTTTTCATCGCAGCGTTTTCCAGGAAAAACGCATGGATGCGCAGTGACGCTCCCCAGGCTTACGCGCTGCCGCACGCCCTCCCGCGGGCGTTGGATGTCATCCTAGCGTAACAGAGGCGAGTCGTCCTGCCCGAAGCACGCATTCGGCGCGCGATTGGCGCGCTTCGGCGCGTCAGTCGGCCGCGCGGTCGCCGCACTGGGCGCGGTGGAGCAGCTTCTGGTCGGCCAGGACCAGCGCCATCATCGCTTCCACCACCGGCACGCCGCGGATGCCGACGCACGGATCGTGCCGGCCCTTGGTGATGATCTGCGAGGCTTCCCCTTCGCGGGTCACCGTGTCGACGGGGATGAGGATGGAACTGGTGGGCTTGAAGGCGACGCGCAGCTTGATCGGCTGGCCGGTCGAAATGCCGCCGGCGATGCCGCCCGCATGATTGGCCAGGAAGGTCGGACCATCGGCGCCCGGGCGCATCGGATCGGCATTCTGCTCGCCGCGCAGGCGCGCGGCGGCAAAGCCATCGCCAATCTCCACGCCCTTGACCGCGTTGATGCTCATCATCGCGGCGGCCAGTTCGCTGTCGAGCTTGGCATAGAGCGGCGCGCCCCAGCCGGCGGGCACGCCCGCGGCCACGCATTCGACGACAGCGCCGAGCGATGAGCCGTGCAGCCGCGCGTCATCGACCAGCTTTTCCCAGCGCTGGGCTGCCTGCGCGTCGGGGCAGAAGAACGGGTTTTCGGCGATCTGGGCGGGATCGAAATTCGCATGGTCGATTCCGTCGCCGCCGATTTCGCTGACATAGGCGAAGATATCGACGTCGGGGATGACGGCGCGCGCCACAGCGCCGGCCGCCACGCGGCTGGCGGTTTCGCGCGCTGACGACCGGCCGCCGCCGCGATAGTCGCGAAAGCCATATTTGGCGTCATAGGCATAGTCGGCATGGCCGGGGCGATACGCCTTGGCGACGTCAGAATAATCCTTTGAGCGCTGGTCGGTATTGTCGATCATCAGGCTGATCGGCGTGCCGGTCGTGCGCCCTTCGAACACGCCGGAGAGGATGCGCACGGCGTCGGGCTCGCGCCGCTGAGTGGTGAATTTGGATGTGCCGGGCTTGCGCAGGTCGAGCCAGGGCTGAATGTCCGCCTCGCTCAGCGCCAGGCCGGGCGGGCAGCCATCGACCACCGCGCCGATGGCAGGCCCATGGCTTTCACCCCAGGTGGTGAAGCGGAACACGCGACCGAAACTGTTGAAACTCATTGCCCCCTCTCCCCTTGAGGGAGAGGGAGGGACCCGCTCGGCGGAGCCGAGTGGGAGGGTGAGGGGTTTCCACGCGCCGTCATCAAAATCGTCTCCAACACCCCGTCCAGATTATGCATCACATCCGCATTGCAGAAGCGCAGCACATGGAAGCCTGCCCCTCGCAAAACCTGCGACCGATGCTGATCGGCTGCTTCCCTAGCGGCATGACTATCACCGTCAACTTCAATGACCAGCTTGAGGTCGGCGGCATAAAAATCCGCGATGTAAGCACATAGCCAGACTTGGCGATGGAATTTGATCCCGCCGAGCTGCCGGTTGCGCAGCTTAGCCCAGAGCCTTTTTTCCGGTTGAGTCGGATCGCGACGCAAGGCGCGAACCCTCATCAGGGACTCTGGCCGGTCAGGATCGGGTCGTCGCATTGCCCCCTCACCTTCCCACCGCTTCGCGGCGGGCCCCTCCCTCTCCCCCGAGGGGAGAGGGGATCTGGATTCACTTGTCCAGCGCGATGTCCGGGGCGTCTTCGGCCTTCATGCCGATGACATTGTAGCCGGCATCGACATGATGAATTTCGCCGGTCACGCCAGCCGCCAGGTCGGACAGGAGATAGAGGCCCGCGCCGCCCACATCCTCGATCGTCACGTTGCGGCGTAGCGGCGAGTTCAGCTCGTTCCATTTGAGGATGTAGCGGAAATCGCCGATGCCGCTGGCGGCGAGCGTCTTGATCGGGCCGGCGGAGATGGCGTTGACCCGGATGTTTTCGGGACCCAGGTCCATCGCCAGATATTTGACGCTGGTTTCCAGCGCCGCCTTGGCCACGCCCATGACGTTATAATGCGGAATGACCTTTTCCGCGCCATAATAGCTGAGCGTCAGGATGCTGCCGCCATTGGGCATCAGCGCGCGGGCACGCTTGGTAACGGCGACGAAGCTGTAGGCCGATACGTTCATGGTCAGCAGGAAATTGTCGAGGCTGGTGTCGACATAGAGGCCGCGCAGCTCATTCTTGTCTGAAAAGCCGATCGCGTGGACGACGAAGTCGAGCCCGCCCCAGCGGTTTTCGATTTCCGCGAAGGCGGCGTCGAGCTTGTCCATGTCGGTGACGTCGCAATCGATCAGGAAGTCGGAGCCGACTTGCTCGGCGAGCGGCCGCACGCGCTTGGCCAGCGCATCGCCCTGATAGGAGAAGGCGAGTTCCGCGCCCTGGGCGTGCAACTGCTTGGCGATGCCCCAGGCCAGCGACTTGTCGTTGGCCAGCCCCATGATGAGGCCGCGCTTTCCTGTCATCAAGCCTGTCATATCGTCGTTCCGTTCCCTTTGTCCTGCGCAGTCGCGTCAGCCTCCTCTTCGGGAAATTCCGCCAGCGCCGCGTTCAATTCGGCGCCAATTACCACGCCGAGCCCCACGAGAAAGAAAAAAATGAGCGTGATCATGACGCCTGCAAGGCTGCCATAGGTACGCCCATAGCCGCCCAGCAGCGACAAGGTGGGCGGCAGCAGCAACACCGTTCCATACCACCAGAGCGCGGTCGCGATCGCGCCCGGCCATTTGGGAAAGCAGCGATCCTTGTAAGCCGTGGGGGTCAGCGCGACATAGAGCGACCAGAGGGCGACGCACAAGATGCCCATCGGCACCAGCCGGGCGGAGGCGACGAGCGCGATCGCCTCGTCCGCCCAGGGCAGGATGCGGTGCAGGAACTGGTCGACGCCGGTGATCACGATCTGAAGCGAGAAGGCGAACATGACCGCGAAGACGCTGACCAAGGTGATGCCGATCGCGCCGAGGCGGTAGCGCCAGAAGGGCTTGGTGCTCCGCGTGCCATAGGCGCGGCGCAATATGTCGCGGATCGTTTCTATCAGGCTGCCGACGGTCCACAGCCCGACCAGCCCGCCCAGCCAGAGCAACGGTCCGCTGCGCGCGGTCAGGACGTCGCTGATCGGCTGTCGCACCACATCGGCGACGCCCGGCGGCACGGTATAGAGGAAGGCATTGACCGCAGCGACGCCGTCCTGCGTGCGGCCGAATATGCTCGCCACCGCCGCCGCGACGATGAAGAAGGGGAACAGCGTCAGCAGCGACAGATAGGCAAGATTGCCGGCGTGAATGAAGCCGTCGCTATAGGTGCCGATGGCCACACGCTTGGCGACTTCGAACAGATGCGATCCGGGGCGGACCCGGTCGATCTGCCGATGGAAATGCGCCCGCGCCTCCCGCGCCATCTGGCGACGCTGCTCGGGCGACAGGGGCGAGGGCATCGGCATGCGCGGTCAGCGACGCGTCGCAACGGGCGGACGCGGATCGCCGCCGCTCCGCCGCGGCGGGCGCAAGCGCTGCGCCGCGCCGGGCATTACACCCCCAGCGACGCGCGCACCGCGCGGTTGTCGGTCCAGCCTTCGACAAAGGCGGCGAGCGCCGGATCGTCGGCGGGCAGATCGATCTGGAGCGTCACCAGCTGGTCGCCGCGGCGGCCATCCTTGCCGGAAAAGCCCTTGCCGCGCAGGCGCAGCGTCTTGCCAGAGGACGCGCCGGCCGGGACGCCCAGCATGACAGGGCCGTCAACGGTCGGCACCTTGACCTTGCCGCCCTTCACCGCCTCATCCAAGGTGATCGGCAGGTCGAGCAGCACATTGTCGCCGTCGCGCGTGAAGAAGGGATGCGGCTTCACCTCGATCGTGACGATCGCGTCGCCCGCGCCGCCCGGCCCCGCCTGCCCCTTGCCCGACAGGCGCATCTGCGTGCCGGTTTCCACGCCGGCGGGCAGCTTGAGGTCGATGGTCTTGCCATCCTGCAGCGTGATGCGCTGGGGCGCCAGTGTCGCGGCGTCGGTGAACTGCACCGCCAACCTATAGGCGACATTGGCGCCCTTCTGCGGCGGGGCCTGCCGGCCAAAGCCGCCGCCAAAGCCCGCCCCGCCACCGGCCCGGCGGCCCGCGCCCCCGAACAGCCCTTCGAAAATATCGCCGAAATCCGCGCTGCCCTCGCCAAAGTCGAAATGGGCGGACTGGCCGCCCGCACCGCCGCGAAAGCCCCCATTGCCCCCGCCGCCAAAACCGAAGGGCGCGGTGGGATTGCCCTCCGCGTCGATCTCGCCCCGGTCGAAGCGCGCGCGCTTGTCCTTGTCGGACAGAAGATCATAGGCGTTGGTCGCGGCGGAAAATTTCTCCGCCGCTTGGGGATTGTCCTTGTTCCGGTCGGGATGCAGTTGCTTGGCCAGCTTGCGATAGGCGGACTTGATCTCCGCCTCGCTGGCGCTGCGGGCTACGCCCAGAGTGGAATAGGGATCGGCCATTCATCCTACCTGTTGCAAAAAAGCATCACTTGACACCTATGTGGACGATGCTGGGCGCACATTCAAGACGCGGATGCAGCCCATGTCCATTGGTAGCGCCCATATCGACAGGCTGCGATCGCCTGCCTAGAAGAAGCGCATGACCGACCCCTTCGCCCTGTTCGACGCCTGGTATGCCGAGGCCCGCGAAACCGAGATCAATGACAGCAACGCCATGGCGCTGGCCACGGCGGACGCGCGCGGACGCCCGTCGGTGCGGATGGTGCTGCTGAAAGGACATGGGCGGGACGGCTTCATCTTCTACACCAATTTCGAGGGGCGCAAGGCCAGCGAACTGCTGGACAATCCCCATGCCGCCCTGCTGTTCCACTGGAAGTCGCTGCGCCGTCAGATCCGCGTCGAGGGCGCGATCGGCGCGGTCGATGACGCGACCGCCGACGCCTATTTCGCGAGCCGCAGCCGCGACAGTCAGCTGGGCGCCTGGGCGTCCGACCAGTCCCGCCCCCTGCCCGACCGGCAAGTCTTCATGGACCGGTTCGAGGAGGTGAGCGCCCGTTTCGAAGGCGGCCCGGTGCCGCGCCCGCCGCATTGGTCGGGCTTTCGCGTCACGCCCGAACGCATCGAATTCTGGCAGGATCGCGCGCATCGCCTGCATGAACGCCGCCTGTTCGAGCGCGATGGCGACGCTTGGCGCGAAGGGCTGCTCTATCCCTGACAAATGCCGTTAGCGCCTGACCGAGCGGAAAAAGCGGGCGCGGAAAGACGGCCCTGCTTCGTCTTCCCTCATGCGACTGGACGCGCGCAATTGCCGCGCGGCCATGCGCCTGTTAGGTGTCTGCGCCTGACAGACGTAAAATAAGGCGGGGGCGCGCTCGCGGGCGGCCTTAGAGGAATTTGATGCGAAACAGACTGACGGCGTTCATCCTCATCGGCATGGTCGCGGGGGTGCTGACCGGCTTCGTGGCCAATCTCTGGGTGGGAGGCGATGAAGCCACGGCGAAGGATGTGGCCGGCTATTTCCACCTGCTCGCCGACATCTTCCTCCACCTCATCAAGATGATCATCGCGCCGCTGGTCTTTTCCACGCTGGTCGCGGGCATCGCCCACATGGGCGACAGCGCCGCGCTGGGCCGGATCGGCGGGCGGGCGCTCGCCTGGTTCATCATCGCGAGCCTCATTTCGCTGAGCCTGGGCCTTCTTTTCGTCAATTTCTTCGAGCCGGGCGCGGGGCTGAACCTGGTGCGATCGGGCGTCGATGCGGGCGTCAGCACCGAAGGGCTCAATTTCCGCGACTTCGTCCTCCACATCTTCCCGACGTCCATGATCGGCGCGATGGCGGAAAATTCGATCCTGCAGATCGTCGTCTTCTCGCTATTCGTGGGCGTCGCGCTGACCGCGATCGGCGACAAGGGCAAGCCGATCGTCACGGTGATCGAGGCGATGGTCGAGCTAATGCTGCAAGTGACGGGCTATGTCATGCGCGTCGCCCCGCTTGCGGTGTTCGGCGCGCTCGCCTCCTCCGTCACGGTGCAGGGGCTGGGCGTGCTGCGGACCTATGGCGCGCTGGTCGGCGAATTCTACATCGCCATCTTCTGCCTGTGGATCTTGCTGTTCCTGGCTGGATCGCTGTTCCTGGGCAAGCGGATGATCAAGCTGATCCGTTATGTTCGCGAACCGATCCTGATCGCCTTTTCCACCGCCTCGTCCGAGGCGGCCTATCCCAAGATGCTGGAGCAGCTCGACCGATTCGGCGTGCCGCGCCGCATCTACAGCTTCGTCCTGCCGCTGGGCTACAGCTTCAACCTCGACGGGTCGATGATGTATGCGACCTTCGCCACCATCTTCATCGCCCAGGCCTATGGCATCGACCTGCCGATCATGACGCAGATCACCATCCTGCTGGTGCTGATGGTGACGAGCAAGGGCATCGCCGCCGTGCCGCGCGCCAGCCTGGTCGTCGTGGCCGCGACGCTGAGCCAGTTCGACTTGCCGGTCGAAGGCATCGCCTTCATTCTGGCGGTTGATCATTTCATGGATATGGGGCGCACGGCGACCAACGTTCTGGGCAACGCCATCGCGACGGCGGTCATAACGAAATGGGAAGGCATGTTGGAGGTCGAGGAGCCCGACTATGTGCCCCATCCCAAGGCGCCGGCGCACACATCAGCCCATGGCCGCGCCGGGCTGGAACTGGCATCCGACATGGTGGACGAAGCGCGCAAGGGATAGGAAGGCGCTGCACGCCCGCCGCCCGGCGCACAGGCCAGGTGACGGGCGGCGCGATCACCACAACACGCCCTTGACCGGCTTGTGCGGCTCCGGCGCCGGGTCGCCGATTGCTTGCAGCAGGTCGATTTCGATCGTGCGGCACATCGCCGTCATCGGCACGTCATGCAC
The DNA here is from genome assembly GCF_043589935.1 of Sphingobium naphthae. Lineage (NCBI taxonomy): Bacteria > Pseudomonadati > Pseudomonadota > Alphaproteobacteria > Sphingomonadales > Sphingobiaceae > Sphingobium > Sphingobium naphthae. Next base: position 2,789,559 of record NZ_CP171454.1, on the reverse strand, counting down.
GGTGTTGGCGAAGGGATCGGTCAGATCATCGCCGATGCGCAGCACCGCCATGAACATCAGTCCCGCCACTGTCGATCCGAGCGGGGTCGCAAGGCCCAGCGTCTCCACCAGCCCGATCGGCAGCGCGATGCAGAAAATGTGGGTGAAGATGGTCGGTAGGAAACGATATTGCACCGGCAGCGGCGTGTTCTTCAGGCGCTCCATGCCACCCTGGGCATTGGCGATGTCTACCAGCACGGCCTCCATTTGCGTCTGCTGGATGGTGTCGATCATGCCTTCGCGCCGGGCCATGTCGATCCGACGGCCGGTGCTGTCGAGCAGGCCATTGGCGGCATTGACGCGGGCCAGCGCCTTGCCCTTGTCCTGCTCCTCCAGGAACTTGGTGACATCTTCGCCGATGGGTTGACGACGCAGCTGGCAGCGCAGCGCGTTCACATAGGCGATCTGCCGCTTGACGATTTCCCGCTTCAGCTCGCGTGCCTGCGGATCGGGTAGGAAATTGCGCGTGGCACGCGCGATATTGCGGGACGCATTGATCATCGCGCCCCATAATATGCGCCCTTCCCACCAGCGCTGATAGGAACTGTTAGACCGAAAACCGAGGAACAACGCCAGTGCCGAGCCGAAGATGGTGAGCGGCAGCTCGGGCGCATGGAAGGGCAGCAGATAGTAAGTCGCCGTCACCGCGCAATCCCAGAAGAAGAGAGCGGTCAGCGGCTTCCATATTTCGGACGCAATGCGGCGCAAACTGGGAACGGGATCAACAATCATGAACGTCTCCGGCAATGAAAAGGCGCAACGCACTCCGCGGCGCAAATGCTCCGTCGATGTTATGGCGAAACGAAATGTCATGCATGCGGCAACCGCAGCAACATCGACACGTTAGTCCTGCACCATCCCCAGCGGAGCCGCCGCGTGACCAGCGACCTGAGCAGCAACAGGGCCGAAGAGCGCAGGAAGAAGGCGGCTCGCGCGCTGCAATGGCAGATGCTGGCCGGGTTCGTCATCGGGCTGACACTAGGCCTGGCGACCTATATCGCCGCGCCGGATGCCGCCTGGGTGGATCAGGTCACGCGCTATGTGACAGGCCCGGTCGGGCAGATATTCCTGCGCCTGCTGTTCATGCTGGTCATCCCGCTGCTGGTGTCCGCTCTGATCGTGGGCATCGCCGAAATGGGCGAGCTGCGCTCGCTGCAGCGCGTGGGCGTGCGGACGCTGCTGTACACGCTGGTCGTGTCGGGCATCGCCGTGGCGCTGAGCCTGCTGATCGTCAATCTGCTGCGCCCGGGCGCGGGCGTCGATCCGGCCGACGCGCAGGCCATGCTGGCCAATGCGGGCCAGGGCGCCCAGGCGATCCTGGCGCGCAGCGCCGGGACGCCGAGCGGCATGGATGCCTTCCTGCGGATCATCCCGGACAATGTCATCGGCGCGATGGCCGACAATGACATATTGGCCGTCATGGTCTTCGCCCTCTTCTTCGGCATCGGCCTGGTGCTGGTGCAGACGGAGCAGTCGCGCATCCTGCTGACCGCCATGGAAGGGTTGTTCGAGGTGACGATGCGCCTCATCGGCATCGTCATCCGCCTGGCGCCGATCGCCATCGCCTGTTTTATGTTCAACCTGGCGGCGCAGTTCGGCTGGGACCTGCTGGTGCGCCTGTCCGCCTATGTCGGCGTGGTGCTGCTGGCGCTGGGCATCCAGATGTTCGGCGTGTTTTCGCTGCTGCTGCTGTTCCTGGCGCGGCGATCGCCCTTGCGTTTCTTCGCGGCCGTGCAGGAAGCGACGGTCATGGCCTTCGCCACAGCATCGTCCAATGCGACGCTGCCGACCGCGCTGCGGGTGGCGGAGGACAATCTGCGCCTGCCCCGCCGCATTTCCCGCTTCGTCCTCACCATCGGCGCCACCGCCAACCAGAATGGCACGGCGATGTTCGAAGGCATCACCGTCATTTTCCTGGCGCAATTCTTCCATGTCGAGCTCAGCCTGACGCAGCAGGTGATGGTGATGCTGGTGTGCATATTGGGCGGGGTGGGCACGGCGGGCGTGCCGGCGGGGTCGCTGCCGGTGGTCGCGATGATCCTGGGGATGGTCGGCGTGCCCCCGGCCGGCATCGGGCTGGTGCTGGGCGTCGACCGCTTCCTCGACATGTGCCGCACGGCGCTCAACGTCACCGGCGACCTGGTGGCGGCGACAGTGATCGCGGCGGGGGAGAAGGACCCTCCCCCGGCCGCTACCTGAGCTTGGCGATCGACAGCCCGTCCTGCTTGGCGCGGGCCTTGACCGACTCCTCGCTGCGCGTGAGCGCCTTGGCGATGGCCTTCAGGGCCATTCCCTTCTTCGCAAGACTGTGCAGCTTCTGGATCTCGTCCGCGGTCCAGGGCTGCTTGTGCCGTTCGAAGCGTTCACCCGCCATGGCGATCAGTCCGCGAAGGGATCGCGGACAAGGATGGTGTCGTCGCGTTCGGGAGAGGTGGAGACGAGCGTGACCAGGCAGCCGATCAGCTCCTCGATCCGGCGGATATATTTGATCGCCTGTGCCGGCAGATCGGCCCAGCTGCGCGCGCCGGCGGTGGTTTCGCTCCAGCCGCCGATCCTTTCGTAGATCGGCTCGGCGCGCGCCTGGTCCTGCGCATGGGCGGGCAGATAGTCGAACGTGCGATCGCCGATGCGATAGCCGGTGCAGATCTGCAGTTCCTCGAACCCGTCCAGCACGTCGAGCTTGGTAAGGGCGATGCCGGTGACGCCGGATACGGCGACCGATTGGCGCACCAGCACCGCGTCGAACCAGCCGCAGCGGCGCTTGCGTCCGGTGACGGTGCCGAATTCATGGCCCCGCTCGCCCAGGCGCTGGCCGATGTCATTCTCCTGTTCCGACGGAAAGGGGCCCGATCCGACGCGCGTTGTATAGGCCTTGACGATGCCGAGCACGAAGCCGGCGCCGCTGGGGCCAAGGCCAGTGCCGCTCGCCGCCGTGCCGGCCACGGTGTTGGAGGAGGTGACGAAGGGATAGGTGCCATGATCGATGTCGAGCAGCGTGCCCTGCGCGCCTTCGAACAGGATGCGCTTTCCTTCCGACTTCGCCTTGTTGAGGGTCAGCCAGACGGGCTTGACGAAGGGCAGGATGAAGTCGGCGATCTCGGTCAGTTCGGCCATCAGCGCGGCGCGGTCGATCGGGGCTTCGTTGAAGCCGGCGCGCAAGGCGTCATGATGGGCGGTCAGGCGATCGAGCTGCGGGCCAAGATCGTCGAGATGGGCCAGATCGCACACGCGGATGGCCCGGCGGCCGACCTTGTCCTCATAAGCTGGGCCGATGCCGCGCCGGGTCGTGCCGATCTTGCCCGCCCCGCTTGCATCCTCACGCAGGCCATCGAGGTCGCGGTGGAAAGGCAGGATCAGCGGGCAGGTTTCGGCGATCTGGAGATTGTCGGGCGTGATGTCCACCCCCTGCCCCTTGAGCTTGGCCACTTCGTCGCGGAAATGCCAGGGATCGAGCACCACGCCATTGCCGATCACCGACAGCGTGCCGCGCACGATGCCCGAAGGGAGCAGCGACAGCTTGTAGACCTTGTCGCCCACCACCAGCGTGTGGCCGGCATTGTGGCCGCCCTGGAACCGCGCGACGACATCCGCGCGCTCCGACAGCCAGTCGACGATCTTGCCCTTGCCCTCGTCACCCCATTGGGCGCCGATCACGGTGACATTTGCCATGGATACACTCCTCCGCCCGCCGCGCGGACCGGCCATGCCCTTCGACGGGACTCGGCATGCCGGTGGGATAGGATGGACGCGCCATGCTGTCACGGGCGTCCTTTGCGGGGCGCGCGTTAGCCCCGCGCGGCGACCGCGTCAAGGCTGGCGCGGTTACACTTTAGTACAGCGGCCTGGCTTTACGCCGGATCGCCGCGGGCGGATGATGAGAGGAGGCAAGAAAGGCGAGACCCCATGCGCGCACGATTTTCCCTGATCCTCATTCCGACGCTGCTGCTGGCGGGAGCGGCCGATGCGCAATCGCTGCGCGAGAGATGGCGCGCCAAGCTGGAGCAGGGACAGCAGAGCGCGCCGGGCGGGCGCAGCATGGCCTATGGCAGCAATGCGCTTCAAACGCTGGACTTCTGGCCCGGCACAACGGCCAAGGCGCCGCTCATCCTCTTCGTCCATGGCGGCGGATGGAAGCGCGGCAGCAAGGACAATGCGACCGGCGCGGCCAAGGTGAGCCACTATAATGGCCTTGGCTATGCCTTCGCGTCGATCAACTATCGGCTGGTGCCGGACGCGACAGTGGAGCAGCAGGCGCAGGACGTGGCCGACGCGCTCGCTTATCTGCGCGGACAGGCGCCGGCGCTGGGCATCGATCCGAACCGCATCGTGCTGATGGGGCATAGCGCGGGGGCGCATCTGGTCGCTCTGGTCGGCACCGACATGCGCTATCTGACCAAGGCGGGGCTGAAGCCCGATGCCGTCAGGGGCGTGATCGCGCTGGACGGGGCGGCCTATGACGTGCCGCGGCAGATGCAGGAGGGCAATCGCGTGATGGCGAGCACCTATGAGCAGGCGTTCGGCACCGACGCGGCGCGGCAAAGGGCGCTTTCCCCTACGCTGCAGGCAGCGACGCCGAATGCGCCCGCCTTCCTGATCCTGCATGTCGACCGGGCGGACGGCACGGCGCAGGCCAATGCGCTGGCCGCGGCGTTGCAGGCCGCGGGCACCCCGGCCGAACTGCACGCGCTGGAAGGACGCGGGCTGCGCGGCCATATGGAGATCAACCGGTCGCTGGGCGAAGCCGATTATCCGGGCACGGGACTCGTGGACGCGTGGCTGAAGCGGCTGCTCGGTTAACAAGCACGCGTTTCAGCCAGCGACGCAGGGCCCCGCTACGATCATCTGCGGCGCGTTGAGCGATCTGGCGATAGCACCCTGTCAGCAAATCAAACATCCGCTCCTGCAAGCATTGGCAGGTGAGCGAGCGCCGAATGGCTATTTTGAGCCACCCTGAACCGGGTCAAACGCGGCGCTTTCCCGCCGCCGTTGCCGGGGGCCATGCGGACCTGCCGCGACATCGGAAGCTCTCGAAGCCCTTCTATCGCAACCCCAGATATTTATGGGCCTGCACCGTCAGCCGCCATTGCGGGCGGTCCATGACCAGGGCAATGGCGGCGCGGGCGTTGTCGGGGGCGCAGGCGTCATCGAGGGGCTGGATCAGGTGATGGTCGAAGGCCCACCCCGCCATCGCGTCGACGTCGGCCAGGCTGTGGCCACCCCCCGGCTGCGGCCAGACGAGCTTCAATTCATGGCCGGACCGCTGCACCACGTCGCTGCCGGCTTTGGGACTGATGCAGATCCAGTCGATGCCGGGATGGGCGGGCAAGGTGCCGTTGCTTTCGATCGCGATGGTGAAGCCGCGATCATGCAGCGCATCGACCAGGGCATCGTCCACCTGCAGCATCGGCTCGCCGCCGGTCAGCACGATGTAGCGCCCTTCCACCCCTTCGCCCCAGAAGCCGAGCGCGGCGTCGGCCAGCCTGTCGGCGTCGGCAAACTTGCCACCGCCAAGGCCATCGGTGCCGACAAAATCCGTGTCGCAAAACCGGCAGACAGCGCTGGCCCTGTCCTGCTCGCGCCCGCTCCACAAATTGCAGCCGGCAAAGCGCAGGAACACGGCGCGCCGCCCGGCCTGGACCCCTTCCCCCTGCAGGGTCAGGAACATTTCCTTGGCCGCATAACTCATCGGTTATGCCTTGGGCGGCTGCACGGCATAGATGGTGGGATCGACCAGGCCCGCTTCGGCGAAACCCTTGGAGCGCAACCGGCAGCTGTCGCACAGCCCGCAATGCTTGCCGTCAGGCGTCGGATCATAGCAGGACCAGCTGATCCCCGCGTCGAGGCCCAGCCGGTAGGCCTCCTTCGCGATGTCCGCCTTGGTCATATATTGCAGCGGCGTGTTGATGCGGATCGGCCGCCCTTCCACCCCCGCCTTGGTGGCGAGCGTCGCCATCGTCTGGAAGGCGTCGATGAATTCGGGCCGGCAATCGGGATAGCCCGAATAGTCGAGCGCGTTGACGCCGATGAAGATGTCGCTCGCGCCGGCCACTTCGGCCAGGCCCAGCGTCAGCGACAGGAAAATGGTGTTGCGCGCGGGCACATAGGTGACCGGTATCTCTTCGCCCACGCCGCCCTTGGGCACCGCGATGTCGGCGGTCAGCGCCGAACCGCCGAACGCCGTCAGGTCGAGCGGCAGGACGATATGGCGGATGGCGTTGAGCGACTGCGCGACCCGGGCGGCGGCGTTCAGTTCGACGCGATGGCGCTGGTTATAGTCGATCGACAGGGCGAAGATGCGATAGCCCGCTTCGCGCGCCAATGCGCCCGCGACCATGGAATCGAGCCCGCCCGAAAGCAGGACGACAGCGAATTTTCCTTCATTGGCAACCATGGCTTCGCGCTACGCCTCCCGGCGCGCGAGCGCAAGCGAGCGCACGGCGCGGTCAGGGACGGCAGGGGCCAAGACGGCGACCCTCCGCATCGAAGGCGAAGGGCGCGCCATCGGCGATGCCCTGCGAGCGGATCTGCACCAGGCGGACGGTTTCGACGCGCAGATCGGTACGCCCATTGCCGGCGGCGGCGCAATCATAGGTGACCGACAGCGCATGGGGCGTATCGGCGACGGTGAAGCTGGGGCAAAGCGCCCTGCCATGCCGCAGTTGCAGCAACTGGCGCAGGTCGCTGATGCAGAGCCGGCGCGTCTGCGCATCTTCGCCACGGCCGCGCACTTCCCATTCGCCCGGCTGCAGCGCGCGCAGCGCCTGGGCGCCGGGCGCCCGCCGTTCCGCCGGCGGGGCCGTGTGGGCGATGCTCGCCCCGCCGATCAACGCTGTCGCGGCGCATAGCGCGCGCAATCCTGCCTTTGTCATGATCCAGATCGAGTCCTTGGGAGAATGACTCCCGTCTTGCCGACCAATTGCGGCAATTTGATAGCGCAAAAGCCACAGCCGGCCTCAATTCACACCAGCGGCCGGTGGCTGCGCGTCAATGGGTGGCGAAACTGTCCAGCGCCAGCGGGAAGATGCGCGAACAGAAGGCGCAATCCACGCCGATCACGCCATCGTCGCCCGCCATCTCTGCCCGCTCGTCAGCCGCAAAGCGACCAATCACATCGCGGATATGCGCCAAATCGCAGCGGCACCCCTTGGCCAGCGGCGCGGCCTCGGTCACGCGCACCTCTTCCTCTTCATGGAAGAGACGCCAGAGAATGTCGGTCAGCGGCAGCGCCGCGTCGGTGAGTTCTTCGGCGCGCAGCGTTTCAGCCAGCACCTGCACATGTTCCCATTCAGGATGATCGTGGCGCACATGCAGCCGTTCGCGCCCCGCCTCGCCCTCGGGCAGATGCTGGAGCAGCAGCCCGGCCGCCACGCAGCCTTCGCCCGCGTCATGACGCGTCGCGATGCGAATGACGCTGGGGATTTGTTCGGACTGGAAGAAATAATGTTCGGCCGCATCGGCCAGCGATTCGCCCTCCAGCGGCACGATGCCCTGATAGCGCTCGCCGGTTTCGGCAAGGTCGAAGGTGATGGCGAGATAGCCCTTGCCAAACAGGCCGAACAAGGACGGGTCAGGCCCGAGTTCCGCCAGGCGGTCGGCGTCGAACTTGGCATAGCCGCGCAGGGCGCCATCCTTATAGTCGGCGACGAGCAGGCCGATGACGCCATTGTCGGTCTGCGCCTGCAGCGTCAGCTGCCCGCCTTCCTGCTTGAGCGTGCTGCCGAGCAGCGCGGCCAGCACCAGCGCAGACGCCAGCGTCCGCTCGATCGCGGGGGGATAGGCATGGGCGGCGAGCACGGCGTCGAGCACAGGCCCCAGCCGCACAAGGCGACCGCGCGCATGGCGCTGCGGGATGGTGAAGCCAATGGCTTGGTCGAGATTGGCGGCAGGCGTCAAAACTATGCTCCGGCGGCCGGCGCGCGAACGCCGGGACAAGGGTTCAGCATCCAGCGATGCGGGCAGGCCGCCTAGATAGGAAGCCTGCCCGGAAACTCAACCAAGCCGGCCCAGTGCCCAGAGCAGCACCGATTTCTGGGCATGGATGCGGTTTTCCGCCTCGTCCCAGATCAGCGACTGCGGGCCGTCGATCACCTCCGGCACCACTTCCTCGCCGCGATGTGCGGGCAGGCAATGGAGGAATTTGGCGCCTGACCTGGCCCCTTCCATCAGCGCCGCCGTCACCTGGAACGGCATCATCGCCGCCAGCTTTGCGTCGGCATGGGCCTGGCCCATGGAAATCCAGGTGTCGGTGACGACCACGTCCGCGCCCGCCACCGCCTCTGCCGCGTCGCGGGTCAGAGTGATCGCGGAGCCTGCCGCGCGGGCAGCCTGGGAGAAGCGCGGATCGGGGTCATAGCCTTCGGGGATGCCCATGCGGACATCGAACTTCAGCAGTCCGGCGGCTTCCACGATCGAGTGCAGGACATTGTTGCCATCGCCCAGCCACGCCCATTGGCTGCCCGGCAGCGCCAGCCCATGCTCCACCACGGTCAGCAGGTCCGCGACGATCTGGCAGGGATGGGACAGGTCGGTCAGCCCGTTGATGACCGGAACGGTGGCGTAATGCGCCATTTCCTCGACCTTGGCATGATCGTCGGTGCGGATCATGATCGCGTCGACCATGCGCGATAGCACGCGCGCGGTGTCGGCGATGCTTTCGCCGCGGCCCAGCTGGCTGGTCGCGCCATCCAGGATCAGCGACGTGCCGCCCAGCTGGCGGATCGCCATGTCGAAGCTGACGCGGGTGCGGGTCGAGTTTTTCTCGAAGATCATCGCCAGCGTATGGCCGGCTAGCGGCGCATCGGCGTCCGCCTGCCCCTTGGGACTGCCCGCCCGCGCGGCCTTCCGGTCGATGGCGTCGGCGATCATCGCGGCGATCGCGTCGCCGCCGGCATCGGAGAGATTCAGGAAATGCTTGGTCATGGGTTTCCCCTTTTCTCCATCCTCCGTTCGGTTCGAGCAGCCTTCGAGCGAAGTCGAGAAAGCGTAGCAAGAACGATTCCCGACGAGCGCGAACCGAACGGAATCTAGAGGAGTGTCTTAAGCCGCCTTGGCTTCCGCGAAGCTCCGCGCGCCGGCGGAGATTTTCTCGATGGCTTCGGCGATATGGCTTTCCTCGATGAGGAGCGGCGGCAGCACGCGCAGCACATTCTGCCCCGCCGACACCGTCAGCAGGCCATGATGATCGCGCAGATGCCCAACGAAGGTGCGGGCGTCGAAGCCGTCCTTCATCTTGACGCCGAGCATCAGGCCCATGCCGCGCACATCCTCGAACATCTCGTCATGATTGGGGATGAGCTGCTCCAGCGCGGCGCGCAGGCGCGCACCCATGGCGTTGACATGGTCGAGGAAGCCGTCGGCCAGCACTTCCTCGATCACGGTCAGGCCGACCGCCATGGCGAGCGGGTTGCCGCCATAGGTGGTGCCATGAGTGGCGAAGGTCATGCCCTTGGCCGCTTCTTCCGTGGCGAGGCAGGCGCCCAGCGGGAAGCCCGCGCCGATCCCCTTGGCAACTGCCATGATGTCGGGCGTCACGCCATATTGTTCATGCGCGAAGAAGGTGCCGGTGCGGGCATAGCCGCACTGCACCTCGTCCAGCACCAGCAGCAGACCCTGTTCGTCACATGCGCGGCGTAGGCCGGTCATGAACGCCTGCGTCGCCGGTGTCACGCCGCCCTCACCCTGCACGGGTTCCAGCAGGAAACCGGCCGTATTGTCGTCCACCGCCGCCAGCGCGGCGTCGAGATCGTTGAACGGCACGACCTGGAAGCCGGGCAGCAGCGGTTCGAAGCCGTCGCGCATCTTGGGCTGGCTGGTGGCCGAAATGGCGCCCAGCGTCCGCCCGTGGAAGGCGTTGTCGAAGCTGATCAGCTTGTGCCGATGCGCCTGCCCATTGGCATAATGATAACGGCGTGCGGTCTTGATCGCGCATTCGACCGCTTCGGCGCCCGAATTGGTGAAGAACACGGTGTCGGCAAAGCTATTGTCGACCAGCTTCTGCGCGAACTGCTCGCCCAGCGGCATGCCATACAGGTTCGACACATGCATCAGCGTCGCGGCCTGGTCGGCGATGGTCTTGACCAGTTTGGGATGGCCATGACCCAGAAGGTTGACCGCAATGCCGCTGGCGAAGTCGAGATAGCGCTCGCCGCGCTCACCGATCAGATAGCAGCCCTCGCCTCGCACCGGACGCACATCGCACCGGGGGTAAACGGGCATGAGCGGCGTAATCGACATGGGCCTTCCCTTTCTGGACTGATGTTCGCATCGTCAGGTGCGCGGATGTGCGCGAAACGCAAAAAGGCGGCCCCGCCGGGCCGCCCTCATGCGAGCATCGCCTATACAGGCGCCAGGAAGGGGGTGCAACCCCGCCGCCCGGGCCAGCCGCGCGACGCTGGACTTAACCGATCTGGCTCCAGGCGTCGGCGATCTCCGCCACGATGGCGCGGGCCTGGTCGACCGGGTCGGCCGATCGTTCCTTGGCGCCGACGAGCAGCAGGCGGCGCGCCTCGCGATAGATTTGCGCCAGGCCGGTGGCGACGTCGCCGCCCTTGTCGAAGTCGAGGCTGGATTCGAGCGCGAAGAGGATCGACATGGCGCGGGCCTGCTTGTCCGACACCTTCATGCGATCGCCCTGGCGTTCGGCGAGCGCCGCGGCGTCCAGCGCCAGCAGCAGTTCGTCGAACAGGATCTTGACCAGCCCATGGGGCGTGGCGCCTTCGGTGCGGCTGCCAGAATGGACCGCCGCATAACGCCGCGCCGCCGAACCGCCTGCATAACCCTGATTGTAGAACATCGTCGTCTTCCGTCCCGAATTAGCTGTCGCTGTTGTTCCAGACCTCGATCTGCTGCTCGAGGTAGCTTTGCGTCGCCTTGAGCGCACTGAGGCGCGTTTCCATCGCCGCGTAGATGGTGGTCAGATGCTCCTCATAATCGGCCATCTGTTCGTCGAGCTTTTCAAGCTGCTCGGTGAAATCCTCGGACAGCGCCTCGTAGCGCTCCTGCGCCAGCTTGAGCGGGCCGTCATCCTTCTCGATATTGTCGCGCACGCTGTCCATCAGGCTGGCGAGGCCAGGATTGGCGGTGGTCGACACCTTGGGATTGACCATATTGGCCACGCCTTCGGGATCGGCCTCCATCGCCTTGGCGAGCATGTCGGTGTCGAGGCTGAGCGTGCCGTCGCGATTGGTGGCGACGCCGATGTCGGCCAGCGTCTTGTAGGTGCCGGTGCTGCCCAGCTGGGTCGACGTGATGGCGGCGAGCTGGCGCTTCATGTCGCGCACGCCCGATACGCCGTTCAGGACGCCCGCGCTCGATGAGTCGACGCCCGTCGCGGTCGCGGTGTTGAGCGCGGTCATCAGCGTGTTATAGGCGTCGACAAATTCCTTGAGCAGGTCGGACAGACCGGCCGTGGGCTGCGTCATCGACAGGGTCACGGTGGCGCCGGGCGACGCCTTGTTGAGGTCGATGCGCAGATATTCGATCGCGTCGTCGATGGTGTTGCTGGCATATTCATAGGCGACGCCGTCGAGCGTGATCTTGGCGTTCTGCGGCGCCGAGGAACTGGTCATCGTCGCGCTGTCCGCGCCGCTCCAGCCAAGGCCCGCCAGCACGCTGCCGCTGTCGTCGGCGGTGGTGCTGATGCTGAAGTCATTGGCCGCGCCGGTTTCGCCCTTGAACACCAGCCGGGTGCCGTTGGCGTCGGTGACGACGCGAGCGGTGACGCCAGCGCCAGCCGCATTGATCGCGGAGGCAAGGCCGGCATAGCTGTTGTTGGTCGAGTCGATCGTGATGGTGGTCGCTTCGCCCGCCGCATTGGTGATGGTGAAGCTGCCGGTGCCGACCGCGCTGCTGCCGGTCGCGCCGCTGGTCGTGCTGGACGACAGGACGCGCGCGGTCGCCAGCTGGTCCACGGTCAGCTGCGCGGGCAGGCCCGCCGGGCTGCCGCCGCTCAGCAGCGTGACCGATGCGATGCTGGTGTCGTTGGAGGAAGCGACGCCGGTATAGTCCGCGCCCGAAAGAACTTCGGTCAGCGCATCGGCGAAGGTGTCGAGCGAGCTGATCGCGGAAGCGAGGGCCGAAATGCGCGAGGTGTTGAGCGACTGGCGGGTCGTGATCGCCGACTCCTTCGGATCGCGCGTCGCGCTGACCAGGCTGGAGACGAGCGAGGACGTGTCGATCCCCGATCCCGCGCCGAGCGCCGTCAAGATGCTGCTGCCTACCGAAGTCATTGGCCGTCCTTTCAAGAGGGTAGAACGGCGGTAGCGGGAAGACCTTTAGGAAAGATTTTCGCAGGCGGCGGCGACAGACAGCGGAGTGGCGTCGAACCGGCGGATCAGCCGGCGGAAGTCGCGATCTGCTCGACCGTCGCGCGCTTGAGATGCGCTTGGCCGACATGGGCATGGGCGGCGCGCTCGACGATCCGGCGGGCCACGTCGGCGGCATGTTCGACCGCTTCCTTGCTGGCGGGCGGCAGCGGCACGAGCACCATGGGCTTTGGGATCATCGCCTGCACCGCATCCTGCGCCTGCGCGACATCGGTCGCGCCGGCGTCCAGGTCGGCAAGGATTTCGGCGATGCGGGCGTGCACCTCGACATATTCGGCCAGGCTCGCCAGTTCCTCCTGATTGCTGCGCGTCAGGTCGGGCTGCGGCGTGCCGCTGCGCTTTTCCTGGGCGAGCGCATCCTTGGTCCGGCTGGCCGCGACCGAGGAAACCGAGGACACAGGCGAAGAGGCGCGCAGGACCGTCCGGTCGACTGGCGCCAATTCAGTTCGCGATACATAATCGTCCATGACGCACCACCCTCAGGCGTCCCCGTGAACAGAGAACGGATCGGCGTCCTGCCGCTTTAGCGCGAGGGCGAAAAATTTTACGTGGCGTTTTTCCGACAGCGAAACCGACAGGTGCGGCGATGTCAGAGCTTGCGGCCCTCGGCGTCGAAGCGCAGGTCGTCGGGAACGGTGATGAAGGGGCGATCCATCTCGCTCGCCATGCGGTTTTCGACGCGGAACACGAAGGCGAGCACGGTCGCGACCGCCATGTAGAGCCCTTCGTTGACGATATGGCCGGCGCGCGAGGTGAAGTAGATGGCGCGCGCCAGTTCGGGATATTGCAGCACGGTCACGCCGTGCGTGTCGGCGAGGTCACGGATCGACGCGGCAATGGCGTCGCACCCCTTGGCGACCACCACGGGCGCCGCGTCCTGGCCCGGACGATAGCGCAGCGCGACCGCGAAATGGGTGGGGTTGGTGATGATGACGCTGGCTTCGGCCACCGCCTTGCGCGTGGAGCCGCTCAGCACTTCGAACTGGCGGCGGCGGATATGACCCTTGAGCTCGGGCGATCCTTCACTTTCCTTGTGCTCGTCCTTCACTTCCTGCTTGGTCATGCCCAGCCGCTTGGCCCGCTGCATGATCTGCGCCGGCACGTCGATCCCGGCGATCAGGAACAGCCCGCCCGCCATGACGAGGCAGGTGAAGATGAAGATGCTGCCGACATCAGCGATGGCGGGCGCGATCCCCGCCTTGCCCAGGCCCGTGATTTCGGTCAGCCGGTCCCAGATCAGCCAGACGCCGATGCTGCCGAGCAGGCCGACCTTGGCGATCGACTTCAACAGCTCGATCAGGCCCTGCATGCCGAAGATGCGCTTGAGGCCCGACAGGGGGTTGAGCTTTTCCGGCTTGGGCGCGAAGGCGCCGGGCCGGAAACCGAGCGACCCGAGCAGCGCGGGCGCGGCGATGGCGGCAAGGAAGGTGGCGAGCATGACGCCCGCGACCGGCAGCGCGATGCTGGCGAGCAGGTCGAGCCCGCGCTTGGCCGGCGAGAAGTCGACAATGTCCTCACGCCGGATGCGCAGCGCCTCCACCAGCATGTCGCGCAGCGCGTCGATCAGCGACGGGCCGATGACCGCCAGACAGCCGATGCCGGCCATGACGACCAGCGCCGTGCCCAGTTCGCGCGACTGAAGGATGTCGCCCTTCTTGGCGGCGTCCTGCAATTTCTTGGCTGTCGGTTTCTCGGTCTTTTCGCCGCCCTCGCTGCCGCCCGCCATGTCAGCGGCCCTCCGCGATGTGGCCGGCTTCGGTAAGGCCCGCCTTGAGCGCAGCGGTCATGCCTTCGGCCATGATCGGGGCAGCGATAGCGAGCAGGATCAGGCCCGCCATCATCGCCATCGGCATTCCGACCGCGAACAGGTTGAGCGAAGGCGCCGCGCGCGACAACATGCCCATGACAATCTGCACCAGCACCAGCGCGAAGCCGACAGGCAACGCCACGGTGACGCCCATCCCCAGCAGCGATCCGCCAAATTCGATCAGCCGCCAGATGGTGTCATTGTCCAATATGCCGCTGCTGGGCGGGATCGCGACATAGCTTTGCACGACGAAGCTGGCGAGCAGCAGATGGCCGTCCATGCCCAGCAGCAGGAAGGTGGCGAGGATCGAGAGGAACTGGCCCAGCACCTGCGTCCCCTGCCCCGAGGACGGATCGACCATGGCGGCGAAGTTGAGGCCCATGGCGTTGCCGATCGTTTCGCCCGCGACGAAGGCGGCGGCATAGCCGATCTGGACCGCGAACCCCATGGCGAGCCCGGCCAGCACTTCGCCCGCGACCATCAGCACGCCCTGGATGCTGGCGACGCCGTCCTGCGGCAGCTGGATGGTGACGCTGTTGAGCGCGGCGAGGCCGAGCGCGAGCGCCAGGATCAGGCGCAGCTGGAGCGGCACGGCGGGCGCGCCGAAGACGGGCGCGGCGATGAAGGCGGCGCCCGGCCGGATCATGGCGATCAGCCAGACCCACAGCTGGGTTTCCACGCCCGCAAAGCCCGGCGCGATCATCGCGCGCGCCTCATTGCAGCAGGTCCGGTATGCGTTCGAAGATTTCGCGGGTGAAGTCGGCGACCAGCACCATGATCGACCCGCCGAACAGCGCCAGCATCGCGCCGACGATGATCAGTTTGGGAATGAAGCTGAGCGTCTGTTCGTTGATCGAGGTGGCGGCCTGCACCATGCCGATGACGAGGCCCGAAATCAGCGCCGGGATCAGGATGGGCGCAGCGGCGAGCGCCGTGATCCACAGCGCCTGCTGCGCGAGCCCCAGGAAGAAATCGGCGTTTTCCATGGTTCAGCGCCGCCCGCTCATGTCGCGAAGGATCCCGCGAGCGATCCCATCGTCAACGCCCAGCCGTCGACCAGCACGAACAGCAGCAGCTTGAAGGGCATGGAGATGATGGTGGGCGACAGCATCATCATGCCGAGCGCCATCAGCGTCGACGCGACGACCAGGTCGATGATGAGGAAGGGCAGGAAGATCATGAACCCGATCTGGAAGGCGGTCTTGAGCTCGCTGGTCACGAAGGCTGGCAGCAGGATCGAGAAGGGAATGTCGGCGGGTGTGCGGAAGGCGGGCGCCTGCGCCAGGTTGGCGAAGAGCTTGAGGTCGCTTTCGCGCGTCTGCTTGGTCATGAAGCCGTGCAGCACCTTGCCCGACCGGCCGACCGCTTCCTCGATACTGATCTGCCCCTTGCCATAGGGATCGAAGGCCTGCGCATTGATCGTGTCGATCGCCGGGCGCATCACGAACAGCGACAGGAAGAGCGCGAGGCCCACCAGCACCTGGTTGGGCGGCGTCTGCTGCAGGCCCAGCGCCTGGCGCAGCAGCGACAGGACGATGATGATGCGGGTGAAGCTGGTCATCATGAGCACGAGCGACGGCAGCACCGTCAGCAGGCTCATCAGGATGAGAATCTGGAGGCTGAGCGAGAGCGAGCGGCCGTCGCCCGACACCTGGCCCAAAGCGCGGGTCAGCGCGCCGCCATTGTCGACGGGCGGTGGCGCGGCAGCGGGCGCCGCCTGTGCGAAGGCGGGGACGGCGAAGAGGAGCAGCGCCAGCAACAGGCAGACCACCATGCCCGCGCAAGCGCGCATGACAGCATCGGACCTTTCAGCGCAGGCGGGCATGATCGCCTTCCGCGATCTTTTCGATGCGGCCGCGCGTGACCGCGACCAGGATCTTCTTGCCCTCGAACTCCACCACGGCGAGCTTGCCGAAGGCGCCCATCGGCAGCGCTTCGAGCAGCCGGAGGGACCGGTCGCCCTGCCCGGCGATCATGCCGGGCTGATATTTGCGCCACAACCACAGCGCGCCGAACGCCATGCCGCCCACCAGCGGCAGCAGGATCAGCAATTTGACGAAATACCAGACCATGATGAGCCGCCCGCGACTATGGTTAACCCCGCCCGTGCGATCCGCAGTTTCGGGCGCGAAGGCAAGTGCAAATTCCGCTGCGTGCGATCAGCCGCGCCGTTCGATCCCGGCAAGCCGCGTCTCGGTGGCGGCAATGTCGACGATGCGGATGCCATAGCGGCCGTTCACCGTCACCACCTCGCCCTTGGCGATCAGCGCGCCATTGACCATGATGTCGAGCAGATCGTCGGCCTGGCGATCCAGTTCGACGATGCTGCCTTCGGCCAGGTCCATGACTTCGGCCAGGCGCAGCGAGGTGGAGCCCACCTCCACCGACATGCGCACCGGAATGTCGGCCAGCAGCTTGAACTGCCGGTTATTGTTCATCCGGCTGACCGGATCGTCGCCGCGCTCGATCCGGGGCGCTTCGCTCATGTCGCTCATTGTTCAGGTTCCTGTGCAAGCTTTTCGATCTGGAAGGCGGCGCGGCCGTCCTGTTCACCGATCGTGCCATGGGCGACGATGCGGTTTCCGACGATCAGCGGCAGCGCGCGGCCGATCGTCACGGGGATCACGTCGCCGACCTTGAGTTCCATGAGGTCGGCGAGCGAGAGATTGGGGCGAGCCAGCACGGTGCGGGCCGGCAAGCGGATGTCGCGCATGCGGCGAGCGATCCGCGCCTGCCAGACGGGATCGGACTGGTCCTCGTCGGCCGAGACCTTGGCGCCGGTCAGCGCCTCGACCGCGCGCAGGGCGGACAGCGGGAAAAGAAGGTCGATCGGCCATCCCTGCTCGCGCGTCAGGCTGACGACGAAGCGCTGCAGCACCATCTGGTCGGCGGGCTGCGCCGCGGCGGCATAGCCGACCCCGGTTTCGCGCAGCATCAGCGCGGCGTCGAGCGGCAGCACATCGGCCCAGCATTCGACCATCCGCGCCATCAGCGTTTCGGTCATGCGCGCGATCAGCCGGTCTTCGGTCGGCGTGAATTCGCCGCGCACGGGCAGCGGACGGTTGCCGATGCCGCCATAGAAGCAATCGACCAGGGTGGATACCATGCCCGCGTCGAGCCGCAGCAGCGTCTGCCCCTTGAGCGGCAGCAGGCGGTAGACGGAAATACTGGTGAAGGCGGGGACTTCGGCGCTCCATGCGGCAAAGTCCAGCACGCGGGCGTCCTGCGCCTCCACATTGGGGCGCACGCCCGCGATCGGCTCGATCAGGGCGCGAATGCGCCGGCCGAGCTTGTCGCCCAGCCGGTCGAGCCCGGACAGCATCACGGGCGCCTGCAATTCCCCGCGCCCGAAGGCGTAGGATTGAACGTCGGTCGTCATCTTGGTCCCCTGCCCGCATCAGGTCAGGGGACATCCCGACCCTGTTCAGACAGCCCTATTGAATAACGAAATTGGTAAAATAAACGTTATCGACACCGCCATAGCCGGTCTTCTGCTTCAAAATATCGTTGATGATGGTGCGAATCTTGCCCTGGAGCGCCTGCTTGCCCTTGGGCGTGTCCAGCACCTCCTGCGGCTGCTGGGCCAGCATCATCAGCACCTGGCTGCGAATCGCCATCTCATGCGTCTTGATCGCCTCGATCACGCGCATGTCGTAATAGGTCGACACCGCCACCGAAATCTGGGCGAAGGCATCGGTATCGCTCATGTTCGACGTGAAGGGCGCCTGCAACTGGAAATAGGTGGCCTGATAGGCGGCCGGGTTGGCCGGAGTGGGCAGGTCGATGCCCTTGCCATGCGGCGCGCCATGGGCAGCCGCGGCCGCGCCTCCGCCGTGATCGCCGCCCCCGCCGCCATGCGCCTTCGCCACATCCTCGGCGCTTTCGCCGGCTAGCACGAGCACGGGCTTGTTGGGATCTTCCTTGGGGCCTTCTTCGGCGGGGCTGAAGAAACCGGCAGCGTACAGACCGCCCGCCGCGCCCGCGCCGCCGACGACCACGCCGACGACCAGCAGCAGGATCATCTTCATGCCCCCGCCCTTCTTCTTCTTGGTCTTCGGCTCGTCACTCATGATCTAGTCCCCTGGGAAAGGCGCGGATCACGCATAGCGCGCGCGCACGGTGTCGCGGACGCCATCGCCCGCCTCCTCAGAGTCCATAACGACCGCTTCGCCGCCATTTTTATGGAGCATGGCGATATTTTCACGCCCCTGGCGGCCCTGCATCTGCGACTGGCCGGCGGACTGGCCCTGGCCCTGCCCCTGGCCGGCGGCCTGCTGTTGCGGCTGATCGGATTGCGAACCATTCTGGTTCGAGGCGCCATCGCTTCGAGCCGGTTCGGTTATATGCGGGGCGCGCTCCACCTTCACCTCGCTGATGCGCAGGGGCGATAGGCCGGAGTCGAGCTTGAGCATGTCGCTGTCCTGACGCAGCGCCAGTTCGGCCGCTTCGCTCGCGACCGTCAGGCTGACCGCGGCGCCGTCCGCGCCCTGGCGGATGTCCACCTGGACCGGGCCAAGCTGATCGGCGTTGATCTGGAAGCGGCCCTGCGGGCCATTGGCGGTGAGGCCGGCAAGGTCGCGGGCGAGCCCGTCGATCCACTGGCCCGACACGCCCATGTCCACCACTTGCGCGCCGAGGCTGGCGGACAGGTCGATGGTCGGCATCGCCGCCGCCGTGACGACGGGCGCGGCGGCCTGAGGCGCGGCGGTGAACATCGGTGCGGCCGCGGCGCTGGCCTGCGTCGACGCCGCTGTCGTCGCAGAAGGTGCGCTGTCGGTGGCGGAAGTCGCTGCGCTGTCCGCACGCATATCGCCGCGATCGGCGGGGCGGCCGGCCATCTGGTCGCGCACCAGCTGCAGCAGCGACACGGCTTCGGCGCGAGCGCGGCGAACCATCGGGCGCGCGCCTTCGGCTGCGCCATCAGCTTGCGCCGCGAGCGGATCGGTCTGGCCGTCTTCGGGCAGCGGGGCGTCGGCCTCTGGCGTAGCGGTCGGCGCTGGCGGCAGATCAGCGGTCGGCTGCGCGGGTGCGGCCGCCTGCGGCAAGGGCGTGGTTGGCGTCCGGGCGCTGGCGAGATCGCGGGCGGCGGGCGCTTCCGGCACCGGAGCGGTGGCGGGGGCGCGGTCGGGGCCTTGCGACTGATCGTCCGCTACGGGCGCAGCGGCCATGCGCGCGGGGGGTGCCGGCGCTTCCCCAGCGGGCAGCGACTGCGTGTCGGCGGCGACCGCGTCCGGCCCGACGGGCGCCGACGGGATCGGGGGCTCGGATATAGGCGCGGTCTGCCCCATGCGTGGGTCCAGCGTGGTCGGCGCTGCCGCAATCGGGGGCGGCACTTGATCGACCGACGCGCTCGCCGCGCGAACGGCAGGCGCCGGCGCGATCGAGGGGCGCATGGCGTCCTGCGCGGCGGGCTGACCCGCAGCCGGATCGATATTGATGACGGGCGCGTCCGGACCGGAGGTTGGCGCTGGCGCTAGGGTCGGACTGGGCTGAAGTTCCGGTGCGGGGGCCGCCGACAGATTGCCCGACACCTGGCCAGTGAGAACAGGCGTGACGTTGCCTCCATCCTGCGGCGGCAGCTGCACGCTTGCATCGGCCGGGCGCGGCGCGGCGTTACGCGGTGCAACCCTGTCTGCCGGCATGGCCGACGCTGCGACCGGAGCGGACGCAGGGTCATCCAGCGCAGCATCAGCGCGCGATAGTATCTCGGCTCCCCCCACGGGGGCGGCAGCAATCAGCGACAGGTTCGCAGTCCCGCCATCCGCGGCGGCTGGACCCGACGCCGGGTAGTCCGCGGCATTCCCCTGCCCCGGCGTTCCGGCGACGGGCGACGCGAGATCCGGCGATGCGGCTTGCGGCGCGGCGGCCGTCGGGTCCAGCGGCACCGCGTTCTGGAGCGCGGCATCTTGCGGCGCAACGGGCGCGGCGGCGAAGGACGCCGCCTTAGGCGCGGCGGCTACGGCCGCGATGCCTTCGGCTGCCAGCGTCGGCGCGGCCGGAGCCGGGGCCGCGGGCATAGGCACCGGCATCGGGATCGGCGTGGCGACCGGCATTGTCGGGCTCGGCGCGTCGGCCTTGGTCGGAGCAGGCTGATCTTCGCTGTCCTCGGCCTCCGCGGGGTTGGCGTCCTCATCGGCTATAGGCGCGGTGAGCGGCTCGACCTCAGTCTTAGCGACGGGAAGCGGCGCATTGCCGGCATCGGCTGCCAGCGTCGGTGCGGCGGCTTCGGGCGTTGCGGGGCGGATCAGGACATCGGGCTGCGGATCGGCGGGAAGCGCGATCTGCGGCGCGGGCGGCGCGATCTTCGCTGCCGGATCGGCAAGCGCGGGCGTGTCCGCTTCAACGATGGCGGGCTCGCCAATCGTTGCGCTGACCGGCGTCACTACCTGGCCCGCAGCGGGCGCAGGCATGGACGGCACGGCCGGGGCTTGTGCGAAGTGCGGCTGCACGGGCGCAAGGCCCGCCGGTGCTTGCGCCTGCATCCCCGCTTGGTCGGCGATCGCCGGGGCGGCCGGCGCGGGAGGGGCGAACGCATCGGGCGTTGGGGCGGCCGGAGCCATGGTGGAGGCGGGCGCCGCCACAGCAGCCGACGCCGCTGCGGGCACGGCCTGCGCGGGCGTAGTCGCCTGCGCCGCGCCCAGCAGCTGCGCGAAGTCATTGGCGCCATCCATCGGCGCCAGGGTCGCTTGCGCGGCGCCGGGCGCGGCGGTGGGGAAAAGCAGAGCCTTGAGGCTGGTCAACATGGTCATGGCTCAACTTTCCTCGTTGCGCTGCATCCGCCGATAGCGCGGCAGAGCGGCAAGCTTGTTCTCGCGCCATTCCTCCAGGTTCGCGCGGGCGCGGTCCTTAAGGCGGCTGGCAATTTCCTTCTCGCGGTTCGCTGCAAGAGTCATGCCTTCTTTGACTTCGACATTGCGGCGCGCGTCATACAGCGCGCCGTCGAGCTGGCGGCTGGCCTGTTCGAGCCGGGTCGCAAGCTCCTGCATCGCGGCGAAGGACGCGCCGGTCGCCATGCCCTGCGTTTCGAACAATTCGCTGCGCACGGCGCGCAGCCGCTCCAGATTATGAGCGATGCCATTGGCCTCGTCGCGGGCGCGCGCGGTTTCGGCAACCGCCATACTGTGCTGGACCGCACGCACGCGCAGCACGCGCTGGCGGCGATTGACCAGACCCTTCACGCGCCAAAGCCGGCGATGAGCGCGGCGGCGCTGGTGTCGAGGTCGATGCGGCTTTTCTGATCCTGCCGGATGAAGTCGAGGATTTCCTGGCGGCGCTTGACCGCTTCGTCGATCACCGGATCATTGCCCGGGCGATAGGCACCCATCAGGATGAGATCGCGATTTTCCTCATAGGCGGCCCAGAGGCGGCGATAGCCGGCCGCGGCCTGCCGATGTTCGTCGGGCACCACATCGGCCATCACGCGCGACAGCGACTTGCCGATGTCGATGGCGGGAAAGATCGCCTGTTCCGACAACTGGCGCGACAGCACAAAATGCCCGTCGACAATGGCGCGGGCGGCGTCGACGATCGGATCGTCGGTGTCGTCGCCATCGGCCAGCACGGTATAGAGCGCAGTGATCGACCCGCCGGTGCGGGCGTCCACGCCGGCCCGTTCGACCAGGCGCGGGATGAGCGCGAGGGCCGAGGGCGGATAGCCCTTCATCGCCGGCGGTTCGCCCAGAGCCAGGCCGATTTCGCGCTGGGCATGGGCACAGCGAGTGAGGCTGTCGATCAGCAGCAGCACCTTCTTGCCACGGGCGCGGAAATATTCGGCGATGGCGGTGGCGCGCGCGGCGGCGCGCAGGCGCAGCACCGGCGGATGATCGGCGGGCACGGCGACGACGATCGACTTGTGCATCGCGCCCTTGAGCTTGGTTTCGAGGAAGTCGCTGACTTCGCGGCCGCGCTCGCCGATCAGGCCGGTGACGACGATGTCGGCTTCGGCGCCGGCGATCATCTGCCCCATCAGCACCGACTTGCCGACGCCCGAGCCCGCAATGATGGCGATGCGCTGGCCGCGCCCGGCGGTCAGCAGCGCGTTGACGGCGCGCACGCCCAGGTCGAAGGGTTCGGTGACACGGCCGCGATCAAGCACATTGCCCTTGACGCCATTGAGCGGCCAGCTGCCGCCGGCGATGATCGGGCCCTTGCGATCGAGCGGCTGGCCCATGGCGTCGATGACGCGGCCGATCAGGCCGTCGCCCACCTGCACCATGTTCGCCTGGCTGTCGGGTTCGACGCGAATGCCGTTTTCCAGCGGCGCGTCGGCGTCCAGCGGCACCAGCAGGGTGCGGTCGCCACGAAAGCCCACGACTTCGGCGCGGCAGATCGACCCGTCGCTGGCCAGAACGCGAGCCCCCGATCCGATCGGGCGGCGAAAGCCGGTGACTTCCAGCATGCCCGCATCATGGCTGACCAGGCGACCGACATGGCGGGGCGCGCGGTTCTGCACCTGCAGATGATCGAACAGGCTTTCGGCCTGGCGCAGCGCGGCCTGGATCACGACTTGCCCTCCATATCATCCATCAGCGCGCGCAGGCGCGACAGGCGCACGTCCGGGCCATCCTCGACCCAGCCGTCGGCAGTCTCCAGCCGGACACAGCCGCGATGCATCGCCTTGTCCGCGATCATGGGCACGCCGATCGCCTCGCCTTCCAGCAGGGCGACGTCGTCGGGATGCAGGTGCAGCGCGCTCTTGTCCTGATTGCTTTCGATGAAGGCGGCGACCGTGTCGCAGCGCTGGACCAGACGCTCCAGGTCGATCTCGACCTCGCCTACAATCTGTTCGACCAGGCGCACGACCGTGGCCGACAACATGGTGGACAACATGCCGCTGGGCGCGGGAGAGAGCAGTTCCAGCGCTTCGGCAAGGCGCGCGCGCGCCTCGACATCCGCGGCGTTCGCTTCCGCCGTGATGCGGCAGCCTTCGTCGAAGCCGAGCGTGAAGCCCTCCATCCGAGCTTCCTCGACCATGTCGATTTCCGGCTCCACTTCCATCACCGCCCCGCGCATCGCGGCGGTCAGCTGGCCCGGAGGCGCGGTATAGAGGCTGCGAAAGCCGCCTTCGGCCGGGCGAAAGCCCGCAACGGCCACCGGTGCCACGTCCCGCACCGCGTCGGCACCCCAGATCCTAGACAAAGTCGTTGCCCTTTCCGCCGAGCATGATGGTGCCCGCGTCCGCCATGCGGCGCGCGGTGGCGATGATGAGTTTCTGCGCTTCGATCACTTCGGCGAGGCGGATCGGCCCGCGCTCCTCGATCTCATCGGCGATCGCCTGCGCGGCGCGCGCGGACATGCAGCTGAAGATCTTGCCCTTGAGCATATCGTTCGCGCCCTTGAGCGCGACCACCAGCACCGTGCTGTCGATCGTGCGCATCAGCGTGCCCAGATTCTTGTCGTCCATGTCGATGAGGTTGTCGAAGACGAACATCTCCTCCTCGATCGTCTGGGCGATCATCTTGTCGCGCTTGGCGACGGCCTTCATGATCCGCTGCTCATTGTCCTTGCGGACATTGTTCATGATCGCGGCCGCCTCGACCGTGCCGCCGCGCTGCGAGGCCGCGCCCTGCTTGGCCGCGGGTCCGCGCAGCAGCAGCTGCTCCAGATCCTCCAGCGCCTCGTTCGACACGGGGCCGAGCGTGGCGATGCGATAGACGATCTCTTCCTGATATTCGGCGGGCAGCAGCTGCAGCACGTCAGCGGCGACCGGCGCCTCCAGATGCGCGAGCACGATCGCCATGATCTGCGGATGCTCCATCTCGATCAGCACCGCGATTTCCTTGGCGTCCATCCACTTCAGCATTTCCAGCTGAGTGGATCGGGTCGGCGGGGTGATGCGGGCCAGGATGGTTTCCGCACGCTCCTCGCCCAGCGCCTTGGTCATCGCGCCGCGGATATGGCGAGTCGCGCCATAGCCGATGGTGGTGCGCTTCTTGGCCTTGGTGACGAAATGGTCGAGCGCCTCGTTCACTTCCTCGGGATCGACATCCTGCACGTCATACATGGCATAGCCGAGCTGGCGCACTTCGTCGGGCTCAAGGCGCGACAGGATCTGCGCGGCCTCATCCTCGTTGAAGAGCATCAGGAGGACCGCGGCGGCGGCGCTGCCCTTGAGCGCCTCGGGACGGCCGGGGACGATCTCAGGCATTTTCCTTTTCCTTCTTCGCGTCGCGCAGCAGGTCGCGGACGACCAGCGCGGCGCGATCCGGGTCCTGCTTCACGAAGTTGCGAATGAGGTCGGCGCGCTGGGCATAGTCGTAGGTGGAAGAGATCATGTCGAGCGTCACCGGCGCCGAGGGATCGGCCGGATTGGCGACCGCCTGCTTGGTGAGCTCGGTCGAGATCGCCTGGCCGATCGCCTGCTTCTGTTCGGCGCGGTCGGCGGCGGCGGCTTCCTGCGCCGCGGCGCGACGCTTAAGAAGCGGGCGACCGATGCCGAAAGTGACCAGCAAGGCGACCAGCAGAGCCGACACGTTGCGGGCAAGCGGCGCGATCCAGTCGGCCTCGTACCAGGGCGTTTCGGCGGCCGTTTCCTTGACGAAGCTGCGCGAGGAGAGCGCGACCACGTCGCCGCGGGCCTGGTCGAAGCCGACCGCGCCCTTCACCAGCGCTTCAAGCGCGGCGATTTCCTGTGGCGAGCGCGGCTTGCCGTCCGCCCCATTGTCGAGCGCGACGGCGACCGACAGGCGCTTGACGGTGCCGGTGGCGTCGCGGGTGACGGACACTTCGCGGCCCAGCTCGAAATTGCGGTTGAACGTTTCCTCGGTCTTCATCAGCGGGTCGGTGGGCGTGCCGGGCCCTTGCCCCTCAGCGGTTTCGCCCTGCGTCACGGCCTGGCCATTGGGATTGGTCTGGGTGACGGTCGGGTTGACCGGCGCCTGGTTGCTGATCGCACCGGGAATGCCGCTCGCCTCGCCCTTGCCCTGACCGCGCGGATCGGACGCCCAGCTGCCGGTTTCGCTGCGCAGCCGCGCCTCGTCCTGCGGATAGGTTTCGCGAGTCGCCTGGCGCTCGGCGAAGTTCAATTCGGCATGAACCTCGGTCGAGAAATTGCCGTCGCCCAGGATCGGCGTCAGCAGCGCGATCACCGACTGGCGATAGCGATCCTCGATCTTGCCCTGCATGGCGAGCTGGCGATCATCGCCCGCATTGCCGTCATTGTCCGACAGCAGCCGGCCATTCTGGTCGACCAGCGAAATGTCGTCAGGGTTGAGTTCGGGAATGGAGGAGGCGACCAGATGCACGATCGCGCTCACCTGCTGTTCGGTCAGGCGACGGCCGTTCGCCAGGCGCAGCATCACCGACGCCGACGGCTTGGAGCGTTCGCGCAGGAACACGCTGGGCGGTTCCACGGCCAGATGCACCTTGGCGCTTTCGACGCTGTCAATCGCCTCGATCGTGCGGGCCAGGTCCATCTCGCGGGCCGACCGCAGCTTTTCGCCCTCGACCGCGCGCGATGCGCCCATCGGCAGGCTGTCGATCATGCTGTTGCCGTCGGGCGCGCTCTTGGGCAGGCCTTGGGCGGCAAGCATCATCTTCGCCTTGAAATAATCATCCTCCGCGACCGTCATCGCGCCCGAACTGTCGAAGTCGTAGCGCACGCCATTCTGGTCGAGCACCTGCGCGACGGCCGATTTGTCGGCATCGGGCAGGCCGCGGAACAGGTCGCGCTGCGGCGGTTCGCGCAGCGCCAGCCAGGCCGCGCCGGCGACCGCGACGGTGCCGATGAGGCCGAGCAGCGGCAGGCTCTTGGCGACGGCCGGCTGCTTCATGAAGCCGGTGACGCGCGCCTTGAGCGCATCCATGCCCTTGGCGCCGCCCATGGCGGGCGCCGCGGCGGCGGGGAGAGCAGGCGCACCAGCGCCGACGGTGGTGGAAAGGGCGTTCTCGCTCATGGGATCAGACCGGCATGCTCATGATGTCCTTATAGGCGGACAGAAGTTTGTTGCGGACTTGCAGGGTCGCCTCGAAGCTGACCGAAGCCTGTTGCTTGGCCAGCATGACGCCGGCGATGTCGGTGGTTTCGCCCCGCTCGAACGCGGCGGCGGCCTCGCCGGCCTGGCTCTGCAGCCCGTTGACCTGCTGCAGCGCGCTGCTCAGCGCCTCGGTAAAGGCGCCGGGCTTGGCGTCCTGGACGCCGTTCGCCGCGCCCGCGCCAGCGGCCGGGCCGGTCTGCGCGATGTCGCGCAGCGCCGCATTCTTCTGCAATATGGCGTTGCGGATAGCCATCACGCTATCCGTGGGGGATATGCCGTTCATGTGAGAAGCTCCCGTCAGGCGGCGGCGAGATCACGCATCTCGGCGAGCCGATAGCGCAGCGTGCGTTCCGAAATGCCCAGCTTGCGGGCGGCGGCGGCGCGATGGCCGTCGGTTTCGCGCAGGGCCAGGCGAACCGCTTCCAGCTTCGAATGGCGCGTCAGGTCGCGCAGCAGGATCGGCTCGGCGGCGGCGGCGGGCACCGCGGTGCCGGCGACGATGCGCAGCGGCTGGGGCGCGCCGGAGATATGCAGGTCGGCCGCATCGATGCGGTCGCCTTCGCGCAGCACCAGCGCGCGCTGGAGCACATTACCCAGCTCGCGCGCGTTGCCGGGCCAGCCATGGGCGGCCAGCTTGTCGAGCGCGGCGGCGGTCGGCCACACGAAACCGTTCTTCGCGCCGTCCTGCTGGCGCAGCAGCATGGCGGCGGCGATGGCGGCGATGTCGCCGCGGCGGTCGGCCAACGGGCGCAGTTCCAGCGCCATGACGTTGAGCCGCCAGTAAAGATCCTCGCGGAAGCGGCCGGCGGCGACTTCCTGCGCCAGGTTGCGGTTGCAGGCCGCGACGATGCGGACATTGACCGGCACCGGATGGGTGGCGCCCACGGGCAGCACTTCGCCTTCCTGCAGCGCGCGCAGCAGCTTGGCCTGGAGCGCGAGCGGCAGCTCGGCGATTTCGTCGAGGAACAGCGTGCCGCCGTCCGCCGCCAGGAACAGGCCGTCAGACGATTGGGCGGCCCCGGTGAAGCTGCCCTTCTTGTGGCCGAACAGCATCGCTTCCATCATGGTTTCGGGCAGCGCGGCGCAGTTGACGGCGATGAAGTCGTGACCGGTGCGGCCAGACTGGGCATGTAGGTAGCGCGCCATGCCTTCCTTGCCGGTGCCGGTGTCGCCCTGGATCAGCACGGTGGCGTCGCTGCGGGCGACCCGTGCGGCGAGCGACATCAGATGCGCGCTGGCACCGTCGCCGACCGCGGGAACCGAAACAGGCCGGGCGAGTTCAGCGATCAGGGCGAAGGCGAAGCCCATATCCTCCAGGCCAAAGGCGACGCGCGCCGGCAGGCCGTTGGCGGCGGCAACCAGCGAAGGCGCGCCGTCGATCAGGCTGATGAGGATGTCGCGATGCGTGGCATGACCGATCTCGGTCGCCAGCAGGACGCGACGGCTGTCCTTTTCCCGCGGGCTTTGGGCATCGACGATGCGCACGCTGTAGAAGGCATTTTCGAGCCAGTGCTGGAGCCCAGGAACGAGCGCGCAGACCCCACGGCTCACGTCAAGCGATGACATGAACTTTTCCCACCTAATTGTCTGGCTTGTGCCCCCGCACGCCCCAGTCCCTTCGATGGTTAATCTTTACCCGATCCGTGGTTATCAGATGGTTAACGCGGCAAATCGGTTGCCGCTGGGCGGCAATTTTTTTCCGCCGCTGCCGCTTCAGCTTGTCGCGCGCGCGTAAGGGCCGCGCAAATGCGTCGATTCCAGAAAAATCGCATCGGCCCCTAAAAGCTCCCGCCGCCCCGCCGTTATCCCCTTTCGAGGCCGCAAGCAGCCTGATGGCAGCGACCTGATAGAGACACGGAAAGGGAATATCATGACTGTTATCGGAACCAACACCTCGGCGCTGCGCTCGGCCAACGCTTCTTCTTCGGCCAGCAAGGCTCTGTCGACCGCGATGGAACGCCTGTCGACCGGCAAGCGCATCAACAGCGCGAAGGACGACGCCGCCGGCCTCGCCATCGCTTCCAGCATGACCGCGCAGATCAAGGGCATGACCCAGGGCGTCCGCAACGCCAATGACGGCATCAGCCTGGCGCAGACGGCCGAAGGCGGCCTGGGCGAAGTCAGCAACATGCTGCAGCGCATGCGTGAACTGACGGTCCAGGCGCTGAACGGCACCAACGACGCCGACGCCAAGACCAACATCCAAGCGGAAATCTCGCAGCTCGCCACGCAGATCACCGACACGCTGGCGAACACCGAATTCAACGGCACCAAGCTGTTCGAGGGTTCGACCACCACGGTCAGCATCCAGGCCGGCGCCAACGCTGAAGACGTTGTCGACATCACGCTGGACGACGTGGCCGGCAACGCCGACGTCACCGCCGCCCTGGCCGTCGACGCCACCACGGCGACGACCGCTGACCTGGCGACCTTCGACGACGCGCTGAAGGCGATCGCGACGACCCGCGCCAACCTCGGTGCGGTGCAGAACCGCCTCGAATCGACGGTCAACAACCTGACCAACAACATCACCAACCTGACCGACGCGAAGAGCCGCATCGAAGACGCCGACTTCTCGTCGGAAACGACCGCTCTCGCCAAGCAGCAGATCCTCAGCCAGGCGTCGACCGCGATGCTGGCCCAGGCCAACCAGAGCCAGCAGGGCGTGCTGAAGCTGATCGGCTAAGGATGACGAAATTGGCCGGCTGAGGTCTTGGTCACCGCCAGCCGCCCAATGGAGCCCCCGGCGCATCAACAGTCCCCACCGCGCCGGGGGCGACACCTTCGATCGAACGACCAGCCTGTTTGAAGCCTCCGTCCCCCCGGGCGGAGGCTTCTTTCGTTTCGGGCGGGATACAAGACTTGGCTCGATCGTTTTGCCGGTCCATGACCCAGACCATGACGAAGATCGATCGGCGCGCGATGATCGCCGCCTCGGGCGCCGCCCTCCTCCTGCCCTCCGCGCTCGGCGCGCAAAGCCTGATCGGCAATCGCCCCGCGCCCTTCTCTTGGGAACGGCTGGTGGCGCAGGCGCAGCAGTTGACCCGCACCCCCTTCAAGGAGACGCCGGCGCATCCCGGCGCGGCGAAGGTCGATTATATCGCCCAGCATGAAGCGCGCTTTCGCGACGAGCGCACCTTGTGGGGCGACCTGCCCGGCGACACGGGCATCCGCTTCTTCCCGCTATCCCAATATTCCACCCAGCCGGTGACGATCGCGACCGTGGACAATGGCCGCGCGACCCCGCTGCGCTATGACGCGGACATGTTCGACGCGCCGGCGGGCAATGCAGTCAAGGCGCTGGGCCCCGATGCGGGCTTCGCCGGTTTCCGCATCATGAACGCCGCGCGCGACGGCGACTGGCTGTCCTTCCTGGGCGCCAGCTATTTCCGCGCGCCCAGCCCGCAGAAGCAGTTCGGCCTGTCCGCCCGCGCGATCGCGATCAACACCAGCCTGGGCAAGGAGGAGTTTCCGCGCTTCACCCATTTCTGGCTGGAGCGGACGGGCGAGCACAGCGTAACCATTTATGCGCTGCTCGACGGCGCTTCCATCACCGGCGCCTATCGCTTTGTGAGCAGCCTGGGCGCCGACGGCGTGCATCAGGACGTGACCGCCGCCCTGTTCCCGCGCCGGCCGATCGAGGAACTGGGCCTGATGGCGATGACCAGCATGTTCTGGTATGATCAGGCAAACCGCGGCAAGGGCACCGATTGGCGACCCGAAATCCACGACAGCGACATTTTGTCGATCGCCAGCGCCGATGGCACCGCCCATGCCCGGCCGATCATCAATCCCCC
This sequence comes from Sphingobium naphthae, assembly GCF_043589935.1. Lineage (NCBI taxonomy): Bacteria > Pseudomonadati > Pseudomonadota > Alphaproteobacteria > Sphingomonadales > Sphingobiaceae > Sphingobium > Sphingobium naphthae. Next base: position 2,759,618 of record NZ_CP171454.1, on the reverse strand, counting down.
CACGCCGCTGGTCAGCGCCTTTGCCGAGCGCGACCCCATGGGCTTCGGCCTTGTCCAGCGCGACCGCGATTTCGACCATTATCAGGATGACGGCGTCTATTATGATCGCCGGCCCACCCTGTGGGCGACGCCGACCCGCGCGCTCGGACAAGGCGAAGTGCGGCTCTACAGCTTCCCGACCGACAGCGAATATACCGACAATGTCGTTGCCTACTGGACTCCGCAGGCCGCGGCCGTTCCCGGCCGGCGGATCGACGCCAGCTACCGCGTCGACTGGAGCGCTGCGCGCGCGCCGGCGTCGGCTGCCTCAGGGCAGAAGGTCGCGATCGTCGAGAATGTGTGGCGCGGGCGCGGCGACGAAGAGGGCAGCGACCGGCTGGTGGTCGATTTCGCCGGTGTGGCCGATGGCGCCAAGCCTGACATCTGGACCGACATCAGCGCCGGCACGATGCTCAAGACAGCGGGCTATCCGGTGCTGGGGCAGCCGGGCCTCTATCGCATGGTGCTCGACCTGCGGCGCGAAGGGACCGGGCTGACCGATATCCGGGCGCAGCTGCGCCTGGGCGGACGTGCAATCAGCGAGTATCTGCACTATCCTGTCGGCCCCTGAGGGGAACCGTTGCGGACGCAAGCGGTTCTGACGCTCGGGTCATTAGCAGACGGGTCTGGGATCATGGGGAATGGACGCGCGCCGTCGATCGGATCGACAGGCGAGGACAAGCCATTGGCGCGGGCCTTCGAACAGGTGCCCGCCGAAAGCCCGCTCGCCATGCCCGAGCAGGATTTCGACACGGCTCCGCCGCTGATCGCGCGCCGCCGCTTCAACATCGACCTGTGGGCGCGCCGGCTGCTGGTCGTTACTCTGACCCTGATCCCCGCCGCGCTCGCCGCGCATGAGATGCGCCGGTCGATCGGCCTCGACGGCATCAGCGTCATGGAGGGCGTCTATCTTACCCTCTTCATCTCGCTCTTCGCCTGGATCGCCTTCGGCTTCGCGACCGCCGCCATCGGCTTCCTGTTGTTGACCGCGGGCAAGGGGCGCAGCGTCACCCCCCGCCCCCTGCGCGCGTCGGAACCGCTGCGCGGCAAGACCGCCATCTTGCTGCCCGTGTGCAACGAGGATTTTCTGGGCGTGCTCGGCCGCCTGTCCATCATGGAGCGCAGCCTGGCGCAGGTGATGGGCGGCGAGCGGTTCGAATTCTTCATCCTCTCCGATTCCAACGCCGAAAGCGGCGAGACGGAAAAGCGCGCCTATCAGGAAATGCGCGACTCCTTCTCGCGCCCCGTCCATTATCGCCGCCGCGCGCTCAATATCGGCCGCAAGCCCGGCAACATCGCCGAATGGGTGCAGCGCTTCGGCGGCGGCTATGATCATATGATCGTGCTGGACGCCGACAGCATCATGAGCGGCCAGACCATGGCACGCCTGGCCGCCGACATGGAGCGGCACCCCCATGTCGGCCTGATCCAGACCGTGCCCACGGTCATGGGCGCGGCGACCCTGTTCGCGCGCTGGCAGCAATTCGCCAGCCGCCTGTTCGGGCCAATCTCGGCCGCGGGCATGATCTGGTGGGCCGGTTCGGAAGGCATGTTCTGGGGCCACAATGCGATCGTGCGCGTGCGCGCCTTCGCCGAAAGCTGCGGCCTGCCGGAACTCCCCGGCCGCGCGCCCTTTGGCGGCCATATCCTCAGCCACGACATGCTGGAGGCGGCGTTGCTGCGCCGGCGCGGCTGGGACGTGCACATGGTGACGGCCGACGACAGTTTCGAGGAATTCCCGCCGTCCATGCCCGACCTCTTCACCCGCGATCGCCGCTGGTGCCAAGGCAATATCCAGCATGTGCCGCTGCTGATCCGCATCGCCGGGCTTCATCCGCTCAGCCGCTTCCAGTTGCTGGTCGGCGCGACCGCCTATTGCACGTCGCCCATGTGGCTGGCGCTGATGCTGGTGGTGCTGGGCGGCGCGGCGAGCGGTTATTGGCCGCCGGCGCAGGTGCTGCCGTCGGGCGCATTGCTGGGCGTGACGGCCGTGCTGCTGTTCGGGCCCAAGATCCTCGCCATCCTCTGGGCGATGGCGGACCCGGCGCGGCGCATCGGCTTTGGCGGCGCGGCCCGGATGACGCGCGGCGTCATCGTCGACATCCTCCTGTCCATCCTGATGGCGCCGGTCGCGATGCTGACCCAGACGATCAACCTCGTCACCATATTGATGGGCAAGAAGGCGAGCTGGAACGGGCAGACCCGCGACCGCGACGGCATGGCCATCGGCAGCGCGATCTGGCTGTTCAAATGGCATATCCTGCTGGGCGTGGCGTTGACATGGCTGGCGGTGGAGGCGGGCGCTGTCGGCTGGACGCTGCCGGTGGTCGCGGGCCTGTTCGCCGCGCCGCTGCTCGCCGCCATCACCGCGCGCAAGGATCTGGGCCGCCGGGCCGAGGAAAGCGGTCTGTTTCAGGTCGCCGACCCCTGGTGGCGCACGCAAAGCTATCGCCCGCTGCGCTTTCGCTGGCCGACGGGCGAGCGCCGGCGCGCCATCGCGGCGAATGACGAGTAATTTTGGGCGCAGTTATGGGTTGGCATCGGCCGAGCTTGAGCCTTCAGGAAGACATGAGGCTCGTCAACAGACTGATGTGAGCAGAAGGCGAGAGCAGGCCTCCGACGATCACTCGTCCCAGTCGCGCAGCTTCTCGCGCAGCTTGTCGAGCGCGGCCTTCTTGATCTGGCACACGCGCGCCGCGCCGATGTCCAGCGTCTGGCCGATTTCCTCCAGGTTCATTTCCTCAACGAAATAGAGCTGCAGCACCATCGCCTCGCGCTGGGGCAATTCGCCGATGCAGGCGGCGAGCGCCTTCTTGAGCGATTCGCGCTCCAGCACCTGGTCGGCGCGGTCCTCGACATCGGCGAACCACATGGACTGATCGGAATAGACCTCGTCCATGCTGGTGTGCTGCACCATCTCGACGCTGTCGGCGACTTCGCGATAGGCGGCGGGCTCCAGGCCCATCTCGCTCGACATTTCCGCCTCGGTCGGCAGCCGGCCGAGTTGCTGCTCCAGCCGATTGCGGACACCGGCAATTTCTTTCCGCTTGGCCATTGCCGACCGGCAAAGCGTTGCCTGCCGGCGCAGATGGTCGATCATCGCGCCGCGCACGCGCAGCTGCGCATAGGCGGCAAAGCCAAGGCCGCGATCCTCGAAACTGTTGGCGGCCTCCACCAGCGCGACCATGCCGATCTGGAGCAGGTCCTCGACCTCGATGGCGGTGGAAACCCGCCCGTGCACGTGCCAGGCGATCTTGCGCACCAGCGGCATATATTGGCGCGCCAGCCGCTCGGGGCTATGCTCGCCGGGCTTGCCATAGGTGTGTGCGCCAGCCGCGATCTTGTTCATATACATGGCTCAGTCCCTCGGGCCCAGTGTCTCAGGCCACGCGTTCACGCATCTGGTCCTGCCGCGGCAGCGGATCGTGCCGGGGCGCCGGACGCGAGTCGTTTCCTACCACCGCAACTACTTCCACACCCTTACCGTCCGGAATCTCCAGGAAGGACAGCACCGGCGTTTCGGGCAGATGCGGCTTGAACAGGCGGGCAAGCGCCCGGCGCGCCACCGGCGATGTCACGATGGCGAAGTTGCGCGCCTGGCCCAGCATCGGGCGGGCAGCGTTCACCACCTGCTCGACGATGCGGTTGGCGAGGCTGGGTTCGATCGGATGCTTGGCGTCGCCGCCCACGCGCATCGCCTGCGCCAGCATCGCTTCCAGCTCGCCGTCGAGCGTGATGACGGGCAGCGGCATCTTCACCGGCACCAGTCCCTGGATGATGAGCGCGCCGATGCGCTGGCGCACCGCTTCGACCAGCTGTTCGTGGCTCATGTCTGGGCGACCGCCATCGACCATCGCCTCGCAGATGCGGCGGAAATCCTTGAGCGCGATGCCTTCGCTCAGCAGGGCGCGGCACAGCGCGCTGATCTGCGTCAGGTTGAGCAGGCCCGGCGTCAGTCCGTCGACCAGCTGCGGCGCGACGTCCTTCAGATTGTCGAGCAGCTTGCGCGCTTCGTCCAGGCCGAACATCTCTGCCGCGTTCATCGCGATCAGCTGGTTGAGATGGGTGGCGACGACCGTCGGCGGATCGACCACGGTATAGCCCGCGACGACGGCTTCGCTGCGCTTGGCCTGCGCAATCCAGACGGCGTCGAGGCCGAAGGTCGGGTCCTTGGCGGGGCGGCCGGTGACGGTGCCTTCCAGCGCGCCGCTGTCGAGCGCCAGCAGATCCTCGGGCCAGATCTCGTCCTCGCCCACGACGACACCGGCGATAGTGATGCGATACTGATTGGGCTCCAGCGCCAGATTGTCCTTCACGCGCACCATCGGCACGACGAAGCCCAGTTCCTTCGACAGCTGGCGGCGGATGCCAGTGATGCGGGCCATCAGCGGCGCGCCCTTGCGCTCGTCGACCAGGCTGATGAGGCCATAGCCGATCTCCAGGCCCAGGATCGCGCCGTCCGACACGTCATCCCATTCGATGAGCGCGGGATTGGGCGCAGGCGGCAGCGGCGCGGGCTCGGCCGCCTTCTTCTGGCTCGCCTTGCGCAACTGCCAGGCGATGCCGCCGGCGACGGCCGCGGCCGGCAGGATGATCATGTGCGGCATGCCCGGCAGGATGCCCAGGAAGCCCAGGATGGCGGCGACCGGCACCCAGGCCTTGCCGCTGCCGAACTGGCTGGCGACCTGGCCCGACAGGTCCTGCTCGCTCTTGACGCGCGTCACGATGGACGCCGCGGCGATCGACAGCAGCAGCGCGGGGATCTGCGCCACCAGCGCGTCGCCGATGGCCAGGATGATGTAGGTCTGCGCGGCCTCGCCAATGGCCAGCCCGTGGCTGACCACGCCCAGGATGATGCCGCCGATGATGTTGATGACCAGGATCAGGATGCCCGCGACCGCATCGCCCTTCACGAACTTGCTGGCGCCGTCCATCGAACCGTAGAAGTCGGCCTCGGTCGCGACTTCCTGGCGACGAACCTTGGCTTCGTCGGGGGTGAGCAGGCCGGCGTTCAGGTCGGCGTCGATCGCCATCTGCTTGCCCGGCAGGGCGTCCAGGGTGAAGCGCGCCGACACTTCGGACACGCGGCCCGCGCCCTTGGTGATGACCACCAGGTTGATGATCATCAGGATGGCGAAGACGAAGATGCCCACGACATAGTCGCCGCCGATCAGGAAGTGGCCGAAGGCTTCGATCACCTGGCCGGCGGCGTCCGAGCCTTCATGGCCGGACACCAGCACCACGCGGGTCGAGGCGACGTTGAGCGCCAGGCGCAGCAGCGTCGCGAACAGAAGGACGGTCGGGAAGCTGGAAAAATCCAGCGGCTTGGCGGCGTTGAGCGCCACCATCAGCACGGCCAGCGAAATCATGATGTTGGTGATGAAGCCGAGGTCCAGCATGATTGCCGGCACCGGCACCATCATGAACAGCACGACCATCAGGGTGGCGAAAGGCAGCACCGCGCCCTTGGCGGCGCTCATCCAGATTTTCGCTTTGACTTGGGCAGGAGACATGATCGGCCGTTACCTTCCGAGGGTGGCAAGCATGAGATAGGCGAGGCGCGCGGTTTGCGGCTGCGGCCGGACGGTGACGTCGGGCTGCTCGGCAAGGCGCTGGGTTTCGATCCGCACATAATCGGCGGGCTGAACGGTCCTGGCGCCGCTCGGCAGGCCGGCGGCCGCGCTCGAAGCGTCGGCATATTGCACTGGACCGCCCAAGCTGTCGGAGCTTTTCTGGAGCTTGGCGGCGAAGCGGTCGCGAATTTCCGAGAAGCTGCGCGCATTGCCCGACCGGTCGTAGAAGATGGAGCGGTTGGCGCGCGCGGCCGACGGGAACATCGACGCCGCGCTCGCCTGCGGCGCGCGGTCATGCACCGACAGGAACTTGGCCGCGCCCCCCACGCCCAGGAAATGGGCGAGGTAGAGGTCGACAGGCTCGGCTTCGCGGCCCAGGCGGCTTTCCAGATAGGCCTTATTGTCAGCGGCATGCTGCGCGGCCATGACCGACGCGGTTTCAGGATGCTTGCGCAGGTCCAGTATCTGCTGGCGCAGTTCCGGATCGGCGACCTGATAGCGGCCGTTGCTGCTGCGGCTGATGGCGTCCGATGCCCAGCCCAGGCCATATTGGCTGCCATGCTTGTCGATAACGGCGAGCCAGCTCTGGTCAATGAACTGGTAGAGGCCAGTGGCCGAAGAGGTGGAGGCGCGCGCCGTCGGGTTCAGGCTCGATTCGATCTTCGCCTGTCCCAGCAGATAGCTGAAATCGACACCCGTGCGCCGGCTCGCCATGGCGATCGCGTTGGTCACGCGATTGCCGGTCGATCCGGAAGCTGCCGATATGTCTGCGAAAACCGACACGAACTCCATCATCCTCAGTTGCTAGCTGCGGACATTAGAGCAAGCGCCATGCCAAGATTTGGTTAACGCAGCGGCAGGAATTTACAGGCCGCCCAACGAAAAACGGCGCCCGAAGGCGCCGCTTCAAACTTAACGTGAAAAAATTTTCAGCGGCCGTAGGTCAGCGGCGCCGTGCGGGCGCCGTGCGAGGCCAGGAGGGACAGGCGCTGGCTGGCATGGTCGGCCAGCAGGTTGACGCGCACCCGCGCGCTGTCGATCAGCGGCAGCATCGCCCGGATCCGGTCGGCCAGCGCCGGGTCGGACCGCCATGCGCCGATCGCGCGCACGCCGGCGGCGGCGCGGCTGACGCGATGCGTCGCCGATTCGATCGCCGCCACGTCATTGCCGCCCAGCACTTCGCGCAATTCCTCGAACGCGTCGTTCAGATCGTTGAGGGCGGCAAGGCCAAGCGGCATGAGGCGAAATCCTTAATCCTTGGCGGGCAGATCGAGTTCGAGCATCCGCTCGGCGATCGCATCCGGATCGACCGGATAATTGCCCGACGCGATCGCGCTCTTGATCGCGGCGATCTTGTCCATGTCCACAGGGGCGCCTTCGGCCGCCATGCGGGCGGCCGGGCTGGTCGATGCGGCGGCGCTCGACGCGGGGGTGGCGCCGGTCGCGGTGGTGGCGCGCGTCTTGCCGCCTTCCCGCAGGCTGGTCGCGCCGATGGCGCTGCCGATGCTCTGGCCAACAGAGTTGATCATAGGTCTAATCCTTCACTCGTCCTTCCACCCCTATAACGGACAAGTTCAAAAATCATTAAATCCCGGAACGCGCACAACGCCCATTTCCACGATCTGCGCGAAAATCGGCGCGCTTTTGCGGTCTTCGCGCACCCGGATGGTGTCGCCCACGGCGCCGCCTTCGTCCGCAATCATCATGCGCGACACGCTGAAGGCGGCGTTGCCGGCCAGCAGCTGCACCGGATCGCCCTTGCGCACGACATCCTCCTTGGGCGCGGCCATGGCGGCGCGCGTGAAGCGGTTGGGGCTCGCCGCGGCGCCGGGCACCGGGCCATAGCTGGCGGCGGCCACGCCCTTCACCAGCGGCACGCGGATGCGCCAGCCCAGCGCCTCGCACTTCACCATCGCCGCGCCGAAGACCGGGCCTTCGACCGTGGGGGTGGTGGGGCAGGCGGCCAGGCGCAGCCGGCGATCGACAGGGGCGGCGGGCCCGCCCGGCTCGCCCAGATTGGCGCCGACGGTCATCGCGACCAGGCTGTCGATGCGATCGAGATTCTCGAACGTCTGCTGCGCCAGCGCGGGCTGCACGGTGGCGAGCGCGGCGACAGCGAAGAGGATGGACGAAAGGCGAAGCACGGCAGTCTCCTGTCAGGGAACGGTTTCTTGCTCAGACTGCCGCAATTTTCGTGCCAGACGGATCAGCTGCGGAATTTGCGCCCCGGCGCGATGCGGATCCACTGCCCCTGCCCGGCCTGATCCTCCGCCTGATCGAGGCCGCGGATCAGCAGCCGGTCGCGCGCCACGCCGTGCGCCTCCAGCGCGCGCGCCACTGCGCCCAGCCGCGCGGCGGCCAAATCCCATTCGTCGAAGCGCTGGCGGCGCGGATCGGCGCCCTGGCTGCGAATCTCGATCGCCGGGGCCTGCGCGAAACGCCGCGCCAGACGCGCGATCTGCGCCTCGCCCCGCGCGCTCAGCAGCGCTTCGCCGGGCAGGAACAGCTCGGCGGCGCGCAGGGCCGCGCCCTGCGCCATCGGCTGGCCGCCAAATTGCCGGCTGACCTGCGAGAGCATCGCGTCGCGCCGCGATCCGCTCGCCTGCAGCAGCACGAAGAAGGCGAGCAGCAGCAGCAGCAGGTCGGCAAAGCTGATCGCCCAGCGATTGCGCCGGGCGAGCGGGAGGGACTGGGCGGTCATGCGACCTCGCGCATCGCGGCGCGGCGCAGCGGCGCATGTTCACGCCGGGCGATCGCCAGCATGCGGTCCGCCGCCTCGCGCTGCCAGGCCAGTTCGCGCTCCGACAGGTCGGCCAGGCGCGCCGCGATCGGCGCGGCGATCATGTTGGCGATGACGACGCCATAGAAAGTGGTGAGCAGCGCCAGCGCCATGGCGGGCCCCAAGGCGGCGGGATCGTCCATCGCCGCGAACATGCCGATCAGGCCGATGACGGTGCCCGCCATGCCCAGCGCCGGCGCGGCGTCGGCGATGGAGAGCCAGACGCGATGCACGGCGGCATGGCGCTGCGCGCGGTCGGCCAGCAGTTGCGTCGCCCACAGCTCGAAGGCCTCGCTCCGGTCGCAATTGGCGAGCTTGCGGGCGGCGTCGGTCAGGAAGATGTTGGCGGTCTTCACCCGGTCGGTGCAGGACAGGCCGCGCAATTGCGCCACCTGGTCGATCTGGAGCATGGCCGCGCGCGCCGCATCGCGGTCCCGCGCGGGGTCCGCGCGCAGCAGCGGGCGCAGCGCCGCGAACGCTCGCCCCATCGCCCCCGCGCCATTCTGGAACAAGGCGACCAGGCCGATCCCCGCCAGCATCGCCAGCAGCGTCACCGGGTCGAACAAATGGCCGAAAATCGCGAGCATGTCCCTCTAGTCCCCATCCGTTCGCCGACGGCCGGCAACGGCCTGCCGGCAAGCGGCAAAAATTTGCCGCCCTTGCCGCTTCACCCCGCAAGGGCCCGGTTTTCCCAGCATTGCCGCCTTGCCGATGCGTCACCCACGCAATTTGGCACGGCTCTTGCTGATCACAGGCTGGATCACCCGCAGGAGACGCCATCAGGCTTCAGAACGGCGGGTGGAGGAAAACTTTTAGAGCGAATTTTGAGCATGTCGGTGGAAGACAATCTGTTCGGGATCCATGGAAAGGCGCTGGCGCTTCGCTCGCAGCGCCTGTCCCTGCTCGCGTCCAACATCGCCAATGCCTCGACCCCCGGCTACAAGGCGCGCGACATCGATTTCGAAGCCGCGCTCAAGGAAGCGACGGCGCAATCATCCGGCGCATCCTCGACCGACATGGGCCAGGCGGTGGAAGACGCCATGGGCTATCGCGTGCCGCTGCAGCCCAGCCTCGACGGCAATACGGTCGAACTCAGCACCGAACAGACGCTGTTCGCCGAAAACGCCGTCAAATATCGCACGACCCTGTCCTTCCTGGAAGGTCGCATCAACACCATCAACCGCGCGCTGAAGGGAGAATGAGCATGAGCGGCTCTGGCTCCATGAACATTTTCGACATCGCCGGCCGCGCCATGAGCGCGCAGCTGGTGCGGCTGAACACCACCGCGTCCAACATGGCGAACGCCGGCAATGTCACCGGCAGCGCCGAAGAAGCCTACCGCGCGATCAAGCCGGTGTTCACGTCCGTCACGGACAGCCCCGGCGTGTCGACCGTCAAGGTATCGGACGTCGTCACCACCAAGGCCGAGCCGACCAAGCGCCATGATCCCAACCATCCGCTGGCGGACGCCAATGGCGATGTGTGGGAAGCCGCCGTGGATAGCAATGCCGAGCTGGTCGACATGATCGAGACCGCCCGCATGTACCAGAACAATGTTCAGGTGCTCAACACCGCCAAATCGCTGATGCTCGAAACCATAAGGATCGGCAAATGACGACCACTTCAACCGTCACCGACAGCGCCGGGCTTTCGGTCTACAATCCCAACGCGACTGTCGGCACCGGCAGCGCGACGATGGACCAGTCGAGCTTCCTGAAGCTGCTGACCGCGCAGATGCAGTATCAGGACCCGTTCGAACCCGTCGACAATGCCGAAATGGTGTCGCAGATGGCGACCATCACCAATTCGAGCGGCATCGCCGAGATGAACGCCAATCTGGCGTCGATCAAGGAAGAGCTGACCGGCACGCGCCTGGGCGATGCGGCCAGCTGGATCGGCAAGTCGATGCTGGTCCAGAGCAATGTCGCCGTGCCCGATGCGAGCGGCTATTATGCCGGCCAGATCAGCTTCGCCAACGCGACCGATGGCGCCACCGTCGACCTAGTCGATGGCGATGGCAATGTCGTCAAGACGATCGACCTGGGATCGCAGGATGCCGGCGACGTCACCTTCTACTGGGACGGCAAGGACGATGCGGGCGAAACCGTGTCGACCGACGCCCTGCAGGTGAAGGTGAACGGCGCCACGCCCAGCAAGGTCGCGACCTGGGCCACGATCGCCGCCGTCCAGTCACCCGCGGATGGTTCATCCTCCAAACTGATCACCGCGCTCGGCAGCTACAGCCCGTCCGACGCGCTGAGCCTGATGTAACCCCAACCAACCTCCATCCTTTTCACCCCCAAATCCTTTTCACCCGAGGAGCTACGCCATGACCTTCTATGTTTCGCTTTCCGGTCTCAAAGGCGCGCAGGCCGACCTGTCCGCCATCTCCAACAACGTCGCCAACGTGAACTCCACCGCCTTCAAGAAGAGCAAGGCGCAGTTCGGCGACATCTTCGCCGCCTCGCCCATGCAGACGACGCATCAGGTGGCCGGCCAGGGCGTGCGCGTGCAGGGCATCACCCAGCAGTTCACGCAGGGCACGATCGAAACCACCGACAAGACGCTGGACCTCGCCATCACGGGCGAAGGCTTCTTCACCGTCAAGGGTGAGGACGGCACCGTCAGCTATACCCGCAACGGCGCCTTTTCGGTCGATAATGACCGCTATGCCGTCGATACCACCGGTTCGCGCATCCAGGTATTCGCCGTCGACCCGGAAACCGGCGACCTCACCACCCCGCCTACGGGCGCCACGGGTCCGGGCGACCTGACCGACCTGCAGATCCCGACCACCTATATGGGCGAAGCCGATGGCGCGCAGCTGACCAGCGTGGGCGTATCGAAGGAAGGCCTGGTCTCGGCCATCTACGCCGACGGCAGCACCGTCTATCTGGGCCAGGTCGCGATGGCGTCCTTCAACAGCCTGGAAGGCCTGCGCCAGCAGGGCGACGCGCACTGGACCTCCACGGTCGAGAGCGGCAACCCGATCTTCGGCACCGCCAACGAAGGCATGTTCGGTTCGGTCAACTCCGGTTCGCTGGAACGCTCGAACGTCGACATCACCGACGAGCTGGTCCAGCTGATCGCCGCGCAGCGCAACTTCCAGGCGAACAGCAAGGCGATTGAGGCAGCCAACACGCTGACCACGACCATCGTCAACATCCGCACCTAAGCGGCCAGACGCGGGAGTAGAAGGAACAGGCCATGGACCGGCTCGTCAACACGGCACTGACGGCAATGCGCGGCGCGATGGCGCGGCAGGCGTCGATCGCGAACAACCTTGCCAATGCCAACACCGTTGGCTTTCGCGCGGAAATCGCGAATGCCGAGACGCGCTGGATCCAGGGCGACAGCTTCGACACCCGCGCCCAGGCTTCCGAGCAAGTGATCGCCGCCGACATGGCGCAAGGCGCGGTCACCGAAACGGGCAACCCGCTCGACGTGGCGCTGAACGGCGATGCTCTGCTCGCCGTCCAGGCCACCGACGGCAGCGAAGCCTATACGCGCCGCGGCGACCTCAAGGTCTCCGACAGTGGCCTGCTGACCACCGGCGACGGCCTGCCCGTCCTGGGCGAAGGCGGCCCGGTCATCCTGCCGCAGATGGACAGCGTGTCGATCGCCCAGGATGGCAGCATCTGGGGCGTGCCGCAGGGCGGCGACCCCGCCAACCCGCAGCAGGTCGACAAGCTCAAGCTGGTCAACGCCTCGGGCTCCAGCATCGCCAAAAGCAATGACGGCCTATTCCGCGAAGTGAATGGCGGCGCGCTGCCGTCCGATCCGCTGGCCACCGTCACTTCCGGATCACTGGAAGGATCGAATGTCAATTCGACCCAGGCTTTGATCGACATGATCGAGGCGAGCCGGGCCTGGGAGACCCAGGTCAAGATGATCGACACCGCCAAGCAGCTGGACGATGGCGGCGCATCGCTGATGCGCCTCGACGGCTAGGGCGGATGGTTAATATTGGCACGCCTCTTGCTTTGAAGCGTGCATAGGCAGCCTGCATAGAGGGGCTGCATCCTGGATACAGGCGATCGTCACGGATCGCGCCTCGGAGAAGTCACGATGAGCAACGCCGCCCTTCATGTCGCCCGCACCGGCCTCGACGCACAGAACACGAAGATGCGCGTGATCGCCAACAACCTGGCGAACGTCAACACGACCGGGTTCAAGAAGGACCGCGCCGATTTCGAGACGCTGGCCTATCAGCAGATCGTGCAGGCCGGCGCCAACTCTGACGCGGAAAACAAGTTCGCGACCGGGCTGAACCTGGGTTCGGGCGTGGCGCTGCAGGGCACCAGCAAGATCAACACCCAGGGCACCCTCACCCAGACGAGCAACGTGCTCGACATGGCGATCGAAGGGTCCGGCTATTTCCAGGTGCAGCAGCCCGACGGCTCCACCGCCTATACCCGCGCCGGCAATTTCAGCGTCACCGCCGAAGGCACGATCGTCACGGGCGATGGCCTGCCGCTGATCCCGCAGATCACCGTGCCCCAGGGCGCGACGTCGGTCTCGATCGGCAATGACGGCACCGTGTCGGCGACGCTGCAGGGCGAAAGCGAACCCAGCCAGCTGGGCCAGATCGAACTGGCGAGCTTCATGAACCCGTCGGGCCTGCAGTCGGTCGGCGGCAACCTGCTGGTTGAAACCGCCGCCAGCGGCACGCCGCAGGTCGGCGTCGCCGGCCTGGAAGGCCGCGGCGTCATCCGTTCGGGCTATCTGGAAACGTCGAACGTGAACATCGTCGAGGAGCTGGTCGACATGATCGAGACCCAGCGCGCCTATGAGGTCAATTCCAAGATGATCAAGGCGACCGATGAAATGCTCCAGTACGTCAATCAGAATATCTGAGCCTGATCGATGCGCCTGTCCTTCGCTCTCGTCGCCACCGTCTCGCTCGCCGCGCTCGCCGCATCCCCCGCCGATGCGCGCAAGAAGCAGCGCGAGCAGGAACGCGAATATTTCGCGCCGACCGTCGTCGCCCAGCCCGCGGCGCCCGCCGCCAATGGCTCCATCTTCCAGACTTCGGTGGGCTATACCCCGCTGACCAGCGGCGCGCGCGCCACCAGCGTCGGCGACATCATCACCATCGTGCTGGTCGAACGCACCCAGGCGTCCAAGAGCAACAGCGCCGACACCAGCCGCAGCGGCTCCTTCGGCCTGACCCCGCCGACCACCGGTGTCCTATCCAAGCTTTTTTCGGCCAGCGATGTCGCAATGGGCGGCAATAACGGCTTTACCGGCCAGGGCGCGGCGACCCAGTCGAACGCGCTGACCGGCGAAATCACCGTCACCATCGCGCAGGTCTATCCCAACGGCACGATGCTGGTGAAGGGCGAGAAGGCGCTGACCCTCAACCGCGGCGACGAATTCATCCAGATCAGCGGCCTGGTGCGCCAGGCCGACATCAGCCCGGACAACCGCATCGCCTCGACCCGCGTCGCCGATGCCAAGATCATCTACAAGGGCAAGGGCGAGATCGCCAACGCCAGCCGCCAGGGCTGGCTGCAGCGCTTCTTCTCCGCGATCAGCCCCTTCTGATGGAGAGCCAAGTGAGAGTTTTTCACCGCCTCTTTTCGATCCGTCCCCTGGGCAAAGATCGGGTCCGCGCGCTTCTCCTGACCCTGCTTGCGGCGTTCGCCTTTGCCGCCGCACCCGCTCATGCCGAGCGGATCAAGGATCTGGGCAATTTCCAGGGCGTTCGGCCCAACCAGCTGACCGGTTACGGCATCGTCGTGGGCCTCGCTGGCACTGGCGACGACAGCATCGAATATGCGACGCAGGGCATGAAGGGCGTGGTTTCGCGCTTCGGCCTCACCCTGCCACAGGGCGTCAACCCGGCGCTCAAGAACGCGGCCGCGGTGCTGGTCACGGCCGATCTTCCCGCCTTCTCCAAGCCGGGCCAGCGGCTCGACGTCACCGTGTCGGCGCTGGGCAAGGCCAAGTCGCTGCGCGGCGGCACGCTGATCATGACCCCGCTGCGCGGCGCGGACAACGAAATCTACGCGATGGCGCAGGGCAACCTGGCCGTCGGCGGCCTCGGCGTCTCGGGCGCGGACGGCAGCCAGGTGTCGGTCAACATCCCCTCGGCCGGCCGCATCCCGAGCGGCGCGACGGTCGAGCGCGCGGTCGCCACCGGCTTCGACACCGCCCCGACCCTGACCTTCAACCTGGCCGAAGCCGACCTCACCACCGCGCTGCGCGTGGCCGACGGCATCAACCGCACCTTCGGCGACAACCGAGCGAGCGCGGTCGATGCCGTGTCGGTGGCCATCGCCGCCGCGCCGGGCGCGGAACAGCGTATCATGATGATGGGCATGATCGAGAATATCGAGATCGCGCCCGCCGACGCGCCGGCCAAGGTGATCGTCAACGCCCGCACCGGCACTGTCGTCATCAACGGCGCGGTCAAGATCCATCCCGCCGCCGTTGCGCACGGAAAATTGACCGTCAGCGTCAATGAAGCACCCCGCGTCGTCCAGCCCGCGCCCTTCAGCCGAGGCCAGACAGCGATCGAGCCGTCGAGCAGCATCAGCATCGACGAACAGAAAAAACCGATGGTCAATTTTAAAGGTGGGGCGTCGCTGGCCGATATAGTCAAGGCGGTCAACGCCATCGGGGCTTCCCCGGCGGACATGGTCGCGATCCTCGAAGCCTTGAAACAGGCGGGCGCGATGAAAGCGGATCTGGTGGTGCTGTGATGCAGATAACGACGACTTCACCCACTGCCGCGAGCGGCGCAGGCGGCGCCAATCGCGCCGCGCTGGAAAAGGCCGCGCAGCAGTTCGAAGCGGTGTTCCTGCGCCAGATGATCGGCGCGATGCGCTCGGCGAGTCTCGCCGAGGGCATCACCGATTCCAGCGCCACCCAGCAATTCCAGGACATGGCCGACGCCCGCACCGCCGACGCGATGGCGAACAAGGGCGCGATGGGCATTGCCGAGCTGCTCATCAAGCAATTCGGCGCGCGTGTGCAGAACAGCCCCGCCGCGCCATCCTCTCCGGCCGCGCCTGACGGGCCGGCGCCGGCGGAGGGCGCATGAGCGACCTCTTCATCATCGGCGCATCGGGCACCAAGGCCTATCGCACCGCCATGGCGGCGATTTCGGAGAATATCGCCAATGCCGGCACCGACGGCTATGCCCGCCGCACGGTGACGACCGCGGAATCGGGCGCGTCGACCTCGACCATGTCGCTCTACATCGCGAAGGCGAATTTCGGCGGCACGCAAGTGATGGGCGTCGATCGCGCGAGCGACCCCTATCTCGACGCCACGGTGCGTTCGACCGGCATGACGCTGGGCAGCGCAACGGCGCGGCTGCGCTGGCTGACCGACGCGGAAACCGCGATGAACGACAGCAGCACGGGCGTTGGCCAGCTGATGACCAGCATGTTCCAGAATATGGAAAAGCTGGCCGCCAGCCCCAGCGACACGGCGCTGCGCGTCACCACGCTCGACAGCATCGGCCGCGTGGCCCAGGCTTTCAACCAGACCGCCGCGGACCTCAAGAATGTGTCGGCGGGCATCGCCACCGAAGCCACCGCCTCGGTTGAAACGATCAATCGCTCGCTCTCCGCTCTGGCCAATATCAACAACAGCCTGCTGCGCGCGCAGCCCGGCACGTCGGCCTATGCCCAGCTGCTCGACAGCCGCGACGCGGCGTTGCAGACGCTGTCGGAAAATATGGACGTCACGATCAGCTTCGGCGCGCGTGACAGCGCCGAAATCAGCTTTGCCGGGCAGACGCTGGTCAGCGGCAACAGCGCCGCCAGCCTGTCGGTCGCGGCCGATGACGATGGCACGCTGGCGCTCAGCCTGGGCGACGGCACGGCGCTCAGCGCGCCCGCCAACGGGACGCTGGGCGGCCTCTTCTCCGCCGCGCAGACCGTCACCGCCCGCCGCGCCAGCCTCGACACGCTGGCCGAACAGTTCGTGACCGACGTCAACGCCTGGCATGCCCAGGGCCTGACCGACGCGGGCGACGCGGGCGCGGCGCTCTTGTCCTATGGCGGCGGCGCGGCCAGCGTCGCGGCGCTGATCACCGATCCGGCGGAGCTGGCGCTCAAGTCCGCCGACGGCACGCTCAACGGCAATCTGCTGACCGTCTCCTCTACCCTGCGCGGCAGCGGCAGCGTCGAACAGAGCTGGACGTCGCTGGTCGCCACCCACGCCAATCTGCTGGGCGCGACCCAGGCCGAATATGACACCGCGACCAGCCGCAGCGACCAGGCCGTCGCCGCGCGCGAAGCGGTGAGCGGCGTCGATCTCGACATGGAGGCGGCGGACCTCTTGCGCCTGCAACAGGCCTATTCGGGCTGCGCCAAAATCCTGCAGATCGCCAAGGAAACCATCGACTCCATCCTCAACATCATCTGAGCGGCAAAGGGCTGACCCATGGTAGGCATCACCAACAAGATCATGATCGCCGAAATGCGCCGGCAACAGAAATTGTCGCAGAGCATCGTCGACGGGCAGACCGCCATTTCGACGGGCATCACGCTCAACAAGCCGTCCGACGACGCGCTCGCCTGGGTCCAGGTGTCCGACATCGGCCGCGCCCAGGCGCAGCAGGCGGCCTGGCAGGCCAATGTCAGCTATGGCACCACCCGCGCCGCCACCGCCGAATCGAACCTGTCGGAAATCAACAACCTCCTCACCCGCGCGCAGGAACTGGTGACGTCGGCCCGCAACGGGTCGCTCAACGACACCAGCCGCGCCGCCATCGTCGAGGAACTGGGGACGATCCGCACCACCATCGACGAAATGCTGAACCAGAAGGATTATCAGGGCACGCCCGTGTTCGACGAAGGGCAGAGCACGCTCGTCCCGGTCAGCCGCGGCCTCAACCTCGCGGTCGTGGGCACGCGCCAGGAAGTGTCCGCAGGGATCGACGTCGATGGCGCCGCCATGTCGATCGACGAGATACTGGCCGCCAGCATCACCGCGATCGAAGGCGGCGTCGATGCAGACATCGCCGGCGCCTTGGACGGGGTGAAGGCGGCGCAGAGCCACATCACCATCGAACAGGCGAAACAAGGCGTGCGCAGCGACCGGCTGGAGGTGATCGGCACCCGCCTCACCGACATCGACATCGACCTGACCGAACGCCGCGCGAACTTGGAATCGACCGACCTTCAGGAAGTGATCTCGCGCGTCCAGTCGCAGCTGCTGCAGCTGGAAGCCGCGCAGTCCGCCTACGCCCGGATCAACCAGCAGACGCTGTTCGACCTCATCAGCTGACCTGCGGAAAAAGGCGCCGACGTCCTAAAGCGGATGCTAACCAGTCCGTATTAACCAGAAAGGAACCAGCGTTTCGGCGCTGATGGAGCCACCGCCGCTCAGGCGCTATTTTCGGGGATATTCATGTTCGCAATCATCGGCCTTGTCGTGCTTCTGGGCATGGTGTTCGGCGGCTTCATCATCACCGGCGGCGACATCGGCCCGGTGCTCCACGCGCTTCCGCACGAAATGCTGATCATCGGCGGCGCGGCCGTCGGCGCGCTCATCATCGGCAACTCGGGCGCGGACCTCAAGGCGCTGGGCGGGGGCCTGGCCAAGGTGTTCAAGGGCCCGGCCTACAAGAAGCAGGATTTCCTCGACTGCATCTTCCTCGTCAGCAAGCTGATGAAGACGCTGCGCGTCGAAGGCCCGGTGGCGCTCGAACCCCATATCGAGGATCCGGCCAGCTCGACCATCTTTTCCGAATATCCCAAGCTGATGAAGGACAAGACGCTGATCCACCTGATCAGCGACACGCTGCGCCTGGTCGTCGTCTCGTCCGGCACGCTCGATCCGCACGCGGTCGAGGAAGTCATGGACAACTCGCTCAAGACCCATCATCACGAAGCCATCAAGCCCGCCGACAATCTGCAGGGCCTGGCCGACGCGCTGCCCGCGCTGGGCATCGTCGCCGCCGTGCTGGGCGTGGTAAAGACCATGGGCTCGATCGACCAGCCGCCTTCGGTGCTGGGCGCGATGATCGGCTCGGCGCTGGTCGGCACCTTCCTGGGCGTTCTGCTCGCCTATGGCATGGTCAATCCCTTCGCCAATCGCTGCCGCGCGGTGATCGAGGCGGACGGCGCCATCTATCATGTCGTCAAGCAGATCATCATCGCCTCGCTGCACGGCCATCCGCAGCCGCTGGTGATCGAAGCCGCGCGCTCCAGCCTCAGCCACGCGAACCAGCCGGCCTTCGCCGAAGTGTTCGACGGGATGCGGGGCAAATAAGCCATGGCCGAGAAAAAGCGCGGCGCGAACGAGCCCGAACCCCGGCCGATCATCGTCAAGAAGATCATCGTCGAAGGGCATGGCGGCCATCATGGCGGCGCCTGGAAGGTCGCCTATGCCGACTTCGTGACGGCGATGATGGCGTTCTTCCTGCTGATGTGGCTGCTGGGCGCGACCACCGAAAAGCAGCGCAAGGCGCTGGCCGACTATTTCACGCCGACCCTGGTCGAACTGAAGATGGCGTCGGCCGGATCGACCGGGCTGATGGGCGGCGACAGCCTGACGGGCAAGGATAATTATCCGACCACCGGCGGCGTCGGCAACCTGTCCATCACCATCCCGCGCGACGCCACCGGCACGAAGGACCAGGGCGGCAAGGCGATGCGCGCGGCCGACCGGCGCAAGTTCGAATCGATCAAGAAGGATCTGGAAGCCCGGATGAACCGGAAGGGCCTTTCGCGCCTGCGCAAGAATGTCCGCTTCACCGAAACCCGCGAAGGACTGCGCATCGACCTCATCGACGAAGCCGATTTCGCGATGTTCTCCATGGGCACCGACCGGCTGGTTCCCGAAGCGCGCGCGCTGGTGGGCGAAGTCGCGACCGTGCTGCAGACCATGCCCAACGACCTCATCGTGCGCGGCCACACCGACGCCCTGCCCTATGCCTCGGGCAAGTCGATGAACAATTGGCGCCTGTCGTCCGCCCGCGCGGAATCGACGCGCCAGGCGCTGGCGGACAGTGGCATCGGCAATGCCCGCTTCGCCCGGATCGAAGGCGTCGCCGACCGCGAACCCTTTGTGAAGGACAATAGCTACGACCCGCGCAACCGGCGCATGTCGATCATCCTGGGCTGGAGCCGCGGCGGCGGCAGCGGCGATGCGGACGAACCGATGGACGCCGAAACCCGCGCCGCGATCAAGGAACGCGACGACCCCCGCCGCGTCGCACAGGAACAGGCGCGCAAGCTCGACATGGGCGGCACCGGCCTCCCCGCCGGCGTCGAACTGGTAAACCCCGCCGCCAGCGGCACGTCGAGCAAGCCCGGCAAGCATTGAGGGGAGTTTCAGGTGCGGGGACGGGCCTGACGATAGCTGCCGAGCTGGCGCACCCATTTGGTGTGGAATTCCAGTTCCGCCAGCGCCCGATCGACGGCGGCGTCGCCGGGCATGCCCTCTATGTCGCAATAAAATTCGGTGGCGGCGAAGCTGGCGCCGCGCTGGTAGCTTTCCAGCTTCGTCATGTTGACGCCGTTGGTGGCAAAGCCGCCCATCGCCTTGTAGAGGGCAGCCGGCACATTCTTCACTTCAAACAGGAAGGTGGTCATGACCGGGCCGATATTGGCGACCGGCATCCTTCCTTCGCGCGCCAGCACCAGGAAGCGCGTCATATTGTCGTCGCTATCCTCGATATTTTCCGCCACCAGCCGCAGCCCGTACAGCTCGGCCGCCAGATAGGGCGCGATCGCCCCTTCCCCTGGCGTCCTGCGTTCCGCGACCAGCGCCGCCGCGCCCGCGGTGTCGGCATAGGCAACCGGCTGGATGCCGCGTTCGCGCAGATAGTGGCGGCACTGACCCAGCGCCTGCACATGGCTGACCGCGCTTTTGACCGGCGTCGCATCGGGCGCCATCAGGCAGTGGCGAATGCGCAGAAAATATTCGTCGACGATCGACAGGCCCGATTCGGGCAGCAGGAAATGCATGTCGGCGACGCGGCCGTGCAGGCTGTTTTCGATCGGGATGATTGCCCGGTCCGCCTGGCCGTTGCGCACGGCGTCGATCGCGTCCTCGAAAGCGAAGCAGGGCAGCGGCACGCAATCGGGCGCGTAGCCGAGCGCGGCAAGATGCGAATTGGCGCCGGGCGCGCCCTGATAGGCGACGGCGCGAGCGGGATCGGCAGCGGCCTTGGCAGCGAGGTCCGCGACGATCGCGCGAGCGGGAGCGGGATAATTTTCCATGAGCGCCTGCGCGCTTAGGATTTCCCCCCGCCTGGCGCAAGCACCCCGGCGCGATCAACGATCACACCGACTTGCACCAACGCGCCAGCGCCATTATGGCAGCGCACAAGAGGGGGCGCGACTGACAGCCGCCAGAACAAAAGCAAGGGAAGTCGAGCGAGATGGGCGATCGTTTCAATACCGTGGCGGGCTGGGCTTTGTTTGCGGGGATCATCGCCCTGGGTGGCGCGATCGTCAGTTCCAAATATTTCGAAGCAGAACGGCCCGAGACGATGGGCTATGCCATCGAGGGCGTGGAGGCCGAAGGCGAAGGCGGCGACAGCGGCCCCAGCCTCAACACCCTGCTGGCCAGCGCGGACGTCGCCGCGGGCGAAAAGGTGTTCGCCAAATGCGCCGCATGTCATACGGTGAACCAGGGCGGCGCCAACGGCATCGGTCCCAATTTGTGGGATACGGTGGGCGAAGCGATCGCCGTGGGCAAGGGGGGCTTCGCCTTCTCCGACGCGCTCAAGAGCAAGGGCGGCGAGTGGACTTTCG
Source organism: Sphingobium naphthae (assembly GCF_043589935.1). NCBI lineage: Bacteria > Pseudomonadati > Pseudomonadota > Alphaproteobacteria > Sphingomonadales > Sphingobiaceae > Sphingobium > Sphingobium naphthae. Next base: position 2,738,502 of record NZ_CP171454.1, on the reverse strand, counting down.
AGAATCTGGACCATTGGCTCAAGAGCCCGCGTGAATTCGCGCCCGGCACCAAAATGACCTTTGCGGGCCTCGGCAATCCGGCCGATCGCGCCAATCTGATCGCCTGGCTCAATACCCAGGGCTCCAACCTGCCGCTGCCCGCGCCCGATGCCGCGCCGGCCGAGGCGAGCGCCAGCCCGGCCGAAGCGGCGGGCAATGCCACCAATGCGGCGGAAAGCGTCGAGGGTGCGGCGCCCGCCAGCGCCGCCACCGCCGGCGGGCCAGCGACGCCGACGACGGGCGAGAGCGAATAGGCACGGGGCGGGCGCGACGCTGGCCGCGCCCATCCTGAACAGCGCGCGATGGGCAGGATCTGCGCCGGTCAGCCTTCCAGCATGCGATATTTGAGGCCCATCGCCTGGGCAAGGTGGCGCAGCCGGCGCTCGACCGCTTCGCCATAGAGATCCGCATCATCGTCGCGCAGGGACAGGTCGATGCAGTCGTCCTGCCGGCCAAGCCGCGACACGGCCAGCGGACCTTCCACCCCGCCCGACAGCCGCTGCGCCAAGCGAATGGCGAGGCCCCATAGCGCGGCGCGATGCAGCCGATCGCCGGTCGCGATCCGCTCCAGCCCCGGCAGCGCGTCGATCCCGCCGCCGAAATGGCTGTGCAGGGCCTGACCCAGCATCGCCCGCTCGCACGCGTTGATCCCGACCCAATTGCTGTGCAGCGCGATTTCCACCCCGCGTTCGGCGCGGAAATCGGGATTGGCGCGCCAGCCGACATCGGCGAGCAGGCAGGCGGCGCGGCGGATGCGGCGGCCAGCGGCGTCATCATCCGGGAAGAGCGGCGCGATCCAGCGATCGATGCGATCGCCATGGCCCCGAAAACGCGCCTGCGCCTCCCCTTCCGCCTCGGCCGCGACCAGCAGCGGATCATGCGCGCGGATGTCGGGCGGCAGCGCGTCGTAGAGCAGGCCTTCGCGCAGGCCATAGGCGGACACGACGAGGCTGCTGGATTTGAGCTGACGCACCACCACGGAGAGCAGGGCCGCCGCATCCGGCAGCGTCGGCACGCGCGACCCGGTCATCGCCGGGATCCGCTTCAGCCGCGCCCTGTCGACATGAGAAACGATGCGGGTGAGTTGCTCGGCGCGGGTCGAGGTCATCTCATATTGGTGGACGACCGGCAGCGGGAAATGGGTGAGTTGCATGTCGAAGCGCGCGAGCGCGCGCCAGGAGCCGCCGACCATGTAGAAAGGCAGGCCGGGTTCGGGCTGCCAGCCGGCCCTTTCCAGCATCTTGGCGACGCAGCGCTCCAGCGCGCGCGGCCCCTTGGCGCGAATCTGCGGCAGGCGCAGCACGCCCAGCGGCAGCGAGATGGTCTGCTCCACCGCGCCGCCACGCACCCGCGCCAGCTCCAGACTGCCGCCGCCCAGGTCGCCGACGATCCCGTCCGCGCCGGGGATGCCCGACAACACGCCCATGGCCGCGCCGATCGCTTCCTGCGCGCCGGTCAGAAGCTCGACGGTCAGGCCCATATCCCTGGCGCGGGCGATGAAGTCGCCGCCATTGGTCGCGTCGCGCACCGCGGCGGTGGCCACGCAGCGAATGTCGGCTACCTTCATCGACCGGCAGAGATGCGCGAAGCGACCGATCGCGCGCAGGCCGCGCTCCATCGCCTCGGGCTCGATCGCGCCGGTGCGGGCGAGCGAGGCGCCGAGCCCCGCCATCACCTTTTCGTTGAACAGGATGAAGGGGATGCGGCGTGGGCCGTCATAGATGACCAGCCGCACGCTGTTCGACCCGATGTCGATGATCGCGGTGCGCGCATGGGCCGGCTCGGGCGATGTCACCATCTGTTCGGCGGCAGCGCGCACGCGGCTCAGCATCGAATTCATGCGCGCCTTCAGCCTCCGCTGCTCAGCCGCAAGGTGGGCACGGCGTCGCTGTCGAGCGCCGCGCCGCGCCCGGATAGCGACGGGTTGGTCATGAAATAGCGGTGCAGGTTGAACGGCTTGTCGCCCGGCTCCACCCGGCTGTAATGGCCTTCGCTGTCCAGTTCCCAGCTTTGTTCGGTGTCGATGAGATTGGCGACCATCACCTGGTCGACAATCTGGTCATGAACCGTCTTGTTTTCGACCGGCGCCAGAAATTCGACCCGGCGGTCGAAGTTGCGCGGCATCCAGTCGGCCGAGCTGATATAGACCCGCGCGCCATTGTTGGGCAGCGCCTTGCCATTGCCGAAGACGGTGATGCGGCTATGTTCGAGGAAGCGGCCGACCACCGACTTTACCCGGATATTCTCCGACATGCCCGGAACGCCCGGGCGCAGGCAGCAGATGCCGCGCACGATCAGTTCGATCCGCACGCCCGCATTGCTGGCGGCGTAGAGTTTTTCGATGATGGCGGGATCGACCAGGCTGTTCATCTTGGCCCAGATGGTGCCGGGCCGGCCGGCGCGGACATGGTCGATTTCCGCATCGATCAGTTGGCAGAGCCGGTTGCGCAGGTCGCGCGGGCTCATCACCAGCTTTTCCAGCGCCTGCGGCTCGACATAGCCGGTGATGTAGTTGAACAGCGCGGCGGCGTCGCGGCCATAATCGGGATCGGCGGTGAAGAAGCTGAGATCGGTGTAGATGCGCGCGGTGATCGGGTGGTAATTGCCTGTGCCGAAATGGCAATAGGTGCGGAACTGTTCACCTTCGCGGCGGACGACCATCGACACCTTGGCATGGGTTTTCCAGTCGATGAAGCCGTAGACCACCTGCACGCCCGCGCGCTCCAGCGCGTCGGCCCACATGAGGTTCTGCTCCTCATCGAACCGCGCCTTCAGTTCCACCACCGCAGTGACGGACTTGCCCGCTTCGGCCGCGTCGATGAGCGCACGGATGATCGCCGACTGCTTGCCGGCGCGATAGAGCGTCTGCTTGATCGCGACCACGTCAGGATCGGACGCCGCCTGCTTCAGGAAGGAGATGACGACGTCGAATGCTTCGTAGGGATGATGGACGACGATGTCCTTGGCGCGGATCGCGGCGAAGCAATCCCCGCCATATTCCCGGATGCGCTCGGGGAAACGCGGCGCATAGGGCTCGAACTTAAGGTCGGGCCGATCCTCGTCGACGATGCCGCTCAGGTCGCCGATGCCGACAAAGCCCTCCACTTCCTCGATGATCGCGTCATGGCCCTGCAGCATGTCCTGCAGCATTTCCTCGACCGGCTCGGGAATGCGCTCCTCTATCTCCATGCGAATGACGCGGCCGCGCCGGCGGCGCTTGATGGCGCTGCGGAAATAGCGGACCAGATCCTCGGCTTCTTCCTCGATTTCGATGTCGCTGTCGCGGATGATGCGGAACACGCCGCTGTTGCGGACCCGGTAGCCGGGGAAAAGATCAGCGGAAAAGCGGCGGATCACCGCTTCCAGCGCCATATAGCGAGCGGGATCGCCCGGCACGCGCACAAAGCGCGCCAGCGAGGAGGGGATCATCACCAGCTCGCGGATCGGCTGCTTGTCCGACAGCCGCTCCAGATCGAACACGATCGAGAGCCCCTGATTGGGGATGAAGGGGAAGGGATGCGCCGGATCGAGCGCCTGGGGCGTGAGGATCGGGAAGATCTGCGTCAGGAAATGTTCGCGCAGCCAGGCGGCGCAGACCGTGTCCATCTCCGCCGACGGGCCGATCACCTCGACGCCGACCTGAGTCAGCTCGCCATGCAGCGCACCCCAGACCTTCTGCTGCGCGCGCATCAGCGTGCCGGTGGTTTCGGTGATCGCCGCCAGCTGCTGCGCCGGGGTCAGCCCGTCGGCCGAGCGCATGTCGACATTCTGCAGCTGCTGCCCCTTGAGTCCGGCGACGCGCACGGAGAAGAATTCGTCGAGATTGGCCCCCGAGATCGACAGGAAGCGCAGTCGCTCCAGCAGCGGATGCGCCCGGTTCATCGCTTCCTCCAGCACGCGCTGGTTGAAGGCCAGCCAGGACAGCTCGCGGTTGAAATAGCGGTCGCCGGGCAGCGACAGATTGGCGATGGGATCGGCTTCGGCCACGGATTACTCGCGCTGCGCTGAGGGAGGATCGGAGGGGACTATAGGCAGGATGCCCGCAGATTGCAGGACCTGTTTCGCCATTGGGATGGAAATTTTGCGTCCAGATGACAAAGCCGCGCGGTCGAGCAGCCGGGTGACGTCGGCAATGGCGGCGTAGGACCGATCGATCCGGCGCGCCAGCCAGTCCGGCAGGTCGGGGGCATAGCCCGCGCCAGCGGCATCGAAATTGCGCTGGATGAGAGCGCGGGTCAGCGCCTCGTCCGGCGGGTCGATCGCGACATGGGGGACCGCGGCGAGGCGCGAGCGCAGGTCCGGCAAGGCGACGGGCCAGCTGGCGGGCGGCGCCTGCCCCACCAGCAGCAGCGGGCGCTGGTCGGTCTGCGCGGCGTTCCAGGCGTGAAACAGCCGATGATCCTCCACCGGGGTCGCCGTCCCCTGCGCGTCGTCGATGACGGTCCCACCGCTCATCCGCGCGAACTGGCGCGCCAAAGTCGAGCGCCCGGATCGCGGCGGGCCGATCAGCACGGCGACAGAGAGAGGCCAGGTGCGCCACCTCTCCAGAAAGGCGACGGCGATGCGGTTGGCCTCGCTGACCAGAAAATCGCCCTCGCCCTGCCCTTCATGGCCTTCGAAAGGAAGGCTGATCTGGCTCATTGCGCCGGCGGCGGCGCCTGTCGCCGCGTGATGCGGAGCGTGGTGCCGGACACCGCGACCTGATAGCCGCGCGCCTGCAGGCCGGCGCGAAGCATGTCGACGCTGCCATCGAACCCGACCTGCATGACCGACGTGCCGCCCAGCGCCAGGCTGGTGGTCGATGCCGACCGCACGCCCGGGATCGACCGGATCGCCGATTCGCCCGCGCCAACCGAGCTGACATCGGGCGTGTCGAACTGGATCGAGAAAGTGCCGGTCGCGCTGGCGCCGGGCACCGGCACGTCGATCGCCTCGATCGGCGCTTCGACCGCATTCTCGATCTCCAGCGTTTCGGGATCGACCGGCTCCTCGATGATGAGCGAGGGATCGGGGCGGAGGCGGCCGTCATTGAGCGCGCCGGTGTAGAGCGCGTCGATCCGCTTCGCCCCTTCGTCCAGCATCTGCGCAATGCCGCTGGCGTTGGATGCGCGCAGCGAGAAGCTGCCGATCAGGCTGTTGTCCGGGCCATAGCGCGCGGTGAAGGTCGCAATGACCGGCCCGCCGGGCCAGGCGCGCTCCAGCCGCGCGATCGGGATGACGACGTCGGCCGCGCCATATTGGTCGAGCAGCACGCGCCACCACAGGCGGCCGCGTCGGCCGATCTGGCCAGCATTGAGCAGGATCGGGTCGGCGATGGAGCCGGCGACGCGGACATAGTCGATCGCGCTTTCGCCGGTGCGATAGCGTGCCCAAGCCTTCTGCCATTCATTGGTGCGCTCGTAGGATACGGCCGATCCGCCGTCCCACAGCACCGGGATGACCAGCAGCGGCGGCGAGCGGCGGACATTGCCCGATACGCCCAGCAACTGCCCTGTGCGGGCGCGGTCGAACATGACGCCCAGCGTCGCGACATAGCGGGTCGGGCCGACCTGCTCCTGCTCGATCTCGATGCCGGAAATCATCGCCTCCAGCTGCGAATCGGACAGGGCCGGCGCGCCGGCGCCGCCATGGGTGCGGCTCCACAGCATCCGCCAAGCCTGCCGCTGCGCCATGCGCCAGCCGGCGAAGCGCGCGCTGTCGGCATCCTTCGCCTGCACGTCGACCTTGACGCCCGTCACTTCGAAGTCGCCGCCGCTCGCGATCGGCGGGACGCCGCGCTCCCCCTCCATCTGCGCGAAGAGGGCGGCGGCGAGCAGCCCCAGCGCGATGGCGATCGCGATCTGCACCGGCCGGGACAGCAGGCGCAACAGCGCCGCGGGCCTGAACTTGGCGAGGGATCGGGGGCGGGACAGGGTCGGGCTGAGGCTCACGCGCGCCCTTTTGGCGTTTATTGGCCGGGATGCCAAGCTTCCGTTTTGCGCCTCATTGTTCTAGGGGCGCAGATCATGAGCGACAACGAATCCTACAGCTACGCCAAGGCAGGCGTCGACATCGCCGCGGGCAACGCCCTCGTCCGCGCCATCGCGCCCCTGGCCAAGGCCACCCGCCGCCCCGGCGCCGACGCGGACCTGGGCGGTTTCGGCGGCTTTTTCGACCTCAAGGCCGCGGGCTATGACGATCCGCTGCTGGTCGCGGCCAATGACGGCGTGGGCACCAAGCTGAAGCTGGCGATCGACCATGGCCGGCATGATGGCGTGGGCATCGACCTGGTCGCCATGTGCGCCAACGACCTGATCGTGCAGGGCGCCGAGCCGCTCTTCTTCCTGGACTATTATGCCACCGGCCGGCTGGAGAGCGGCGTCGCCGAGCGCGTCATCGCCGGCATCGCCGAGGGCTGCCGCCAGGCGGGCTGCGCGCTGATCGGGGGCGAAACCGCCGAAATGCCGGGCATGTATGCCGATGGCGACTATGACCTGGCCGGCTTCTGCGTCGGCGCGGTGGAACGGTCCAAGGCGCTGACCGGCAACAAGGTGAAGGCGGGCGACGCGCTGATCGGCCTCGCCTCCTCTGGCGTGCATTCGAACGGCTATTCGCTGGTCCGCCGCCTCGCCGCCGACAAGGGTTGGAAGCTGGATCGCCCCGCCCTGTTCGACCAGGATGTGCTGCTGATCGACGCATTGATGGCGCCGACCAAAATCTATGTGAAGAGCCTGCTGCCGCTGGTGCGCGCGGGCCTGATCAACGCGCTCGCCCATATCACCGGCGGCGGCCTGCTGGAGAATGTCCCGCGCGTCCTGCCCGAAGGCGCGCATGCGATGATCGACGCCGACGCGTGGGACCAGCCGCGCCTGATGGCGTTCCTGCAAGCGCAGGGCAATATCGAGCCGGAGGAAATGGCGCGCACCTTCAACTGCGGCGTCGGCATGGTGCTGGCGGTGGACGAGGCGCATGTCTTAGCCGTCTGCCACGCGCTGGAGGATGCCGGCGAGACCGTGTTCCGCATCGGCGCGGTGCAGGAGGGCGAGAAGGGCTGCACCGTCAGGGGCAGCGCGGAGACGTGGAGCGCGAAGGCCGGCTGGTCGGCGACGCATCTGGGCTGACAATCCGAATCGTCCGTGCTGAGTAGGGACCGACGAACGGAGTTTTCTGACATGGCCAAAGCGAAAGTCGGCGTCCTGATTTCCGGCCGGGGATCGAACATGGCGGCCTTGCTCTACGCGGCCAAGGCCGAGACATGCCCCTATGAGATCGTGCTGGTCGCCGCCAATGATCCCGACGCGCCAGGCCTGGCGCTGGCGGCGGCGGAAGGCATCGCGACCTTCGCGCACAGCCACAAGGGGCTGAAGCGCGCCGAATTCGACCGGATCATCGACGCGCAACTGCGCGCGGCGGGCGCGCAATATGTCGCGCTGGCCGGCTATATGCGGCTGCTCTCGCCCGAATTCGTGTCCGGCTGGGAGCAGCGGATGCTCAACATCCATCCCAGCCTGCTGCCCAAATATAAGGGGCTCGACACACACCAGCGCGCGATCGACGCGGGCGACGCCCATGCCGGATGCTCGGTCCATATCGTCACCGCCGAACTGGATGACGGCCCGGTGATCGGCCAGACGAAGGTCGCGATCCTGCCCGGCGACACGGCCGGCAGCCTGGCGGCGCGCATCCTGATCGCCGAGCATCAGCTATATAGCCGCACCCTGGCCGATTTCGTCACGCGCGATCGCCAGCCCGACTGGCTGCTGAACCGAGTGCGCGAAATCGCGCTGGGACTGCCGCAGGCGGATGAGGTGGTGTCACATGGCATGCCCTGCTTCGGCATCGAGAAGGGCAAGAAATTCGCCTGGTTCACGCGCGACCATCATGGCGACGGCATCATCGCGGTGCTGGTCAAGACCACGGCGCCCGACGAACAGGCGACGCTGATCGAGGCCGATTCGGCGCGCTATTATCGCCCGGCCTATTTCGGCGACGACTGGGTCGGCATCCGCCTGGACCTGGGCGACAATGACTGGGACCATATCGCCGGGCGGCTACGCGCCAGCTGGCGGCAGATCGCGCCGAAGAAGCTGCTGGGCCTGATGGACATCGCCGAAGAATTCTGACGGTCTGACGTTTACAAAGGCCCTGTCAATTCGGGGTCAGGCCGGGCGGCGCGAACGCCGCCCGGCCTGCCGGCATCAGGCGTCGGCCAGCGCCGGCGCGCCTTCCAGCACGCCCTTCACATAGTCGCGAATGGCTTCGTCCTGCGCATTGGCGAAGAAATGGTCCTGGAACTGGGCGCCGGCGATCGCCGCCTTGACCAGATCCTGGTCGACCGACTTGAGGACGGTGACCATGTCCTTGCACGACGCGTCCTTCAGCGACTTCAGGATACCGCGGTTCTTCGCCATGATCTCCGCGCGCTCCTTGGGATAGCCAAGGCCGCGCTCACCTTCGAACAGCTTGCGATAGACGTCCTGCAGGTTGAGCTCGGCCGCCCAGCCAAAGCCCTTGGCATAAGGCATGGAGATCGCGTTGCCGTCGTTGATCTGCGCGAACAGGAAGGCGTCGGTGGGATCGATCACCAGGCCGCAGAACACGCCGGGCATGGCGTTGCAGGCCAGCATCGAACCCATGCCGGTGCCGCAGCCGGTGACGACGAAATCGGCCGCCCTGGAATTCAGCAGGATGCCCGCCAAGATGCCGTTCATGACATAGGTCAGCGAAGCTTCATCCTCCGCCGTATACATGCCATAGTTGAACACCTGGTGGCCGAGCGGCTCGGCAACGGCGGTCAAGGCCGTGTGGATCGTCGCATTCTTGGCCGCCTGGCTGTTTTCCGTAATCAGGGCGATTTTCATCAATAGTCTCCAGATGAGAGGCGGATGGAGGAAGGACCGCAGGCGGTGCGGGCTTTTGGAACCTGCGCCCACACCTTGGGAAACACCTTCTACACGAAAAGCGCCGCGGCGAAACTCCGTCTGCGCTGCATTTGGCTCCTTTAGCGGTGGAGCGCAGCGGAACTCGATCGCGAGCGCATGCCCAGCGCCCCTACCCGCAACTCGCCCGCCCTCTTTCCTTCTTCGTCCGCCATCCCCATAGAGCAGGCATGACCGACAGCTCCCACCCGACCGCCGCTATCGAGATCCGCAACCTCACCAAGGTGTACAAGGGCGGCAAGCGCGCGCTTGACGGCATCGACCTCACCATCCCGCGCGGGCAGATCTACGGCCTGCTCGGTCCTAATGGCGCGGGCAAGTCGACGACGATCAACATCCTGGCCGGCATGGTGAACAAGACGGCAGGCGAGGTGCGCATCTGGGGCTTTGACATCGACGTCAATCCGCGCAACGCCAAGAATTCGATCGGCATCGTGCCGCAGGAAATCGTCTTCGACCCCTTCTTCACGCCGCTGGAGACGCTGGACAATCAGGCCGGCTTCTATGGCGTCCCCAAGGAGAAGCGCCGGTCGATGGAGTTGCTGCGCGCGGTGCATCTGGATGACAAGGCGAACGCCTATGCCCGCACCCTGTCGGGCGGCATGAAGCGCCGCCTGCTGGTCGCCAAGGCGATGGTGCATTCGCCCCCGATCCTGGTGCTGGACGAGCCCACCGCGGGCGTCGACGTGCAACTGCGCCAGCAACTGTGGGAATATGTGCGCGAACTGAACGCGATGGGCGTCACTATCGTGCTCACTACCCATTATCTGGAGGAAGCCGAGGAGTTGTGCGACCGCATCGGCATCATCAACCATGGCAAGGTGATCACCGACAAGCCGACCCGCGAGCTGATCGCCATGGCGCAGGAAAAGGTGGTGCAGGTGACGGTGGACCGCGACCTTGTCACCACGCCGGACGCGCCCTGTTTCGAGAAGGTCGAACTGACCGGCGAGCGCACCCTCACCATCACCTACAGCAAGGACCGGGCCAATGCGGGCCAGGTGCTGAGCGCGGTGCAGGCGAGCGGCCTGTCGATCGTGGACGTGGTGACTCGCGACCCGGACCTGGAGGATGTGTTCCTGCACCTGACGGCGGCGGCATAGTGACGGACGCAGCGCCCTCTTCTGTTCCCCCTCCCGCAAGCGGGAGGGGGCCAGGGGGTAGGCCAGTGCCACATTTCGCGCCGCCTGCCACCGCTCGCGCAAAATCGCTTCGCCATAACCAAATTATCGAACTGGACAGCGCCAGTCACGGCAACAATGCAGGCCATGACGCACGGCTGGACGAATATCGCCGTACATGTGGCTTTGAAATCTTGCGCTTTTCCAATGCAGATGTGATGGGAAATCTTGAAGGCGTAGTGTCACATATCAGCGCAGTCCTTGCGCGACTGCCCACCCCCTGCCCCTCCCGCAAGCGGGAGGGGGGAAAGTAGTATATGCCCACCATCACTCATGACGTCATCATCATCGGTTCCGGCGCGGCGGGGCTGACGGCTGCGATCAACCTGGCGCAGGATCGCAAGGTGCTGGTGCTGGCCAAGGGGGCGCTGGATGGCGGGTCGACCAACTGGGCGCAGGGCGGCATCGCCGCAGTGCTGGATGCCGGCGACAGTTTCGAGGCGCATGTCCATGACACGATGGTCGCGGGCGCAGGGCTCAACAATCTCGATACGGTGCAGTTCGTCGTGTCCGAAGCCCCGGCCGCAATCGAGCGGCTGGCGGAGCTGGGCGTGCCCTTCAATGGCGGGGAAGCGTTCGGCAAGCGCTGGGACCTGACGCGCGAGGGCGGGCATAGCCACAGGCGCATCGTCCATGTCGACGACGCCACCGGCCAAGCGGTGCAGGTCGCCCTGCTCAAGGCCGCGCGCGCCAATCCCAACATCATGCTGATGGAGGATATGGTCGCGATCGACCTCATCACATCCCGCCACGGCGAACGCTATTCGGGCGACGGGCATGTGTGGGGCGTCTATGCCTTCAACAAGCGGACCGGCCATGTCGACGCGCTGCTGGGCAAGGCGACGATTTTGTGCACCGGCGGTGCGGGGCGCACCTATCTTTTCTCCACCGCGCCGCGCGGCGCGACGGGCGACGGCATCGCCATGGCCTGGCGCGCGGGTTGCCGCGTGTCCAACATGGAAATGAACCAGTTCCACCCGACCTGCCTCTATAATCTGGAGGTCAAGAATTTCCTGATCACCGAAGCGGTGCGCGGGGAAGGCGGGCATCTGAAGCTGCCGCCCGGCGTGCCGGGCGGGGGCGAGCGCTTCATGCCGCGCTTCGACGATCGCGCCGAACTCGCCCCGCGCGACATCGTGGCTCGCGCGATCGACCATGAAATCAAGCGGCTAGGCCTGGATTATGTGCATCTGGACATCAGCCACAAGCCGCCGGAGTTCGTGAAGCACCATTTCCCGACCATCTATGCGCGGCTGCTCGACCTCGACATCGACATCACCAGGGAGCCGATCCCGGTCGTCCCGGCGCAGCATTATACCTGCGGCGGCGTCATCATCGACCTGGATGGCCGCACCGACCTGCCCGGCCTCTATGCCGCGGGCGAAGTGACCGAAAGCGGGCTGCACGGCGCCAATCGCCTGGCGTCCAATTCGCTGCTGGAATGCTTCGTCTTTGGCGAGGCGGCGGCGCGGCACATCCGCGCCCATTGGGACGAACTGCCAGCGCCCCCGCCGATCCGCCCCTGGGACGAAAGCCGCGTCAGCAACAGCGACGAGGAAGTCATCGTCCAGCATAACTGGAAGGAAATCCGCCGCTTCATGTGGGACTATGTGGGGATCGTGCGCACCACCAAGCGGCTGGAGCGGGCGCAGCACCGCATCGACCTGCTGTCGCGGGAAGTGGACGATTATTACGGCAATTTCCGCGTGACGCCCGATCTGATCGAATTGCGCAACTTGCTGGAGGTGGCGCGGCTGGTCGTGCGGTCGGCGCTCCACCGCAAGGAAAGCCGGGGGCTGCACTATACGTTGGATTATCCCGAGACATTGCCGCAGGCGATTGACACGGTGCTCGCCCCCTGACCGCCGGTCAGCCGCGCAGGAAATCCTTGAGCAGCGCATGGAATCGGGCGGGCTGGTCGGCCATCACCATATGGCCGCTGGGACCGACCGATTTCAGCACCGCGCCCTTTGCCCCGGCATAGGCGGCGCGAAAGCGGCGGGTGATGGCGGCGGCCTGTTGCGGGTCCGATCCGACGGCATAGACGACTTCGAGTGGGGCGGAGAGGCGCGGCAGTTGCGGCCCGAGGTCTATATTGGCGAGGTCGCGCAGCGCGTTGGCGATCACGTCGGGATCGCTGCCCTTCGCGCCGGGCGCCTGCGCCACCATCTGCGCCAGATAGCGCCGCCCCGCCACCGTCCCGGTCAGATAGCCGCTGAGTTGATCAGCCAGGAAACCCAGGCCGCTTGCGGTGCCGCCCACCATCGCGGCCCCCGCGGGAAGCATGTCCACCACCATCACGCGGCCCGCACGCCCCTTGAGCGCCAGCATCAACGCAAGCGTGCCGCCCATGGAATGACCGACGACCGCCGGGCGCTTCAGGCCCGCCGATGTGACATAGCGCGCGATTTCGTCCGCCAGCGGCTGGATCAGCGGGCCGCCGCCATTGGCGTCGCTGGCCAGACCCGCAAAGCCGCGGACATGAACGAGGTGGAAGCGATAGCCGGGCAGCGCCGCCAGCACGCGGTTCCAGATGCCAGGGCCACTGGCAAGGCCAGGTATCAGCAGCACGTCTCGCCCCGCGCCCCGCACCGTCACCGCGATCCTGCGCGACGCGAAGGGGGCCGCTAGCGCGTCGCCCGTCCACAAGGTCAGCCCGGCGGCCGCTGCGCCGAGCAGCAGCGCTCGCCTGTCCATTCCGATGCTCATCGCGCCGCTATTGCCTGATCGGCCCTGAACCGCAACTGAGCATCCTGCTCTGGATCAAGGGGTTGCGCTGTTCAGCCTCCCTCCATCGCATTTGTGGAATCATTCGTCGCATCGATATTGCCGCACGGGCGCTGGGCGGCCCGTATGGCATCAAGAGTGCGGGGAATGTCATGACATCGAATGAAAGCCGGGGCGCAACCACGCGCCTTGTCCTGTTGATCGCAGCGCTGTCCGCCTGTGTCAGCGCGCCCGAACGCCCGCGCGCGCAGGCGGCCGCGGCAACACCGCAAAAGCCCCAGCCCACCACCAACAGCTGGCCGATCCGGCAGGTCGCCAATCCGCCGCAACCCTATCAGAATGTCGACCAGACCGAAGCGCCGCCCCCCGCGCTGGTCAGCGTCATCCGCAATCTGGGCCAGAGCTTTCGCGGCAAGGTTGGCATCGCGGTGCGCCGGGTGGGCGCGGACTGGACCGTCGCATGGAACGGCAATGCGCTGTTCCCGCAGCAGAGCGTGTCGAAACTGTGGGTCAGCATGACCTTCCTCGATGCGGTCGACCGGGGCAAGCTGCGCCTGACCGACACCACCACCATCACGCGCAACGACCTGACCCTGTTCCATCAGCCCAGCGCCGCGCTGGTGGCGCGGGACGGCGGCTGGACCACCAGCTATTCCGACCTGATGCGCCGCGCGATGACGCAGAGCGACAATACCTGCAACGACGCGCTGCTGCGCGCAGCGGGCGGACCCGATGCGGTGCGCGGCTTCCTGGCGCGGCGGATGATCAAGGATATTCGCTTTGGTCCGGGCGAGCGGCTGCTGCAATCGGCAACGGCGGGGCTCGACTGGCGGCAGGATTATGCGCTGGGCCGCAACTTCTACGCCGCGCGCGCCAAGCTGCCCATGTCGGTGCGGGTGAAGGCGCTCGACAATTATCTTGCCAATCCGCCGGACGGCGCTGCGCCCAGTTCGATCGTCGCGGCGCTCGCCAAGCTGAAGCAGGGCGACATGCTGTCGCCTGCATCGACCCGGCTGCTGCTGAACGTGATGAGCGAGGCGAAGACTGGGCCGCAGCGGGTGAAGGGCGGCGTGCCGGCGGGATGGCATTATCTGCACAAGACCGGCACGGGGCAGGACCTGCCCCCGCGATCGACGGGCTATAATGATGTCGGCATCATGACCGCGCCCGACGGCACCAGCTATGCGGTCGCCGTCATGATCGGATCGACCACCGTGCCGATCCCCGAACGCTGGGCGCTGATGCAGGCGGTAGCGAAGGCGGTCGCGGCCAACCACGAGACGCGGTAGCGGGCTGGAGGGGCGCGCGGATACAGGCTATCCCGCTCCCCATGACCCAGAATCATCTCTATCTCGTCGACGGCTCGGGCTATATTTTCCGCGCCTATCACCAGCTTCCCCCGCTCACCAACCGGCATGGCCAGCCCGTGGGCGCGGTCTATGGCTATACGACGATGCTGTGGAAACTGGCCGAAGAACTGGGTCAGGCCGAGGGGCCGACGCATCTGGCGGTGATCCTGGACAAGGGGTCGCACACCTTCCGCAACGACATGTACGACCAGTATAAGGCGAACCGCCCGCCCGCGCCCGAGGATCTGGTCCCGCAATTCCCGATGATCCGCGATGCGACGCGCGCCTTCTCCCTGCCCTGCATCGAGGAGGATGGCTATGAAGCCGACGACATCATCGCCAGCTACACCAAGGCGGCGGTCGCGGCGGGATGGCATGTCACCATCGTCAGTTCCGATAAGGATCTTATGCAGCTGATCCAGCCTGGCGTCGACATGTATGACACGATGAAGAATGAGCGGCGCGGGTCGGACTATGTAATGGGCAAGTTCGGCGTGCGGCCCGATCAACTGGGCGACGTGCTTGCGCTGATGGGCGACAGCGTCGACAATGTGCCGGGCGTGCCGGGAATCGGCCCCAAGACGGCAGCGAAGCTCATCACCGAATATGGCGGGCTGGAGGCCGCGCTGGAGGCGGCGCCGTCCATGAAGAAGTCGAAGATGCAGGAAAATCTGATCGCCCATGCCGACATGGCGCGACTGTCGCGCAAGCTGGTGGCGCTGCACGACGCGATGGACCTGCCCGAGCCGCTTGACGATCTGACGCTGAAGGGCATTCCCAAGGAGCCGCTGCAGACATTCCTGGAGCATCATGGCTTCAAGACGCTGCTCAACCGCCTGGGCGCGCCGGCCGCCGCGGTTGCGGTGGCGGCAGCGGCGGCCGCCGCGACCGACAGCGCGTCGCCCCCGCCGCCGATGCCGGAGGAGGAGCCGGCGATCGACCGCAGCCTGTATGAGACGGTCGTGACGCAGGAGGCGCTGGACCGCTGGATCGACGCCGCGCGCGCCGAGGGGCTGGTGGCGATCGACACCGAAACCGACATGCTGGATTGCGTGTCCTGCGCCCTGGTGGGGATCAGCCTGGCGGTCGGGCCGAACGCGGCCTGCTACATTCCCGTCGGCCATGGCGGCACGGACATGTTCGCCGAGCGGCCCGAGCAGCTTAACAAGGCCCTGGTGCTGGCGAAGCTGAAGCCGTTGCTGGAGGACGATGCGGTCCTCAAGATCGGCCAGAACCTCAAATATGACCTGACGGTGCTGCGCCGCCACGACATCGAGGTCGCGCCCTATGACGACACGATCGTCATGAGCTTCGACCTGGAGGCGGGCAAATCGCTGTCGGGCCATGGCATGGACGAGGCGGCGCGCCAGCATCTGGGCCATGAATGCATCAGCTTCAAGGAGGTGGTCGGCACCGGCAAGAACCAGATCAGCTTTTCCGAAGTGCCGCTCGACCGCGCCACCGAATATGCCGCCGAGGATGCGGACGTGACGCTGCGCCTGTGGAAACGATTCAAGACCCGCATCGCCAATGAGGGCGCCAACCGCGTCTACGAACTGGTCGACCGGCCGCTGGTCGGGGTGATCGCGGGCATGGAGCATCACGGCATCAAGGTGGATCGCGAGGCGCTATCGCGCCTGTCGGCCGAATTCACCGCCGGCATCGCGGCGCTGGAGGCGGAAATCCACGAGATTGCCGGGCAGCCCTTCGCGATCGGATCGACCCAGCAGCTAGGCGCGATCCTGTTCGACAAGATGGGCTACAAGGGCGGCAAGAAGGGCAAGTCAGGCGCCTATTCGACCGACGTCACGATCCTTGAGCAGCTGAAGGCCCAGGGCGCGCCGATCGCGGCCAAGGTGCTGGAATGGCGGCAGCTCTCGAAGCTCAAATCCACCTATACTGACGCGCTGCAGGCGCAGATCAACAAGGATAGCGGCCGGGTCCATACCAGCTATTCGCTGACCGGGGCGCAGACCGGCCGCCTGTCGTCGACCGACCCCAATTTGCAGAATATCCCGATCCGCACCGAAGTCGGGCGGCAGATCCGCCACGCCTTCGTCGCCGAGCCCGGCAATGTCATCCTGGCGGCCGACTATAGCCAGATCGAGCTGCGGCTGGCGGCGCATATGGCCGATGTGCCGGCGCTGCGCGACGCCTTCGCCAATGACGAGGACATTCACGCTGCCACGGCCGAGCAATTGTTTGGCGAGGTCAATCGCGACACGCGCGGACGCGCCAAGACGATCAACTTCGCCATCCTCTACGGCATTTCACGCTGGGGCCTGGCGGGGCGGCTGGAGATCAGCGCGGACGAGGCGCAGGACATGATCAGCCGCTATTATGAGCGCTTTCCCGGCATCAGCATCTATATCAACGAGACGATCGAGAAGGCCCGGTCCCTCGGCTACACCGAGACGCTGTTCGGCCGAAAGACCTGGTTCCCGCGCATCAAGGCGCCGATCCAGCATGAGCGGCAGGGCGCCGAGCGCGCCGCGATCAACGCGCCGATCCAGGGCACCAGCGCCGACATCATCAAGCGCGCCATGGCGCGCATGGGCCCGGCCTTGGAAGCAGCGGGCCTGCCGCAAGTGAAGATGCTGCTGCAGGTCCATGACGAACTGGTGTTCGAATTGCCGGAGGGCGATGTCGAAGCGGCGAGCGCGGTCATTCGGCGGGTCATGGAAACGGCAGCCGAGCCGATCGTGAAGCTGAGCGTTCCGCTGGGCGTGGAGATCGGCACCGGCCCAAGCTGGGGCGCGGCGCATTGAGGGAAAGCAAGTGAGATGCCAGCCTTCGCTGGCATGACGATCTAGAAGAACCCCGTCATGCCAGCGAACCCTGAGCCACCTTTGTCGTAACAACGGGTTCAGATCGGGCATCTTCCTTTGCAAAATCGAGGATGCCCATCAAGGCACCATGAAGCGTGGCATGGATTTCGCCGCGTTTCTCGCCGGGATGCAGTACGATCCGGTGGATGAGCGAACGAATGGCGTCAGAGGCGTCGAGCCGGGTTTCCGGGTCTTCCAGCGCTTGGGAGAAGCGTTCCATCTCCCGCTTGTAGATTTCAGCGACGCCGGGATGAACGTCAGGAACAGCCTGGGGGGCGAGCGCCATGCGGGCGGCGATTTCACTCTTCTGCCGTTCAAGCTCCGCCATGCGGGCCTTCATCGTGGGCTGATAGAGCCCATCCTCGATAGCGGTCATGATTCCGGCAATGGCGCGCTCGATCTTGTCCAGTGAGCGGCGATCGACTTCAATCTGCATCCGCTGCTCGCGATTATGGCGGTTGATATATTCGGCATAGGCGGCAACGGCCGCCTGGACCTTTTCCGGTGACACCAGCCGTTCACGCAGACCCGCAAGCGCCCGCTCTTCCAGCGCATCGCGGCGAATGGTGCGGCTGTTGGCGCAGGTATGGCGGCGATGATAGTTCATACAGCCAAAGCGGCCATTGACCGCCAGACCGACCTTGCCCCCGCACAGGCCGCATTCTACAAGGCCGGATAGGAGCGTGACCGGGCGCCGCGCCTGATGCATCCGGCTGGCCTGCGCCGCATGAACGCCGTCGATCATCGGCTTATATTGCTCGCCAAGCACGTCCTGCCGATGCTTTACCGCCTGCCAAATATCATCGCTTATGATGCGGAGCTGAGGCGCTTCGGCTCGAACCCATTCGGACTCCGGATTGGGACGACGCACGTTCCGGCCGGTGTGCGGGTCCTTGACGGACTGCTTATGGTTCCAGACCCGGACGCCGACATACATTTCGTTGTTGAGGATGCCGATGCCGAGGCTCCGCTTGCCGCGTATGGTGGTGTCGCTCCAAGGACGGCCCGATGGACCGGGAATGCCGTCGGTATTCAGATCGCGCGCGATAGCGCGGGGACTCTTGCCCGCCGCGAACTCGCGGAAGACTCGCTCGACAATGGGAACCTCTGACGGTTCGATCCGGCATTCGCCGCGTACCAAGTCGCCTTCGGAGGAAAGTCGCCGCACCGTGCGATAACCATAGCCTACCGGTCCTGCCGAAAAGCCCTTCTCGACACGTCCGCGCTGTCCGCGATGGGTCTTCTTCGCGAGGTCCTTGAGGAACAGCGCGTTCATCGTGCCTTTGAGGCCGACATGCAGTTCGGAAATCTCGCCTTCGGCGAGCGTGACGAGCGGCACGCGGGCGAACTGGAGATGCTTGAAGAGCGTCGCCACATCCGCCTGATCGCGCGACACCCGGTCCAGCGCTTCGGCAAGGACAATATCGAACTTGCCCGCCTGCGCATCCTGCACCAGCGCTTGGATACCGGGGCGCAGGATCATGCTGGCGCCGGAGATCGCGGCATCATCATAGAGGCCTACGACATGCCAGCCCTCGCGCGCTGCGCGCTCGCGGCAGATGCGAAGCTGATCCTCGATCGATGCCGCGCTTTGCTGATCCGAGGAATAGCGAGCGTACAGGGCAACGCGATTCATCAGGCTTTCCCTTCGGTCCAAGGGTTGAACAGGCGGATACCAGTCGCCTCGAAGTCGGAAATATTGCGAGTGACGAGTGTAAGTTCGTGCTGCTGCGCATGGGCGGCGATGAAAGCATCCATCGCGCCCATGGGGCGGCCCGCGCCTTGTGCTCGATTGACAATACGGCCCCACATATCCGCCGTTACGCTGTCGATGGAGAGCAGTCTTTCCTCAAATCGCGGCGCCAGTTGTTCGGTCAGCCAGATGTCGAGGCCCGACTGTCGTGCCCCCTTGTCCATGCGCTCGATGCCGTGGCGCAGTTCGGCTAGCGATACCACGCTCAGGAACAGATCCTCCTCATCCACCGACGCCAGCCAATCCATCACGCCGGGATCAGGACGCGGCTTCGCTCCCTCTGAGATGATGTTGGTGTCGAGCAGGAAACTCATAGATCAATCTCGCGAACACCATCCTTGAGGCGATCGACCTCAAGACCCGATCCGCGCAACGGCGAGGTCAGCAGGAAGTCGGCGAAGCTGCCACGATGCTGGCGACGTTGAACCCGTTCCCATAGTTCGGCATCGACCACGACGACGGCGCTTTTGCCGTGACGCGTAATCGCCTGGGGCTCGCGCCGCGCCTTCTCGATGACTTCGCTCAGGCGCGCCTTGGCCTGCGCTACCGTCCAGCTATCAGGATGCGTTTCGACTACCATAACCACATCTCCATTTATCATGGTCATAATAGCCAAAACCTTCGAAAAGTCAAGGTTCCGGCGGCCGTAGTGGTGGTCCAGAATCATTGTCATTGGCCGCTTTGCGTGCCCCGATATGCTGGCGCGCGATATGCCGACCGATGGCTTGCGCGATGTGCGATAGCGCGGCTTCGACACTCATCCCGGACAGGTCGGATTCCGGTTCGTTGTCGTTGGCGGGGCGCAAGCGATTGGGAGCCGCAGTATCGTCACCCTTTTCCATGGCCCGCCTTTCCCTGAGAGGACGGGTTGTCGTTGTCGGCCCTGTAGCCAGCGGGATTAGCGATCCAGCGCTCGACGGCGGACTCATGCCAGCCCGCGCCATGGACGCTGATCTTGAGTTGGGCAGGAAAAGTGCCGTCGGCTATCTTGCGATAGATGGTCGAGCGGGAAAGCCCGGTGCGGGCACGGACGGTATCGAGACGGATAATACGTTCTGCATTCGACATTGGGGAGGCTTTCAAATCATGCGTTGGCGATGCCCCCTAAAGCCCAGAATGGCGCAGTTTCCGCGCAAGACAAGATGCGCGCGCTCGACCTTTATAAAGGCCGGATGCCAATCATAGGGCTATGGAGGGACGGAGAGGGACATCGGCGGTCATAGCGGGACTTGGCGGGAATTTGCCCGCTTCGGTTCCGCATGCGTTTTTCTCAGGCATTGTTGCCTGATTGCCACGCTTTTTACGCTCGCCGATCCGCCTCAGACCATTTGAGCTATGATGTATTCGGCATATCCATCGGTCCTTTCCCCGATGGCCTGCCCGCCAAGACAGAAGATTGTGCGAATCGCGCGCCGTGCGCAAGAGGCTATCACGCCGAATGCGGTGGCACGGCTGTCTCGCCGGTTCGCCGGCGTCAAACTCATGAATGCGAAGCTGAAGGAGGCTGAGAGATACGGCGTATGTCCGGACGATTCCACATCATCACGGGCGGACCAGGTTCCGGCAAAACCACTCTGATCCAATTTCTGTCCACCCAAGGCTTTCACTGCATGCCGGAGACGGGGCGGGCGATCATCATAGATGAGGTCGCCAAGGACGGGAGCGCTTCGCCGTGGGCCGATCGCGCTGCGTTTGCTGCCAAGATGTTTACCCGGGAATTACATGCCTACAAGGAGGCTGGCTCCCTTCAGGGACAGGTGATTTTCGACCGGGGCCTTCCCGATATCGTGGGCTATCTTCAGCTTTGCGGCCTCGACGTTCCGGTCGCTCTGATGCATGCCGCAGAAGTTCTGCGCTACGCCGAGCGCGTCTTCATCGCCCCTCACTGGCCTGCAATTTACGAACAGGATACCGAACGGCAGCAGAGCGAAGATGAAGCGAAGGCAACATTCGAGGCCATGGTGCATGCCTACACGTCGCTAGGCTATCAGCTTGTCCATTTGCCGCTTGTATCCGTCGAGAAGCGCGCAGCCTTCATCCGGTCTCGGATCGACGCATGACCGACTGCCTGAAGCAACCTCTATCGATCCATTGTTCCCATTCGTGGGGATTGGACTCCTTGGCTCGCATGATTTATGGGCGACTCAGCACCGGGGCGCTGGCCGCGCTCTATTCCGCTGCGCTCCACCGAGCCAGCGCTATGCGCCGTCTCGGCACCTTCCGGCGTAACGATCGCTGACGCGGGAAGTGGCTGCGCCACTCCCATGCAGACATCGCGCCTGGGCGCGATGGCGTAAACCGGCTCCGGCAAGCGGTGTGATCGTCACTTCCCTCTAGGCGCGTCGCGGCGGCCCGCAACCCGGCTGCGCCGGGTCTTCCTCTTCGTTCCAGCCCTTACGGGTGCAGTCCGCCTCTGTCGCCGCGCCTGCCGGTGCGCTCTTGCCGCCCACCCCGCATTCCGGGGCCGGGATGATGCGAAGAGGAGTGAAGGAACATGGAACTCAAGCATATCGATATCGCCCGCCTCTCGGTGTCTTCCGCCAACATGCGCGGGGGAAAGAAGGCTCCAGACCTCACTAACATTCTGCCTTCGGTGCGCGCGCGGGGTGTGCTCGTGCCGCTGATCGTGCGGGAAAATGGTTCGCCCGACGCCTACGAGATCGTGGCAGGCAAACGGCGCTATCATGCCGCACTGGCAGTTGCCGAGGAAAGCGGGAGCATCGATCCGCTGCCCTGTGCAGTTATGGAAGCAGGTGACGACGCGGCGGCGCTGGAAGCCTCGCTGATCGAGAATATCGCGAGGTTGGACCCCGATGAAATGACGCGCCACGAAAGTTTCACCCGACTTGTTCGGGAGGGGCGCAGCGTGGATGACATCGCTCTGACCTTCGGGTTGACTGCGCTACAGGTGAAGCGGACCCTCGCGCTGGGCAATCTGATGCCGCGCATCCGCAATCTCTATCGGGCTGATCGTATCGATGCCATCACCGTGCGGCACCTGACCCTTGCCACCAAGGCGCAACAGCGTGAATGGCTGGCATTGCTTGACAGCGAGAGCGACCAAGCCCCCTTGGGCCAGAACCTCAAGGCGTGGCTCATGGGCGGTGCGGCCATTTCCACCAAGGTCGCGCTGTTCGATGTTGAGCGCCATTCCGGCGAAATCGTCTCCGACCTGTTCGGCGAGGACAGCTATTTTGCCTGTGGGGCCGATTTCTGGACGGCGCAGATGGTCGCGATCGAGGAACGTGCGGCTGCCTACCGGGAGGCAGGTTGGCCGGAGGTCGTCGTAATGGAGCGCGGCGAATATTTCCACACATGGGAGCATGAGCGCTGCCAGAAGAAAAAAGGCGGACGGGTCTATATTGCGATCAGCCATCGCGGCGAAGTGACATTCCATGAGGGCTACATCACCGGGAAGGAAGCCGGTAAGCGCGAGGCAGGAGAAAGCCTATCAAAGCCCCTGCGCCCGGAGGTCAGCGCTCCTACTCAGAACTATATCGATCTTCACCGGCATGCCGCCGTGCGCGCGTCCCTGCTTTCGCAGCCCGCGATGGCGCTTCGCCTGATGCTGGCCCATGCCATTGTCGGTTCGCCCCTGTGGCGGGTGGATGTGGAGAAGCAGCGGGCCAATACGGATGCCATCGCGGAGAGCGTGGAAGCCAGCGCATCGGAAGCCATCTTCGACGCCGAGCGCCGCGCGGTTCTGGACCTGCTCGGCTTCGATCCCGAGACGCCCACCGTCACGGGCGGCTATGCAGGCGATCATGGCTTGCCGGGGCTGTTCAACCATCTGATGGGCCTTCCCGACGAAATGGTCATGTCCGTCCTTGCTGTCGTCATGGGCGAGACACTGACGGCGGGAAGCACGACGGTCGAATTGTTGGGCGCGCTGCTCAAGGTGGATATGGCGGCAGTCTGGCAGGCCGACGACGCCTTGCTCGACAGCATCCGCGACAGGGAGGTCATCGGCAGGATCATCGCAGACGTGGCAGGCGACACGGTTGCCAGCGCCAATGCGGCAAAAAGCGCCAAGGTACAGCGTCAGATTGTTCGCGATTGCCTCGCCGGAACGAATGGCCGCGAAAAGCAAGAGGGCTGGGTGCCGCGCTGGATGACCTTCCCGCCGTCCGCCTACACCGAACGCGGCGGCGTCGGTAGCGCTGAACGATGGAGCAAGATTTCGGCGCTGCGCGATACGCCGGAGACTGTTCCTGCGAAGATGCAGCCGCCCATGGCGCAGGCGGCCTGACAGTGCAGCGACCCGGAGGCGAGCGCGCCTCCGGGTGTCCTTTCGGGACAAGGCCAACCCGGAAACAAATCACGGCCAAGCGGCTGAAAAATCGCGCGTCCGGCAAAGCCGGACGCTTTCGCATGACTGTCGCGCCGCTATCAACCGTGACGGAATCTTATTATTCCGAAGCTGAAATAGATTTCGGCTAACAAAAAAGGCCGACGCGGATGCCGGCCTTAGTTAGTTAGGAGAGGTGCCGAGCCAGTCGGCGTGCGCGATATTGCACCTGCGAAAGCAATTCCGCAACTGCGAAATGGGCCGTGGTGCAAATGGGCAGCCACTATCGCATGATTTTCGGGGATTTCGATCAGGAGCAGCGGGGAAGCCGGGATATTCGGCGGCCTTCCAGGTTGCCAGAGGCCTGATAAAAATACATCCTGGAAAAATGATCGGACTATTTTTCCTTGCTTCGGCTTCTGTGGCTGATCCGACGATCGCGATCCCAGTTTGCGTCCCCGTAGCCACGGATCAACTAAAGCCGACAACATCTGATATCGAAGAACATCGCGCGTTGCGGCAGGCGATGGATGAACCAATGCCTAACGTTCCACCGATGGTCATGTTGCACGGCAAAGGCGGCCATTTGGCTACACAAGAGTACAGCATCATCGTCGCCCGGAATGCAGATGGTCTTTGGCGTGGAACGGCAGTTGGTCGCAGCCAGGTATCGGTGAAGGATGCACCTTATACCTCAATGAAACGGGCTGCGTGGGTACTCGACAAAGATACTGCTCAGCGCCTCGAGGATGCGATTTCCCGGATCTGCCCTATTGATAGAACCGATTCCAGTTCGGGAGCGAACGAGCCGCCACCCAGATATTATATCCCGAAAAAATCGATGTCGTGACAGTGGGGCACCACCCATACTCCTTCTATGTACGGGAAGCGGAAGGCATTGCGGCTTTGATCCGGCCGCCCAAGTAATTTTGATGCTGAGACGAGGGCAGAGGCTGCGAGGCTGCAATCAGTCGGAGTTGACATGGCAGGCGGGGGTTATCGCCTATTTTCGAGGAGGGCGATGGTAGCTCAAGCCAGCAATATAAGCTCAAAGGGATCGGGTATGAAGTTGTTGTCTATCGGGTTTCTTGCGCTTGTCGCAGCAGCCCCTGAACCCGCCAAAGCTAGCGAAATCGAAGGGCCTGCAAGGTTCTGTGGCTATTCGCCAATAATTGATCTTCTGCACGGGGAGAAAGTGACAACCCTGGACGGAGGTATACACGGAGGCAGCTTCCGCTGGGAAGGTTCATTTGGTGAAATGCACGTTTACGGTATCGGTTGGGCCCGTCGTCCGGACGGTCGAATAATTAAGGCCGCCGCCGCAGACAATCCCGCACGGTTCGGGCAGCGTAAGACAAACCGCCGCTACCGAATTGCGATCTGGAATGGTTCACACGCCGCAGCTTATTTCGAATCGTCACGGCCGTTCACAGTATCCCAGTTGAAAGCGATTGATCGGGTGCGACTCTACGAGGAAGAACAAGCTCCCGCTGATTGTAGCCTCCGTACCGTTTTCGTCGTCGAGTAGCTTGGTCCTGCCTGACGAAAACCCCGTGGATCGCGCCGGGTTTCACCTGATCGTCAATTGCGATCTCGTCTGCACAGAATAATCCGCAAAGAGAGGGCCAGCGTGGAAGGGCAAGTGAGTGGGCGTTGAGTTCCGGCGAGGCTGGGGATGGCTGGTCCTGGCGGCGCTGACTATTTCGACCGTCGGCGACGAAATCACGCTGCTGACGCTGATGTTCCGTACCGCCGAGAACGCTCCCGCCTACGCGGTGCCAGTGCTGCTGATCGCAGAGTTGCTTCCCGGCCTTATCGCCGCGCCCTATGTAGGCCAGTTGATCGACCGCCGGGACGCGGCTCGTATTTTGGCCATCGCATCGGCGCTGCAAGCGGGCGTGATTGCGCTCATAGCCCACTACCCCATGTTCACGCTCGGAGGTGCCGTGCTGCTGAGCGTCCTGTTCACGGCCAGTAGCGCGGCGACATTCGCGCTGATACCAGTGTTGGCGAGCGGATTGGGAACGACGCTCGCGCGCGCCAATTCCCTTCTCGAATTGGCGCGCAGTCTTGGAATGCTCGCTGGCCCTGTCGCGGGTGGCGTGCTTGTGGGCTGGATCGGATCGCGCAACGCGCTTTTCGCCGATGCCCTCAGTTTTGCCCTTCTTGCGCTCGTCGTGCTGGCGAGCGGCTTGCGGCGCAAACCGCACCGGGGCGACCAGGAGGAGCAAACCCTGTTTGCGGACTATCTGCCGCTGCTCCGCAATCGGCGCTTGATGGTGGTGACAGGCGCACTCAGCTTTGAAGTGTTCGCGACCGCCATTGCTGACGTTGCATTCGTGTTCCTCGTCATGGTTGTCAATCGGCGTGCAAACGGGACCCCCGATCGGCGCGCAAAAGGGACCCCCTTTCAAGGATGCCACGACGGTCGAGGAACGCGCCTTGCGCTGCGCGCGGCGTAGGGAGGGCGGAGCCCGACCGGAGGCGCGCGCAGCGCAAAGCATCTTAATCCCGGCGTGCGGCGGGGGATCAGTTTCGGTTCTTGAAGCGCCAGCTGTCATTGCCGGTCTCGATGATGTCGCAATGGTGGGTGACGCGATCGAGGAGAGCGGTGGTCATCTTGGGGTCGCCGAACACCGTCGGCCATTCCCCGAACGCCAGGTTGGTCGTGATGATGACGCTGGTTTGCTCGTAAAGTTTGCTGACCAGATGGAACAGCAACTGCCCGCCTGAACGGGCGAAGGGAAGATAGCCAAGCTCATCGAGCACGACGAGGTCGAGGCGAGAGAGCTGGGCGGCAAGCGCGCCGCTTTTTCCGATCCGGGCTTCCTCTTCGAGGCGGGTCACCAGATCCACGGTGTTGAAGTAACGCCCCCGCGCTCCAGCGCGGACGACATTGGCGGTGATGGCGATGGCCAGATGGGTTTTGCCGGTGCCGGTGCCACCGACCAGGACGACATTGCGCCGTGCGGGCAGGAACGCCCCGCCGTGCAGCGAACGGACCAGCCCCTCGTTGATCGGCGTCCCCTCGAAGTGGAAGGCATCAATGTCCTTCACCACCGGTAGCTTGGCGGCCGCCATCCGGTATCGGATCGAGGCGGCGTGGCGGTGCGTTGCCTCCGCACGCAGCAGATCGGTCAGTATCTCCATCGTCGTGCGCTGGCGCTGAAGCCCTGTGGTGACGGCCTCATCGAACGCGCCGGCCATCCCCTTGAGTCCGAGCCCGCGCATCGCGTCGATCATGTCATGCCGCTGCATGGAAGTTCCTCAGTTGGTCGTAACGGGAACAGTCGGCGATCGGCGGATGCCGCAGGGCATTGTCCTCCGACGTGACGATCGTCAGCGGTCGCGGCGGTTCGCGGCGCCGTGCCAGGATATTGAGGATCAAGTCGTCGCTCGCCGTGCCGGTTGCCAGTGCCTCCCGCACGGCGGCTTCGACGAGTTCCAGGCCATCGGTCAGCACGGCCGCCAGCACGCGCACGAACCGCCGATCGGCATCATCGCCGTTGCCCAGCTTGCGTCGCAACCGGGCGAGCGCCGGCGGCAGTTCCCAGTCCTGGAAGGGTGCGCCGTTGCGTAAAGCGCCGGGCTTGCGGGCCAGCACCGGCAGATAGTGCCAGGGATCATAGATGGTGCGGTTCCGCCCGAAGAAGCGGGGATGCTCAGCGACGACCTCATCGCCGCATCGCACGACAATGCGGTCGGCATAGGCCCGAACCTGCACCGTGCGCCGCGCCACCGTCGAGAGGACCGAGTAACGGTTGCGATCGTAGCTGATCAGGCAGGTGCCCGACACGCCGTGCTCGCTCTCGTTGAAGCCGTCGAACGGCCCCAGCATCGACTGTAATGCAGGACGTTCCATCTCCAGCATCTGCGCCACGGTCTGGTCGCCCTGCTCAGGATGGGCCTGCCGTTCGGCCCAGCGTCGGCACTCAGCTTCCAGCCAGCCATTGAGCTCCTCGAGGCTGGCGAACCGCAGACGGGGCTGGAAGAAGCGTCCCCGGATCGTCTGCACCTGGTTCTCGACCTGACCCTTCTCCCATCCCGCCGCCGGCGAGCAGGCCGTGGGCTCGACCATATAATGGTCGGCCATGATCAGGAACCGCCGGTTGAACACCCGGTCCTTGCCGGTGAACACGCTCGTCACCGCCGTCTTCATATTATCGTAGATGCCGCGCCGGGGCACGCCGCCGAAGAAGGCAAAGCCGCGCGCATGCGCGTCGAACAGCATCTCCTGGGTCTCGCGTGGATAGGCCCGGACATACACAGCCCGCGATGCGCACAGCCTCATGTGCGCGACCTTTACCCGCATCGGCTTGCCGGCGATCTCGACATCCTCGTGGCTCCAATCGAACTGGTAGGCCTCGCCGGGCTGGAACAGCATCGGAATGAAGGCCGTCGTCCCGTCGCCGACATCCCTGCGCCGCTCGATCTTCCACCGCGCCGCATAGCGGCGCACGGCATCGTAAGAGCCCTCGAAACCCTCACGCACCAGAAGGTCGTGGATACGGGTCATCCGAAGCCGGTCACGTCGGCCCCGTACCTCGTTCTCTTCCAGCAGCACATCCAGCCGATCCTGAAACGGACCGATCCGCGGCAGCGGCTGAACCTTGCGTCGATAATCAAATGCGCCTTCCGGCGCCCGGATCGCCTTGCGGATTACCTTCCGCGACACATGCAGATCACGCGCGATCGCCTTGATCGCCTTCCCGCCGGCATACTCACGCCGGATACGAACCACTGTCTCCAAAACCAACATCCCGATCTCGCCGCATGAACTTCCACGCGGCTGTGTAAGCTATCGAAATGAGGGGTCCCTTTTAGACGCCGATCACCCCGCTAACGGGGTCCTTTTTGCACGCCGATCCACACCCGACTGGGAAACATCAGCGAGGTCGACAGCCCCGAAGCCTATCTCAAGGTCATCGCAAGGAACCTCGTGCGCGACCATGCGGACAGCGCCCCGCAGCGATCCGTCCGGTTACAGGTTCCGCTCGATCAAGGAAGCAATGCGCGCAAGGAAGCCGACCAGCACAGAGTCCTCGAAGATCGCGAGTTACTAGCGTTGTGCATAGCGTCGTTGGACGAACTTCCATCGGACACCCGCCGCATCTTTCTGCTCTCGCGGCTGGATGGCTTCACCTACACTGAAATCGCGGCCCAAATGAATGCGCCGCTATGGATTGTCCAACGGCACATGATAAGAGCCAGGCGCCATATCGAAAGGTTCCGGCAAGAGCATTCAGTCTGAACTTCCCGGACGGGTGCTGCGCTTTACGACAGCCCTACCGGGCGACGCGTCGTCATCAAAAATTGCTGCCCAATCAGCATCGGCGCGATAACGTTCGAGTTGCGCTTCTGACAGCCACACACGGGGATACTCCATCGGGCCATCGCCTTCCCTTGCCGCCCCGTGGTCTTTGCCCCCGCTTTGCGGCGGCACTACCCAGCCGAACCGCCGTCGCCGAAGCGCCCGCAATTTCGGCCTGAAATCATTTAAAACCGATGGTGGGAGCAGCGGGGCGCCGAAGTTATCGTCTATCCATTCCAGCACCAGAAGTGCGCCGTCGCACGTGCGCAGATCGGCGACACCGACAAGGAGCAAGGCTTCGGCGAGATCGTCCAGCAGCAATCCCAGCCGAAGAGCAGGCTGACGTGCAATCAGCTTCTGCAACAGATCATACCGGGCCTTGCCCTGTCCGAGCGTCGAGAACTTCGCCCAGAGATTTTCCTCGCCTTTGGTCAGGCCTGCCAGAGCGTAAAGATCATAGGTGTCCTTGCTGACCGCGAAATCCCGCCGCACAGCGTTGCGATGGACGCGCACGGCATCGTTACGCAGCACCATCGGAAAGGCGGGATCGATCAGCACGGACATTACAAAAACGGGGTCAAAGCGAAGCGAACGGATCGCGTCTGATCGCCGCTCGCGACGGATAGCTCCACGCTTTTACCCGGAGGCCCCGTTATACTCGCGATCGCCGACCGGAAATCGAGACCGGCAATCCGATCCCCGACCTGAATA
Source organism: Sphingobium naphthae (assembly GCF_043589935.1). Classification (NCBI taxonomy): domain Bacteria; kingdom Pseudomonadati; phylum Pseudomonadota; class Alphaproteobacteria; order Sphingomonadales; family Sphingobiaceae; genus Sphingobium; species Sphingobium naphthae. Next base: position 2,709,397 of record NZ_CP171454.1, on the reverse strand, counting down.
CCGGCCGCCGAGGCAGGACTGCCGGTCCCGACGACCGCAACACGGATTTCATTCCCTTTGTTTTCCAGCCATAGACCCGACATTCCATAACGCTCCAGCAATGGTGCGGCATCGGAATGGCGCTGCAACCAAAGGGAACGTGTCCTGACTTCCGTCGATAGGTTGAAGCCGCGAAGCATCGACAGACCGACGATGCCGTCATGACCCCGCGCGCCGTCCGAGGGGCCTCGCAGCAGGACCAGCGGTCGATCGAAACGCTGACCGGCAAATAGGGCGTTATCGGCCCGCACGATTCTGCCGATCCCGCCACTGCCACCAATCCCGCTTGTCGCCTGCGGGGTGAAGGGCCGCGCATCATCCCATAACCCCAGGCGGCGCGCATTGTCGTAGCTGATCGAGATGGCACCTGGCGCGCCTGTATCGAGCAGACAATCGAGGACCATGCCGTTGACTTGTATATCGCCGTACAAGCGGGGCGAAGCAGCGTTGCGGCCTAGTATACTGTCGCTGCGAATTGCGCGTTCCAGTTTCACAAAGCCAACACGTTCGGGACGACCATCCGGATAGGCTCGCCATTCGCCTGCTTCGATATCGAGATCGCTATCGACGGTCGTGAGAATGCCAGCGGCCAAAGAGCCGCGCACACGAGGACCGAAACCTCCGTCTATGGCCGAAAGAGACACGACGGGCTGGCGCGCTCCGCCGCCGAATATGACGTCCCGTGCGGTGTAGCTGCCAAGCACGGCTTGCCCACCGACGCCGCGCGTCCTGACCGAACCCGTCGATTGGAGCTTCAACTCGCGAGCGAGCTTCGCATCGATCAGGCTACCGGCCCCGCCTGTGTCCAGCAGAAACAGATACGGCCCGTTGCCCGCAATCGTCACCGGCGTCACCACGCGACCATCCAGAAGAGCGATCTTGCTGACGATCACACGCCCTTCCTGAGCGAGAACGGGCCTTGCCAGCCCCGCGATCAGGGTGAACGCAAATCCGCTCAAAACATCACGCCTTTGCATGGCGGTCCGGTTCCCTTCCGTGCGAAATATCGGGCGTACGCCAGTGATCGATTGCGCCATGCGAGAAGATTTCGATCTGAGACCCAAGTCAACCCTGCTGAAGCAAAAGACTGGCCCTATTGGCGGCGGTCTTCGTGAGATCGACTTGCGATATGGTTCTGCTGCTCCGCTTCGGCCTCGAACGCACGTTTGCCGCTACGCTTCCACAAGGCAAGCACCTGATCGCGATCCTCGCACTCCAGCTTCCTCGCTATCGCAATGAACGCCCCGTAAAGCGTCGTGCGATCATCGTCGGTGAGATCGACGAGGCCAGCCTTCACAACAAGGCCGCCCAGTTCGATCAATTGCTTCGTGCGCGCCCTGCGCTCGACCATCCATTCGCGCATGTCAGTTCTCGCCTTTCGGGCCTCAACGCGGTGCCGCGCCGCCGTCGAGCGGTAGAGTGCCTTCCGGCCGTTGGTCAGATCGCGACGCAGCCTGACGTGTCTTGCCCTGAAAGAAGGCCGCGCCCGCCTTGCGCCAGCCCTCCTTTGTGGCAGCATCCTTGCTGGCGACGGCACCGAGTAGCGCCCCGGCCAATAGATCGGCGTCGAGCGCATCGGCCCCGGTTGCCGTGACCAGTTCGCCAAGCTGGCGCACGCGCCGTTCCTTGATCGCCTTCGTCTTGTCGGCAAGGGCTTTCAGTTCCGAATCGAAGTCCTTGGGCTTGCGCATCGCAAAGTCTCCATTGAGTGATGATGCGCCTATGATAGAAGAAGGCAGGCGGTGACGCAGTAGAGTCGCTGAGACGGGATGACACCGCCTAGTCCCTGCTCGGAATTTATTCGAGGAGGGCGCGCTTATACGTCGTGCCGACGTGCGCTTAGTGGCGTAGATGGATTGCCGTTATGGCAATCTATCACTTCTCGGTTCAGGTCATCGGTCGCGCCAGCGGGCGCAGCGCCGTTGCAGCCGCCGCCTATCGGGCAGGCGAGCGGCTGCACGACGAGCGGCTGGACCGAGACCATGATTTCCGCGCCAAGTCCGGCGTCGAGCATAGCGAAATCATGCTGCCCGAAGGTGCGCCGGAACGCTTCTCGGATCGCGCCACACTTTGGAACGAGGTCGAGGCGACCGAGAAGCGCAAGGATGCGCAGCTTGCCCGCGAGGTGGAGTTTTCCATTCCACGCGAGATGAACCGGCAACAGGGCATCGAGCTTGCCCGCGATTTCGTCGGTCAGGAGTTCGTCGCGCGCGGCATGATTGCCGACCTGAATGTGCATTGGGACCCTTCGACTTCGCTCAGGGGAGCCATTGGCGCGGACGACCAGCCCAAGCCTCACGCCCATGTCATGCTCACCATGCGCGAGGTGGGCAAAGATGGTTTCGGCGCGAAGGAACGCGACTGGAACAGGACCGAGCTTGTCGAACAATGGCGCGAGCGGTGGGCGGATCACGTCAACGCGCGCCTCGCCGAACTGGATATTGATGCCCGCATAGATCACCGCTCGCTGGAAGCGCAGGGCATCGAGCTTGAGCCGCAAGACAAGATCGGCCCCGCCGCACAGCGCATGGGCGAGCGCGGGCTTGAATCCGAGCGGATCGAGGATCACCGCGAGACAGCGCAGCGTAACGGCGAACGCATCATTGCCGACCCGCGCGTGGCGCTGGACGCGATCACGCACCAGCAGGCGACATTCACGACGCGCGACCTCGCCATGTTCGTGCATCGGCACAGCGACGGCAAGGAGCAATATGACCGGGCGATGAGCGCCGTTCGCGCGTCGCCGGAACTTGTCGCCTTGGGCAAGGATGGGCGCGGCGATGATCGGTTCACCAGCCGCGAAATGATCGAAACCGAGCAGCGTTTGCAGCGCGCCAGCGAGTTGATGGCCGAGCGCGAGCGGCATCGCGTGGACGAGAAGGACCGCACTGCCGTATTGGCCAGCGCGGAAGGGCGCGGGTTGCTGTTGGCGGGCGAGCAGCGCGCGGCGTTCGATCATGTGACAGGGGAACGCGGGTTGAGCGTGGTCGTCGGCTACGCAGGCACCGGCAAGAGCGCGATGCTTGGCGTTGCGCGGGAGGCGTGGGAGCGCGCGGGGTTCGAGGTGCGGGGCGCGGCGCTTTCCGGCATCGCCGCCGAAGGGCTGGAAAACGGTTCCGGCATTGCCTCGCGCACCATCGCCAGCATGGAACATGGCTGGTCGCAGGGCCGCGACTTACTCACCGCCCGCGACGTGCTGGTGATCGACGAGGCGGGCATGGTCGGCACGCGCCAGATGGAGCGCGTTTTGTCCCATGCCGCCGACGCCGGCGCAAAGATCGTGCTGGTAGGCGACCCGCAGCAATTGCAGGCCATCGAGGCGGGCGCAGCCTTCCGGGCAATCAACGAGCGGCATGGCGGCGTCGAGATTACAGAGGTGCGCCGCCAGCACGAGGAATGGCAGCGCGACGCCACCCGTCAGCTTGCTACCGGCAGGACCGGCGAGGCGATCCGGGCCTATGCCGATCATGGCATGGTCCATGCCGCCGAGACGCGCGAGCAGGCGCGCGGCGAGCTTGTCGAGCGTTGGGACAGCGAACGCATTGCCGCGCCCGATCAAACCCGGATCATCCTCACGCACACCAATGACGAGGTGCGCGAGTTGAACGAAGCCGCCCGCGACCGGATGCGCGTGGCGGGGCAGCTTGGCGACGATGTGCGCATGAAAACCGAGCGCGGCGACCGTGCCTTTGCCATCGGCGACCGCCTGATGTTCCTCAAGAACGAGCGCAGCCTTGAAGTCAAGAACGGCACGCTTGGCACCGTCGAACAGGTGAACCAGCAGAGCATGACCGTCCGCACCGATGACGGGCGCAGCGTCGCGTTCGACATGAAAGATTATGCCCATGTGGATCATGGTTACGCGGCCACGATCCACAAGGCGCAGGGCATGACGGTTGACCGGGCGCATATGCTGGCAACACCGGGCATGGACCGTCACGGCGCTTATGTCGGCATGTCCCGCCATCGGGACGGCTTGGCTGTTCATTACGGCCGCGACGACTTCAAGGACGAGTCCCGCCTTGTCCGCATCCTGTCCCGCGAGCGGACCAAAGACATGGCGGGCGACTATGACCGCCGCGACCCGGCCCAGCGCGATCCGACGCAAGAGTTCGCGGAGCGGCGCGGCATCGGCGTTGGCGAGCGCATCGCGGAAATGGCCCGCGCAGGCGCGGAGAAGGCCCGCGGAATCTTCGACGGGTTGCGCCTGTCCCTGTCCGGCCAGCAACGCGAGCCATCGGCCGCGCCCGAACCCCGGCGCGGCATGTTCGACGGCCTCGACCTTGGCCGTTTCGTGTCCCAGCCCGATCCGGCCCGCCAGCAGCAGCACGACCGCAACCCGCAGCCGCTCCGGACAAGCGGCCTGCGCGGCGCGGTCGAGCGCTACGCCAGAGCGGTTGATGCAATCCGGCAGACCCGCGCGCAGGGCATTGACGCCATGCCCCACCAGCGCGAGGCGCTGGACAAGGCGCGGGACGCCCTGGACGCGATCCGGCCCCAAGGTTCCACCGATTTGGACAGCGCGTTTCGGGGCGGCCCTGAACTGATCCGCGAGGCGGCGGAAGGTCTCAGCCAGGCCGCCATGCGGGCGATGCAACTGGAAGCGGAAATCCGCATCGACCCGTTCCAACGTGCCGACCGCTTCATAGAGGGCTGGCAGCAATTGCAGCGTGCCCATGGGGAGCTGATGCGCGACGGCGATTTTCGGGGCGCGAAGACCACAGCGCAGCACATGGCCGACATGGCGAAGAGCCTTGAGCGCGACGCCCAGCTTGAATCCGTGCTGGGGCTGCGCAGCCGCGAGCTTGGCCTTGAGATCGGTCAGGACATGGGCCGCAGTATCGGCCGCGACCTCGCCGCCTCCATCCCTTTCGATCATGACCGCGACATTAGCCGCGGCATGGAACGCTAGACCAGGAGAAGACGATATGGACGACAATGACGACATGAAGCCGAACCAGCCTGGCCGCGAACCGCAGGCAGGTTCAGCGGCGGAAGCCTTCGCGCGCCTTGTGGCGCGCGTAGCGGAGATGGAGGAGCGGCTTGAAGGGCGCATGGCGATGATGACGCGCGCCCTGGAGCATATCGCGGTCGAGAAGCAGAGCCTCGACGTTCCCGACTACAATCCGACGCTTGGCCGAATCAACGGCAATATCGCGGAGTTTGCCAAGCAGATGAAGGCGATCAAGGAGTCCGAAGCGCTCAAAATGACGCCGGAGAGCATGGCCGAGCGGATAATGGCAGCGGCGGAAGCGGCGCGCGAGGCCGACAGGATAGCCATCAGAGACGCGCGGGAGCTTCATCGCCAGGCCATCGCGGCCATGAACAGGGGCGTCGGCACGGTTCGCACCAGGGAGCAACAGCAATGGCATATTCTCTATGCCATCGGAGGAGCTATCCTCGCCGTGTCGCTCCTATGGCTGATCTATCCGGGCTGGGCGGCCAGCCTCGGCCCGCAAAACTGGCACTGGCCTGAGCGGGTTGCGCGTCGCACGATGGGCGAACCGACGCTGTGGGATGCGGGCATTCGCATGATGCGGGTCGGGAACCCGGAGGGGTGGCAGGCTATTGTTGACGCTGCCGAAATGCGGCAGGCTAACCGCGACGCCATTGCCGCGTGCGAGGAGGTGGCGGCAAAGGCTAAGGAGATGGTGCGTTGCACCGTCAGGGTCGAGACACCACAATCTTGACTGTATTGCTTGGCGTTACCCAATGAAGCCAACCGCGGTTTACGCATATTTGGGAAGGCTGCGATCTGCAACCCTTCACAGCCGCAACCGGCCATCTTGAAACCCTCAATATCTCGCTGAATTTCGTCAACAACCAGAACGAATTCGTAAGCCTCACTCGATAGGTTGACAGTGGCGCTTTCAGTCCGGGAAAATCCATTGAAAAGCCAGTCGCAGACCAGCGGGCGGCGATCCTGCTAATTTAGCAGACCTCCGAAATAAGTGTAGAGGTAGTCAGCGACAGAAACTGTAAGACACATTACAGAAACAATATCATTAACTCATTGCTGTATATTCCAGAGAAAAATCAAATGATTTCAAGCCTTTTTTCTAAGATCCAGAGCAGATCGTCCCAATGAATAGGCTATTGGATCAAAATAAATTTTAAGAATATCATAAACATGAGGCAGGCCGGTATAATTATACGCCGATCTGAATTTGATCGACTGGATTTCGATGCATCCAAATATGAGAGTATGACCCTGACATTCAGCAACCATGCCGAAATGTCATTAATACCGGAGGTGAACAGTGGAACGCAAAGAAACAAGGATTCTCGCGCGTCATCTTGCCCGGGAGTTAACAGCAGAAGAAATTTCGCTCGTATCCGGAGGTGGAGGACATGAGCATGATGGAACCTGCAATCACTACACAACTGTAGGTTGCCGTGAAAGTTTTGATGATAGCTCGGTTAAGATTCCTTAAGTGAAGATAACCATAGTTTCATTCAAAAATGATCCCCACGCCTTAGCCGTGGCGTGGGGATTAAGAACAATCGGATACAATCCTCAGATATTATATTTCACGGCCCTAGCTGATCATCACAAAATCACCCTAAGGCCTGGGTTTGATGGTAAATCTACGATTACAGCTAGTAATCTTTCATTCCCGATCAGCGAATCTGATACAATTTGGTGGCGCCGTCCAGCGGGCGTCCATCTTCCGGGAAGCTTACATCCATCTGATAGAAAAATTGCCGAACAAGAGTGGGGAATACTCCAAAAATCAATTATCTCCATTTCCGGGTATAACGATTGCTTCTGCGTTAACCCACCGGGCGAGTTTCATTCTGGATCGCTGAAGGCATTCCAATTGATCATTGCTAGGGCAGTGGGATTTGATATCCCAGAGACAATCATATCCAATGACCCATTGGAAATAAAGTCTTTTATAAAAAACAATCCGCGCACTATATTTAAAACTTCGACACCAGCAACATGGGTCCATAGCGACGGATCTCATGCTGAGTTTCTTACAGAACTCGTTGAGTGGAATGACGAATTGGCAGATAGCATTGCAGCATGTCCAGGAATATATCAGAGATATGTTGAAAAAAAATTTGAAGTTCGATCAGTTATATTTGGGGAAACAATATTTTCATTTAAAATTGATTCCCAAGAAGATAAAAATTCACTTTTAGATTGGCGAAAACGTCCGGAATACACAAGAGGAATTGTAACCCCTATAAACACTCCGGAATTTGTATCTGACCGCATCAGAGGCCTGATGAAGGAGCTTAGCCTTGTGACGGGCTCCATTGATTTTATAGTGACCCCCAACGAAGAGTGGGTCTTTCTCGAAATCAATCCTTCAGGCCAGTTTCTTTGGCTTGAATATGACTGCCCCAGCGTGCCTCTCCTTGATGCCTTTTGTAAGTTCCTAATATCGAGGTCGGATGATTTCGTATATAACAACAAGCCTCACGTGTATCTGCATGAATTTGACAAGATTGCCAATTTAGTTATGGCTGAGGAGCCGAAAATTCATGAATTCATACATTCGTCAGTTGTTCCTGAGTAAATTTGGTGTCGGTACGTTTGGTATCGGCGCCATGATTGCGGTGTGTGAGTTTGGAGAAGCTTCAGATTTGAATAAATGTAGTTCTAGATTTACCGAAGAACCATTTAACATATTTAAATGGGATTTAGACGATTCACTTTGCTATCTTCGCGATCGGATTGACCTACGGCACTATGCTGCCAAAGAGGATTCAGGTGTAGGCTTTGATATTGCCATGCGCCAGGCTGAAAACAATGCCATGGTTGGAAGATACAAAGACTCCATGGCTATATACAACTCAGATAAGCCAGCCCAAAAATTGAATATAATTAATTTCATTGATGGGGCCGAAGCGCGCGACGCTGAGACTTATATAACAGAAAAAGCAAAAGATGCTGACATTGTCCTATTTAACGAATCCCATTTCGATTCAAGTCATAGATTTTTTGTCGCAAAAATCTTAAAGAAACTTCGATCCATCGGATACACAAAAATAGCTGCTGAAGCATTTAATGCCGATAAAGTAGAATTTGAAAACTCGGTATCGCTACCGGATGTTAATGGAAAAGCCGGAAAGTATGTCCGTGACCCTGTATTTGCAAATTTGGTTCGACTGGCTAAAAAATTAAATTATAAATTAATAGCATATGAACTTACCGATGAAGAACAAGATATTGCTAGCAATTCTGGAAATTTTGTAAGATTTCGTGAGAAAAATCAAGCAAAAAAGCTGCATGATTCCATAAAAGAAATTAGAGGAAAGACCATTGTTATAGCTGGATTCGATCATATTGTTACATCAGTCCGTGATGATGGGGAAAAGATGATGGCTGGATACCTAATAGGGTATCACTACCGCCTACTTTCTATTGATCAAGTTGCAGCTAATGGTCGAATGCGTAACAATGATTGCTCTCAACGAGCAATGTGGACTAAGCCGGTGATATTTACAAAGCACGGCAGGGCTGTTACGTTTCCACCTTATGCGGGCCAAGTTAGCGCCTCTGTAGTACATCCTTGCGTTTCATTTAGCGCTAATGTTCCAAACTGGAAAGATTTTCGGATTTTTTTCGTCGGGCAGTTTCGTGAGTTTAAAGAATTTGACCATTCCAAAACCACTCTTTTGCAATCGTTTAGGAAAGGTCAAGATATAGAATCCGTTCCCATAGACCAAGTAATTTATGAGCCTGGTGAAGAAAAACCGAGAATATGGACAACGTCGGGCGGACGAGTGATTGTAAAATATTTTTCTGATCATAGAGGAATTGAATTAATTGGCTCTACAATGTAATTTATCTACTAAATCTATATTTATAGAGGTTTTCATGAGGCTATGTTTCGGAAAGACGTTTCAGACTCCTCAATAAATAAGCTTCCAGGCAACGTCGAAATATTCGTTCCGGTGTCTTGGCAATTAGTAGGATATTTTATTGTAGGGATTGTATTATCCTGTTTGATATTTCTATCATTGGCCAGCTATACTCGGGTTGAGATAGCGTCTGGTTCGATAGTCCCAGCGGCAGGTATATCGCTAATTGTTCCTGGGAGAAGTGGCGTGATCGCGTCGCTGCCTGTGGAAGAGGGGCAGGAGGTGAAGTCAGGAGCTTACTTGGCCCTGATACGCGCAGAGGAAGATAGCGCGAGCATTGAAACTCCCGCTGTGCGGGTGGAATCTGCCATCGCCGCGCAAGATTCTCAACTCTTCGCCCAGGAAATTGCTACCGAAGAAGCTGTAGGCGCACAATTGCGGCAGTTCGCGGCGCAACATGCCGGTCTCGTAGAAGAGGTAAAACATCTCCAATCGCAGATTGCGATTCAGCAAAATCTCGTCTCATCGGCTCATCGCGAACTCGATCGGATACGTCCGGTTGCTGCAAGGGGGTTCATAAGCGTCCGGGACATGCAACAACGGGAAGAGGCGCTACTTGTTCGTCAACAGGGGCTTTCACAATTGGCACAGGCTCTTGCCGCTAAGCGTGCTTCAATGCTTGAGAATGAGCGCAGTGCAGCGCAAGCCGCTTCGCAAGGCCGTGCGCAGAAAGCGAGTGTTGCGGCGGCCCGTGCCGGGGTTGCGCAACAGGCCGCCAATGCGGCAAGCAGTCGCTTATATGTCCTTCGTGCCCCGCTTGCAGGTCGTGTGACAGCATTGACGGCCAACGTAGGACAATCCGTCACTTCGCAATCGCCGCTGATGACCATCCTCCCGTCCGGATCTGAACTTCGCGCGGAATTGGAAGTGTCAAGTTCGGCCATAGGCTTTGTGAAGCCTGGCCAAGAGGTTCGGATCGCAATAGATGCATTCCCATATCAGCGGTTCGGAAGTATTAGAGGCAAAGTTCTGACGGTAGCGGCAAGCCCTATCTCACGTCAGTCAGAAACCGGCGTTAATCTATCAGCCTATCCGGTAACGGTGTCGTTGCATCAACGTGCTGTTCCTGCCTATGGGAGGAGAGAACCACTCATTTCCGGTATGACACTTACTGCCCGAATCATCACTGAAGAGCGAACATTGTTGGCTTGGCTCTTCGAACCATTATTGGCAGTTCAAAAGCGATGAAGCCTGCGTTCGATCTTTTCTTGAAATCACGCGTCCGCTTAGTCCGACAGACGGAAATTGCCGAATGCGGTCTAGCTTGTTTGACCATGGTAGCTGATTATCACGGATTGCGCACAGACTTGGGGACGATGCGGCGCCGTTTTGTGCCTTCGTTGCGCGGAGCTGCGTTAAAGTCATTGATGGGGCTAGCTGATCAAATTGGTTTGACGCCGCGCGCAGTTAAAGTGCCTTTAGACCAGCTCAAAAATCTACGTCTCCCAGCGATCCTACATTGGGATATGAACCACTACGTCGTACTCGAACGCATTCGTCGTAGTAAGGCTCTGATTCATAATCCAGACGGGCGTTCATCGTGGCTTCCCATTGAAGAAGTTTCGGATCATTTCACTGGCGTAGCGTTAGAACTCCGCCCCAATGACTCCTTTGTAGTAGCGCAAAAGCAAGATAGGTTAAAGCTGTCACACTTATGGCAGCGCATGACCGGCATGAAACGCGCCCTGGCCCAGATAATAGTTCTAAGTTTAGTTCTTCAATCTTTTGTTCTCGTTTCGCCATACTACATGCAGTTGGCCTTAGATCAGGCGCTTCCCGCGTTCGATCACGATTTGCTTACTGTCTTGGCGTTGGGATTTTCTTTATTTTCGATCATAAATGTCATTGCCACTTTTCTTAGATCATATGTCCTGCTCGTAGCGGGCAGTTCGCTCGGCATGACCTTAGCCTCGAACATCGCTCGCCGCCTTCTTCGCCTTCCAATTGAATGGTTCGAGAGGCGACATACGGGCGATATATTATCACGCTTTCAATCCATCATTCCGATACAGTCCATGCTGACGCAAGGAGCTGTTGCAGGCGTAGTAGACGGTATTATGGCTGTATTTACACTAGCACTAATGATATTTTATAGCACTGCGCTTAGCGCAGTGACAATCATATCATTTTCTGCATATGCACTTGTGAGAATTGTTTCGTTTTCACTTGAGAAAAATGCGCGAGAGTCGTCTATTATTGCCCATGGAAGAGAACAAAGCAATTTGATAGAATCTCTTCGTGGAATTACAACATTACGGCTATTTGGACAAGAAATGTCACGCCATCATATTTGGCAGAACCGCCTGATAGACGCAGTGAATTGTGATGTTGTTACTTCTAGAATAAGTATTTTGCAATCATCATCTAATATTTTGATTTTCGGCTTGGAAAACGTTATCAGCATCTGGCTGGCGGTTGGAATGGTCATGAATGGTGATGGATTCAGCATAGGCATGGTATTTGCCTATATGTCTTATAAAACTCAGTTTATTGAAAAGGCATCATCACTAATTGATCAGAGCATTGCCCTTCGCATGACGGGACTTCATCTTGAGCGTATTTCTGACATTGCTCTTTCTAGGGAGGATGTTGGTTTTAACGACATGAAAGATTCAAGCTGCGATTTGAATGGCTCTATTGATTTGCAAAACATATTTTATAGATACTCCCCAAGCGATCCGTTCATCTTGAGTGGCCTCGATCTAAAAATTAACTCAGGCGAGCATGTCGCTATAACGGGTATGTCAGGTGGCGGAAAATCAACGCTAGTCAAGTTATTGATAGGATTTATTGAACCTGAAAGAGGCGTTATGTTGGTGGATGGCTTACCCTTGGGGCAATTTGGGCGACGAAATTTTCAGCGCCAGATTGCAGCAGTTCTACAAGATGACACTCTGTTTGCGGGAACCTTGGCGGATAACATCGCGCTTTTTGATGATCATATTGATATGGACAGTGTAGTTGCGGCTGCGATGACTGCTGCTATCCATGATGACATAACCCGGATGCCAATGAGCTACCAAACGCTGGTTGGTGATATGGGGTCGACCCTCTCGGGTGGTCAGAAACAGCGCATATTCCTCGCGAGAGCCCTCTATCGGAAGCCTCGGATTCTCGTCATGGACGAAGGCACTGCGCACCTAGATGTTCTCCACGAGCGAGCCGTCAACGAAGCTGTTGGAAATATGGGGATCACTCGCATCGTTATTGCTCACCGGCGAGAAACGATAGAAGCAGCAGATCGGATTCTTGTTTTGAGTCGTGGAAAGTTGTCTGAGGTTGCCAGATCGGAGGGTTAGAATTGCTATACAATTGATTTAAGCAAGGCATTTGACCCGCCCCTTGTTCCTTATTCGCCTCTGTGAGACTCCCTGCGGTCTCTGTAGACAGATCACGCCATCGGGACCTTGAGCCTTCATCCCCCGCCCCTCTGATGGATCAGATCGCAATTTCCAGCGAGTTACAACAAAGGTGGTCCTGGGAAAGCTGGCATCTCACTTCCTCTTCTTAAGCAGCGGTCACTCGAAAATGCAGCGTATCGAACAGGTCGATCCATGTCGGGTTGATGCGTTCGATCAGATTCACTTTCCATTCGCGCCTCCAGGCCTTTATCGCCTTTTCGCCCGCGATCGCGTCCAAGATTGTGTCGTGCCGCTCGGCATAAACCAGCCGGTCGAGCCGATAGCGACGGCAGAAATCCGAGCCGGAGCCGTCGCGATGCTGCATGGCGCGATGCGGCAGGCTGGATGTCACGCCGATATAGAGGACGCCATAGGCGCGATTCGACATGATGTAGACCCAGCCTCCGCTCATGCGGCCAGGTTGCTTTGAAAAGCAGGGAGATGCCAGCCTTCGCCGGCATGACGGTTTTTCTCGAAACGTCATGCTAACGGAGGCTGCGATCTCCCTGGTGTCCCGGCTGTCCGGTCAGTCGAACAATTCTTCTAAGAAGCTTTTCTTGCGCTTCTTCTGGAAGCTCAGGCCATGGTCGTGATGGCCGCGATCCGGACGGTAGCTTTGCTGGCCGAAGGGCGCGGACGGGGGTGGCGGGGCGCTGGCCTGCGCCGATCGCTCGATGATCTTGTCCAGTTCGCCCCGATCGAGCCACACGCCCCGGCATTGGGGACAATAGTCGATTTCCACCCCCTGCCGGTCCGTCATGGCGAGGCCGACATGACAGACCGGGCAGAGCATGGCGGACAGTTGCGCCGCGTCCCGCATCATTCGCGCTCGCCGGTCAGGTTGAGCAGCATCTGGAACAGGTTGACGAAGTTGAGGTAGAGCGACAGCGCGCCCATGACCTGCATCTTTTGCGCGACTTCATGGCCGGCATAGTAGAAATATTCCGACTTGATGCGCTGCACGTCCCAGGCGGTGAGGCCGGTGAAGACCACCACGCCGATGATCGAGATGACCATCGCCATCGCCGACGAACCGATGAAGAGGTTGATGAGGCTGGCGACGATGATGCCGATCAGGCCCATGATGAGGAAGCTGCCCATCTTCGTCAGGTCGCGCTGCGTGGTGTAGCCCCAGAGCGCCATGGCAAGGAACATGACCGCAGCCGAGAAGAAGGCCTGGGCGATGCTGCCGCCGGTGAAGACCAGGAAGACGCTGCCCAGCGACACGCCCATCACGGCAGCGAAGGCGTAGAAGGCCATGCGCGCGCCCGACGTCGTCATCTTTTCGATGCGGAAGCTGAAGAAGAAGACGAAGGCCAACGGGGCGAAGATCGCGACCCATTTGAGCGGCGTGCCATAGATGGCGGCGGCCAGCGCGGGTGTATTGCCGACCAGCGCCGCGACCAGGCCGGTAATCACCAAGCCAAGGCCCATGTTGCGGAAGACGCCGAGCATGTGCGCGCGCAGACCGGCATCGGTATCGACCGACCGGCTGGCGCCATAGCCCGGAATGCGAACGGGATTATTCATGCGTAAAGTCACTCCATCCAAATCGTTGGTTCGAGTGGCCCGGCGCGGTCTCCTGCGGCAACGAGAGGGGGCAAATCGCCGCAAAACCTGCACCGGGCGCACCCGATGCGGTCCGACATCGCGACTGGATCAAGGGAGAAATCCTGGTCGCCAGAGGGGCCCGGCCCGCACCGGAGATATCGGGTGTCGCCTGTGTCAGTGCAAGGGACGCGCCGCCGCGCAACATTTTCTTACAATCGGGCGCGGGCGGCGGGAAGGATTGACCCCCGCGCCGCTTCGCGACATGGCTTGCGGCCATGTCCGACGACCAGCCTATCGCCGCCCCGCTGCGCCTGTTCAACAGCCTCACGCGCACGATCGAACCCTTCGCGCCGATCGAGGAGCGCCATGCGCGCGTCTACAGCTGCGGCCCCACCGTCTACAACTACGCCCATATCGGCAATTTGCGCGCCTATGTCTTCACCGACACGCTGCGCCGTGCGCTGCTGTGGAAAGGGCTGGCCGTCACCCACATCATCAACATCACCGATGTCGGCCACCTGACCAGCGACGCCGATGCGGGCGATGACAAGATGGAGGCGGCGGCGCGGGCCAGCGCCCGGAGCATCTGGGACATCGCGGCGCATTACACGCAGGCGTTCAAGCAAAATATCGCCGACCTCAACATATTGGCGCCGAGTGAGTGGACGGTCGCCACCGACTATGTGCCGCAGATGATCGCATTTGCCGAGAAGATCGCGCCGGCCCATTGCTACGAACTGGACAGCGGTCTCTATTTCGACAGCATGAGCGTGCCGGACTATGGGGCGCTGGCGGGCGGTCGCGACGACGCCGCGCATGCGCGGATCGACCCGGTCGCCGGCAAGCGCAACCCCAGCGACTTCGCCATCTGGCGCAAGTCGCCGCCCGGCGAGCAGCGGCAGATGGAATGGGACAGCCCCTGGGGCAAGGGCGCGCCGGGATGGCATCTGGAATGTTCGGTGATGAGCCAGGCGCGCCTGGGCCAGCCGTTCGATATCCATACCGGCGGCATCGACCATCGCGAGATCCATCATCCCAATGAAATCGCGCAGAACCAGGCTTTCCACGCCTGCTGCGGACCCGATGTCGGCGCCGCCGAAGCGGGGTTCACGGGCGCGCGCTGGTGGATGCACAATAATTTCCTGGTCGATCGGCAAGGCAAGATGTCGAAGTCGAAGGGCGGCTTCACGACGCTCTTTTCGCTGATCGATGCGGGCGTGCATCCCCTCGCCTATCGGCTGTTGTGCCTGGGCGCGCATTATCGCAGCGAACTGGAGTTCAGCGCCGACAATCTGGCCGCGGCGCTCACCCGCCTCAAGCGGCTGGTCATGGGCGTCGAGGGCCTGAAGGCGCGGGCCGAGGGCGTCACCTGGCAATCGCCGCGGCTCGACTATCTGCGCGCCAATCTGCACCCCAGGCTGGCCCCGCTGCTCGAACAATTCGACGCCGCCATCGCCGACGACCTGATGACGCCGCGCGCGCTGCCGCTGCTGGAGGAGGCGATCGGGGTGAAGAAGGTTCCGGTGGACGAGAAGCTGTGCCTGATCGCCGCGTTCGACCAGGCGCTGGGCCTCAACCTCCTGACGCTGACGCGCGCGGACCTGCGGGTGCGGCCCAAGGATGCGGCGATCACGGCCGAGCAGGTCGAAGCGGAACTGGAGCGCCGGACCGTGGCGCGCGCGGACAAGGACTTCGCACTGTCCGACGAGATACGGGACGGGCTGATCGCGCGGGGGATTGAGGTGATGGATGGCGACCCGCTGCGCTGGGACTGGCGGCCTGCGCTCGGCTCTTGACGGCGCAGGGCGCGCGACCCAAGAGGCGCGTGGGTCGAGTCATTGAAGCGGGGGCAGTCATGATGCTTTCCACGCGCTGTTCGGCCGTGTTGCTGGCGCTGCTTGCGCCCATGCCCCTGTTGGCGGCGCCCCCCTCCTTTTCCGCCAGCGATCCGCGCCATGCCGCCCTCTACCGGCTGGAGGAGGCGGCATCCGAACTGTATAATAGCGAAGATTATGCGCTGTCCATGTCGCAGCGGACGCGGGACGCCTGGCAACGGCTGCACGACGCCGCGGTGAAGGCGCGCGCGAACGGGCGGCCGCATCCGCTGGCGGGGGTGGCGCTCGTCAACCTGTCGTCCATGGACCAGCTCGATGGCAAGAATGCCGATGCGCTGCGCCGCTCGGCCGAAGGGCTGCGCCTGATCGAGCCGTTCGCGGACGCCTATGCCATCGAGTGGATGCAGGGCCTGTCGATCGAGGGCTATGCGAAAATCGCGCTGGGCGACGTGCCGGGCGGCGCGGACACGCTGGCGCGGGCGAGCCGCTATATGGACGGTTATATCGCCCGGCTGCCGGCCGATGGGATCGACAAGGATGTGCACATGCTGCGCTCCAACATCGCCTTCATCCATGCGCAAGCCCTGATGCGCCTGGGGCGCAATGCCGAGGCGGTGGCGGCGCAGAAGGCCTGCATGGACGCGCGGATCGCGGCGGTGGGGCCGCACAGCGCCGACGCGCTGGGCGCCTATTATACCTATGCCCAGATGCTGCAGCGCGCCGATCGCATCGAGGAGGCCGAACATTATGCGCGGCTGGCGGTGGATGTCGCGACCGACCATGTCGACCGGAAGCATCCCAATTATGCGCGCGCGCTCGAGGCGCTGGGCCTGCTGCTGTCGCGCACAGGCCGCCGCGTCGAAAGCCTGGACTATCTGCAGCGCGCCATCGCGATCAAGCGCGAGACGGTGGGGACCGACAGCCTCTATTTCCATTTCGGGCTGCAGAATCTGGGTTCGGTGCTGCTGCCGCTGGAACGCTATGCGGACGCCGAGCCGCTGTTCCTGGAGGCCGAACGCGGATTTCGGGCGCTGGAAGGAGAGAATAGCCCGCAATCGGCGCGCGCGCTCGCCTGGGCCGGGGCGGCGAGCCTGGCGGAGGGACGGCGTGCCGAGGCCATCGCGCGGCTGACCGATGCCCTGGGCCGGGTGCAGGCGGGCACCGACCAGGACCGCGATATCGGCCAGCGCGCCTATCCCTATCTGATCCCCGCCCTGATCGAGAGCGGGCGCATGGCGCAGGCGCGCAGCGCAGCCGCCACCTTCGCGGCGGAGAGCGCGCAGCTCGACAATGCGCCCGCCTTTCCGCTCGCGTTGGCGGCGATGCTGGCGGCGCGCACCGGGGCGGACCCGGTCAAGCTGGGCGAGGCCGCGCGGCGGCTGGTCGAGGTGGTGCGCGATGGCGCGGCGCTCAACGACCAGGGCGACCTCAACGAGGAGCAGCGCGTCGCACTGGACATGGTGCTGGCGGTTGCGGCGGAAACGCAGGATGGCCCGCTGGCGCTGGACGCGATGGCGATCATGGCGGGATCGCGCATCGCGCAGGCCAATCGGCTGGTGGCGCAAAGGCTGGTCGAGGACCCCGCGCTGGCGGCGCGCGTGCGCACGCTGCAGGATCGCGGCAAGGCGCTGGAAGCGGCGGACAGTCGGTTGCTGAAGGCGCTTGCCACCGACAGCGGCGTTGCCGACGCGCGCGCGGCCCGTGCCGCCGCGGCCGAGGCGGTGGCGGCGGAGCAGGCGAGCATCGCGCGCGACTTTCCCCGCTGGGTCGAAGCGCGCGGCGCCGAGCGGCCCGACCTGTCCGCCCTGCGCCGCGACCTGGGCGCGGACGAGGCGTTGCTGGCCGTCATGCCCGCCTTCAGCGGCGTCTATCTGATGGCGGTCAGCGGTACGCAGACGCGGATCGAGCGAACGGACATGGACCGCGCCGGGATGATCGCGCTGGTCGGGCGGCTGCGGGACTCGCTCTCGCCCGAAGGATTCGATGGCGAGGCGGCGCATAGGCTCTACGGGCAGATTTTCACGCCGGGGATCGAAGCGGTTCTGCGCAAGGCCCGTTCGCTGCGGATCGTGCCCACCGGCGCCTTCGCATCCTTGCCCTTCGCGATGTTGCCGCAGCGGCCGGTGACGCAGGCCCGACGCGATACGCCCTGGCTGATCCGGCGCTTCGCCCTGACCGTGCAGCCGGGCTTCGCGATCGCAGGGGCGGGCGAACGGCAGATGGCGGCGCAGACGCAGACGTTCCTGGGCGTGGGGGCGCCGCGCGCTTTTGAGGATGCGGCGCTGGCGACGCAATCGCGCGGCGGCGGGCCGGCGATGGCGGCCAATGGCGCTTTCCGCCGCGGAGACGCGGAAGCGCGAACGCTGTCCGCGCTGCCGCCGCTGCCGGGGTCCGCGGCCGAATTGCAGGCGGTGGCCGACCGGTTCGGGCCGAAGCGCGCGACATTGCTGACCGGCGCGGATGCGAGCGAGGCGGCGCTGCGGGGCAGCGACCTCTCCTCCTACGGCGTGATCCTGTTCGCCACCCATGGGCTGGTGAGCGGCGAGATGGAGGGCGTGACCGAGCCGGCGCTGGTCCTGTCCGCGCCATCGACCGCGACGCCGGACACGGCCAATGACGGGCTGCTGACGGCGTCCGAAGTAGCGACCATGCGGATCGGGGCGGACTGGGTGATCCTGTCCGCCTGCAACACGGCGGCGGGCGATCATGCGCAGGCTCCGGCCTATTCGGGGCTGGCGCAGGCGTTCCGCTATGCCGGGGCGGGGGCGCTGCTGGTATCGCACTGGCCGGTGCGCGACGATGCCAGCGCCTTTGTCACGCTGGAGACAGTGAAGGGCGCGGGCCGCGGACTGCCGCGCGCGGTCGCGTTGCAGAAGGCGATGCTGAAGCTCATCCGCTCCGACCGGCCCGACGCGGTCCAGCCCTATATCTGGGCGCCCTTCATCCTGGTGGGCCGATAAGCCCGCCCGTCAGTGCGCCAGCAGCAGCGGGACGCGGGCGGTGCGCAGCATGGCGTGGCTGACGCCGCCGAAGATGCGCTCGCGCCAGCGGCCATGGCCGAACGCGCCCATCACCATCCAGTCGGCGCCCAGCGTGTCGATCGCCTCGCGCAGCGCGCATTCGACCGGGTGGTCGCCCTTCGCCCAGCAGTGCAGGCGCGCCTTGACGCTGTGACGCGCGAGATATTCCGGCGCGCCGGTGGCGGGGAAATCGGTCCCCCCGCCCTCCTCCACGGTTACGATGTCGACATGGTCCGCCAGCCGCAGCAGCGGCACGGCAGCGCGCAGCGCGGCGCAGGATTGTTCCGACCCGTCCCAGGCGACCATGGCTTGGCCGGCGACGGGCAGGCTGCGGGCGGTGGCGGGCACGGCGAGGACGGGGGTGCGGCCGCCCAGCGCCAGGTCCGCGACGATCGGCAGCGGGTCCTGCATCGTCGCGCGGCCATGTTCGGGCAGGCTGGCGACGATGAGGTCGGCGAGATGAGCGGCGGCGAGCAGCCCCGCGACGCTGTCGCCATCCATCTGCACCCAGTCCCAGGCGACATCCTCATGCGCCAGATGCGCTTCCACGCGGTGACGGAAGCTATCGGCGATGTCATGCAGTTCGGCGGCGATCGAAGGGGCATAGCCGGCGCCGCCATAGACATCGGCGGCCATCAGGCTGGGCATGGGCGTCACCTGGACGCAGCGGACATGGGCATTGCAGGCGCGGGCGATGTCGCAGGCCGCCTGAAGCCGACCATCCGCGCCCCTATCATCATGGATATGGAGCAGGATCATCTTCATCGCGGGTCTCCCGATGGGGAAACCCATAGCATGATCGCGCGAAAAAAGCGAGTGGCTACAGCGCCTCCAGCGCCGCGCTCGCCTCCATCCAGGCTTCCTCCGCGGCCTCCAGCTTCTTTTCGACCGCGGCGCGCTTCACCATGAGCTGGCTGGTGGTCATCTTCGCTTCCGCGCCGGTCGCGGCCTTGGGATCGAACAGCGCCTGGTCGATGCGGCTGCGTTCGGCGGCGAGCGCGGCCATCTCCTTTTCCGCCTTGCCCAGCGCGTTCTTCGCCGCCTTCTGCCTTTCGCGCCACTGCGCCGCTTCGCGCTTCTCCGCCTTGCGGTCGACCCTGGGCGCGTCGCCGCCCCCTGCCCCATGGCCGCCCGCTCCATTGCCATCCGCCTTGCGCAGGATGATGTCGGTATAATCGTCCAGCGACCCGTCGAACGGCTGCGCCGTGCCATTGTCCACCAGCACCAGCCGATCGGCGACCAGTTCGATCATGTGCCGGTCGTGCGACACGATCACCACGGCGCCGCTATATTCGTTCAGCGCCTGCACCAGCGCCTCGCGGCTGTCGACGTCGAGGTGATTGGTCGGTTCGTCGAGGATCAGCAGGTGCGGCGCATCGCGGGTGATGAGCGCCAGCGCCAGCCGCGCGCGCTCGCCGCCCGACATGCTGCCCACCTTCTGCGTCGCCCGCTCGCCCGAAAAGCCGAAGCGGCCGAGCTGGGCGCGCGCCGCGCCGGGCGTCGCGCCCTTCATCACGCGCGTCATATGTTCAAGCGGGGTGTCGGCGACGTCCAGTTCCTCCACCTGATATTGGGTGAAGTAGCCGACATGCATCTTGGACGAGCTTTGCATCGTCCCTTCCATCGGCGCGAGTTGCGCGGCGATGAGGCGAGCGAGCGTCGTCTTGCCATTGCCGTTGCGCCCCAGCAGCGCCAGACGATCATCGGGGTCGATGCGCAGATTCACCCGGCGCAGGACCGGGGTGTCGGTATAGCCGACCGACGCCATGTCCATGGTGATGAGCGGCGGGCGCAGTTCGGGCGGGCTGGGAAAGCCGAAATGCAGCGTCGGATCCTCGATCGCGGCGGCGATGGGCTGCATCTTCGCCAGCGCCTTGGCGCGGGACTGGGCCTGTTTCGCGGTCGAGGCGCGGGCCGAGTTGCGGGCGACATAATCCTGCAGCTTCTCCCGCTCGGCCGCCTGCTTGGCGCGGGCGGCTTCCTGCTGGGCCAGGCGCTCGGCCCGCTGCCGCTCGAACGCGTCATAGCCGCCGGGATAAAGAGTGACCTTCCCCCCTTCCAGATGGAGGATATAGTCGACGACATTGTTCAAAAGGTCGCGTTCATGGCTGATGACGACCACGGTGCCGCGATAGCTTTTCAGGAAATTCTCGAGCCAGAGCGTGGCTTCCAGGTCGAGATGGTTGGACGGTTCGTCCAGCAGCAGCAGGTCGGGATTGGAAAAGAGCAAGGCGGCGAGCGCCACGCGCATCTTCCAGCCGCCCGAATAGCTGTCGAGCGGGCGGCCCTGCATTTCCTCGTCAAAGCCCAGGCCCACGAGGATGCGGGCGGCGCGGGCCGGCGCTGTATAGGCGTCGATCGCGGTCAGCCGCTCATAGATATGGCCGAGGCGATCGGGATCCTCGGTCGTTTCGCTTTCCGCCATCAGCGCGGCGCGTTCGGCATCGGCGGCGAGCACGGTGTCGAAGGGGGTGGCGGTGCCCGAAGGCGCTTCCTGCGCGATATAGCCAAGCCGCGTGTCGCGCGGCATGTCGCACGAGCCTTCGTCCGGGTCGATCTGGCCGATCATCACCTTCATCAGCGTCGATTTGCCCGCGCCGTTGCGGCCGATGAGGCCCACGCGGCTGCGCGGCGGCAGCGCGGCGGAGGCGCGATCGAGAATGGTGCGGCCGCCCAGGCGCACGGTGATGGCATTGAGGTTCAGCATAGCGCGCGGCCTAGAGCATTTTGCGCGACGCGAAAATGGCGCGGTGCGATTTTGTTGGCGCGCGGCACTGATTCGGCGCGCGTTGCCGGAAGCGACGCGCGCCGGGCGGGCGTTTTGCAAGGTTGGGCGGCTTTGCGAAGTTCACACTATCGTGGGCCGCACGGAAAAGCGGCAGACGGACCGGTGGCGTCGATTTCGCAATAGGAAAATTTCTGCAAAATCCCGCGCACCGATGCGAAGGCGGCGCGGGGTGGTGGAGGTGCGGAAGATGGAAGGAGCCGGGAGGATTATGGCATGACGGGGGGTGTGTAGGACAGGGGGTGATAAGCGGAGCGTGGTTTATCTGAGTGCGGCAGCAGCCGACCAACATACGCTGTTCCGACGCGAAAGGGCCAACGCCGGCTTCCCTTCGAAACCCGCCGTACGCCAACACGGAGTTGCTTGGTGGATTTGCGCCCCTTTACTTACATTGCCGACGGGTCTTGGCGATCGCGGCGGTCTTCGTCGTCTGACCCCATTTTTTCAAGGGAACGAGCAACTGCTTAACAGCGTGTGTCCTTCATCCGAGAACGCCATTTGCGACCGACACCGGCCGGCACGTTATCGCAGATGCGGGAGTTGCCACGCTCCCAGCAACGCGGCAGTTCGCAGGGCGAATATCGCGACCACGGCAATGGCGTCGGCCAGATTTTTTCGGACAGCGAAATGTTGGTTCAACACGACCATCAAGGCGGCTCCTGCCAAGGCTGCGGTGGCATAGAAATCTTCGTGGAGAACGTCCGGAACCTGCGCACTCAGCACGTCGCGCAGGATCCCGCCACCGCATCCGTTGACGGTTGCAATGATGATGACACTGGCGCCGTTGAGTTCATAATCCAGGCTCTTGCGCGCGCCGGCGACGGCCGCGAGCGCAAGACCAAACCCTTCAAAGATGTCGATCGTGAAAGGTGGAGTAAGATTGCCCACGGGGCCCAGCGCAATTGAGGTGGCCACGACAACCATCGTCGCTGCCACCGCAACCGCCGCATAGCGCCAGTCACGAAATGGCGCAGGAGGGTGTTCGCCTAGAATCAGGTCACGCATGACGCTACCGCCAACGGATCCGACAAAGGCGAGGACAAGCAGCCCGAAGAGATCAAAATCGGCCTTTACCCCCGTAAGCGCACATTCCGTTGCCAGAACAAAGGTCGCGGCGAGATCTACGACAGTAAGGATCCTGTCGCGAATACGGCTGCTGTTTGGGCCCTCAGATGCCATTCGCGATGAGATTCCTTTGCTTGCCGGGTCAGCATAATCGATGGACGACGTGCTTGTCTCCGTCGATGGTGATTCCTATTCTGTCACCTGAAGTAAGCATTGAGCTAGTGACCCTTGTTCAGTCGAACGGCCAACGGTTTAATGACAAGCACGCCAATGGTTGCGGTTGAAATATTGCCAGGAGAATGCAGACGCGCATTCCTCCAATCGAATCCGCTTGTGTCCGACACCTCGGACGCCAATGACTTTCACCGCAAGCATCCGCGGGAAGCCACCAGTCCGTGATTGGCTAGGTTTGCCCGAAGCAGTCCTTCGCCGCTGGACCTGCGAACGACTGCCTCGTCCCAGACTAAGTCGGCGATGACACATCCGATCGTCGGAGTGGCCGAACGCTTCTCAAACCGAATTCAGGTCCCGCCCCTCCCCCCAGCCCGAACAGCTTCGTGCCCGCAACGTCCGCGACGATCATCGCCATGAAGCCGGCCTGGACCGAGTTCACCTTGTCGCCGAAGAGGATCATGCCGCCGATGATGACGCCGACGGCGCCCAGGCCGGTCCAGATGGCGTAGGCGGTGCCGGCCGGGATGGCGCGCATGGTGAGCGCGAGGAGGGCCATGTTGAGGAAGCTGAGGGCAATGCGGACGATCGACGCCTGTCAACTGGCGGTGGTCGCGGCCCATTTGAGGCTCAGGGCCCAGCAGATTTCGGTGAAGGCGGCGATGCCCGGGACCGGCGCGACAGGACGGAGGGCCTGCCATCGCCCGGTCGTGCTCCCCGCCCTTGCTAAAATGACCCCAGACATTCCCCCAGCAGAATGACAACCGTCAACGCTACGACTGATCCGACGATGCCCGTCATCGCTATGTCGAAATAACTTTCGCGATGCGTCAGCCCACAAAGCGCCAGAAGGGAGACGATGGCGCCGTTGTGCGGCAGAATGTCCAGCGTGCCAGCGCCGATGACAGCGACCCTGTGCATGATCGCCGGGTCGATGCCGTGGTCCACAGCTATGGCCGCATAAGTCGGACCCAAAGCCTCCAGCGCGATCGTGAGCCCTCCTGATGCGGACCCGGTAAGCGCGGCCAGGAGGTTCGTCGCCGCAGCGAGCGAAACCAGCGGGCCGCCATCTATTCCAAGCACCCAGTCGCGAATCGCGTGAAAGGAGGGAAGCGTCGCGATCACCGCGCCGAAGCCGACGAGGCTGGCGACACTGAGTGCGGGCAGAACCGCCGCATTGGCCCCGGCGTCGATGCTGGTTCGCAAGTCCGGAATCCGATGCCAGTTGGCCATGATCAGGATGAGCGTCGCCAGCGCCAGCGCCGCCACGACCGCCCATAGCCCCGCAACAGCCGACAAGGTCGTTTCACCCCATATCGGCTCCGCCAGGAAAGGCGCCTCCCGATTGGCGAACAGGCCCAGCGACAGGATCAGATTGGCGATGATCATGACCAGGATCGGCAATATGGCGATCATCAGCGGCGGCGGCGCGGCCGTTTGCCGTCCCTGCTCGATCTCCGCCGGATCGAAGGTCGATGCCGTAGCCCCATGTTCGCGCAGCCTCTCCGAATCTATTCCCGCGGCGACCCGCTGGCCAGAGCCATCCGTCACAGGAGCGGCCGACCGTTGCGCATGACGGAGCCACAACAGCCCCGTGCCCACCATGATCATCGCAGCGATCACGCCTAGACCCGGAGCGGCATAGATAGTGGTGCCAAAGAAGGGCATCGGAATGACATTCTGGATCGCCGGTGTTCCCGGCAGCGCCGTCATGGTGAAGGTCGAGGTGCCAAGCACAATGGCGGCTGGAATGAGACGCTGGGGAATGGAGGCGGCCGCAAATAACGCCTGCGCCATCGGGACCAGGACGAAAAATGCGACGAAAAGGCTGACGCCGCCATAGGTGAGAATGGCGCCGGCCAGCACGATGGCGAAGACGGCACGGTCGGGGCCGAGCGCCGCCACCAGGCGGTCGGCGATTATGTCCACCGAACCGCTGTCGTTCATGAGTTTGGCGAATATGGCGCCAAGCAGGAACAGCGGGAAAAATTGCGCAATGAAGCCGGCTGACGCGGGCATGAAGATTTGCGTCAGACTGGCCAGCAAAGGCAATCCGGAAAAGGCCGCTGCGATCAGGGCTGAAAGGGGCGCAAGCACAAGAATGCTCCAGCCACGATACGCCATTGCGACCAGAAGCCCGAGCGCGAGCGCTATGCCGAGGAAACTCAACCCCTCAGACATTGGCGAGCAATTCGTCGAGGTCGAGCGTCGAGCATTTGCCAATCGCCGAACCGCTGCTGGCCAGGAACTGCTCGCCCGCCTGTCGCCCGATATCGCGAAGATGCGTGAAGAACGCCCATTCGGCATTCAGTTTGGACGAATAGCTGAACGCCGTCATGGCTTCGCTGGCAATGCGATGAATGCGCATTTTCGCCCATTTCGCGCCTTCGCCTTTGCCAGGATCAGCAACGCGGCGCAGCAGAGCCATCATGTGCAATTCCTTCAGCAGGACGGCGTTGAAGGAAATCTCATTCAACCGGCTGGCGATTTCTCGCGCTGCATAGAGCGACGGCGCGCGTTCGACCGGATTGACCTGGACAAGGATGGTATCTTCTGAATCGCATTCGCGTATCAGAGGCGTGAGCGTCGGATTGCCCGAATAGCCACCGTCCCAATAAGCCTCGCCATCAATTTCGACCGCGTGGAACATGGTGGGCAGGCAGGCCGATGCCAGCAGGACATCCGCGTTGATTTCACTGTTTCGAAACACGCGCCCCTGACCCGTTCGCACGTTGGTAGCGGTGATGAAGAGCTTGATCGAACTGGCGCTCAACCGCTCGAAATCGATGGAGGCTTCAAGTATGTCGCGCAACGGATTGAAGCCGGCCGGATTGAGATCATAGGGCGAAAAAAGGCGCGCGATCATGTCCATCGCGTTGAACCAGGGCGATTGGTCCAGCGTCCAGTTGCCAAGCAGCATGTCCAGAAATGTGCGGCGGAAGGGGCTGAATTGCGCAGCGTCGGACACGTTGCGCCAGAAGGCCGCCAGCGCGGCGCGTGCGCCCGGCGCGCCACCATCAGTATAGCCGTCGACCAAGACCGCAGCGTTCATGGCTCCGGCCGATGTCCCGGATATGCCATCGATGCGCAGCCAGGGCTCTTCGAGCAGACGATCCAGCACGCCCCATGTGAAGGCGCCATGCGCACCCCCGCCTTGCAGCGCCAGGTCCACCAAGCGGGTATGTTCAAGGGTCATCGGCCAGGATTTCCCGACGAGAAATTAGGGTCAACCCCGTCATGTCTTGTCGCCCTTCCCCCCAGGGGTACGAGGCGACATGACAAGGTTGCTGCTGCGGTGCAGCACATCATCCGAACGATGTGAAGTCAATCCGGCAATGTTTCGCCCATCGCCTAAGAGAAGGATCGCCTGTGCAGCGATTGCCGCTCCAAGACGGGCGTCTGGCAGCGTTCGGTGGATGGCCAGGCCGGCGGAAACCCGGAAGAGGCGGCTGTCGAAGGGGCTGGTGGACGCACTAGGGCTCGAACCTAGGACCCGCTGATTAAGAGTCAGCTGCTCTACCAACTGAGCTATGCGTCCACACTGGCCTGTCTGTTCCCGCCCCTTCCGCGAAGAGGAGCGGCTGCACCGGGCCGATGCAGTGGTGGACAGGGCTGGATTCGAACCAGCGTACGGGAAACCCGGGCAGATTTACAGTCTGCTGCCTTTAACCACTCGGCCACCTGTCCAGTGCCCTACGCGCCGAAGAAAGCGTTCCCCGCCGCGCTGGAGGCGGCCTAATGGCGAATGGAGGCTTGCCTGTCAATGGCCTGATGTGAAAAGAGCGGGGCCATGAAAAAGACGCATCGTTCCGCCAAGCCCAAGGGCGCCTTCCCCCGCTTCTACGGTCGCCATGCCGTGACAGCGGCGCTCGCCAACCCCAACCGCACCGTGCGCAAGATATGGGGCACGCGCGAGGCGCTGGGCGCGCTGGATCTGCCGCCGGTGCTGCCGATCGTCTATTCCGACGTCGCCGACATGGGGCGGATGGTGCCCGCCGACGCGCCCCACCAGGGGATCGTGGCCGAAGTCGAGCCGCTGGACGATGTGTGGCTGGGCGAGGTGCTGGAACAGGGGCAGGAGGACAAGAGGCCGATCCTGGTGCTGGACCAGGTGACCGACCCGCATAATGTCGGCGCGATCCTGCGGTCCGCCGCCGCCTTCGACGCGCTGTGCATCGTGACGCAGGACCGGCATGCGCCGCCCGAGTCGGGCGTGCTGGCGCGGGCGGCGTCGGGCGCGCTGGAAATCGTGCCGTGGGTGCGGGTGGTGAACCTGGCCCGTGCGCTGGATGAGATTGCCGAGGCGAGCTATTGGCGCATCGGCCTGGACGGCGAGGCGGAGACGACGATCGGCGAGGCGATCGGGGAATCGCGCGTGGCGCTGGTGCTGGGCGCGGAAGGCGAAGGGCTGCGCCACAACACAATCGCCCATTGCGACATCATCGCCAAGCTGCCGATCAGCCCGCGGATGGAGAGCCTGAACGTGTCCAACGCGGCGGCGATCGCGCTCTACGCCGCGACCAATCGCTAGGCCGGGCGGGGCGGGTAAGGGATGCGCCGATGGCGACGCTGCGCCTTGCCCCCCGCGCCGCGGTCAGTCTTCCGGCGCGATGGTGACGCGCAGGCCGTCCATCGCATCGGTCAGCACAACCTGGCAGGACAGGCGGCTGGTGTCGTTGCGATGATCGGAGCTGTCGAGCAGGTCATTTTCATCCTCGCTCATCGCCGGCAGGGCGTCGGCGAAGGCGGGGTCGACATAGACATGGCAGGTCGCGCAGGAGCAGCAGCCGCCGCATAGGGCCAGCAGTTCGTCAAAGCCGTTGTCGCGGATGACTTCCATCACCGACAGGCCGGTGTCGCCGTCGACAGCCTGTTCGTCACCCGCACGGTTGACCACGATCAGTTTCGGCATCTACCCTTGTCCCTT
Organism: Sphingobium naphthae; assembly: GCF_043589935.1. NCBI lineage: Bacteria > Pseudomonadati > Pseudomonadota > Alphaproteobacteria > Sphingomonadales > Sphingobiaceae > Sphingobium > Sphingobium naphthae. Next base: position 2,681,726 of record NZ_CP171454.1, on the reverse strand, counting down.
CGAAATTTTTTCCGCTCTGACCGACAGGGGCCGGGAAATCAAGGCCGGGCGACGACATCATGGTAAGCAGTGCGGAACAGTTGCGCGACAGCCTGGACGCGATCGCGGCGATGGAACCGGGGTTCGTCGCGGCGATCGCGCGCGTGGGCTATCCCGCCCCCCGGCTGCGCGCGCCGGGCTATGAGACGCTGCTGCGCACGATCGTGGGGCAACAGGTGAGCGTGGCGTCGGCCGCGGCGGTGTGGCGCAAGCTGGAGGCGGAACTGGGTGAAGGCTGCGATCCGCAGGCGCTGCTGGCCCGCGATTTCGACGCGCTGCGGGCGTGCGGCCTGTCGCGGCAGAAGCAGGGCTATGCCCGCAGCCTAGCCGAGCTGGTAGTGTCGGGGGCGCTGGATCTTCACGCCCTGCCCGCCGACGACGAGGAAGCGATTGCCCAGCTGGTGCAGATCAAGGGGATCGGCCGCTGGTCGGCGGAAATCTACCTGCTGTTCGCGGAAGGACGGCCCGACATCTGGCCCGCAGGCGACCTGGCGGTGCAGATCGAGATTGGGCGCATCCTGGGCATGGCCGAGCGCCCCAGTGAAGCGCTGACGCGGCAAGTGGCCGAAGCCTGGCGCCCACATCGCGGAGCCGCCGCCATCATGGCCTGGCACCATTATAATAACGGCATTGATATGTTAAGCAGTTGAATTGAGCTAATTTATATTTTCTTATGCATAAGCAAGCACATCGCTTCGAGCGCCTGCATATTCCGCCGCTGAGTAATTTTGTCATCTCGCCGACCAGCGAAGTGATTTATGGCTGAATTGCAACCTTTGCTAAAACCCGCCACTTGTCCTCTCGAAATTCGTTAAAATCACGCGCAACTATGTAGCGATGGGCGGCATCTAAAGAATCCTGATAGATTGCCATGTTAGACCTGTAGCTCCTCTGGCGATTTTCAGGCCATTGATCCATACCCTCACACTCTTTTGCGAACCTCCATATTGCGGCCTTATTTACCAACCACTCGTCAGGAGAGATATTTCTAAGATTGGTTGGAATAATACCTCGCTCATTTGCCATGAACGGCATTAGAGGATTAATTTTCTCAACAAATTCAGCAAGCAATTTTTCCAAATTATGGTCATTCATTCTGTAAAATTTCCTTCTCTCAGATAGGAATTATAACGCGATCGAAATTTTATTTGACTATGCCGCTTGCCCTATATTGTAGCCTATCCGTGATGTTGGCCGTGTGCGTTGAATCGCAAGCCTATCGAGCCAAATTTGGCACCGCTTGATATGGCTAATTGGATCGCGAACTGGCGCGTAAACGACGCCGCCCATGGCGCTCGTAATCGGCTCCCCTCTAAACATCACATCAATGGCGCCCGCGATGCTTAATGTGTCGAGCGGTATCCGCCATTGCTCCGGCCCGAAGAACACCTCATGCGCCTTTGCATGTGCTGTGACGAAAGCCTGCACATTATGGTACATCAGGAGATAGCTGCCATCGACATCAAGGCCAGATCGGTCACGCTGCCCCGCAATCTTGGCTTTACCGACACACAAATCAGCCATGCCGATCCTGTTTCCGGTAGCGGTGCGGGCTGCGATCATCTCACGCCCGAGGCGATCAGTTTTCCTGTGAAGCTTGGAAGTACAGAAATCGCTGACCGATAACGGCAAGTCATTGCTCCCGACTGTGGCAATGCCAGCAGTGCGGATCGTCCAGCCGTAAGCGTCCAGCGTCTGCCCAATAATCATTCCATTATTGGCGGCGTTGATGAACGGGCTGGCGCTGTCGAAGCTGATCTGGAAATCGGGATAGCCCCAGTGTTCCCGGACGCACCGCTGCACCTTGGTCAGCAGGCAACCGATGTCGAGGGTCGAGACGCCCAGAACGTGGACCCACGCACATTTTTGCAGTTGGCCGTCGATGTGAAGATCATAGAGACGGCGCAGCAATAAGCTGAAATGATTCTGGTGTGCACCCGCAAACGCGATGCCTTCAAACGGATAATGTTTGACTGCCTCATACCACGCCTTGCTCTCGGCTTCGTTTCGTCCTTGTAGCACGTTGAGCAGGCCGGTAGCCCCTGCCGTGCGCTCAGCCACAAACTGGTCGTTGTTGATTTGGGTCTGGAGCAGACAGGCATTGAAATCGAGGGACTGGCCATTGGCCTTGCACATCGCTGAGAGATCATGCCCCTCCGCAATCAGACGTTCGACATGGGGCTTCATGAAACCGGGACCGATGCCGCCGGTTGGAAAGTCCATAACCATGGACCAGTCGGCCACGCCCTCCATCCATTTCAGCATCCGGCGTGCCGTTGTGTCCTTCTCGAATTCAATGGTGCCACGAGACACCTGAAAGCCGCCGCTGTCACCCAGGACGATAGTTTCATTGCGATCTCGCTGAGCCACCATACAGGCCTTGGGCAGCTTATTGGGCGTGCGGATTACCTGCCCCGCGCTGTAGAGTGCGAAAGGGTAGGCAAAATAGCGATTCGATGGATCGAGGAAATCAAGATCGGCAGGGATCAGGCCACCAACCTTGCGCTTGAAGGCCCCGTTCCTCGCGAAATTAGCATAGTTGGCACTGATCGCGGGTAGATAGATTGCGCGGTTCTGGGCCAACAGGTCAGCTTTGGTCAGCATGGGTGACGTCTCCTTCGATGGCCTGCCATGCCCGTGCGCAGATTTAAAAATCGTAAGCGTAACGACTGCAACCCTTTGAAAAGATTTTAGCCGGTAGAGATTCTGAGGACATCATCCGAGGACCACATGCCGCTTGTATTGAAAAGCAACTCACCCGACGCGCAGTTTGACGAACTGCAAGACGCCTTCGCTGCAATCCGGCAAAAGGCGCATGTCAAACGGCGTTCAAAAGGGACCCCCGATCGGCGTCGAAGAGGGACCCCCTTTTCAGATAATATGATGCTGGTTTGTTGAAGATGGCCTTGCGCTGCGTGCGGCGGAGGGCGGGCGTAGCCCGACCGGAGGCGCGCGCAGCGCAAGATAGATTTTTGAAGGCGCCGAAGGTGGCTGTCAGCTGCGGTTTTTGAAGCGCCAGCTGTCGTTGCCCGTCTCGACGATATCGCAGTGGTGGGTGACGCGGTCGAGCAGCGCCGTGGTCATCTTGGGATCGCCGAACACGGTCGGCCATTCGCCGAAGGCGAGGTTCGTGGTGATGATGACGCTGGTCCGCTCATAAAGCTTGCTGATGAGGTGGAACAGCAACTGCCCTCCCGAGCGGGCGAACGGCAGATAACCGAGCTCGTCGAGAACGATCAGGTCGAGCCGCGACAGCTGCGCCGCCAGGGTCCCGCCTTTGCCGATCCGGGTCTCCTCTTCGAGGCGTGTCACCAGATCGACGGTGTTGAAGTAGCGGGCGCGAGCGCCCCTTCGCACGACATTGGCGGTGATCGCGATGGCGAGGTGGGTCTTGCCTGTCCCCGTGCCGCCGACCAGCACGATATTGCGGCGAGGCGGGAGGAAGGAGCCATCGTGAAGGGAGCGGATCATCTCCTCATTGATCGGTGTGCCCTCGAAGCTGAACCGCTCCAGGTCCTTCACCACGGGCAGCCTCGCAGCCGTCATCCGATAGCGGATGGAGGCTGCATCCCGGTGGGTCGCCTCAGCACGGAGCAGGTCGGTCAGTATCTCCATGGTGGTGCGCTTGCGCTGGAGGCCGGTGGTGACCGCCTCGTCGAACGCCGCCGCCATGCCCTTGAGTCCGAGGCCGCGCATCGTGTCGATCATATCATGCCGCTGCATCATAGCCTCGCAGCAGATCATAGCGGGCACAGTCGGCGAGCGGAGGATGCTGCAGCATCCGGTCTTCCGAAGTGACGATGCTGTGGGGTGTCGCCGGCTCGCGGCGCCGGGAGAGGATGTTGAGGATCAGCTCGTCGCTGGCCGTTCCGTTCGCCAACGCTTCGCGCACGGCAGCCTCTACCGGCTCCAGGCCATCGGTGAGCACCGCCGAGAGGACCCGCACGAACCTGCGATCGGCCTCGTCCCCGGTGCCGAGCCTTCGCCGTAATCGGTGCAGGGCGGGCGGCAGATCCCAGTCCTGGAACGGTGCGCCGTTACGCAGCGCGCCGGGCTTGTGCGCGAGGACCGGCAGATAATGCCAGGGATCGTATATCGTGCGGTTCCGACCGAAGTGGCGCTCATGCTCCCCGACGATCGCATCGCCGCAGCGTATGACGATGCGATCGGCATAGGAGCGCACCTGAACGGTCCGGCGTGCGGCCGTCGACATGACCGAGTAGCGGTTGCGATCGAAGCTGATGAGGCAGGTGCCGGTGACGGCATGCTCGCTCTCATGGAAGCCGTCGAACGGTGCCAGGATCGGCTGCAGGGCCGGTCGCTCCATATCCAGCGCCTCGGCGACGGTAATATCCCCGCGTTCGGGATGGGCATGATGCTCGGCCCAGCGCCGGCACTCGGCCTCCAGCCACCCGTTGAGCTCGGCCAGGCTGGCGAACCGGAGCCGCGGCTGGAAGAAGCGGCCTCGGATTGTCTGGACCTGCTGCTCGACCTGGCCCTTCTCCCATCCCGCCGCCGGCGAGCAGGCGGTCGGCTCGACCATGTAATGATCGGTCATGATCAGGAAGCGGCGGTTGAACACACGCTCCTTGCCGGTGAACACGGCCGTCACCGCCGTCTTCATATTATCGTAGATACCGCGTCGCGGCACACCGCCGAAGAACGCGAACGCCCGGGCATGGGCATCGAACAGCATCTCCTGGCCCTCGCGCGGATAGGCCCGGACATAGGGTGCGCGCGAGTCGCAGAGACGCATATGCGCCACCTTCACCCGCATCGGCTTGCCGGCGATCTCCACATCCTCGTGGCTCCAGTCGAACTGGTAGGCCTCACCCGGCTGGAAGGTCATCGGGATGAACGCCGGTGCGCCTTCGCCAGCATCCTTCCGCCGCGCAGCACGCCAGCGCGCCGCATAGCGGCGCACCGCATCATAGGATCCATCGAACCCCTCGCGCACCAGCAGGTCATGGATACGCGTCATCCGTAGCCGATCGCGGCGGCCGCGACCTTCGTTCTCCTCAAGCAGCGCATCGAGACGATCCTGATAAGGACCGATCCGCGGCAGCGGCTGGACTTTGCGCTGATAGTTGAACGCCGCCTCCGGCGACCGGATCGCTTTGCGGACGACCTTCCGCGACAAACGAAGGTCACGAGCGATCGCCTTGATCGCCTTACCCGCTGCATGCTCACGCCGAATCCGAACCACTGTCTCCACGATCAACATCCCGTTCTCGCCAACTGATCAAAACCAGTCGGCCGACTAAATCCCCGGGATGAAGGGGTCCTTTTTGCACGCCGATCACCCCACGAAGGGGGTGCCTATTGCACGCTGATCCTCAATGAAGGCGCGACTATGCGCGAGTTTGGTATGAGCGACCTGCAGTTTCGTCACTTTGCCGTCCAGCACGGCATAATCCTCGCTCCAGTCGAACTGGAAGGCCTCGCCAGGCTGGAAAGCCAAAGGAACGAACGTCCCGCGTCCGCTGGTCTGCTGTTCATACTGAAGCTCGGTCCGCCATCGGCGGGCAAAGGCGGCCACCCGGTTATAGGAGCCATCGTAACCCAGCTCCACCAGATCCACATAGAGTTGCTTGGCGGTCCGCTTCTGCTTGCGGGATTTCTTGGATTCCACCCGCAGCCAAGCCGACAGCTTGTCCGCGAAGGGATCGAGTTTGCTGGGGCGCACCGGAACCCTGAAACTGGGCTCCACCGCATCGGAACGCAGGTATTTGCGAATGGTATTGCGCGATAGGCCGGTCCGTCGCTTGATCTCCCGAATGGAAATCTCCTGCCGGAAATGCCATCGGCGGATCACACTGAGTAAGTCCATGTTGATCACTCCGAGACCCTCCGACTGACAGCCGGAGGGGAGGGAAACATGGGTCAATTCTCAGTGGAAACTTATAGCGCCCCCGGGTCACATCTCAGTGGCAATCAACATCCACGGCCCTTCGTAGGAAGTCAGATCGAGTTCGACATGGCGTGGAGCCTGACTGAACCCGTCCAGCATCGCGTCACGCTACCGTCCAGCGCAGCGTGAACATCTCCTCCAGCCGGGGCTGCTGATCCAGCAAGGCGGAGAATTCATCGAGCTTGTCGTTGATGTCCTTGCTTACCTGCTTCTTGGTGTCGAATTGGCTCATTTTCAGTTCGTCGCGCGCCGTTTCCTTCTTGCGGATGTCGCGCATGACAGAAACCTTCTCCTCCATACTGAGATGGGGCGAAAGCTTCTGGCGCTGCAATTCCTTCAGCTCGGCGTCTAGCGTCGCTATCTGCGCCTCAATCTCGATTTCCATGTCGCGGGCGTAGCGGCCCAAGCGTTCTTCTTCCTCGATCAGCCATTTATAATTCTCCTCCTTCACACGCTCGGAGAAATGGCCGAATTCAAATTCTTGGAGCTGGGCCAGCCGGTCATGGGGGATGGCGCCATCGGCCTGCCCCAGCGATTGAGCGGGAGCCATCATCATCTTATCGCAGACCAGCGGCTTCACCATCTCGCCGCCATCGGTTTCTGCGATGACAATCACCTCTTCGCGTTCGGCTCCCGGCGTCGGCATAATGGCCCTAAACGCGCGTAACCATCCTGACTGCCCGGATAGGTCGGTCACGCCGCCAAGCTGTCCGGCATAGGCATAAGCGGCGGGATCGAACCGAACTGCCTCCGCGCCGTCGCCGACCGTGCGGGCTTTCGCCTGTTCGATCAAATCATGCCCCAAGCCCTCGTTGACGCGAAAGAACTGCCAATCATTTTCGTCCGCCAAGGGCCATTTCGTGGTCCATTGCTTGCCATTCCAGCCGAAGCATTCGCTGTCCGGGGTCAGGAATTGCGCTTCGGGCAGCTCGGCCTTGGCGACCATCAACAGGCGTTGCTTGAACTCCGGCAATATCTGCGCCAGCGCCTCATTGCGGCGGTGGAGCTTGGCGATGACATCGGCGTCCATGTTTTCGAGAACCTTGGCGCGGGCGGCCGCGAGATCGGTGTCGATGCTGTCCTGAATGCGCGCCGTCAATTCGTCGAATTCACGGTCGGCTTCCTCCGCGCTGCGGCAGCTCTGGACGATCCGTAGCACTTCCTTTTCGAAATCGATACCATCGGTCAGGATGCCCAGCACCTCGTCACTGGACCCGAAAACGCCCTCGAACAAATGCAGCTTCTGCTCCAGCAATTGGTGGATGCGCGCTTCGGCTCGGTTCTTCATGTTCAGCATGTTGACGACCATCACGTCAACCAACTGTCCATATCGGTGGCATCGACCGATGCGCTGCTCAACGCGCTGCGGATTCCACGGTAGATCATAATTGATGAGCAGCGAGCAGAATTGGAGGTTGATGCCTTCCGCGCCACTTTCGGTGGCTATGAGGATCGCTTTGTCGTCGCTTTTGAAAGCCTCGACAATCGCGGCCTTCATATCCGCCGTTTTTGATCCTGATATGCGGTCGGTGCCCGCGTGGCGCCCCTTCCAAGCACTATAAATTGCCCTGCTCTCATCGTCATTGTTCGAGCCGTTCATGAGAACGATCTGACCCGCGTAACCGTTTTCAGTGAGCAACTGGCTTAGATACTTCTGGGTGCGGACGCTTTCGGTGAAAATCACTGCTTTACGCCTGCCTCCCTTGGCCTCAATTTGGTCGAGCACTTCGGGCAGATTGCGGATCAGCTTTTCGCCCTTTGCATTGACGCCGATGTCTTGTGCGAGGTTGCGCATCGCCTCGACCAGTCCGATTTCGTTGGCGAGCTGAACCGGGTCCACGAAATCATCGACATGGCCATCGCTGCCATCGTCGCCGTTCAAGGTTTCCTGTTCCTCCTCGAATGCGTCCTCAAAATCGTCCGTCATGTCCGGGGAGGCGGCTTGCTTTCGGCGGAGCCGTTCCAGCAGCGTATCAAGATACCGGGCAACAGCAAAAGTCGAAGAGCCAAGACTTTTGCGTGCCTGCAATACAACGAGCGCGTTGCTCCTGCCGCCGTAAGCGATAGTGCCAGGGTCTTGCAGATATTCCGACAGCATCTCGTAAAGCGTGGTTTCCTGATCGTATGGCTCGAACTGGAACGTCACAGCGTTTCGTTGCCGAAAATTGATATGGCCGGCTTCCTGAACCTGACGACGCAGAGTGCGATGGCAAATTGGGTTCAAGCGTTCGCGCGACATTTCTTGCGATGCTGGCGTCGCTGCGGCACCGGCATATTGTGCACGGAAGGCATTTTCCCCGCCGAAATGCGCGTCATCAATCATCGAGACTATGCCGAACAATTCCATCAGCGAGTTTTGAAGCGGTGTTGCCGTCAACAATATCTTAAAGGAGCCATCCGTTGCTCGTTTCAGCGCCTTTGCCCCCTGAGCCGTGTTGTTACGATGGACGTTGCGCAGGCGATGGGCTTCATCAAATACCACCAAGTCCCAGCGAACAGCCCTAATTTCATCCGCCTTGCGGGCTGCAAATTCATATGAGCTGATGATAATGCCGTCGCCAATCTCGAAGGGCCGCGATTTTCCATTTTTCCGCAAATCATTGTAGGTTTTTGCTTCGAGGATGTGGCTGCGTAGCGAAAATTTTTCAAACAGTTCCTGTTGCCATTGCTTGCGAAGTGACGCTGGAACCACCAGCAGGATGCGTTGCTTCTGTTCGGCCCATTTTTGGGACATGACAAGGCCGGCTTCGATCGTTTTCCCCAGACCCACTTCATCGGCCAGAAGCACACCCTTGGCATAGGGAGCCTTCAGCGCGAATAGGGCAGCATTGACTTGATGCGGATTCATTTCCACACGAGCGGAGGTCAGCGACCGCGTGAAAGCGTCCTCAGCCGTTCCAGCGACAGTCAAACGATGGGCGTGATAATGCGCTTGGACCGGTAGATACTCAGACATAAACCCCCAACGAACTTTTCTCCGCTGAGCCGATAATGCTCAAACGATCAGCCTATAGATAGAGAGGGTTAACCGAATTGATAGGTGGCTTGAAGAGAAGTCGCGAGGTTTGCGTGAATGCAGGCCTGTTAGCTCTAGGCGATCAAGATCGAGCGCTAAGTATTAAGGCCGGCAACATATCGCCCGTTCCCAAAAATCTCCCGGTACGGTCGCGGGTTTCGTTTCGCGCAGGATCGTACCAGCCGACCAGATAGCCGGTTCGGTCCCTGCCGCTGATCCTGTTTCCCGATACCTCGCGCCATCCGCGCAACGCACCTGTCCGATCCCGGTATTCCTGTCGCATGCCCATGCCTCCATCGTTGAGGCTATCGGATCAAACGCCATCGGTGTGCCGCGTCAACCACGTCAACGTCAGCTTCGCAAGTTTAACGGCTAAACTTTTCTCGCCCCTGTAAGGGGCCTCACACTCCCGACGGCGGCAGCGGCATAGCGCGTCACAGGTTCAAGGATCGACCTTCTGTGGCCCTTTGCAGGGAAGATTTGACGCAAATTCTATGCATCCGTCCGAGCTTCCCATTGGTCCAGCATCATTCGATGAGGCACATCAGCTCCGATCGTCGCAGCGACGGTTTGCGTCCTCCCATCTGGATCGAGCAACATGGCTTTCGCGTCCACTTCAGCAACCTTGTCACCATGCTTGTCGAGCTTGATTGCTGCCAGACCTCCAAGAAGGATCACCGTCGCTTCCATGTTGATGGGATTCATCACTATGGAAGTCACCAGCGAGCGGAGCAGTTGGTTCATATGCGATCGGCTGTCGTCATCGACCATCTTGCTCCGCAACGCTGCCGCCCGTTTGAGCAATTCCGTTGGTGCTGGCCTATTTGCCGCCTCCCGCTCTTGCTTCCGCAGGTGAGCAAGATCGTCTTCTCCGACACTGATTTCCCGCTCAAGAGACAATATGCCGCGCTCCATGGCTGCGCTGCCGGTACGTGAGTAGCTATCAACCAGCTTTTCGAGCCGCCCTTTCCTCTCCTGCAAAGATAGTTCGAGATTTGTTATCGCGCCCGCTGCACGACCCGGCCCCGCCTGCTCCGGCACGGCAATGTGAAGAACATTGTCCAGCACACCCCGCTCCAGATTCGGATAATGATAGGTCGTCCGCGCATCGCAACCGGAATTTTGATGCCTGTTTCGACATATCAACCGCCGGGCACTTTTTGTGTTTGTGCCAAGAAAGAGCGGACCAAAGCAGGCACCGCATACGACCATGCCAGCCAAAATGTTGATGCGCCGGTTTCGCGCGCTGGGACTGGCACTTGCACGGCGCTGTAAGGCAGCCTGCGCCGCTTGCCATGTCGGTTCGTCAATGATCGCAGGATAGCATTTGGTCCAATCTCCCGCAGGAACGCGCTTGCCGTTCTGATCCTTGGTTTGCGGCAGATATTCGCCCAGCACGTTCCGAGCGCGAATAAGCTGGCTGATATTTGGTGCAGCCCAACTTCCAGCGGTCCAGCGCGATTTAGGATCAGCATTCAGTCGCCGCGCTACGCCCATCAGCGACACTCCTTCGATGCACCAACGAAATATCGACCTGATCCATTCAGCCCGTTCTTCGATTATCCGGTAATGGCCATCAACCACTTCCATCCAGCCGGGCATAATGCGCGGGTCCGCCAAGCCATCCTTGGTTGCCCCGCGCTCGCGCGTGGCTGCCCATGCGCTCTTGATGCGCTTGCTCTTTTTGTCACTTTCATCGAACGCCAGACCGGCTCGAATGAAGGCTTCCAGCAAATCGGTCCAGCTCGACCGAACGCTCTCATTGTCCCATTTGCGCCCGGTGGAAGTTTCGAAGATCGTGACGCCTGCGCCGGTGAGGCTGGTAATGAGGTTGAGTGTCTGGATGGGTTGCTGGCGGCTCAGCCGGTCCAGCTGCTCGACCAACAAGACCCATCCATCCAGTTGGCCGAGGCGCGAACGCTCTTCTATTTCCGCCAGCTTGCCACCAGCATCACGATTGCGGCCATGATAGGCGGATCGACCATCCTCGATTAACGTTTCGCGGATAATCCAACCACGATGTTTCGCGGCGTCCTCGCCCAGCCGCAATTGCCGCCTATGGCTGTCACCTTTGTTCTGCTCTTGGCTTGACCATCGGATGTAGAGGAGCGCATCCACTGAAAAGTCCTTTCTTTTCAGCGAGTGCTATCGTTAAAACCTTAACGCAATGCTCTTATAGCACTGGCATCATTACAATAACGGCGTCGATATGCTAAAAACTTGAGATATAAAGATAACACTTTCGTTCAACCCGAATGAGGCTGAGCAAAATCTATACCTCACCCGATTGCGCCGAATTGGGCGAGCCCATTCCATGATCTATAACCATTCCATGTGTCGCGCCGGAAATCCAAACGAGGATCGTTTAACTGGGCTTCCTCCAATGTATGTTCCATCCGTCCGAAATTGCAGGGAGCGCAAGTAACGACGACATTATCGATGTCGCTGCCTCCGCCTCGTGCATTCGGCAGAATGTGGTCATATTGCAGCCACATGCACTGCAAAGCCGCATGTTGCAGAATATTTGTCTTCCCCCAGGGCACCGCGTCGGGATACGCTTTTCGGATCGCTTTTCGCGTGTCGGCACCGATCACCGGAATACCGCAAAAACGACAATGATAACCATCTCGCGCAATTATCCGCGCGCATATGGTCTTCGTCGGCATTCGCGGCAGCGGCCGGTCAAGTTTTGCGAAATAGGGCGGCGCGTCCGGCAAGGTGATGAATTTAAATCGCTGACGTCCACCAGCGCCCCATAGCATTTCCGTATGCTCCCGGACCGCTGGGTCATCAGCCGCCATCAGCAAACGGCTCGCTTCTTGGCGATCTCCTGCCTGATGTGCCTCACCGGCCTGATGCAGTAGCCGCGCTGCCACAAAGATTGCCGGAATAGGCTCTGACAGACACTTCTTCATTTACGCCGCGCTCCCAAGCAACCGAATGAGCACCATAATCACATCGATATACGTTCTCGCACAATCCAGCCACGACGCTTTGGCGCTTCCTCACCTAGAAGCAGCTGGCGTATGCGATCGTCACCTTTATTCTGCTCCTGGCTTGACCACCGGATGTAGAGGAGCGCATCCACTGAAAAGTCCTGTCTTTTCAGCGAGTGCTATCGTTTTAACCTGGACGCAATGCTCTTATAGCGCTGGCACCATCGAAACACCGAGGTATTTTGAACCATGACCCTGCCCCATGCCCGCTACATCGTCCTTGCGCATGAGGGCGTGTGGAAGATCAATCTAGACAATAAATATTATGGCCCCTTCCCTACCCAGGCCGAAGCGGTGGAGAGCGCCAGGGATACGGCGCAGAAGGCGGCCGGCGCGGGCTATCCTGCTTCGGTGCTACTGATGCAGGGGACGCAGTTCGAGACTCTCTGGACCAGCGTCGGCGAGTGACCTGAATTTTCGGGCGGCTTTGCGGTTTTTTCGGACTTTTGTGGAACTTTGTGGAATGCGAGTCCTTTTCTCGCTCCAAGCATATCGGGTCAGCAAATGAGCAAGAAGGTCCTCATCGTCGAAGACGAGATTTTCGTCGCGCTGGAGATCGAGCAGATCGTCGAGGATGCGGGCTTCGATGTCGCCGCGATCGCGGCGGATCGCGCGGCTGCGCTGGCGGGCGCGGCAAGCTGCGACATCGCGCTGGTGGACCTGAACCTGCGCGACGGGCCGACCGGGCCGCGGATCGGCATGGAGCTGGCGAGCCAGCACGGCATCCGCGTCATCTATGTCACCGCCAATCCGGCGCAGATCGGCGAAGCATCGGTCGCGGCGCTGGGCGTCATCATGAAGCCGTTCCGCGCTCAGAGCATCGCCGCGGCGCTGCAACTGGCGGCGGCCGAACAGCCCGAACTGGCGGCGGCGGAAATCGCGGGCTTTACGCCGTTCCCGCCGCCCGGCTCATGGAACGCGATGGAATCCAGAGGCTGAGGCACAGGCCCTCGGCGCGCCAGTCGCGCTGAAGCCGTCCGCCAAGCTGCCGCTCAACACTAAGCGTCATCAGGCGGCTGCCAAACCCGTCGGCCGTCGCGGGAACCGTCGCTGGCCCGCCTTCTTCGCGCCAGTCCAGCCGCACATCGTCGCCTTCGCGCGAGACATGCAGATATACGCGCCCGTTTGCGACCGAGAGGGCGCCATATTTGGCGGCGTTGGTGGCGAGTTCGTGGAACAGCAGGGCGAGCGGCGTCGCCGAGCGATCGTCGATGAGGGGATCATCGCCCAAGAAAAGGATGCGCGAACCATCGCCGTTGCGATAGGGCGCGAAAATCTGGTCGAGAATGCCCCAGAGACGCCCCTGCCCCTGGCCAATGCGGGGCGCGGAATCCGTGCTGTGCGGGCGCACGAAGTCATGCGCGCGGCCGAGCGCCAGGATGCGGTCGCGCAGATCGTCGGCGACATCGCGGATCGCCGGGTTCTGGCGCGCCGACAGACCGATGAGGCCGGCGATGACCGAGAAGATATTCTTAATCCGGTGCGAGAGTTCATGCGCGATCATCTCGCGCTCTTCCATCATCAGCTTCTGTTCGTGGATGTCGGTGCAGGTGCCGATCCAGCGCATGATCTGGCCCCGCGCATCGCGGATCGGCAGCGCGCGCCCCAGCGTCCAGCGATATTGGCCGCTATGATGGCGCAGCCGATATTCGATTTCATAAGGCTCGCCAGTCGCCAGGCTCTTGCGCCATTTTTCCCAGGCGAGCGCCCGGTCATCGGGATGAAACATGCCGTTCCACGCCTCCCCATCGGTCGAACCGACCGGGACCCCGGTATATTCGTACCAGCGCGCGTTATAATAATCATGATAGCCATCGGGCAGCGTCGACCAGACCATCTGCGGCATGGTATCGGCCAGGGTCCGGAACATACGGTCGCTGTCGGCCACGGCGGCGGCGTCGAGCCGCTGCTGGACGATCATGTCGCGGTCGCGCCGACGCCCTTCCAGTTCCATCATCACCTGGCGCGCGAGCAGGGTCAGCCCCTGCCGCTGCAACGGCGTGAGATCAGCGCGCGGCGCGGTGTCGATGACGCACAGCGCGCCCAGCGGCTCACCATCGCCGCCGATCAGCGGCGCGCCGGCATAGAAGCGGATGTGCGGCGAGCCGGTGACGAGCGCATTGTCGGCGAACCGCGGGTCGCAGGTCGCGTCGGGCACCACGAACAGCGCCTCCCCCAGCATCGCCAGCGCGCAGAAGGAGACGTCGCGCGGCGTTTCTTCGGCATCGAGGCCGACGCGGGCGAGGAAGCGCTGGCGCACATCCTCGACAATGCTGATGAGCGCAATCGGCGCGTCGCACAGGGTCGCCGCAAAAGCGGTGATGTCGTCCAGGGTGCGAAAGCCGCCGGCGTCGAGATCGTAGAGCGCCAGCAGCGCCGCCCGATCCGTCGCCAGCCCGCGCCCGTCAGCCATCGCTGACACGTTCGATGTCGGCGCCAACGGCGGACAGCTTTTCTTCCAGCCGTTCATAGCCGCGGTCGAGATGATAGACGCGATTGACGCGGGTTTCGCCCTGCGCCGCGAGGCCGGCGAGGATGAGGCTCATCGACGCGCGCAGATCGGTGGCCATCACCGGCGCGCCGACCAGCTGCGAGACGCCCCGCACCACGGCGGTGCGGCCGTTGACGGCGATGTCGGCCCCCATGCGCGCCAGTTCGGGCACATGCATGTAGCGATTTTCGAAGATGGTTTCGGTCAGCACCGATGCGCCGTCGGCCAGCGTCAGCATCGCCATGAACTGCGCCTGCATGTCGGTCGGGAAGGCCGGGAAGGGGGCCGTCGAGAGCGTGAGCGGGCGCAGCTTGCCATCGGAGGAGACGCGGATCCCGTCCTTGTGCACATCCACCTGCACCCCCGCTTCGCGCAGCGCGGCGAGGATGGCGTGCATGTCGTCGGCGCTGGCGCCGACCAGGTCGAGCGAGCCGCCGGTGATGGCTGCGGCGCAGGCATAGCTGCCCGCCTCGATCCGGTCGGGCATGACACTGTAGGTCGCGCCGTGCAGGCGATCGCGGCCATGGATCACCAGCTTGTCGCTGCCGATCCCTTCGATATCCGCGCCCATCGCGACCAGCAGCTTGCACAGATCGACGATCTCGGGCTCGCGCGCGGCGTTTTCGAGCGTGCATGTCCCCTTAGCGAGCACCGCCGCCATCACCGCATTTTCGGTGGCGCCGACCGACACGACGGGGAAGGTATAGACGCCGCCCGGCAGGCCGCCGTCGGGCGCGCTGGCCCGGACATAGCCCGCCGCCAGCTCGATCCGGGCGCCGAATGCTTCGAGCGCCTTCAGGTGAAGATCGATCGGCCGGTTGCCGATGGCGCAGCCGCCCGGCAGCGACACGCGCGCCTCGCCGGCGCGGGCGAGCAGCGGGCCAAGCACGAGGATGGAGGCGCGCATCTTGCGCACGATGTCATAGGGCGCTTCGGTCGAGGTGACGCGGCCGGCGCGCAGCGTCATGACACGGCCAAAATCCTCGGGCCGCGCGCCCTCGATCATGGTCGAGACGCCAAGCTGGTTGAGCAGATGGCCGAAACTGTCGACATCGGCGAGCCGCGGCAGGTTGCGCAACGTCACCGGCTCGTCCGTCAGCAGCGCGCAGGGCAGCAGCGTGAGCGCGGCATTTTTCGCGCCGGAAATGGGAAGGCGGCCGTTCAGCGCGGTGCCGCCGCGAATATCAATGCGGTCCATCGGTAAGGGTTAATAGCGGCAAACGCGCGGCGCGCAAGGCAGGTGAGATGGGCGCAGACACGCAGGCGTCGGGCCGGCACAATATTAGCGGGCCGCTCCAGGAATTGATCGAGTTTAGTGCAGAAGCTGAAAATGCAGCCAAAAGGCGGAAGGGGCGTTTTGCCATCGTAACGACTATTTTTGCAAGAAGGTGAGTTGGTGGCAACAAGCTGTTTCGCGGAGCAACTGACGCGCCATGTGCCGTTGTCCGACGCGGAAAAGGCAGCGTTGACGAAGTTGGAGGAAAACCCCCGCAAGATAAAGCGCGGGGCGATCATCCAGCGGGTCAATGAGCCTATTACTGAATTATTCGTGCTGCGCGAAGGGAGAGTGATGAGCTTCGTCATCCTGCCCGACGGGAGCCGGCAGATATTGCGCGTCTATTTTCCGGGCGACTTCATCGGTTCGGCCAGCACCATCTACAGCCGCGCGCCGGAATCGCTGGTTGCGCTGTCGGACGCGGTCGTGTGCCCGTTCGACAAGCTTGCGCTGCGCCGGCTGCTGGAGGAGCATCCGCGCGTCGCGGCGCTGCTGTTCCTGCTGTCCAATGCCGAGCGGGTGTCGATGACCGACCGGCTGGCGTCGCTGGGCCGCACATCAGCCAAGGCGCGGGTCGCCGCGTTCCTGCTGGACATGTTCCACCGGCTGCGCGTTACCGACGACAATATCCAGGACAGTTTCGAGCTGAAGCTGACGCAGGAGGAAATCGGCGATTCCATCGGCCTGACGTCGGTGCATGTGAACCGGATGATCCGGCAGATGGAGCAGGAAGGGCTGATCAGCCGCTCCAACGGGCGCATCACGTTGCTGGATGTGGAGCGGCTGGAGGATATCGGCCACTATACCAACCGGCACAAGGATATGGACCTGGACTGGCTGCCCGCCAGCTGATCGGCACGGGCGGCTGCCCGTCAACTGATCGGCGCGGGCTCAGGCGAGCAGTTCGACGTCCCAGTAGAGCCAGTCATGCCAGCTTTCATGCAGATAGCCCGGCGGGAAGCCGCGGCCATGTTCCTGCAACTGCCAGCTGGTCGGGCGGATCGGCTGCACATGCAATTGCATATGCGCTTCCTTGGGCGTGCGCCCGCCCTTCTTGAGATTGCAGGGCGAGCAGGCGGTCGCCACATTTTCCCAGGTGGTGCGGCCGCCGGCGCGGCGCGGCACGACATGGTCGAAGGTGAGATCGCTGGTCGAGCCGCAATATTGGCAGGCGAACCGGTCGCGCAGGAACAGGTTGAAGCGGGTGAAGGCGGGATGTTCGGACGGCTTCACATATTGTTTGAGCGCGATGACCGACGGGATCTTCATCTGGAGGCTGGGGCTGTGCACCTCCCGCTCATAGGAGGAGACGATGTCGACCCGTTCCAAAAAAACCGCCTTGATGGCGGTCTGCCAGGGCCACAGGCTCAACGGATAATAGCTGAGCGGCGTATAGTCTGCATTCAGAACAAGCGCCGGACAGTTTTCCGGGTGTCGTATCAGGTCGGGATGGTACATAGAAAAACTTCTACCCCCTTGCCGAAGCCGCTGATCCACCAGCAACATGACGCGCGTATGACAGCATTAACGAATATTGTTCGTCAAGGGCCTGTATGACACGGGCCGTCGCACCACAGCATATGGTGACCCGCTTCGCGCCGAGCCCCACCGGTCGATTGCATGTCGGCCATGGCTGGTCCGCGCTGATGGCGATGGACCTGGCGCGCGTGGCCGGAGGGACGATGCGGCTACGCATCGAGGATATCGACGGGACTCGCAGCCGGCCCGAACATGTGGCGGCGATCATCGAGGATCTGCGCTGGCTGGGCGTCGCATGGGACGGAGAGATCATTTTCCAGTCGCAGCGGACGGGCACCTATGCAGCGGCGCTGGACCGGCTGCGGGCGATGGGGCTGCTCTATCCCTGTTTCTGCACACGCGCCGACATCCAGGCGAGCGTGACCGCGCCGCACGGACCCGAAGGACCGGTCTATCCGGGCACCTGCCGCGGACTGAACGCGGCCGAGCGCGCGCGGCGGATCGCGGACGGAGAGGCCCATGCCTGGCGGATCGACATGGGCCGGGCCGTGGCGATGGCGGAGGCCGAGGCAGGCGTTGAGGCCGGGCCGCTGCGTTGGCGGGCCTTTGACGATGCCGGCGACGCGATGATGACGGCCGATCCACTGGCGCATGGCGACGTCGTGCTGGCGCGCAAGGATGCGCCGGCAAGCTATCATCTGTCCTGCACGCTGGACGACGCCGCGATGGGCGTGACGCATGTGCTGCGCGGCACCGACCTGCGCAGCGTGACGGACATTCACCGGCTGCTGCAGGCGCTGCTCGACCTGCCCTCCCCCGCCTATCGCCATCATCCGCTGCTGGTCGACGCGCAGGGGCGGCGCCTGGCCAAGCGCAGCGGGGCGATTGCGATCGCCGCGTTGCGGGCGCAGGGCATGGACCCGCACGCCCTGGCGATGGACCTGCGCGCCGGGCGCTTTCCGGTTGGCATCCGCTGCGGCAGCGCATAGGCTGGCGCGCATGAACACGGTCCTAGTCATCGCCCTCATCCTCGCCATGATCGCGACGCTGGTCGCGCTGGTGCGGGGCATCATCGCCTTCCTCCAGACCACCAAGGAGGATCTGAGCGCGCCCGAGGGCAGCGGCCCCAGCCCGGCGCGGCTGAAGCAGAACCGCATGATGATGAACCGCATCCTGTTCCAGGCGGGCGCGATCATCATCGTCGCCATATTGCTGATGGCCAAGGGGCATGGCTGAACGCGACGGACGGACGCCATGGTCAAGCTGAACAAGATCTACACGCGCACGGGCGATGGCGGCACGACGAGCCTGGCCGACGGGTCGCGCCTGCCCAAATATGCGCCGAGGATGCAGGCGGTGGGCGATGTCGACGAAGCGAACAGCGCCATTGGCCTGGCCATCATCGCCATGGGCGCCCGGCCCGAGACGCGCTGGCTGACCACCATCCAGAACGACCTGTTCGACCTGGGCGCGGACCTGGCGACGCCGATCACCGACGGCGAGGACGCGCCCTGGGCGCTGCGCATCGTCGCCAGCCAGGTCGCGCGGCTGGAAGCGGAGATCGACCTGATGAACGCCGAGTTGGCGCCGCTCGACAGCTTCGTCCTGCCCGGCGGATCGGCGGCGGCCGCGGCCGTCCACCTGGCGCGCGCGATCACGCGCCGAGCCGAGCGCAGCGCCACGGCGGCGGCCGTAGAGGTGGCGCTCAACCCGCAGGCGCTCGCCTTTCTCAATCGCCTGTCCGACCTGCTGTTCGTGCTGGCGCGGCGACTGAACGACAATGGCGCGGGCGATGTCAAATGGGTGCCGGGCGCGTCGCGCTGAGCCCGCCGGGTTCGTCCGGACTCATGCGCGCAACAGATCGGCTCATTCGCGCCCGTTAACCGTCTTTCTTG
Organism: Sphingobium naphthae; assembly: GCF_043589935.1. Taxonomy (NCBI): domain Bacteria; kingdom Pseudomonadati; phylum Pseudomonadota; class Alphaproteobacteria; order Sphingomonadales; family Sphingobiaceae; genus Sphingobium; species Sphingobium naphthae. The sequence continues at coordinate 2,662,623 of NZ_CP171454.1, read as the reverse complement.
AGAAAGCCTTCAGACGGCGCGAGGAATTTCCGCGCGACTTGATAAGGGGTCGCCATGCAATTCTACCTCGCCACCTCGTTCATCTTCCCACGGTCGCTGCGCCTGCGCCTTTTCGCCGTCTGTTTCGTCGCCACTCATTTGCCGCTGCTCTGCTATATCGGCTGGGGCGCGGCGACCGGGCGGCTGGCGCTGGCGGAGGTGGTGACGCTTACGCTGGCGACGGTGGCGGGCACCGGCCTTGCGCTATACGGCATCGGCGCGCTGCTGACACCGATCCATGCGCTGGCCGACACGCTGAGCGCGCAATCGGGCGACAGCGCGCCGCTGCCCCGGGTCGGCGACGTCATCCAGAATCTCTATGCCGGGGTGCAGCGGGCGGCGGTGCTGACGCGAGCGCAGATCGACGATCTGGCGGTCGCCGCGCATGAGGACCCGCTGACGGGCGTTGCCAACCGGCGCGGATTCCTGGCGGGGATCGAGGCGCTGCCGACGGGCCAGCGCAAGGGCTGTGTCGCTCTGATCGACATTGATTTCTTCAAGCAGGTCAACGACCTGATGGGCCATGACGAGGGCGACCGGGTGCTGGCCGCCTTCGCCGACCGGCTGGCGTCGCAGGTGCGCCGCGCCGACCTGGTGGCGCGCTGGGGCGGCGAGGAGTTCGCCATCTTCTTTTGCAACAGCGTCGAGGAGGAGGCGAGCTGGGCGCTGGCGCGCATCGCCGAGCAGATGCGGCGCGAGCCCATCGGCCGCGTCAATGGCCGCATCATCAGCTTTTCGGCGGGCTTGAGCCGCTGGTCGGGCGGCCCGGTGGAGGAGGCGCTCGCGGCCGCCGACGGCGCGCTCTACGACGCCAAGCAGGCCGGGCGCGACCGGGTGTGCCGCGCTAGGGCCAGCCTTTCGGCCACCTGTCCCTAGGGGCAGCGGAACCCTTCCCCGGCCCATGCGCTTCTTCCCTGATGAGCGGCGCAACCGTATCGGAAGGGGCGTGAATGGCCAGAAGCTGGAGCGATGCACGCCAGGACGACCTGGCGACCCGCTACCGTGACGTTCGGGGCCTGACGCAGGCGATCGCCGCGCCCCTGTCCGACGCGGACGCGACGGTGCAGTCCATGCCGGACGCATCGCCGGCCAAATGGCATCTGGCGCATGTCACCTGGTTCTTCGAAACATTCGTGCTGCGCGATCATGTCGAGAATTATCGCCCGTTCGATCCGCGCTACGCCTATCTGTTCAACAGCTATTATGAGGCGGAAGGCCCGCGCCATGCCCGGCCGATGCGCGGCATGCTGAGCCGCCCGGTGCTGAGCGACATCCTGGCCTATCGCGCGCATGTCGACGCCGCGCTGATCGCGGCCTTGCCGACGTTGCCGCCGAGCGCCATGACGCTGGGCCTGCACCATGAGCAGCAACATCAGGAACTGATGCTGACGGACCTGCTGCATCTCTTTTCGCTCAACCCGCTGGAACCCGCCTTGTTCGAGGCGCGCAGCGCCAGCGCGGTGGACCTGCCCGGTCCGCTCCACTGGATCGAGGGGCGCGAGGGGCTGGCGGAGATTGGCGACGACGGGCGCAGCGGCTTCGCCTTCGACTGCGAGGGGCCGCGCCACCGCGCGCTGCTGCACCCCCATGCGCTGGCGCATCGCCCGATCACCAATGGCGAATGGATCGCCTTCATCGAGGATGGCGGCTATGCCACGCCCTCGCTATGGCTGTCGGACGGCTGGGCATGGGTTCAAGCGGAGGGCGTCGAGGCGCCGCTTTACTGGCGCCAGGGCGAACAGGGCTGGACCCGGTTCGGACTGGATGGACGGCAACCGGTAAACCCCGCCGCGCCGGTCACGCATATCAGCCTATATGAAGCCGACGCCTATGCCAGCTGGGCCGGCGCGCGATTGCCGACCGAGGCGGAATGGGAAAGCGCGGCGCAGAATATCGCGCCGGGCGGCGGCAACCAGTTCGACGGCGCGGCCAGCCCCCGCCCCCGCGCGGCCGCGCCCACCGACGCGCTGACGCAGATGTTCGGCGATGTGTGGGAATGGACCGGCAGCGCCTATCGCCCCCACCCCGGCTTTCGCGCGGCGCCCGGCGCGGTCGGGGAATATAATGGCAAGTTCATGTCCGGCCAGTTCGTGCTGAAGGGCGGCAGCTGCGCCACGCCGCGCGGCCATATAAGGGCCAGCTACCGCAATTTCTTCTACCCCCATCAACGCTGGCAGTTCACCGGACTGCGCCTGGCCAAGGATCTGTGACGATGCTGCTGACCGAGGAAGCCCCCGCCCGCCCGCGCACGATCGACCCGGCGTTCCGCCGCGACATATTGGATGGGCTGGCGCGCGAGCCCAAGGCCACGCCGCCCATCTGGTTCTACGACCGGCGCGGATCGGAATTGTTCGAACAGATCACCGACCTGCCCGAATATTATCCGACGCGCACCGAAACCGCGCTGCTGAAAGCCCATGGCCTGGATTTCGCGCGGGCGGTGGGCGAAGGGCGCGCGGTGGTGGAATTCGGCGCGGGCAGTTCGCGCAAGACGCCGCATCTGCTGCGCGCGATCCGGCCCGCCGCTTATGTGCCGATCGACATCAGCGGCGATTTCCTGCAGGCGAGCAGCGCGCAGCTGGCGGGCGACTTTCCCGAATTGCCGGTGCTGCCGGTCGTGGGCGACTTCAACCAGCCGCTCGACCTGCCGCGGGAGATTGCCGGCATGCCGCGCCTGGGCTTCTTTCCCGGATCGACGATCGGCAATATGGAGCCCGACGCGGCGGTCGACCTGTTGCGCGCGATGCGCCGGCTGCTGGGCGAGGACGCCATGCTGCTGATCGGCATGGACCGGATCAAGGATCGCGACCGGCTGATCGCCGCCTATGACGATGCGCAGGGCGTGACGGCCGCGTTCAACCTCAACCTGATCGAACGGATCAACCGCGAGCTGGAAGGCGACCTGCCGATCGACGGCTTTTCCCATCGCGCGGTGTGGAACGACGAGAAGGCGCGGATCGAGATGCATCTGGAAGCGGTGCGGCCGCTGCATTTCCACGTCGCCGGCGCCTGTTTCCACATGGATGCGGGCGAGACGATCCATACCGAGAGCAGCCACAAATATGGCACGCGCGATGAACGGCTGCTGCTGCGCGCGGGCGGATGGGAGCCGGTCGAGGAATGGACCGACGATGAAGGGCTGTTCGGGCTGGTGCTGGCGAAGGCGGGCTGACCGGCCCGCCAGGGCTCACGGCGTGGTGAGCAGCAGGTCGCGCAGGTCGGCGAGGCTGGGCAGCACATGGGCGCAGGCCAGCGTCAGCTCCTCGGTCGGCGGCAGCAAATCGGGCACCATGACGGTGGCGATGCCGGCGGCCGTGGCCGATCGGACCCCGGCATGACTGTCCTCCACCGCGACGATATGCGCCGGATCCACGCCAAGGCGCCGGGCGGCGAGCAGATAGGGTTCGGGATGCGGCTTGGGCCGCTCCACATCGCTGCGCGTCACGATCACGTCGAAATAATCGAGCAGGCCGCTGCGCGCCAGCCGCTGCTGCGCGAAGGGAGCGGCGGTGGAGGTGGCGAGCGCCATCGGGATGCCGGCTTGCGCGAGATGATCGAGCAGCAGCTCGGCGCCAGGCCGTAGCGGGATGCCGGCGTCGACCGCTGCTTCGAACAGGGCGTCGCTGTCGGCGTAGAATTGCGCAAGCGGGAAGTCCGGGCCGAGACGGTCGGCCAGCATCCGCTGATTTTCGTCGCGGTGAATGCCGACCATCGACAGGAGCAGCGCGTCGGAAAGCGGCCAGCCCAGCGCATTGCCGGTGTCGACGAACGCCTGACGATGCGCCGCTTCGGTATCGATCAGCGTGCCGTCCATGTCGAAGATGACGGCGCGCACCGGGTCGGGCAAGGCGGATCGCGACTGCGGAACGGTCAGGGATTGGGTAGCCATGAACAGGATATAGGCGCCGACCGGCCGCGCGCCATTGCAAAAGGCGACACGGCGATTGTCAATCGCTGACCCGCGCCGACCAGGTCCTGATCCAGTGCCAGGCGCCGCGACATTCGCCCATGCTGGTCGCTTCGGTCAGGCGGAAGCGCGTGCCGTCCCAGACATAGGTTTCGCTGCCGCCGCAATCGCCGATGCCGCGCCCCTTGGCGAAGCTCGACAATTCCGATTTCTCCGGAACCCAGCCGGCGTTGACCAGCATCGGCTTGGCTTCCTCCGCGCTCCAGCCGGGCTTGTAGTCGAAAGTGGCGAAATGAAAGGCGCGGCGGCCGGCGATGCCAGTGGCGACCACCGGGACCGTGGTGACATTATAGGCGCCGCTGCCGCAGGGCACGAGGATGAGCGTTTCGTTCTTCGAGAGGCGATGCAGTTCGGGCGGCTGAGCGGCGCGCATTTCCTGGGCGCAGCCAGTGAATTTGCCAAGCGCGGTCAGTTCCTCGCGCCAGAGGGTGACCGGCGTCCCGCTGGTGGGGACAGGCGCGCGCTTGACGACCGGCGCGGCGGGCGCAGGACGCACTGCCAGCGCGCCGAGCGGGCCCGTCGCGACCAGCGCGGTGCTGGTGCCGGCCCGCCCCTGTCGCGCGTCCATATAGCGCAGCGCCGCGCCCGATCCGGCCAGCGAGGGCCGGCCCAGCAGGCGATTGCCCGCGCGCAGCTCCAGCTGGCTGCCGCGCGCCATGGCGATGGCGAGGGCGGCGGCCTGCGGCCCGCGCACGGTGGCGTCGCCATCGCGGCTCTGCGCCGCAGCGATGCGGCGGCCATCGACGAAGAAACCGACCTCGCCCGCGCCCTTGGCGTCGCGACTGGTCCACACCTCCGCCTCCGCCTCCGGACCGGCGTCGCGCACGATGCCGACCATCACCGGATTGTCGGGCCAGGCGCCGCCTTCGGGCAGCAGCGCGACGGCTTCACACCGGTTGCGATTGTCGCAGCCGATCGTCCAGTCCTTGTAGGTTTCCAGAGTGCCGGGCGTCGGCGCCTGCGCGGCGCTCACGCCCGTCCAGCTCAGGGTCGCCAGTGCGACCGCAAGAAAAGTCTTTGCCCCCATGGCGTTAACCATAGCGCAAATGTGAGCGGAGGAACAGGCCCTGTATGAGAGGCGCGCGGTCGCCCCGTCAGAGGCTGAGCATCAGGCCCGCTAGCGCCGCGCTCATCAGGTTCGCAAGGCTGCCCGCGATCAGCGCCTTGATGCCCAGCTTCGCGATCATCGGCCGCTGATTGGGCGCGAGATTGCCGGTAACCGCCATCTGGATCGCGATCGAGCTGAAATTGGCGAAACCGCACAGCGCAAAGGTGACGATGGCGATGGTGGTGGGCGACAGCGCGCCCTGCACCTGGCCCAGATTGATGTAGGCGACGAATTCGTTGAGCACGACCTTCGTGCCGAACAGGCCGCCGGCGACCTGTGCTTCGGTCCAGGGGATGTTGAGCAGATACATGACCGGCGAGAAGACATAGCCGAGCAGCAGCTGGAAGCTGAGATCGGGATAGCCGAACAGCGCGCCGATGCCGCCCAATATGCCGTTGGCCAGCGCCACGAGCGCAACGAAGGCGAGCACCATGGCGCCGACCGCGACAGCGAGTTTGACACCTGTCTGCGCGCCCTGCGCCGCGGCCATGATGATGTTTGCGGGGCGTTCCTCGTCATGCGTGGCGGGCGGCATGGGCTCGCCGGGCGTCGTCTCGCTCATCAGCGCGGCCGGCCCGGCGCCGCTCATCCGGATTTCCGGCAGCGGCAGATCGCGTGCTTCGCCCAGCGGCAGTTCGGGTTCGCGCTCCGGCTCGTCGGGCATGATGATCTTGGCCATCAGCAGGCCGCCGGGCGCGGCCATGAAGCTGGCGGCGAGCAGATAGTCGATGCGGATCCCCATGGAAGCATAGGCGGCCAGGATGGTGCCGGCGACGCCCGCCATGCCGCTGGTCATCACCGCGAACAGCTGGGCGGGATTGAGGCCGGCGAGATAGGGGCGGATGACCAGCGGGCTTTCGCTCTGCCCGACGAAGATATTGGCGGCCGCGCACAGGCTTTCGACCTTGGACACGCCCGTCACCTTCTCGATCGCGCCGCCGACCCAGCGGACGACGAACTGCATGATGCCGAGATAATAAAGGATCGACACCAGGCTGGCGAAGAAGATGATGACCGGCAGCGCCGCGATCGCGAAGCTGGCGCCGCCGACGTCGGGCCGGGCGAGCGGGCCGAAGATGAAGTCGGTGCCCGCCTGCGCATAGCCGAGCAGGTTCGACACGCCCCGCGACATGCCGCCGATGACGGCGCGGCCGGCCGGCACATAGAGCACCAGAAGCGCGATGCCCGCCTGCAGCAGGAAGGCCGCGCCGACCACGCGCAGGCGGATGGCGCGGCGGTTGGAGGAGAGGGCGAAGGCGATGGCGAGGATCAGGACAATGCCGGCAAGGCCGATGAGAAGATGCATGAAGCGCTTTCGCGGGAGGAGGCAAACGGGGCGACTATATGGACCCGGCACCGCCGAGGCCAGTGTTTTGGCATGCTACAAAGCCGCTACATCGGGCAATCGCCCGGAGACAAGCCTCCTCTATCGCGCCGATGAGGGCCTGAAAAGACAGCATGAGAGGCAGGGTAATGAGCGGACGGGACGAAGCCCATGATCATGGGTTGCTGCACGATCTGGAACGGATGCGCGAACTGGCGCGGGAAAATATCGGGCGGCGGCGCACCTTGCGCCTGCTCTTTTCCGCGAGCGGCGCCGCGCTGATCGGTGCGTGCGGCGGATCCGGATCATCGGTCGGATCGACAGCGACGCCGACACCTACGCCCACGCCGACACCCACGCCGACCCCGACGCCCACGCCGACATCGAGCGACAGCTGCGTCGCCGACCCCGAGGAGGTCAACGGCCCCTATCCCGCCGACGGATCCAACAGCAGCAACGGCAGTGTGGTCAATGTGCTGGACGATAGCGGCATCCAGCGCAGCGACATCCGGTCGAGCTTCGGATCGGCGAGCCGCACCGCCAACGGCGTGACGATGACGCTCACCATCACCGTCGTCGACGTGAACAGCGGCTGCGCCGCGCTGGAGGGCTATGCCGTCTATATCTGGCACTGCACCAGCGACGGGCTCTATTCGCTCTATACCGTGCCGGACGAAAATTACCTGCGCGGCGTGGGCGTGACCGACGCCAATGGCCAGGTGACCTTCACCAGCATCTTTCCCGGCTGCTATGACGGGCGATACCCGCATGTCCATTTCGAGGTCTATCCAAGCCTGGCGCGGGCGACGAGCTACAGCAACCGGCTGCTCTGTTCACAGTTCGCGATGCCGCAGGCGGCCTGCGACACGGTCTATGCGAGCAGCGGCTATGCCAGCAGCGCGACCAACTTCGCCCGCACATCGACCAGCAGCGACAATGTGTTCGGCGACAATAGCAGCGCTCAGGTCACGGCGATGACGCCGGTAATGACCGGCGACCTGACCAATGGCTTTACCGGCACGGTGACGGTCGGGCTGGCGATCTGATGGGGCTGACACGGATGATTTTGCAGGACGAGATTTTACCCGATATGCTGGCCCCCGCTATGGATGGTTCGCGCATATTGGTGGTCGATGACGATGGCGACATCCGCGCCCTCCTGTCCGATTTTCTGGAACAGCACGGCTTTGCCGTGACCGCGGTGGCCGATGGCGCGGCGATGGACCGGGCGATGGCGGCCGACGCGTTCGACATCGCCGTGCTGGACGTGATGATGCCGGGCGAGGACGGGTTGTCGATCCTGCGGCGGCTGGCCGCGCGCGGGGGATTGCCGGTCATCATGCTGTCGGCGATCGGCAGCGACATCGACCGGATCGTCGGCCTGGAAATGGGGGCGGAGGATTATCTGCCCAAGCCGTGCAATCCGCGCGAATTGCTGGCGCGCATCCGCACCGTGCTGCGCCGGCACCGGCGGCAGGAAGCGGCCGATCCGACGGCGCGCAAGCTGCGCTTTGCAGGGTGGCAGATCGACATGGGCGCGCGGCTGCTGACCGATCCCGACAATGTCGTCGTCACGTTGACCGATGGCGAATTCCGCCTGCTGCGCGCGTTCATCGAGCATCCGCGCCGGGTACTGAGCCGCGACCAGCTGCTCGATTATTCGACCGGCAGCGAAACCGAAAGCTATGACCGCGCGATCGACGTGCAGGTGAGCCGCCTGCGCCGCAAGCTGGAACGCGGCGCGCGGCGCGAGGGCGTCGACGACCTGGTGCGCACCGTGCGCAACGAAGGCTATATGTTCACCGCCGAGGTGCGCCCGGCGTGAGCGCGCCCCTGGAGCGGATCAACCCGTCGATCCTGACTCGCATCGTCGCACTGGTGGCGGCGTCGCTGCTGCTGGCGCTGGCGGCAATGATGCTGGTCGCCTTTCGCGGTCCCCCGCCCCATGCCCGACCGATGCTGCTGGGCGAGGCGGCGCAGCTGCTGCGCGGCGCCGGCGCGAGCGATGCGCCCGGTTCGGCCTGGAGCGTCACGCGCTACCGGTCGGATCGCGCGCCGCAGCCCGAGCCCGAACAGGAAATTGCTGGTCAGCAAGGCGCACAGATCGCCCGGCTGATCGGCGTGCCGGCCGCCGACATCCGCCTGCTGCGCCAAAAGCCGCCAGCGTCGATGCGGGCGATGGTGCGCGCGGACCAAGGGCAGATGCTGCACCGCGCCTTCATACTGGCGCAGCGGGACGGCCAGGGCTGGCGCGTCATCCAGGCGTGGCAGGGCGCGAACCTGCGCTGGTATGCCATCACCCTGTCGCTGATGGCGGGCATTTTCGTGCTGCTGCTGCTGCCCGCTTACTGGGTGGCGCGGCGCATCACCCAGCCGATCCGCCAGCTGGCCGAAGGCGCGGCCACCGAACGGCCCGAACAGGCGCAGCCGCTGCCGCTGAACGGGCCGCCCGAAGTGCGGGCGGTGGGCGCCGCCTATAATCATATGCGCGCGCGGATCGCCGATTATCTGAACGAGCGCACGGCGATGCTGGTGGCAATCGCCCATGACCTGCGCACGCCGATGACGCGCCTGTCCTTCCGCCTGGAGCAATTGCCCGACGCGCCGCGGGCGAAGGCCCAGGCCGATGTCGAGGAAATGCGCGCGATGGTGACGACGCTGCTCGATTTCATGCGCCAGGGGTCGGAGCCAATGGCGCGGGTGCGGGTCGACCTGTCGGCGATCGTCGAGACGCTGGCGGACGACCTGGCTGACATGGGCCAGGATGTGGCGGTGGTGCGCAGCGCGCGCGCTGTGGCGCTGGGCGACGCCGGGGCGCTGCGCCGCTGCATCGGCAATCTGGTCGAAAATGCGGTGCGCTATGGCGGATTGGCGCGGATCGCCATCGACGTGAAGGGTGGCCGCGCGACGATCCTTGTCGAGGATGACGGACCGGGCGTGCCCGAGGCGGCGATCGAGCGGCTGTGCGAACCCTTTTACCGGGGCGAAGCGTCCCGCAATCGCGAGACGGGCGGCGTGGGCCTGGGCCTGTCGATCGCGCGGACGATAGCCGACAGCCTTGGCGGGCGGATCAGTTTCGCCAACCGGGCGGAAGGCGGGCTGCGGGTGAGCCTGATCCTGCCGCTCGTCGGCTGACAAGTCAGCGCCCCGCGCCTTCCTCCGCGCCGAAGGCGATCGAGAGCCAGGAGGTCATGGCGTCCACCGCCAGCGATGTGAGCCGCATGATGCGCCGCCGCTGGCCGCTGGGCGACAGGCGATGTTCGGCCAGCAAGCCGCGCCGTTCCAATATGCCGACATGATTGAGCATGACGTTCATCGACAGGCGCAGCGTCTCGCTGACCTGTTCGAGCGTCATCGTCCGGCCCTCCAGTTCCGCCTGGAAGAGCAGGAGCAGCATGTCCCAGGCGGGATCGGCGAAGAGGTTCTGGCCGAAGATCATCGCGCGGACGCGGCGCGCCTCGACATAGCGGGCGAGCATGGCGAAGCCGTCGCCATCCTGCCCGTCCAGCACCGGCGGTTCTTCCTGCAGCGCGTGGAAGCTGGTGAGGCAGCGTTGCAGCGCGACCACCAGGTCCACCGCCTGCTGGGTCGGCATGGCGCGTTCACGCGGGATATGCGCGGTCATGGCGAGCCTTCCGGTCGAGTTCGATGCCGATGATGGTGAAGAGGAGAAGCGGGATGACCCAGACCGTGCTGAGCCCGGCATAGATGCGGTCGATAAAATCGGGCATGATGAGCGTGGCGACATGAGTGAGCACGGTCATCAGTTGGGCCCCCGCCGCCCAGACCGGCCAGTAGCTGGTAGACCGAAGCATCAGCCAGATCAGTCCGCACAAGAGCAACAAGTCGACGATGGCAAGCCAATATTGAGTCGCATGCCATGATCCAGCCAGTTGGGCCGGCACCGTCAGCAAAACGCTGAGCAGGAAGAGCGCGACGAACCATCGCCCTTCCCGGCCGCCAAAGAGCGCGGCGAACAGGCAGGCCATCAGTGTCAGGAGCCAGAAGGAAGCCGCCAGCATCCGAATCTCCGTTTGTGAGAGGGGTCAAACATCGGGTCCGAACACCAGCGACTTCCCACCCCGGTCAGGCGACCAAGGTCAGGTGACGCGCGGTTTCGCGCTCTTCCAGTTCGAGGCCGATCGGGCAACCGACGGAAGTGACGGGAATGGCGCTATGTTCAAGGCAGCGGGTCAGCAAGGCGGTCGCGCGGATCATGTCGCTGCGGCTTTCGATGAGCTTGGTCGCGCTGTCGTGGATCTGCTTGAGGATGCGCTGGCTTTCGCTCGCGGTAAGGCCGGAGTTCTGCGACGCGGCCACGAAGGCCGATGTCAGATGCGCCGTGTCAGCCAATGCCGTGTCGAGGGCGGCGAAGGCCTGACGGGTCTGGTCGGCGACGGCCTGGGTCTTGGCGGGATCGAGATTGAGCACAAGTCTTCTCCTTCACACGCGCCGATGCCGGCGGTGCGTTCTTCAGCAGGACGTTCCAGGAAGGATCAGGCCAGGAGCCGAAAGGCTCCTGCAAGCAACAGCAGCAAAGCGACGACACCGACCCCGGTCAGGATCGCGGCCCGGATCATCGCCAATATGCGGCCGTCGATGCTCAGTTCGTTGGTCGATCCCCCAAGCGGCGGGCCGAAGGCGAGGATGCGGCGCAGGACCGTGGTGGGCTGTTGCGGCGTATCCGGCTTGTCCGGCTGGACCGGGGATGGCGCAGCCGGCGGGTCGGAGGCAAGCGCTTCCGGTTGATATATCAAGGGCTGATATGTGCCGAACTGGGGCGATGGTTGCTCAGCCGAAACGAATAGCCGCGCCGCTTCCTTGCGTGAGGGCACGCCGAATTTGCGCAGGCTGGTGCGCACGCGCTGGTCGACCGTATGTTCCGAGACATGCAGCTGCCGCGCGATTTCCTTCGAATTGAAGCCCTGCGCCACCAGCCGCAGGCACTGCTTTTCTCCCTCACTCAAGGCTGGCAGGGTTTCCGCCACTCCGTCATTCCTCCTGCGCGCGCCTGTATCGATGAACGAACCGGACCGATCGCATCATCCAGTCGCGCGCCTTGCTTGCAGAACCATCGGTTACGATTCGGTTCGCCCTAGACCGTAAAGATGACATGACAGGGCAAGGCGAGGCAATGCGGGTGCCCGAGCATCGCGCCGCCTGTCCCGTTCTGAGTCGTCGCCCTGAAAAGCGAAGGGGCCGGCGCCTTCCGGCGCCAGCCCCTTTTGCATATCGTCGGGCCGATCAGGCGGCGGCCTTCGAGCGGCTCATGCGCTTGCGCTCGTTGGGATCAAGATAGCGCTTGCGCAAGCGAATAGTCTTGGGCGTGACCTCAACCATTTCATCATCGTCGATATAGGCGATGGCCTGTTCCAGCGTCATCTTCTTGGGCGGCGTCAGGCGGATCGAGTCGTCCTTGCCGCTGGCGCGGAAGTTGGTCAGCGCCTTGGACTTCATCGGGTTGACCTCAAGATCTTCGGGCTTGGCGTTCTCGCCGATGATCATGCCTTCATAGAGCGCTTCGCCGACGCCCACGAACAGGATGCCGCGATCTTCGAGCGGGCCCAGCGCATAGGCGTTGGCTTCGCCCGCGCCGTTCGAGATCAGGACGCCGTTCTTGCGGCCTTCGATCTTGCCCTTGTGGGGGCCATATTTCTCGAACAGGCGGTTCATGATGCCGGTGCCGCGCGTGTCGGACAGGAATTCGCCATGATAGCCGATCAGGCCGCGCGAGGGGGCGGAGAAGGTGATGCGGGTCTTGCCGCCGCCCGAGGGGCGCATATCGGTCATCTCGGCCTTGCGGATGTTCATCTTGTCGACGACGGTGCCGGAAAATTCATCGTCCACGTCGATGACGACAGTTTCATAGGGCTCGGTCTTGCCGCCATTCTCATCCTCGCCGAACAGCACGCGCGGACGCGAGATGCCCAGTTCGAAGCCTTCGCGGCGCATGGTTTCGATGAGGACGCCCAGCTGAAGCTCGCCACGACCGGCGACTTCGAAACTGTCCTTGTCGTCCGATTCCGTCACCTTGATGGCGACGTTGGATTCGGCTTCGCGCGCCAGACGATCGCGGATCATGCGGCTCGTCACCTTGCTGCCTTCGCGGCCCGCCATCGGCGAATCATTGACGGCGAAGCGCATCGACAGGGTCGGCGGGTCGATCGGCTGCGCCTTGATCGGCACGCTGACCTGCGGGTCGGCGATGGTGTTGGCGACGGTCGCGACGGTGAGGCCCGCAAGCGAGATGATGTCGCCGGCCTTGGCTTCGTCCACGGGGACGCGGTCCAGGCCCTGGAAGGACATGATCTTCGACGCGCGGCCGGTTTCGATCACATTGCCGTCCATGTCGAGCGCATGGATCGGCTGGTTCACCTTGACCGTGCCCGACTGGACGCGGCCGGTGAGGATGCGGCCGAGGAAATTGTCGCGATCGAGCAGGGTCACGAGGAAGCTGAACGGCGCGTCCTGATCCAGCGCCGGCGGCGGCACATGGTCGACGATCTTCTGGAACAGCGGCTCCAGCGTGCCTTCGCGGCGCTGGGGGTCTTCGCTGGCATAACCGTTGCGGCCCGACGCGTAGAGGACGGGGAAGTCGAGCTGCTCGTCGGTGGCGTCCAGCGTCACGAACAGGTCGAACACTTCATCCAGCACTTCCTGGATGCGTTCGTCCGGGCGATCGACCTTGTTGACGACGACGATGGGCTTGAGGCCCAGGGCCAGCGCCTTGCCGGTGACGAACTTGGTCTGCGGCATTGCGCCTTCCGACGAATCGACCAGCAGGATGACGCCGTCGACCATCGAGAGGATGCGCTCCACTTCACCGCCGAAGTCGGCGTGGCCGGGCGTGTCGACGATGTTGATGCGCGTGCCGTTCCATTCGACCGAGGTGGGCTTCGCCAGGATGGTGATGCCGCGCTCCTTTTCCAGATCGTTGGAGTCCATCGCGCGCTCTTCGACGCGCTGATTGTCGCGGAAGGTGCCGGACTGGCGGAAAAGCTGGTCGACGAGAGTGGTCTTGCCATGGTCGACGTGCGCGATGATGGCGATGTTACGCAGGGACATGAAGCTGCCTTTGGGATCGGGTTTCCCGGCGGGCACAACGCCTGTCCAGGACTATCGGGCGCGCCCCTACAGGAAATGATGCGTTGCGGCAAGGGTGGCGGCGAAGGATAGCGGCAGGGGACGCGGCAACGAAGCGGGGCGGGCCGATGCATGAGACAGGATACCACGGGCAGTTGCACAAGCGTACAACCGCTCTATGGAGGCGACACAGGATCGCACCATCAGAAAGGATGACAAGCCGATGCGGCTGCCCAAGTCCCTCACCTCTTTTTCCCTGTCGCTGACATCGCTGATCGCGCTGGCGTCGCCGGCGATCGCGCAGAAGGATGCGCCCGACGCCGCCAGGCAGCATGCCGAGAAGATCGCCGAGGATGTCGCGGCCAACTGGGCCAGCGCGCCGGTCGAGGAAGTCACGCAGAGCAGCAAGGGCACGGCGCGAGTCGACGGGAAGAGCATCCCATATACCCAGACTGCCGGCACGCTCACCATCCGCGACGAGAAGGGCAAGCCGGTCGCGAGCATGTTCTACACCGCCTATACGGCGGCGGGGAAGAACCGCCCTGTCACCTTCTTCTACAATGGCGGCCCCGGTTCCTCCTCGCTGTGGCTGCGCATGGGCAGCTTCGCGCCGATGCATGTGCGCACCGGCGACCCGCAAGCGGTGCAGCCAGCGCCCTTCGACGTGGGGCCGAACAATGACAGCCTGATCGGCAGCACCGACATGGTGTTCCTGGACGCGATCGGCGCCGGCTATTCGCGCCCGATCGGCGACGCCAAGGGATCGGACTTTTACGGCGTCGACCAGGATGTGGATGCTTTCGCCAAGGCGATCATCCGCTACACAACGAAAAATGGCCGCTGGGGCGACCCCAAATATATTTTCGGCGAAAGCTACGGCACGACCCGGTCGGGCGCGCTCGCCTACCAGCTGGAGGATCGCGGGCTGGCACTGAACGGCGTGGTGCTGCTGTCGTCGATCATGAACTATGGCATCCGCCAGTCGGGCTTCGACACCATCCATGTCGGCTATCTGCCGAGCTATGCGGCGACCGCCTGGTATCATAACAAGGTGCCCGGCGGCCGCCCCGCCAGCCTGGAGGCCTTTGTCGAGGAAGCGCGCCAGTTCGCCAACGGGCCCTATGCCACCGCGTTGCTGAAGGGCCAGGACATCACGCCGCAGGAAACCGACGAGATCGCGCAGCAGCTCAATCGCTATACCGGCCTGTCGGTCGATTATCTCAAGCGCGCCAACCTGCGCGTCAACCTGTCGCGCTTCCGCAAGGAGCTGCTGCGCGACGAACATGCGACGCTGGGCCGATTCGACAGCCGCTACACCGGGATCGACGCCGACACGGCGGGCGAGGAACCGGAATATGATCCGTCGAGCACCGGCATCACCGGCCTCTATGTCGGCAGCTTCCTGGACCAGGTGACGCGGCAGATTGGCTACAAGACCGACCTCAGCTATCGCCTCAGCGCGCGCGAGGGCGGCGATTTCAAATGGGACTGGAGCCACGAGCCGCCCGAAGGCTACAAGCAGAATGTCGCGGACGTAACCGCTGACCTGAGCGCCGCGATGCGCACCAACCCGCATCTGCGCGTGCTGTCGCTCAACGGCTATTATGACATGGCGACGCCCTTCTTCTCGACCGAGCGCGACCTCAAGCACATGATGCTGGAGCCGCAGCTGCGGCAGAATTTACAGTTCCGCTATTATCCGGCGGGGCACATGGTCTATCTGAACCCGGAGGCGCTGCACCAGATGCGGCTCGACATGGAGCGCTATTACGCGGAAGGCGTGCGCTGATCCGAACGAGGGCGGTGGTCATCCACCGCCCTTTCTTGTGGGCTCAATGGTCGCTGGCGGCAAAGGCGCCAAGGCCGGTTTCGGCACGGACACGCTGGGCGGGGTAGCCGGCCTTGTCGAGGGCGGCGCGGGGCGAGCGATCGGCCAGCGAGATGAGCCAGATGGCGAGGAAGCCGGCGGGGACCGAGATGATCGCGGCCGAACTATAGGGGAATGGCGCCGCGCCCAGGCCAAAGGTCGCGGTCCAGACCGCCGGCGAAAGCAGCGTCAGGGTGAAGGCGGTCAGCAGCCCGATCGTCCCGCCCCAGGCCGCGCCGCGCGTGGTGCAGCCGCTCCAGAGCAGCGAGAGGATCAACACCGGGAAATTGCCCGACGCGGCGAGCGCGAAGGCCAAGCTAACCATGAAGGCGACATTCTGCTGTTCGAAGACGAGACCGAGCAGCACGGCGAGCGCACCGAGCGCCAGCGTCGTCAGCCGCGACACGCGCAGTTCGTCGGCGGAACTCGCCTGGCCGTGGCGGAACACGGTGGCATAAAGATCATGGCTGACGGCCGAGGCAGCGGATAAAGTAAGGCCGGCGACGACGGCCAGAATGGTGGCGAAGGCGACCGCCGAGATGAAGCCGAGAAAGGCGTTGCCGCCGATCGCATGGGCAAGATGGATGGCGGCCATGTTGCCGCCCCCACGCAAGGCCCCCTGCCCGTCGAGATAGGCGGCGTTCGTGCCGACCAGCAGGATAGCGCCGAAGCCGATGATGAAGGTGAGGATGTAGAAATAGCCGATCCAGCCGGTCGCCCAGAGGACCGACTTGCGCGCTTCCTTCGCATCGGGGACGGTGAAGAAGCGCATCAATATGTGCGGCAGGCCCGCCGTGCCGAGCATCAGCGCGAGGCCGAAGGAGATGGCGGAAACGGGATCCTTGATGAAGCCGCCGGGCGCCATGATGGCGCGGCCGCTTGCCGCAGCGTCAACGGCGCTCTCCCCATGGGCGAGCGCAGCCTGCGTCCTGACCTCGACCGCGCGGACGAAGAGCGTTTCGAGGCTGAAGCCGGTCTGCGCCAGCACCATCAGCGCCATGAAGCTGGCGCCGCCCAGCAGCAGCACCGCCTTGATGATCTGAACCCAGGTGGTGGCGCGCATCCCGCCGAAGAGGACATAGAGCATCATCAGCCCGCCGACGATCACGACGGCGGCGGCATAGGGCAGGCCGAAGAGCAATTTGATGAGTTGGCCCGCGCCGACCATCTGCGCGACGAGGTAGAAGCTGACCACCAGCAGCGTGCTGACTGCCGCGAAGCTGCGCACCGGCGGCTGGGCGAAGCGGTAGGAGGCGACGTCGGCGAAAGTGTAGCGGCCGAGGTTGCGCAGACGCTCCGCCATCAGGAAGAGCAGGATCGGCCAGCCGACCAGAAAGCCGGTGGAGTAGATGAGACCGTCATAGCCATCGGTGAAGATCTGCGCCGAAATGCCAAGGAAGGACGCGGCGGACATATAGTCGCCTGCCATGGCGAGCCCGTTCTGAAAGCCGGTGATGCCGCCGCCCGCGGTATAGAAATCGGAAGCGGTGCGGGTGCGCGCGGCCGCAGCCTTGGTGATCCAGAGGGTCAGGCCGACAAAGCCGACGAACATCGCGATCGCCACCCAGTTGATGGGCTGGCGCTGCGCCTCCCCCTCCAGCGCGGCGGCGAAGGCGGGCGCGGGCAGCAGCAGGGCGAGCGCCGCAACCAGCGCCCTCATGCGCGCTGATCCTGTGCCATGGCGTCGTTCAGGATGGCGGCCATCTGTGCATCATGATGACGGTTGGCCTGCCGCACATAAAAGCCGGTCAGCGCGATCGCGAGCAGGATGAGACCAAGGCCGAGCGGAATGCCGAGCGAAGTGACGCCCGCGCCGATCGGCGTCGCCAGCAGCGCCGGATCGAAGGCGATCAGCAGCAGATAGCCGACGAAGGCGGCGAAGATGATCGCCGAGAGCGTCCAGCCCAGCCGCGCCCTGCGCCCGACCAGCGCGACATAGCGCGGATCGGCCGCCACGGCCGCGACCAGCGCTTCCTGATCTTGCCGGATCATCGCCCCTCCCTTTCCCATCATGCGGCCGTTACAGCCATATGGCGGCCATGCTAGCCCCGCGCCGGGCGATTGCAATGGCGGGTGTGCAGGCTTTATAGCAGAGGCGCCAGACTTGCGCAGACTTGCGGCCCAACTGTTTTATGCACATATGACAGCAAAAGGACCGCCACGGGCTTATCAGGAGATGACATGGCTTCGACCGCGCCGACCGCTACCACCAGTGCCGACCCGCTGAACCTGACGCCGCCCGATCCGGTGCCCGCCGTCGCGCCGGACAAGGCGGCGGGACTGGTGCCGATCGACGAGGAGAAGAAGTCGAAGCTGGAGGAGAAGGTCGACGCCTTCGTCGACGATCTGGTGGCGCAGGACGCCAATTCGCCCGAATTCGGCAAGCGGGTCGATCAGTTGACCAATATGGGCCGCAAGGAGATTGCCGAGGCGGCCGGGCACAGCAACCGTTTCCTCGACCGCCCGGTGCGCGCGATGGACAGCGACTCCAAGGTCGGCGCGGATCTCGCCGAATTGCGGCGCACGGTGGAGGATCTTGACCCCGGCAAGCGCGGCAGCCTGCTGGCGCCCAAGAAGCTGTTCGGCATCATCCCGTTCGGCAACAAGATGCGCGACTATTTCGACAGCTATAAAAGCGCGCAGAGCCACATCAATGCGATCCTGGGCAGCCTGGCCAGCGGCAAGGATACGCTGATCAAGGACAATGCCGCGATCGACGTGGAACGCCAGAATATGTGGGCCACCATGGGTCGGCTGGAGCAGATGATCCATATCAGCAAGACGATGGACGCGCGGCTGGAAGCCAAGGCGATGGAGCTGGATTCGACCGATCCTGCCAAGGCCAAGGCGATCCGCGAAAGCGCGCTGTTCTACATTCGCCAGCGCACGCAGGACCTGCTGACGCAGATGGCGGTGACGGTGCAGGGCTATCTGGCGCTGGACCTGGTCAAGAAGAACAATGTCGAGCTGGTGAAGGGCGTGGACCGCGCCAGCACGACCACCGTGGCGGCGCTGCGCACGGCGGTGACGGTGGCGCAGGCGCTGGTCGGGCAGAAGCTGGTGCTGGAGCAGATCACCGCGCTCAACAGCACGACCGCCAACATGATCGACCGCACGGGCGAACTGCTCAAGAGCCAGACCGCGCAGATTCACGAGCAGGCGGCGTCGAGCACAATCCCAATCGAGACGCTGCAGCGCGCCTTCCAGAATATCTATGACACGATGGACAATATCGACACGTTCAAGATGAAGGCCCTGGAAAATATGAAGACGACGGTGAACACGCTGTCGAACGAGGTGGAAAAGTCCAAGGGCTATATCGCGCGTGCCGAAGGCCAGGCGCGGGCGGCGCAGGAAGCGCGCGTCGAAAACCCGCTGTTGAGCGCGATCGAGGGGTAGAGCATGTCGAGCGACGTCGATCGCTACATCCGGGATCGCATCGAACCCACGCTGCGCCGCCACAGCGACCGCGGGCGCAGCCTGTCGGCCCGCGCGCGCCAGCGCCGCAACGCGTCAATCATGCGTCGCCTGGGCCGGATCGCAGGCGCGGCCTTCGTCATCCTGATCGGCGCGATGATCGCCGGCTGGTTCGTGCCGCTGGGCACCAATGGCGTGATGATCGTGCTGGGGCTGCTGCTGGTCGCGACCCTGTTTTTCGCGCTGATCCCCGGCGAACGCGCGGTGAAGCCCGAGAAGCTGGCTGACAGCGCGCTCGCCGCCCTGCCGCTCAAGACCGAAATCTGGCTGGAGGCGCAGCGCAAGGCGCTGCCGGCGCCGGCCGTCACGCTGGTCGACAGCATCGGCGTGCGGCTGGAAACGCTGGCGCCGCAGCTGGAGCGGCTGAACGAGCAGGAGCCCGCCGCGCAGGAGATTCGCCGCCTGCTGTCGGACCATCTGCCCGAACTGGTCACCGGCTATCAGTCCATCCCCGCGCCGATGCGGCGGGAGGAGCGCAATGGCCGAGTGCCCGAGAAGCAGCTGGTCGAGGGATTGACCGTCATCGACGCCGAAATCGCGCGCGTGACCGAAAGCCTGGCGAGCGGCGACCTCGACAAGCTGGCGACGCAGAACCGATTTCTGGAGCTGAAATATCAAGAAGCCAAGGAACTGGGGCGCTAGCGCCGTCTTGGTTCCGATATGATCCACCTGACCCTCATCATCGTCGATTTCCTGACCGGTCTGCTGGCGGCCGGCGCATGGGCGCTCGCGTCCGCGGGCGGCGCAATCGCCGGAGTGGTGGGCGGCGGGTTTCTGGGCCTGTCGATGGTGAGGCGGTGGCGGCGCAAGCGCTGATCAGCCGCGCTGCACCACGCGCGCGATGACGGGCGCGGGCAAGGGCGTATCGAAATGCAGGCCGAATCGCTTGCCGCCAGTCCACACGACCCGGCCGGCGACGCCCAGCCGCTCCGCATCAATGAGCAGGCGATCGCCGGTCGCAACCGCCATGTCGCTGTGGCACAGTGCGCCGGTCGCTGACAGGTCGAGCAGATGACCGCGCAGCGGCGCGCCGTTGCGCCACAAGGACACGAGCTCGAACAATTTGTGCCGCGGCGCTCGCTCCGGACCGAGCGCGGGCGTCGGGCGATGTCCCTGATCCTGCATCTTGTGCCTCCCTGCGCCAGGACTTAGCGTAGTTGCAGGGGCATGACGCCCCTATTTCAGCATGATCCGATCATTAACCTTGCGCGCGCTGGTTGATCGCGCAGGGGACGATGCTGGAGGGCGCCGGGCGCGCGACGATGCGGCGGAACCGCGCGAAATAGCCGCCCGCGGTGGGCTTGGGGATCAGCTCCTCCAGGCGGAAGCCCATCGTCGCCAGTTCGCAGGCTAGCAGGCGCGGCGGCGTGCCATGCTGGTCGGTCGGACGATCGGCATCGACGACGATCAATTCGCCATCCGTCTTGAGCGCAGGGCTGAGATGCCAGAGAAAGGCGTAGGGCTCGGCGATCTCATGATACATATGGACCATGAAGATGCGGTCGAAGCTGTTTTCCGGCAGGCGCGGATCTTCCGGCGCGCCGAGCTTCACGCTGACATTGTCCCATTTTTCCCGCGTGATGCGGCGGGACAGCGCCTCGATCACTTCGGGCAATATGTCCTCGGCCAGGACCCGGCCGCGCGGTCCCACCCGCTCCGCCAGGCGCACGGTATAATAGCCTTCGCCAGCGCCCAGATCGGCGACCGTCATGCCGGGGCGGATGCCGGCGCGGTCCATGATGTCCTCCGCCTCGTTGACGCGGTCGCGCGCTTCCTCGCTGGACCAGCGGGTGGAAACGATCGGCGCAATCGGGCGATCGGCGCGGGGAAAGTCGCGGGCGGCGGCAGGCCGTTGGCTGGCGCTGCCTCCGCTTAACTGATCGCAGGCGGCCAGGAGGACAAGCACGCCCGCCATTGCCGCCCGGATCATCAGTCGACATCCTCCACATCGACCTTCTCGCCCGTCACCTTCTGGCTGAGCGCGGCGGCCATGAAGGGATCGAGCGCGCCGTCGAGCACATCCTCGGGCGAGGTGGACGTGACGCCGGTGCGCAGGTCCTTCACCAGCTGATAGGGCTGAAGCACATAGGAGCGGATCTGATGGCCCCAGCCGATCTCTGTCTTGGCCTGATAGTCGCTGGAGGCGGCTTCCTCGCGGCGGCGCAGCTCGGCCTCGTACAGACGGGCCTTGAGCATGTTCATCGCGGTGGCGCGGTTCTTGTGCTGCGACCGGTCATTCTGCGACGCGACGATGATGCCCGAAGGAACGTGGGTGATGCGCACCGCCGAGTCGGTGGTGTTGACGTGCTGCCCGCCGGCGCCCGACGCGCGATAGGTGTCGATCTTGAGGTCGCTTTCCTTGACCTCGATATCGATGTCGTCGTCGATCACGGGATAGACCCAGACCGACGAAAAGCTGGTGTGGCGGCGGGCGCTGCTGTCATAGGGGCTGATGCGGACCAGGCGGTGGACGCCGCTTTCGGTCTTGGCATAGCCATAGGCGTTCTCGCCCTTGAACAGGAAGGTCGCCGACTTGATCCCGGCCTGGTCGCCGGCCTGATAGTCGACCAGCTCCACCTTGTAGCCGCGCCGTTCGGCCCAGCGGCGATACATGCGGCTGAGCATTTCGGCCCAATCCTGGCTTTCGGTCCCGCCAGCGCCGGCATGGATTTCCAGATAGGTGTCGTAGCTGTCGGCCTCGCCCGCCAGCAGCGCCTTGATCTTGTCCTCGTCCGCGCGATCGGCCAGCGCCTTGAGCGCGGCGACGGCTTCGTCCACCATCGATTCATCGCCCTCGGCCTCGGCCATCTCGATGAGCTCGGCGGTATCGGTCTTCTCACCCTCGATCGCGCGGGTGGCGCTGATCGCGCTGTCGAGACGCGTGCGCTCGCGCATCACATCCTGCGCCTGCTTGGCATTGTCCCACAGCGTCGGGTCCTCGACGCGCGCGTTGAGCTCGTCGAGCCGGCGCAGCGCGCGGTCCCAGTCGAGCGACTGGCGCAGCAGGGCCAGCGCGGCGTCGATACGGTCGATATATTGCTGCGCTTCGGCGCGCATGATCTTTTCTCCACTCGCCCTGCCGGAATAGGCAGGCTTTTCCCGGGCGCCCGCCCGGACTTGTCGATCGGCCGTCCTTCCCGAGGAAAGGGCCTTTCGTCAAGCCGCCGCACGCGCGCGGACCATGTAACGGGCCATGTAACGGGCCGCCGCGATTTTGCTGCGATCCGTGTCACCCCCCCTTCACGCCTGAAATTCCTGGGACATAACAGTTGCCTAACAGGCTGGCGGCCAGACTCGTTCCGATGAAGAAGGAGCGGCCGGACTAGGGGGACAGGCTCTAAAAAAGGCTATCCCATGACTGACAACTCCTCCCTGATCGCGCGCCAGAGCCCGGCCGCGCTTTATCTCTTCCTGGACGCCATGCGCTGCTGGGGCGCCGCCAGACGGGCCGGCCAGCCGACGCTCGTGCGGCTGCATGCCCGGCTCGGACGCCATGGCTGGGCGCAATTGCTGCCGGCGATCGACAGCCTGCTCGACCTCAGCGAAGCGATGCTGGGGCGCAGGCTGCGGCTGGGACGCGGCCCAGCGCTGTCGGACGATGAGAATATGCTCATCAACCTGCTGCAGGGACGGTCGATCGCGCCGATCGTCCACCGATGCAGCGATGCGGTCGCCTGCGCCTTCTGCAGTGCGGTGCGGTCGATGCAGATATTGATGGACATGGAACTGGGCCGGGCGGAGCAGAAGCGGGCGGCCTGACCAGCCATCTGCGCGGCGTCGTCCTGCTCGGGCGAGTCGATACGGGCAGCGCGCCATGCGCGTCGCGTCCCGGCTGCGCCCTGCCCGGGCGACGGGGCGCAATCAGCCTTGCGTCACGCTTTCGAGCACCGCGGCGCGCAGCACGGGGATGCCCATGCCCTTCTCGCTGGACGTGGCGATGATGTCGGGGTGCGCGGCCGGGCGCTTGCGGATCGCGTCGGCGGTGAGGGCGGTGATCTTGGCCAATTCGCTCGCCTTGATCTTGTCCGCCTTGGTCAGGACGATCCGGTAGCTGACCGCCGCGCCGTCGAGCATGTCGAGCATGTCGACATCGACATCCTTGATGCCGTGGCGGCTGTCGATCAGCACCAGCGTGCGCTTGAGGACCGCGCGCCCGCGCAGATAGTCGTTCACCAGGAAGCGCCACTTCTTGACCATGTCCTTGGGCGCCTTGGCATAGCCATAGCCGGGCATGTCGACGAGGCGGAAGCGCAGCGGGTCGCCGACATCGAAGAAGTTCAATTCCTGCGTGCGGCCCGGCGTGTTGGACGTGCGCGCAAGGCCGTTGCGGTTGGTCAGCGCATTGAGCAGCGAGGACTTGCCGACGTTCGAGCGGCCGGCGAAGGCGACTTCGTTCACCGCCATGTCGGGCAGGAATTTCAGGTCCGGCGCGGATTTGAGGAAGGCGATCGGCCCGGCGAAGAGCTTGCGCGCTTCCTCGATCAGGTCATGGTCTTGGTCGGTCACAGCAACATCCGTTCGGTCATTGGCGCTATTTCGCCGGCACTGCCGCTGCGGGCACCGGGTGCTTGCGATAGAGCCACCATTGCTGCGCCATCGACAGGCAGTTGTTGGTGATCCAGTAGACCAGCAAGCCCGCGGCGAAGGGCGCCATGATGAACATCATCATCCAGGGCATGATGCCCATGACCTGCTGCTGCATCGGGTCCATCTGCGTCGGGTTGAGCTTGAACTGGAAATACATGCTGATGCCCAGCAGCAGCGCCAGCACGCCGATGCCCAGGAAAGCGGGCGGCGTGAAGTCGAGCAGGCCGAAGAGATTGAGGATGTGCAGCGGATCGGGCGCGGACAGATCCTTGATCCACAGGACGAAGGGCTGGTGCCGCATCTCGATCGTCAGCATCAGCACCTTGTAGAGGGCGAAGAAGATCGGGATCTGAATGAAGATGGGCAGGCAGCCGGCGAGCGGATTGACCTTCTCAGCCTTGTACAGCTCCATCATCTTCAACTGCAGCTGCTGCTTGTCGTCCTTATATTTTTCCTGCAGCGCCTTCATCTTGGGCTGAAGCGCGCGCATCGCCGCCATGCTGGAAAACTGGCGCTGGGCGATCGGGAACATGATCGCGCGAACGACCAGCGTCAGGCAGATGATGGCGACGCCGAAATTGCCGATATGTTCGAACAGCCAGTGCAGCAGCGCGAAGATCGGCTTTTCGAACCAGTAGAACCAGCCCCAGTCGATCGCGCGGTCGAACAGCGGCACGCCGGCATCCTGATAGGCTTCGAGCGTCTTCACTTCCTTGGCGCCGACGAACAGGCGCTGGGTCTGCGTCACCGCCTTGCCGGGCGCGACCATGTTGGAGCCGAGCGCTACATCGGCCTGATATTGCGTGCCCGCGCCCTTGCGGAACTGGCCGGCGAAATCGGCGTCGGCGGGCGGGACCAGCGCAGACAGCCAATATTTGTCGGTGAAGCCGATCCAGCCGCCCTTGGACTGAAAGCTCTGGGTCGAGGGGCCTTCATCCAGGTCGGTGTAGTTGACGTCATAATTGGCGGCGCCGTTGAACACGCCCATCGGGCCGACATGGATGGTCCAGGTGTCGGGATCCTTGGGAATGCCGTTGCGGCTGATATAGGCATAGGGCTTGACGCCGACCGTGCCGGCGCCGGTGTTCGACACCTTCTGCGCGGCGGTGATCATATAGTTTTCGTCGACCGACAGGCGGATTTCGAACAGCTGCCCCGCGCCGTTGTTCCAGCTGAGCGTCACCGGGCTGGTCGGGGTCAGTTCCGTGCCCTGCGCGGTCCACAGCGTGTTGCGGTCCGGCGCGCGCAGCCCTTCGCCCTGCCAGCCGAAGCCGGCGAAATAGGCGTCCTGCGTCCCGCTCGGGCTGTAGAGGCGAACCGCCGGCGAATCCTCCGCGATGCTTTCCTTGTAGGTCGGCAGCACGATGTCGTCGATGCGCGCGCCCCGCAGGTTGATCGAGCCGGTCAACCGCGGCGTGCGGATCGGCACGCGCGGGCTTTCCTTGAGCACAAGGGCGCGGTCGCGAACGGCGGCCGGGCTGTCGGCGGCGGGATCAGCATCCGGCCGGGCGACCGGCACCTGCTTGCCATCCTCGATCCTGGTCACGGGCGGATTGGCGGTCGGAAAGAAATAGTTCGAGACATAGGGCCAGCCGAACAGGATCGCCGCGGTCAGCAGCACCGCCAGAATGATATTCTTCTTGTCGTCCACGCTTTTCGGCTCCGCCGTCTTATGTCTGTCGTGTCAGGGGACCGGGTCGTGGCCCGATCCGCCCCATGGGTGGCATCGCATTAGCCGCTTGAACCCCAGCCAGCTACCCTTGATCGCGCCATATTTGCGCACGGCCTGAATCGCATATTCGGAACAGGAGGGCGCATAGCGGCAGGTCGGCGGCAGGATGCGGGAAGGACCAAGCTGCCAAAAGCGCGCGAGGAGGATGAGCAGGCGGGCGATCATCGGGCGCTGGCAGGACTTTTCCCGGCCGACGGCTTGCCCTTTCGGCGCGCAGGATCGCGGGGCGCATCGACCGGGCGCGTCATGATCTTGCCCAGCGCCTTGGCCAGTTCGTCGCGCAGCAGAGCGAAGTCGCGCTCGATGCCGCCATCCCGGCCGATCAGCACATGGTCGGCGCCGGCAATGCCATGGTCCGGCAGCAGCTCGCGCGCCAGAACACGAAAACGGCGCTTCATCCGGTTGCGGATGACAGCGCCGCCAATCTTCTTCGTGACCGTGATGCCATAGCGCATCGCCGGATCGCCGTCACCGCGTTCGCGCACCAGCAGGACAAAGCCCGGCATCGGCGCGCGCCGCCCTCGATTCGCCGCCAGAAAATCCGCGCGCCGAACCATGATGGCCGGCGCGGCAGGCATTTCCCGCGATGATGTCAGGCGCAGAGATTCTTGCGGCCGCGGGCGCGACGGGCGCGCATCACGTTGCGGCCGCCGGGGGTCGCCATGCGGGCGCGGAAACCGTGACGGCGCTTCCGAACCAGATTGCTCGGCTGATAGGTGCGCTTCATCGTTCATTCCTCAAACAACAAAAGAATCGGGTGTGACAAAAAAGGGCCGCTTGTGCAGCGGCCGTCAGTCAGGGGGCGTCCGATAGGGAAAAGGGACGGGGAAGTCAATGGCGAGCGGCGCTGCACGTTTTCATTTAGCGCTCCTGCGAAAGCAGGAGCACAATAGCGCTACTTCCCCCGCGCGGTCGCCACGCCTTCCTTGAGCGCGTCATAGCCGACCGCGCCGCTCAGCACCTGGTCGCCGATGACGAAAGTGGGCGTCCCGGTCGCCTGCAGCTTCTGCGCGAGCGCGATGTTGGACTGGATTTCCGAATCATATTTGCTGGACGCGATCGCCGCTTCGGCATCGCCCTTGCTGATGCCAGCCTTGGCCGCGGCGGCGAGGATGGTGTCGCGCGTCACCCGGCCCGCGCCATAGAGCGCCTTGTGATAGGCCATATATTGGCCCCGCTCGGCCGCGAGCAGCGACACCTTGGCGGCGTCCCCGCTTTCCTCGGACAGGATCGGCAGTTCGCGATAGACGATCTTCACCTTCTTGTCCGAGCCCACCAGCTTGCCGAGGTCCGGCAGCGAGGCGCGGCAATAGCCGCAGGCATAGTCGAAAAATTCAACCACGGTGACATCGGCATCGGCCGCCCCTTCCCAGGCGCCGGCATAGGGGGTTTCGAGCGCGCTGCGGCTGGCGTCGATCACGCCCGACAGACGCTTGGCCTGGAGCTTCTCGATCGCCTGGGGGATGATTTCGGGATGGTCGAGAATATAATCATGGACGATCTGTTCGATCGCGGCCCGATCGGTCGCGCCGACGCTGGCGGGCGCCTGCACGGCGAGCGCGGCGCCGGCGGCGGCCGCGATGAAGGCGAAGGCGCCAAGGGTCATCTGCATGGTCCTGTTGGAAAGAGCGGCGCGAAAGGTCGGCCGGTTATTGTCTGTCATCGCTATCTTTTCTTCCGCTGCTGCTCGACCGCGGCACGCGAGGTCATGGCGATATCCTGCGCGCGCAGATAGTCAACCGTGCCGGGCTTCAATCCTTGCACGGCGACGTCCGCGCTGCGCAGCGCCAGATTATGGTCTCCCATCATCGCATAGCGTTCTGCCGTGGCCAGCGCCGCGCGCGGCGTGTCGCCGCGTCGTTCGTAGACGACGCCCAGCTGATACCAGGCGAAGGGGTTCTCGCGGTCGCGCTGCACGGCGACGCGCAGCACCTGTTCGGCCTCCGCGAAATTTGCCGGATCCTCCGTCGCGATCAGGGCATGGGCCAGCAGCACGGAAATGAGCGGCTGGTTGGTGCGGCGAACCGCTTCGCGCAGCGGCGCGACGGCATCGGCCGGCCGACCGCTTTCGAGCAATATCTGCCCCTTCAATTCCAGAAAATAGGGATCGTGCGGCTCCGCGGCGAGCAAGGCATCGGCCTCCGCCAGCGCCTTTTGCGGATAGGCGCTCTTGTGCCAGGCATAGGCGCGGGCATAATGGGCGGGGAGCGACTGGTCGCTTTCGGGATATTTGATCAGCGTCTGCTGCGGTTCGGACACGAAGCCGATGAGCTTGGCCTTGATCCGTTCGAAGCGGGCCTCCAGCTGCGCATCGACCGGCTTGTCCCAGGCCGGATCGACCGTATAGACCTCTCGCAGGACATTGATGCGCTCGCCCGAGAGCGGATGAGTGCGGCCGTAGCTATTGTCCTGCGGGATGGCGAGGCGATATTCCTGGTTCTGCAGCTTCTTGAAGAATTCCAGGCTGCCCCGCCCGCTGATCCCGGCGGTGTGGAGATAACGCGCGCCGGCAAGGTCGGCGGAGCTTTCCTGCGCGCGGGAAAAGGCGAGAAAGCGGCTCATCGCCGCCTGCTGGCCAAGGCCCATGATGCCCATGCCCGCTTCCGCCCCGCCCGCGGCGATCGCGGCCGCGCCGAGCACCAGACTGAGCAGCGTGACGCTGGTCGCGTCCTTGATCCCCTCGCCCGAGCGGATGATATGGCCGCCCTCGATATGGCCCAGCTCATGCGCGACGACGCCCTGCAGCTGGTTCACATTGTCCGCCTGCGCGATCAGGCCGCTATGCACCCAGACATATTGGCCGCCCGCGACGAAGGCGTTGATTTCCGGATCATTGATGACGAGGACCTGGACATTGTTGGGCGCCATGCCGGCCGCCTTGACCAGCGGCGCCGACATGTCGGCCATGAAGGCCTCGGTCTCCGCGTCGCGCAGGATCCGCTGCGCGAGCGCAGGGCGCGTCACCAGCGCGAGGGACGCCAACGCCAGCGCCAGGAACTGAAGCAATCGGGCCATTGCGGGCAGGCCGTGCCATGACCGTCCTGAATGCGCCCTGAAGCGCGACCCAATGAAAAGCGCCGCTGCGCACCGGTGAAAACCGGAAGAGCAGCGGCGCTTCATCATCAGGAGATCGGACGCTTACTGACCGAAGGTGCGCTGCCACCAGCCGCGGCGGGGGGCGCCATCGGCGTCATCGCCGGCCGCGCCGTCATCCACCGCGACGGCCTCGGCCGGGGTTTCGACGGGCCCATCGGCGGGCGCGGCTTCGGTCGCGGCGGCCTCGGCCGGCTCCGCGGGCGCGGGCGCGACATTGGCCTCGGCTTCGCGAGCGGTCTCGGCCCCTTCGGCTTCGCTCAGGACAGGCTTCTTGCGACGCGTGCGCTTGGGCTTGGCCGGGGCTGCGTCCGCTTCTGCGGCGGGCGCATCAGCCGCGGGTGCTTCGGCGTCGGCGGCGGGCTCTGCCTTCTTGCGGCGCGTGCGCTTGGGCTTGGCCGGCGCTTCGGGCGCGGCCTCTTCCGTCGCGGCGGGCGCGGCGTCGGCCGGAGCCTCGTTCGCGTCCGCAGGCGCGGCGGCCTGGGCCGCGGCTTCCGCATCCGCGCCCTCGCCTTCGCTGGCGACCGGCTTCTTGCGGGCGCGGGGACGGCGACGCGTCTTGGGCGCGGCCTCAGCCTCGTCCGCTTCGGCGCTCACCGGTTCAGCGGCCGGCGCTTCCTCCGCGACCGAATCGGTCCCGGCCTCTTCGGCCTCAGCCGGCGCAGCGCTGTCCGCCTGCTCGCCTGCGGCGGCTTCGCCCGCTTCCCGGCGACGACGGCCCCCGCGACGGCCCCGGCGACCGCGACGGCGGGCGCCGCCCTCTTCGCCTTCGGCTTCGCTGGTGTCCGCATCGCTCGCGTCGGCGGCGGCGTCCTCGTCAGCGGCTTCGTCGCTCGCATCGACATCGGCGTCATCGCCGGCGTCGCTATCCTCCGCCTCGGCGCCAGCCTCGCGCCTGTCGTCGCGCTGGCCACCGCGACGACGACGACGGCGGCGACGGCGGCGGCCGCCATCGCGATCCTCGCGATCGCCACGCTCTTCGCGCTCGGCGGCGGCTTCGGCTTCCTCGAGCTCCTCTTCTTCCTCTTCCTCCTCGGGGAGGTCGATATCATCCTCCTCCTCGGCGAGCGGCGCATAGGTCACGACGCGCTCGGGCCGCGGGCCGCTGGCCTCGACCGACATGCGCGCGCCCTCGATCTCGCCATCGGGCAGGATGTCGATGCGCACGCCGTAGCGCTGCTCGATCTCGTCCAGCTCGCGGCGTTTGTTGTTGAGGACGTAGAAAGCCGCTTCCTGGCTGGCGCGCAGGGTGATGATGGAGCCGCGGCCACGCGCCGCCTCTTCCTCCAGCATGCGCAGCGCGCTGAGGCCCGCCGACGACGCGGTGCGGACGAGGCCCGTGCCTTCGCAATGCGGGCACTGGCGAGTCGAGGCTTCGAGCACGCCGGTGCGCAGGCGCTGGCGGCTCATTTCCATGAGGCCGAAGCCCGAGATGCGGCCCACCTGGATGCGGGCGCGATCGTCCTTCAGCGCCTCCTTCATCGCCTTCTCGACCTTACGGATGTTGGAGTTCACCTCCATGTCGATGAAGTCGATGACGACCAGACCCGCCATGTCGCGCAGGCGCAGCTGGCGCGCGATTTCGCGGGCAGCTTCCAGATTGGTGGCGACGGCGGTCTGTTCGATGCCATGTTCGCGGGTCGACCTCCCTGAGTTGATGTCGATCGACACCAAAGCCTCGGTCGGGTTGATGACCAGATAGCCACCCGATTTCAGCTGGACCACGGGATTGTACATCGCCGCCAGCTGATCCTCGACGCTGGCGCGCTGGAACAGCGACACGGCGTCGGCATATTGCTTCACGCGCCGGGCATGGCTCGGCATCAGCAGCTTCATGAAGTCCTTGGCGGCCTTGTAGCCATCCTCGCCCTCGACGATGACTTCCTCGATATCCTTGTTGTAGATGTCGCGGATGGCGCGCTTGATGAGGTCGCTGTCATTGTGGATCAGTTCAGGCGCGGACGCTTGGAGCGTCTTTTCGCGAATCTCGTCCCACAGCCGCGCGAGATAATCGAAATCGCGCTTGATTTCGGGCTTGGTGCGCTGAAGCCCCGCGGTGCGAACGATGCAGCCCATGGTCGAGGGCAGGTTCATCTCCGCGATGATCGACTTCAGCCGCTTGCGATCGGCCGCATTGCTGATCTTGCGGCTGATGCCGCCGCCATGCGACGTGTTGGGCATCAGCACGCAATAGCGGCCGGCCAGCGACAAATAGGTGGTGAGCGCCGCGCCCTTGTTGCCGCGCTCTTCCTTGACGACCTGCACCAGCAGCACCTGGCGGCGCTTGATGACGTCCTGGATCTTGTAGCGGCGGCGCAGCGCCATGCGCTTGCGGCGCAGTTCGTCGGCGGCGTCGTCGCCGCTCTTCTCGCGCTTGCGACGACCGCCCTTGGGCGCTTCGGGCGCTTCGCTTTCGACGTCCGCCTCGACGGCTTCCTCGTCATCATGATGATGCGTGGCCTCGACCAGTTCGACGCCGTCCTCGCCGGCATCGTCATCATCCTCGATCTCGGCGCGCAGCGCGGCCTCTTCCTCCGCATGGGCGCGCTCTTCCTGCAGCAGCGCCTCGCGATCCTCGCGCGGTATCTGATAATAGTCGGGATGGATTTCGCTGAAGGCCAGGAAGCCGTGGCGATTGCCGCCATAATCGACGAAGGCGGCCTGGAGCGAGGGCTCCACGCGCGTCACCTTGGCCAGATAGATATTGCCCTTGAGCTGCTTGTGCTCGGCCGATTCGAAATCGAACTCCTCGATCCGGTTACCCTTGACGACCGCGACCCGGGTCTCTTCCCGGTGGCGCGCATCGATCAGCATACGCATTGTCATTTATGATTCTCCGGCGTGCGCGGGCTGCGGCGTGAAGCCGCGCCGCCACGCGATAGTGAAGGGACGCCCACCCGCGCGCGCCACAGAGCGCGGCGGAGGCAAGCATCCGGTTTTGAAGGAAATTGTGTGCGTCTGCTGCAAGGGCAGGGCCGGACAAGGCGCCGGGCCGCACCATCCACGCCGCCATGCCCGTTACCGGGGCAAGCGTGGATGGAAAATCATGCCTCATGCAGCGTCAACCTGTTCTGTCTCGCCCGCCTGAAACGGCCGGCGCATCGTGCGTCCCGCAAGCGCCATCAGATAAGGGCAATTCTCGCAGGAATGTGAATGGTTAGCAGTCAATAGCCCAGCGAGCAACGGCTGGCCGAAATAAACTGCCATGCGCGTCACGCGCACTGGAGCCTTCTGGCCCATCATGATGAAGATGACGTTAACCGTCTCATTTTACCGGGATAAAAGAGGGGGATGCTTAATCCGGCGTTCAGCGTGGGGACGCTGGACGGATCAACGTCGATGATATTTGGCTGGACGGCCCAAGGGCGTGCGGTGCACAAGCGGCGCATGTTGCAGAGCCTTGCCCTGGCAGGCATCCTCTTTTCCACCCCCGGCCACGCAGGCGGCATCGCCGGCGTCGATGTGCGGGGGGACCGTGTGGTGGTGCGCTTCGACGAGCGGGTGGAGGGCGCATCCGCCTTCCTGCTCGAGGGGCCGCAGCGCATCGCGCTCGATATAGACGGCGCGCAGACGGGCCGCTTCCCCTTTTCGCCGGGCGATGGCGCCGTGGCGAGCGTGCGGCAGGGCCAGTTGAGCCCGGAGCGCGCGCGCGTCGTGCTGGACCTTGCCAGCCCCGCCACCCTGACCGAACCGCGCATCGCTGCGGACGGCAAGTCGCTGAGCTTCGCGATCCAGAGCGTCAGCGACAGCCGTTTCCGCAGCGAAGTCGGGCGCGGCCGCATGCTTTTCGATGCGGCCGCCGACATGGCCGCACGTCCGCGCAAGCGCCTTCATTCGATCACCGTGCCGATCCCGCCGGCCGCGCGCGGCATCGCCCTGCCCCCGGTCGAGGGCGTGAATGACGGCGCCCGCCCGCTGGTGGTGATCGACGCCGGCCATGGCGGCCATGATCCCGGCGCGATCAACACCGAAAACGGCAAGCGCGAAAAGGATGTGACGCTGGCGATCGCGCGGGCGATCCGCGATCAGCTGGTCAAGGGTGGACGCGTGCGCGTCGCCCTGACCCGCGACGATGACCGCTTCCTGGTGCTGCAGGAACGCTATGGCATCGCGCGCAAGATGGGCGCGGACCTGTTCATTTCCATCCATGCCGATGCCGCGGAAAATACCGACGCCCATGGCGCGACGGTCTATACCTTGTCGGAAACGGCGTCGGACCGGGAAGCGGCGCGGCTGGCCGCGCGCGAGAACAAGGCGGACATCATCAACGGCGTCAATCTGGGCGGCCAGTCGGGCGACGTGTCGTCGATCCTCATCGACCTCACCCAGCGCGAATCGCTCAATATCTCGTCCAATTTCGCGCGGCTGCTCCAGCGCGAGGCCTCGCCCTATGTGCCATTCCGCAGCGCCTATCATCGCTTCGCGTCGCTGATGGTGCTGAAGGCGCCGGACACGCCGTCGATCCTGTTCGAAACCGGCTATATCAGCAACGAAGCGGATTCCGCCTTCCTGTCCTCGCGCGAGGGGCAGCAGAAGATCGCGCGCGGCGTGGCCCGGGCGATCGAGGTGCATTTCGCGCGCAAGCTGGCGCTGAGCGGCGTGAGCGCGGGCGGTTGATGGCGCGGCCCGTCGAAAGGCCACTGGCCTTGGCCGCGATTTGACCCTAGAGCCTCCTCCCCATGGAAGAGGCCCGTTCCGATACCGCCCCGACATCCTTCGCCTATCGCCTGCGCCGTGACGCGGGCGGCGCCATGGACCGCATCCGTCCGCTCTGGGGCCGGCGGCTGTTCCGCTGGCTCGCGATCCTGCTGGGCGGATTTTTGCTGGCCGTCTTCCTGTTCTGGCTGATCTTCGCGCGCGGCCTGCCCGATGCGGCGACACTGCTGGAATATGAGCCGCCGCTGCCGACCATGGTGCGCGACATCAACGGCCAGCCGGTGCACAGCTATGCCCGCGAACGGCGGGTGCAGCTGCAATATAGCGATTATCCCCCGCTGCTGATCCGCGCCTATCTGGCGGCGGAGGACAAGACCTTCTTCGAGCATCATGGCGTCGATTTTCCGGGCTTCGCCGGGGCGGTGGCGGACTATGTCAGCAAGCTGGGATCGGGCCAGCGCGCGCGCGGCGGGTCCACCATCACCCAGCAGGTGGCGAAGAACCTGCTGATCGGCGACGAATATTCGCCCACGCGCAAGGTGAAGGAGATGATCCTCGCATGGCGCATGGAAAATGTGCTGAGCAAGCAGCAGATTTTGGAGCTGTACCTCAACCAGATCTTCCTCGGTCGCAACGCCTATGGCGTGCAGGCGGCCGCCCGCGCCTATTTCGACAAGGATGTGGCGGACCTCAAGCTGCACGAGATGGCCTATCTGGCGATCCTGCCCAAGGGGCCGGCCAATTACCGCCCGGAAAGCGAGACCGGCCATGCCCGCGCGATCGAACGGCGCAATTGGGCGCTGGGCGAGATGGAGCGCAATGGCTGGGTCACGGCGGCGCAGCGCGCCCAGGCGCAGTCCCAGCCGCTGGGCACCGTCACCGTGCGCGGATCGAGCTTCGACGCGCGGGCGGGCGGCTATTATATGGAGGAAGTGCGCCGCCGCCTGATCGAACGCTTCGGCGAGAAGGCGGAGGACGGGCCCAACAGCGTCTATGCCGGCGGCCTGTGGGTGCGCAGCCCCTATGACCCAGTCGCGCAGGAGCGCACCAAGGACGCTCTGCGCAACGGGCTGCTGCGCTTTGGCGCGGGGCGCGGCTGGTCCGGGCCGGTGGGGCATATCGACCCCGGCAATGGCTGGGAACGCGAATTGGCCGCCAGCTATGTCGGCGTCGATTATGAAGGCTGGCGCATCGCGGTGGTGATCGACCGCAGTTCGTCGCAGGCGCAGATCGGCTTTTCGGACGGCACCACCGGCACCCTGCCCGCGTCGATGGCGCAGATGGCCTATCGCCGCAGCGGCGGGCCAGCCTTCGCCGCGCTGAAGGCAGGCGACCTGATCGTCGTGGCCAAGAATGGCGCGGACTGGGCGCTGCGCAATATCCCCGAAGTTTCGGGCGGCATGGTCGTGCAGGAAGTGCATAGCGGCCGCATCCGCGCGATGCAGGGCGGATTCGATTCGCGCCTTTCCTCCTATAACCGCGCGACCCAGGCGCAGCGCCAGCCCGGCTCCACCATCAAGCCGTTCGTCTATGCGGCGGCGCTGGACAATGGCATGACGCCGGCGTCGATCATCGTCGACGGGCCGCTGTGCGTCTACCAGGGCGCGGGGCTGGGCCAGAAATGCTTCCGCAATTTCTCGGGCGGCAGCGCCGGGCCGCAGACGATGCGCTGGGGCGTGGAGCAGTCGCGCAACCTGATGACGGTGCGCGCCGCCAGCCAGACCGGCATGGATCGCGTCGTGCGCACGATCAAGGCGATGGGGATCGGCGACTATCAGCCCTATCTGTCCTTCGCGCTGGGCGCGGGCGAGACCACGGTGGAGCGGATGGTCAACGCCTATGCGACGCTGGCGAACCAGGGGAAGCAGAACCCGTCCAAGGTGATGGATTATGTCCAGGATCGCCGCGGCAAGGTGATCTGGCCCGAACGCTGGCGTCCGTGCGACGGATGCAACATGGCCAACTGGGACGGCAAGCCGATGCCGCGCTTCGGCTTCGAGGGCCGGCAGGTGATGAACCCGATGACCGCCTATCAGGTCGTGCACATCGCCGAGGGCGTGGTGCTGCGCGGCACGGCGACGGTGCTGGCCGACCTCAAGCGCCCGCTGTTCGGCAAGACCGGCACGACCAACGGCCCCACCAATGTCTGGTTCGTGGGGGGTTCGCCCGACCTGGTCGCGGGCGTCTATGTCGGCTACGACCAGCCGCGCAGCCTGGGCGGCTGGGCGCAGGGCGGGCGCATTGCGGCGCCGATCTGGAAGGCGGCGATGGCGCCGATCCTGGAAACCATGCCCAAGACGCCCTTCGTCGCGCCGGCCGGCATCCGCATGGTCACGATCGACCGCCGGTCGGGCAAGCGCGTCTATGGTGTCTGGCCCAGCAACGAAGCCAAGCCGGCGGTGATCTGGGAAGCGTTCAAGCCCGAGACCGAACCACGCCGGTCGATCCGCAAGGAAGAGGCCGAAGCGCAGGCGAAAGCCGCGGAAGCCAAGGCCGCCGCCGCCGTCGCGCGCGGTCGCCAGCGCACCGACGCGGACTTCCTGCAGGAACAGGGCGGCATCTACTGACGTCGCACGGGCGGATCAGCACCCTTTCCGCCCCCTTCGTCGGACGCTGCCCTTACGTCAAGGAACCCGACTCAGGCCGATCGGGTGCAACACACCTTGGCGAGCCTGGCGGAGAAGATGCAGCATATCGATTTCGCCATGCTGTCCACGCATACCGAAGACGGGCATATCGGCGCTCGGCCGATGAGCAATAATCAGGATGTCGCCCATGGCGGCGACAGCTATTATTTCACCACCGAAGACACGTTGATGGTGAAGGACATAGAACGCGATCCACGCGTCAGCCTGTCCTTCCACGGCAAAAGCGGCCTGTTCGGTCAGCGTCCACTGTTCATCGCGCTGGAAGGCCGCGCCGACCTGGTGCGCGACCGCGAACGCTTCGCCGAGCATTGGAATCCCGACCTGGAGCGCTGGTTCGCCAAGGGCGCCGACACGCCGGGGCTGGTCATGATCCATGTCCATGCCGAACGCGCCCATTATTGGGACGGCGAGGATGAAGGCGAGCTTGAGATCGACGTGATGCATTGAATGCGCAGCCAGGACGTGGGCGGCGGATCGCCCTGTTCGTGCTGGCGGCCGCCTATGCTTTGGCGGGCGTCGCGCATCTGACGCGGCCGTCCGGCTTCGTTGCCATCACGCCCGGCTGGGTTCCCGCGCCTTCGGTCGTCGTCGCGCTGAGCGGCGTGGCCGAACTGGCGGGCGCGGCGGGGCTGCTGATCCGCCCGCTGCGGCGCGCGGCTGCGATCGGCCTTGCGCTTTATGCGCTCTGCGTCTCGCCAGCCAATTTCAACCATGCGCTGAACGACATCCCGTTGGGCGGGACGCATCTGAGCTGGTGGTATCATGGACCAAGGCTGGCGCTGCAGCCGCTGCTGATCTGGTGGCCGCTCTGGGCCAGCGGCGTGATCGACTGGCCCTGGCGCAAAGACAGGGTTTAGACGGCAATCAAGGCGTAAGGCCGGCCGAACTGTTCCGACACCACGAACTGCGCGCAATTATAGACGGGTACGCCACGCGGCGTCTTCCCCTCGAACGTGCCGCGATGTGCATGGCCGTGAACGGCAAAGCGCACATTGTCGAAACGGTCGATCGCGTCGGCGAGGCGCGACGAGCCGAGGAAGGGAAAGATTTCCGGCGGCTCGCCTTCGACCGTCTTGGCGATCGGCGAATAATGGAGCACCGCCACCGCCCGGTCCGTGCGCAGCGACCGCAGCGCATTTTCCAGCTTGCGCGCTTCGTTGATCGATTCCTCGACAAAACCCTTGATGGCGGTTTCGCCAAAGGCGCCGAGTTCGCCCCGACCGAAGCCGCCGACGAAGCCCTTGACGCCAGCAAAGCCCACGCCCTTGATCTCGACCGCCTGCTCGTCGAGCACGGTCACGCCCGCGCTGTGCAGGATGCGCGCGACTTCCTCCGGTTGGCCGCATTCATGGTCGTGATTGCCCAGCACCGCCACGGTCGGGATGGTGCAGGCGTGCAGATCCTCGGCCAGTATCTCCGCCTCGCGCGTTTTGCCGAAATTGGTGAGGTCGCCGCACAGCGCCAGTACATCCGCCTTCTGGGCGATTTCGACGAACAGGTCGCGATATTTATGTTCCGACTGGTCGGTCACATGCAGGTCGCCGATCGCGGCGACGGTGATGCTGCCGGACGGCGGCCCGGCTTGGCGGCTGTCACTTGTTTCGATCATGGCTTTCCTCCAGTCCCTTGCCGACCACATCGGCAAAGCCCCATTCGGTGATATCGACCAGATAGTCGCGGGGGCTGAGCAGCCGGCCGCGACACACGCGGATATTGGGCACCGGCAACTCTGCGCGCGTCTGCAAGCGGCCGAGCAGCTCCTCGAACAGCCAGAGCGGGATGCAATGCCGCTCGGTCGGATAGATGAAGCGGAAGTTGAGCAGGTGGATGAGCAGCAATTCCCAGTGCAACTCCATCGCGTCCAGCAGCCGCTGCCACTTGATCGCCTCATGCTGCTTGAGGATCATGTGCGCGACGTCCGCGCCGTCATAACGGTAGCGATCCTGGATGAAGAGCTTGGAGAGGATGAATTCGGTTGGCGGGGTAATGCGCACCCGCGTGCCATAGACTTCGGCATGGGCGACATCGTGGAACCATTCTTCCGTCACCGGCAGGCTGGCCGAGGAGATATTGTAGATGACGTCGAAGAAATGACCGTCTTTCCATACCTTGCCGATCCAGCGCTCATCCTCGAACTCGACCTCATGCCCGCGCTGGCGGAAATGCGCGAGGATGCGCGGCGCGTCGCCCGCCTTGCAGAAGACGTCTAAATCCTTGGTCGGGCGCACGATGCCGGTGAGGCAGCCCAGCGCATAGGTGCCCGACAGCAGAAAGGGGATGCCCGATGCGACCAGTTCCGCCAGGCTGTCAGTATAGAATTGCTTCGCTTCGGGCGGCGGATCGAAGGCTAGGGGATCACAGGTCATGACGCGGCACCTTCGCAATCGGGAGGGGAGGGAACGGGCGGCGGGCCGCTTCCGTTCCTTGGCCGCGGCGCAACGGTTGTCTTTCGAGCGCGGGGGCTTAGGGTGATGTCTCACATTCTCCTCCGGCCTGACCGGCGCTGCGCGGAGCATCGCGCGGCCAGGCTCCCGATCGACATGAGGCGCGCATGACCCGGCATCTTCCCTGGATAGCGACAGCGATCATCGGCGTCGTCGCCCTGGCGGTCGTCGCCCTGTCGCGCGGCGAAAACGTCAACGCACTGTGGATCGTCGTCGCCTCCGTCAGCTGTTTCCTGGTCGCCTATCGCTATTATGCGCTGTTCATCGCGCGCCATGTGATGCGGCTGGACCCGTCCCGCCCCACCCCCGCCATCCGACGCGCCGACGGGCTGGATTATGTCGCGACCGACCGCACCGTGCTGTTCGGCCATCATTTCGCGGCGATTGCGGGCGCGGGGCCGTTGGTAGGGCCGGTGCTGGCGGCGCAGATGGGCTATCTGCCCGGCACATTGTGGATCATCTTCGGCGTGGTGCTGGCAGGGGCGGTGCAGGACTTCATGGTCCTCTTCATTTCCATGCGCCGGGACGGCAAGTCGCTGGGCGAGCTCATCCGCCTGGAGATGGGCCAGGTGGCAGGCACGATCGCCCTGTTCGGCGCCTTCATGATCATGGTCATCATCCTGGCGGTGCTGGCGCTGATCGTGGTCAAGGCGCTGGCCGAGAGTCCCTGGGGCATGTTCACCGTCGCCGCGACCGTGCCGCTGGCGATGGCGATGGGCGCCTATACCCGCTGGATCCGGCCGGGGCGGATCGGCGAAGTGTCGATCCTGGGGCTGATCGGCCTGCTGGCCGCGATCGTCTACGGCCAGGCGGTGGCGCAATCGCCGGTGTGGGGCCCGATCTTCACCTTCACGCCGGTACAGCTGTGCTGGATCCTGATCGGCTACGGCGCGGTCGCTTCGGTCCTGCCGGTCTGGCTGCTGCTCGCGCCGCGTGATTATCTGTCCACCTTCCTCAAGATCGGCGCGATCGCGGCGCTCGCCCTCGGCATCGTCATCATGGCGCCGCCGCTGCGGATGCCGGCGCTGACGCAGTTCGTCGCGGGCAATGGGCCGGTCTGGGCCGGCGGGCTCTTTCCCTTCCTCTTCATCACCATCGCCTGCGGCGCGGTGTCGGGTTTCCACGCGCTCATTTCCAGCGGCACCACGCCCAAGCTGATCGCCAGCGAAGCGCATGCGCCGATGATCGGCTATGGCGCGATGCTGATGGAGGCGTTCGTGGCGATCATGGCGCTGGTCGGCGCGTCGATCCTGGACCCGGGCATCTATTTCACCATGAACAGCCCGACCGCGCTCATCGGCCCGGACGATGCCAGCGCATCCGCCGCCGTCAGCGCCATGGGCTTTCCCATAACGGCCGATGTCATCGCCCAGACGGCCAGGGACGTGGGCGAACATACGATCATCAGCCGCGCGGGCGGCGCGCCGACGCTGGCGGTGGCGATGGCCGAAATCTTCAGCCATGTCGTGGGCGGACCGGCGATGAAGGCCTTCTGGTATCATTTCGCCATCCTGTTCGAGGCGCTGTTCATCCTGACGGCGGTCGACGCCGGCACGCGCGCGGGGCGCTTCATGCTGCAGGACCTGATTGCTCTGGCGGTGCCGGCGTTCAAGGAGAGCAAGAGCCATGCGCCCGGCATCATCGCCACCGGGCTGTGCGTCGCGGCCTGGGGCTTCTTCCTCTACCAGGGCGTCACCGATCCGCTGGGCGGGGTCAACACGCTCTGGCCGGTGTTCGGCATTTCGAACCAGATGCTGGCGGCGATCGCGCTGATGCTGGGAACGGCCGTGCTGTTCCGGATGAAGCGGGACCGCTTCGCCTGGGTGACGGTGCTGCCCACCGCCTGGCTGCTGATCTGCACCCTGTCGGCGGGTTGGCTGAAGCTGTTTTCGACCGACGTCAAGGTCGGCTTCCTGGCGCATGCGGCGACATTCGCGGCGGCGGCGGACGCGGGCGAGATCAAGTCGCCCGCCACGTCGATGGCGGAAATGCGGCGGATCATCTTCAACGACCGGATCGACGCCGCGCTGGTGGCGCTGTTTCTGGCCGTGGTCCTGGCCGTGCTCTATTTCACGATCCGGACCTGCATCGCAGCGCGCCGGATTCCCGCGCCCACCGTGCGCGAAATCCCGGCGCAGCTGGTGCCGGCGCAATGACCCGCTTGTGGGCGACGCTCCGCCAGACGGCGCGATTGATGGTTGGCATGCCCGACTATGACGCCTATCTGCGCCACATGGCCGATCATCATCCGGGCGCGCCCGTGATGGATGAAAAGGCCTTTTTCCGCGACCGGCAGGAAGCGCGCTATGGTGGGCGCAACGGGGGCCGCTGCTGCTAATCTTGCAACAATATTACAAGATGTTGCAGTTTTACGAACGGAAAATTTAGTTTCGCTCGCATTTTTCTATTGCTGTTTCATACACCTCTGATACGGGGCGGCCGTCACTGGTGCCCGACAGCTTCAGGACATGCCCCCTGCCCTTCCCTTGCGGCAGGGGGCATCCATGTGTTCAGCCCCTGGCGTTGAAGCCCGTGACCATGCCCGCGGTGATGGACAGGGCGATCTCCGCCGGGCCGATCGCGCCGATGTCCAGCCCCGCCGGTCCGTCGATCCGCGCCAGCGCGTCCGCGTCGAACCCAGCAGCCGTCAGCCGGCCGATCCGGGCCGCATGGCTGCGCCGCGATCCCAGCGCCGCGATATAGCCGGTCGGCGCGTTGAGCGCTGCGATCAGGGCGGGATCGTCGATCTTGATGTCGTGGCTGAGCGTCACGATGGCGGTCGATTCGCCCGGATGACGGGCGGCAATCGCCTCATCGGGCCAGCGATCGTCCAGTTCGACGCCGGGAAAGCGTTCTTCAGTCAGGAATCGGCCGCGCGGGTCGATGACGACCGGCCGGACGTCGATGGCCTGCGCGAGCGAGACCAATGACTGGGCGATCTGGACCGCGCCCACGATCAGCAGCTGGCGGGGCGGGTCATAGCGGTTGAGGAAGCCGCCTTCGACAATGCCCTCGTGCGTCCGTCCAGTGGCGAGGTCAGTCGCCAGCGTCAGCGCCCGCCCCCCCTCGCTCGCGGCGGCGATGCGATCGAACAGATGCGGCGCGAAGCCCGAATCCGTGACCGGCTGCACCAGCACCGCGATCTCGCCGCCGCAGGGCAACCCCACTTCCCAGGCATCGCCATCGGCAACGCCATAGCTGTGCACATGCGCCGGGCGGCCCGCGATCACCTCGGCCGCGCGCTGCAGCACGTCGGTTTCCACGCAGCCGCCCGATATGCTGCCTTCCAGCCGGCCATCCTGATGGACCAGCATGTGGCTGCCGCGCGGGCGCGGG
This sequence comes from Sphingobium naphthae, assembly GCF_043589935.1. Lineage (NCBI taxonomy): Bacteria > Pseudomonadati > Pseudomonadota > Alphaproteobacteria > Sphingomonadales > Sphingobiaceae > Sphingobium > Sphingobium naphthae. Next base: position 2,621,262 of record NZ_CP171454.1, on the reverse strand, counting down.
GCGGAGCCCCAGGTCGAGATCACCGTCGCCAGCGCCATCGGCGCGCCGCGCCATTCGATCGCCTTGCGGATCACCGCGCCATTGTCGTTCAACGTCATGCTCCCGGTTCGAGCGCAGCCTGCTGCTGCCGGGCAGCAATGGGGATGATGATCGGTCAGTGCAAGCGCCGGCCGGTCCATACGACTCGTCCGACAATATCGACCAGCACGGGATCGATGTCGGCCCAGTCGGGATAATGGGGATTGTCGCTGAGCACGCTGAAGCGCCCCCTGCGCGGACCCAGGGCGACGCGCTTCACCATCAGCACGCCATCGAGGCGCAGCACATAGACGCCATCGCGCAGCCGGTCGGCATCATCATCATGATCGACCATGATGTCATCGCCATCGCTGAGCGTCGGCGCCATCGATTCGCCATCGACACGGATGATCGACACACGCTGCGGCCGCACCCCCAGATGCCGCAGCCAGCGGGCGTCGAAGGCCATCACGCCTGCCGCCCGCTCATCATCGTCCAGCGTGCCGCCGCCGGCCGACGCGCCGAGCGCCAGACGCGGAACCGACACCACGGCCGGCAGGCCGCGGCCGCGCACGGACGGCGCAACAGCCGCCGCGCCGCCGCCCAGCATATCCTCCGACACGCCGAAATAGCGCGCCAGCACGCGCCGATCATCCTCATCCAGTTTGCGCGGCGTTCCCCGTTTGATGAACTGCTGAATATATGCGGGATTGCGCCCGATCAGGCGGGACAGATCGGCGTAATTTTCCCCGCGATCGGCGATCAGCCGATCCAGCGTGGCGCGGGCGTCCTGCGATTGATCCATAGCCAGTCCATTACCGATAAGATTTTTCCTAGACAAGTAGGAAAATGAGTTTGAGATAGGAAATCACCTATCGACTCGCACGGGGTGAGTCGGCTTGAAGGGGGAGACGAGAATTGATGCTTCTGCCGATGATCGAGAGATTTCTGCGCCAGCATGACATGCGGCCCACCCGGTTCGGGCGTGACTGCGCGCGCGATCCGCGACTGGTGTTCGACCTGCGGCAAGGCCGCGAACCAGGCGCGCGACTGACGAGACGAGTAGAACATTTCATGAACACTTATCGCAGGAGCCAAGGCCAATGACAAGCATGGATCTCTCGTTCCGCCGCACCAACCTGCTCCGAAATCAACCTATCGGCCGGGGCGAAGCCGATCCGCTGCCGCTGCTGCTGGGGCAATTGCTGCTGCGCGCGGGACTGCCCACGACGATCGAGCGCGCCAGCAGCCGCCCATGGGCGAGCGCCCTGTTCGAGGGTCGGCGTCATAGCATCCGACTGCATTTCGCCGGCGGGGAGCCGACGGCGCAGCGCGCGCGCTTCATAGCGGGGCTCAGCGAAGCGGAATGGAGGCTGCCGAAATATTTCGTCGCCGACATCACGGTCGACGAGGAGGGATCGGATAGCGAGGGCCAATGGGTGCAATTATCGGCGCTGACGATCCGCGATTGGTGATGCGCCGGTCAGCGCCGGCGCGCGGCCATGGTGCGCAGCGTGCCCAATGCAGCGCGCAGCGCTTCGTCGGCATCGGGCGCGACGCTCTGGCGCACGGGTACGGCCGGCGCGACCGGCATGTCCGCCAGCACGGGGGCGGCATTGGCGCCCGCCATGCGGCGGCGCGAGGCGAGGCCGCGCTCCAGACGATCGGTCAGTTCCGCGATCGACAGGCCATGGGTCGGCAGCGGCAGCGGCGCGGGCCGCGCTTCCGCCAGGGGTGCGGCCTCAATCGATGCATCATCATCATCATCATCGTCCCAGGCCTCAGTCGACGGCGCGTCGTCTTCCTCCACCAGCGCATCGAAGCGAGGGGCGGGCGGCGCGAAGGCGGGGGCGGGTCGTTCCTCCTCCACCGGCTCGGTCGACAGGCTGCGCGCGACGAAGCTGGGCATCGGCAGCACCGAGCGCGCTTCCGGCTCCGGCGCAACGACCAGCGGGCGGCGACCGGCATCGGGGCGCGAGAAAATCTCGACACCGTCAAAGTCGCGGCTGGCGAAGATCGGCGGGCGCGGCGGCGCATCGGGATGCGCGTCGGCGCGGCGCAGCGAGGGCGCGTCCGGTTCAGCCACGGGCATAGCGCGTCCGCGCGCCAGGGCGGTCAGCTTGGAAAAGGCGAAACCCATATGTCTTGCTCCCGAGGCGCGATGCTGGCGCCCATCCTTGTCCCGTTCGTCATCCGCGGCGTCCTGATCGCGGTTCATCGCCGCCACCAGCCCTGCCGCCAGCATTCCCACAAACCCGGCCATCAGCAGCCGGGCCGTCAGTCCCAGGGGCGGCGCGGCGGCGGGCAGCGCTTCGCTGAGCCCGCTCGACGCCACCACCGTCTCTAGCAATCCGACGGGCGTCGCCAGCAGGGCGGCGGCTGCGGCGATCGCCGCCAGCCCTGCCATTGCCCCGCTGCGTCTGCCTGTCGCCCTTATCAACCTCTCGACTTCGTTTCTGTTCATGCCGCTGCGCGGTCCCTGGAAGACCGTGTAAACAGATTTTGGTAAACAGGTTCGTAACGCACAATGTTTGACGACCAGTTACGATCGCGCTCGACGAAGGCGCGCGCCACGCGGCGGCGTTCGTCCCAGGCGGCGCGGTCGGCGAACATGTCCGCCAGCGACCGGGCGATCGCCGCCGGGTCGTCGGGCGCGAACAGCGTGCCGGTGACGCCGTCCTGGATCAGTTCGCGGTGGCCACCCACGTCGGACGCGGCGACCAGCCGCCCCTGCGCCATGGCCTCCAGCGGCTTGAGCGGCGTCACCAGTTCCGTGAGGCGCATCGCCTTGCGCGGATAGGCCAGGATGTCGACCTGCGCATAATAATGTTCGACCTGATCATGCGGCACCCGGCCCACGAAGATGATGTGATCGGCAAAGGGCGATGCCATGGCCTGCGCGCGGAGCGCCTGCTCCATCGGACCGCCGCCCACCAGCAGCAGCCTGGCCCGTGGCCGCGCCCGCACGAGTCGCGGCATCGCGGCGATCAGATCGTCCAGTCCCTCATAATCATAGAAGCTGCCGATGAATCCGACGACATCCGCGCCGCCTAGCCCCAGCGACGCCGTCAGCGCGGGATCGCGCGGCACCGGCGTTCCGAATTGCGCCATATCGACGCCATTGGGCGATACGATGATCTTGGCAGGGTCGATGCCCCGCGCGACCAGATCGCCGCGCAGCCCTTCGCAGATGACCGCGACGGCATCGGCATTGCGAACCGCCCGGGTTTCCAGCTGCCGCGTCAGCCAATAGCGCAGGCTGCCCTCCGTCCCCGTGCCATTGCCGACGGCCGCATCCTCCCAGAAGGCGCGGATTTCGTAGATCATGGGTATGCCGTGCCGGCGCGCCACCCGCTGCGCCGCCATGGCATTGAGCACCGGCGAATGCGAGTGGATCACGTCCGGCCGCCACTGGCGGACCAGAGCGTCGATCGCATCGGCATGCGCGGCGAGATCCCGCCATTCGCGCACCACCGCGTTGCCCGTAGCGGGATCGCCCGGCGTGCGGTGGAAGGTCAGCCCGTCCACCTGCTCCACATCCGGTCCGCCTGCGCTGTGCCGCCGCCCGGTAATGCCGCGCACGTCCCAACCCTTGGCGATCTGCGCGCGCAGGATCGCCCGGGTGCGGAACGTATAGCCGCTGTGCATCGGCAGGCTGTGGTCCAGCACATGAAGTATGCGAGTCATAGCCAATCCCGTCTGCCGCAAAAGGTTTAACGGCCCGTCAACTCTGTCAGACTAGGAGAAGCGTCCAAGAGCGGAAATTCAAGCGAGCGATGATAGACATTTTGTCCCTGCTGATCAGCCACGGCGTGATCCTGCTCGCGGCTTGGCGGTTGCTGCCGCGGGCCGACCTGGACCGCGACCCGCCGCCGCAGGAGCCGGCCGGCGATGCGTGACCTGTTCTTCATCGCCTTTCTCGGCGTCTTCGGCCTGATGGGGCTGCGGCGGCCGTTCCTGCTGGTCGCCCTCTACGCCTATATCGACATCGTATCGCCCCAGCGCCTGTCCTATTTCCTGCTCAATTCCATCCCGATCTCCGCCATCGCCTTCGCCCTGATGGTGGGCGCATGGCTGCTGGTGGACGACAAGAAGGATTGCCGATTCTCGGCACGGCAGGGATTGATGCTGCTGCTGCTTGCCTGGTGCGGATATACGACCCTGACCGCCGACTTCCCGGCCGAAGCGCTGACCAAATGGAATTGGGTGTGGAAGGCGATCATCGCCGGCGTCTTCCTGCCGCTGGTGCTGCGCACCCGCTTGCGGATCGAGGCGCTGTCGCTGTTCATGGTGCTGTGCGCCAGCACAATCATCATCAATGGCGGCATGAAGACCGCCCTATCGGGCGGCGGCTATGGCGTGCTCAACCTGATGGTCGAGAATAATAGCGGCCTGTACGAAGGCAGCATCATTTCCTGCGTCGCCATCTCGCTGATCCCGATCATCCTGTGGCTATCGCGCCATGGGACCATCTTCCCGCCCGACTGGAAGGTGAAAAGCTTCTGCTATTGCCTCTGCCTGGCCTGCCTGCTGATGCCGGTCGGCACCGAAGCGCGCACCGGCCTCGTCTGCATCGTCGTGCTGGCGGGGCTGATGCTGATGCGATCGAAGCGCAAGTTCGTCTACGGCCCGCTGATGCTGTTCGCCGCTCTGGTGTCGATCCCCTTCCTGCCCGCCAGCTTCACCCAGCGGATGCAGACGATCGAGAACCATCAGGGCGACGAAAGCGCGTCGACTCGCGTCGCGGTGTGGATGTGGACGCTCGACTATGTGAAGGCGCATCCGGGCGGCGGCGGCTTCGACAATTATCTGCAGAACAGCTTCACCTATTTCGCCCAGAGCACCGTCACGGACAGTGGCGGCACGCGCGTGGAACGCCGTCTGGTGACCGACCGGGGCCGCGCCTATCACAGCGCCTATTTCGAACTGCTGGGCGAACAGGGCTATTTCGGCTTCGCGATCTGGGCCCTGCTGCACCTCGTCTGCTTCATCCGGACCGAGGCGATCCGACGCGCCTACCGCAACCGCGACGGCCCCGACGAGGCGTGGATCGCGCCCTTCGCATTGGCGCTGCAACAAGGCCATATCATCTATATGATCGGATCGCTGTTCGTGGGCATCGCCTATCAGCCCTTCATCTTCATGATGCTGGCGCTTCAGATCGGGCTCGACACCTATCTGACGCGCAAGCGCGAGGCGGCGGCCAAGCGACAACTGGATGCCGCGCTGGCGCAAGGCCATGGGGCGCCGGCATGAGGCAGGGCATGACCTTTGTGAACATGGCGATGGGCATCCTGCTGGGGCTGCTGCTTGCGTTTGCCGTGGCTGGGACTGGCGCATTGCGCTGGGGCGTCACCGCCTTGTGCGTGCTGAGCGGGTTCCAACTGCGTCTTGCGGATCGTCGCTGGGACAGGCGCGGTGGAGCGCTGGACTGGATCAGCCATGTTCGCATGGCGCCCGCGCGACTGCTCCCCTGGGGGGCGGCGGTGATCATCGCGATCATAGCGCGCAGCCCGCAGGATGCGCAGGCCCTCGCCTTTGCAGCGTTGCTGTGCGAACTGATGGTCTATCCTGCCAGCGCCGTCCTGCTGGGCCGGATGACGCGGGGAGCGGCGGTCATTTTGCTGATCGCGCTGATCGCGGTCCAGGGCATCACCACCCACGAGGGCCTCCGCTACAGCCTCGCCTTTCTGACGGGCGTCGCGACCTGCATCACATGGCTGCGGGGACCGGACGGCGATGGACGGACGAGCGGCATCGCGCTCGTCGGCTGCGCCCTGTCGATCTTCACGCCGGTCATGGTGCCCCCGTTGCTGATCCTTGCGGTGCCGGCGGCGAGCGCCTGCGCGATGCTGGCGCTCGCGACCATGTCGACGCTGCGCCGCCGCCCGGTGCCCTGGCGCACCGAAGGCGGCGACGGCCCGCGGCTCAGGCGGGGATGGCCGCCGCTTCCGTCACGGCCTGCTTGAACGCATCGACGAAGGCGGGAATATCCTCGGGCTTGCGGCTGGTGATCAGATTGCCGTCGACCACGACCGGTTCGTCCACCACCTGCGCTCCTGCGTTGGCGAGGTCGGTGCGCACCGACGGCCAGGAGGTGACGGTTTTGCCATCGACGCAGTCGGCTTCGACCAGCAGCCAGGGACCATGGCAGATCGCGGCCACCGGCTTGCCCGAGGCGACGAAGTCTCGCACGATCTTGACCGCCTGCTCGTTCATCCGCAGCGTGTCGGGGTTGGCGACGCCGCCGGGCAGCACCAGCCCGTCATAGTCGCCGATCTGGACGGCATCCAGCGTGATGTCGGGGGTGATCGTTTCGCCCTTCTTGTCATGCTCCATGCCCTGAATGGGATCGGTGGCGGGCGACGCCAGAGTGACGGTCGCGCCGGCGTCCATCAGCTTCTGGCGCGGTTCGAACAATTCGGACTGTTCGAACCCGTCGGTGGCGACGATCAGGATGCGGCTCTGCTCAATGGCGGGCATAAATCTCTCCTTCGCTTGGGGGAGCCCTGTGAACGGCCGACCCCCGGACGGAGTTGCGGAACGAAGCGATGAACGGCGGGTTTTGCGGCATGAGAAGGAAAACATGGCCCAATCCGCACTCGTTCACACGAACGACACCCATCCCGGCATCACGCGGCGCGCGCTCAAGCGGGGCTGGGCTTATTATGATGGCGATGGCGCGCGCATCACGGACCGGGACGAGATCGACCGGCTGAACGCCATCGCCCTGCCGCCCGCCTATCGCGACTGCTGGTTCTGCCCCTCGCCCTTCGGCTATATCCAGGCGACCGGTTATGACGATCGGGGGCGCAAGCAATATCGCTACCACCCCGATTTCCGCGCCGCGCGCGAGGCGGAGAAATATGCCGGCTGCCCCGATTTCGGCCGCGCCCTGCCCAAGCTGCGCGCGCGTCTCGACAGCGACCTGTCCAAGCGCGGCCTGCGCAAGGATCGCACCGTCGCCGCCGTCGTCCGCCTGCTCGACCTCGCCAAGCTGCGCGTGGGCAATGAACATTATGCCACCACCAACAAGAGTTTCGGCGCCACCACCCTGCGGCGGCGGCATCTGGATATCGCCGGCCGCAAGCTGATGCTGCGATACCGCGCCAAGTCGGGCAAGGAGCAGCAGCTGGCGGTCACCGACACGCGCCTGCTGCGCTTCGTGCGGCAGGTGCAGGACCTGCCCGGACAGCATCTGTTCCAGTATCTGGACGAAGATGGGGATGCCCGCCCGATCAGCTCGAGCGACGTCAACGCCTATATCGCACAGGCCATGGGCGCGCCCTTCACCGCCAAGCATTTCCGCACCTGGGGGGCGTCCGTCATCGCCTTCGAACAGCTGGCCGCCGGTCCGGTTTCGCTCAAGGCGATGATCGCCCCGGTGGCGGAGGCGCTGGGCAATACCCCTGCGATCAGCCGCAAATCCTACATCCATCCCGCCCTGATCGCCTTATGCAAGGAAGGGCAGGAGGAATGGCGCGCAGGGCTGAAGCTGCCACGCCGCACCCGCTATCTGTCCCGCATGGAGCGCGGGCTGATCGCTTTCCTGGACGATATCGCCGATTGCACACCGTTGGCCGCAGCGGCTTGAACCACCCCGCCCTGATGCTCTACCCCGCGGGCGGAGCCGGCGGGTCCGCGATCCGCTTCGTCATCGAACCAGCAAGACAGGACAGGCATGGCCGACGCAAAAGACCCCGCCCTTCCCACGACAACCGTTCGCGCGCCGGACCTGCAGGCCATGTGGACCGCGACCGCTGACTGGTTTTCCTTCCATTATCTGCAGATATTGATCGCGATCGGCGCCGCCATCGTCATCTATCTGCTGCTCGCCACGCTCAAGGGGCTGGGCCAGCGCTACAGGGGCAGGCGCGGGGACGCGATCGGCTATACCAATGTGCTGGGGCGGACCGTCGCCAAGACCACGCATTTCTTCATGGTCATGGTCGCGGCGCGGCTGGTCGCGGGCTATGCCGATGCGCCACCCATCATCTACCGCACCGTCGTATTCCTGTTCACCATCGCCACCGTGCTGCAAGGCGCGGTCTGGGCGCGCGAAGTGATTTTGGGCCTGATCGAGCGGCGCACGCTGGCCGAGGATGGCCAGGGCGAAACGCTGGCCAACGCCATGGGCCTGATCCGCGTGCTGGTGACGGTGGCGCTGTTCGCGATCGCCGCGGTGGTGGTGCTCGACAATCTGGGCGTGAACGTCACGGGCCTGGTCGCGGGCCTTGGCATCGGCGGCATCGCGATCGGCCTCGCGGCCCAGGGCATATTTTCCGACCTGTTCGCGGCGCTGTCGATCATCTTCGACAAGCCGTTCCGCCGCGGCGAATCCATTTCCTATGACACGACGACGGCAACGGTGGAAAGGATCGGGCTCAAGTCCACGCGGCTGCGCGCGCTCACCGGCGAGAAGAAGGTGATTTCCAACGCCAATCTGCTGCAGAAGGAGATTACCAGCTATCAGACGCTCGACCATCGCCGGCTGAAATTCGCGATCGGCGTCATCTATCAGACGCCCCCGCAGGTCGCCGAGCAGATCCCCGACATCCTGAAGACGATCGTGGAATCGCTGGACGCCGTCTTCATCCGGTCGGGCTTTGTCGGCTTCGGCGCGTCCAGCCTGGACTTCGAACTGGAGTTCGAAGTCTACAAGCCGGGCTGGGACGACATCTACCTGATCCGCCACAATATCGGCCTCGCTATCCTGCGCCAGTTCAACGAGCGCGGCATCGAATTCGCCTACCCCACGCAGACCACCTTCACGGCCGCGCCCGACGGGCGGATGATCATGCCCTATGCCGAAGTGCAGCCGGTCAAGCGCGTCGACCTCGAAGGATGACGGCAGGCCGGCGCGCAGGCGACTCGGCTCGTCGGCGCGCGCTTGCGGGCATGAGGACGCCTGCCTAGCGGGTCGGCCATGAAAATGCTTCGCCTCCTGATCGCCGCCGCCGCCTTCGCCGCGCCCCATGCCGCCTTTGCCGAGGGGCTGGGCGCCGAGATCAATTACGGCCGCGCCGATGGCCATTGGGGCACGGAGATCGGGGCGGGCTACGCGCTGGAAATGGCGGGTTTCAGCCTGACGCCCGGCGGCGGCGTCTATCTGCGCGATGGCGACACCCGCCTTTATGGCCGGGTCGAGGCAGCCTATACCATCCCGCTGTCCGCGACGATCGGGGCAGGCGCGCGCGTGAGTGGCGATGATGTCCGCCCCTATGCCACCGTCGCGATGCCGCTCATCCCCAAGCTGCGCGCCAAGGCCAATATCGGGCCGAAATATTATGCGCTGGGACTGACGCTCGGCTATTGAGTTCACGGATGGAAGATGAACCTTTTCGCCGTGATCGGCGACCGGACTGCCTTCCGCCCTATGCGCGGCGGGCGCGAGCGGGCATAGTCCCCTCCTTTCCGCGTCTAGGAGACGATTTTCTGTGACTTCCCGTGAGCTGACCGGTTTCCTGCCTCTGGATGATAGTCAATCTGTTGATGCCGACTGGCCACGGCGCCTGTCCGACATGGCGTGGCGCATAGGGTTCGGCGCGATCGGATGGCCCTGGCTGCTGGCCAGCCTATCGGGCGGGCGCAAAGCGGACAAGCGGGCGTTGCTCGATGAACTGGGGCTGGCGCATGACGCCCTGCCCCATCTTGGCAGCTGGAAGGCGGATGTTGGTTTCCTGCGGCACATCGTGCGCGAAATCGCCCGGCTGCGCCCCGCCCATGTCGTCGAACTGGGCGCCGGCGCATCCTCGCTGGTGGCGGCGCGCGCGCTGCGCCTGCATGGCGGGGGGCAGTTGCACAGCTTCGACCAGCATGGCGGCTTCGTCGACGCCACGCGCCACTGGTTGGCGGACAACGGCCTGTCGGTGGATATCCGCCATGCGCCGCTGACGCATGAAAGCGCGGATTGGCCGGGCCGCTGGTATGCGATCGACATGGTGCCCGAACAGATCGACCTGCTGATCATCGACGGCCCACCCTGGAGCGTCCATCCGCTGGTGCGCGGCGCGGCGGACAGCCTGTTCGCGCGCCTGTCGCCCGTGGGCGTGGTGCTGCTGGACGATGCCGCGCGGCCGGGCGAGCGGCTGGTGGCGCGGCGCTGGCGGCAGCGCTGGCCCCATATCGACTTCCGCCTTGTCAAGGACGGCACCAAGGGCACGCTGGTCGGGCGGCGGCGCGACGTGTCGGTCCCGGTCGCGAACGACAATGAGCGCGGACGGACCTGGCGCCATGTGCGCCGCGCCGCCGGCATCGCGGCATTGGTCGGCGCAGGATGGATCGCTCGCGGCGAAATGGGCGAATTTCCCCAGCCGGCGCAAGCCAGCAGCTTCCTGGACGAAGCGGCGGCATCGCGCCGCGCGGGCCTGCTGCGCCAGGCAATGGCGTCCCAGGTGGAAAGCGCCACGCTTAACCCGCAGGAGATCGAGACCGCCACCGGCATCGTCCTGCCCGATCTGCCGCAGGATTGGCGCGTCACCGATGTCCAGCTGTTCCCGACGCCCGACAGCCCGGCCATCGCCATGTCGCTGGAAACGCCGCAGGGCGAGCGCCTGTCCTTCTTTGCCGACCGCGCGGAAACGCCGGCCGAGGGCAAGCCGCTGATCGAGCGCCGCGCCGCCGACGTGATCGCCTATTGGGAAGCGGGCAACATGGCCTATGCGCTGACCGGCCAAGCAGCGCCCGCGCGGATCATGGAACTGGCCGGCGCCATCGCGCCGTCGGGTTGACGCGACCATTGAGACGGGCGGAGCCGCCTGCTAAGCGCCGCCCATGGAGGATGTCCCGGTAAAATCCCACGGCGCGCGGCCCGCGCTCGGCAGTCTGGCGATGCTGTGGCGCTTCGCGCGCCGCTACCCCGGCCGGATCGCCGGCGCGCTGCTGGCGCTCATCGTCTCCTCTGCCGCGACGCTGGCCATCCCCAACGGCTTTCGCCTGGTGATCGACAAGGGGTTCATGGGCGGCGGCGACATCAGCCGCTGGTTCGAATATCTGCTGCTGATCGTGCTGGTGCTGGCGATCGCCAGCGCGTTGCGCTTCTATTTCGTCTCCTGGCTCGGCGAACGCGTCGTCGCCGACATTCGCAGCGCGACGCAGGCCAATCTGCTGCGCCAGGCTCCGCGCTTCTTCGAGGAAAATCGCCCGTCCGAAATCGCGTCGCGCCTGACGGCCGACACCGCAATCGTCGAACAGGTGGTCGGCTCCACCGTGTCGGTGGCGCTGCGCAACATGGTGACGGCCATCGGCGGCCTCGTCTATCTGTTCGCGCTCGCGCCCAAGCTGGCCGGCCTGCTGTTGCTGGGCATTCCCGTCATCCTGCTGGTGCTGATCGGGCTGGGGCGGCGCGTGCGGACCTTGTCGCGCGCCAGCCAGGACCGACTGGCCGACATCGGCAGCACCGCGACCGAAGTGCTGGGCGCGATGAAGATCGTCCAGGCCTTCGGACAGGAGCAGCGCGAGGCGGCGCGGTTCACGGCGACGGTCGAGCGTGGGTTCGCCACCGCGCGCCACCGCATCCTGTTGCGCGCGACCATGACCGCGGTCGCCTTCGCCCTGGTCTTCGGCGCGATTACCGGCGTCATGTGGCTGGGCGCCATCGATGTCGCCGCTGGGCGGCTGTCGGGCGGCAGCATCGCCGCCTTCGTCCTGACCGGCGGGCTGGTCGCGGGCGCGTTCGGATCACTGTCGGAAAGCTGGGGCGACCTGCTGCGCGGTGCGGGCGCTGCGAGCCGGCTGGGCGAATTGATGACGGCTGAGCCCGACATTCGTGCCCCTGCCGCGCCGATCGCCCTGCCCCCCGGCGACCAGGGCGCGCGGCTGAGCTTCAGCAACGTCCATTTCCATTATCCCACCAGGCCCGACCAGGCGGCGCTGCACGGCATCGACCTCGACATCGCACCGGGGGAAACGGTGGCGGTCGTCGGCCCTTCCGGCGCCGGCAAATCGACGCTCATTCAGCTGGCGCTGCGCTTCTACGATCCCGATGCGGGGACGATCCGGCTGAACGGCTGCGCGCTGCCGCAGATGGACCCCGCGTCGCTGCGGTCAATGATCGCGATGGTGCCGCAGGACAGCGTGATCTTTGCCGCGTCGGCGCGGGACAATCTGCGTTATGGCCGCTGGGACGCGAGCGACGACCAGATCTGGGCGGCCGCGCGCGCCGCCAACGCCGAAGGCTTCTTGCGGGCGCTGCCCGACGGGCTGGACAGTTTCCTGGGCGAAGGCGGCGCGCGCCTGTCCGGCGGGCAGCGGCAACGGGTGGCGATCTCCCGCGCACTGTTAAGGGACGCGCCGATCCTGTTGCTCGATGAAGCGACATCGGCGCTGGATGCCGAATCCGAACGGCTGGTGCAGGATGCCCTGGCCACGCTGATGCAGGGGCGCACGGTCATCGTCATCGCCCATCGCCTGGCGACGGTGCGCGCGGCGGACCGGATCATCGTGCTGGATGAGGGGCGGATCGTCGAACAGGGCGATCATGCGGCGCTGATCGCGCGGGATGGCCTTTATGCGCGGCTAGCCCGGCTGCAGTTCCAGGATGGTCCCGCCGCCTGAGCGGAACGATCATTGGCCCGCTTCGCGCAGCCCCATTTGCACGACATGATCGAGAATGGCGGGGTGCAGTGGCCGTTCGAACGTGCAGCCCGATTCATGGCCCCGCGTCCACAAAACGCGCGCACGTCGTCCTTCAAAGCCGGGGAGCATCAGCCACAGCTCATCGCCCGGTCGCAATTTCATGAAGCTCTGCAGACGAAAGCCGGTGACCGACAGGTCGGCGATGCGGCTGCTGAACCAGGTTTCGCCGGGCCGGCACACCTTGATGCCGATCTGGACATGACGCCGCTCTGCGTTGCGCCGTTTGCGGTCCTGTTCGAAATGCGATTCAGCGCCCATGGTCAGCCCTCATCGACACCATCGCGCCGCAGGGTAAGGAGATTGTTAATTTCGTCCCGCAATGTCCGAGCACAAAAAAAGGGCCGCCAATGGCGACCCTTGATCAGTCCAGCTTTACTGAAATCCCTTGAGCCTGTCGCGCGAAGGGGAAGTCCTTGGTTGCGCGACAGGTCCGAGGCGGGACCTCAGAAGCTGCCATATTGTTCGTTGCCGACGAAACCCAGCTTGGTCACGCCCGCGCGCTTGATTTCCGCAAGCACCGAGTCGACGACCACATAACGGGTCTGCGCGTCGGGCTGGAACTGCAGTTCCGGCTCGACCGGCAGGCGCAGCGACTGCTGCAGATACTGACGCAGGGTCAGCAGGTCGATCGGCGATCCGTTCCAGGTGATGACGCCACCGGCGTCGATCGCGACCTTGTTCTTGACCGGGTCGATCACGCTGTCCGAAGGCGGCGCATTCTGCGGCAGGTCGATCTTCACCGCATGGGTCTGGATCGGAATGGTGATGATGAACATGATGAGCAGAACGAGCATGACGTCGATCAACGGCGTCGTGTTCATTTCCACCATCGGTTCGCCGTCATCGCGGCCGGCACTCATTGCCATGGCGAATTCTCCTTGTTCGGCCGATCAGAGGCGGGTGGAATTCGAACCGGGTTCCGGTTCGGAGATGAAGCCCACCCGCGGGAAGCCGGCGCGCTGCATCGTGTAGATGGTGCCGCCGATGCAGCGATAGGGGGTGTTGATGTCGCCGCGGATATGCACTTCGGGCAGATCCTCGGGCGTCAGATTTTCAACGCCGCCAGCCTTCTTGATGTCCGATTCGAGCTTCGTGACGGCACGGTCGAGCAACTCGTCCGACGACACCGGCGTCATGCCCCAGAAGACCGCGCAATTGCCATCGGCATTGGTGGTGATCGAAAGGGACACATTTTCCGGCTTCGTCGTCGTCGGCTCGAACGCCACCTTGGGAAGCTGCAGCTCAACCGTCTGGACGACGACCGGGACCGCGATGAGAAAGATGATGAGCAACACCAGCATGACGTCGACGAGCGGCGTCGTGTTGATGTCGGACATCGGCTTGTCGTCACCGCCGTCGGAGCCAACACTCATTGCCATTGATACTATCCTAACCTTGGTGTCGATGGCCCCCCGTCAACCTGGAGGCGAATTGGGAGCCATGGTCGGCGGGGAGCCGGGCGGTCGCAGCCGCCACCCGGTTCCCCGACCGGCGTCTTGAGACCGATCAGGCCTTGGTCGGCGTGGCGGCCGGCTTGGCGACCGGAGCGGCCGGAGCGGCAGCAACGGTCGGCTTCACGGCGCCGTCCGAAACCAGATAGGCCAGCAGGTCGACGGTGAAGCCGTTCAGCTGTTCGGCGATCGCCTTGTTGCGGCGCTGCAGGAAGTTGTAGGCCAGAACCGCGGGAACGGCGACGGCCAGACCCAGAGCGGTCATGATCAGCGCTTCACCGACCGGGCCGGCTACGGCGTCGATCGACGCCTGACCGGCAGCGCCGATCTTGATGAGCGCGCGGTAGATGCCGATAACGGTACCGAACAGACCGATGAACGGCGAGGTCGAACCGACGGTCGCGAGGAAGGCCAGGCCACCGTTCAGCGACGAGTTGATCGCGGCTTCCGAGCGGGCCAGCGAGCCGTGCAGCCAGTCATGCGCTTCGACCGGATCCTTCAGCTTGCCATGCTCTTCCTGCGCCTTGATGCCGTCATCGACGATCTGCTTGTAGGCCGAATTCTTCTCGAGCTTGGCCGACGCTTCGCGCAGCGACGCCGAACGCCAGAAGGTCGCGCGGACCTTCTTGCCCTGGTTGATCACCTTCTGCTGTTCGATCAGCTTGGTGAAGAGGATGTAGAAGGTGCCGACCGACATGGCGCACAGGATGATGAACACGGTCCAGGCAATGGTGCCGCCCTGTTCGAGGGCTTCCATCAGGCCGTACGGGTTTTCGGCCTGGGGAGCCGCAGCTGCGAGATACATCAACATGTTCAAGACTTCCCTCTCAATGAGATCAAGCAAGGGGAAGGCGGCGCCGGGCGCGCGCCTTGCCCGTTTGGATTATTCCGGCAGACGCCAGGTGATGCGCCCGGTGTAGGTGTCGGGCATTTCATTCCCATCCGAACCCTTGGCCGGCGTGAAGCGCGCGCGGCGCGGCAGCAGGCGGCAGGTCGCCTCGTCGAGATCGGGATGCCCGGTCGAAGAGGTGATGGTGCAGTTGGTCACCCGGCCGTCAGCCCCGATGTCCAGGCGGAACCCGGCGGTACCCGAGCGTTCCTCACGCTGGGCGCGGCTCGGATAGTCGGCGTCCGTCAGCCACCCACCGGGGTTGCCGCGCGGCTTGGCGCGCGACGCAGCGACCGGCGGCGGCGGCGGAGCCGGCGGCGGAGGCGGCGGCGCGGCGACCGGCACCGGGTTGAACACCGGCGGCGGCGTCCGAACGGTCTGGATCGGCGGCGCGGGGGCCGGGGTCCGGACGATCGGCGGCGGGGCAACGACCGGCGGCGGCTCGACCGGCTGTTCCGGCGGCGGCGGCGGCGGTTCCTCGTCGGGTGGCGGGGGCTCCTCCTTCACGTCGATCACGTTCAGCTGTTCCGCCGCCTTTTTGACATATTTCATGCCAAGACCGGTGACGAAGGCATAGCCGAGAACAGCGTGAATCAGGGCGACGATGACGATCGATATCGTGCGACTCGATCCTTGCGAGTGGTCAGCATAGGCCATTCGGCAACGACACTCCTTAACTCATCTTACCAGTGGTTTATACAAATCAGCCAAAAAACGACCCAAGCTGCCCGGGTTGGTCCCGACCACCTTTGGCCCCTGTCCGTTCATTTGCTACCGAGCAAACTCCTATCGCGGCGCATCGTGGCACGCAAACGCTTTATCGTTGTCGCCATTTGCGTTTACCATTTCCTATCAGAAGAACTTGCCTGTGACATCCGCGCCACGGGCTGAAATGATAGGACGAACCAGTTGATGAAATCCGCCACCGCCCCGCGCTGCCTTCTCCTAACCTGCCTCATTTCCGCCGCACATCCGGGGTTTTTCCCGGCATTTGCTCAAGGCGTGCCGATGGTAACGCCATCATCCGCCACGGCCGCGCCTACGACCAATGGATTAACCTATGCCGACATTGTCGATCTGGCGCAGGACGCCCCGCTGGTCGCTCATGTGCGGATTCGCAACAGCATCGCCTTGAAGGCGGAACGCGTCGCCAACGTGCCGCAGGGGCATCGCCGCGTCTATATCGAGGCGGATGTTGTCGGACTGATTCGCGGCGAAGGCGGCATCAGCCCCAGCGTGACCTATCTCTATGACGTGCCGCTGGACCGGCGCGGCAAGCTGCCCAAGCTCAAGAAGGACGAAGTCATCGTCTTCGCCCGTCAGGGCGGGCGACCCGGCGAGATCCAGCTGGTCGCTCCCGACGCGCAGGTATCCGCCACGCCCGAGAGCGTCGCGCGCGTACGGTCGATCCTGTCCGCCCTGGTCGCGTCGGACGCGCCGCCGCGCATCCTGGGTCTGGGCGAGGCGTTCCACGTCGCAGGCACGATCGGGGGCGAAGGCGAAACGCAGATCTTCCTGCGGACAGACAATGGCGATCCGGTGTCGCTGTCCATCCTCCGCCGGCCGGGCCAGGCGCCGCGTTGGGCAGTGGCGCTGGGCGAGATCGTGGACGAAGCCGCTCGCCCGCCCGAGGAGGGCAGCCTGCTCTGGTATCGCCTCGCCTGCGGCCTGCCCCCCGCCCTGCCGCCGCAATCGGTCCGCACCCTGTCCGCCCCGGACGCGCAAGCCGCGCGCGCCGATTATCAGCTGGTGATCGCAGCGCTCGGGCCCTGTCGCCGGAGCCGCAGCGGCGGCTGAAGGCCGCTTTTCCTTGGACAGGCGGTCAGACACGGCTATCAGCGCGGCTTTGCGAACCAGGAAGGGAAACCCGCCGCCATGACCAATCTGCACCGCCATGCCCCGCTGCGCGTCGCGCTCGTCGGTCTCGGCACGGTGGGCGGCGGCGTCATTCGGCTGCTGGAGACCAATGGCGACCTGATCGCGCGCCGCGCCGGCTGCCCGATCCAGATCGTCGCCATTTCCGCGCGCGACCGGAACAAGGATCGCGGCGTCGACCTGTCGCCCTATGAATGGGTGGACGACATGACGACGCTGGCGACGCGCGACGATGTCGACGTGGTGGTGGAGCTGATCGGCGGCGCGGACGGCCCTGCCCTCACATTGGCGCGCCAATGCCTGACCGTGGGCAAGCCCTTCGTCACCGCCAACAAGGCGATGCTGGCCCATCATGGTCTGGATCTGGCCCGCCTGGCCGAAACCGGGGGCATCGCGCTCAAATATGAAGCCGCGGTCGCGGGCGGCATCCCGGTCATCAAGGGGATGCGCGAAGGCGCCGCCGCGAACGAGATCGCGCGCGTCTACGGCATCCTCAACGGCACCTGCAACTATATCTTGACCACGATGGAGAAGGAGGGGCGCAGCTTCGCCGACGTGCTCAAGGAAGCGCAGGAACTGGGCTTTGCCGAAGCCGATCCCAGCTTCGACATCGACGGCGTCGACGCCGCGCACAAGCTGACCATCCTGGCGAGCCTGGCCTTCGGCACCGAACTGGATTTCGACAGCATCGCGGTGACCGGCATCCGCCATGTCATCGCCGCCGACATCGCCGAAGCGGCAGCGCTGGGCTATCGCATCCGCCTGGTCGGCATGGCGCAGAACGGACCGGAGGGCCTGTTCCAGCGTGTCCACCCCATGCTGGTTCCGGTCGACCACCCGCTCGCCCATGTCGATGGGTCGCTGAACGCGGTCGTGGCGGAGGGCAATTTCGTCGGCCGCCTCTTCTTCCAGGGGCGCGGCGCGGGGGATGGCCCGACGGCGTCAGCGGTCGTCGCCGACCTGATCGACGTGGCGCGCGACGAATATGGCGATGCCTTCGCCATGCCGGTGGCCGCCCTGACGCCCCAGCAGACGGCCGATGCCGGCGCGCGCATGGGCCGCGCCTATCTGCGCTTCAAGGTCAAGGACCAGCCGGGCGTCCTGGCCGAGATCGCGGCGGCGACGCGGGACGCAGGCGTGTCGATCGAAAGCATGATCCAGCGCGGCGCCAACCAGGAGGATGGCGTGCTGGTCGCCATCGTCACCCATGCGGGCGAGGAGCGCTGCGTGCGCCAGACGCTGGAGCGGCTGGCCGGCTCCGACAGCCTGCTCGACACGCCGATGGTGATGCACATCCTCGACTGATCCGGGCCTCAGCGCGGCGTCGCCCTCTCGAACCGGTCGGGCAGCGGCGGCGGCGGGGCGAGATCCGCGTCGGGATCGACGATCGCGGTGACGCCTTTCGCCAGCACTTCGACCACCTGGAAGACCGACAGCCCGCCGGTGCATCCCGCGCCCTGCCCGCCCACGACGCCGCACGCGCCCTGGCGCACCGGCGCGGCCGAGGCGCGCGGCGCTTCACCCGGGACCATGCGCCCCACGTCGGGCTCGCGCGGCAGCGGCAGCCTCTCCTTCGCGTTGCGCTCGGCCCGATTGCCGCACACGACTATGCCGCCGCCGCTGCGGTCGCAGGGCTTCACCACCTGCGTCCTGGCGCGATAGACGGCCATCGGGTCCTTCGGCTCATCGGCCCGCGCGCCGCTCGGCAGCAGCAGCAGCATCGAAATGAAAGAAAGGCCTGATATCCGCATCGCGCAACAGGAGACCATGGGATGATGGCGCGATGATGGCGATGCTCGACAAGCTTGGACCGAGCGCCTATCGCGCGTCGCAAGAGACAAGGGAAGAGGATATGATGGAGCAGGCAAGCGCCAATCTGGACCGGGTGCTGGTTCTGGAAATGGTCCGCGTGACCGAAGCGGCGGCGATCGCCGCATCCCGGCTGGTCGGGCGCGGCGACGAGAAAGCGGCCGACGCCGCCGCGGTCGAAGCCATGCGTATGGCTTTCAACGATCTCTACATGGACGGCACCGTCGTCATCGGCGAAGGCGAGCGGGACGAAGCGCCCATGCTCTACATCGGCGAGAAGGTCGGCAACGCGATCGGCAAGGGCCCGCGCATCGACATCGCGCTCGACCCGCTGGAAGGCACGACCATCACCGCCAAGGCCGGCCCCAATGCGCTGGCCGTGCTCGCCATAGCGGAGGAAGGCGGGCTGCTGAACGCGCCCGACGTCTATATGGACAAGCTGGCGGTCGGGCCGGGCTATCCCGAGGGGGTCATCGACCTCAACCGGTCGGTGCGCGACAATGTCGCCGCCGTCGCCGCGGCAAAGGGCGTCGATCCGCACGAGATCATGGTCTGCGTGCTCGACCGGCCGCGCCATGAGAAGCTGATCGCCGAACTGCGCGCGATCGGCTGCGGCATCATGCTGATCCCCGACGGCGACGTGGCGGGCGTGATCGCCACGACCGACCCGGAAACCAATATCGACATCTATATGGGATCGGGCGGCGCGCCGGAGGGCGTGCTGGCCTGCGCCGCGCTGCGATGCGTGGGCGGGCAGTTCAAGGGGCGGCTGCTGTTCCGCAACGAGGATGAAAGGCAGCGCGCCCGCAAATGGGGAATCACCGATTTCGACAAGATCTATGACCTGACCGACATGGCGAAGGGCGACTGCATCTTCGCAGCGACCGGCGTGACCGACGGATCGCTGCTCGACGGGGTCAAGCGGCTGCCCGGCGGCAAGCTGACGACCGAAAGCGTGGTGATGCGCGCCAGCACCGGCACCGTGCGCTGGGTGAAGGGGGAGCATCGGATCGATGCCAAGGCGGATTGAGCAACATGCGGCGGGCGTCCCTGCGCTCGCTCAGATCAGATGCTAGCGGCCGGCCCTGTGGTTCAGATCATGACCCAAGGCCAGGATGCCGACGCCGATCAGCGTGTAGACGCTTTCCTGCAAGCCATGGTCCATCGTCAGCGCGCCGGTCATCACGCCGAGGCCAAGCGCGCCGACCGCCGCGGGCATCATGAAGCCATGGACCACCGCGCCATGGCCCAGCGCGACCGCGCCGAGCAGGATGGCAAGCCCCAGGCCCACTTCATGGAAGATCGGGCTTTCGAAAATGCCGCCCGCCGACGCCAGAAGCCCGAGCAGCATGGCGGTGGCGAAACAATGCGCGACGCACAGCCCCGACACGGCGATCGCAAGGCGATCGAGACGTCCGGTGGTAAGGGCTTGGCGAAGGCTCTGCGGCATGGTGGCCGCTACATAGGCCAGTCCTGCGCAAGTTACAATATAACATGAGAATTTTCCTGCGCCTGCCCGCGCAGGCCGTCAGGCCGCCAGGCGCAGGCAGTTCCGACCGCTATGCTTGGCTTCGTACAGCGCCTGATCCGCCGCCTCCAGCATTGCCGATCGGGTGGAGCCGCCATCCAGCGCGACGAGGCCGGCGCTGAAGGTGACGCTGATCGCCTCCCCACGGTCGTTGACGTCGATCGGCGGGACCAGGCGGGCGCGCAGCCGGTCGCAAAGCTGGCTCGCTCTGTGGCTGTCGCAATCGACGAGCAGGATCGCGAATTCCTCCCCACCCAGCCGGCCGATGCTGTCGAGCCCGCGCAGTTCGGGCAGAAGCCGCTGGACGAAGCCGGTCAGCACCCGGTCTCCGCCGCTATGTCCGTAGCGATCATTGACCGCCTTGAAATGATCGAGGTCGATCAGCAGCAGGCAGGAGCGCGCGCCCTGCGCCGCGCGCACCATTGCGGCGTCCAGCTTGTCGAGGAAAGCGCGCCGGCTGTCCGCGCCGGTCAGCGCATCGCGCGCGGCGACCTGCTGCAGCGCGCGTTGCCGCGCCTTGTGCTTCGATATGTCGCGGATCATGCTGACCAGGCCGACGGCCTGCCCGCGATCGTCCACCACGGCGCGGCTGACCATCTCGCAGCAATCGACATCGCCCGCCGCCAGCAGCGGCCGAAACTCCACCTGATGCACGGTGCCCGGCCGCGCCAGCGCCTGCCGGTGCGCCGCCAGCACGGCGTCGCGATCCTGCGGATCGACCAGGTCGGTCGCGCTCTGGCCCACCAGCAGCCCGGGCGCGCAGCCAATCTGTTCCTGGGCGGAAGGCGAGGCATATTCGATCACCCCTTCCATGCCGATGTTCAGCACCACGTCGCCGCTATGCTCCGCGATGGCGCGATAACGCGATTCGCTTTCCTGCAGCATCTGGAACAGGCGCCGACGGCCATTGAGTTCGGCCGCGACCGGCAGCGACAGCAGGAAGCTGAGCGCCAGATAGAATTGGAAGGCCTGCACTCGCTCGCCCAACGAACCGTCGATGATCATCAGCGGCCCAGCGCCCGACATGGTGGCGACGCCGCCGATCAGCGCCAGGATGACGATCGACGCGGCCGCGCCGATATGGCCGACGCGAAAGGCGATCAGGACCAGCGGCAGCAACGGCGCGAACAGCATCGGGTAGCGCGCCCAGTAGAAGACATGAACGGTGGTCAGCGTGAACAGCGCCAGCAATGCCACCGCCTCGATCTTCATCGCCCGGGGCGTTGCGCGCAGCCAGCGGCCGAACTCGCCCTGCAACAGCAGGATGAGGACGGGCGTGCAGATGAGGCCGCCCAGCGCATGGCCGGTATACCATTGCAGCCAGGACGCCCCGTAGGTCGCGGACGTCGTCAACGTGGCGACCGCGGCCGCCGCGAAGCCGGTGACGATGTCGGCGACGCCGCACAGAGCGAGGATGAAGACGATCAGCGGGTGCATCGACCCGGTCACCGTGCGGTTGCTGAGGAAGTGGCGACAAATGATGGCGACGATCAGCGCTTCGCTGACATTGATGAACGCCATTGGCAGGGCCGCCGCCGGGCCGATGCCGAACAACGCCGTGGCGGTCATGCTGGCCAGGAAGCAGGCAAGCATCGCCCGCGGCCAGTAGGACACGCGCGACGTCAGCAATTCCGCCATCAGGAAGGCGTTGGCGCCCCAGATGAAGGCCAGCCCGCCTTCGAACCGCGACACCGAAACCGACAGCGTGGCGGCGGCGAAATAGACGCAGCCGGTGACGATCGGCGCAGCAAGGGATTGAGGGTTTCGAAGGGTGAACCGCGGCATGGCCCGGACATAAGGCCGCATCCTTAATTTTTCCCTTTAATGCGCCCTTACGGAAAAGCGCGTTCCGACGCTGCCAGAAGGTCGCCCCAGGCCTTGAGCCGGTCGCCCCGGATGGAGCCGTCCATGGCCGGCGCGAAACGCTGCCGCCCCGGCAGGCGCGCGGCCGCCGCCTCGATCGAGCCATGGAGCCCGGCCCCGAGCGCGGCGAGCATCGCGGCGCCACGCGCGGTGGTTTCGACATCGGCGGGGCGTTCGACCGCGATGTCGAGCATGTCGGCCATGTCCTGCGCGATCCAGTCATTGGCGCTCATCCCGCCATCCAGGCGCAGGCTGGTCCAGGGCGCGCCGTCGGCGGCGAAGGCGCCGGCCAGATCATGGGCCTGATGCGCGATCGATTCGAGCGCAGCGCGCACGATGTGCGCGCGGGTGGTGCCCTGGGTCAGACCGGCGATGACGCCCCGCGCCTCCGGCCGCCAATGCGGCGCGCCCAGGCCCGAAAGCGCCGGGAGCAGCGACACGCCGCCATTGTCGGCGACCGACCGGGCCAGCGCTTCGGTTTCCTGCGCCGATGCGACCAGGCCCAGCGCATCGCGCAGCCATTTGACGAGGCTGCCGGCGACGAAGATCGACCCTTCCAGCGCGTAGCGGCGGCGGCCGTCCAGTTGGCAGAGGATGGTGCCGAGCAGGCGGTGGTCCGATCGGGGCAGAGCGTCTCCCACGGGCGCCAGGATGAAGGCGCCGGTGCCCAGCGTCGCCTTGGCCTGGCCGGGGACCAGACATCCCTGGCCGATGGTCGCGGCCTGCTGGTCGCCGGCAAGGCCGCAGATCGGTATCGGACCGCCGAGCAGATCGGGACAGGTCGCGCCAAAGTTCCCGGCATTGTCGACGATGGCGGGCAGCACGGCGAGCGGGATGTCGAACAGGGCGCACAAATCGGCGTCCCATCCCGCGCCGTCGAGCGCCACCAACTGCGTGCGGCTGGCGTTGCTGGCGTCGCTGATATGCAGGCCGCCGGTCAGTTTCCACACCAGCCAGCTTTCCACCGTGCCCAGCGCCAGCGCGTCGCCCGCCTGCGCGGCGGCGGGTTCATGGTCGATCAGCCAGCGCATCTTGGTCGCGGAGAAATAGGGATCGATGACGAGGCCGGTGCGCGCCTGGATCAGCGGTTCATGGCCCGCATCGCGCAGCGCCTGGCACTGGTCGGCGGTGCGCCGGTCCTGCCAGACGATGGCGCGGGCGAGCGGCCGGCCGCTGCGCCTGTCCCATGCGACCACGGTTTCGCGCTGGTTGGTGATGCCGATGGCGAGGATGCGGTCGGCGCCGCCTGCCTGCGCCACCATCTCCTGCGCGCAGGCGAGCGTCCGCTCCCAGATTTCGGTCGCGTCCTGTTCGACCCAGCCGGGCCGTGGATAATATTGGGTAAGGTCGCGCTGCGCCATGCCGACCCGCACCCCATCGGGCGTGTAGAGCATCGCGCGGGTCGATGTGGTGCCTTCGTCGAGCACCAGCAGCATGGCTTCGTTCATCCCCGATCCTTCACCCATTGGTCCAGCGCGGCGACGTCTGCGGCGGTGAAGCGCAGGCCCAATTTCGTCCGCCGCCACAGCATGTCGTCGGCGGTGCGCGCCCATTCCCGATCCATCTGCCAGGCCGCCTCCGCCTGGGTGAAGCCGACGGCGAAATGGACACCCAGGTCCGTCATGCTGCGCGCGTCGCCCAGCCACTGGCGCGCGCAGGTGCCATAGGCGCGGCCGATCCGGTCGATGGTCGCGGCGTCGAGAAAGGGATAGTCGCGCGCCAGGCCGTCGAGCAGCGCGGGCAGCCCGGTCATCGGGAAATCGCCGCCCGGCAGGGGCGCGGTCGCGGTCCAGTCGCCGCCGCGCATCATCGGCAGACGGGGCTGGAGCAGAGACACCGCTTCGGCCGCGAGATGGCGATAGGTGGTGATCTTGCCGCCCAGCACATGCAGCGCCGGCGCCTCCCCCTCCCCGCCCGCGTCATAGTCCAGGCGATAGCCGCGCGTCGCGGCCTCGGGCCGGTCGGAGCCGTCGTCGATCAGCGGCCGCACCCCGGCATAGGACCAGAGCACATCCGCCGGCGCAACCGCGCGCGCGAAATAGCGGCTGGCGGCGGCGCACAGATACTCAATCTCGTCGGCGCTCGCCACGATCCGGTCGAGCCCGCCTTCATGGTCGCGATCGGTGGTGCCGATCAGGGTGAAGTCGCGCTCATAGGGATTGGCGAAGATGATGCGGCCGTCGGGCAACTGGAAGAAATAGGCGAAGTCGTGATCGAACAGGCGCGGCACGACGATATGCGAGCCGCGCACCAGCCGCATGCGCCGGCCCGCCAGCCCCTGCCCTGCGCCGGGCAGCGCCAGCACGGACGGCCCGGTGGCGTTGACCAAAGCGCGGGCGTGAAACCGCAGCGGCGTGCCCTGCATGGTCCGGGCGTCGATCGTCCACAGGCCAGCCTCCCGCGCCAGGCCGATAACCTGCGTGCGCGTTCGCACGGTCGCGCCACGATCCGCCGCATCGCGGGCGTTGAGCAGGACCAGCCGGGCGTCGTCGACCCAGCCGTCCGAATAGCAATAGCCGGTGGTGAAGCCGGGGCGCAGCGGCGCGCCCGCGACATGGCGGCGCAGGTCAATGGTCCGCGTCGCCGGCAGCGCATGGCGGCCGCCCAGATGGTCGTAGAGGAAGAGGCCAAGGCGCAGCATCCAGCGCGGCCGCAGCCCCCTGGTCCAGGGCAGGACGAAGCGCATCGGGTGGATGATGTGCGGGGCAATGCCCCAGAGCCGCTCCCGTTCGGCCAGCGCCTCGCGCACCAGGCCGAATTCGCGGTGCTCCAGATAGCGCAGGCCGCCATGAATCAGCTTGGTCGAGGCGGAGGACGTGCCCTGCCCCAGGTCGCCGCGCTCCAGCAGCAGCACCTGCGCGCCCCGCCCGGCCGCGTCGCGGGCGATGCCGCAGCCATTCACGCCACCGCCGATCACGGCCAGGTCATGGATGGCGGCGGGGTTGTCCTGCGTCACGCGCGCCGGTGTAGGAGGGCGCAGCCGTCAAGGAAAGGGGGCAGAGATTTTGGCCGGCGGAGAGTCCCCGCTCCGCCGGCCGCGCCGCCCCGGTCGGAGCGGCGAAGGCGTCGGCGCGTCAGGCGAGGCTGTCGACCACCAATCCGCTGCTGCTGCTGTCGCTGTTGCTGGCGACGCTGCCGTAGAGCGATTGCGAGAGGCTGGTGCGCAGATTTTCGAGGAAGGCGATGATCGAATCGAGCTGCTCGGTGGTGCCGGCCGTGTCGGTTTCGCTCGTCGCGCTGCTGCTTGTGCTGCCCTCCTCCTCGCTTGCGGCGGGCGGCGGACCGGGCAGCGGGCCGCGCATTGGACCCGCGCCGCCGACGCCCGACAGGCCGTCGATCGCGCTATCGGCGCTGGCGCTGTCGGTCGAGGATGGGGCGCCCGGCCCCTGGGCGAAGAAGCCCTGCAACTGCGCCGCCTGTTCCTGGGTCAGGGTGCCGGCCGACAGCTGATCCTCGATCAGCGAATCGATCCGGTCCTGCATCGCGGACGGGTCGAGCCGGCCGGTTTCGGAACCGGCGGAGGCGGAGAGCCCGCTGTCGATGGAATCGAGCGCCGTTTCCATCGCGGCGCTGTCGACTTCGGACACGGAGCCCGCTTCGACCGCCGCGTCGATGCGGCGATCCATCATCGCGCGCGGCGATGGCGGCATGGCCATGGAGTAGTTGGATATCGTCGTCATGCTGGAAGTCCCCACTTCGTTTAGCGGGGCCATGATCGGCGAAATGTCTGAAAAAACCTTATATTTCAACCATGTAATTGTTTGAAATATAAGCGCTACAGGAGGATGGGCGGCTCAGGCCTTTTCGAGCGTGCACTGGAGCGGATGCTGGTTCTGCCGCGCGAAATCCATTACCTGGTTCACCTTCGTCTCGGCGACTTCATAGCTGAAGATGCCGCAGATGCCGACGCCGCGCTGGTGGACGTGGAGCATGACGCGGGTCGCTTCCTCCATGTCCATGCGGAAAAAGCTCTGCAGGACATGCACGACGAATTCCATCGGGGTATAATCGTCGTTGAGCATCAGCACCTTGTAGAGCGAAGGCTTCTTGGTGCGGGTGCGCGTGCGGGTGGCGACGCCGACATTGGGGCCACCCGGGCCTTCGCCCTGATCGTCCTGGTCCCGGCCCGCCATGTTCACGGACCATGATGCGGTGGTGAGACTGTTCATGATGAAAGAGAATATGGCGATTTGCGCCGGCATGGCAAGGGGTCGGCGCGGCCGGTCGCCGCATCACGCCCATCCCGACGCGACGCCCCAAACGGCAAGGGCGCCCTCTCCGCCGGGGAGAGGGCGCCCTTCATCCAGGCGTCAGAACGGCGCGCCGATCAGGCGGCGACCGCCTTCACCTTGTCGGTCACCAGCGTCATGCGCGCGGTCAGCGGCTGAGCGACGTCGCCGGCCAGCTTCATCATCGCTTCGCTATTCTTGGCGGCTTCCTTGGCAAAGTCGTCGAAGCTGGTCGAGATCAGCTGGCTCTGCAGCTGGAAGAATTCGGTCGGCGTCTTGACGGTCGCGAAGGTCTTGAACGTCGCGGTCGCCTTTTCGAAATTCTTGCGGGTGAAGTCGACGGCTTCCTGGCCCATGACTTCCATGCCCTTGGCGGCGATCTTGCCGGATTCGACCAGGGCTTCGATATTGCCCTTGGCGATGTCGCTCATTTCCTCGACAGCCTTGGTCGACTTTTCGACCTGGGCCTTGGCCTTTTCGTTGAAGTCCGCATAGGCGGTCTCAAACTTGGCCTTGGTGTCTTCGGCGAACTTCTTTCCGGTTTCCATAACGTCGTTCATGATCTTGGTTCCTTCTGTGGCGGGCGGCGGCTGGGTCGCAGCGGTTTGGGCCATTGCTGTCAGGCTCTTGATAGTGGCGGAGGGCGCGAGCGGTTCGCCCGAGGTTGGCGCGGGCGCTGGAGTTGGTGTCGGGGCCGGCGTGGGCGTCGGGGCCGGCGGTTCCACCGGATCGGGCGCGGGTTCCGATTGGGGGTTGGTTTCGACCGGCTTCACATTGCCGGCAGGCGCATCGGCTTCGAGCGGCTTGACGCTGGACGCCTTGCGGGGGGCGGGCTTCTTCACCGTCGGCTCTGTCGCGATTGCCGCTTCGGCTGCCATCAAGGCTTCGGCCGCCGACATGGTCGTCGATCCTGCCTTGGCGCGCGGCATGTTCCTCGGGGTCTTCGGGGTTTCGGCCATGACCATCCTCCGTTTGTTGCAGTGCACAATATAGCTTGGATCAGTCGCATGCAAGGCATTTTGTGCAGTGCAACAAAATGCCATCTTCAGCTCGTCGCATTTGCGAGGCGGCCGAACGCATCGCTGGACAATCAGTGGCTTTACCGCGCCTTGACGTAGCGTCCGGGCGCATCCTCCAGCGCCTTGAGCTTGCCTTCACCCGGCACGCGCGCGCCCTTCGCGGGCACGGTGCGCGAATCGATCCCGTCCAGCCAGGCGCGCCAGTCGGGCCACCAGCTGCCCTTGGTCTCCGTCGCCTTGTCGAGGAAGGCGTCGAGCGTCGGCTGCGCTTCGTCGCAGACCCAATATTGATATTTGCGGGCAGCCGGCGGGTTGATGACCCCCGCGATATGGCCAGACCCCGCCAGCAGGAAGCGGACCGGGCCGGCGAAATGCTCGGTCAGTTTCCAGACGCTTTCCAGCGGCGCGATATGATCTTCCTTGCCCGCCTGGACATAAGCGGGGGTGCGCACGCTGCGCAGGTCGATCGGCGTGCCCGCGACGCTGATCGCGCCGGGCAAGACCAGCAGATTGTCGCGATAGAGCTGAGTCAGATAATCCTTGTGCCAGCGCGCCGGCAGGTTGGTGGTGTCGCCATTCCAGTAGAGCAGGTCGAAGGGCGGATAATCCATGCCGAGCAGATAATTGTTGACGACATAGTTCCAGATGAGGTCGCGCCCGCGCAGCAGGTTGAAGGTCGCGGCCATGTAGCGCCCGTCGAGAAAGCCCTGGGACGACAGCTGTTCCACCAGCTTCATCTGATCGTCATCGACGAACAGGCTGAGGTCGCCGGCCTGGCTGAAATCCACCTGGGCGGTGAAGAAAGTGGCGCTCGCCACCTTGTCCGCCTCGCCCCGCGCGGCGAGCAGCGCCAGCGTGGCCGCCAGCGTCGTGCCCGCGACGCAATAGCCGATCGCATGGACGCTCTCCACGCCCAGCAGGTCGCGCACTATGTCGATCGCGTTGATCTGTCCGTCGAGGATATAATCGTCCCAGATCAGGTCCTTCATCGAGGCGTCGGCCGACTTCCAGGACACCAGGAAGACGCTGATCCCCTGGTCCACCGCCCATTTGACGAAGCTTTTTTCCGGCGACAGGTCGAGGATGTAGAAGCGGTTGATCCAGGGCGGGAAGATGATGAGCGGGGTTTCCAGCACCGTCTCGGTAGACGGCGCATAATGGATCAGCTGGTAGAGCGGGGTTTCGTGGATCACCTTGCCCGGCGTCGCCGCGATGTTGCGGCCCAGTTCGAACTGGGTGCCGTCGGTATGGGTGAGCTGCCCCTTCTCCATGTCGGCCAGCATATGCTTGAGCCCGGTGACCAGATTTTCGCCGCCGCTCTCGATCGTCTTCTGCACGACCAGCGGGTTGGTGAGCGGGAAGTTGCTGGGCGCGATCGCGTCGAGCAGGCCCGTGGTGGCGAAGCGCAGCTTGGCCTTCTGCCGGGGATCGACGCCGTCCACAGCGTCGGCAAGCTTCATCAGATAATCGGACAGCAGCAGATAGCTTTGGCGGATAAGGTCGTAGAAGGGATGTTCGGTCCAGGCCGGATCGGCAAAGCGCCGGTCCTTGCGCGCGGCCGGGCTGTTCTCCGGCGCGGGATCGGGCCGGTCGCGCAACAGGCCGCCCGCGTCCAGGAAACGCTGCCACAGGGCCAGTCCTTCATCGGCGAAACTGGTCTGGATGCGCGCGACGATCGCCGGGTCGAACGGCAGGGTCTGGCCGGTCGATCCCGCCGCCTGTTCCAGCATCAGCTGCTGCGCGCGGCCCAGCACCTGCGTCCATTGCTGCATCTCCTCCAGGGTCGGCAGGCGGGGCTCCAAAACGTCGCTTTCTTGCATGGCCACCATCCTCCTCCTGGCATTGCGCGGGCCGCGGCTTTCGCTGGCAAGTCCTCATCCGGCCGGTTATAGCCCGATTATGACACGCCAGCGGCGCGTCACGCACTATTCCCTACAGGAAGCTTTCAGGAAAGCCCCGATAATGTCCGAAGAATTCTACCGCATGAAGCGCCTGCCGCCCTATGTCATCGCCGAAGTGAATGCGATGCGGGCCGCGGCGCGTGCGGCGGGAGAGGATATTATCGACCTGGGCATGGGCAATCCCGACCTGCCCCCGCCCGACCATGTCATCGACAAGCTGGTCGAAGTCGCGCGCAAGCCGAGCGCTCATGGCTATTCCCAGTCGCGCGGCATTCCCGGCCTGCGCAAGGCGCAGGCGAACTATTATGGCCGCCGCTTCGGCGTCGATGTCGATCCGGAGACCGAAGTCGTCGTCACCATGGGATCGAAGGAGGGGCTTGCCAGCCTGGCCACCGCGATCACCGAACCGGGCGACGTCGTGCTGGCGCCCAATCCCAGCTACCCGATCCACACATTCGGCTTCATCATCGCGGGCGCGACCATCCGGTCGGTGCCCACGACGCCGGACGAAACCTATTTCCGCTCGCTCGACCGCGCCATGGCCTTCACCGTGCCGCGCCCGTCGATCCTGGTGGTGAACTACCCGTCCAACCCCACGGCAGAGACGGTGGACCTGGCCTTCTACGAGCGGCTGGTGGCCTGGGCGAAGGAGAACAAGGTGTGGATCCTGTCCGACCTGGCCTATTCCGAATTATATTATGACGGCAATCCGACGCCTTCCATCCTGCAGGTGCCGGGCGCGAAGGACGTTGCGATCGAATTTACCTCGCTCAGCAAGACCTATTCCATGGCCGGGTGGCGCATGGGGTTCGCCGTCGGCAACCGAAAGCTCATCGCGGCGATGACGCGAGTGAAATCCTATCTCGACTATGGCGCCTTCACGCCGATCCAGGCGGCGGCCTGCGCCGCGCTCAACGGCCCGCAGGACATCGTCGAAAAGAACCGCCTGCTCTACCACAAGCGCCGCGACGTGCTGGTGGAAAGCTTCGGCCGGGCGGGATGGGACATTCCCGCGGCGCGCGCGTCGATGTTCTGCTGGGCGCCGCTGCCGCCCGCGCTCAAGGACATGGGGAGCCTGGAATTTTCCAAGCAGCTGCTCACCCATGCCAAGGTCGCGGTCGCGCCGGGCGTCGGCTATGGCGAAGATGGCGAGGGCTATGTCCGCATCGCCATGGTCGAAAATGAACAACGGCTGCGCCAGGCGGCGCGCAACGTGAAGAAATATCTCCAGTCGATGGGCATCAACACGCCCACGTCCAAGGGCGCGGCCTGAGCGGTTCTGGAGGCGGCGCGATGAGCGGCATGATGGTCCTGCCCCAGGTCAGCCAGGTCGCGGCGACCATTCAGCTGGCGGTCGCGCCGGTGTTCATGCTGGCGGGGCTGGGCGCGTTCCTCAATGTCTGCGCCGGGCGGCTGGCGCGCGTGATCGACCGGGCGCGCAAGGTCGAACAGAGCGTGCTGGTGACGCGCGGGCGCGAGCATGACCGGCTGGTCGCGGAAATCCGCGTGCTCGACAAGCGGATGAGCGTCGTCAACGGCGCGATCTTCCTGTCGGTCGCATCGGGCTGCGCCATCTGCCTGGTCGTCATGCTGCTGTTCGCCGCCGAATTGTTCAATGCGCATCTGGGCACGGCGATCGCGCTGATCTTCATCCTGGCGATGCTGCTGCAGACCGCCGCCTTCGCGACCTTCATCCAGGAAATCCGCCTGGCGTCGCGCACCATCCACATCCGCAACGAAGTGCTGTTCCACCAGGCGGAGGAGGAAGAGGATGATGGCGAGGCCAGCACCGGCGCATGACCAGGTTCACCGTCAATGACCGACCGGTGCAATATCGGATGGACCCGGACACGCCCCTGCTGTGGGCGCTGCGCGATGCGTCGAACCTGACCGGCACCAAATATGGGTGCGGCACCGGCGATTGCGGCGCCTGCACGGTGGACATAGATGGCGAGGCGGTGCGATCCTGCCAGGTGACCATCGCCCATGCCGAAGGGCGCTTCGTCACCACGATCGAGGCGCTGTCGCCCGATCGCGGCCACCCGCTGCAACAGGCCTTCGCCGCCGACAATGTGTCGCAATGCGGCTATTGCATTCCCGGCATGATCATGGCGGCATCGGTGCTGCTGCGGCGCAATGCCGATCCGACCGACGAGCAGATCGATGCGGCGATCACCAATATCTGCCGCTGCGGCATCTATCCCCGGCTGCGCGGCGCGATCAAGCGCGCAGGCCGGATCATGCGCGGCGAGGAGCAGATCGCCGCCGCCCCGCCCCCCGGCATCACGCCCGAAGCGGCGGCGCGCACCGTGCCGGCGCTCGGCCGGCCCGGCGTTCAGCCGAAGCGATAGCCCGACACGGTCCAGCCCAGCACCGAGCTGCGATGCGTGCAGGTCGCGGGCGATCGGTCGCCAGCGCCCAGCGCCACCATCAGCGGCAGCAGATGCTCCTCACGCGGATGCGCGAAGCGGGCATGCGGCAGATCCGCCCAGGCGGCGACGCGCGCCGCGCGCTGGTCGGGATCGGCATCCGTCACCGCCGCGGTCAGCGCATAGTCCCAGGCGGTCGACGGCGCGATCGCCTGCGGCCCGCGCACGCGCAGATTGTGGAAGCTCATGCCCGATCCGATGATGAGCACGCCTTCATCGCGCAGCGGGGCGAGCGCGCGCCCGGCGGCGATATGGACGGCGGGATCGAGATCGCGGCGCAGCGACAGCTGCGCGAGCGGAATGTCGGCGTCCGGCAGCGCGACCTTCATCGGGATGAAGACGCCATGATCCCAGCCGCGCGCCGTCTCCTCGCGCGTGGCGAAGCCCGCGCCGCGCAGCAGGTCGGCGGCGCGGCGCGCGACATCCGGCGCGCCGGGCGCATCCCAGCGCAGCTGGTAAGTATGGGGCGGAAAGCCGTGATAGTCGAACAGCAGGGGGGGCCGGTCCCCGACATGGACGGTGAAGTCCGCCGCCTCCCAATGGCCCGACATCAGCAGGATCGCGCGCGGCCGGGCCGGCAGATCGGCGATCAGCCCGCTGAGATAGGCCTGCATCGGATGCCACATCGGATCGCTATGGACGCGATCGGAATCGGCAGGGTCCATGAAAAAACAGGGGCCGCCGCCATGCGGGATGAAAAGGCTGGGCTGGCGCAGGTCGGGGGCGGCGTCGGGTTCGGAAACGGCATTGGTGGACATGGACGCCATATCGGCGCCGCCGGGTCCCCCCGCAACGGCAAGCGGCGAAACCGAGCGTTTCGTCGCCGCCGCCTCAGGCGCCGGGGTTGATCACCGGCTCCAGCGCCTGCGCCAGCGTCGCGCCCGAATAGGGCTTCTTGACCAGCGTCACATGCTGGAACCGGGGCGGCAGCTCCAGCCCGTCGCCATATCCGGTGGCGAAGAGGAAGGGGATACCGCGCTCCGCCAGCAGGTCGGCGACCGGCAGACTGTTTTCATGACCCAGGTTGAAATCCAGCACGGCGACATCGACGCTATTGAGCGCGATCGCTTCGCGCGCTCGGCCGATGCTGGCGGCGGTGAACACGTCCGCGCCCAGGTCGCGCAGCGCATCCTCCCCATCCATGGCGATGATCATATTGTCTTCGACCAGCAGCACGTTGCGGCCCAGCAGCAGGCCGGGCGTCACGACCGCCGCGGGGCGCGCGCGCTCGCGATCCGCGCTATCGGACAGCACCGACACGACATGGCGCGACGGGATGCAGAAATGCGCCTCGATCCCGGCCAGCCGATAGGTAATTTCCGCGTGGCCGCCCAGATCATAGGGAATGGAGCGTTCGATCACGGTCGATCCGAAGCCCCGACGCGTCGGCGCCACGACGGGGGGACCGCCGCTTTCGGTCCAGTCTATCAGCAGGCTGCCATCCTGGTCCACGCGCCAGTCGATCGCGACCGTGCCATGGTCCGACAAAGCGCCATATTTGGCCGCGTTGGTCAGCATTTCATGAATGACCAGCGCCAGCACGGTGAAGCAGGCCGGGGTCAGCATGACATTGGGGCCGCTCAGCCGCACGCGATCGCTGCGCTCGCCCAGATAGGCGCCCGCCTCCACTTCGATGAGGTCGATGAGCCGCGCGGGACTCCAGCGATCGGCGGTGATCTGGTCGTGCGCCCGAGCGAGCGCATGGACGCGGCTTTCCAGCGTGCCGATGAACTGGTCGACCGACTGGGCGCTGTCGCGCGTTTGCGAGATGAGGCCGCGGATGAGCGACAGGATGTTGCGCACGCGGTGGTTGAGCTCGGCGATCAGCAATTCCTGCTTCTCATGCGCCCGCTGCCGCTCCGCATCGGCCGAATCGGACAGGCGCAGGATCACTTCCAGCAACGCCGTGCGCAGCGCTTCGGCGACGCGCAGTTCGGCCGGTGTGAAGGGCAAGGCGGTGCCCTTCACCAGTTCCGACCATTCCTCGAAGCTCTTGCGCGGGGTCAGGCGCGGGCCGTTGGGGCCATATTCGATATGCTTGTCCTGCTTGCCCGCCCAGCGCACCGACCGCAGCTGCTCCGCGCGGAACAGCACGACATAGTCGCGCGGCCGTCGCGAAATCGGAATGGCGAGCAGGCCCGCGGCGCGATCGGCATGGGCGGCGGCATCGGGCAGCAGCCGCGACAGATTGTCGGTGGTGAACACCTGGCTAGCCGCCACGCGGTTGAGCATGGACACGATCGCTGCAAAGGCGGGTTCATCTGGCGTCAGGCCCGAAAAGGTCATCTGCCCGTCGATATAGACGGCCACGCCATCGGCGGGGATGGTGTCGATCACGATGTCGCCCAGCCAACGCGCGTTGGACAGCAGGTCATGATCCTGCGCCACCGCCGACAGCAGCCGGTCTGCCACCTGCCGCGCCTTGCCTTCATAAGCGGCTGTCTCCGCGCGCTCGCGGCTTTCGAGCATCATCGAGAAGATCTGGCCGAACAGTTCGGCGGCGCTGCGCTGCGCGAATGTCGGCAGCCGCGCTGCATAATGGTGGCAGGCGAACAGGCCCCATAGCTTGCCATCGACGATGATCGAGATGGAGAGCGATGCGCCCACACCCATGTTGCGCAGATATTCGATATGGATCGGCGACACCGCGCGAGTCAGGCACAGCGACATGTCGAGCGCCGCGCCGGTCGGGTCGATCGCGGGCACCACTGGGACCGGCTCCGACTGAACGTCGGCGATGATGCGAAAGATGTTGCGCAGGTAGAGGGCGCGCGCCTGGGCCGGAATGTCGGACGCGGGATAGTGCAGCCCGAAGAAGCTTTCGATCCCCGGCCGCAGCGCTTCGGCCACGACTTCGCCATCGCCGCCATCGGCGAAGCGATAGACCATGACGCGATCAAAGCCGGTCAGCGCCCGCACCTGGCGCGCGCCGTCCCGCAGGAAGGCGGACATGCCCTCTGCCTGGGCGAGGCGCGACACCATGGAGCGGACCGTGCTGCTGGCTTCCATTTCGTCATGGCTGGCGGGTTCCGCCTCCACCACCACCATGGGCCCGGAAAAATGCACCGCCACGTCGAAGGCGGGGCCGCCTTCGATCAGCGGCACCGAAAAGAGGCGCTCGACCGAATCCGGGCCGCGCAGCAAGGTGATGCGGTTGCGTAGCGCATGGATGGCATCGCTGGCCAGCATGTCGCTGATCGGGCGACCGAGCATGTCGTCGGGCGACAAGCCGATAAAGTCCGCGCTGTTCGCCGACACGCGCGCCACCAGCCAGTCGGCGGTCAGCGCGATCAGGAAGCCGAAGGGCTGGACCTTGCCCAGCACATGGATCGGCTCCCGATCGCAATTGCTGAGGTCGACCGCATAGTCGGGGCCGTTCGCGCCGCCATCAGCCATGGGCCACCGCCTTCTGCTGCGTCGCGGCGGTCGCGAAAAGGGCGAAGGCGGCAAGAGCGCCCTGCACGGCGTCCTCCAGCCAGCCTTCGCCGCCTTCCGCAGCAGCGCCGTCGAGCGCGCGCTGGAAGGCCAACCATTCGCCCTTGCCATGAGCGGCCGACAGATAAGCGTGGGGCAGCCCGGCGCCGACCCGCCGCGCCAGGAAAGCGCCGCCCAGGCGCGATCCTTCCAGCGCATAGAGCAACCCCCAGCGAAAGCCGTCGCTGTCCCGCGCGTCGAACGGGAGCGGCGGCGGCAAGGGCGCGTCGAGCGCCGCGAGATCCTGCGCCAGCAGGGGCATACGGGTCTGATCGGGGCGCGCGGCAGGCTCCAGCGCCGGCAGAGCACGGCCATGTGCGCTCAAAAAGGCGATATAATCCCGCGGCGTGTCGAGCCCGAAGTCCGCAAAGAGAGCGTCCACCCGCTCGTGACTCGTCATGGTTGCTTCGCGCAGGGCCTGACGAGTGCGGCCGGCATCAGGGGATTTCGTCACTCGGCAGTCCTAAAGGGGATGACAGGGAGATACTTTGATCTGCATTAGTTTTGCCGTGCGACAAGACGTGCCGCCCCGCAGATACGTTGAACGTAATAAGAACTCCTATCCCCAATAGCCATATGGACCCCCGGGATTCTTTCATAAAGCTGACATGTGGGTTCAGCGATCCGACACGCGCGCCTTTGTAGAAGAGGCGTATCAAGGGGCGACCTGCCCCTTCCTGTAGAAAGTCTGGACGCATGTTCAAGAAGATGATGCTGGCGGGACTGATGGGCGCGACGGTGTTGAGCGGGATCGCGCCGGCCTATGCGCAGGAACGCCCCGCGCGCAGCGAGCGCGCGACGCGCGGCGGCGGCGATATGGCCGTGTCGCGCGGCAACCGCATGACCCAGCCCCGCTATGACGGCGCTCGCGCGCAGCGGCCGGCCGAACGGCCGCGCCAGATGACGCCGGCGCGTCCGGACAATCGCTTGCGCGGCGAACCGGCGCGCGCGCTGGAGCAGGCGCGCAACCGTCGCGACCAGGCGCAGGCGCGGCGCGACGACCCGCGCGCTGATCGTCCGCAAACGCGCAACGACTGGCGCGAGGCGCGGCCGGACGCACGCGATGATCGCCGCGACTGGCGCACCGACCGCCGGGATGATCGGCAGGATCGGCTAGATGACCGACGGGACGATCGCGGCGATTGGCGGACTGACCGGCGCGATGATCGCCGGGAGTGGCGCGATGACCGCCGCGACGCGCGCCGGGACAACGGACGCGACTGGGCGGATGGTCATCGCTATGACGACCGCACCCGCTGGAGCAGCCAGCGACGCTGGGACAATGGCTGGCGTCAGGACCGGCGCTATGACTGGCGCAGCTACCGCAGCCGCTATGGCGATCGCTACCGGATCGGCCGCTATTATGCGCCGCGCGGCTGGAGCTATGGCTATCGGTCCTTCTCGGCCGGGATCTTCCTCAGCAACATTCTCTACGCGAATAATTACTGGATCAGCGATCCCTATGCCTACCGCTTGCCGCCGGCCTACGGCACGCTGCGCTGGGTCCGCTATTATGACGACGCGCTGCTGGTCGACATTCGCGACGGCTATGTGGTCGATGTGATCCACGATTTCTTCTGGTGATCCGTTTCGCTTCCTGAACTGGCCTTCAGGAGTCCTTGGCCCCGGCGCGGCGACGTGTCGGGGCCTTTTCATCAGGCCCGGCGCTGTGGCAGGAAGGGCGCCATGAGCCCTGTTCCTGAAGATGGCTGCCTGGACGATGGCGGCGTTGCTTCGCCTGCTCGCGCCAGCATTGGCGACGCCGTGCGCGCACGCCTGGACCGCAACCCGATGGTGAGCCGCATCGACGCGCCCAACCTCGACATCTATGGGCGCCAGGCATTTTTGAGCGCGGAGGAATGCGCCGGGCTGCGCACGCTGATCGATGCGAGCGCGCGACCCTCCACGCTGTTTTCCGGCAGCGCCAATGCCGAATATCGCACCAGCCACAGCGGCAATCTGTCGCCCTGGGACCCGCTGGTCGAAAGCATCACCACCCGCATCTGCGCGCTGACGGGCCTGCCCGCCAGCCATGGCGAAACGCTGCAGGGCCAGCGCTACACGCAGGGCCAGGAATATCGCGTCCATTGCGACTATTTCCCGGTGACGGCCGATTACTGGCAGCAGATGCGGGGCACCGGCGGGCAGCGCACCTGGACCGCGATGATCTATCTGTCGGCAGTCGAAGCCGGGGGCGAAACCCATTTTCCGCAATGCGAATTCATGGTTCCGCCGGTCGAAGGCATGATCCTGATCTGGAACAACATGACGCGCGACGGAGCGCCGAACCGCTTCAGCCTTCACGCCGCACGGCCGGTCGAGCGCGGCACAAAATATGTCGTCACCAAATGGTTTCGCGAGCGCCCCTGGGGCTGACCGGCCGATACAATTTGCGACATAAATGACCGGATTCTGACTGAAGCATTCGCCGGCCGTTCAGTTGCCGGGGCCCATATCTCTCCTCACTGGCGCAGGAACCCGACCAGATATCGGTCCCACGCCACGCTGAAGGAGACCAAAGATGCGTAAACTGATCATTTTGGGCCTGCTGGCCGCCACCGTCGCGCCGAGCGTCGCATCGGCGCAATCCTATGGCGAAGCGCGCCGCAGCGAGCGGCAGCTGCGCGAAGAGAAGCGCGACCTGAGGCAGGCGCAGCGTTATGGCGACCGCGGCGACGTGCGCGACGAACGGCGCGACGTGCGTGATGCGCGGCGCGAAGTGCGCGAGGACTGGCGCGACTATCGCCGCAGTCACCGCGACGTCTATCGCGGCGGCAACTGGCGCGCCCCGTTCCGCTACACCGCCTGGAATTCGGGCGCGCAGCTGCGGCCGGTCTATTACAGCTCACGCTATTATATCGCCGATCCCTATCGCTATCGCCTGCCCCGTCCGGGCGCCAATCTGCGCTGGGTCCGCCACTATAATGACGTGCTGCTGGTGAATGTGCGCACCGGCCGAGTGGTGCAGGTGCATCGCGGCTTCTTCTGGTAAGCCGCCCGGCGCTTGAAACAGGCGCTTGAAACAACAGCGGCCCCGATCCGGATGGTTCGGGGCCGTTCGCCTGGTTCGGCTCGCAATTCGGTTGAAGCGGGTAAGCGCTACCGCCCTTGGCCGCGCCGCCCGTTTCCGGGCGCACGCGGCCGATGACGCGCGCGAAGCGCATCACCAGTCCGAAAGGGGGGGTGGACCATAGAGGCAAACGCCCCTTTACCCGCTTTGTTCCCCCATTTCGTCGGATCAGGCGGCAAGCGCCTCAGCGATTAATTTCCGGCTGTTTTCAATGCCATAGAGCGCGATAAAACTGCCCATGCGCGGGCCTTGATCGGCGCCCAGCAGCGTCTGGTACAGCGCCTTGAACCAGTCGCGCAGTTCCGCAAAGCCAAAGGCCGCATCCTTGCCGATGGCGTAGACGATATTCTGGATGTCTTCGGCCGTGGCGTCCGCGGGCAGTGCGGCCAATTCCTGGTCCAGACGGCGCAGCGCCGCGGCTTCCTGAGCATCGGGCGCGCGGCGCTGCAGCGTCGGCGCGACGAAATCGCGATGATAGGCCAGCGCATGGCCGATCAGCGCGTCAAGCTCCGGATAGGTCTCGGCGCTGGCGCCCGGCACATAATTTTGCAGATAACCCCAGACCTGATCCCGGCTGGCGTCGCCCATCACCCCGACCAGGTTCAGCAGCAGGCCGAAGGTCACCGGCATTTCGCCCTGCGGCAGCTGGCCGTCATGGATGTGATGGACCGGATTGCCGAGCTGCTGCTCGATCGCCTGGCGCGGATAGTTGGCGCGGAACTGCCAATATTCGTCCACCGCGCGGGGAATGACGCCCATGTGCAGCTGCTTGGCCTTTTTCGGTTCGCGATAGGCGTAGAAGGCCAGGCTTTCCTGCGGGCCATAGGTCAGCCACTGCTCCAGGCTGAGGCCATTGCCCTTGGACTTGGAGATTTTCTCGCCCTTTTCGTCGAGGAACATCTCATAGTTGAAGCCCTCGGGCGGGCGGCCGCCCAGCGCGCGGCAGATCTTGGACGATTGGGTGACGGAATCGATCAGGTCCTTGCCCGCCATTTCATAGTCGACGCCCAGCGCATACCAGCGCATCGCCCAGTCGACCTTCCACTGCAGCTTGGCGCCGCCCGACAGGATCGACTGTTCGATCGTCTCGCCTTCATCCTCGAAGCGGACAAGGCCCGCTTCGGCGTCGATCACTTCGACCGGCACCTGCAGCACGATGCCGCTGCGCGGGCTGATCGGCAGGACCGGCGAATAGGTCGCCTGCCGTTCCTTGCGCAAGGTCGGCAGCATGATGTCCATGATCGCAGAGTAGCGCCGCAGCACCTGGCGCAGCGCGTCGTCGAAGGCGCCGGCGCGATATTGTTCGGTGGCGGACACGAATTCATAGTCGAAGCCGAAGCGGTCGAGAAATTCGCGCAGCATCGCGTTATTGTGATGCGCGAAACTCTCATATTTGCCGAACGGATCGGGCACCTGCGTCAGCGGCTTGCCCAGATGGTCCGCCAGCATCGCCTGGTTGGGCACATTGTCGGGCACCTTGCGAAGCCCGTCCATGTCGTCGCTGAACGCCACCAGGCGGGTGGGGACGTCGGACAGGGCGTGAAACGCGTTGCGCACCATGGTCGTGCGCAACACTTCGTTGAACGTGCCGATATGCGGCAGGCCCGACGGGCCATAGCCGGTTTCGAACAGGATATGCCCCTTGTCGGGCGCGGCGCCGCCTTCGGTCAGCCCATAGCGCTTGAGCAGCTTGCGGGCTTCTTCATAGGGCCAGGCCTTGGACGCCTGTGCGGCGGAGCGGAGAAGATCGGACACGGTCATGATGCCACAGCCCCTAGCCCCGCCGGTGTCGAAAGGAAACGCCCTTTCATGACAAAGATCGACAGGAACCGCGGGCGGCTTTACTTTCTCCTAGTGGTGCATGCTATACTGGATGAGACGGGAGGCGAAATGCACGTACAGCGCAGCCATGAACGCATCTCTGTCGAGATCCCCATTGTCGTGACAACGGTGCTCGACAGTCTGGACGGCAAGATCATCGATCTGAGCCAGGGTGGTGCGCAGGTCGTGGGGTGCAGCCTGCCCGCGGGGACCAGCTGTCAACTCGACCTGGACGGACATATCACTTTCGGCACGGTGCGCTGGTCTGAGGAAGACCGGATGGGCATCCGCTTTCCCTATCCGCTGACCGACGGACCGCTGTGGGAGCAACTGGACCGCGCGCGCTCGACGCTGCGCGGCCACCCGCCCTTTCAACCACGGACGCACGCCGGCGGCGGGTTCGGCCGACGTCTGGGCTGAAGCCGCGCGGAAACAGGTTTTCCTTTTGTTCCCGTTCCTCTAAGCCGGACGGGTGATCGATCCCGCATCCCTGCCCGCGCTTCACGCCAGCCATGGCGGCATATGGCTGCGCGAACATGGCCGCACCCTGGGCCTGGCCAAGGGGCAGGCGATCGCGCGCGCGGCCGAAACGCCGGTGCTGCTGCTCAATGCGCCGCTGACCGGGCAGCGGCTGGGCTACCATGAACTCAACGGCCTGGACCTGCTCGAACTCTGGGCCTTCCTGCATCCCGCGCGCTTCCTGGTGCCCACGCCCAAGGGGCTGGCGGCAGCGCTGGACCTGCCCGCCCCGGCGCAGGAGGGCGATATTCCCGCGCTGCTGCAACAGGCCGCGGCGCTGCTGCTCGATCGGCTGGATTCGCCCGACTGGCTGGAGCGCGAGGGCGGCTGGACCGCTGCGCAGGCGCTGCACCGGCTGCGCTGGCCCTGGTCCCCGCTGGTCGCGCCGCGCATCGCCCGCCCCAAAGAGGCGGAGCGCTGGCTCTTTTCCAAGCTGCCCGAATGGGAGGAGGCGCAGCCCCGCCCCGCCCCGCGCACGATCAGCCTGAACGAGGATCAGGTGCTGGCCCGGCTCGACGCCCTGACCGGCGCCGGCGCCGAGCCGCGACCGGGGCAGCGCGCCTATGCCGCCGCCGCCAGCGCCGCCTTCATGGCCCGGCGCCATCGCGACCAGCCCAACATGCTGCTGGCCGAAGCGGGCACCGGCATCGGCAAGACGCTGGGCTATCTCGCCCCGGCCTCGATCTGGGCGGCCGAAGCGCAGGGCACGGTCTGGGTGTCGACCTATACCAAGGCGCTGCAGCGCCAGCTCGACCGCGAATCCCTGCGCCTCTTTCCCGATCCGGCGCTGGCGGCCAGGCGCGTGGTGGTGCGCAAGGGGCGGGAAAATTATCTGTGCCTGCTCAATCTGGAGGATGCGCTGCAGGGGGGCTTTTCCGGCCGCGCCGCCATATTGGCGCAGCTGGTCGCGCGCTGGGCCGCCTTCACCAAGGATGGCGACATGGTGGGCGGCGACCTGCCCGGCTGGCTGCCCACGCTCTTCCGTCGCAATGGATCGACCGCGCTGACCGACCGGCGCGGCGAGTGCATCTATGCGGGCTGCCCCCATTATCGCAAATGCTTCATCGAGCGATCGGCCCGCGCCAGCGCCGACGCCGACATCGTCATCGCCAACCATGCGCTGGTGATGATCAACGCCGCGCGCGGACGCGAAACCGGCCAACGGCCGCAGCGTATCATCTTCGACGAAGGCCATCATCTGTTCGATGCGGCGGATTCGACCTTCTCGGTCGTGCTGTCGGGGCAGGAAGCGATCGAGCTGCGCCGCTGGATCATGGGGCCGGAGGGCGGTTCGCGCGGGCGCAGACGGGGCCTGGCCGCGCGCCTGTCCGACCTGGCCAGCTATGACGAGGAAGGCGGCCAGGCGATCCGCGCGGCGATCGATGCGGCGCAGGCGCTTCCCGCCGACGAATGGCTGAAGCGCGTGGTGGCGGGCGAGCCGTTCGGGCCGCTGGAGGCGCTGCTCGCCGCGGTGCGCGGCACCGTCTACACCCGCGCCGCCGACGCGGGCGAGGCTGATGCCGGCTATGGGCTGGAAAC
This sequence comes from Sphingobium naphthae, assembly GCF_043589935.1. Classification (NCBI taxonomy): domain Bacteria; kingdom Pseudomonadati; phylum Pseudomonadota; class Alphaproteobacteria; order Sphingomonadales; family Sphingobiaceae; genus Sphingobium; species Sphingobium naphthae. Next base: position 2,579,192 of record NZ_CP171454.1, on the reverse strand, counting down.
CGAACTGGCCGAACCTGACGGCGCGCTCGTCGAGGCGGCGCAGGAAGCGGCGCTCGCGCTCGACGCGCTCATCAAGCCGCTGGTGCGGCTCGCCCGCCGGCTGGAGGCGGTGATCGAGGATGCGCCCGACTGGCTCGATGGCGCGGCGCGCGCGCGGATCGAAGGGGCGGTGGCGTCGCTGGGCTGGCGGCGCGACCTGATCGCCGCCTGGCTGGCGCTGCTGGCGCGGATCGGCGGCCCGGCCGATCCCGATTTCGTCGACTGGATGACGGTAGACCGGGTCGAGGGGCGCGAATATGATATCGGCATTCACCGCCACTGGCTCGACCCTACCCGCCCGCTCGCCGAAACGGTGCTGAAGCCGGCGCAGGGCGTGCTCGTCACGTCCGCCACGCTGAAGGGTGGCGGCGAATGGGACAATGCCGAAGCCCGCGCCGGCGCCATCCACCTGCCCCATGGCGCGCAGCGGTTCGAAGCGAGCAGCCCGTTCGATTATCCCGACCGCGCCGAAGTGCTGATCGTCACCGACATCAAGCGCGGCGACATCGCCGCCCTGTCGGGCGCCTATGGCCGGCTGATCGAAGCGGCGGGCGGCGGCACGCTGGGCCTGTTCACCGCGATCCGGCGGCTGCGCGCGGTGCACGCCCGCATCGCCGACCGGTTGGCGCGCGCCGGCCTGCCGCTCTATGCCCAGCATGTCGATCCAATGGATACCGGCACGCTGGTCGACATCTTCCGCGACGATCCGCGCGCATCGCTGCTGGGCACGGACGCGCTGCGCGACGGCGTCGACGTGCCGGGCCATTCGCTGCGGCTGGTGGTGATGGAGGGCGTGCCCTGGTCCAAGCCCACGGTGCTGCACGCGGCGCGGCGGCTGGCCGGAGGAGGCAGCGCCTATGACGACCGGCTGATCCGCGCGCGGCTGGCGCAGGCCTTCGGCCGGCTCATCCGCCGCGCCGAGGACCGGGGCAGTTTCGTCATCCTGTCCGCCGCCATGCCCAGCCGCCTGCTGTCCGCCTTTCCCCCCGGAACCCCGGTGCGCCGGCTGACCCTGGATGAGGCGATCATCGCCGTCAGCCGCTCCGCACGCAGCGAAATGCTTGGCGAACGCGCCGCCATCGGGCATCAGGGGCACGAATCCGGCTTGCCCCGACAGGAGTGACAATGAAGCGGCTGACCCTGTTGCGCCACGCCAAATCGGACTGGAACGATCCGGTGGCGCGCGACTTCGACCGTCCCCTCAACCGCCGCGGCGACAAGGCGGCGCGGCTGATGGGTCAGTTCGCCGCCCGCCAGGCCATGCGCTTCGACCAACTGGTGGCATCGCCTGCCGAACGCGTGGTCCAGACGCTGGACGCCTTTTTCGCGGGCTATGGCGAAACGCTGGAGGCACACTGGGACCGGCGCATCTATCTCGCCTCGTCCGCGACCCTGTTCGACGTCGTGCGCGACTTGCCGGAAACGGCGGAGGCGGTGCTGATGTCGGGCCATAATCCGGGGTTCGAGGAACTGATCCTGGACCTGGTCCCCGATGATGGCGACAATGGGCTGCGTGACGATGTGGAGGTCAAGTTCCCGACCGCCAGCCTGGCGGTGATGGATCTGGACGTCGCGCGCTGGGCCGATGCGCGTCCGGGCGTCGCCACGCTCAAGAGCTTCACGCGCCCGCGCGATCTGGACCCGGCACTGGGCCCGGAAGCCCGCTGAGGGGAGCCGGCCGGCGGCTCAGGCGCCGAGCGCGCGCGCCAGCGTCGCGCGCACATCCTCCAGCCGCGCCAGCAGCGTGTCGACGGCCGGGGTCGCCGCGGCGGCTGGCGGCGCTGCTGGCTCGGGCGGCCGCAGGACCACCCCGCCTTCGCTCAGCGCCTTCTGCGCGCCTTTGACGGTGAAGCCTTCGACATTGAGCAGATGGTGGATGCGCCGCGCCAGCAGCACGTCGTCGGGCCGGTAATAGCGGCGATTGCCCGCGCGCTGGAGCGGCCGCAGCTTTGGAAAGCGCGTTTCCCAATAGCGCAGTATATGTTGGGGCACGTCCAGTTCAGCGGCCAGTTCGCTGATGGTGAGAAATGCCCCCTCCGCCTTTTTCATGACGGGAATGTTGCACCGATCCGCGCGGCGGCGTCAACTGTCCCCGGCGACTCTTGGCACGGAAAAGCGGCGGATAATCCTGCGCTTTTCAGGCGACGCGTTCGCGCATCGTCTGGCTGGCGCGAAAGGTCAGCACCCGGCGCGGCTCGATCGGCACTTCCACCCCGGTCTTGGGGTTGCGCCCCATGCGCTGCGTCTTGTCGCGCAGGACGAAGGTGCCGAAGCTGGAGATCTTCACATTCTCGCCGCGCTCCAGCGCGTCGGACATATGATCCAGGATCGATTCGACCAGCGCCGCCGCTTCGGCGCGCGACAGGCCGACGTGCCGGTTCAGCGTTTCGGCAAGGTCCGCGCGCGTCAATGTGCCACTATCGCCCATGATGGTCCCCTCTCGACCAATTGTGTCGGTCACCCCCCGATGACCAGCCGCAAATCTGACCGATTCGCGCTGATTCGGCAAGCAGCACAAGGATCAGAGGCGAAGGACGCAGGCGCCCCAGGTGAAACCGCCGCCCATTGCTTCCAGAACGACCAGATCGCCGGCCTTGATCCGCCCGTCGCGCATGGCAAGGTCGAGCGCCAGCGGCACAGAGGCGGCCGACGTGTTGGCGTGACGATCCACCGTCATGATGACGCGCTCGGCCGGCAGCTTGAGCTTGCGCGCGGTCGCGTCGAGGATGCGGGCATTGGCCTGGTGCGGCACCAGCCAGTCGATGTCGGTCGCGGACAGGCCGGCGATCCCCATGACTTCGGTCAGCACCGCCGCAAGGTTGACGACCGCGTGGCGGAAGACTTCCTGCCCCTTCATGCGCAGCTTGCCCACGGTCTGGGTGGTCGACGGCCCGCCATCGACATAGAGAAGCTGGTTGTGGCGGCCATCGGCGTGCAGCTTCGACGCCAGGATGCCGCGCGCGGTAGCGGGGTCGGTCGTCGCGCTGTCCTCCGCGCCCAGCACGATGGCGCCGGCGCCGTCGCCGAACAGGACGCAGGTGGTGCGATCCTCCCAGTCGAGGATGCGGCTGAAGGTTTCCGATCCGATCACCAGCGCGCGATTCGCCGCGCCCGACCGAATCATGCTGTCCGCCACCGTCACGGCGTAGAGAAAGCCCGAACACACCGCCGCCACGTCGAAGGCGACGCAATCGTCGATGCCGAGCGCCGCCTGCACCTTGGTCGCGGCGGCGGGGAAGGTCTGGTCGGGCGTCGCCGTCGCCAGGATGATGAGGTCGATGTCCTGCGCGGCGAGGCCGGCCGCCTCCAGCGCAGCGCGCGCGGCGTCGGTCGCCAGCGTCGCGGTGGTTTCGCCCTCGCCCGCTATGTGGCGCGCGCGAATGCCGGTCCGCTCCACGATCCATTCGTCGCTGGTGTCGACCGTCTCCGCCAGTTCGGCATTGGTGACGACGCGCTTGGGAAGGGCAGAGCCCGTCCCCAGGAGAATAGAACGGCGGATCACTTGACGGGCTGCTCCAGCTTCGATGCGACAGCGCCCAGCCCTTCGACCCCCGCCATGTCGGCGGCGATGCGGCGAGTGATATCCTCTTCCAGCAGGCGCGCGGCGACATGGACGGCGTTGGCCACGCCTTTCTCGTCGGCGCCGCCATGGCTCTTCACCACGACGCCGTTGAGGCCCAGGAACACCGCGCCATTATGATTATTGGGGTCGAGGTGGTGCTTGAGCATATACATGGCCGGCTTCGAGATCAGGAAGCCGATTTTCGAGCGGATCGAGCTGGTAAAGGCCTTGCGCAGCACGTCGGTGACGAAGCGCGCGGTGCCCTCCGCCGTCTTGAGCGCGACATTGCCGGAAAAGCCGTCGCACACGATGACGTCGGTGTCGCCGCGAGCGATCTTGTCGCCTTCGGTGAAGCCGTCAAACTGGAAGGACAGGTCGCTGGCGGCGCGCAGCACGGCGGCGGCGTCGCGAATCTCGTCGGTGCCCTTCAGCTCCTCGGTGCCGATGTTGAGCAGGCGGACGCGCGGGCGATCAAGGTCGAGCGCGATGCGGGCATAGGCCGCGCCCATCACCGCGAACTGAACGAGGTTGCGGGCGTCGCATTCGGTGTTGGCGCCCAGGTCCAGCATGATGGCGTCATTGTCGCCCAGCGTCGGCAGCATCGCGGCGAGCGCGGGCCGATCGACCCCCGGCATGGTGCGCAGCGCCAGCTTCGCCATCGCCATCAGCGCGCCGGTATTGCCAGCCGACACGGCGGCGCCGGCCTGGCCCGCCTTCACCGCGGCGATCGCCATCGCCATGGAGCTGCTCTTTTTGCGGATCGCGACGCTCGGCTTGTCCGACCCGTCGACGACGCTGTCGGAATGCACGACGTCCGACGCCGCCCGCAAATTGGGATGACGGTCGAGCGCCGCTTTGATCCGCGTTTCGTCGCCGAACAGGGTGAAGCGCAGGCCTTCATGGCGGCGACGGGCCAAGGCGGCCCCCGCCATCATCACGCGCACGCCTTCGTCCCCGCCCATCGCGTCGATTGCGATTCGCGGCTGGCTGGACACTGTCAGGTCACCCCTTTGCGGAGTAAAGAATGGGCTCAGGCCCCGACGGCGACGATTTCGCGGCCGTTATAGTGACCGCAGGCGTCGCACAGATTGTGCGGACGCTTCAGTTCACCGCAGTTCGAGCATTCCTGAAAAGCCTCGACGCGCAGTGCGTCGTGGCTGCGGCGCATGCCGCGACGGGAGGGGGAAGTTTTCCGCTTGGGGACAGCCATGTCGGCACCTTGTTCCGTATATTGATCTGGTTGTGCGACTGGCCGGTTTCCGAAGAGACGCAGACGCCAACGGCGCCGCAGACCCATGCGGCCCGGGTGATCGCGAAGCCCTGCGCCTATAGCGGTTTTTGCCGGGCGCGCAAGCCCTTCCTTCCTTTGCGCTTGCCCGCGCCGCCCCGCGCTCTAGGCTGCGGACGGCCTTAAAGGGGGGAACGCCGCATGCTGCTACCGATCACATTGACCTTCGCCGCGGCCTGCGCGCTGCTGAACCTGTGGCTGGCGATTCGATGCGCCCGGTTCCGCATCCGGGACAAGATCCTGCATGGCGATGCCGGCCATGGCCTGCTGGCGCGGCGGATGCGCGCGCACGCCAATTTCATCGAATATACGCCGATCGTCCTGATCCTGTTCGCGCTGGTCGAACTGGCGGCCGGCGCGTCGCTGTGGCTGTGGATCGGCGCACTCGCCTATGTGCTTGCGCGGGTCGTCCATGCGTTCGGCATGGATGCGGACCGGCCGACCGCATGGCGCGCGGGCGGCGCGATCGTCACCTGGGCGATCATGGTCGTGCTGGCGGGCGCCGCGCTCGCCATCGCCTATGGCCAGACGCGAGAAATGCCGGTGCCGCCGGCGCTGGCGGCGCAAGTATAGCCGCGCGCGCGGCGCGGCGTCAGCGCGCCAGCACCGAATCGGCGACGAACGGGTTGGTGCGCCGTTCATGCGCGAAATTGCTCATCGGGCCATGGCCGGGGACGAAGGCGGTCTCGCCGCCCAAGGGCCAGAGCTTTCCGGTGATCGCGTCGATCAATTGCTGATGATTGCCGCGCGGAAAATCGGTGCGGCCGATCGCCCCCTGGAACAGCACGTCGCCCACGATCGCCAGCTTGCTGGGCGCATGGTGGAAGACGACATGGCCCGGCGTATGGCCGGGGCAATGATAGACGTCCAGGGTGAGCTTGCCCACCGTCACCTGATCGCCGTCATGCAGCCAGCGATCGGGCTCGAAGCTTTGCCCCGGCACGTTCCAGCGCTGGCCATCCTGCGCCAGCCGGTCGATCCAGAACCGGTCATCCTCGTGCGGCCCCTCGATCGGCACGCCCAGGTCCTGGGCCAGCACGCCCGCCTGGCCGCAATGGTCGATATGGCCATGGGTGACGAGCAGCTTTTCGATCGTGACGCCATGCTGCTGCGCCGCCCTCCTGAGCATCGGCAGGTCGCCGCCGGGATCGACGAAGGTGCCGCGCATCGTGTCCGTGCACCAGAGCAGCGTGCAATTCTGCTGCAACGGCGTCACGGGGATCAGGGCGGCTTTGAGCGGCGGGTTGGTCATGCCCCCGATGTGGCGAAGCCGACCGAGCAACGCAAGGGTCAGTCCTCCGCCGCCAGCGGGATGGGCTCGGCCAGGCTGATGCCGTCCAGCACCTTGGCGGTCTCGTCGCGCACGCGCAGCATGATGCGGTGCAGGCGGCATTCGCTTTCGGGCAGGCAGTTGGTGCAGCTTTCATGCGCGAAGCGGCTGGCGCAGGGCGTGAGCGCCAGCGATCCGCGCGTCAGCCGGACGATGTCGCCATAGCTGATGTCGATCGGCGCCAGCGCCAGCCAATAGCCCCCGTCCCGGCCGCGCTGCGTCGCCACCAGCCCTTCGCGCGACAATTCGGACAGGATCACCGTCAGGAACTTGGCCGGGATATTCTGGCGGGTCGCGATTTCGCCCAGCGGCACCGGCCCCTGGCGGTAACGATCGGCAAGATGCTGAAGCGCGCGAATGGCGTAACGGGTCTTCTGGGACAGCATGGCCCCGTTATTCGCGCCCGCCCGCCGTTTGACAAGCGCTTAGGGCGCGGGCGTCATCGCCGCGCGGGCCTGGGCGGGAAAGTCGCTGAACAGGCCGTCGACCCCGGTGCGCACCATGGCGCGGACATAGCCGGCGAAATCGCCGCGCCCTTCGGGATCGTCGCCGCGCTGATATTGCGCAGGCAGAAACGGATTTTCCATCCGCAGCGTCCAGACATGCACCTGCAGCCCCGCATCATGCGCGCGTCCGACCAGCGCGGTCGCGCCTTCGGGCGCGATCACCAGCGCAGCGGACGGTCCGATGCCGTCGGCATAGGTCGCGATGTCGGCCAGGCCCTGCACGGTCAGCAGGTCGTCGTAGCGCGTGCCGGGCAAGTCCGCCGGGCCGCCTTCCGCATCGACCAGCTGGATGAGGCGCAGGCGCGTCGCGGCGCGCAGCGCCTTGAGGTTCCCGACCTCGAAGGACTGGATGAAGACCGGATCGGCCTCCGTCATATAGCCATAGCGGTTCAGCAGGTCGAGCAGCGGCGCCTGATGGGCCAGGCCGATGCCCGCGAAATAGCTGGGATGCTTGGTTTCGGGATAGAGGCCGATGCGGCGCCCGCTCTCCGCCTCCTTGGCGCGCACCAGCTTCAAAATCTCTTCGAAGGTCGGGATCTGGTAGAGCGTATCGAAGCGCTTGTTGGCCGGGCGCAGGTCGGGCAGCCGCTCGCGGGCGCGCAGCGTACGCAGTTCCGCCAGCGTGAAATCCTCGGTGAACCAGCCGGCCATTTCGACGCCGTCGATGACCTTGGTGGTCTTGCGGTCGGCAAATTCGGGGTGATCGGCGACATCGGTGGTGCCGCCAATCTCATTTTCATGCCGGGCGACCAGCACGCCATCCTTGGTCAGCACCAGGTCGGGCTCGATGAAGTCCGCGCCCTGGTCGATCGCCCGTTCATAGGCCGCCAGCGTATGTTCGGGCCGTTCGCCGCTGGCGCCGCGATGGGCGATCAGCAGCGGCTCGGCCCGAACGACGGAGAGAGGGAGGAGGCTCATCAGCAGGAACAGCCCAATGCGCGCCAGCTCCCGCCCGATCACGCCGTCACGCCCTGCAGCGCGATTTCATAGGTGGTCGCCTTGAACCCGACGATCGTGCCCTTGCCCGTATCCAGGATCGGGCGCTTGATCATCGACGGGTTGGCCATCATCAGCAGGATCGCCTTGTCGGCGTCGATATGCGCCTTGTCGCCCGCATCCAGCGCCTTGAAGGTGGTGCCGGAGCGGTTGAGGATGGTTTCCCAGCCATGCTCCATCACCCATTCCTCCAGCTTGTCCTTGTCCACGCCCGAAACCTTATAGTCGTGGAAGCTGTAGGGAACACGCTCATTGTCCAGCCAGTTGCGGGCCTTCTTGATGGTGTCGCAATTCTTGATGCCATACATGGTGATCATCTGCGGGGCTCCTGTTACCCTTTGAAGGCGGTGACTTCGATCTCGATCTTCATCGCCGGCTTGATCAGGCCAGCGACGACGCAGCTTGCCGCCGGGCGGATGTCGCCGAAGACGGGCCCCGTAATGTCGCCCAACACGTCCCAATAGGCCGCGTCGGTGATATAATAAGTGACGCGCACCACATCGGCGAAGGAAAAGCCGGCATCCTCCAGCGCCTTGCCGATCACGACCAGCGCATTGCGCCCCTGCGCCACGACATCGTCGGGCATGACCTTCGTGTCCGGGTCGGCCCCGGTGGTGCCGGCGACGAAGCACCAGTCGCCCTGGACGACGGCGCGCGAATAGCCGACCTGCGCCTCGAAGGGCGAGCCGGACGAAATGAGCTGGCGCGGCATGAGGATTCCTGTTGCAGTGCGAAAGGATCGGGAGCGCCTTTGCCCCCTCCTCCGCGCGCTGTCCAGCGCTTTTCCCGGAACAGCCGCCCCGCCCGGCCGTTCACAAGAGCCACAGCCAAAGCAGGAGACTTGAGGATGGACCGCCCCACCCCCGACCGCGAGATGGAAGAGAATAGCGAGCAGGCCGATGCCGGCGCCCAGGCGCAGGACGTCGCGGACGACGCCGTCACGCGCAGCATCGACCTCAGCGAAGACAGCGAGCGCGGCGGCCGCACCAATCCCGCCCAGCTGGTGCCCGACGACACCGAGGATCTGGTCGAGAAGATGAACGCGATGAACCGGTCCGGCCGGATCGACATGGACGCTTATGCCGGCGAGCCGCAGATGGACGATGAGGAAGAGATCCTCGGCGATACCGAGGATCCGGACGACGAGGACGGCCTGTCCTGATCCGGCGCTGAGCCATCGCGCGCGAGCATGATTCATGCCGCGCGCCATGGGCCCATGTTTGCGCCGTCGCGCGCTGACATCGCGCCGGCGATGGCTCGGACGAAGGTTGTTGGCCGTCGATTCGATCGAGCCGCAGTCACCGCGAAGGCGCGATGCGGGCTGACTCAATCATGGCTTGCCGAGGCGCGGCGTCGATTTATCCGGCGGGGGCGCTCCCCCGTTGCCTGTTATCAGGGGGGCGTTGTTGCCCGTCGCGTCCCGATCGAGCAATCCGTAGAACCAGGATTGCCTAAAGGGATATGTGCTGGAGCCCCGCCATATGCGGCACGGCGGCAGCGATCAGCGCCTCACACCGACAATGTCGGGGCCGGCGGCTTTGGCGCGGCGAATGTGATAGCGCTGCTCAGCACCACCTGTTCCGCGCGCGTCGGGCCGAGGCAATGATGACAATGCGCATGATCGAACAGCGTCTCGATCACCCAATCCTGCGCCGCCACATCCCAGGTCGCCCAGGCGTCCCGCGTGACATGGTCGCTGCCGCAAATGTGGCAGATATGGGCGTAGCGGGTCTGGACGGGATTGGTCATGTGCGCACCATAGCGCTTTTACCGCCATAGTGGCGGCAGATCGGTCCATTATGGACATGTCTTGCTCAGGCGGCCAGGTTGCTCCGACATAAATCCTTGCCTGGCCCCATGAGCCGTTTGAGCCGGCCCATCGCCGCCGGCGCCGTTGCGATGCAGGTCCCGGACGGCCCCAGCGCGGGCTCGCGCTCGTCGAACAAAATCAAGCGCGCAGTCCAGCAATGGCAAGGAACGGGCCGCGCGACGCGCATGACCCTCGGACCACAAAGGGACAGGCGATCACCACTTGCCCCCTTGCGACCTTGATATCACTCCGCCGCGATGCCCGCGGCCTTGAACATGTCCGGGCCTTCCTCGTCGGCGTTGGCGGCGGCGCTGCCCTTGATCTTCTGGCGGCGGTCGAACGCGTCCCACACGTCGTTCCACTGTCCCCGGGTCGCGGCCTTGGAATATTCGGTCGCGCGGGTTTCGAAGAAGTTTGCATGCTCCACGCCGTTCAGCAGCGGGGTGAGCCAGGGCAGCGGATGCTCGTCGATCATGTAGATCGGCTTCAAGCCCAGCTGCCCCAGCCGCCAGTCGGCGATGTAGCGGACATATTTCTTGATGTCCTTGGGCGTCATTCCGGGCACCGGCCCCATTTCGAAGACCAGATCGACAAAGGCGTCCTCGATCCTGACGGTCTTCTGGCACATGTCCATGATGTCGTCCTTGACGCGCGTGGTCAGGCAGTCGCGCTCCTTCACAAAGGCGTGGAACAGGCGGATGATGCCTTCGCAATGCAGCGTTTCGTCGCGCACCGACCAGCTGACGATCTGGCCCATGCCCTTCATCTTGTTGAAGCGCGGGAAGTTCATCAGCATGGCGAAGCTGGCGAAGAGCTGCAGCCCTTCGGTAAAGCCGCCGAACATCGCCAGCGTCTTGGCGATATCCTCGTCGGTGTCGACGCCGAACTGCTGCAGATAGTCATGCTTGTCCTTCATCTCCTTATATTGGAGGAAGGCCGAATATTCGCTTTCGGGCATGCCGATGGTGTCGAGCAGATGGCTGTAGGCGGCGATATGGACCGTTTCCATGTTGCTGAACGCGGTCAGCATCATCTTGATTTCGGTCGGCTTGAACACGCGGCCATATTTTTCGTGGTAGCAATCCTGCACTTCCACGTCGGCCTGGGTGAAGAAGCGGAAAATCTGCGTCAGCAGGTTGCGCTCATGGTCGCTCAATTTCTGCGCCCAGTCGCGGCAATCCTCGCCCAGCGGCACTTCCTCGGGCAACCAGTGCAGCTGCTGCTGGCGCTTCCAGAACTCATAGGCCCAGGGATATTCGAAGGGCTTGTAGACCTTGCTGGCTTGAAGAAGGGGCATGTGGGTTACTCCGCGAAATCTGTACCGATCCCTCTCCCCTTGTGGGAGAGGGAGGGGCCCGTCGCGCGAGCGACGGGAGGGTGAGGGGGGAAGGCCGCTGCGATCGCCGCCAGCACGCCTTCGACATTCTGCATCACATCATGGTTCCAGAAGCGGATCACCTGATAGCCTTCCCCCTGGAGGAAGGCGGTGCGGGCCGCATCCGTCGCTTCTTCATGCTGGCCGCCATCGATCTCCACGATCAGACGGCCGGCATGCGACGCGAAATCAGCAAAATAGGGGCCGATCGGCACCTGGCGACGGAATTTTGCAGCGGGCAAACCGGCGCGGAGCTGCGCCCATAGGCGCTTTTCAACATCGGTTGCGTTGCGGCGCAATTCACGGGCGCGGGCAATCGTCGGGTTCGGGGCCTTTCCCCTCACCTTCCCACGCCGCTGCGCGGCGCGGGCCCCTTCCTCTCCCACAAGGGGAGAGGAGAAGCTTTCGTCACTGACAGGCGAGGCACTCGTCATAGTCGGTCGTCTCGCCAATTTCGAACCTGGGTGCGTCGATCGTGTTGTCGGCTTCCACCCCGCCGGCAAAGCCCGCGCGCTGGACCGACTTGGACCGCAGATAGTAAAGCGACTTGATACCCAGTTCCCAGGCGCGGAAATGGAGCATCAGCAGGTCCCATTTCTCGACGTCCGCCGGGATGAACAGGTTCAGCGACTGGGCCTGGTCGATATAGGGGGTGCGGTCGGCGGCGAGTTCGAGCAGCCAGCGCTGGTCGATCTCGAAGCTGGTCTTAAACACGTCCTTTTCTTCCTGCGTCAGGAAGTCGAGATGCTGGACCGACCCGCCCTTTTCCAGGATCGAGTTCCACACCGCGCTCGAATCCTTCGACTTTTCGACCAGCAGCTTTTCCAGATAGGGGTTCTTGACGGCGAAGCTGCCCGACAATGTCTTGTGGGTGTAGATATTGGCCGGAATGGGTTCGATACAGGCCGACGCGCCGCCGCAGATGATGGAAATGGACGCGGTCGGCGCGATCGCCATCTTGCACGAAAAACGCTCCATCACGCCCTGGTCGGCGGCGTCGGGGCAAGGGCCCCGCTCCTGCGCCAGCAGCATCGACGCCTCGTTCACCTTGGCGTTGATATGCTTGAAGATGCGCAGGTTCCAGCTCTTGGCCATCGCGCCTTCGAACGGGATGCCGCGCGCCTGCAGGAAGCTGTGGAAGCCCATGACGCCCAGGCCCACCGATCGTTCGCGCATCGCGCTATATTTGGCGCGCGCCATTTCGGGCGGGGCGCGGTCGATATAATCCTGCAGCACATTGTCGAGGAAGCGCATGATGTCTTCCGCGAAGGTCGGATGATCCTTCCACTGGTCCCAGGTTTCCAGGTTCATCGACGACAGGCAGCAGACCGCCGTGCGATCATTGCCGAGATGGTCGCGACCCGTCGGCAGGGTGATTTCGGAGCAGAGGTTCGACGTCGATACCTTGAGCCCCAGTTCGCGGTGATGCTTGGGCATCATCCGGTTCACGGTGTCGTTGAAGACGATATAGGGCTCGCCGGTGGCGAGGCGCACCTCGACCAGCTTCTGGAACAAAGCGCGGGCGTTCACCGTGCCGCGCACCGACTGGTCCTTGGGACTGCGCAGGTTGAATTCGGCGCCGTCGCGCACCGCTTCCATGAACTCGTCGGTCAGCAGCACGCCATGATGCAGGTTGAGCGCCTTGCGGTTGAAGTCGCCGCTCGTCTTGCGGATTTCCAGGAATTCCTCGATCTCCGGGTGGGAGATGTCGAGATAGCAGGCGGCAGAGCCCCGCCGCAGCGACCCCTGGCTGATCGCCAGCGTCAGGCTGTCCATCACTCGGACGAAGGGGATGATGCCGCTGGTCTTGCCGTTGAGGCCGACGGGCTCGCCGATGCCGCGGACATTGCCCCAATAGGTGCCGATGCCGCCGCCGCGCGAGGCCAGCCAGACATTCTCGTTCCAGGTGTTGACGATGCCTTCCAGGCTGTCGTCGACGCTGTTCAGATAGCAGCTGATCGGCAGGCCGCGCCCGGTGCCGCCGTTCGACAGGACCGGGGTCGCGGGCATGAACCAGAGGCGCGAGATATAGTCATAGACGCGCTGGGCATGATCGGCATCGTCGGCATAGGCCGCGGCGACGCGCGCGAACAGGTCCTGATAGCTTTCGCCGGGCAGCAGATAGCGGTCGTTCAGCGTCTCCTTGCCGAACTCCGTCAGCAACGCGTCGCGCGACGCGTCCGTCACGACCGAAAAGCGGCGCGCCTGCACGGACGACGAGGAAAGCGGCTCGACCGCCGTCTCGGGCGCCGCTGTCACTGCTTCGCTCATCGTCTCCAACACTTCGTCCATCACCGTCGCCACGTCTGCCGTCCCTGCCTGTCCGCTGTCCCGAAAATCCATTCTGCGAGTCCCCGATGTTCCTGTTCCGTTCGATTCGGTCAAGCCCGGTCGCAGCAAAGCGCGCATTCTAGCATCAACCGATCCGCACGGGCACGGAAATGGGCCCAACCGAGCGGATTGCAGGGCTGAAACCGCCCGTCCAGGAGATAGGCTCTCGCTGGAGCAATCACAATCTATTGGGGAACCCCCGTTAACCCGATACAAGGGATAGTGCCACAGCTGCCCGGAGGCGCAAGAGGGTAAATGACGGTTCGGGGACTCCGCGCGCCAAGCGCGCGGGGCGATCCGCCACTCTCTCCGTCCGGCCCCGCCATGCGACGCGCGCTCCTTCCTTGCCCCCAAAAAAGGCAAGGGGGTGATTGCGGAAAAGAAAATAAATTTGGCTTGCCACGCAAAGCCGTGCGTCGCCGCCCACACGACTTTTTCATGACTCGCACATGACCGTCGCCACCCCTTCGCGCCCTCCTTGCCGCCACGATGCCGACCCGCGGCGTGGCCCGCCTGCCCATGCGCCTTCTGGACTCGCTCCTCCCAATGCGTATAGCCGCGCCTGGCAAGGACCTGCCGTGCAGAGGCGGTCCACACACTATGGGACCAGGGTAGATGACGCTCATCAAGACCGCCGACCTCATCGAGAGCGTCGCCGACGCGCTCCAGTTCATCAGCTATTATCATCCGATGGATTATATCCGCGCACTGGGCGCGGCCTATGAGGCGGAGGTCAATCCGGCGGCCAAGGACGCCATTGCCCAGATCCTGACCAACAGCCGCATGTGCGCCGAAGGGCACCGCCCGATCTGCCAGGACACCGGCATCGTCAACGTGTTCGTCAAATGGGGCATGGACTGCCGCCTGGACGACAATAGCCGCTCGATGCAGGAGCTGATCGACGAGGGCGTGCGCCGCGCCTATCTCAATCCCGAAAACCGGCTGCGCGCCTCGATCCTGCGCGACCCGGCGTTCAGCCGCCAGAACACCAGGGACAACACGCCCTGCGTGCTCAATGTCGAAATGGTGCCCGGTAACAAGGTGATCGTGGACGTCGCGGCCAAGGGCGGCGGCAGCGAGAACAAGACCAAGTTCAAGATGATGAACCCCAGCGATTCGATCGTCGACTGGGTGCTGGACATGGTGCCGCAGATGGGCGCTGGGTGGTGTCCGCCCGGCATGCTGGGAATCGGCATCGGCGGCACCGCGGAAAAGGCGGTGGCGCTCGCCAAGGAAAGTCTGATGGACCCGATCGACATGGGCGAGCTGAAGGCGCGCGGCCCCCAGAACAAGATCGAGGAGTTGCGCATCGAGCTGTATGACAAGGTCAATGCGCTGGGCATCGGCGCGCAGGGGCTGGGCGGCCTTGCCACCGTGCTCGACATCAAGATCCACGACTATCCCTGCCATGCGGCCGGCAAGCCCGTGGCGATGATCCCCAATTGCGCCGCGACCCGCCACGCCCATTTCACGCTCGACGGCTCGGGCCCCGCCTATCTGGAAGCGCCCAAGCTCAGCGAATGGCCGCAGGTCGACTGGAAGCCGAGCAAGGAAGCGATCCGCGTCGATCTCGACACACTGACGCCGGACATCGTGCAAAGCTGGAAGCATGGCGACCGGCTGCTGCTCAATGGCAGGATGCTGACCGGCCGCGACGCCGCGCACAAGCGGATCGCCGACATGCTGGAGCGCGGCGAGCCCCTGCCCGTCGATTTCAAGGGTCGCGTCATCTATTATGTCGGCCCCGTCGATCCGGTGCGCAACGAAGTGGTCGGCCCGGCCGGCCCCACCACCGCGACGCGCATGGACAAGTTCATGGACATGATGCTGGAACAGGGGCTGGCCGCCTGCGTCGGCAAGGCTGAACGCGGCCCCGCCGCCACGACGAGCATCGCCAATCACAAGAGCGCCTATCTGATGGCGGTCGGCGGCGCGGCCTATCTGGTCGCCCGCGCGATCAAGGAGGCGAAGGTCGTCGGGTTCGAGGACCTCGGCATGGAGGCGATCTACGAATTCACGGTCGAGGACATGCCCGTCACCGTCGCGGTCGACAGCGAAGGCCAGAATGTCCACCGCCTCGCCCCGCTGGTGTGGCAGGAAAAGATCAAGCGGGAAGGTCTGCTGGAAAAGGCCTGACGCGCATCCTCCCCGCGTGGGGCGCGGGGAGGATGAAGTGACTGATCCTTGTTAAGCGCAGGAACCAGCGCACGTCCGCGGCATTGTTCCCGGCACCCATAGCCGGAGCCCGCCATGTCCTTCACCCAGCTCGATCCGCCCCTTCCCGTCGATGTCCAGGGCAAGGGGAAGGGATTCGCCTTCGCCGTGATCGATTATGGGCAGGAACATAATCTCATCTGGGTGACGGGCCTCAGCGAAACCGGCGAGATCTGGTGCGCGCCCAATCCGATGGTGCGGTTGCAGGCCAACTGGACCATGGGGCGCGAAGGCCATGCGGGCGCCGACTGGCAGGGCGTGACCCTGGCGCCGCTCAAGCCCAGTTGAACCAAAAGGCGCGCCGCCCGCAAGGATGAGCGGCGCGCTGGAGGAAGCCAGCGATCGGGGCCGTGTGGGCGGCCCCGATCGCTGTATCTTACAGCTTGCCGCTCAGCGACACGCCGATGATGCGCGGCTCGTTGAACACGGCCGCCATGTAGTTTTCGATCACGCCCTTCAGGTTCTTCTCATTGGTGATGTTGCGCGCGAAGGCCGCGATTTCCCACCGATTGTCGGGCGCGGTGTAGCCGATCTTCAAGCCGCCCTCGAAGTCGCCCTTCGAATAGAATTCGTCGGTGCGGTAGAGGACGAAATTGGTATAGCCCTGCACGAACCAGTCGGTCGCGGCGAAGATCTTGCCGCCATTGCCGAGCGGCACGTCGTAGCGAGCCGCGACATTGGCGGTATATTTGGGCGCGTTGGGCAGCGGGTTGCCGTCGATCTGCGCGAACAATGCAGGCCCAGCAAAGGTGTTGGCGGTGATCGTGGGGTCGTTGACGGTACATACGACCACGCCGTTCAGCGTGCAGACCTGGGCATAGACATCCTTGTCCTTGATCTCGCTGTGCAGCAGGCTGAGCCCGGCGGAGAGGGTGAAATTCTGGAACGGCCGCGCCTCCAGTTCGGCTTCCAGGCCATAGGCTTCCGCCTTGTCGGCGTTGAACAGCACGCCATTGCCGTTGACGTCATTGCCGTTCAGCTGGATGTCCTTCACCCGATAGGCAAAGCCCGACAGGTTGAAGCGCACGCGATTATCGAGCAGGCTGGCCTTGATCCCGGCTTCGCCCGACAGGATCGTTTCCGAATCCGCCGTGGTGAAGTCGCTGTTGAAGACCGCCGAGCGCCCCTGGATCGTCGGGCCGCGGAAGCCGCGCGCGACGCGGGCGTAGAGGCTGACATTGGGGTTCACTTCATACAGGGCGCTGACGTCCCAGCTCGGCTCCTCGCCCTTCAGCCGGACATAACGCCGCCCGGCATAGCTCGACACGCCCGCCGCATTGGCGGTGGTGCGGACCAGCCGGGTTTCCTTGATATCCTTGGTGTAGCGGCCACCGGCGGTCAGGGTGAAACCGGGCGCAAGCTCGTAGCTGGCCTGGCCGAACAGCGCCCAGCTTTCATTCTTGTTGCGCAGCCGCACCCAATTATTGGGATTGTTGGCGGCGCCGCTCAGGAAATAGGCGCGCTGGTAGAAATCGGTGGTGTCGCGCTGGTCGAAATAAAGGCCGCCGACCTGCCATTTGAAACGGCCATCGCCATCGCTCGCCAGGCGGATTTCCTGGGTCAGCTGGTCGAGGTCGCGGACATTGCCCTGGCTCTGGCCAAAGCCGTTGGCGACGCCATTCACTGGATAATCCGCACCCGCGCCGCCGTCGGTATCGCCCCGGCTATAGCCCGACGTGGTTTCATAGGCGGTGATGGACGTCAGCGTGACGCCGCCAAGGTCCAGCCTGATATGCTCGGACGCGCCATAGGTCTTGTAGGCCTGCGGGTTGTTCATCGCCTCGTCGAGCGCGATCTTGGTGCGCGGCTCGTCCGCGACGCTGTTCGACCCCTTGGTCAGGCCGGCGCGGTGGAAGATGGTCGATGTGCCCTCATAGTCGCGGGCATGGACGCTGGTCAGCATCGACACCGTGTCATTGGGCGCCATCAGCAGCTGGAGGCGGACATCCTTTTCCTCGAAGCCGCCCATGGCGTCCTTCTTGGGGCTGACGGTGCCGTCGGCGCTCGGACCGTCATAGACATTATCGACCCAGTCGTCGCGGCGCTGGTAGAGCGCGGAGACGCGGAAGGCGAGCTTGTCGGCGACGATCGGGCCGCCAATGCCGCCGTCGAACGTGACCGTGTTGTAGCTGCCATAGCTGGCGGACGCGCGACCCTGCCAGTCCATCGTCGGGCGATTGGTATCGAACTTGATGATGCCCGCGGTCGTATTGCGGCCGAACAGCGACCCTTGCGGGCCACGCAGCACTTCGACCTGGGCAATGTCGAACAGCGGGTTCGACTTCAGCACCACATGTTCCAGCACGACATCGTCCTGGATGATCGACACGGGCTGCGACGCGCCCAGATAGAAGTCGATATTGCCCAGCCCGCGAATGTAGAAGCGCGGGAAGATGCGGCCGGTGGTGGTTTCGGCGTAGAGGCCCGGCACGCGCGCGGCCAGTTCCAATATGTCGCCGCCGCCCGCCTGGATGGCGCGCAGCTGGTCCCCCTGCACGACGCCGACCGACACGGGCACGTCCTGCAGATTTTCCGAACGCCGCTCGGCGGTGACGATGATTTCGTCAAGCTGCGCCGGATCGGCGGGAGCAGTCTGGGCGGCGGCCGATCCGGCGGCGGCGATCGCGCCGATGGCGCAACCGAACAGGAGCGCGGAGCGCCCGAAAAGCATGGTCGACACGAATGTCTCTCCCTGAAAAAAACAGAAGTTCGTCCCTGCGCCGCGGCCGCACATTGGCGGCCCTCTCCCCTCGCGCGTGCGCCCGGTCGTCCCTGCCGCTAGGCCCGGATTGTGGCGCGTTGGTGACAAATATTTCAGCCGCTTACATAGCCACGCCGAAAAGAAGAGCGCCGTGGCAATCGCGCAACAGCACCGCTAAGCCCGTCAGGATCATCCCTGCGGCGCACGCGTTGGCCCGCCAGTTTCCTGCGCGCTTGCGCCCTTATGTGAAAGGACGACCGATGCCGCTGCGTCACGCCCTCGCCTTGCTGTCCCTTGGCCTTGCCGCCCCGGCGCTGGCCGATCCGATGCTCGCCGATTTTTCCTATGGCTGGCCGGTGTCGCGCCACAGCCTGGTGAGCCAGGATGAAGCCATGGAAATGGCCTATATCGACGTCAAGCCCACGCGCCCCAACGGCCGCACCGCCGTGCTGCTGCATGGCAAGAATTTCTGCGCGGACACCTGGGATGCGACGATCCGGGCGCTGGCGGGCGCTGGCTTTCGCGTGATCGCGCCCGACCAGATCGGCTTTTGCAAATCGACCAAGCCGGCGCGCTATCAATATGGGCTGCATACGCTGGCGGCGAACACCCATGACCTGCTGACGACGCTGGGCATCGAAAAGCCGGTGCTGATCGGCCATTCAATGGGCGGCATGCTGGCGATGCGCTATGCCATCCAATATCCCGATGCGCCTTCGCGCCTGGTGCTGGTCAATCCGATCGGGCTGGAGGACTGGCGCGCCAAGGGGGTGCCCAACGCCACCGTGGATCAGCTTTATGCGACCGAGCGCAAGACCACGCGCGAGAGCATCAAGGCCTATCAGCAGAGCACCTATTATGCCGGCGGCTGGTCGCCTCGCTATGACCGCTGGGTCGACATGCTGGCGTCCATGTATCTGGGCAAGGGCGGCGACATCGTCGCCTGGCACCAGGCGTTGACCGCCGACATGGTCTTCAACCAGCCGGTCATTCATGAGATCGACCGGATCAAGGCGCCGACGCTGCTGATGATCGGCGCGCGGGACAATACGGCGCTGGGCAAGGGCCGCGCCGACCCGGCGCTGCAGGCGCGGCTGGGCGACTATCCCGTGCTGGCGCGCGCGGCGGCGGCGCGGATCAGGGGCGCGCAACTGATCCTCTATCCCGATTATGGCCATAGCCCGCAGGTGCAGGCGCCCGATCGTTTCCATGAGGATCTGCTGAAGGCGCTGGCGCGCTGACGCATCAGGAGGCGAGCGAGCGCGCCTGCGGGCGCAGCGCCGCCTGATCCACCGGCCGGTCGAAGGCGACACCCATCCGATCGTCCTTCGACCAGCGCGCCGTTGCCTGCACTACCAGCTGCTCGGCCAGTTCGATCGAGAAGCTGGTGCCCGGCGGCACGTTCCACAGCCCCTCGATCAGCGCGCCGGTTTCGGAGATATTGCGCACCCGCCCGGTATAGACATGGCCATCATGATGGACCGCCACGGTGCGCAGCATCGTCCGGCGCGCCGGACGGCTCGACAGGAACCCTTTGGGCGCGGCCGCCGTGGCGCCGCCGCGATGCGCGACCAGGACATCCTCATTGGGCATCGGCCGGCCATAGACATAGCCCTGGATATGGCTGCACCCCAGCTGCCGGATCAGCGCCAGCTCGTCCTGGGTCTCCGCGCCTTCGGCGGTCGTGTCCATGCCCAGCGCTTCGGCCAGGCTGACGATCGCCTTGATGATGGCGCTGTTGCGGCTGCCCTTCATCGCCGCGCCGCGCACGAAGCTCTGGTCGATCTTGATCTTGTCGAACGGCGCCTTCTTCAGATAGCCGAGCGAGGAATAGCCGGTGCCGAAATCGTCGAGCGCCAGCCGGACGCCCAGCGCCTTGAGCCGCGCGAACATCGAATCGGTGTCGGCGTCATCGTTCAGGAAGACGCTTTCCGTGATCTCCAGCTCCAGCCGCTCGGGCGCGAGCTGCGCTGTTGCGAGCGCGTTCATCACCGTGGAGGGGAAACCCGGATTGGCAAATTGCGTGGGCGACACATTGACCGCCACCCGGATGCCTTCGGGCCATTGCGCCGCGTCCAGGCAGGCGGTGCGCAGCACCCATTCGCCCAGCGGCGCGATCAGGCCCGTATCCTCGGCGATGGGTATGAACATGGTGGGCGAAATCGCGCCGCGCGTGGGATGGTCCCAGCGCAGCAGCGCTTCATAGCCCGTAACCTGTTCCGTGCCCGACGACACCACCGGCTGGTAGACGAGGTGCAGCCGGTCGCCGGCCAGCGCACGGCGCAAATCCTCCTCCAGCTGCCGGCGATCCTCGGCATCGGCGTGCATTTCGGGCGCATAGAAGCGATGCACGCCGCGCCCGTCGCCCTTGGCGGCATAAAGCGCCAGGTCCGCGTTGCGGATCAGCGCGTCGGCGGTCACGCCATCGCGCGGGCAGACGGACATACCGATCGACACGCCGATCACGACCGCCGTCCCTTCGATCATATAGGGTTCGGAAATGGTCGCGATGATCGTGCGCGCCAGCAACTCCAGGCTGGCCTTGTCGTGATTGCGCGGCAGCAGCACCTTGAACTCGTCGCCGCCCTGCCGTCCGACCAGCCCCTTGTCGCCGACCACCCGCTGCAATCGCTGGCTGACCTGGCGCAACAGCGCGTCGCCCGCCGGATGGCCCAGCGAATCATTGACGCTCTTGAACCGGTCCAGGTCCAGCATCATCAGCGTGCATTCGCCCGGCCGGCCATGGCGCACGGCCACCGCCTGCTCCAGCGAGCGCAGCATCTGGATGCGGTTGGCCAGGCCGGTGAGCGAATCATATTGGGCCAGCCGCGTGACTTCCGCCTGGCTGCGGCGCATTTCGGTGAGGTCGGTGCCCGATCCGCGAAAGCCGTGAAATTGCCCATATTCGTTGAACACCGGCTGACCCGAAATCGACCACCAGCGCTCTTCCTTCGACAGGGCGGCGCAAACCGCGATTTCGGAAAAAGCGGTGCGCGCGGACAGATGGAAGCCCAATGTCCGCTCGCCATCGCCCGCCTGCCGATCGCCATGACGCAATATGTCGGTAAAGGACCGGCCGATCAGGCTGCCGCAGGGCACACCCAGCGTTTCGCACAGCGCGTCGGAAATATAGGTGAGGCACCCCTGCCGGTCGGTTTCCCAGAACCAGCCGCGGCCGCTGCGCTCATGCTCCTGCAGCAGCCGGTCGGACCGCTGGGCGCGCAAATCCTGGCGGTGCAGCGCGATCGCGCGGTCGCGGTCGGCCGACGCCTGCCGCACCGTCGCCACCGCCATCACCAGCATGCAGCTGGCGAGCAGCGCGATCTGCGTCAGCCCCGCCCGGGCCGCCATGGCCGCCAACAGCAGCCCCAGAAGATAGCTCATGCCCAGCAGCCTGCGATCCCCCACGATGCAGGCGACCAGCAGCGCCACCACCAGTTCGGGCACCACCAGCTTGAGCACTGCGCCAGGCGCGGCCGGCACCTTGCCGTCCAGCCACAGGCTGTAGACCAGCCCCGACAGGAACAGCATCGCCAGCATCGCCCAATTCTGGACATGTGGCATCAAGCTGCGGAACCGCTCCTGCCGCGGCAGGATCATCACCAGCCCGTCGAACAGCAGCATCAGCGCCAGCAGCCCCGCCTGCGCCCCGTCGCCCAGCCGGAAGAAGGGCAGGCGCAGCATCATCACCATGCAGATCTTGGCGAGCAGGATCAGCGGCCAGAGCCGCGCGATATGAACGAATGCGCCGGAAATCCAGGAGGCGGACACCTCCGTTCCGCTGCGCGTCAGGCCCAGCGCCATCAGCAGCGTGACGGGACTGACCGGCTCTGACGAGGACGCGCGCATCAAGGACATGCGCGCTGTCTAATGCCGACTTGTTGACAGAGACTTACTGGCCGCGACGGGAACATCGTCAGCCGACGATCGCCCGACAGGACGATCGCGGCAGCGATGCGCGTCAGACCCGCATCGGCATCAGCACATAGAGCGCCGGGCTGGCGTCGCTTTCGCGAATCAACGTCGGCGCGGCGGCATCGGCCAGATGCAGTTCGACCAGATCGCTGTCGATCTGCCCCAATATGTCGAGCAGATAGCGGGCGTTGAAGCCGATATCGAAACCCTCGCCCTGGAACGCGCCCGGCACTTCCTCGGCCGCCGTGCCATTTTCGGGGCTGGTGACCGACAGCGTAATGCGGTCCTTGTCCAGGCTCATCTTGACCGCGCGGGTCTTTTCCGTGGCGATGGTGGCGACGCGATCGACGCCGTCCTCGAAGCTGCGCGGATCAATCTTGAGCAGCTTGTCGTTCGCGGTCGGAATGACGCGGCTATAGTCGGGGAAGGTGCCGTCGATCAGCTTGCTGGTCAGGATCGCACTGCCGAGGCCAAAGCGGATCTTGCTCGCCGACAGGCTGATCTGGACCGATCCCTCCACTTCGTCGAGCAGCTTGCGCAGTTCGCCGATGCATTTGCGCGGCACGATGATGCCCGGCATGCCGTCGGCGCCATCGGGACGGACCACGGTCACGCGCGCCAGGCGATGGCCGTCGGTGGCCGCGGCCTTCAACACCGGCTGACCCTCATCGGACACGTGGAAATAGATGCCGTTCAGATAATAGCGCGTCTCTTCGGTCGAAATGGCGAAGCGCGTCTTGTCGATGATCTGCTTCAGCGTCTCGGCCGGCAGTTCGAACTGAGTCGGCAGGTCGCCCTCGGCGATCACCGGGAAATCGTCGCGCGGCAGCGTCGACAGGTTGAAGCGCGCACGGCCCGCCTGGATCAGCATCTTGCCGTCGGCCGCATGCAGCGACACCTGGCTGCCTTCGGGCAGCTTGCGGGCGATGTCGAACAGGGTGTGCGCGGAAATGGTCGTCGCGCCGGGCTGCTCCACCTGGGCGGAAATGCTTTCCACCACCTGAAGGTCAAGGTCGGTCGCCATCAGCTTGATCGCGCCATCGGCCGACGCTTCGATCAGCACGTTGGACAGGATCGGGATCGTGTTCCGCCGCTCGACCACCGACTGGACGTGGCTCAGGCTCTTGAGGAGCGTTGCGCGTTCGATGGTGGCCTTCATGTCCCTGTTCTGTCCGTTCTTTTTAAGCCGATAGCCGGGCGTTCGGTCGAATCCCGGCGACACTGATGGATGCTTCTTCATAACCGCTGTTGCCGTCCCTGCAAGCGCGGCCTTCGCCCTTTCGTTACGCATGTCGATCGTCCCAGGGGTTGCAAATGGGGGCGGCTTGCGCTTTGCCGGGGCCATGCGTCGCGCCCTTGCCTGCCTGATCCTGCCGCTGGTCGCCGCGACGCCCGCCATGGCCCGCGATTCGCTGGGCATATTCGAACGCTGGGGCGCCTTTCGCGATCCTGCCGCGGGGCAAGGCGAGCCGCGCTGCTACGCCATCGCCCAGCCGCTGGTGCGCCGCGGGCGCGCGCCGCAGGGCTTTGCGGCCGTGGGCAACTGGCCGCGCCGCCGCGTGCGCGGGCAGGTGCATTTCCGCCTCAGCCGCGCCCGCGCCGCCGACGCGCCCGTCCAGCTCAGTGTCGGGGAAAGGCGCTTCACCCTGGTCGCGGGGCAGGTCGACGCCTGGGCGGCGGACCCGCGCGCCGACGCGCAGATCATCGCCGCCATGCGCTCGGCCAGCAGCATGAGCGTCTCCAGCGTCGGCGCCAACGGCCGCGCCTTCGCCGACAGCTACGCCCTGCGCGGCGCCGCCACCGCGATCGACGCCGCCGCTTTGGGATGCGCCCGGCTGCGCTGATGTAACATGGCTTTAAAAATCCGCCGAAATCGGCTATGGGCGCGGCCATGCAGACAGCCGCCAGCCCCCTGATGCCGATTCCCGGCGCTATCGATCCTGTGCCCGTGCCGCGGGCGGTGACCCCGCGCGCGGATGGACGCGTCGACCTGATGGGCCTGTCGCGCGCGCAGATCAAGGGCGCGTTCGAGGAAGCGGGCCTCGACGCCAAGGCCGCCAAGCTGCGCTCCAAGCAGATTTTCCACTGGCTCTATCACCGCGGCGAAACCGAATTCGACGCGATGACCGATCTCGCCAAGCCGATGCGCGGCTGGATGGCGGAACGCTTCGTCGTCGGCCGCCCGCAAGTGGTGGAGGCGCAGGTGTCGAGCGACGGCACCCGCAAATGGCTGCTGCGGTCGGACGATGGCCAGGATTATGAAATGGTCTTCATCCCCGATGCGGATCGCGGCACGCTGTGCGTGTCGAGCCAGGTCGGCTGCACGCTCAACTGCTCCTTCTGCCACACCGGCACGATGCGCCTGGTGCGCAACCTGACGCCGGGCGAGATTGTGGGCCAGGTCATGCTGGCGCGCGACGCGCTGGGCGAATGGCCCAAGGGCAGCATGGCGTCGGCCAATGATGACGAGGAAAGCGACGAGGCGTCGCACTACACGTCCGACGGCCGGATGCTGACCAACATCGTGATGATGGGCATGGGCGAGCCGCTCTATAATTTCGATCATGTCCGCGACGCGCTCAAGGTGGTGATGGACGGCGACGGCCTCGCCCTGTCGAAGCGCCGCATCACCTTGTCCACCAGCGGCGTCATCCCGATGATGGCGCGCGCGGGGGAGGAGATCGGCGTCAACCTTGCCGTATCGCTGCATGCCGTGACCAAGGATGTGCGAGACGAGCTGGTGCCGCTCAATCGCAAGTTCGGGATCGAGGAGCTGCTGGCCGCCTGCGCCGCCTATCCCGGCGCCAACAATGCCCGTCGCATCACCTTCGAATATGTGATGATCAAGGACAAGAATGACAGCGACGCGGATGCGCGCGAGCTGGTCCGGCTGCTGCGCCACTACAAGCTGCCGGCCAAGGTCAACCTCATCCCCTTCAATCCCTGGCCGGGCACCGACTATGAATGTTCAACGCCCGATCGGATCCGGCGCTTTTCCGACATCGTGTTCGAAGGCGGCATTTCCGCGCCGGTGCGCACGCCGCGCGGCCGCGACATCATGGCGGCCTGCGGCCAGCTGAAGAGCGCGAGCGAGAAGAAGAGCAAGGCGGACATGCGCCGCCTCGCCGAAGAGAAGCAAGCCGCTCTGGGGTGATCCGGGGCACATGACGCGCGCATGCGCTTCTTTGAACCCCGCCCTCACCCGGCGGGGTTTTGCTTAAGGGGACCGACGATGACGGACGATGAGATCGGGGCGCTCGCGCAAGGCTTTGTTGCCTGCACCCTGCCCAAAGCGCGCTGGACTCATGGCGCGCATGTCGCGACCGCGCTGTGGCTGATGCTGCGTCGGCCCGACCTGCTGCCCGAACGCGACCTGCCCGGCCTGATCCGCCGCTATAATGAAAGCGTCGGCGGCGTGAACAGCGATCGCAGCGGCTATCATGAAACGATCACGCAGGGCTCGCTGCGCATGGCGCGCCGCCTGCTGGCGGGCCTGCCGGCCGACATCGCGCCGTCGGCCGCCTTCGCCGCGCTTATGGCCTCGCCGCTCGGCGACAAGGATTGGCCCTTCGCCTATTGGTCGCGCGCGCTGCTGATGACGCCGGCGGCGCGCCGCGCCTGGGTCGAGCCCGATCTTCAGCCCCTGCCCGCCTGAACGTGACAGAAAAAGGGCGGCCCCTTGCGAGGCCGCCCTTCCCTTGATCTGATCTTGAGAGGGACCAGAAAGGCTTGGATCAGAAGCGGAAGCCCACGCCGACCATCGCGGCATCGCGGCCACCGACATTCTGCTCATATTCGGTGCGCTGATATTCGGCCGAGATGTAGGCGGTCGGCGTCGCGGCGAATTCCAGGCCGCCGCCATAGCGCACGCCTTCCAACGCCGCGCCGTCGCCATCGACCTCGAAGCGGGTCGAGGCATAGCCGACCTTGCCGAAGGCGAGGACGCGCGGAGCAAGGACATAGCCGGCGCGCAGCGAAGCGGCGAGATCGCGGCTGACGTCCAGGCCGCTGTCGTCGACGGTGCTGTCGCCCAGGCTGACTTCGACGCCGCCGGTGATGCGGGGGGCGAGCGCCAGGTCATAGCCAGCGGTCACGCCATAGGCGAAGCCGTCTTCGCCGCCGATCTTGTCATAGCCCAGCGTAACGCCGGCGCGCGGCCCGGTGAAGGGCGCAGCGTCCTGAGCGAAAGCAGGGGCCGAAACAGCGGTGGCAGCAGCAATCGCTGCGAAAATCACAGTCTTCATAAAGTCCTCGTTTTTATTCTAATCGCCTCGACTTAGATATTCATCGGGCGTTCAGGTTCGATGCAAAGAGACCATGGCTATTTACCTATGCTCACTCCTGCTTCTGTTCTCTCCGTCTTGGGGGAGAACAAAGCGCGTTGTGCATCATCATCGCGCAGGGCCCATCTAGGATTGCAAAAATCAGTTGCAAAGAGGGGCAGACTTTATTTCAATCAATTTCGCCGCTTGTGTTGCAAAACGGTTACATCGCTCGCCGGCGCGGGTCAGGCGCCGCGCGCCGACCTGTCATAAAAGAGGGCTTGGGACTATTGGCCATGGACAGCTTGCCCGACATCGCCGGACCCACCGTGAAGCGGCATCGCCTGTCCACGCGGCTGTGGCACTGGCTGAACGCGTTGCTGCTCTACATTCTCTTCGCCAGCGGCCTTGGCATCTTCAATGCCCATCCCCGCCTCTATTGGGGCCATTATGGCGCGAATTTCGACCGCGCCTGGCTGCAGCTGGAACGGTTCGGCAGCTGGTGGACGCTGCCGGCCAGCTATGATCTGGCGCTGTCGCGCCACTGGCATCTGGCCGCCGCGCCGATCTTCGCCTTCGCCCTGCTCGCCTATATGCTCTGGAGCCTCGCCAACCGCCATGTCTCCCGCGATCTCGCCTTCCGCCAGGGCGAACTGGCGCCGCGCCATGTCTGGCAGGACATCCGGGACCATGCGCGCCTGCGCTTCCCCACCGGCGCGGCGGCGCTGCGCTATAAAGTGCTGCAGAAGGCCAGCTATATCGGCGTCATCTTCGTCGCGCTGCCGCTCGTCATCCTGACGGGCCTCACCATGTCGCCGGGGATGAACGCGGCCTGGCCCTGGCTGGTCGACCTGTTCGGCGGGCGCCAATCGGCGCGCTCGCTACACTTCATCGCCGCCTTTGCGCTCGCCGCCTTCTTCCTGGTCCATATCCTGATGGTGCTGCTTGCCGGCCCGCTCAACGAAATGCGCGCGATGATCACCGGGCGCTATCGCGTGCCGCAGGACAAGAGCGGGGAGCGCCCATGATGTTCGCTCGCCGCGCGCTGCTCCTGGGCGCCACCGCCGCGCTGACCGGATGCGACCGGCTCGCTCGCAACGATCAGTTTCGCCGGGCGCTGTTTTCGGCCGAGAATTTCCACAAATGGGCGCAGCGCAGCCTGATGGCGCGCGACGCGCTGGCGCAGGAATTTCGCCCCGACCAGATTTCCCCGATCTTCCGCGCCAATGGCACCGCCAATCCCAACACCCCGGCCTACAAGGCGATCTGGCGCACCGGCTTTGCCGACTGGCGGCTGCGCGTCGATGGCATGGTGGCGCGGCCCCTGTCGCTTTCGCTGTCGCAGATGCACGCCCTGCCCCATCGCGAACAGATCACCCGCCATGACTGTGTCGAAGGCTGGAGCGCGATCGGCAAGTGGCGCGGCGTGCCGCTGCGCATCCTGCTGGACGCGGCCGGGCTGCGAAGGGACGCGCGATATATCGTCTTCCACTGCGCCGACGACATGGGCGGCGGGCGACCTTATTATGAGAGCATCGACCTGGTCGACGCCTTCCATCCGCAGACCATCCTCGCCTTCGCGCTCAACGACCGCCCCCTGTCGGTCGCCAATGGCGCGCCGCTGCGGCTGCGGGTCGAGCGGCAGCTGGGCTACAAACAGGCGAAATATCTGATGCAGATAGAGGCGGTGGACAGCCTCGACGCGATCGGCCGCGGCAAGGGCGGCTTTTGGGAGGATGTTGCGGGCTATGATTGGTATGCGGGCATTTGACGCCTGCGTAACGAGGTGACACAGTAGCAGCATGAAACTTTTCGAACGTGTTCTCAAACGGTTGGTCACACGCGGTCAGCTGACGGTCCACTATGCCAATGGCGAAAGCTTCACCGTCGGGCGGCCCGATCCCACCTTCCCCACTCTGGCCCTGCGCTTTCATGACGGGCGCGTCCCCTTCGACATCGTCCGGGACCCGCGCCTTGGCATGGCCGAAGCCTGGATTGATGGCCGGGTAGGCATAGAGGGCGGCGGCATCTTGGAGTTCATCTCCATGATCCGCGCGAACAATCCCTGGGAAGCGGGCCGCTCGATCGACGCCCGGAGCCGCCTTCGCCGCAGTTTCAAGACCGTGCGGCAAAAGCTGTGGCGCGCCAATCACAAGGCCCGCTCGAAAGCCAATGTCGCGCATCATTATGATCTGTCGGGCGCGCTCTACGCGCTCTTCCTCGATCGCGACCGCCAATATAGCTGCGCCTATTTTCCCGACATGGACAATCAGGCCGGCATCAGCCTGGAACAGGCGCAGGAGGACAAGAAGGCGCATATCGCCGCCAAGCTGCACCTGAAACCCGGCATGAAGGTGCTGGACATAGGCTGTGGCTGGGGCGGCATGGCGCTCTACCTGCATCGCACCTGCGGCGTCGACGTGACCGGCATCACCCTGTCGGAGGAACAGCTCAAGGTGGCGCGGCAGCGGGCGAAGGACGCCGGCGTCGCCGACCATGTCCGCTTCGAGCTGATCGACTATCGCGACATGCAGGGGCCCTTCGACCGCATCGTGTCGGTCGGCATGTTCGAACATGTCGGCACCGCCCATTATCGCACCTTCTACAACAAGTGCCGCGACTTGCTGACGCCCGATGGCGTGATGCTGATCCACACGATCGGCCGGATCGACGGGCCGGGCATCACCGACGCCTTCACCCAGAAATATATCTTCCCCGGCGGCTATATTCCCGCTTTGTCGGAAATGATCCAGGGCAGCGAAGGCACGCGGCTGATGGTGACGGACGTGGAGGTGCTGCGGCTTCATTACGGCCTCACCATCCGCGAATGGTACAAGCGCACCATGGCGCACAAGGCCGACATCATCGCCCTCTATGACGAGCGGTTCTTTCGCCTCTGGACCTTCTATCTGGCCGGCGCGGCGACGGTGTTCGAACATGGCGGCATGGTCAATTACCAGGTCCAATATGCGCGCGACCGCCGTACCCTGCCGATCACGCGCGACTATATGCAGGACGCCGAAAGCGCCCTGCGCGGACGCTGAACCTGCGCTGACGGCGTCATTCCCTTTCCGTTCAGTCGGCATGGCGCATCCCTCGATCACGGCCCGCCTGGCGGCGCGCCGTGAGAGGAGAGATGGGTATGACCTTGTTCTGGAAAGGCGCGGCGGCGCTCAGCCTCGCCATCGCCGGCCTGGGTGCGGCGGCGACGCCCGCGCAGGCGCAATATCATGGCGGCTATGGATGGCGCGACGGCCGCGAGGTGCGCTGGGACAACCGGCGCTGGGATGATCGGCGCTGGGATAATGGGCGCCGCTGGGACGGGCGCCGGCACTGGCGCGGCCAGCGCGACTATTATCGGCCCCATTATCGCTACCGCCCGCGCTGCTGGACCGAATGGCGCTATGATCGCTGGCGGCATCGCGACGTGCGCGTGCGCATCTGCCGCTGATACTTCCGACACAGACCCGCAACCCGCCCGATTGACTTTGCGGCGGGTTGCGGCATGTCTGCGGCATGAGCGATCCCATGCCCGTCATCCAGAGCCTGCTCGCGGGCCTGCCGATCCTGCTGCTCCATCTCGGGAGCGCCGCTCTGGTGTGGCTCGGCGCGCTGGCGCTCTATCTCTGGATCACCCCGCATGACGAGTTCGCGCTGATCCGCGCGGGCAATGAAGCGGCCGCCATATCGCTGGGCGGCGCGGCGATCGGCCTGGCGGTGCCGCTGGGCTTCTGCCTCGCCGGCTCGGTCAATGTCTGGGATGTCGTCATCTGGGGCAGCGTGACGCTGGTGCTGCAACTCATCGCCTTTCGCCTTGTCGACTTTCTGCTGGGCACCCTGTCCGCACGGATCGAGGCGAATGAGCGTTCGGCTGCCATCTTCCTTGCCATGATGAAGGCGGCGATCGCCTGCCTGACCGCCGCGGCGGTGGCGGGCTGAAGGCCGCATGGCGCGCCAGCAGGGCTGTAGCTGCCTTCCCTTTGCGCTGGGCGCGCTGCTGCTGGTCGCCTGGGTCATGCAGGACCAGGCCGTGCCCCCGCTGCAAGTAGAGCAGTTCGATCCGCGCAGCCCGCGCCGGCCGATGCCGCAATGGGGCGATGAACAGTTCGTGATCGAGGATCAGCCCGGCGGGCCGGCTGATTCGATGGGCACTGCCTTCGCGGTCGATCGGGACGGGGTATGGCTGACGGCCGAGCATGTCACCCATGGCTGCACTCGCGTCGGGCTGGAGGATGGCCGCTTCGCCCGTCCGGTCGCGCGCGTGCTCGAAAGCCGGGAAGCTGACGCGGCGATCGTGCAAGCGGATCTCGCCAGCCCCGACGCCCTGCCGCTTACCGGCGCGATGCCGCAGCCGGGCACGCCGGGCTATCATATGGGCTTTCCGGCAGGCGAGCCGACACTGGTCGTCTCGGAATTTATCGGATCCGCGAGCGCGCGCCGCGGCCGCAGCGAATTGATGCAGCCCGTGCTCGCCTGGGCCGAGCGCGGCCGCGTGCCCGTTGGCGCGGGCACGCTGTCGGGCATCAGCGGCGGCCCCATATTGGCGGAGGACGGTCATGTCGTCGGCGTCAACAGCGCCGCCACCGACCGGCGCGGCCGCATCCTCACCACCGCGCCGGATGCGGTCATCCGCCTCGCCATAGCCAGCCGCGCGATCGACGAACGGCCGGTTGCCTATCCCGTCGCTGGACTGTCCGACGCCAGCGCGCGCTTCGTCGCATGGCTGGACCAGGGCGTCATCCGACGCATCTTCTGCGATGTCGATGAGAGCCGGAGCGGGCTCGGCGGCGGTTGACGAGCGCGCGCCCCAGGCGCTAGGCGCGGCGCAACTTTTCGAGGATTTCCATCATGAGCGACACGCCTCCCGACCATCTGTCCACCAACCCCAAGAGCCCCCATTTCGACATGGACGTGCTCCAGCGCGGCATCGGCATCCGCTTCAAGGGGCGCGAGCGCAAGGATGTGGAGGAATATTGCATCTCCGAGGGCTGGATTCGCGTCGCCGCCGGCAAGACTCGCGACCGTCACGGCAATCCGCTGACGATCAAGCTCAATGGCGAGGTCGAAGCCTGGTTCGAAACGCCGGCCGAAGGCGCCGCGGACGATAAGGCGGCCGACCCCGAGTAAGCGAACATTGCGAAGGGCGCCGCGACCGGCGCCCTTTTCGCATCAGTTGAGCATCGTCTCGCGCTTCACGTCTGCGATGATGGCGCTGAGGCTGCGTTCCGCCGGCGCATTGTCGGCAAAGGTCAGGATCGCGGGATCGGTGCGCAGATGGGGCGCGCGCTCGCGCCGCGCGGGCTTGGGCTCCGCCACGGCCTGCACGATCCGCACCGACATGCGGCGGTCTGGCGTAGCCTTCTCCTCCTCCCAGCGATCGGCATCGACCCGCGCGAAGCGGATGCTGGCGCCCAGCGCCGGATCGGGCGTGAAATCGTGCAGCCTCGCCTTGGCCGGATAGATGAAGCCGAAGGTCGGATTGGTGCGCGCGCCCATCTGCCCGGTCGGGCTGTGCCAGACCCGCACCTGGCTCCAGTCGCCCAGCGCCGACACGTCGATGGCCAGCACATCCTCCTCGATCGCGCCGGGCGCCGACCAGTTGGCGTGCCGGATCAGGACGCGGCGATCGTCCAGCACGCGGCTCACCACCGCGACATGCCCCAGCGCCATCGGGCCGAAGGCCCGGAACGCCAGCACCGCGCCCTTTTTCGGCCTGTGGCCCCGCTGGAACCGGCCGTCGGCCTGATCCCACCAGTTGAGCGCGTCGCCATGGATGTCCACGCCCGACACGATGCGCGCATAGGGCACGCATTGCAGCATCCCCGCGCTCCAGCCAGGCGCGGCCGTCATCCCGGACAGCAGCAGCGCTGCGACCCGGATCATTGCTCGAATCATTTGCGATCCCGAAACGTCAAGAATCGCCCCACCGGGGGCGACCCTATGCGTCGGTCGGTTGGGAAAAGGTTAACGGCTCAGAAAGCAGAGCGGATCGCCGCGCCACCCGCCGCATAGGCCGAAGCGACCTGCACCGGCTGGTCGATGGTCGCGGGCTCATCTGCATAGATGAAGCCATTGGCGGGGTTGGACCGGGTGCCAAGGCCGCCGATCGGACCGTACCACACACGCACGTCGGTCCAGTCATTATGGGCCGACACGTCGATCGCGCGCACGTCGCGCTCGATGCCGCCGCGATAGGACCAGTTGGCGTGGGTCAGCAATATTTCGCGATCGCTCACCACCTTGCTCACCATGGCGACATGGCCCACCGGCATGGAGCGGCTGGACGCGAAGGCGAGCACGGCGCCGACGCGCGGCTGATGGCCACGAGCGTAGCGGCCCTCGGCCTGGCCCCACCAGGTGTTCGCGTTGCCGTAAATCTCAATGCCGGACACCTGCCGGGCGAAGGGCGCGCATTGCAGCGTGCCGGCGGCGGCGGGAACGGAAATCAGGGCCGAAAACGCAAGAACAGACGCCGCGAAAAACGCGCGAAAACCAGCCAACATGCGATTGCGACCCCGACTTGATAAAGGCTTGAACCCCGATAACCGCTTTAGGGCAGACGCCCGCTGCGATGAAAAGAGCCGGGCGACGAGTCGTTTGATCGTTGCGTTATGCTGCGGAACGAAAAATATGCCCGGCCGTTACCGTCAACCGGGTTGCAGATGCCAAGTCACTGAAAAGGCTTGGTTCCGTTCCCGTCATCCACACTTGCCCCCCGGTTTCGGCCAGCCGGTCGAACAAGGCGGCCCGCCGCGACGGGTCGAGATGCGCCGCCACTTCGTCGAGCAGCAGCACCGGCGGCTGGCCACGATCCGCCGCGACCAGCCCGGCATGGGCCAGCAGGATGGACAGCAGCAGCGCCTTCTGCTCCCCGGTCGAACACAGCGCCGCCGCCTGCCCCTTGGCCGCATGGATGACCGCCAGGTCCTGGCGATGCGGCCCCGACAGCGTCCGACCGGCCGCCGCGTCGCGTCGCCGCTCCCGCCCCAGCCGTTCGGCCAGCGGCGCATCGGCGCCCTCCTCGCCGGTTTCGATCGCGATCATCGGCCGCGCGAACGGCGCGTCAGGCTGGTCCGCGAGCAGCTGGTTCAGCCGCTCGACCAGGTCGGCGCGGGCGGCGGACAAGGCTGCGCCATGGTCGCCCATCTGCGCCTCCAGCGCGGACAGCCACGCCGGGTCGGCGTTGCGCGGGTCGCTCAGCAGCCGGTTGCGCGCACGCATCGCCGCGTCATAGCGCGCGCTGTGCGCCGCATGGCCGGGATGAAGCGCCAGCGTCAGCCGGTCGAGAAACCGGCGGCGTCCGCCCGGACTGTCGAGGAACAATCGGTCCATCGCCGGCGTCAGCCACACGATCGACAGATGGTCGGCCAGCGCATTGGCGGAAGCGGCCACCCCGCCGATCCGCACCTGCCGTCGTTCGGGCGCGGCCGCCTGGACCCCGGTGCCCAGCACCACCCCGTCCACCTCGGCGGCGATGCCGAACCCGCCCGGCCCGTCCTGCCGCGCCATCGCGCCGAGCGCCGCGCCGCGCAGCCCGCGCCCCGGCGCCAGCATCGATACCGCTTCCAGAATATTGGTCTTGCCCGCGCCATTATCGCCAGTCAGCAGCACGAAGGCATGGTCGGGCAGGATCAGCGCATCCGCATGATTGCGGAAATCGCTCAGGGTCAGGCGGCCGATCATCGCGTGGCTGTAGCGGGGACTGGACCGCGAAGGAAGCGCGCTTCGTCAGCAGCGCTTGCGCGTTACGGCCGTTCCGTCATTGACGATGGTCAGCCGCGCGCCATCGGCCGACGGCTTCAGGCTGAGCGTCCGGGTCCAGCTCTCGCCCTCTCCGGTGAAGGCCGCCTGCACCGCGATGCGGCCGTCCGCGCCCGCGCTCGCCGACTGCACCTTGCCCACGCTTTCGTGGAAGATCAGCTGGTCGGGCGCGATCGTCAATTCCAGCGCGTCGGACCGGTCGCCGCAGCGCGCGTCGATGCCGGCCCAGCGCCCCTGCACATTGGCGGGGATCAGCCCGGCGGGCGCGGGCGGCGGCGCGGGCGTTTCGATGTCCGGCGGCGGCTCGACCGGCGTGATTGCGTTGGGCGGAGGCGCGGGTTCATCCGTCGCAGGCAGGGCCTGGTCCATGATGTTGGACACGACGCCGGGCTGTTCGGTCTGGTTGCCGTCCTGCCGCCCGCACGCGGCGAGCAGGACGATCGGCAGGAGGGGGAGCAGGACGCGCATGGCGGGAAAACCCGGCGCGCCCGCCCCCGGTTCCAGCATCGCCCGCATCATGGTAGAAGCGGAGCCTTATCAAGGGGAGTCGATGCCATGCCGGTGCTGGGAATGGGCGGCCTATTCTTTCGCGCGCGCGATCCCGAAGCGCTGGGACAATGGTATCGCACGCACCTCCATGTCGGCGGCGGCTGCGTCGCCGATCCGGCGGCTCAGGCCAATGAATGGGTCTGGCAGACGCTGGGCGGGCCGATGGTGTTCGCGCCCTTCAAGCAGGACAGCGACTATTTCGCGGCCGACAAGGCCTTCATGCTCAACTTCCGCGTGTCCGACCTCGATCCTCTTCTGGACAGCTTGCGCGCGGCCGGCATTGCGATCATCACCAAAGCCGACTGGGACGATCCCGCGATCGGCCGTTTTGCCCGCATTCACGATCCGGAGGGGAATGCGATCGAATTGTGGGAGCCCCCGGCCCCGTCCGCCTGATCCGCATGCCGCCCTCCGCATATCGCCTGTTCCAAGGAGTCCATCGATGAAGCGCCTGTCCCTGATCCTCGCCGCCGCCGCCGCCCTGCTGCCGGCCGGCAACGCCACGGCTGCGCTCGCGGTCGGCGCGAAGGCCCCCGACTTCACGACGCGCGGCGCGCTGGCGGGCAAGACCTTCACTCTCACCCTGGCGCACCAGCTCAAGCGCGGGCCGGTGGTGCTCTATTTCTTCCCCAAGGCGTTCACCCCGGGCTGTTCGGCAGAAGCGCGCGAGTTTGCGGAGAATATCGACAAGTTCAAGGCGGCGGGCGCCACGGTCATCGGCATGTCGGCCGATCCGGTCGATGACCTCATATCCTTCTCCACCAAGGAATGCGCGGGCAAATTCCCGGTCGCCTCGGCCGGCCCGGGCATCATTTCGGGCTATGACGTGGCGCTCAAGATGCAGCCGGGCATGACCGACCGCACCTCCTATGTCATCGCGCCGTCCGGCCGCATCGCCTTCGTCCATAGCGAAATGAACTATGCCAACCATGTGAAGGCCACGCTGGACGCCGTGAAGTCGATGAAGGCGAAGTAGGAAAGCTTCGCTCACCCCTCCAGCTTGGTGAGCATGAACGCCAGCAGGAAGCCCGCGACGGCGATCAGGCCGGAAAATTCGTGGGTCTCCTCGGTCGCCTCGGGGATCATCGTATCCACCAGCATGGCCAGGATCGCGCCCGCCGCGACGGCGGTGGTCGCGGCGACGATGTCGTGATTGGCGCCAGCCATGGTGGCATAGCCGATCGCCGCCGCCACGCCCGATGCCGCGGCGATCGCGCCCCAGACGCCGAAGATATAGCCGGCGCTGCGCCCCGCCTTCTTCATCCCCGCCGCGCTGGACAGGCCTTCGGGAACGTTGGACAGGAACACCGCCGCCACCGTCACCAGGCTGACACCTCCGCCCTGCAACAGGCTGACGCCGATTACGACCGATTCGGGTATGCCGTCCAGCAACGCGCCAATGGCGATGCACAGGCCTGAATCTTCGTCCGCGACGGCCTGGCTCTTCGCCGGATTGGATCCCGACCGCTTGCGATGCTTCGCCCCCGCCCGCGACACCAGGATGTTCGCGGCGGTATAGACCAGCGCGCCGCCGAAAAAACCCACCGCTGTCGCGTCGAGGCCGCCGCGCGCATAGGCGTCATCCATCAGGTCGAAGGCGACGGCGGAAATCAGCACGCCCGATCCTACCGCCATGATGGCCGCGATCAGTCGCTGGGGCAGGTGGACCAGATAGGCGATGGCCGCGCCGATCAGCAGCGCCGACCCGCCGACAAAACCCCAAAGACCGGCGGCGACCGCGCCTTCCATGGCAACTCCTCTTCCAACAATCAGCAATGATTGGGGAAAGCGTCAGCGCCGGGTGGGTTCCGGCGCGTGATCGTAAGCGTCAGGGCGCAAGGAAATCGCCGCTCCGGATTGGCGCCAGCCCCGCCTCGTCGCGAACATAGACATAGGCCCAGGCACAGGCAGGTCCGCCCGGCCCATCGACCATGATCCGGCTGCGCCGATATTCCCGGGGTTCGGGAAAGCCGGGCGCGCATTCTTCATAGATGTCGATCCAGCCCAGGGTCGTTGCCGGGTCCGGAAGGGCGAACAGGTCGCCGACCACCCTGGCCGCGCCGCCGGGCACCAGGCCGGGATAGTCGGCAATGCGATACAGCAGCCCGGCGGTCCTGGCGCGGCCCAGAAGCCGGGCTTCGCACCGCAGCCGCTGCGCCATCGGTCCGGCAAATTCGGCCCGCAACGTGCCATAGACGAAGAGCAGCGCCCCGCTCATGGAACCTCCGCGCACATTTTCCCAAGTCCATGAACATTTCCCCAATAGTCCGCGAGGATCACTGCGACCCATGGCTGCACGTGACGCAAGAACATCGGAAATCCGCCGAAAATGGAAATTGGCACACCCCCTGCAATTGCTTTTGGCATCAAGGCCGGATGGTCCGGCCGCACAATCAGGGAGTATCCACCATGTTCATCGCCAAGATCCAGAACGCCGCCTTCGCCCTCGTCGGCGCTGTCGTCTTCGCCAGCCTGTTCGTGGGCGCAGCGGTTCCGGTTGCGCCGATCGCCTGATCGGCGCGACCCATCTTCCAGACCATGTGATCCATAGAAGGCCAGACACATGAACAACAGCTTCACCCTCGACCGCCGCCACGGCAAGATCATGGGCGTGTGCGCGGGTCTTTCCAACCGGTCAGGCATCGACGTCACGCTGATCCGCGTCGCGCTGGTGCTGCTGACGCTCTGCGCGCTGGGACCGATCGGGGTCGCGGCCTATCTGCTGGCCGGATGGCTGGCGGAGGGCTGATGCTCCCTCGCGCGTCGCTCGGACCGTCGCCCCTTTCTCCTCATGAGGCCGCTCCGGCGCCCGCCGGACGCGGCCTTCCCGTTCCTGCGCCCGACCTTACCGGCGCGAAGCCGCCAGCGCCGCGATCATCGCCTGTGCCGCGGCAGGGTTGCGCTCCTTCGCGCCGCTGATGAAGAAGGCGAAGACATCGCCCTTCTCCGCCTGTTCCCTCGCCTGCTGCGTCCATCGCCCGATCGCGTGTGCGGCATAGCCGATCGGCTCATCCGCCTGCGCTTGCATCAGGCGCATATAGCTGAATCCCACATCATGGCCCCTGATCGCCGGATAGTCTGGATGATCCGCCAGCACGACCGCGACGCCCGCCTCGCGCGCCATGTCCAGAAACGCCGGATCGTCGAAACTCTCATGCCGCACCTCCAGCGCATGGCGCAGCGGCACGCCATCCACGCTGCCGGGCAGCAGCGTCAGGAACGCGCCGAAATCATCCGGGTCGAACCGCTTGGTCGGCATGAATTGCCACAGGATCGGGCCCAGCCTGTCGCCCAGTTCGGCTATGCCCTGGCCGGTGAATTTCGCGATCGAATCCGCCGCCTGCGCCAGCTGCTT
The DNA here is from genome assembly GCF_043589935.1 of Sphingobium naphthae. Classification (NCBI taxonomy): domain Bacteria; kingdom Pseudomonadati; phylum Pseudomonadota; class Alphaproteobacteria; order Sphingomonadales; family Sphingobiaceae; genus Sphingobium; species Sphingobium naphthae. Next base: position 2,541,198 of record NZ_CP171454.1, on the reverse strand, counting down.
GCGATTGGTGCAGTAACGCGACGCCTTGACCGCGAACTGGAAGCCATCAGGCACCGCCCTGGCCCAGTTGGCAAAGGTCGCCGGCTTCTGGCTGCTATAATAGGTCGCGTTGATTTCCGTCGCGGTCAGATGCTGGCCGACATAGGCCAGCTCGTCCTTCTGCCGCAGCCCGGCGGGGTAGAAATTGCCGCGCCACGGCTCATAGACCCAGCCGCCGATGCCCACCCTGATCCGTCCCGCCATAGCGCATCTCCCTTGCCTTCCTTCTGATCGCCTGACCCGATCAGAGCCAGCGGAAAAAGCCCTTTGGCATTATTGCGAATAGTTCTTATTTGCATCGTCAGCCAAGGAGATGCCCCATGCCGCTCGACCTCATCAAGACGCTCACCTATCTGACCATTCACCTGACCGTCGGGTTCACGGTCGCCTATGTCATGACCGGATCGGTCGCGCTGGCCGGCGGCATCGCGCTCATCGAACCTGTCATCAACGCCGTGGCCTTCTTCTTCCACGAACAGGCATGGAAGAAAGTGCAGGCCCGCCCCCCGCGCGAAGGTGCCCGCGCCTGGCTGCGCGGGCAGGCGGCCTTTGCCTGAACCTGTCTATTTCGCTGTCCGCTTCAGCCCCAGCAGCCACGGCTTGGGCCCGCGCGACGGGGTTGGCCGGCCATCCAGCCGGCGCGCGCGGCGGATGCTGATGGGCCTGACGATCATCTGGTCGCGCATCGGGCCGGAGCCGCAGCAGGTCGGCACCGCCAATATCCGTTTGACCACGTCCATCCCCGCCACCACATGGCCAAAGGCGGCATAGCCGATATAGGCGCCGCGCACGTCCATATTGGGCGTTGCGCCGATGGTGATGAAGAAATTGCCGGCGGCCGAGTTGGGCCGGTTGGGCCGCGCCATCGACAGGGTGCCGTCAAGATGGCGAAGCCCCGTCTTGCTGGTCGGTTCATGCGGGATCGGCGGCAGCGACCGGCGCAGGTCTGTGTCGATCCCGCCCTGGATCAGTCCCAGCCTGGCATTGCTTTTGCGCCGCGCCGCCCGGTAGAAGGTGACGCCGTCGAACCGCCCGTCATCGACATAGGTCAGGAAATTGGCCGACGTGCGCGGCGCGCGCTTCAGGTCCACCGCCACGATGATCGTGCCCACCGACGTCTCGATCGCCACCCGGGCATAACCGGGCGTCGGCTTGTTGGCGGGAAGCGCGAGCGCCGCAGCGGGCGCGGCGCACAGCAGCAGCAGACATAGTCGGAGCACGAGCAGCATCGCGCGCGGTGGTAGAGAGCCGGCGAGCGGCGCGCAACCGGCAGGGCGCTTGAAGAAAGATGGCGGGGCCGCTGCCGGCGGGGCGTTGGGCACCATGGGGTGGGTAGGTAGCTGGCGGAGAGGGTGGGATTCGAACCCACGTTACGGTTACCCGTAAACCGCATTTCGAGTGCGGCGCATTCGACCACTCTGCCACCTCTCCGCAGAAGGTCCGGCAGGCGCTGGGAGGCGCCGCGTTCCCGGTCGAGCGGCGGCCATTAGCGAATGAAATCACGCTTGCCAAGCGGCCAAACGGGTATTTTTCTTGTGTCGGCGCGGCAGGCTCCTAAATTGAGGCGATGACAGAGATGAATCAGATTTTCGGCGCGGGCATGACGGCCCCGCCGATTGTCCATGCCCACTTCAGCATCGGCGATGTGGTCCAGCACCGGATGTTCGGCTTCCGCGGCGTGGTGTTCGATATCGATCCCGTCTTCGCCAACAGCGAGGAATGGTATGAGGCGATCCCCGAAAGCGCGCGGCCCGACAAGCACCAGCCCTTCTACCATCTGCTCGCCGAAAACGGCGAATCCAGCTATGTCGCCTATGTCAGCCAGCAGAATCTGGTGGCCGACGACAGTCACGAGCCGGTCGATCACCCGGCGATCACCGGCATGTTCGGCGCTTATGTCGATGGCAAATACCGGCTCCGCCCGCTCCACCGTCATTAAGGCGCCGGCGCCCTGGGGGCTGGCCGCCTTGCTGCTCGCCGTCCCCATGGCCGCGCCGCGGGCAGCCGGCGCTGCGCCGCCCGCCCCTGTTCCCAACGCCGATCCGGCCTTTCCTTTCTCCCGCGAGATCGACGCCTTCGCCAAGGCGAACAGCGCGGGCCCGCCCGTCCGCGACGCGACGCTGTTCCTGGGCAGCTCCAGCATCCGGCTGTGGGACATCGCCGGCAGCTTTCGGGATATCCGCACGGTCAATCGCGGCTTTGGCGGCGCCACCACGCCGCATGTGCTGCATTATTACAAGCGGCTGCTGCCGCCGGTCGCGCCCCGGGCGATCGTCGTCTATGTCGGCGAAAATGACCTGGCCGCCGGGGCGGCGCCTGAAACCGTCGCGAACGACATCATGACATTGTTGAGGTGGCTGCGAAGGGATTATCCCCGGGCCGCCATTTCCTGGCTCTCGCTCAAGCCCAGCCCGATACGCTGGACGCTGCGGCCGAAAATGGCGCAGGTCAACGCCATGGTCGCCGCGCGCGCGCCGCGCGTGCGGGTCGAATATCTCGATGTCGGCACCGTCCTGCTCGCGCCCGACGGCTTGCCTGATGCATCCTTGTTCACGCGCGACGGACTGCATATGAACGCCAAGGGCTATCAGCGGTGGAGCCGGCTGGTCCATGCCTGGCTGGATCAGGAGACAGCGGCCGGATCGCCCGGCGCCTCCTGATCGACTTTCCGATTGATCCGCGGCAAAGCAACATTATTACCAGCCAATCCGAGTTCATCAGCCCGAGGGATGCAGCGTGACAATCGAAACCAAGGCGCCCGCGAGCGCCACGCCCCCCGTCAGCGGCATGGCCGAACTGACGCTGCGCGGCGTCATCCTGGGCGCGCTCATCACGCTCGTCTTCACCGCGGCCAATGTGTATCTCGGCCTCAAGATCGGGCTGACCTTCGCCACGTCGATCCCCGCCGCTGTCATCTCGATGGCGGTGCTGCGGCTGTTTTCGACCGGCACCATCCTGGAAAACAACATCGTCCAGACCATCGCGTCGGCGGCGGGCACCTTGTCGGCGATCATCTTCGTGTTGCCGGGCCTGGTCATCATCGGCTGGTGGCAGGGCTTTCCCTACTGGCTGTCCGCCTTCACCATCGCGACCGGCGGCATATTGGGCGTCATGTATTCGGTGCCGCTGCGCCGCGCGCTGGTGACGGGGTCCGACCTGCCTTATCCCGAAGGCGTCGCCGCCGCTGAAGTGCTGAAAGTCGGCGCCGGTTCGCGCGAGGGGCTGGAGGAAAACAAGCGCGGTCTTGCCGCCATCGTCGCCAGCGCCGTCTCCGCCGCCGCCTTCTCGGTCGTGGCCAAGACCAAGCTGATCGCCGAGGAAGCCGCGACCTTCTTTCCCCTGGGCGCGGGCGCGACGTCTGTGTCGATCAGCTTTTCGATGGCGCTGATCGGCGTGGGCCATCTCGTCGGCCTGTCGGTGGGCGTCGCCATGTTCATCGGCCTGCTGATCAGCTGGGTCGGCCTCGTCCCCTATCTCACCGCCCCGCTGCCCGCCGGCGCGGACCTTGCCGATCTGGTCGGCGCCGCCTTCCGCTCCGAGGCGCGCTTCATCGGCGCGGGCACCATCGGCGTCGCCGCCATCTGGACCCTGCTCAAGATCCTCGGCCCCATCGTCAGCGGCATCCGCTCCGCGCTCGCCGCCAATGCCGCGCGCAAGTCAGGCAATGCCGGGCTGCTCGACATCACCGAGCACGACCTGCCGATCGGCATCGTCGCGGGGACCATCGTGGCGGCGCTGCTGCCGATCGGCATTCTGCTCTGGGTCTTTGCCCAGGGCGGGCCGATCGCCCTTAATCCCGTGCCAGTGATCGGGCTCACGCTCGCCTATGTGCTGGTCGCCGGCATCGTCATCGCGTCGGTCTGCGGCTATATGGCCGGCCTGATCGGCGCGTCCAACAGCCCGATCTCGGGCGTCGGCATTCTCGCCGTGCTGGGCGCGTCGCTGCTGCTCGCCGCCATCTACGGATCGGGAGGCGACGAAGGCCAGACCCAGGCGCTGATCGCCTATGCCCTGTTTACCACCGCGATCGTCTTCGGCATCGCGACCATTTCCAACGACAATCTGCAGGACCTCAAGACCGGCCAGTTGGTCGGCGCGACGCCGTGGAAGCAGCAGCTGGCGCTGGTGCTGGGCGTCATTTTCGGCGCGCTCGTCATCCCGCCGGTGCTCGACCTGCTCAACAGCGCCTTCGGCTTTGCCGGGGCGAGCGGCGCGGGCGCCAGTGCGCTGCCGGCGCCGCAGGCGGCGCTGATCTCCGCACTGGCGAAGGGCGTGCTGGGCGGCGATCTCGACTGGGGCCTGATCGCCATCGGCGCCGGCATCGGCGTCGTCGTGATCGCCATCGACGAGACCCTGGGCCGCGCGGGCAAGCTGCGCCTGCCGCCGCTGGCCGTGGGCATGGGCATCTATCTGCCGATGGCCCTGACGCTGCTGATCCCGGTCGGCGCGGCGATCGGCCATTTCTATAATCGCTGGGCGTTGCGCCAGGCGAACCCGGAATTCGCCGAGCGCATGGGCGTCCTGATGGCGACCGGCTTCATCGTGGGCGAAAGCCTGTTCGGCGTCGCCTTCGCCGGCATCGTCGCGGGCACCGACAGCGATGCGCCGCTCGCGCTGGTGGGCGAAAGCCATTGGGCGGTGCCGCTCGCCGTGCTGATCTTCGCTGGCGTGATCGCGGGCCTCTATGCCCGCCTCAGGGGCTGGGCCAGCCGCCCCCTGTCCTGAAGGAAAGGGGCAAAGTTCGTCCGATCCTGGTTTGCTCGGCCGATGGGGCGAAGCGGTTGTGGACGAGATGATGGACGCAACCCGGCCGCCATTGCGGCCTATCTCGACGTCGACCTGTTGCAGAAGCGCGGATAGCAAGCGCTGCCTTGCGCGTTCTTCCCGTCCCAGCATGATGAGGAAAACGCCATGATCGACGATCAGATCAGCCCGCCCACCCCCTCCCCGCAGGACCCGGCAGAGGGGCGCCCCGATATTCCACCGCCCAACGAAGGATCGCCGGGCACCGACAGCGATGCGGCGGGCAAGCCCGCAACGAACGATCCCGATGAAGCCGATGGCGGCTGATCCAATGGACACCGGGCAGCGACCGCCGGTGCCCCGTGACCTCAAGCGCATATCGGTGGACGATCCGCTGAGCGCCCAATATTGGGCCGATCGGTTAGAGATTTTCGCAGGATCGGCTGAAGCAGGCCGTCGATGCCGCGGGCGCGGATGTCGACGCCATCGTCCGCTGGCTCACCAATAATCGCTGACATAGAAAAAGGGGCCGCGCCACTGGCGCAGCCCCTTCCCATTCGGACGTGGCCGATCAGAAGGCCATGCGCGCGATCAACTGGAAGACGGGACCCGCCTTCTCGCTTTCCAGCTCATATTCGTCGAAGTTGCGGTCGATCTGGTCGGCCAGATTGTCGAACTTGTTGAACGTCTCGCGCTTGGCGCCGTTCAGCAGGTTGGATCCCACCGCGCGAATGGTGAACGTCTTGCCAAAGCGCTTCTCCACGAACACTTCCAGCTCGGCGCCGTAGGTGGTCGTCACTTCCTCCGCGATTACCCGGCTATAGGCCGCGCCCTGCTTGCGATAGGTGGCGCCGAACGCCGCGCCGAAGGTCGGGAAGTCCTGGATGAAGCCGAAATTATAGACATATTTCGACTGGTTGTTGAAGCGACGCTCACCCAGTTCGTCGGTGATCTCGCTGTCCAGCCAGGACAGGTTGCCGAACAGGCCGGTATTGGGCAGGCCGATGAAGCCAAGGTCGGTCGACAGGTCGAATTCGACGCCATAGACCTTGCCGTCGCCCACGTTCATCGGCGTGTAGACGAAAGTGCCTTCGCCTTCCGACCCTTCCTCGCCCGTGTTGGTGAGTTCGATCAGGTCCTTGACGTCGCGATAGAAGAAGTTGACGCCCACGATGCCGCGGCTGCCCATGCGATGCTCATAGCCGATGTCGAAGCCCCAGGCGCTTTCGGGGTCGAGCTGCGGGTTGCCGAGCAGGTCGCTGTCACCGACTTCCTCTTCCAGCGTCGCAGGCAGGATATAGTCGAACTGCGGGCGGCGCAGCGTGCGCGCGACCGAACCGATGATGCGATCCTTGTCGGTCAGCGACAGCTTGAACGATGCCGACGGCAGGAACTTGCCATAGCTGTTCGACTGATCGGCGATGTCCTCGTCCACCGTATAATCGGTGACGCGCACCTTGGTATGCTCGTAGCGGACGCCCGCTTCCCACTTGATCGCACCGGTATCGCCCTCGATCAGGGCGAAGGCGTCGCGACGCTTCTCCTTGATCCGGCTGTCGCCGCCGTCGATCGCTTCCAACTCCTCAAACTCGGTCGCCAGGTCGGTGGGGTTCTGCTGGAACTGGTTCCACTCGAAGCTGCCCGTGCCTTCCTGCTCGGCTTGGAAGATGCCGGTGCGGCGCGTCTTGTCCTGATAATAGCCGCCGAACACGAACTTCATCGTCTCGCCCAGCGGAATCTCATGCTCCAGCTTGACGGTGAATTCCTGGTCCTCGATGTCCGTCTGGGTCAGCGTGCCTTCGAACTCGGGATCGTCGCCCTCGTCCACGTCGAAGCCGATCTCATATTCGGTTTCGCGGCGATCCTCGATGAACTTGGCATAGCCCACGCGCAGCGAGGTCTTGCCCGCCGACCAATCCTGGGTCAGCTTGCCGTCGATCGAGTAATTTTCCTGGTCGATCTTGGCGACGTTCGCATTGTCGCTCAGCAGGTTGCCGTCCGGCACCGGGCCGGTGACCGCGGTCGGATCATCATATTCGAAGCTGCGCTCGGTCTCCGTGCGATCGGTCTTCACATAGAAGCCGTTCAGCTTGAAATTGGTGTCGCCCGCATCGATTTCGTAGCTGCCGTTGAAGCTGTAATCCTTGCCATCGCGCGTGTCCGTCTGGTCCTCGCGATTGTCGAATTCCTCGGTCGCATAATCGGCGACATTCTCGGGCGAATCGCCGTAGCGCAGGCTGGTCTTCTTCTTGGGATTGTGACGACCCTGAAGATTGCCGCCCAGCAGCAGGCGGCCCGGACCGACCGCGCCGCCCCAGACGAAGCCGAGGCTTGGTTCCAGCTCATTGTCGTCATAGACCAGGCCACCGGCGCGGACATAGCCGCCGTTCAGCTCATAGCCGTCACGCAGGTTGATGTTGAGCGTACCGGCGATCGCATCGCCCGTGCGCCGCGCCGAGGAGGAGCGCACGATCTCGACGCTGTCGATCAGTTCGGCCGGAATGCGGTCCATGAAGAAGCTGCGGTCGGTCGATCCGCCCGGCACGCGCTCGCCGTTGATCAGGATCTGGGTATAGCCCGGCGGCAGGCCGCGCAGCTGCGGCGCGTCGCTTTCGATCACGTCCGACAGGAAGGTGACGGACGGCACGCGCTTCAGCGCGTCGCCCGCAGTCAGCGGCTCGAAGCGCTGGAAATAGTCGGTGCCATATTTCAGCACCGGCTCGGGCGTGTCCGTCCGGTCGCGATAGCCGATGCCGGCGATGACGACGATGTCCGACGCCTGCGTGATCGGTCCGTCCGTCCTCGACACTTCGTCCGAAGTCGACGGCGCCTGCGCAAGAGCTTGGGAAGAGATAAGCGCCATCGAAGCGCAACCAAGCATCAGCCACTTATTCGCGACCATATTGCCCCCTAGGTTTCGTGGACAAAGCTTGACTGGGTGACTCCGGATCGATTCAAGGCTGGTTTTGGGAGGCAGACTTGGGCGAACGGATCGGTGTTTCGGATGAAGAATGGGCACTGATCGGACCGCTTTTGCCATCAGAGCGAGGATGCGGCTGCCGCCCTGCGGGCGATAATCGACCCTATTTTTTGAAGGGATGATGTGGATCGCGCGGACCGGATCGCAATGGCGTCACCTGCCCGATGAATATGGGAAGTGGAACAGCGTCTTCCGGCGCTACCGGCGCTGGGTGGAGACCGGGGTGTTCGACGCGATGCTGGAGACCTTGGCCGGGATGGCCGGTGGGGATCGCACCGCCGACATGATCGACAGCATAATCGTCCGGGCGCACCATTGTGCGGTCGGCATAAAAAGGGGACTCAGCAAACCGAGGCGCTTGGCCGATCGCGCGGCGGCTTCACCACCAAGCTCCATGCCCGATGCGATGCGAAAGGCCGTCCGCTCGGCTTCGTGATGACGCCGGGACAGGCGCATGATGTGCAGGGCTTTGGCCCGCTGTTCCGCATGATCGCTGACCGGGTCCATGCCCTGCTCGCTGATCGCGGTTACGACGCCGACGCCATCCGCGCCGAGATCGCCATCGCGGGCACTCAGGCCGTGATCCCGGCGAAGAAGGGCCGGCGCACACCAGCCCTCCATGATCGCCGGAAATATCGGCTGCGCAATCAGATCGAGCGTCTGTTCAACAAGCTCAAGAACTGGCGCCGCGTCGCTACCCGGTACGACAAGAGCAAAAGCTCCTACCTCGGCTTCGTCAGCCTCGCCTCAGCATCGCTCTGGCTCCCCTTTGTCCACGAAACCTAGTCATGATGAGAAATTGACGAACGGGGCCGGTCTTGTATCTAGCCCCTCGTCCCGCGCCGCTAGGAGTTGTTCATGACCGCATCGCGAAATAAATATTACACTTCGATGATTTCCTGTTTCACTTTGATGACACTCGCGGCTTGCACGGCGACCGAGCAGGAAATTCCCGTCGAAGTCCGCATCGCCCATGCGACGCCCGCGGTCTCGGTCACGGCGCGCGGCGAGACCACGCCGGTGGGCACGCCCAATGCGGACGCCGCCGACGATCCGGCGATCTGGCGCAATGCCGCCGATCCCGCGCAGAGCCTGATCGTGGGCACGGACAAGAAGGCGGGTCTTTATGTCTATGGCCTCGACGGCAAGAGCCGCGATTTTCTGGATGCCGGCCGCGTCAACAATGTCGACCTGAAGGATGGCGTGGCCATCAACGGCGCGCAGGGCGTGCTGGTCGCCGCGTCGGACCGCAATGACGTCGCCAATGCCAAGATCGCGCTGTTCCGCCTCGACACCGCGACCGCGAAGCTGACGGCCATCGGCAAGGTCGACGGCGGCCGGGGCGAAGCCTATGGCATCTGCCTTGGCCGGGACGAAAGCGGCCTGTCCGCCTATATCGTTCTGAAGGACGGGACCATCAACCAGGTCGCGATCGACACGTCCGGCGCCACGCCTGCCGGCCGCATCGTACGCACCATGAAGCTTGGCACCCAGGCGGAAGGCTGCGCCGTCGATGACCGCACCCATATCCTCTATGTCGCGGAAGAGGATGTCGGCCTGTGGCGCTTCGACGCGCGCGCGAGCGGCGCCACAACGCTGACGAAGATCGCTGCGGCGGACGGCAAGAACCTGGTCATGGATGCCGAAGGCGTGGCGATTGCGCCGATCGGGGAGAAGGACGGCTATGTCCTCGTCTCCAGCCAGGGCGACAATGCCTATGTCCTCTACCGCCTGCGCGACGACGCCTATGTCGGCCGCTTCCGCGTCGTGGATGGCGCGGTTGGCGGGTCGGAGGAAACCGACGGCATCGAACTGATGCTCGGCGATTTCGGCCCTGCTTTTCCCGGCGGCCTGTTCATCGCGCAGGACGGCCATAATGCGGCGGCGGCGCAGAATTTCAAGCTCGTCGCCTGGGATGACATCGTCCAGGCGCTCGGCCTGCCGCAGCCGTGACGATCAAGGGGGCGGGCGGACAAAGCGCCCGCCCCCTTTTCAGCCCCTTGGTCTGGCGCGGCCCTTGCTCTATGGGGTCAGGCCTGTCCAACATGAGGGAAGCCGATTTGATCCTGGACCTTGCCGCGGCCGCTTCGACCGCCATCCATTTCAACGATCTGGGGCTCGATCCCGTCGCGCTCGACCTCGGCTTCTTCCAGTTGAAATGGTACAGCCTCGCCTATCTGGCCGGCATCCTGATCGGCTACTGGTATCTGCTCAAGCTGGTCGCGCAGCCCGGATCGCCGATGGCGCGCCGCCATGCCGACGACATGATCTTCTATGCGACGCTGGGCATCATCATCGGCGGGCGGCTGGCCTATGTGATCTTCTACCAGCCCGAGATCCTGGCAAATCCGCTCGACATCCTCAAGCTGTGGAATGGCGGCATGTCCTTCCATGGCGGCGCGGTCGGCGTGTCGCTGGGCATCCTGTACATGGCGTGGAAGGAAAAATTGAGCTGGCTGCGCATCCATGACTATGTCGCCTGCGTCGTGCCCTTCGGCCTGTTCTTCGGCCGCCTCGCCAATTTCGTGAACGGCGAATTGTGGGGCAAGGCGAGCGACGTGCCCTGGGCGATCGTCTTTCCCACCGGCGGCGACGTGCCGCGCCACCCCAGCCAGCTCTACGAAGCCGGGCTGGAAGGCATCGTCCTGTTCCTGATCCTCGCCTTCGCCTTCTGGAAGACCAAGGCGCGCTACCAGCCGGGCATGCTGGTTGGCCTGTTCCTGCTCGGCTATGGCTGCTTCCGCTTCGGCATCGAATATGTGCGCGAAGCCGACGCGCAGCTAATGGAGTTCGCCGCGCGCACCGGCCTGCACATGGGCCAGTGGCTCTGCATCCCGATGATCCTCGGGGGCCTCTATCTCATCGCGACGGCCAGGGGGCGGCGCCTGCGCGTCGAGCCGGTCGCCGGCGGCGCCAGTGTCGCCTGATCCGCTGCCGCTGGCCGAAAGGCTGGCGCGGCAGATCGCCTCGGGCGGGCCGATCTCGGTCGCGCACTACATGGCCGAGGCGAACCAGCATTATTACGGCACGCGCGATCCGCTGGGGGCGGAGGGGGATTTCACCACCGCGCCGGAAATCAGCCAGATGTTCGGCGAGCTGATCGGCCTCGCGATCGCCGACATCTGGATGCGATCGGGCCGGCGCGGACAGGCCGCCTATGTGGAGCTTGGCCCCGGGCGCGGCACGCTGGCGTCCGACGCGCTGCGGGCGATGGCGCGCGTGGCCTTCGCGCCGCCGGTCCACTTCGTCGAGACCAGCCCCGCCCTGCGCGGCCGGCAGCAGGCATTGCTGCCCACCGTCATCCACCATGACATGATCGCCAGCCTGCCCGAACAGGGGCCGCTGCTGGTCGTCGCCAACGAGTTTTTCGATGCCCTGCCGGTGCGTCAATATATCCGCGTCGGCGACGAATGGCGCGAGCGGGTGCTGCTGGCGCGGGAGGAGCCGGGCCGCTTCATCCCGGTGGCGGGGTATCGCCGCATCGAATCCGGCCTGCCGCCGATCGCCGCGGCCGCGCCCGATGGCGCCATCCTCGAATCGCCAATCGCTGGGGCGGAGATCGCCTATGCCCTGGCGCAGCGCATCGCCCGTCAGGGGGGGGCTGCGATCCTCATCGACTATGGCTATGAAGGTCCGGCGCTCGGCGACACGCTCCAGGCGGTGAAGGCGCACCAGTTCGCCGATCCCTTCGCGGATCCCGGGGAAGTCGATCTCACCACGCATGTCGATTTCACGACATTGGGCAATATGGCGCGTCAAGCCGGGCTGCGCGTCCACGGACCCGTCGGCCAGGGCGATTTCCTGCGCCAGCTGGGCATCGACGCGCGCGCGGCGCAGCTCGCCGCGACCGCGCCTGACCGCGCGCAGGAGGTGCAGGCAGCCGCCCACCGGCTGACCGATGCGGACGCGATGGGCGCCTTGTTCAAGGTGATGGCCTGGACCCACCCCGACTGGGCCGATCCGGCGGGGTTCGAAGGCTAGCGCGACCGCCGGGCCCGCTCAATCGTCCTGATGATAGCGGCTGAGCTTGCGGATGAAGCCGATGAGGCCGGTCTGGCGGCTGCGTTTCATGCGTTCGGCATGCAGAATGGTTTGGACCCGGCGGAAACAATCGTCGGCGTCGACATTGCACAGCACATAGTCATAGCCGTCCCAGTGCGCGATCTCACCCGCCGCGCGCGCCATCCGGCCTTCGATCACGTCGTTGCTGTCGGTCGCCCGTCCGCGCAGGCGGCGCTCCAGCTCCTCCATCGAGGGCGGCAGGATGAAGACGCGCACCACATCGCCCCCGGCGATCTGGTGCAGCTGCTGCGCGCCCTGCCAGTCGATGTCGAACAGCACGTCCTTGCCGGACTTGAGCATCGCCTCCACCGGCGCGCGCGGCGTGCCGTAGCGCTGGCCAAAGACATGCGCCCATTCCAGAAATTCATGCTCGTTCGCCATCCGCCGGAATTCTTCCAGGTCGACGAAATGATAATCCTTGCCCTCGACCTCACCCGGGCGCATCGGCCGGGTCGTGGCCGACACCGACATGGACAGGTCCGGTTCGGCCGCCAGCAACTTGCGCGCGATCGTCGATTTGCCTGCGCCCGATGGCGAGGACAGGACGAAAAGCACGCCGCGGCGCTTGAAATCGGGAATATCTGTGAGGATGCTGTCGGCCATGGCCGCTAGTGGCCTCAATGACGCATTTTTGCAAGGGTGGGGGACAGGCGATTGGCACGAACGCGCAAGGGACGGAACCGGCGCGGCCTGCTGCTGGCGGCGCTGATCGCGGCGGCGGCCTGCGCCCTGCTCTTCCTGATGGACCGCCCCCCCATCTGCACCTGCGGGCGGGTCGAACTCTGGCACGGCGCGCTCGACAGCGGCAACAGCCAGCATATCGCGGACTGGTACAGCCTCAGCCATGTGATCCACGGCTTCCTCTTCTACGCCCTCGCGCACTGGCTGCTGCGCCGCCAGCCCATCGGCATGCGGCTGGCGCTGGCGGTCGCGCTGGAGGCGACACAGGAAGTGGTCGAAAACTCGCCCGTGATCATCGACCGCTATCGCAAGGCCACGATCGCGCTTGGCTATTCTGGCGACTCGATAGTCAATTCGATGAGCGACATCGCCATGATGGCGGCGGGCTTCCTGTTCGCTTGGCGCGCGCCGCTCTGGGCTACCATCATCGTGGCGATCGCGCTGGAGCTGCTGGCCTTGTGGGTGATCCGCGACAATCTGACGCTTAACATCCTGATGCTGAGCTGGCCGATCGAAGCCGTCCGCGATTGGCAAGCGGCGCTCTGACGCCGTCGGTCAGGCGTTGCTGGTCTTGCGCGCGCTTTCGATAGGAATGGGTTCACCGCTCTTGTCGGGCAGCAGCTTCTGCGCCTTCTTGCGATCCGCCGCGCGCTTCGCCTCATAGAGCTTGCCTGCCATATAGGCGCCGGTGACGAACAGCGCGCCGGTGGGATAGCGCAGGATCAGCCGTTTGGCCCCGGCGCCGGCCAGCAGGCCGATGACGCCCTTCTTGCCGGTGTCGGCCGCGACCCGCGCCGCAACGAGGGTCGCCCCGACCCGCGCGGCCTTACGCAAAATCCCCCGCTTTTGCGGCGGGCGGACGGTGACAAGGGCGGGGGGCGCGGATTTCCTCTTCATATCCGGTCAATGTATCGCGCGGCGACTGGTTCCGCCACGCTCACACCATATTTTCGGGGCGCACCAGCCGGTCGAATGTCGGCCCATCGACCAGCCCCAGCTCCAGCCCCGCCTCGCGCAGCGTCTGTCCCTGCTTATGGGCATGTTTGGCGATGGCGGCCGCATTGTCATAGCCGATTTCGGGCGCCAGCGCCGTCACCAGCATCAGCGACCGGTCGACGAGGTCGGCGATGCGGGCTTCATTGGCCTGCAGCCCCTCGACGCAGCGCGCGGCGAAGCTTTCCATACCGACGCTCAGCAGATGGATCGAGCGCAGCACATTGGCGCCAATCAGCGGCATGAAGACATTGAGTTCGAAATGCCCCTGCATCCCGCCGACGGTTACCGCCTGATGATTGCCGATCACCTGCGCCGCCACCATGGTCAGCGATTCGCACTGGGTCGGGTTGACCTTGCCCGGCATGATCGAACTGCCCGGTTCATTGGCCGGCAGGTCCAGCTCGCCCAGGCCCGATCGCGGCCCCGAGCCGAGAAAGCGAATGTCGTTGGCGATCTTGGTCAGCGCCACCGCCAGGCTGTTCAGCGCGCCGGAATAGAAGACCAGCCCATCCTTGGCGGCGAGCTGCTCGAACTTGTTGGGCGCGCTTTCGAACGACGTGCCGGCGATGTCGCTGATCGCCGCGACCATATCCTCGGCCCAACCCTCGGGCGCATTGAGCCCGGTGCCGACCGCCGTGCCGCCGATCGCCAGCTTGCGAATACTGCCGTTGAGCGCGCCCTCGATCCGCGCCTTGCTGCTGATCAGCTGCGCGGCATAGCCTGAAAATTCCTGGCCCAGCGTCAGCGGCGTCGCATCCTGCGTATGGGTGCGGCCGATCTTGACGATATGGCTCCACCCCTTCGCCTTGGCCGTGAGCGCGGCGGTTAGCGTCTCCAGCGCCGGGATCAGCCGGTCGCGCGTCGCCAGCACCGTCGCGACATGCAGCGCGGTCGGAAAGCTGTCGTTGGACGACTGGCTCATATTCACATGATCATTGGGATGGACGGGGCTCTTGCCGCCGCGGGTGCCGGCAAGCTGTTCATTGGCATAGCCGGCGATCACTTCATTGACGTTCATGTTGGTCTGGGTGCCGCTGCCGGTCTGCCAGATGACGAGCGGGAACTGGTCGTCCAGCGCGCCCGACACGATGCGCTGCGCCGCCTGCTCGATGCCCTCGACAATCTTGGAATCCAGTCCGTGCTTCGCGTTCACCCGCGCCGCCGCCTGCTTCACGATCGCCTGGGCGTGGACGATGCCGATCGGCATCCGCTCGGTCGCGCCAAAGGGGAAATTCTCGATGCTCCGCTGCGTCTGCGCGCCCCAATAGGCGCTGGCGGGCACCTCGATGGCTCCGATGCTGTCGGTTTCGGTGCGCGTGTCGGCCATGAAGCGGGACTCCTAATTGAGAACAGATCGCAAAACATGTAGCGCGCCGGGCCGGGATTCCAACCCTTGTCCCCTCCGCTCGCTGCGCTATGCACGCAGCTGTCATCAGCGCGGGAGCATCCATGGGTCGGCTTGTCAGCATCATCCGGGGCGCGGGGGTCGCGCTGCTGTTCCTGCTGATCGCCTTGTGCCTGGCGATCACGATCCTGCCGCCCTTCCTCGACCGCATCTATTATGATGGGCCGGTCAGCCGCCATTATGACGGCGCGCGCTTCTTCAATCCCGACGGCGACATCGACACGCCCGCCCCGCCGGGCGCCAGCCGATCGGGTTTCATCGCCCGCTATCTGCTGGGCGACGACGACCGGCCCGCCTGGCCGGAAGCGGTCGCGGTCAAGCCGGCGCGTCCCGCGCCCTTCGCCGCCCCGCGCGGCATGAGCGCCACCTGGGTCGGCCATGCGACCGTGCTGGTTCAGGCAGCAGGGCTCAACATCCTGACCGATCCGATCTGGTCCGACTATGCCAGCCCCTTTCCGCCGCTGGGCCCCAAGCGCGTGGCGCAACCCGGCATCCGCTTCGACGATCTGCCCAAAATCGACCTGATCGTCATCAGCCACAATCACTATGATCATATGGACCTGCCGACGCTGAAGCGGCTCTGGGCGCGCGACCGGCCCAGGATCGTCACCAGCCTGGGCAATGACGCGATCCTCAAGGATAATGGCATCCCCGCGACCGCGCTCGACTGGGGCCAGTCGGTCAGCGGCGCGGCGCTCAACGGTCTCGCGCCGCAAGCGGTGATCCAGTGCGGCAATTACGAACATTGCCCTGATTATCGCGTCCATGTGACCCGCAACCATCATTGGGGCAGCCGCTGGGGCAGCGACCGCAACCGTGCGCTCTGGTCGAGCTTCGTCATCGAAACCCGCGCGGGCAATATCTTCTTCGCCGGCGACACCGGCGCTGGCGACATGGGCTGGCCAGTGCAGGCGCGCCGTTTCGGGCCGATCCGCCTGGCGCTGATCCCGATCGGCGCCTTCCGCTTCTGGAAGGGGCAGATGCAATCGGACGCGCATATCGGCCCTCTGCAGGCGGCGGAGGTGTTCAGGCGGCTGGGCGCGTCGAGCGCGATCCCCATCCATTGGGGCACATTCCGCCTGTCCTATGAAGGCTGGAACACGCCGCCCCGCATGCTGCGACTGGCGCTGCGCTGCGCCGGGATCGACGCCCGGCGCTTCGCCCCGCTGCGCATCGGTCAGACGCTGGCGGTGCCGACCGTCAGCCCGGTGCCGTCGGTGCCCCGGCGCTGCGACGAACGCGCGATCCGGGCGCTGGAATAGGCTCAGGCCCCAGGGCGCGGAGCGGGTGCCTTCTGCCGATTGCTGCTGCTGAAGAAAAGATGGTGCGGTCGAGAAGACTCGAACTTCCACGGCCTTTCGGCCACAACGACCTCAACGTTGCGCGTCTACCAATTCCGCCACGACCGCACATCAACAGGGAAACCGGCGGGGCCGGTGCCTTGGTAGGAGGCGGCCCTTAGCAAAGGCTTTTGGGTCATGCAACAAGTGATCTGCATCTGCGTTGGGTTTGTCGGGAGGGGCTATGGGTGAACCGCCCGAGCGGGCGGGAGGAGTGGACAAGATGCGACTTTGGATGCTGTCGGGCACGACCGTGGCCGCCGCGACGGCAATGGGCCTGACGCTGGGAAGCTATGCCGTCAGCCCCCAGCGTTCGCCGCTGGAGCGCGACGCCGAACCTTCGCTCTACACCGACTTCGAAGCGCCCGTCGCGGATGCCGCCGATCCCGGCCCCCGCAGCATCCATTGCATCGGCTGCGGCCCGACGCTGGCCGACCGGCGCTATTCCGCCGCGATGGCGGGTTATGATGATTATGGCATGGTCGATGGCGGCAGCAGCGACCCTGTCGTCCAGGATTATTTGGCGGCGGCCGATGGCGGGACGGGATATGCTGCCGCGCCGGTTGAAGCTCCGATCCCGGTCATTCACCAGTTGCCGCCCAATGTCGTGCGCTTCGCCGACGCGCCCTCGCCCGCCGCGCGACCCCAGGCGCCCGTGCAGGATAGCGTTCAGGCACCCGCGCAAGCATCCGGCCCCGCCATGCGCGTCGCGCTGACGGAGCCGGCCGCCAGCCCCGCTGCCCGGGCGACGGCGCCGGGGGCAGCGACGACCGGCGCCTATTGAGGCGCCGAGGCCGCCGCTGCTTATTCGGCGGCGACCGTCTGCGCCGGCGCGTCGCTCAGCGGATGCGCCAGGCGGCTCACCATTTCCTTGGGGCAGACCTGCCAGACATAACGGCGCCAGCGATCCCAGTCGTCCAGGATGGTGTTCGACCATTTGCTGTCCGTCGCCACCGCATGTTCGGCGATCAGCGCCTTCAGCTGCGCTTCCCAATATGCGCTTTCCAGCCGCTGCCACAGGATGCTTTCGGGATTGGCGCGCGTCGGGAAGCTGCCATCCTCGTCCAGGATGAAGGCCATGCCGCCGGTCATGCCAGCGCCGAAATTGGCGCCGGTCTTGCCCAGGATCACGGCGGTGCCGCCGGTCATATATTCGCAGCCATTGGCGCCGCAGCCTTCGACCACCACCTGCGCGCCCGAATTGCGAACCGCGAAGCGCTCGCCCGCCTGGCCCGCCGCGAACAGCTTGCCGCTGGTCGCGCCGTAGAGGACGGTGTTGCCCAATATGGTGTTGTCCTTCGAGGACAGTGGCGATGACACGGTCGTGCGCACCTTGATGATGCCCCCAGACAGCCCCTTGCCGACATAGTCATTGGCGTCGCCGAACACCTCCAGCGTGATCCCCTTGCACAGGAACGCGCCCAGCGACTGACCCGCCGACCCGCGCAGCCGCACGGTCAGGTGTCCGTCCGCCAGAGCGGACATGCCGAACTTTTCGGTGATCTTCGCCGACAGGCGCGTGCCGACCGCGCGGTGCGTGTTGCGCACCGTATAGGTCAGCTGCATCTTCTCGCCCCGCTCGAACACGGCGCGCGCATCCTTCATCATCTGCGCGTCCAGGCTGTCGGGCACTTCGTTGCGCCAGGCGTCCAGCGAGAAGCGTCGCTGTTCGTCAGGCGCGTCGACCTTGGCCAAGATCGGGTTGAGGTCGAGATCGTCCAGATGCTCGGCGCCGCGATTGACCTGCTTCAGCAGCTCGGTGCGGCCGATCACCTCGTCCAGGCTGCGGAAGCCCAGGCGCGCCAATATCTCGCGCACTTCTTCGGCGATGAAGGTCATGAGGTTGATGACCTTTTCCGGCGTGCCGGTGAATTTCTGACGCAGCTTCTCATCCTGCACGCACACGCCCACCGGGCAGGTGTTGCTGTGGCACTGACGCACCATGATGCAGCCCATCGCGACCAGGCTCAGCGTGCCGATGCCATATTCCTCCGCGCCCAGGATCGCGGCGATGACGATGTCGCGCCCGGTCTTGAGCCCGCCATCGGTGCGCAGCTTGACGCGATGGCGCAGACCGTTGAGCGTCAGCACCTGATTGGCTTCCGACAGGCCCATTTCCCAGGGCGTGCCGGCATATTTGATCGACGTTTGCGGGCTCGCCCCAGTGCCGCCGACATGGCCGGCGACCAGGATGACGTCGGCATGCGCCTTGGCGACGCCGGCGGCGACCGTGCCAATGCCGGCCTGGCTCACCAGCTTGACGCAGACCCGCGCGCGCGGGTTGATCATCTTGCAGTCGTAGATGAGCTGCGCCAGATCCTCGATCGAATAGATATCATGGTGCGGCGGGGGCGAAATCAGCGTCACGCCGGGCGTCGAATGGCGCAGGCGGGCGATGAACTCGGTCACCTTGAAGCCGGGCAGCTGGCCGCCCTCGCCGGGCTTGGCGCCCTGCGCGACCTTGATCTCGATCTCCTCGGCGCTGCCCAGATATTCGGCATGGACGCCAAAGCGGCCCGACGCGATCTGCTTGATCACCGAATTGGCGTTGTCGCCATTTTCATAGGGCTTGAAGCGCGCGGCATCCTCGCCGCCTTCGCCCGACACCGCCTTGGCGCCGATGCGGTTCATCGCGATCGCCAGCGTTTCATGCGCTTCGGGGCTGAGCGCGCCCAGCGACATGCCCGGCGTGACGAAGCGCTTGCGGATCTCGGTGGTAGCCTCCACCTCGTCGATCGGCACCGCCTCGCGCGCGAAGTTGAACTCCATCAGGTCGCGCAGATAGACCGCCGGCAAGTCGCGCACCCCACGCGAAAATTGCAGATAGGTCGAATAGCTGTCGGTCGCGACCGCGGTCTGCAGCAGGTGCATCAGCTGCGCGGAATAGGCATGGCTCTCGCCGCCATTGCGCTGGCGATAGAAGCCGCCGACCGGCAGGCGCACGACCGCCGCGTCATAGGCCGCCTGATGCCGCAGCATCGCGCTATAATGCAGCGACTGATAGCCTTCGCCCGAAATCTTCGCGGGCATGCCGGGGAACAGGTCGTTGACCAGCGCGCGCGACAGGCCGACTGCTTCGAAATTATAGCCGCCGCGATAGGAGCTGATGACCGCGATGCCCATCTTGGACATGATCTTCAGCAGCCCTTCGTTGATCGCCTTGCGATACCGCTCGACGCACTGGTCGAAGCTCAGGTCGCCGAACAGGCCGCGCGCATGGCGATCGGCAATGCTCGCTTCGGCCAGATAGGCGTTCACCGTGGTCGCGCCGACGCCGATCAGCACCGCATAATAATGGGTGTCGAGCGCTTCGGAGCAGCGGATGTTGATCGACGCGTAGCTGCGCAGCCCCTTGCGCACCAGATGCGTGTGCACCGCCGCCGCCGCCAGCACGCCCTGGATGGCGACGCGCTCGGCATTGACATGCTCGTCGGTCAGGAAGATTTCGGTCCGTCCCTCGCGCACCGCCTGCTCGGCTTCCTGACGAATGCGTGCGATCGCCGCGCGCAGCTGCTCCTGCCCGCCTTCGGCCGGGAAGGTGCAGTCGATCTCCGCCACCGCCGCGCCGAAATAGGCCTTCAGCCGCGCCCATTCGCCGCTCGTCACCACCGGGGATTCCAGCACCAGCACATGGCTGTTCTGCGCGCCTTCCTCCAGGATGTTGTGCAGGTTGGCGAAGCGGGTCTTCAGGCTCATCACATGCCGTTCGCGCAGGCTGTCGATCGGCGGGTTGGTGACCTGGCTGAAATTCTGGCGGAAGAAATGGCTGATCGTGCGCGGCTTGTCGGAAATGACGGCGAGCGGCGTGTCGTCGCCCATCGATCCGATCGCTTCCTTCGCATCCTCGACCATGGGGCTGAGGATCAGCTCCATATCCTCCAGCGTCAGGTTGGCGGCGACCTGCCGGCGCGTCAGTTCCGCCTTGTCCCAGGCGGGCAGCGCGCTGGGCGCATCGCCCAGGTCATCGACCGTCAGGAAGTCCTTGATCAGCTCGCCATAGGGGCGTTCGCCCGCAATCTGGTCCTTGATCGCGCGATCCTCGTAGATTTCGCCTTCGGCCAGGTCCACCGCGATCATCTGGCCCGGGCCCATGCGGCCCTTCTTGACGATGGTGGTTTCGGGCACGACGACCATGCCGGTTTCCGATCCCACGATCAGCAGATTGTCGCCGGTCAGCGTGTAGCGCAGCGGGCGCAGCGCATTGCGGTCGACGCCGGCCACGACCCAGCGGCCGTCGGTCATGGCGAGCGCGGCGGGTCCGTCCCACGGCTCCATCACGGACGCCAGATATTCATACATGTCGGCATGCGCCTTGGGCAGTTCGGCATTGTCCGCCTGCCACGCCTCGGGCACCAGCATCAGCTTGGCGGTGGGCGCGTCGCGGCCCGACCGGCAGATCGCCTCGAACACCGCATCCAGCGCAGCGGTGTCGGATGCGCCGGCCGGGATCACCGGCTTGATGTCCTCCGACTGCTCGCCAAAGGCCAGGCTCGCCATCTTGATCTCGTGGCTCTTCATCCAGTTCTGGTTGCCGCGGATCGTGTTGATCTCGCCATTATGGGCGAGCGTGCGGAACGGCTGGGCCAGCCACCATTGCGGGAAGGTGTTGGTCGAATAGCGCTGGTGGAAGATGGCGACGCGGCTCTCGAACCGCTCATCCTGCAGGTCGGGGTAAAAGACCGACAGCGATTCGGCCAGGAACAGCCCCTTGTAGATGATCGAGCGGCAGGACAGGGAGCAGACGTAGAAATCCTGGATCTGCGCCGCGATGACCTTGCGCTCGATCCGGCGGCGGATGAGGTAGAGCTCCTTTTCGAACTCGGCGGTGTCGCGTTCCTCGGGCATGGGGCCCGCGATCATGATCTGCTCGATTTCGGGCCGGGTGCGCTGCGCCTTCTCGCCGATGACCGACACGTCCACGGGCACCTGGCGCCAGCCATAGATGGTGTAGCCCGCCTCGATGATCTCGCTTTCGACGATCGTGCGGCAGGTTTCCTGGGCGGACAGGTCCGTGCGCGGCAGGAAGATCATGCCGACCGCCAGGCGGTTGGGCAGCGGCTTGTGCCCGCCATCGGCGATCGCGTCGTCGAAGAAGCGCACCGGCAGGTCGACATGGATGCCCGCGCCATCGCCGGTCTTGCCGTCCGCATCGACCGCGCCGCGGTGCCACACGGCCTTCAGCGCGTCGATCGCGCTCGCCACGACCCGGCGCGACGGCTTGCCATCGGTCGCCGCGACCAGGCCCACGCCGCAAGCGTCGCCCTCCATTTCGGGATGGTACATGCCCTCGGCAGCGATCCGTGCGCGCTCTTGCGGGCTGGCGGTGAAATTGGTGTCGCTCATCGGCGCTTCCTCATAAATCCGTTCGGAGGGAAAGATCATATCAAGCAGCGACGCGATCGCCCGACGCCGCCCTGGCTTTCGCCTTCAAATAGCGGTGCATATGTTCGGTCACGTCGCGCCCGTCCCGGATCGCCCAGACGACAAGGCTTGCGCCGCGCACGATGTCGCCGGCGGCGAAGACGCCGTCCAGGCTGGTCATCATCGTCTTGTGATCGACGCGCAGCGTGCCCCAGCGCGTGACGGACAGGTCGTCCGCGCCGAACAGCTTGGGCAGCTCCTCCGGGTCATAGCCCAGCGCCTTGATCACCAGGTCCGCCTCCAGGCTGTACTCGCTACCCGGGTCCGGCTCGGGCGCGCGGCGGCCCGATGCGTCGGGCTGGCCCAGGCGCATCTTCGTCACCTTGACGCCGGTGACATGATCCGTGCCCTCGAACGCGATCGGCGCGGTCAGCCACACGAACTCGACGCCTTCCTCCTCGGCATTGGCGACCTCACGCTGCGATCCGGGCATATTGTCGCGGTCGCGGCGATAGAGGCACTTCACCGACTTCGCGCCCTGGCGGATGGCCGTGCGCACGCAATCCATCGCCGTGTCGCCGCCGCCGATGACGACGACATTCTTGCCCGTCGCCAGCAGCGATCCATCCGCATGCTCGGGCACGTCATCGCCAAAGCCCGCCTTGTTGGAGGCGGTGAGATAGTCGAGCGCCTTCACCACGCCCGCCGCACCCACGCCCGGCGCGCGGATGTCGCGCGGCTTGTAGACGCCGGTCGCGATCAGGATGGCGTCGTGCCTGTCGCGCAGCTGCTCCATGGTCGCGTCGCGGCCGACCTCGAAACTTTCGTGGAAGACGATGCCGCCGTCCTTCAACCGCTGGATGCGGCGCATGACGACGTCCTTTTCCAGCTTGAAGCCGGGGATGCCATAGGTCAGCAGACCCCCGGCGCGATCGTGCCGGTCATAGACATGCACCTCATGCCCCGCCGCGCGCAGATATTCAGCGGTGGTGAGGCCGGCCGGCCCCGCGCCGATCACGCCGACCGACTGGCCGGTGGGGCTGCCGGGCACCAGCGGCTCGACCCAGCCTTCCTTCCAGGCGGTGTCAGTGATGAATTTTTCGACGCTGCCGATGGTGACGGCGCCATGGCCGGAAAATTCGATGACGCAATTGCCTTCGCACAGCCGATCCTGCGGGCAGATGCGGCCGCAGATTTCGGGCATGGTGCTGGTCAGGTTCGACAGCTCATAGGCTTCGCGCAGCCGCCCCTCGGCAGTCAGGCGCAGCCAGTCGGGAATATGATTGTGCAGCGGGCAATGCGTCGAGCAATAGGGCACGCCGCATTGCGAGCAGCGCGACGCCTGCTCCTCGGCCCGGTCGAGGATGAAGCTGCGGCTGATCTCCAGAAAATCATCCGCGCGGTCGTCGGCCGCTCGCTTGTCCGGATAGGCTTGGCCCAAGCCCACAAATTTCAGCATCGGATTGTCGGCCATCATGCGTCCCCAACGTCAGTGTCGGGCAGGCAGATAGCAGAATAATCCGCGGAGTCACGCGGATTCTGATGATTATGGCAGCATAGCTGACCTACTTAATGCGCTTCACCGTGCTTGTTGCGACAGGCTCGCAACAGCCAGCCTGAAATCTGTTCCGTTTCGGCCCTATCGCATAGCCAGCCAGATCAACGCCGCCACCCCGGCGCCGATTCGGTACCAGGCAAAGGGCGCGAATCCATGTTTCGACACCAGCCCGACGAACCAGCGAATGACCAGCAAAGCGACCAAGAAGGACACGGCAAAGCCCAGTGCGATGCTGTCCCATCCGACCGCGGCGCTGGTGATCCGGTCGCCCTTCTTCAGCAGCTCCAGCGTCGTCGCGCCCAGCATCGTCGGGATGGCGAGGAAGAAGCTGAATTCGGCGGCCGTGCGTCGTTCGACGCCCAGCGTCAGCGCGCCCATGATGGTTGCCCCAGACCGGCTCACCCCCGGCACCATCGCCAGGCACTGGATGAAGCCGATGCCGATCACTCGCGCCAGCGGAATGTCGGCGATGCCGTGGAACAGATTCTGCTTCACCATGCGCTCGATCAGCAGGATGGCGATGCCACCGGCGATCAGCGCCCAGGCGACGACCTGCGGCGCGCCCAGCAGCATCTCTATATAGTCGTGCAGCGCCAGGCCGATGACCGCCGCGGGGATGAAGGCGACGACCAGGTTGCGCAGGAAGCGCCAGCTCACGGCTTCGCGCCGCAGCAGCCCCATCGCCACCGCCCAGAAGGTGCGCCAGTACAGCACCACCACCGCTAGGATCGCGCCCAGCTGGATGACGACGTTGAACATCGCCCAGGTCGCGGCGTCATAGCCCAGCAGTTCGCTCGCCAGGATCAGGTGCCCGGTCGAGGATACGGGCAGGAACTCGGTCAGCCCCTCGACGATGCCCAGCAGGATGACGGTCAGATAATGAAGGTCCATGGCTGCGCCCTATTCGCCTCGCACAAAAAATCCTCCCCGGTTGCGGGGAGGAGCGGAAAAAGGCGGGACGGCGTATGCGCCGTCCCGATCCGGATCGGTCAGGATGGTCAGGCGCGCACGCGGCCGGCGAAGCGGCCATGCTTGCGATAGCGCACCATCCACTTGTCGGCGACCGCGCCCATCGGCGTCGGCGCGACGCCCAGCGCGTCCAACCCCAGCGCACCGGGCGCGGCGACATTGTCGCGGCCCAGCATCGCCAGCTGGTCGCGGGTGATCGGCCCGCCCGGCAGCATCGCCAGCAGCGACGCGACGCCGCCCGGCACGTCGACCACCGGCTTGTCGCGACCGATCGTCTTGGCGATCCAGGTGTTGATCTCCTTCATCGTCATCACCTGCGGGCCGGCGACCTCATAGATCTTGCCGCCATGCAGGTCCGGCTGCTCCGCCGCATTGACGATCGCGTCGGCGACATCGCCGACATAGACGGGCTGAAACCGGGTCGCGCCGCCGATCACCGGAATGACCGGCGCGGCCCCGATGATCCCGGCGAAACGGTTGAGGAACTGGTCCTCGGGCCCGAAGATGATCGACGGGCGAATGATGGTCGCACCGGGGAAGGCCGCGCGCACCGCCGCCTCGCCCGCCGCCTTGGACCGGCCATAGGCCGATGGGCTGTCGGCGTCCGCGCCGATCGCCGACACATGCACCAGCGCGCGCACGTTGGCGGCCGCGGCGGCCTGCGCGACATGGGCCGCGCCCTGATGATGAAACGCCTCGAAATCGCCGGACAGGATGCCCACCAGATTGATGACGATGTCGCTGCCGACGATGGCGCGCTCGACCGTCGCGGGCTTGCGGATGTCGGCCGCCACGAACTGGGTCTGGCCCAGCGCGCCCAGCGGCTTCACCTTGACCGCGCTGGCCAGGTCCCGCTGCGCGATCCGCACGCGCGCGCCCCGCGCCATCAGCGCCTGTGCGACCTGCCGGCCCAGAAAGCCGCCGCCGCCGAAGATCGTAACCAGACTGTCCTTCATCACGCGCGTCCCATGTCTTTCAAGCTGAAGGGAATGACTCCGCCGATCCCCTTGCAACAGCCGCCGCGCGCTGACAACCGCCCCGCGCGCGGCGCGTTCCTTTTTTGCGCCTTTCAAGGCCGGGTTATCCAGCCCTGAAGATCGACGATCATCCACAGCCCCAGCAGCAGGAACAGCAGGGCCGCGCCCATCTGCAACGCCCGCATCGGCACGCGCCGGGCCAGCGCTTCGCCGAACAGCACCGCGGGCAGATTGGCGATCATCATGCCCAGCGTCGTCCCCGCGGTCACCGCCAGCAGATCGCCGAACCGCGCGCCCAGCGCCACGGTCGCGACCTGCGTCTTATCGCCCATCTCCAGCAGAAAGAAGGCGATGAGCGTCGTTGCGAACACTCCCGCGCGCGACGGTGCGGCCAGCGGCGCGTCCTCGTCGATCCGGTCGGGGACCAGCGTCCACGCCGCCATGGCGATGAAGGATAGGGCCACGGCATAGCGGAACCAGGGTCGGTCGAGCACGCCGGCCACGGCGTGGCCGAGGGACGCGGCCAGAAAATGATTGGCCAGTGTCGCCACGAATATGCCCAGGATGATGGGCGCGGATTTTCTGAAGCGCGTGGCGAGCAGCATGGCGAGCAGTTGCGTCTTGTCGCCCATTTCGGCGAGCGCGACCAGCGCTGTGGAGGTGAGCAGGGCTTCCATCGGGACTGTTCCGGGGCCGGGCAAGGATGAAGGACACAATGCCATCGCCGCCTTCCGCCCGGCCAGACAGGAACGCGCCGATGCCATTGGTCTCGCCCGATGCGGCTTTGCGCCGCCTCCCATACGCCATGACCTCTCGGCCAAATATGTTGACGCATGGCCCGTTCTTTACGGAACGGCTGGCTACTCCCCAGATGACGCGCTAGCCTGTAGGACGCGGCAATGGGAAAGGCAAGCCATGGGCGTGGCGAACAAGACGGCCGAAACCGACGCGGCGGTGGATCTGTATCTCGCGCGGGTGCAGCCGCCCGAGCGCCAGGCGGACGGGCGCGTCGTCACGGCGCTGATGGCCCGCCTGTCGGGCACGCCCCCGGCCATGTGGGGGCCCAGCATCATCGGCTTTGGCCGCTATCATTATCGCCATGACAGCGGGCGCGAGGGCGACATGTGCCGCATCGGCTTCTCGCCTCGCAAGGCGGAGCTGGTCTTCTACCTGCCGGGCCTCGAAGACGCCGACCTCTTCCCGCTCGGTCCGCACCGCCGGGGCAAGGGCTGTCTCTACATCAAGCGGCTCTCGGCGATCGACCTGGCGGTGCTGGAAAGGCTGATCGCCCGCAGCCTGGCTCATATGAACGCGCACTACCCGCGCTGAGAAGCTCAGCGGGTTGGCACCGGCTCGGGCCCCGAATAATCGTAAAAGCCGCGCCCCGTCTTGCGGCCATACCAGCCAGCCTCGGCATATTTCACCAGCAGCGGCGCGGGACGATATTTGGGATCGCCCGTGGTGGTCAGGAACACGTTGAGGATTTCCAGCGCGGTATCCAGCCCGACGAAATCCAGCAGCGTCAGCGGCCCCATCGGATGGTTGAGCCCCAGCTTGCAGCCCTGGTCGATGTCCGTGACGCTGCCCACGCCCTCGCCCAGCACGAACACCGCTTCGTTCAGCATCGGCAGCAGGATGCGATTGACGACGAAGCCGGGCGCATCGAACGCATGGACCACCGTCTTGCCGATCTTCCCGGCAAAGGCCTCCACCGCGGCCACCGTTTCGGGCGTGGTGGCCAAGCCGCGAATGACCTCCACCAGCACCATGACCGGCACGGGATTGAAGAAATGGACGCCCACGAACCGGCCGGCGTCGGGCGCGGCCTGCGCCAGCCGCGTGATCGGGATGGAGGATGTGTTGGTCGCCAGGATCGCGTCCGCCGCCAGGATCGCGCCGACATTGCCGAAGATCGCGCGCTTTACCTCCTCGCGCTCGGTCGCGGCCTCGATCACCAGCTGCGCCTCGGCCAGCGGCGCGATCTCGCCCACCGGCCTGATCCGCGCCAGCGCGGCGTCGGCGTCGGCCTCACTGATCTTTTCCTTCTCGACCGCGCGTGCCAGCAGCTTGGCGATGTTCGCCTTGCCCTTTTCCGCGCGCGGCAGGTCGATGTCGGAAAGGATCACATCATAGCCCGCCTGCGCCGCCACCTGGGCGATGCCGATGCCCATCTGTCCCGCGCCGATCACGCCTGTGGTGCGAATATCCGTCATGCCTGCCATCTCCCGATTGAGTCCTTACTCGTCCCTTAGCTTTCCCACCATCGTCCGACCAGTGGCGGCGGCGCAGGATCGGCCCGTCGATCAATGGCCACGCACCAGCCGCAGGGCGAAGCGCGCTGACTCATTTTCCGTCTTTGCCTGACGCCCGCGCCATGGTTAAAAGCCCGCCATGTCCTCTCCCGACCCGATGCCAGCGCCGGCAACCGGACGCTTCCTGTCCGCCGTGCATCATTTCCCGCTGCGCATCTATTTCGAGGACACCGACCTGTCGGGCGTCGTCTACCATGCCAACTATCTGCGTTACATGGAGCGGGCCAGGTCCGACATGCTGCGCATCGCGGGCATCGACCAGCGCGGCGAACATGAAGGGGGCAGCGGCGTCTATGCCGTAACCGACCTGCAGATCCGCTATCGCCGCCCCGCGCGGCTGGACGATGAGCTGATGGTGGTCAGCCGCGTCGTCGACGTGCGCGCCGCCAGCTGCGCCATTCATCAGTCAGTCATGCGGGGCGACGAAGAACTGACCGACGCCACCATCACCGTCGCCTGGCTGACGCCGCAGGGCCGCCCGCAGCGCCAGCCCAGGACCTGGACCGACATCTATACTCGCCTTTGCCAAGGGGAAGACATCCACCCATGACGCTCAACCTGCCCGCCGGCGCGATCACCGACGCCGCGACCATTTCCCCGCTCGCCCTGTTCCTTCAGGCCGACATCGTCGTGAAGGGGGTGATGATCGGCCTGTTGCTGGCCAGCATCTGGACCTGGGCGATGATCATCGGCTTCAGCGTCACGCTGCGCAAGGCCAGCCGGGAAAGCCGCAAGTTCGAAGCGGATTTCTGGAAGGCGGAGGATATCGACCGCTTCTACGAAGCGCGCGGCAAGGCCGGCTTTCCGGCGGCCAAGGTGATGGCGGCGGGCGTTACCGAATGGCGCCGCTCGACCGCGCAGAAGGTGATCGACCGCGAAGGCACGCGCGACCGCCTGTCGACCGTCATGTCCAGCACCATCGCGGGCGAGGTCGACCGCCTGTCGGATCGGCTCAACATGCTGGCGACGATCGGATCGGTCGCGCCCTTCGTCGGCCTGTTCGGCACGGTCTGGGGCATCATGCGCGCCTTCACCTCGATCGCGGCGGAGCAGAACAGCTCGCTCGCCGTCGTCGCGCCGGGCATCGCCGAAGCCCTGTTCGCGACCGCCATCGGCCTGTTCGCCGCCATTCCCGCGGTCATCGCCTACAACCGGTTCAGCCATGGCATCAATCGGCTGGAAGCGGCGCTGTCGCGCTTCGCCGACGGCTTCTATTCGACGCTCAGCCGGGAACTGGAGGCGCAACGCTGATGCCGGCAGCAGCTGACATGCAGGGCGCACGCTGATGGCGATGTCGGGCCCTCCCTCCGGCCGGCGCGGCCGCGCCCGCGCGCCGATGGCCGACATCAATGTGACGCCGCTGGTCGACGTCATGCTGGTGCTGCTGATCATCTTCATGGTGACAGCGCCGCTGCTGGTGACCGGCGTGCCGGTGAACCTGCCCGAAACTCGCGCCAAGGGGCTGGATCAGGACGCCAAGCCGACCGTGGTGTCGATCGACCGCGACGGCGGCCTTTTCATCGACGACGCGCAGGTCAGCGACGCCGAACTGCCCGACCGCTTGGCCGAAATCCTCGCCGCCAATGCCGGCAAGCCCGACGCGCCGCAGATTTTCCTGCGCGCCGACACCGCGCTCGATTATGGCCGGGTGATGCGGGTCATGGGCGAGCTGAACCGTGCGGGCCTCAACAAGGTCGCACTGGTCAGCACCGGTTCGGACAGCGACGGTTCAGAATAGGGGCCATAGGTCGTTCATATGGAGCGCGCGGAAAAGATCGGCCTTGGGGTCGCGACGGCGGGACACGTCCTCCTGTTCGGCTTGCTGTCGGCCGACTTTCTCTCGACCCCCAACCCGCTCAAGCTCAACAGCCCGCCCATGGATGTGAGCCTGGTGGACGAAGTGGCGCTCAAGTCCATGGCGCCGCAGGTCTCGACTGAGCCGCCCCCGCCCAGCGTGGCGCCCGACGAAGGCCCGACCGAGGACGCCGCCCCCGCGCCCGAGCCAGCGCCTGCCCCCGAACCGACTCCCGCGCCGCCCGAGCCCACGCCCGCACCGCCCCGCCCCGCCCCCAGGGAAGCCCCGGCCAAACCGAAGGAAAAGCCCGCGCAGCCCAAGAAGGCCGTCGCCAAGACGCCTGCCAAGTCCAAGCCGGCAGCGGAAAAACCCGCAGCCAAGGCCCCGTCCAAGCCGGAAAAACCGACGCCCAAGCCTGCCGCCGCCGCGCCCGCCAAATCGTCGACGAAAAGCGCGAAGCAGAACGATGCGCCCGCCAAGGCTTCGGGGTCCGGCAAGGCAGACAAACCCCGCGGCTCGCTGCTGGGCAAGGATTTCCTCAAGGGCATCGACACCAGCGCCGACGCCCCGCGCAAGGCCGCGCCCGCGCCCGCCGCGACGATGGGGCCGGCGCAGAAATCCGCGCTCGACGCGGAAATTCGCCGCCAGCTCAAGCCCCATTGGCGGCCCCCTTCGGGCGCGGACGCGGACCGGCTGGTGACGCTGCTGGAGGTGCGCCTCGACAAGAGCGGCGCACTGGTGGGCACGCCGCAGGTCATCGACCAGCAAGGGGTGACCGCCAGCAACCGGCCGCAGGCCAAGCTGCATGCGGAGCGCGCGATCCAGGCGGTAAAACTCGCCGCGCCCTTCCGGAATTTGCCCCCTGAATTTCACGACCAATGGAAATGGCTCCGGCCACTCCGCTTTGACGCGAGGCTGAACCGATGAAGACCACCTTCCTGCGCGCCCTGTCGCTCGCGACCGTCGCGCTTGCCGCCCTGCTGTCCGCGCCGGCCATGGCGCAGCTGTCGGTCGACGTGACCGGCGACATCGACAGCAATTTGAAGATCGCGGTGCCCCCCATGCCCGCGCAGCAGGAGGCGACGACGCCCGCCGGATCGGCCAGCGACCTTGGCCGCAAGGTGGCCGAAGTGATCGCCTCGGACCTCAAGGGGTCCGGCCTGTTCGATCCGTCCGGCCCGGGCGGCCTGCCCGCCATTCCCTTCCCCGAAGTCACCTTCCCCCAATATGAAAAATGGGGCGCCTATCAGGCGCTGGTGCAGGGCTTCGTGCGCACCAGCGGGGGCGAGGCCGACATCACGGTGGGCTGCTATCTCTACGACGTCGCGCTGAAACAGGAACTCACGCGCCAGGGCTTCGTCGTCGCGCCGCGCGACTGGCGCCGGGCCGCGCACAAATGCGCCGACGCCATCTATGCGCGCCTGTCGGGCGAAAGCCCCTTCTTCGACAGCCGCATCGCCTATATCGCCGAAAGCGGTCCCAAGGGGAACCGCACCAAGCGGCTCGCCATCATGGATTCGGATGGCGCCAACCACCGTTTCATCACCAATGGCCAGTCGATCGCGCTCACCCCGCGTTTCTCGCCCGATTACAAGTCGATCGTCTATGTCAGCTATCTGGGCGCGCGCGTACGCCTCTATGTCTATGACATCGGGACGGGGCAGCAGCGGCTGGTGACCGAAAGCAACAACCCGACCTTCGCGCCGCGCTGGTCGCCCGACGGGCGCAACATCCTCTTCTCGATGGCGGCGGCGGGCAATACCGACATCTACCGCGTCTCGGCCAATGGCGGCTCGCCGGTGCGGCTCACCAATTCGCCCGGCATTGACGTCGGCGGCAGCTATTCGCCCGATGGCAGCCGCATCGTCTTCGAAAGCGACCGCTCGGGCGGGCAGCAGCTCTATGTCATGAACGCCGATGGGTCGAACCAGCGCCGCATCAGCCATGGCGGCGGCCGCTATGCGACGCCCGAATGGAGCCCGCGCGGCGACCTCATCGCCTTCACCAAGATGTCGGGCGACTTCAAGATCGCGGTGATGACGCCCAATGGCGACGATGAGCGGATCCTGACCAATGGCTGGCAGGACGAACAGCCGACCTGGTCGCCCAATGGCCGCGTGCTGCAATATTTCCGCACCACGCCCGGCCGCCAGGGCACCAGCCAGGTGTGGCAGGTGGACCTGACCGGCGTCAACGAACGCCGCATCCCGACGCCGCTCAGCGGATCGGATCCGGCCTGGGGCCCGTTGCTGCCCTGACCGGGCGTGGGACCCAATCGTCTTGACAGCGTAACGATATCTACAGACCCTGTCGCCGGCTTGGCTCGTCCAGGCGGCAGACAGCGCAACAAGGAGACCTTGTGATGAAATTGTCCCGGACCTTGCTGGCTGCGAGCGCCATCATCGCGCTTGCCGCCTGTTCGAAGAAGCCGCCGGCGGAACTGCCGCCCGCGCCCGGCGGCACCGATGCCGGCAGCACCATGCCGACCGGCCCGACGACGCCCGACGGCCCGCGCAAGGGCAGCCAGGAGGATTTCGTCGCCTCGGTCGCCTCCGACCGCATCTTCTTCGGCCTCGACCAATATGATGTCGATGCGGAGGATCAGGCGACGCTGCAAAGCCAGGCCGCCTGGCTGCAGCAGAACCCGTCGGTCCGCGTCACGATCGAGGGGCATGCCGACGAACGCGGCACCCGCGACTATAATATCGCGCTGGGCGAACGCCGCGCCAACGCCGCGAAAAACTATCTCGCCTCGCTCGGCATCGATCCGGGCCGCATCACCACCGTCAGCTATGGCAAGGAACGCCCCGCCGCGCTCGGCTCGGACGAGGCAGCCTGGGCGCAGAATCGCCGCGCGGTGACCGTCACCATTCAATATTGATCGTCCGGGCGATCGCGTCCGTCGAAAAGCAGGGGCCCGCCGGTCGCGCGACCGGCGGGCCCCTGCTTTTCGGGGAACAAATCTGCTGACAAAGCCGCCAAATTGCCCGATAGGCTTTCCGATATATGGGACGCGTCCGCCATATGGGACGCGGGAGACTTGATCATGGCAGTGCAGAATAGCGAAGAGAAGCAGGAGCAGGGGGTCAAGGGCACGCAGACGCTGATGCGCGCGCTCGACATCATGGACGAAGTGATCGACGGGCCGATCCGCGCCGCCGACCTCGCGCGCAAGCTCGGCATGAGCAAGACCACCGCGCATCGGCTGGTGCAGGCGCTGCGCTCGCGCAACTATCTGTCAGTGACGCGCGACGGCTTCGCTCTTGGCCCCAAGCTGCTGCAGCTGGGCGTGCTCGCGACCGAGCAGATCGACTATGTCCGCGTCGCGCGCCCCTTCATGGAGCTGTTGTCCGAACGCACCGGCTTCTGCGTCTTCGTCGGCAAGCGCGAGGGCGAATTTTCCCGCCATCTCGACCGCGTCACCGGCACGCAGCGGCTGCGCGTCGCCACCGCGCCCGGCGACCGTCGCCCGATCGCGGAAACCGGCATCGGCAAGGCGCTGCTGCTCGACGAGAATGAGGAGACGTGGCAGAGCCTCTATGTCGAGGCCAAGGGCGGCACCGCCACCAAGGCGCAGATCGACCGTTTCCTCAAGGATATGCGCGCACACAAGGCGCGGGGCATGGTGCTGCACGACAGCGAACTGGGCGATGGCGTCCGGTCGGTCGCGGTGCCGGTCCGCGACGCCAAGGGCAAGATCGGCATCGCCATCTCGATCGCCAGCGCCGCGCATTATCTGACCGACGATGTGCGCCCGGAGCTGGCCGAACAGGTCCGCCGCGCCGCCGAGCAGATCAGCGACGCGGTCGGCTACGCCAAG
The DNA here is from genome assembly GCF_043589935.1 of Sphingobium naphthae. NCBI lineage: Bacteria > Pseudomonadati > Pseudomonadota > Alphaproteobacteria > Sphingomonadales > Sphingobiaceae > Sphingobium > Sphingobium naphthae. The sequence goes on along the minus strand of NZ_CP171454.1, from coordinate 2,508,160 downwards.
CCGCGCTGACATCCCGCCTCCTCCCCGTCCAAGAAAATGGGCGCGGACCACGCCTGTGGCCGCGCCCATCAAGTTTGGGGAGGACTGGGTGATTACATCCGGTAGGTGACGCCGAAGGTGAAGGTCCGGCCGATCCGCGTCTCGAACAGCGTGTCCTGCCGCTGGCTGTCGATATAGAGGCGGTTCTGCTCGTCGGTCAGGTTCTGCGCCTCGACGATGATCTTCAGCCGGTCGGTGACATTGTAGCTGGCCGACGCGTCCATGTAGAATGTCTTGGCGTTGCCCTGCAGGTCACTGCCGGGCGATGCCGGAATGCCGCGGATGAACTTGTCGCGGAAATTGCCCGTGGTGCGGATGCTGAACTTGTCATCCTCATAATAGAGCGTGGCCGACGCCGTATTCTTCGACAGGCCGACGAGGTCCGCCGTGGTTGTCACCGTGGGCGTGCCGTTCACGCTGGCGAGGATATAGTCGATCTTCGACGTCACATGCGTGTAGTTCGCCAGCACGCCGAAATTGCCCAGGAATCCGTCCAGGAAGGTGAAGGGAATCTGCGCATTGAGCTCGATGCCCTTCAAGGGGCCGCCCGGCGTGTTGAAGGGCTGCGACACAGTGAACAGCTCGGTCGGCGCGGTGTTGGTCCCTTCCAGCAGCTCGATCGGCAGGCCCAGCTCGTTGAACGGAATCTGGCTGTTCACATTCTGGATGAAGCTCTTGATGTCCTTGTAGAAGAAGGCGGCCGACAGCAGCGATCCGGGGCGGAAATACCATTCCACCGCGACGTCGAAGGTATTGGCGCGAATGGGGTCCAGATAGGGATTGTTGACATTGCCGACGCGAGTAACGCCATTGACGCCGCTGGTGGGCGTCAGCAGGCCCAGTTCCGGCCGCGCCAACACCTTGGCGCCCGACAGGCGGACCAGCACGTTGCGCACCGGCTCGATCACGATATTCGCCGACGGCAGCCAGTCGTCATAGCTGTTGGTGGCCGCGGCGAACTGGCCGGTCAGGCCCGTGGGCGACGTCGCCCTGGCGACGGCGATATAGCCCGACGAGCGCATGTCAGTCTTGACGTAACGCACGCCGATGTCGCCGCGCACGCCAAAGCCGATCGCGTCCTCCAGGTCGAAATTCGCCATGGCATAGGCGCTCATCACCTCCTCGCGCACCCGGCTGTTGCCGCCGCCGCACTCGACGCCGCAATAGCGCACATCGTCGAAGCCGAAGGTGTCGGCCCATTTTTCCGGGTCGATCGCGGCCCAGCTGGACGGCGCGCCATTGCCCCACAGCTTGTCGACGCCCGTGATGCTGGTCGTGATGTCGGCCAGGCTGGTGCCCGCCGGCAGCGCCCGCACCACCAGGTCGGCCGAATAGGGCCGCAGGAAGGTCGACTTGAAGTCGCTGCGACGATACTGGCCGCCGACCTTGAAGGACAGGGCGTCATTGACCGTCCATTTGAGATTCATCTCGCCGGTCATGTTGTCGGTCGTGTTCTTCGAAGGCTTGCCCTGGTAGCTGAAGCCGCCCAGCACCGTGCCATCGGCCAGGCCAGGCGCATAGTTGAAGCTCGCCGGATCGTTGACGTCGATGCCGAAGCCGATCACCGGGGTCGACCCGCCATCGCGGAAATCGATCGAGAAGCCATCGGTGTTGATCGCGTCCATATAAGTCTGGAGCCGCTTCTTGCCGTCCCAGATGGAGCGGTTGAAGCCGACGATCCCGCTCACTTCCAGATTGTCGTTCAGGCGGCGGCGGAAATTGAGGTTCGCCTGCTTGAAGGTCGACACGAAATTGTCGACCAGTCCCTCCGAACGCACATCGACGCCGTCAAATTCGCCATAGACCAGCGACCCATTCTCGTCGAACTCGATGTCGCGCACCGATGTCATGGGCTGGCCATTGTTGGACGCGGACCGCGCGAAGGAGACGGCGGCGATATAATTGTCGCGGCGTGTCACTTCGAAACGCGAATAGAGCAGGTCGAGCGAGATGTCGGTGTCATCGTCGGGATTGAACTGCAGCGTCAGCGATCCGCCGATCCGCTCCTGGTCCTGCTCGCTGTTGAGGTATCGCGGCAGGCGCGGCAGGAACGCGCCGCTGCCCGGCGTGTTGGGCAAGTCGTCGCGGCGGAGATCCTGGATCGCCTGATAGGCGTCGGGATTGCTGGTGCGCGGGTTGCCGGTGCTGCAATTTTCAACCGTCACGCCACGCAGCGCCAGCTGTGCGGCCGTCTGGCCGGCGGTGTTGATCGGCGCGCCCAGCGGCGAACAGAAGCCGCCATTGGTGTTGGCCGACAGGATGTCCACCGCCGAATAGCCGACTTCGCGGATGTTGCGCTTCTGATAGGCGATGGAGCCCAATATGCCAAAGCCGCTGTCGCCGAACTTCTTGGAAATGAGCATCGACGCGCGCGGATCGACCTTCTTCGACAGCTCGTTGTACACGCCCCGCGCGGTCATGGAGAGGACGAAATCGTCCTTCTGGTCCATCGGCTTGGGCGCGGACAGGTCGACCGTCGCGCCCAGCGACCCTTCCTCCACATCGGCCGACGGCGTCTTGCGCACCGACAGGGCGGAAAAAATTTCCGTGGGGAAGACGTTGAAGTCGAAGCTGCGGCCATTATTGCCCGCGCCGTAAATGTCGGACGACCCGGTCTGCGACGTGCCTTCCATGCCGTTGATGCGCACGCGAGTGAAACCGGCGCCCAGGCCGCGGACCGAAATATTGCGCCCTTCGCCGCCATCGCCGCGCGCCAGCGCCACGCCGGGCACGCGCTGCATCGATTCGGCAAGGTTCGAATCAGGGAATTTCCCGATGTCTTCCGCGACGATCGAATCGATCGCGGCCGCCTCCTGCCGTTTCATGCCCAGCGCGCTGTCGAGCGACGCGCGGAAGCCGGTGACCACGATGTCGGCGGTTTCCTGCTCGGCGGGCTGGTCCTGCGCCGCCGCGGACCCGGCGATCATCATGGTGGAAGCGATGGCCAGCGCCGACACCCGGCGCGTGAAAATGGCACGTGTCACCTGAACCGACATATATCCTCCCCTATGCCCCGGCTTTCCGGGAGCCCACATTGTGGAACTGTAGCGCATTTTATACCAGTTTTTGCAGCCACGCTACCAAAATCAACATGTGAGCAAATGTCCCATAATATGGGCGATGCCTGACAAAATCCCTTGCCCGCCTCGCCAATCCCGATATATGGTTGCATCAACTATTTAACGGGACGGAGAATCCCCTTGAGGACATTGGCCCCGCCTCATCCCGCCTGGCGCGGGCCACAGCCATCGCCGCCTCTGCACGGGCGGTCGGCTTGGGGAAATGCGTTATCTGAAACGCATTTCCCCATTTTCCTTCACCCAGCGACGCGCGCGCTGCCATGACCCTGCCGCTGATCCTCACGCTGATGGCGGCCGCCGCCGCGCCTGCTCCGCTGCATTTCGACCTCAGCGACGGATCGGCGCTGCGCCGGCAAAGCTATCGGGCCGGCGGCCATGGCATGGAGCCGGGCGGCGCGGCCGACGATTATCTCTTCTCCGTCGCCCTGCCACCGGGCAATTATCGCGTCACGGTCCGGCTCGGCGATCCCGCTCGGGCTGGCGACACCACGGTCAAGGCGGAAGCGCGGCGGCTGATGCTGCGCAACGTCTCCACGCGTCCCGGCCAGTTCGTCGAGCGCAGCTTCATCGTCAACATCCGCACCCCCGCGCTCGCGCCGCCGCCGGAGACGGCCCCCGGCGGCACGCAGGTGACCCTCTCGCCCGGCGATCGCGCCGAATATACCTGGGACGACAAGCTGACGCTGGAATTTCTGGGCCAGCCCCGCGTCGCCGGCGTCGCCATCGCGCCGGCCGATGTGCCCACGCTCTACCTTGCCGGCGATTCGACCGTCACCGACCAGTTCGCCGAACCCGCCGCCAGCTGGGGCCAGATGCTGCCCGCCCTGCTGGACGATGGGGTCGCGGTCGCCAACCATGCCAAGTCCGGCGCGACGATGAAGAGCTTTTCGACCGACCTGCGCATGGCGAAACTGTTTTCGGACATGAAGGCCGGCGACTGGCTGTTCATCCAGTTCGGCCATAATGACCAGAAACGGCAATGGCCGCAGACCTATGTCGATCCGCAGGTCACCTATCCCGCCTGGCTGCGCGTCTATATTGCCGAGGCGCGGCGGCGCGGCGCGCATCCGGTGCTGGTCACCTCGCCCGAGCGGCGCAATTTCGATGCCGACGGCCGGATACAGGACACGCTCGGCGCCTATGCCGACGCGATGCGCCAGGTCGCACGCGCCGACCATGTGCCGCTCATCGATCTCCATGCCGACAGCCGCGCCCTCTACGAAGCGCTCGGCCCCGCTGTCGCGCCCACCGCCTTCAACGATGGCGGCCGCGACCGGACGCATCACAATAATTATGGCGCCTGGCTTCTCGCCAGCGCCGTGGCGCAACGGATCAGGACCGTCCTTCCCGCGCTGGCGCCGCACGTCGCCGCGCCCGCTTCCGACCCGCGCCATCCGCCCAGCGCGGCGCAGGTCAGCATCGTCCCCAGCCTGATCCACAGCGATCAGCGCCCGGCCGGCAGTTGAGGGCGATGGCGATGAGCCGCCGCGACGTGGCGCTGGGCCTGATCGCCGGGGGCCTCGCCACCCTGCCCTTCCCCGCCCATGCCGCGCGCCGCTTCGACGTGCGCGACCATGGCGCGCGCGGCGATGGCCGGGCGATCGACAGCGACGCGATCAACGCCGCCATTCTCGCCGCCTCGGCCGCCGGCGGCGGCACCGTCCTGCTGCCGCGCGGCCGCTATCTCTGCTTCTCCCTCCGCCTCAGAAGCCGGGTGACGCTACTGCTGGGCGAAGGCGCGGTGATCGAGGCCGCCGATCCCGCCCGCCATGCCGGCCGCTACGACCTGCCCGAAGCGGGGACCGATCAGCTTTATCAGGATTTCGGCCACAGCCACTGGCACAACAGCCTCATCTGGGGCGAGGATGTGGAGGAAGTAGCGATTCTAGGCCCGGGCATGATCCATGGCGTCGGCCTCACGCGCGATGGCCCTGGCGCGCGCTGGCGCAAGCAGGCAGGCGAACGACCGCTGTCGATGCAGGGCATGACCGATGCGCAAATCGCCCAGCTGGAACCCGATGCGGAAAAGATGCGCGGCCTCGGCAACAAGGCGATCGCGCTCAAAAACGGCCGCGATATTCGCCTGTCGGGTTTCACCATCCTGAAGGGCGGCCATTTCGCCATTCTCGCCACCGGCACGCAGCGGCTGACGATCGACGGGCTTACCATCGACACCGATCGTGATGGCATCGACCTCGATTGCGTGCGCGACGTGCGGGTCGAACGCTGCCGGGTCAATTCGCCCAATGACGACGCCATCGTGGTCAAGAGCAGCCATGCACTCGGCCGCGCGATCGCGGCGGAAAATATCCTGATCCGCGACTGCGACGTGTCCGGCTATGACATGGGGTCGATGCTCGACGGCACCTGTCGCATGACGCAGCAGTTCGCGCCAGACCAGGATCGCGTCACCGGCCGGATCAAGCTCGGCACCGAAAGCAATGGCGGCTATCGCAATGTGCGGATCGAGGATTGCCGCTTCACGCACTGCCGGGGCCTCGCGCTCGAAACGGTGGACGGCGGGGTGATGGAGCATGTCGTCGCGCGGCGGCTCACCCTGCGCGACGTAACCACCGCGCCCCTCTTCCTGCGCCTAGGCGATCGGCGGCGCGGGCCCGACGGCACCGGCATCGGCGCGATCCGCGACATCGAAATCAGCGAAGTGGACGCGCGCGGCATCGACCTTCGCTTCCCCGCCGCGCTGGCGGGCCTGCCCGGCCATCCGCTGCGCGACATCGTCCTGCGCGACGTGCATCTTGTCTATGCGGGCGGCGGCACGGCGGCGGACGCGCGGCGGCGGCCGGCGGAACTGGCGGACGCCTATCCCGAACCCAGCATGTTCGGCGTGCTGCCCAGCTGGGCGCTGTGGGCGCGGCATGTCGACGGGCTGACGCTCGATCGCTTCACCGCCGAAACCCGGACGCCCGACGCGCGCCCGGCTTTCGCCTTCGATGATGTCACCCATCTCAGCATGCGCGACACGCCTTTGGCCGATTGACTAATATATGGGACGTTGCTACCAAATATCGGTCTAAGGTTCCATAATATGGTTTGATGAGGGGAAGCCATGACGATCCACGCCTTCAAGATGCAGCTCAAGCCCGGCGTGGTCGACGAATATCGCCGGCGCCATGACGAGATATGGCCGGAGCTGTCGGCTTTGCTGTCCGATTCGGGAATCTACGACTATTCGATCTTCCTGGACGAAGACACGCTCAGCCTCTTCGCCGTGCTGAAGCTGCGCGCCGACAACAGCCGCGACGCCCTGCCCGATCATCCGGTGATGAAGCGCTGGTGGGACTATATGGCGCCGCTGATGGACGTGCAGCCCGGCAACCAGCCGCGCGAATGGCCGCTTCCGCTGCTGTTCCACATGGACTGACGGCAGGCCCCATGCGCACTCTGATCGCCGCCCTGCTGCTGGGCTCGTCGCTCGCCGCCGCCCTGCCCGCGCTCGCGCAGGAGGCGCGGCCCACCGCCAATCTCTCCGCCCCGGTCAAGACCTTCGGCCGCGTCTCCTATGACGCGCGCTCGCTGATGATCGATGGCAGGCGGACCATCATCTGGGGCGGCGAATTCCACCCCTTCCGCCTGCCCTCCCCCGACCTGTGGCGCGACATCCTCCAGAAGATGAAGGCGAGCGGTTTCAACACCGTCGCCCTCTATTTCGACTGGGGCTATCACAGCCCGAAACAGGGGGTCTACGACTTCACCGGCATCCGCGATCTCGACCGGCTGCTGACCATGGCGGAGGAGGAGGGGCTCTATGTCATCACCCGCGCCGGCCCCTATGTGAATGCGGAACTGACGCGCGGCGGCTTTCCCGGCTGGCTGGTCAACCAGCGCGCCCGCGCCCGCACCGACGATCCAGATTATCTCAGGGCCGCCGACGAGTGGCTCAGCCATATCAACGCCATCATCGCTCGGCATCAGATCAACGCCGATCCCGAACGCGAATATGGCGTCATCCTGCACCAGATCGAAAATGAGCTGGCGCTGACCACCCCGGCGCAGCGGCGCTACATGGATCATCTCTATGCCAAGGCGCGCGCCGACGGCATCACTGTGCCGATCTTCCACAATGACCAGGGCCGCAACGGCTATTGGACGCCGGAAAGCAGTTCGGTGGACAAGGTCGTTCCCGGCCCCAACGACATGTACGCGTTCGACGGCTATCCCGGCGGCACCTGCACGGTGGAGGGGGAGCCGACGCGCGGATCGGCCGCGCCGGACTGGGGCTATTATGGTCCGGGCGGCGCGAAGGGCGGCGCCTCCGCCTCGCCCGATACCCCCGGCTTCCTTGCCGAATTTGGCGGCGGCTGGTTCGACTATTGGGGGTCGAACGGCGGCTATGAGTGCAACGCCATCCAGCGCGGCAAGCGGTTCCAGCGCCTCTTCTACGGCACCAACCTCGCCAACGGCATCGGCATCCAGAGCTTCTACATGACCTATGGCGGCACCAGCTGGGGCTGGCTGCCCGCGCCGGTGGTGTTCACCAGCTACGATTATGGCGCCGCCATTTCCGAACCGCGCGCGCTGCGCGACAAGGCGCAGGAAATGAAGCAGCTGGGCGGGCTGATCGCCTCGGTCCCCGACCTGGCCGGCATGGTCCCGGCCGGCGCCGTCCGGATCAGCGATCCCGACATCCAGATCTATCATAACAAAAGTCCGGAAACCGATGCCCGGTTCCTGATGGTGACGCACAAGCCGTCCAACGGCCAGACCCGCGACAGCTTCAGCTTCACCGCCGACCTGCCCGATGGCCGCTACACCGTGCCGATGCAGTTGAACGGCTTCGACGCCAAATGGCTGATCGCCGGCACGAACCTCGGCGGCCAGCGGCTCGTCTATTCCACCTCCGAACTGCAATCGGCGCAGACCCTGGGCGGCTCCGACCTCATCCTCCTCTACGGCCGCGCCGGCGAACCGGGCGAAACCGTCCTGCGCTATGCCTCCGCGCCCAAAGTGACGATGGTCGAAGGTCAGGCGACCAGCGCCTTTGATGCCGCGAGCGGCGACCTCAAGATCGGCTACACCCATCAGGGCCGCGCGGTGCTGCGGATCGAGGGCGGCGGCCGCCCGCCGCTCACCCTCATCCTCGCCGACGAAGCCGAAGGCGCGCAATATTGGCGCCGCGACGGACTGCTGGTGCGCGGCCCGGCCATGCTGCGCGACGCGACGATCCGCGGCGGCACGCTCGCGCTGACCGGCGACACCGCACAGGACAGCCCGCTCGAAATCTGGGCGCCTCCTGCGATGCGCGCCGTCACATGGAATGGCGCCCGGGTCGCGACCGCCGCCACGCCGGCCGGCAGCATCGCCGCTACGCGCCCGCTCGCCGGTCCCGCCGCCATCGCTCTGCCCGCGCTTACCGACTGGCGCATGGCCAAGGGCTCGCCCGAAGCCGATCCATCTTTCGACGACAGCGGCTGGCAGGCGATCGACCGCCGCGCCTATGCCAGCATCACCGCCCGCCCCGATGGCCAGCCCAACATGCTGATGGACGCCTATGGCTTCCATGAAGGCGATGTCTGGTATCGCGGCCGCTTCACCGGCACGCCCGACGCGCGGGCGCTCTCGCTCTATTATGGCGCTGGCGGATCGGGCCTTGTCCAGGCGTGGATCGACGGCCAGTACCTGGGCGAAGCGGAAACGCCCCATGGCCTGCCCCGCCCGATCACCACCGGCACCGCGCGGTTCGCCCTGCCCGCCACCGCCCAGTCGGGCGCGCATGTCCTCTCCGTCATGGTCCGCAACAACGGCCATAACTGGGATCTCGACGCCGATGATTTCCACAAGGAAGCGCGCGGCCTCATCTCCGCCTCGCTGGAAGGCGGCCCGTCCGGCCGCAGCTTCGCCGTGCCGATCGCCTGGAAGATCCAGGGACGCAAGGGCGGCGAGACGCTGGCCGACGCGGTGCGCGGCGTCGCCAATAATGGCGGCCTCTATGGCGAGCGCATGGGCTGGCACCTGCCGGGCTTCGATGACGGCGCCTGGACCAAAGCCAGCGTCCCCGCGTCCCGGGCGACGCCGGGCACCAGCTGGTATCGCACCGTCTTCACGCTCGACGTGCCCAGGGGGCAGGACGCGACCATCGGCCTCAGCTTCGGTGATCCGGCCAAGCCCCGCTCACCAGGGCGCTATCGCGTGCTGATCTTCGTCAATGGCTGGAATATGGGGCAGTTTATCGCCCATATCGGCCCGCAACGCACTTTCCCCATGCCCGAAGGCATCCTCAACCATCGGGGCAAGAACCATGTCGCGCTCGCCGTCACTTCGGACGGCGCGCCGGGCGATGCGCTCGAAGCCGTGCACCTCGTCACCCTTCGCAATGTCAAAGGCGGTCTGCCGGTGCAGATGGTAGCCGCGCCCTCTGCACCTTCAGACCTCAAGGAGATCCAATAAGTGGCCGCTCTCAATCATGATGTCCCGCGCAGCCAGGTCGTTGACGCCATCGACCGGCTGATGGACAATCTCGTCAATATCAAGGACGAGACGGGCGAGTTCCTGCTCCATCTGGACGATGGGCGCATCATCGACACCAAGGGATGGGCCGGCTGGGAATGGACCCATGGCGTCGGCCTGTTCGGCATGTGGCGCTATTTCGAGCAGACCGGCGACGCAAAGGCGCTCGCCATCATCAAGCAATGGTTCGAGGATCGCTTCGCCGAAGGCACGCCGACCAAGAATATCAATACAATGGCCCCGTTCATCACGCTGGCCTATCTCTACGAATATGAACCCGACCCGCGCTACATCCCCTATCTCGACACCTGGGCCGAATGGCTGATGGCGCCCGACGGCCTGCCCAAGACCGAAGAGGGCGGGTTCCAGCACATCGTCTATAATGACGAAAACCCTGGCGAAATGTGGGACGACACGCTGATGATGTCGGTGCTGCCGCTGGCCAAGATCGGCCTTCTGCTGAACCGCCCCGCCTATGTGGAGGAAGCCAAGCGGCAGTTCCTGGTCCACATCAAATATCTGTTTGATACCAAGACGGGCCTGTGGTTCCACGGCTGGGATTTCAATGGCCGCCACAATTTCGCGCGGGCGCTGTGGGCGCGCGGCAATTGCTGGGTGACGATCGCCATTCCCGAGATCATCGAGATACTGGACCTCAAGGACGGCGACTTCTTCCGCACCTTCCTCATCGACACGCTGGCCGCACAGGTGAAGACTCTCAGCGAAACGCAGGACGCCGAAACGGGCCTCTGGCACACGCTGATCGTGGATCCAACCAGCTATCTCGAAGCTTCGGCCACCGCCGGCTTCGCCTATGGTGTCCTGAAAGCGGTGCGAAAGGGCTATCTGCCTCGCCATTATGAAGAGATCGGGATCAAGGCGGTGCGCGGGGTGCTCGCGAATATCGACGAGGCCGGCGAATTGCAGCAGGTCAGTTTCGGCACCGCGATGGGCGACACCCAGCAATTCTACAAGGACATTGCGCTCACCTCCATGCCCTATGGCCAGAGCCTCGCCATCTGCGCGCTGGGCGAATTTCTGCGCACCTATATCTGACGCGGCGAGCGGGGGACGAAAGGGAGATGGAAGGACCGTTCGACCGCCGCTTTCTGCTGAAGGGCGCCGCCGGCATGTCGATGCTGGCGGCGCTTCCCGCGCGGGCCCGGCCGCTGCCCACGGGCATCGTCAATGTCCGCGACTTCGGGGCGCGGGGCAATGGCCATCATGTCGACAGCCCCGCGATCGACCGGGCGATCGCCCATGCGGCGCAGCGTGGCGGGGGCACCATCTATTTTCCACCCGGCACCTATGCCAGCTATACCGTTCATCTGCGCAGCAACATCACGCTGTGGCTGGATCGCGGCGCCACGCTGCTTGCCGCCTCCGTGCCGCTGACCGGCCTTGCCAGCGGCGGTTATGACGCGGCCGAACCGCAGGATCCGGCGATCGCGCCGTTTCAGGATTTCGGCCATAATCACTGGCGCAACAGCCTGATCCATGGCGAAGGCCTGCACGACATCGCGATCTGCGGCGATGGCCTCATCTGGGGCAGAGGGCTTTCGCGCGGCCATCCCGACAAGGACCGGACCGCCGCCGAATTGCCCGGCGTCGGCAACAAGGCGATCGGCCTCAAAAACTGCCGCAACGTCGCCTTGCGCGACTTCTCCATTTTGGAGGGCGGACACTTTGCGCTGCTCGCGACCGGCGTGGACAATCTGCTGATCGACAATCTCACCGTCGACACCAACCGCGACGGGTTCGACATCGACTGCTGCCGCAATGTCCGCATCAGCAACTGCACGCTCAACACCCCGTATGACGACGCGATCGTGCCCAAGTCCAGCTACGCGCTGGGCTATCCCCGCGCGACCGAGAATGTGACGATCACCAATTGCCACGTCAGCGGCAGCTATGCCGTGGGCAGCCTGCTCGACGCGACCTACAGGCCCCTGACGCGCAGCCGCGACACCTGGCTGCTCGGCCGCATCAAATGCGGCACCGAAAGCAATGGCGGCTTCAAGAATATCACCATCAGCAACTGCGTCTTCGATCGCTGCTGGGGCATCGCGCTGGAAACGGTCGATGGCGCGGTCATGGAGGATGTGGCGATCAGCAACATCACCATGCGCGGCTGTCACAGCCCGGCGCTGTTCCTGCGTCTGGGCCGCCGGATGCGCGGCCCGGCTGGCGTTCCGGTGGGTGCGATGCGGCGGGTGCTGATCGACAATCTGACCTGCCAGAGCGGCTCGATGCTGCCGTCCATCATCGCCGGGGTCGCCGGTCACCAAATCGAGGATGTCAAGATCAGCAACATCTTTCTCGACCAGCCGGGTGGCGGCGATGCGGCTATGGCGGCGATCGACCCGCCGGCCAGGGAAGACGACTATCCCGATCCCGACCGCTTCGGCCCGCTGCCTGCGACCGGCTTCGTCATGCGCCATGCGCGCAACGTCGAATTGGCCCATGTCGAGGTGCGGACCCGCGCCGCCGATGCCCGTCCCGCCTTCTGGCTCAAGCATGTTGACGGGTTTGACGGCGCCTTCCTCAAAATGCCCGCTGCCGCCCCCGCCCTGCGCATCGAGCAAAGCAGCGGCGTACGAACCATCGGCCTGCGGGGACGGGAGGACCGGATGATCGATGCGCAGCGACCGGTCAGCTTCTGACTTGCAGATGTCTCACATTCTATTATAGCTGTTCACATTGTGGCACGCAGCCGATCGCTGCGCGCTTGCCCGATCCGGCGGCCAGAACAAAGCCCAATGCCGCCGCGCGACGAAACTGACCAGGCGGAGGATGCCCGTTGCCAGACCCTACCCCGATCGCCGCTCGTCCGGTCCGCCTGCATAATTACCTCGCCTATGGCTCCAACGACGTGCTGGGCGCGGGGTCGATGGCGGTCATCTCGGGCTGGGTGCTGATCTTCTATACGCAGTTCTGCGGCCTTTCCGCCGGCCAGGCGGCGACGATCTTCGCGGTGGCGCGGTTCCTCGACGCCTTCGCCTCGCCGATGATCGGCTATATCTCCGACCATTTCGGCGGCACCTGGCTTGGCCAGCGCTTCGGCCGCCGCCGCTTCTTCATCCTCGCCGCCATTCCCCTGCTGCCCAGCTTCGCGCTGATGTGGCTGCCGGGGCAGGGTTTCTGGTATTATCTCGTCAGCTATGTGCTGTTCGAACTGGTCTATGCGATGGAGATCATTCCGTTCGAAACGCTCGCCGCCGAAATGTCGAGCGACTATCGGACCAAGGCCAAATTCGCCGGATCGCGCATCCTCTTCGGCCAGGCCTCGGCAATCCTCGCCGGCTTCCTGCCGCTCTGGCTGATCGAGGCGCTGGGCCGCGACAGCGCCGACACCTTCTTCTACATGGGCGTCATCTTCGCCATCCTGTTCATGGCGACCGCCGGTCTGCTCTACGCCTTCAGCTGGGAACGGCACCTGCCCACGGGCGCTGCCGCCCAGGTGGCGCGGCATCGCGCCGGCGGACCGGGCCAGGCGCTTAAGGCGCTCTATCGCAACCTCTTCTCGACCATGCGCATCCGCGCCTTCCGCCTGCATCTGGGCATGTATCTGGGCGGCTATATCAGCCAGGATATTTTCAACGCGGCCTTCACCTTCTTCGTGATCTTCGCGCTCGCCGGGTCGACCGCCATCGCCTCGGGCCTGCTCGGCACCATGTATATCGTTCAGTTCATGGCGGTGATCATCGCCATCAACCTGGCGCTGCGCGCGTCGCCCTCGCGCGCCTATCAGGTCGCGGCCGCCGACTTCGCCGTGGGCGTGCTCGCGCTCGTGGCGCTATGGCTGATGGGCGTGCCGGCGACCTCGCCCTGGATCTGGCTGCCGATCATCCTGGCGGGCTTGGGCCGCGGCGCGCTCAACTATATCCCCTGGGCCACCTATAATTATATGGCCGACGTCGACGAGATCGTGACCGGCCAGCGGCGCGAAGGCAGCTTCGCAGGCGTCATGACCTTCGTGCGCAAGGCGACGCAGGCCGCCGCCGTCGCGGGCGTGGGCTTCATCATGCAGGCGGGCGGCTTCGTGTCGGGCGCGCAGGTGCAAAGCGACCAGGCCATCCTCACCATGGCGCTGCTGCTCGGCATCGGCACGGTCGGCTGCCTGGCGGCGGGCATCTATGTCTCGACACGCTTTCGCCTGAGCCCAGCCACCCACGACATATTGATGCGCGAAATCGAGCATCTGCGCAGCGGCAAGCGCACGCCCAGTTCGCCCGGCGCGGCCGCTGTGGTGGAGGATCTGTCGGGCTGGCGCTACGACCAGCTCTGGGGCAATAATCCGGTGGCGGGCGCCGCCGCGAAATAGACAAAGGGAGAAGAGACGGATGCGCAGCCTGATTTCGGCCACCCTGCTGCTCGCGTTGGCGAGCGCGCCGGCGCAGGCGCAAAGCTGGTCGCGCAGCTGGATGGCCGCGCCCCTGGCGTCCCGCACCGCGCCGGAGAAGCGCCCCGACCTCAGTGATCGCACGCTGCGGCAGGTGGTGCGCATCTCGACCGGTGGGGACCGCATCCGCCTGCGCCTCTCCAACGAGATGTCGACCCGGCCGCTGCTGCTGGGCGCGGTGCATGTCGCGCTTGCCGGCGCCAATGGCCAGACCCTGCCCGGCACCGACCGGGTCGTGACCTTCAACCAGGCGCAGGGCGCCACCATTCCCTCGCGCGCACCGCTGCTCAGCGATCCGATCGCCATGCCGGTCAAGCCGCTGGCGCGCCTCGCCATCAGCATCCATCTGCCCCAGGGCGCGCCCGACGCCACGGTCCACAGCTATTCCGCCGCCACCGGCTGGACCGCGCCGGGCGACCAGACCGCCGCCACCAGCCTGACCGACGCCACCACGCTGGGCCCGCGCGTCATCATCACCGGCGTGGAGGTCGAAAATCGCAAGCCCGCCCGAACCATCGTTACCCTGGGCGATTCGATCACCGACGGCGTGCGCGCCACGCCCGACAGCGACCGCCGCTGGCCCGACCTGCTCGCCGAGCGGCTGCAGCGCGGCGGCATGATGCTGACCGGCGTCGCCAATGCGGGGATCAGCGCCAACCGCCTATTGTCCGAAGGCGATGGCTATAACGCCCTCGCCCGCTTCGACAGCGACGTGCTGGCGGTGCCCGGCGTCAGCCATGTCGTCATTCTCGAGGGCGTCAATGATCTGGGCGCGGCGGCGCGCGACCGGCAGCCGATGCTGCCGCCCGCCGCCGTCATCGGCGCCTATCGCCAGATGATCGCCCGCGCGCACGATCGCGGCGTCAAGGTGATCCTGGCGACCATATTGCCCTATAAGGGCGCAGGCTATTGGAGCGCGGCGGGCGAAGCCAGCCGCGTCGCCATCAACGACTGGATCCGCACCAACAGGGAAGCGGACGGCTATGTCGATCTCGCCAGGGCCATCGCCGATCCCGCCGACCCGGCGCGCATGGCCAAAGCCTATGATGTCGGCGACGCGCTCCATCCCAATGATGCGGGCTTCCGCGTCATGGCCGATGCGATCGACCTGTCGCTCTTCCGATGATCGCCGCGCTCCTGCTGCTGGCCGCCGCCAGCCCGCCGGTGGCGCCACGGCCCCTTTACCGCGATCCCGTCCATGACGGCGCGGCCGACGCCTCGACCGTCTATGACAAGGCGACCGGCGAATGGGTGATGTTCTACACCAACCGCCGCGCCGACCTGCCCCGCGCGGATGACAAGGATGTGCGCTGGGTCCATGGCACCGCCATCGGCATCGCGCGGTCGAAGGACGGCGCGCACTGGCGCTACAGCGGCATGGCAGCGATCCCCGAACGCTGCACCGGCGCCACCCTATGGGCGCCCGAGGTGCAATGGCTGGGCGGGCAATGGCATATGTGGCTGACGGTCGTGCCCGGCATATTCCGCGACTGGAACGCCCCGCGCTTCATCGTCCATCTGACCAGCCCCGACCTTGCGTCATGGACCTGCGGCGAGCGGCTCGATCTCGGCTCCGACCGCGTCATCGACGCCAGCGTGCTGGCGCTGCCAAGGGGCGGCTATCGCCTCTTCTTCAATGACGAGCGCCAGGACAAGGCGATCGTCACCGTCGACAGCCCGGACCTTGTCCACTGGACGCGCGGCCAGCGGCTGACGCGGACCCCGGGCGAAGGGCCCAAGGCGTTTCGCTGGAAGGGACGGACCTGGCTCATTTCCGACGCCTGGAAGGGGCTGCTCGTCATGCGCTCCGATGATGGCGGCGACAGCTGGACGATCCAGCCCGGCCATATCCTGGCGCAGCCCGGCCGCCACCCCACCGACCGCGCCAAGGGGCAGCATCCCGACATCATCGTGGCGGGGGATCGCGCCTATATCCTCTATTTCGTCCATCAGCATGGCGAGGCGGAGGCGAAGGCCGATCCCGAATGGGGCCGCCGCACCGTGATCCAGATCGCCGAGCTTCGCGAGGAGGACGGCATCATCAGCGTCGATCGCGACGCGCCGGCCATCGTCCGCCTGGCGCCCTGAACGCTCGCCGATTTTCCTTGGCCGCGAAAGCGGCTAAGGGTCGGTGACGATGCAGAAACAAGACCGCAAGCCGCCCACGATCAAGGATGTCGCCGCCCATGCCGGCGTGTCGGTCATGACCGCATCGCGCGCCATCAACGGCAAGGCGCTGGTCAGCGCCGGCGCGCGCGAAGCGGTGGCGCAGGCGGTCCAGGCGCTGGGCTACGTCCCCAACGCCTCGGCCCGCGCGCTCGCCGGCAGCGCCGATCGCCGCGTCGCCCTGCTGCACAGCAACAGCACCACCTCCGCCTATCTCGGCGAATTGCTGCTGGGCGCGCTGGCCGAAGCGCCGCAGCGCCATCTGCATCTGGTGGTCGAACAATGCGCGCCCGGCGCCTTCGCGCAGGAAATCGTCGATCAGGTGGCGCAGGCGCATGTCGCCGGCGTCATCCTGCCGCCGCCCCTGTGCGACTGGTCGGAGCTGGTCGAGCAACTGGCGCAGCGCAACATCCTCGTCGTAGCCATCGCGCCCGACCGCGACGGGCCCGACATGCTGTCCGTCGGCACCGATGATCGCCATGCCGCCTATGACCTCACGCGCCATCTGGTCGATCTCGGCCATCGCCGCATCGGTTTCATCGAGGGCAATCCCCGCCACCGCGCCAGCGCGCGCCGCCTGCAGGGCTTTCGCGACTGCCTCGCCGATCATGGCATCGTCGCCGATTCAGCGCTGGTCGCGCCGGGCGACTTCTCCTTCCGTTCGGGCCTCGACGCCGCCGAACAGCTGCTCGGCCTCGACACACCGCCCACCGCCATCTTCGCCTGCAATGACGACATGGCGGCCGCCGCCATCACCGTCGCGCATCAGCGCAAGCTCAACGTCCCGGGCGACATCAGCATCTGCGGCTTCGACGACACCCCGCTCGCCAGCGCCATCTGGCCCGCGCTCACCACCATCCGCCAGCCGATCCGCGACATGAGCCGCGAGGCGATCGGCCTGCTCGGCATGCGCTTGCGCAGCCCGGATGACGGCGCGCATGGCGTCATTGGCAAGGTGAAGCTCGACTATCAGCTGATCCGCCGTCAGTCGGACGCGGTGCCGGCGCGGCACTGATCGCGGCTACAGGAATCCCACCTGCCGCAGCCAGGCTTCGCACAAACGGGGCCAGAGCGACACCGGCCGATCCGGCGTGTCGAGCGCGAACCCATGGGGGGCGTCGGCGAAGATATGGAGTTCGCTGCTGCCGCCCGCGTCCCTCAGCGCGTCGTGCAGCCGCTGGGCGTTGATGGCGGGCACCACCGGATCGTTGCCGGCATAGACGATGAAGGTCGGCGGCGGATCGGGCAACAGCTGGACGTCGGGCTGCAACGCATCATAGAGGGCCTGCTTTTCCACCGGCGGCAGCGGCGGCTTGTCCGGCACGATGGTGCGGCCCTTGGCATTGGTGGAAATTGGCGCATAGCCGATCACCATGACGTCCGGCCGTTGCGCCCCCGCCGTCCCCCATGCCGCAGGGTAGCGGGCCGCGAGGCAGGCGGCGAGATGCCCGCCCGACGACAGGCCGATGACGCCCAGCCCCCGATCGGCCAGGCCGCTCCCCCGGATCATCGCCATCGCCGCCAGCGCATCGTCCAGCGGCGCGGACGGGCCGGTGCCGGCGTCAGGAAAGCGGTGGATGAGGACAAAGGCGTGATAGCCAAGGCCATTCAGCCAGCGCGCCACCTGCACGCCCTCGCGCCCCGCCATCAACGCGGTATAGCCGCCCCCGCCCAGCACCAGCATCGCCCGGCCATTGGGCGCATCGGGCGCATAGCCCAGCAGCACCGGCCGCTCGACCGCGCTGACGACCGCCGCTTCGGGCGCCGCGGCTTCATCCTCCAGCGTGAACGCGCCGCTTTGCGCCGCGCGCAGCGGCCAGACCAGATCAGCAGCCAGCATCGCGCACCTCCATCGGACAGCCATGAGTGGGATAGGCCTCGCCATCCAGCTCCACCGCTTCGCGCACCACCTCCAGCCGGTCGCCCGCGTCGCGCATCTCGTAGAATTTGGCGAGCGCTCGCTTGAAGGGCCGGTGCAGCACCAGCATCAGCCGCCCGTCGAACGCGCGGAACATCATGCCATGGCCGCTATCCTGCTCGACCAGCGGCCCCAATTGCGTCCAGGGCCCCGCCAGCGTTCCGCTTTCCGATCGCGCCTGCGCCTGGACATAGCCATGCCTGCCCCAGCTCGACCACAGCATCAGCAGCGCGCCGTCCTTCGTGCGCAGCATTTCCGGCCCATCGGTGACATAGCCGGTATCGCCCTCGGGCTGCCTCTGCCCCACCACCCAGTCGGCCGCATCGGCGCGGAACAGCATGCGGGGCTTGCCGGCCGGCGACAGATCGTCCTTAAGCGGCAGCGCCTCGATCGTGCCGACGCCTTGTTGCAGCCATTCATGCGCATAGACCATCCACGGCTTGCCCGCCGCATCGACATGCAGCGTGCCGTCCAGCGTCATGTCCCCCGGCGGCGTCGGCGGCTCGCCCTTGTGGATCAGGCTGTAGGGCCCGTCGATCCGGTCCGCCACCGCCAGCAGCGTCGCGCGGCGATAGAGCCGGCGCTTGCCGGGCGATGGCAGGGCCGCAGCCTCATTGTGGAAGGTCGCGAACAGATACCAGCGCCCCTTCCACCTGTGGACCTCCGGCGCCCAGCCGCCCTCCTTCGCCCAAACATCCTCGGGCAAGGCGAAGACCAGCTTGGGCCTTTGCCAATGGGCCAGGTCGCCGCTGGCATAGGCCATGATGCCGGTGCGACGGTCGCCGGTGACGGCCGGGTCGTTCCTGGAAAAAAGCCAGTAGGTCCGGCTCTGCGCTTCCGCCACCACCCAGGGATCGTGGATGCGAAGATGCGACGTCAGCAGCGGCGCGTCCGCCAGCGCCGGCGCGGCAAGGCTCAGCAGCAGCGCGGCGATCGGCCAGCGCATCAGCCCGCCATCCGGTTGCCATAGCCGATGATCAGCGTGGCGACGATCAGCAGCGCGACGCCGCTCCACACCATGCGGCGCACCGCCGGCGCGGCGTCCTTCCATTCGCGAAAGGCGAAGCCCCAGCAGGTGCCGAAGATGATGATCGACGCCATGTGCAGCGTCCAGCTGGAAAAGCCGAACCGCCCCATCTGGCTTTCGCCCATGGTGTAGAAGAAGAACTGGAAATACCAGGCGGTGCCCGCCAGCGCGCACAGCAGGAAATTGGGCAGCAGCCTTGGCCGCTGGCCGCTGGCGTCCGGCGCGCCGGCCCATTGCCCGGCCGACCTGTTCTTCGCGATCAGCCAGCCGCACCACAGCGCATTGGTGATGAGCCCGCCGAACATGACGAGACACAGGGTCGGCAGCCCGGTCCATAATGGCCCGGTCCCTGCCGCCGCCGACAGCGCCTTGACCGGCTCGCCCGCCGCCAGGCCAAAGGCGAAGCAGCTCGACATGATGCCGGAAAAGATGGCGACGGCGATGCCTTTGCGGAAATCGAACTCGGCGACGGCCGCGGCCTTCTGCGCCGGGGACAGCGCCGCATCCTTGCGCGCGCCGGCGCGGGCGACGACGATGATGCCCGCCAGCGTGACCGCCAGGCCCAGCAGCACGATCTGCCCATGCGTGGTCCCGACGATCTCGCGCATGAACGTGCCCTCGAAGATCGGCGGGATCAGCGTCCCGAACACGGTGCAGAGGCCGAGCACCACCGCCATGCCGAGCGAGAGGCCGAGATAGCGCATGGTGAGACCATAGGTCAGGCCGCCAAAGCCCCAGAGAAAGCCGAAGAAGACGCACCAGCCGACGATGGTGGACGGCACTTGGCGCATCACCCCCATCAGGTCGCGCGTCTGCACCGCGGCGAAGAACCAGGGCGCGATCACCCAGGAAAAAATCCCGCCGGTCAGCCAGAAAATCTCCCAGTTCCAGCGCTTGACGCCGCGAAAGGGCACATAGAAGCTGGCCGAGGCGAAGCCGCCCAGCCAGTGAAACAGCACGCCGAGCAGCGGATTGGGGTTCATAGGTCGAGTCCCAGGCGATAGAGGCGATTGGCGTTGCCGCCGAACAGGGCGCGGCGGTCCGCTTCGGGAAAATCCGCGACGATGGCGTGATAGGCTTCCATGTAGCGGTCGATTGGACCGAACAGCTTGTCGGTCGGCGTGTCGCTGGCGAAGGCGCAGCGCTCCACGCCGAACAGGTCGATCGTCTCGCCCACCAGATGCGCGACGGTCTCGCGGCTCCAGTCGCGGCGGACGAAGCCCATGCCCGACAGCTTGACCGCGACATGCGGCAAGCGGCTGAGCGCCGTCATGCCCGCGCGCCAATCCTCCAGCCCGTCGGCGTCGGTCAGCACCGGCATCCCCATATGGTTGACGATCACGGGAATGTCGGGGTGCCGCTCGATCAGGGAGGCCAGCCCCGGCATCTGCCCGGGATAGCATTGCAGGTCGAACGACAGGCCATATTTGGCGAGCAGGGCATATCCCGCTTGCCATAGCGGATCGACGGTCAGGTCGACCGGGCCATAGGTCCGCTGCGGATCGCCATGCCAGTTGACGATATGGCGAATGCCCTTGACGCGCGGATGCGCGGCTTGCGCGGCCAGCAGAGCGTCAAGATCGGGATCGTTCAGCGCGGCAAAGGCGACGATGCCGGTCGGCAGCCCCTCGATCTGGGCCAGGCCATCCAGCCATTGCGTCTCGCGCAGCGCGCTTTCCGCCGCCGCGCCCGCATCGACATGCACCGCGCCGACGACATTCCAGCGGGCGAGGTCGGCGCGATAATCGGCGATGCCATAATTGCGCGCGATCGGCTCGACGCTGCCATTTGGGCCTTCGTCCGAAAAAGGCGGACTCAGCCAGTCATAGCGTATGTGGTTCAGGTCCCACAGATGGATATGGGCATCGACAAAGGGGATCATGTTGGCCTCTCCGATACGGGGACGAAGCGGCGCGCCGGTTCTTGAACGACCGGTCGCGCCGCGCGACTTTAGCTCAGAAGGTCGTGCGTCCGCCGGACGTGTCGAAGGTCGATGCGGTGGTGAAGCTGCACTCCTCGCTCGCCATGAAGCAGACCATCGCGGCCGATTCCTCGACCAGGCCCAGGCGTCCCATCGGGATTTTCGAGCGCATATAATCGACCTGGCTTTGCGGCAGCTGATCCAGGATCGGGCTTTCGAACGTCGCGGGCGTCAGGGCGTTGGCGATGACGCCCTTGCCGGCCAGTTCCTTACCCAGGCTCTTGGTGAAGCCGATCACCCCGGCCTTGCTCGCCGAATAGGCGCTGGCATTGGGATTGCCCTCCTTGCCCGCGACCGAGGCCAGGTTGACGATCCGGCCATAGCCATTGTCCAGCATGAACGGAACGACCGCCCGGTTGCAGTAGAAGAGGCCGTTCAAGTTGATGTCGATCACTCGGCTCCAGCTGTCGACCGGATACTCCCACACGGTGGCCGTTGCGCCGGTGATGCCGGCCGAACAGACCAGGATGTCGACCTTGCCCAGCGCCGCCGCGCTGTCCTTCGCGGCGGCGGCCACGGCGGCCTGATCGGACACGTCGAGCGCGACCACATGGGTGGCGCCGATTTCGTCCTTCGTCGCGGCCAGCGCATCGGCATTGAGGTCCCACAGCGCCACCTTGCCCCCCTCGGCGACGATGCGCGCGGCAACCTGCTTGCCCAGGCCCGACGCGCCGCCGGTGACGATGGCGCAGCGGCCTTCATAGCGTCCGGGGAAGACGCTCATCCCAGCACCTCGTCACCCAGATGGCGCCATTCCGACACCTGCTGGCGCTGCGTGCCCAGCTTTTCGATGCCCAGTTCCATGACGTCGCCGGCCTTCAGGTAGATGGCGCTGGGCTTCTTGCCCTCGCCCACGCCCGGGGGTGTGCCGGTGATCATCAGGTCGCCGGGATAGAGGGTGATATATTCGCTGACATAGGAAATCAGCTGGGCGACGTTGAAGATCATCGTCTTGGTGTTGCCGGTCTGCATCCGTGTCCCGTTGACGTCGAGATACATGGAGAGGTTCTGCGGGTCGCCCACTTCGTCGGGCGTCACCAGCCAGGGGCCGACCGGGCAGAAGGTGTCGTGCCCCTTGCCCTTGCTCCACTGGGTGCCGCGCTGCTTCTGGTTGAAGCGTTCCGACACGTCGTTGACCAGCACATAGCCCGCGACCTTCGACAGCGCCTCTTCCTCGCTGACGAACCGGCACGTCTGGCCGATCACCACGCCCAGCTCGACCTCCCAATCACCATGGGTCGAATTTTTCGGCAGCACCACTTCGTCATTGGGACCGTTGAGCGACGAGAGCGCCTTCATGAACATCATCGGCTCGGTCGGGATCGGCAGGTTCGATTCGATCGCATGGTCCTCATAATTGAGGCCGATGGCGACGATCTTGCCGATGCCCTTGACCGGCACGCCATAGCGCGGCTGGCCCTCGACCAGCGGCAGCGACGCGACATCCGCACCCTTGGCGGCGGCCAGCGTCTCGATCGTCAGTTCGGGCACCACGCCCGACAGGTCGCGGATCCGGCCGTCCGCATCGACGATACCGGGCTTTTCCTGGCCACGCTGGCCAAAACGGCAGAATTTCATGGGATCAGTCTCTCTTCTTGGGAAGGATCAGTGCGTGTAGGGACGGTGCATCGCGATGTCGGGATTGAGGTCGACGCCAAAGCCCGGCTTGTCGAGCGCGCTCACCTTCATCCGCCCATTTTCCGGCACCGGCTCGCCCAGCAATTGGGGATGGAACATCGGCACGACTTCGGTCGGCCCCGGATGCATCATCAGATACTCGGCGAAGGGCGAATTATGCCGGGTGATGACGAAATGATAGGAATAGACCGAAGACCCGTGCGGCACGACCATCTTGCCATGGGCATCGGCCAGCGCACTGATCTTGAGCAATTCGGTCACGCCGCCGCACCAGCCGACATCGGGCTGGATGATGTCGCAGCAGTCCATTTCCATCAGCATGCGAAAGCCCCAGCGAGTCGCCTCATGCTCGCCGGTGGTCACCAGCATCCCCTTGGGCACGTTGCGCTTCAATGCGGCATAGCCCCAATAATCGTCCGGGCTGATCGCTTCCTCGATCCATTTGAGGCCCAGATCATGCGCGGCGATGGCCAGCCGGGTCGCATAGTCGACATCCAGCGCCATCCAGCAATCCCACATCAGCCAGAAATCATCGCCGACCCGGGACCGCATCTCGGCCAGTTCGGCGATGTTCTTCTTCAGGCCCTCGACGCCTTCGGCCGGGCCATGGTGCAGCGGCATCTTGCCGCCGATGAAGCCGAATTCCTTCGCCTTGTCCGGCCGCGCGCCGGTGGCGTAAAATTGCAGTTCATCGCGCACCGCGCCGCCCAGCAGATGATAGACCGGCTCCTGCCGCAGCTTGCCCAGCAAGTCCCACAGCGCCAGGTCGACGCCGGAAATCGCGTTCACGACCAGCCCCTTGCGGCCATAATATTGGGTCGAAAAATACATCTGGTCCCAGATTTTCTCGTAATCGGTGGGCGCGCGCCCTTCCAGGAAGCGGGCGAGATGCTTTTCCACGATATAGGCGGCCGGTTCGCCGCCGGTCGTGACCGCGAAGCCGACCGTGCCGTCCTCCGCCTCGATCTCCACCACCAAAGTGCCCAGTACGTTGATGCCGAAGCTCTGGCGCGAATGGCGATATTCGGGATAGCGCGACATCGGCGTCGCAATGTGATCGTCGATCCAGTGGCCCTCGCCCTGGTCATGATAGTCGGCGCCGCCCCCGCGCACGGTGAAGGCCCGGACATGTTTGATCTTCGGCAAGCTCACGATCGGCACGCACTCACTCCTTGAACCCTGCCGCCGCCCGCATAGGGGCATCGACGGCAACCTGTTTGCATATGCGGTCAAACTCGCAGGACATGGGCGAGCATGAGGGTCTGGCGCGATCGAGAAGAATCATGTCGGCCCCTCCTTCACCCTTGTTTTTCTCATTTTGTGGGATAGAGTATTAGTAGATGAGACAAAATTCGTCAAACCCTGAATTGGGTCCAAGGGCGGGAGGACGAGAGGCTATGGCGGACGGCGGGGAAAGGACCGAAACGGCCAAGGCGTCGGGGTCGCAGACGCTGCAGCGCGGGCTCGACCTGCTCGACCAGGTGATCGACGGCCCGGTGAAGCTCGCCGACCTTTCCGAACGCATGGGTCTCACGCGCTCGACCACCCATCGTCTCGCCAACGCGCTGGTCGATCGCGGCTTCCTGACCTTCCTCCCGCGCGAGGGCTATCAGCTGGGGCCCAAGCTGCTGCAACTGGGCTTCCTTGCGCAAAGCCAGGCCGATGTGGTGCAGATCGCGCGCCCGCATCTGGAGGCGCTGGCCGCCGCCAGCGAGGATGTGGTGCATCTGGGCCGCCTCGACGGCGACCAGGCGCTGTATCTCGACAAGATACCCGGCCGCCGCCGCGTCGAAATCTCCAGCCGCATCGGCGATCGCCAGCCGCTCACCTCCACCGGTCTTGGCAAGGCGTTGCTGCTCGACGATCCCGAAGCCAATTGGCGCCGCCTGTTCGACGCCGACCAGGCGGCGGGCACGCATCCGGTGGACTATGATGTCTGGCTCGACCGGATGCGCGGCTATGCCAGCGCCGGACGCGCCTTCGACCTGGAGGAGAATGAGGATCAGATACGCTGCGTCGCCGCTCCCATCCGCGACGCATCGGGCGCCATTGTCGCCGCCATCAGCCTGTCGAGCGCCGCCCAATATATGGACGACGCGCGCATGGACATGCTGACCCAGGACGTGCGCGCCACCGCGCAGAAAGTCAGCGCGGACCTCGGCTGGACTCCCGGCGTCAAGCCGCCCCGCCGCCTGGCGAGACGCTAGAGGCATGACCCGGCCCGCCTCCTCCCAGAATCCTCCCCCATGGGGGCGGGGGACCGCCAGCGAAGCTGGTGGTGGCGGGGTGTCGCCCTCCCGTTGGCGGGACATGCTTCCGTCTGGCCTTCGGCCATCCACCTCCCCTGCCAGGGGAGGATTTTCACTATCGCTACAGCAAGGAAATGCTCCCTATGAAGCTGCTTGAAGGCAAGACCGTCCTCGTCACTGGCGCATCCACCGGCATCGGCCGCGCCGCCGCCGTCGGCGCCGCCCGGCATGGCGCCGATGTCGTCATCAACTATGCCCATAGCGACGGCCCGGCCGCCAGCTGCGTCGCCGAGATCGAGGCGCTCGGCCAGCGCGCCATCGCGGTAAAGGGCGACGTCGCCGACCCGCAGACCGCGCAGGATTTCGTGGCCAGGGCGGTGGACGCCTTCGGCAAGGTTGATGTCATGGTCAGCAATGCGGGCATCTGCCCCTTCCACGCCTTTCTCGACATGCCGGTCGACGTGGTGGAGCGCACTTTCAGGGTGAACCTCCACGGCGCCTATTTCATGGTGCAGGCGGCCGCGCAGCAGATGGTAAAACAGGGCCATGGCGGATCGATCGTCGCCGTCTCCTCCATCTCCGCGCTGGTCGGCGGCGAATATCAGACTCATTACACTCCGACCAAGGCGGGCGTGCATTCGCTGATGCAATCGACCGCCATCGCGCTTGGCAAGCATGGCATACGCTGCAACAGCGTCCTGCCCGGCACCATTCTCACCGAAATCAACAAGGATGACCTCGCCGATCAGGAAAAGCGGGAATATATGGAAAAGCGCACCCCGCTCGGCCGCCTCGGCCAGCCCGAGGATCTCGCCGGCCCGATCGTCTTCCTCGCTTCCGACATGGCCGCCTATGTCACTGGCGCGGCGCTGCTGGTCGATGGCGGCATGTATGTGAATCTGCAGTGATTGAGGCGCCCTCCTGCTCCCGGCGCGGCTCCCGTGGCAGCACGCGCTTGAGCATCGCCGCGAAGCTCGTCGCTGCGCTCGCGACGCTACTCGCCCCGCTGCCCGCCTTCGCCACCCATCCGGGCGACACCATCCTGATCGCCGGCGATTCGACCGCCTCCACCTACAAGGGCGATCGCTACCCCCAGACCGGCTGGGGACAGATGCTGTCCTGCGGCCTGTCCCCAGACCTGCGCGTGCGCAATCACGCCATGGGCGGACGCTCGACCCGCACCTTCCTTGCCGAAGGCCGGTGGGAGGCGCTGCTGGCCGACATGCTGCCCGGCGACACCGTGCTGATCCAGTTCGGCCATAATGACGCCAGCCGCAACAGGCCGCAGCGCTGGGCGCCCGCACGCACCGACTATCGCGACAATCTACTGCGCTTCATCTGGGACGTGCGCACCGCCGGGGGCCAGCCCGTCCTGCTGACCCCGGTTGCGCGCCGCAGCTTCGGCCCCGACGGTCGGGCGAAGGCCGACTTTGCCGACTATAGCGCGGTCGTGCGCGAACTGGCCGCCAGCACCGGCACCCCGCTCATCGACCTGGATTCCCTCTCGCGCGCCTGGGTCGACCGCGCCGGGCGCGACGGGTCGGCGCGCTATTATCTCCATTATGGCCCGCAGGATCATGTCCCCGCCTTCCCCAAGGGGATCAGCGACGACACGCATTTCAGCGAACTGGGCGCGCGGCAGGTCGCCGATCTTGTCGCGGGCGGGTTGAAGGCGCTGAACCTGCCCGTCTCCGCCCGCGTGCTGGCGCAGCGCCCGGCGCTCACCCGCGCCACCCCGCTCGGCCGCACGGAGTGCCAATGACGATGTTCGACCTCGACCGCCGCACGATCATGGCGGGCGCACTCGCCGGCGCCGCCCTCTCGTCTGCCGCGCGCGCGCAAAGCTTCCCCCTGCCCTCGGGCTTCACCCGCTTTCCGATCTGGCCGGGCAAGGCGCCCGGGGGCGATCGCGTGACGGTCAGGGAAGTCGAAACGCTGCGCCGCCCGGATAGCGGCCCGGACGATGGCGTGTTCGCCCATATCGTCACCCCCACCCTCACCATGTTGCGGCCCGAGGCGGTGGGGGCCAAGCCCAATGGCGCGGCCATGCTGCTCTTCCCGGGCGGCGGCTATCTGCGCGTCGCCATCGGCCATGAAGGCTATGCCATCGCGCGCCGTTTCGCGCAGGCGGGCTATATCTGCTTCATCCTCCTCTACCGCCTGCCCGGCGACGGGTGGGCGGCCGGTCCGCAAGCGCCGCTGCAGGACGCGCAGCGTGCGCTGCGCATGGTGCGGGGGCTGGCCGCGCGCGAAAAATTCGACGCCGGCCGTGTCGGCGTCATGGGCTTTTCCGCCGGCGGCCATCTCGCCGCCTGGCTCACCAGCCGCGCGCCGGTCGACAGCTATGCGCCGGTCGACCCGCTCGATCGCGAACCGCTCGACGCCGCGCTCGCCGCCTATCTCTATCCCGTCATCCTGATGCAGGGCGGGTTCGTCCATGCCGGATCGCGCACCCAGCTGCTTGGCGCCGATCCATCCGCGCCGCAAAGGCGCGCGCATTCGCTGGAACAGGATGTCAGCCCGCGCACCCCGCCGGTCTTCCTCGCCCATGCGCTCGACGACAAGGCGGTGCCGCCCGAAAACAGCCTCGCCATGCTCGCCGCGCTGCGGGCCAAGAGGGTCGCGACCGAATGCCATCTGTTCGAAAGCGGCGGCCATGGCTTCGGCCTCGTGCCCCCGCCCGCCGCGCCCGCCCACTGGCCCGACCTCTTCCTTTCCTTCGCCCGGCGGCACGGCCTGTGACGCGGCCGGTCGCCCTGTTCGTCACCTGCCTGGTCGACATGATGCGCCCGCGCATCGGCTTCGCCGCGATCCGCGCGCTCGAAGCCGCCGGCTGCGACGTCGTCGTGCCGCAGGGCCAGACCTGCTGCGGTCAGCCCGCGCTCAACAGCGGCGACCGCGCCCATGCCATCGCGCTGGCGCAGCAGACGATCGCGGCGCTCGAACCCTATCCGGCCATCGTCGTCCCCTCGGGCTCCTGCGCCGGGACTATCCGCTGCCATTATCCCGAACTGTTCGAAGGCGATGCGGACTGGCTCCCCCGGGCGCAGGCGGTGGCCGCGAAAACCTTCGAGATCATGGCCTATCTGGACGAGGTGCTGGGCTGGAAACCCGACGGCGTCCGCCTCGACGCGACCGCCGCCTATCATGACAGCTGCTCGGGCCTGCGCGAACTGGGGGTGAAGGCGCAGCCGCGCCGCCTGCTCGCCCAGGTCCAGGGCCTGTCCCTGACCCCGCTTGCCGGCGAGGAGACATGCTGCGGCTTTGGCGGCACCTTCTGCGTCAAATATCCCGCCATCTCCAACGCCATCGTCGGCGAAAAGGCCGACGCCATCGCCGCCACCGGCGCCGACCTGCTGCTGGCGGGCGATCTTGGCTGCCTCATGAACATGGCGGGCAAGCTGCATCGCGACGGCAGCCCGGTGCGCGCCTATCACGCCATCGAACTGATCGCCGGCATGGGCGATGGCCCCGCCATCGGGGAGGAGCCATGAGCGCCTTCGACACCCGCGCCGCCGCCGCGCTCGCCGATCCGATCCTCAAGACCGCGGTCGAACGCACCGCCGGCACGGCCGAGGCGAAGCGCACGCTCGCCGTCACCGCCTTCCCGGACTTCGACGCCGCCCGCACCCGCGCCGCCGCGATCAAGGATCATGTCATCGCCCATCTGGGTGCCTATCTCGAACAGTTCGAGGCCAACGCCATCGCCGCGGGCGCGCAGGTCCACTGGGCCGCCACCGCGGACGAAGCCTGCCGCATCGTCATCGACATCTGCAAGGCGTCGGGCGCAAGGACCGTCGCTCGCTCCAAGTCCATGCTGGGCGAAGAGATCGGCTTGCCCCATGCACTGGCGGAAGCCGGCATCGACCGGGTCGAAACGGACCTTGCCGAACATATCATCCAGCTCGCCGATGAACGCCCCTCGCACATCATCTGGCCCGCCATGCACAAGACGCGCGAGCAGGTGTCCGCGCTCTTCAAGGCGAAGCATCGCACCCCGCATGAGGAAGAGACGATCGCCGCCATGGCCGAAAGCGCCCGGCGCGAACTGCGCACGCGGATGCTGGGCGCGGACGTCGGCATTTCGGGCGCCAACTTCCTCATCGCCGATACCGGCGCGGTCTGCACCGTCACCAATGAAGGCAATGCCGAACTGTCCCTCGTGCCCCCTCGGGTCCACATCGTGACGGCGGGGATCGAAAAGATCGTGCCGTCCATGGGCCATGCCGTCCACATGCTGCGGATGCTGGCGCGCTCGGCCACCGGCGCGGCGCTCACGCAATATACGACCTTCTACGCCGGCCCCCGCCGCGCAGGCGACCGCGACGGCCCGGATCAGATGCACATCGTCCTGGTCGACAATGGCCGCACGAAAATGCGCGAGGAGGGGTTGGCGGAGATGCTGCGCTGCATCCGCTGCGGCGCGTGCATGAACCATTGCGTCGTCTTCCGCCAGATTGGCGGCCATGCCTATGGCGGCACCTATCCCGGCCCCATGGGCGCGGTGCTGACCCCCGCGCTGGACGGGCTGGCGCAGAGCCGCGACCTCGTCCATGCCTGCACGCTCAACGGCAAGTGCCAGCAAGTCTGCCCGGTGCGCATCCCGCTCCCCACCCTGCTCAAGGGCTGGCGCGAGAAGAGCTGGCGCGAGGGGCTGGAGCCGACCTCGATGCGCCTTGGCCTCGGCTTCTGGGCCTGGGTCGCCCGCCGCCCGGCTCTGTACCGCTTCGGTGCCGGCCTGGCGGTGCGCGCGATGCGCCTGCTCGGGCGTGGCGGCTGGATCGAAAGGCTGCCGCTCGCCGGCGGCTGGACCCGGCATCGCGCCATGCCCAGGCCCGCCGCCCGCACCTTCATGGACCAATATCGCCGGGAGCGCGGCCAGTGAGTGCGCGCGACGCCATCCTCGCCCGGCTCAAAGGCGCAGCGCCCGACCCAGCGCAGGCCGACGCGCTGCTGATCGCGCCCGAACGCCCCGCAGTCGATCCCGCCGCGCTGGAGGCGGAATTCCTCGCCCGCCTCGCCTTGCCCAGCGTCAGCGCCAGCCATGACGCCATCGCCACCCTGGCGGATCTGCCCGCCGCCATCGCTCGCTATCTCGACGCGCAGGGCGAAGCGCGCACCCTCTGCCTTCCCCCCGATCCGCGCCTTGATCGCTGCGACTGGAGCGGCTTCACCCTGCATGACGCCGCGGCCCCGGCCGAAAACGCCGCGCTCGCCATCGCCCGGCGCGGCATCGCGGAAACCGGATCGCTGGTCTTTGAAACCGGCCCGGCCGCGCCCATGCTCCCCAATTTCCTCGCCCTGCACCATATCGTCCTGCTCGCCAGCCGCGACATCGCCCCCTATCTGGAGGATGCGCCGCTCCCCGGCCCGCAGCCGCGCGCCCATTACTGGATCACCGGCGTCTCGGGCACGACGGACATCGAGGGCACCTATGTCCGCGGCGCTCATGGCCCGCGCTTCCTGCACGTCATCCTGCTGCGCGACTAACCGCCGTATGGTAGGACTTCATTCCACATTACGGGAATTTGTGTGACTTTCATCGTGACCGCGCTATAGCTTCGGCCCAGCATCTCATCAGAAAGGTTCGTCCGGCATGACCACCCCCTTCGATCTTTCCGGCCAGACCGCGATCGTCACCGGCGCCAATACCGGCATCGGCCAGGCGATCGCCCTGTCACTGGCGACCGCCGGCGCCAACATCGCCGCCGTCGGCCGCACGCCCGCGCAGGACACGGTGGAGAAGGTCCGCGCACTCGGCAGGAAAGCCGAGATCGTCTCGGCCGACCTCTCCAGCATCGAGCCGGTCCAGCGCGTGGTCGACGAAACGCTGGAGAAGCTCGGCCGCCTCGACATCCTCGTCAACAATGCCGGCATCATCCGCCGCGCCGACAGCGTCGACTTCACCGAGGAGGATTGGGACGCGGTGATCGACACCAATCTCAAGACGACCTTCTTCCTCTGCCAGGCGGCGGGTCGCCACATGCTGGCCCAGGGCGCGGGCAAGATCATCAACATCGCCTCGCTGCTGTCCTTCCAGGGCGGCATCCGCGTGCCGAGCTATACCGCGTCGAAGAGCGGCGTCGCCGGCCTCACCAAGCTGCTCGCCAATGAATGGGCGGCCAGGGGCGTCAATGTGAACGCCATCGCGCCGGGCTATATCGCCACCAACAACACCGCCGCGCTGCAGGCCGACGAAACGCGCAACCGCCAGATCCAGGAGCGCATCCCCGCCGGCCGCTGGGGCGACCCCAGCGACATTGGCGGCGCGGCCGTGTTCCTGGCGTCGAGCGCCGCCGCCTATATCCACGGCCACACGCTCGCCGTCGACGGCGGCTGGCTGGCGCGCTGATTCGAACCGAGGCCCACCGTGCTCCTGCGAAGGCAGGAGCCCAGAGCGGCCCGCGATACGCAATACCCCTGGCCTCCTGCATGCGCAGGAGCACAAAATGCCAAGAAGAAGAGGGACCAACCCTCCCACCCGATCAGGAGAGGAATGATGCCCGAAGTCGACAGGCGCAGCGCGCTCACCGCCACCGGTCTCGCTGCGCTGGGCGCAGCCCTTCCCGGCCGCGCCGCCGCGCAGGCCCCGCTCACCCTCGACGCGCGCCAGCCCGGCCTGCCGCTCAAATCCGGCCATCTCCGCATGGGCAGCGGCGCCGGCCCGCATGGGGCGCTCGGCATCACCAATCGCTATCTCACTCGCGACGGCAGGCCCTGGCTGCCGGTCATGGGCGAATTCCACTTCACCCGCTTCCCCGCCCGCTATTGGGAGGAGGAATTGCTCAAGATGAAGGCGACGGGCGTCACCATCGTCGCCAGCTATGTCCTGTGGAATCATGTCGAACGCGCGCAGGGCCAGATCGACTGGAGCGGCGACTGCGCCATCCGCCGCTTCGTCCAGCTCTGCGCCGATCATCGGCTGCTCTTCTTCCTGCGCCCCGGCCCCTGGGCCCATGCCGAAGCGCGCTTCGGCGGCATCCCCGACTGGATCGTCGCGGCTACGCGCCCGCGCAGCAACGATCCCGCCTATCTGGCGCAGGTCGATCGCTTCTGGCGCAGCCTGCATGGCGAGCTGCAGGGCCTGTTCTGGAAGGATGGCGGGCCGATCATCGGCATGCAGATCGAAAATGAATATAATCTCGACGGCCCCGGCCAGGGCCGCGCCCATATCGCCACCCTCAAGCAGCTGGCGCAGAAGATCGGCTATGACGTGCCGCTCTACACCGTGACTGGCTGGGACCAGACGCTCTACCCGAAGGGCGAGGTCGTGCCCGTCCATGGCGGCTATCCCGACGAGCCCTGGTCGGCGAAGACGACGAAGCTGCCGCCCAAGGAAAATTATCTCTTCCGCTTCGACAGCCGGGTGAGCGGCGATCTGGGCGCGCAGACGCGCAACAATCGGCGCGGCGACGCCGATGACGACATGGCGGACACCCCCTTCCTCGGCGCGGAATATGGCGGCGGCGTGCCGGTCATGTATCGCCGCCGCCCGCTGCTCGCACCCGCCGATGTCGCCGCCGCCGTCACCACCCAGGTCGGGTCGGGCGTCAATCTGCTGGGCTATTATATGTTCCACGGCGGCGCCAACCCGCTGGCGCAGGGTCGCAGTCTCGAAGAAACGCAGCGCTCGGGCGGCTATAATGACTGCCCGATGATCGGCTACGACTTCCAGGCGCCGGTCGGCCAATATGGGGAGGTCAACCCGGTCAACGCGGCGCTTCGCCCGCTCCACTATTTCCTCGACGCCTATGGCGACCGGCTCGCGCCCATGGCCGTTCATGCCCCCGCGATCCAGCCCGCCGACAAGGATGATCTCGCCACCCTGCGCTGGTCGGTCCGCGCGACCGGCGACAGCGGGTTCCTCTTCGTCAACAATCATGTCCGCCAATATCCGACGCCTGCTCATCCGGCCACGCGCTTCACCGTGCGGCTGGCGCGCGGCGCGCTCACCGTTCCGGCGCGCCCGGTTACGCTGCCGCCGGGCGCCTATTTCTTCTGGCCGATCGGCATGGACCTGGACGGCGTGCCGCTCGCCTGGGCCACCGCTCAGCCGGTGACGCGCATCGCCGATGCGGACGGCCCCATTCATGTCTTCGCCGCCACCCTGCCCGGCGCGGTCGAACTCGCCTTCCCCGCCGGCACCCGCCTGTCCGCGCCCAGCCGCAGCGACGGCGGTCATGTCGTCGCCGACGTGCCGCCCGCGCCCGACCGGCTGCTGCGCGTTACCGCTCCGGATGGCGCAAGCGTGCGCCTCCTGCTGCTCGACCAGGCGTCGGCGCGGCAACTCTGGGTCGGCGATGTGGACGGCCAGCGCCGCGCCCTGCTCACCGCCGCCGACGCCATGTTCACGCCCCAGGGCCCGGTGCTGCGCCAGCGCGGCCAGCCCCGGTTCGACTGGCGCTTTCTTCCCGGCCCCACCGCCAGCGCCAGCGCCACCGTGAAGGGGCCAGCGCCCCGCGCCATCGCCTTCACCCAAAGCCGCGCCGCCGGCCAGGCCCCGCCCATCGTCATCGGCGGCCCGGCCAAGGCCGCGATGCAGCCGCTCCCCGAAGCGCACAAGGCCGCCGCCGCCTTCACCTTCACCCTGCCCGCCGATGCGGTGGCGCAAGGCGACGCCTTCCTCGAAATCGACTGGCGCGGCGATATCGGCCGCCTGTTCGACGGCCTCGACATGCTGGACGACGCCTATTGGGACGGCCGGGTCTGGCGCATCGGCCTCAAACGTTTCGCCGATCGCCTCGGCCGTCCCTGGACGCTCACCATCCTGCCGCTGCGCGCCGACGCGCCCATATATCTGGATGACCGCGCGCGCGCCGCGCTGCCGCCGGGCGATCAGGTTGCCAGCCTTGTCTCGCTACGCCTCGTCCCCGAATATGAGCATCGCCCATGATCGCCGTCACCCGCCGCGCTGCGCTCGCCCTCGCGACCCTGCCCTTTCCCGCCCTTGCCGCCGCGCCACGAAAGACCGGCGCCAGAACCGGCGCCAGAACCGGCCCCTATCTGATCGGCGCCGACATCAGCTGGGTGCCAGAGGATGAGGCCGCGGGCGCGCGCTATTTCGTGAACGGCGTTCAGCAGGACCCGGTCCGCATTCTGCGTGATGCTGGCTTCAACGCCATTCGCCTGCGCATCTTCGTCGATCCGGCCAAAGGCTATTCCCGGCGTCAGCCCGACCAGGCCTGGGCCGGCCTCGCCCAGACGGTCAGGCTCGGCCGCCGCATCCGCGACGCGGGCATGGCCCTCATTCTCTCCTTCCACTACAGCGACACCTGGGCCGATCCGGAACATCAGGGCGTGCCCGCCGCCTGGGCCGGGTACGGCCTTCCCCAACTTGCCAAAGCGGTCGAGGCGCACACCCATGACATACTGGTCGCCATGCGCGCGGGCGGCGCGCCGGTCGACATGGCGGTGATCGGCAACGAAACCACCTTCGGCATGCTCTGGCCCCATGGCCGGGTGAAGCTCGCCACCCCGACCGGCAATCCCGTCACCGACGCCAACCATGCGAAGGTCGACCGCCAGACGATCGGCGGCTTCGACGGATTCGCCGCCCTGCTGCGCGCGGGGATCGCAGGCGCCCGCCGCGCCGAACCCGCCATCGCCATCCAGCTGCACAATCATCTCGGCCGCCACTGGCCGATCCTGCGCGAATGGACCGACGCGCTGATCGCCCGCCATGTCGATTTCGACGTGGTCGGCCTCTCCTGCTACCAGCAGCGCGAACAGGGGGACTGGGCCGACAGCTTCGCCCGGTTCGTGCGGCGCTATCCCGACAAGGGCCTGCTGGTCGCCGAATATTCCAGCCGCAAACGCTATCTCAACGATCTCGTCTATACCCTCCCCGGCAGGCATGGCTGGGGCAGCTTCATCTGGGAACCGATCCGGCATCAGGAGGCGCTGTTCGACCGCGACGGCCGCAATGCCGGCGGAGGCCCCAAGCCCGACCTGCTGCGCCAGGGCATCAACAGCGCCGAAGCGCCCGGCGGCCTCGCCGCTGCCCGGCCGGCCGCGCCAAAGCCCGAACCATCCGGTCCCATGGGCGAGGGCGGCGATTATCATGCCAATGACCTGCTCGACCTCTACCGCCAGATGGCGAAGGATTATTCGTGAACCGACGCGACTTCACCCTGACGCTGGCCGCCCTGCCGCTCGCCGCCTGCGCCACCGCGCCCATGGCGCGCGACGATGACCCGCTTGTCTTCGCCTATTTCACCACGGGGAAGGCAGGCGAAGCGGCAGGCCTGCGGCTCGCGGCCAGCGACGACGGCTTCACCTTCCGCACCCTCGCGGGCGGCCGCAGCCTGCTCGCGCCGCACGTGGGCGAAAAGAAGCTGCTGCGCGACCCCTTCCTCTTCCGCGATGGGGACATCTTCCACCTGCTCTGGACCACCGCCTGGGAAGGGGTGACGATCGGCCATGCGACCAGCCGCGACCTTGTCCACTGGTCGGACCAGCAGGCGATCCCCGTCATGGGCGCCGTGCCGGGCACGCGCAATTGCTGGGCGCCCGAAGCGATCCGCGATCCCGCCACCGGCCGCTACCTGCTCTTCTGGTCCAGCACCGTCGCCGGCCGCTTTCCCGAAAGCGCCGGCACGTCGGAATCGGACTATAATCACCGCCTCTGGCAATGTAGCACCGCCGATTTCCGCAGCTTCTCGCAGCCCCTGCCGCTCTACGATCCCGGCTTCAGCGTGATCGACGGCACCTTCGCGCACGCGCCGAACGGCAGCCTGCACCTCATCGTCAAGGACGAGACGGTCACGCCGCCGCGCAAATGGCTGCGCGCGGCCCGCGCCGACAGCCCGACCGGCCCGTTCGGCCCGCTTTCGCCGCCCTTCTCCCCCGCCTGGGTCGAAGGGCCGATGACCGCGCGCATCGGCGACGCGTTGATCTGCTATTATGACGTCTACAAGGACGGCCGCTGGGGCGCAAAGATGACGCGCGACATGGCGCAATGGGACGATGTCAGCGCGCGCCTCGCCCTGCCGCCCGGCGCGCGCCACGGCTCGCTATTGCGCGTCCCCCGCGCCCTCGTCGACGCCATCGCCTGATCCCCAGCCCCCGCCCAGCGCCAGGAACAGCGCGATCTGGTCCTGCACGAGCTGCGCCCGCGCCGACGCCGCCGTCACTTCCGCGCTCGCCAGGCTGCGCTGCGCATCCAGCAGCGACAGGAAGTCGCCCCGGCCGAAGCGGAACAGCTTGGCCGCCTGGCCTGCCGAGACCCCGGCGCTCTCGCGCGCTCGGTCCAGCGCCGCCGCCCGCTCGGCGTCGCGGCGATAGCTTTCCAGCGCGCTTTCGGTCTGGCGCAGCGCCTCCAGCACGCTCGCGTCGAACCCCGCCAGATCGGCGCGCACCTGCGCATCGGCCTGCGCGATCCGCGCGCGGATCACCGGGCGATTGGGAAAGGTCCAGCTTATGAGCGGCCCCAGGCTGAAGCCAAAGGCCGATCCCGATCCGAAATCCTTGAGCGGCCCCGACAGACCCACCGACCCGCCAATGCTGACCTGCGGATAAAGCTGCGCCATCGCGACGCCCAGCCGCGCCGTGTCGCCGGCAATGGCGCGCTCGGCCTGCCTGATGTCGGGCCGCCGCCGGATCAGCGCCGCGCCATCC
Source organism: Sphingobium naphthae (assembly GCF_043589935.1). Taxonomy (NCBI): domain Bacteria; kingdom Pseudomonadati; phylum Pseudomonadota; class Alphaproteobacteria; order Sphingomonadales; family Sphingobiaceae; genus Sphingobium; species Sphingobium naphthae. Next base: position 2,471,579 of record NZ_CP171454.1, on the reverse strand, counting down.
CCGACCGGGATCGGCTGGCGCAGCGTCGGCAGCGCGGCGCATGTCTCGACCGCGCGGGGGTAATCGGCCGGCGGCCGCCCCAGCAACGTCGCCAGCAGATAAAGGCCGTTCTGCCGCTGCGCTGCAAAGGCGGGCAACGCCGCCTCGCTCGTCTCCACCGCCGCCTGCGCCCGGCTGACGTCGAAGGCGGTGCCGCGTCCGCCCTTGGCCAGCCGCCGCGTCGCGTCCAGCGTCTGTCGCTGCAACGCCACGACCTTGCGATTGACGGCCAGATTGTAATTGGCCGCGCACACCTGCGCATAGGCCTGCGCCGTCGCCGCCGCCACGCTTACCCGCACATAGTCGCGCGCCGCAGTCACCGCCTCGACATCGGCCGCGCTCGCCTCGATCGCGCGGCGGATCCGGCCGTTGAGGTCCAGCGGATAGGCGGCGCTCAGGCCCAGATCATAGCTCACCGATCCGGGCAGATGCTGCGTCACGCCCGATGGCCGCGACAGCGTCTCGCCGCCGCTGATCGCGGTCGTGATCTCGCGCCCCGCCTCCGCCTCGCGCAGCACCGCCTGCGCGCGCTCGACATTGGCCTGCGCCTGCCGAAGGTCGGCATTAGCGGCCAGCGCCTCGCCGATCAGCGCATCCAGCTGCGGGTCGGCATAGAGCCGCCACCACTGGTCGGGCAGCGGCGCGTTGCTGAACTGCGCGCCCTGCGCCGAATGAAAGCCCCCCGTCGCCGCGGGCGCGGTCGCGACGGATGTGTCAGGATAATGATAATCCGGCCCCGCCGTCGCGCAGGCGGCCAGGCTCAGCGCCAGCATGAGCGAACCGACCTTGCCGCCCATGCTGCGTGCTCCTGCGAAAGCAGACGCCCCGTTCAAACGGCCGGACCGGCTTCCCGCTTTTGCGGAGACAAGGCCTTGCGCCAAAGACGCCTTACCCATGGCGGCAATCCCCCGGCCGCGCATCCTTCGCCGCCGGCTGGACCGTCACCGTCGCGGTGCGCCCGGAAATCAGCCGCAGCCCCGCCGGCACCTTTTCCAGCCGGACCCGCACCGGGATGCGCTGCGCCAGCCGCACCCAGGAAAAGGTCGGCTCGACCGACGGCAGCAGATTGCCCGCATTGGACCGGCTGTCGTCATTGATGCCATAGGCGATGCTGTCCACGCGCCCGTGTATCTCCCGCTTTTCACCCATCAGCCGCACCCTCACCGGCGCGCCGATGCAGATCAGCGGCAGCTTGGTCTCCTCGAAATAACCCTCCACCCGCAGCGAATCCTGATCGATCAACGCCATCGCCTGAGCGCCCGCGCCGACATAGTCGCCCGGATGCAGGTCCAGGTTGGTGACGACGCCATTGACCGACGCCCGCACTTGCGTGCGCTTCAAGTTCAGCGCCGCCGCATCCCGCCCGCTGAAGGCTTCCGCCAGCGCGGCCTGCGCCGTTTCCACCCGCGCCAGATTCTGCTCATGGGTTTCCGCCGCCACCAGGTCGCCCAGCGCCGTGTCGCGCCGCGCCTCGCGCCGCGCCTGCGCCAGCGTCGCCCTGGCGCTGGCGATGCGCGCTTCGGCTTCCTCCAGCGCCAGCCGGTATCGGGGCGTGTCGATGACGAACAGCAGGTCCCCCGCCTTCACCCGCTGGTTGTCGCGCACCGCCACCGACGTCACCAGTCCGCTGATGTCGGGAGTCACGCGCACCACGTCGGCGCGCACGCGCCCGTCGCGCGTCCAGGGGCTGCGCTCATAATGGTTCCACATCCAGATCGCAGCCAGAGCGGCGGCGATGACCAGGATGATGGTGACGGCGCTGCGGATCAGCGTTTGCGAAAGGCGGTTCATAAGCGAATTCCAAGGGTGGGGACGAGAAGGGCGAGCCCAGTGAGGATCAATATGAAGATACTGAGGTCCACGGCCGCCCGATAGGCAAGAAAGCGATAGAGGCCGAGCGCGCCGATCAGCCGGGTGACGGCCCAGGCCAGCAGCAGCGCGACCAGCGCCAGCAGAAGGAGCGTCGGCACAAAGATGCCGCCCAGCGCGATTTCTCCGGTCATGCGGCCTCCCTTTGATGATGGCCTGATGCGTCAGGGAACAGGTTGCGGCGCAGGCTGACCAGCGCCAGCACGGACTCACGCCGCACCGCCGGCCGCGCATGCGCGCCCAGATCGTCGATCGCGGCGTCGATCGCGGACAGCAGCGCCGGGTCGGCGGGCGTCGGCGCGTCAGGGTCCATCGCGCGATAATGGTCGCCCACGCCGCTCAGCACTTGCGTCAGCGGCGCCGCCTCCGCGCGCGGCAGGTCCAGCCGCAACTGGCGCAGCTCGCCGATCGCAACCCCGGTGCGCAGGTCGCGCAGCGCGTCATAGAGCGGCGCCCCGCTGTCCCGCCGGGTAGCCGCCAGCCGGGGCGCCAGCAGTGCGATGCGATCGAGCATCCGGTTGATCCAGCCACGCACGTCGGGCGCGCCCATCGCATTGGCGCGGTTGGCGATGTCGATCCACCCCGCGCGGATGGTGCGGCGCGTGGCGCGCTCGACCCCGGCCGAATGAATGAGGCCCGCCATGATGATCGCGAACCATATGCCCATAATCTGCGCCACCGCGCCGTTCACATAGGACGAAAAAGCGTTCACATAGCGGTCGGACAGCAGCACCGGGCTGCCCAGGCCCAACAGAGTCGGCAGGGCGATCCCCATCCAGCGGGGCGACGCCATCATTGCTCCCAGCATCAGCAGCGGCGGCGCATAGGCCAGGGCCAGCATCGCGAAGCCGTCGAGCCGGGGCATGATGGCATAGCCATAGACCGCGCCCAGCGCCGACGCGATGATGGTGCCGATCATGAAGCCCTTGAGCGGCGCCAGCATATTGTCCTGCGCGGAAAACAGCGCCAGGAACACGCCCGCCAGCATCACCGCCGTGCCGCCGTCGTTCCAGCCGCTGCCGATCCACAACGCGCAGCCGATAGCCACGGTCAGGAACGCGCCCAGCGCCGCGCGCAGCGCGCCGGCATAGTCGCGATGCAGCTCGCGGTTGCGCCGCCCCTCCAGCAATTCGGCGACGCGCGGCGTCACCGCGCTGCGGCGGTGCGTCGCCATCTGGTCCAGCAGGTCGCGGCAGTCGCGATGCACCGCCACCAGAGTCGCTAGCCGGGCAAGCAGGCTGAGGCGCATCATGTCGGCCCACCCCATGTCGGCCCGTGCCTCGGGCTCCATCGCATGGCATCGGTCGATCAGCGCCTGGGTCAGCCGCGCGCGCGTCGCATTGTCGGGCGCGGGCGTTTCCAGCCAGTCGCGGATGTCGGCGATCAGCGCCTCGACCGGCGCCGGCACGACGCCGCCATTGGCGGCCTTGAGCTGCGCCAGCCGGTCCTCCACCGCCGCGCCCAGCGGCAGCAGCAGCGACAGTTGGTCCTGCAGCGCCCGCACCGTCCGCACACGCGGCGCAAGGCGGCTGATGTCGAAGGGCAGGTGGACCGACATCTGGTGCAGTTCGGTCACGTCCTGCGCCAGCCGCCGGCGCTCCGCGTCCAGCCCGGCGACGGGTTCGGTCGCGATCGCGTCGCGCGACCAGCGCTCGGCGTCGCGCAGGATCGTCTCCACCCGCCCCAGCAGCACGCCGGTGATCGATCCGGGCAGCACCACGCCATGGACCAGCGCGCCGCTCAGGATGCCGAGCGTGATTTCCTGCACGCGCAGCGCGGCGACGGTGAAGATGGTCTGGGGCGAATCCACGTCGGGAAAGACGATCAGGCAGGCGGTGTAGCCCGCCAGCACGAACATATAGGATCGCGGCGTGCGATCGAGCAGCGACACGAAAACGCACAGCGCCAGCCAGGACGCCATCGCCAGCGACAGAAGCTCGGGCGCGTTGACCAGCGGCGGCACGATCGCAACGGCGAAGGTCGCCCCGACCAGCGTGCCGACCACGCGGAACAGCGCCTTGGAAATCACCGCGCCCGCCAGCGGCTGGGCGACGATATAGCTGGTCAGGAACGCCCAATAGGGCCGCTCCAGCCCAATGCTGTAGGCCAGGAACAGCGCCAGCATCGCGGCTGCCAGGCATTTGACGGAAAAAAGCGCGGCCGGCAGGCCGATCGCCTCCCCTATGGGCCGGCGGCTCATGACTGGCTGCGTCGCTCGGCGATACGCTGGCCGATCAGGTCGAGCAGCTCGACCATGATCTCGATCGCCTCGTCGGGAATGTCGCGCAGCAATTCGGCCCGCATCGCCCCCAGCTTCTCCTCGATCCGCCCGACCAGCTCGCGCCCGGCGGGGGTCAGGCTCAATAGGTTGGATCGCTTGTCCTCGGGATGGGTCGCCCGCGCCACCAGCCCGTTCGCCTGTAGCAGGTCCAGCGTGCGCACCAGCGAGGGCTGGCGGATGTCGAGCGATTCGGCGAGGTCGGCCTGCCGCACGTCCGCACCCAGCCGGTCGAGATGGATGAGGCACCAGCCCGCGCTGTTGGACACGCCGAATTCGGCCAGCGCGCCGTCCGCCAGCTGGCGCCAGTTGCGCGCCACCGGGGCCATCTTGTGCGCCAGCGCGCGGCGGGGATCATCAAGAGGTATATTCATTAGCTAGCTAACTAATGATTTTGGCGGAAATTTGCATCTGTCTATTTCGCTGTCGCGGATGCGCGCGACGCAATCGACCGCCGGGCCGCGGATAAGCCCGCGTCCCGGCGGCGAAACTGGTCAGGCCCGGCGCGTGCCGTTGAACGCCGATGCGCCGAATGCGCCCAGCTGCATCGTTCCGGTGATGGCGTCGCCCGCCACCTCCGCCTCGCATTCCAGCGTCATCGGCATCGGCATGGTCATTTCCATTTTCCAGGTCAGCTTGTCGCCATCGACCTTGCCGTCGATCACGTCCAGCGACCCCATCATGCCGGCGAAGGTGCCGTTGAAGCGGTCGCCGCTGCTGACCACCGTGAAGACGCCCTTCTGGTCGCCCATCGGCGTCTTGGCCACGCAATCATAAGCGCCATCCACTGCCATATCCATTCTCCTTTACGTGCCCGTTAATCTGCGAGAGTGCCCATTTCCACCGGCAGCCCCACCGCGTCAAGCTGCGGCCGCACCAGCTTGGCGTCGCCCACCACGACCCAGATCAGATTGTCGGGGTTGATCGCCTCGCGCGCCGCCTTGTCCATGTCCGCCGCGGTCATGGCGCGATAGGTCTTGGGCAGCGTCTCGTAATAATCGTCCGGCCGCCCGATCAGATGGTTGCGCATCATCGCCGCCAGCAGGTCGGCCGAAGTTTCAAAGCTGCCGGGCAGCGAAAGGATCTGGCTGTTGATCGTCTGGTCCCGCTCCGCCTGGGTGGTGCCCTTGGTGGTAAGATAATCCTTCACATCCTGCCGCGCGGCGATGATCGATTCGCCGGTCTTGTCGGTCTGCACCGGCGCATAGACCAGCAGCGGGATCGTTTCCTTGACGCCGGGCAGCGCCGTGCCCGCGCCATAGGCCCATCCTTTGGTCTCCCGCAGGTCCATGGTCAGGCGCGACGTGGTGCTGCCGCCCAGCACTTCGTTCGCGGTCAGCAGCGTCACCGGATTGTCGGTCCCCGCCTTGTTGGTCAGCACGCCCGCCAGGATCAGCGACTGCGGGCTCTGCGGCTTGTCGACCAGCACGATGCGCGGCACCCGCCGCATCCGGTCCATCCGGAACAGCTTGGTCCCCTTGGCGCTGGCCGGCGCCTTCCAGTCGCCGAAACGCTTTTCCAGCAGCGGCATCATCTCAGCCAGCGTGCTGTTGCCCGCAACGAAGATGGTCGCATTGTCGGGCCGCATCCAGCTGTCATGGAAGGCGGTGAGGTCCGCGCGCGTCACCGCCTTGACCCCGCTTTCGGTGCCCGATCCGGTGAAGGGAATGCCATAGGGATGCGCCGTGCCATAGAGCATCGGCGGCAGCATCCGCTGCGCGATCGCCATGGGCTGCGTCTTTTCCGCCGCGATCCGCGTCAGCACCTGGCCGCGCAGCCGCTCCACCTCTTCGGGGCGGAAGGCCGGGTTGCGGATCACGTCCGCCAGCAGGCCGAGCGACGCGTCGAGATTGGGCTTGAGCGCGAACAGGCCGACGCTGGTGCGGTCCATGCTGTTGGCCGCGCTGATCGCCGCGCCCAGTCGTTCCTGCTCCTCGGCGATCTGCACTGACGACCGGGTCGTGGTGCCTTCGTCCAGCAGCGCCACGGTCAGCCCCGCCGTGCCCAGCTTCTCCTTGTCGTCGGCCGCGTTGCCGGCGTCGAACGCCACCGACACCTGGACCGTGGGCACCGCATCGCGCCGCGCGAAGATGACCGGGATGCCGTTCTTCAGCGTCGCATGCTCGACCGCGGGAAAGTCCAGGTCCTTGACCGGCTCGATCGGCGGCTCGGCGACCTTCGTGCGCGCAGGCGGCGTCGCGGCCGCAGGAGCCGCCCCGGCCGGTGCATCGGGATCGCGGAAGAAGGCCGGCTGGTGCGTCGCGCCTTCGCCCTTCACATTGCCGGCCAGCGCATTGTCCGCCGCGCTGCGCTCGCCCGGCGCCACGGTCAGGCGCAGCACCGGCCGCCCCAGCCATTTGCGCGCGGCCTGCGCCACCGACTGCGGCGTCGCGGCGGCATAAATGGCCAAGTCCTTCTTATATTTGCCCGGATCGTCGGAATAGACCGCGCCTTCGGCCAGCGTCACCGCCTTGCCGGAAAAGCCGCCGACCTTCTCCAGTCCGCCGATCGTGCCCGACAATTGCCGCGTCGCGGCGCGCTGCACCTCGTCGGCGCTCGGCCCCTTGGCCAGGTAATCGGCCAGCAGCTGGTCCAGCCGCTTGCCCACCGCGACCGGGTCGGCGCCCGGCTTCACGTCGACGGTGATCTCGGCCAGGCTCAGCTTCTCGAACGGCTGGACACTGGCCTTGACACTCACCGCCACCTTCTCGTCGCGCACCAGCGCATTGTCGAGCCGCGAGGAACCCAGCCCGCCGAACACCGCCATGGCCAGGTCGAGCTGCGGCAGGGCGGCCGAATTGACGCCGGGCACCACCCAGTTGCGATAGAGGCGCGTGGCCGCGACATGGTCGTGCATCAGCTTCTCGACATCCTTGTCGAGCGTCGGCACGCTGGCGTCCACATCCTGCGGCGCGGGGCCGGCCGGGATGTTGCCGAACCACTTCTCCACCTTCGTCCTGGCGGTCGCCGCGTCGATGTCACCGGCCAGAACCAGCACGGCGTTGTTCGGGCCATAATGCGTCTTGAACCAGCTCTGCACGTCGGCCAGGCTCGCCGCGTTGAGGTCCGCCATCGATCCGATGGTCGAATGGCGATAGGGATGGCCCTCGGGCATCAGCGCGGCGAGCTGCGCATATTCGACCAGCCCATAGGGCTCATTCTCGCCCATGCGCTTTTCATTCTGCACGACCCCGCGCTGGGTATCGAGCTTCTGCTGCGTCACCGCGCCCAGCAAATGGCCCATGCGGTCGCTTTCCAGGAACAGCGCCCGGTCCAGCGCGCCGGTCGGCACCGTCTCGAAATAATTGGTGCGGTCGAACCAGGTGGTGCCGTTCCAGTCGGTCGCGCCGATATCCTCCAGCCGGCCGAAGAAGGGGCCGTCGGCATTTTCCGATCCATAGAACATGAGATGTTCGAACAGATGGGCAAAGCCCGTCTTGCCCGCCGGCTCGAAGCGCGATCCGACATGATACCAGACCGACACCGCCACGATCGGCGCCTTGCGATCGGTATGGACGATGACGCGCAGCCCGTTCTTCAGCGTGAATTCCTCATAGGGAATATCGACCTTGGCGACCAGGCTGGACAGCGGCGCGGGCGCGGCGCTCGCCGTGACGGACTGCGCCGCAGGAGACTGGGCGGCGGCGGGCAGCGCCGGCATCAGCGCGATCGCGGACAGGCCGGTCAGCAGGGGCAGACGGCGCGACAGGAAGGAAAGGGTCATGAAAGGCCTCGGGCAGGAGCTTGTGGACCAGGGGCGCGGACGCGCCGGAACGGCATGCACCATAGCGGGGCGTGATAGGCGCGCAATACGCAAAGGGTGGACAGGGTGCATCCGCGGCGGCAATCCTTTGCGCCATCCTTCCGAGCTAGAAAGCCCCCTCCCTTGATGAAACGCCTGGCCCTCTCGGCTGCCGCCCTAGCCCTCGTCCTGCCTGCCGCCCTGCCCGCTCAGACGCCCGCCGATCCCGTCTTCACTCCCGCGGCGATGCGCGCCCATGTCGAATTTCTCGCCGACGACCTCCTCCAGGGCCGCGACACCGGCAGCGAAGGGCATGAATTCGCGGCGCGCTATGTCGCCAGCCAGTTCGACGGCCTTGGCCTTACGCCCGCGGGCGACGAGGGTAGCTGGCTCCAGCGCATCACGTTTCAGAAGACCGAGCGCGCACAGACGCCCGCGACGCTGACCGTCACCGGCCCTGCCGGGACGAAGCGCTTCACGCATGGCGGCGACGTGCTGATCGGCATGAACGCCGCCGAGCCTCATCTGGACGTCACCGCGCCGCTGGTGTTCGTCGGCTATGGCCTTGAAAATCAGCGGCTGGGTCTCGACGACTATGCCGGGTTGGACGTGCGCGGCAAGATCGTCGTCACCCTACGCGGCTATCCCAAGGGGCTGCCGAGCGAGGAAGGCGCGCATCTGTCCGCCACCAAGGCGATGATCGCGGAAAAACATGGTGCGATCGGCATGCTCGCGATCGGCACGCTCCAGTCGATGAAGGCGCGGCCCTGGGCGCGCATGGTCCAGTTCGCCGGCGAACCCGACTTCACCTGGGTGTCGCCCGATGGCAAGCCCTTCGACCAGGCGCCGGGCATCCGCGCCGGCGCGTCGCTCGACGATCCGGCGGCGCAGGCGATCTTCGCCGGCGCGCCGCAGACCATCGCCGCCATCCGCAAGCAGGCGGATCGCAAGGGCGGCAAGCCTCGGGGCTTCGCGCTCAGGACCAGCGTGCGCATCCAGTCCGACAGCGTCAGCCAGCGCGTCACCAGCCCCAATGTCGTCGCCATCCTGCCGGGCAGCGATCCCGTGCTGAAAGACCAATATGTCGTCCTGTCCGCGCATCTCGACCATATCGGCGTCAGCCCGGTCAAACCGGGCGAGCCGGTCGACAAGGACCGGATCAACAATGGCGCGCTCGACAATGGCGCGGGCATCGCCACCATGCTGGAGGTCGCGCGCGCCATGGCGCAATCGCCCGGCAAGCCGCGCCGGTCGATCATCTTCCTGGCCTCCACCGGGGAGGAGAAGGGGCTGCTGGGCGCGGACTATTTCGCGCGGCATCCCAGGGTGCCGATCGACCGGATCGTCGGCAATGTCGATCTCGACATGCCGCTGCTGCTCTACCCCTTCACCGACGTCATTGCCTTTGGCGCGGATCACTCGACGCTCGGCCCGATCGTCGCGCAGGCGGTCGCGCCCATGGGCGTCACGCTGTCGCCCGACCCCATGCCGCAGGAAACCATCTTCGTCCGCTCGGATCATTATATGTTCGTGAAGCAGGGCGTTCCCGCCGTCTTCCTCGCGACCGGCTTCGCCAATGGCGGCGAAAAGGCGTGGGGCGATTTCCTCGCGGGCAATTACCACCATCCCGGCGACGACATGCGCCAGCCGATCGACTGGCAGGCCGGCGCGCGCTTTGCCGAAGCCAATTACCGCATCACCCGCGCCATGGCCGACGCCGACGCGCCACCGCGCTGGTTCATGAACGACTTTTTTGGCGACCTCTTTGCCCCGCAGGCAACCAAGGCGACAAATTAAGGTTTATCTCCCGCCACCCCTTGTGTGGTTTTTGAGCAACACTACATCCGCCTCATCCAAATCCATGGGGATGTCATGAACCTCGAAAAATTCACCGACCGCGCCAAGGGCTTCCTCCAGTCGGCGCAAACCGTGGCGATCCGCATGAGCCATCAGCGGATCGGCCCGGAACATCTGCTGAAGGCCCTGCTGGAGGATGAGCAGGGCATGGCATCCGGCCTCATCCAGGCGGCAGGCGGCTCGGCGCAGGTCGCGCTGCGCGACACCGATGCCGCGCTCGCCAAGGTGCCGTCGGTATCGGGCAGTGGCGCCCAGCAGACCCCGGGCCTCGACAATGACGCCGTGCGCGTGCTCGATTCCGCCGAACAGGTGGCGCAGAAGGCGGGCGACAGCTTCGTCACCGTGGAACGGCTGCTGCTCGCCCTCACCCTCGCCACCACCACCGCCGCGGGCAAGGCGCTCGCCGCGGCCGGCGTGAAGCCCGACGCACTCAACGCCGCCATCAACCAGCTGCGCGGCGGCCGCACCGCCGACACCGCCAGCGCGGAAGATCGCTACGACGCACTCAAGAAATTCGCGCGCGACCTCACCGAAGCCGCGCGCGACGGCAAGCTGGATCCCGTGATCGGCCGTGACGAGGAAATCCGCCGCACCGTCCAGATCCTCGCGCGCCGCACCAAGAATAATCCGGTGCTGATCGGCGAACCAGGCGTCGGCAAGACCGCGATCGCCGAAGGGCTTGCGCTGCGCATCGCCAATGGCGACGTGCCCGATACGCTCAAGGACCGCTCGCTGATGGCGCTCGACATGGGGTCGCTGATTGCAGGCGCCAAATATCGCGGCGAGTTCGAGGAGCGGCTGAAGGGCGTGCTGGACGAGGTGAAGGGCGCCGAAGGCCAGATCATCCTCTTCATCGACGAAATGCACACGCTGATCGGCGCGGGCAAGTCCGAAGGCGCGATGGACGCCGGCAACCTGTTGAAGCCAGCCCTCGCGCGCGGCGAACTGCACTGTATCGGTGCGACGACGCTCGATGAATATCGCAAATATGTGGAGAAGGACCCGGCGCTGCAGCGGCGGTTCCAGCCGGTGTTCGTGGGCGAACCGACGGTGGAGGACACCATCTCCATCCTGCGCGGCATCAAGGACAAATATGAAACCCATCATGGCGTGCGCATCGCCGACGGCGCGATCGTGTCCGCCGCGACCCTGTCCAACCGCTATATCACCGACCGCTTCCTGCCCGACAAGGCCATCGACCTGATGGATGAGGCCGCGAGCCGCATCCGCATGGAGGTGGAAAGCAAGCCCGAGGAGATCGAGACTCTCGACCGCCGCATCATGCAGCTGCAGATCGAGCGCGAGGCGCTGAAGAAGGAAAGCGATCAGGCGTCGAAGGACCGTCTGGCTGCGCTGGAGACCGACCTTGCCAATCTGGAGCAGCAGTCAGCTGAACTCACGACGCGCTGGCAAGCGGAAAAGGACAAGATCGCCGGCGAAGCCAAGCTCAAGGAACAGTTGGACGCCGCGCGCATCCAGCTGGAGCAGGCGCAGCGCAGCGGCGAATATGCCAAGGCGGGCGAGCTGCAATATGGCACCATCCCCGACCTCGAAAAGCGACTTGTCGAGGCGCAGTCTGCCTCGGCAGGTGCGATGCTCCGTGAGGAAGTAACGAGCGAAGACATCGCCGCCGTCGTCTCCCGCTGGACCGGCATCCCAGTCGACCGCATGCTGGAGGGCGAGCGCGAGAAGCTGCTGCACATGGAGCAGGAACTGGGCAAGCGCGTCATCGGCCAGGCCGATGCGGTCAAGGCCGTATCGACCGCCGTGCGCCGCAGCCGCGCCGGCCTGCAGGACCCGAACCGGCCGCTCGGCTCCTTCCTGTTCCTGGGTCCCACGGGCGTCGGCAAGACCGAACTGACCAAGGCGCTCGCCGGCTTCCTCTTCGACGATGACAGCGCGATGGTGCGCATCGACATGAGCGAATTCATGGAGAAGCACAGCGTCGCCCGCCTCATCGGCGCGCCTCCGGGCTATGTCGGCTATGAGGAAGGCGGCGTCCTGACCGAAGCCGTGCGCCGACGCCCCTATCAGGTCGTGCTGTTCGACGAGGTGGAGAAGGCGCATGGCGACGTGTTCAACATCCTGCTCCAGGTGCTGGACGATGGCCGCCTGACCGACGGGCAGGGGCGCACGGTCGACTTCACCAACACGATCATCGTGCTGACCTCCAATCTGGGCAGCCAATATATCGCCAGCCTTGGTGACGATGATCCGGTGGAAAAGGTGGAGGATCAGGTGATGGACGTGGTGCGCGCCCATTTCCGCCCCGAATTCCTCAACCGGCTGGACGAGATCATTCTCTTCCACCGCCTCGGCGCGAGCCATATGGCGCCGATCGTCGACATTCAGGTCGCGCGCATCGGCAAGCTGCTCAAGGACCGCAAGATCAGCCTGGACCTGACCGACGGCGCGCGCGCCTGGCTCGGCCGTGTCGGCTATGACCCGGTCTATGGCGCCCGTCCCTTGAAGCGCGCCGTCCAGCGCCACCTTCAGGACCCGCTCGCCGACCTGATCCTGCGCGGTGAGGTGCCCGACGGCTCCACCGTCCGCGTGGACGAAGGCGACGGGGCGCTCAAGCTGAGCGTCGCGTGACAAAAAGGGCTCGCTGATCGCTCAGCGAGCCCTTTTCGATGGAAGGGCGGAAAACGCCCTCAACCGCTGGGGTTCATCCCCGCCCGGCTACGCGTGATCAGGTCATCGGCATCGCGATTCTGCTGCTCACTGATCGCTCGCCATTCCGCGTTGGTCTTGCAGACACGCTCCCTGCGCACGAGCGATCCGATAACCTCCAGTCGCTTGCAGCGTATGGCGCTGGGATCGTTGCGATCCAGCTTTGGCTTGTCTTCCGCCATGGCCGGCATGGCTGTCAGAAACAGGGCCGGCATCATCATTGTCTTTAGAATATGCATCTGAACGTCTCCCCGATGCGCGATCCGGCTCGACGGCATTTCGCTCGTCGCAGCCTGCGCTGATTAGACGCCCGAAAGACCCTCGGCCTTGCTGGCGTCAGCCGTGGCATAAAACTGCTTCAAGAGCTGCTGTTCTTCAAGTGACAAATGCGGGTTCCACACATCGAAGATCAGCACTACGCGCAACTCGTCGCTTCTATTCCAGGCTTCATGATCGATCGTATCATCAAACGCGAAAGCGACGCCCTCGCGCCACTCCCTCGTTTCGCCACCGACGCGAAAGCTGCACGCAGGCGGTACGATCAGCGGCAGATGAATGATCGCACGCGTATTGGTGACGCCCGTGTGCGCGGGTATATGGCTGTGCGGCTTCAGCAGCGAAAAGAAGGCGGAGGGCGCCCGCCCGGGGATATCCGCGCGGGGCAAGGCTTCCAACGCCGCGACCGTCTGCGGGCACGCCGCGCATACCGCCTCGTTGCGCACGCCATATTCCCACAGGAACATCGCGCCCCAATCGAGCGAACCGTCCAATGCCGTCCATTTATTTTCCGGCGTCCCTGCATCCTGCCGCACATAGGGCCGCACCGCGCCGCCATCACGTGCGACCAGCGCCAGGAATTCCGCCCGGATCGCATCGGTCTGTGCCTCCAGCTGATCCATCCACGGAAAATGATCCCGGTCGAAAAACTCGTCGGCCGGCAGAAACGGATAATGGAGCCCCGAACAATGATTGGGATAGAGGGAGCGGCGGCCGAATTCATGGTCGAGGCAGGCCTGGAAACGCCGGCGCGACAGGATGGACGCAACATCCAGCGCCGGAGCGACTTCCGATTCGATGCGCGCTGCAAAGCGCGCCTGGTGATCGCGCACGAACAGCCGCGCATCCTCCAGCGTCGCAGCAAGAGCGGGGGGGACGTCGCTGATCGCGGCGCTCAGCGCGAGCGCCTTGCTCCAGCTATCGGCGGCGCCATGCCTCTCGTCGAGACGCTGCTGAAGCTGTGCCATCCGGATCTGCGCCATCAAATTACGCTGGTCGATGTCGATCGCGCGCTGCAACGCAGCCCGCTCGCCCTCCGCTGCGCCCAGACCACGTTCGGCGGACGCGAGGTTCATCCACAGCGCCGCTTCCTTCGGATCAGCCTGCGCCGCTGCAGCGAAATGCCGCCGGGCATCGGCGAAATTCTGCCGGTCGAGCGCGGTCAGCCCCAAGAGGTTCAGCGCCTGCGGTTCACCGGGATGACGCGCCAGCGCCTGCGACAGCAACCGCTCGGCCTCTTTTCCCTGTCCGCGCCGCCGCGCCTCGACGGCCTGTTGCAACAAACGCCCAACTGTCACGTCCATATGTCCCCGACCCTCCAGCCTCATCGCTAACAGAAGCGAAGCCGTGGGCAAACAGGGGAAAGTCCCGCACGGCTTGTGCGGCACTGGTAGCCATGCAAAGGCTTGCGGTCATGATGTCGCCTTCGTTCCGTCACGGGCTTGCCGACGCCCAATGGTTGGCCCATCGCTATGATCCCGGGCATGACGCATTTCATTTTCGCCAGGTTCCGCGCCCGCGCCATGCGGCCATTCCGTTTCTGACGGACGAGTATCTGGGGGAAGAGGCACCGCTGGTGCTCCGGCGTGCTGACGCCATCCAACAGGCGCCACCCGCAGCACCGATCCATTTTGTCTTTCACTCAGCCTATTGTTGCTCGACCCTGCTGGCCGCGGCATTCGATATTCCCGGTATCGCCATGGGCCTCAAGGAACCGGTGCTGCTCAACGATCTAGTCGGCTGGCGCCATCGCGGCGGCGGCGGGGCCCAGGTTGCGCGAGTCCTGGACGAAAGTCTGCGCCTGCTTGCCCGTCCCTTCGTTCCCGGCGAGGCGACGATCGTCAAGCCTTCGAACATCGTCAATCCGCTCATCCCCGCAATCATGGCGATGCGACCAGAGGCGCGCGCGCTGCTGCTGCATGCGCCGCTCGACGCCTATCTCGCCTCGATCGCGCGCAAGGGCATGTGGGGCCGACTATGGGTGCGCGATCTGTTCGGCAAATTGCTGCGGGAGGGCATGCTGGCGTCGCTTGGCATCGCGCCCGACGATTATCTCGGCCTCACGGATATTCAGGTCGCCGCCGCTGGCTGGCTCGCGCAACAGCAGCAGTTCCAGCTCTTGACGGAGAGGTTAGGGTCCCGCGTCGCCACGCTGGACAGTGAAATGCTGGTGGACCGACCAGCCGAAACCATGGCCGCGCTCGCCGCGCATTTTGGCCTGCGGCTGGATGACGACGCTATCATGGCCATCGTCACCGGTCCGGTGTTCACGCGGGACGCCAAAAGCGGCCAGGCCTTTGCACCTGGTCAGCGCGCCGCCGAAGCCCGTTCCGGCCTGGAAATCCACAGCGAGGAGGTGACGAAGGTCGCGCAGTGGGCGTCCGTCATCGCCGGGAACGCCGGCATCGCGCTTTCACTCCCGGGCCCATTGGTCGCCTGAAGGCCGCTTGGCCGCCCGCCAGACGCGACACCAATCGCACATTGACGAAAAAAGGGCCGACGTTTCCGCCGGCCCTCCTTTTTTTGCCTGATATGTCAGATCAGAAGCGGAACTTCACAGCTGCCGCATAGCGACGGCCCAGCGCGTCGTAGGTCGACGGATAGACATTGCCGCTGTTGTAGCTGGTCGAACCGATCGTGTTGCCAACAACCTTGGGCTTGTTGTTGAACAGGTTCTGTGCCGTCAGCGTGATCGTCACCTGATCGGACACCTGGAAGCGGCCGGTCAGATCGAAATAATGCTCCGCCTTGATTTTGCGGAACTCGGGCTCGACCATGCAGCCGTCGGGATCAGCACCGTTGGGGTCTTCACAGCCAGCATCGATTGCGGCCGCCAGATCGTCTTCCAGCTGCTGCGGTTCATACTTCACCGTGTCGATGTAGCGCCACAGCAGCGAGATGTCGAAGCTCTCGAAGCCCAGCGTGGTGCGCTGCGAGAACTGCCACTTGGGCTGGATCGACGCGCAGTTGACCGAGTAGTAGCCGACACATTCGCGGTTCAGGGAGACCGAGGTCGCCTGGAATTTGGAGCTGTTGGTCCAGTTGCCGATCAGGCTCAGGGCCAGGTTCGCGAAGCCGACGTCACGCTGATAGTTCACCGAGAAGTCGACACCATCGGTGCTCAGCCGGCCGAGGTTCGACGTCACAAGGGACAGGCCCGGGGTGGTCGCTGCTTCGCCGAACAGTTCACCCGTCAGCGGATTACGGCGGATCGCGGTACAGGCCGGGTCCGTCGCGCTGGCGGCAGTGATGTTGTCGAAGCACGCCGCGACGGCGTCACCCGGAGTGGGCGAAGTGATCGCGTCCGTGATCTTGATATTATAGTAGTCGACCGTCGCCGAGAAGCCCGACAGGGCACTCGGCTGGAACACCGCACCGATCGTCCAGCTGTTCGACTTTTCCGGCTTCAGATCCAGATTGCCGCCACCGGTATAGTTGACCTGGCCAGCCGGATCGTTGGTAATCGCGCCGATGGTCGAAGCCGGAGCACCCTGAGCGACGCAGACCGCAGCAAGGTTGGCGTCCAGAAGCGGCGCGTTGCCCGAGCAGGGGTCGGTGCCAAGGTTGGTCAGCAGCGTGTTCACCGGAGCGAACAGTTCCGCGATGTTGGGCGCGCGAACGGCGTGCGCATAATTGCCGCGGATCTTGAAGCCTTCAACCGGGGTCCAGCTACCGCCAGCCTTCCAGGTCGTGGTCTTGTAGGACGGGCTGCTGGGCGCGTCGACGCTATACTTCGAATAGCGAATGCCGGTTTCCAGGGTCAGATCCTGGAAGAAGGGCTTGTCCTGAACCAGAGGCAGAACGAGTTCGCCGAAGGCTTCATAGACGTCATAGCCACCCGCGATGTTCGGCGCCGCACCACCAGCGCCGCCGAGGTCGCCCGACTGCGACAGAAGGTCCGACTCCTGCGAAGCGGTGTATTTGCGATATTCGCCGCCGATGGCGAAGGCGACCGCGTCGCTTGCCCAGGGAATCGACCAGCCGAAGTCGCCGCTGATTGTGGCGTTGGCCTGCGCAAGCGAAGTCTTGGTGACGACCTGGCTGTTGGCGTTCAGGAACGCATTCATTTCCGGCGTGATCGAGCCATCGGGACCGAAGACGTTCAACGGGACGCAACCGTTCGACGTGTCGAGGCAGTCGGTCGTGCTGGTCGCCTGCAGCGCCTGGCGGACGCGCGAGTTCAGCCAATAGCCCTTCTGGGTCTGGGTCTGTTCGCTCTCACCATAAGCGCCCGAAGCGTCCCAGCTGATCGTGTCGGTGATGTCGCCACGGAAACCGAGCTTATAGTCGAAGAAGGTGGTGGTGAATTCCGAAATGCGCGGGCCCAGTTCGGTCGCACGACGCGACAGGGCGGTCGTGACTTCGCGATAGTTCGGATCGTTCGGGTCAGTCGCGACCGCAGCCGCATTACATTCCGCCTGCGTGTAGAGCGGAGTGTAGATGCCCTGGGCGATCTGCGCGGCCGTCGCCACGTTACGCTGGCAGAAGGCGTTGCGCTGCGCGGTCGTCAGGAACGGATTGCTGAGCGGAATGTCGACCGCGATGCCGAAGGCACCCGACGGAGCGATAATCGTCTTGACGGTGTTCTTCGAGAAGATGCCGCGAGTATAGGCTTCAACCGCGTCGCTGACCTCGTAGCGCGCAGCGCCGAACATGTTGAAACGTTCAAACGGGGTCTGGAAAACGTTGTACGGGTTGAAGTTGAAGGCATCGAACGCCGTGGTCGGGCGGAAGGCGGTACCGTCAGCCGTCACCTGGCGCGTGCCGTTGCCGGTCGCAGTGCCCGACGGGTTGGTGCCGGTGAAGCGCGACGGGCTGGAAGTGCCCGAACCTCCGATCGCGCCGCTATAGGAGTCGATGTTGAACACCGAATAGTCACGGCCGCCCTGATAGACCGGGTCAGACTGCTGGTAGCCGATCGAGAAAACGGCGTTACCCTTGCCGTCGTCGAAATTGGCGCCCATCGTCACGTCGGCGCGGAAATAATTGCCGTCGCCTTCTTCGGTAATCTGGTTCGAGACCGTGCCTTCCAGACCCGAGAAGTCCGACTTGGTCACGAAGTTCACGACACCGGAAATGGCATCCGCACCGTAGGTGGTCGAAGCGCCACCGGTCAGCACGTCAACGCGTTCGACCAGCGCAACCGGAACGTTGTTAAGGTCGAAACGGCCGTTCAGTTCGGCCGGGACCAGGCGGTCACCGTCCAGCAGGACGATGTTACGGTTCGAGCCGAGGCCACGCAGGTTGACGAAAGAAGCGCCGCCGTTGCCATTGTTCACGGCAGAGCCGATGCTGGGAACGATGCCCGGAATTTCACGCAGAATATCTTCCGCGGTGTTGTTCTGCTTCAGCTCGATCTGATCAGCGGTGGTCGCGGTGACCGGGGTCGAACGTTCCAGGTTCGGATTGCGGATCAGCGAGCCGGTGACGACGATGGTGTCGCCCATGTCGGCTTCCGCCGCCTGCGGCGCGTCCTGCGCCATTGCGGCGCTTGCGATCAGCGACGCGCCCAGGATCGCCGGAGCGGCGCTGGCACGCAGCAGTGCCCTTTTCGAAAATGTGTTCACGGTCCAGTCCCTTGCTCTGGAGTCGGCAGATGATCTGCCACTTAGTGGCCCGTATGAAGGGATATGGTGCCCGACAGCGATCCCCCCATAAGGATCGGTCGAAACTGCGCGGCGTTCATGGCCCTGTAAAGGACGGGAAAAGGCGGATCACCGCTTTTGAGCGCAGCTGTATCATAATTGCAACAAGACGAGCGAACCGCAGTTTTACGGTTCTGTTGCAATTTAATTTCGCCAGGTAGCCAAGCAGTGACGCTTTCATGCATCACTTATGAAAGTTGCGTTCAAAAATGCCTCGTTCGCAAAAAGTGGTATCGCTGGCTCGCCATATTGACGCTCAATTTTCCCCGAAGGCATGATAGGCATTGTTCCCAACAACAATGAGGATGGGCTGACATGAAATGCGGATATCGCTGGCTTTGGATCGCGGCCCTTCCCTTGCTTACCGGTCCCGTTCAGGCCGCGCCTAAAGCAAAGCCGCCGCAGGCGGAGCTCTTCACCAATTTGCTGCAATGCCGCTCGATCACCGCCGATGCCGATCGCCTCGCCTGTTTCGACCGGCAGGTGGGCGCGATGGAGGCAGCCTCGCAACGCGACGAGGTGGTGGTGCTCGACAAGGGCGAACTCAACAAGACGCGCAAGACGCTGTTCGGCTTCTCCTTCCCGAAGCTGCCCTTCCTTGCCGGCGGCGATGACGCGGACGAGACGAAGGAGGTCGAGGGCGTCAGCCACATCCAGGCGAAGATCGCCAGCCTGCGCAGCCTTGGCTATGGCAAGTGGCAGATCGAGCTGGAAGACGGCGCGCAATGGATGACGACGGAGGCTGTTACCGGCCGTAATCCCAAGGTCGGCCAGTCGATCGAGATCAAGCGCGCCGCCATGGGCAGCTTCATGGGGAAGATAGAGGGCGGCCGCACCATCAGGATGAAAAGGGTGAGCTGACTCGCCTCACCGCCCCTGCGGCATCGGCCCGGCGATCAGCAGCGGGTCGATGCGCGCATCTTGCCATTTCATGCCCCAGTGCAGATGCGGACCGGTGGCGCGGCCGGTCGATCCGATCGCGCCGATCCGCTGCCCCTGCGCGACATGCTCGCCCGGCGCCACGTCGATTCGCGACAGGTGAAGGAAGGCGCTGTTGAGGCCATGGCCATGGTCGATCATCAGCAAATGCCCCTCCAGCGTGAAGGGCTTGTCGATCGCCGCCAGGATCACCACGCCATCGGCGGGCGCGCGCACCGGCTCCCCTGTGGCGCCGGCGATGTCGACGCCGCCATGATAGGATCCGGGCTGGCCCTGATAGATGCGCTGCGCCCCGAACAGGCCGGATATGCGGCCGACGCGCGGCCAGATGAAGGATTGCCGCCACCCCTGCGCATCGGTCACCTTCGCGCGCGCGGCGGCGATCGCTTCCAGTTCCGGCTTGCGCAGCGCCAGAAAGGCCGCGCTGCTCTTGCCCACGCGCAGCGGCGCATTGATGCGCTCCAGCCGCCAGGCGCGCGGCGCGACCGCCAGCGATTGCGAGACGACGCGCCCGTCCGCCAGCCGCGCGGTCAGCGACGCGCTGGGCGCGGCATCCCGGTCGAAGGCGATCAGGAAGCGGCCATCGGCGTCCACCGCGACCAGTTGGTCTCCAAAATGGAGCGCCACCGTTCCCGCCGGCGCCGTGCCGATCATCCGGCCGCCCTGCACCGCTTCGCCGTTCAGCTGGAACGCGGCCGCCGCCACGGGCCGCGCGACTGGCTGCGCCGTCGCCGCGCCGGCGAGGCCCAGGATCGCCGCCAGAACCAGCCGCTTCATCCCGCCTTTGCCGCCTTCCGCTCCGCCTCGACCGATGCCTGCGCGCTGGCATAGGGCTCTTGCCGCGCGATGCTCCAATAGCGCAGATCCTGCAGCGGAATGCGCGCGTCCGTGACGGCGCACAGCACATGGTCGCCCGCTTTGAGGACGCGGAAACTATAGGGCAGATAATGGAGCCGGGCGATCCGGTCGCGGCTGGACATCAACATGGGCCAGTCCTTCTTTCAAAGCTCAGGAAAACAGGTCTTGCTGCACATCGCCCGGCGTGCGCGGCTTGCGCGTCGGTCGGGGCGACGAGGATAGGGGGGCCGGCCCGGGCGGCTCAAGCGCCTGGCCTGGCCGCCCGACCGCCGCTTCGACCGTTCCGTCCTGGAAATGCAGCACCACCTGGCCAGCGGCGCGCGCCGTCTCGACCGAGCGGACCAGCCGGTCCCCCGCCATCACCCGGGCATAGCCGCGCTGCAGCGGCAGGTCGGGATCGAGCGACGCCAGATGCCGCGACACGCGGTCGAAGGCGGTGGCACAGTCGCGATGCGCGCGCACCAAATTTTCAGGCCGCAGCCGGCAGCGATCGAGCCGCTCCCCGGCGCGCGCCAGTTGCTGGCGCAGCAGCGCGGGCCGCAGCGCCCCGCTCGCCTGGCCCAGATGAGCGCGCGCATCGGCCAACCGATGGCGCAGACCGCCGACCAGCCCGTCGGACAATTGGTCCAGCCGCTGCCGCTGCGGGCTGAGCAGCGTGTCGGGCGTGGGCATCAGTCGCGCCTGCATGTCCAGCCGCTCGCGCGCCTGCGCCGCGCCGCGCCGCACGGCGCGCCCCGCGCGCAGCCCCATTTCCGCCAGTCCCGCCAGCAGCTCGGCGCGCACCGGCACCGCCATTTCGGCCGCGGCGGTGGGGGTGGGCGCGCGCCGATCGGCGGCATAGTCGCACAGGGTCGTATCGGTTTCATGCCCGACCGCGGAGATGATCGGGATGCTGCAATCGGCGACCGCGCGCACGACGATTTCCTCGTTGAAGCTCCACAGATCCTCGATCGACCCGCCACCGCGCGCGACGATCACCAGGTCGGGCCGGGGCAGCGCGCCGCTGCCGTCCATGGCCGAAAAGCCGCGCACCGCGCGCGCCACCTGCTCGGCCGCGCCCTGCCCCTGCACCAGCACCGGCCAGACCAGCACCTGCGTCGGGCATCGATCCGCCAGCCGGTGCAGGATGTCGCGGATGACTGCGCCGCTGGGGGAGGTAACGACGCCGATGGTGCGCGGCAGGAAGGGCAGCGGCTTCTTGCGCTCGGGCGCGAACAATCCTTCGCTGGCCAATGTCGCCTTGAGCTTTTCCAGCAGCGCCATCAGCGCGCCTTCGCCCGCCAATTCCATGCGGTCGATCACGATCTGATATTTGGATCGTCCGGGATAGGTGGTGAGCTTGCCCGTGGCGATCACCTCCACCCCGTCCTGCGGCGCGAAGGCCAGGCGCTGTGCCCCGCCTTTCCACATGACGCCGTCGATGACGGCATTGTCGTCCTTCAGGCAGAGATACAGATGCCCCGATGCCGCCCGCTTGAAACCGGAAATCTCGCCGCGCAACCGCACATGGCCGAACCGGTCCTCCACCGTGCGCTTGAGCATTCCCGACAATTCGCTGACGCTGAGCGGCGGCGCGTTGTCGCCTGCGCGTTCCTCGGCTAACAGGCGGCCCGAACTGTCATAGGCATCAAATTCCGGGGACATGGGCGAAATGAACATCCTTCTGCTTGGCGGCGGCGGTCGCGAACATGCGCTGGCGTGGAAGCTGGCGCAATCGCCCAGCCTCAAGACGCTCTACGCGGCGCCAGGCAATCCGGGCATAGCGCAGCATGCCACGCTGGTCGACCTCGATACGGCGGACCATCGCGCCGCGGTCGATTTCTGCATCCGCCATTCGATCGGCCTGGTGGTGATCGGTCCCGAAGCGCCGCTGGTGGACGGCCTTGCCGACAATCTGCGCATCATGGGCGTTCCGGTCTTTGGCCCCAACAAGAAACCCGCGCAGCTTGAAGGGTCGAAAGGCTTCACCAAGGATTTGTGCAAGCGCGCGAACATCCCCACCGCCGCCTATGTCCGCGTGACCAGCAAGGACGGCGCGATCGCGGCGCTCGACGATTTCGCGCTGCCCGTCGTCATCAAGGCCGACGGCCTGGCTGCGGGCAAGGGCGTGATCATCGCCGAAACGCGCGACGAGGCGCTGGCGGCGCTCGACTCCATGTTCTCCGGCGCGTTCGGCGCGGCGGGCGAGGAAGTGGTGCTGGAGGAGTTCATGACCGGCGAGGAAGCAAGCTTCTTCGCCCTGACCGACGGCAGCGCGATTCTTCCCTTCGGATCGGCGCAGGATCACAAGCGCGTCGGCGATGGCGATACCGGACCCAATACCGGCGGCATGGGCGCCTACAGCCCCGCCCGCGTGCTGACGCCCGCGCTGGAGCAGCAAGTGATCGACACGATCATCCGGCCCACCGTCGACACGCTGGCTGCCGAAGGCATGCCCTATTCGGGCGTCCTCTATGCCGGCCTGATGCTGACGGACGCGGGGCCCAGGCTGATCGAATATAATGCCCGCTTCGGCGACCCGGAATGCCAGGTGCTGATGACGCGCTTCGATGGTGATCTGGTCGCGCTGTTGCTGGCGGTGGCGCAGGGCAGGCTCGCCGATCAGGGCCCGGTGACCCTTGCCGATCGGACCGCGCTCACGGTGGTGATGGCGGCCAGCGGCTATCCTGGCACGCCGGAAAAGGGCGGCACCATTGCGGGGATCGAGGCGGCCGAACAGACCGGCGCCAAGGTGTTCCATGCCGGCACCGCGGACAAGAACGGCACCCTGGTCGCCAATGGCGGGCGCGTGCTCAACGTCACCGCCACGGGCGACAGCGTTGGCGCGGCGCAGGCGGCGGCCTATGCCGCAGTGGATGCCATTGATTTTCCCACCGGCTTCTGCCGCCGCGACATCGGCTGGCGCGAAGTGGCACGCGAAGCGCGCTGACCAATGTCGGCAGCGGTCACGGGAAGGCTGGCAGCGCAGCCCATCCCCTAAAACCGGTGGTCACTCCGCGTCGAGCCTGTCGCGCCGCGCCTGCGCATTCTTGTTGGCTTGGGAGACACTGCCGATTCGCCGACCTGTGACATGCTTCCGCCGACGATCACTGGGCTTAGCGCGCATTCCAGAATGCGCCATGTCACTGTTAGGCGGCAGGAACGACTCACCGGACGTCCGCATTGCCAGCGCGCGACGGGCCGCCTGGGTGAGCGCATGCTGCGCTTCGATTTTGCGCAGGCGGCCGACTTCAGCGTTCACGCGCTTGAGCGCGCCCGCGAAAATCTGCTTCCGCCGGCGGGGTTGATCGACATTGCCCGGGAAGCTTCCACCGCGCGGATCAGCCTTGCCTCTGACTTCGCGCTCCGTCTGACGCAATTTCGTTCGCTCCCGGCTTCGCAGGGTGCGCAGTCGCTTGCGCAAATTGTCCAGGTCATCGCGACTCTGCTGGTAGATTTCCGGATGATGCGTCTGTCTCACGACCTCCCAATCCTCATGGCTTAGGAAACGCCGCTCGGCCTTGCTTGAAATTGACATGGACGTCTAGGCTCCGCTTAGTGACAGGACGAGAGCTTCGGGATGTCCAGAGACTATGATTTCGTCACAGGATGCACAATGCGGCTCGCCCTGCAATCTAGCCGAAGTGAGAGAAGGCTCCGTTCAATCGAGCCTGGCGCGTTTCTGCGCGCTGTCCCCGTCCGGCCTTGGCAACGGCATGATGCGGGCATCCATGAATCCGTCGCTCATGCAGCACGCCGGAGTTGAATAGCATGCGTTGGTTGCGCTGGGGCGGAATGGCATTGGCGCTGATCGTCGTTGCCGGCTTCTTCGCTTTCCGACTCAGCCCGTGGCCGACGGTCGCCATCATCGCTTATGCCTTTTCCGATGGAGACCAGGCTTCGGAAGCCGCTCTGGAAAAACATGTTCCGGGCGGGATCGTCACGCGCGCCGACCTGCGCTATGGCAGCAAGAGAGACGAACTGTTCGACCTCTATCGAAGGGAAAGCGCGCCTGCGCGGCAGGCGACCATTGTCTGGGTGCATGGGGGCGCATGGATCGCCGGGAGCAAGGCCGGCGTCGCCAACTATCTGCGGGTGCTGGCGGGCCGCGGTTTTACGACTATCGGCGTTGAATATTCCACGGGACGCAAAAGCCGCTATCCTCAACCAGTCGAACAGGTGAATGCTGCCCTGGGTCACATCCTGCGCAACGCCGATGCGTTGGGAGTAGACCCTGACCATATCATTCTGGCGGGCGATTCGGCTGGCGCGCAGATCGCGGCCCAAGTCTCGTTGCTCACGACTGATCCGGCTTATGCGCGCGCGCTGGGCGTCACGCCCCAACTCGATGCGCAGGACATAAAGGGACTGCTGCTGTTATCGGGAGCCTATGATATCGGGTCGGTCGATCTGCATGGGGACTATGGCTGGTTCGTGCGAACGATCTTATGGGCCTATTCCGGTAGCCACGACTTCATGAACGATGAACGGTTTCGCCTCGCATCCATCACCGATCACGTCACATCGAACTTTCCCCCCAGTTTCGTCTCTTCGGGCAATGGAGATCCGCTCTTACCTCAGGCAAAGAGGCTGACTGAACGCCTTCGGTTGCTGGGAGTGCCTGTCGAAGCCCTCTTCTTCCCGGATGGCCACGAACCTGCGCTGCCGCACGAATATCAGTTCAACTTGGACGATCCGGCGGGGCGAAAGGCGCTCGACCGCATCGTCAACTTCGCTCGGCTGAGCAAAGGGGGTGCGGCAAGCACCGGGACTTGGATGCAACAAAGCCGCTCGGGCGCGCACTCCGTCGCTCTTGCCCCATGGTCCGCCCCGCCATTAAGAAGAAGCTACGGAAAAGGAGAATGAGGACAATGCAGGAATTCTTCATGGACTATGGCCTGTGGCTGCTGATCGCGCTGCTCGTCCTCATCGGCCTGGTGTTCCTGCTATCGGGCAAGCGCAAGCCGGATCTGGACGCGCCGGGCGAACCGGCCGCACCGGTCGAGCAGCCGCTTGCCACCGCGCCGCCGCCGCTTGCCGATCCGGTTGCCGTGCCGCCCGCCCCCGCACCGGTCGCGCCCTCGCCCGCGCCGGCAGCCGACGTCCAACCCGCCGCACAGGTCGAACCGTTCGCCGGCCGTATGCCGGCCGCCGATCCCACGCCGCCCCCTGCGGTCGAACCCATTCCTGCCGAACCCATCCCCGTCTCACCCGCCATCGCAGCGCCCGCCGATGATGCAGCGCCGGACGATCTGCTGCGGCTGAAAGGCGTGGGCCCCAAGCTCAAGGCGCTGCTGATCGATCTCGGCGTCACGCGCTATGCCCAGATCGCCGCTTGGTCGGATGCCGACATTGCCGCGATCGACGCCAGGCTGGGCAATTTCAAGGGTCGCCCAATCCGCGACCAGTGGGTGGATCAGGCCAAATATCTCGCCGCCGGCGACACCGCCGGTTTCGAGGCGAAATACGGCAAGCTCTAACCCCGGCCCAATATCTCCTGCGCGCGGGGCGCCAGTCGCTCCGCCGCCGCGCCATGAATGCCCGGCGCGGCGCAGAGCAGGCCGAAGGCGGTGGGCTGCGGCCGGTTGAAGCGCAGCGGATCGCCCAGCGCGTCGGTCACCGTCGCGCCCGCTTCCTGGCAGATCAGCGCCGCCGCCGCGACGTCCCATTCATTACCCCAGCGCACGGTCGCGACCAGGTCGGCCTCGTCGGCGGCGACCAGCGCCATGCGCAGCGCGATGCTGTTGGGCTTTTCCACGGCGACCAGATCGCGATCGGCGCGGGGCAACTGGTCCGCCGGCACGCGCGAGCCCGGCAATTGCGTGCGGCTGCCCGCCCGAAGCGCCTTGCCGTTGCGGGTCGCGCCCTTCCCCGCCTGGGCCACCCACAGCTCGTCGCGCGCGGGCGCAGCCAATATGCCGATCCGCACCGCGCCATCCTCGACCAGCGCGACCGACACCGCCCAGCCCCGCCGGCCGCGCAGATAATCGCGCGTGCCGTCGATCGGATCGACCACCCACACCCGCGACAGGCCCAGCCGATGCACCGTGTCCGCCGTCTCCTCCGACAGCCAGCCGGCGGTCGGGTCGATCGCGGTCAGGCTGGCGCGCAACATCGCGTCCAGCTCCAGGTCCGCTTCGCACACCGGATGGCCGGGCACCTTTTCCCACTGGCGCACGCGCGTATCGCCATTGGCCCACAAGGTCAGCCCATGATCGGCCGCGTCCGCCACCGCGGACAGGATCGCGCGCAGGGGGAGTTCAGCCTCCGGCAACGGTCATCCCGTCGATGCGAATGGTCGGCACGTTCATTGCGTAACGGAAATGCAGGTCGCTCGCCGGCGTCAGATTGCGGAACATATCCCTGAGATTGCCGGCGATGGTGATTTCCGACACGGCGTTCATCACCGCGCCATTTTCGATCAGGAAGCCCGACGCGCCGCGGCTATAGTCGCCGGTGACGCCATTGACGCCCATGCCGATCAACTCGGTGACATAGATGCCGCGCTCCACGTCGAACCGCAGGTCGCCCGGCGACGTGGTGCCGGCTTCCATATGGACGTTCGTGACGCTGGCGCCCGGCGCGCCGCTGCCGCCCCTGCTTGCATGGCCGGTCGGCTCCAGCCCCAGCTGCCGCGCCGACGCGCTGTCCAGCAGCCATCCTGTCAGCACGCCTGCGTCGATCAGCGCGCGCCGCTCGACCGGCAGGCCCTCGCCATCGAACGGGCGGGACCGCAGGCCCCGCGGGCGCAGCGGATCGTCGATGATGGTGACCGCCGAATCGAAGATCGCCTCCCCCAGCTGATCCAGGAGGAAGCTCGACCGGCGGGCGATCGCCGGTCCCACGATGCCGCTCACCAGATGGCCGATCAGGCTCGATCCGATGCGCGGGTCGAAGATCACGGGCATGACCCCACTGCCCACTTTCACCGGGTTGAGCCGCGCCACCGCACGCTGCCCGGCGCGCACGCCGACGGCATCGGCATGGTCCAGGTCGCGCAGATGGCGCGCCGAATGGCTGGCATGATCGCGCTGCATGTCGGACCCGGCGCCCGCCAGCACGCTGGCCCAGGTCGCATGGCTCGTGCCCGCATAGGCGCCGGCAAAGCCATGGCTGGTCGCCAGCGCCACCTGGCTGCGCCCGCTGGACGCGCCGCCGCCTTCGCTGTTGGTGATGCCCGGCACGCTGCGCGCCGCATCCTCCGCCATCAATGCGCGTTCGCGCAGTGCGGCGGGCTCGGGCTCCTCTTCGTCGGTCAGGTCCAGCGAATGCGGCCGCTTTTTCAGCAGCCGGTCCTCGGGCGCCAGCCCGGCATAGGGATCCTCCGGCGCCTCCCGCGCCATGGCGATGCACCGCTCCACCAGCGTTGCGAGCGTCGCGGGGCTCATGTCCGACGCGGAAATGCTCGCCGACCGCTGACCGATGAAGACGCGCAGGCCGATCTCCTCGCCCTCGGACCGCTCGACATCCTCCAGCGCGCCAAGGCGCACCGACACATTGGTCGACGCATTGCAGGCATAGATGGCGTCGGCTGCATCCGCCCCGGCCTTGCGCGCTGCGTTCACCAGGTCCTGCGCGCGCGACTGGGCTTCGTCTAGGCTGAGCATGGAGGAGAGATAGTCCTTGATTGGGCGAAAGGAAGGCCCGGCCTTACGCGCTTGCGCCGGCGGTAACAACCTCGCCAAGCCAATGGTCGAGCAGATGCCAGGCGACCGCCATCGGCGGCGGCGCCAGGAACGGCGCATCGGGATCGCCCGCCAGCGCCGCGCGCACGCCATCCGCATCGCACCAGAAAGCGGCTTCTATCTCGGTCGGGTCCAGCCGCAGCGCATCCTCCTCCGCCTCGGCAAGGCAGGCGATCATCAGGGACGAAGGAAAAGGCCAGGGCTGGCTCATCACATAGCGGACCGCACGAACGCGCACGCCCGCTTCCTCAAACGTCTCCCGCGCCACCGCCTCCTCGATCGTCTCGCCCGGTTCGACGAAGCCGGCCAGCGCCGAATAGCGCCCTTGCGGCCAGCCATGCTGCCGCCCCAGCAGCACTCGCCCGCGATGCTGCGCCAGCATGATGACGACGGGATCAGTGCGGGGAAAATGCTCCGCCGCGCAGGCGTCGCACCGGCGCGACCATCCGGCCTTCACCGGCCGGGTCGCTGCCCCGCAGAAGGCGCAGAAGCGATGCCGCGCATGCCAATGGACCAGGCTGCGCGCCGCTCCATAGAGCGCGACCTCTTCGGCGGGTATCAGCCCGGCGATTCCCCGGCTGCGCGGCGTCGGTCCCATGTTCGCGCCCAGATCGCCAGCCAGCCTTACGAAGATCGGCCGCTGCTCCGGGTCGACGCCCAGCAGCACATGGTCCGCCAGCAGCGCCTGGCGATCGATCGGCTCCAGCAGCAGATGGCCGTCCGCCTCCACCGGGTCCAGCCCGTCCAGCACCAGCCGCCGCGCCTTGGGGTCGGTGAACGCCTCGGCCAGCAAGGCGGGGTTGGTGCGGACATGGTCGACCCGGTCCAGCGTTCCGCCGACAAAACCCGGTAGCGTGCGATCAGCCCTTGGCGTTCCGTGCATCCTGGTCCTTTCTCACCGCTTCGGCCGCGCGCACGAACAGCGTCGGCAGCCCGGCCTCGCCAAGGGAGTCGACCGGCCACCATTCGCCCTCGCTATGCGGCGTAACATGCGCCTCCACATGGGCATGGTGCATACTGAGCGCCAGCGAGAAATGGGTGAAGACATGCCCGACCGGCTGCGCCACCTGTGTCCAGTCCGCCACGACGGGCGGCGTCGGGTCGGGCGCGGCGCTCCAGTCGGAACTGGGCAGCGCGCGCATCCCTCCCAACAATCCCTTGTCCGGCCGCCGCACCAGCCAGACATGGCCGTCGTGCTCGATCCACCAGCCATGGCCCAGCCGGTGCGGCCTCGCCTTCTTCGCCGCCTTGACCGGGAAGGCTGCGGGATCGGCAGTGGCGAAGGCGGCGCAATCCTGCCGCAGCGGGCAAATGGCGCAGGCGGGGCTGCGCGGCGTGCAGATGGTCGCGCCTAGATCCATCATCGCCTGCGCGAAATCGCCGGCGCGCGCGTCGGGCGTGATGCGGTCGGCCGCGGCGCGGATCGCGGGCCGTGCGACCGGCAGGGGCGTGTCGATCGCGAACAGCCGCGCCACCACCCGCTCGACATTGGCGTCCACCACCACCGCACGCCGGCCAAAGGCGATGGCGGCCACCGCGGCGGCGGTATAGGCGCCAACGCCCGGCAGCGCCCGCAGTCCCTCCTCCGTATCGGGGAAGCGCCCGCCATGATCGCGCACAACCGCCCGCGCGCAGGCCAGCAAGTTGCGCGCCCGCGCATAATAGCCAAGCCCCGCCCAGGCGGCCATCAAGTCGGCATCGGGCGCTGCCGCCAGATCCGCGACCGTGGGCCAGCGCCTGGTGAATTTATCGAAATAGGGGCCGACGGCAGCCACCGTCGTCTGCTGCAGCATCACTTCGGACAGCCACACCCGATAGGCGTCGGCGGCATTGGCGCCGGGCGGCGTGCGCCAGGGCAATCGCCGCGCAAGAACATCATAATGCGCCAGCAGGTCGCTTGCGATTTTTGTCTCTCTACCCTCGACGCGCATGGCGGCCCTATGCCATTAAGCGGGCCATGACGGAACGCCCGGCCAGTCCGAAAGTGAAAATGCGCAAGGCCCCGGCCGAAGAACGGCCGCGCGTCGGCGCGCCGCGCCAGATCGCCGACCTGATGCCCGACATCGGCCGCGCCGCCTTTCGCAAGTTCGGCTTCGTCCAGTCCAGCATCGTCACGCGCTGGACCGAAATCGTCGGCCCCCATTATGCGGCAGTGTCGGCGCCCGAATCGATCCGCTTTCCGGTCGGCAAGAAGGCCGGCGGCACGCTGCAATTGACGGTATTGAGCGGTCATGCGCCGATGATCCAGCATGTGCTGCCGGACATCGTCGAACGGGTGAACCGCTTCTTCGGCTATGCCGCCGTCGCCAAGGTCGCGATGCGGCAGGGCAATCTGGCGCCGATCACCGCCGAGCGCCGCCCGCCGCCGCGCAACCTCAAGCCGATCCCGGTGGAACTGGGCGATTCGCTGCGCGACATCGGCGATCCCGAATTGCGCGCCGTGCTCGAATCGCTGGCGCAGGGCCTCGCCAATGGCAGCGGCCTGCCCAGGGTCAGTTGATTTAGCTTTGGTTTAGCCGGGCTCCCTTATGCTCGCCCTTTTATGGACATGATCCCATGAAGAAGATCCTCCCGCTCGCCCTGCTCGCCCTTCCCGCCGCCCTGGTCGCCGCGCCCGCGGTGAACTGGGTCAGCCGGGTCACGATGACCCCGATCGGTGGCCATTATATGGGCAATCCGGCCGCGCCCACGAAGCTGGTCGAATATGTCAGCTACACCTGTTCGCACTGCGCCCATTTC
Source organism: Sphingobium naphthae (assembly GCF_043589935.1). Taxonomy (NCBI): domain Bacteria; kingdom Pseudomonadati; phylum Pseudomonadota; class Alphaproteobacteria; order Sphingomonadales; family Sphingobiaceae; genus Sphingobium; species Sphingobium naphthae. The sequence goes on along the minus strand of NZ_CP171454.1, from coordinate 2,441,000 downwards.
GTCGGCGAAGCGAGCGCTCCGCTCCGGACCGACTATGTGAAGGGCGGCAAGGTGGGGGTAGAGGTGCGCAACGCGGTGCGCGACAAATATGACCTCACCGCCGCGCTGCTGGCCCGCTGCGGCGGCCCGGCGAAGTTCATGGGCAACCACGAAGCGCTCTTCGCCAACCAGAGCGCCTGGATCCCCAAGGTCGAAGCCTATGACGGTAACGGCGCGGCAAAGCCGACCGACCAGATCCCCGCGCTCCAGGACATTGGACAGAAGACCGGCCTCTACGCGCTGATGAACAAGCGCGGCTTCACCAACGCCCAGCTCAACGCCTGCATCGCCAATCCGCAATCGATGAAGCAGGTGCTGGCGATGACGGACGAGGCCTGGACCAAGGTGAAGATCACCGGGACCCCCGGCTTCACCATCAACGGCACGAGGGTCGACGGATCGACCTGGGCGATCGTCAAGGCTGCATTGCCCCCCGTCGCACGCTGATCTACACCCGCAACGAACCGCCAATCATCGGAGCCCTGCCCGTCGTGAAAGCCCTTACCGGTCTGACCCTCGTCGCCCTCAGCCTCGGCCTTGCCGCCTGCAACAGCAGCGAGGACGCGGCGAAGCCTAGTGGCGAACCCATCGCCGCCGTTCCCGCGCCCGCCGGGACCAGCTGGTCCGCGACCGTCAACGAAACACCCGAGGGCAATTTCGTGATGGGCAATCCCGACGCCAAGCTCAAGCTCGTCGAATATGGGTCCTTCACCTGCAGCCATTGCGCCGATTTCGCCGAGACCGCCTCGCCGGAGATCCGCGAGCGTGTCGACACTGGCAAGATGAGCTACGAATTCCGCACCTATGTGCGCGATCCCATCGACCTCACCACCGCGCTGCTGGCCCGCTGCGGCGGCAAGGACGTCTTCTACCCGCTGTCCGAACAGTTTTTCGCCAATCAGAAGGCGATGTTCGAGAAGGTTCAGGGTCAGGAAGGCGCTTTCAAGGGCGTGGAGCAGCTCCCCCCCGCCCAGCGTCCCGTCGCCATCGCCCAGATCGCCGGCCTGATCGACTTCGCCAAGCAGCGCGGCATTTCGGAGGATCAGGCCAAGCAGTGCCTGGCCGACACCGCCACCGCCGAAAAGCTGGCCAAGGGCGTCGAGGCGGCGAACAACCAATATCAGATTCAGGGCACGCCCAGCTTCCTGATCAACGGCGTGCTGGTCGACAATGTCGCCAATTGGGCCTCGCTCGAACCCAAGCTCAAGGAAGCGGGTCTCTGATTGCGCGGCGGGGGGCTGACATCGCCGCCTGACCATCAGGGAGCCGGGGCGGCGCACTGCCCCGGATCGCCGCCGTGCAGATAAAGCGCCTCAAGCTATCCGGTTTCAAGAGCTTCGTCGACGCCACCGAATTGCGGATCGAGCCGGGACTGACCGGCATCGTCGGCCCCAATGGCTGCGGCAAGTCCAACCTGCTGGAAGCGATCCGCTGGGTCATGGGCGAATCCAGCGCCAAATCCATGCGCGGCGCAGGCATGGAGGATGTCATCTTCGCCGGCACCGCCAGCCGGCCGCAGCGCGACTTTGCCGAAGTGTCGCTGCTGACCGTGCAGGAACAGGGCGAACTGTTCAACGCGGTAGAGGTCGGCGCCGACGGCGAACTGGAAGTCACTCGCCGGATCGAGCGCGGTGCCGGCAGCGCCTATCGCGCCAATGGCAAGGATGTCCGGGCCAAGGATGTCGCGCTCATCTTCGCCGATGCCGCGACCGGCCCGCACAGCCCGGCGCTCGTCAGCCAGGGGCGGATCGCCGCCGTCATCGCCGCGCGCCCGCAGGAGCGCCGCGCCATGCTGGAGGAAGCGGCGGGCATCGCTGGCCTTCATGTCCGGCGCAAGGATGCTGAACAGAAATTGCGCGCGGCCGAAACCAATCTCGCCCGGCTCGACGAAATCCTGCTCGACATGGATGCGCGCGCCAATGCCCTGCGGCGGCAGGCGAAGGCGGCCGAGCGCTATATTCGCCTGTCCGACCAGATCCGCGTTGCCGAAGGCCGCGCTCTGTTCGCCCGCTGGCGCGAAGCGAACGCCAGCGCCGAAGCGGCTCGCGCCCAAGCTCGCCAGGCCGAGGCCGCCGTCGCCGCCGCGCAGGAGGGGCAGGCGGCTGCCGCCGCCCATGCCCAGGCCGCCGTCGCCGCGCTCGCCGATCGCCGCGCCGCCGCTCAGGCGGCCCGCGATGCCGCCAATGAAGCGGGCCATCGGCTGGCCGCCCTGCGCACCGAACGCGACTCGGTCGTTCGGCGCCTGGCCGACCTTGGCCAGCAGGCCGGCCGGCTGGAGGAGGATCGCGCGCGGGAAGGCACACTCGCCAATGACGCGGCCGACGCCATTGCGCGGCTGACCGCCGAGATTGCGACGCTCAAGGCGCGAATCGCCGAGACGGAGAAACTGCGCCCCGACTTCGCCGGTCGTATCGCAGCGGCGGAGGGCGAAGCGCGCGACGCCGAGCTGGATCTGGCGCGAGCCATGGCCAGGCAGGCGGCCGAGCAGGCCGAGCTGCGCGTCGCCGAAGCCGCGCTCGCCGCCGCGCGCAACCAGCGCGATCGCGCCGAGCGTGACGCAGCGCGGCTCGAAAGCGATGCCGCCGCCCTGCCCGATGCGGCTCCACTCGAAGCGCAGCGCGCCGCGGCGGAAACGGAACAGGCCCAGGCGCAGGCGGACCGCGATGCCGCAGAAGCCGCGATCCAGTCAGCCGAGCAGGACCGTCAGGCCGCCGCCGATGCGCGCGCCGCCGCCGAAGCCGCTCTCGCCTCCGCCCGCGCCGCCCTGGCCGCGCTGGATAGCGAAGCCGCCGCCCTCAAGCGCGCGGTCGACAGCGGCACCGGCAACAAGGCGCGCGCGCTCGACCAGCTGAAGGCAGCGCCGGGCTACGAACGCGCGCTCGCGGCCGCGCTGGGCGACGATCTCGAAGCGCCTGTCGGGGTCGAGGGCAAGCGCCGCTGGTCGGGCGCCGATCCGCTAGCGCACGACCCCACGCTGCCTGCCGGCACGACCCCACTCGCCGACCATGTCACCGCGCCCGCCGCTCTCGCCCGCCGCCTGGCGCAGATCGCGGTGGCGGAACGAGACGAGAACCAGCCGCTCGCGGTGGGCCAGCGGCTCGTCACCCGCGACGGCCAGCTGCGCCGCTGGGACGGCTATGTCGCGCTGGAGGGTGGAGCGGCCGCGGCCGAGCGGCTGATCCGGCTCAACCGGCTGGACGCGATCGCCGCCGCTCGCCCCGCTTCCCAGGCGGATGTGGACGACGCCGCCAGCGCGCAGGATGAGGCCAAGGGGCGCGAACAGAGCGCAGTCACCGCCCTTGCCGCCGGCCGCAACGCCTTGTCGCAGGCCGACCAGCGGCTGCGCGCCGCCCTGCGCGCCGCTGACGAAGCGACGACTGCGCTCGAGCGGCTCGCCGGCCGCCGCGAAGCCGTCGAGGAACGGCTGACCGCCGCGCGCAACGATCTCGCTCGGGCGCAGGCGGAGCATGAGAAGGCACAGGCGGCCCGCGCCGCCATGCCCGATGGCGCTGAGACGGGTCATCTGGTCGCGACGCTCGGCCAGGCCAGCGAGAAGGCGCGCGCCGCCGTCAGCCAGTTGCAGGCCGACCAGGCGCTGGCCGACCGCGCGCTTGGCAGCGATCGCGAGCGTCAGGCCGCCGCTGACGCGGAAGTGAAGGGCTGGCGCGCTCGCGCCGGCGAAGCCGCAAAGCGCATCGCCGCCATGGTCGCTCGCGGCGAGGAGATCGGCCAGGAACGCACCGCGATCGCGGCCGAACCCGATCGACTGTCCCGCGCCATCGCCGACCTTGAAGCCCAGGGAGCGACCCTCCGCGCGACGGCCGAGAGCGCGCGCAGCGCCGAAGAAGCGGCCGAAGCCACGCTGCGCAACGCCGAAGCGCAGGCGGCGCAGGCGGGCGAAACGCTCGCCGCCGCGCGCGAAGCCCGCGCCACCGCTGCGGCCCGCGCCGAAGCGGCCGACGAACGGCGGATCGAAACCAACCGCCTGTCGGGCGAACGCTTCGAATGCCCGCCCGCCGTGCTCCCGGAAAAGCTCGGCTTCCCGAGCGCCGACATCCGCATCGCCCAGACCGAGCAGGCCGACCATGACCGTTTCGTTGCCGAACGCGAACGGATCGGTCCGGTCAACCTCGTCGCCGCCCAGGAACTGGAGGAACTGGAAGCCAGCCAGGCAACCAGCCGGGCCGAGAGCGCCGAACTCACCACCGCCATCAACCAGCTGCGCGGATCGATCGGCAGCCTCAACCGCGAAGGCCGCCAGCGCCTGCTCGCCGCGTTCGAGGCGGTGGACGGCCATTTCCGTCGGCTCTTCACCACCCTCTTCAACGGCGGCCAGGCGCATCTGGAGCTGATCGACAGCGACGATCCGCTCGAAGCGGGGCTAGAGATCATGGCCCAGCCGCCCGGCAAGAAGCTGGCCGCGCTCACCTTGCTGTCGGGCGGCGAGCAGGCGCTCACGGCCGTCGCGCTCATCTTCGGCCTGTTCCTCACCAATCCCGCGCCGATCTGCGTGCTGGACGAAGTCGATGCGCCGCTTGACGACGCCAATGTCGAGCGGTTCTGCGACCTGCTCGACGCCATGGTGGCGCAGACCAATACCCGCTATCTCATCGTCACTCATAATGCCGTCAGCATGGCGCGGATGCACCGGCTGTTCGGCGTCACCATGGTCGAACGCGGCGTCAGCCGCCTCGTGTCGGTCAATCTGCACGGCGCCGAAGCGCTGCTGGCGGCGGAATAGGGCCAGCCCACCCGCTCCGGACCTTGCCGCCGCATTGCGGCTGCGCCACCCTGCCGCCTGTTGACCGGCTCTAGCCGCGCTCGGGTCGCCCGAACCAGCCCTTCATCCGGCGGAACAGGCCGCGCTCGCTGATCGGTTCGAACATCTCCTCCGGCCCCTCGGGGTCCAGCACTTCATTGTCGGCCAGCCATTCCTGCACGGCATTGAGGTCGGGCGTGCGATAGGGGCGCAAGGTGCGCCCCGGCTTCTGCCGCAGCTCCTCGATCCCCGCGATCAGCCCGCGCTGCGCGAGCACCGCGGATACCCGTTCGAGCGGCAGGTCGAGATGCTCGGCGATCAGGTCGTCGCGGATGCGCAGGATCGTCGCCTGCCGCCCCGCATTGGCCGGCAGCGCCGTATCGATGCATATGTCGCATTCGGTGTCCAGTCGCATCGACCGGTTGTTCATGTTGGACGATCCGACCCGGATCAGCCGGTCGTCGACGATCAATATCTTGGCATGGACATAAATGGGCGCACCGCGCTGGGTGAACGGGTGATAGAGGCGGAAGCGGCCATGCGGATCCCGGGCCTTCAACGCCTCGAACAACCGGGCGCGCGCAGAATCCATCGCCTGGCTTTCCAGCCAGCCATCGGCCTGCTGCGGATTGATGACGATGATTTCGGGGCCATCGGGCTCGGCCAGCCGCCTGGCGATCGCCTCGGCGATCCGGCGCGAGGCGAAATATTGGCTCTCGGCATAGATATGCCGCTTCGCCGCCGCGATCTGGTTGAGGTAGAGCTGCTCGATCTCGGTCAGCCCGTCCTGGTCGTCCATTTCGGGCGCCGTGCGGGCAATGGCGATCTCGACATTCTCGAACTGCACCGGCAACGCCTCGGGCCAGCATTCATATGCGCCCGGCACCGGCTCCAATTCTCCCCCGCCTGCGCCCTTCCAGCGCCCGCGGGCATGATGGCCCAGAGCCGCCGCCACAGGCCCTTCGAGCGCCGTGGTCGCATCATGCCAGGGGCCATAAGGCGATCCGTCGGGATGATGCCGGCCCAGCTCCTCGTCGCGATGATGGCGCGTGTCCCAGCGATCGCCCGTCATGTCGATGCCGCCGCAAAAGGCGAAGCAATCGTCGATGACGACGATCTTCTGGTGATGCGAGGCCGCGGGAGGATGGTGGCTGTCCAGCTTCACGGTGACGCGCGGATGCGCCATCCATTTGAGCGTGGTGAAAAAGTTCGTGGGTCGCGCCATCGCCTTCACCGCGCCCACGTCCCAGCGCAGAAGATAGATTTCCAGCTCCGGCGTCTGTTCCACCAGCCAGCTGATGAACTCGCCGATGGTCGTCGGTGCGCCGTCATGCGCCTCCTCCTCGCGCACCAGGCTGATCGCCGCGTCGAAATCCCACCCGATCAGCATGATGCGGCGCTTGGCCTTCATCATCGCTGCGCGAGCATGGCGGAAATAGGCGTCGGCGTCGACCACCACGCTCGCCTTGTCCGCCCGCTCGATACGCCAGCAATCAGCGCCGGGTTGCGGCGTCATGCAGCGCTCCCCACGGTGAGGCATCCCAGAAACATCAGCAGCCCGGCAAAGCGGTTCGATCGAAACGTGCGCAGCGGGTCAACTCCGTCCTCCTTGAGCGTTGCGACCTGCCACAGCAGATGCGCCGCCATCGGCAGCAACGCCGCCAGCGCCAACCCCTGCGCGCGGACCTGCCAGATGGCCGCCGCCCACAGCGCCAGCGCCAGCGCATAGCAGAGCGTGACGCCCAACCGGACATGCCGCCCCATCGACAAGGCGCTCGATCCTATTCCGATCAGCGCGTCATCCTCCCGGTCCTGCAGCGCGTAGATGGTGTCATAGCCAACGATCCACGGGATGGTTCCCGCATAGAGCAGCAATCCCGGCAGCGTCAGCGCGCCCGCCACTTCGCTCCACCCCACCAGCGCGGCCCAGGCAAAGACCAGCCCCAGCCATATTTGCGGCCAACCGGTGATCCGCTTCATGAAGGGATAGGCGGCGACCAGCGCCAGACTGCCCAGTGCGACGATCTGCGCCATGGGGCGCAGCTGCAACAGCACGATCAATCCGACCAGACATAGCGCCAGCAGCCAGGCCCAGGCGGTCTTCAGCGCCATCGTCCCGCTCGCCAGCGGTCGCGCGGCGGTCCGCGCCACCTGCCGGTCAAGGTCGCGATCGACAATATCGTTGAACACGCATCCTGCGCCGCGCATCGCGATGCTGCCCAGCAGCAGCCAGGCGATCAGCGGCCAGCGGGCAAAGCCACCGCCGGCCAAAGCCACCGCCCAGGCGCCGGGCCAGAAGAGCAGCCACCAGCCGATCGGCCGGTCCAGTCGCGCCAGTTGCGCCAGCACGCGCGGCGTCTCCGGCAAGCGGGCAAGGAGGCCCCGCGCCTCGCTGTCGGGAACGATGGCTCCACTCAACTTTCACACTCCGTTCGGGCTGAGCTTGTCGAAGCCCTATTCTCCTCTAATGAAGGGCAAGGCTGCTGGGCAAGTCGGACGTGAAGGGATGAAATGAAATGACCGCTACTCCTGCCTGGCCTCCGCAGAGCGCGCCGCGCCTTCATGTCGAAACCCAGCTGGGCGAAGGGATCGCGGTGCCAGTGGACGGCAACCCCGCCCATTATCTGATCAGCGTCATGCGGGTGAAGCCCGACGACATCGTCCTGCTGTTCGACGGTCGATCTGGCGAATGGGCGGCGCGGGCCCGCGACATCCGCAAGCGCGACTTAGTGCTGGAATGCGTGGCCCAGACCAAGCCGCCCGAACAGGTGCCCGATTTCTGGCTCTGCTGCGCGCCCATCCGCAAGGGGCGCATCGACCTGATCGCCGAAAAGGCGTGTGAACTGGGCGTCGCGAAGCTGCAGCCCGTGCTCACGCGCCGGGCCGTAGTGGACAAGCTCAATCTTGATCGGCTGCACGCCCATCTGGTGGAGGCGGCCGAACAATGCGGCCGCACAGCCCTGCCCGACCTGGGCGGCATGATGAAGCTGGACGCCCTGCTCAAGGACTGGCCTGCTGGTCGCCATCTCTTCTTCGCCGACGAAAGCGGGGGCGCGGCGCTGGACTCGATGCTGCGCGCCCATCCCGGACCCGCCGCCTTCCTCGTCGGGCCCGAAGGCGGCTTTGACCCGCAGGAGCGCGATGCGATCCGCGCAACGAAGGGCGCGATCCCGGTTTCGCTCGGTCCCCGCATCCTGCGCGCGGAAACCGCCGCCATCGCCGCCATATCGGCATGGATGACGATCAACGGCGATTGGAAATAGTTTCAATCCGCTATCTTCTTGCATGGGTCATAGGTGCAACTTATCTGTGCGCGGCGCGTCTGATTTGACGCGCAAAGGGGAAGCACTAAGGGCGGGGCATGAGCACCAGAACCGACTCAGCGGGTCATGATCCCGTCATCGAAAGCCGCGACCAACTGATCGCGGCCTTTGCCAAGGGCGAAAAGCCCAAGGACCGCTGGCGCATCGGCACCGAGCATGAAAAATTCGTCTATGACCGCAGCGATCATCACGCCCCTTCCTATGAGGAAAAGGGCGGCATACACGCGCTGCTGATCGGCCTGACCCGCTATGGCTGGACCCCGGTCTATGAAGGCGGCAACATTATCGCTCTGTCGGGCAGCGACGGCACCATCAGCCTGGAGCCGGCAGGCCAGCTGGAATTGTCGGGCGCGCCGCTCGAAAATCTGCATCAGACCTGCGCGGAAACAGGCCGGCACCTGGAACAGGTCAAGCATGTCGGCGACCAGCTCGGCCTCGGCTTCCTTGGCCTTGGCATGTGGCCGGACAAGAGCCGCGCCGACCTGCCGATCATGCCCAAGGGACGCTACGAGATCATGCTGCGCCACATGCCCCGCGTGGGCTCGCTCGGCCTCGACATGATGCTGCGCACCTGCACGATCCAGACCAATCTCGATTATGGCAGCGAAGCCGACATGGCGCAGAAGTTCCGCGTCAGCCTAGCGCTTCAGCCGCTCGCCACCGCGCTCTTCGCCAATTCGCCCTTCACCGATGGCAAGCCCAATGGCTTCCTGTCCTATCGCAGCCATATCTGGTCCGATACCGACCCCGCACGCACCGGCATGCTGCCCTTCGTGTTCGAGGACGGCTTTGGCTATGAACGCTATGCCGACTATGCGCTCGATGTGCCGATGTATTTCGTCTACCGCGACGGCAAATATATCGACGCCGCCGGCCACAGCTTCCGCGACTTTCTCGACGGCAATCTGTCCGTTCTGCCCGGAGATAAACCGACCGAGAAGGATTGGGAAGATCATTTGTCCACCGCCTTCCCGGAAGTGCGGATGAAGAGCTTCCTCGAAATGCGCGGCGCGGACGGCGGCCCATGGAACCGCATCTGCGCATTGCCCGCCCTGTGGGTCGGCCTGCTTTATGATCAGGGCGCGCTCGATGCCGCCTGGGATCTGGTCAAGGACTGGAGCATGGAGGAGCGGCAGCTGCTGCGCGACTCCGTGCCGCGCCTCGGCCTCGACGCGCCGATCGGCGGTGGCCGGACCTTGCGCGACATTGCCCGCCCGGTGCTTGACATCGCCCGTCTGGGGCTTGCCGCGCGCGGGCGGCTCAATGCGTCGGGCGACAATGAAACCGGCTATCTGTCCACGCTCGACGATGTCGTCGCGTCGGGCAAGACGCATGCGGAGCGGCTGCTCGACCGCTATCATGGCGAATGGCAGGGCGATCTTGGCCGGATCTACGCCGAAGAAAGCTTCTGATCTGGCCCGCCGCGCGCTTGCCTATTCGGCGGGCTGCTCACGCACGTGCGCGCCCTGATTGCGCCCCGTTGCCCAGGCGAAGAAGCGCGGCACGGGCGCGTGCCGCTCCATCCACGCGCTATAGGCCCGATAGGCGGGATCGGCCGACAAATGCTTTTCCTCGGTCTTCGCCCGCCAATAATAGACGGCGTTGGTCAGCCCCAGCATCGCGCAATTGCGCACCATGTCGGTGATGGAGCCGCTCACCGTCAGGAAAGGCAAGGACGCGAACCACCAGAAGAGATTCTTCGACAGATAGGCGGGATGACGCGTCCAGCGATAGGGCCCATGCGTCAATATGCCGCGATGCGTCAGGTTGGAAAAACGGATGCCGAACGCCACCGTCGCCCAGGCATAGAGGGCGGTCAGCAGCACCAGCCAGCCGCCCAGCAGCCATTGCAGGACCGTCGATCCCTGCGTCCACATGTCCCACTCCGCGCCCCCCGCATGATAGTCGAGCAACCCGCCATTGCCCATCAGGACGAAGGGGGGATAGCAGATCAGCGCCGCGAGCCAGCCACCCAGATAGGGGTTGGCTGTGCGGATATGCGAATCGAGCGGCTTGAAGGTGAGGATATAGCCGACCGTCGCCATGCAGACGTCGACCATGAACATGACCGCGATCAGGAAGCCGGCTAGCGCCACCGGATGTGCGATCGCGTCACTGATCCGCCATTCGACGACGCTCGCGAAATTGCCCGGCACGATCGAGATCATGAAGGCGAGGAAGAAGCCCTTCACCGCCCAGGCTCGCGCATGATTGGCAACCTCGCTCATGTCCGGCGGGCCGGCCGCGCCGCCGATCACCCATTGGCCAAAGCTGTACGTCGCGTCGCGCGGCTCGATCAGTCTTCGGTCAATCCAGAGGATATAGGGGATGGACGCGGCCAGCAGCCAGGGCGCGGCGTTCAGGAACAGGTCCATCGAAAAGCGATAATTGCCGCTCCAGTACCAGCGCGCGATGCAATAGAAGATGGCGATGGCGAGCCAGGTGGCCCACAGGCCGGCGATCTTGACGATGCTGGTGTCCAGCACCGCGCGCAGCGGGCGGGGCGGGGCCGCCCAGTCGATGCCAGTCGATGCGTGGCGATGCACCTTGTCGACGATCAACGACCACAAGACCATCGGCACGCCGCAGGCCACCACCGCCGCCAGCCCCGCATTGGGGCCGTTCATCCCATAATGACGCGCCACCAGCGTCCAGACGGCCAGCCCCACGAGGCCGGCGACGCCCGCCCCATGGCTGACGGCGGACGTAGGACAGGGATCGGCCTTGGACATGGCCGCGATCCTTAGCAGAAAAGCGTAAGCAAGCGATGAAGGGAGTGGCGCCTACTGCATCAACCACGCCTCGGCCGCATTGGCATCGTTGAAGAAGCGCACCTCCGCCCGGTCGGTCAGCCGCTGCGCCTGCAACCGCGCGAGGTTGGAGGCACAGACGAACGCGAGCTTGCGGGACCGGGTATCCGGCGACGCCATGAACCGGCTGAAGGCGGTGACAATATCCTGCGCCTGGATCTTCATGGCGCGAATGTCCGCCAATGTCAGATGACCCGGACCCGGCAACCGCGCCAATTCCTCGCGATAGCGCATCCCAAAGGATCGCACATCCTCGATCCCGAAGAAGCCGGATAGGCGAACACGGATCATCCCGCGGGACGGATCGGCGTCGATCTCATAATGTGCGTCCACATCTCTCTCCCGCGCGGGAGAACGCATGGGTCGCGCGACGGTTCAGCCGGGGGTTAGAGGACCGCCGCGACCAGCCCCAGCGCCTGCGCTTCATTGGCTTCCAGATACCAGTTTTCCGGCGCCTTCTGCAGCAATTCGTCCATCGTCACCCGCGATCCCAGGATCAGATTCTGGAAACCTTCATTCTGGATGGCGATCGACGTCTCGATCTCGTTGAGATTGGCCTTCAGCGTCGCGATGCAGGTGGAAAGCGGCCCGGCCAGCTGCACCGTCTTGGTGATGAGGCGCTCATGGATCATCAGCCGCGTGCCGCGCGTCAGATAGCGATTTTCGGTTGCGAAGAAGCTCATGAAGGTGGCGCCGGCCGAATAGACCGCGGTCTTGCCCAGGAACACCAGCCGCCGCTGCGGATAGAGGTCGGAATGAAAGCGAATATCCTCGCCCATCAGGCGCGCGATTTCCGGATCGCCGCCCAGCGTCGATATTTCGACGACCACCAGCCCCTGCTGCGGCGCGCTGCCCAGGCAGTTCTTGAAATGCAGATACATGCCATGATCGACGATCCCCGACAGGGCGATGGCGGGAAATTCGAAATCCTTGGGCGAAAGCAGCGGTGCGGTCATGAACGGCCTTCCTCAGATCAGGGTCGGCCTGCAATACGCGTGGGTCCGCAAAAGGTGCCGCGCTTTCTCACTGGCGCGCAGCGTCACAGGCTGTAAAGAACAGATCATGACCATGGGGCAGCGGGCATGATTGCGAAACTCAAGGGCCGTCTCGACAGCACGGGCATCGACCATGCCGTGATCGATGTCGGCGGCGTCGGCTATCTGGTCGGGGCGTCCTCGCGCACGCTCGCCGCGCTGGGTCCGGTGGGCGAAGCGGTGACAATCCACACCGAAATGCTGGTGGCGGAGGATTCAATCCGCCTTGTCGGATTCGCCCGGGCAGAGGAGCGGGACTGGTATCGGCTGCTCACGCATGTCCAGGGCGTTGGGTCGCGGGTCGCCCTTGCCATCCTTTCTGCGCTGGAACCCGCCGAGCTGCACCGCGCCGTCGCCACCGGCGACAGGGCGATGGTGGTGCGCGCCAATGGCGTCGGCCCGAAACTCGCCCAGCGCATCGTCAATGAACTCAAGGACAAGATCGGCGCGGCGCCAGCGGGCGGCCCGATCGGCCTGGCGGGCGCGGTTGCCCTCCCCGCGGGCAGCATGAGCGCCGACGCCCTGTCCGCGCTCCAGAACCTGGGCTTTAAGCCCTCCGAAGCCAGCAGCGCCGTCGCCGCCGCCGAGGAGGAACTGGGCGAAGCCGCCAGCCTCGACGCGCTGGTCCGCCTGGCGCTGCGAAAGGCGGCAAAGTGAGGAGGTCATTGGAACGCGATGACGAAAGGTCTACAGACTCGTCGATGGCAAGCCTGAATATCTCTATGCCGCCCGCGCTGGAACAATGGGTCGATACTCGCCTGGCGCAAGGCCGCTATGCGGACGCGGCCGATTATGTGCGTGATCTCATCCGTCGTGACCAGGAAGCAGCCGAAGATGGCCGGCAGTGGGTCCGCGACAAGATCGAGGAAGGCTTCGCATCTGGCATCATCGATGCAGAGCCCGAAAACGTCCTGAGAGAGATTATGGCGCGCCTGCCCGATGGCTGACCTAAGGCTCACGGTCGCTGCACGACAGGATCTCGAGACTATTCAGGATCAAGGACTGGACAGGTTCGGCGTACAGGCGACACGCATGCACATGCAGGGCTTTGAACGCATTTTCTCGCTCTTGCGCACGCACCCTGGGGCAGGAGAAGCGCGCGCTGATTACGGGGGTAATATTCGGGTGTTCTCGCATCGCCCGCATCGAATCATCTATCATGTAAGCGGCAAGGACATATTGATCGTGCGAGTCCTTCATGCAGCTATGGATGCCGCCACCGTGATGAGGCGCCACCCATGACCGACGACCGCCTTCTCACTCCCGCGCGGCGTCCCGAGGATGTCGATGCGGCCTTGCGCCCCAAATCGCTCGACGAATTTGTCGGCCAGCAGGCGGCGCGTGAAAATCTGCGTATCTTCATCCAGGCGGCAAAGGCGCGCGGCGATGCGCTCGACCATGTGCTCTTCTTCGGCCCGCCGGGCTTGGGCAAGACGACGCTGGCGCAGATCGTCGCCAAGGAAATGGGCGTGGGTTTCCGCGCCACGTCCGGCCCGGTCATCGCCAAATCAGGCGATCTTGCCGCGCTCCTGACCAATCTCGATGAAGGCGACGTGCTGTTTGTCGACGAAATCCATCGCCTCAATCCGGCCGTTGAGGAAGTCCTCTATCCCGCCATGGAGGATCGCGCGCTCGACCTGATGATCGGGGAAGGCCCTTCGGCGCGCTCCGTCCGCATCGACCTGCCGCGCTTCACGCTGGTGGGCGCAACGACGCGGCAGGGGCTGCTGACGACGCCGCTGCGGGACCGGTTCGGCATTCCCGTGCGCCTGCAATTCTATACCGTCGAGGAACTGGAGCTGGTCGTCCGCCGCGCCGCTCGTCTGCTGGATCTCGCCATCACCTCCGACGGCGCGATCGAGATTGCGCGCCGTTCGCGGGGGACCCCGCGCATTGCGGGACGGCTGCTGCGCCGGGTGCGCGACTTCGCCAATGTCGCGGGTGCGGAGGCAGTCGACCGAAAGGTCGCCGACGCCGCGCTGCAACGGCTGGAGGTCGATCAGCTTGGTCTCGACCTCATGGACCGGCGCTATCTGATGATGATTGCGGACATTTATCGCGGCGGTCCGGTCGGCGTCGAAACGCTGGCCGCCGGCCTTTCCGAGGCGCGCGATACGATCGAGGAAGTGATCGAGCCCTATCTGATCCAGCTTGGCCTCATCGCCCGCACTGCGCGCGGACGCTGCCTCAACGGGCCGGGCTGGAAGCATCTTGGCCTTCATCCGCCGCAGGACGTGCAGAACGGCCTGTTCGACTGAGGCAACCATCCGAAAAGCATAGCCGTTACGGCATGGCGCAGTTATAGCCTTGCCAGATGCACAGGCGCGCGCCAGACGCGCCGAAAACCGCAGGAGTCGAGCCTTGAGGGCGATCGAGAAATTTCCCAATCTTGTCACCATGTTCTTCACCCGGGCCAAGGAAAAGGGCGACAAGCCCTTCCTCTGGCGCAAGACCGAGGGCGAATGGCGGCCGCTCAGCTGGGCGGAAGTCGCTCGTCAGGTCGCTGCTTTGTCCGCCGCGCTCAAGGCGCAGGGGCTGAAACCCGGCGATCCGGTGATGCTGGTCAGCGAAAACCGGCCCGAATTCTGCATCGCCGATCTGGCGATCATGGCGGCGGGCTGCGTCACCGTGCCCACCTACACCACCAACACCACGCGCGATCACCAGCATATCCTGACCGACAGCGGCGCCCGCGCGGTGATCGTGTCCACCGCCAAGCTGGCGCAGGCGCTGATGCCGGCCGTCATCCGATCGCAGGCCGCCTTCGTCATCGGCATGGAGCCGCTGCGCGGCGCGCAGGGCAGCTGCGCCTGCCACCTGTGGCGCGACCTGATTGCCGCCCATGCCCATGATCCCGCGGCCGATGTCGACATCGTTGCCGCCGCGCAGACCGCGACACGCGACGATCAGGCCTGCATCATCTACACCAGCGGCACCGGCGGCGCGCCGCGCGGGGTGATGCAGCATCATGGCGCGATCCTGCTGAACTGCGAGGGCGCCGGCGCGATCGTGACCGAGGATTTCGGCTGGGATGATGAGGTTTTCCTCTCCTTCCTGCCGCTCAGCCACGCCTATGAACATAGTGGCGGCCAGTTCCTGCCGATGCTGCTGGGCGGGCAGATCTATTATGCTGAAGGGCTGGAAAAGCTCGCCAGCAATATCGAGGAAGCGCGCCCCACCATCATGGTGGTCGTGCCCCGCCTGTTCGAAGTGCTGCGCGCCCGCATCATCAAGTCGATCGAGAAGCAGGGGAAATTCCCTACCTATCTGCTGAACCAGGCGCTGCGTATCGCGGCGAAGGAACAGGCGGGCAAGGGCTCCATCCTGGACGCGCCCATGAAGGCGCTGCTCTCTCGCACGCTCATTCCCAAGGTGCGCGCGCGCTTCGGTGGCCGGATGAAAGCGCTGGTCTCGGGCGGCGCGCCCCTCAATCCTGACGTCGGCCTCTTCTTCCACGCCATGGGCCTTACCCTGTTGCAAGGCTATGGCCAGACCGAAGCGGGTCCTGTGGTCAGTTGCAACAGGCCACGCGCCGGCATCGCGATGGACACGGTCGGCCCTCCGCTCGACGGCGTCGAGGTGCGGATCGCCGACGATGGCGAGATATTGGTGCGCGGCGAACTGGTCATGCACGGCTATTGGCGCAATCCCGCCGAAACCGAAAAAGTGCTCAAGGATGGCTGGCTTCACACCGGTGACATTGGCGAGATTGATGCGCGCGGCCGCATCCGCATCACCGATCGCAAGAAGGATCTGATCGTCAACGACAAGGGCGACAATGTCTCTCCGCAAAAGGTGGAAGGGATGCTGACGCTCCAGCCGGAAATCGGCCAGGCGATGGTCCATGGCGACCGCCGCCCCTATCTGGTCGGGCTGATCGTGCCCGACGCCGAATGGACGCGCGAATGGGCGGAGGCTCAAGGAATCGCGCCCGAAGCCGCCACTACCCTCCCCACCTATCACGCGGCGCTGCGCGCAGCGGTCGACCGGGTCAATGACGACTTGTCGGTGATCGAGCGGGTGCGCCGCTTCGTGCTCGCCGACGAAGCCTTCGGGATCGAGAATGAGGAGCTTACCCCCTCGATGAAGATCCGACGCCACGTCATCCGCAAACGCTATGCCGACCGGCTGGACGCGCTCTACAAGGCCTGACTAGCCAAGATGCGGGCGATGACCTTGAATTCGAAGTTGAACCCAGCCAGCCAGTTGACGCCGACCGCGGTCCAGTTCGGATAGGGCGGTTCCGGAAAGATCTCGGCCTTTACCGCCGTGACGGCGTCAGCCTCCGCGGATGCGCAACGGCGGTGCGGCGGCAGGGGTCAAGGACAGGACGGGCGTCCCGACGCCGGGCACGCCCCCTCCCGCTCGTTTATGGCTGCTTGGGCGTCCGATAGGGGATGAAATCGCCCAGCGCGCACGCGCCCGAGGTGATGCCGGACACTGGGCTCGCGGTCGTCGTGAAATCGCCCCGACACATTTGCGATCCAAAGCTGCGGACGATCATAATGTCCCCGCGCGTCAGGCCGTTGCAGCTACCGATCAGTTCATTCTTGTAGACCAGCTTGCTGCTCACCCGATACAGCAGCACATTGTTGCTGATGACGCGCAAATTGGTCTGCGGCACCCGGCTGATGCAAGTCTGCTTCTCACCGGCGACCTTGCCGGCCAGCGCCTCGTCCAGTTCCGCCATCTGCTTGGGCGTCAACGGCTTGGGCTCGTAGCTGCCGGTACATCCCGCCAGCAGCAGCGGCGTCATCCACATCCATGCGCGCATCATCGTCTCTCCAACTTGGCCGTCTCTTGGACGGCGACGTACGCCGCCAACCGTCAGGCGGCATCCTTGGCGGCGCGCCGCTCCGCCAGTTCCTCGGCGTCGCGCGCGCGCATGAAGATGTTCGTCGCTCGTTCCTCGCCGATGCTGGTCGGCACCGTCGCTTCGCCGCGCGCCCGCACCGCCTCGACCGCCGCAACCCGCGCAGCCAGCGCCGCATTGTCCGGCTCCACCGTCAGCGCGAAACGACCGTTGGAGAGCGTATATTCATGCGCGCAATAGATGCGCGTATCTTCCGGCAGCGCGGCCAGCCTCTGCAGATTGGCGAACATCTGCGCCGCCGTTCCTTCGAACAGCCGGCCGCAACCCATGGCGAACAACGTGTCGCCGACAAAAGCGATCCGCTCGTCGGAAAAGTGATAGGCGATATGCCCGGCCGTATGCGCGGGCACCGCCATCACCTGCGCGACATGGTCACCGATGCGAACGCTGTCGCCTTCGCCGACCGTCCGGTCGAGCGTGCCGATCCGCTCCGCTTCCGCGGTCGGACCGGTAATGATGCAGTCGGTGGCCGCCTTGATCGCCGCATTGCCGCCCGTATGGTCACCATGCCAATGCGTGTTCCAGATCTGATCGATCCGCCACCCCCGCGCCGCCGCCGCTTCCAGCACCGGGTCGGCCACCGCCGGGTCGACCGCCACCGTCTCGCCACTGGCGGCGTCATGCATCAGCCAGACATAATTGTCGGACAGCACCGGAATGCGGAGGACCTCCAGCATGGTTACCAGACCCCGCTATTGGGCATGGACACCCATGGCTCGGCGGGGGGCAGATGCCCGTCCTGCAGCAGCTCGACGGAAATATTGTCGGGTGAGCGGACGAACGCCATATGCCCGTCGCGCGGCGGACGGTTGATCGTCACGCCCGCGTCCATCAGCCGCTGGCAAGTGTCGTAGATATTCTCGACCCGATAGGCGAGATGGCCGAAGTTGCGACCGCCATCATAGACTTCCGCCGGGCTGCCATCCTCCGCCGGCCAGTTGTAGGTGAGCTCCACCTGCGCATCCTCATCGCCTGGCGCCGCCAGGAAGACTAGCGTGAACCGGCCTTTCTCATTGTCGAACCGCCGCACCTCCCGAAGCCCGATCAGTTCGAAAAAGGCCTTCGTCTTCTCGACGTCGGCGACGCGGATCATGCTATGCAGATATTTGGGCAACTCGATCTCCATGCGTCGCTATCAAGCAACGGTTCATCTCTAGGGGGACAATCTCCCTTTAAGATAAGGTGAGGTGGCACCTGACGGAAGAGGGCAGCATCATGGATATGCGGGACAAGGTCTTTCTGGGCAGTGCGGCCCTGCTCGCCTTCGGCGCGATCGCGGGCGGCTATTTGCTGGGCGACGGGTTGAAGCGCGCCAGGGTCGCCGATCGATCGGTGACCGTGCGGGGTCTGGCTGAAAAGGATGTCACCGCCGATCTCGCCACCTGGTCGATCAGCTATTCGGCAACCGGTTTCGACCTGCCCACCGTGCGCAGCGAAATCGACACCAATACGCGCGAACTGCGCGCCTATTTCACCCGCCTGGGGTTCAAGCCCGAAGAGCTCACGCCCATCGGCGCCGGCGTCAACCAGTGGCTCAACAACGGCGTCAACACCATCACCATCACACAACGCATGCTGTTGCGCACCACCGACATCGCCCGCGCGCAAAGGGCCGTGGCGCAGCAGTTCGATCTGGTCCGCCGCGGCGTGACGCTGCAGGAAGGGTCCAGCATGCGCTACAGCTTCACCAAGCTCAACGACATCAAGCCGCAGATGGTGGCCGCCGCCACGAGGGACGCCCGCGCCGCCGCCGAACAATTCGCCAAGGATTCAGGCGCCGACGTCGGCGGCATCAAAAGCGCGACCCAGGGCTATTTCTCGATCGACGCACGCGACGGCGAAGGCGGCGAGGGCGGCAGCGACACGCCCTACAAGAAGGTGCGCGTCGTCACCACCGTGGACTTTTACCTGCGATAAGGCCCTTATTTCCGGCGGTCGTCGTCGCCGATGATGGCGCCGGCGGTGCCACCGATCACCGCGCCCTCGGTCGTGCCGAGCCCGGTTGCGCTGCCGACCACCGCGCCGCCCGCGCCACCAATCAGGCCGCCGCGCGTCGCGCCGCGCGAGCAGGCGCTGGTCGCCAGCGCGCCCGCCAGCAGCAGGCCGATCGCCACCACATGCTTGCCCTTGCTGTCCATTTCGCTGTCTCCTTAGGTTACGCCTTATGTCACGCCCGCCGCGCGGAGCCGAACGGGTCGGCCAGCGCCCCGGTTCCGTGACAAAGTCTTGCTTGCGGCGCTCGGCGTGCGCAGCTTCGGCTCAGCCCGCCGGCGCGGCCTGCGGCAGCCGCGAGAGATTGTCCGCCGCCGCCTTGCCCGCCGGGCTGTCGGGCGCCAGCTTCACCGCCCGCTCCCAGGCGGATCGGGCAACGTCGGCATGATCGGTCAGGATGGCGATATTGCCTTCTTCCAGCGCTACTGACGGGTCGTCGGGTGACAGCTGCACCGCGCGCGCGACATGCGCTTGCGCCAGCCGCATTTCACCCTGCCGTCGCGCGAGCGTCGCCGACAGCAGCCAGCCGAGAGGATCCTGCGGCGCTTGCGCCAGCGCGACGTCGAGCGACTCCCGCGCCGCTCCGCCTTCGCCCAGCGCCACCAGCGCGCGCGCGCGGTCGAGATGAACCTCGCCCTTTTCCAGCCCATCGGCCATGCCGCGCGCCAGCGCCGCGTCGAAATTCTGGCGCGCCTTGGCCGCATCCCCGCTGGCGAGCGCGGCATTGCCGGCCTGCGCCCACAGGCGCGCGCTTTGCGCCACTTCGCCCTCGCGCTCGGCTTCCTCGGCCGCTTGTTCGAAGGCAACGATGGCGGGCGACCAGCGCTCGGCGCGGGCATAGGCAAAGCCCATGCAGTGGCGCGCGTAGAAACTGCCGCCATCGATCCGCCATTTCTGCGCGAAGGCGACGCCGGCCTCGGGCGATTGTGTCGCTTCGTCCAGGCAGGCCTGGAAAGGCGCGGCATATTTGGCCGGCACGGGGATCCTGCCGTCGGTTCGCGTCGCCGAGGGCGATGCCGCCGCCGCCGCGACCTCCGCCTGTTTTTGCCGGCGGCTGCGGTTCATCACCGCCTCGATCTCCGGATCATAGGCTTGGAGCAGGAGCGGCAGGAAAAGGGGCATCAGAGACTATCCAGCAGGGTGGAGATGGTGCGGATCAGCAAAGCGATGTCGCCGTCGCGCGACAGACGGTGATCGCCATCCTTAATCAGCAGCGTCTGCACATCGGATGAACGCAGCTGCGCCGCGGTGCGAAGCGCGATGTCCCAGGGCACGTCGGGATCGGCCTGGCCCTGCAGCAGCCGCACCGGGCAATCAATCGCGATCTCGCCTTCCAGCAGCCGCAGCGCCTGCCCCGATTCCCAGAAGGCGCGCGTCGTCACATAGGGCTGGTCGCCATAGGGCGTGGGTTCCTCGATGCGGCCCTCCGTGCGCAGCAGCGCCTTGTCCGCGTCGGTAAAGCCCCATTGGGTGAAGTCAGGCGCCGCGGCGATCCCGATCAGGCCCGCCACCCGCTCGGGCCGCGCCAGCGCCACCAGCAGCGCCAGCCAGCCGCCCATGGAGGAGCCCACCAGCACCACCGGCCCGTCGACCAGCCGATCGATCAGCAGCAGCACGTCGTCGCGCCAGCTCGCCAGCGTGCCATCGGCAAAGCGCCCCTCGCTCGCGCCATTGCCGGCATAGTCGAGCCGCAGCATCGCGCGCCCCTGCCGCTGCGCCCAGCCATGCAGCGCCACCGCCTTGCCCCCTTTCATGTCGGACATATAGCCCGGCAGGAACACAAGGGTCGGCCCCGCGCCCACGCTGTGACGATAGGCCAGCCGCAATCCATCGGCACGAGTGAGATAGGCGGGCGGCGCGGACAAAACATCGGGCATGAGCGGCAACATCCTCAACAGACGGGGAAGTTGGCCTTTAGCCGTCCTTTCGAACGAAACCCAAAAAATAATGCGGCTGCGCGTTGACAGCCCCAAAAGCACCAGCTAGAGGCGCGCTCCTACCCCGTGCCCAGATGGCGGAATTGGTAGACGCACCAGCTTCAGGTGCTGGCGATCGCAAGGTCGTGGAGGTTCGAGTCCTCTTCTGGGCACCATTTGTTCTTCTGAGGGCATCCGAGAACGTCCAAAAAAGGCAGATTTGCCGTTTTTGTGCTATGACCGTCCGGTCAAATCCGGGCTGTTCCGGCACCAATCGGGAACAAATTTGGTGTTCTTGATGGTATCGGTGGCCCCTGATGGACAGGAACGATACCATCATGGGAAAGCTTTTCGCCACGACCGTCGCCAACGCCAAACCGAGGGACCGCGACTACAAGCTGCCCGACGGCGAAGGCCTCTACCTTCTCGTCAAGGCGAACGGCCGCAAGCTTTAGCGACTCAATTATCGCCATCTCGACAAG
This sequence comes from Sphingobium naphthae, assembly GCF_043589935.1. Classification (NCBI taxonomy): domain Bacteria; kingdom Pseudomonadati; phylum Pseudomonadota; class Alphaproteobacteria; order Sphingomonadales; family Sphingobiaceae; genus Sphingobium; species Sphingobium naphthae. The sequence goes on along the minus strand of NZ_CP171454.1, from coordinate 2,419,772 downwards.
CAGCGGACGCTTTCGTTCGGCGCATGGCCGGAGGTCAGCCTCGTCGATGCGCGCGGGCAGCGTGACGACGCGCGGCGGATGATCGCCGCCGGCCGCGACCCGTCGCATGAAGCCAAGCTCGCCGCGGCCCGGGAGAAGCTGTCCGAGGAGAACAGCTTTAAGCTGGTCGCCGAGGAATGGATCGCCAAGAACGAACGCGAGGGGATGGCGGAGGTCACGCTGAGCAAGGTCCGCTGGCTGCTTGCCAAGGCCTATCCCGAGCTCGGCAACCGCCCGATCGCGAAGATCACCGCACAGGAGGTGCTCGCCGTGCTCCGCTCGGTGGAAGCCACCGGGCGTTATGAAAGCGCGCGCAGGATGCGCAGCGTGCTGAGCCGGATCTTCCGCTACGCGATTGCCACGACGCGCGCCGAGCATGACCCGGCGCGCGACCTTCGCGGCGCGCTTACCGTTCCCAAGGTGAAGCACCTCGCCGCGATCACCACGGAGAAGGGCGCGGGCGAGCTGATGCGGGCGATCGAAGGCTACAGCGGCCACGCGATCACGCTCTATGCGCTCAGGCTCTCCGCTCACTTGTTCGTCAGGCCCGGGGAACTGCGGCAGGCCGAATGGAGCGAGTTCGACTTCGAGCGCTCGGTCTGGGCGATTCCGGCGGAAAAGATGAAGATGCGCCGGCCGCACCGTGTGCCGCTCTCAACCCAAGTCATCGGCCTGTTCGAGGAGTTGCACGAGCTGACCGGAACGTGGCGCTACTGCTTCCCGTCCTTCCGCTCGCCGCGGCGGCCGATGTCGGAGAACACGGTCAACGCCGCGCTTCGGGTGCTCGGCTTCAAGCAGGACGAAATGACGGCGCACGGCTTCCGGGCAATGGCGGCGACGCTCCTGAACGAGTCGGGGCAGTTCAATCCGGACGCGATCGAGCGCCAGCTCGCGCATATGGAGAACAATGGTGTGCGCCGGGCCTATACCCGCGGGGAATACTGGGACGAGCGGGTGCGGATGATGCAGCACTGGTCCGACCACCTCGATCATCTGCGCGATGGCGCGAAGGTCCTGAAGCCGAACTTCGGCGCGCGGCGCACGTAGCTCGACCCTTCACTCTCCGGGGTAGGTCCACACGGTCACCTCGGCGATCGAGTCCAGGATCGAACCCGGATCGCTGCCGAGCCGGCCATGTTCGTCGGCCTTCCGCTCCGCCCAGGCGAGCCAGTCTGCAGTTTCGACGCCGGCGACTGGCGGCGAGCCGGGCGGCAGCCGCTCCCGCAAGGCCGCCAGGAACGCCCAGGCGAGTTCGGCTTCGCGCCACGCTGAAGCCAGCTCGAGCAGGTGCCGGAAGCGCCCCGCGTCGAGCCTTCGGGCATTCTCGCGCTCGCGCCGTTCGCGGGCGGCAATCTCGCTCCGGCGGCGTTCCTCCTCCCGTTCCCTGCGAAGCTGATCGAGCGCTGGGAACGCGGCCACGATCCCCGCGATAATATCGTCTAGCTGCTGTTCGAGCGTTGCGCGCTTCGAGTCTTCCCATTCGGTGCGCGTTCCCCGCGGAAGCCAGATCTTGATCTCGAAGACCAGTGCGTCGGTTTCGTAGAGCTCATAGACCCATTTCTGCGCATCCGCCCCGCGCCAGCGCAGTTCGTCGGGCGTCAGCTGGCGCTGTCCGCGCTTGAGCCGGTATCGCAGTTGGAAGGTGAATCGCTCGCCGCCGCGCACCATCAGCAATTCGCCGCGATCGCCCTTTTTGACCTGCATGCCTTGCTTCTCGACCGCCTTGAAGATGGAATCGGCAACACGGAGCCGCCTGCGATCGGCCGGGGTGAGCGGCATCGGCTCGATGAGGCGTTTCAGGCGGTGGTCGTAGACCTGTTCCTTCTTGCGGACCTGCTGTTCGCGAGTGGCTATCCATTCGGCAACCAGCGGGTGCGGTCGCACGAGGCGTTGCGGAACCTTGCTCATCGAGGCCGCGTCGGAGAGGCCATGACCGGCCTCAGGTGATGCCCGTACTTTCCGTCGTTTGCTCGCGCCGATCGAAATCGTGTCCGATACTCCTATCGGAGCCGGCTCCAATGCGCGCACGGTAACCGGCTTGCCCATCTCGAGCCGAAGCCAGTGTCCCTGTTCCGGCCTGGCGATCGCATGCGCATCACAGATCTGGCTGAGCCGCGGACCCGACGTGCCGAGTCGTTCGGCCACCTTGTTCAGCGGCTCGGACCAGACGAGTTCATAGAGTTGAGACCGGCTGAGCGAGACCTGCGACAATGAAACCCACCCGTGTCGTGACACTTACCGCGTTGCAGACGATCGGGGACGCGGAATCCCTAGGCTTTTTCGCTCGGGAATCGCATCTGGGCCAAACCGGGACGTGCCCCTGACACAAGGGCACGTTGCTGGCTTCAGAGCGCGAAGTTCCCGCGACCGGCATACCCTGCCGGTCGCAACTCCAGCGCGGCTGCTTCCGCCAAGCGGTGCTTGCGGCAGCGGAAGCTCCACGCGTTGTTGCTGTCGGACGAAACCTGGAGCCAGGCGCCGTTGCGGCGCTCGAGCCATCCCGAGGCGAACAGCTCGCCGGCATGGAAGCCTGCGTTGCCGGCAGGAATCCAATGTTCCGCGTCGTTCGTTGGCCAGAGCGCGACATGGACCGAAATCTCGTCCCAACCGGCGTCCGAGAGTGAAGCAATCGCCGGAATATCGTCTATCGCAAAACGATAGACGTGGGCCTTATTCTGCTCGTGGGGCTCGCGATCGGCGCCCGGCCAGCGGTTGTCGCCGGCCCGCAAAGAGAAGAAGCGGCGCGCGAGGCCTTCGTTGATCCCTGCGATCATCGCGTTGCGCCATGCTCGTCGACGGCTCGACTTGGAATAGTCGATCTCATGATACTTGGTGGAGGTGGTCTTGAGCACATGGGTGCCGTGCTCGAGCCCCAGCCAGTCGAAAAGCATGTGCTCGTCCTCGCGCGCGCAGGGCTCGCCACGCAGGTCCGCTCGCCGGGCAAGGAATGCCGCTTCGTCCAACAGCACGAAGTTCGGGTCTTGGGGATCGGTGTCGCGCACGGCAGCGAGCAGGGACGCATGAGTGCGGAAGCCACATGCGGCGGCAAGGGCTTCGGTCAGGTGTGACGACTTGTCGTCGGGGAAACGCGACACGAGCGCGCGCTTGACGGCGCGCAGGCCATCGTCGGTCAATGAAACGGATGCCACAGATCAATCCTTCGTATCTGGTCGATGTCCGCCGATTACGCACCGACCGAACACGAATGGTCGATCTGTCGATTGGAAGTGCCAGCTTTGACCCGGCGGCAGGTCTGGCGAGACGGCCAAGCGCATATATGGGGACCGGGACATCTACTTTCAAGATGAAGCTCCCGCGCTTCCAAGTTTAGAATCACCTACGATTTTCATTCCGCGCGGAACGGGTTGCGTATCGTCGCCTTCGGGCTAGTCTGACTGCGCGCCACGAGGGTGGCGCCGAGGCGTGAGAACCTCGCTTGAGAGTCGAGACCCGCAACCCTTCGGCCGGGTGGCCGACGCGCATGTCCAGGCTGTTCGCGGCTAAAGGCGGCGGCGCATGTCTCAAGTGAAGTGGACCGAAACCGCTTTCGAGCGCGGCGTGCAGACCGGCAGCTCGCGATGGACGGGCATCCTCACCGTCGTGCAGCGGCCGCCCTCCACGGCCGAGACGCTCCGGCGCAACCCGCTCGGCATCTACATCGATGCGATCGACTGGAGCCGCGAGCTTGACCCGCCGGCGCCTGCGGTCGCGCCTACGCCACCCCCGCGCAACAACGTCCCGAGCGGCTCACCGCTCGATCCCAACCTTGGCGCGCCAGCTTCCGCGCCGTCCTCACCGGAGACCCAGCCATGAAACATCCGCTCATCAGCGCGCTCATTCCGCCCTTGGCATTAGTTCTGACCCAAGGCGCCGCCGCCCAGTCGAATGATTTGGACGTGGCGGCGGGGAGGAACCGGCAGGCGACACCGAGCGCGATCGGCTCGGCCGGCGCCGCCGCCACGCTCGAGCCGCGCCGGACGGACTTCATCAATGGGATGGCCGTCCTCCCTTATGCCGAGGGTGCGATCTACCGCGTCTACACCGCTCCCGAGCGCGTCACCGACATCGCGCTCCAGCCTGGGGAGTCGCTTGTCGCGGTCGCGAGCGGGGACACCGTGCGCTGGGTGATCGGCGACACGAGCAGCGGCACCGGCGCGGCCAAGCGGGTGCACGTTCTGGTGAAGCCCTTCTCGGCCGGGCTCGCGACCAATCTGGTGATCACCACCGATCGCAGGACCTATCATGTTGCGCTTTCGAGCAGCGCGGGACCTGCCATGCCGGCGCTGTCCTGGTCCTACCCGCAGGAGGAGCTGATCGCGCTTCGGCGCACCGAAGTCGAGGCGGCTGCCGCTGCGCCCGACGCCTCGGCGCTGGAGATCGACCGGCTCAATTTCGCCTATGCGATCTCCGGCCACAGACCGGCGTGGCGGCCGCTGCGTGCCTTCGACGACGGCCGCCAGACCTTCATCGAATTCCCGCCATCGCTCGCCCAAGGCGAGGCGCCGCCGCTGTTCCTCGTCGACGGCAAGGGCGAGGTCCAACTCGTCAACTATCGGCTGCGCGGTCGCTTCTACGTCGTCGATCGGCTGTTCAGAGCGGCCGAACTGCGCCTGGGGCTCAAGAAGCAGCAGGTCGTGCGGATCACGCGCATTGGCGGCAACGACGCCGGCGAGCGGAGGCCAAGGTCATGAGCGAGGCAGCCTCGGACGTCGCCGGAGCGGCCCTCTCCGCCAAGGCTGATCCCGAAACCCTTGTCCTCAGAGCACGGCCTGCACCGGCTATCCGCTTCAAACGCGGCCTGATCGTCGTACTGGCCGGAGCGCTGCTGATCGCGCTGGCGGCGACGATCTGGTTCGCGCTCAAGCCACGCGGTTTTCACCTGGCGCCGCAGAACGACGATGCGAGCGAGCCCGCCCGGCAACCCGGCACGGCGGCTATCGGATCATCCCCTCGGTGCTGGCAGCCTTGTACAGGCGGATCTGGCGGGCAGATGGCAGGCGTTGTATGATTTCTCTCCAGAACCGATGTTGGATAACCAGTACGAGCTGTTCAACTGGTTCGCCTCGACCCACCCCTTGTCGCATTTCAGGAATCAACTGATCGTGGCGAAGACGACAACCGAGGCGCGCTACGTCCTGCTGGACAATCGGCTCACGATCCGCTCGCCGAGCGGACGCGTGCAGCGCAGCCACCTCGATGCGAAAGGCATTGTGGAGGCTCTCGAAGACACCTTCGGCCTGACGCCGCAACCCGAGTGGAGCGATCTTCTCCAGGCCGCGGCGAGTCGATCAAGCAGGGATTGATGCTGCACGACATCTCGAAGTCGACGCGAGCCGCTTGCCTGAAAGCGATTCGCCGGCCCGCCGCCGAGCGATCGGCTCGAGCGGCGGGCCAGCCAATAGAGCCAATAGGCCGTTCTCGACGTCGGCCGGGTTAAGCGGATCAGTTCAGATCGCCCGGTCACGACAGAAGTTGCCGTACCTGACTGCCCCCAGGCGACGAGTGCTTGGGGACGGTCAAGAGCGTCGAGCGCCGCTCCCGTTGATTACGGCCGGTTCACTGCTCGCACGTTGGATCTTCTCTGGATGGACAAGCACGAAGCGGGACGAGCGTTCCCACGCTGGTCATGGGCCCGGTCGCCCGAACTCGGGCCGGGCGCGACGGCTTTCGGAGTGGTGACCATCCCAGCTGTTCGCAGGTATTGCGGCGGCACGCCCGAGCTTGGCGCTGGCGCCCCGGCCTGCCACCCTGCCGACTTGGTCTTGGCGTCGGACGGTGGCTCGAGGCAGGGGTACCGACCGCAACACAGTGCATGCGGTCCGGTGAGCCAGCAACAAAGCGGGACCAGATCGGCTTCGAACCTCTGGCGGATTGGCGGTCGGTGCCGTGCCGCAGGGAGATCGCGCACCTGATAGGCGATGCCAATCCGCTTGCAGTAACGCTCGGCACTCTCACGCGTCGGGAACGACAGCACAGCATTGGCGAGCTGCTCGCTGCCCGACGTCCAGCCGGTCAGCCAGTCCCTGACTGTGGCCGGGTGCGGGCGAACTCCACGGTCCAGCCGTACTCACCCGCCCGTCTGGCCCCGCTCCGCCATGGCCGCCGCGTCCGGATGAACGCCGCTGCGCCACGCGGCATCGCTGCCGAAAGGGGTGCCGCTTCGAGCGCGAGGCCACTCTCCATTGCTCGAGATCCTCCAGGCGGTATTGATCGACGGACTGGCCGAATCTGCCGCCGCGCGCGGCGACACGGCGCTCGTGCGCAGATTGGGCGATGGCTTGCACCGGCAACTTCTCGGGTCGGGCGTGAACATGCGCAGCATCGAACTCACGGACCGCGGGTTTGCGCGCAAGCCGACGCGGGAGCGCTGACCGACCGGTGGATCAGCGACGCCGCCCGGCCGCTGGACCAAGCTTTCGCAGCCAGCGCATATTTCGATCGCGGTCATAGCTCAGCCAGCGCTCGCCAATACCCGGGTTCGGGAGCAGCATCCTGAGCAAGAGTTTCCATCGAGGAACGACCCACATCCGCCCGGCTCCGAGGTCCCGGTGCGCTCAGCGGGCCCGGGCAGGCAGCGAAGTCCCCGCGATCCGTTCGACCACCCTGCGCGCGACGTCGGACGGCACCGCGAGACCGATGTCCACATTGCCGCCGCCCGGCGCGATAATGGCGCTGTTCACGCCGATGGCTTCGCCGCGCATGTTGATCAGCGGCCCACCCGAGTTGCCGGGGTTGATCGGCGCGTCGGTCTGCACGTAGCGAGGCCCGCCGTCGGACGGCGATCGGAGCGCACTGACGATCCCGGCAGTGACCGTCTGGCCCATTTCGAAGGGATTCCCGATCGCGACCACATAGTCACCGACGCGCGTCTGTCCGGACTCGCCTAGCGGCAGTGCCTTCAGGCCGCGCGCCTGGATGCGCAGCACCGCGATATCGGTCCGCGGATCGCTGCCGAGCAGCTCGGCCTCGACCTGGCGTTCGCCAATGCCAACCGCGATCGCGCGTGCGTTGGCGACGACGTGGTGGTTGGTGACGACAAGACCCCGTGCCGCATCGACCACGAACCCCGAGCCCGCGGAAATGCGTGGCGCCAGCGCCTCGTCGGGCACGCCGAGGAAATAGCGGTAATAGGGATCGCGCAGCAGCGGATTGTGCGCACAGGGGGAGGGCTGGAGCACCGCGATATTGACCACCGCCGGCGCGACTCGCTCGACGAGCGGTGCGAGCGTGAGGCGGCTGACCGGCACAGCATCGATCGGAATCGACTGTGAAGGCGTCGCCGCATGCGCGTCGACGCCTTTCGACAGAAGGGTGGCAGCTGTGCCGCCCGCGGCACCGCAGCCGAGCGTCAGCGCCACGATCAGCGTCGGCCGCAACAGCAGAGAGCGTCCCGAGAAGCCGGCCATCAGACCTGCTCCTCGCACAAAAGAAAGGCCGAGGCATGCGCTGCCTCGACCGCCCCGCCGAGCCGCATCACGCCCGCGGTTGGCCGCGTCAGGTTTGCTCCCCTGCGTGGGAGCGCCCTGCGGGACCCGCCCGGGAGCGCTCGAAGGGCGAGTAGCTCCTCGCGAGAACCGTCATCAATGGGCTCGAGGATGCAGTCGGCTTCGCCCCGCATCATTGAAATCTCTCCGTCAATTCCAGGTGCGCACCACGATCCGGTCGAGCTCGTCGCGATCGTCGGCTACCCACCGGCGTACGCGTTCGGCGCTTCTCCGGTACTCGTCGGCGTGCCTCGGTTGCTCCGGCGCGGCACTTACATCGGCGAGCGGCGCCGGATGTCCTTCTCGATGTACTTGGGTTGGCTCCATCTCCGCTTCTCCGAACCGCCAAGGGGAGCGCACCGGCGCAAGGCCGTTGCGCTCGGGCCGTTCGATCAGTGGCGCGTGACGCTGGTCCCGATCGGGATCGTGCGGCCTCGGCTCGCCTCACGCGACCTGGGCATGCGGACGCTCAGCACACCGTCGCGGAAGTCTGCCTCGCACTTCGCTTCATCAGCGCCGTCGGGCAACGCAATCGAGCGCTCGAAGCGACCGTAATAGCGCTCCGACCAGCCGCGATCCTTGTCCTGGTGTTCGCTCTTCTTCTCGCCCCTCAGCGTCAGCACGCCGTCATGGACGGTGAGCTCGACGTCCTTCTCGCTGAGGCCGGGAAGTTCAGCAGTAATCGTCACCTGATCCTCGCTCTCCTTTACCTCCAGGCTCGGCCATCCGGCGCCCTGAAGATTGCTGCCGCCGAACAGCGGTGCACGAAAGAAGTCGTCGAACAGCCTGTCCATCTCGCGGCGGAACTGCACGAGGGGACTGCGCTCCTCCTCACGAAACAGAGTCGGCGCCGAAGTCTCCTGCCGGCGCCACGGAATCAAATCACGCATAGCCATGATTTACCTCCTTGGTTGCTGGCTTGGGCCCGCCGCGCCGAACGGCACGGCGAGCCCTGTGCATCTTAGGCAGCTTCAAGCTGCTTGCTGCTTGCGTTCGCGGACGAATCCTCGATACGCCGCGAATTGTCGCCGGCCGAGCCGATCGCGATCCTGGTAGTGTCTCAGTTTGAATTTTGATCGCGTTTTGCAAACCCATCCGCAAACCTATATGCTTAGCGGTATGCAAAACGAGACGCCCCATGCCTAAAGGCCCACACGGAGAGAAGCGCCCCGCCGATGTGATCGGCAACGCCATCAAGATCGCCCGGATCGCTACAGGCGAGGAAGAGGATGATCGCGAGCCGACCAAATCAACCGCCGCTGAGCTTGGCAGCAAGGGTGGCAAGGCGCGGGCGCGATCCCTGAACGAAGCGGAGCGCAGCGCAATCGCGAAGAAGGCTGCATCTGCTAGGTGGAAAAAAGATTCCCCTGCTCCGGTTGAGAAAGAGCGTTCATAGCGTCCTCGGAAAGGAAACCATCTGTAATTCCGCGCATAATGACGTAAGGCTGCATCGCAGGATTGCGAAAGCGATAGCGATGGGTTCGCGCGCCGCCCTGTTGAGTTAACACGTTGCCTCTTTTGGCACTCGCCAATTCTTTTAGATTATCGTTAAAATACTCAACTTTAGTCTCTTTCTTGAGAACAGATGACAGCGGAATTTCAACTTCCTTCGGCGTAAAGTAACCTACCTCATCAGACTGCGCCATCGCACACGCCATTAGAATCTGTCTATATCTTGCACGTGCATGATTGCTGTGAGTAGCCACTTGATATTCTGTCTTTAGGCTATTTTGGTTACTATTCACGACAGCATCAATTGCGGCGTCTGCATCGGCCTCACTAATTCTTAGCGACCTGCGATTTATCGCAGATAGAACAGCTTCCCGGCCTAAGCCATGAGCAAAGGCTGGCAAGCCTTTGGTGAGATTGATGATCTTCCATTTCGCATCGCCTTCAATCGTCATTCCCAGTTGCCGAATGCGACCTTCCACAATGTCTCTGGTTTCTTCGGTGTCCATGCGGGGCATAAGCACCTCCTCTGTGCACCGAGTTATGGATTGATGGCCTTCAATGAGATCGGCAACGCTATCACTGATGCCGACTATAATGACGGTGGCTTTGATGCCATCATCCGATAAAGCCTTGACAGTTTCTGCCATCAATCGTGATGTATCTTTGTCTTGAACAAGATTAAACTCATCTATTACGATAATAGGAATATCATTATCATTAAATAATGATAATTCACGCACGACATCTGATGGCTTAACCCCTTCTGAATAAAGGTCAGATACAGTGTGCATTCTCTGGCCATCGTCAGTATCTGCGATGAACTTTATTTCTCTAAAAACTTCCATCCATATTGATGAAAATGTATCTGATGAGAATGCTGCCTTTCTAATATAACGCACTACAGAGGTTCGAACCGGCACCATTAGTTTGATAATTTGGGATATGGAGGTTTTACCAACGCCCGGTTCGCCATAAATAATGGCGTGGCGACCGCGTTCTCCAATCACATCAAGTAGCTTTATTATCTGTTCACGACGCCCGGCGAACATATCAGCCAGGGTGATCGGGGCAGACGGCGTGAATAGCTCCGACGCCTCAAAACGCTTCGCTCGCCAATCATCCTCGGTCATCGTCTGCTTTGCCATATAAATACCCTTACTTCTCTTAGTAAGGTGCATACTAAGGGAAGTGACGGTTGAAAAGGGTGAAATATGCTTGCAAATTTGCAATAAGTTCAGTATGAAATTCATATGAACAAACTTCCTCACGCCAAGCGCACCCAAATCCTTGCAATGCTCTGCGAAGGCTCGTCCATGCGCTCGATCAGCCGCGTTGCGGACGTGTCGATCAACACGGTTTCAAAGCTGCTGGTGGAAGCCGGGGAAGCCTGCCTTGCTATCCATGATGAGATGGTCCGCAATGTGAAGGCATCGCGTATCCAGTGCGATGAAATCTGGTCGTTCTGCCATGCCAAGGAAAAGAACGTCGCCACGGCGAAGGCTGCGCCGGAAGGCGCTGGCGACGTATGGACGTGGACCGCGATTGACGCCGATACGAAGTTGATCGTCGCCTACCATGTCGGCAATCGTTCGGGCGAGGATGCTATGTATCTCATGGATGATCTGCGCGGTCGGCTCGCCAATCGCGTCCAACTCACCACGGACGGGCATCGCGCCTATCTGGAAGCCGTGGAAGTCGCTTTCGGCGCGGACGTGGACTTTGCCCAGCTCGTGAAGCTCTACGGCCCCACGATTGCCGCGCCGGGCCGCTACAGCCCCGCTGAGTGCATTGGCGCGAAGAAGGTCCGCGTTGAAGGCAATCCTGACATTGCCCACGTCTCGACCAGCTACGTCGAGCGCCAGAACCTCACCATGCGTATGTCCATGCGCCGGTTCACCCGCCTGACTAATGCCTTCTCAAAGAAGCTGGACAACCATATTCACGCGTTGGCGCTCTACTTCGTGTTCTACAACTTCACCCGCGTTCACAAAACGCTACGCATGTCGCCCGCGATGGCTGCTGGCGTCACTGATCGCCTGTGGTCGCTGGATGACGTTGTTGCTAAGATTGATGCAATGGCTCACACCCCCGCAAAGCGCGGCCCCTATAAAAAGCGCGCGTTAAATTCAAACTGAGACACTACCGCGATCCTGCGTGGCTTCATCGCCTCGGGGATCTCGCGTACCAGCTCGATCGAGAGCATGCCGTCGGCGAGCGCGGCATTCTTCACCTCGACATAATCCGCCAGGGCGAAGCGTCGCTCGAAGTCGCGAGCGGCGATACCGCGGTGAATGTAGCGCGCATCGTCGCTGTCCTTCTTGCGGCCGGTGACGATCAGCATGTTCTGCTGGGCGGTCACGTCGATCTCCTCGGGGCGGAAGCCCGCCACCGCCATGTTGATCCGGTAGCGGTCCTCGCCGTCGCGAACGAGGTCGAACGGCGGATAGCCATCGCCTATCTGCGAAGTAAAACCGTTCTCCAGCAGATCGAACAGCCGGTCGAAGCCGACTGTGGAGCGCCGGAACGGCGTGAAGTCATAGTTGGTCCTCATATCCAAGTCCTCCTTTGAGCAACAAGGTCTATGAAGATGCGTCCGAGAGAGCGGACGCTCTCCATGCCGGATCCGTGCCGGCATCCGGCGGCATGCAATTTGGTTCGGAAAAAACGGCTTTCAAGAGGTGTTCGGATGCTCCCCCTGCAGACATCCCCGGTGGGCCGCGCATGATCTTTGCCGATAAGGGCTAATGGGCTGATAGTGCCCGATAGCGCTGGTCACTGGAATAAGGAGCGGGCGCATGACCATGAAGCTGATCGGGATCCTGGGCGGAACAAGCTGGCCCTCGACCGGCCTTCCCTACCGGATGATCAATCAGGAGGTGCAGCGTCGCCTTGGCGGTCACCACTCCGCACGCATACTTCTCTACAGCATCGACTATCACGACATAAAAAGCCGCTACTGGGATCGATGGGCGGAGATTCCCCCGTTGCTCAAGTCGGAGATCGACCAACTCCTGTCGTTCCGTCCCGACTGCTGGATGCTGGCGAACAATACGCTTCATAAAGCTTATGACGCGGTTGCCGAAGAATTGCCCCATTGCCGTTTTTTCACGCGGTCACGCTGACTCGCGATCATCTGATCCGCGAGGCAGTTGGTTCGGTCCTTTTGCTCGGCACGAAATTCACCATGGAGGACGATTTCTTTGCTGGCCCGCTCGCCGCAGCCGGCATCCGGGTCATCGTTCCCGACGCGAGCGAACGGGAGGAAATTCAGGCCATTCAGTCGCGCCTTGCCAGAGGCGAGATGGAAGAGTCGTTCCGGGAGTATGTCAAACGGCGTTCAAAAGGGACCCCCGATCGGCGTCGAAGAGGGACCCCCTTTTCAGATAATATGATGCTGGTTTGTTGAAGATGGCCTTGCGCTGCGTGCGGCGGAGGGCGGGCGTAGCCCGACCGGAGGCGCGCGCAGCGCAAGATAGATTTTTGAAGGCGCCGAAGGTGGCTGTCAGCTGCGGTTTTTGAAGCGCCAGCTGTCGTTGCCCGTCTCGACGATATCGCAGTGGTGGGTGACGCGGTCGAGCAGCGCCGTGGTCATCTTGGGATCGCCGAACACGGTCGGCCATTCGCCGAAGGCGAGGTTCGTGGTGATGATGACGCTGGTCCGCTCATAAAGCTTGCTGATGAGGTGGAACAGCAACTGCCCTCCCGAGCGGGCGAACGGCAGATAACCGAGCTCGTCGAGAACGATCAGGTCGAGCCGCGACAGCTGCGCCGCCAGGGTCCCGCCTTTGCCGATCCGGGTCTCCTCTTCGAGGCGTGTCACCAGATCGACGGTGTTGAAGTAGCGGGCGCGAGCGCCCCTTCGCACGACATTGGCGGTGATCGCGATGGCGAGGTGGGTCTTGCCTGTCCCCGTGCCGCCGACCAGCACGATATTGCGGCGAGGCGGGAGGAAGGAGCCATCGTGAAGGGAGCGGATCATCTCCTCATTGATCGGTGTGCCCTCGAAGCTGAACCGCTCCAGGTCCTTCACCACGGGCAGCCTCGCAGCCGTCATCCGATAGCGGATGGAGGCTGCATCCCGGTGGGTCGCCTCAGCACGGAGCAGGTCGGTCAGTATCTCCATGGTGGTGCGCTTGCGCTGGAGGCCGGTGGTGACCGCCTCGTCGAACGCCGCCGCCATGCCCTTGAGTCCGAGGCCGCGCATCGTGTCGATCATATCATGCCGCTGCATCATAGCCTCGCAGCAGATCATAGCGGGCACAGTCGGCGAGCGGAGGATGCTGCAGCATCCGGTCTTCCGAAGTGACGATGCTGTGGGGTGTCGCCGGCTCGCGGCGCCGGGAGAGGATGTTGAGGATCAGCTCGTCGCTGGCCGTTCCGTTCGCCAACGCTTCGCGCACGGCAGCCTCTACCGGCTCCAGGCCATCGGTGAGCACCGCCGAGAGGACCCGCACGAACCTGCGATCGGCCTCGTCCCCGGTGCCGAGCCTTCGCCGTAATCGGTGCAGGGCGGGCGGCAGATCCCAGTCCTGGAACGGTGCGCCGTTACGCAGCGCGCCGGGCTTGTGCGCGAGGACCGGCAGATAATGCCAGGGATCGTATATCGTGCGGTTCCGACCGAAGTGGCGCTCATGCTCCCCGACGATCGCATCGCCGCAGCGTATGACGATGCGATCGGCATAGGAGCGCACCTGAACGGTCCGGCGTGCGGCCGTCGACATGACCGAGTAGCGGTTGCGATCGAAGCTGATGAGGCAGGTGCCGGTGACGGCATGCTCGCTCTCATGGAAGCCGTCGAACGGTGCCAGGATCGGCTGCAGGGCCGGTCGCTCCATATCCAGCGCCTCGGCGACGGTAATATCCCCGCGTTCGGGATGGGCATGATGCTCGGCCCAGCGCCGGCACTCGGCCTCCAGCCACCCGTTGAGCTCGGCCAGGCTGGCGAACCGGAGCCGCGGCTGGAAGAAGCGGCCTCGGATTGTCTGGACCTGCTGCTCGACCTGGCCCTTCTCCCATCCCGCCGCCGGCGAGCAGGCGGTCGGCTCGACCATGTAATGATCGGTCATGATCAGGAAGCGGCGGTTGAACACACGCTCCTTGCCGGTGAACACGGCCGTCACCGCCGTCTTCATATTATCGTAGATACCGCGTCGCGGCACACCGCCGAAGAACGCGAACGCCCGGGCATGGGCATCGAACAGCATCTCCTGGCCCTCGCGCGGATAGGCCCGGACATAGGGTGCGCGCGAGTCGCAGAGACGCATATGCGCCACCTTCACCCGCATCGGCTTGCCGGCGATCTCCACATCCTCGTGGCTCCAGTCGAACTGGTAGGCCTCACCCGGCTGGAAGGTCATCGGGATGAACGCCGGTGCGCCTTCGCCAGCATCCTTCCGCCGCGCAGCACGCCAGCGCGCCGCATAGCGGCGCACCGCATCATAGGATCCATCGAACCCCTCGCGCACCAGCAGGTCATGGATACGCGTCATCCGTAGCCGATCGCGGCGGCCGCGACCTTCGTTCTCCTCAAGCAGCGCATCGAGACGATCCTGATAAGGACCGATCCGCGGCAGCGGCTGGACTTTGCGCTGATAGTTGAACGCCGCCTCCGGCGACCGGATCGCTTTGCGGACGACCTTCCGCGACAAACGAAGGTCACGAGCGATCGCCTTGATCGCCTTACCCGCTGCATGCTCACGCCGAATCCGAACCACTGTCTCCACGATCAACATCCCGTTCTCGCCAACTGATCAAAACCAGTCGGCCGACTAAATCCCCGGGATGAAGGGGTCCTTTTTGCACGCCGATCACCCCACGAAGGGGGTGCCTATTGCACGCTGATCCTCACAGGTGATCGAGCGCACGCTGAACACCACTCCGAAGGATGCCACGCATTGGTCGATCCGTTCCATGGCAGCCGAAACGGGGCTGTCGCACACCACCATCCGCCGGATCTGGTCTGCGTTTGGCCTGCAACCTCACCGGTCCGAGACGTTCAAGCTGTCCACGGACCCGTTGTTCGTCGACAAGGTCCAGGACATTGTCGGCCTCTACATGTCTCCGCCGAACCGGGCAGTCGTGCTGTGTGTGGACGAAAAATCCCAGATCCAGGCGCTGGATCGCGAGCAACCGGTTTTGCCGATGGCACCGGGCGTGCCTGAGCGGCGAACCCATACCTATATCCGCAATGGCACGACATCCCTGTTCGCCGCACTCGACATCGCTACCGGCGCCGTGATCGGCAAGTGCTACAAACGGCATCGGGCAACTGAGTTCCTCGACTTTCTCAAGCGGATCGACGCCGCGATGCCCGAGGGTCCGGACGTCCACCTCGTGATGGACAACTACGCCACCCACAAGACGCCGAAGATCAAGGCCTGGCTGGCGCGCCGCCCGCATTGGCATGTTCACTTTACGCCAACATCGGCGTCCTGGATCAATCAGGTCGAACGGTGGTTTGCAGAACTGACGCGCAAGCAGCTGCAACGCGGCGTCCATCGCTCCACGGCTGAACTCGAAGCCGACATCGCCGCCTTCATCGCGGCGCATAATGAAAATCCCAAACCCTATAAATGGGTCAAATCCGCCGACGAAATCCTCGCCTCGGTCAAACGCTTCTGCCAAAAAACAATGAGTCGAACTTCGGATTCACGTGACTAGATCACCTAGCTCGGCATGCAAGCGCCCTTGGCTTCGGCCAGGAGGAGATGACGGCGCACGGCTTTGGGACGACGGCGGCAACGTTGCTCGATGAAATGGGCCAGTGCAACCCCGACGCCATCGAGCGGCAGTTCGCTCCTATGGACACCGTAGCCATCGGCGTGCCTAGCAATCGCGCTGATTTCTTCCATTGAAGTTCCTCGGCACAAAATCCTTGGCTGGAGAAGCCATGGCAATGCGGCATCGGCTCGAAGCGAACAGCCCTTGGGAGGGCGTTCGGAGCAATTGGATCAGGCTAGACAGAAAAGGGCGCCGGAAGCATCTGCCCCGGCGCCCCTTTCGACGATCCTGCGATCAAACCGCTCAGGCGGCGGGCAGCGCGGCCTTGGCCTGGGCGATGATGGCGCTGAACGCCTCGCCTTCATGCATCGCGATGTCGGCCAGAACCTTGCGGTCCAGCTCCACGCCGGCCAGCTTGAGGCCGTGCATGAACTGCGAATAGGTCAGGCCTTCGGCGCGAACGCCGGCGTTGATGCGCTGAATCCACAGACCACGGAAGGTCCGCTTCTTCACCTTGCGGTCGCGATAGGCGTACTGGCCGGCCTTTTCGACGGCCTGGCGCGCGATGCGGATGGTGTTCTTGCGACGGCCATAATAGCCCTTCGCCTGATCCAGAATCCGCTTATGCTTCGCCTTCGTGGTCGTACCACGCTTGACACGTGCCATGGGTCAGAACCTCCTTACTTCAGGCCGTAGGGCGCCCAGAGGCGCACATGACCGGCATCGGAATCCGACAGCACGCTGGTGCCGCGGTTCTGACGGATATATTTCGCATTGTGGCTGATCAGGCGGTGACGCTTGCCAGCGACGCCGTGCTTGACCTTGCCGGTGGCGGTGAACTTGAAGCGCTTCTTCACACCGCTCTTGGTCTTCATCTTGGGCATTTTCGTCTCCTTGTTCAGCGCGACGATTACGGACAGCCACGGCAGCCCTCGTTAGCCGGGCGGTCCTTCCGAAATATCGCGAAGGGCGCGCCATAGTCGCATGCGCGGGGCAAAGCAAGCGATTCGGAGCCAAAAGCCGCCACGCGGCGTTGTTGATGCCACCATGGCCGATGTCGAACCCTCCCCCACCCCCACCGCGTCCGCGCGCTGGCGCGCGCATGCCCGCAACGCCCGCGCACGCTGGCGGCGGCTGCCGCTGCCGGCGCGGATCATCCTGTGGGTCATTGGCATTCTGTTCGCGATCTGGCTGGTCCTCTTCATCACCAAGGGCCGGTTCCTGAAGGGTCCGTTCGAGTCGATCGCCAGCAACAGGATCGAACGGCAGGTGCGGGTGGGCGGCGACTTTCAGCTCTATTTCGCACCGGTCACCATCAAGTTCCTGGCGCAGGACATGAGCGTCGCCAACACGCCGTGGGCCAGCCTGCCCGACGTGTTCCGCGCCGACCTGATCGACATGCGCCTGTCGCCGCTCAGCCTGATCTTCGGGGACCGCTACCGGATCAAGTGGCTGGAGCTGCGCAACGCGGCGGCGGACCTGGAATGGTCGCGCGATGGCAAGAGCAACAGCTGGACCTTCGGCGATCCCGACGCCAAGGGCGAGCCGCTCGACCTGCCGCTGGTGCGCCGCGCGCTGCTGGCGGGGACGACGATGCGCTATCGCGATCCGCGCATGCAATTGTCGACCGACATCGCGTTCGACACCGTGCGCGCGCAGGATACCCGCTTCGCCAGCGACCTGCGCTTCACCGGCGAGGGCATGATGCGCGGCCATCCCTTTGCGCTGAAGGGCGGGCTGCTGTCCCCCAATGAAACGGTGACGGGCGGCGCCAACCGGCTGGCGGCGCGAGCGACATCAGGCGCGACCGTGCTGGAGGTGACCGGCACCCTGCCCGGCGCCACCGAATTCGAAGGCAGCGACCTGCGGCTGGTCACAACCGGCCCCAATCTCAGCCTGTTATTCGATTTTCTGGGCGTCGCCATTCCCGATACCCGGCGCTATCGCTTTACCTCCGCCCTGACCAAGGCGGGGAAAGAATGGCGCTTCACCCATTTGAAGGGACGCTTTGGCGACAGCGACCTGGCCGGGCGCATGACCGTGTCGCTGCCCGACGATCGCCTGCTGCTCAAGGCGGACCTCGCCACGCAGAGCCTGGACATCATCGATGTGGGGCCGTTCATCGGCTATGATCCGCAGCGGCTCGACGCCCAGGGCGGCGATGGCGCGGTGCGGCAGGTGGGCGGCACGCCCCGCATCCTGCCCGACGCGCCGCTGCGGATCGAGGCGATCCGCAATTTCGACGCCAATGTGCGCTACAGCGTCAAGGCGATCCGCGCTCCCAACGTCCCCATTTCCAACGCCGCGGTGACGGTGAAGCTGGACCATAGCCTGCTGACGCTGTCGCCGCTCACCTTCGACATGTCGGGCGGGCATGTCGCGTCCGACATAGAGATCAACGCCCGCAACCAGCCGGTGCGCACGCGCTACGACATTCGCCTCGCGCCCACGCCCATGGGCAAGCTGCTGGCCCGCTGGGGCGTGGAGGAATCGGGCACGAGCGGCACCATCAAGGCGCGGGTGCAGATGACGGGCCTGGGCGAAACGCTGCATGAATCGCTGTCCACCTCCAACGGCCGGATCGCGGTCGTACTGCCCGCTGGCACCATGTGGGCGCGTAATGTGCAATTGTCGGAGATCGACATCGGCACCTTCATCACCAAGATGTTCGAGGACAAGCTGAAGGAGCCGGTGCAGATCAACTGCGGTCTCATCGCCTTCACCGTGCGCAACGGCGTGGCGGCGGCGGACCCGATCCTCATAGACACGAAGAAGAATGTCATGACCGGACGCGGCGGCTTTTCCTTCCGCAACGAGAGCCTGGACCTGGCCTTCCGCGCCGACGGCAAGAAAATCAGTCTGTTTTCCGGCCAGTCCCCGGTCGGCATCACCGGCTATTTCGCCAAGCCCGGCATCAACGTCATCAGCCCCGAACTGATCGCGCGGGGCGGCGCGGCAGCTGCGCTGGGCATTGCTGCGACGCCACTGGCGGCAGTGCTGGCCTTTGTCGACGTGGGCGACGCCAAGGGCGCGGCCTGTGGCCCGGTGCTCGCCGGCGCCAACGCGCAGGCGCAGCGCACCAAGGGCGGCAAACCGCGCGACGATGTCGGCCGCGGCACCACCGCCAAGGATGAGGAAGGCAAGGGCAGCAAGGCGGAGAAGAAGAGCCAGGACAAGAAGTTCCTCGGCATCTTCTGATCAGCCATGCATGCGGCGGGGCTGGCGCCCCCCCCCCCAGATGAAGGCGCGGCCGAGCCTTATTCCGCCGCCGGCAGGGCGCGGGCTTCGTCGGCCTGAACGTCGCGCGCCAGGACGTCGAGCGGCTCGACCGGCTCGATCTCCTTGCCGCCCGTTTCGATGTCCAGATCGCGGAACTTGCGACCGGTGGAGAGGACACGGGTTTCGAAGCTGCCGATGAAGCTGTTGTAATTGGACACGGCGCTGTTGAGGCCAGTGCCGAGCCGCTTGAGGTGCGTCGCGGCGACCGCCAGCCGTTCATACAGCTCCTTGCCGAGCTGGCCCACCTGCTGCGCCTGTTCCTGCATCTTGGCCTGGCGCCAATGGCCCGCCAGCGTACGGGCGAGCGGCAGGAAGGTGGCCGGGCCGCAGATGATGACGCGGTTGCGCGCGGCGCGCTCCCACAGCTCCATATCCGCTTCCAGCGCGGCGGTGACGAAATTGTCGCCGGGGACATACATGATGACGAAGTCGGGCGCCTTGGCGAACTGCTCCCAATAGGCCTTGCGGCCGAGCGCGTCGGCATGGGTGCGCACGGCGCGGGCATGGTCGGCGAGATAGCGTTCGCGCAACGCGCCATCGACCTGGTCGACGGCGTTGAGATAAGCTTCGAGCGAGCATTTGACGTCGACCACCAGCTGCTGGTCGCCCGGCAGGCGGATGATGAAGTCCGGCCGCAGCCGGCCATCCTCCACCGTCACCGACACTTCTTCCTGGAAGTCGACGAAGGGTGAGAGGCCGGCGGTTTCGATGAGGTTCTTGAACTGCTGTTCGCCCCAGCGCCCCCTGGTCTTGGGCGCGGCGCGCAGCGCATTAACCAGCTTGGCCGTTTCCTCGCGCACCTGTCCTTGCCCCGCATGGACCATGGCGATCGCCTCGCGCAGTTCGGCATAGCTGCCGACCCGATCCTTCTCGACCCGGGCCAGCCCCTCTTCATAGCGCTTGAGCGTGGTTTCGACCGGATTGAGCAGGGTCCGCAGCTGCGCCTCGCTCTTTTCATGGGCCTGGGCGAAGCGCTGATCGGCGCGGGTAAGGAACTGGGTCTGGGCAGATTCGAGCAGGCGGCCGCCAATCTCGCTGAACTGGGCGGACAGCTGGTCCTTGGCGTCTTTAAGCGCAGCGATCTGCTGTTCGAAGGCACGAGTACGGGCCTGGATGTCAGACTGGAGCGCGGCGAGGTCGCGCAGCGCGACTTCGCGTTCGGCCTGGACCGCTTCGAGGCGCTGGGCGGCGGCGGCCTGCACCTCGCCCAGGCGCTGGTCGGCGGCGACCTGCGCGGCTTCGAGCCGGGCGATCTGACTGGCGGCCTGGGCGACGCGCTCCTTTTCCACTGCCAGCTCGGCGATGGCGCCGTTGCGCTGAGCGGCAGCGGTGTCGAGCTTCGCGGTCAGGTCGGCCTTCTCCGCCATCAAAGGCGCGACCGAGCGCGTGCGTAGCCACCAGCCGACGGCAAGCCCGATCAGCAGCGCGACGAGGAGGAGAAGGGCGGCCGAAAGGTCCATCAGAAATCCTTGCTTGGGAACGAAACAGGAACCTAGCGGCAGGCGGGCAGGGCCGCAAGTCCGACAGCAAAGCCGACACACGTGCGAAATAGGGTATATTTGATTAGCTAGCTAGCTAATGAAAATGGATCGGCTGTTGCACATGGGTTTGGACTGCGACTTTTCAGTGGAAATCCCGGGACTTGGGGAGGATGCGGACATCGCGCGGATGGCTGCCGGTGCGCGGATGCTGGGGGTGGAGAAATTCGTCGGCGCGCGACAAGGCGATGCGCGGGCGCAGCGTCTCGCTCAGCCGGTCGAATTCGGCGGTGCGGTCATGAACGCGGCTCGCCATCAGATGGACGACGCCTTCCCTGCTGCGCTGGATTTCCCCTTCCACCAGCATCAGCCGGCTGGCCATGACCGGGCGGCGCTGCATTTCGAACAGGCGCGCCCATAGCAGGATGTTGGCGATGCCGGTTTCATCCTCGATGGTGATGAAGATCGCATTGCCCTTGCCCGGTCGCTGCCGCACCAGCACCACGCCTGCCACCATGACCCTGGCGCCATTCTTCGCCGCACTCGCCTGCGCGCAGCTCAGCACGCCCTCGCCCGCGAAGACGGGCCGCAGAAACTGCATCGGGTGGCCCTTGAGCGACAGGCGAGTCATCGCATAGTCGGTCGTCACCTGCTCGGCGAGCGGCATGGCGGGCAGCCGCGCATCGGGCTCCTCGCCCAGTTCGCGCGCTTCCCCCTGCCTTTGCCGCGCCGCCGCGAACAGCGGCAGTTCGTCGGAGGGCGTGCGCCGCGCTTCCCACAAGGCGGCGCGCCGGTCCTGCCCCAGCGAGCGGCAGGCGTCGGCATCGGCGAGCAGGCGCAGCGCCCGCGCCGGCAGCCCCGCCCGGCGCGCCAGATCCTCCATGCTGGTAAACAGCCCGCCTGCCGCCCGCGCCTCTGTCAGTTGCGCCGCCCAGCTTTCGCGAAACCCGTCAATCTGGCGAAAGCCAAGGCGCAGCGCCAAAGCCCGCCCCGCCCCTTCGCCCCGGTCGCCGCGGCGGGACCGCAGCAGCGGTTCAAGGCCATTGTCCCACAGGCTCATATTCACGTCCACGCCATGGATGGTGACGCCATGATCGCG
Source organism: Sphingobium naphthae (assembly GCF_043589935.1). Taxonomy (NCBI): domain Bacteria; kingdom Pseudomonadati; phylum Pseudomonadota; class Alphaproteobacteria; order Sphingomonadales; family Sphingobiaceae; genus Sphingobium; species Sphingobium naphthae. The sequence continues at coordinate 2,398,221 of NZ_CP171454.1, read as the reverse complement.
CGCGTCGCGCACCAGCTGCGCGGGCGCGTAGAAGCCCATTGGCTGGGAATTGAGCAGGGCGCAGGCGAAAACCGCGGGCTGGTGGCATTTGATCCAGGCCGAGACATAGACCAGGCGCGCGAAGGACAGCGCATGGCTTTCGGGAAAACCATAGCTGCCAAACCCTTCGATCTGGCTGTAGCAGCGTTCGGCGAAGTCGCGCTTGTAGCCGCGCCGCACCATGCCGCCGATCATCTTTTCCCGGAACCGGTCCATGCCGCCGACCTGGCGGAAGGTCGCCATCGACCGGCGCAACTGGTTGGCTTCCGACGGTGTGAATTCGGCGGCGACGATCGCCAGCTTCATCGCTTGTTCCTGAAACAGCGGCACGCCATAGGTCTGCTTCAGCAGATCGCGCAGTTCATTAGGGTTGTGCGGCGGGTCGGGCGAGGGAAATTCCGGTTTTTCGAGGCCAGCGCGGCGGCGCAGATAGGGATGGACCATGTCCCCTTCGATCGGGCCGGGCCGCACGATCGCGACCTGGACGGTAAGGTCGTAAAGCTCGCGCGGGCGCAGGCGCGGCAGCATGTTGATCTGCGCCCGGCTTTCCACCTGGAACACGCCGATACTGTCGCCCCGGCACAGCATGTCGTAGACGGCGGGATCGTCGGCGGCGAGGTCCACCTCCAGCTGATGATCGCCCAGCCCGTGAGCGCGCATCAGGTCGAACGCCTTGCGGATGCAGGTCAGCATGCCGAGCGCCAGCACATCGACCTTCATCAGGCCCAGCGCGTCGATGTCATCCTTGTCCCATTCGATGAAGCTGCGGTCGGCCATGGCGGCGTGATGCAGCGGCACCGTTTCGTCGAGCCGGTTCTGCGTCAGCACGAAGCCGCCGACATGCTGCGAGAGATGGCGCGGGAAATTCGCCTCCAGCAACTGGCCGACCAGCTGGCGCAGCCGGACGATCTGCGGATTGTCGAGGTCGAAGCCCGCTTCGCTGATCCGCCGTTCGTTCATGTCGCGCGAATAGCTGCCCCAGATGGTGCTGGAGAGGCGCGTGACGACATCGTCGGACAGGCCGAGCACCTTGGCCACTTCGCGGATCGCGCTGCGCGAGCGATAATGGATGACGGTGGCGGCGATGCCGGCGCGGTGGCGGCCATAGCGCCGGTAGATATATTGCATCACCTCCTCGCGCCGCTCATGTTCGAAATCGACGTCGATGTCGGGCGGTTCGTTCCGTTCTTCCGACACGAAGCGGGAAAAGAGCAGGTCATGCTTCTGCGGGTCGACCGAGGTGACGCCGAGCAGGAAGCAGACCATCGAATTGGCCGCCGATCCGCGCCCCTGGCACAAAATGCCCTTCGTCCGGGCGAAGGCGACGATGTCGTGGACGGTGAGGAAATAATAAGCGTAGCGCTGCTTGGCGATCAGCGCGAATTCCTCGTCCAGCAGCGCCTGGACCTTGGCCGGGATATGCGGGCCATAGCGCACATGAGCGGCGCGCAGCGTCAGTTCCTCCAGCCATTGCTGCGCGGTCCAGCCTTCGGGCACGGGTTCGTGCGGATATTCGTAGCGCAGCTGGTCGAGGCTGAACTGCACGCGGCCCAGAAAGCGCGTGGTTTCCGCCACCGCGTCCGGGCAGGCGCGGAAGAGGCGCGCCATTTCGGCGGGATCATGGAGATGGCGTTCGGCATTGGCCTCCAGCCGCCGGCCCGCGCCCGTGATCGTCGTGCCCGTGCGGATGCAGGTCAGCACATCCTGCAGCGGCCGTTCGGCGGGGCTGGCGTAGAGCGCGTCCATGGTGGCGAGCAACGGCACGCCGGTCCGGTCCGACAGGCGCTGGAACCGCGCCAGCCGCCGCGCGTCGCGCCCGTCGCGGCGCAGCGCCGCGCCCAGCCACACGCGCCCGGGCGCGAGCCGCGCCAGCCGCCTGAGCAGCGCGCCGGGATCCGCCGGGCGGGACGGCGGCACCAGCGTCAGATGGCCATGCTGCACCGATTCCCCCGCCGGGCGGTCGGCAAATGCATAGTCCACCGGCGCGCGATGGGCCTGCTGCTCCGTGGCGGTGGAGGCAGGCAGGACGATCAGCAGCAGGTCGTCGAGATAGGCGGTCAGATCCTCATAATGAAGGATGCAGTCCCCCTTGACCGAGCGCAGATTGCCGACCGTCAGCAATTTGGTGAGTTCACCCCATCCCCGCCGGGTCGCGGGATAGGCGACGATGTCGGGCGTGCCGTCGGCGAAGACGAGCCGCGCGCCCACGATCAGGCGCAGGTCGCTGCGGCAGGCGGCTTCCTCCGCCGCGTCCAGTTCGGGCGGCAGGCCCGCCCGCGCCTTCGCCTCCAGCAGGGCGGCGCGCGCCTTTTCCGGCGCCTTCTTGCGCGCGACATGGGCGCGCACCACGCCCGCCACGCTGTTGCGGTCGGCAATGCCGATGCCGGCGAGGCCGAGCGCCATCGCCCGCGCGACCATGTCGGACGCATGGGACGCGCCGCGCAGGAAGGAGAAGTTGGTCGCGGCCACCAGTTCGGCGAAGGCGGGCGCGTCCTGCCCGGGCGGAGACGGGGGTTGCGGCGGGGGCGGCGGAGAAGGCGGGGGCGGGGTGGGCGGCCTCGCGCGGTTCCGCTCCGCATCCAGGGCGCTGCGTTCGCGCTGGTCGATCGACTTGGGCCGGGCCGGATCGGGATAGCCGCGCCTTTTCCTGCCCGCGCTCATGCGAACAGGCCGTGAATATACCAGGCGGGATGCGTCGCTTCCGCGCCATAGAGGCCGTGGCGGAAGATCCAGTAGCGGCGGCCGCGCGCATCCTCGACGCGATAATAGTCGCGCGTGCGGCCGATGCCGTCGCCCGCGATCGCGCCGTCCTTCGCCCGCCACCATTCGGGCGCGATCCGTTCGGGCCCTTCATAGCGCGCGACGTCATGCAGCCCCCGGCGCCAGCGGAAGCGGTGGGGCGGGCCGTCGGGCAATTGCGCCATCACCTCGATCGGCTGGGGCGGATCGAACAGGTGGAGCGGCCGCAGCGGCGGATCGTCGGGCTCCCCGGCCGCGTCCGCGCGCTCCAGCCAGCTTTCGGGCGCGCGCGGTTCGACCGCGGGCAAGGCGAGCTGCGCCTGTTCGGGCATATGGCTGTCGCGCGGGGCGAGCCGCTGGATGCGCGCGCGCCCGGCGCGGATCGAGAGGCGATCGACCAGGGCGGCGACGCTGTCCTCCCGCCGCGCCTCGCCCCCTTCCAGCGCCAATTGGGTGGGGGCGAGCTTTTCCGCCTGCGGCACGGTGAGGCGCAGCATGTCGAAGCCGAAGCCCGGGTCGATCGGGTCGGACAGCGAATCGATCCGCTCGCGCATCAGCCGCAGGATGGCGGGGGCGTCGCGCACCGGCAGGCTGGTTTCCACCCGCAGCGGAAAGGCGAGCCCGTCGCTGCGGAAGAAGACCGCTTCGAACCGCCGGCCGCCCTCGCCCCGCTCGGCCAGCCGCTCGCCCGCCTGCGCCGCCATCTCCTCCAATATCGTGAGCGCATAGGCGGTGCTGCCGATCGGTTCGGCGAAGAGGCGATCGATGCACACGGCGGCGCGCGGGCGGCGCGGCGCGAGCGGGCGGTGGCCCCGGCCCAGCAGTGCGTCGAGCGCGTCGATCGCCTCTTCGCCAAAGCGCGCCGCGAGCGTGGCGGCGGGACGGGACGCCAGATCGCCGACGGTGCGCAGCCCCGCGCGGCGCAGCGCCACCGCATCGGCAGCATCCAGCCCCAGCGCCTCGACCGGCAGGCGGCGCACGGCGGCGTCCTCGTCGGGCGCGGGCGGGCCGGGGAAGCGAGCGAGCGCGTGGGCGGCCTCCGGGCTGGAGGCGATGGCGTGGCGGACGCGCAGCCCGTGCCGTTCCAGCCGGGCCGCCGCACCGGCCGCCAGCGCTTCGTCCCCGCCCCACAAATGGCCGCAGCCGCTGATGTCGAGCATCAGCCCGGCGGCGCCGTCGGGCGCGGCATTGGGGGTGTAGCGAGCGCAGCCGTCGCACAAGCGCTCCAGCCAGTCCTGGTCGGCATGGGGATCGGCGTCGAACACGCGCAGGTCCGGTTCGCACGCGCGCGCGTCGGCCAGCGTCATGCCCGGCGCCAGGCCGATCGCCAGCGCGTCGGCATCGACGCTGCACAGCCGCATCGCGCCGCGCACCGTTTCCACCACCACGGCCGGCCCGTCGCCCGCCGCCCAGAGGTCAGGCCGCGCGATCCGCAGCCGATCGACCGGCAGAAAGGGGAAGCTCAGCGCCAGGTAGCGGCGCATAGGCGTCTGCCCGATCCCGTCCATCGTCATGGCGTTCATCGCCCGCGTCTCCAAAACTGCCTCTATCCCTGTCCCACACCAGCCGCCATGCCTGTCCGTCCGACCCGGCGCGGCGGCGCAGCAGGGTGAGGGCGAAGGCGGCGCGGCCCGGCCCATTGCCCGGCAAGGGCGCGGAGGGCGCGGCCGTCACTCGCCAGCGGGTTTCCGCCGCGCTGGGCGTCGGCGCCCCGCCGATCCGCAGCAGCAGCGCGGTGACGCCCGATGCTTCGGCCGCCAGCGCCAGCCGGCGACTGGCGGTCAGGTCGAGCAACGGCGCGCGGCCGCGCAATTCCATCACCAGCCCGCCCAGCGCCGGGCAGCGCAGCGCGTCGATGCCCGCGCGCAGCAGCATGGCGTCATCGGCCATGGTGCCGATCAGCAGCCGCGCCGGATCCAGCCCCAGCGCCGCCAGCCCCGGCCCATAAGGTGCGCCGCCGACCCGCGCCGCCCCCTGGGTGCGCAGCCACAGCAGCGGCGCGTCGCCGCCCGCCAGCTGCGCCCAGAGCAGCGCCAGCCCGGCGACCGCGCCTTCCTCCTCCCCCTCGCCGAACAGCTCATGCACGCGGCCGCAGGCCAGCCCGCCGCCCAGCGCGTCGTCCAGCGGCGCATGGCCGGTGGCGAAACGGGCGCACGCATCCCGCGCTGGCGCCCGGTCCAGCGAGGCGATATGCCGCTTGAGCGCGGCGAGGCTGGGAATCGACTCGACCATATCAGTGTTCCTGTTATGTTCTTATTTCTTCCCAGGAACGGCGGGAGTCAAGGACGGCTGTTTTCAGGACGCCAGTTTCTTCGCCAGCGCCGCCTGCGCGCGCGCGGCATAGCGGCGGCAGGCGCCCGGATCCTCGAACGGATGGGGCGTGCGCGCCTGTGCCAGCCGCGCCAGCCGATCCGCGTCGCCCGGATCGGGATGGGCGCTGATCAGCATGTCGCACGGCATCGCCTTCATCTTCGCAAAGGTCGCGCGGAAAGCGTCGACGAAGCGCCGGTGCGCCGGATCGGCGAAGCGCCATCCATCGGCCGCGATCGGATTGAGGCTGGAGGCGAAGACGATGGTCCGGCACGCCTTGCCTTCGCAGGCGGACCAGCTCCAGCTCATGCTGCCCAGCGTATGGCCGGGCGTCGCATGGGCGGTGACCGCCACCTCGCCCAGGCGAATGACGGCGCCGTCGCGCACCGCCCTGACATGGCGGACGGCGGGAAAAGGATCGAGCCAGGCGGCCTGCGGATCGTCGGGATCGCCGCCGCCCTGGCGCAGCACCGCCGCCGCCGGCGCGCTCGCCACCACCTGCGCGCCGCTGTCCCGCGCCAGCGCGGCGAGGCCGCCGGCATGGTCATAATGGGGTTCGGTGCTCAGGATCAGCTTCACGTCGCGAATCGAAAAGCCGAGCGCGCGGATATGCGCCTCTATGTCCGGCACCGCCTGCGGCACCGCGCCGTCGATCAGGATCAGCCCGGCGCGGGTGCGGATCAGCGCGACGCTGAGCCCGCCGAACCCGACCAGATAGGTGCCGCCATAAAAGCGCGCGGGCGCCTGGGGCGTCAGCCATTGCCGCGCATGATCGGGCGCGATCGGGCGCAGCAGCGGATCGTCCGGCGCGGCGGCGCCCGCCAGCAGCATCCCAGCCAGGCTTATGCCCAGCAGCATCGTCTTCCTTGCCATATCGTCCTGCTCCCTGTGGGTGATGCGCCGATGGTGCCGATCCGGCGGCGCGGCGACAAAGCAGCATTTCTCGACAGAGGCATGAGCCTGGCTTATGGATTGCGGCCATGGACCGCGCCCAGTTGCCGCTCAACGCCCTGCGCGCCTTCGAAGCGTCCGCCCGCCATCTCAACTTCACCCGCGCGGCGCTGGAATTGTGCGTCAGCCAGGGCGCGGTGAGCCAGCAGGTGGCCGCGCTGGAGGCGCGGCTGGGCGTCGCCCTGTTCCGCCGCCTGCCGCGCGGGCTGATGCTGACCGACGAGGGACGGGCGCTGCTGCCGGTGATGGGCGACGCGCTGGACCGGATCGGCGCGACGCTGGACCGGATCGAGGGCGGGCGCCCGCGCGAGGCGCTGACGCTGGGCGTGGTGGGCAGCTTCGCCGATGGCTGGCTGCTCGACCGGCTGCCCGATTTCGAGCGCGCCTGCCCGCATCTCGACTTGCGCATCCTGCTCAACAACAACCGCGTCGACCTGGCGGGCGAGGGGCTGGACCTCGCCATCCGCTTCGGCGAGGGCGCGTGGCACGGCACCCATGCCCAGCCGCTGCTGCGCGCGCCGCTGACGCCGCTCTGCGCGCCCGGGCTCGCCGCCCGGATCGACACCCCCGCCGCGCTCAACCGGGAAAGGCTGCTGCGATCCTACCGGGCGGAGGAATGGCCGCGCTGGTTCGCCGCCGCGGGCCTGCCCTGCCCGCCGCTGCGCGGCGTCGTCTTCGACAATTCGGTGCTGATGGCGCGCGCGGCGATGCGCGGACAGGGTGTGGCGCTGGCCCCGCCCCTGCTGTTCGCCCGGGCGCTGGCCGCGGGCGACCTGGTCCAGCCCTTTCCCCTGGCGGTGGACATGGGCGGCTATTGGCTGACGCGCCTGATGTCGCGCGCCGACAGTCCCGCCATGGCCGACCTGCGCGCCTGGCTGGCGGCCGCGGTTCAGGCGGGATAGCGGATCGCCATCACCTCATATTCGCGCTCGCCCGCCGGCAGCAGCACGCGGCGCAGGTCGCCCACCGCCGCGCCGCGCAGCGCGCGGGCGATCGGCGATCCCCAGCCGATGCGGCCGGCATCGACATCGGTTTCGTCATTGCCGACGATGGTGACGGTGCGATGATTGTCGTCTTCATCCGCAATGGTGACGGTCGCGCCGAAATAGACGCGATCCTTGTCAGGTTGCTGGCGCGGGTCGACGACCTTGGCGTCCTTCATCTTTTTCGACAGCCGCTTCAGTTGCCCGTCAATCTCGCGCATGCGCTTGCGGCCATAGAGATAGTCGCCATTTTCGCTGCGGTCGCCATTGCCCGCGGCCCAGCTCACCACCTCGACGATGCGGGGACGCTCGACGCCCAGCAGATGGTCATAATCGGCGCGCAGCTTCGCGAAGCCTTCGGGCGTGATGTAATTGGGATAGGGGGTGGCCATGGCCGACTCCTCCTAGCCGTTCGGATGGAGCGGAGTCGAGACAGGCGTCCCGACTCCGTGTAGAGGCCTCAGCCCGGCGTCTGCTTGCCCAGATAGCGGCTGAGCACCGCGTTGCTGCCGCGGAACTTGGCGCGTTCGGGGTTCATCGCTTCGTAGACGACGGCGTTTTCCAGCACACGCTGCACATAATTTTTGGTTTCGTAGATCGGGATTTCCTCGATCCAGCGCAATATGTCGGCGCCCGGCAGGCGCGGGTCGCCATTGGCGCGGATCCATTTGTTCACATTGCCAGGGCCCGCATTATAGGCGGCGACCGCGAGCGGATAGCTGCCGCCATAATAATCGAGCATGCGCTGGAAATAGCCCGACCCCAGCATGATGTTGTAGCTGGGATCGTTCAGCGATGCGGGGTCGTAGCTCATGCCGAGCTTGCCCGCCTGTTCGCGCGCGGTCCCGGGCATCAGCTGCATCAGGCCGCGCGCGCCGGCATGGCTGACGATCTGCTTGTCGAACTGGCTTTCCTGCCGCGCGATGGCATGGACCATGGTCCAGTTATATTGCGCCTGGCTGGGCACCGGCACGCGCGGGAAGGCGCTGTCGCCATAGCCGGTGAGACCGCTGGAGACGGCGCGGCGGCCAACCATCACGCTCATGTCCGGGCGACCGATCTGCTGCGCCAGTTCCGCAGCGAGGAAATGATCGGTGTCGCTGTCGGCATTATTGGCGATGGCGCGGGCGAATTTGCTCTGGTCGGCCCAATAGCCCATCTGGCCCAGCGCCTTGACCGCGCGAACAACCGAGCGGTTGTTGAAGGCCGCGCGCTCGGCGGCCGAGATCGGCACCGGCCGCTCGACCGTGGCAGGCGCGGGAACGCGCCGGCCCAGCCGTTCGAGCGCGAGCTGTCCGTAAAACTGGTCGGGGAAACTGCCCGCCTGGGCGAAATAGCTGTTGGCGCTGGCGCTGTCGCCGGCGGACAGGGAGGCGCGGCCGGCCCAATAATAGCCCTTGGACCGGGTCTGGGGCGATTTGGCCGCGTCGGCATAGCGGCGGAACATGCCGACGGCGTCGACTGGGCGGTTGAGATTGTAGAAGGCGGTGGTGCCCGCCAGCCAGGCGAGGCTGGTATAATCGTCGCGCACGCCGATCGGTTGATCGCTGACGTCGGCGCCGGGCGCGAGCGCATCGTCGATCTTGCTGGCGATGCCCCAGGCAAAGGTCCACTGGCTGTCATTGGCCGCGGCGCGCGCCTGGTTCAGCAGCACCTCGTAAAATGCCTCGGCATCCCCGGGCCGGTAGGTCAGCGCCGGGCGATTGGCGAGATATTGGCGCGCCGCGATCCAGTTGCCGCTGTCGCGCAGCCACAGCGCCTTGTCGGCGACATAGCCGGCATCGGCCGCGCCGATGGCGTCGGCCGCCTGCATCAGGCCGGTCGCTTCGGGCGCCTTGCGCTTGAAGGCGATGCGCGCGGAAAAGACCGGCCGGCGCGCCGCGCTGACATAGGGCAGCATGCGCATCGCGCCGGCAATATCGCCATTCCACAGCAGCATGTCGGCGCGCAGATCATGGTCGGCAGGCGTGAAGCCCGACCCGAACAGCGACAGCAGCCGCGCTTCGTCGCTGGGCTGGAGCGTGCCGCCGATCCAGGCGTTGCGCGCGGCGACCCGCGCTTCGTCCATGCGGCCCGTCTGCATCAGCGCGACCGCGTTGCGGGCATGGCCGACCGCCGTGCGCGGCGGGAATTGCGCGAAGAAGGCGACGACCTGCGCGGGCGAATAGCTGTCGGGATTGATGCCGGTTTCCGCCAGCCGCCGCATCCGGTCCTCGCCCGGCCAACCGGGATTGGCCATGATGAAGCTGGCATAGGGCGCAAAGCCCAGCCCATCACTCTGCTGCAGCGCGCGCCACTGGCTGATCGTGCCGGCGATGCTGCCGTCGGTCGGCTGGCCGATCTGCGCCTGCACCCGATCCCACTGGCTGGGCTGGCCATATTCGGGCGGCACCGGCTGGACCATCGCGCCGGTCGGGGCGGCGGGCAGGGAACGCTCCGTCTGCGCGCTTGCGCCGGCGGTCATCAGCAACATGGCAATAATGGGCATGCGGATCAGGCAACTTTCGACAGGAGGGGAGGTGCGCATGCTGGACATAATCGCATTTGCATCCTTATCAGGCCCTGAATGACGCGCTATAGCGCGCCGCTTGTCGCATCATGCCCCGGTAGCCCGGAGATTTGAAGGAGTTTCATCATGTTTTCGGGCTCGATTCCGGCTCTGGTCACCCCGTTCCGTGACGGGACGATCGACGAGGCCGCCTTTCGCGCCTTCGTCGACTGGCAGATCGCGGAAGGATCGAGCGCGCTGGTGCCGTGCGGCACCACCGGCGAAAGCGCGACGATGACGGTGGAGGAGCATAATCGCGTCATCGCCATCTGCGTCGACCAGGCGGCCGGGCGCGTGCCCGTCATCGCCGGATGCGGGTCCAACGACACGCGGATCGCGCTGGACCATATGTATGCGGCACAGGCGGCGGGCGCGGACGCCGCGCTGGTGGTCGCGCCCTATTACAACAAGCCCAACCAGGACGGCGTCTATCGCCATTTCGCCTGGCTGGCCGAACGCTGCGACCTGCCGATCATCCTCTACAATGTGCCCAGTCGCACCATCACCGACATCGGCGTGCCGGTGATCCACCGCCTGTCCGAGGAGTTCCAGACCATCGTCGGGATCAAGGACGCGACCGGGAATCTGGGGCGAGTCACCGCGCAGCGTCTGGCCTGCCGTCCCGACTTCTGCCAGCTTTCGGGCAATGACGAAACGGCGCTGGGCTTCAACGCGATGGGCGGCAAGGGATGCATCAGCGTCACCGCCAATGTCGCGCCGCGCCTGTGCGCCGATTTCCAGGCGGCCTGCGCGCGCCACGACTGGGATGGCGCATTGGCGCTGCAGGATCGTCTTTATCCGCTGCACGATGCGCTGTTCAGCGATTCTTCACCCGGCCCCGTCAAATATGCGCTCACGCGCGTGCGGCCCGACATGCCCGACGACGTCCGCCTGCCGATCACCTGGCCGTCGGAATCGAGCCGGGCGGCGGTCGACCGCGCGCTGGAGATTGCGGGACTGGTGTGATTCCCTACATCCGTTCGGTTCGAGCCTGTCGAGAACCGGAATGACAGGGTTCTCGACAGGTTCGAACCGAACGGAATGAAGTAGAGAATATGGCCCGCCCCCGTCCCGAAGCCTTTGACAAGAAGAAGATCGTCGCCGAGAATCGGCGCGCGAAGTTCGAATATTTCCTGGAGGACATATTCGAGGCGGGCATCGCGCTGCAGGGGACCGAGGTCAAATCGCTGCGCTTTGGCGAGGGCAATATCGCCGAAAGCTATGCCGAGGTGAAGGGCGCGCAGGTGTGGCTGGTCAACAGCAACATCCCCGAATTCAGCCATGGCAACCGCTTCAACCATGAAGCCAAGCGGCCGCGCAAGCTGTTGCTGCACGAACGCGAGATCGCCCGCATGCATGGCGCGGTCGAGCGCAAGGGCATGACGCTGGTGCCGCTCGCCCTCTATTTCAACAGCCGGGGCAAGGTGAAGGTCGAACTGGCGCTGGCCAAGGGCAAGAAGACCCATGACAAGCGCGAGACCATCAAGGAACGCGACTGGAAACGGGACCAGCAGCGCATCCTGAAGGCGCACGGCTGATGAGCCGGCTGACCCGCTGGTGGCATGCCAATTGCCCGACCCGCGAGTCGCTGGAGCGCAGCCGCATCCTCGCCCCGGTAGCGCATCGGGTGCTGGAGCCCTCGCTGTGGCGCTTCACTCGCCGGTCGGTGCCGCGCGGCGTCGCGCTGGGGCTGTTCGTCGGCCTGTTCCTGATGATCCCGGGCGTGCAGATGGCGGGCGCGGCGCTGTTCGCCCTGCCGTTCCGCGCCAATATCCCGGTCGCCGCCGCCATGACATTCCTGTCCAACCCGGCGACCACGCCGCTGATCCTGATGGCGTCGGTGTGGCTAGGCAACTGGATGCTGGGGCGCAGCGCCGACGCGTCGGGCTTCATGGCGCTGGTCGACGGCCATGCCGGGATCGGCCAGTGGACCGCCTGGCTGCTGTCCGAAGCGGCGCCGGCGATGCTGCTGGGCCTTGCCCTCATCTCCTGCGTCTGCGCCGCGATCGGCTATGTCGTCGCCGACTGGTTCTGGCGCCATCGCATGGGCCGCAAATGGCAGGCGCGCAAATTGAGGATTGGCAAGGTCCATCAAAGCGGCGCATTGGAGAAGGCGGCCGGCGTCTGACGCCGCGCCGACAGGGTCCGATGGCGAAGCAGGGGGTTGGCCGGTCATGGCGGCACGGCTGAAAAAGGAAGATGAGGCGTGGCTGGACCAGCCGCCCTCGCCCTTCGCCCTGCCCTTGCTACTGGGCGCGGCGCTGGTGTCGGCCGGGCTGGTCTTCTACGCCGCCGGCAATGTCGCGCTGGCCGCGGGTTTCGGCGCCAGCGTCATCGCCATCGCCGCGCTGATGCGCTGGTATCGCCATCTCTACCCCGCCGCCCTGTCGCACAGCGAGGCGACGCCCGACTGGACCGTCGCGCGCGCCGCCGCCGACGCGTCCCACATCGCGATCGCGGTGACCGACCGGGCGGGCCGACTGGTGTGCGCCAGCGACCTGTTCGGCGAATGGTTTCCCGGCTATCCGACGCCGCCAGGCGTCACCGGCGACGCGGCGCTGACCGAAAACCTGTCGCAGGCCGCGCGCGCCGCCTGGCGCGACGGCGACGGCAAGCTGGAGGGGCTGGCGCTGGGTGCGCTGCGGCTGGACGTCGACATCGCCCGCACCGGTCGGACGGAGGATTATCTGCTCTGGCGCTTCACCCCCGTGCGCCAGCCCAGCGCCCTGGACGATGTGCACCGGTTCCTGACCGGGGAAGCCGGGCGGCAGCTGGGCGAAGCGGGCATCATGGCGGTGATGATCGGCGGCGAGGGGCGCATCCGCGCCGCCAATGGCGCCTTCCTGCTGCGCGCGGCCGGGCGCATCGACGCCAATATAACCGGCCGCGACTTCGCCGCCCATATGCGGGTGGACGACAAGGGCCGGCTGTTCCTGGCGCGCGAGGAAAATGGCGGCCTGCCGCTGCGCCTGCTGCAGGTGCCGCTGCGCCGGGCGAGCCAGCCGGGTGGGGCGCAGGGATCGGCGCAGGACGGGCCGATGCTGCTGCTGCTGATCGACGAGCCGTCGGGCGGCGGCGGCACGTCGGCGCTGTCCTACATCGAAACGCTGCTCTCGCTGCTGCCCTTCGGGCTGGCGATGGCCGATCGCGACGGGCGCATCCTGTTCGTCAACAAGGCTTTCGCCCGCGCCGCGGGCCTCAAGGCCGGGGCCAAGCCCAGCTATCCCGGCGACCTGGTCACGCGCGAGGACCAGGCGGCCGTGGCCGACGCGGTGCGGCGCTTTGCCGTCGGGCCGCAAATGTCCGGCGACATCGTCGTGCGCATGCGCGAACAGCCCGACGAACCCACGGCGCTCAGCCTGGCGGGGGTGCGGGGCCTGGGCGAAGCGGCGGTGCTGCTGAGCCTCAAGGACAATAGCGAGGAAAGCAAGCTCAAGCGGCAGGTGGCGCAGGCGACCAAGATGCAGGCGATCGGCCAGCTGGCCGGCGGCGTGGCGCATGATTTCAACAATATCCTGACCGCCATCATCGGCCATTGCGACCTGATGCTGATGCGCCATACGCCCGGCGACAGCGACTATGACGACATCCAGCAGGTCAAGTCGAACAGCAATCGCGCCGCGGGCCTGACGCGCCAGCTGCTCGCCTTTTCGCGGCAGCAGACGCTGCGGCCGCAGATATTGCAGCTGCCCGACATCGTGTCGGACGTGTCCAACCTGCTCAAGCGCCTGCTGGGCGAAAATGTGCGGCTGGAGGTCAGTCATGGCCGCAATCTGGGTGCGGTGCGGGCCGATCCGGGCCAGCTGGAGCAAGTGATCGTCAACCTGGCGGTCAATGCCCGCGACGCCATGCCCGAAGGCGGCACGCTCAACATCCAGACCTATGCCGTGCCCGCCGCCAAGGCGCGCGAGATGCGCCAGCAGATCCTGCCGATCAGCGACTATACCGCGCTGCGCGTGTCCGACACGGGGCTGGGCATCCCGCCCGACATATTGGCGAAGATTTTCGAGCCTTTCTTCACCACCAAGGAATTGGGCAAGGGCACGGGGCTGGGCCTGTCCACCGTCTATGGCATCGTCAAACAGTCGGGCGGCTATATCTTCGCCGAATCCGAACTGGGCCGCGGCGCCAGCTTCGTCATCTACCTGCCCGTCTATGCCGGCGCCGACGCGGAGGAGGAGGCGCCGGTGCGCGAGCCGGTCAAGCGCGCCGAAACCTGGGGTTCGGGCACCATCCTGCTGGTCGAGGACGAGGATATGGTGCGCGCCGTCGCCGAACGCGCGCTGACGCGCCAGGGCTACAAGGTGCTGACCGCCAATGACGGCGAGCAGGGGCTGGAGGTGCTGGCCGCCCATGACGGCATCGACCTGCTGATTTCCGACGTCGTCATGCCCAATATGGACGGCCCGGCGATGGTGGCGCAGGCGCGCCGCACGCACCCGCGCCTGCCGGTGCTGTTCATGTCGGGCTATGCCGAGGAGCAGCTGCGCAAGTCGATCGACATCGCCAATGTCGCTTTCCTGCCCAAGCCCTTTTCCGTCAACCAGCTGGCGCAAGCGGCGCGCGACACCATGGCGATGCAGCCGGCGGCGGAATGATCTTGCGGCGGATCAAGGCGAAGGGGCTGGGCAAGCGCGCGCCATTGGGCTAGCCAAGCGCCCGGTCGAACCCCCGTCGAACAAGGGAAAATGCATGTCGGACGCGAAATCCATCCTCATCGTCGAAGATGAAGCGATGATCGGCATGATGCTCGAGGATTATCTCGATGCGCTCGGCTATCGGCTGCACGCCGTCGCCGCCACCGTGGACGACGCCTGCGCCCAGGCGCGCCAGGGCGGGTTCGACGGCGCGTTGCTCGACTGCAACCTGCAGGGCGAGAAAAGCTGGCCGGTCGCCGACATATTGGTCGAGAAGGGCATTCCCTTCGTGTTCGCGACCGGCGGCATGGCCGACGACCTCCCCCCGGCTCATGCCGACCGGCCGACGCTGGCCAAGCCCTTCACCATCGGCGCGGTCGAGCGCGCGCTGGGCCGCATCCTGCCCGGCTGAGGCAGTCCGCCCCGGCACGATAGGAAAATTCCGTTCCCCTCTTGTTCCACGAGAACAAATGGGATACACCCTCGTCCAGCGCCGAGGGACTCGACGCGATCCGCTTGACAGGGGATAGGCCGATGACCGCAATGCTCCAACTTATCGATTCCAAGAAGACGGGGAATATGGACAGACAGAAAGCATTGGAGGCGGCGCTCGCCCAGATCGACCGCGCCTTCGGCAAGGGCTCGGCGATGAAGCTGGGATCGCGCGAGAAGATGGAGATCGAAGCGATCTCGACCGGATCGCTCGGCCTCGACATCGCGCTGGGCATTGGCGGCCTGCCCAAGGGCCGCATCATCGAGATTTACGGGCCCGAAAGCTCGGGCAAGACGACGCTGACGCTGCATGCCATCGCCGAAGCGCAGAAGGCGGGCGGGACCGCGGCCTTCGTCGACGCCGAACATGCGCTCGACCCGGTCTATGCCAAGAAGCTGGGCGTCGACATCGACGAACTGATCGTGTCGCAGCCCGATACGGGCGAGCAGGCGCTGGAAATCGTCGACACGCTGGTCCGCTCCAACGCGATCGACGTGCTGGTGGTTGACTCGGTCGCCGCGCTGGTTCCCCGCGCGGAAATCGAAGGCGAAATGGGCGACAGCCATGTCGGCCTGCAGGCGCGGTTGATGAGCCAGGCGCTGCGCAAGCTGACCGGGTCGATCTCGCGCTCCAAATGCATGGTGATCTTCATCAACCAGGTGCGCATGAAGATCGGCGTGATGTACGGTAATCCGGAAACCACGACCGGCGGCAACGCGCTCAAATTCTACGCCTCCGTCCGTCTCGACATTCGCCGCACCGGCCAGATCAAGGATCGCGACGATATCGTCGGCAACACGACCAAGGTGAAGGTGGTCAAGAACAAGGTCGCCCCGCCGTTCAAGCAGGTCGAATTCGACATCATGTATGGCGAGGGCATCTCCAAGATCGGCGAACTGCTCGACATCGGCGTCAAGGCCGGGCTGGTCGAGAAGTCGGGCGCCTGGTTCTCCTATGACTCGGTCCGCATCGGCCAGGGTCGCGAGAATGCCAAGACCTATCTGAAGGAACATCCCGAACTGGCCGACCGGCTGGAAAAGGCGATCCGCGGCAAGACCGAGGAAGTGGCCGAGGGCATGATGACCGGACCCGATGCGGAGGATGATGGCGAATAAGCGCGGACAGGCGCTCCGGCCGGATCAACCGGAGCGCGGTTTGCGCCCTCGCCCACCTGGCGCGTCACGCACCGAAAAGACCCGCCGCGCCCCTGCGCGCTGCGGGTCTTTTACCGTCAGTGAGGGGCGCGGTTGAGCGGGGCGCGTGCGGGGCGCGGCTAGCGGGGCGCGTGCGGAGGTGTGTGGGGGGCGCTGAAAGGGCGCATGGGGAAGACGTGCGCTGCCTTGCTCCGACGATGCACACATATAACTAAGGCGATATCCGGGTCGCGCATAGGATGAGAGCGGCAGCCGAGAGCGTGCGCGATCTTGCTCATGGCGCGGGATGGACAGCCGCCGCCGTTCGCCGCTGCATCGCTGGGTTGGGGTGGCAGCGGGCATTGGCTGAGCGGCGAGGCTGTTCGCCGCGGGGCGGCCGGGATAGCGGTTAGTGGGCACCGGCTCACAGGCTGGGGTTGCAAAGCTGAGGGAGGACGCTGATCGATCGCCCGCACGGGCGCCTTCTGCCCTCTTCCCTGTGGCGGCATCATCGCGCCCCGAGTCAGCCCCGCCGTTCGAGCGCCGCTCCTACCGGCTCCCGGCCGCCTGCTTCTCCTGTCTCGCTCACCGCCGAATGCCCTTGTTGCAGAGACCCCTTCCGTTCGCACTCTCATCCGACCCTCTGGTCGTCCTCCTTGGCCGCATCTTCGCGCTCCACCTCAGCGCCGGCATCTTTGCGCCGCACCCCCGGCCCCGCGGCCGCCTTCTCCTCCTCTTCCGCCTCCTGCACTCGGATGCGATTTCTGCGGTTAACCCTCTCGCTCGCACTTTTTCCCGGTCGCCCGTTCCATCGGGATGCCTCGCCCCAAGCCTCGGCACCGACTTTCGCATAGGGCCCGCGCGAAGCGCTTGCGTGCGGGCTGCGCGCCGCCGATGCTGCGGAGGAGGGGATGATTCGCCCCGCTCTCATATTCGGATGACCCCATGCGCCTCGCGATCGAAGCGATCCTCGATTATGATTTCGCGTGCCCGACCGACGTGCTGCTCGCCGTCGAGGCCGCGGCCCTGCCCGACCAGCGCGTGCTCACCCAGTCGCACATCATCGACAATGCCGGGCCGCTCACCAACAAGGTCGGCGGCAGCGGCGTCGGGCGGCGCACCTGGACACGCACTGGCACGGGTCGGATGCTGAGCACCTATCGCGCGACAATGGCGATCGAGCGCGCGCCGGTCGATGTCGGCACCCTGTCGCGCAGCCCGCTGCCCAGCCTGCCCGAGGATGTGCTGCCCTTCATCTGGCCGAGCCGCTATTGCGAGGCCGACCGGTTCGTGAGCTTCGTGTGCGGCCATTTCCCCGATCTGGACGGCGGCGCGCTGGTGCAGGCGCTGGTCGATTGGGTGCGCGACAATGTCGCCTATGTGCCGGGCAGTTCCAACATCACCACTACGGCGGCTGACACCTTCGTGGCGCAGCAGGGCGTGTGCCGCGACTTCGCGCATCTGACCGCCGCGCTGATCCGGTCGCGCGACATTCCCGCGCGGCTGGTGTCGGTCTATGCGCTGGACCTCGACCCGCCCGATTTCCATGCGGTGGTGGAAGTGTGGCTGGACGGCGCCTGGCATCTGGTCGATGCGACGGGCCTGGCGCCGGTCGAGACCATGGCGCGGATCGCGGTCGGCCGCGACGCGACCGACATCGCCTTCATGACGATCTTCGGCAGCGCGCAGATGAACGCCCAGTCCATCCGCGTCAGCCGCCTGCCCGACGAGGACTGAGGCGGCCGCTCACGCCCACCAGCGCGCCACTTCCGCGACCGCGGCATGGGCCGCCGCCGGATCGGGCGCTTCACTGGCGTCGCCATAGCCGAACCATTCGTCCTCGCCCACCGGCTGGACTACGATGCCGTCGCGCCGCGCCAGCAGGGCGATGCCATGATAATAGACGCCGAAGGTCGCGCCCGGCTGCGGGATCAGCCAGGCGATCTGCCCGCGCACCGGCACGATGCTCTCGTCGCGCCACAGCGCCCGCGCGCCATAGCCGGTGCAGTTGATGATCGCCTTTTCCTTGAGCCGCGTGAGATCGCCCGGCGCGTGGAAGACCCGCGGCTCGATCCGCCCGCCGGCGATCAGGAAATCGCTGGTTAACTGATGCGCCAGATCGGCGACGTTGAAGGTCAGCGAACTGTTGCGCCGGACATGCGCGGCGCGGAAAGGGTGCGCGCCCGGCGGCAGCGCGACCGATCGCGGCGTGATGTCGCGCAGGCGGCTTTCGAGATGGAGGAAATCGTCGGGCCGCCTGGGGGCGGGAGCCGGGGGCAGGATCGCGGGCGGGGCCAGCGCCGCCAGGGGCGCCGCAGCGCCCGGCGCATTGTCGGACAGAATATAGCGATCGGTCCATTCGACCGGATCGCCGACCAGGCCGAGATAGCTTTGATATAGGGAAAAGGACGTCCGCGCCATCCGCTCCCACCGGTCGGCAAAGCCGGGGTCGACCGCCTTTTCCATCGCGATGCGGCTGTCGGGCGACCAGGTGCCGGTGGCGCGCGCGGAGCGGACATGGGGGAATTGCTCTTTGGCGTAGATGGTGACGCGCGCGCCCGCGCGCTGCGCCGTCAGCGCCGCGGTCAGCCCCAGCGCGCCCGCGCCGATCACCGCGATGTTGCGCACCCCGTCGGCCATCGCCATCGGCACGGCGAGTTCGGCCGAACCCCAGCTCAGCGACCAGCCGCTGCCGCCATGGCCATAATTATGGACGACCCGCTTGCGCCCCACCTGCTCGACCGCGATGCGCGGGCCGGCGGCGCGGAACGGGCGCAGGCACACCGTGGTGCGGAAGATGCGATCGGCGCTGGCGCGGATCGGCTCCACCCCGGCGAAGGGATCGAAGGGCATGGCCGCTCGCGCCGCCGCCGCCAGCGTCAGCGCGCCGCCGCCGATCCCCGCGCCCAGAAAGCTCCGCCGGTCCATGTTTCGTCTCCCTGCTCTCTCTTCCGCTGCAACGAACGGCGCCCCCGGACCCGCAGCCCGATCGCCCGATCCGCATCGGCCCGCCGCGATATTGATCCAGATTGTGGACAGCCCGCCATCCTGAACATAGAGAGAACATCATGGCCCAGCTGTCCACTCGCCAGAAGCTCGAAATCCTCGCGGATGCGGCGAAATATGACGCTTCCTGCGCCTCGTCGGGAACGGCGAAGCGGGATTCGCGCGGCGGCAAGGGGATTGGCTCGACCGAAGGCATGGGCATTTGCCATGCCTATGCGCCCGATGGCCGCTGCATATCGCTGCTCAAGATCCTGCTGACCAACAGCTGCATCTTCGACTGCCATTATTGCATCAACCGCCGGTCGAGCGATGTGCGCCGGGCGCGCTTTACCGCCCGGGAAGTGGTCGATCTGACGCTCAATTTCTACCGCCGCAACTATATCGAGGGGCTGTTCCTGTCGTCCGGCATCATCCGGTCGTCCGACTATACGATGGAGCAGCTGGTGGAGGTCGCCCGCTCGCTGCGCGAAGATCATGATTTTCGCGGCTATATCCACCTCAAGACCATCCCCGACGCCGATCCCGACCTGCTGCGCCAGGCGGGGCTGCACGCCGACCGCCTGTCCATCAATGTCGAGCTGCCGACCGAAGGGGGCCTGCGCCGGCTCGCGCCGGAAAAGGATGGCGCGCGGATCGAGGGCGCGATGCGCCACTTGCGCAGCGAGATGGAGGACAAGGGCGAGGCGCGGCGCAAATATCGCCATGCCCCCCGCTTCGCCCCGGCCGGCCAATCGACCCAGATGATTGTCGGCGCCGATGCGGCCGACGATCGCGCAATCATCGCGCGCGCCAGCAGCCTATATGACCGGCACCGGCTGCGGCGCGTCTATTACAGCGCCTTTTCCCCCATCCCCTCGCCCAGCGCGGTGCTGCCGCTCAAGCGGCCGCCGCTGCTGCGCGAGCATCGGCTCTACCAGTCGGACTGGATGATGCGTTTCTATGGCTATGAGGCGGGCGAGATCGCCGCCGCCACCGATCCGGCGACCGGATGCCTGCCGCTCGACATCGATCCCAAGCTCGCCTGGGCGCTCAATCATCGCGCGGCGTTCCCGGTGGACGTCAACCGCGCCCCGCGCGAGGCGCTGCTGCGCGTGCCGGGCCTGGGCGTGAAGGCGGTCGACCGCATCCTCGCCAGCCGGCGGCATCGGCGGCTGCGGCTGGATGACGTGGCGCGGCTGACCGTCTCCATCGCCAAGCTGCGGCCTTTCCTGGTCACGGCGGATTGGCGCCCCACTGCGCTGGTCGATCGCGCCGACCTGCGCGCGCGGCTTGCGCCGCCGGCGAAACAGCTCGATCTGTTCGCCGCCTAGCAATTTCCGGTTGATCGGCGGGCGCG
The DNA here is from genome assembly GCF_043589935.1 of Sphingobium naphthae. NCBI lineage: Bacteria > Pseudomonadati > Pseudomonadota > Alphaproteobacteria > Sphingomonadales > Sphingobiaceae > Sphingobium > Sphingobium naphthae. Next base: position 2,378,046 of record NZ_CP171454.1, on the reverse strand, counting down.
TTCGCGAAATACTGTGTCCCGGGTCATCGAAGGAGATTGGGGTCGTGGCGACGACATTGGGCCATCGGTCGGAGCGCAAGGGCTTCGCCAAGCGGATCAGCAGCCATCTGGCCGCCGCGCTCGTCGTCTTCTGCCTGCTTCAGATCTTCATCGTCGCGAAGATGGGCGGTTCGCTCGCGCTGCACCTGGGCATCATCGTCGCGATCGGCGGCTATGCCGTGGCCGCGCGCGGGCTGGAGCGGCGCTGGCAGATGCTGGAGCAGGCTGGCCTGTCGCAGGGCGGCCTGTCGCTGCGTTTCCGCCGCGACGTGCTGCAGCTGTGGGTCGCCAGTCTGGTCGGCGGGCTGCTGTGGATTCCGGTCGCCATCATCTTCCGCTTCCTGTTCGGCTGACGCGCCGGACCCAATTGCCGCGCGCGTCGTTCTCCTCCTCGACAAGAGGAGATTCCATCATGGCCGACGCCAGCATCTTTCACCGCCTCAAGCAGGATCATGATTCCCACCGCCAGCTCTTCGCCAAGATGGCGGACGCGCAGGGCAAGCCCGACCGGCTGGAAAAGCTGTTCGAGCAATTCAAGGTCGAAGTGAAGGCGCATGCCGCGGCGGAGGAGGAAACCCTCTACGCCACCATGCTCGCGCGCCCCGACCTGCGCGAGGATGCGCAGCACAGCGTGTCCGAGCATAAGGAGATCGAGGATTATCTCGAGGAGATGGAGGAGCAGAGCTTCGACGGGCCGGAATGGCGGGAAACTTTCGCGCAGATGAAGAAGCGCTACCTCCATCATATCGAGGAGGAGGAAGAGGAAATGTTCCCCGACGCCGCCAAGGATTTGAGCGCGCAGGAGGAGGAGCAGCTTGGCGCCCGGTTCGCCGAGCGCAAGCCCGCCGAACTGGAGCGCGCGCAAGCCGAGGAATAAGGCCCTGCGCGCCGCCGCCGACCCCGCGGGCGCAGCCGTGCACCGCGTCGTCCTGGATGCGCCGGACGATGTGGATGGCTGGCGCGATGCGGCGCGGCGGCTGGCGATCGCCGGAGTCGAACCCGATCGAGTGACATGGCAGGTCGGGGAGGCGGGCGGCGACCTGTTCGGCGACGCGCCGCTGCCGCCCGCCCCGATCCGCGCCGCCTTTTCCGTGCCGCGCGCCTTTGTCGATCTGGCTGAAACGGCGATCCTGCACAGCGATCCGGAACGCTTCGCCTTGCTCTATGCGCTGCTGGTGCGGCTGCGCGACCGGCCGGGGCTGATGGAGGACAAGGCCGATCCGTTGCTGCGGCGCATCGATATGCTCGCCAAGGCGGTGCGGCGCGACATTCACAAGATGCGCGCCTTCGTCCGTTTCCGCGAGGTGGAAGAGGACGACGGCGCTCGTTTCGTCGCCTGGTTCGAACCCGAGCATCATATCGTTCGCGCCAATGCGGGCTTTTTCGTGCGCCGCTTCGCCACCATGCGCTGGTCGATCCTGACCCCGGCGATCAGCATCCACTGGGACGGGGAAGTCCTGCGCGAGGGGCCGGGCGCGACCCGTGCCGATGCGCCCGATGGCGACCCGGTCGAGGCCCTGTGGAAAGGCTATTATGCCGCGATCTTCAACCCGGCCCGGCTCAAGACCGGGGCGATGCTGTCGGAAATGCCCAAGAAATACTGGCGCAACCTGCCCGAAGCGGCGCTTATTCCCGACCTGGTCGCGGGCGCGCAGGCGCGCGAGGCGGCAATGATCGCTAGCGCGCCACGCGCAGCCGCGCGATCCGCCGAAGCGACAAGCGTCGGTCGGCCCTTCGGCGGCGGCAACAGCGGCCCGGTCTGGGCGGCGGTGCGCGACGAGGCAATGGGCTGCACCCGCTGCCCGCTCTACAAGGACGCGACGCAGACCGTGTTCGGCGAAGGCCCGCTGGACGCGCCGCTGATGTTCATCGGCGAACAGCCTGGCGACCAGGAGGATCTGACCAGGCGGCCCTTCGTCGGGCCGGCGGGGCAGTTGCTGGACCAGGCGCTGGCCGAGGCGGGCGTGGACCGCGCCCGCGCCTATGTCACCAACGCGGTCAAGCATTTCAAGTTCGAGCGGCGCGGCAAGCGGCGCATCCACCAGACCCCCGAAGCGGGCGAGGTCCAGGCCTGCCGCTGGTGGCTGACACAGGAACTGGATATCGTGCGGCCGCGATTGGTGGTGGCGCTCGGCGCGACCGCCGCGCGCGCGATGCTGGGCAAGGCCGTGACGATCAGCCGCACGCGCGGCTCGGCCATCCCGCTGGAAGGCGGCGCGGAAGGATGGGTGACGGTGCATCCCAGCTATTTGCTGCGCGTCCCCGACGAAGCCAAAAAAGCCGAGGAACGCGCGCGCTTCGTCGCGGAGCTGCGGATGGTTGGAGAGCGCGTGAAGGCGCTGGGGTGAGTGCGGGTGACAAGCGCTCGGATGGATCGTGGCCGGGTGCCCTCGTGCTGAGCTTCGGTTAGCGAGGGACAGGACGGGTTTATTCTGGCGGCAATGGGCATTTTTCAGCCATCCTCCCCTGCAAGGGGAGGATGATGCCTAGACTCGACCTTCTTTTCGTCACTCCCGCGCCGAAGGCCGACTTAAAAGCCGGGAGCCCGCACAATCCTCGCCTTCCTCTAAAGGGCGGAGGATGAGCGTTGCGCGATATTCGCGATCAGCCCGACCATCGCGCTGCTGGACAGGGACTCGCTCAACCGGCGCTCAGGTCGTGTTTCTTCATGCAGTGGCGCAGCTGGTCGTAGGTAAGGCCCAGCCCCTTGGCCGTGGCGCGCTGGTTGTAGCGGTAGCGTTCCAGCGCGGCGCGGATGATCGAGGCTTCGTAAGCGTCGACCGCAGCCTTGAGGTCGCTGACGCTATCGCAGGGCGATGACGCGGACGGGGCGGCGGCCGTTTCCGCTCGCGGCTCCTGGCGCGGCATCATCGGGCGCGGTTTCCAGGGGGAGGCGAAGGGGTCGAAGGTGATGCGGCTGATCGGCCGCGCCGGCTCGTCCCAGCGATAGACGGCGCGCTCGACCACGTTGCGCAGCTCGCGTACATTGCCGGGCCAGCCATAACCTTCCAGCTCGGCCGAACAGGCGGCGGTGAAGCCGGGCCATTGCGGCCAGTTGAGCTCGGCCGCCATGCGCCGGCCGAAATGATCGGCCAGCACCACGACATCGCCTTCGCGCGCGCGCAGCGGCGGGAGGGTGATGACCTCGAAGCTCAGCCGGTCGAGCAGGTCGGGACGAAAGCGCCCAGCGTCGGCGGCGGCGGGCAGGTCCTCATTGGTCGCCGCGACGATGCGGACATCCACCCGCACCGCGCGCGAGGCGCCGATGCGCGTCACTTCGCCATATTCGATGACGCGCAGCAGCCGTTCCTGTGCCGCCATCGACAGCGTGCCCAGTTCGTCCAGGAACAGCGTGCCGCCGTCGGCTTCCTCGAACCGCCCGGCGCGCGCGCGACTGGCGCCGGTGAAGGCGCCCTGTTCATGGCCGAACAGCTCGGCCTCGATCAGCGTTTCGGGCAGGGCGGCGCAGTTCATGGTGATGAGCGGTTCCCCCCAGCGCGGGCTGAGGTGATGCAGCCGCTCGGCGATCAGCTCCTTGCCGGTGCCGCGCTCGCCGATCACCAGCACCGGGCGGTTGAGCTCCGCCGCGCGACCGGCCTGCTCGACCGCGTCGAGAAAGGCGAGGCTCTGGCCCACGAACTGCGTATTTTTCTCCATGCGCCAACTTATGGTGAAATTTCCCACCGATTGGCAAGAGGGCGCGAAATTCCCCCTGTCTCGCTGAACGGAAAATGCAGGAAACCCGTCGATTTTCGAAACTGGCACGCCTCCTGCAAAGCTTCGGGCAATCCGCAACAAGATGCGGAACCACATGAAGGCCAAGGTTCAGGGAGCAAAGACAATGGAAAAGACCAACACCATTCGCGAGATCGGCCAGCTGATGTCGGTCGCCATCGCCGCCATCCTGTTCGGATCGACCATGATCCTTTCGGCGGTCGGTCCGGCCCGCGCCAGCGAAGCGCCGATCCTCGCGTCCAGCCAGACCGCCGCGCCTGCCCCCTACCTGGCATAAGGGCGCGGACTTAATACGAACAAGACCATCAGGAGCCAAGACAATGGGTATTTTCTCCCGCACCCGAGACATCATCGCCGCCAACGTCACCGACCTGCTCGACAAGGCGGAGGATCCCGCGAAGATGATCCGCATGATCATCCTCGAAATGGAGGAGACGCTGGTCGAGGTGCGCGCGTCCGCCGCCCGCACGATCGCCGACCAGAAGGAGATGCGCCGGCATATCGCCAAGCTCAACGCCCTGCAGGACAGCTGGACCGAAAAGGCGCAGCTTGCCCTGTCGAAGGACCGCGAGGACCTGGCCAAGGCGGCGCTGGTCGAACGGCAGAAGGCGGCCGACATGGCCGAGCATCTGACTCATGAGATCGAGACGCTCGACGAGGCGCTGAAGGCGTCCGAAGAGGATATCGCCAAGCTGCAGGGCAAGCTGCGCGAGGCCCGCGCCCGCCAGAACAGCCTGGTCAGCCGCATGGAAAGCGCGCAGAACCGCCTGCGGGTGCGCGAAGCCTATGCCGGCGAGAAGGTCAACGAAGCCTTTGCCCGCTTCGACATGCTGGAACGCCGCGTGGACATGGCCGAAGGCCGCGCCGACGCGATGGCGCTGGGCGGACAGCCCAAGACGCTGGAGGAGGAAATCGCGGAGCTGAAGTCGGCCGACAAGGTCGATGCCGATCTCGCCGCGCTCAAGGCCAGCATGAACGCCGGCAAGAGCGGGGGAGCCTGATCCCATGGAGGAGGTTTTCGTCCCCATCGCCGTAGTCGGCATGCTGTTCATCGGCATGCCCTGGCTGATCTTCCACTATGTCACCAAGTGGAAGCAGGCGCCCAAGATCACCGACGAGGACGAGCGGCTGCTGGATGAACTCCACCTGCTCGCCCGCCGTCTGGAAGACAGGCTGCAGACGGTCGAACGGATCGTCGCCGCCGACAATCCCGACTTCCGCCCGCAACGTCCGGAACAGGACGACAGCTACACTTTCGACCGGAGGAACTGACATGAGCGCCCGCCGCACCAAATTCTATCTCGACAAGCAGAATGGCAAGTGGATGGGCGTGTGCTCCGGCATCGCCGACTATACCGGGATCGACGTGGTCTGGATTCGGGTCGGCGCGGTGCTGGTGACCCTGATGGGCGCCTTCCCCTGGACGCTGATCGCCTATTTCGCCGCCGCCTATTTCGCCGTCGCCAAGCCCGTGGGGCTGTATTCGGACCGGGCGGACGAGAAGTTCTGGCAGGGCGTGCGCACCAACCCGGCGCGCTCCACCCGCGACGTCCGGTCCAAATTCCGCGACATCGACCGCCGGCTCGCCGACATCGAGCTATATTATACCAGCCGCAACACGCGCCTGGCCGACGAGATCGACAGCCTGCGCTGAGCGCCCCGCCTAGGGAGTATGGATGATGAGTTTTGCAGGACCCAATTTCGTGATCGCCATCATCGCCCTGTCGATGGGCGCCTGGGTGATCACGACCTGGCTGCGCGTCAAGCACGGCTATCCCGTCACCGACGATAATGGGAACACCGTTCATCGAACCGATCCCGACGCCGGTCGAAAAATAGACCTGCTGGCCAGCGAAAACGAAATGCTGGTGGGCCGCATCAGCCGCCTGGAGGAACGCATCGCCGTGCTGGAGAGGATCGCCACCGATCCCGCCGCCCGCACCGCGCGCGAAATCGACGCGCTGCGCTGACGCCAGGGCGAGGGGAAAGATCATGAACGAGGTTGATACCGCAGGGGCCATCATCATCCCCAACCTGCCGTGGATCATCGGCGGCGGCCTGCTGATCGGGGCGATGGGCGTAGCCGGCTGGATCTTCACCACCTGGCTGCGGGTGCGCCACGGCTATCCGCTGGACGGCGTCTGGGGCCAGGCCATCTATCCGCAGAAGAATGAGGAGATGGTCGAGCGCATCCGCCTGCTGAGCCAGGAAAATGCGCAGCTGCGCGCCGAAATCGGATCGATGAAGGACCGCCTGGCGGTGGTCGAACGCATCGTCACCGACGAAAGCCACCAGCTGACCCGCGACATCGAAAGGCTGCGCGGCCCCGCCAACTGACGCGGCGAGGCACGACGCGCCAACAGGGAGTGAGTGACATGAATCCGTTTGAAATGGTCGTCGCCATCATCGCCATCGTGATGATCGCGCAGGTGGTGAAGGCGCGCATGGGCGTGGTCAACCGCCACAAGGGTGAGGACTTCATCCGCCGCGGCCCCGATCCGGAAGCCGACCGGCTGCGCGCCGAGGTGAAGGCGCTCAAGGACCGGGTGGCGGTGCTGGAACGGCTCGCCACCGACGACAATGCCGCGCTGGAGCGGGAATTCGACAAATTGCGGAACCGCGACTGAGAACGGTCCGCCAGGGAGGCTATGATGCAGGACCCCACTCTTTATCTCACGCTGGCGGCGAGCGGCCTGGCCGGCATCGCCATCCTCGCCACTACGGCGCTGCGCGGCTGGAACGGCTGGCTCGACCTCAAGCGCGCGGAGCTTGGCCGCCGCGGCGAGGAGGCCGCCCCGCCGTCGGCCGCCGCCCGGATCGAGGTCGCCGACCTCAAGGAACGCATCCGCAAGCTGGAGGCGATCGCCGCGGGCGTCGATCTCTGACGCCGCGCGATAGCGGGTTCCCGCGCTCGCTTTTGCGCCTATATGGGCGGCCATGACCGACATGCCCGCTGCCCGTCCGGCCCTTGCCGACCTTCAGGACGAATATGAATTTCTCGACGCGGACGATCGCTATCGGCTGCTGATCGACCTGGGGCGGACGCTGGAGCCGATGCCCGACGCGCTCAAGACCGATGCGACGCTGGTGCGGGGCTGTTCGGCGGCGGTGTGGGTCTATCCCACGGTGCTGGAGAATGGGCGGCTTCATTTCCTGGCGGACAGCAACGCCGCGATCACCAAGGGGATCATCGCGCTGGTGCTGCTGACGGTGCAGGACGGCGCCCCGGCGCAGATCGTCGCCACCGACATAGAGGCCGCGCTGGCGCCCTTCGACCTGCGCAACCAGCTCAGTTCCAACCGCACCCAGGGCATTCCCAACATGATCGCGCTGATCCGCGAGACCGCGGCGCGCTACGCCGGGTGAAACCAGCGCCGGCGCAGCCGCGTTGATCCTGCTCCACTAGGAGGATGATCCATGCGCCCCATCATAGCCCTGGCGGCTCTTTCGCTGCTCGCCGCCTGTTCGTCGGGCGAGGAGGACGGCCCCACGCAGCGCCAGCAGATCGGCCAGGTCTGGAAATATGAAGGCGGCGCGACCGGGCAGGCGAAGGTCGCCTATATCGGCAGCGCCAACAGCGTCCAGACGCCGACGGCGCCCGACACCTTCGCCGTGCTGCTGGTCCAGTCGATGCGCAATGGCGAAAAGACGGTGACGGTGAAGCTGGTCGGCGCGCCCTTCCAATGCGACCTGTCGGCCTGCGCGGTGACCGTCACCAACGGCAAGGGCGAGAGCGAGACATGGACGGGCCGCCTGACCGATGCCAAGGACGGCGTCGAACTGCCTCCTTCGCAAAAAGCCTATGAAACGATCGCCGCGTCGGACCAGATCAAGGTGGACCTGATCGTGGGGCCCAAGGACGAGACCGCCGCCTTCACCTTCAATGTCGCGGGGCTTGACCTGCCGGCGTGACCGGCGCGCGCACCCCGGCGCGGTCGCGCCGCGCCAGTTCGCGCTTTAGCGCTTCGGGCCGGGGCGCCACCAGAAAACCGAAGCTGACCGTCCCCTCCTTGGTCTCGACCGCATGGTGCAGGCGATGCGCCTGGACGATGCGCTTCATGTAGCGCGAGCGCGGCACATAGCGATGCCCCACCCGCCGATGCACGATGATGTCGTGAAAGCCTAGGTAAATGGCGCCATAGGCGGCGATCCCCGCGCCCACCGCCGTCGCCCAGGCGCCCCAGTTCCACTGCACCCCACCCAGCAGCAGCAGGATCGATGGCAAGGCGAAGATCACGAAATAGAGGTCGTTCGCTTCCCAATGGCCGGCGCGCGGCCGGTGATGGCTGGCGTGCAGGAACCAGCCCGGCCCGTGCATCACCCAGCGGTGCATGACATAGGCGAAGCCTTCCATCGCGGCGATGGTGGCGACGAAGATCAGCAAGAGGGCGAGCGGCGACATGGCCCCTTTATAGGGATCAGCGCCCAGCGATGCCATGGCGGAAAGCGAAGGGCGCGGTTCAGTCCTCTTCGCCTGGCTTCGCCATATGGACGACGCGTTGCGGGTAGGGGATGGTGACCCCATGGTCGCGGAACAGGTGCCAGAGCCGCCCCAGCACGTCCGACCTGACATTGCCCACGCCCGCTTCGGGATCGGCGATCCAGGCGAGGATCTCATGATCGACGCTGTTTTCGCCAAAGCCGGTCAGCCAGACATTGGGCCGGGGGCTCTTGAGCACGCGCGGGCTGTCGAGCGCCGCCTGCATCATCAGCTTCTGCGCCAGGTCGAGATCGCTGTCATAGGCGATGCCGACGGGGATGTGGATGCGGACATTGCGATCGGAATAGGACCAGTTCTCCACCTCCTGCGTCATCAGATTCTCGTTGGGAATCAGATGTTCCTTGCCATCGCGGGTGATGACGCTGACGGCGCGCACGCCGATCTTGTTGACCCAGCCGAAACTGTCGCCGACGACGATGACGTCGCCCGGCTTGATCGACCGGTCGAGCAGCAGGATGATGCCGGCGATCAGATTGCCGACCGTCTTTTGCAGGCCAAAGCCCACCGCCAGGCCCAGCGCGCCGGAAAAGACCGCGAAGGCGGTCAGGTCGATCCCCAGCACGTCGATGCCGAAGAAGAAGGCGGCGGCGATGATGGCGATGCCGGCCAGCTTTTCCGCCAGCAGCTTCTGCGTCGGATCGAGCCCGCGCGACCGCGCGATGCTGCGCGCCAGCACCCGGTTCGCCAGCCGCACCGCGCCGAACAGGCCGACGCCGATCGCCGCGACCGATATGACGTCGAGCAGCGATATGCGGCTTTTCCCCAGTTGCAGGCCGACGCTGTCCAGCATCTGCGCCAGCGGCGTGATGCCGCCGGTGCTGCCTGACAGGAGCATGACGAAGATCAGGATCGACAGCGGCACCGTCGCCCAGAGCGGGATCGACACCGCCCGCAGCAGATGATTGGCGGCCAGCGCCAGCGCCCAGCCCATGACGCAGGCGAGAACGATGTTGGCGGTCGTGCCGGTCGGCCAGACGGCCGTCGCGATGCCCACCAGCAGCGTCGCGAGCCCATGCCGCACCAGCGGGCGGACATGCGGGGCGAATGTAGGGCCCAGATGCGCGCAGTGCGGCTCGATCCGCCGGGCGATGATGCGCGCCAGCGCCGCCGCCAGCAGATAGAGGCCGATGGCGACGCCCAGCGCGATCCCGCCTTCGATCCAGTCGGCGCCGCGCTCCAGCCGCGCCAGCAGTTCGGGCGGGATCATGTGCGTCATGACGCCGCCCGGAAGCGCGCGAGGCCCGCGTCGAGATCGGCGATCAGGTCGGCGGGATCCTCCAGCCCGATGTGCAGCCGCACCGCCGGCCCCGCTGCCTGCCAGCGCGTGGCGCTGCGGTAGCGGGCCGGATCGACCGGCAGCGCCAGGCTTTCGAAGCCGCCCCAGCTATAGCCGATGCCAAAATGAGCGAGCCCGTCGATCAGCGCGGCGCGCGCGGCTTCGTCGCCGCCATCGAGGATGAAGGTGAAGAGTCCGGTCGAGCCGGAGAAATCGCGCGCCCAATGGTCATGGCCAGGGCAGTCGGGCAGCGCGGGATGCAGCACCCGGGCGACGCCGGGCTGCGTCTTGAGCCATTGCGCGACGGCGAGCGCGCCGTCGCGATGCTGCGCCAGCCGCACGCCCAGCGTCCGCAGCCCCCGCGCCGCGAGCCAGGCGTCGTCGGGGCTCACCATCTGTCCGAAGGCATAGGCGGTCTGACGAACCTTGCCGAACCAGGCGCCGGTCGCGGTGACGCTGCCCATCATGACGTCGCTGTGGCCGACGATATATTTGGTGCAGGCCAGGATCGCGATATCCACGCCCTTGGTAATCGCCGGAAAGTAGAGCGGCGTCGCCCAGGTATTGTCCATCAGCGTGACGACGCCATGGGCGCGCGCCCAGGCGGTGATGGCGGGTATATCCTGCACCTCGAAGGTCAGGCTGCCGGGACTTTCCAGAAAGATGGCGCGGATCGGCCCGTCGGCCAGATACGCATCGAGATCGGGCGCCATCGGATCATAATAGATCGTTTCGATACCGAAACTTTTGAGCATCTGGGTGCAGAAGCCGCGGGTCGGGTCATAGACGCTATCGACCATCAGCAGCCGGTCGCCCGGTTTCAGCACCGCCATCAGCGCGCAGGCGATCGCCGCCACGCCCGAGGGAAAGAGCATCGTCCCCTCCGCCCCCGGCTCCATCTCGGTCAGCGCGTCGGCCAGGCTCCAGGCGGTCGGCGTCCCCTTGCGCCCGTAGAAAAGCCGCTCATGCGTGCTGCTCGCTGCGGCCCGGCGCAGGTGCGCGACATCGTCATAGAGGATGGTGGAAGCGCGCCATACCGGCGGGCTGACGATGCCGCCGGGCTGGCCGGGCATGCCGGTCCATTCCGGCTTGCGCCCCGCCTGCACCAGCTGCGTCAGCGGCTTGCGCCCGTCCTTGCCGCCCGCTTCGTCCTTCATGCCGGACCTGTCGCTTTCGGTGTCGTCTTGTCGAAGCCCCATTCCGACCAGCTGCCGTCGTAAAGGCCGACATGCTGTTGCCCGAGCGACTCAAGACCCGCCAGCAGGATGGCGGCGGTCACGCCGCTGCCGCAGGTGGTGATGACCGGCCGGTCGACATCGACGCCGGCTTCCTCGAACAGACGGCGCAACTCGGCCCCCTGCTTCATGCAGTTGTCGGGCTGGAACAGGGCGGACGAGGGAAGGTTGCGGCTGCCGGGAATATGGCCCGACGCCATGCCGGGGCGCGGTTCGGCTTCCGCGCCGGTGAAGCGGCCCGCCCCGCGCGCATCGACCAGCTGCGCCGCGCCGCTGTCCAGATTGGCCAGAATGTCGGCCTTGGTCCGGACCTGCGCGCGATCAAGCCGGGCGACGGCGTTACCGGGCGGGATCGCCGGCAGGCCGCTGTCCACCGGCCGCCCCTCCGCCAGCCATTTGGGCAAGCCCCCGTCCAGGATCGCGGCGGACGCGCCCAGGCCATAGACGCGCATCATCCACCATCCGCGCGCGGCGCTGTGGGTCGGACTATTGTCATAGACGATGATCCGGCTGTCCCGATGGACGCCCAGCGCCTGCATCCGCTGCGTCATCATCGCGTCGGGGGGCAGCATGCCGGGCGTCGGATCGTCGGGATCGCTGAGTCCGGGCAAGTCCATATAGGCTGCGCCGGGAATATGCCCCGCTTCGAACTCCGCGCGCGGATCGCGCGGCGTTCCCGGCAGGAAGAGGCTGGCGTCAAGGATGACGAGGTCGGGCGCGCCCAGTTGCTGGCCAAGCCATTCGGTGGAAACGAAGATCGTCATGCGGCTCCTTCAACCCCGGTGATGCGGATGCATTCGAGACCCTGATAGCCAAGCCCTGATAGAATGCGGGGACCGGGCTGGAAAGAGGCGTCAGGCCGGCGTCAGCTCCGCCGCCGCGCGCGCGGCCGGACGGCGATACTGGCGCGGCCCCTGGTCGAGGCGCAGCGGCGCCAGCCGCGCCGTCGGCGGCTCCTGCTCCTGCCCCACGATGAAGGCGCGCGCGGTGCGGCCCGCCGCCAGTCCGCTGTCCTCCTTCTCGCCCTCGTCGGGCTGCCAGCGATAGGCCGCGTCGAACGCCGCGATCGGGATCAGCAGGCTGCGCTGGCCCATCTCCACCGGCACGATCCGGTCGGGCGCCAGGCGCAGTTCGCCGGCCAGATGCAGCGTTTCGCCCGGCGCGATCGTGACGACGCTGTGCAGCGGCAGCCCGTCCTGGCCGCCAAAAAAGCCCTGGAGCAGCGCCTGCTGCTGCGCGCCGGCATTGCCGATGATGCCGCGCACCAGCAGATCCTGCGCGGCGCGGCTGCCGCGATTGTGCAGGATCAGATTATAGGCAACGGTCACCCCCATCAGCGAATAGCGCGCCTGGTTGACCACCAGATCCATATCGACCCAGGGCCGCTCTGCTGCGTCCGGGGCAGCGGCGGCTTCGGGCATGGGCGCAGGAGCGGGCGGCGGCGGGGCGTCGGCCGGTTTGGGAGGCGCGGGCGGTGGCGCGGGCGTGGCGGCGGCGGGCTGGGGCGCAACCGTTTCGGTGCGGCGACGGCGCAGCAGCAGCACCGCCGCGCCGATCCCGACCAGCGCCAGCAGGCCACCGATCAGCCAGGGCAGGTTCGATCCCGCCCTCGCGTTTTCCGCTGCCGGCTGCTCCGCTGGCGGCGCGACCGGCGCGGCATTGTCGGCCGGCGCAATCGGCGGCGCGGGGGCTGGCGTTTCGACGGGCGCGCTGTCGGTGGCCGGGGCAGGCGTCTCGTCGGCCTCCGTCGCTGGCGTCGGGGCGGACGCCGGAGCGGGTGTCGGCGCTGGGCGCTCGGCCGGCGGCTGGGCGCGCGGCGCTTCGGGACGGGGACGGGCGGGCTGCGCGGGGACGGGCTGGGTCGCGACGGGCGGCGGCGTCACGGATGGCGCGACGACCGGCGGCGCGACCACAGGCGGTGTGGCGCGCGGCGTCACCGGATCGCGATAGACGTCGAGTTCCGGACCCTGCCGGTTCGGGTCCGGCGCGGGGCGCGATGGCGGCAGCGTAAAGACGCCCGTGGGCTGTTCCGTTTCCTGCGCAGAAAGAGGCGCGGCCAGCAGCCATGGCGCGGCGATCAGAAACGGACGAATGCGGGACCCCATAGTCCAGCCAAGGCACAAGCATGGCTGAACCGCAAGTGAACAATGCATGGCGATGACATCAGCCGTGCGATCGCGTAGATGCGCGGCCATGACAGACCTTCCCACGACTCCCCTCCACCTGGGCCAGACCAGCGCCCTGCCCGCTTCGCCGCAGGACGCCGTGCTGGACTATGTCCCCAATCCCCGGCCGGGCAAGCCCTATCTGGTGCGCTTCACCGCGCCCGAATTCACGTCGCTCTGCCCCGTGACCGGACAGCCCGACTTCGCGCATCTGGTGATCGACTATGCGCCCGCCGCGACCATCGTCGAATCCAAGTCGCTGAAGCTGTTCCTGGGCGCGTTCCGCAACCATGCCGGGTTCCACGAGGATTGCACCGTCGGCATCGGCGAGCGCCTGTTCGACGAGATGAAGCCGATCTGGCTGCGCATCGGCGGCTATTGGTATCCGCGCGGCGGCATTCCGATCGACGTGTTCTGGCAATCGGGCGAGCCGCCGGCGGGGATGTGGCTGCCCGCGCAGGATGTGCCGGGCTATCGCGGCCGGGGCTGATCGGCCGCCCCCGATCGTTTGACAAACGGGCAACAGACTTCGACCAACGACATTGCCAGGCGACCTCATCGCTTGACCGATGCGACGAAACGGTTGATCCCGCGTTGATCGGGCGCGAGACAGGATCTCATGCCGCCCCTCAAGACGTGTCGGAGTCTGCCATCCCATGAGCTTTGCCAAAATCCTGCCGCTGCTGATCGCGGCCGCCCCGGTCGCATTGGCCACCCCCGCGCTGGCGCAGAGCGCCGCCCCCGCCGCCCCCGCCGGACCCGCCGCCGGCATCACGACGCAGCTGCCGCGCGGCGCTGCGCCCAGCCATTATGCAATCGAGGTGACACCCGACGCGGCGAACCTGCGCTTCACGGGCAACACCGTCATCGACGTGACCGTCAGCCAGACCATGCCGGCGCTGGTGCTGAACGCCGCCGACCTCAGCATCGGCGCGGTGACGCTCACGCCCACCGATGGCAAGGCGATGAAGGGCGCGGCGAAGGTCGATGCCGATGCGCAGACCGTGACGCTGAATTTCGGCAAGCCGCTGGCGCCGGGCAATTACCGCTTGGCCCTTGCCTATGCCGGCGTCATCAATCAGCAGGCAAATGGCCTGTTCGCGCTCGACTACACCAATAATGAAGGTCAGGCGAAGCGCGCTCTGTTCACCCAGTTCGAAGCGCCCGACGCGCGGCGCTTCGTGCCGAGCTGGGACGAGCCGAGCTACAAGGCGACGTTCGACCTGACCGCCATCGTGCCGACCGGCGAACTGGCCGTCAGCAACATGCCGGTCAAATCGACAGCGGACATGGGCGGCGGCAAGACCCGCGTGTCGTTCGGCACCAGCCCCAAAATGTCCACCTATCTGCTCTTCTTCGGCCTGGGCGAACTGGAGCGGGCCACCAAGATGGCGGGCCAGACCGAAGTTGGCGTGATCACCGGCAAGGGCAATACGGGCAAGGCGCAGCTGGCGCTCGACGCGTCGGCCAGCATCCTGCCCTATTTCAACGATTATTTCGGCGTCCCCTTCCCCCTGCCCAAGCTCGACAATGTCGCCGGGCCGGGCCAGAGCCAGTTTTTCAGCGCGATGGAAAATTGGGGCGCGATCTTCACCTTCGAACGCGCGCTGCTGGTCGATCCGCGCTTCACATCGGAAAGCACCAAGCGCCGCATCTATGAAACGGTCGCGCATGAAATGGCGCACCAGTGGTTCGGCGACCTGGTCACCATGGCCTGGTGGGACGATCTGTGGCTGAACGAAGGCTTCGCCAGCTGGATGGCGACCAAGGTCACCGACAAGCTGCAGCCCGAATGGGAAATGCTGCTGACCCGCGTCGATGGGCGCGAAGCGGCGATGAGCCTGGATTCGCTGTCCACCACGCATCCCGTCGTCCAGAAGATCACCACCGTGGATCAGGTGAACCAGGCATTCGACGCCATCACCTATCAGAAGGGCGAGGCGGTCATCACCATGCTGGAGGGCTTCGCCGGCGAGGATGTGTGGCGCAACGGCATCCGCAGCTATATGAAGGCCCACGCCTATGGCAATACGGTGACCGACGATCTGTGGAAGGCGGTCGAGGGCGCGGGCGCCAAGGGGCTGGTCGCGATCGCGCATGACTTCACCAGCAAGCCGGGCATTCCGCTGGTCAAGGTGGAAAGCGCCCAGTGCCAGGGCGGCAGCACGCTGCTGACGCTGAGCCAGGGCGAATATAGCCGCGACAACAAGGACAAGGCGCCGCTCAGCTGGAACGTGCCGGTGATGGCGCAGACGATCGGCGGCGCGCCGCAGCGACTGATCCTGCAGGGCAAGGGGCAGATGACGCTGCCGGGCTGCGGCGCCTATGTGATCAACGCCGGCCAGACCGGCTATTATCGCTCGCTCTACCCGGCCGCCAACGTGGAAGCTCTGGCCAAGGGCTTCACCCGGCTGTCCAGCATCGACCAGACCGGCCTGCTTGCCGACAATTACCAGCTGGGGCTGGGCGGCTATCAGCCGATCGGCCTGGCGCTCGACCTGATCGATGCGGTGCCGGCGAACGCCAGCCCCGCCGTGCTGGCCGAAGTGCCCGGCTATCTGGGCAGCGCCTATGACATGCTGGAAGGTGACGCCGCCGCGCAGGCGCGCGTCGGCGCCTATGCCACCGCCAAGCTGGGTCCGGTGCTGAGCCGCATCGGCTTCGACGCCAAGGCCGGCGAAGGGCCGCAGGTGCCGGTGCTGCGCTCCGCACTGGTGTCGACGCTGGGCGACATGGGCGACAAGACGGTGGTGGCGGAAGCCAATCGCCGCTTCGCCGCGCTGGAGAGCGATCCGACCGCGCTCGACGGCCCGCTGCGCAATGTATGGCTGGGCATCATCGCGAAGAATGCCGACCAGGCGACCTGGGACAAGCTGCGCATGATGGCGAAGGGCGCCAAGACCGATCTGGAAAAGAGCACGCTCTATGCGCTGCTGGGCGGCGCGCGCGACCAGAAGCTAGGGGCGCAGGCGCTCGACCTGGCGCTGACCGACGAGCCGGGCAAGACCACCAGCGCCGCGATCATCAGCCAGGTCGGCTATGAGCATCCGATGCTGGCGGTCGACTATGTGCTGGCCCATCGCGCGCAATATGAGGCGCTGATCGACGTGTCGGCGCGCAGCCAGGCGCTCGCCCGTCTGGGCGGCGGATCGGCCGACCCGGCCATGGCGGCCAAGCTCGACGCCTATGCCACCCAATATCTGACGCCCGAATCGCGCAAGGTCGTCGACCGCGCCATCGCCGCGATCAAGACGCGGGTGGAGACGCGCCAGCGGCTCAAGGCGCCGCTCGCCGCCTGGTTCGCGGCGCAGAAATAACGAAAAGCAAAGGGCGGCCCAGAGACGGGCCGCCCTTCTTCTATCCTGGTGCCGCTGCCCCGCGCGCAGGAAAGTCCCTGCGCCCTATTCCTGCAGCGATACGCCGGGGCTGCGCGGATCGGCGGCGCCGACCCAATGGCCATTGGCCGTCCGCTCGGCGGCATTGGCCTTGAGGCCCAGCGGGCTGAGCGTCACATGATGGCCAAGCTTTTCGAGCGGCGCCTTCATCGCCTCCAGCGCCGTGCCCTGCTCCAGCACCAGCCCGTCCTTGTTGTAATAGATGAGGCCGTGCGCGATCGATTGCTGGGCAGACAGGCCCCAGTCGAAATGCGCGATCAGCGCCTTGGCCACCTGCATGATGATGGTGCGCCCGCCGGCTGCGCCGACGGTGAAGATCGGCGTGCCTTTGTCGTCATAGACGATGGTCGGCGACATGGAGGAGAGCGGGCGCTTGCCCGGCTCCACCCGGTTGGCGACGAGCTTGCCGTCCTTTTCAGGGGCGAAGCTGAAATCGGTCAGTTCATTGTTGAGGATCACGCCATTGGCGACCAGCTGGCTGCCGAAGAAGCTTTCGATGGTGGAGGTCCAGCTGGCGACGTCGCCATTCCGATCGACTGCGACGAAGTGGCTGGTGCCCACTTCCGGCTGCGGTCCGGCCGCGGTGCGCGGCTGCGCGCCGGGCGGCGTGCCAGGCTCATAGGTACGCAAGGACCGGTCCAGCCGGATCATCGCCGATCGCCGCTTGAGATAGGCGGGGTCGATCATGCCGGCGACCGGCACCGACACGAAATCGGGATCGCCCAGCCAGGTGTCGCGATCGGCATAGGCGAGTTGCATCGCTTCGCCGATCACATGCCAGCTGCGCGGATCATCCTTGCCCCACTGGCCGAGCGGAAAGCGCTCGACCATGCCCAATATCTCCAGCACGGTGACCCCGCCGGCGGAGGCCGGGCCCATGCCGCAGATGGTATAGGCGCGATATTTGCCGCAGACAGGCTTTCGTGCCTTCGCTTCATAGCCAGCCAGGTCCGCCATCGTCATCGGGACCGGGTTGCGGGGCGCATTGGTGACCGCCTTTGCGATCGCCTGGGCATTGTCGCGATGGTAGAAGGCGTCCGGCCCCTCCGCCGCGATCCGCTTGTAGAGCGCGGCGAGCGGCGGGTTCTTGAGCAGGGTGCCGACCGGCGGCGGCGCGCCATCGACCCAGAAATAGGATTGGATTTCCGGAAAATCCTTCCAGATGTCCTTCAGCCGATCAAGCGCGGTGGCGGTGCGCTCGCCCAATTCATAGCCATCCTCCGCCAGTTTGATCGCCGGCTGGAACAGATCGGCCCAGGGCAGCTTGCCCCATTTGCGGTGCGCGTCCCAGGCGAGGCGCAGATTGCCCGGCACGCCGACCGAATAGCCCCCCGGCCAAGCCCGGACGAAGGGCAGCGGCTTGCCGTCGGGGCCAAGGAAGCGATCGGGACGCGCCGCCGCCGGCGCGGTCTCGCGCCCGTCGATCGATTCGAGCAGACCGGTGTCGCCGTCATGATGCATCAGGAAGCCGCCGCCGCCGATGCCGCTATTGTGCGGCTCGACCACGCCCAGCGTCAGCATCATCGCGATCGCCGCGTCGGTGGCGCTGCCGCCCTTGCGCAATATTTCCTGCCCCGCCTGCGCCGCGCGCGGATCGGCGGCCGAGACGGTGGCGTTGAGCGCGACCGGCGTGCGCGCCAGCAGCGGCGCGGGCGCAAGGGCAGTGGTGGCAAGGAGGGCGAGCGGGGCCAGGGCGGCCGACAGGCGGAAGGTCATGGCCCGCACCCTAGGCGTTGCGGGGCGGGCCGCAACCCTTTCGATCAGCATCTTCATATCCCGCAGGACGGATCAGCCGTCGCTTCCCACCAGTTCCGCGATAGTGCGCACGCCATCGCGCGTCATCAGCGCCTTCAGCCCGGCATTGATGCGCCGCGCCAGCCAGGGGCCTTCATAGACCAGCGCGCTGTAGAGCTGCACCAGCGACGCGCCCGCCCGGATGCGCGCATAGGCCTGCTGCGGGGTTGCGATGCCACCCACCCCGATCAGCGGCATCCGCGTCCCCAGCAGTCGGCGGAAATCGCGCAGCCGCGCCAGCGACAGGTCCGTCAGCGGCGCGCCCGACAGGCCGCCGGCCTCCGCCGCATGGGCCGAACGCAGCGCCGGGCGGCTGATGGTGGTGTTGGACACGATCAGCGCGTCAACCCGATGGTCGATGCAGGCGGCGGCAATATCCTCCACATCGGCGGGGTCGAGGTCGGGCGCGACTTTGAGGAAGATGGGCGTCGGGTCCGCGCCGCGCGCCGCCATGACCGCGCCCAGCAGATCATCGAGCGCCGCCCGGCCCTGCAGCGCGCGCAGCCCGGGCGTGTTGGGCGAGGAGATGTTGACCGTCAGATAATCCGCCAGCGGCGCCATGCAGGTGACGCCGGTGACATAATCGGCGATGCCGCGCCCGGCGGCGGTCGCATCCTTGTTCGCGCCGATATTGATGCCGATCACCGGACCTTCGCCCTTGGGCCGGCGGTAGCGCGCGATCCGGTCGGCCGCCGCGCCCTGCCCGCCATTGTTGAAGCCGAAGCGGTTGATGACGGCGCGATCCTCGACGAGGCGGAACAGGCGGGGCTGCGGATTGCCCGGCTGCGCCAGCGGCGTCAGCGTGCCGAGTTCGGCGAAGCCAAAGCCCAGCCCGTGCATCTTGTGCGCGACTCGCCCATCCTTGTCATAGCCAGCCGCCAGTCCGACGGGATTGGGAAAATCGATCCCCGCGACGCGCGTGCACAGCATCGGGTCGGGCCGGATCGCCCGCGGGGTGGGCATCATCCGCAGCGCGGCGATCGAGAGATTATGCGCGCGTTCCGCGTCAAGGGCGAACAGCAGGGGGCAGATCAGGCGGTAGGACATGGCGCGCGCTATGCCAGCAGCGGCCCGTCGCGTCGAGTCACTGTGGCTCCTGCGCCACAGGCCCCCTAAAGCCACATATTATGACAGGAAACGTCATCAATGAGACCGTTTCGGACGGAAAAATGTCCGTTCCATCCAATAAACTTTCAATGATTCAGGCGTAAAGCCCTCCTGCGACCCGAAGGCTCCAAGGCCACTTGGCCGACGAGACCTTTTCCTGACCCGGTGGTGCGAACCACCGGGTCATTTTTTGCCTGAGATCGTTTGACTGTCAAAAATGCAACAAGGCGCGCCACGGCGCTTGCCTCTTGCGATGATTGGCGCATATTCGACGCCGGGGTGAAAAATATGGGGTTGCATCAAGTCGATAGCCGGGGGGGCGCTATCGCCCTGCCGGACGATGGGGGGCCGCTGTCCTACACGGTAGCGGCGGCGCAGGGGCCGGTACGGCTGCGCTATATCGCCCCGCCGGATCATCTGCGCGGCTATGTCGGCTCGCTCTACCTCTTTAGCGTGTCGGCCGATCATTACACCGACGTCACCCGCGCCGACTGTCCGCAACTGCGCATCATGCTGAGCGGAGCGGGCGATTATCATTTCCAGGACGGCGCGGTCGTGCCGACGCCGCAACTCTGCCTGCTTGGGCCCACATCGGGCGCTACGCGCTTTGCATTGAAAGGGCCGGCGCGCGTGCTGGGCGTCTCGCTTCTGCCGGCCGGATGGGTGTCGCTGCACGATCAGGATGCAAGCCAGCTGGCCGACCGGCTGCGCGACCTGACGGAGGATCGCGGCGGCGCCTTCGCGGCGTTGCGTGATCGACTGCATGCCATGGATGAAACCGACGCCAACGCGATGGCGGATCTCGTCTGGACTTTGCTCGGTCGCATCGTCCAGCCGCTGCGCAAGGCCAATTGGGACCTGCTCGCCGCGGTTGATGCCTGGCTGGTCGGGGAAGGATCGCCCCGCATCGAGGCGCTTTCCGAAGCCACTGGCCTGTCGCAGCGCCAGCTGGCGCGCCTGACCAACCGCTATTATGGCGCCCCGCCCAAGCTGCTGGCTCGCAAATATCGCGCGCTGCGCTGTTCCGCCCGGATCGCGCTGGACGGCGAGAGCTGGCAGCAATTGTGCGAGGAGGCGGGCTTTTACGACCAGTCGCACTTCATCCGCGAAATCAAGCATTTCATCGGGCTGACGCCTCACCAGTTGCAGGCCGAGCCGTCGGCCGTGGCGCAGCTGACCCTGCTGCGCCGGTCACTGGGCGGCGATGTCGCGGTGCTCAACCGCCTTTCATAAAAAGCCTTGATTCCCGCGGCGCGGGAGACCACATGCGCAATCGGATGGATTCGGTCCGATTTGAGAATGGTTCGCAATGCGATTGTCGAGTTTCGCTGATTATGCCGTGGTGCTGATGAGCGCCGCTGCGCGCCATTGCGGGGCGGTGCGGATGAACGCGACCACCCTGTCAGCCGAAACCGGCATACCGCTGCCCACCGCGCAGAAGCTGGTGAGCCGGCTGTCGGCCGCCGGACTGCTCGAATCGAGTCGCGGGACGGGCGGCGGGGTGCGCCTGTCGCGCCCGCCCGCCGCGATCACGCTGGCGGACGTGGTGGAAGCGGTCGAAGGGCCGATCGCCATGACCGCCTGCGCCGAAATGGGCGCGCATGACTGCAATCTGGAAACCGATTGCCGCATCCGCCCGCACATGAATGTGGCGAACACTGCGATCCGCGCGGCGCTGGCCAGCGTCACGATCGCGAGTTTGACTAGAGAGATGGCATGACCGACGACGTGACGACAGTTCGAAACCAGCAAGCGCTGGAGGCCGCGCAGCGCGCGTCGACCTATGAGCATGGCTGGTCGTCGGCGATCGAGCAGGATTTCGCGCCCAAGGGGCTGAACGAGGACACGGTCCGCTTCATTTCGGCCAAGAAGGGCGAGCCGCAATGGCTGCTCGACTGGCGGCTCAAGGCCTTTGCCCAGTGGCAGAAGATGGCCGCGCCGGACTGGGCCAAGCTGAACGTGCCGCCGATCGACTATCAGGACGCCTATTATTATGCCGAGCCCAAGAAGAAGGCGGAGCTGAACAGCCTGGACGAGGTCGATCCGGAAATCCTGGCCACCTACCAGAAGCTGGGCATCCCGATCGCCGAGCAGGAAATGCTCGCCGGGGTGAAGGGCAGTCGCAAGGTCGCGGTCGACGCCGTGTTCGATTCGGTGTCGGTCGCCACCACCTTCCGCAAGGAGCTGGAGGAGGCTGGCGTCATCTTCCGGTCGATCAGCGAGGCGGTGCGCGAATTTCCCGACCTGGTGAAGGCGTGGCTGGGCAAGGTCGTGCCGATGCACGACAATTATTTCGCGACATTGAATTGCGCGGTCTTTTCCGACGGCACCTTCGTCTACATTCCCAAGGGCGTGCGCTGCCCGATGGAGCTGTCGACCTATTTCCGCATCAATGCGGAAAATACCGGCCAGTTCGAGCGCACCCTGATCGTCGCGGACGAGGGCGCCTATGTTTCCTACCTGGAAGGCTGCACCGCGCCGATGCGCGACGAGAATCAGCTCCACGCCGCGGTGGTGGAACTGGTCGCGCTGGACGATGCCGAGATCAAATATTCGACCGTCCAGAACTGGTATCCGGGCGACGAGAATGGCAAGGGCGGCATCTATAATTTCGTGACGAAGCGGGCGCTGTGCCAGGGCCGCAACAGCAAGGTCAGCTGGACTCAGGTGGAGACCGGATCGGCCATCACCTGGAAATATCCAAGCTGCGTGTTGAATGGCGAGAACAGCGTCGGCGAATTCTATTCGGTCGCGCTGACCAACAATCTGCAACAGGCCGACACTGGCACCAAGATGATCCACAACGGCAAGGGGTCGCGTTCGACCATCGTGTCGAAAGGCATCTCGGCCGGCCGTTCCAACAACACCTATCGCGGTCTCGTCCGCGTCGCGGCGGGCGCGGAAGGCGTGCGCAACTTTACTCAGTGCGACAGCCTGCTGCTGGGGGACCAGTGCGGCGCCCACACCGTGCCCTATATCGAGGTGCGCAACCCGACCGCGCAGATCGAGCATGAGGCGACGACGTCGAAGATTTCTGACGACCAGCTTTTCTACGCGATGCAGCGCGGGCTGGACCAGGAAAGCGCGGTGTCGCTGATCGTCAACGGCTTCGCCAAGGAAGTGCTGCAGCAGCTGCCGATGGAATTTGCGGTCGAGGCGCAGAAGCTGCTCGGCATTTCACTGGAGGGGAGTGTGGGATGAGACAGCAGCGGTCTCGTATCGTGGAGGCCATGACCGAACTGGCTGAACGGCGGAATACCGGCGAACCTATCCATCTCATTCTTGCCGAGGTGGCCCTAGATCATGCCGTTTCGCTTGAGGAGTTGAGGGTTAGGGCAGAGCAGTCGTGGGGAGCGCCGCTCGAAACAGATCGAGAGCGCCATTCTGACTACTTCGCAGCTTTGGACAGGAAGCAGGAAGTTGTCGAAAAGATGGGTGAGTTGATGGATTCGGTATACCGGTTGAAAATCAACGTCACGAAGAAATTGGGTAAAAGGCTGGATCACGCTCAGGAATTTTCTTCTTGTTCTAAGCATTTTAATTTTGAGAACTCAAAAGATGAGAACGAGGCTCGGGAAGAATTTTTGCGCAGAGCCATTCGACTTGAAAATTCTGCAAAATAAGGACTGAGCTTTGAGCGACGAAGACGATATTCAGGATGCCCTTGCCGATTTTTCGGAGGATGTCGGCAATGGCCAGTCCTGGACGGCCGCCATCCGCATCCTGACCGAGGATTATGAGCTGGAAGAGGGCGAGCTTGAGGCGCGGGCGCGCAAGGATTTTGGCGACCTCGACGCTTATCAAGCGGAATGCCGCGCAGCGCTGGAGAAGGGCGACGCGGCCTTCACCGATCGCCTCAGGACCGACAAGGCTTTCCACAAGGCCAAGGCGCCCAACCTGGCCCGCATGGGACCGGTGACGGAGTTCGTGGCCGCCCTGCTGGAAAAGGGATCGCCCGAACCCGGCGCCGACTGGTGGCCCTATATGCCGATCAAGCGCCATATCGACACGCTGTTCCCCGCGCCGGGCGACGTGCGCGACATGGCCTTCTGGACCGCGCGGACGCTCCAGCGCGCGCCAAAGGACTAAAAAACACATGCTGACGATTGACAACCTCACCAACGAAATCGACGGCAAGGCGATCCTCAAGGGCCTGTCGCTGACCATCAACGCAGGCGAGATCCATGCGATCATGGGGCCGAATGGCGCGGGCAAGTCGACGCTGGCCTATACGCTGGGCGGGCGGCCGGGCTATGACGTGACGGGCGGCAGCGCAACGTTCGAGGGCGCCGACCTGCTCGACATGGAGCCGCATGAGCGGGCGGCCGCCGGCCTGTTCCTGGGCTTCCAATATCCGGTCGAGATCCCGGGCGTGTCCAACCTGCAGTTCCTGCGCGAGAGCCTGAACAGCCAGAAGCGGGCGCGCGGCGAGGCGGAGCTGAATGGCGGCGAGTTCATCCGCCTGGCCAAGGAGAAGGCCGGGCTGCTGGACCTGGACATGGACATGCTCAAGCGTCCGGTGAATGTCGGCTTTTCCGGCGGCGAGAAGAAGCGCGCCGAAATGGTGCAGATGGGCATTCTCGACCCGAGGCTGGCGATCCTGGACGAAACGGACAGCGGGCTCGACATCGACGCGCTCAAGATCGTGGGGTCGGGCATCAACGCGATCGTGCGCAAGCCCGACAAGGCGGTGCTGCTGATCACCCATTATCAGCGGCTGCTCGACTATGTGAAGCCGGACTTCGTCCATGTGCTGGCGGGCGGACGGATCGTGAAATCGGGCGGTCCGGAACTGGCGCTGGAACTGGAGCGCGAAGGCTATGGCGAGGTGCTGGCCGCGTGATGGCGAACGCGCTGACCCTTCCCACGCGCAAGGATGAAGCCTGGCGCTACAGCGACCTGAATGCGCTGGCCGCCATCTGGCCGATTCCCGCCGCGCGCCGGATCGTCGTGGCCGCCGGCGAGCGCGCGCATGACCATCTGCTGCAGGATGCCGCTGACGACGGAGCGGCGGTGCATGACTATGTCATCGACATCGCCGACGGCGCGCGATTCGATTTCCACCTGCTCAACATCGGCGGAAAGCTGGGCCGGGTGACGTTCGACGTGCGCCTGGGCCAGGGCAGCCATTTCGAACTGAGCGGCGCGATCATCGGCGGCGGCGACCAGACGCTGGAGATCGTGACCAAAGTCACGCATGCGCAGCCCGACGCGACCAGCGGGCAGACCGTCCGCTCGATCCTGGGCGGCCGCGCCACCGGCAGCTATCTGGGCAGCATCAATGTCGCGCGCGATGCGCAGCGGACCGACGCCTTCCAGTCGATCAAGGCGATGCTGCTGGACCGCACGGCGACGGCGAACGCGAAGCCGGAGCTGGAAATCTACGCCGACGACGTCAAATGCGCCCATGGCGCGACCGTCGGGGAACTTGACCGGCAGGCGCTGTTCTACATGGCGAGCCGCGGCATGGATCCGGCGACGGCCAAGACGCTGCTGCTCAAGGCGTTCGTCGCCGGCGTGTTCGACGATGTGAGCGACGAAGCGGTGAAGGACCGGCTGGAGGCAGCCGCGATCGCCAAGCTGGAGACGCTGGTATGACCGACGTGGCACAAGGGCTGCGCCTGCGGGACGATTTTCCCGGTGTAGGCGACTGGCACTATCTGGACAGCGCCGCCACCGCGCAGAAGCCGACGGCCGTGATCGACGCCATCGCCCGCGCCTATGGCCCCGATTATGCGACGGTGCATCGCGGCGTCTATGAGCGGTCGGCCAACATGACGCTGGCCTATGAAGCCGCGCGGCGAAAGGTGGCGCAGTTCATCGGCGCCGCGTCCGACAGCCAGGTCGTCTATGTGCGCGGCGCGACCGAAGGGATCAACCTGGTCGCGCACAGCTGGGCGGGCACGCAGCTGAAGGCGGGCGACCGCATCCTGCTTTCCATGCTGGAGCATCACAGCAATATCGTGCCGTGGCAGATCGTCGCCGAGCGCGTGGGCGCGGCGATCGACGTCGTGCCGCTGACGCAGGATGGCCGCATCGACCTGGACGCCATGGCGGCGATGATCACGCCGGCGCACAAGATGGTGGCGCTGGCCCATGTCTCCAACGTGCTGGGCAGCGTGCTCGATTGTCGCCGCGCCGCCGACATCGCCCATGGCGTTGGCGCGAAGATCCTGATCGACGGATGCCAGGCCGTGCCGCGCCTGGCGGTCGATGTGGCGGCGCTCGACTGCGACTTCTACGTCTTTTCGGCACACAAGCTCTACGGTCCCACCGGGATCGGCGTGCTGTGGGGGCGCCAGGCGTTGCTCGACGCCATGCCGCCTTATCAGGGCGGAGGATCGATGATCGACAAGGTGACGTTCGAACGGACGACCTATGCCCCGGCGCCGACCCGGTTCGAGGCGGGGACGCCGCACATCACGGGCGTGGTCGGCCTGTCCGCCGCCATCGATTATGTGCAGGCCATCGGGCTCGACGCGATCCACGCACATGAATGCACGCTGGTCGGCCAGGCGCGGGCGGCGCTGGAAGCGCTCAACAGCGTGCGCGTGTTCGGCCCGGAGGATTCGGCGGGGATACTCTCTTTCGAGGTCGAGGGGGTGCATCCGCACGACGTCGGCACCATATTGGACGAAGGCGGCGTCGCCATCCGCGCGGGCCATCATTGTGCCCAGCCGCTGATGCGCCATCTGGGCGTCGAGGCGACGGCGCGGGCCAGTTTCGGCCTGTACAGCGATGAAAGCGACGTGGACGCGCTGGTGCGCGGGATCGCACGGGTAAGGAAGATTTTCGGATGACCGACGAACGCAAGATCATGGTCGAGGAAGTGGACGCGGTGGACGCGCCGCCAAGGGCGCGTGTCGAGGCGGCGGAGCCGGCCCCGCGCCAGCGCGACTATCTGGACGGTTTCCTGACGCAGAAGCCCGCAGAACAGCCGGCAGGCGAGCCCGGCGGCGACCTGTACGAAGCGGTGATCGACGCGCTGAAGGATATTTACGACCCGGAAATCCCGGTCAATATCTACGACTTGGGCCTGATCTACGGCGTTGACATCCATGAAGGCCATGTCGCTGTCACCATGACGCTGACGACGCCGCACTGCCCGGTCGCCGAATCCATGCCGGGCGAAGTCGAACTGCGCGTGGGCGCGGTGCCGGGCGTGGGCGATGCCGACGTCAACCTGGTGTGGGATCCGCCTTGGGACCCGCAGAAGATGAGCGACGAGGCGAAGCTCGAACTGGGGATGCTGTGATGACGACGGAAGCCAAGACGCGCGCGCGCCCGGCCGCGGTGCTGCTGACGCCGAGCGCGGAAGCGCGGATCGCCGATCTGATGGCCCAGGCGCCTGACGGGACGATCGGCGTCAAGCTGTCGACGCCGCGCCGGGGCTGTTCGGGCCTGGCCTATTCGGTCGATTATGTGACGGAAGAGGCAAAGTTCGACGAGAAGATCGAGACGCCCGGCGGCACCTTCTATATCGACGGCGCGTCGGTCCTGTATCTGGTGGGATCGACGATGGACTGGGTGGAGGATGACTTCACCGCCGGCTTCGTCTTCAACAATCCCAATGCCAAGGGCAGCTGCGGCTGCGGCGAGAGCTTCACGGTCTGACGTCCGGCAGCGGTCGCTTCATGCCCCACATGCTCGTCATCGGCATGGGCTATACCGCGTTCCGGCTGGCCACGCGTCTGCGCGCGGACGGCTGGCGCGTCACCGGCGTGCGGCGCAGCGCCGATGCCGACACGCTCGCCTTTGACGATGACAGCGCCGTCGCCGCCGCCATCGGGCAGGCGAGCCATATCCTCTCGTCCGTACCGCCGGTTGGCGAGGCTGATCCCGTCCTGGCCCGCCATGGCGCAGCGATCGCCGCCGCGCCAGCGCGCTGGACGGGTTATTTCTCCTCCACTGGCGTCTATGGCGACAGCGGCGGGGCCTGGGTCGACGAAAGCGCGCCGCTGGGCCAGGGCCGCCGCACCGCGCGGGCGCAGGCGGACCGGGACTGGGGCGCGCTGCGCGGCGACATGCGCCGCTTTCGCCTGCCCGGCATCTACGGGCCTGGCCGCTCCGCGCTGGAGCGGGTGCGCGAAGGGCGCGCGCATCGCATCGACCTGCCTGACCAGATTTTCAGCCGCATCCATGTCGATGACATCGTGTCCGGCGTGATGGCGTCCTTCGATGGACCGCCGGGCATCTATAATCTGTCCGATGACCTGCCCTGCGCGCAGAACCGCGTGATCGAGGCCGCTTGCGACCTCATCGGCCGCCCCTGGCCGCCGCTCCAGTCGCTGGAGGCGGCGGGGTTGTCGCCGATGGCGCGCGGCTTCTATGCGGAAAATCGCAGGGTCGCCAATGGACGGGCCAAGCGGCTGCTGGGCTGGGCGCCGCGGTTTCCGACCTATGCCGAGGGGCTTCGCGCCTGCCTCTGAACAGGGTGTCGTGGTTTACGCCTTGTTAACCAGCCGACGCGACAAGAAGGCATCGCATCGGAAGGACAAGATCATGACTCGTTTCGACCAGGCCTTCGCCGCCCTTTCCGACCGGATGAGCATGCCGGCCGCACCGCGCCGCGCAGGCGGTCCGGCGCCATCACTGACCAGCCTGATCGAGCGGGTGAACGACGCCAAGCAGCGCTATCAGCCCGGCCCTCGCTAAGCCTTTTTGGCGCGCAGCGCGATCACCATGCCCGCCACCGCCAGCAGCGCGCCGGGCGCGGCGAAGCCGGTCCAGCGATAATTCTCCAGCAGGGTGGAGATGAGCATCGCGATCACCGGGATGAGCACGCTGGTATAGGCGGCCCGGCCAGCGCCGATGCGCTGGATCAGCCGGAAATAGAGCGGAAAGGTCACCACCGATCCGGCAATCCCCAGATAGGCGATGCCCGCCAGATAGCCCAGGCGCGGCTCGATGACTGGGGGTCCGGCGACGATCCAGGCGAAAGCGGCGTCCACGGCCGCGCCGATCAGCATCGCCCAGGCCAGCACCGCCACCATCGGCAGCCGCCGGGCGATCTCCATCCCCTGCATGACGTTGGCGGCCGACGCGCTCAGCAGCCCGGCGATCGAAAAGGCCGCGCCCAGCAGCACCTTGTCCGGCGCGACGTCGGCGGCGCGATATTCGTGCACCAGCATCATGACGATGCCGGCCATGGCGATCGCCGATCCGGCGATGAAGCCGCGCGTGACGGGCTGGCGAAAGGCGAGGAAGGCCAGCACCGAATTGGGGATCAGCAGCATCGCGTAGATGACCGCGACGACGCCCGATGTCAGATATTGTTCGGCGCGATAGACGAAGTTGAAGTTGAGCACGAATTGCGCGGTGCCGAGCAGGGCCGCGAAGAGGAGGCCCGCCCCGCCGATCCGCAGCGATACGCCGCGCATCCGGGCGAAGGCGGCCATGGCGACGCCGGCGAGGAGGAAGCGGTAGCAGACTGACCAGCTGGGCGGGACGCTGCCCAATTGGTCGCGGATGACGATCCAGGTCGAGCCCCAGATCAGCGTGACGAGCGCGAAGGGCAGGATGATCCCGCCCGCCTTGTCGCCCGAAGTCGCCCCCGCCCCTGCCCCTGCCCCTGCCCCTGCCTCAGTCATGGTCGAGCGCGGCGAGCGCCGCCGCCAGGGGCGCGACGCTGGCGGCGTCCTGCGACCAGTTGGTGACCAGCCGCGCGGCCCCTTCGCCCCAATCGTAGAAGTCAAAGCCCTGCGCGCGCAGGCGCGACGCTTCGCCCGCGTGCAGGCGCACGAACAGCTCATTGGCCTGCACCGGGTGCAGCAGCCGATCGCCAGCCCCTTGCGCAAGCGCCTGCGCCGCCGCGTTCGCCGCCTGCGCGTTGCGCAGCCACAATCCATCCTCGATCATCGCGAGGATCTGCGCGGCGAGATAACGCCCCTTGGAGAGGAGGTGGCCCGACCGCTTGCGCCAGCGTTGCGCCTGGGCCGCGCGGGCCTGCGCCTGAGGCCCGAAGAAGAGCAGCGCCTCGCCCACCATGCCGCCATTCTTGACGCAGCCGAAGGAGAGCGCCTCCACGCCCGCGCGCCAGGTGAGATCGGCCGGCGCGCAGCCCAGATACGCTACCGCATTGGCGAAGCGCGCGCCATCCATGTGGAAGCCAAGGCCATGTGACCTGGCGATGTCGCCAAGGGCGGCGACCTCATCAGGCGTGTAGACCAGACCATATTCGGTGGCGTTGGTGATGCTGATCGCGTGCGCCGGCACCTGATGCACGTCGGGGCGGATCGCCTTCAGCCGTTCGCGCACCATGTCGGGCGTCAGTTTCGCGCCGGCGCCCGGCAGCGGCATCAGCGTCGCGCCATGCGTGAAGAAGCCCGGCGCGCCACATTCGTCAACGACGATATGCGCCTCCTCATGGCAGAGGATGCCGCCATAGGGCGGGCAGAGGCAGGCGAGCGCGATGCTGTTCGCCGCCGTGCCGGTCGCGATCCACAGCGCCTTCACATCGGTGTCGAACAAGGCGGAAAAGGCGCCGTCCAGCCGCGCGCTCCAAGCGTCGCCGTCATAGCCATGATCGGCCTGATCGGCGGCGGCGATGGCGGCGAGAAGTTCGGGGCAGATCGGCGTGGCGTTGTCGGAAAAGAAATGCATCGCATCGCGATAGCGGGCCGGCCGCCGCGCGGGAAGAGGCCAGCGGCGCGGCGCTGGCTCTATTCGCCGTCGATAGGTCAGCATAGATGACCAATTGTTTCGCACCACGCTCTGTGACATAGGCGGCGCGTCCAATCCATGCACAAGGAGACTCACCCATGGACGTCGAGCAGAAGTCGCGCTTCACCGTCACCCGCAGCAGCCAGGCTGTGGCCGCGGACCAGCGCGCGATCCTTCTGGCCGACCCGGGGTTCGGACGTCTCTTCACCGATCATATGGTGACCATCCGCTATACCGAAAGCCAGGGCTGGCACAGCCATAGCGTGGGTCCGCGCGAAGCCTTCCAGCTCGATCCCGCCTGCGCCGTGCTTCACTATGCGCAGGAAATCTTCGAAGGGATGAAGGCCTATCGGCTGGCCGACGGCAGCGTCGCCATGTTCCGGCCGGAGGAAAATGCCCGCCGCTTCGCGGAATCGGCCGAGCGCATGGCGATGCCCCCGCTGCCCGAGGCGCTGTTCCTGGAAGCGGTCGAGAAACTGGTGAAGATTGACGCCGACTGGATCCCGCAGGGCGAAGGCAGCCTCTATCTGCGCCCCTTCATGTTCGCGAGCGAGACCTTCCTGGGCGTGCGTCCGTCCAACGAATATATTTTCTGCGTCATCGCCTCGCCTGCGGGCGCCTATTTCAAGGGCGGCAGCAAGGCCGTGACCCTGTGGGTGTCGGAACATTATACCCGCGCCGCGCGCGGCGGCACCGGCGCGGCGAAATGCGGCGGCAATTATGCGGCCAGCCTTGTTGCGCAGAAGGAAGCGATCGGCCATGGCTGCGACCAGGTGGTCTTCCTCGACGCCGCGGAAAACAAGTGGGTCGAGGAACTGGGCGGCATGAACGTCTTCTTCGTCATGGATGACGGGTCGATCGTCACGCCGCCGCTGGGCGGCACCATCCTGCCCGGCATCACGCGCAATTCGATCATCACCCTGGCCCGCGCCCAGGGGCATGTGGTGCGCGAGGAGCCCTATAGCTTCGCCCAGTGGCGCGCCGACGCCGCCAGCGGCGCGCTGCGCGAAGCCTTCGCCTGCGGCACAGCGGCGGTCGTCACGGCGATCGGCACGGTCAAGAGCAACGACGGCGATTTCACCATCGGCAATGGCGATGGCGGCATGGTCACCGAAAAGCTGCGGGCGGAGCTGACCGGCATCCAGCGCGGCACCGTGGCCGATCCGGCGAATTGGGTGCGCATCCTCTGATCCTTCGCGCCGGTGCGCGGAGAGCGCTTTCCATTCGAACGGGCAGCGCCTAGATGAAGGGCATGGAACGCTTCGACGTCGTCATCCTGGGCGGAGGTCTTGTCGGCCTCACCCTGGGCATCGCCCTATCCGCGCATGGCGTGAAGACCGCCGTCATCGATCCGGCCGAACCGGCGGACGTGACCGCCGCCGGCTTCGATGGCCGCGTCTCGGCAATCAGCTCCACCAGCCATGCCATGCTGCAGGCGATCGGCGTGAGCGCGCATCTGGAGGGCAAGGGTTGCCCCATCGATCGCATCTGGGTCAGTGACGGGCTGGAGCCGGGCGCTCTCGATTTCGTGCCGGACGCCGATGATGGCGTCATGGGCACGATGTTCCCCAATCGCGACCTGCGCCTCGCGCTGGCGCAGACCGCGGCGCAGGCGGACAATCTGACGCGTTTCCAGCCCGATCGGGCCGTGCGGGTCGATCGCGATGCCGATGCGGTGACGCTGACGCTGGAAAGCGGCGCCACGATCCAGGGCGCGTTGCTGGTCGCGGCGGAGGGGCGCAACAGCCCTACGCGGGAAGCGGCGGGCATTCGCACGACGCGCTGGCAATATAGCCATACCGCCATGGTCACCGCGATCGACCATGACGTGCCGCACGCCAATACCGCCTATGAGATTTTCTATGTCGGCGGCCCCTTCGCCTTGCTGCCGATGCTGCCGGGCACGCGGTCGGCTGTCGTGTGGACGGTGCCGACCGAACAAGCGCCGGCGATGCTCAAATTGTCCGAACGCGCCTGGCTGGCCGAAGCGCAGAAGCGGATCGGCGGCTTTCTTGGCGAGATCCGGCTGGCCGGGCCGCGATCATCCTATCCCCTGGGCTTTCACCATGCCGCGCGCATCACCGAAACGCGGCTGGCGCTGGTGGGCGACAGCGCCCATGCGATCCACCCGATCGCCGGGCAGGGGCTGAACCTGGGCTTCCGCGACGTCGCCGCGCTGGTCGAGGTGCTGGTGGAGGGAATGCGCCTGGGGCTCGACCCCGGCGATCCGCAACTGCTCGCGCGCTATCAGCGCTGGCGCGGGCTCGACGCGCTCATGACCAGCGTCGCCATGGACGGCCTGGTGCGCCTGTTCGACGTGCCGGGCAAGCTGCCCTCGCTGGTGCGTCGCGCCGGCCTGGCCGCGGTGCAGCGCACGCCGATCCTCAAGGGCCGCTTCATGGCGGAAGCGCGCGGCCAATCAGGCGCGCTGCCGCGCCTGCTGGCGGGCGAGCGAGTCTGAGGGCGCAGTCCAGCGGTCGCCACCGACAGTATGCAAGAAGCCGGACATGCTGATGTCCGGCCTTCGCCGCAGTCAGCCCGCCTGGCGATTGGCGACCAGATTATCCACAACCGCAGGGTCCGCGAGGGTGCTGGTGTCGCCCAGCGCCTGGGCCGACACCTCCCCTTCGGCGATCTTGCGCAGGATGCGGCGCATGATCTTGCCCGATCGCGTCTTGGGCAGGCCGGGGGCGAACTGGATGGCGTCGGGCGTGGCGATCGGGCCGATTTCCCGCCGGACCCAGGCGGCCAGGGTGTTGCGCAGTGCATCGCTCGGCTCCTCGCCGCTGTTCAGCGTCACATAGGCGTAGATGCCCTGGCCCTTGATGTCGTGGGGGAAGCCGACTACCGCCGCTTCGGCGACGCTTTCGTGCAGCACCAGCGCGCTTTCGACCTCGGCCGTGCCCATGCGGTGGCCTGACACGTTGATGACGTCGTCGACCCGGCCGGTGATCCAGTAATAGCCATCGGCATCGCGACGAGCGCCGTCGCCGGTAGTATATTTGCCGGGAAAGGTCGTGAAATAGGTCTGGAAGAAGCGGTCATGATCGCCCCAGACCGTGCGCATCTGCCCGGGCCAGCTTTGCGCGATGACGAGATTGCCCTCGGCCGCGCCCTCCAGCACCGCGCCTTCGGCATCGACGATCTGCGGCACGACGCCGGGCATGGGGAAGGTCGCCGATCCGGGCTTGAGGTCGGTTGCGCCGGGCATCGGCGCGATCATCGCGCCGCCCGTCTCCGTCTGCCACCAGGTGTCGATGATCGGGCAGCGCCCCTCGCCGACGACCTGGTGATACCAGCGCCAGGCCTCGGGATTGATCGGCTCGCCCACCGTGCCGAGCAGGCGCAGCGAGGCGCGGCTGGTCGCCTTCACATGCGCGTCGCCCTCCTTCATCAGCGCGCGCAGCGCGGTGGGCGCGGTGAACAGGGTCTGGACCTGATGCCGGTCGACCACCTGCCAGATGCGCGCGGGCGTCGGATGATTGGGCACCCCTTCATACATCAGCGTCGTCGCGCCATTGGCGAGCGGGCCATAGACGATATAGCTGTGCCCCGTGACCCAGCCGATGTCGGCGGCGCACCAGTAGATGTCGCCGGGCCGGTAATCGAAGCAGAGTTCGTGCGTCAGGCTTGCCCACAGGAGATAGCCGCCGGTGGTGTGCAGGACGCCCTTGGGCTTGCCGGTGGAGCCCGACGTGTAGAGGATGAACAGCGGGTCTTCTGCGCGCATCGGCTCGGGCGGGCAGTCGGCCGCGACCTTCTCGGCTTCCTCATGCAGCCACAGGTCGCGGCCCGGCGCCATGGCGACGTCGCCGCCGGTCGCCTGGACGACGATGACGCGCTTGACCGAAGGACAGTCCTTGAGCGCGGCGTCGACATTGGCCTTGAGCGGCACCGTCTTGCCCGCGCGGCAGCCTTCGTCGGCGGTGATGACGAAGCGGGAATCGCAGTCCTGGATGCGGCCGCACAGCGCTTCGGGCGAAAAGCCGCCGAAGACGACCGAATGGATCGCGCCGATGCGCGCGCAGGCGAGCAGCGCGAAGGCGGCCTCCGGGATCATCGGCAGATAGATGGTGACGCGGTCGCCCTTTTTGACGCCCGCGGTCTTGAGCACATTGGCGAGGCGGCAGACCTGCGCATGCAGATCCTTATAGCTGTAGCGGCGCGGCGAGGCGTCGGGGGAATCGGGTTCCCAGATGATCGCCGTCTGATCGCCCCGCTCGGCCAGATGCCGGTCCATGCAATTGACGCTGACGTTGAGCACGCCGTCCGCGAACCAGGAGATGCCGAAGTCCGATTCGGCGAAGCTGCTGTCATTGCTGCGGGTCGGCGGCGTGATCCAATCGAGCCGCTGGGCGCGCTCCATCCAATAGTCATGGCTGTCGGCGATCGACCGGGCATAGTCCGCCTCCCGCGCGGCCCGGTCCATCAGCGCGCCCTGCGCCCAGTCCTGGGGCACGGGGAAGAAATCTTCAGACATCGGGCATCCTTTCCAACGCGAAACCATTATTCCGCCTTCTTCTATCGCCCCGCTCCCGCGATCGGAAGGGCGCAAGGGGGGCGTTCGTCGCGCCGCAGGGCAGCTATATCGCCGCGGCGACGCGACGCATTTCCATTTTTGCCGCTTTCCCGAACGGCTGCGCGCGCCTAACAGCAAATCTGTATGTGGCTGCTCTACCAATTTCCCCTCTGTCCCTATTCGCGCAAGGTCCGGCTGCTGCTGGGCGAAAAGGGCATCGGCTATGATCTGGTGCGCGAATCGCCCTGGGCGATGCGCGACGAATTTCTGGATCTCAACCCCGCCGGACTGACGCCGGTGATGGCCGATCCCGATCGCGGCCTGACGCTGATCGACAGCCAGGCGATCTGCGAATATTTCGAGGAGACGGTTGAAAAGGTCCCGCTGATTTCCGGCACGGCTGCGGGACGGGCGGAAGTGCGGCGGCTGACCGCCTTTTTCGACGAGAGCTTCTATGGCGATGTCGTGGGGCCGTTGCTGCACGAGCGGATGAAGAAGCGGCTGATCGAGCGGGCGCCGCCCGACGCCCGGGTGCTGCGCGAAGCGATGAAGCGCGCCAATGTCCACATGGATTATATGGACTATCTGCTCGACCATCGCAGCTGGATGGCGGGCGGAACGCTCAGCCTGGCGGACATCGCCGCTGCGGCCCACCTGTCGGTCGCCGATTATCTGGGCGGCATCGACTGGGCCGGGCACGAACCGGTGCGGCGCTGGTATGCCGGGTTCAAGTCGCGACCTTCCTTCCGCCCGCTCCTGTCCGAACGGATGGAAGTGATCACGCCGCCCCCCCATTACGAGAAGCCGGATTTCTGACCGTCAGGCGGGATGATCCCGCGATGGCCACGGCTCACTCAGCGCCGGCGGCCAGATAGACCCGGTTGCGGCCATGTTCCTTGGCAAGGTAGAGCGCCCGATCGGCCGCCTTGAGCGCGGCGCGCGGGTCGTCATAGGCAAGGACGTTGGCGACGCCGGCGGAAAAGCTGACCCGGTCCATTCGTTCGCCATTGGTGCGGTTGACCAGGCTGCGCCCGGCCAGATCCTCGCGCACATCGTCCACCGCCTCGCAGGTTTCGGCGGCGGTCTTGCCCCGGAACAACATCACGAATTCCTCGCCGCCATGGCGCGCGACGTGACAGCGATCGTCGGAGACCTTGGCGAGCAGGCCGGCGACGAATTTCAGCACCCGGTCGCCCGTATCATGCCCGTGGGTGTCGTTGATCGCCTTGAAATGATCGATGTCGCAAAAGGCGATCGAGAGCGGTTCGCGCGTCGATAGCGCCAGCGCCACCTCCTCCCGCAACCGGCCTTCGAACGCGCGACGGTTGGGCAGGCCGGTCAGATGATCCTGTTCCGCGGCGCGGCGCGCGCTTTCGAGACTGGATCGCAGCGCCTGGGTCTGCTTCTGATTCTCGCGCAACTGGCTTTCCACCGCGCGCGTCTTTTCCACCATCGAGCGGGTCAGTCCCACCAGCCGGGCCAGCACCGGCTCGCCATCGGTGCCGCTCGCCAGATCCTTGGCCTGTTCCTGCAGCGCGGCGCCATAATCCTTGGCCGATTTGCGCGATTCATGCATCAGCCCGGTGAACTGGTCGAGATTTTCCTCAACCTTGTCGAGCATGGTGGCGAGCGATTCAGGGGTGACTTCGTCGGCGCGCTGTTCGGCGGCCAATGCCTCGATCCAGCCATTGGTGATTTTGCCGCGCTCCATCATCACCGCGCGGATCGCCTTTTCCACGCCGATATTTGCGCCGGTCAGATAGTCGAGCGCGACGCTGAAATTGGTGGGGGTGAGGTCGAGATCATGGGCGAAGAGAAAGTCGCCAATGTCGGCATAAAGTTGTCGGCGCCGATTGATTTCGCGACTGGAGGCGGCACCGGGCCTGGCGCGGGCGGTGATCTCCACCTCCTCGGGCTCATCCGTTCGCCCCGACAGCCCCTTGGCCCAGCGTGCCAATCGGTCGGTCAGCCCATGTTGCGGGCTCGCGGATGAAGAATGTGCCCCAATCATGCCCTTCATAACGGCGGCGCAAGGATGGGCTTAAGCGCCGGGGCGAAAGAATCTTTTCGGCCGCGATTCCCTAGATTTCGGCGGCCACCAGCCAGTCGCGAAAGATGCGGACCGACCGGGTCTGCAGCGCCCGGGGGCGGCAGACGAAGAAATAGCGATAGGGGCTTTCGACATGGATGGGGAAGAGCCGCACCAGTCGCGGGTCGCCCGATTGTTCGAAATGGCTGGCATGCATGACCGCGACGCCCAGGCCCTGCGCCGCCGCCTCCAGCATCAGCTGGCCCGAATCATAATTGTCGATCGCAAGCGGTTGCAGATCAGGCAGGCCCGCCGCTTCCTTCCAGGCGTCGAAGGACAAGGCCATGTCGCGGTGAAGCAGGATGGTCTGCTGCGCCAGTTCTTCGGGTGATTTGAGCGCCTGGGGCCCTTCCAGCAATTGCCGCCGGCCGATCAGATACACCTGCTCATGATCCAGTTCGTGGGCATAAAGCGCGGGATCGATGTCCTTGGCCATCAGCACGATCGCCGCGTCCAGCCCTTCGCCCAGTCGCGCGATCGCATGGGGCGTCGTTTCAATGTCGATATGCAGTTGGGGATGCTGCTGGCGCAGCTTGCCAAGATGGGGGAAGAGCCGCTGGGTGGCGAAGAGCGGCATGACCGCCAGCCGCAGCCGCAGCTGATTGCCGCCGCTCTGGATATTTTCGAGCGCCTGGCTGAGCGAATCCAGCGCCGGAGCGATGTCGTCCAGCAGGCGCTGCCCATCGAGATTGATTTCCAGCGCCTGATGCTTGCGGTCGAACAGGGGGCGGCCGATGAACCGTTCCAGCGCCTGAACGCGGCGGCTGAGCGCGGGCGTCGAGAGGGCAAGCTCCTCGGCCGCCGCCTTGACCGATCCGAGGCGGGCGACCTGCACAAAGGCCTCCAGGGCCGTAAGGGGCGGCAATCTGCGCATAATCTGTTACAAGTCCGAAGCCGATCCGCTGCGCCGCGTCAATTCTCTTTATCGAACGGCGCGCATCCCGGTTCCAAGCATCCTGTCCATAATGAGCAGGAAAATGCGGAAAATGGCAAGATGCATTTTTTGCAACTCCGCTAGCTTTTTCGCACTTGCAAAATCTCCTGTTGCGGCGCACATAGAAACTGCCTTTCAGGCATCCTCTCCTAAAACTTTTCGGGCTGGCCCTTGGGCCGGCCCGTTTTTTGTTGTCGATCCCTGTGGCCAGAGGGTCTTTCCGATCGCTACAGCGTTTCCTATCTCGTTTCGGAACGAGAAAGACGGGGAAACCAGGTGGCCGATCAGGAACAGACCGGACGAAGGATTCAAGTCGCCAATGCGCGACCGGAGGATGCGGGGCGCGGGTTGGCGCGCCTTCCGCTGGCAGTGATGGCCCAGTTGCAACTGGGCGAAGGCGATGTCATCGAGATTGTCGGCAAGCGCAGCACCCCCGCGCGGGTGGTCCGCCCCTATAAGGAGGATGAAGGGCTGGACGTCCTGCGCCTCGACGGCTTGCAGCGCGCCAATGCGGGTGTGGGGTCCGGCGACTTCGTCCAGATCAGCAAGGCGGAGCCGCGTCCGGCCCAGCGCGTGGTGTTCGCGCCTGCACAAAATAACCTGCGGCTGCAGGGCAATCCCGAAGCGTTGAAGCGCGTCTTCTTCCAGCGGCCGCTGGCGGCGGGCGATGTCGTGGCGACCGCCGGCCAGCAACAGGTGCCCCCCGGCGACATGCCGCCCCAGCTGCGCCAGATGCTGGCCGCGCCGGCCTATGCGCTGCAGGAAATTCGCCTGATCGTGGTGTCGACCACCCCCAAGGGCATCGTCCATATCGACGCTGATACCGAGGTGGAGCTGCGCGCCGAATATGAGGAGCCGCGCGAATCCCGCCGGGCCGACGTCACCTATGACGATGTCGGCGGCATGGCCGAGACGATCGACCAGCTGCGCGAGATGGTCGAGCTGCCGCTGCGCTATCCCGAACTGTTCGAGCGACTGGGCGTCGATCCGCCCAAGGGCGTGCTTCTGCATGGCCCGCCGGGCACCGGCAAGACGCGCCTCGCCCGCGCGGTCGCCAATGAATCGGAAGCCGAATTCTTCCTGATCAACGGGCCGGAGATCATGGGTTCGGCCTATGGCGAATCGGAAAAGAAGCTGCGCGAGATTTTCGAGGAAGCGGCCAAGGCCGCGCCTTCGATCCTGTTCATCGACGAGATCGATTCAATTGCGCCCAAGCGCGGCAATGTGACCGGCGAGACGGAAAAGCGTCTGGTCGCGCAATTGCTGACGCTGATGGACGGGC
This sequence comes from Sphingobium naphthae, assembly GCF_043589935.1. NCBI lineage: Bacteria > Pseudomonadati > Pseudomonadota > Alphaproteobacteria > Sphingomonadales > Sphingobiaceae > Sphingobium > Sphingobium naphthae. The sequence goes on along the minus strand of NZ_CP171454.1, from coordinate 2,339,313 downwards.
TGGAGCCGCGCACCAATCTGGTCGTCATCGCCGCCACCAACCGCCCCGAGGCGATCGACGAGGCGCTGCGCCGGCCAGGCCGCTTCGACCGCGAGATCGTCGTGGGCGTGCCGGACGAACGCGGTCGGCGCGAGATTTTGGGTATCCACACCCGCGGCATGCCGCTGGGCGACAAGGTGGACCTGAGCGAGCTCGCGCGCATGACCTATGGTTTCGTCGGCGCGGACCTGGCGGCGCTCACGCGCGAGGCAGCGATCGAGGCGGTGCGGCGCTTCATGCCCCGGCTCAACCTGGAGGAAGGGACGATCCCGCCCGATGTGCTGGAAGAGCTGTCGGTGACGCGCGAGGACTTCATGTCCGCCATCAAGCGCGTCCAGCCTTCGGCGATGCGCGAGGTGATGGTGCAGGCGCCCAATATCGGATGGGCCGATATTGGCGGGCTGGACGATGCGCAGATGCGCCTGAAGGAAGGGGTGGAGCTGCCGCTCAAGGACCCCGACGCCTTTCGCCGGATCGGCATCCGGCCGGCCAAGGGCTTCCTGCTCTATGGCCCGCCGGGCACGGGCAAGACGCTGCTGGCGAAAGCGGTCGCGCGCGAGGCGCAGGCCAATTTCATCGCCACCAAGTCGAGCGACCTGCTGAGTAAATGGTATGGTGAGAGCGAGCAGCAGATTGCCCGCCTCTTTGCCCGCGCGCGACAGGTGGCGCCCACGGTCATCTTCATCGACGAGCTGGACAGCCTGGTGCCCGCGCGCGGCGGTGGGCTGGGTGAACCGGCCGTGACCGAGCGCGTGGTCAACACCATCCTGGCCGAGATGGATGGGCTGGAGGAGCTGCAGTCGGTCGTGGTGATCGGCGCGACCAATCGGCCGAACCTGGTCGATCCCGCACTGCTGCGGCCCGGCCGGTTCGACGAGCTTATCTATGTGCCGGTGCCCGAGGAAGCGGGGCGCCGCCGCATCCTCGACATCCATACGCGCAAGATGCCGCTGGCCGAGGATGTCGACCTGGACGCGCTCGCCAGCCGCACCGAGCGGTTCACCGGCGCGGACCTGGAGGATCTGTCGCGCCGGGCAGGCCTGATCGCGCTGCGCCAGTCGCTCAGCGTCGATGCCGTCACCATGGCGCATTTCGAGGCGGCGCTGGAGGAAACCCGCGCATCGGTCACGCCCGAGATGGAGCGCGAATATGAGCAGATCCAGGCGACGTTGAAACAAAGCGCGATGCAATTGGACCCGATCGGCTTCGTGTCGCCGGGCATGTTACGGGCGCGCGAACGCTGAAACCCGGTAGGGACGGCGGATTGAACCCATCCGCCGTCCACGCGTTGCCGCCCCATGACCCGCAAAGCCGCTTGCCAGCGGACTCCGATTTTGCGAGGCCGATTTGGATAAGACAGACAGGCGGTTTTGATGGCGTCCCTTCCGTTCAAGGACAAGCATAAGAAAAGTTCACGGCGCGCCGGCAGTGGCTCCTTCCTCACCCAATGGCGCATCTTCTTCCGCCAGTTCCTGAAGCATCCGGGCATGATCGGTTCGGTCATCCCGTCGTCGCGCACTCTGGTCGACGCGGTGCTGGCGCCGGTGGATTGGGAGCGGGCGCGGCTGATCGTGGAATATGGGCCGGGGGTCGGCACCTTCACCCGCCCGATCCTGGAGCGAATGCATCCCGATGCCACGCTGATCGCGATCGACCTCAATCTCGACTTCGTCGCCTGGCTCGACGCGCAGATCGACGATCCCCGGCTGCGCGTGGTGCACGGATCGGCCGTCGATGTGCGGCGCTTCATCCGCGAGGCGGGCCACCAGCAGGCGGACTACGTCCTGTCGGGCCTGCCCTTCTCGACCCTGCCCGATGGCGTGGGCGCGTCGATCTGCGCCGAGACGCGCGCCGCCCTGCGGCCGGGCGGGGAATTCCTGATCTACCAATATTCGCGCTATGTGCTGCGCCTGCTGACGCCGCTGTTCGGGGGGATCAGCGAACGACTTGAATGGCGCAACATCCCGCCATGCCGAGTCATCCGCGCGACAGGCGATCAGGCGCTGACCCGGGCCGCCTGAAGGCTGATCCAGATCAGCTCTGCGGAGCGCAGACGCCGCACCGACGCCCTATCCATTGACTTGGTTTCTCATGTGAGGGACGACAGTCGGGGGATATGGGGGATCGTGCGATGGCGGCGGCAGCCAGAAGCGATGCGCAATGGTCGGAGCTTTTCCTGAGCGCCGCGCTGGAGCCGCACCTGTGGGATGCGGCGATCCGAGCCATGGCGCAGGCAACAGGATCGCGCCATGGGCAGATGATCGGCTTTGGCCCGGGCGGCGCCGCCTTCAACTGGATCAGCGATGTCGACCCCGCCATCATCGTCGCGAGCGGCGCGATCGACCAGGCGGCCCCAGACCTCAATTACCGCATCGCCGCGGACCTGATGCAGGACCGCGCGGGGATCGTGCATGAGGCGCATTATGACGTGGCGCGTCGCAGCCTGCGCAGCGACGACTATCTCGACCTGTGCGCCGATTTCGACATATTCGACGGTTGCCAGACACGGCTGCACAGCGATCGCGGCGGGATGATCGGGCTGGCGCTGCTGCGCGCGGCGGAGGATGGCCGCACGACCCAGGAGCAGCGCGACCTGTTCGGCCAGATCGCCGGCCATGCCCGCGCCGCCGTGCGGTTGCAGCAGGCGATCGAGCAGCAGGGATTCGCGCTGCTGACCGGCGCGTTCGAGGCGATGGACCGCGCCTGCTGGCTGGTGGATGCGGCCGGCCGGGTGGGCGGCATGACCCCGGCGGCGCAGGCGCTGCTGTCGGCGGGGCCGCTTCGCCTGCGCGATGGCTGGCTGGCGTGCGCGCGGGCCGAGGACAGCCGCGCGCTGATGCGGGCCGTGCGCTGCGTGATCGATCCCCCGGCGCGCGCCGCAGAGCCGGTGATGCTGACCGACGAGGAGGGCGGCGTCACCTTGCTGGTCGAAGCCTATCCCCTGCCCGCCCGTCCCTGGGCGCTGCCCTTTGCCCCGCGCGGGATCATCGTCGCGCGCACGGGCGCGCCCACCGACCACCATGCCCAGACGCTGATCCGCACATTCCGCCTGACGCCGGCGGAGGCCGACATCGCGGTGCGGCTGGCCGCCGGGCAAAGCCGGCAGCAGGTCGCCGCCGCCCGTGGCGTGACCGCCGAGACGCTGAAGGTCCAGCTGCGCAGCATCTATGGCAAGACGGGCTGCGGGCGGGAGGCGCAGCTGGTGCGGCTGGTCGGCCTGATCGCCCAGTGACGCAGCGAAAATAAGCGGCCTACCGCCTTTGGGGTATGCGCCGCGGCGGAGGATCCCATAGATGAGTCGGCGGGACAGCTTCGCTGTCTGTCGGCAGCCGGATCATATGCGACCCATGGTCCGGCCGCCGGCCTTTGGCTTCCTCGTCTTTCATGCTAAGCCGCCGCCCGACTGGATGGCGAGACGCGCGATGAACGACCTGACGCAGACCCCCGAAATGCTGATCGCGACGATGGGCGCGCGGGCGCGGCGCGCCGCGGCGGCGATCGCGCAGGCAAGCGACGCGCAAAAGGCCGATGCGCTGCGCCGCGCGGCCCAGGCGCTGCGGGACCAGGCGCCGGCGATCATCGCCGCCAATGCGCGCGACATGGAGAATGCGGCGGCCGGCGGCCTGTCGGCAGCGATGCTGGACCGGCTGAAGCTGGACGAGGACCGGATCGCCGGCGCGGCGGCCGGGGTGGAGCAGGTCGCCGCGCTCGCCAATCCGCTGGGCAGCGTGATCGACACGCAGGTCCGTCCCAACGGGCTGGCGCTGTCGCGGGTGCGGGTGCCGCTGGGCGTGATCGGCATCATCTACGAAAGCCGCCCCAATGTGACGGCGGATGCGGCCGCGCTCTGCCTGCGTGCGGGCAATGCGGTGATCCTGCGCGGCGGCAGCGAGGCAAAGGAGAGCAACCGTGCCATCCATGCCGCGATGCTGGAGGGGATCGTCGCGGCGGGCCTGCCGGCCGACGTGGTGCAACTGGTGCCCACGACCGATCGGGCCGCGGTGGGCGCGCTGCTGAAGGCGGCGGAATATGTCGACCTGATCGTGCCGCGCGGCGGCAAGAGCCTGGTCGCGCGGGTGCAGGAGGAAGCGCGGGTGCCCGTGCTCGCGCATCTGGACGGGATCAATCACAGCTATGTCGATGGCGCCGCCGATCCCGCCATGGCCGAGCGCCTGGTGGTCAACGCCAAGATGCGCCGCACCGGCGTTTGCGGGTCGACCGAAACCGTGCTGATTGACCGCGCCTATCCCCAGGCGCCGGCGCTGGTGCGCGCGCTGATCGAGGCGGGGTGCGAAGTGCGCGGCGACATGGCGGTGCAGGCCATGGACGCGCGCGTGACGCCGGCCGAAGAGGGGGACTGGGACACCGAATATCTCGACGCGATCGTGTCGATCCGGATGGTCGAAGGCGTGGAGGAGGCGATCGCCCATATCGCCACCCATGCCAGCCACCATACCGACGCGATCATCACCGAGGACGCCACCCGCGCCGAGCAATTCCTGACCGCGGTCGACAGCGCCATCGTCATGTGGAACGCGTCGACCCAGTTCGCCGATGGCGGCGAATTCGGGCTGGGGGCCGAGATTGGCATTTCGACCGGGCGGCTGCACGCGCGCGGGCCGGTCGCGCTGGAAGGGCTCACCACCTATAAGTGGATCGTGCGCGGGACGGGGCAAACCCGGCCCTGAAAGCCGCCCCTTTTCCGGACAGCGAAACCGACATATCCGCAAAAACAGCGAAATTAGTTAGTTAGCTAACTAAATGTCAGCCTTTCACCATGGCGTCGATCGCCTTGAGAGTCCTGAGCATCGGGCCCACCCAGTCGAGCGGGAGCATGACCGGGCCATCGGAGGGCGCATGGTCGGGATCGTCATGCGCTTCGGCGAAGATCGCCGCGACCCCGGCCGCGACCGCGCTGCGGGCGAGCAGCGGCGCGAATTCGCGCTGGCCGCCCGACGCCGAGCCAAGCCCGCCGGGCTGCTGCACCGAATGGGTGGCGTCGAACACGACCGGGTAGCCGGTCTGCGCCATGACCGGCAGCGCGCGCATGTCGCTGACGAGCGTGTTGTAGCCGAAGCTGGCGCCGCGTTCGGTCAGCAGAATGCGCTCATTGCCGGTCGACGCGACCTTCTGCGCCACGGCCGCCATGTCCCAGGGCGCGAGAAACTGCCCCTTCTTGACGTTGATGACCGCGCCGCTGCGCCCCGCCGCGAGCAGCAGATCGGTCTGGCGGCAAAGGAAGGCGGGGATCTGGAGAATGTCCACCGCCTGCGCCGCCGCCTCCACCTGGTCGGGACCATGGATGTCGGTGAGCACCGGGCAGCCGAGCGCCGCCTTCACGTCGGCCAGGATGGCGAGCCCCGCGTCGATGCCCACGCCGCGCTTGCCCGAGACGGAGGTGCGGTTGGCCTTGTCGAAGCTGCTCTTGAAGATGAAGGGCACGCCGGCGCCCGACGCCGCCTTCGCGAGTGCGTCGGCCATGAACAGCGCATGGTCGCGGCTTTCGATCTGGCAGGGCCCGGAAATCAGGACGAAAGGCAGGTCGTTCCCGATCGTGACCGGGCCGACGCGCACATGCTTGGTATCGCTCATGCGCTTCATCTGGGCGCTTTCGCGAAGCGGCGCAACAATTGCCCGCGCCACAGCCCCTTGCCCGGATGATAATTCCAGCAGAACCAGCCGAAGGCGAGACAGGCGAGCAGCGAGGGCAACGCCATCGGATCGCCATTGGCCTTCATATGGCGGTAGAATTCCATGTCGGCGCGCCAGCGGTCGCGCTCGCCGCCGCCGCCATTGATGCCATAGAGATTGTCATGACGCCGGCAGCCGACATTGCGGTTGTATTTCCGGTGGTCGATGAAATAGCAGTAATCGCGTTCGGGCGTGCTCATGCCCCGATTAGGGCGGCAGTGTTGGAAAAGTTCAAGCGCAAAGTCTTCTACCTCGGCGGTTTCGATCCGCGCGGCGTCCGTTTCTACCACCAGCTCTATCGCGAGCAGGCGGCGCGCTACGCCGCGCTGACGAGCGAAGCCATCGATATGAGCGGGCGGCAGGCGGGGCCGGCGGGCGCGGTGGTATCGGCGCGCTGGACGGTCGGCAATGCGACCGCGGGGGTCGAGACCGATTATGAATATCTGCGCTGGGAAGACCTGATCGGCAAGGTGTGGATCCGCAATCCCCTGAGCCTGGCGGTCCGGTCGGCGGGGGCCTATGCGGGGCATGCGCGGCATATGGATTTCCTGCGGATGCGGCGGCTGCGCAAGGGGCCGGTCATCACCATCCTCTACCCGCCGCTGCTGGCCATCCTCATCCCGCTGCTGCTGGCGCTTGTCCCCGCGCTGATCCTGTCGCTGCTGATCCCCTGGTGGGCGGCGGCGCTGGTCGGCGTCGGGGTGAGCGCATCGCTGTCGGGCCGCATCCTCGCCAAGCTGGTCGTTCCCTGGCTGCTGCGGTTCATGACCTATCATGGTGCGCTGGCGGCGAACGGGCCGGGCGCGGCGCTGGACGCGCGGATTGATGCGTTCGCGCGTAGGATCGCAGCGGAGCTGGATGACGACTGGGACGAGGTGCAGTTCGTCACCCACAGCGCCGGCACGATCCTGGGCATGCGGGTGCTGCGCCGGCTGATCGCCCTGCGCGGCGGCGCGCTGCCCGAGCGGTTCGTGATGCTGGGGCTGGGGCAGGTGGTGCCGGTCATCGGCCTGCGCCGCGACGCGCGCTGGTATCATGACGATCTGCGCGCGCTGACCGACCAGCCGTTCCGCTATGTCGACATAAGTTCGCCGCCCGACGGCGCGGCCTATTACAATGTCAACCCGTTCCGCCTGGTCGCCGATCAGCATGCGGCACGGGTGGACATGCTGTCGCCGCGCTTCCACCTGTTCTACGAACCGCAAAATTATCATGGCGGCTGGTCGGACAAATATGAGGCGCATTTCGATTATCTGCGGGTCGGCGACCGGCTGTCGCCGATCGACTTCATCAGCCTGACCGCAGGCCGCCGCACCGTGGACGACGCAGTCGCCACCTTCAGGACGATTCCGTGACCGATCTTTTCACCCCGCCCTATCCCCGCCCGCCCCGCAGCAAGCGCGGCCTGGTGAAGCGGTTCCTGCGCGGCTGGCACAGCTGGATCCACGTCCTGTTCGACAAGAGCTATACGATGAAGATGGGCGAGATCCGCCTGCCCGGCCGGACCATGTATATCGCCAACGAATTGCCGCTGGTCGACACGATCCTGCGCGGCGGCACCGCCTATCCCAAGCATAGCGAACTGGTCCGCAACCTCGATCCGCTGATCGGCAATTCGGTCTTTTCCGCCAATGGCGCGGATTGGGAAAGCCAGCGGGCGATGGTCAATCCCGCCTTCGCCCATACCGCGCTCGGCCGGTCCATGCCGCTGATGGTCGCGGCGGCGGACGATCTGGTCGCCCGCATCACGGCGGCGGCGCGGGAGGGCGGCCCGGTCGACATCGATCCCATGATGACGCATGTCGCGGCCGACATCATATTCCGCACCTTGTTCAGCCAGACGCTGGACGCCGAACGATCGAACATCATCCACAGCGCCTTCGGCCGGTTCCAGCGACTGGCGCACAGCGCCTCCATGCTGCGGCTCTACGGCCTGCCCGCCGGCTGGTTCGAGAGACGATCAAAGGGCCCCGCGCGCGCCATCCATGACGTGTTCCGCCCGGTCGTCGAGGCGCGCTATGCGGGCTATCACGCGCGCGGCGAAGCGGGGACGCGCGATATCCTGCAATCGCTGATCGAGGCAAAGCATCCCGAAACCGGCACGCCCTTCACCTGCGACCAGGTGATGGAGCAGGTGTCGACCATCTTCCTGGCCGGCCATGAGACATCGGCCAGCACCATGACCTGGGCGCTCTACATGCTGGCCGAGTGCCGGCACATCCAGGACCGGGTGCGCGCCGAGGTGCGCGGCGTCGCGGGCGAGGCGGCGCTCAGCGGCGCGATGCTCAAGGAGATGAGCCAGGTGCGCAACATCTTCAAGGAGACGCTGCGCCTCTACCCGCCGGTATCCTTCCTGCCGCGGGAGGTCACCTGTCCCATGGACATGCGCGACAAGCATCTGGAGCCGGGGGCGATGCTGGTGGTCGCGCCGTGGCTGACGCAGCGGAACAAGGATAATTGGGCCTGCCCCCATGCGTTCGACCCCGACCGGTTCGACGATCCGGCCAATGCGGAGATGGCGAAGCAGGCCTGGTTCCCCTTCGGCCGCGGGCCGCGCGTGTGCGTGGGCGCAGGCTTTGCCCAGCAGGAAGTGATGACGGTGATCGCCAGCGTCGTGCGCCGCTTCGCCATCGCCGTGCCCGCCGGCTTCAAGCCCGAGCCGATCAGCCGGCTGACGATCCGGCCGCGCACGGGCATGCCGCTGCTCTTCAGGCCGGTGCGCTGAACGCCGGCTCCTCCTGCGGCGCGACATCGACCATCACCGACAGGCTTTGGCCCGCGCCGCCGACGAACAGCCCGTCCATCGGCGCGACATCGGCATAGTCGCGGCCCATGGCGACGAAGAGATGCCCGTCGCCCGCGATGCAGCCATTGGTGGGATCAAAGCCGATCCAGCCGCGCGTCGGGCCGCACCAGAGCATGACCCAGGCATGCATGGCGTCGGCCCCGACCAGGCGCGGCATGCCCGGCGGCGGCAGGGTGCGCAGATAGCCGCTGACATAAGCGGCGGGCAGGCCGGCAAGGCGCAGCGCGATCACCATCACATGGGCGAAATCCTGGCACACGCCATGGCGTGCGGCGAAGGCGTCGGCGACGGGCGTTTCGGCATCAGTGACGCCGGTGCGATAGGCGAAGTCCGCCTGGATCCGCAGCGCAAGATCGAGCGCGGCGGCGACGATCGGCCGATCGGGATCGAGCGCCGCGCGTGCCCAGTCGCCGATTGGCGCCAGCATCGGCGTGCGCGCCCCGGCATAGAGATAATGGGCGGGCGCGGCCGGGCCCATGGCGCGATCCGCCAGCGCGGCGCGCGCCACCGCGCCGATCACGGGATCGTCGGACTGGGGCGTGATTGCCCCGCCCTGCACCCGGGCGCGAAAGCGGCTTTCGATGCTGAGCTGCCGGATCGGGCTTTCGATCACCAGCCGTGCGACCTGAACCGGCCAGCCGCCTGGGCGCGATTCGACGATGGTGGGCGCGGGATCGACCAGCAGTTCATAGTCGGAGGTCCATTGGCCCGGCCACGGCGCAGGCTTCAGCCGCAGGTTGAAGCGCGCCAGCCGCACCGGCGCGGCATAGCGCAGGATGGTGCGATGGCGGACATGGTAGATCATGCCAGAATGTCCGCGCTCTGCGTCTTGCGCAGGGGCAGGAAATAGCGCTGGCCGATCGCGTCGGACAGGGCGAGCAGCCGCGTTTCGGCGGCGGAGATGTCGGCCATGGTCAGCATGTCGCCGGTGAGCGGCGCGAGTTGCGCGGCCAGCGCGCCGGCGATGCGGCGCGGCTCTTCGGGCAGGCCGTCGGCGCGCAGCGTCGGCAGGGCGGCGACATGGTCGGCCAGGCGCTGCGCCTGCCAGGCGAGCGCGCGCGGATTGACCGGCTCCAGCGCGAGCAGGTCGCGCACCGGGGCAAGCGCGGGGCCGGTCAGATAGCGTGTGCGATAGCTGATCTGGCTGTCCATGAGGTCAAGCAGCACGGTCAGGTCGTCGTCCGACGCCTGATCGCCGGCGAACAGCGCGATGAGGCGGCAGCCATGGATGGCGCGCTCCAGCCGGCGCCCCATGTCGTGGAAGCGCCAGCCATCGCCGCGCCCCATATTTTCCGCAGCAAGGCCCGACAGCGCGCTGATCCGGTCGATCATCCGGGACGAGGCGTCGAGCAGCGTTTCGGTCACCGCGCCATCGAAGCCGGGCAGCGGCATGCGGACGAGCCGCCAGACATCGCTCGCCAGCCGGTCGCGCAACCCTTCGCCGATATTGGCGACCGTCGCCATCAGCGCGCGGACGCTGCCGGGCTGCTGCGCATCGCCGAGCGCGACGGCGCAGAGCGGGCCGACCGTGGCCTGGGCGGAGCCGGCGCTGGCGGGCACCGCGCCCCAGGCGGCGAGCAGGCCGACCAGCCGGCCCATGGTCGGGCTGGCGAGCGAGGGGCCAAGATCGGCCTCGATCGAGCCGCCGGCGATGGCGCGGATCAGCCGCAGCGTCATTTCGGCGCGTTCGATGTAGCGGCCGAGCCAGAAGAGATTGTCCGCCGCCTTGGCCGGCAACATGCCGCCGATCCGCCGGATCGCCGGCGCGCCGCCGCCCAGCAGGCTGTCGGCGGGCACGGGCCGGGCGTCGATGACGCACATGTCGGCGGACATGTCTCCGCGCCCCATCAGCGCGGCGCGAATGTCGCCATGGGCGGCGAGGCGCGCGAAGGCGCCGGGCATGACGCGCCACTGGCCCGATCCGTCGCGCGCGACGAAGATGCGCAGGGTGAAGGGCAGCGGCGTCAGCCGCCCGTCGATTACCGCAGGGGTGGTGGAAAGCTTCACCATTTCCTGGCCGACATAATCCATCGGCCGCTGATCGAGCGCCGCCAGCAGCGCGGCGCGGCTGTCGCCCTGCAGCGATGCGCCGGGCAGGAACGGCGTTTCGGGCAGGCCCGCGACCGGCTGGTCGAAGGCGGAGCCGAGCACCAGCGCGTCGAGCCGGGCGCGCACATGGTCGCGCTCGCGCGGCTGGCCGCACCACCAGGTGGCGATATTGGGAAGGATGAGGTCGGCGCCCAGCACCGCGCGCGCCAGTTGCGGCAGGAAGGCAGCGAACGCGCGCGATTCGATGACGCCCGCGCCCGGCCAGTTGCTGACCATCAGCCCGCCGCGCGCGCAGGCGTCATACAGGTCGGCGACGCCGATCCGCGACTGGCCGTCGAAGGCAAGCGGATCGAGGAAGCGGCTGTCCATCCAGCGCCACAGGCCATCGACGCGCTTCAGCCCCTGGATGGTGCGCACGAACAAGCGGCCTTCCGACACGATCAGGTCGTCGCCTTCGACCAGCATCAGGCCGAGATAGCGGGCGAGATGCGCCTGTTCGGCATAGCTCTGGTTGAAGCGGCCGGGCGTCAGCAGGCCGATGCGCGGGTCCGATCGGGCGCAGTCAGCGGCGAGGCCCCGCCGCAGGTCGGAAAAGAAGGGCGCGAGCCGCCGCGTGTTCATCGCGCCCAGCAGGTCGCCGGTGGCGCGCGAGAAAGCGAGGCGGTTTTCGAGCGCATAGCCCACGCCCACGGGCGTGCGCACGCGATCGGCCAGCACGCGCCATTCGCCGCCCGGCCCGCGCCCGATGTCGGCGGCGTAGAAATGGAGGAAGTGGCCGCGCGGCGGGGCAGTGCCGGTCATCACGCGCCAATGATGCGGGCTGCCGGTGACGACGCTGGCCGGCAGCTTGCCATCGCGCACCAGCGACTGGGTGGAATAGATGTCGCTGACGATCCGTTCCAGCAGGTCCGCGCGCTGGACCAGGCCGGTTTCGATATGCCGCCATTCGGCCGCGCCGATCAGCAACGGCAGGGGGCCAAGCGGCCAGGCGCGTTCCTGTTCGTCGCCGGTCAGGCGGAAGGCGAGGCCAAGGTCCGCCGCTTGGCGCGCGACATGGTCGGCGAGCGTCGCGGGATCGCCCTTCGCCTGAGACGAGAGCCGGTCGAGCATCGTGCGCCAGTGAGCCGCCATGTCGGGCGAGGCGTCGGCGAACAGATCCCCCTGCGGCGCGGCGGCGAGATAGGCGTCGGCCCAGCCTGAGCAAATATCGGTGTCCACGCGGCGCCCCTCACCCTTTCCGCGCTGGCGGCGCGCCGGCGTGAGGGCGATTGTCCACTGCCATCACGCGCCGGGATGCCGGAACCGCAGATCGAGCGTCATCGGAAATTCGCCGGGCATTTCGGCTGGCGGCATGTCGACCGGGCCGGGCGTGTGGCCATGATCCTGGAACCGCGCCTTTCGCCGCGATTCCGCTTCATAGGCGTTGACCGGCAGCGTGTCATAGTTGCGGCCGCCCGGATGCGCGACATGATAGACGCAGCCGCCGAGCGACCGGCCGCTCCAGCTGTCGAGAATGTCGAAGGTGAGCGGCGCATTGGCCGGCAGATTGGGGTGGAGGCAATTGGCCGGCGCCCAGGCCTTGTAGCGCACGCCGCCCACCGCCTCGCCCGGCACCGCCGTCGGCGTCATCGGCACGCGGCGACCGTTGCAGGCGACGACATGGCGCCCCGCGACCAGGCCGGTGGCGCGCACCTGCAGCCGCTCGGTGGAAGAGTCGACATAGCGCACCGTGCCGCCGATCGCGCCGGTTTCGCCGAGCACATTCCAGGGTTCGAGCGCATGCGTGATTTCAAGGCCGACGCCGCCGGCGTCCACCTGACCATGGACGGGGAAGCGGAACTGGCGCTGCGCTTCGAACCAGTGAGGATCGAAATCATAGCCGGCGGCGCGCAGGTCCGAGAGAACCTCCAGGAAATCGGCCCAGACGAAATGGGGCAGCATGAACCGGTCGTGCAGCGCCGTGCCCCAGCGCACGAAGCCGCCCTGTTGCGGCTGACGCCAGAACCAGGCGGTGAGCGCGCGCAGCAGCAATTGCTGGGCCAGGCTCATCCGCGCTTCGGGCGGCATTTCGAAGCCGCGAAATTCGAGCAGGCCCAGGCGCCCGGTCGGGCCGTCGGGCGAGAACATCTTGTCGATGCAGATTTCGGTGCGATGCGTGTTGCCGGTGACGTCGACCAGCAGGTTGCGGAACAGCCGGTCGACCAGCCAGGGCGGCGGCAGGCTGTCTTCGCCGCTGCGCGTGGGATCGGGCACCTGCGCCAGCGCGATTTCCAGTTCATAGAGGCCGTCATGCCGCGCTTCGTCGATGCGCGGGGCCTGGCTGGTGGGGCCGATGAACAGGCCGGAAAAGAGGTAGGAAAGCGAGGGATGGCGCTGCCAGTAGAGGACGAAGCTCTTGAGCAGATCCGGCCGGCGGATGAAGGGCGAATCATTGAGGCTGGGCCCGCCCAGCACGATATGATTGCCACCGCCCGTGCCGATGGAGCGGCCGTCGATCATGAATTTGTCGGCGGTCAGCTGGCATTCGCGCGCCGCGGCGTAGAGCCGTTCGGTGATCGCCACCGTTTCATCCCAGCTGGCGGCGGGATGGACATTCACCTCTATGACGCCGGGGTCGGGCGTCGCCTTCATGACCTGAAGCCGCGGGTCGGGCGGCGGGGCATAGCCTTCGATCCGCACCGGGATGCGAGTCGCTTCGGCCACCGCCTCCACCTGCGCGATCAGTTCCAGATAATCCTCCAGCGCGCGGACCGGGGGCAGGAAGACGGACAGATAATGGCCATGCGGTTCGACCGTGACGGCGGTGCGCACCGCGCCCTCGATCATCACCTGCTCGACGCGCTCCTGCGGCGCGGCGCCGCCTTCGACATCGCCGACGCGCTGGACCCGCTGCGCCTCCTCATGGCTTGCGGCCTCGCTCACCTGCGCGCGATAGTCGGCCAGCGGCCCGCGCGGCTCGCTGGTGTCGCGCGGGTGGATATAGGGATAGTCCGCCTCCGGCACATGGGGTAGCGAACCCAGCGGCAAGCGATAGCCAAGCGCCGAATCGCCCGGCACGGCAAACAGCCTGCCGCGCCGCAGCTGCCAGATTTCGCTCTGCCAGCGCGGGGTGTCCACCTTCTGCTGCCAGCGCTGCACCGGCAGCACATAGCCGACCGGCTGGTCCAGCCCGCGCTCGAACGCGCGCACCATGCGGGCGCGCGCTTCGGGGTCGCTGATCTGGGGGTCGGTGGGATCGGTGTTGACCGGCAGTTCGGCTTCCTTCACCGCCCAGACCGCCGGATCCTCATAGACGGGATGGGTATAGTCAGGGGAAAAGCCCATATTGCCCGCCATCGCCGCCAGGAAGCGCTGCGCGTCGTCGGGGGTGATGGCGCGGGCTCCGTCCGGCGCGATGTCGGTCGCGATCAGCCCCTCGTCGCGCCAGAGCGGAACGCCGTCCTGGCGCCAATAGACGGCATAGGCCCAGCGCGGCAGGCTTTCGCCCGGATACCATTTGCCCTGGCCATGGTGGAGCAGGCCGCCCGGCGCGAAGTCGGCCCGCAGCGTGCGGATCAGCCGGTCGGCATAGCCCGCCTTGGTCGGGCCGACGGCATCGCCATTCCATTCGCCCGCTTCCCCGCCCCATTCCGCGACGAAGGTCGGTTCGCCGCCGATGGTGAGGCGCACGTCCTGATCGTGGAGGTCGGCATCGACCCTTGCCCCCAGCGCCATCAGCGCGTCCCAGCGCGTGTCGGTGAAAGGCTTGGTGATGCGGACCGCTTCGGCGATGCGGCTGACCTGCATGTCGAAGTGGAAATCCACCTCCGCCGGTTCGGCCATGCCGCTGATCGGCGCGGCGGATCGATAATGGGGGGTGGCGCAAAGCGGGATATGGCCTTCGCCCGCGAACATGCCGCTGGTGGCGTCGAGCGCGACCCAGCCGGCGCCCGGCACATAGGCCTCCGCCCAGGCGTGCAGGTCGACCACATCCTGAGTGACGCCCCGCGGCCCTTCGAGCGGTTCGACGTCGGCGACGAGCTGGATGGAATAGCCCGACACAAAGCGGGCGGCGAAGCCCAGCCGGCGCAGCAGCTGGACCAGCAGCCAGGCCGAATCGCGGCAGGAGCCGGTGCCGATCGCCAGCGTTTCCTCTGGGCTCTGAACCCCCGTTTCCATGCGGATGACATAGCCGACCTGGCTTTGCAGGCGGCGATTGACCTCCACCAGGAAATCGACGGTGCGGCCCTGATGGCCGGCATGGTCGGCGACCAGCGCGTCGAACAGCGGCCCCTGATCCTCCACGTCGAAATAGGCGGCAAGGTCGGTCTTCAGCTGGTCGTCATAGGCGAAGGGATAGTTTTCCGCATAAGGCTCCACGAAGAAGTCGAAGGGATTGATGATGTCGAGATCGGCGAGCAGATCGACCTCGATCGAGAAATGATCGACCGGATCGGGAAAGACGACGCGCGCCAGCCAGTTGCCATGCGGGTCCTGCTGCCAGTTCAGGAAATGGCCGGCAGGCTCGATCTTCAGCGCGTAATTGGGGATTTTGGTGCGGCTGTGCGGCGCGGGGCGTAGCCGGATGACCTGGGGACCGAGCCGGATCGGCCGGCTGTAGCGGTAGGAGGTGAGGTGATGCAGCGCGGCCTTGAGCATGGCGCGATCAAACGCCACGCCCTGTTGCAATGCAATGCGAAATCGGTCGCGCGCGCAAGTTTATGGCCGCGCGCGGGCGCCGCGCCTCAGTTTTGCGTCAGCCCGTCGATCGCCGCCCAG
The DNA here is from genome assembly GCF_043589935.1 of Sphingobium naphthae. NCBI lineage: Bacteria > Pseudomonadati > Pseudomonadota > Alphaproteobacteria > Sphingomonadales > Sphingobiaceae > Sphingobium > Sphingobium naphthae. The sequence continues at coordinate 2,323,970 of NZ_CP171454.1, read as the reverse complement.
CCCGATGCGCCGAGCAGGGCGAGACCGCGCGCATGCCCAGCGCGCATGCCGCCCAGCGCGATCACCGGCGGGCGCGCCCCGCGCGCGAGCGCGGCGAAGCGAGCGCGGCCGAGCGCCGGCGCGCCGGGATGCGAGTGGGTGGGGAACAGCGGCGAAAGAAAGAGCAGGTCCGCGCCCGCGCGCTGCGCCGCCCGGATTTCCCGCCGGTCATGGGCCGGGGCGCTGTGCAGCATCGGCCGGGCGGCGCGACACCCATCGCGGCCATGCCAGCCATCGGCGCGCCAGGCGGCGGCCGCCTGCGCCGGGCCCGCCAGCAGCAGCAGCAGTCGCCGCCGCCGGGCGATGGCGCGCAGCGCGTCGAACAGCGCGCGCCGCTGCGCGGGCGGGGTGCGATAATGGCGCAGGATGATGCCCGCCCGGCCGGAGGGCAAAGCCCGCGCCGCCGCCAGCAGCCGATCATCGGCCACCCGTTCGTCGGTCATCAGCCACAGGCCGGGCAGCGTTTTGCGGTGGCGGCGATGCATGGCCATCCCTATAGCAGCGCGCATGATGACCGCCAGCTTCCCCGCCGACCCGGCCGCCCAGCGGCTGGCCGCCGTGCGCGACGCCATGGACCGCGCCGCCCGCCTGACCGACCGCCGCGCCGACGATATCCGCCTGATCGCCGTGTCCAAGACGCAGGACGCCGACGCGATCCGGCCGCTGATCGCCGCGGGGCAGCGCGTCTTTGGCGAAAATCGCGTACAGGAAAGCCAGCTGAAATGGCCGGCGCTGCGCGAGGAGCAGGGCGACATCGAGTTGCACCTGGTGGGGCAGCTGCAATCCAACAAGGCGGCCGAGGCGGTCGCCCTGTTCGACGTGATCCATGGACTGGACCGGCCGTCGCTGCTGGCCGCGCTGGCGCGGGCGATGGATGCGGCGGGCAAGCGCGTGCCCTGCTTCATCCAGGTCAATATCGGCGCGGAGGAGCAGAAGGGCGGATGTCCGATCGCGCAGACGCCCGCGCTGATCGCGGCGACGCGCGACGCCGACATTCCGCTGCTGGGCCTGATGTGCGTGCCGCCGGCCAATGTGGAGCCCGCCCCCTTCTTCGCGCTGCTGGCCAAGATGGCGCGGGAGGAAGGACTGCCGCGCCTCTCGATGGGCATGTCGGGCGATTATGAAACGGCGATCATGCTGGGCGCGACCGATATCCGCGTGGGCACCGCCCTGTTCGGCGAGCGCCCCGCGCTCGCCCGACCGGTGCCGGCAAGCGGACGCGGGATGATCCGGAACAGCGGCGGGTCGTAACGCTCCCCCCTGCTCTTTGCAGAGGCGCTCGCGCGGCATGTTGAGGAGGGGCGTCCCCCTCACGATGGGATAACGCCCCTCCGGCCAGCCCCTTCCTCCTTTTCAGGGGAGGAAGCTGCGCTTGTCCTAGAAACTGCCGCGCAAGGTGATGCCATAGGTGCGCGGTTCGGCCAGATAGGCCGAGATCAGCTGGTTCGCCATCGGCGCGCCGCCGGCGAACTGGGCGGTGGTCGATGTCGCCGGGCTGCTCGACTGGAGCGGGCTGGAGAAGGCGACCTGGGTATAATCCTGGTTGAAGATATTCTGGCCCCAGAATTCGATCGCCCAGCGCTGGTCCCGGCCCCGGATGCCGACACGGGCATTGACGATGGCATAGCCGTCCTGCCGCTTTTCGGGAAAGAGGTCCGAGCCCGTATTATAGTCGCTGGTCATGCGGCCATCGACATAGAAAAGGGCGGACAGGCCGCTGGACCCTATGTCGGGCGTCCAGGCCGCGCTGGCGGTGGTGACCAGTTGCGGGGCGTTGGAATTGATCGATCCGGGCAGCAGGAATAGCGCGGGATCGAGCGGCACGCTGCCGTCGCCGCTGCCCACCAGCCGGTTGGCGAATTTGGCGCGCGCATAAGTAAGGCCGCCCGAAATGCGGACATTGCGCGCCGGCGTCGCCGACAATTCCAGTTCCACGCCCTGGCTGATGAGGCCGGGCCCGACATCGCCGCTGTCGCAGGTGCGGGTGGCGCTGAGCGCGCTGTCGCAGCCATTGATGTTCTGGACGACGAAGCTGGTGCCATTGAAGGTGTTGAGCTGGAAGTTCTTGAACTCCTGCCGGAAGGCGGCGATGTTCGCGCTCCATTTTGGCTGGGCATATTTGAGGCCGATTTCGAAGGCGTCGACCTTTTCCGGTGCGAAGCGCAGGCTGGTAACGTCGGCATTGGTGCGCGGTGCGAACACGGCGGGAATGGCGTTGAGGCCGGTCGATCCCAATTGGGAGCGATCGAGATTATAGCCGCCGGCCTTATAGCCCTTCGAATAGCTGCCATAGAGGAGCAGGTCGTCGATCGGCTTCCAGGACAGCACCGCCGTCCCGGAAAATTCGCCGTCGCTGATGCGGTCATTGAGGTCGAGCGCATTGAGGCTGGTCGATCCGTTGCCAAGGCAGGCGAGCGTCAGGATGCCGCCGGCGAGCGCGGCGGCGCTGCCCAGTTGCGGGTTGGTGGCGATGCCGGGCAGCGCGGAGGACTGGAGCGCCGCGCAAGTGGCGTTGTTATTGTTGAAATCGGCAGAGAAACGCTTGCTTTCATGAGTGTAGCGCAGGCCCAGCGTCAGATCGAGCCGGTCGGTCACATGGACGATATTATGGGTGAAGAGCGCCCAATTCTCGCTCTTTTGCCGGTAGCGGGAGGCGACGTCGCCCGTGCCTTCGGGAATCGCCGCGAGCGCGCGCAGGCCATTCCCGAGGCCCGTCGAGATCGCGCCCGCCTGCGCCGCCGCGATGGCGGGCGGCAGACCGGCGTTGAGGAAGGCGGCGGTAAGGCCGGCATTGAGATTGGCCTGGGTGCCCGCGATCAGCGGCTGGGTGGCGAGCCCGGAGCCGCAAGCGGCGAGCTGCGTCGCGGTGAAATTGCTGGTGGCGCCGGCGCCCGCCATCAGACGGCAGGCGGCGAAGCGGCCATAGTCCGCGCCGAAGCGGATATTGTCCTGCAGCGTCAGCCGTTCATTGGCGTAATAGCCGCCCACCAGCCAGTCCAGCGCGTCGCTGAACGCGGATCCTTGCAACCGCAGTTCCTGGGTGAAGGTCTTGAACTGGCGGAAGGTATTGGGATCGCGATAGAGAAGGTCGGCGCGGCTATAGTCATAATCGCCATAATCGCTGGACTTATAGTCACGATAGGCGGTGATGCTGGTGAGCTTCGCAGACCCGAAATCATAGTTGATCTCGCCCGAGACGCCCCAATCCTTCAATTTGCTGACATAGTCGCGGCCCGGCGTGATGCTGAGTTCGCGCGCATAGGGATCGGCGGAAATCACATTGCCCTGGCCAGCGAGGATGGCAGCGATCCGGTTGAAGGGCGCTTCGACATAGCCGGTGCCGCCGCTGGGGCGTCGTTCGCGCGTTTCGATATAGGCCGCGCCGCAGCAGCTTTCGTCGCGATTGGTATAGTCGCCGATCAGGCGGATGGAGAGTGCATCGGTCGGTTCGATCAGCGCCTGGCCGCGCAGGAAATAACGGTCGCGATCATTGGTGTCGCCCACCGTCTCGCCCGCGCCGTCGACCAGCTTGTAGAAGCCGTCGCGCTTGCTCCAGACGCCGTCCAGCGCCAGCGCGATACTGTCGCTGACGGGGCCAGTGACGCGGCCCGACAGGCGCCAATAATCATAATTGCCGTAGGTGATCTCACCCTTGGCATGGAAGGTCTTTTCCGGCGCCTTGCTGATGATGTTGATGAGGCCGGCCGAAGCGTTGCGGCCGAACAAGGTGCCCTGCGGCCCGCGCAGCACCTCGACCCGTTCGATTTCGCCCAGTTCGTTGAGGCCAGCGCCGGTGCGCGCGCGATAGACGCCGTCGATGAACACCGCGACCGAGCTTTCGAGGCCCGGATTGTCGCCGACCGTGCCGATGCCGCGGATGCGGGCGGACGCATTGGCTTCGGAGCCGGTGGAGGATACGAGCAGCGAGGGGGCAAGCTGGTTGAGCGTGCGGATGTCGCTGGCGCCGCTATTCTGCATCGCCTGCGCGCCCACGGCGGACACGGCGATCGGCACGTCGGACAGCGGGCTGGCGCGGCGGGTGGCGGTGACGATGATGTCGGCGCCCGGATCATCGGCGGCCGCTTGCGGCAGGGCGGCGTCTTGCGCCAGCGCGGCGGGAGCCAGCATGCACAGCGCCAGCGCGCCGGTCGTAGTCAGCCAGAGACTCTTGTCTGTCAGCATCTTTTCATCCTTTCCTGGCCCGCGCGGCTTTTTGCCGCTTCGGGTCTGGGTGCGATTATGCTGCCACAGCAGGGCCTTGGCAAGAGAGGCCCGCATTTCCGGGGCTTTTACGCAGGTGCGAGACGCATCCACACCGGCGCTGTTGCCCGAAGGCCACGATTTGGCGATTGCTTTCCGTAACGTCGCGTCAGGCGAGCGGAAAGCGCAGCAGCCGGTCGGCGACCGGAACCAGCGCGGCCGCACCCGGCCCGACAGCGCGACGAATCTCCCCATGACCCGCATCCAGTCCCCCCGTCAGCGCGCCCAGCGCGGGCAGGATCAGCTTGGTCGCCGATCCCACGAAACAGCGCCGCGACACGTGCCGGCCGCGCAGCGACAGGCGCAGCTTGGGATGGAAATGGCCGGACATTTCGGGCCGGGGATCATCGGGCTGCGCTTCGTGCCGCAGCCATATGCCCCCGACATTCGCCTCCGCCACGCGCCGTCCCCCCGGCATGGTCGCGACCCCGACATCATGATTACCGGTTATCCAGGTCCAGTCCAGCCTTTCCGTAAGGGCCGACAATCTGTCCCGGGCCTGGGGATCGAGCCGGGCGGCGCCGTCGCTGTCATGGAAGCTGTCGCCCAGCGAGAAAAGCGCCTGCGCCCCGGTGCGATCGACCAGCGCCTCGATCACGTCCAGCGTCGCGCGGCTGTCATGGGGCGGGAGGAACTGGCCGAAGCGGGCATACCAGCTCGCCTTTTCGAAATGCAGGTCGGCCACCAGCAGCGCGCGGCGGGCCGGCCAATAGAGCGCGGCTTCGGGCAAGGCCAGAAACGCCTCTCCTGCGAACGAAAGGGGAACCATGGATCGCCTATGCGCCTGTCCGTCGCGGCTTTCAAGTGGCTGCGCGTGCGCCTATAGGCGCTGCCATGTCCGCCACCCCGCCCGCTGCCCCATCCGATCCTGCCGCGCCCTACCTCATCGCCGCCTTGTATCGCTTCGCCCGCTTCGCGGATCCCGAGGCGATCGCCGCGGAGTTGCGGACGCTGTGCGCGGAGGTCGGCAGCTGCGGCACGCTGATCGTCGCGGGTGAAGGCATCAACGGCACGGTGGCGGGCAGCAATGCCGCCATCGCCGTGCTGGTCGCGCATGTTCGCGCCCTGCCCGGCTGCGCCGATCTGGACGTCAAATATGCGCGCGCCGACGCGGCGCCCTTTGCGCGGATGAAGGTCAAGGTGAAGGCGGAGATCGTGACGCTGGGCGCGGGCGACCTGGACCCGGCCACCCAGGCAGGCGATTATCTGGACCCGGCGCAATGGAACGCGCTGATCGCCGATCCCGACACCGTCCTGATCGACACACGCAACGCCTATGAAGTCGCGTGCGGCACGTTCGAAAAGGCGATCGATCCCGCTACCCGGTCCTTCCGCGACTTCCCCGCCTGGTTCGACGCCTTCGCCGCCGACCTGAAGGCGCAGGGCCGTGCGCCCAAGATCGCGATGTTCTGCACCGGCGGGATACGCTGCGAGAAATCGACCGCGCTGGTGATGGCGCGCGGCTTCGACGAGGTCTATCATCTCAAGGGCGGCATATTGCGCTATCTGGAGGAGATGCCCGAGGCGCAGAGCCGCTGGCAGGGCGAATGCTATGTCTTCGACGACCGCGTGACGGTGGGCCACGGGCTGAAGCCCGGCGACCATGTCACCTGCCGCGCCTGCGGCCTGCCCCATCCGCGCGGGAGCATGCATGACTGTGCGGGGGACGAGTCCGGCGCCTGGCCGCATCGGGGCTAAGGCCCGGAAGGCTTACCCCATGTTCACATCGCCCATGGCGCGTCAGGCCTGCTCCTCGACCAGTTCGGCGATTTCGAAGGCGTAGCTTGTCCAGCCGCGCCTGCGCGCGCCATCGGCGGCGGGCCCCTTGAGCTTGCGGGCTTCGGCGAGCGAGCGGGTATGGCCCCAGAAGACTTCGGTTCGGCCATTTTCCAGCTGCGCGACGATCCGCCAATAATGGGTGAGCGGGTCGGCGGTCGGGCCGATGCGCTTCACATAGCCGTCGGCCATGGTGGCGACGAGATAGCGCTTCCGGAGCCGGGCCATATCAGGCGCGGTAGCGGTGCAGGCCCGCGCCATGGGCGCGCAGCCAGGCGCGGGCCGGCCGGGGATCGGCACCAAGGATGCGGGCGTGGGCGGCGTGGAAGGCGGGGCTGTGATCCATGTGCAGCAGATGCGCCAGTTCATGCGCGACGGTCGCGCGCCGAACGTCCGGCGGGGCGAGGATCAGCCGCCAGCTGTAGCGGATCGCTCCGGAAGAAGCGCAGCTGCCCCAGCGGCTGCGCGGGTCGCCGACGCCGACCGAGGCGACGATCAGCCCATGGTCGCGCGCCAGCGCCAGGCTTTCGCTTTCCAGCACCGCGCGCGCCCGCGCCACCAGCCAGCGTTGCACCCGCGCGCCGACCGATTCCGCCGCACCGCCCAGCAGCAGCCGGTCGCCGTCCAGCCGGATCGTGCGGGGAGCGCCTTCGACCCAGTGGATGGTGACGTCGCGTCCTTCGAGCGGGAAGACCGCGGCGTTGGTCAAAAGCGTGGCGGGCGGCTGCTGCGCCATCTGCGCGCGGACCCAATCCTCATGGCCCTGCGCCCAGGCGAGCGCCTTCTTGAGGGGGACGCGCGCCGGCAGCGACAGGCGCAGTTCGCCCCGCGCGGCGTCGAGGCTCAGCCGATAGGCGCGCGCCCGCGCGGAGCGGCGGACCCGCACCGGCACGGTAACGCCATCGACCAGGAGCGCGGCGTCGCCGTCAAAGTTCGCGGTCGACAAGATGATGTTCCCAATCGCCCGCGTCGGCCTCCGCCACGGTCCAGCCGCGCACGGATTCACCCGCGCGATGCACCGCCTCCCGATCGCCGCAGACGAGATAATGCCAATCGGGCAGCGGCAGTCCGTCGCCGCGCAGCCGATAGGCGCAGGTGCGCGGCAGCCAGGCGAGGTTGCGGACCTTGGCCGGGGTCAGCCGCACGCAGTCGGGCACGAAGCGGCGGCGATCCTTGTAGTTGCTGCACTGGCCGCTCTGGCGGTCGAGCAGGCGGCAGGCGACATTGGTGGGATAGATGCGGCCGGTATCCTCATCCTCCGCCTTGTGCAGGCAGCATTTGCCGCAGCCGTCGCACAGCGCCTCCCACTGGGCGCGGTCCAACTGATCGAGCGGTTGTTCCCAGAAGTGCGTCACTTGACCCATTTTTCAAGAAAGGCGCGGACCTTGTCCGGCGCGCCTTCGTCCACGTCCGGGGTGCCCGGATCATCCACCGGCACCAGCGCGATCGGCTGGCCGTCCGGCCCGAAGAGATAGGGCGTGCGGCTGTGACTGACCAGATAGTCGCTCGCGCCCGCGCTTTCTTCCTTATTGTAGATGACGGCGAAGTCCCTGGCCACCTTCGCAATCTGTTCGGGCGCGCCGGTGAGGCCGATGAGCCGCGGGTGGAAGGCGGCGACATAGGTCTTGAGCACGGCCGGCGTGTCGCGACCGGGATCGACGCTGATCAGCATCGGCTGCACTTTGGCCGCCAGCGCCGGACGGGCCTGTTCGAACTGCGCGAAACCCTGCATGATGCGCTGGAGGTCGACCGGGCAGATGTCCGGGCAATAGGTGTAACCGAAATAGACCAGGCGATACTGGCCCTTGAAATCATCCCAGCGGGTGGCGGCGCCATCCTGGTTGGTGAGGGTGAAGGGCGCGCCGATGCGCGCGCCGGCCAGATCGCCCTGCGTCGCATCTTGGCTTGATGCCTTGCCGCCGCCGCCCATATTGCAGCCGGCCAGCAGGGCGAGCATGGGCAGCATGAGAAGGGGCCGGGCGAAGGTGCGGATGGCTTTGTTCATGGCATGGCCAGCCATGCCCTGCTAGGAACGGATTTGCAAACAGCACGGGGCGCAGCATGACCAAGACCTTCCTTTCCGCTTTCCTGGCGCCGGCGGCGCTGGCGCTGGTCGCGCCGGGCGTGGCGCACGCCCAGTTTTCGGACAATTACAACTTCCTGAAGGCCGTGAAGGACAGGGACGGGCAGAAGGTGACGGACTTCATCCAGAAGCCGGGCTCCACCGTCGTCAACAGCCGCGATGTGACCACCGGCGAAAATGCGCTGCACATCGTTGTTGCGCGGCGCGACAATAGCTGGCTGACCTTTCTGCTGTCCAAGGGCGCCAATCCCAACCTGACCGATAATGACGGCAACACGCCCCTGATGGACGCGGTGCAGAACCGGTTCGAGGAAGGGGTGCGCACGCTGCTGGCCTATAAGGCGCAGGTCGACAAGGCGAACGACAATGGCGAGACGCCGCTGATCCGCGCGGTGCAGCTGCGTGACGTGGGGCTGGTGCGACTGCTGGTGGCGCAGGGGGCGAACGCGGACAAGCGCGACAGCTTGGCCGGCATGTCGGCGCGCGACTATGCGCAGCGGGACAATCGCACCCCGGGTCTGGCCGACGCGCTGGACGCGGCCAAGAGCAGCACGGCCAAGCCGACCGGGCCGGTGCAGGGTCCGGTCTTCTGATCGGCGCCCTGGAACAGGGGCCGATGCGCCCCGCTCTCTTTCCCCGCCGCGCGATTGGCGATATGGGCGGCCGATGACGACTTCCCCCGCGCCCATCAGCCGATCGCTCTTCTTCTTTTCCATCTTCTATGGCGGCATGGTCTGCATCGCCGGCGTGCTGGGGAACAAGCAGGTGGCGCTGGGACCGCTGGCGGCGATCGGGCCGATGGTAGGCCTTGGCCCGCTGGCGGTGGAGGCGGGCATCTTCGCCTTCCTGCTGCTGGTGACGATTTCCAGCGCGGTGGCGGAACTGCATGGGCGGGCGATCGCCAACCGGCTGGTGCAGATCGGCTTCCTGCCGCTGATCGCGTCGATCCTGCTGTCGATCCTGGTGCTGGCGGCCCCCGCGGCGGGCGACATGGACCCGGACCGCGCCGCCGCCTTCGCGCTGATGATGGGCGGCACGCCGCGCATCTGGCTGGGCGGGATCATCGCCTATGGCATTTCCCAGACGCTGAACGTCACCTTGTTCGCCGCGCTGAAAGGACGCGAGGGCAGTCGGCTGCTGTGGCTGCGCGCCGCGACGGCGAGCATCCTGTCGCAGATCGTCGACACATTGCTGTTCGTGACCATCGCCTTCTACGGTATCTTCCCGATCGGCGAGCTGCTGCTGGGACAGATGCTGGCCAAGGTGCTGCTGTCGGCGATTCTGGTGCCGCCGGTCATCTATCTGCTGGTCGGCCTGGGGCGGCGGCTGGACCGATAGATGGCCGTCCGATCCGGACAGCGAGTGCGACACAAGCGCGCGCCAGTATATCGTTAGTTAGCTAACGAATTAATTCCAAAGAGCCTGGAAACTTGCGGCGGCCGGCATATGGCCTTATGCGCGCGCGCATGAACAGCAAGCACGCCCCCGATCCGGCGCTCCTCGCCAAGGCCGAAACCCTGGTCGAGGCGCTGCCCTATATGCAGCGTTATGCGGGCAAGACCTTCGTCGTCAAATATGGCGGCCACGCCATGGGCGACCCCGAAGCGGCGCGCGATTTCGCCGAGGATGTCGTGCTGATGAAGGCGGTGGGCATCAATGTCGTCGTCGTCCATGGCGGCGGACCCCAGATCGGCGCGATGCTCAAGAAGCTGGGCGTGGAATCGCAGTTCATCGGCGGGCTGCGCGTCACCGACAAGGAAACCGCGCAGATCGCCGAAATGGTGCTGGCGGGATCCATCAACAAGGAAATCGTCGGCTGGATCGCGGGCGCTGGCGGGCGGGCGGTCGGAATTTCCGGCAAGGATGGCGGGCTGGTGCTGTGCGAGAAGGTGCTGGGCAAGCGCGAGGCGGACCCCAATAGCGGGATCGAGCGCAATGTCGATCTGGGCTTCGTCGGCGATCCGGTGGCGGTCGACCGGTCGATCCTCGACACGCTGGCCAATAACGGCATCATCCCGGTGGTCGCGCCGGTGGGGATCGGCGCGGACGGCCATACCTATAATGTCAATGCCGACACGATGGCGGGCGCGATCGCAGCCGAGCTGAAGGCGTCGCGCTTCTTCCTGCTGACCGACGTGGCGGGCGTGCTGGACAAGCAGGGGCAGCTGCTGAGCGACCTGGACCCGGCCGCGATCGCCGGGCTGCAGGCGGACGGGACGATCAGCGGCGGCATGATCCCCAAGCTGGAAACCTGCGTCCGCGCGGTCGAGGGCGGCGTGGACGCGGCGGTCATCCTGGACGGGCGCGTGCCCCATGCGATGCTGCTGGAAATCTTCACCGACCAGGGCGCGGGCACGCTGGTCCACAAATAGCCGCGTCGCGCCCGCCGCAACCAATGGCGGCGCGCTGCGTATATGCCTTTCGAACCCCCCAAGGTGAGGAGCAGAACGTGGCGAAATCGGCGGAAAAGCGCGGCAAGGACGAGACCAAGGCAGCCGAGAAGAAGGTCAAGGCAACCGGCAAAAAGGCCGGCGGCGCGCGTGGCGGCATCACCGCTCCCGTCACCCCCTCCCCCGACCTGGCCGAGATCGTCGGTGAGAAGGACCTGCCCCGCAGCGAAGTGGTGAGCAAGGTGTGGGACTATATCAAGAAGCATGACCTGCAGGACGCCAAGGACCGGCGGCAGATCAACGCCGACGACAAGCTGGAGAAGATTTTCGGAAAGAAGTCGGTCAGCATGTTCGAGATGAACAAGCATCTGAGCCAGCATCTGACCGCCAAGAAGGACTAAGGACGCCTGCCCTTTTGTGGGGGCGAGCGTTGCGGCGTCGGGGGAAGGATGCCTGCTGGGCGCTGAGGCGCGGTTTGCCATGTGGCGGGTGACGCGGTGTGGCGCGGCGGCGCTGGGCTCCTGCCTGCGCAGGGGCGTGGGCGAGGTAGAGCTGGGCTCCTGCCTGCGCAGGAGCACGGTGATGGCGGTGGCATAAACTGTTATCGAGACAGTGGCGCACTGGCGGGCGAGACTGCGTTCCGGACTTGCGGCTGTTCCGGACTTAGGGTGTGGGACGGTGGCTTTGGGAGCCCAGGGTGAAGCGTGTTGGCCGGCGTCGTTGGTCGAAAATCGCGCCGGGCCGCTTGTCCCCTGCCCTGCCGCTCGGCTAGAGCGGCGGCGACGCTTCTACGGAGACCCTTGTGGCCTACGCGCTTTACCAGATCATCATCATCCTGCTCGACGTGCTGTGGTGGATCATCATCATCCAGGCGATCATGAGCTGGCTGATCGCCTTCAACGTCGTCAACATGGGCAATGACTTCGTGCGCACCGTGCTGGTGGCGCTCGACCGGATGACGGCGCCGATCTACAATCCGATCCGTCGCGTGATGCCGGACCTGGGCGCGCTCGACCTGTCGCCGATGGTCGTGCTGCTGGCCATCATCATCATCCGCCAGGCGATCCTGCCGCCGCTGTTCGGACTGGTGTGACCGGCTGGAGCCGGGCGGGCGACGACCTGTTGCTGCGCATCCGGCTGACGCCGGGATCGGCCGGCGAGGCGATCGGCGGCCGCTGGCGCGATGAAAGAGGCGCGCTGTGGCTGTCGGCCAGAGTGCGCGCGGTCCCGGAAAAAGGGCGCGCCAATGCGGCGCTGATCGCGCTGCTGGCGCAGGCGCTGGATTGGCCCGGCCGCGCGATTTTGCTGGAATCGGGCGACAGCAACCGGCTAAAGCGGCTGCGGATCATCGGCGGCGGCGATGCGCTGGAGCGGCTGACCGCCCGCATCGAACAGTGGATGGAAATGACATGAGCATCGGCAAGATCATCGACGGCAAGGCCTTTGCAGCGGGCCTGCGCGAGCGGGTCGCCGAAGCCGTCGCGGCTTTCGTGGACCAGGCCGGGCGCAAGCCGGGGCTGGCGGTGGTGCTGGTGGGCGAGGACCCGGCCAGCAGCGTCTATGTCCGGTCCAAGGGCAAGATGACGGTCGCGGTCGGCATGGACAGCTATGAATTCAAGCGTCCCGCCACGATCGGCGAGGAGGATCTGCTCGACCTGATCGAGGAGCTGAACCAGGACGAGCGCGTGGACGGCATCCTGGTGCAGTTGCCCCTGCCGGCCCATATCGACGAGGCCGCGGTGATCGCGGCGATCGACCCGGTCAAGGATGTGGACGGATTCCATGTCGTCAATGCCGGCCGCCTCGCCACCGGGCAGGAGGCGCTGGTCCCCTGCACGCCGATGGGCTGCATCATGCTGCTGAAGGATGAGCTGGGCGACCTGTCGGGCAAGGAAGCGGTGGTGATCGGCCGGTCCAACATCGTGGGCAAGCCGATGGCGCAGCTGCTGCTGGCCGAAAATGCCACGGTGACGATCGCGCACAGCCGCACCCACGACCTGGCCAGCGTCGTCCATCGCGCCGACATCGTCGTCGCCGCCGTGGGGCGCGCCGAAATGATCAAGGGCGAGTGGATCAAGCCGGGCGCGACGGTGATCGACGTCGGCATCAACCGCGTCGCCGATGACGAGGATGAGGGCAAGAGCCGCATCGTCGGCGACGTCGCCACCGCCGAGGCGCTGGCCCATGTGCGCGCGATCACTCCGGTGCCCGGCGGCGTCGGGCCGATGACGATCGCGGTGCTGTTGCGCAACACGCTGGTCGCCGCCCATGCCCGCGCGGGGCTGGCCAAGCCCGCGGGCCTGTGAGGCAGCGGCTGGTCCTGCTGGCGCTGGGGGCGGCGGCGCTGGTCGCGGCGCGGCCGCCGATGCGCTATCAGCCCGATCCCAGTTCGGTGATCGCCGCCGAAATCGCGTTCAACAGGCTGGCGCAGGAGGAAGGGCAATGGACCGCCTTTCGCGAGACCGCCGCCGATGATGCGGTGATGTTCGTGCCCGACCAGGTGCTGGCCAAGGACTGGCTGAAGAAACAGGCGGACCCGCCGGCATCGGTCAGCTGGTCGCCGTCGATCGTCTATGTGTCGTGCGACGGGCGGCTGGCCGCGAGCACGGGCAACTGGAAGCGGCCGGACGGATCGGTCGGCTATTTCACCACCCTGTGGCGGCGCGACAAAAAGGGGCGCTGGCAGTGGATATTGGACCATGGCGACACGCTGGCGAGCCCGCGCCCGGCGCCCGAATTCCTGTCCGGCAAGGTCGCCACCTGCAAGCGCGATGCGCGGCCGGGCGGCCCGCCGGGGCCGGACCAGGCGCAGGGCCCGCCAAGGGACGAGAGCCTGATCTGGGACGCGCAGGTCGCGCCCGACAAGAGCCGCCGCGTCACCGTCCGCATGTGGACGGGCGACGCCTATGAAACCGTCATCGACGATCAGGTGAAGGCCGGATCATGACCGCATTGTTCCTTTCCGCCTTCGTCACCCTGTTCGTGGTGATCGACCCGCCGGGCTGCGCGCCTATCTATGCGAGCCTGACCACCGGTGCGAGCGCGGCGCAGCGCCGGGCGATGGCGATCCGCGCGGTGGCCATCGCCGCGGCGATCCTGCTGGTCTTCGCGCTGTGGGGCAAGCAGCTGCTGGGCGTGCTGGGCATCGAGCTGGACAGTTTCCGCATCGCCGGCGGCATCATGCTGTTCATCATCGCCATGGACATGGTGTTCGAAAAGCGCACCCAGCGGCGCGAGGACCGGGCGCAGAAGATCGCCGACACGCCCGAAGTGGAGGATGTGTCGGTATTCCCCATGGCGATGCCGATGATCGCGGGTCCGGGATCGATCGCCACCGTCATGCTGCTGATGTCGCGCACCGACGGGCTGATCGAGCGGATGGTCGTGCTGGGCGCGGTGGTGGTGACGTTGCTGCTGATGCTGGGCGCGCTGATCGCGGCGGGGCCGCTGATGGCGCTGCTGGGCCACAAGATCGAGGCGGTAATCACCCGGCTGCTGGGCGTGCTGCTGGCGGCGCTGGCCGCGCAATTCGTGATCGACGGGCTGAAGGCGAGCTTCTAGCGCGCGGGTCCGGACGGCAGTCCTAGTCCGCCGGCAGCGTGCCGGGGCGGGCGAAGGGCAGCATATGGGCGACATAGTCGGCCTTGCCCAGCGCCACTCCCGCCTGCCGCAGCAGCGCATAGGCGGTCATGACATGGAAGTAGAATTGGGGGATCGCCCAATCGCGGGCATATTGATCGGCGCTGAGGTCGAAGACGAGGCCGATGGGCAGGGCGTGGGCGATCGGCCGGTGCGGATCATCCGTCCCCATGTCGGCCGCCAGCGTCTTCACCAGCGCAATGGTTTCGGCGAGCCGCGCCTGCGCGTCGGCCATGGTGCCGGGATGATCGCCGGCATTGCGCGCTTCGTCCAGCAGGGCGGTGAGCGGAGGCGGAAATTCCTCGCCGCGCAGACGATACAGCCCTTCCTGCGCCTGGACGCAGGCGAAGCGTATCTGAGTCGCGAGCGGGAACATGTCTGGCGCGAGCCGTGCGGTCAGCAGCGCGTCCGCCGCATCGCCGGGCAGCTGCGCCTGCGCCTTGTCCAGCCAGCGCGAAAGCGCTCCGAGCATCTGGACATAGGTGGGGACCAGCAGGGTGGTGAGCGTCATATCCTGTCCTTCGCGCGGCCCAAGTGGCGCACCGCCTGCCTGTAACCGCTGGCGTGGGAGCGCGCCAGCGGCCGTCACGCAAAAGCGGCGTCCCCCTGCCGGGGAACGCCGCCTGTTCGCACTTAGATGAAGGCGTCAGCCCCGCACGTCGGCTTCGGTGACGGGCGCGATCTTGATTTCGACGCGGCGATTGGCGGCCTTGCCTTCTTCGGTCGCGTTGGACGCGATCGGCTGGGTTTCGCCAAAGCCGCGCGTGCCGATCCGCGCCGACTGGACGCCGCGGCCGACCAGATAGGTGGCAACGGACTGGGCGCGGCGTTCCGACAGGGTCTGGTTATAGGCGTCCGACCCGTCGCTGTCGGTATGGCCGTAAACGTCGATATAGGTCTTGGGATATTGGGCGAGCACGCTGGCGACGTCGTTCAGCGTCGGCTGGAATTGCGGCTGCACATCCGCGCGGTCATAGCCGAAGGTGATGCCCGAAGGCATGCGCAGCAGCAGATTGTCGCCATCGCGAATCACGTCGACGCCGGTGCCGGCGGTTTCTTCGCGCAGCTTGCGTTCCTGCGCGTCCATATAGGCGCCGATGCCCGCGCCCGCGACCGCGCCGATGCCCGCGCCCAGGATCTTTTCGGTGCGGTCGTTGCGGCCACCGACCAGATCGCCGAGCAGATAGCCGCCCAGCGCGCCGCCGATGCCGCCGATCGCCGCCTTGGAAATGGAGCGCTGGCCGGTGTTCGGATCGGTGGTGCAGGCGGTGGTGGCGAGCATGGCGGCGAGACCCGCCGCGCCGATGATGCGATGAGAAATCCTCATGGTTCCTGTTCCCTTGTCTTTATCCGCCCGCGAAGGAGCGCATGGCCCCCCAATGGCCGAGCCGGGACCTTTGTTCCACAAGCGAACTGAACTGCCGATGATGGCGATGTTGTGAATTTGAAAGAATAGGCGCTATAGGGAGCAGCTGACCACCATGGCCACGATCCCCCCCCCAGCCCCGACGCCCTTTCCCTGGGTCGACATCGTCATCATCCTGGCGCTGGTTGCGCTCAATGGCGTCTTCGCCATGTCCGAGCTCGCCATCGTGTCGGCGCGGCGGCCACGGCTGCAGGCGATGGAGAAGGCCGGGCGCAGCGGCGCCAGGGTCGCGCTGGAGCTGGCGGCGGATCCGGGCCGATTCCTGTCCACCGTGCAGATCGGCATCACCCTGATCGGCATCGTCGCGGGCGCCTATTCGGGCGCCAGCCTGGGCGGGCCTATGAGCGAGCGGCTGCAGGGGCTAGGCATGACGCCCAACCTGGCGCAAAATGTGGGCTTCGCGCTGGTCATCGGCCTCACCACCTATGCGTCGCTGATCGTGGGCGAGCTGGTGCCCAAGCAGTTCGCGCTGCGCGCGCCCGAGCCGATCGCGGTGCTGGTGGCGACGCCGATGCTGTGGCTGGCGAAGCTGACCGCGCCGCTGGTCTGGGTGCTCGACGGGTCGAGCGCGCTGATCTTCAAGCTGCTGCGGCTGGATCGCGAATCGGAGAATCACGTCACCGCCGAGGAGCTGCACCTGATCGTCGCCGAGGCCAGCCGGTCGGGCGTGATCGAGGAAAGCGAGCGCGCGATCATTTCGGGCGTCGTGCGCCTGGCCGACCGGCCGGTGCGCGAGGTAATGACGCAGCGCATGGACGTCGACTGGATCGACCTGTCCGCCGACGAGGCGACGATTCGCGCCAAGCTGCTGGCATCGTCGCATACCCGCCTGCCGGTCGGGCGCGGATCGGTCGAGGATATTGTCGGGGTCGTCCAGGCGCGCGACATCATGACCGCGCTGTTCCGCGGCGAGCCGCTGACGCTCGACATATTGATGCGGCGCGCGGACATCGTGCCCGACCAGGTCGATGCGATGGATGCGCTGGAAGTGCTGCGCCGGTCCGACGTGCCGATGGTGATGGTGCATGACGAATATGGTCATTTCGAAGGCATCGTGACGCCGGCCGACCTGCTGTCCGCGATCGCCGGCCATTTCGCGTCCGACCGCGATGCGACCGACGAGCCGGACCTGGTCGAGCGCGAGGATGGCAGCCTGCTGGTGTCGGGCCAGATGCCGATCGACCAGCTGGCCGACCGGATCGACATCAGCCTGTCGGAAGACCGCGACTATGCCACGGTCGCGGGCCATGCGCTGTGGCTGATGCGGCGCTTGCCCGAAGTGGGTGATTTCGTCGACGACCAAGGCTGGCGATTCGAGATTGTCGACATGGACGGGCGCAAGATCGACAAGCTGCTGGTGGCGGCGCTGCCCTGAACGGATCGCCAGCGCGCGGGCGGGAGGCGGACGAATGAACGGCGTGCAGGGATGCGCGGCGCTGATCGCGCCGATGCTGGCGCAAGCGAAGGCGCGCGGGCGGATGGCGGTGCTGGGCATCGCCGGGGCGCAGGGCAGCGGCAAGTCGACGCTCGCCCGGGCGCTGAAGCAGCGCATGGACGATGCGGGCGTGGCGAGCGCCCTGCTGTCGATCGACGATCTCTATCTGAGGCCTGCAGTGCGCGCGGCGCTGGCGCGGGCGGTGCATCCGCTGCTGCGCACGCGCGGGGTGCCCGGCACGCATGACGTGGCGCTGGGGCTGGAGCTGATCGCCGCGCTGGACCGGGGCGAGGCGGTCCCCCTGCCCCGGTTCGACAAGGGCGCGGACGACCGGCTGCCTGCGGACCAGTGGGATCGCGCGCCGGCGGGCACGCGGCTGCTGCTGCTGGAGGGCTGGTGCGTGGGCGCGCGGCCGCAGCCCGAAGAGGCGCTTGCCGACCCGGTCAACGCGCTGGAACGGCAAGAGGATGCCGACGGGCGCTGGCGGCGCTTCGTCAACGCCGCGCTCGCCGGGTCCTATCAGACGCTGTTTGCACGGATCGACCGCATCGCCTTCCTGGCGGCGCCCGATTTCGACGTGGTGGCGCGCTGGCGCGGCGAGCAGGAAGCGCCGCTGCGGGCGGAGGGACGCGGCATGGACGAAGCGGCGCTCGCTCGCTTCATCCAGCATTATGAGCGGATCACGCGCCACATGCTGGCCGACATGCCGGCCCGGGCCGACATGCTGATCCAGCTGGACGCGGAGCGACAGGTGGTGGCGGTGCAGGAAAGGGCCGCTACCAGCCCAGTTCCGCCGCATGATCGGGATCGCCCAGCGCGGTAAGGCGACGCGCGGCGCGGCGTGCGAAGCGCAGCGTTTCGGCCTTGCGCCGGGCGGCGGCGAGCGGTTCGACCGGTGCGGGGCGCACCAGTTCGGCATCATATTGATCGGCTACGATCAGCCCGGTGCGCGTCGGCCAGAGAGATTCGCCGTCGAACGGGCTGAGATCGAAATCCGCCGGCACGGCCCAGTAGAAGCGATCGCAATAGTCGAAATAGTCGGGCCATTTCATGTCGCCGAGCAGATCGGCGCGGCTGCACTTGATTTCTACGATGGTGAGCCGGCCGGCGCTGTCGATCGCCATGATGTCGGCGCGGCGGCCATTGGGCAGCGGCACTTCCAAGATGCCGCTCATGTCATGACGGAAGAAAAGCCGCAGCGTGCCGCGCGCCACCGCCAGGGCGGTGCCGTCGGTGAGCGGGGAGCAGGTGTCGGTTGCAGCGCTATCCATGGCCGACCCTTAGAACATTATAGGAACAAAAGAAAAGCCGATTCGGGTGTGTCCGAACCGGCCAATTCCTTGTCCGTGGCGATGCGCCGAGGCGGCGATCAGCGATAGAAGATATGATTGTCGATCGAGGCGAGCTTGGCCTTGCCCCAGCCCGGCGAGACGCGGCGGGCGTGGAAGAAGAGCGCGCCTTCGGCCCGGCTGTCCCAGCTGTCGGTCATCGCGATCTGGGCGATGGCGACGGCTTCGCGCCAGCTGCGGCTATGGGTGCGGATCGGCGGCATGCCACCGCCACGCACGAAGCTGAACTGGCTGGGCTGATAGACGACGCCGCACAGGCTGTCGGCGAAGCGGCCAGACTTGGCGCGGTTGATGATCACGCGCGCGACGGCCAGCTGGCCCTCCAGGCTTTCGCCCTTGGATTCGAAATAAACCGCTCCGGCCAGGCACTGCATGTCGCCGTCCAGCTCCTCGGGCGCGCCGTGGGCGTCGACCAGAGCAGCGAGGCTGGTTGCCGGGGAATCGGAGTCGGTGGAAAAAGCGTCGACCGGATGGTCGGAAGCCAGCGGCTGCGCGGTTTCGCGCGGCGCGGCGAAGACGATGGCGGGCTGAGCGCCGGCCGAGGACGTCTGGGGAAGAGACGCCACCGACGCAATCGATTCACCAGCGATCGACATGTCGGAAGCGGATACCGCAGCGGCGGTGGACAAGGCAAAGGCTGCAAGGATCGCAGCTTTCAGGCGAAAACTCATCTCGGCTCAAAATCAAGCGGTTCTTGGCCGGAGCGTCGTCTCTTGCAACCCTATATTCGCGACGACCGGCCGCCCCCCGTCTGCGTGTTTACCGTGCCCGCCCCCCATGGGCGAAAACGGCAACCTGCGCGTTGGCGTCGCGCGCCTCTGCACGGGCCATGTCGGCCTGTCAACGATCAGCAGATTGTTTCAGCGGCGAAGCGTTCCGCATCCGGGACATCGAGTTCGACAATCCACAGGTCGGGATCCGACCTGCGCCGGCGCGCGACATAGGCCGCAAGCGCCTCCGGACCTTCCGCAGGGGCAGGTCCACAGCGCATCAACGCATAACCGCCATCAAGGTTCGGCACGCGTTCAAAAAGTCCCGCGTCCTGCCCGCGATCGAGCGCCTGGACCAGAATCACGCCGCTCATCTCGTCGCCCTTGACGAGGATGGTGGCGAATCCGCCGGCGTCGGCGACCCGCCGTCGCAGCGCCCCGACCAGCATCGCGCTGGTCAGCCGGGCGTCAGGCGGCATAGCCGGACAGCGAGGACAGCGGGAATTGCGAGCGCATGAAGGTGCCGGTGCCCCGGCCGACCTCCTCCCCATCCGAATCGATCAGGCTGGCTTCGGCGACATAGACGCGGCGCTTGCCGCTGATCCACCGACCCTCGGCGCGAATCCGCCCCGGCCCGATCGGGCGAGTGAAGAGCAGGTTGAAGGCGGTGGTGAGCAGGAAGCGATCGCTCACCAGGCTGTTGGCGGCGTAGAAGGCGGCATCGTCCAGCATCTTGAAATAGACGGTGCCATGGACCGCGCCGGCGGCGTGAAACTGGCTTTCATCGACATCGAAGTCGATCAGAGACCGGCCGGCCTGCGGAATGACGAGGTCGGAGCGGAACAGCCGGTTGATCGGCGCGGAGCGATAAAGCTGCTCCAGCGCCCGGAAATGCGCGGCTTCGCCGCTGGGCCCGTCAAGCTGCGTCACGCGCCCCGCCGCTGGCGAGCAACGCGAAGAGCGCTTCGGCTGAATGGGCGCCGCGCAGTCGCGCGACATTATTGTCGTCGCGCAGATAGCGCGACACGCGCGCGAGTGTCTTCAAATGCTCCGCGCCGCTGTCGACCGGCGACAAAAGCGCGAAGACGATGTCGACCGGCGCATCGTCCACCGCGTCGAAGGGCATGGCGGGATCCAGCAGCACGACCAGCGCGCACATGCGGGCGAGGCCGGGAATCTTGGCATGGGGAATGGCGACGCCGCCGCCAAAGCCGGTGGACCCCAGCCGTTCGCGATCGAACAGCGCATCGGCCACCATCTCCGCGTCCAGGCCATAGGCATCCGCCGCCAGCGTCGCCACTTTCTGGAACAACTGCTTCTTGCCGTTGATCGTCAGGCCCGTGGCGAGCGCGTCGGGCGCGACGATGTCGTTGAAATGCACCATGACCATTCCGAACCAGCCGAGCCGCGCCCAGCCAGGGGAAATCATGCGCGTATGCTCGGGGACTGTGAAGCCCGGCCCCATAGGCCGCCTGCGCCTGCAGGTCAACAGCGGGGGCCGGGCGAGCGGGGGTCAGCCGCGCGGTTCGACCCAGCCGATGGTGCCGTCCTGACGGCGATAGACCATATTGTAGGTCGACGTGCCCGCATTCATGAACAGCAGCGCGTTGGTGTTGCGCAGGTCGAGCATCATCACCGCGTCCGACACGCTGGCTTCGGGAATATCGACCCGGGTTTCCGCGACGATCAGCGGCGCGTCGGTCGGCTCCTCCTCATCGGCGCCGCCGGCGAAGATGGTGTAGCCCGCGCCGTCCATATCCTCCAGGCTGAAGCCGTTGGCGCGCTGCGCCTCGGCGGCGGCGGCCTGCTGGCTGCGATCCTTGAGGCGGCGCATATAGCGGCGCAGCTGCTTTTCGATCCGGTCGGCCGCCTGGTCGAAGGCGGGGTGCGCATCCTGCGCCTCGCCCGCGCCCTTGAGGATCAGGCCGGTCATGACATGACAGACGATGTCGCAATGAAAGGCGCCGTGCGGCGCGCCGCGAAAGGTGACCTGGGCGGAAATCGTGCGGGAGAAATATTTCTCGGCCATCGCTTCCAGTCGATCCCAGACATGCTGCTTGAGCGCGTCGCCCGTTTCGACCTGATGTCCGGAAACACGAATATCCATATGCCTTCTCCTTGTTCTTGCCGAACCGCCGGGAGGGCGGCCGGGTTGGCGTGAAGGCACAGGTCCTTATGGGTCCTATGCCTCCTCCAGCCAGAGCGGCTTGTCCAGCGTCGCGACGAACGCGGCGTGCCGCTCCAGCTCCTCCGCGCTCGCCATGAAGACGCGCGCAGGACGAACAGGGCGAACAACGGGGATTTCCGTCAGTTCCACCCTGACGATCTCTTTTGCTTCCTCCTGTGCCAGACCCAGGCCGATCTGCCGGCCGCCGGTCAGTTCGATATAGAGTTGCGCCAGCAATTCGGCGTCGAGCAGCGCGCCATGCTTGATGCGATGGCTACGGTCGATGCCATAGCGGGTGCAGAGCGCGTCGAGGCTGTGCTTGGCGCCGGGATGCAGCTGGCGCGCGATCGCGACCGTGTCGATCATCCGGTGCATGCCGACTTCGGGATGGCCGCACAATTTCAGCTCATAATTGAGGAAGCCGAAGTCGAAGCGCGCATTATGCGCGACCAGCGGGCTGTCCTCGAGAAAGTCGAGCAGTTCGAGCGCGCCGGCGGCGAAGACGGGATGCTTTGCCAGGAAGTCGGCGGACAGGCCATGCACGGCGAAAGCCGCGGCGGGCATGTCGCGTTCGGGATGGTAATAAGCGTGGAAGCTGCGCCCTGTCGGCACCCGGTTGACCAGTTCGATGCAGCCGATTTCCACCAGCCGGTCGCCGGAAACCGGGTCAAAACCCGTCGTTTCGGTATCGAAAATGATCTCGCGCATCGCCCTCGCAATCGACTCTGTGGGCCAACCCTTATCTGCCTCTATGGCCGCCAAGGCAAGCGACCAGACGCCGGACCTGGGCGCGGGTGGCAGTGAAGGTGACGCCGGTGTGAATGATATGATCGGCGCGCGCCCGCTTTTCCGCGTCGGGCATCTGCAGCCGCAGGATCTGGCGGAATTTGCCGGGCGTCATGCCGGGGCGGGCGAGCACGCGCTTGCGCTGCTTCCAGGCGGGCGCGGTGACGACGATGACGCCGTCCAGCCGCCCGGCGCCGCCGGTTTCGAACAGCAGGGGAATGTCGAGCACAACGAAGGCGCGGGCGCGATGGCGGCGCAGGAAGCGCTGGCGTTCGGCACGGACGGCGGGGTGGACGATCGCTTCCAGCGCCTGGCGCGCGGGGGCATGGCCGAACACCGCCGCGCCCAGCTTCGCGCGATCGACCCCGGCTGGCCCGGTGACGCCGGGAAAGCGCGCCTCGATCGCGGGGAGCAGGCGGCCGCCGGGGCCCTGGAGCCGATGCACCTCGGCATCGGCATCGAACACCGGCACGCCTTCGCGGCGGAACATGGCCGCGACCGCCGACTTGCCCATGCCGATCGACCCCGTGAGGCCGTAGACCTTCATGGCTGGGCGGCGATCAGCCGCGCGCGCAGGTCCGCGTCCAGTTCGCGCGGGGCCTGCGCATCGAAGAAGATGTCGAAGGCGAGCGCCGCCTGCCCGATCAGCATTTCCAGCCCGTCGAGCGTCTTGAGGCCGCGCGCCCGGGCGGCCGTGAGCAGGCCGGTTTCGATCGGCGTATAGACGATGTCATAGACGGTCGCGCCGTCGGGCAGCGGCGCCAGGTCGAGGCTCAGCGCCGGCTGGCCGATCATGCCGAGCGAGGTCGAATTGACCAGCAGGTCGCAGGGCGGCAGCGGATCGGCCATGCCCAGCACCTGCCCCCTCGTCCCGGCGCGGTCGAGCAGCGCGCGCCCCTTTGCCGGATCGCGCGCCATGATGCTGATGTCCGCGACGCCGAGGCTGGAGAGCGCGAACAGGATTGCCCGCGCCGCGCCGCCCGACCCGATGATGACCGCGCGCCTGCCCTTCCAGTTGTCGCGCAGCAGCGGTTGGAGAAAGCCGCCCGCGTCGGTGTTGGTGCCGATCAGCGGGCCGCCGGTTTCCGACGCGATCGTGTTGATCGCGCCGATCCGGTCGCGCACGCCGCCGGGATCGTCGACGAAATCGAGCACCGCGACCTTGTGGGGAATGGTGACGTTGCAGCCGAGCCAGTCGGGATCGGCGCGCCGTTGCAGGAAATAGGCGGCCAGCCCGTCGGCGGTCACATGCGTCTTGCGATATTCCGCCTCTATATTCAGGGCGTCGAGCCAGAAATTATGGATCAGCGGCGACTGGCTGTGCGCGATCGGATCGCCGATGACTTCGGCATAGGGGAGCGTGTCGGTCATGCCGCCAGAACGCCGCGGGTGCGCAGAAAGTCAAGCAAAGGAAGCAGCGGCAGGCCCTGGATCGCGAACTGGCTGCCTTCGACGCGGCTGAACAACTGGGCGCCGGGCCCCTCGATCCGGTAGCAGCCCACGCACCAGCGGCATTCGTCCCAGTCGTCGTCCAGATAGGCGCGGATGAAATCGTCGGACAGCGGCCGCATGGTCATGCGCGCGCGTTCGACATGGCGCCAGACCGGCTCGCCATTGAGCACTATCACGGCGGCGCTGTGGAGATGATGCACCCGGCCCGAGAGCAGGCGCAGGATGCGTTCGGCGTCGGCGCGGTCGACCGCCTTGTCGATCATCTCGCCGCGCTCCGCGCCGTCGCCGACGCTGAGCGTCTGGTCGCAGCCCAGCACCAGCGCGCCAGGCACGCGCCGCGAAACCTTGAGCGCCTTGAGTTCCGCGAGCGCGTCGGCGAGCGCGCGTGCGTCGAGGCCGTCGGCGCGCAGCGCGTCCTTTGCCGCATCCTCGTCCACGCCGGGGGAGAGCGCTTCGAACGGGACATGGGCGGCGGTGAGCAGCGCGCGGCGGCTGGCGCTTTGCGAGGCAAGGACGATCATGCGCCGTCTCCTTCCGCCAGAACGCGGTCGTTGAAGAGATTGATGATGGCCGCGGCCGCTTCCTCGATCGAACGGCGCGTCATGTCGATCACCGGCCAGCCATTGTCGGCGAACAGGCGCCGGGCAAAGGCCAGTTCGTCCTGCACCTTGTCGATGTCAACATAGGCGGTTTCGGGCGCCTGGTTGAGCGACAGCAGCCGGTTGCGGCGGATCTGCACCAGCCGTTCGGGGCTGACGGTGAGGCCCACGACCATCGGGTGGCGCAGCGCATAGAGGCTGCGCGGCGGGGGCGATTCCGGCACGAGCGGGATGTTGGCGGTCTTGTAGCCGCGATTGGCGAGATAGATGGAGGTGGGCGTCTTGGACGCGCGCGACACGCCCGCCAGGACGATGTCGGCTTCCTCCCAATTTTCGTGGCCCACGCCATCATCATGGGCGATGGTGAACTGGATCGCTTCGATCCGGGCGAAATAGGCTTCGTCCAATATATGTTTGCGGCCAGGACGCGTGCGGGTTTCCTGCCCCAATATGTTGGATAGCGCGTCGGCCACGCTGTCGAGCGCGGCGACATGGGGCAGGCCGAGCGCGCGGCAGCGGGTTTCCAGCCGCCGCCGCAGCATGTGGTTGGTCAGGGTGAAGAGCACGAGGCCGGGATTGGCGGCGATGTCCTGCATGATCCGGTCGAGATGGACTTCCGATCGCACCATGGGCCAGAAATGGCGGATCGCCTCGACATTCTCGAACAGGCCGATCGCCGCCTTGGCGATATTCTCCAGCGTTTCGCCGGTGGAGTCGGACAGGAGATGAAGGTGAATGCGCGCCATGTGCCTTTCTGTGTGGAAGGGCTGTGGATAAAGCAAGGGAGGAATCCGTGGATGAAATCCGCGGCTTTTCCCCTCCCCACTGGCGGGACTCTTATCCACAGGCGCCCAACAGGCCTGCAAATTCCTCCACAGCCTGTGGATAATGGGGATAGCCGGACTGACTCGGGCGGGATCGCGTGGCCGGCGGGAGTCAATCTGTTGGCAAATGGGGGCACAGCGCATAAACCCCGCTGCCAATGCCCCAGCATCTGCATCATCCTTTTTGAATCTTAATCAAGTGAGAGTCTGATGAGCCCGAACGCCCCGGCGACGATCGCCGACAAGAAACTCCTGGGCGTGCTCAAGGGCGAGCGCCCGGCGGTGCCGCCGATGTGGCTGATGCGCCAGGCGGGCCGCTACCTGCCCGAATATCGCGCCTTGCGCGCGCAGAAGGGCGGGTTCCTGGAGCTGGTCTATGACAGCGCGGCGGCCGCCGAAGTGACGTTGCAGCCGCTGCGCCGCTTCGGATTCGACGGCGCGATCCTGTTTTCCGACATATTGATCGTGCCCTATGCGATGGGCCAGGACCTGTGGTTCGAGGCGGGCGAAGGGCCGCGCCTGGCCCCATTATTGGCGGACACCGACCTGTCAGCGCTGACGCCCGATTTCACCCGGTTCGAGGCGGTCTACGAAACGGTGCGGCAAGTGAAGGCGGCGCTCGACCCCGATGTCACCTTCCTCGGCTTTGCCGGCAGCCCCTGGACGATCGCCACCTATATGGTCGCGGGCCAGGGCAGCAAGGATCATGGCGCGGCGCGGCGCATGGCCTATGGCGAGACCGATCGCTTCGCGGCGCTGATCGACACGATCGTCGCGGCCACGGTCGACTATCTGTGCGGCCAGATCGAGGCGGGGGTGGAGGCGGTGCAGCTGTTCGATAGCTGGGCCGGCAGCCTGTCGCCGATCCAGTTCGAACGCTGGGTGATCGAGCCCAATCGCCGCATCGTCGCGGCGCTCAAGGCGCGCCATCCCGATATTCCGGTGATCGGCTTTCCCAAGGGCGCGGGGGCGAAGCTGGCCGACTATGCGGCGCGCACCGGCGTCGATGCGGTCGGCGTCGACGAAACGATCGACCCGCACTGGGCGCATGCGGCGCTGCCGGCGGGCATGCCGGTGCAGGGCAATCTCGACCCGCTGGCGCTGATCGCGGGCGGGCGCGCGGTGGAGGAAGCGGTCGACGCGATCCGCGCCGCCTTCGCCGACCGGCCGCATATCTTCAACCTGGGACATGGAATTTTGCCCGACACGCCCATTGCGCATGTCGAAGCACTGCTTAGCTATGTGCGAAAGCAGGGAGATCGCAGCTGATGGCCTATCTTGGCGCCGCCTATCCGTGGGTGAAGGCCGCTCATCTGATTTTCGTCATCTTCCTGATGGCGGGATTGTTCATGATGCCGCGCTTCTTCGTCTATCATCAGGAAACCGCGCCCGGTTCGCCCGAGGACCAGCGCTGGATCGAACGCGAAGGCCGGCTGCTTCGGATCATCCTCAATCCGTCGCTGATCCTGGTGTGGCTGCTGGGGCTGATGCTGATGGTGGAGACCGGCGCCTGGCATTTCGGCTGGTTCCACCTGAAACTGCTCTTCGTCCTGGGCCTGTCGGGCTATCATGGCTGGATCGCGGGCTATACCAGGAAGCTGGCCCGCGGGCAGCGGCCGATGAGCGACCGACAGCTGCGCCTGATGAACGAGATACCGGGCATTGCGGCAGCGGTGATCGTGATCGCGGTGATCGTGAAGCCCTTCTGACAGCGAGCATAGCCGATGCGTCATCCCCACTTCTGGTTCGGACCCAAGCGCGTGGGATGGGGCTATAGTCCACGCACATGGGAGGGATGGGCGGTGATCGGCCTGTTCATCGTTGCCTGCATCCTGCTCAAGCGATTCGGCTGAGGTCAGGCGGGATCGACCGCGATATTGTCGATGAGCCGCGTCGTGCCGAGTTTCGCCGCGCCCAGCAGCCGCGCGGGACGATCGAGGACAGGGATCGGCTCCAGCGTCGCGGCATCGCACAAGGTCACATAGTCGATCGGCCCGAAGCCGTGGCCGGCCAGCGTCGCCACCGCTTGGGCCAGCGCGGCGTCGACCGGTTCGCCGCGCTCCATCTGCCGCTTCGCTTCGCCCAGGGCACGAGGCAGGGCGAGCGCGGCCTTGCGCTCATCGGCGGACAGATAGGCGTTGCGCGAGGAGAGAGCGAGGCCATCCTCGGCCCGCTGGGTCGGCATGCCGATGATGTCGATCGGCAGGTCGAGATCGGCGACGAAGCGGCGGATGACGGCGAGCTGCTGATAATCCTTCTCGCCGAAGATGGCGACATCGGGCCTGACCTGGTTGAACAGCTTGGTGACGACCGTCGCCACGCCGTCGAAATGGCCCGGCCGCGCCGCGCCGTCCAGGCCTTCGCTGATCCCCGACACGCTGATGGTGGTGGCAAAGCCCGCGGGATACATGACGTCCACGCTGGGCGCCCAGAGCAGAGCGACGCCGGCCGCCTGGAGCAGCTGCGCGTCCTTCGCCTCGCGCCGCGGATAGGCGTCGAGATCCTCATTGGGGCCGAATTGCCGCGGATTGACGAAGATCGAGACGACGACATGGCGGCCATGGCGCTTGGCCTCGTCGACCAGCGCCATATGCCCGTCATGCAGCGCGCCCATGGTGGGGACCAGGGCAATGGGCTTGCCATCACGGCGCAGGGCGTCGATGGCGGCGCGGAGGGCGGGCAGGTCACGCAGCGTTTGCACGGGAGGATGGGCTCCGATAAGGGCGAGGAATATCGCGCGTCCTCGCTAGGCCGGCGCCGGCGCGAGCGTCAATAATCATTGCGACAGTCAACGGGGTTATCAGGGGCAATGGGCAATCCTCAGCCGCATCTCATCATTTTCGCCAATGAGAAGGGGGGGACGGGCAAGTCCACAACGGCCGTCCACACGGCGATCGCGCTGAGCGCGCTGGGCCATGATGTCGGCATGATCGACCTCGATCCGCGGCAGCGGACCGTCACCCGCTATATGGAAAATCGCGTCGAAACCGCGCGTCGCCGCGGCATCGAGCTGCCGGTGCCGGACTTTGCGGTCTTCACCGGCGACAGCATCGACGCATTGGACGACCAGGTGATCCAGATGGCGCAGGGCAAGGATTTCCTGGTGGTCGACACGCCCGGCCGCGACGATGTCTTCGCCCGGCATCTGGCGCCCCACGCCAATACGCTGGTGACGCCGATGAACGACAGTTTCGTCGATTTCGACCTGATCGGCCAGGTCGATCCCGAAACATTCAAGGTGCGGCGCTTGTCCTTCTATTCCGAGCTGATCTTCGACGCGCGCAAGACGCGGGCCAAGGTGGACGGCGTCGCCATCGACTGGGTGGTGCTGCGCAACCGCGTCCAGCATCATGACGCGCGCAACAAGAAAAGGGTGGGCGACGCCCTGATGGAATTGTCGCGCCGGGTCGGTTTTCGGGTCATTCCCGGATTGTCGGAGCGCGTGATCTTCCGCGAACTCTTTCCGTCGGGCCTGACCCTGCTGGACAAGGGGCATCTGGGCGAACTGGGGGTCAGTCATATCGCCGCGCGGCAGGAATTGCGCGAGATGGTGGCGGGCTTTGCCCTGCCGACGCAGGATGGGACGGCGTCGGTGGACCTGCTCGGCGCGGCCTGATGGGCGTGCTGGCGCTGCTGATCGCGGCCGTCGCGATCTGGCTGATCTGGTCGGGCAAGCTGCGACGCATGACCGCCAAGGACGGCATGGCGCTGGGCGCGGCGCTGGTGGGCGCGGTGCTGGCGGCCAAGGGCAAGCCGGTGATCGGCGCGCCGCTGCTGATCAGCGCGGTGCTGTTCTTCGCGCAGCAGGGCCAGGCGCGCGCGCGGCCACGCAGGCGCGCCATGCCCCCCGCCGCGGCGCAGGACCAGGGCGATGTCGCGCGGGCGCGCGCTCTGCTGGGACTGGGGCCCGACGCTGACGCCGCCGCGATCCGCGCCGCGCATCGCCGGCTGATCGCGTCGGTTCACCCCGACAAGGGCGGGACAGAGGCGCTGGCGGCGCAGATCAACGCGGCGCGTGACCTGTTGCTGCAGGAACGCAAGCGGCGGTGAGCCATGGTTTCGACCCGGTATTGCTGCGCGACTATGATCTGCGCGGTACGGTGGGGCGGACGCTGCATCGCGCCGACGCCTGGGCGCTGGGCCGCAGCTTCGGCACGATCATCGCGCGAACGGGCGGTCGGCGCGTGGTGGTGGGCTATGACGGGCGGCTGAGTTCCCCGATGCTGGAAGCCGCGCTGGTCGAGGGGCTGGTCGCGACCGGCATCGATGTCGTGCGCATCGGCCTGGGGCCGACGCCCATGCTATATCATGCCGAAATGACGGGCGATGTGGATGGCGGCATTCAGATAACCGGCAGCCATAACCCCGCCGATCAGAATGGCTTCAAGCTGGTGAAGGGCCATGCCCCCTTTTTCGGGGCGGACATCCAGCGACTGGGCGCGCTGGCGGCGGCGGGCGACTGGGAGGCCGGCGCGGGCCGCGTCGAGACGCGCGCGGTGCTGGACGCCTATGTCGCGCGGCTGGCGCAGGGGTTCGATGGTCCGGCGTGCCGCATCGGATGGGATGCGGGCAATGGCGCGGCCGGGCCGGCGGTGGAGCGCCTGGTCCAGCTGCTCCCGGGTGAGCATCACCTGCTCTTCACCGATATAGACGGCCATTTTCCCCATCATCATCCCGATCCTTCGCAGGACGCCAATCTGGCCGATCTGCGCGCCACGGTCCTGGCGAAGCGGCTCGATTTCGGAGTGGCTTTCGATGGCGACGGCGACCGGATCGGCGTGATCGACGGGCAGGGGCGCGCGATCGCCGGCGACCAGCTGCTCGGCATCCTGGCCGAACCCGTGCTGCGCGACCGGCCTGGCGCGCCGATCGTCGCGGATGTGAAGACCAGCCAGAGCGTGTTCGACGCGATCGCGGCGCGGGGCGGACGGCCCGACATGTGGAAGAGCGGGCACAGCCATATCAAGTCCAGAATGAAGCAGATTGGCAGTCCGCTGGGCGGGGAGACGACCGGCCATTTGTTCTTCGCCGACGATTATCCTGGCTATGATGACGGGCTTTACGCGGCGGTGCGCCTGGTCCGCGCGGTAGGGACGCTGGGGCGGAGCGTCACCGCGATGGTCGATGGTCTGCCGGCCAGCATCATCACGCCGGAATGGCGCATCCCGGTCCCCGAAGCGCGCAAGTTCGCGGTGGTGGACGAGGTGCGCGCGCGGCTGGAAGCGGCGGGCGCGGACATCAGCCTGATCGACGGGGTGCGCGTGCGCGCTCCGCGGGGATGGTGGCTGCTGCGCGCGTCGAACACCGAGGCGGCGCTGGTGGCGCGGGTGGAAGCAGCCGACGAATCGGCGCTGGCGGCGCTGATCGCGATTCTCGATTCGCAGTTGGCGGAATCGGGCGTCCGCCGCGCCTGAGGGCGCGGAAGCGCCTTTCGCCATGGCCGGATGGCGGCCGGAATCGATTTTCTTGTGCAACTTTCCCTTACGGAAAGGAGAAGGCGGTGGCACGGTTGCAGAAAACGCAACCGTCGATCATCCATTCGCATTTGCGGCAGGACGTGCTGCATCGCAAAAGGATCGGGCCTTTCAGGCATCCTCTCCTAAAAACTTCAAGGCCGCCTTTCAGGGCGGCTTTTTTTTGCCTTCGTTCCAAGGCCGCGTCGGCTGGCCGCCGTAGCGTCCGCATCCCCGCCGCCCGCACCGGGGCCCGCAAAAGTGCGGTAAACGGCGGGCTAGGCACTGGAAATTCATGGCGTCTTTGGTAAGTCGCCAGCGTCATGAGCCCGGTTCGCGCGTTGCAGGCAGCGTCCGTCCGGACGGAAGAAGAGTCGCCAACAGCAGAGGATGCACCCCATGTCTTTGACCCGCCGTCTATCCTGGTCCCTTCTTGCGACGGCCGCGCTGGCCGCGCCGGTTCCCGCGCTTGCCGGCGGCTTCTACCTGCAGGAACAGTCGCCGATCGAGATCGGTCGCGCTTTGTCCGGCGGCGCGGCGGCTGGCGATGATCCATCCACCATCTATTTCAACCCGGCGGCGATGACGCAGCTGCAGGGCGTGCAGCTGTCCGCTGGCGCATCCGCGCTGATGGCGTCGGCGCACCAGACCAACCGCGGCAGCTATCGCTCCATTCCGGGGTCGACCGCGACCGTGCCGGTGGGCGGCAGCGACGGCGGCAATCCGTTCGAAAGCGTCATCCCGGTTCCCAGCTTCTATGCGAGCGCGCAGGTGACCGACAAGCTGTGGCTGGGCCTGGGCGTCAATGCACCCTTCGGCCTGAAGCTGGAATATGAGGATGATTTCTTCGGCCGGTATGATTCGCTCTACACCGACCTCAAGACCTATAATATCCAGCCTTCCGCCGCCTATAAGCTGACCGACAATCTGTCGATCGGCGGCGGCGTGGACGTGCAATATGTCAAGGCGACGCTGACCAACGCGCTGCCGCAGGTGTCGCCGCTGGTCCCGACCGACGGCTTCACCAGCCTGAAGGGCGACGACTGGTCGGTGGGCTGGAATGCGGGCCTGTTCTACACCACGGGCGACACCAATTTCGGCGTTCATTATCGGTCGGGCATCAGCCACAAGCTGCAGGGCACGCAGATCATCTCGGGCCTGGCCGCGCCGCTGACCGCCGCCAATGGCGAATTCGCCGCGACCGCACCGCTCAACCTGCCTGACATCGTCACTGTCAGCATGATGCATCGCCTGACGCCGCAGCTGCGCGCGATGATCACCGGCAAATGGTATAACTGGTCGAAGTTCAAGGGCATCGAAGTCACCTCCGCGACCGGCACGACCAACAAGGAACTGGACTATCGCGACAGCTATTCGGTCAGCGTCGGCGGCGAATATGACGTCAGCCCCGCGTTGACGCTGCGCGCGGGCACGATGTTCGACCGCACGCCGACCAACCCGCAATATCTGACCACCCGCGTGCCCGATGGCGACCGCGTGTGGCTGACCGGCGGCGCGACCTGGAACATGTCGGAGATGATGGCGCTCAACCTCAGCTACGCGCACACCTTCGTCGAGAAGGCGAACATCATCCGCCCCGACAGCTATTTCCCGGCGCCCGCGACGGTCACCGCGACCACTCTGGCGCAGACCAGCGGCAATGCCGACCAGGTCGCCGCGTCGCTGACCGTGCGCTTCTGAAGCCCAGCCGACGCGCAGGACATGCGTCGGCGGTTTCAACCCGCCGCCTGAATGACTATAGGGGCTTCGTAACCACGGAGCCCCTTTTTCATGTCCGACCATAATCCCGGCCTGCGTCCCTGGCGCGACATTGCCCGCCGCCAATGCCGGCAGATCATGGTCGGCCATGTGCCCGTAGGCGGAGACGCGCCGGTCAGCGTCCAGACGATGACCAACACGCCCACTCATGACGTGCGCGCGACGATCGACCAGATTCGCCGCTGCGAGGAGGTGGGCGTCGACATCATCCGCGTGTCCTGCCCCGACGAGGCGTCGACCGCGGCGCTCAAGCAGATCGTCCGCGCCGCGCGCGTGCCGATCGTTGCCGACATCCATTTCCACTATAAGCGCGCGCTGGAAGCGGCGGATGCGGGCGCGGCCTGCCTGCGCATCAATCCGGGCAATATCGGCAGCGAGGCCCGGGTCAAGGAAGTGGTGGACGCGGCCAAGGCCAATGGCTGTTCGATCCGCATCGGCGTCAATGCCGGCAGCCTGGAAAAGGACCTGCTGGAAAAATATGGCGAGCCTTGTCCCGAAGCGCTGGTCGAAAGCGCGCTCGACCATATCAAGCTTCTCCAGGATCAGGATTTTCACGAATATAAGGTGGCGGTGAAGGCGAGCGACGTCTTCCTGGCCGTGGCCGCCTATATGCAGTTGGCCGAGGCGGTCGACTGCCCCCTGCACTTGGGGATTACCGAGGCCGGCGGCCTCATTGGCGGGACGGTGAAGAGCGCGATCGGCATCGGCAACCTTCTGTGGGCGGGCATCGGCGACACGATCCGCGTGTCGCTGTCGGCCGAGCCCGAGGAGGAAGTGCGCGTCGGCTATGAGATATTGAAGTCGCTCGGCATCCGCACGCGGGGGGTGAAGGTCATTTCCTGCCCCAGCTGCGCGCGCCAGGGCTTCGACGTCATCCGCACCGTGCAGGCGCTGGAGGAAAGGCTGCAGCATATTCACACGCCGCTGTCGCTGTCGGTGCTGGGCTGCGTCGTCAACGGCCCCGGCGAAGCGCGCGAGACCGACATCGGCCTGACCGGCGGGGGCGCGGGCAAGCATATGGTCTATCTGTCGGGCGTGACCGATCATGTGATCCAGGACGCCGACATGGTCGATCATATCGTCCGGCTGGTCGAGGCCAAGGCGGCCGAGATCGAAGCCGCCAAGCTGGAGGCGGAGAGCATCGACGCGGGCAAGGTCGCGGCGGCGGAGTAGGCTGCAAGCGACGATGAGCGCCTCGCCCCGCGCTGCCGCGATCCCTTTTGCCGTCTGTTGCCTGGGCGTCGCGCTGTTTTCCGTGATGGATGCGGCGATGAAGGGGCTGGGGCTGGCGATCGGTCTCTACAACGCCCTGTTCTGGCGCGCGGTGGCGGGGACGCTGCTGGGCCTTGCGCTGATGCTGGCGACGCGGCAGCGCTGGCCGGCGCGGGCGGTGCTGCGCATCCATCTGCTGCGCGGCGTGGTGGTCGCCTTCATGGCGGCGCTGTTCTTCTGGGCGATCCTGCGCCTGCCGCTGGCCGAAGCGATCGCCCTGTCCTTCATCGCGCCCCTGATCGCGCTCTATCTGGCGGCCTGGCTGCTCAAGGAGACGGTGGGCGGTCGCGCGATCGGCGCGTCGCTGCTGGGGCTGGTGGGCGTCGCGGTGATACTGTCGGGCCGGTTGCAGGGCCGCTATGAGCCCGACGCGCTGCTGGGGGCGCTGGCGGTGATGGGATCGGCCGTCCTCTTCGCCTGGAACCTCATCATCCAGCGGCGCCAGGCGCAGCTCGCCTCCCCGATCGAGGTCGCCTTCTTCCAGCATCTGGTCATGCTGGGCGTGTTCGCGCTGGCCGCGCCCGTCTGGGCCATCGTGCCGCCGGCGGGCGCGGTTCCGCTGGTGCTGCTGGCCGCGGCGCTGGCCTTCACCTCGCTCGCGGCGCTGGCCTGGGCCTATGCCCGCGCCGAGGCGCAGCGCCTGATCCCGGTGGAATATAGCGCCTTCGTCTGGGCGGCGATCATCGGCTGGCTGGCCTTTGGCGAGCCGTTGACGCTGACGACCGTGGCGGGCGCCTTGCTGATCATCGCCGCCTGCCTTATCGCCGCCCGTTCGAAGCGGGCGCAGATCGCCCATGTGGAGGCGGGCACGGCATGAGCGACATCATCATTCGCGCGGCGCAGGCCGACGATATCGGCACGATCCACGCCTTCATCCTGGCGCTGGCCGACTATGAGCGGCTGGCGCATGAGGTGAAGGCGGATCGTGAGACGTTGGCCCGTTACCTGTTCGGGGAGCGCCCGATGGCCGAGGTGCTGATTGCCAAGGCCGATGGCACGGCGGTGGGTTTTGCCCTGTTCTTCCACAATTTCTCGACCTTCGAAGGGCGGCCGGGCCTGTATCTGGAGGATCTGTTCGTGCTGCCGGAAGCGCGCGGGCTGGGCGCGGGCAAGGCGCTGCTGTCGCGCCTCGCTGCGCTGGCGATCGAGCGGGACTGCGCGCGCCTGGAATGGTCGGTGCTGGACTGGAACGAACCCTCCATCGCCTTCTACCGCGCGCTGGGCGCCCGGCCGATGGACGAGTGGACGGTGCAGCGGGTCGACGGGCAGGCGCTGGTCCGGCTGGCGGGGCGCTGAGGCGCGTTTTCCGATTGCGGACGGCCTGCGGCTGAGGGGCGCGGGCTTGACGCGGACTCCCCGCTCGGCGCATTGTGCCGGAACGGAACATTTGGGGGACACAGACAGGACATGGCCGTCGGCCGCACCGTCAAACGCACGCCGGAATGGCGCGAGATGCTCAAGCGCAGCCTCATCCGCAGCGGCGCGCTGATCGGCGCGATCGCGCTGATGCTGGGGACGTTGTTCCTGGCGCTGGCGCTGCTCAGCTATGCGCCGAGCGACCCGTCGATGAACACCGTGGCGGGCGACCATGTCGCCAACATCATGGCCGCGCCCGGTGCCTGGGCCGCCGATTTCCTGCTCTGGCTGCTGGGCGTGCCGGTAGCGCTGATCCTGCCGCTGATGGCGATCACCGCGCGCCGGCTGTGGGGCGACCAGGACATGAACGGGTGGAAGGCGCAGTTCGGCAAATGCCTGGTCGGCATCATCCTGGTCGGCATCGCGCTCGCCCTGTTCCAGACCGATCCGCTGGTCGGCCTGCCGGCCGGCTGGGGCGGGGTGATCGGCCTGGTCACCGCCAAGGGCATCGCCAGCCTGGCGGCGCAGGCGCCGGCCGCCGCGCCGTGGATCAAGGGGGTGCTGATCATCGTCGCGCTGATCGCCGGGCTTTTCACCTGCTGTCGCAGCCTGGCGCTGGAAAAGCCGGTCATCGCGCTGCGCCGCCCCGCGCTGCCGCGGCTGAGCCTGCCCCGGCCGAACCTTTCGCTGGCGGGCGGCACGGCTGCCGACCCCATGCCGCAGGACGAGGAGAGCGAGGAACGCGTCATCGCGCCGCGCAAGCAGGTATCGAACGAGCCCAAGCCGCCGATCACGATCCAGGCGCCCAAGCCCGCTCCGGTGCAGCGCAGCATGGCGCCGGTCAGCCAGGATGACCTGTTCGGCAACAGTTCGCTGCCCTCGCCCGACCTGCTAAACCCCGTGCCGGCCAATCAGGGCGGCAAGATCGACAAGGCGGCGCTGGAGCGCAATGCCCGGCTGCTCGAATCCGTGCTCGACGACTTTCATGTGAAGGGCAACATCACCGAAGTGCGCCCCGGCCCGGTCGTCACCATGTATGAGCTGGAGCCGGCGCCCGGCATCAAGGCGAGCCGCGTCATCGCGCTGGCCGACGATATCGCGCGCAACATGTCGGCGCTGTCGGCGCGTGTCGCGACCATTCCGGGCCGCACCGTCATCGGCATCGAACTGCCCAACGCCAATCGCGAGGGCGTGTCGTTCCGCGAGCTCATCACCAGCGAGCAGTTCGCGCAGGAAGCGACGCTGCCGATCATCCTGGGCAAGAATATCTCGGGCGAGCCGATCATCGCCGACCTGGCGCCGATGCCGCACTTGCTGATCGCGGGCACGACCGGGTCGGGCAAGTCGGTGGGGTTGAACGCGATGATCCTGTCGCTGCTCTATCGCATGACGCCCGATCAGC
This sequence comes from Sphingobium naphthae, assembly GCF_043589935.1. Taxonomy (NCBI): domain Bacteria; kingdom Pseudomonadati; phylum Pseudomonadota; class Alphaproteobacteria; order Sphingomonadales; family Sphingobiaceae; genus Sphingobium; species Sphingobium naphthae. The sequence continues at coordinate 2,287,773 of NZ_CP171454.1, read as the reverse complement.
TGCGGCTCATCATGATCGATCCCAAGATGCTGGAATTGTCGACCTATGACGATATTCCGCATCTCCTCTCCCCGGTCGTGACCGAGCCCGCCAAGGCGATCCGCGCGCTCAAATGGGCGGTGGAGCAGATGGAGGATCGCTATCGCATGATGGCTTCCATCTCCGTGCGCAACCTCGCCAACTACAATGAGAAGGTGCGCGCGGCAAAGGCCAAGGGCAAGCCGCTCGGCCGGCGCGTCCAGACCGGCTATGATCCCGAAACGGGCAAGCCCATCTATGAGGAGGAGCAGCTTGATTTCCAGCCGCTGCCGCAGATCGTGGTGGTGGTCGACGAGCTGGCCGACCTCATGATGACGGCGGGCAAGGAAGTCGAATTCCTGATCCAGCGGCTGGCGCAAAAGGCGCGCGCGGCGGGCATCCACCTCATTCTGGCGACGCAGCGCCCGTCGGTCGACGTCATCACCGGCGTCATCAAGGCGAACCTGCCGACGCGCATCAGCTTCTTCGTGACGTCGAAGATCGACAGCCGCACCATCCTGGGCGAACAGGGCGCCGAGCAGCTGCTGGGCAAGGGCGACATGCTCTACATGCATGGCGGCAAGGGGCTGACCCGCGTCCATGGCCCGTTCGTGTCGGACGACGAGGTGCGCATGGTCGCCGACCATTGGCGCGCGCAGGGCCAGCCCGACTATATCTCCGCCGTCACCGAGGAGCCGGAGGAAGGCAGTTTCGCGCTCGACGGCGTGGACCTGGGCGACGACAGCCCGGACGCGCAGCTGTTCCGCAAGGCGTGCCAGCTGGTGTTCGAGAATCAGAAGGCATCGACCAGTTGGCTGCAGCGCCAGTTGCGGGTGGGCTATAATTCGGCGGCGCGCCTGATCGAGCGGATGGAGGAAGAGGGCCTTGTCGGCCCGCCCAACCATGTCGGCCGCCGCGAAGTGCTGCGCGACGAGAATGGCAATCCGATCTGAACCGTGACGATTGCACGACGCGCAACCATCGTCGCGCACATCGCATTTGCTCCAATGGACCGGTTGGGACATAGAGGACGGGCCTTTCAGGCATCCTCTCCTAAAAACTTCCAGGGCTGGTCTTCGGACCGGCCCTTTTTTTGTCGCCACGCCGGACGGGTGCGGGAGCGGGCAGAGGGGATGACGAGGCCGAAGGGATTTCCTTGCATTTTCGGAACGAGCGGGTTCACAGCGGGTTCAAGCCCGGCCTTCTAGGCCACAAAGCCATAGGAACGAACCGGAGATAGACGCCATGAAGCGCATCGTTGCGCCCCTTATGCTTGTCCTTGCCGCTGCGCCGCTGGTCGTGCCGACCGTGCCGGCCGCCGCGCAGCAGGGCCAGTCCGACCTGTCGCGGGTTAATGCCTACATCCGCGCGGTCACCACCATGACCGCCGATTTCAGCCAGACCGACCGCAACGGCCAGACGCTGACCGGGAAGCTGACGCTCAAGCAGCCGGGCAAGATCCGGTTCCAATATCAGAAGGGCGTGCCGTTGCTGATCGTGGGCGACGGCAAGGCGCTGACGCTGATCGATTATGAAGTGCGGCAGGTGCAGCGCTGGCCGATCGGCAATTCGCCGCTGGGCGCGCTGATCGATCCCAGCAAGGATCTGTCGAAATTCGGGAAAGTGATCCCGACCGATGATCCGTCGATCCTGTCGGTGCAGGCGCGCGATCCCAAGCGGCCGGAATTCGGCACCATCATCATGATCTTCAAGCGCGACGCCGCGAGTCCCGCGGGGTTGCAGCTTTATGGCTGGGTGGCGCTCGATTCGCAGAACAACCGCACGGCGGTGCGGCTCTCCAACCAGCGCTATGGCGTGCCGGTGGAGGATTCCGCCTTCCGCTGGACCGATCCGCGGCCGCGCGGCCGGTCGGCCGGCGGCTGACCGGAGCGCGGATTGCGACGGATGGAAAAACTTTCCGCGCCGTTCATCTGCCGCTCATATCCGCAGCGCTAATCAGGAACTCACGGCGGGAGGCAAAACCGGGATTTCCCCCCTGTTACCCGGTCCCCAGCTTTCGCCGCGAAGCGCTTCAAGGGCGCGATCGAGACCCCCGTTCCACGCCCCCGGAGCGGGGGTCTTACATTGTCCGCCGCTCGCGCGCCTTCTCCTGTGCGCCCTCCCCCGCGCGCCTGCGCTTGCGCAACCCGGCGCGCGCTTTTAGGGCGTTTCCATGGCTCGAACCCTCTCCATCTGCTCCTGGAACATCAACAGCGTCCGCGCGCGGATCGACATCGTCGAACAATTGCTGCGGCAGGAAGCGCCCGACATATTGTGTCTGCAGGAAACCAAGGTGGTGAACGAGACCTTCCCCACCGAGATGTTCCGGCGCATGGGCTATGTCCACCAGGTGCTGAACGGGCAGCGCATGCATCATGGCGTCGCGATCATGAGCAAGGTGCCGATCCATGAGGACGACCGGCTGGACTGGCAGGCCAATGGCGAGGCGCGCCATGTCGGCGTGCGGCTGGACAATGGAGTGCGGATCGAAAATGTCTATGTGCCCGCGGGCGGGGACGTGCCCGATCGCAGCGTGAACCCCAAATTCGGCCAGAAGCTCGATTTTCTGGAACGGATGATCCAGTGGTCGTCGGCGCTGGAGGACAAGCCCACCATCCTGACCGGCGATTTCAACATCGCGCCGCTGGAATGCGACGTGTGGAGCCACCGGCAACTGCTGGACGTGGTCAGCCATACCCCGGTCGAATGCGAGATATTGGCGCGGCTGCAGGCGTCGAACGACTGGGTCGACATCGGCCGCCATTTCCACCCCGCGCCTGCGCGGCTCTATACCTGGTGGAGCTATCGCGCCAAGGATTGGGCGGCGTCGGACCGGGGCCGGCGCCTCGACCATATGTGGATGACCCGCGACGTCGCGGCGAAGGCGGTCGGCCATCGCGTGATCGAGCCGGCGCGCAGCTGGATCAAGCCGTCGGACCATATCCCGATCATCACGGATTTCGCCTTCTGATGGCGGGCAGTCTGGCCCGCAACGCCGCGCGCGCGATCGACGCGCTGCGCCGGGGCTGGGCGGTGCGCCTGGTCGCGGACGATGGCGCGATCCGGCTGATGGCGATCGAGGGAGCGGACGCGGTTACGCTGGCGGGGTTTGATCCCGACAGCGAAGCCGACATATTGATTTCCGCCGCGCGCGCCGAGACGCTGAAGCTCGCCAACCAGCTGGCGGCGGCCGACCCCGAATTGCCGGTGCTGATCGAGCGGACGCCCTGGATCGACGCCGATGTCGCGACCAGCATCGCCGACCCGGTGCTGGACCTGGCCTCGCCGCTCAAGGGTCCCTTTCGCGCCCGGCCGATCGCCAGCCCGCAGGCTGCCAAGGCGGCGCTGCGGCTGGCGCGGCTGGCCGGCATCCTGCCCGCCTATTTCGTGGCGAGCGGCGATGGCGACGCTGAAGCGGAGGTGCGCGCCGCTGACATCGCCGCCTATGACGACGCCATCCACCTGGCGATCGCAACGCGCGCGCGGCTGCCGGTGTCGGCGAGCGAGACTGCCGAGATCGTCGCCTTTCGCAGCCCGGACGAGCCGCGCGAGCATGTCGCGCTGATCCTGGGCAAGCGGGACGCCTCTCCGCCGGTCATCCGGCTGCACAGCGAATGCCTGACCGGGGACGTGCTGGGCAGCCTGAAATGCGATTGCGGGCCGCAATTGCATGAGGCGTTGCACAGGATCGCGGATGCGCCCTGGGGCATTCTCCTCTATCTGCGGCAGGAAGGGCGAGGCATCGGCCTGGTCAACAAGCTGCGCGCCTATGCGATGCAGGACCAGGGGTTCGACACGGTCGACGCCAATGTGCGGCTGGGCTTCGCCATCGATGCGCGCGACTTTTCGGTCGCGGCGCGGATGCTGGACCTGCTGAACGTGGGCACGGTGCGGCTGCTGACCAACAATCCCAACAAGGTCGTGGGGCTGGAGGCGGCCGGGATCAAGGTGGCCGAGCGTCTGCCGATCATCCTGCCGGCCAATCCGCATAATGAACGCTATCTGGCCACCAAGCGGGACCGGACCGGCCACCAGCTATGAGCATCGTGCGGGTCGATTGCGCCGCCGGGCGGCTGACCTTCGGCGACCTGGCGATGGACTGCACGATCGGGCGAGGCGGCGCCTGCGCGGCGACCGACAAGCGGGAGGGCGATGGCTGCACGCCCATCGGGACCTGGCCGATCCGCGGCGTCCTGCTGCGGCCGGGCAAGGTCGACGCGGCCGGCATCCGTCTGCCCTGGCGCTGGGTGCGGGCGGGCGAGGGATGGTCGGACGATGGCGCCGACCCCGCCTATAACCGCCCAGTGAGGCTGCCCCGCGCCTTTTCGGCGGAAAGCCTGATCCGCGGCGACGACGCCTATGACGTGATCGTGGTGCTGGGCCATAATGACGCGCCGCCGGTGGCAGGGCGGGGGAGCGCGATCTTTTTCCATGTGTCGGAAGGCCGGCCCACCGCCGGCTGCGTGGCGGTGGAGCGGGAGGACATGCTGCGCCTGCTGCCGCTGCTGGCCTCGGGCGATGCGATGGAAATCATTTAGGCTTCGGGCTCGCCTTCGAGGCGCCGCTCCATTGCGCGCCAGCGGCCGTCGAGTCGTTGCCGAACGATATGAAGAGCCTTCAGCCGATCGGCGGCATCCTTTTCGTCAACGGTCAGTCGCTCTTCGACCACCCGGTCAGGCCGCATGTCAATCATGCTGAAATGTGCGTACCAGCGGCCCTTGTGATCGACGCTGATGGCCGCTGAGCCATGACACAACATGGTGCGTAGGGGCGCAAATTCGGTCCATTCAGCCAACGCCGCCGCAACGCCCTTGCCTTCTTGCGCGAACGGTCCGCCTGGGCCGACAGCTTTTGCAAGAGCGCAGAAGCGCTGGCCGACCGGATGCGGTAGCAGGATTTCGGCTCCCCGCCCCGGAACGGCCGCAAGGCGGAGGAGAGCATTGCTGACGACCCTTTCTCCGCACGCATATTCTTCTATGAAGCGGCCGCGCCAGCCGTTCGCCTGATGCCAGATGTCGGGCCAGTCGAGAGGATTGACAGGAAGCGGAGCGAGCATTGCGGTCACGTCTGACGCGTAACATCAGAACGTTGCCAACCCCTTATCGGCCAAAGCGATCCTAGGCCCGCTCCAGCGCTTCACCCACTTCGCCGCCGGCTGCCTCCAGCAGGCGGCGCTCCAGCGTCTGCAGCCGCGCCTTGCTCTCGATCTTTCCGCCGATCAGATCGGTGATGTAGAAGGTGTCGACCGCGCGCTCGCCATAGGTGGCGACATGGGCGCTGTGGACGGTGACCTTCGACTGGAACAGCGCATTGGCGAGGCTGAACAGCAGCGCCGGCCGGTCGCGGGCATTGACTTCAATCACCGTGAAGCGGTTCGAGGCCTTGTTGTCGATCAGCACATTGGGTTCGATGCGGAAGGCTTCGGCCCGGGTGCGGGGCAGGGGGCGCGCCGACAATTTGGTGATGAGGCGATGTCGGTTCGAGAGCGAATCCTCGATCGCGCCGCGAATGCGCTTCAGCTGTTCGGGGCTGTGGAAAGCGCCGCCGAGCGGGTCCTGCACCAGGAAATTGTCGATGGCGACGCCATCGCGCGTGGTGTGGATGCGCGCGTCGATGATGTTGCCGCCGGCCAGATGGATGGCGCCCGCCACCCGGTAGAAAAGGCCGGGATGGTCGGTTGCATAGACGGTGACCAGGGTCGCGCCGCGCTGCGGATAATATTGCGCCGCGATCGACAAGGGGGAGTCGCCCGCTTCCAGCATATGCTGGGCATTGTGGATCAGGATGTCCTCAGGCTCGGCGATCCAGTAGGATTCGGGCAAGCGGCTGCTGAACGCGTCGAACGTCGCTTCATCCATCCCAAGCGCGTCGCGCAGCGCATCCTGCTTGGCGGTGACGCGCTCGCTGCGGCCCTTCTGCTTGTGGCCGAGGCGCAACAGTTCCTCCGCCGATTCGTAGAGATCGCCGAGCAACTGGCGCTTCCAGCTGTTCCAGACGCCCGGCCCCACCGCGCGGATGTCGACCACGGTCAGGCACAGCAGCAGGCGCAACCGCTCCGGGCTTTGCACCACTTCGACGAAATCGAGAATGGTCTTGTAGTCGGCCAGGTCGCGCTTGAAGGCGGTGGCCGACATCAGCAGATGATAGCGCACCAGCCAGGCGACGGTTTCGGTCTCCGCAGCGGTCAGGCCCAGGCCCGGGCAGAGCGTGTCGGCGATCTGCGCGCCCAATATGCTGTGGTCGCCGCCGCGCCCCTTGGCGATGTCGTGCAGCAGCACCGCGACATAGAGGACGCGGCGCGAGAGCAATTTGCCCATCAGATCGGTGGCGAGCGGATGGTCGGTGCCAAGCTCCCCCTTTTCGATGCGGGCGAGCAGGCCGACGGCGCGGATCGTATGTTCGTCGACCGTATAATGATGATACATGTCGAACTGCATCTGCGCGACGACGCGGCGGAAGTCGGGGATGAAGCGGCCGAACACGGTGGATTCGTTCATCCAGCGCAGCACCGTTTCGGGATCGCGCGGGGATGTCAGCACATCCATGAAGAAGGCGTTGGCGCGCGCGTCGCGGCGGACCTTGTTGGTGATGAGGCCAGCGTCGCGGCTGGCCGCACGCATGGCGCTGGGGTGGATCTGAAGCCCGTGCTTGTCCGCCAGCGCGAAAATCTCCAGCAGCCGCACCGGGTCTTCCTGAAAGAAATCGTCGCTCGGCAAGCTGAGCCGGCCGCGGTCGAGCACGAAACCTTCCAGCTTCTTGGGCCGGCGGAACAGGCTGGGGATATAGCGCCGCCCCTTGGGGCCGAGCTGGTCGTCCAGATGTGCGAGGAAAACGGCGGTGAGGTCGCCCACCGTTTTGGCGTTCAGGAAATAATAGCGCATGAAGCGCTCCACCCCCGAACGGCCGGCGCGGCCGGTGAAATGCATGCGGGTCGCGGTTTCGAGCTGAAGGTCGAAGGTCAGCCGATCCTCGGCGCGGCCGGTGATGCTGTGCAGGTGGCAGCGCACCGCCCAGAGGAAATCCTCCGCCTTCTGGAACTGGCGCAGCTCCGCCTGGGTCAGAAGGCCGACATCGACCAGTTCCGCGACGGAGCGGACGCGGTTCACATATTTGCCGATCCAGAAGAGGGTGTGGAGGTCGCGCAGGCCGCCCTTGCCCTCCTTCACATTGGGTTCGACGACATAGCGACTGTCGCCCATGCGCCGGTGCCGCTCGTCGCGCTCCTCCAGCTTTTCGGTGACGAAAGCGCGGGCATTGCCCTGCATCACTTCGGCGTCGAACCGGGCCGAGCTTTCCTCGTACAAGGCGCGGTCGCCCCAGATGTAGCGCGCTTCCAGCAAGGCGGTGCGCACCGTGAGGTCGCTTTTGGCCATGCGGATCGTTTCGTCGATCGACCGGCTGCTATGGCCGACCTTCAGACCCAGGTCCCACAGCGAATAGAGCATGGATTCGATCACCTGCTCGGTCCAGCCGGTGGGCTTCCAGGGCGTGATGAAGCCGATGTCGACATCGCTGTGCGGCGCCATTTCGCCCCGGCCATAGCCGCCTACGGCGATCAGCGCGATCCGTTCCCCCGTGCTGCGGTTGCTGGCGGGGTAGAGATGATGGGTGGTGGCGTCGTAGAGCAGGCGCAGGATCTGGTCGATAAGGAAGGCGAAGGCGCTCACCGCCTCGCGCCCGCGGGTCGGCCGCGCCTCCAGCCGGCGCGCGACGTCAGCGCGGCCATGATCGAGCGCGTCCTTCAGTTCCTGCACGATCAGCCCGCGCAGCCGCATGGGATCGCCCCGATGCTCCTGCGCCAGGGCGTTGATCCGGTCGGATACGGCGCGCCGGTCGATGATCGCGCGCCGCGACCCCAGGGCAGGAAACTGCATGACCATGCTGCGCTATCTAGTCGGGGCGCGGCTGCGCGGCCAGTTGTTTCAGCCGATATATGTGATCGAGCGCATCGCGCGGCGACAGGGCATCGGCGTCGATCGCTTCGATCGCGTCGCGCAGTGGGTCGCTCGCCTCTTCCTCCTGCGCGGCGACGGCGGCGAAGAGGGGCAGATCGTCCAGGCCAGCGGCAATGCCGCCGGTCTTCGCCTTGCCTGCCTCCAGCCGGGCGAGCACGTCCTTCGCGCGCTTGAGCACCGCGGGCGGCAGGCCGGCAAGCCGGGCGACGGCAAGACCATAGCTGCGATCGGCCGGCCCTTCCGCCAGTTCGTGCAGCAGGATGAGGTCGCCCTTCCATTCGCGCGCGCGGACATGATGGAGCGACAGGGCCGAGAGCGTTTCGGCGAGGCGCGTCAGTTCATGATAATGGGTGGCGAAGAGGCAGCGGCAGCGATTGACCTCATGCACCGCCTCCACCACCGCCCAGGCCAGCGCAAGCCCGTCATAGGTGGACGTGCCGCGCCCGACTTCGTCCAGGATCACGAAGCTGCGCTCGGTTGCCTGCGCGAGGATGGCGGCGGTTTCGACCATTTCGACCATGAAGGTGGAGCGGCCCCTGGCAAGGTTATCGGATGCGCCGACGCGGCTGAACAGCCGGTCCACCAGGGTCAGCGTGGCCGATTGGGCAGGGACATAGCCGCCCGCCTGCGCGAGGATCACGATCAGCGCATTTTGCCGCAGGAAGGTGGATTTGCCGCCCATATTGGGTCCGGTGACGAGCCACAGCCGGTCGCTGTGGCTCAGGCGGCAGTCATTGGCGACGAAGGGCTGGCCCTCGCGCCGCAACGCATCCTCCACCACGGGATGGCGGCCGCCGACGATGTCGAGGCACTGGCCCGCCCCGTCGGCCGGCACGAAATGAGGCCGCCGCCAGCCGCCTTCGGCCGCACGTTCGGCGAGCGCCGCCGCGACGTCGAGCCGGGCGAGCGCATCGGCGGCGCGGGCAATGTCGGCCTTGCGGTCGAGGACGGCGGTGATCAGCTCCTCCAGATGCGCGGCTTCGGCCACCAGCGCATGCGCGCCGGCCTGGGCGACGCGCCCGGCTTCCTCATGCAGGTCGATCGAGTTGAAGCGCACCACGCCGGCCAGCGTCTGGCGATGCGTGAAGCCGCTGTCGGGCGCCATCAGCGCGTCGGCGGCGCGGGCGGGCACTTCGACATGATAGCCAAGCACGCCATTGTGCCGGATCTTGAGCGCGCCGATGCCGGTCTGGTCGCGATATTTCGCCTCCAGCGCGGCGATGGCGCGGCGGCCGTCACCCGCCATGCGGCGCAGTTCGTCCAGCGCGGGATCATAGCCATCGGCGATATAGCCGCCATTGGCGGTTTCAGTCGGCGGGGCGGGGACCAGCGCGCGGGACAGCGCGTCGACCAGTTCGCCATGGCCGTCGAGCGCGGGAAGCAGCTGTTGCAGCAGCGGCGGCATGTCGGCCAGGCGGGCAAGCCGCTCGCGCAGCAGCCGCGCTTCGCCCAGGCCATCGCGCAATTGGCCGAGATCGCGCGGGCTGCCCCGGCCGACAGCGACGCGGCTGAGCGCGCGTCTGATGTCGGGCAAGGCGCGCAGCGCGGCGCGCAGCTGGTCGCGCAGGCCCGCATCGTCATGGAACAGCTGGACGAGGCCCAGCCGCGACTCGATCGCGGGCAGGTCCATCAGCGGGGCGGACAGGTCCTGCCCCAGCAGCCGCGCGCCCGCGCCCGTGACCGTCCGGTCGATCGCGCCGAGCAGGCTGCCCGCGCGCGTGCCGCCGGTGGTGGCGACGATTTCCAGGCTCTCCCGCGTCGCCGCGTCGATCGCGACATGCGCGCCGCTCGTCTTGCGCAGCGGCGGCGCGAGGAAGGGCAATGTCCCCTTGCCCGCATGGTCGAGATAGGCGACGAGCCCGCCCATGGCGGCGAGTTCGGCGCGGCCGAACTGGCCGAAGCCGTCCAGCGACGCGACCCCGAACAGGCGCTGGAGCGCGTCCTGCGCGCGGCTGCTGGAGAAGGCGGCGCGATCAAAGGGGTGGGCGCCCGCGACGTCGAGCGGCGATCCGTCGGCCACCACGGTTTCGCTGGGCCGCAGCCGCGCCAGTTCGGCGGGCAGATCGGCCAGCGGGCATGTCAGCGTTTCGAAACGGCCAGTGGAGATATCGGCGGCGGCGATGCCGACTTCGCCCGATTCCTCGCCCCCGACGTGCGCTAGCGCCACCAGCATATTGTCGCGCCGCGCGTCGAGCAGCGTTTCTTCGGTCAGCGTGCCGGCGGTGACGTAGCGGACGATGTCGCGCGCCACGAGCGTCTTGCCCCCGCGCGCCTTGGCCTGCGCGGGCGTTTCGGTCTGTTCGGCGATGGCGACGCGGTGGCCGCCCTTGATGAGGCGCGCGAGATAGGCTTCGGCGCTGTGCACGGGAACGCCGCACATCGGAATGGGCGCGCCATCATGTTCGCCGCGGCTGGTGAGCGCGATGTCGAGCGTCGCCGCGGCCAATTTGGCGTCGTCGAAGAAGAGTTCGAAAAAATCGCCCATCCGGTAGAAGAGCAGGCAATCGCGCGCCTGGGCCTTGAGCGCCAGATATTGCGCCATCATCGGCGTGGGCTGGGCAGTCGGCTGGGCGCTGGTGTCGCTGGATTTCGCCATGTCGCCAGCCGATAGCCCGAACACCGCACCGAAACCAGAGCTTCGCCCGGCGGCAGGAAAATTGCGCTTCTCGCACTTGCCCACAAGCCGGCCGTGCCGCTAGGGCGACCCCATCTTTCCAGATCGTTCCAATAATTGGGAGGCTGCCTTGTCCGATAGATCGAATGTGGAATTTTCCGAGCGCGAGGCGCTGTTCTTCCACGCGACCGGGCGCCCCGGCAAGATCGAGATCATCGCGTCCAAGCCGATGGCGACGCAGCGCGACCTGTCCCTCGCCTATTCACCCGGCGTCGCGGTGCCGGTGCGCGCCATCGCCGCCGATCCCGCGACGGCCTATGACTATACCGCCAAGGGCAATCTGGTCGCGGTCATTTCCAACGGCACCGCGATCCTGGGCCTGGGCAATCTGGGCGCGCTGGCGTCCAAGCCGGTGATGGAAGGCAAGGCGGTGCTGTTCAAGCGCTTCGCCGACGTCGATTCCATCGACATCGAGCTCAAGACCGAGGATGTCGACCGGTTCATCGACGCAGTGGAGCTGATGGAGCCGAGCTTTGGCGGCATCAACCTTGAGGACATCAAGGCGCCCGAATGTTTCATCATCGAGCAGACGCTGAAGGAACGGATGAACATCCCGGTCTTTCACGACGACCAGCATGGCACCGCGATCATCGCCGCGGCAGGCGTGCTGAACGCCGCGCTGCTGACCGGGCGCGACATGAAGGATCTGAAGGTCGTGGTGAACGGCGCGGGCGCGGCGTCGATCAGCTGCACCGAACTGATCAAGGCCTTGGGCGTGCCGCACGACAATGTCATCATGTGCGACAGCAAGGGCGTGATCTACCAGGGCCGCGCCGAGGGCATGAACCAGTGGAAGTCGGCGCATGCGGTCAAAACCGACGCGCGCACGCTGGCCGAGGCGGTAAAGGGCGCGGATGTGTTCCTGGGCCTGTCGGTCGCCGGCGCGATGAGCCAGGACATGGTGCGGTCGATGGCGGACAAGCCGATCATCTTCGCCATGGCCAATCCCGACCCGGAAATCCTGCCGCCCGACGCCAGGGCGGCGCGGCCCGACGCGATCGTCGCCACAGGCCGGTCCGACTTTCCCAACCAGGTCAACAATGTCCTGGGCTTTCCCTTCATCTTCCGCGGCGCGCTGGACGTGCGGGCGACCGGCATCAACGAGGCGATGAAGCTGGCGGCGGCCAAGGCGATCGCCGAGCTGGCGCGCGAGCGAGTGCCCGAGGAAGTGGCCAAGGCCTATGGCAAGTCGCACAGTTTCGGGCCGGACTATATCATCCCCGCGCCCTTCGACCCGCGGCTGATGGAAGTGGTGCCCGCCGCCGTCGCGCAGGCGGCGATGGACACAGGGATGGCGCAGCGGCCGATCGAGGACATGGTCGGCTATCGCCAGTCGCTCAAGGCCCGGCTCAACCCCACCACATCGGTGCTCAACAGCGCCTATGAGATCGCCAAGGCCAATCCCAAGCGCGTCGTCTTCGCCGAGGCGGAGGAGGAAGTGGTGCTGCGCGCGGCGATCCAGTTCCGCGAACTGGGCTATGGCGTGCCGGTGCTGGTCGGGCGCGGCGACGTGGTCGACAAGCTGCGCGCGCTGGGCGTGCGCGATCCTGAAAGCTTCGAGCTGCACAACAGCGTCAATTCGCCGCTGGTGCCCGACATGGTCGACCTGCTCTACGCGCGGCTGCAGCGGCGCGGCTATCTGCGCCGCGATTGCGAGCGGATGGTCAATCGCGATCGCAACATCTTCGGCACCTTGCTGGTGAAGATGGGCGTCGCCGACGCGATGCTGACCGGCATGACCCGGCCCTATGCGCAGACGCTGCGCGAGGTGAAGCGGGTGATGGACCCGGCGGCGGGCCGCACGCCCTTTGGCATCCATGTCATGGTGTCGAAGGACAAGACGGTGTTCCTGGCTGACACCACGGTCAACGAACGGCCGAGCGCGGCGGAACTGGCCGACATCGCGGAAGGCACGGTCGCGGTGGCGCGGCGCATGGGCCATGATCCGCGCGTCGCTTTCCTGTCCTATTCCAATTTCGGCAATCCGCCCGGCAGCTACCTGGACAATATCCGCGGCGCGGTGAAGCTGCTGGACGAGCGCGCCGTCGATTTCGAATATGAGGGCGAGATGACGCCCGACGCCGCGCTCAACCCGGCGGTGATGCGGAATTATCCGTTCAGCCGCCTGTCCGGGCCCGCCAATGTGCTGGTCATGCCCGGGCTGCAATCGGCCAATATCTCCGCCAAGCTGCTGCGCGAACTGGGCGGCACGTCGATGATCGGGCCGCTGCTGGTCGGCATGGAGAAATCGGTGCAGATCGCCACCATGTCCTCCAACGCGTCGGAACTGCTGACGCTGGCGGTGCTGGCGGCCGGCGGGGTCGCGCTCTGATCCTGCCTGCGTCGCTTTTCGCTTGCGCCCCGACCCCCCGCCGCGACAGGGAGGGGGCCAGCAGCAGGTCCGGGAGCATGCAGGCATGAGCAACGCCAGTTTCGACAGCGCGACATTCCGCCGCGTGCTCGGCCATTATCCGACCGGCGTGTGCGTCGTCACCGCCGTCGAGCCCGACGGCACGGCGGTGGGCATGGTGGTGGGCTCCTTCACCTCCGTCTCGCTCGACCCGCCGCTGGTCGCCTTCTTCCCGGCCAAGTCGTCGGGCAGCTGGCCCCGGATCGAGAAAGTCGGCCGCTTCTGCGTCAACATCCTGGCGAGCGACCAGCTGGCGCTTTGCCGCCAGATCGCCGCGCCCGGCCCGGACAAGTTCGCCGGCATCGCCCATCGCGCGTCGGCCAATGGATCGCCGATCCTGGACGATGTCGTCGCCTGGATCGATTGCACGCTGGACGCCGTGCACGAAGCGGGCGACCATCATATCGTCCTGGGGCGGGTCGTGGCGCTGGAGGTGGAGCGGCCCGAGCGGCCCTTGCTCTTTTTCCAGGGCAGCTATGGCGAGTTCGCGCTGCTCGACTGACCGGGCTGTCGCATCGCATTGGGGGCGATATTGCGGCGCGTGTCGGAAGCAGACATATGCGGGACATAATACCGCTCCTTAACGCATCCCGCCTATGTCGGGCTGGACGCCCCCTGACCGGATCGCCGCATGACCGCGTTGCTCATCACTGTCGATACCGAGCTGTCCGCATCGCTGCACCAGCGCGGGCTGAGCCTGGAGGAGAATCTGCGCCGGTCGATCCATGCGGAGACGGGGGCGGGCGCCTACGGCATCGGGTGGCAGATGGACCTGCTCGACCGCCAGGGCCTCAAGGGCGTGTTCTTCCTTGATCCGCTGCCGGCGCTGGTTCATGGCGCCGACTTCCTGACGCCGATCGTGGGGGAGATTGTCGGGCGCGGGCATGAGGTGCAGCTGCACATCCACACCGAATGGCTCGCCTGGGCCAGGGAGTCTCCGGTCGAGGGGCGGCAGGGCCGCAATATCGGCGATTTCTCCCTGGCGGATCAGGTCGCGCTGCTCGGCTTGGCCCGGCGCTTGCTGGAAGATGCGGGCGCGCCGCCGATCCGCGCCTTTCGGGCGGGCAATTTCGGCGCCAGTGACGATACGCTGCGCGCGCTTGCCCAGATCGGCATCGCCTGGGACAGCAGCGTCAATCCCGCCTATCTGGGCGGCGCGTGCCGGATCGCCGCCGATCGCGGCCAGATCGGCGCGCAGCGGCTGCATGGCGTCATCGAACTGCCGGTATCGGGGATCGCCGACCGGCCGGGCGGATTTCGCCCGGCACAGATTTGCGCCATGTCCGCCGCGGAGATGCGCGCGGGACTGCGCCACGCGGTGCGCAACGGCCATGACGCCTTCGTCGTGGTGACGCACAGTTTCGAAATGCTCTCGCGCGACCGGGCGCGGCCCAATCAAGCGGTGATTGGCCGCTTCGCGCAGCTGTGTCAGGAAGCGGCGCGGCTGCCGGGTGTCGAATGCGCGGGCTTCCGCGACCTGTCGCCGGCGCTGGCCGAGGGGCCTGCGCGCGTGCTGGATCGCGCCGCGCCCAGCCGCCTGCGCACCGGGCTGCGCATGGCGCAGCAGGCCTGGGCGACATGGCGCTACGAGCGTCGACTGGTTCCTGCGTGAGCGCGCTGCCGGGCGTCCTTCTCCTGGGCATGGAGAATGCGATCAGCCTTACCGTCCTGCGCGAACTGGGCGAGCATGGCGTGCCGGTCCATGGCGTTGCGCGAAGCGCCCGGTCGATCGCTGTCGCATCGCGCCATTGCCGGGGCTGGACGCCGCGTCCGGCCGGGCCGATCGCGACATGGCTGCCGCAGATGATCGCGCGGAGCGGGGTCGGCGCGGTGCTGGCGATCGCCGAATCCGACCTGGTTGAACTGGCGGCGCTGCCCGCCCGCATCGGCGACTGCCATATGCTGGCGCCGCGGCTCGATCGGCTGGCCCGGGTGCTGGACAAGCGGCAGACGCTGGAGGCGGCGGCCGAGGCCGGGCTGCTGGTGCCGCAGACATGGCAGCCCATGGCCGGCGAGGATTTCGCCGCGCGAGTCGCCGCCATGCGGTATCCGCTGGTCGCCAAATGGGCGAATCCGCAAGCGATCCTGCCGGTGCTGGAGGCGGCCGGGCTGCCGTGGCGCAAGACGGACTATCTGCATGGCCCCGATGACCTGCGCGCGCTGCTGGAGCGGTTCGCGCCGATCGGGCGCTGGCCGCTGATCCAGCAATATTGCGGCGGCGTCGGCCTGGGGCAGATGCTCTACATGCAGGACGGGCGCGCGACGCTGCGCTTCCAGCATCGCCGTCTGCATGAATGGCCGCCCGAAGGCGGGGTGTCGACGCTGTGCCGCGCCGAGCCTGCGGCCAGCCATGCCGCGCAGATGGCGCTATCGGAAAAGCTGCTGCAGGCGATCGGCTGGGAGGGGCAGGCGATGGTCGAATATCGCCATGAGCCGGGCAGCGGCCGCTACTGGCTCATGGAGGTGAATGGCCGCTTCTGGGGCAGCCAGCCGCTCGCCTGGCATTGCGGCGCGCATTTCGCGTGGGAAAGCTATCGGCGCAGCGTGCTGGGACAGGGCGATGCCGTGCCGGCGCCGCGCGATGATCTGCGCGCGCGCTACATGGTGCCGGAAACCAAGCGGTTGGCGCGCATCCTGCTGAACCCCGATCGCATCGACGATCCGCATTTCCGGCGACGGCCGCTGGCGGAACTGGGCGGATATCTGGCCGCCTTTTTCGATCCGCGATCGCGCTATTATGTCTTCAGCGCGCGCGACCCGCGCCCCTGGCTGCGCGACATGGGGCAGATCGTCAGGAAAGCCGTGCGCCGGGAAAGCTGAGCGCCAGCCGCGCCACCGCCCGGTCGATGCGCGCCAGGCAGCGCGCCATGTAGCGATCGTCCAAGCCATAGGGATCATGCAGATGCGGCATCATCGGCCGGGTCCAGCGGCCGAGCAGCGCGCGCGGCACATCGCGCAGGCGCGGATCGGCGGCTAGGCGGCCGAGTTGCCGCACCTCCATCGCCAGCAGCAGGTCGCCCGGCTGCGGCTGATAATCGGCAAGGTCGGTGGCGCGATGCGCTTGGAGATCATGGCCGAGCGCCTGCGCGGCGGTGATGGCGGGCGGATGGGCGGGACGGCCGGGCGTCGTCGACAGGCCGACCGACGCGGCGCGCAGCCCGGCGCGGCGCGCCGCCGCCTCGGCAAAGGCGCTGCGGCAGATATTGCCCTGGCAGACGAAGACCAGCCGGCGCACGGTCGCGGGATCGACGGGCCGGCCCGCGCCGAGGCCCAGGAATAGCTGCGGATAGGAGAGAGCGAGCCGCACCAGCCCCCGCAGCGTGCCGAATCGCGGCCGGATCATCGCGGGGAGAGGGGGAGGGAGGTCGTCATCGCCCCCCTGATAGCGCGCGCGCGCCGGCGATCAACCATGGCGCGTCACACGTCGCCCATGCCGTCCAGCTCCCTGTCGTCGCGGCCCAGGGCGACGAACTGGTCGAGCAGCCAGGACGCGGCGGGACCGGGGGGCGTGTCGCGCCGCCAAATGCCCGCGAAACGATAGGTGCCGCCCGGATGATCGGGCATGGCGAGCCGCACCAGCGTGCCGGCAACCAGGTCGGGCTCGACCATCGGCAGCGGCATATTGCCCCAGCCTATGCCTTCGCGCAGCAGTGCATGTTTGGCGCCCAGGTCCGCGAGGCGCCAGGTCTTGGGACTGGCGACGGCATAGTCGCGCCCTTCGGTGAAGCGCGACCGATCGGTCAGCACCAGCTGGATATGGTCGCGCCCGGCGCCCGGCGGAATCGCGCCCATGCGCCCCAGTGGATGATCGGGCGCGGCCACGGGCACCATCGGCACCGATCCCGCCGCCATGCCCTCTATGCCCTCGACGCCCGCAGACAGGGGGCCCGACAGGCCGATGACGGCGCCGCGATCCAGCACCATGGCGGTGATCGCGCCCAGCGCTTCGACATGGAGGCGCAACTGGACGGTCGGAAATTCGCGAGCGAAGGCGCGCAGCACCTTTCCCAGCCGTTCCGCCGGCAGCATGACGTCGACGGCGAGATTGACTTCCGCCTCCAGCCCGTCGAGCAGCCCCTTCACCTTGGCGCGCAGCCCGTCGATGCCGTGCGATATGCTGCGCACCTCCGCCAGCAGCGCGCGGCCGGCCACGGTCAGCTGCGGCTTGCGCGTGCCTTCCCGGTCGAACAGCGACAGGCCCAGCTGCGCCTCCAGATTGGCGATGCCATAGCTGATGACCGACACGGCGCGGTTGAGCTTGCGCCCGGCCGCGGCGAAGCTGCCGGTGTCGACGATGGTCAGGAAGATGCGCAACTGGTCGAAGGTCGGCGTGCCGGGCTCGTTCATCATTCTAAATCCTGGAACGTTTCGAAAGATTTTATCTGGCTGATCGGGAAAGAGAGCAAGCCCTAAATAGCTCTCCTACACGGGCCGCCTTTCGCCGCCCGTCAGGAGATTTGCATCATGATCGAGCTTCGCCCCTTCGACAGCCTCGGCGGCGCCAACCATGGCTGGCTGGACGCCAAACATCATTTTTCCTTCGCCGGCTATCATGACCCGGCGCGGATGCACTGGGGCAATCTGCGCGTGTGGAACGACGACACGATCGCGCCGCAGACCGGCTTGCCGCCGCATCCCCATCGCGACATGGAGATCATCACCTACGTCCGCGAAGGCGCGATCACCCACCAGGACAGCCTGGGCAACAAGGGCCGCACCGAAGCCGGCGATGTCCAGGTGATGAGCGCAGGCACCGGCATCCGTCATTCGGAATATAATCTGGAGGATGTGACGACCAGGATCTTCCAGATCTGGATCATCCCCACCCGCGACGGCGAAGCCCCGAGCTGGGGCGCGCGCCCCTTTCCCAAGGGCGAGCGCGCCGGCCAGTTCGTGACGCTGGCGTCGGGCTATGACGGCGACGGCGACGCGCTGCCGATCCGGACCGACGCGCGCGTCGTCGCCGCGACGCTGAAGGCCGGGGAGAGCGCCGATTATCCGATCGGCCGCGATCGCAAGGCCTATCTGGTGCCCGCGACCGGCGCGATCGAGATCGACGGCGTGCGCGTCAACGCGCGCGACGGCGCGGCGATCAGCGACCTCGACATCATCCGCGTGACGGCGATCGAGGACAGCGAGATCGTGCTGGTCGACGCCGCATGAAGCGGGGAAGGGCGTGCGGGCTTCGCGCGCCCTTTTCCATTTTCTCGAACAAAATGGCCGATCTTATCCCTCTGAACCGGAAGGCGCGGAGCGGCTAAAGAGAAGCCATCGAGCGAAAGGAGTGACTGCCCATGCTGACCATCGCCACCCCGCGCCTCAGCCCCGCCGAATGGCGCGACGTGCAGGCCGCCCTTTCCGCCGTTGCCGATTGCGGTTGCGGCCAGCCCGCCGCGGCGGGATCGCTGCGCGCGCGCATCGCCCATGCCGTCGATGCGCTGGTCGGGCCAAATCGGCAGGCGCAGGCCGCGCTGCCCGATCGCTTCGTGCCGGTGCGGGACTTCCTCTGCGCCACAGGCCGCACCGGCCGCATCGCCCCGGCCCATGCCGCCACTCTCGCCGCGCAGGGCTACAGCCCCGCGCAGATCGACGCGCTGGCGCTGCTTGGCGCCTGACCCCTCCTTCTTCACGAAAGGTCTGTCTCCATGTCCATCCGCACTTCCGATGTCGACGGCGTCGACACGATCATCCTGCCGCCGGTCCGCGATCTGGGCGACGGCTTTTCCGTCCGCAGGGCGCTGCCGTCCGCCCACCGCCGCATGGTGGGGCCGTTCATCTTCTTCGACCAGATGGGCGAGGCGGTGTTCAACAGCGGCGAAGGGCTGGACGTGCGGCCGCATCCGCATATCGGCCTCGCCACCGTCACCTATCTGCTGGAAGGCGAAATCCTGCACCGCGATTCGGTGGGATCGAAGCAGGCGATCCGGCCGGGCGAGGTGAACTGGATGACGGCGGGCAGCGGCATCGTCCATTCCGAGCGCACGTCCGACGCGGTGCGCGCCAGCGGCGGCACGTTGTTCGGGCTGCAGACCTGGGTCGCGCTGCCCACCAGCCATGAGGAAACCGATCCGGGCTTTTCGCACCACAAGGCTGCGGACATCCCCACGATCGAGGATGCGGGCGCGCGGCTGACGCTGATCGCGGGGCATTCCGACGGGCTGACGTCGCCGGTGAAGACCTATTCGGACATGGTCTATGCCGACATCGCCCTGCAGGAAGGCGCGCGCTATCAGTTGAAGGCCGAGCATGTCGAACGGGCCATCTATGTCGTGGGCGGCGCAGTCGAGGTGGTCGGCCAGAGCGGCGGCTTTGCGGCCGGCGAATTGGTGGTGTTCAAGCCGGGCGCGGAAATCGTGCTGCGAGGCCGGGGCGCGAGCGGCGCGCGGCTGATGCTGCTGGGCGGCGAACCCTTGCCCGAGAAGCGCAACATCTACTGGAACTTCGTGTCCTCCTCCGCCGAGCGAATCGAGCAGGCCAAGGCCGATTGGCAGGCGCAGCGTTTCGCGCCGGTGCCCGAGGAAAGTGAGTTCATCCCGCTGCCGGCCTGACCAACAAGCAAGGGCGTCTATTCGGCCTGGGCCGGGTGTTCAGCCCGAAGCCGTCCGGTTCGAACGCGCCCGTCACCGGCATGGGCCGGCGCGGGTCATCATTTCAGAAGGCGGACGTCAGAATTTGAAGCTGGTGCCGAGATAGACGGCCTGGCTGTCCTGCCGGTCGTCGGTCATCGGGGTCAGGCGACCCGCGACATTGTTGTTGTAGCGCACGCCCGCCGTCACATTGAGATTGCGGGTCAACGAATAGGAACTGGCAAGATCCAGCGAATAATCCTTTTCCGCCGACGGATTGCGCACGGTGGCGCTCGGTTCGCGGCGGCTTTCGATCAGCACCTTGGTGCTGAAGCGATCCTTCTTGCCGTCCTCCAGCGAGAAATTCTTGGCGTCGACCATGGTTTCGACCGGCACCGGATCGAGCGCCTTGCGGCCGACCGATTCGGACAGGGCGAACTTGCGCCAGTTGTGCGCGCCATTGAGGCTGAACGCCATGGGCTTGATGTCGACCGGGGTGGCCGGCTTGTCGGCGGCGCCACGATCGCTGGCGCGGACCATGATGGTGATTTCGCGCTGGCCGCTCAGCGATCCGCTGGTGGGCGTGAAGCGGAAGCCCTGCCGGCTGGCCGACGCCGCGATCTTCGCATAGGCGGCGGCGAGCTGCGGATCCTTGGTCGTGGGGGTGAAGGAGGAGATGCTGCCGAGCGCACCCAGCGAAACCGGCGCGTCGGGGCGCATCGCAACCAGGTCGGTCGCGGCGCCGAACGCGGGAGACAGCAAAAAGCCAGCCACGGCAACCGCCGAGCCCGCTATCGCCAGATATCCCCGTTTCACGCTCATGGTCCGAATCTCATCCCCGCCGACTTGTATTTGATGACGCATTACACCGACAAACCCGCCACTGGCTAGAGGCGGAACGGCTTTTTGCCCCAAGCTGTTGCAGCAAACCCACATAGGCGTCGGAAGCTCCGCGATCGCCGCATTTTTCGGCGCGAACGCCAACGCGCGGCGGAGCGATCCAGCGCCCCTTGCCGATTGGCGCACGGACATTATAGAAGCGGGCTGATTTTCGTCTTTCCAAGCTAGGACATGCCTGATGGTCCGCCGCCTTCCCGCCTCTCTTTCCACTGGCCTGCTCTTGGCCGCGCTCCTGCCGCTGGCCGCATGCGGCGGCGGGTCGAAGGAACGCCCGCAGGCGGATCTCGCCGCGTCCCGCGTCACCACCATCGGCGTCAACGCCTATCTGTGGCGCGCGACGCTTGATGCCCTGTCGTTCATGCCGATGGCGCAGACCGATTCGAACGGCGGCGTGGTCGTCACCGACTGGTATACCGATCCCAACACTCCGACCGAGCGGATGAAGGTGACCGTGTCGATCCTGGACCAGGATCTGCGCGCCGATGCGCTGCGCGTCGCCGCCAGCCGCCAGGTGAACCAGAATGGCGTCTGGGTCGACGCTCCGGTCAAGGCCGCGACCGTGCAGAAGCTGGAGGAGATCATCCTCACCAAGGCGCGCGACCTGCGCCGCATGGCGATCGGCTGACCCCACCCCTTTTTCCAGGGGCCGCGCGGCGCGGTCCCCTGTTTCAGCATCCGGGGCTGGGCTTCATCACAGGCCCAGCCCCGCTCGCATTTGTAAGGAATAGACATGCAAAGGCGCTTCAACCCGCTGGAGGCCGACGCCCGCTGGCAGGCGGTCTGGGACGAGAAGCAGAGCTTCAAGGCGGACGACGCTTCGGCCAAGCCGCGCTCCTATGTGCTGGAGATGTTCCCCTATCCGTCGGGGCGCATCCATATCGGCCATGTCCGCAACTATTCCATGGGCGACGTGCTGGCGCGTTTTCGCCGGATGACGGGACATGAGGTGCTCCATCCGATGGGCTGGGACGCCTTTGGCATGCCGGCCGAAAATGCAGCGATGGAAAAGAAGGTGCATCCGGGCGACTGGACTCGATCCAACATCGCCAATATGCGCGCGCAGCTCAAGAAGCTGGGCTTCGCCATCGACTGGAGCCGCGAACTCGCCACCTGCGAGCCGGATTATTATGGCCATGAACAGGCGCTGTTCCTGGACATGCTGGAGGCGGGGCTGGTCTATCGCAAGGAGTCGTCGGTCAATTGGGACCCGGTCGACATGACCGTGCTGGCCAATGAGCAAGTGATCGACGGCAAGGGCTGGCGATCGGGCGCGCCGGTCGAGAAGCGCAAGCTCAACCAGTGGTTCCTCAAGATCACTCAGTTCGCCGACGACCTGCTGGAGGGGCTCAAGAGCCTGGACCAATGGCCCGACAAGGTGCGCACGATGCAGGAAAACTGGATCGGCAAGTCGGTCGGCCTGCAGTTCCGCTTCGATTTCGCGCCTTTCCCTGAGCGCGAAGGGTTGGAGGGCGTGGATGCGGGCGCGGGGATCGCGGTCTATTCCACCCGGCCCGACACCATCTTCGGCGCCAGCTTCGTCGCGATCGCGGCCGACCATCCGGTCGCCCAGACGGTCGCCGCCAACAATGCCGATGCCCAGGCCTTCATCGACCGGTGCAAGGAAGGCGGCACCACCGCGGCCGAGCTGGAAACGGCGGAAAAGCTGGGCTTCGACACTGGCCTCAGCGTCACCCACCCCTTTGACCCCGACTGGCAGCTGCCCGTCTTCATCGCCAATTTCGTGCTGATGGACTATGGCACCGGCGCGGTCATGGGTGTTCCCGGCCACGACCAGCGCGACCTCGACTTCGCGCGCAAATATATGCTTGCCGTGGAGCGCGTGGTCGCCGCGGAGGGCGAAGCCGACAAGCCGATCCATGACGAGGCCTATACCGGCCCCGGCAAGCTGGTGAACAGCCGCTTCCTCGACGGCATGGGCGTGGAGGAGGCCAAGGCCGCCGTCATCGCCCGCGCCGAGGGCGAAGGCTGGGGCGAGGGCAAGACCGTGTTCCGCCTGCGCGATTGGGGCGTGTCGCGCCAGCGCTACTGGGGCACGCCGATCCCGGTGATCCATTGCGAGCATTGCGGCGTGGTGCCGGTGCCCAAGGACCAGCTGCCGGTAGTGCTTCCGCAAGATGTCAGCTTCGATATTCCGGGCAACCCGCTCGACCGGCATCCGACCTGGAAGCAGGTCGACTGCCCGACCTGCGGCAAGCCCGCACGGCGCGAGACCGACACGCTCGACACCTTCGCCGATTCGAGCTGGTATTTCATCCGCTTCGCCAGCCAGCCCAAGGACCGGCCGTTCGATCGCGCCACGGTCGAGCAATGGCTGCCGGTCGGCCAATATATCGGTGGGGTCGAACATGCGATCCTGCATCTTCTCTACGCCCGCTTCTGGACTCGCGCGCTCCAGCATATGGGGCAGCTGGGCTTTGCCGAGCCGTTCACCGGCCTGTTCACCCAGGGCATGGTGACGCATGAGACATACAAGGCCGCAATTCCTGTGTCGCCGCCTGCAGACTATGATGGTGCCAATCCTGAAGCTTATGCGATTGAGCAGTGGGTATCGCCTGCTGACATCGAGCGGCGTGATGGCAAGGTATTCTTGGTTGGAACTGACACGGAAGTTGCTGTCGGCCGCGTCGAGAAAATGTCCAAGTCGAAGAAGAATGTCGTCGATCCCGACGACATCATCGAACAATATGGCGCGGACGCGGTGCGCTGGTTCATGCTGTCCGACAGCCCGCCCGAGCGCGACCTGCCCTGGACCGAGGCCGGCATCGAGGGCAGCTGGCGCTTCGTCAACCGCGTCTGGCGACTGTTCGGCGAAGCCGACGCCGGCGCCGAGGGGCAGGACAAGGCGCTGGACCGCAAGCTGCACCAGACGATCGACGGGGTCGCGAGGGACATCGAATCGCTGGGCTTCAACAAGGCCGTGGCGAAGATCTACGAGCTGGTGAACGCGATCGAAAAGGCCAAGCCGTCGACCAGCCGCACCGCCGCCATCCGTACGCTGGCTTTGCTGGTCGCGCCGATGACGCCGCATCTGGCCGAGGAAGGCTGGGCCGAAATGAGCGGCGCGCGTGGCGAGGATTGGGGCCTGATCGCCGATGCCGCCTGGCCAGCGGTCGATCCGGCGCTGCTGGTCGATAATGAGGTGACGATCGCCTGTCAGGTGATGGGCAAGCTGCGCGACACCATCACTGTGCCCAAGGGCACGCCCAGGGACGAGCTGGAAAAGCTGGCCCTCGCCGCGCCCAATGTGGTCCGCATCCTGGACGGCGCGAGCCCCAAGAAGGTGATCGTGGTTCCCGACCGGCTGGTCAATCTGGTGATCTGAATGAAGCCCGCCCTTCCCGCGCAGGCGGACCCGTCACGGCTTCGGCACTGTCGTTGCGTGGCCGCCAATGGGTTGCCGCTTTCGCGGGAGCGACGGAAGGGTTAAGGGTCCGGATATGAAGCGCATCCTTCCCCTGCTCCCCATCGCCCTTGCATCCCTTACCGCCTGCGGGCTGCGTCCGGTCTATGGCGGGGGCGGTCATGGCGCCGTCGCCCAGGCGCTGGGCAATGTCGAAGTCGCGCCGATCGAAGGCAAGGCCGGCTGGCTGGTGCGCAATGCGCTCAATGACCGGCTGGCGGCGATGCAGAGCGGATCGGGGCCACGCTATCGGCTGGTAGTGAAGCTGGACGACAATATCGCGGGCCTGGGCCTGCGCGCCGACGCCGCGATCACGCGCGAGCGGCGGACGCTGCGCGCCCGCTACCAGCTGGTGGATGAAGCGACGGGCGCGCAGATATTGGACGACACCGCGGGGTCGGATGCGGGCATCGACGTCACCTCCAGCGAATATGCGACGATCGCGGCGGAGGATACGGCGCTGGAGCGGCTGTCGCAGACCGTTGCGGACCAGATCGTCACGCGGCTGGCCCTCTATTCGCGCAAGGCCGCCAATCCTTGAAGGCCAATCGCGGCCAGATGGAAAGGGCGCTGGACGCCCCCGGCCAGGGCGCGGCGGCCGATGTGCGTTTCTTCCTGCTCTACGGCCCGGACGAGGCGGGCAGCCAGGCGCTGGCGAAGCGGCTGGAGCGCGCCATGGGGCCGCAGGCGGAGCGGATCGACCTTGACGCCTCGACGCTGCGCGAGGATCCGGCCCGCCTGCCCGATGAAGCGGCGTCCTTTTCGATGTTCGGGGATAGGCGCTGGATTCGCCTGAACGGCATTGGCGAGGAATCGGTGCCGGCGCTGACCGCCCTGCTGGAGGCGGAAGCGGCGGGCAATCCGGTAATCGCGGTGGCGGGCGCGCTCAAGGCGACGTCGAAGCTGGTCAAGCTGGCGATCGAGCATAAGGCCGCGCTTGCCTGCATTTCCTATCAGCCCGACGGACGCGAGGCGGAGCAGATCGCCATCGGCATCGCGCGGGACGGGGGGCTACGCCTGTCGTCCGACCTGGCCCGCCGCATCGTCGATCTGTCGGGCGGCGACCGCGCCTTGATGGCGGGCGAGATCGAGAAGCTGATCCTCTATCTGGACGCTGCGCCCGACCGCCCGGTGGAAGCGACCGCCGAAGCGCTCGACGCGTTGTCGGCGGACAATCCCGAAACCGAAGTCGGGCCGCTGGTCAATGCGGTGCTGGGCGGCGACCTCAAGGCCATGCATCGCGAACTGACCGCGATGGCGCAGGCCGGCACGGCGATGGCGGCGGTGATCCGCCCGCTGCTGACCCGGGCGATGCTGATCGCCACGATTCGCCAGCTGTTCGACGCCAGCGGCCGGCTGGAAGCGGCGGTGGAACAGGCCGGCAAGGCGGTTTTCTGGAAGGAGAAGGGGCTGGTGACGCGGCAGGTGCGGCTGTGGGACGCCGCCGGCATCGCGCGCGTGATCCAGCGGCTGCTGGAGGCCGAGCGATCGAGCCGCGGGGGCAGGGGACTGGGCGAGCTGATGGTGCGGCACGAATTGCTGACGATCGCGCGGCAGGCGGCGCGGGAGCGGGCTTGATCCGCCCGGACCCCATGGCCATATTGCGGCCATGGAGAAGATCAGCCTTACCGATGCCGAATGGCGCCAGCGCCTGAGCCCCGAACAATTTCATGTGCTGCGCGAAGGCGGCACCGAACGGGCCTTCACCGGCAAGCTCAACGCCAACAAGATTGACGGCGTCTATTATTGCGCGGGTTGCGGCGCGGAGCTGTTCGACGCGGAGGAAAAATATGATAGCGGGTCGGGCTGGCCCAGCTTCACCGCGCCCGTCGACATCGACGCGGTCGAGGAAATCCGCGACACCAGCCATGGCATGATCCGCACCGAAGTGCGCTGCGCCAGATGTGACGGCCATCTCGGCCATGTCTTTCCCGACGGCCCCGGCGTTAACGGGCTGCGTTATTGCATGAACAGCGCCAGCCTGGACTTCAAGCCGCGCGAATCCGGAAAATAGCCGTTCATCCCCGGTAAACCGCCCATCGCCATGGAAGGGCGCGACGGTCCTTTTTTAAGCGTCGATCGCATGATTTGCGCTGGCCGGGGCCAGGATTAGCGCGTATCCGGGGCGGCACAAATGGCAGGATCAGGCAAGAGCAAGAGCGCGCCCCGGGGCGCGAGGAAATGGCTGATGCGCGGGCTGAAGATCGGTCTGGCGGCGGCGGTGGCGGGTCTGTTGGCGGTGGTGATCGCGGTGGTGATCGCGCTTCAGTCGCTGCCCGATTATGAAAGCCTCAAATCCTCGCCCAACGGCCAGATGATCCGCGTCCATGCCGCCGACGGCAGCGTCATCGTGTCGCTGGGGCCGAGCTTTGGCCGCTGGATGGATTATGACCAGATCCCGCAGATCATGGTCGACGCGATGGTGTCGACCGAGGACAAGCGTTTCTACATGCATCCCGGCGTCGACCCGATCGGCATGGCGCGCGCGGCCTGGGTCGCGGTGGAGCGGCGGGGGTCGGGGCGGCGCTGGCAGGGCGCATCGACCATCACCCAGCAGGTGACGCGCAACATCTTCCTCAACAACAGCTATAGTTTCGGCCGCAAGGTCCGCGAAATGGTGCTGGCGCTGGCGATGGAGCGCAAATTCTCCAAGCGCCAGATCCTCGAACTCTATCTGAACAAGGTCTATTTTGGCGGCGGCGCCTATGGCATCGATGCCGCCAGCCGCAAATTCTTTGGCCATCCCGCGACATCCATCGACCTGCCCGAAGCGGCGATCATCGCCGGCCTGGTCAAGGCGCCGTCCAGCTATTCGCCGACCGCCGATGCCGAAGCGGCGATCGGCCGCGCTGGCGTGGTGCTGGACCTGATGCGGGAAAATGGGAAGATTTCCGCGTCCGAGCGCATCAGCGCCGATCTGGATGGCGTCAAGATGGCGCCCGAACCGCCGCAGAACAGCGTGCGCTACTTCACCGACTGGGCGCTGCCGCAGCTCGACCTGCTGATCGACGAGCCCAATGAGCCGCTGGAAGTCTATACCACCATCGACCTGGGCATGCAGCGGGCCGCGACCGCCGCGGTGCAGGCCAATGCGCCCAAGGGCGCGCAGGGCGCGCTGGTCAGCCTCGACCGCGACGGGGCCGTGCGCGCGATGGTCGGCGGGCTCGACTATGTGACGTCCAACTATAATCGCGCCGTCACCGCGACGCGCCAGCCGGGGTCGGCCTGGAAGATCTTCGTCTATATGGCGGCGCTGGAGGCTGGCTATACCCCTGACACCGGCATCACCGACGAGCCGGTGACGATCAACGGCTGGAGCCCGCGCAACAGCAATGGCCGCTTCGCCGGCGCCATCGATATCCGCACCGCCTTCGCCTATTCGATCAACACGGTCGCGGCCAAGCTGGGCGTGGAGGTGGGCTTTTCCACTGTCGCCGACATGGCCCGGCGCTTTGGCGTGTCGACGCCGATCAACACCCATCCCTCGATGGTGCTGGGCACGTCGGACGTGCGCCTGATCGACATGACGCGCGCCTTCGCCTCGATCGCGCGCAAGGGGATTGCGGTGACGCCCTATGGCATCACCAAGGTGACGACCGCAGACGGCCGGCTGCTCTATGCTCATGAGGATGACACGAGCCGCGTGCTGGTCGCACCCTGGGTGGCGGCGGGCATGACCGACCTGATGCAGACCGCCGTCAGCACCGGCACGGGTCGCGCGGCGCAGATCGGTCGTCCGGTCGCGGGCAAGACCGGCACCACCAGCAGCAACAAGGATGGCTGGTTCCTGGGCTTTTCCAGCGGCATCACCACCGGCGTGTGGATGGGGCGCGACGATGCGCGCGCGGTCGGCGGGCTGCAGGGCGGCCGTGCCCCGGCGCGCGCCTTTGCCGATTATATGAAGGTCGCCGTCGCCAAGCGTCCGGAAGAGAAGTTCGATACCGAAGTGACTTTGCCCGAATGGCAGCTCGAGCCGGACGAGGAAGCCTATTACAACAGCCCGGACAACGGCGCCTATGCCGGCGGCATGATGGTGGACGAGAATGGCTTCCCGATCGAGCAGCCGGTCCCCGCCGACCCGCAGGGCTATGACGACGAGCCGCAGATGGAGGTGGATCGGGAGGATCGCCCGCAGCCGCCGCGGCTCGACCAGCAGTGGATCGACAATGTGCTGGGCCGCGACCGGCCCCGCCAGCCGCAGCCAGCGCCGCCGCCCAGCCGCCCGCCGCCCCAGCAGCCCTGAACGCGACTCAGCCCGCCGCCGGTTTGTTCGCGGCCAGGCGGGTGGGCGTGAGGGCGCTGGCGTCGGGCAGCAGGAAGTCGACCTTGCCCCGCCCGAAATCGATCGCCACCCGGTCGAACACGC
Organism: Sphingobium naphthae; assembly: GCF_043589935.1. Lineage (NCBI taxonomy): Bacteria > Pseudomonadati > Pseudomonadota > Alphaproteobacteria > Sphingomonadales > Sphingobiaceae > Sphingobium > Sphingobium naphthae. The sequence goes on along the minus strand of NZ_CP171454.1, from coordinate 2,259,463 downwards.
GCAGTGCGCTGATCCCCAGCAGCAGCGCGGGCTTGTCCTGCATGCCCAGTTCCGCGAAGGGGCTGGCGTCGGCGAAGATCACGGGCACCTCGGTCAGATTGACTCGCCCCATCGTCACCGATCGGATGCGCGCCACTTCGCCGGTCAGCGTGCCGCCGGTGACGCTGGTGAGCGTGGCGCTCAGCATCTCGGGCGCGCGCTTGCGACGCATCAGCTTGTCGCGCAGCGCCAGATTGCCGATGCTGTAATGGGTGCCGGTGTCGAGCATGATGTTGACGCGCATGCCGTTGACCTGCGAATCCAGCAGGATCAACTGCCCGCGCTTGCGCCGCGCTTCGACCACGATGGTGTCGGGATCGGCCGAAACTTTCCGGCGGCGGCTGCTTTCGGCGATCTCCATATGGCCGCTGCGAAAATTGAGGATCACGCGCTTGGCATGCAGGCTGTCCAGGCCCAGCAGTCCCGCCGCGCCCAGATGCTCGCCCTCCAGCACCGGGGCTTCGATATCGTCGATCACGCCCGCGCCGAACGCCAGCCGGGGGACGGCGACCGTGCCGACTTGCGAGCGACCAGTCATGCTGAGGATGGTGACATTGGCGCGCGGCGGCAGTGCCAGTTGCTGCGCCAGATCGCGCGCGATCACGGTGCGCTGCGACCCGGTGTCGATCACGAACGGCCAGGGGCCCTTGCCGTCGATGGAGATGGGGATGGTGACGCGGTCGTCCGGGGCGCTGGCGGTGCGCACGAGCGCGGGCGGCTGATCGGGATCGAGCAGCGGCGGCGGCTGCGCGGCAAGGGAAGGGCCGCCGATCGCCAGCATCATCGCCAGCAGGGCAGGGAGCCGTCCCATATCCTCATCCTTCCATATCTTATTCCCCATCCTATATCATGAAAGGCGATCGTCGCGCCAGCGACACCGCTGGCCGTTGCTCGCGGCAAAAGCGGGAATTTCGCGCGCGGCGCGCGTGTGTCCCAGCTTGACGGACGGGCGAACGGGCCGCTACACGCGAAACATATATCCATGCCCGTCCGGAGCGTGGGTTCCTGGTCGTCCTGACCGGCTATCTCCTTCCTTTCCGGCCATTTTCATCCTCACCCTCATCGGACCGATTCGCCAATGCACCTCAAGGACCTCAAAAAGACCGTCCCCGCCGACCTCGTCACCATGGCCGAAGAATTGGGGGTCGAGGGCGCGTCGACGCTGCGCAAGCAGGACCTGATGTTCGCGATCCTGAAGGCCGAGGCGGAAAACGGCGAGCAGATCATGGGCGAGGGCACGATCGAGGTGCTGCCCGACGGCTTCGGCTTCCTGCGCAGCCCCGAAGCGAATTTCCTGGCCGGTCCCGACGACATCTATGTGTCGCCCAACCAGGTCCGCAAATTCGGCCTGCGCACCGGCGACACGGTGGAAGGCGAGATCCGCGCCCCCAAGGACGGCGAGCGCTATTTTGCCCTCACCAAGCTGACCACGGTCAATTTCGATGATCCCGATGTGGTTCGCCATCGCGTGAATTTCGATAATCTGACGCCGCTCTACCCGGATGAGAAGCTGCGGCTCGATACGCTGGACCCGACCGTCAAGGACAAGTCGGCGCGCGTCATCGACATCGTTTCCCCGCAGGGCAAGGGCCAGCGCACGCTGATCGTCGCGCCGCCGCGCGTCGGCAAGACGGTGATGCTGCAGAATATCGCCAAGGCGATCACCGACAATCATCCCGAAGTCTTCCTGATCGTGTTGCTGATCGACGAGCGGCCCGAGGAAGTCACCGACATGCAGCGCAGCGTGAAGGGCGAAGTCGTCAGCTCGACGTTCGACGAACCAGCCACCCGCCACGTCCAGGTCGCTGAAATGGTGATCGAAAAGGCCAAGCGCCTGGTCGAGCACAAGAAGGATGTGGTCATCCTGCTCGATTCGATCACGCGCCTGGGCCGCGCCTATAACACCGTCGTGCCTTCGTCGGGCAAGGTGCTGACCGGCGGCGTCGACGCCAATGCGCTGCAGCGCCCCAAGCGCTTCTTCGGCGCCGCGCGCAATATCGAGGAGGGCGGATCGCTCTCGATCATCGCCACCGCGCTGATCGACACCGGCAGCCGCATGGACGAAGTCATTTTCGAAGAGTTCAAGGGCACCGGCAACTCGGAAATCGTGCTGGACCGCAAGGTCGCCGACAAGCGCATCTTCCCGGCGCTGGATGTCGGCAAGTCGGGTACCCGCAAGGAGGAACTGCTGGTTGACAAGCCGACGCTCAGCAAGATGTGGGTGCTGCGCCGCATCCTGATGCAGATGGGCACGATCGACGCGATGGAGTTCCTGTTGGACAAGATGAAGGACAGCAAGACCAACGAGGATTTCTTCGCGACAATGAACCAGTAAGCCCGACGCGGGTTCGTTCAACGCATGTCATGGGCGCCGCGGGCGCCCCATATTGTATCGGGGCGCCGGATCATGCGATGGTCCGGCGTTCATTCCATAGGACAGGAACGCTCAGGCCGCCATGCTAGACCTCTTCGCTACCGCCGCCTCGGCCGCTCAGGGGATTGGTTCCCCCGCCGCCATATGGCAGCATATCGTCAATGATTTCAGTAATATAACCTCCCCTTCGGCGCTGTCGGCCTTTGTTCAGGTGTTGATGATCGACGTGCTGCTGGCGGGCGACAACGCTATCGTCGTCGGCGCTCTCGCGGCTGGCCTGCCCGCAGACCAACGCAAGAAGGTCATCCTGATCGGAATTCTCGCCGCGCTGGTGCTGCGCATCGCCTTCGCGCTGGTTGTCAGCCAGCTTATGCAGATTGTGGGCTTGATCCTTGCCGGTGGTTTGCTGCTGCTGTGGGTCAGCTGGAAGATGTGGCGCGAACTGCATCCCAAGCGCGGCACGGATACGCCGCACGATCCCACCGATGATGACGTGTCAGGCGTGCGCCCCGCCAAGAGCTTCGCTGGCGCCGCCTGGGCGGTGGCCCTCGCTGACGTGTCGATGAGCCTCGACAATGTTCTCGCCGTGGCGGGCGCGGCGCGCGATCACCCTGGCATCCTCATGATCGGGCTGGTTCTGTCGGTGGCCCTCATGGGCATCGCGGCCAATGTCATCGCGCATTATATCGAGCGCTTCCGCTGGATCGCCTATCTTGGCCTGGCGGTCATCGTCTACGTCGCGGTCAAGATGATCTATGATGGCTTTGTCGATCAGCAGGTGGGCATATTGACGCTGTTCTGACCGCCCTCGACCCAGAGGTGAAAAAAGGGACGGTGCCGAGCGGTGCCGTCCCTTTTTCTTTCGTCATGAAAGGTGCGTGGTTCAGGGGATCAGGATCGTCGCGCCCCTCGTCTGCCGCGCTTCCAGCGCCCGATGCGCCTCAGCTGCATCCGCCAGGGCGAAGCGCTGCCCGATCCTTGCGCCGACGACGCCACGCGCCATGCGGTCGAACAGGCGCTGTGCGGTGTGCGCCAGCGTGCGCGGGGTGGCGACATAGTCGAACAGGGTTGGCCGCGTGACATAGAGCGATCCCCCGCGGCTGAGATCGAGCAGGCTGATCGGCGGCACCGCGCCCGATGCATTGCCATAGCTGACCATCATCCCGCGTCGCTTCAGGCTGGCGAGCGATGCGTCCCAGCTGTCCTTGCCGACGCCGTCATAGACGATGTCGACGCCTTGACCACCGGTCAGCTCTCGAACCTGGGAGGACAGATCACTGAGACCACCATGTAGGCTATGGTCTGCATCGACCGTTGCGGCCTTTTCGGCGGAGCCGCAATGAGCGATCACCGTCACCCCCTTGTCGCGCAGCCAGGGCACGAGCACGGAGCCAACGCCGCCCGCTGCGGCATGGACGAGCGCCACCTGACCCGGCTGCAGTGGCAGCACGTCCTCTGCCAGGAAGCAGGCGGTCATCCCCTTGAGCATCATCGCTGCCGCGTCCACGCTGGCGATGCTGTCGGGCAGCGCTACAAGCTGTGCCGCCTGCACGGTCCAATGAGTCGTGTAGCTGCCGCGCCCGGTGCCGCTCGCTACCCGGTCACCGACGGCAAAGTCAGTCACGCCCGGCCCCACCGCGACTACGCGCCCGGCTGCTTCGAAGCCCAGCGTCAGCGGCAGGTCGGCAAGGTAGAGACCGGTGCGGAAATAGGTGTCGATGAAGTTGAGGCCGATGGCTTCCGTTTCCAGCAGCACCTCGCCTTCCCCCGGAGCGGGGGAATCGAATTCCTCCCGCTCGATCACCTCGGGCCCGCCGTGGCGGCGGACAACCATGCGCCATGCCGTGCTCAAGCGAGATGCTCCGCGAAGAAATCGGCCGTGCGGCGGTCGGCGAGCTGCGCGGCATCCTCGACCCGGCGCTTGCCCATTTCGGCGGCAAAGCCATGGTCGAGCCCCTCATAGTCGTGCAGCGTCACGTGGGGATTATCGGCCAGCCCCTCATGCATCGCCTTCTGAACGTCGGGCGTGACGAAATGGTCGGCTGTAGGGATGTGCAGCATCGTCGGCTTGCCGATCGCATGCTGTTCGTTCAGCAGACCGTCGATGCCGACGCCATAATAGCCGACAAAGGCGTCGCCATCGGTGCGGCATGCGGCCATGAAGACGGTGCGGCCGCCCAGGCAATAGCCGACCAGTCCAACCTTGCCGCCGCCAGCCGCCTGACGCGCCGCCTTGATGGTGGCTTCCAGATCTCGAATGCCCTGATCCTGGTCGAACTTTGGGATGAGGCCTAGGGCCTTGTCCATCTCTTCGGGAACGTCGGCATCCAGTTCGATATGGGGTTCGATTCGCCAGAACAGGTCGGGGGCATAAGCGACATAACCGGCCTTCGCCCAGGCATCGCATTTGCGGCGAATACCTTCATTCACCCCGAAGATTTCCTGGATGACAATGATTGCGGCGGTTGGCTCGCCCTCGGGCTTTGCCATATAGGCATCGAATTGCGCATCGCCTCCCAGCGTGCTGACGGAAGTGAACTCGCCCATACCTGATCCTTTCACTGATGATCCGGTGCGCATATTGGCCGTTCCAAGGGCGGTGGCAACCATGGCCCCGACGTAAAAATTTGCGTTTATGCGATGATTTGCGGCATGACGCGTCAAGCGAATGTGCACCGGCAAGGAAGGGCAGGGACATGAAGGTTAGCGTGGATGTGGACTGCACCCCGGCCGAGGCGCGGGCTTTTCTGGGCCTGCCGGATGTCACGCCCATTCATGACAAATATATCCGCACGATGCTCGACAGCTTTGATGGCATCGGGAGCGCCGAACAGATGGAGACGCTGTTGAAAAGCTTCTCGCCCCTGGGCGATGCGGGCATGCGCCTGTTCCAGCAGATGATGAATGTCGGACTGGCTGGCATGGGCGGCGGCAAGGACGACACGAAGTAATCCGGCATGACGCGGCGGGATAGCATCTTCGCGCTGTCCAGCGGCGCGCCTCCCGCCGGTATCGGCGTCATCCGGGTGAGCGGCCCGCAAGCGCGTCCCGCCTTGCTGGCCTTGGCCGGCCGCCTGCCGCCGGCGCGGCAGGCGAGCCTCGCCCTGTTGCGCGATCCTCAGGATGGCATGCCGCTCGATCGGGCGCTGATATTGTGGCTGCCAGGTCCTGCCACCGTCACGGGCGAGGATATGGTGGAGCTGCATTGCCACGGGGGACGAGCGGTCATCGCCGCGGTGGAGGCGGCGCTTGCGGCGATGCCCGGCCTGCGCCGCGCGGAGCCTGGTGAGTTCACCCGTCGCGCGTTCGACCGTGGCCGCATGGACCTGAATGCGGTGGAGGGCCTGTCCGACCTGCTCGCGGCCGAAACCCAAAGCCAGCGCCGCGCGGCGCTCATGATGGTGGAGGGGCATTTCTCTCGTCGCATCGACCAATGGCGGCGCGCGCTGCTCGACCTGTCGGCCATGGCCGAAGCAGCGCTGGACTTTTCGGATGAGGATGATGTTCCGGATGCGGCGATCGAAGCGCGTATAGGCGACGGGATCGCAGCGCTGGCGGCCGATGTCGGGGCGCTGCTCGATGCGCCGTCGGCCGAGCGGTTGCGCGACGGCGTGCGCGTCGTGCTCGCCGGCCCGCCCAATGCCGGCAAGTCCACTTTGCTCAATGCGCTGGTCGGCCGCGAAGCCGCGATCGTCTCGGACATTGCCGGAACGACGCGCGACCGGATCGAGGTGCCTGCTGCGATCGGTGGAGTCGCTTTCCTCTTCACGGACACAGCGGGGCTGCGCGAGGAAACGGGCGACGCGATCGAGGCGATCGGTATCGACCGGGCGCGGGCCGCGCTGGACGCGGCGGACATCATAGTTTGGCTAGGCGAACCCGATGCGCTCCCGCGCGCGGACGCGATCCTAGTCGCGGCACAGAGCGATCGGGGCGCCGGCGATCGCCCCGGTCTTGCTCTGTCCGCGCGAACGGGGGAGGGCATGGCTGCGTTGGTGGCTTTGTTGCAGCAGCGCGCGCGCGCCCTTTTGCCGGGTGAGGGGGACTATGCTCTCCACCGCCGCCAGCGCGATCTGGTGGGACAGTTGCTTGATCATCTCCACGCGGCCAGAGCGGCGCGTGACTTGCTGGTAACGGCGGAGGAATTGCGGCTGGGCCGATTCGTGGTGGACTCGCTGACCGGACAGGCGGGAACCGAGGACATGATGGATCGGCTCTTCTCCGGATTTTGCATCGGCAAATAGACGATGTTCCACGTGGAACGCTTTTGACCGACCGCCTCTGAATCTGGTAAGGACGCGCCATGCGAACAAGCTATGATGTGATCGTAGTGGGCGGCGGCCATGCCGGCTGCGAGGCGGCCGCTGCGGCGGCGCGCGCGGGTGCGTCGGTGGCGCTGCTCACCTTCGACCGTGCGACTGTAGGCGCGATGTCCTGCAATCCGGCCATCGGAGGCTTGGGCAAAGGGCATCTAGTGCGCGAGGTGGATGCGCTGGATGGCCTGATGGGACGCGCCGCCGACGCAGCCGCGATCCATTATCGCATGCTCAACAGCAGCAAGGGTGCGGCGGTGCAAGGGCCGCGCATCCAGGCGGACCGCAAACGCTATCGCGCCGCAATCCACCAGATGCTGGACGCGCAAGCCGGCCTTGCCATCGTCGAAGGCGAAGCGAGCGGGCTGATCCTGCGCGACGATGCGATCGCCGGCATCGCCCTGCCGGATGGTCGGCAACTGGCGGCGCGGGCGGTCGTGCTGGCGACGGGCACCTTCCTGGGCGGCAAACTGTTTCGGGGCGACGAGCGCGAAGCGGGCGGACGCATCGGCGAACGCGCCGCCACCAGCCTCGGCCTGCAGCTGCGCGACCTCGGTCTACCCATCGCGCGGCTCAAGACAGGCACGCCGCCGCGGCTGGATGGGCGCACCATCGATTGGGCGCGACTGGAGACGCAACCGTCGGATGCGGATGATTGGACCATGTCGCCGCTGACGCGGAGTCGGATGCTCCCGCAACTGGCCTGCGCCATCACGCGCACCAATGATCGCACACACCAGATCATCCGCGACGGGTTGGGCCGATCGCCGCTGTTCAGCGGTGCGATTGAAGGGCGAGGGCCACGCTATTGTCCCTCCATCGAGGACAAGGTGCTGCGCTTCGGGGATCGCGACGGGCATCAAGTCTTTCTCGAGCCTGAAGGGCTGGACAATGCGCTCGTCTACCCCAATGGCATTTCCACCTCATTGCCCACGGATGTCCAGCTTGCCATGGTCCGGTCAATGACCGGGCTCGAACGGGTCGAGATCGTCGTGGCCGGCTATGCGGTCGAATATGACCATGTCGATCCGCGCGCGCTCAGCGCAACCCTGGAGGTGCGAGCGATCGCGGGGCTCTTCTGCGCCGGCCAGATCAACGGGACCACTGGCTATGAGGAAGCGTCGGCACAGGGGCTGGTTGCCGGTGTCAATGCGGCGGCGCGTGCTCGCGACGAAGCGCCGATGATCCTCGACCGCGCGACATCCTATATCGGCGTGATGATCGACGACCTAGCGCTGCAGGGCGTCACCGAGCCCTATCGGATGCTGACCGCCCGTGCGGAATATCGCCTCCGACTACGGGCGGATAATGCGGAGACGCGGTTAGGGCCGGTCGGTCTGGCGCATCGCGTTGTCGGGCCAGAGCGCGCCGCGCGGCTGACGGAGCGCGCAGCCCTGCGAAGCCAGATCGAGGCGGACCTCGCGCGACCGCTGTCGGCCAGCGAGATGGCGCGCGCCGGTGGTGCGGTGCGGCAGGACGGGGCGCGCCGGTCGCTGTTCGATTGGGCACGCTTTCCGGAGGTGGACAAAGCTTTGTTGCTTGATCTGGCGCCCAGCCTGCGCGACGCCCCGGCAGATCTCCGCCAGGAGATATTGGAGGACGCGCATTATGCGCCCTATCTGCAGCGGCAAGATGCGGAAATTGCCGAACTGCGCCGCAACGAGCGCGTTATCCTTTCGGCTGACTTTGATTTCCGCTCCATCGGCGGACTCTCCAGCGAGATGATCGAGCGGCTGGAAGCGGCGCAGCCCGACACGCTCGCTGCAGCGGGGCGCATACGCGGCATCACACCAGCGGCGCTTGCGGCGATCCTGGTCCATGCTCGGCGGGAGGCAGCGTGACTGAGGACGAGGCGCGCGCCTGGCTGACGGCGCACTTCGACGTTCCACGTGAAACATGGGATCGGCTGGCACGCTATGTGGCGATCCTGCTGTCTGCGATGGACGAGCAGAATCTGATTGCTGAATCGACGCGCCCGCATGTCTGGGCGCGCCACATCGTGGATTCGGCCCAGCTGCTGTTGCTGGCGCGGGATGCAGGCAAGGGAGAGTGGGTCGATCTCGGCTCGGGCGCTGGGCTGCCCGGGATTGTGGTGGCCTGTCTGAGTGATCGCCCCGTGCTCATGATTGAAACGCGCCGCAAGCGCATCGATTTTCTGAATGATGTGGCTGCGCAACTGGGGCTGAGCCATGCGCGGGTTTTCGGCGGACGGGTGGAAAGCGCGGCGCCGATGCGCGCGGCCGTCATCAGCGCGCGGGCCTATGCGCCGCTGCCCAAATTATTCGCGTCGGCGCTGCACCTCAGCGACAAAAACAGCCTCTGGGTGCTGCCGAAGGGACGAAACGCGCAAAATGAACTGGAGACCGCGCGCCCGGCATGGCAAGGTATGTTCCACGTGGAACCCAGCGTGACGGACGCCGAAAGCGCCATCATCGTTGCGCAAGCCGTCATGCCCGCCGGCAAGAAGAAAGGTCGCTCATGATCCGCATCGCCATCGCCAATCAGAAGGGTGGCGTGGGCAAGACCACCACCGCCATCAACCTGGCAACTGGTCTGGCGGCGACCGGCTTGCGCGTTTTGCTGGTCGATCTCGACCCACAGGGCAATGCGTCGACGGGGCTGGGGGTCGATCAGGCGGCGCGCGAACGGTCCAGCTACGATCTGCTGGTCGGCAACTGCGCGCTGGACGACAGCATCGTGACGACGCGCGTGCCCAAGCTCGATCTGGTGCCCGCGACCCAAGACCTGTCAGGCGCGGAGATCGAACTGATCGAATATGAGCAGCGCACGCACCGGCTGGAGCGCGTCCTGTCGGAGGCGCAGCCGGGGCGTTGGGACATCTGCCTGATCGACTGCCCGCCATCGCTTGGCCTGTTGACCATCAACGCCATGGTGGCGGCGCAGTCGCTGCTGGTGCCGCTGCAGTGCGAATTTTTCGCCCTGGAAGGCCTATCGCAACTGTTGCAGACGGTCGAGCGAATCCGCGGGCGGTTCAACCCTGGCCTGTCGATCATGGGGGTGGCGCTCACCATGTATGATCGCCGCAACCGCCTGACCGACCAGGTCGCCGACGATGTGCGCGCCTGTCTGGGCGATCTGGTCTTTTCGACCGTGATTCCGCGTAATGTGCGCTTGTCCGAAGCCCCCAGCCATGGGGTGCCCGCCCTCATCTACGACTTCCGCTGCTCGGGATCGGAAGCCTATATGCGTCTGGCGCGCGAACTGATCGCGCGCCTGCCCCGACAGGAGGTTGCCGCTTGAGCGAAGACACGACCGAAAAGCCCAAGGCTGCCAAACGTCCCCAGGGTCTGGGTCGCGGCCTGTCCGCGCTGCTTGGCGATGTCTCGCGCGAGGAGCCGGTATCGCCCAGCACGCCGCAAGCCAATGGCAAGGCGGTGCAGAGCATCGAAGTCGCGCTGATCCACCCCCATCCCGAACAGCCGCGCCGGCATTTCGACGATGGCGCGTTGCAGGAGTTGGCGGACAGCATCGCCAAGCGCGGCGTGATCCAGCCGATCATCGTCCGGCCGCATGGCGGCGGCTTCCAGATCATCGCGGGCGAGCGGCGCTGGCGCGCGTCGCAGCGGGCTCAGCTTCACCGCATTCCGGCGATCGTCCGGGACTTTGACGAGCAGGAGACGCTCGAAATCGCGCTCATTGAAAATATCCAGCGCGAGGACCTCAACCCGATCGAGGAAGCGGAAGCCTATCGCAAGCTGATCGCGGAATTCCACCATAGCCAGGATGCGCTGGGTCGCATCGTTGGGAAATCGCGCAGTCATGTCGCCAATCTGATGCGCCTGCTCGACCTGCCACAACCTGTGCAGCAGCAGGTGATGCACGGCAGGATCAGCATGGGCCACGCTCGCGCCTTGATCGGTGCGCCAAATTGCGAGCGGCTGGCCCGCCAGGTGGAGGAAAAGGGGCTGTCGGTCCGCGATACTGAACAGCTGGTCCGCCGGGCCAAGACCGGAGACGAGGCGCCGGCGGCGCGCGCGACGCGCGGCGCCGCGAAGGAGAAGGATCCGGATATCGCCGCGCTGGAGCAGCATCTGGCCGATATATTGGGGCTGAAGGTCGAGATCGCTCATGACGGCGCGTCCACCGGCGGCATCCTGTCGATGCGCTATTCCAATCTCGACCAGCTCGACATGCTGTGCCAGCGCCTGTCGGGCGAGAGGATCTGACCGGCAGAGCCGGCAACAATAGCTGCGGGCTTTCGCTTGCCACCGCTGCGAAGCCACTGGTCTTTTCGCCGGCCGCTCCCTAGGTTGCGGCGATGGACATGCACGCTCCCACCGCCGCCGCGCCCGCAATCATTCGCCGTACCGACTATCGCGCGCCCGATTGGCAGGTGCCGGATGTCGCGCTGCACTTTGATCTTGATCCCGCGCTGACCAAGGTCCGTGCGCGGCTGTCGGTGACGCGCAATGGCGATCATGACCGGCCGCTGCGGCTGGACGGCGATGGGCTGGTGCCGCTGGAAGTGAAAATCGACGGCCGGCTGCTCGCGCAAAGCGAGTGGCATCTGGAGGCGGGAGCCCTCATCATTGCGCTGGCCGGTGCCGCGCACGAGGTAGAGACGCTGGTCGAACTGGCGCCGGAGCGCAACAGCAAGCTCATGGGCCTTTATGCCAGCGGCGGCCTGCTCTGCACCCAGTGCGAGGCAGAGGGCTTTCGCCGCATTACCTTCTTCCCCGATCGCCCCGACATTCTCTCGCGCTACAGCGTGCATATGATGGCGGACAAGGCGCGATTTCCGATATTGCTCGCCAATGGCGATCCGGTCGCGCAGGGGGACGAGGCGGACGGCCGCCATTGGGCGACCTGGAACGACCCCTATCCCAAGCCCTGCTATCTGTTCGCGCTGGTTGCGGGTGATCTTGCCTGCAACGCCGATCATTTCGTGACGATGTCGGGGCGCGACGTGCAGCTGGGCATCTGGGTCAAAGAAGCCGACTTGCCGCGCACCGCCCATGCGATGCAGGCGCTGAAGAACAGCATGGCCTGGGACGAGCGCGTTTATGGCCGGGAATATGATCTGGACGTCTTCAACATCGTTGCCGTTGCCGATTTCAACTTCGGCGCGATGGAGAATAAGGGCCTCAACATCTTCAATTCGCGCTATATTCTGGCCGATCCCGAAACCGCGACCGACATCGACTATGATGGTGTCGAAGGGGTGGTGGCGCACGAATATTTCCACAATTGGTCGGGCAACCGCGTCACCTGCCGCGACTGGTTCCAGCTGTCGCTGAAGGAAGGCTTCACCGTCTTTCGCGATCAGAATTTTTCGGCCGACATGGGCAGCCACGCGGTCAAGCGGATCGAGGATGTCCGCATCCTTCGCGCCGGCCAGTTTCCGGAGGATTCAGGACCGCTGGCGCACCCGGTTCGCCCTGAATCCTATATGGAAATCAGTAACTTCTACACCGCGACCATTTACAATAAGGGGGCGGAGCTGATCCGCATGATGGCGCTGATGCTGGGGCCGGAACGCTTCCGCGCCGGCACCGACCTCTATTTCGCGCGGCATGACGGGCAGGCGGCAACCTGCGAGGATTTCGTGCGCGCGATGGAGGAGGGGGGCGAGATCGACCTGTCCCAATTCCGCCTCTGGTACGAGCAGGCGGGCACCCCGCGCGTGCGCGCCTCGCTGTCGCACGATCCCGTGACTCTTCAGGTTGAATTGACGCTGGAGCAAAGCGTGCCGCCGACTCCGGGGCAGCCAAATAAGCAGCCCATGGCGATCCCGCTGCGCGTCGCGCTGTTCGACCAGGAAAGCGGGACGCATCATGGCGACGAACTGCTGATGCTGACGCAGGCGGAGCAGCGCTTCACCTTTCCGGATTTCGCGACTGCGCCGATCCTGTCGATCAATCGCGGCTTTTCCGCGCCCGTCATCGTCGACACCAACCGCAGCCAGGCCGATCTGGCGTTCCTGTCGGCGCATGATGATGATCCCTTTGCCCGCTACGAGGCGATGCAGCAGTTGATGGTCAATGTGCTGGTGGGCCGGATCGGCGGCCAGACAGTTGACGAAGGGGCGGTGATCAACGCCATTCGCCAGACGCTGACCGACCCCACGCTGGACCCGGCCTTTGTCGCGGAAGCGATCCGCTTGCCGAGCGAAGCCTATCTGGGCGACCAGATGCGCCAGGTCGATCCCGATGCGATCCACGCCGCGCGTGAAGCGCTTCAGCGCAGCATCGGCGCAGAGCTGGAGCCGCTGTGGCGCGACATTCATGCCCGGTTGAAGGCGAACGGCTTTGCGCTGTCGCCCGCAGCCAAGGGCGCACGCAAGCTGCGCAACGCGGCGCTCCATTATCTGGTGGCCTCGGGCGCGGCGGATGGCCCCGCCATCGCCTTCGACCAGTTCAGCAGCGCGGACAATATGACCGAGCGGCAGGCGGCGCTGGGCATATTGGCCAACGGCGTCAGCCCGGAGCGAATCGCTGCGCTCGACATTTTCTACAATCGTTATTCCGCCGACGCGCTGACGCTGGACAAATGGTTCCAGACCCAGGCCTTCGCCTTCCACCCCGACACGGTCGACCTGGTTGAGGAACTGGGGCGGCACAAGGATTTCACCCTGTCCAATCCCAATCGGGTGCGCGCTCTCTATGGCGCCTTTTCCGGCAATCAGTGGGCGTTCCACCACCGATCGGGAAAGGGCTATCGACTGGTGGCCGACTGCATCATCGCGCTGGATGGGATCAACCCGCAGACCGCCGCGCGGCTCGTCCCGCCGCTCGGCCGCTGGAAGCGATTCGATGCGGAACGCGCCGCGCTGATGCAGGGCGAGCTGCGGCGCATCCTGGCGCAGCCGGGCCTGTCGAAGGACGTCACCGAACAGGCGCGCAAGAGCCTGGACTGAACGCCGCCCGACGGCTGACGCGTCAGTCCTTCACGGCTGCGACCCAGGCGGCGACATCGGTTGCAACCTGGTTCGCCGCTGCATTGAGCGGCACGCCGACGCTGCCCGCCTCGATCTTGCCGCCGACCGGCGCGCTGGCGGTAAAGCGCTGCCGCGCCAGCGCAACGCCGCGAGGCGTGGTGAGCATCGCGTCATAGGTAACCGTCGCGCTCTGCTGAGCTTCGTCAATCCCGAATTCGATCAGTTCGCCGCTCAGCCGCTGGCCGCCGTCGCCCGAGAACTGGCCCGAATCGAGCACGACCCGGTCGGTCGTGGCAGAGATTGTTTCGGCCAGCAGGCGGCGGAACATGTGGCGCGGCGTGTCGGCCCACTGCACCTTGGTCACATAGGCGACGGAGGTCGGGCTGGTCTTCACCGGCACGCGCACCGTGTCCAGCATCTTGGGCGCTTCGGGTTCGGTGACGATCAGCGTGCGACCGCCGCCCGCCACGCGTGCGGCGCCCGATGGCACCTTGTGCGCGGCATCCAGCGAGAGCAGCCGTTCGGGCGGCTTGCCGCCGAAGGACACGCAGCCCGACAGGAGCAGGGCCGCGGCCAGCGCCGCCGTGGCGCCCTGGGGTTTCGCGTGGAACATGCGCCTCATCCTTATCCTCATCATGGCTTGTAATCGGGCAGCTTGGGCGATCCGACGATCGAACCGGCACCTTGCTGGTCGAGCTTTTCGGCGACGCCGCGGAAGGCGCGCGACATTTCACGCAGGTCGCGGACGAGCTGGTTGACCTCCGGCATGGTCTGGTTGCTGAAGCTCTTCACCCCCGGCTGTGCCTCGCCGATCGTCTTGTCCAGCGTGTCGATGCTGCGACTCGCGGCCTGCACCGTCTTGCGCAGGTCCGCCATCAGCGGCTTGCCCTGTTCGTTCAGCAGTGAATCGGTGGTTGCGGCAAGCTTGCCAATCTGTTCCACGGCAACACCCGTGCGTTGAACCGCGATGCGCGCTTCGGCCAAGGTGGCGGCAATCTCGGGGCTGCGATCCGCCAATGATCCCGAAATCCGCTCCACATTGGCCAGGATGCCGGCGATCGATTGCTGGTTCTTGTCGTTCAGCAATTCGGTGAGACGCTCGGTCAGAGTCGACAGCCGCTCCAGCAGCTGCGGCGCGTTGTTAAGCAGTTCGCCGAGCGCGCCAGGCTTGGTCGGGATGACTGGCACGCCATCGGGGCAGGCCGCAGGGGCATTGTGCGCCGGGCAGACGATCGGCGGCGCGCCCTTGACCGCGCCATCCAGCACGATCTCGCTCACACCGGTGAATCCCACGCCCTGAATCGTCGCGGTCGTGCCCTGCAGGATCGGCGTGCTGTCGCGGACGGAGATGCGCACCTTCACGAAACTGGGATCCCGCTTCCACAGCTCGATCCGCTCGACCTGCCCGGACGGGACACCGGCGTAATTGACGCCCGATCCCTTGGCCAGGCCGCTGACCGACTGTTTGAAGAAGATGTCATATTCCTTGTTGTCGCCCTGCGACAGGCGCGAAAACCAGAAGGCGGCGATCATGATCGCGGCCAGCAGCAACAGCGTGACCGTGCCGACCAGCACATGGTTGGAGCGGGTTTCCATATCCTATCGCCTTCTATCGGGCGGCGTGGGCGCCGCCTTGTTCTTTTCGCGTTCGACGGCCGCGGTGGCGGCGCGGCCGCGCGGGCCGTTGAAATATTCCTGGATCCACGGGTGGTCCAGCGCCAGCAGTTCCTCGATCGTGCCGACCGCGATCACTTTCTTGTCCGCCAGCACCGCGACCCGGTCGCAGATCGAATAGAGCGTGTCGAGATCGTGGGTGATGAGGAAGACGGTGAGGCCCAGCGTCTGCTGCAGCTTGCGCGTCTGGTCGTCGAAAGCCGCCGCGCCGATCGGGTCGAGACCGGCGGTGGGTTCGTCCAGGAACAGCAGGTCGGGGTCCAGCGCCAGGGCGCGAGCCAGGCCCGCGCGTTTGCGCATGCCGCCCGACAGTTCGGCGGGATATTTGGGGCCCGCTTCGGTCGGCAGGCCGGTCATGCGGATTTTGTAGGCGGCGATCTCGTCGCGCAGCTGTGGCCCGATATTGGGATAATATTCCCGGATCGGCACTTCGACATTTTCCGCCACGGTCAGCGTGGAAAACAGCGCGCCGCCCTGGAACAGCACGCCCCAGCGCTTGCGGATCGCCAGCGCTTCGTCGTCCAGCCGGCCGACCATCGATTCGCCAAAGACGCGGACTTCGCCTTCGTCCGGGGTCTGAAGGCCGATGATCGAGCGCATCAGCACCGACTTGCCAGTGCCCGATCCGCCAACCACGCCCAATATCTCGCCCTTGCGCACGTCTAGGTCGAGCTGTTCATGCACCACCTGGTCGCCGAAGCTGTTGCGCAGACCCCGCACGCTGATGGCGACGTCATTCTGCTCCACTGCCTCTTCGATGCGCCGTTCCTCGGCCTGCTGCATCTCTTCCTCGCTCATCAGTTCCACCCGACCCAGGTGAAGAAGACGGCGAAGAAGGCGTCGATCACGATGACGAGGAAGATCGCCTGCACCACCGCCGCGGTGGTGCGCAGCCCGACTTCCTCCGCATTGGCCTTGACCTGCATGCCCTGATAGCAGCCGGCGAGCGCGATGATGACGCCGAAGACCGGCGCCTTGATGAGGCCGACCCACAGGTCGGTGATCGGCACGACTTCGCGCAGGCGCTGGATGAAGGTGATGGGCGGAATGTCGAGCGCGACCGCGCACAGGAAGCCGCCGCCGATGATTGCGACGATCGAGGAATAGAAGCCGAGCAGCGGCATCATCACCACGACCGCCAAGGTGCGCGGCATCACCAGCGCCTCCATCGGCGACACGCCGATGGTGCGCATCGCGTCGATCTCCTCGGTCAG
This sequence comes from Sphingobium naphthae, assembly GCF_043589935.1. Taxonomy (NCBI): domain Bacteria; kingdom Pseudomonadati; phylum Pseudomonadota; class Alphaproteobacteria; order Sphingomonadales; family Sphingobiaceae; genus Sphingobium; species Sphingobium naphthae. The sequence goes on along the minus strand of NZ_CP171454.1, from coordinate 2,242,951 downwards.
CTTCATCGTGCCGAGCTGCGCGGCGAAGGCGGAGCCGGACCGGCCCGCGACCATGATCGCGGTCATCAGCACGCCCAGTTCACGAAAGGTGAGGCGGCCGACCAGGTTGATGGTCAGCATTTCCATGCCGAACTGGCGCAGCTGCACCGAACCCTGCTGGGCAATGACGATGCCGATCAGGAAGCTCATGAGGCCGATGATGCCGAGCGCGGACACGCCCACCACCTCGAACCGCTGCACGACGGCATTGATCCGAAAGCGGCTGGGATGACGGATCAGGCCCCAGGTGGCGACCAGGCTGGCGCCGAAAAAGCCGAGCAACCCCACGAGCGTGCTGCCGGCATTCACCACAGCCTCGCCAATCTGCCCCACGACGCGCGTCAGCGGCGACTGCTTTTCGGGGCGGATCGGCATGGGTTCGTCCAGATCGCCCACCGCCTCGATCAAGCGCTGCGCATCGTCATGCGCGCCGACGATCTTCGCGTCGAGCCGCTTGGCCGCGCTGTGCACGGTCCAGGCGCCGATCGTGTCGATATGGTCGACCTGCGACAGGTCGATGGCGTCGACCGGCCCCTGCACGCCATCCAGGCGAGCGGGCAGATCGTGAAGGCACGCTATGGCCAGGTTTCCCGAAAGCCGTATTACCGTGCCGCCATCGCGTTGTTCTTCTGTCAATTCGGCGGCTTTGTTCATCAGGGGATTTAGTGGTCCATTATCGGTTGCACGGCAAGCCGAAACGGCCCATCCGCAAGCCAGAACGAAGGGCTCAGGCAAAAGTTTCGGATACGGCATGACGCATCGACTGGCGATCTACGACATGGACCGGACGGTCACATTTTCGGGCACCTATACGGGCTTCCTGATCCATGTCGCGCGGGCGATGGCGCCCTGGCGGCTGGTGCTGCTGCCCTGCGTCCTTCTGCTGATGCTGGCCTATGTGCTCAAGCTCGTCACGCGCCAGCGCCTGAAGGAGCTGAACCAGGCGCTGATGGTCGGCTATAATGTCGAGCGCGCCAGGCTGATGCCGCATGTCGAAAGCTATGCCGACAAGGTGATCGCCACCAATGTGCGACAGGGCGCGCTGGCGCAGATCGCGCAAGACCGGGCGGACGGCTATCGGCTGGTGCTCGCCACCGCCTCCTACCGTCTCTATGTCGAGCCGATCGCGCGGCGGCTGGGGTTCGACGCCGTCATCGCCACCGATCATCTGAGCCAGGATCTGCGCTATGTGCGCGCCAAGATCGCTGGCGAAAATTGCTACGACACCGGCAAGCTGCGCATGATCAAGGCGTGGATGGCGGCGCAGGCGATCGACCGGGGGCAGGCGCATATCCGCGCCTATTCCGACCATGTGTCCGACGCGCCGATGCTGGAATATGCCGACCTGCCCTTCGCCGCCAACCCGCACCGCCGCCTGGCGTTGCTGGCGGCGGCGCGGGGATGGCCGCGCGTCGACTGGGACTGACCGTCAGGCGACAGGCGCGGGCAGCGGCGCGCCCGCGAAATGCGCCGCCAGATTGGCGCGCAGCATGTCCAGCATCCGCGCCACCGCCTCCTGCGTCGCGCCGCCCGTATGCGGGGTTAGAACGACATTGGGCACACCGGCCCAGCGCGCCGGATCGGTCGGTTCGGGGTCGAACACGTCCAGAGCCGCGCCGCCCAGCCGCCCGGCCCTCAGCGCCGCGACCAGCGCGACTTCGTCCACCAGCTGCCCGCGCGCGACATTGACCAGCAGCCCGTCCGGACCCAGCGCGTCCAGGATGGCGGCGTCGATCATGCCCCGATTATTGTCGTCGGCGCGCGCCGCGACCGCCACAATGTCGCTTTCGCGCGCCAGTGCCGCGAGACTGTCCGTGCGCGGCCAGGCAAGGCCGGGCTTGTCGCGCGGACCCCACCAGCCGATGCGCATCTTCATCGCCTCCGCCCGCTCGGCGATGGCGATGCCGATCGCGCCCATGCCCACGATCCCCAGTCGCGCGCCGCCCATCGATCGGGTCCGCGTCTTGGCCTCGATCGTCCACTGACCCGCGCGCAGATGGCGGTCGCCGCCCACGATCCAGCGACGATGCGCGATCATCAGGCCGATCGCATGGTCGGCGACATCCTCGGCATTGGCGGCGCCCGCATGGGCGACGGCGATGCCGCGCGCCTGGGCCAGGTCCAGGTCGACGCCGTCATAGCCCACGGTGAAGCAGGCGATCAGCCCCAGGCGCGGCATCGCGTCGATCAGTGCGGGGCCAAGCGGAAATTCGCCCGCCCAGACCAGCGCATCGACGCGGGCGAGCGCCGCCGCATCGGGCTGCTCCCACAGGGTGAGCACGTCATAGTCGGCGCGCAGCACGGGCAGCAGCGGCGCCAGCAGCGGCTGCCCCACCAGCAATAGCGGTCGAACCATATTTTCAGCCGATCTGCCGCAGCGCCTGGGCGAAGTCGGCGATCAGATCGTCTGCATCCTCGCAGCCGATCGAGATGCGCACCATATTGTCGCCAATCGCCAGCGCCGCCTTGCGTTCGGCCGGGACCGACAAATGCGTCATCGCCGCGGGATGGCTCGCCAGCGTTTCGGTGCCGCCCAGGCTGACCGCCAGCTTGGCGATCTTGAGCGCATCGAGGAAGGCAAAGGCCTCCGTCTCGCCGCCCTTGAGGTAGAGCGAGAAGGTCGATCCCGCGCCCGAGCAGTGGCGGCGATAAATGTCGGCCTGCCGCTCGGTTTCGGGAAAGCCCAGATAGACGACCTTCTCCACCTGCGGCTGGTCGCGCAGCCATGCGCACACCTTTGCGGCATTCTCGCCCGCGCGGCTCATCCGCAGTTCCAGCGTTTCCAGGCTGCGCAGCAGCATCCAGGCGCTGTGCGGGTCCAAAATGGTGCCGATCGTGTTGCGCATCAGGCGGATGGTGTTGATCAGCGCATTGCTGCCCAGCACCCCGCCGGCGACCAGATCGCTATGCCCGCCGGCATATTTGGTGAGGCTGTAGATGACGAGGTCTGCGCCATGGCCGATCGGCTTGTGCCATAGCGGCCCAAGGAACGTGTTGTCGATCGCGATCGGCGGGACATGATCGTCCCCGGAAAAAGCCGAGTCGCGCCGCGCAACAACGGCGTCGAGATCGACCAGCACATTGGTCGGGTTGGCCGGGCTTTCCAGATAGATCAGGGCGACGCGGCCCAGCGCCTTCGCCTTGTCGATCACCGCGCCAATCTCCTCCGCGCTCGCGCCGGCGGGAAAATCGAGCCACTGGACGCCGAAGCGGCCCAGGATGCGCCCGATCAGCGATTCGGTCGCGGCGTAAAGCGGTGCTGAATGGACGATCACGTCGCCCGGTTGCACCAGCGCCAGCAAGGTGGTGGCGATCGCCGACATGCCGCTGGAAAAGAGCAGCGCGTCCTCCGCCTCCTCCCATACCGACAGCCGATCCTCGCAAATCTCCTGATTGGGGCCGTTGAAGCGCGAATAGACCAGGCCCTCCGCCCCGCCCGGGCGGATGCCCGTCACCCCTTCGAAATGACGCTTGCCCGCCGCCGCGCTTTCGAAGGCGAAGGTGGAGGTGAGGAAGATGGGTGGCTTGAGCGATCCCTCCGACAAGGTCGGGTCATAGCCATGGCCCATCATCAAGGTGGCGGGCTTCAGCCTGCGCCCGTCAATCTCCATGATCGGCGCCTTGGGACGGCGACGGTTGCCGGTGGGCTCCACGCCCGTCAGGTCGGCTTCGCTCACGGGAGGGGTTTCGCCGGTCATATCATGTCTCCTGCTGTCGCAGCGTCTGAAGCGCCGCTGATGATGCCGCGAGTGTAACGCAGCAGCCGGGGTGCCGACCAGAGGCGCAGGACATAATCTTTCGTAACCCGGCATCTTAATTACGATGCGCCGGGCGAGGCGGGGAGGGTGACGCGCGCCGCGCGCGATCCTACATGAAGGGCCATGCCTGTCGCTCTGCCCGCCATCGTCGAAGACTGGTTCGCCGCCCGCGGCTGGCGCGCGCGGCGGCATCAGATGGAGATGCTGGCGGCGGCGCAACAGGGGGATCACGCGCTGCTGGTTGCGCCCACGGGGGCGGGCAAGACGCTCGCCGGCTTCCTGCCGACGATCGCTGACCTGATCGCCGCGCCGACCGAGGGGCTGCACACCCTCTATGTCTCGCCACTGAAAGCGCTGGCGGTCGATGTCCGGCGCAACCTGCTGACCCCGATCGAGGAGATGGGGCTGCCGATTCGCGTCGAGACGCGCACCGGCGACACGCCCTCGGACCGCAAGGCGCGGCAGCGCGCCCGGCCGCCGCACATCCTGCTGACCACGCCCGAATCGCTGTCGCTGCTGCTGACCTATCCCGATGCGGACATGATGTTCGCCAATCTGCGCACGGTGATCGTCGATGAGGTCCATGCCTTCGCCACGCAGAAGCGGGGCGACCTGCTCAGCCTGTCGATGGCGCGGCTGCAGGCGATCAACCCCGGGCTGCGCCGCGTCGCCCTGTCCGCCACGGTCGCCGATGTCGACGCCTATCGCGCCTGGCTGGCGCCCGATGGCGACATAGGCGCGGTGACGCCGGTGCTGGGGGAGGCGGGGGCAGAGCCCCATGTCGCGATCCTCATTCCCGAAGGGCGCATCCCCTGGTCGGGCCATTCGGGCCGCTATGCCGCCAGGCAGGTGATGGCGGAAATCGAGTCGCGCGGCACGACTCTGGTCTTCTGCAACACGCGCGGCCTTGCCGAACTGATCTTCCAGGAACTCTGGTCGGTCAATGACGCCAATCTGCCGATCGCCATCCATCATGGCAGCCTGTCGATCGAGGCGCGGCGCAAGGTCGAAAGCGCGATGGCGGCGGGCAGGCTGCGCGCGCTCGTCGCGACCGCCTCGCTCGACCTGGGCGTCGATTGGGGCAATGTCGACTGCGTCATCCAGATGGGCGCGCCCAAGGGCAGCTCGCGCCTGCTCCAGCGCATCGGCCGCGCCAATCACCGGCTCGACATGGCGTCCGAAGCGATCCTGATCCCGGGCAACCGGTTCGAATATCTGGAGGCGCGCGCGGCGCTCGACGCGGTGGAGGCGGGCGAGCGCGATGCCGATGACTTTCGTCCCGGCAGCCTGGACGTGCTGGCGCAGCATGTCATGGGCCTGGCCTGCGCCGGGCCGTTCCGCGCGGAGGAGATGCTCGACGAGATCCGCTCCGCCACGCCCTACAGCGCGCTGACCGCCGAAGCGTTCGACAATGTCCTCTCCTTCATCGAAGGGGGCGGCTATGCGCTGCGCGCCTATGACCGCTTCAAGCGCCTGACCCGGGAGGAGGACGGGACCTGGCGCGTCTCGCACCCTCGCTTCGTCCAGCAGCACCGCCTCAATGCCGGCATCATCGTCGATCAGCCTGCGCTCGCCGTCCGCTTCGCCAATGGCCGCAAGCTCGGCACGGTCGAGGAAGGCTTCGCCGCGCAGTTGCGGCCGGGCGACAGCTTCTTCTTCTCCGGCATGGCGCTGGAGGTGGTGCGGATCGACATCACCGACCTGACCGTGCGCGCCACGTCGAAACAGGCGCGCGTGCCCAGCTGGGGCGGCACGCGCATGGCGATGTCTACTCGCCTGGCCGACAGGGTGCGCCATTTCCTGGCCGAGCCGGAAGAATGGGGCCGCTTCCCGCCCGACGTGCGCGAATGGCTGGACATGCAGCAGGCCCGCTCCGCCCTGCCGCAGCCGGGGCAGCTATTAATTGAGACCTTCCCGCATGAAGGGCGCCATTATCTCGTCTGCTACAGTTTCGAAGGCTGGAACGCCCACCAGTCGCTCGGCATGTTGCTCACGCGGCGCATGGATGCGCAGGGGCTGATGCCGCTGGGCTTCGTGTCCAATGATTATGCGCTGGCGGTTTATGGCCTCAAACCCGTGACCGACCCCCGGAGCCTGTTTTCCGCGGATATTCTGGACCATGAGTTTATCGACTGGGTCGAACAGTCGAGCTTGCTGAAGCGCGCGTTCCGCGACGTGGCGGTGATTTCCGGCCTGATCGAGCGGCAGCATCCCGGCAAGCGCAAGACCGGGCGGCAGGTGACCTTTTCCACCGACCTCATCTACGACGTGCTGCGCAAATATCAGCCCGACCATCTGCTGATCAAGGCGGCCTGGGCCGACGCCCGCGCGCGGATGACGGATGTGGGGCGGCTGGGCGATCTGATCGACCGAGCGGCGACGACGATGCTGCACATCGACCTGGAGCGAGTCAGCCCGCTCGCGGTTCCCGTGCTGATCCTCATCGGCCGCGAACAAGTGGCGCAGCAGGCGGCCGAGGACGCGCTGCTGATGGAAGCCGAAGCGCTCGTCGCCGAAGCGATGCGCGCGGACTAGAGCCCGCTCAGCGCCGCGAAGGGATCGTCGGTCGGATCGTCATTCCAGCGATATTCGGCGCGGTCCGCGACCCATTGCGCCATTGCCTTGCCATAGAGTTTGGCGATCAGACCCAGCGCCATGTCGGTGCCTGCCGAGACGCCCGACGATGTTGTATATTTCCCGTCCTCGACCCAGCGGGCATGGGGTACCCAATGCACCTGCGCGCCCTGTGCCGTCGCCCAATCCCATGCCATCTTGTTGCTCGTCGCCTTCACTCCATCGAGCAGGCCGGCCTTGGCCAACAGGCCCGATCCGGTGCAGATGCTCGCCACCTGCGGCGTGGCGTCGGCCAAATTCTTGATCGCTTGCAGGAAGGCGGGGTTGCCGACCTCCCGCCGCGTGCCCGATCCGCCGGGGATCATCACGATGTCCAGCTTGGGCGCATCGGCGAAAGCGACATCGGCCATGGCGGCGGGGCCAGTGCGGCTCTTCACCGGGCCGGCCTTCTCCGCGATCAGCAGCGTGTCGACGCGATCGTTCAGCATCGCGAACATTTCCAGCGGGCCGAACACGTCGAGCAGTTCGAACCCGTCGAACAGCACCATACCCAGCGTCTTGCGCGGAGCTTCAGGCGGCACCGGCGGCTCGCGCGAGATACGGCTCGCCGCCTGCGCTGGCGGCGCGGCGACGGTCAGCAGGGCGGATGCGACCAGCAGGTCGCGACGGGACGGCAGTGTTTCGCGCATGGCACATCTCTCTTTTCCTCCCTGGACGATCAGTAGCCGAAATCCCGCCCCTCGTCGCGCGCGCCGCCGCAACCTTTCAGCACGCCCTCGCCAAAGGCGATCTGCACCCGGTCGGACCATATGGCGTCGCTCATGCCGTCGCTGCACGGACCATCGCTGACGGTCATGCTGAACCCCTCGCCCAGAAAGCGCAGCGCCGCCGCATCGGCTTCCTCCCGCACTCGGTAGCGCACCGCCGCCCTGTCGGGCCGCTCCAGCGTCGCTGTGTCGCCGCGTACAGTCACAGCCCAGAAAGGCTCGGTGCCGATCGCGCGATAAGCGGCGAGCTCCGGCGGGGGCGGCGATGTTTCACGTGAAACCAACGGTTTGGCGAGCGGCGTAACGGACGTCGGCCTGTCGCTTTTGCTGTCGGCCTTGGCTGTCTCATCGGCGATCGGCGTCACCACCACCTCTGCCGGACGGTCGGCCCCCGTCTTGTTCACCACGGCGGGCGGCGGATCCTCGCTGCAGCCCGCCGGCAGCGCCAGCATCAGCGCGATCCATGCCCGCCTCATGACGGCATCACCGCGTCGCGGCGAAAGCAGTCGATCGCATGATCATTCAGCAGCCCGGTCGCCTGCATCCATGCATAGACGATGGTCGGACCGACGAATTTAAACCCCCGCCGCTTCAGATCCCTGGAGATCGCCTCCGACAGCGGGCTCTTTGGCGGCACCGCGCGGCCGTCATTGCGGATCGGCCGGCGGTCGACAAAGCCCCAGGCATAGGCCGAGAAATCCTCGCCCCGCTCGCGCATCGCGCAATAGAGGCGGGCGCCGGCGATCGTCGCCTCGATCTTCGCGCGCGCCCGCACAATGCCGGCGTCGCTCATCAGCCGATCGACATCCGCCGGCCTGAACGCCGCGACCTTGTCCGGATCGAAGCCGGCGAAGGCGGCGCGAAAGGCCTCACGCTTGCGCAGGATGGTGATCCACGACAGCCCGGCCTGAAAGCCCTCCAACATCAGCATTTCCCACAGCATGCGCGAATCGCGCTGCGGGACGCCCCATTCCTCGTCATGATAGGCGCAATAAAGCGGGTCCGTGCCGCACCAGCCGCACCGGACCCGCTCCATGTCAGACGTCCAGATTGGCGACGTTCAGCGCATTGTCCTGGATGAACTCGCGCCGCGATTCGACCACGTCGCCCATCAGCTGGGTGAAGATTTCGTCGGCGACGTCCGCCTGCTCCACCTCGACTCGCAGCATGGAGCGATTGTCCGGATCCAGCGTGGTTTCCCAAAGTTGCTCGGCATTCATTTCGCCCAGGCCCTTGTAGCGCTGGATCGACAGCCCCTTGCGCCCGGCGGTCAGGATCGCGTCGAGCAGCTCGCTCGGGCTGGTGATGGTCGTGCCCTTGGCGCTGGCGGTCGGCAATTCGTCCTCGCCGGCATCCTCGACCGCCTGCGCCGCCTTGGCCGTGACCAGCCGGCTCGCGCTTTTATAGCTGGCCGCTTCCTCGCTGGCGATGGCGTGCAGCTTGCGCGCCTCGGCCGATCCGATGAAGCCGCCCTCGATCATGTGATGATCGGTGACGCCGCGCCACAGCCGTTCGAAATGAAATCCGCCTTCCTGCGCGATCCGGCCCGACCAGCGGCCTTCGGCATCATGCGCGTCCATCCAGGCGACGGTGGCGTCCAGCCGCTGCGCCTGCGCGTCCTTCGACAGTTCCGGGTCCAGCGCGCCATTGAGGCTCAGCGCCTCGATGATCGCGGGATTGTAGCGGCGCGGCACATAGCGCATCACCGCGCGCATCCGCCTGCCATGTTCGATCAGCCCGCGTAGATCGTCGCCGCTGCGCGCGCCGCCGCTGGTTTCCAGCACCATCGTGTCGACGCCATTGTCGACCAGATACTGCTCCAGCGCCGCTTCGTTCTTGAGATAGACTTCCGATCGTCCCCGGCTCGCCTTGTAGAGCGGCGGCTGGGCGATGTAGAGGTGCCCCGCCTCGATGATCTGCGGCATCTGGCGGTAAAAGAAGGTCAGCAGCAGCGTGCGGATATGCGCGCCGTCGACGTCGGCGTCGGTCATGATGACGATCTTGTGGTAGCGCAGCTTGTCCAGGTTGAAATCGTCGCGGATGCCCGTGCCCATCGCCTGGATGAGGGTGCCCACTTCCTTGGACGAGAGCATCCGGTCGAAGCGCGCGCGCTCGACGTTCAGGATCTTGCCCTTCAGCGGCAGGATCGCCTGATTATGGCGGTTGCGCCCCTGCTTGGCCGACCCGCCGGCCGAATCGCCCTCGACCAGGAACAGTTCGGACTTGGCCGGGTCGCGCTCCTGGCAGTCGGCGAGCTTGCCGGGCAGCGAGGCGATGTCCATCGCGCCCTTGCGGCGCGTGAGCTCACGCGCCTTCTTCGCGGCCTCGCGGGCGGCGGCGGCGTCGATCACCTTCTGCACGATCATCTTGCCGTGCGCAGGATTCTCCTCCAGCCATTCGGCCATCTTGTCGGCCATCAGGCTTTCAAGCGGCTGGCGCACTTCGGAACTGACCAGCTTGTCCTTGGTCTGGCTGGAGAATTTGGGATCGGGCAGCTTGACCGATACGATGGCGGTCAGCCCTTCGCGCATATCCTCGCCGGTGAGGCTCACCTTCTCCTTCTTGAGCAGGCCCGTCTTGTCGGCATAGCTGTTGAGCGTGCGGGTCAGCGCCGCGCGGAAGGCGGCGAGATGGGTGCCGCCGTCGCGCTGCGGGATGTTGTTCGTGAAACACAGCACATTTTCATAATAGCTGTCATTCCACTCCAGCGCGACGTCGATGGTCACGTCGTCGCGCGTGCCGGCGATCGCGATCGGATCGGGCATCAGCGCATTCTTGTTGCGATCCAGATATTTGACGAAAGCCGCGATGCCGCCCTCATAGAAGAGTTCGACTTCCTTCTTCTCCTCATGCCGCGCGTCGACCAGGAACAGGCGCACACCGCTGTTGAGGAAAGCCAGCTCGCGATAGCGATGCTCCAGCTTGTCGAAATCATAGTCGGTCTGGTTCTTGAAGGTGCCGCCGTCGCCGGGGGTCTTCTCGGTCGAGGCGAGGAAGGTGACGCGCGTGCCCTTCTTGGGAGTCCCGTCTTCTTTGGCCGGCGCATCGCCGATCACCTTGAGCGGCGCGGTCGCGTCGCCATAGGCGAAGCGCATATAATGTTCCTTGCCGTCACGCCAGATGTTGAGGTCCAGCCATTCCGACAGGGCGTTCACCACCGAAACGCCCACGCCGTGCAGGCCGCCCGACACCTTGTAGGCATTGTCGTCCGACGTATTCTCGAACTTTCCCCCGGCATGCAGCTGGGTCATGATGACCTCGGCCGCCGACACGCCTTCTTCCTTGTGGATGCCGGTCGGGATGCCGCGGCCATTATCCTCGACGCTGACGGAGCCATCCGGGTTCAAGGTGATGACGATCTTGTCGCAATGGCCGGCCAGCGCTTCGTCGATCGCATTGTCCGACACTTCGAATACCATATGGTGCAGGCCGCTGCCGTCGTCGGTATCGCCGATATACATGCCGGGCCGCTTGCGCACCGCGTCCAGCCCTTTCAGCACCTTGATGCTGTCGGCACCATAATCATTCTTGTTGGAAATCTGGGGTTCGTCGCTCATGCCCAGTCTATAGGGAATGCGCCCGTGAAACTAAAGCGAAACATGGCGTCTTTCCCCCGCCGGCGGCCCGGTCTATCACGCTTTCCATGCGCATTGTCCCCGCCCTGATGCTGTGCCTTGCCGGCTGTTCGCAGAGCAACGACGTCTATGAGGAACTGCCCAACAGTTCGCTCGCCGGCGCACCGCGAGAGGTCGTGCCCGACAGCCGGATCGAATCCACGCTGGCGCGCCCCGTGACCATCGGTGAGGATGGGCCGCGGCTCGACGCCTGCGGCGCCATGGGGCAAGTAACGCGGGTTGGAACGGAAGGGCTCGCGGTGCGCGCCGCGCCGTTCACCGAGGCGAAGAGCGTGGCGACGCTGGGCGAGGGGGCGCGCCTCCACATCTGCACCCGCAGCATCGACCAGAAATGGCTGGGAGTCGTCGTCGCGCCGATGCCGGCGGCGGACAATGCGACCGAGGGGCCGGCATGTGGCGTCTCATCGCCGGTCGAGCGCAAGCAGGCCTATGAAGGCCCCTGCGCCAGCGGATGGGTGGCCAGCGCCTATGTCCGCCTGATCGCCGGCTAGACGCTGACGGGCCGTGCGCGCGGGGTCAGAGCGCGCCCAGATAATCCATCTTGCCCAGCGGCACGCCCGCCTGCCGCAGCAGCGCATAGGCCATGGCGACATGGAAGAAGAAATTGGGCAGGGCAAAGCGCAGCACATGATCGCGCCCGGCGAAGCGGAACTCGGCATTGGGCACCTTGAGCACCACCTGCGCGTCCTCGCGCCCGTCGATCGCCTGCTGCGGCACTGCCTCCAGCAGGGCGATGGTGCGCGCGATCCGCGCCTGCAACTGCGCGAAGCTCTGCTCATCGTCCGGCATCGCGACCGGCTCCAGCTCGCCCAGCCGCGTCACCGTACCCTTGGCGGTGTCGCAGGCCGACTGAATCTGCGCGGTCAGCGGCTTCATGTCCTCGATCAGCCGCGCCCCCGTCAACGCCAGCGGGTCGATGCCCCGATCGCCGGCGAAGGCCGCGCCCTTGTCGAGCAGGGTCGACAGGATGCGCAGATGATGGATGAAGACGGGAACGGTCAGGTCGTACAGTCCGGTGCCCACGCAGCTGTTCCTCTCATTCGATGCCGGTGAACACCAGCTTCTGGATGCGCCGGCCCGTATTCACCTCGGTCGCATAGATATTGCCGTCGCTGTCGGTATCAATGCTGTGCAGCCAGGTAAATTGCCCCGCCTGCCGCCCGACCCGGCCGATCGCGCCCAATATCTCATGCGTCTTGCGCTTCAAAATCCAGATGCGGCCGTTCATCATGTCCGCGACATAGAGATAGGTCTGGTCGGCGTCGGGCGAAAAGGCGATGTCGGTCACCGTATGCGTGCCGCCCGTTTCGCCCGCGATCACCAGGTCGCGCACGAAGGTGAGGCCGCCATCCTTGTCGCGCCGGAACAACTGCGCCCGGTTGTTGTTGCGGTCGCAGACATAAAGATGCCCGTCCTTCGTCGGCACCACGCAATGGACGATGTCGGCGAAGGTCTCGGCCTTCGGATTGGCGACCTTGCTGGGGTCGACCGCGTGGCTCTGGTCGAAATCGCCGGCGCGGGTGGGCGCGATCGGCGGTCTGGCATAGGCGCCCCAGCGACCGCGATAGGCGTTGCTGCCCGCATCGAAGCCGATCACCCGCCTGTTGGTGTAGCCATCGGAAATCAGGACCATGCCGTCGCTATGGTTGACGTCGGACGGGTTGCCCAGCAGGTCGGTCGCGTCATTGCCGCCGGTCTTGTCGCGGCGACCGAAGCTGCGGATATAGCGGCCGTTGGGGCTGTAGTTCATGACCACATGATCGCCCTTGCCGTTGCCGCCGAACCACACCGTCCCGGCCTTGTCGACGAAGATGCCGTGCAGGCTGGCGGGCCATTGGTTGACGCCCTCGACGGTTGGCGCGTTCGCCGCGCCGCCCCAGCCGCCCAGATAGCGCCCGTCCTGCGCAAAGTGGACGACCGGCGGCGCTGGCTTGCAGCAGATCGCGGTCGGCGGCGTCTGCGCCAGCCCCGTGTCGGTGGCGGTCAGCGAATGGGGCCGGTGGACGACCCAGACCGAATCGTCGGGACCGACGGCAACGCCGCTCACTTGCCCCAGCAGCAGATCGCCCGGCATGCGCGGCCAGGCGGCATCGACCTTGAAGCGCGGCATCCTGGTGCCCGGCGGCGCGATTTGTTCGAAGGCGAGGGGGGCGAGCGCCGCTTCGGGCGCCGATGCGGCGGTCAGCGTCAACAGGGCGGCAGCTGCTAGCAGGCGGATCATCCGGCGTCTCCTTGATCGACCGGGCGCATCATGCCGGCTTTGCCACGGCGGGCACAAGAGCCCGCAGCGCATCTCCGGCAAGGCACCCGCGATCGCGACAATGTCGGCGGCCGGCCGCGCCCGCGCACGCTGTGGTGGCGCCGGGCAGCCGCCGGGCCAGTTCGGATCAAGCCGATTTGGCTTTACTGGCCTTTTGATGCAGGGCCGGTTACGCGTAAATGGCAGCAATCTCTCGATCAGGCAGGATCGCTCATGTCCCCTTCGTCGCTTCGTCCGCCTTCCCTGTTGCGCCTGCTCGGCGCCTGGCGCGCGCAGGACAGCGCCGAACCCGCCTATCGGCAACTGGCCCAGGCGCTGCGGATGCTGGTGCTCGACGGGCGCGTCGGCCTCAACGTGCGCTTGCCGGGCGAACGCGAGCTTGCGGCCGCGCTCGGCCTGTCGCGCACCACCGTAGCCGCAGCCTTCGACCGGCTGCGCGACGAAGGCTTTCTGGAAAGCCGCCAGGGGTCGGGCAGCGTCACGCGCCTGCCCGCGGGCCACGCCGCCAAGCCCGCGGACGATCCGGAAATGCCGGCGGGCGGCAATCTGCTCAACTGGACTCATGCCGCGCTGCCGGCCGCTCCCGGCGTCGCGCGCGCCTATGCCCATGCGGTGGAGGCGCTGCCCGCCTATCTCGGGGATCTTGGCTATGATCCTTTCGGCCTGATGGTGCTGCGCCGTGCGATCGCCGCCCATTATGATCGGCGCGGCTGCCCGACCTCGCCGGACCAGATCATGGTGACCAACGGCGCGCAGCAGGGATTTTCGCTGCTGCTTCAATGGCTGGCCGGCCCCGGCGACCGGGCGGTGATCGACCATCCGACCTATCATAATGTCATCCAGGCGCTGCAGCGCGCCCATGTCGTGCCGGTGCCGGTCGGCTTGCCCGAACAGGGGTGGGACATCGACGCGATGGAGGCGGCCTTTCGCCAGACCGCGCCGCGCTTCGCTTACGTGATCGCCGATTTCCACAACCCGACGGGGCGGTCGATGGACCCGGCGACCCGCCGCGCCCTGGTGGCCGCCGCCGCGCGCGCGCACACGCCCCTGATCGTCGACGAAACGATGGTCGCCATGGGGCTGGACTTCGCGCCGCCGCCGCCGGTGGCCTGCCATGATCCGTCGGGCCGGCAGGTCATCTCGCTGGGATCGGCCAGCAAGATTTTCTGGGGCGGCTTGCGGGTCGGGTGGATTCGCGCCGATGCGCAGACGGTCGCGGCGCTCGGCCGATTGCGCACGACGATGGACATGGCAAGCCCGGTCGTCGAGCAGCTGGCGGTGGCGCAACTGATCGACGCGGATGTGGGGCTGGGCGCGCGGGCGCAGGTGCTGCGGGACCGGCGCGACCATCTGCTGGGGTTGATCGCCACGCATCTGCCGCACTGGCGCGTCGAATCGCCGGCGGGCGGCCTGTCGCTCTGGGCCGAACTGCCGCGCGCCGAGGCGACGGCGCTGGCGGCGCTTGCCGAAAGCCTGGGGGTGCGCGTGGCGGCCGGGCCGCGCTTTGGCGTGGGCGGCGCGTTCGAGCGCTTCCTGCGCCTGCCCTTCACCCTGGACGAAGCGCAGTTGCAGGCCGGAGTCGAGCGGCTTGCCGAAGCTGACGCCAGGCTTCACGCTCGCCTGCCCCGCACGCGCGACTCCTTCGCCCTTGCGCTGGAGGCGGACCGGCTGATCTAGCGCGCGCTGGCCGCCTCGGACGAAAAAAGGCCGCGCGGTGACGTTCCGCGCGGCCTTTTCTGGTTTTCCGGAAAAAGAAGCGGCTCAGGCCGCCTTCTTCGCCGCCTGATAGCGTTCGATCGCTTCCAGGGTGATGCGACGGGCGTCTTCGGCGCCGCCCCAGGTGCCGATGCGCACCCACTTCTTCTTCTCCAGATCCTTATAATGGGTGAAGAAATGCTCGATCTGCTGGAACACGATTTCCGGCAGGTCGTCGCGCTCGCCCACGTTGGAGTAATAAGGGAAGGTCGAATCCACCGGCACGCAGACCAGCTTTTCGTCGCCGCCCGCTTCATCCTCCAGGTTCAGCACCGCGATCGGGCGGGCCCGCACGACGCAGCCGGGGATGAAAGGCGAGCGCGCAACGACCAGCGCGTCGAGCGGATCGCCATCGGGCGACAGCGTGTGCGGCACGAAGCCGTAATTGGCCGGATAGCGCATGGGCGTGTGCAGGATGCGGTCCACGAACAGCGCGCCCGACGCCTTGTCGAACTCATATTTGACCGGTTCGCCACCCACCGGCACCTCGATGACGACATTGAGGTTGTGGGGCGGATCGTCGCCAACGGAGATCAGTTCGATATTCATGAAAACGCCTCTATCCTACACGATTTGCTGCGGGTGACTCATGTTCTGGGCTTGAGCAGCCGGTCGAGGCTGCCTTCGCCCGCTCCTGTTTTTTCGAGGCGCGGATAGCGCAAGCCACCTGAATAAGCGAGCGACAAAGTGCGGTAATATTTGTCCTGCTTGACGATGATCTGGATCGGCGTCTTGCCGTCCTTGCCGCCGGTGATCGCTCCCTTCCACGCTTCGGGCGAATATTCATAGCCGTTCACCGCCAGGATCTTGGCCCCCACGACCAGCCCGGCCTTGAACGCCGCGCTGTCCCAGATGACGCTGCTGATCTCGCCGTCATTCTTGACGATCGCGCCGATGCCCGACCCCTGGTCGGCATATTTGCCGGCGGTCTCTGCCGCCTTGGTGAAGCTGTTGGGCTCTTGGGTATAGACCAGCTTGTACCCGCCCATGAAGAAGCCGCCCTTGGGCGTTTCGCCGGTGGCGCGGTCGACATATTTCTGGAAGAAGCCCGCCCAGTCATAGGGCGCGATGCCGTTCAGCGTGTCGATGATGTCCTGGCGATTATAGACGACCTGGCCCCAGTCACCCGGGTTGATGCCGAAAAAGGCCTTGGCGAAATCATCCAGGCCCTTGCGGCCGCTGGTCGCCTTGCTGATGATGGCGTCGGCCTCCAGCCACATCATCAGGCCTTCGTTATAATAATCCTCCGACCGCTGCCAACTGGTCCAGCCCTTGGGCCGCCGGGCCGAGATGATGGGATCATGGGTGGTGTCCTCCAGCGAGCGCCATTGCCGCCCGACCGCCGTGTCGAGCCGCGCGGCGATATTGGCATAGGCGTCCAGCGTCTCCTGCTTGGTGAACATCCCCGACCGCGCGCCCAGCACATAGCCCCAGAATTGCGTCTGGCCTTCATAGACCCACAGCAGATTATCCTGCATCGGCGTGCGGAAATCGGGTGTCCACAGCAGGTCGGGGCGGCGGAACTTGCCGTCCCAGCTATGCGTGAACTCATGCGGCAGCAGGTTGCGGTCGAGCAGCGCCTTGCCCGAATCCCAATCCTTGAAATAGCCCGGCTCGACCTGGTTCTCGGACGAGCGATGATGTTCCAGGCCGATGCCCCCCATTTCGTCGGTGATGGCCAGCAGGAAGTCATAATGGTTGAAATGATAGGCGCCGAACAGCGCGCCGGCTTCATCCACCAGCTTCTTGTGCTTGGCGATCTGCTCGGGCTTGTAGTTGAGTTCGTCCGCCGCGTCGGCGACGATGTTGAGCGTCACATTGTGGCCCAGGTCGACCGGCTTGAAATAGCGGCCGGCAAAGACGGGCGAATCCTGCAGCGCTTCATAGTCGATCGTGTCATAGGCGACGGTGTCGCCCGTCTTCGTGCCGCGCAGCGCGGTCGCGGCCTGCCAGCCGGCGGGGTAGGTGACGCTCGCCTGCACTGGAATCTGGCGCGTGAAATAGCCTGCGGGATAGAGCGAGACCTGCTCCCACTGGATGTTCATCATCCTGGGGGTGATGACGACGCGGCCCTGGCTGGGCTGAGTCGCGGACAGGAACTGGAAGGATGCGACGATTTCGGTCGCGCCCTTCGGCACGTCGATCTTGAAGGCATAGACGTCCAGCGGATCGCGCACCCACTGCACCGGCTGACCATTGGCGGTGATGGTAAGGCCGGCGAGCTTTTCGATCTGGCCGCGCGGCGCATGGTTGCCCGGCAACCATTCGGGCATCAGCAGCGTCATCGGCCCGGCCTGCGCCACGGGAATGGTCTCCTTGACGCGATAGATGCGCTGGGTCGTATCGGTGGCGTCGACCTCCAGCCGGATCGTGCCGGGATAGGGCATGTCGCGCGGGGCGGGAGTCGCATCGTCGACGGGCAGGGCGGTCGGCTTGGAGCGGACCGCATCCTGCGCCAGCAGCGGGCTGGCGAACGCGGTGGCAAGGCCCGTGGAAAGGCAAAGGGCGGCAGCAAGGCTGCGGATCATGGAGGTCTCCGAAAGATGGGCGGGGCCGGACGGCCCGGATGGGGGCCAGCATGGCGGCTCTGCGCCCGCGCGTCCACCCCTTGCAGGATATGGAATATCTACGCACGCAAGCGACCAAAAAAGCGCGTTTCCTTGACCTTGAAATCCCGCTAAAGGCGCTGCCCCATGGCCAGACTAGAAACCCCGCGCCCCGTGCGCGGCACGCAGGACATGCTGGGCGGCGCGCCCGATGCTTTTCAGGAGAGGTTCGCCCATGTCGTGGCGGCCTTCGATCGCGTGCGCCGGCTTTACGGGTTCCAGCGGGTCGAAGTGCCGGTGTTCGAAGGGACGGCGGTCTTCGCCCGGTCGCTGGGCGAAAGCACCGATGTCGTGTCCAAGGAAATGTACACGTTCGAGGATCGCGGCGGCGACTCCATCACCCTGCGGCCCGAATTCACCGCCGGCATCAGCCGCGCCTATATCACCGAGGGCTGGCAGCAATATGCGCCGCTCAAAGTGGCCACCCACGGCCCCCTCTTCCGGTACGAGCGGCCGCAAAAGGGCCGCTTCCGCCAGTTCCACCAGCTGGATGCGGAAATCATCGGCGCGGGCGAGCCCGGTGCCGATGTCGAACTGCTCGTCATGGGCGACCAGTTGCTGCGCGAACTGCGGATCGAGGGCGTCACGCTGACGCTCAACACGCTGGGCGACGCGGAGAGCCGCGAAGCCTGGCGCGCCGCGCTGATCGCCCATTTCCAGGCGCATCGTGGCGATCTGTCCGAAGACAGCGTCGAGCGGCTGGCGAAGAATCCGCTGCGCATCCTCGACAGCAAGGATCCGCGCGACCGGCCGATCGCCGACAGCGCGCCCGATATCGACGCCTATCTGACCGATGCGGCGCGCAGCTTCTTCGACAAGGTGACGAGCGGCCTCGATGCGGCGGGCGTCGCGTGGGAACGCAATGCGCGGTTGGTGCGCGGCCTGGATTATTATCGCCACACCGCGTTCGAATTCGTAACCGACCGCCTTGGCGCGCAGGGCACGGTGCTGGGCGGCGGGCGCTATGACGGGCTGATCGAGAATCTGGGCGGCCCCGCCACGCCGGCGGTCGGCTGGGCCGCGGGCATCGAGCGGCTGGCGATGCTGGTGGATGCGGTGGAGGTCGACAAGCCCGCCATCGTGCTCATCCCCATGGGTGAGGCGGCCGAGGCGCGCGCGACCGGCATCATCGCCGACCTGCGCCGCGCCGGCATCGCCTGCGACATGGGCTATCGCGGCAATATGAAGAAGCGGATGCAGCGCGCCAATGCGTCGGGCGCCGGCTGGGCGATCATCCTTGGCGATGATGAACTGGCGCGGGGCGAAGCGGCCGTTCGCAACCTTGGCACCGGCGAGCAGCAGGCGGTGGCGCTCGATGCGCTGGTCGGAACGGTGACGGCGCTCTGATGCATATTTCCGCCGAACGCATCGCGCAGATCGAGGCGCGCCGGGACGAGGTGCAGGCGTCGATGACGCGCGCCGATCTCGCCCCGGACCAGTTCGTGCGGCTGTCAAAGGAATATGCAGAGATCGAGCCGGTGGCGGCCGCCGCGCGCGAGCTGCGCCGGTTGCGGCAGGAATTGTCGGCGCTGGAAATGATGACCGGCGGCGACGAGGCCGATCCCGCCATGCGCGAAATGGCGCAGGAGGAAATCCAGCTGCTGCGCAACCAGCTGCCGCGGGCGGAGCGGGCGCTGGCGTTGCAGCTGCTGCCGCGCGACGCTGCCGATGCGCGGCCCGCCATGCTGGAAATCCGCGCCGGCACCGGCGGCGACGAAGCCGCGCTGTTCGCGGGCGACCTGTTCCGCATGTATCAGCGCTATGCCGATAGCCAGGGGTGGAAGATGGAGCTGCTCTCCGCCAATGCGTCGGAACAGGGCGGCTTCAAGGAAGTCGTCGCCAGCATCAACGGCGCGGGCGTCTTCGCGCGGCTGAAGTTCGAAAGCGGCGTCCACCGTGTGCAGCGCGTGCCCGTCACCGAAAGCGGCGGACGCATCCACACCAGCGCCGCGACCGTCGCCGTCCTGCCCGAACCGGAGGAAGTCGATGTCCAGATCGCCGATTCCGACCTCAAGATCGACATCTACCGCGCCAGCGGGGCCGGCGGCCAGCATGTGAACACCACCGATTCGGCCGTGCGGATTACCCATGTGCCGACCGGCATCGTCGTGACGCAGCAGGACGAGCGATCGCAGCACAAGAACAAGGCGAAGGCGATGCAGGTGCTGCGCGCGCGCCTCTATGAGGCGGAGCGGGAACGCACGCAGAGCGAACAGGCCGGCGCGCGCAAGGCGATGGTGGGATCGGGCGACCGGTCCGAACGCATCCGCACCTATAATTTCCCGCAAGGGCGCGTCACTGACCATCGCATCAACCTGACGCTGCACCGCCTGCCCGAAATCCTGGAAGGGCCCGGCCTCGCCGAAGTGATCGACGCCCTGATCGCCGAAGACGAAGCGGCGCGACTGGCGCAACTGGACGGGGTCTCTTGACGCTGAGTGTCCGCCAGTCGCGGCCATCTCCACGCCCTTGCCCATGACCGATCGCGCCATTCCCGACGCCTTGCGCGCTGCGACCCGACATCTGGCGGACGTCAGCGATACGCCCCGGCTCGACGCCGAATTGCTCATGGCCCATGCGCTGGGACTGTCGCGCGCCGACATGCTGCTGCGGCAGCGCGATCTGGATGTGCCTGCCGGGTTCGCCGCGCTGCTGGATCGCCGCCTGACCGGCGCGCCCATCGCCCACATAACCGGCACGCGCGATTTCTGGACGATCAGCCTGGCGGTCACGTCGGATACATTGATCCCGCGACCGGACAGCGAAACGCTGATCGAGGCGGCGGTCGATCATTTCCACGACCGCGCCCCCGACACGATCCTGGACCTTGGCACCGGATCGGGCGCGCTGCTGCTCGCAGCTCTGGCGCAGTGGCCGCAGGCGAAAGGATGGGGCATCGACGCCTCGGCGCCGGCGCTGGCCGTGGCGCAGGCCAATGCCGCGCGCCTCGCTTTGGCGGATCGCGCCGCCTTCCGCATCGGCGACTGGGCGCAGGGGGTGGAGGGCCCGTTCGACCTTCTGCTCATCAACCCGCCCTATATCGCGCAGGATGAACCGCTTGAGGGCGACGTGCTCCACGAACCGCGCAGCGCGCTGTTCGCGGGGGTCGACGGCTTGGACGATTACCGCCGGATCGCGCCGGATTTGTCCCGTTTGATCGCGCCCGGCGGCATGGCCGCGATCGAGATCGGCCATGCCCAGGGGGAAAGCGTCTGCGCGCTGGTCGCCACGCAGGGGCTTGCCGCGTCCGTCCGGCGCGATCTCGCCGGCCATGATCGCTGCGTCGTCGCGACCCGCGCCTGACGCGCCAGTGCGGGCAATTTCCCCCGCCCAGCGCGAAAATCGCTTGGTTTATGGTGTGAAAGTCACTACATCGGGGTCAGGAACGGCTCCATCTCGTGATCTGGCCGCTGTGGCCATTGACAGAAAAGGCCGTTTTTTTAGCTCCTTATAGTCATGACGGCGTTCGCTGCGCTAGCGCCGGTGGCGGCCAGGGGATTGGCCCGGAACTTCGGGGTCATGCCCGGCGGAGCCATATCCGGCCTGAAGGATGGCCGTGCTTGGGGATGGCGACTGAACAGTGTCTTCAGTGAGTTTTGACATAGCGAACGCAAGGATCATGTCTTGATCAACAACCGGCAATCCGGCCGTCGCAATCGCGGCCGGAACAATAACGGTCGTCCCAATGGTGGTAATAACCGGGGCGGCGGCGACAATGGCAACCGCATCGACAATCGCGCACGCGGCAATGCGGCCCAGCTGCTCGAAAAATACAAGAATATGGCGCGCGACGCGCAGATGGCCGGCGATCGCGTGAACGCCGAATATTATCTGCAGTTCGCCGATCATTATTTCCGCGTGCTCGCCGACAACCGCGCCCGTCAGGAGGAACAGCAGCAGCGCTTCCGCCGCAATGACGATGATTTCAGCGATGACGGCGATGATTTCGACGGCGCCGACTTCGGTCATGACGATGCGCGCGGCGACCAGGCCGAACGCGCCGGGCGCGATCCTGTTCGGGAACAGGCGCGCGACCAGGATCGCCGGCAGGATGAGCAGCGCGATGGCCGCGGCAATCGCCGCGACCGCAACCGCCGCGATCGCCTGTCCGGTGACGACGATAGCGCCCTGCGCCTGGAGCGCGGCGTCGAGGGTCCGGCCGGCACGCCCGCCGAAGCGATGAGCGATGCGGCCGACACGGCGCCCGAGGCCGATGCGCCCAAGCCGCGTCGCGGCCGTCCGCGCAAGGCAGACGCGGTCAAGGCGGACGACGCGCAGGGGCTCGATGCCGCCATCCTGCCGCCTTCGATCGCGCGCGCCGACAATGACCCCGATGCGGAGGATGAGGATGCGCCCAAGAAGCGCACCCGCCGCCCCCGCGCTAAGGCGGCCGAAGCCGCCGAATAAGCGCCCTGTGTGCTGGAAAGGGCGAGGATTGGGAGGGAGATCCCCGATCCTCGCTGCCCAGACTGCAGGCTTCCTCTATTTTTTGATGGTGCTGTCTTTCGCGGGCGCGATCGGCGCGATCTTGCAGCCCTTGGCGCTGGCGAGGCCGCGCATATAGCCTCGCCGCGCGATGCCAGCGGTCACAGCCGCCTGCAACCGGCGCTCGGCCGGGGCGGCGCCGCTGATTTCGCGCACCAGCCCGCGGAATGGGATCAGCGAGTTGACGACGGTCTTGCCGACTGCCTCCGCGATCTTGCCGGTGCGGTCTTCATTGGCTTCCTTGCTGGCCGTGAAATCGTCACCCAATACAGCGTCGAGTGCGCCCAGTTCCCGGTTCAGCCCCTTGCAACTGCGGCTGGCCGGGGCAGCATAGGGATTGGCGACCGCCTTGGTCAACTCAGGCGGGATCTCGTCCTTGTCGAGGCCGATGTCGCGGGCTGGCTGGCTTGCGATCTTCCCGGCCTTGTCCAGTGTATCGTCCTTCTTCGCCTTGTCCTGCGCCATCGCTGTTCCCGACAGCAGCAGGGTTGCCATGATGGCGATTATGGTTGGTTTCATGTTGGTTTTTCCTCCGCCTCGCAAAACAGGCAAGGTCGGCATCTGGTTCCTCAACCGAAACGACATGGCGGCAGACAGGGCGCAAAGGCGCTGATATGCGAAAGCGATCCGCCAGGGAGGCCTCTTTGTCCGAAAGCCGTTTCACCATCCATTCCGCCAGCCTGTCGGCGGAGATCGAGCCGCTGGGCGCGGAGCTCTGTTCGCTGCGGGACGCGCAGGGACGCGAACTGATGACCGACGCCGATCCGCGCTGGTGGACGGGCCACGCGCCCTTGCTCTTTCCCTTTGTCGGGCGGTCCAGGGGCGATGTCTATCGGCTGGACGCGCATGAATATGCGATGCCGCAGCATGGCTTTGCCCGGCGCAAATCCTTCGCGCTGGAGGAGCAGGCCGACGATCGCATCCTGCTGCGGCTGGACGCAGATGTGACGACGCGCGCCATCTATCCGTTCGACTTCCGGCTCGACATGGGATTCGTGCTGGAGGATGCGACGCTGCGGATGACGGCGACGATCACCAATATGGGCGAGGCGCGCATGCCCTTCTCCTTCGGCTATCATCCCGCCTTCGCCTGGCCGCTGCCCTATGGCGGCGATGTCGAGGCGCATCGCATCCGTTTCGCCGAGGCCGAGCCGGCCCCGATCCGCAAGGTGGGCGCGGAGCCGGGCCTGATCGCGGCCGAACCCGTGCCGTCACCGATAGAAGGCGATTGCCTTGCGCCGACACACGCAATGTTCGAAGCGGACGCGCTGATCTGGGACGATTTGAACAGCCGGTCGCTGACCTGGGGCGTGCCCGGCCAGCCGCATCTGAAGATCGATTTTCCCGATATGCCCTGGCTTGGCCTGTGGCAGAAGCCGGGCGCCCATTATCTGTGCATAGAACCCTGGGCGGGCATGGCCGATCCGGTCGGCTTTGACGGCGATGTGTGGGACAAGCCGGGGATCATGGCGTTGCTGCCGGGGGATAGTCGATCCTTCCGCATGGACGTGACGCTGGTCGGCGTGTAACGGGCGCGCATATAGGAAATCCGTTCGGGCCAAGCCTGTCGAAGCCTTCTTCCCTTGGGGAAGAAAGTGCAGCCCTTCGACAGGCTCAGGGCGAACGGGCATAGCTACTGCTGGACCGAACATGACCATCCCATCCCGCCGCACCTTTGCCATCATCTCGCACCCCGACGCGGGCAAGACGACCCTCACTGAAAAGCTGCTGCTGGAAGGCGGCGCCATCCATCTGGCCGGCGAGGTCAAGGCGCGCGGGGCGAACCGGCGCGCGCGGTCGGACTGGATGAAGATCGAGCAGCAGCGCGGCATTTCCGTTACATCATCGGTCATGACGTTCGAGCGGACGCGCGATGGCGAGACGATCACCTTCAACCTGCTCGACACGCCGGGCCATGAGGATTTCAGCGAGGACACCTATCGCACGCTGACCGCGGTGGATTCCGCCGTCATGGTGATCGACGCGGCCAAGGGCATCGAGCCGCAGACACGCAAGCTGTTCGAGGTGTGCCGGCTGCGCAACGTGCCGATCATCACCTTCGTCAACAAGGTGGACCGCGAGGGCCGCGAGGTGTTCGGGCTGCTCGATGAAGTGGCGGACCAGCTGCAGCTCGATGTCTGCCCGATGAGCTGGCCCGCCGGCATGGGGGGCGAGTTCGAGGGCATCTATGACTTTGCCACCAAGCGCCTGCGCCAGCCGAGCGGCCCCTCGCGCGAGTTTGAGGGCAAGGAGAGCGTCGTTTCCGGGCTGGACGACCCGAAGCTGGCCGAACTGCTGTCCGCCCAGGCGCTGGAGCGGTTGCGCGAGGAGGCGGAGCTGGCGCAGGGCGGCTATGCCGAGTTCGACCTGGAGCGCTATCGCGCCGGCGACCTGACCCCGGTCTATTTCGGATCGGCGCTCAAGCTGTTCGGCGTCACCGAGCTGATCGACGCGCTGGGCCAGCATGCCCCGCCGCCCCGCGCGCAGCCGGCCGAGCCCGCGCCGGTCGAGCCCGAGCAGAGCGAAGTCACCGGCTTCATCTTCAAGGTGCAGGCGAACATGGACCCGATGCACCGCGACCGCATCGCTTTCATGCGGCTGTGTTCCGGCAAGTTCCGGCGCGGCATGAAGCTGACGCCGAGCGGGTCGGGCAAGCCGCTGGCCGTCCATTCGCCGATCCTCTTCTTCGCCCAGGATCGCGAGCTGGCGGACGAGGCCTTTCCCGGCGACATCATCGGCATTCCCAATCATGGCGCGCTGCGCGTGGGCGACACGCTGAGCGAGAAGCCGGGGCTGCGCTTCACCGGCCTGCCCAATTTCGCGCCCGAAATCCTGCGCCGCGTCGCGCTCAAGGACCCGACCAAGACCAAGCAGCTGCGCAAGGCGCTGGACGACCTGTCGGAAGAAGGCGTCATCCAGGTCTTCTACCCCGAGATCGGCAGCCAGTGGATCGTCGGCGTGGTCGGGCAGCTGCAGCTGGAAGTGCTGATCAGCCGGCTGGAGGCGGAATATAAGGTCGCCGCCGGGCTGGAGCCTTCGCCCTTCGACACGGCGCGGTGGATCAGCGGCGACGAGGCGGCGATCAAGGATCTGGTCGCCTATAATGGCGCCAACATGGCCAAGGACCGGGACGGCAATCTGGTGTTCATGGCCAAGAGCGCCTGGGACATCGGCTATCAGCAGGAACGCCATCCCAAGGTAAAGTTCAGCGCCACCCGCGAGCGCTAGGCCGACAGCGAAGCCGACATGTGTGCGGTTTTGTCGATTGATGAGGGGAATGCGCGCGGGGCGGCCATTGGTGACTTCAAATCACCAATGGCGCTGGTTCAGGCGGCGACCCAGTCGCGGCGCAGCGCCTTGCCGGCCAGCGCCATGAAGAGGCCGGCGAGCAGATAGAAGCCCAGCGCGGCGACGATGGCGTAGCGCAGCGCCTCCTGCCCGTAAGCGGGCGTCAGCGCATCCGAAAGGCTGCCCACCGCCCAGCTGCCAAGGCCAAGCCCGACCAGATTGTTGATCAGCAGGAAGGTCGCCGACGCGCTGGCGCGCATATGGGCGGGGACGAGATGCTGGACGGCGGTCAGCACCGGGCCGAGCCAGACATAGACCAGCGCCTGGGGGACAAGGAACAGGGCGAAAGCGAAGCCGACGCTGTCGGACAGCACGCCGATCACGAAGAGCGGCATGCCGATGACATAGCTGACCGCCGGCACCCAGGCATAATAGGCCCTGTCGCGTCCGCCCAGCCGATCGCCCAGAAAGCCGCCGAGCAGCACGCCCGCCACCCCGCCCAGCAGCAGCAATCCGCCCAGAAACTGACCCGCGCCCAGAAGGTCGAGGCCGAAGCTGCGCATCAGCAGGCTGGGCAGCCAGAAGGCGACGCCATAGCCGCACATGGAACTGCACGCCGCGCCCAGCGCCAGGAACCAGAAGCCGCGCTTGGCCGCGAGGATGCCGAAGACGGCGCCGACCGGGACCGGGGCTCCGCTCTGCACCGGCCGGGCGGGCTCGCGCACGACGAGGCGGAAGATCGGCGCCATGACGAGGCCGAGCAAGCCGACCACGATGAAGGCAGTGCGCCATTCGACCGTCTGCGCGATATAGCCGCCCAGCAGCACGCCGCCCGCCGAGCCGAGCGGGATGCCGAGCGAGTAGATGGAGAGCGCGCGGGCGCGCTGGTGCGGCGGGAAATAGTCGGAGATGACGGCATAGGAGGGCGCGACCCCGCCGGCTTCGCCCACGCCCACGCCGATGCGGAAGAGGAAGAGCTGCAGGAAGCTGGAGGCGAGGCCGCACAGCGCGGTGAAGCCGGACCAGACCGCCAGGCTGACGGTGATGACCCAGGTGCGGCTGGTGCGATCGGCGAGCAGCGCCAGGGGGATTGCCAGCGTCGAATAGAGCAAGGCGAAGGCGATGCCGCCCAGCGCGCCGAGCTGCGTATCGCTGAGGCCGAGGTCCGCCTTGATCGGCACGGCGAGGATGCCCAGGATCTGCCGGTCGAGGAAGTTGAAGGTGTAGACCAGCAACAGCATCGCCAGCACGACGGCGCGGTATCGGGGGGATGCGGTTTGTTCGGTCATGGCTTGCACCCATCTCCGTTCAGTTCGAGCTTGTCGAGAACCATTGCGCGAAGGGTTCTCGACAAGCTCGAATCGAACGGAGGGTACTCATCAGAACTTCACCGACCCGGTGACGAACACTTGCCGGGGATTGCCGTAGAAGGCGGTCAGCGTGCCTTCGCGGCCGAGCGACGGGGTGGGGAAGCCCGCGGCATTGTTGACGATCGCGCCGGTCACCGGATTGGCGGCGACGAAGGTATAGCCCGAGGTCTTATATTCCTTGTCGAGGATATTCTTGCCGTGGAGGCCGATGCTCCAGCGGTCGTCGGGCGCGGTGTAGACGATGCTGGCGTCCCACAGGGCATAGCCCTTCTGGTCGATATAGGGATTGGGGATTTCGAACTGATAGGTCTTGGACCGCCACGACACCGTGGTTCCGGCATAGAGGCTGCCATCGCCCACCGGCGTCGTGTAGCTGAGCGTGCCGCTGGCCGTCCATTTGGGCGTGTTCTGCACTTCGCGATAGTCGGCGACGTCGGTCGGCACGCCCGCGATGTTGGTGATATATTCGTCATATTGCGCGTCGATATAGCCGACCGCGGTCTGGAGGTTCAGCCGGTCGCCCGGCGCCATCAGGTCGCGGCCGAGGCGCGCATTGCTTTCGAATTCCACGCCCTTGAACGTCGCCTTGCCCGCATTGGACACGACCCCGCAGAAGGAGGGGATGCCGCCGACGTCGCAGGCGACGGAGCCGGGAATCTGCACATCCTTGTAATCGGCATAGAAGCCGGCGACCGCGACATAGAGCGCGCCGTCCATCAGATCGCCCTTGTAGCCGACCTCATAGCTGTCGACTTCCTCCGGCGCGAAGCTGAGGAAGGCGGCGACTTCGCTGTCCTGGCGGATGCCGTCGCCATTGAGATCGGGCGCGTTGACGCCGACGCCGCGCGGATCGAAGCCGCCGCCCTTGAAGCCCTTTGACCAGCTGGCGTAGATATTGTGATCGGGCGTGGGCTTGTAGCTGACCGACAGGCGCGGCGTGAATTTCTTGAAGTCGCTTTCGCCCCGGAAATCCGTGCCCGGCGCGCCAAAGGCGACGCCCGCGCCGCCGAAGACGGGGGAGCCGCCGCCGAGATAATTTTGCCGCACTATGTCGGCGCGCCGTTCGTCCCAGGTGTAGCGGCCGCCGGCCGAGAGGCTGAGCTGGTCGGAAATGTCGAAGGTGACGTCGCCGAAAATGGCGTAGGTTTGGGTATCGACATTGGCCTCGGTATAGGCGGTAAGGCCGGGGACGGTGGTGAAGAGGCGCACGTCGAACTGGGTGTCGGCCCTGGCATCCAGATAATAGAAGCCGATCATGCCATGGATCGGCCCCTTGTCGTAGAGCAGCTGGAATTCCTGGCTCAGCTGCTCGTTGAAATAATAGGCCGGCACGTCGACGTCGACAGCGGGCAGCGCGTCGAAGTCGATCGGGGAGGCGCTGTCATCCTTGCGCCAGGCGCTGATCGAGCGCAGCGTCACGGCGTCGGACAGTTCGGCCGTGATGTTCATCGAAAGGCCGTAGGATTCCACATATTGCCTGGGATCGGCCAGGCCCCCGCGCGTGTCGAACACATCGTCCAGCACGGGCGCGCCGGACACCTGCCCCGGGATCAGCCGGTGGCCGCCCCGCGCATTGCTGTTGTCCTTGGTATAGTCGCCGGTGATGCGCATCAGCACCGGCTGCCCATAGCCGCCCATTTCGAACGTGGCGCGGCCGGCCCAGATATCCTTGTTGTAATTATCCTCACCGGTGGTCAGATTTTCGCCGAAGCCGCCGCGCGACAGGCGCGCGAGGGCGCCGCCGACACGGACGAGGTCGCCGATCGGGGCCGACGCGCTGATGATGCCGTCGGCCTGATCATAGCTGCCATAGCTGCCCTTCAGCTTCAGCGAAAATTCCTGCGGCAGCATGCGGGTCACATATTTGACCGCACCGCCGATGGTGTTGCGGCCATAAAGCGTGCCTTGCGGCCCGCGCAGCACCTCGATCCGTTCGACATCGTAAATATCGAGCAGCGCCCCCTGCGGCCGGTTGAGATAGACATCGTCGAGATAGATGCCGACCCCCTGTTCGAAGCCGGACACGGGGTCCTGCTGGCCCACGCCGCGGATGAAGGCGGTGAGCGTCGAATTGGTGCCGCGCGACGCCTCCAGCGTGGTGTTGGGCGTGACATTGGCGAGGTCGCTGATGTCCATCGCGCCGCTGCGTTCCAGCGCCGCGCTCGAAAAGGCGCTAACCGCGATCGGCACGCTGACCAGCGTTTCCTCGCGCCGGCGCGCGGTGACGACGATAGCGGCGCTGTCCTCCTCGCTCGCGGCGGCGGGCGGCGGCGCGTCTTGGGCCAAAGCGGGCAAGGCGGCAAGGCCGCTCCAGGCGGCGGAGGCGAGCGCGAGGGTGCGGATGGTCTGACGGGCCTTCATGGGGACTCCTCTCCTGAATCGGGAGCGTCCGGTCTGCCGGATCGCGTCCTTGATCCTGTTCGATAATGAAAGTTGAACCAGCTTTCAACTTGAAATAAGGAAGAGCCTGACGGCGCGGCAGGACTGCGGCAAAAAGAGCACAGGGACGGGAGATTGCATGACCGCTGGCGCGCCCGCGAAGGACGACAAGACGCCGCGCACCGCCCGGGGCGAGCGCACCCGCCGCGCGCTGCTGTCCGCGGCGGCGGAGGAATTTGGCGAGAAGGGATTTCACGACGGGTCGATCAGCGGCATCACCCGCCGGGCGGGCTGCGCGCTGGGCAGTTTCTACACCTATTTCGACAGCAAGGACGATATTTTTCGCGCGCTGGTCAACGACATGTCGGGGCAGGTGCGCGACTATGTGTCACCGCGGATCGCGCAGGCGCGCGACGGCATCGATGCCGAGCGGATCGGCCTGCTGAGCTTCCTGGAGTTTGCCCGGGCGCACAAGGAAATCTATCGCATCATCGATGAGGCGGAGTTTGTCGATCAGGCCGCCTATCGCGCCCATTATGAAAATACCGCCAGCCGCATGGCCGCGCGCCTGGCCAAGGCGGCGGGGCGCGGCGACGTGCGGGCGGATGTGGAGGATGTCCATGCCTGGGCGATCATGGGCATGAACGTGTTCCTGGGGCTGCGCTATGGCGTGTGGGACGACAGCCGCCCGGCCGAGGAGATCGCCGCCATCGCCAATGCGTTGGTCGAGCGGGGGATCGGCCGGACGGACTGACGCGGCCTTACCGCCCGCCAGGCGATTCCCCCTCCAGCCGCTGGCTGAAATAGACCATCTGCATCGCCTGCAGCCGCGCCCCCTGTTCGATGTCGGCGTCGCCCGAATGGCCGCCGGCGATGTCCTCGTAGAAATGATAGGGGATGCCATATTCCTTGAGGCGGGCCGCGAACTTGCGGGCATGTTGCGGGCCGACGCGGTCGTCCTTGGTCGTCGTCCAGATATAGGGGGTGGGATAGTCCACGCCCTTGCGGATGTTGGCATAGGGCGAAATGGTCTGGAGAAACGCCTTTTCCTCCGGCACCGACACGCTGCCATATTCATCGACCCAGGAGGCGCCGGCCGCAATCTGTTCGTAGCGGATCATGTCGAGCAGCGGCACCTGGATGACGACCGCGTTCCAGAGGTCGGGATGCTGGTTGAATTCCACTCCCATCAGCAGCCCGCCATTGGAGCCGCCATAGATGCCGAACTTCTCCGGGCTCGACAATTTGCGCGCGAAAATGTCCTGCGCGACCGCGGCGAAATCATCATAGATGATCTGCCTCTTGGTCTTGAGGCCCGCTTCGTGCCAGGCGGGGCCGAATTCGCCGCCGCCGCGGATATTGGCGAGCACGAAGCTGTTGCCCCGCTCCAGCCACAGCTTGCCGGTGATGGCGGCATAGCTGGGCGTCATCGGCACTTCAAAGCCGCCATAGGCGGTCATGATCGCGGGCGTCGATCCGTCCGCCTTCATGTCGTGCCGATGGACGATGAAATAGGGAATCCTGGTGCCGTCGCTGGACGTCGCCTCAAATTGCTCCACCACCAGCCCTTCGGCGTCGAAGCGCGCGGGCATGGCCTTGACCTGACGGGGCGCGGGGTTGGCGGCGTCGATCGCCCAGAGCGTCGTCGGCGCCAGGAAGCCCGCGACCGACAGATAGGCCTTGTCATTCTTGTCGCTGGCCGACGCGATCGAGATGGTGGCGTTGTCGGGCAGCTCCACCTGCTGCTTCGACCAGCCCTGCGCGCCGGGCGTCAGCACCATGACGCGGCCGCGCACATTGTCATTATAGGCCAGGATCACATGGCCCTTGGTCGCCGCGACGCCGTCGATCGACTGGCGGGGCGAGGGCGCGAACAGGATTTGCGGCTTCAGCGTCTCGCCCGATTGCAGCGCCTTCAGGGGCACGGCGGCGAGCGACCCGGTCGGCACGGTGACGCCGCCGCTTTCCCAGACTTCGCTGGTCTGGATCAGCACCTGGCCATTGACCATGCCCTGGAGATTGCTCTTGGCCGGCAGCGGCAGCTTGCGGACGCCCTGCGGCGTCACGAGGAAGGTTTCGTTGCCGAAGAAGGTGACGCCGCGATAGAGGAAGGCGGCGCGGTGGCCCGATCCGTCGGACAGGATGAGCGGGAAGGTGCCGACCTGGTCGCCGGGCTGGCCGCGATAGATTTCCTGCGCGCTCGACAGCGGCTGGCCGCGTTTCAGCGCTTTCACCACGAAGGGATAGCCCGACTTGGTCATCGTGCCCTCTCCCCAGTCGCGGGCGAGCAGGAGAGTGTCGCGGTCGAGCCAGGCTTCATTCTGCTTCGACGTGGGGATGGCGAAGCCATTGTCCACGAACTGGCCGGTCTGAAGGTCGAATTCGCGCAGGCTGACGGCATCCTCGCCGGCATCCGACAGGTTGATGAGCGCCAGCCGCTCTTCGGGATCGAGGATGGACGCGCCCTTCCACACCCATTTTTTGCCTTCCGCCTTGGACAGGGCGTCAAGGTCGAGCACGGTGGTCCATCGCGGCGCGTCGCTGGCATAGTCGGCCTCGCTGGTCCAGCGCCAGATGCCCTGCGGATGATCGGCGTCGCGCCAGAAATTATAGATGCGGCCATGGACCTGCATCGGCATGGCGATGCGGTCCTTGGCCGAGGCGATGGCGAGCGCGTCGCGATAATAGCCGGCATAGCGCGGATCGTTGTGGAAAGCCGCCTCCGTCGCCGCATTTTCCTGCTCCACCCACTGCATGGCGCGCGGGCCGGTCCAGTCCTCCAGCCAGATATAGGGGTCGTCGGCCGGGTTGGGCGCAGGATTGGCGGCGGGCGCGGACGGCGCGCCGGCGCCGCTCAGCAGGGCAGCGGAAACCAAAGTCAACATCCTCTTCATCGCGTCATTCCCCCCTGGGCATCAGCAGCCGCCCCCGTCGATAGCGTCGCCGCAGCACGGCCGCCGCGACCAGAAAAGGTAATGCGGCGGCGATCAGCATGATCCCCAGCAGGCTGGGCGACCAGCCAAAAATCGCGTGCAGGTCGAGCGCGGACGGCAGGATCATCAGCAGCGCGCCGGCGGTCAGGAGCCACAGCCCCCAGCGGCGCGGCCGCACCGCAATCATGCGCATTTCGTGGCGAAAGGCCTTGCGCCCGGCCTTGGTGCCGAGATCGGGGATCGTGCTGTGGGTCATAAGCTGCTGGACCTTGTGCCGCGACGCCCCTATGATGTCCAGCATCCCCGGGGGACCGTCCACAGACGGTTGAGAGGCGGCTGATGTGGCTGCGACCCGCTGAACCTGATCCGGCTGACACCGGCGTAGGGAGGGTAAGCGCGCCGTGACACCGCCCGCACTCTCTTTCCGCCCGAAGGAGAGTTATCATGGCAGACGTCGATTCCTTGATTGAGCGGGCTTCCGCTGCAAGCCCTGTGGCTCGCACCGAAATGCGCGTCACCACCGGACCCATTCGCGGGTCGCGCAAGATCCATGTTGGCCCGCTCAAGGTCGCGATGCGCGAAATCGATCTGGAGCCTTCCAGCGGCGAACCGCCGGTACGCGTCTACGACACGTCCGGGCCCTATACCGATCCGGATGCCCGCATCGACATCATGGCGGGCCTGCCTGCGTTGCGCCGCGACTGGATCATCGGCCGGGGCGATGTGGAAGCCTATGACGCCCGCGCGGTGAAGCCTGAGGATAATGGCCTCAAAGGGCCCGATCGAACCGGTGGCGTCCAGCCTTTCCCCAATGTCGTCAAGCGCCCGCTGCGCGCGAAGGCGGGCGGGAATGTGTCGCAGATGCATTATGCCCGCCGCGGCATCATCACGCCGGAAATGGAATATGTCGCCGAGCGCGAGAATCTGGGCCGCGCGCGCCTCGCCGAATATGTCCGCGACGGGCACAGCTTCGGCGCGTCCATTCCTGACTATGTGACGCCCGAATTCGTCCGTGACGAAGTGGCGCGCGGCCGCGCCATCATCCCGTCGAACATCAACCACCCCGAAAGCGAGCCGATGGCGATCGGCCGCAACTTCCTGGTCAAGATCAACGCCAATATCGGCAACAGCGCCGTCGCGTCCGACGTGGCGTCCGAGGTCGACAAGCTGGTCTGGTCGATCCGCTGGGGCGCGGACACGGTCATGGACCTGTCGACCGGCCGCAACATCCACGACACGCGCGAATGGATCTTGCGCAACTCGCCCGTGCCGATCGGCACCGTTCCCATCTATCAGGCGCTGGAAAAGGTCGGCGGCATCGCCGAGGAACTGACCTGGGACATTTTCCGCGACACGCTGATCGAACAGGCCGAGCAGGGCGTCGACTATTTCACCATCCATGCGGGCGTGCGCCTGGCCTATATCCCGATGGCGGCCAAGCGCGTCACCGGGATCGTGTCGCGGGGCGGGTCGATCATGGCGAAATGGTGCCTGGCGCACCACAAGGAGAGCTTCCTCTACGATCATTTCGACGAGATCACCGAGATCATGAAGGCCTATGACATCGCCTACAGTCTGGGCGATGGCCTGCGTCCCGGCTCAATCGCCGACGCCAATGACGAAGCACAATTTTCCGAACTCTACACGCTGGGCGAACTGACTCACCGCGCGTGGAAACAGGATGTGCAGGTGATGATCGAAGGGCCGGGCCATGTGCCCATGCACAAGATCAAGGAGAATATGGACAAGCAGCTGCAGGTCTGCGGCGAAGCCCCCTTCTACACGCTGGGGCCGCTCACCACCGACATCGCGCCGGGCTATGACCATATCACCAGCGCGATCGGCGCGGCGCAGATCGGCTGGTACGGCACGGCGATGCTCTGCTACGTCACGCCAAAGGAGCATCTGGGCCTGCCCGACCGCGA
The DNA here is from genome assembly GCF_043589935.1 of Sphingobium naphthae. Taxonomy (NCBI): domain Bacteria; kingdom Pseudomonadati; phylum Pseudomonadota; class Alphaproteobacteria; order Sphingomonadales; family Sphingobiaceae; genus Sphingobium; species Sphingobium naphthae. Next base: position 2,209,177 of record NZ_CP171454.1, on the reverse strand, counting down.
TGATGTGAAGGTCGGCGTCGTCACCTACAAGCTGGCTGCCCATGCCGCCGACCTCGCCAAGGGGCATCCGGCCGCCAAGGTGCGCGACGACGCGCTGTCGCGGGCGCGGTTCGAGTTTCGCTGGCGCGACCAGTTCAACCTCAGCCTCGATCCCGACACGGCCGAACAATATCATGACCAGACGCTGCCGGCCGAAGGCGCCAAGACCGCCCATTTTTGCTCCATGTGCGGCCCCAAATTCTGCTCGATGAAGATCACGCAGGAAGTGCGCGACTTCGCCGCCAGGAAGAATCAGCCGGCGGACCGTTTCCTGGAAGCGGGCCTGACCGGCGCGGAAGTGGCGCAAGCCAGCAAGGCCGCGGCGCTCAAGGGGATGGAGGAGATGAGCAAGCTGTTCAAGGACAGCGGCAGCGAACTCTATATGGGCGCCGGCGGGCGCGAGCATGACTGAGCGGTCTTATGCTTTCCCTTGATCCAAAGTCCGCTCGCAGGGCGGTATCAAGGTCAGCTTAGGCTGCCATTTTGCCGGTGGGGACGATGCGTCGGTCCCCACCCGATGCTTTTCCAGCGCCTTGCGTATCACGGGGGCGGAGTCCCCCGCAGGGGACAGACTTTGCGCGGCGCCCGGGGGACAGAAGCCATATTCCCGCCCATATCGCCTTATCCTGTCGCGGAGCCGGCAAAAGCTGTCTAATCGAACAACAGGCGCGGGCCGAGAGGGTTCGCGCCACAACAGAGTCTCGAAGGAATATGCGTCCCCAGTGTCGTTCCCGCCCGATCATCCGCAGATTTTACTGGCCCGGGGCGCGAGCGCCGAGTTGTTCGACCTGGGCGAGGGCAGGGTGCTGAAGCTCTTTCATGACTCGGTGTCCGATGAAATGATCGCGCGGGAAATGGAAGCCTCAATCCACGCCGAGAGCCGCGGCGTGCCGACGGCCGCCGCCGTCCAGGGTGCCGACCGCGGAGGGCGTCGCGGGATTATCTATCCTCGTTTGCACGGACCCACAGCGATGGACTGGATCCGCCGCCATCCCGGCCGCGCAGGATGGATGCTGGACCAGCTGGGCGCACTGCAAAATCTGATGCACAGCAAGGATGGCGGATCACTGCGTCGGTTGAAACAGGTATTGGCGACCGACATCAGCCACGGCCCGGCGCCGCTCTCCCTGCAACAGGCGGCAATTGCCTATCTGGATGATCTGCCCGATGGGGAGCAATTGACGCATGGAGATTTGCACCTCGGCAATGTCATGGTGACAATGGACGGGTTGAAGATCATCGACTGGTCCAAGGCCGCGAAGGGACATCCGGCGGCAGATGCCGTTCGGTCGGAGATGCTGATGCGGTTTGGCATCGGGCCCAACGACTGGATCACCAACATCTGGCGCGACTGGGCGGCGGCACGGTCGCGCAAAGCCTATCTCGCCGTCGCGGTCGCGACGGCCGGGGATGTCGCGCGATGGCGGCCGATCGTGGCGCTGGCCTGGCTGCGCGCGCGCAACGCAGGCCGCACCCCCACATTCCTGCGCTATCTCGACGAGGCTCTCCGGAAAAACGGGATCGGATCGCTGAATCAAGGGACGGCTGCGGCACGGCGCGACCATCGAAGATCCAGACGCGGTTAGCCGGGGAGGGGTGCTGGGCGCGGTCTCGTCCTAGATGCGCGCCGGCGTGCGCACCCGGGATGAGGCTGCGCTTGGGTCAATCGGAACCGAACAAGTCGCGCGTGAAAATCTTGTCCGCAACATCTTCCATTTCGGGCGTCATGCGATTGGCGATGATGACGTCGCATTGCTGCTTGAAGCTGTCCAGATCGCGAATGACCTTGGAGCTGAAAAATTCCTCTTCCTGCATCGCGGGTTCATAGATGACGACTTCAATGCCCTTGGCCTTGATCCGCTTCATGATGCCTTGGATGGACGACTGCCGGAAATTGTCGGACCCGGACTTCATCACCAGGCGAAAAACTCCCACCGTGCGGGGACTTTTGGCGATGATCTGATCAGCAAGAAAATCCTTGCGCGTCCGATTGGCGTCCACGATCGCGCGGATCAGATTCTGCGGCACTTCCGAATAATTGGCCAGAAGCTGCTTTGTATCCTTCGGCAGGCAATAACCGCCATAGCCGAAGCTAGGATTATTGTAATGCGCTCCGATCCGCGGATCCAATCCGACGCCGACGATGATCTGACGCGAGTCCATGCCATGGGCGATGGCATAGCTGTCCAGTTCATTGAAGAAGGCCACCCGCATCGCCAGGTAGGTGTTGGCGAAGAGCTTGATCGCCTCGGCTTCGCTGGGGTCAGTGAAGAGGACTTCGACGTCCTTCTTGACCGCGCCCTGCACGAGCAGGTCGGCGAAAATGCGTGCACGTTCGGAACGTTCGCCGACGATGATCCGCGACGGGTGAAGATTGTCGTGGAGCGCCTTCCCCTCGCGGAGAAACTCGGGGCTGAAAATAACGTTGGTCGTGCCGAGTCGCTGACGAACATCGTTCACAAAGCCGACGGGAATGGTCGACTTGATCACGATTGTCGCATCAGGATTGATCGCCTGCGCAGTCTGTATCACCGCCTCAACCGACGAGGTGTCGAACTTGTTGTTGTTGACGTCATAGTCGGTCGGCGTCGCGACGATGACATAATCCGCGCCGATCAGGGCCTCGCTTGGCTCCTGCGTGGCTTTCAGATCGAGCGGACGCGTCGCGAGAAACGCCTGCAATTCAGCATCGATGATCGGAGATTTGCGCGCGTTGAGCAGGTTCACTCGCTCCGCGGTTATGTCGACCGCCACCACCTCATTATGCTGGGCCAGCAGGACAGCATTGGACAGGCCCACATATCCCAGGCCAAAAACCGCGATCTTCATGACTTGATATTCCCTGCAACAGCTGAAGGTGGAACTCGCGCCGGAAAAAGCGAAGGAGAGACGTCGGAGCGATGCACTTGACTCATGGCGAACCCCAGGGGGTCACGCGCTTACAGCTTGTCGCGGGGCTATACACAAGCGCAAATTCCAGGAAATGAGCCGGACGATAACATGCTTAGCGTGGTTCACCGGACCCAACCCCTGAACGTTGCCGAACATGCGGGTCCGGGCCTTTCCTTGCGCGACATGCCCCGCTAAGGCGCGCCCATGGTTCCGCGACAACGGGCTTTGGAAGACGAATGACCGACATTAGCGCACTGAAAGCCGGCCTGATCGCCGATATCGAGGCTGCCGACACGCTCGACGCGCTGGAGGCGCTGCGCGTCGGGGCGATGGGCAAGAGCGGGGTCATCACCGGCCTGCTCAAGACGCTGGGCCCCATGTCGCCCGAAGAGCGGCTGGAGAAGGGGCCGCCGATCCAGGATTTGCGCGAAAGCGTGACCGCGGCGCTGGCCGACCGGAAGGCGCAGCTCGAGCAGGCGGCGCTCGACGCCCGGCTGGCTTCGGAAAAGGTCGACATGACCCTGCCCGCCGACGGGGGACCGCAGGGCAGCGTCCATCCGGTCAGCCAGGTGATGGACGAGCTGGCGGAGATATTCGCCGACCTCGGCTTCTCTGTCGCCACCGGGCCGGAGATCGAGGACGACTGGCACAATTTCACCGCGCTCAACATTCCCGAAACGCACCCGGCGCGCGCCATGCACGACACCTTCTATTTCCCCGACGAGACGGGATCGGACGAAGCGGCGCCTGCGGCAGAAGGGCCGGACCAGGCCGGGCGCAAGAAGATGCTGCTGCGCACCCACACGTCGCCGGTGCAGATTCGCACGATGATGACCCAGGCGCCGCCGATCCGCATCATCGCGCCGGGCCGCGTCTATCGCAGCGACAGCGACGCGACGCACACGCCGATGTTCCACCAGATCGAGGGGCTGGTGATCGACAAGGGCATCACGCTCGGGCACCTCAAATGGACGCTGGAAACCTTCCTCAAGGCCTTTTTCGAGCGCGAGGACATCGTGCTGCGGCTGCGCCCCAGCTACTTCCCCTTCACCGAGCCTTCGGTCGAGGTCGATGTCGGCTATACGCTGGTCAACGGCCAGCGCATCATCGGCGGTGATGGCGATGCGGCCGGCGGCGGCTGGCTGGAAGTGCTGGGCAGCGGCATGGTCAACCGCCGCGTGATCGAAGCGTGCGGCCTTGATCCCGATGAATGGCAGGGCTTCGCCTTCGGCACCGGCGTCGACCGCCTCGCCATGCTGAAATATGGGATGAACGACTTGCGCGCTTTCTTCGACGGCGACCTGCGCTGGCTGAAACATTATGGCTTTTCGGCCCTGGACGTGCCGACGCTGAGCGGGGGAGTGGGCGCATGAAGTTCACGCTGAGCTGGCTCAAGACGCATCTCGACACCGATGCGGATCTGCCGACGATCCTCAAGACGCTGAACGCCATCGGCCTGGAGGTCGAGGGCGTCGAAAATCCGGCCGAGAAACTCGCCGGGTTCCGAATCGCGAAGGTGCTGACCGCCGACAAGCATCCGCAGGCCGACAAGCTGCAGGTGCTGACCATCGATCATGGCGACGGACAGCCGCTGCAGGTCGTCTGCGGCGCGCCCAATGCCCGCGCCGGGCTGGTCGGCGTGTTCGGGGTCGAGGGCGCAGTGGTGCCGTCCAACGGCATGGTGCTGAAGAAGACCGCGATCCGCGGCGTCGAATCCAACGGCATGATGTGTTCGACGCGCGAGCTGGAACTGGGCGACGATCATGACGGGATCATCGAACTCAGCCCCGATGCGCCGGTCGGCCGCGTGTATGCCGACTGGGCTGGCCTTGACGATCCGGTCATCGACGTGTCGGTGACGCCCAACCGGCAGGATTGCATGGGCGTGCGCGGCATTGCACGCGACTTGGCGGCGGCGGGCCTGGGCACGCTCAACGCCATCATCGTGCCGACGATCGCGGGCGTCGGGCCGGGGCCGGACGTGCGCATCGAGGACAGCGACGGCTGCCCCGCCTTCTTCGCGCGCACCGTGCGCGGCGTCACCAATGGCGCGTCGCCCGACTGGATGAGCCGGCGGCTCAAGGCGATCGGCCAGAAGCCGATCAGCGCATTGGTCGACATCACCAACTACATCATGATCGACCTGGGCCGGCCGCTGCACGTCTATGACTTGGCGACGCTGAAGGGCGGCCTGGTCGCGCGCAAGGGCCGCAGCGGCGAGCAGGTTCTGGCGCTCAACGGCAAGACCTATACTGTCGATGAAAACATGACCGTCATCGCCGACGAGCAAGCCGTGCACGATATTGGCGGCATCATGGGCGGCGAACATTCGGGCGCGCAGGACGGCACGAGGGACGTGCTGATCGAATGCGCCTATTTCACGCCCGAGCGGATTGCCGTCACCGGCCAGGCGCTGGCGCTCACGTCCGACGCGCGCAGCCGGTTCGAGCGCGGCGTCGATCCCGCCTTCCTGGACGATGGCCTGTCGATCGCGACCGACCTGGTGGTGCGGCTGTGCGGCGGCAGCCCGAGCGAAGCGACGCGCGCCGGCACCCCGCCCGCGACGCTGCGGACGGTGGCCTATGCCCCCGACCAGTGCCTGGCGCTGGCCGGGGTGGAGGTGCCCGCCGATCAGCAGAAGCGCATCCTCGAAAGCCTGGGCTTTGGCGTGGCGGGCGACGCGCACAGCGTCGAATATCAGGATGGCATGCCGGTCAGCGTGCCGGGCCACTGGACCGTCACCGTGCCCAGCTGGCGCCGGGACGTCGATGGCTGGCCCGACATTGTCGAGGAAGTGGTGCGCATCGTCGGGCTCGACCATGTGCCCTCCACCCCGCTGCCGCGCGCGCCGGGCGTCGCTCGCCCGACCGCGACGCCCGAACAGCTGGTCGAGCGCCGCGTACGCCGCACCGCCGCCGCGCGCGGGCTGGCGGAAGCGATCAACTGGTCCTTCCTCTCGGAAAAGGAGGCCGCGGCCGTGGGCGGCGGCGACTGGACGCTGGCCAACCCGATTTCCGAGGATCTGAAAGTGATGCGGCCCTCGCTGCTGCCGGGCCTCCTGTCCGCGACGAAGCGCAATGTCGATCGCAGCGCGACGTCGGTGCGCCTGTTTGAACTGGGCCGGCGCTATTTCAAGCAGGGCGAGCGGGCGACGGTCGGCTTCGTGCTGGCGGGCGAGAAGGTCGCGCGCGGCTGGCGAACCGGCAAGGCGCAGCCGTTCGACGCCTTCGACGCCAAGGCCGAGGTGATCGCGCTGCTGGCGGCTGCGGGCGCGCCGGTCGGCAACCTCCAGAGCTTGGGCGACGCGTCGGGCGCCTATCATCCCGGCCAGTCCGGCACGTTGCGGCTGGGCCCCAAGGCAGTGCTCGCCGAATATGGCGTGCTGCACCCCAATTTGGCGCGGCAGTTCGGCCTGACCGGAGCCGTGGTGGCGGGCGAGATCTTCCTCGACGCCATTCCGGCCAGGCGCAAGAGCGGCGCATTGCGCGCGCCTTATGCGCCGCCCGCACTGCAGACGGTGAAGCGCGATTTCGCCTTCCTGGTGCCCGATGCGGTCGAAGCCGACGCGCTGGTCCGCGCGGTGCGGGGCGCGGACAAGAAGGTGATCGTCGACGCGCGCCTGTTCGATGTTTTCGTGGGGCCGGGTGTCGAGGACGGGCACAAGTCGCTCGCCATCGAAGTCACGCTGCAGCCCGGCGAGAAGAGCTTTTCGCAGGAAGAGCTGGAAACGATCAGCGCCGCGGTGGTGAAGGCCGCGGCCAAGCTCGGCGCGACCTTGCGAAGCTGAGCCGCCGGTCAGTCGACCTGCGGTCTCTGGATTGCAGGAGGCTGGCTCTGACAATTGGTGAAAATGGGGCGATGCCGGCGCATCGCTCCTTTTTCTGGTCATGGCTCGTCTTGCGGCAGGGGCCTGGGTCGATGATTGGCGTCCAGCGCCACGAAGGTGTAGACCCCGCTGGTCAACTCGATCTGCTGCTGCGCGATCCCGCGGGTGGCGACGACATCGATGCGGATCGCGATCGACGTGCGGCCGCGCCGCTCCTCGCGCGCATAGACCGACACGATATCGCCCAGCAGGATCGGCGTGATGAACTTCATGCTCTCGATCGCCACCGTGGCGACCGGCCCCTGCGCCAGCCGATGCGCGACGATGCCTCCGGCTATGTCCATCTGGCTCAGCACCCAGCCGCCGAAGATATGGCCATTGGCGTTGATGTCCGCCAGGCGCGGCATCACGCGCAGCACCACTTCGCCCCTGTCGCTTCCTGTCTTACTCATCCAGCGGCACCTCGTCCTTCAGCCTGTCCATCACCTGTTCGTCATGCCCGGTTCCGCTCGACAGGAAGGTGAGCGCCATCAGCCCGGTCCCCAGCATGAAGGTCAGCCATACGCCCAATATGGTGGCGATGGCCATGTGGATCGGCAGCGCGCCCGTCCACCAATAGAGAAACAGCAGCGCCGCCGCGACACAGCCGAGCCCGCCGATCGCCATCCATCCCATGATCCGGCGGAACCGGGCCCAGGCGGTCGCCGCAATCTGCGGGTCATCGAGCGCGTCCTTGCGTGTCATCCCTTTCCTTTGGGGTGCGATCGTGGGATCATCAAGCACCGGATGCGCATTGAGCCCTGCATAATGGCCGAACGCCGGACGCGCGACGGAAGCAAGGAACCGGCCAGTGCAGGCGAAGCTAGGAGAGCAGGCCATGACCATTGCAGCGATTTTGCAGCGCAAGGGAAGCGACGTCATCCAGGTGCAGCCTACGGACAGCGTCCTCACCGCCGTCCGGTTGCTCGCCGAGCAGCGAATCGGCTGCGTTCCCGTGGTCGCGGACGGCAAGGTGGTGGGTATCTTCTCCGAGCGCGACCTTGTCTATCGCGTCGCGCAGGACGGACCCTCGGCGCTCGATCACAGCGTGGGCGAGGTGATGACCGCGCCCGCCATCACCATTGATGACCGGACGCCGGTGATGCACGGCCTCTCGCTGATGACCAAGCGGCGCATCCGCCACTTGCCCGTGGTGGTCGATGGCGTGCTGGCGGGCATGATCTCGATCGGCGATCTCGTCAAATTCCGTATCGACAGCATCGAATCGGAAGCGGCGGCAATGCGCGATTATATCCAGACCGCCTGATCCGGACTGCCTGATCCCGCCCGTCAGCCGCAGACATGGGCGAGTCAGGCCGCGGCCTGCACCGGCGGCCTGCGGCGAATCACCAGCGCGACCAGTTCCTTCATTGTGGCGCGCGCGCAGAGCAGCAGGGCGGCCAGGAAGGCGATGCCGCCCGCCGGCACCAGGATGGCGAGGCGCAGCGGCGCCGCCAGCGGGGGCAGAAGGCCGTCGATCGCCATCACGACAGCGGCCATCAGCACCGAACAGCCAAGCCCGGGCGCCGCCGCCAGCGCCAGATCTGCCAAACGCAACCCCATCGGCGCGCCGGCGAGTCGCGCGGTCACCAGCGTCAGCAGCGGAAAGGCCGCCAGCCACGCCCAGGCCAGACCGATCGCGCCGAAGCGGATGCCGATCAGGAAGGCGGCGGGCATCAGCACCGCGCCTACCGCTGCGACTCGCGCCGTGGTGCCCGGCCGCCCCAGCGCATTGCTGACCGGGGCGAACATCACCTGCAGCGTCATGAACGGCATCGCCAGCGCCAGGATGGTGACGAACGGCGCCATGGCAAGCCATTTGCGGCCGAACAGGGTCTCGACCAGCGGCGCCGCCGTCACCGCCATGCCCAGGTAAATGGGACAGGTCAGCAACAGCAGCAGCTTCACTGCCTTGCAGAAGGACCAGGATACGCGCCGCAGATCCTTCTGCATCCGCGCATAGGCGGGAAAGGCGACGTCATTGAGCGGCGGCACGAACTTGCTGACGAAAATCTGCGTCAGGAACAGCGCTTCGGCGTAGAGGCCCAGCGCATGGGGATCGAGCACGCGCCCGCCGATGAAGATGTCGGCCTGGCTCTGCACGATCCAGAACAGCTGCCCGCCCAGCAGCGACGCGCCGTAGGCGACCATCGCGCCGGTCCCGCGAAAATCGAAGCTGGGAATGGGCCGGAAGCCGGTGGCGAGCACATAGCCCGCCGCCTTGACCCAGAAGCCCGCGATCGGCGCCCAGACCAGCGTCCATACGCCCCAATCCGACAGCGCGCCCGTCAGCGCGACCCCGGCCGACGCCGCCGCGGCGATCAGGTTGACGAGCGCGGGGCGCTTGAAATCGAGCGCCCGGCCCATGATCGCCTCGGGAATCGAGATAAAGGGGGTGGAGAGATAGAGCAGCGCCTGCACCCGCAGCAGGTCGGCGACCACCGGCTGGTCATAATAGTCGGCGGCGAGCGGTGCGATGGCGAGCTGCGCCAGCGCCAGCGCCCCGTTCAGCAGCAGCATGATGCCAAAGGCCTGGCGCAGCCGGTGCGGCTCGACCGTTTCCGACTGGACCAGCGCGCTCACCAGCCCATAGCCGTTGAGGAAGGTGGCGAAATTCAGGATCACCTGGGTCATGGCGAACAGGCCATAGTCCGCCGGATCGAGCAGGCGGATGACGGCCAGCGTCACCACCCAGCTCATGATCTGCGACAGGATCTGGCTGCCCGATCGCCAGAAGATCGCGCTCCTGATCCGCGCGCCAAAGCCCGCGTCCTGCGCATCGGCATCCTGCAAACCCATCTTGTCCTTCGTCCCCGGTCCTGCTCGTCTGGCTTTCCGCCTCTACCAGCGAACCTCCCAAAAATTTCTGAAATAAAATTGCAAAAAGGGTTTGACGGTTCGGAAAGTCCCCCATATATGCCGCCTCACCGGACGGGACGCCGCCTTGAACGAGGCGCTGATCGGACGGTCGCCAACATTTGCGGGACACTCTCCCTCGGAAGCAGTTTCGAGGAAGGTCAGCTGTCTCCTAAGGGTGTCGGTTCTTTGACATTGTAGTTTAGATGAAGGGACATGTGGGCGGCGGCTCGGTGTCTGGCGTGCTTTAGGGCGTCGGGTATCGTAAAGCTTAAGCCAGTTCATATGTCTCAATACATATCCACAGTATATGTAATGTGCAGGAATTGGCTCCTAGAGAATGAGCGGTTTTGGTTGGGATTATTCCTCCTGGCTGAAATCGGACATCAAACTTGAGAGTTTGATCCTGGCTCAGAACGAACGCTGGCGGCATGCCTAATACATGCAAGTCGAACGAGATCTTCGGGTCTAGTGGCGCACGGGTGCGTAACGCGTGGGAATCTGCCCTTGGGTTCGGAATAACGTCGGGAAACTGACGCTAATACCGGATGATGACGTAAGTCCAAAGATTTATCGCCCAGGGATGAGCCCGCGTAGGATTAGCTAGTTGGTGGGGTAAAGGCCTACCAAGGCGACGATCCTTAGCTGGTCTGAGAGGATGATCAGCCACACTGGGACTGAGACACGGCCCAGACTCCTACGGGAGGCAGCAGTAGGGAATATTGGACAATGGGGGCAACCCTGATCCAGCAATGCCGCGTGAGTGATGAAGGCCTTAGGGTTGTAAAGCTCTTTTACCAGAGATGATAATGACAGTATCTGGGGAATAAGCCCCGGCTAACTCCGTGCCAGCAGCCGCGGTAATACGGAGGGGGCTAGCGTTGTTCGGAATTACTGGGCGTAAAGCGCACGTAGGCGGCGATTTAAGTCAGAGGTGAAAGCCCGGGGCTCAACCCCGGAACTGCCTTTGAGACTGGATTGCTTGAATCCGGGAGAGGTGAGTGGAATTCCGAGTGTAGAGGTGAAATTCGTAGATATTCGGAAGAACACCAGTGGCGAAGGCGGCTCACTGGACCGGCATTGACGCTGAGGTGCGAAAGCGTGGGGAGCAAACAGGATTAGATACCCTGGTAGTCCACGCCGTAAACGATGATAACTAGCTGCCGGGGCACATGGTGTTTCGGTGGCGCAGCTAACGCATTAAGTTATCCGCCTGGGGAGTACGGTCGCAAGATTAAAACTCAAAGGAATTGACGGGGGCCTGCACAAGCGGTGGAGCATGTGGTTTAATTCGAAGCAACGCGCAGAACCTTACCAACGTTTGACATCCTCATCGCGATTTCCAGAGATGGATTTCTTCAGTTCGGCTGGATGAGTGACAGGTGCTGCATGGCTGTCGTCAGCTCGTGTCGTGAGATGTTGGGTTAAGTCCCGCAACGAGCGCAACCCTCGCCTTTAGTTGCCAGCATTGAGTTGGGTACTCTAAAGGAACCGCCGGTGATAAGCCGGAGGAAGGTGGGGATGACGTCAAGTCCTCATGGCCCTTACGCGTTGGGCTACACACGTGCTACAATGGCGACTACAGTGGGCAGCGACCTCGCGAGGGGGAGCTAATCTCCAAAAGTCGTCTCAGTTCGGATTGTTCTCTGCAACTCGAGAGCATGAAGGCGGAATCGCTAGTAATCGCGGATCAGCATGCCGCGGTGAATACGTTCCCAGGCCTTGTACACACCGCCCGTCACACCATGGGAGTTGGATTCACTCGAAGGCGTTGAGCTAACCGCAAGGAGGCAGGCGACCACAGTGGGTTTAGCGACTGGGGTGAAGTCGTAACAAGGTAGCCGTAGGGGAACCTGCGGCTGGATCACCTCCTTTCTAAGGATCGTGACGAAAGCGTCAGCCCTTGAGGCTGAAAGAGCTTCGTCATTTCCGCAGAACATTAGCCGCCGTCCTCATGTCCCTTCATCACTGGAAATGATCCTTAACCACAGGATCAGGCCTGAGCTGTGCCCTTTTGGGTGTTGAGCCTCGAGCCCGCAGGGCTCGCAAGCGCGAACGCGCGTCCGAGCTTATGCGAGGAAAGCCAAGCCGACAGATGTCGGCGCCGGCGCTTGAGGCCAACAAACAAATCCGGGCCGGTAGCTCAGGTGGTTAGAGCGCACGCCTGATAAGCGTGAGGTCGGAGGTTCAACTCCTCCCCGGCCCACCAGCCTGCTGCGCAGGCTGGAGTCTTTGATGGGTGCTCAGGCGCCGCCGAACGCATCCGCGTTCTTGGCTTTTCGCCGCATATGCGGCGGCGGCCGGTCGGCCTTGCGAAGGCTTCGCCTTCGTTGGTGCATGTCATCGACGTAACGGTGAGGGGCCTTAGCTCAGCTGGGAGAGCGGTTGCTTTGCAAGCATCAGGTCATCGGTTCGATCCCGATAGGCTCCACCAATTTTGCGGTTCAAGAAAATGTCCGGGGGACATTTTCCCGCAAAATTCCCGAGCGCAAGCGAGGGCTGCGCGGCATATTTTCCAGAGATGAAGAGTAGCGGTTTGCCGGACTTGTCCGGCGATATGGCCCACTTGTGTGGGCTTCTTTGACATTGTGAATGGGTTTTTTAATCGATGCCGTGGTGCGGCGCCGGTTGGTCGAGAGGGTTGTGAGATCCTCGGGGTTGGCAGGTGTTCGTAATCACAAATATATCTGGCTGAGTTAATGACCACATATGCCGGGACGATCCGTCAGGGTTGTCGTTGGTGGTGTGGGCTCTCAAGCGTGAGGTAAGGGCATCTGGTGAATGCCTTGGCATGTACAGGCGATGAAGGACGTGGCACGCTGCGATAAGCGTGGGGGAGCTGTGAGCAAGCTTTGATCCCGCGATTTCCGAATGGGACAACCCACCTTCACCATTTAAGGTCTGCCCAGCAGAGATGCTGGTCGGGCGTTAAATGGGAGAGGTATCACTAAGCTGAATAAAATAGGCTTTGGTGAAGCGAACCCGGAGAACTGAAACATCTCAGTACCCGGAGGAAAAGACATCAACCGAGATTCCGTTAGTAGTGGCGAGCGAACGCGGACCAGGCCAGCGCCTGGCACTTAATTAGCAGAACGATCTGGAAAGTTCGGCCATAGCGGGTGACAGCCCCGTATGCGAAAATGAAGTGTCAGGACTTGAGTAGGGCGGAGCACGTGAAACTCTGTCTGAACATGGGGGGACCACCCTCCAAGCCTAAATACTCGTACATGACCGATAGCGAACCAGTACCGTGAGGGAAAGGTGAAAAGCACCCCGATGAGGGGAGTGAAACAGTACCTGAAACCGGATGCCTACAAGCAGTTGGAGGGCTCTTGAAGCCTGACAGCGTACCTCTTGCATAATGGGTCTGTGACTTAGTGTATCGAGCAAGCTTAAGCCGTTAGGTGTAGGCGCAGCGAAAGCGAGTCTGAACAGGGCGACCATGAGTTCGATGCATTAGACCCGAAACCCGGCGATCTAGGCATGACCAGGCTGAAGGTGCGGTAACACGCACTGGAGGGCCGAACCGTTTAATGTTGAAAAATTATCGGATGAGTTGTGTTTAGGGGTGAAAGGCCAATCAAGCCGGGAAATAGCTGGTTCTCCGCGAAATCTATTGAGGTAGAGCGTCGGATGATTGCCGTTGGGGGTAGAGCACTGGATGGATGCGGGGGTCGCGAGATCTACCAATTCTAACCAAACTCCGAATACCAACGAGTCTAGTCCGGCAGACAGACGGCGGGTGCTAAGGTCCGTCGTCAAAAGGGAAACAGCCCTAACCTACAGCTAAGGTCCCCAAGTCACGTCTAAGTGGGAAAGCATGTGGGATTTCCAAAACAACCAGGAGGTTGGCTTAGAAGCAGCCATCCTTTAAAGAAAGCGTAACAGCTCACTGGTCTAAACAAGAGATCCTGCGGCGAAGATGTAACGGGGCTCAAGACGTGCACCGAAGCTTAGGGTTCAGTCCTTTGGACTGAGCGGTAGCGGAGCGTTCCGTAGGCCGTTGAAGCGGGAGGGTAACCGACCGTGGAGGTATCGGAAGTGCGAATGCAGACATGAGTAGCGATTAAGAGGGTGAGATGCCCTCTCGCCGAAATTCCAAGGGTTCCTGCTTAAAGCTAATCTGAGCAGGGTAAGCCGGCCCCTAAGACGAGCCCGAAGGGGGTAGTCGATGGGAACCACGTTAATATTCGTGGGCCTGGTGGTGTGTGACGGATGGCGTAACTTGTTCGGCCTTATTGGATTGGTCCGGGCAGGGAAGTTGTCCCAGGAAATAGCCCCACCGTATAGACCGTACCCTAAACCGACACAGGTGGAATGGTAGAGTATACCAAGGCGTTTGAGAGAAGTATCCTGAAGGAACTCGGCAAATTGCCTCCGTACCTTCGGAAGAAGGAGGCCCCACATATGCGCAAGCACTTGTGGGGGGCACAGGCCAGGGGGTAGCGACTGTTTAGCAAAAACACAGGGCTCTGCTAAGTCGGCTTCAAGACGACGTATAGGGCCTGACGCCTGCCCGGTGCCTGAAGGTTAAGAGGAGGAGTGCAAGCTCTGAATTGAAGCCCAGGTAAACGGCGGCCGTAACTATAACGGTCCTAAGGTAGCGAAATTCCTTGTCGGGTAAGTTCCGACCTGCACGAATGGCGTAACGACTTCCCCACTGTCTCCAGGATATGCTCAGCGAAATTGAATTCTCCGTGAAGATGCGGAGTACCCGCGGTTAGACGGAAAGACCCCGTGCACCTTTACTGCAGCTTCAGAGTGGCATTAGGAAAGAACTGTGTAGCATAGGTGGGAGGCTTTGAAGCGATGACGCCAGTTGTCGTGGAGCCATAGGTGAAATACCACCCTGTTGTTTTCTGATGTCTAACCTCGCACCGTCATCCGGTGCAGGGACCCTCTGTGGCGGGTAGTTTGACTGGGGCGGTCGCCTCCTAAAGAGTAACGGAGGCGCGCGATGGTGGGCTCAGGACGGTTGGAAACCGTCTGTTAGAGTGCAATGGCATAAGCCCGCCTGACTGCGAGACTGACAAGTCGAGCAGAGACGAAAGTCGGTCATAGTGATCCGGTGGTCCCTCGTGGAAGGGCCATCGCTCAACGGATAAAAGGTACGCCGGGGATAACAGGCTGATGATTCCCAAGAGCTCATATCGACGGAATCGTTTGGCACCTCGATGTCGGCTCATCACATCCTGGGGCTGGAGCAGGTCCCAAGGGTTTGGCTGTTCGCCAATTAAAGTGGTACGTGAGCTGGGTTCAGAACGTCGCGAGACAGTTTGGTCCCTATCTGCCGTGGGCGTCGAAATTTGAGAGGAGTTGACCCTAGTACGAGAGGACCGGGTTGAACATGCCTCTGGTGTACCTGTCGTCCTGCCAAGGGCGCAGCAGGGTAGCTATGCATGGACGGGATAACCGCTGAAAGCATCTAAGCGGGAAGCCTCCCTCAAGATAAGATTTCATCGAGCCGTGATAGACCATCACGTTGATAGGTCGGATGTGGAAGCGCAGTAATGCGTGGAGCTAACCGATCCTAATTGCTCTGTTCGCGCTTAAGGGCCCCACCATCAACGACAGCTCTGATCTGTCGCCAGATGGCGGTCGTGAAAGCAGCCAGATATCAAGATAAAGTCCGCACGGGCATCGATTAAACCCAAAAGCGCCAGCTCCATTGCTTGGTGACCATAGCGTCAGTGACCCACCCGATCCCATCCCGAACTCGGCCGTGAAACCTGACTGCGCCGATGGTACTGTGGCTCAAGCCCCGGAAGAGTAGGGCGTCGCCAGGCATTGAAGCTCGCGCTTTTGACAATAAACCCATTCACACCCCTCCCGGGCAAAACGCCAACGGGCCGCAAGGCCCGCAAGGCCAAATGGCCGCCCGGACCCGGCATCAGCCGGGGAGGACAGCCCAAGGATGCGCCCAAAAACATGGATGCATCCGCCGGCGACTGAGGACCGGATATACCACGGCGCGGGATGGAGCAGCCCGGTAGCTCGTCAGGCTCATAACCTGAAGGTCGCAGGTTCAAATCCTGCTCCCGCAACCAAATCCCCCAAGCAGCACATAGCCACAGGCCAACAGCCCAAAGGACTGGGCGTCGTAGCGTCATCGCCCCACGCGAAAAACCTCAAGAGCTGCGGCACATATGTCGTCCCCATCGGGCGAGTTATCCACACAGACCGACCTTCAGCAACCAGGCGCGTCTTTCGCACCCGCCACTCTGCGCCCTCACGCGGGCACCCCGATCATCGACATCTGCCGGCCATAGCCCGGCTCGCCCAGATGACAGGAACGGCGATAGCTGAAGAAGCGATCGGGCTGCGCATAGGTGTCCTCGTCCAGCATCTCCACCCGCGCCACCCCCGCCGCCGCCAGGCGCGCCGCCACATAGCCGCCAATGTCGAACTGCAGATGCCCCGCACGACCCGACGAAAAATACCGCCCATTCTCCCCAGCCCCAGCCTCGAAACGAAGCGCGAAATCCTCCGTCACTTCATAGGAGGCGCGCCCGATGCAGGGCCCGATGGCCGCCACGATGCGGTCGCGCGCCGCGCCGATCCGCTCCATCGCCGCCAGCGTGGCGTCGGTGACGCCGCCGATCGCGCCCTTCCACCCCGCATGCGCCGCGCCGACCACGCCCGCCTGGATGTCGGCGAACAGCACCGGCACGCAATCGGCGGTCAATATGCCCAGCAGCAGGCCTGGGCGGTCCGTCACCAGCGCATCCGCCTCCGGCCGTTCATCTTCGGCGAAGGGCGCAGTGACGATTTCCGCGCGCGCCGAATGGACTTGCCGCACCGTGACCAGTTGTGCGCCCGGCAGCACGGCATCGCGCGCCAGGTCGCGGTTGCGCAGGATGGCCGCGCGGTCGTCATCCGATCCCAGTCCCACGTTCAGCCCCGCATAAAGGCCGGTGGAAACGCCGCCCCGCCGTCCGGCAAAGCCGTGCGGCACCGCGCGCAGCAGCTGCGCCTTCACCAGTTCGACCATGTCGTTCCTTTCATGTCATGACCGCGCAACATACTTGCGCCCGCCGGATTAGGCGATAGTCTCCCCTCCCCATAAGCAAAAGGGGTGCGTCCGGTGGCGTGCCGGGCTAAGGGAATAGAGGTCTTCATGATATTCGGGCGCGTAAAGCCTCTGGACGCCATATTGGCGACGGCGGAAAAGAAATCACTGCATCGATCGCTGGGGGCGTTCCAGCTTACCATGCTGGGCATCGGCGCGGTTATCGGCACGGGCATCTTCGTGCTGACGGCCGAAGCCGCGCAGAAGGCGGGGCCGGGCATGATGCTCTCCTTCGTCATTGCCGGCTTCGTCTGCGCCGTGGCGGCGCTTTGCTACGCCGAAATGGCGGCGATGGTCCCGGTTTCGGGATCGGCCTATACCTACAGCTATGCGGTGATGGGGGAACTCATCGCCTGGATGGTCGGCTGGGCGCTGATCCTGGAATATGCGGTGGCCGCAGGCGCCGTGTCGGTGGGCTGGTCCGGCTATGTCGTGGGCCTGATCGAACATACATTTCATTTGGACATCCCCAATTTCCTGACGCGGGGTCCCTATGATGGCGGCGTGGTCAACCTGCCCGCGATGCTGATCGCGGCGCTGGTCACTTGGCTGCTGGTCATCGGCACGAAGGAAAGCGCGACCGTCAACGCGATCCTGGTCGCGATCAAGATGGCGGCGCTCACCCTCTTCATCGTGCTGTCGGTGCCGGTCATGAACATGGACGGTTTCGAGCCGTTCGCGCCGCTCGGCTTTTCGGGCATTTCGGCGGCGGCCGCATCCATCTTCTTCGCCTATGTCGGCTTCGACGCTGTCTCGACCGCCGCGGAGGAAACCAAGAATCCCCAGCGCAACATGCCGATCGGCCTGATCGGCTCGCTCGCCATCTGCACCATCTTCTACATGCTGGTCGCAGCCGGCGTCATCGGCACCGTGGGCGCGCAGCCCGTGACCGCCGGCGGCATCCCGATCGCGCAGGGCGGAATCGCGCTGGCGCCGGGTTCCACCGAATTGTCGCAGCAATGCGCCGCGCTCGCCGCTGCGGGCAATGAAGCGGTCACCTGCTCAAAGGAAGCGCTGGCCTGGACGCTGCGCGAGATCGGCTGGCCGCAGATCGGCAACCTGCTCGGCCTCGCCGCCGGCCTGGCGCTGCCTTCGGTCATCCTGATGATGATGTTCGGCCAGACCCGCATTTTCTTCGTGATGAGCCGCGACGGCCTGTTGCCCGACCTCTTCTCGAAGGTGCATCCCACCTACAAGACGCCGCATGTCATCACCATCCTGACCGGAATCTTCGTCGCTCTGTTCGCCGCCTTCTTCCCGGTGGGCATCCTGGCGGACATTTCGAATTCGGGGACGCTGTTCGCCTTCGCCGCCGTGTCGATCGCTGTCATGGTGCTGCGCCGCACCGATCCGTCGCGCAAGCGGCCCTTCCGCACGCCGGCCATCATGGTCACCGCGCCGATCGCGATCATCGGCTGCATGTATCTGTTCTGGAGCCTGGGCAGCGAAACCAAGCTGATGTTCGTCGGGTGGGCGACCGTGGGCCTGATCGTCTACTTCGCCTATAGCCGCAACCGCAGCCATGTCGGCCGTGGCATCATCGACGTGGCGGAGGATGATGCGGGCATTCCGCCCCAGCCGGTGCCGCCGCTGCCAGGCGCGCATACGCCGGGCGGGCAGGACGCCTGATCCAGCGGGGCGGGCGACCGCCCCGTTTTCGTTTCAGCGGCGCAGGCGGACCAGCCGCCTCAGTGAAAGTCCATGTCCGCGTCGCGCAGCTTGGCGAGATTGGGCCGGGTGAAGAGCTTGCCTCGTTCCGCCCAGACGACGATCAGGAAGGACAGCGTCCCGAACACCAGCAGCCCCAGGGTGAAGGGCAGGGTCGTCCCGTCGAAGGCGCGGCCCACCAGGCTGCCGAGCGCCGCCGACACCGCCGTCGTCAGGAAGGCCTGGAAGGAGGAGGCGACGCCCGCGCCCTTGTGAAACGGCTCCATCGAGATGGCGCTGAAATTGGACGCGGTGAAGGCCACGGTCAGCATGGTCAGCGCCTGCAGCGTCATGAAGCTGGCCAGCGTCTCCCATCCCATCAGGATCACCGCCAGATGGACGGCGGCGATCAGGCAGAAGGCGATGAGCGCGCTCTGGCTCATCCGTCGCGCGCCAAAGCGCTGGACCAGGCGGCTGTTGATCAGGCTGCCGATCCCCATGAAGCCGGCAATAGTGGCAAAGCCGATCGGGAAGATCGCCGCCGCGTCGAACACGTCGAAGAAAATCTGCTGCACCGACAGGATGAAGCCGATGAGGCCGCTCATCACGACGCCGCTCGCCAGCATGTAGCCGATCGAGCTGCGGGTGCGCAGGATGAGGGCGACCGTGGCGAACAGGCCGCGCGCGGTGATCCGCATCCGGTTTTCGGGCGCCAGCGTTTCGGGCAGCCGCACCAGCATCCACAGCAGGATCATGCTGGACAGGATGACCAGCACCCAGAAGATCCAGCGCCATGGCGCCACCCACAGGATCGCCTGCCCGAAACTGGGCGCCATCACCGGGATCAGCATGAACACGGCGAAGATCAGCGACATGACTCGCGCCATGGCGTCGCCGCGAAACCGGTCGCGGATGATGCCGACGGTGATGACCCGGCTCGCCCCCGCGAAGAAGCCGGCGCAGCCGCGACCGACCAGCATCATCGCGAAGCTCTGTGCGCTGGCGCAGGCGATGGAGGACAGGACGAACAGCGCCATCGCGCTGCCCAGCACCGCCTTGCGCCCGAATCGGTCGGACAGCACGCCGAACAGCAGCGATCCGATCCCCAGCCCCATGAAATA
The DNA here is from genome assembly GCF_043589935.1 of Sphingobium naphthae. NCBI lineage: Bacteria > Pseudomonadati > Pseudomonadota > Alphaproteobacteria > Sphingomonadales > Sphingobiaceae > Sphingobium > Sphingobium naphthae. Next base: position 2,189,688 of record NZ_CP171454.1, on the reverse strand, counting down.
GACGCTGATGATCAGCTGCCGGTCATTGGGCTGGGGGATGGACAGATCACGCCCGATGTCGGGCAGGGCCGGCAGCATCGGGTCAATCGACAAGGCGTTCATCGCCATCAGGCACGCGCACAGCAGCACGAATTCGCGGAAATGGATGTCGCGGGGCGGCGATGAAGCGGGACTGTCTGTCATGCAGGGGCTATGGGGGCTCCGCGCAGCCTGCGCCACCCCAAATCCGGCCGCCTCCTCGCCCTTCATCCCTCTGCCCATCATGGTAAATATGCCGTTAACCATTTTTTATTCGGTGATGGGCCAAGGTCTCCCGCGTGAACAAACAAAGGGTCGATCAATTGCTTTAGCGGAATGACGGGGGAATCACTTTCATGGGCAACAGTTTCAAAAGCGCGCAATTTCTGATGGAGGCGCGCCTGTCGCGGGCGGCCTGCGGGTCGGCGGACGACTGTTTCGATCTGGGCGTCGCCTTCAGCTGCGGCACCAGCGGGCTGCCGATCGACTTGGTCGAGGCGCATAAATGGTTCAACCTCGCCGCGCTGCGCGGCAGCCGGCAGGGCCAGTCGATGCGCGCGGAGATCGCCGAAGAAATGACCGCCCGTGAAATTGCCGAGGCCCAGCGCCAGGCGCGCGCCCTTATCGCATCGACCCAGGCGCGCGCCGCCTGATCAGTCGCCCTTGCGGAATGGAGTGCGCTGCGCCAGCCATTGCCGGTCGCGCTGGACCTCTTCTCGTTCGGCCGCCAGGAAGCCGGCGATCGCGCGCCTGAACCCTGCATTGGGGATATAATGGGCTGACCAGGTGGGCTCGGGCGCATAGCCGCGCGCCAGCTTGTGCCCGCCCTGGGCGCCGGCCTCCACCTTGTGCAGCCCGCGCGCGATGGCGACGTCAATCGCCTGATAATAGCAAAGCTCGAAATGCAAATTGGGCACGTCCTCGACGCAGCCCCAGTAACGGCCATAGAGCGTGTCGCCGCCGACCAGATTGAGCGCGCCCGCGATCGGCCGCCCGTCGCACAGGGCGAGCATCAGCAAGACCCGGTCCGCCATCGTCTCGCCCAGGATGGAGAAGAAGGCGCGGGTCAGATAGGGCCGCCCCCATTTGCGCGCGCCGGTATCCTGGTAGAAATCCCAGAAAATGTCCCAATGCGCTTCGGTCAGCTGGTCGCCGCTCAGGTGGACGATCTCCAGCCCCTCGACCGCGCGCCTGCGTTCCTTGCGAATATTCTTGCGCTTCTCGCTCGACAGGTCGGCCAGGAAATCCTCGAACCCGCCATAGCCGCGATTGGTCCAGTGGAACTGGCTATCCTCGCGGATCAGCCAGCCCGCCGCCTCGAACAGCGGCACCTGTTCCGGCGCGATGAAAGTCGCATGGGCCGATGACAGGCGGTTGCGCTCAACCAGCGTCTCGATGCCCGCGATCAGCGCCGGAGCCAGCGCGGCGTCGCGCAGCAGCAGGCGCGGCCCCGGCACGGGCGAAAAGGGCGCGGCGATCTGGATCTTGGGATAATAATGCCCGCCCGCTCGCTCCCAAGCGTCGGCCCAGCCATGGTCAAACACATATTCGCCCTGGCTATGGCTTTTGGCATAGAGCGGCGCGGCGGCGGCGATCCGCCCATTGCCATCGTCGATGACCAGCGGCAGCGGCTGCCATCCGGTTGCGCCGCCGACGCTGCCCGATCGCTCCAGCGCGGCCAGGAAATCCCAGCTGACAAAGGGATTGTCCAGCCCGGCGCAGGCGTCCCATTCGTCCCGGGGCAGGTCCGCGACGCCATTGGCGACCCGCACGACGACATCCGTCATGAGCCGTCCTCATAGATGATCTGGTCGGCATGGCGCGCCGCCCGCGCATGGTCGGCCGGGCTGCGCACGGTCCAGCTCAGCACGGGCAATCCCCGGCGGCGGGCATGGTCGGCAAAGGGCGATGGCAGGTCGCGAATGTCACAAGCCAGAAAATCGGGTCTCCCCAGCCAAAGTGCAAGGGCGCGTTCTACCCGACCGCGCACGGCGCCCTTATCCTGCTGTGTGACGACCAGCCCGCGCAGCTGTCGCTTTCGCTGTCGGGCAAAATAGCGCAGCACATGCGGGTTGAAGGACATGATCGCGATCGGCGCGTCGGGCCAGCCGGCCAGGTCGCGCGCCACCGCCGCGCACAGACCCGTGACGCGCCGCCCCGGCGCCTTGATCTCCACCAGTATCGGCACGCGCCCCTCGCAGCGCGCCAGCAGCGCCGACAAGCGCGGGATCGCGCCGCCGTCGGGCAGGCGCATCCGGTCCAGCGCCGCGGCCGGCAGCTCCCCGATGAGGCCGGGATGCCCGGTCATGCGCTGAAGGTCGGCGTCATGAAAGATGAAGGCGACGCCGTCGCGGCTCGCCCGCACATCGCATTCGATGCCATGGCCGGCGGCAATGGCGGCGTCGAAGGCCGCCATGCCATTTTCACTCGCGCCCGGCCCGTGCAACCCGCGATGGGCGAAGGGCCGGACGGCCAGGATGTGCGCGTCAGGCCGGGCGGACAAGGACGATCGCGTCGATTTCCACCACTGCGCCCAGCGGCAGCACGGGAACGCCCACGGCGCTGCGCGCATGTTTGCCCGCTTCGCCGAACACATCGACCATCAGTTCCGACGCGCCATTGGCGACCTTGGGCTGGTCGGTGAAGTTCGCCGTGCTGCTGATGAAGGCGCCCAGCTTCACGATCCGCTCGACCCGGTCGAGCGAGCCCAGCGCCGCCTTCATCTGGGCGATGAGGTTGAGGCCGCACATGCGCGCGGCGGTGACGCCATAGTCGAGGTCGCGGTCCTCCCCCAGCCGACCGGTCATCAGCCCGTCGGGGGCCAAGGCGATCTGTCCGCTGATGTGCAGCAGGCCATTGGCCTCGACCGCGGGCACATAGGCGGCGACGGGCGCGGCCGGCTGGGGCAGGGTGATGCCGAGTTCGGAAAGGCGGGCGTCGATGCTCATGCGGTGGCTCCTGTGATGAGGCTGTCGGTGGGGGCCGGCCCTTGCGCCAGCCTTTGCGTGATCCATGTCTCGGCGCTCGCCCAATCGTCGATGCGCGCATGGGCATAAGGGGCGGCGGGGACGCCGGCGGCGATTTCCGGCTCGCCCACCATGTGCAGCCGCCATACGTCCGGCGCATGAGTTGCGACCGAATGATGATGGTCGGCCAGATCGTCGATGAACAGGGTGACGCTCGGCCGACGCGCGGCGACGATGGCGGCCAGCGGCCGGCCCTTGCCCCCCTGGTTCCAGTGGACCGGCAGCGCCAGGCCGTGGGACGCCAGCTGTTCGACCCTCTGGCCGTGGTGGCGCTCGCCGATATTGGTCAGCACTTCGATGTCGGCGATGCGCGACAGGCGCAGCAGCGCCTCCACGGCTCCCGCGACCGGCGCCTGCCGATGCATTTCGGTGTCGAAGAAGCCGATCAGCAGCTGCCACACCAGTTCGCGCTCCAGCGGCTCGCCGCTGTCCTTGTGGCGCAGCGCTTCGGCGAAGCTGCGGTCGTGCATGTCGAAATGCACGTCATGCGTCTCGTCCAGCCACTGGCGGAACGGCACCACCATGTGCAGCAGCACTTCGTCGCAGTCGGTGATGATCAGGGGGCGGCTCATCGGTTCAGTTTCTCCTGCGCCGCGATCAGGGCGGCGGGGCTGGTGTCGATCGCCGCGGCGCAGGCGACCAAATCGGGCTCATGATCGGCCAGGAAGCCCAGCACCGCCGCCAGGATCGTCGGGTCGCCACGCCCGCCCGCAACGTGGCGGCGTCCATTCCGGTCAGCGCCAGCAACCGGTCGGCCCGCGCATCGTCGGCCAGCGTCCAGCCAAGCGCCAGCAGCGCCAGCATCGCGGGGTCATGGCTGTCTGGCGAACTGCTATCCGGCTTGCGATTTGGGCTGTCGGGACGCATGATGGGCCTCTGGCGGGGAAGCGGTCGGGCGCGGCGCGCTTCACAATGATTGGCGAGTGACTGGTGGCAAAGCGCGTGCTCGTTGTCGAGGACAACGAACTTAATCTCAAACTTTTTTGCGATCTGCTGCGGGCGCATGGGCATGACGTCCTGCCGCTGCGCGACGGGCGCGACGTGCTGCGCGAAGCGGGCGAATTCCTGCCGGACCTGGTCATCACCGACATTCACCTGCCCCATGTCAGCGGTTATGAGCTGATCCTCTCGCTCAAGGCGGATGCGCGGCTTTCGGCGGTTCCGATCATGGCGGTGACGGCTTATGCGGGACAGGGCGACGAGGATCGAATTCGGGGGGCGGGCGCCGACGCCTATGTGTCCAAACCCATATCCGTGCTGCGGTTCGTCGAGCAGGTGAACGCGCTTCTGTAGGGGGCCGTGCGCTGTCATTGGTCTGTCATCGGTCTTTCACGGTGCGGCCATCATTTGGCAGTCCTGCCGTCATTCCCGTCTGCCACCCCCCGACGCCATGGCGCGGCCTTCCGCCGACAGCCTGGACCACAGGGGTAGATCATATGTCTCATCTGACCGACGAGGCGCGCGCGCGCACGCGCGCCGCGCAGCCCACCATCGATATGGGCGACAATAGCCTGGAATCGATCGTCGCCGCCAATCCGGCGCGCCGCACCGTCCTCAAGAACGGCCTGCTTGGCCTTTCGATCCTGCCGATGCTCGGCGCGCTCGCGGCCTGCGACGATGACGATGATGACAGCAGCCCGACGCCCACGCCCACCCCGACGCCCACGCCCACCCCGACCCCCAGCTACGGCATCAGCTTCACCCCGGTGGCCGAAAATCTGAACGACACCGTCACCGTTCCCAGTGGCTACACCGTGCAGGTTTTGCTGAAGGCCGGCGATTCGATCGAGGCGGGCACCGCTTATGCCGGAACCTATCCCACGCCCGATCAGGCCGAAAAATGGGCCGGCGGCAACCATGACGGCATGGAATATTTTGAGCTGTCGGGCACCGACGCCAACAGCGGCGGCCTGCTCGCCATCAACTTCGAATATCCCGACTTCAACATCCTGATGGACGGCGACTATGACGCCGACACCGCCACGGCCGCGCAGAAGGCGCTGGCCCTGTCGGCGGTGGGCATCGGCGTGGTCGAAGTGGCCAAGGCGTCGGACGGCACCTGGTCGGTGAAGGCCGGTTCCAAATATAACAAGCGCTACACCGGCAACAGCAGCTACAAGGCCAGCGGTCCCGCGTCGGGCCTGCTGTCGGGCACGATCAAGGGCATGCTCAACAACTGCTCGTCGGGCCGCACCCCGTGGGGCACCTACCTCACCTGCGAGGAAACGACCGACAATTATCTCGATCCGACACAGCCGGAGGAAAATTACGGCTGGGTGGTCGAAATCGACCCCTATCAGGAACTGGCCGCGCCCACCAAGCGCACCGCGCTCGGTCGCTTCGACCATGAAAATGTCGCCTATATGGCCAATAGCGACCGTCGCGTCGCATTCTATATGGGCCATGACGGCACGCCGGGCTGCATCTACAAGTTCGTGTGCGACCGCGCCTACAGCAGCAGCAATCGCGCCGCCAACACCGACATGCTCGACCATGGCACGCTCTATGTCGCGCGCTTCAATGGCGACGGCACCGGCGAATGGCGCGCTTTGGTCCAGGGGCAGAACGGCCTGACCGCCGGCGCTTCGGATCCGGGCAATGTCAGCCAGTTCACCACGCCGCCCGCACCGACCATCGTCGACTTCAATAACCAGGCGCAGGTGCTGGTCGACACCATCTCGGCCGCGCGCGTCGCCGGTGGCACCGTCATGGACCGTCCGGAATGGATCACGGTCGCGCCCGACAACAGCGCGATCTTCGTGACGCTGACCAACAACAGCAGTCGCGCGTCGACCGATGCGGCCAACCCGCGGACCCGGAACCGCCACGGCCACATCATCAAGTTCAAGGAAGAGGGCAACTCGCCCCTCGCGACCAAGTTCAGCTGGGAAATCTTCCTGCTGGCGGGCGATCCGGAACTGGCCGGCTTCGGCGACAAGCTGGAAGGCGACATCAGCGGCGACACCTTCTCCAGCCCCGACGGCATCCGCATCGATCCTCAGGGCCGCCTGTGGGTTCAGACCGACCACTCGATCCCCGGCTCCTCAGGCAACAGCGCTCGCAGCATCGAGGATGTGTTTGGCCATAATGCGATGTTCTACATCGACCAGCAGTCCAAGAAGTCGATGCGCTTCCTGGTCGGCCCGGAAGGCTGCGAGATTACCGGCCTCGCCTATACGCCGGACCTCACCAACTTCTTCATCAACATCCAGCACCCGACCGGCAACTGGCCGGTCAATGGTCAAGAGCCGCGCTCGTCGACCATCGTGGTGCGCCGCACCGACGCCAAGCCGGTCGGCAACTGAGACTGAGCGCTATCCCCTCTCCTTGGCGGGAGGGGAACAGGGAAGGGGCGTTCCGCTGAGAACGCCCCTCTTTCTTTGCCCGATCCGCCCCGACCCAGGCTGGCGGCAACAGCAAAAGGCCCGCTCCCTCATCGGGACGGGCCTTGCCTGTTCGGAACAACCAAACGATCAGGCGCGCGGGCGTGACGCCCGCAGCGGCTTACTTGATCTTGGCTTCCTTGAACTCGACATGCTTGCGCGCGACCGGGTCATACTTGCGGAAGCTCAGCTTCTCGGTCTTCGTGCGGGGATTCTTCTTCGTCACGTAGAAGAAGCCAGTGTCAGCCGAGCTGACGAGACGGATCTTGACGGTTGCCGGCTTGGCCATGGCCCTATTCCCTGGTCGTAAAAATGCGTAAAAAGAAAAGCGGCCCGTTTCGGACCGCCCCGTTTCAGCGGTGCCCCATGGGCCAGATTCGCCTTGCTGTCAAGGCCAAGGGGCTAAGCGCGCAGGCTTTACGCGGCTTTAACGGTCGCGCGTCTAGCATTGCCACCTCAGGGGACGGGAGTGAATCTGATGCGACATGACCCGATGCTGGCGATCCAGGCCGACCTTCTGCGCCGGGTGGACGGGCTGGCGGGCGAACGCGGCCATGTGTCGGCGCTGCGGCTTCATGATGAAGTCGACCAGATCCGCCATATCGCCCGCGCCTTTCACCTCGACGAAGTGGAGGGGCTCGCCGGCACGCTGGAAAGCGCGCTGTCGCTGCACGGTCTGGGCCCTGTGGTGCTTTCCTATCTCGACCGCATGCGCGAGGCGATCGGCGCGGACAGGCTCGCGCCGCTCTTCCAGCCGGTTGCGTCAGCCACGGTCGTTCCGCTGCGCGCCTGACGCCGGCGCGCGCGTGGACGCCCTGCTGACCGCCCTGCTCGGCTGCCTGCTCGGCGAAATGGGCGACAAGAGCCAGTGGCTCGTGCTGGCGCTCGCCACCCGCTATGACCGGAATGGTCCGGTGATCGCCGGGATCATTGCCGCTGCTGTCGCCAACGCCTCTATCTCCGCCTTCGCCGGCGCCTGGATCGGCCCGATGCTGGGGGCCGATGCGCGCTTGCTCTTTCTTGCGCTCGCCACCCTGTTCCTGGGGATCGGGCTGCTCTGGCGCGTGTCTCCGCCCGATACGCTCGACGGCTGGCCGACCGGCCCCTTTGTCACGACCGCGCTCGGCCTGTTCATCCTGGGCTTCGGCGACGGTCCGCAATTCCTGATCCTGGGCATAGCCACGCGCACCGGCGATCCCTGGCTCGCCGCCATAGGCGGCGCCATCGGCGTCATCGTTGCTCTTGTGCCGGTCGTTCTGCTCCGCGCGCAACTGATGGCCGCTTTGCCAATGCGCGCGATCCGCTGGACCGGCGGCGGCTTGCTCCTGCTCATCGGTGCCGGGCTTGGGCTGGCGGCGACCGGCCTGCTCTGATCGACAAAGTTCATCAGCCTGATCGCCAGAAAAAATGGCACCATCGACCCTGTGGATCATTATATGAGCGAAACCAATTCCCGCGAACAGGAGGATATTGCATGACCGCTCCCGATCTCCAGACGCCCACTGATCTGAAGAGCAACGAAACCAAGTCCGTCGCCGAAGCGCTCAATGGAGCGCTGGCCGACAGCTATGCCCTGTATCTCAAGACGAAGAATTTCCACTGGCATGTGTCGGGGCCGCATTTTCGCGACTATCATCTGATGTTCGACGAACAGGCGAGCCAGATTCTGGCGACCACTGACCTCATCGCCGAGCGCGTGCGCAAGACCGGCAATGTCACGCTGCGGTCGATCGGCGACATCGCCCGGCACCAGACTGTCAAGGACAATGACGCCGACTTCGTCGCGCCCGCCGACATGCTGAAGGAATTGCGCGATGACAATCTCGCGCTCGTCGAAAGCTTCCGCGCGGTGAAGGCCGCCGCGACCGAGGCGGGCGATAATGCGACCGAAGGCATTGTCGACGACTGGACCGACCAGGCCGAAGAGCGCGCCTGGTTCCTGTTCGAAGCCGCCCGCGGGGCGTAAACGGCCTTCATCTTCCGTTCGGTTCGAGCTTGTCGAGAACTGGTCTCGACTGACGCTTCTCGGCTTCGCTCGAAGCTGCTCGAACCGAACGGACGATGGTCAGTTTTCCACCGCCTCGATCCCTAGGATCTCCACCGCCTCGGTCTTGCCGGCGAAATCGACTGTATCGCCCACTTCGGCGTCCATCATCGCCCGGGCGAGCGGCGAGGAGAAGCTGATGCGGCCGGCATTGGGATCGGCTTCGTCATCCCCGACGATGGCGACGCGCTTGTCCTGCCCGTTCAGCCGATAGGTCACGCACGCGCCGAAGGCGACGACGTCGCCATCCGGCACCGGCTGCTCCAGCGCCGTCGCCAGTCGCGTGCGCCAGTAGCGCAGCAGGCGCTTGTGCTTCTTCGCCGCTTCCTCGTCCATCGCCGTCATGTCGACCGCTTCCAGTTCGGCCACCGTCTTCCGCGTCATGCGCATGCCCCGCGCCGTCACCCAATTGGGACCGGGCGGAAGGGGGATTTCGAATTTGGGCTCCATATGTTCATCGTCGCTCTCGCGACGAAAGGCGACGCTCATCGGCCTCTCCAGTCATTGGTTTCGTCAGGCGGACAGGCGGCCCGGTCGGCCGCTCAATCCTCGTCGAACAGCCCGGCCAGCTGCTCCACCATCGTGCCGCCCAGTTGCTCGGCGTCCATGATGGTGACGGCGCGGCGGTAATAGCGGGTGACGTCATGGCCGATGCCGATCGCCACCAGCTGCACCGGCGACCGGTTCTCGATCCAGTCGATCACCTGCCGCAGATGCCGCTCCAGATAGGTGCCGCTATTGACCGACAGGGTGCTGTCGTCGACCGGCGCGCCATCGGAAATGACCATCAGGATGCGCCGCTCCTCCGGCCGCGCGATCAGCCGGCCATGCGCCCATAACAGCGCCTCGCCGTCGATATTTTCCTTCAGCAACCCTTCGCGCATCATCAGGCCCAGATTCTTGCGCGCCCGCCGCCACGGATCGTCGGCTTTCTTGTAGACGATGTGGCGCAGGTCGTTCAAACGTCCCGGCATTGGCGGGCGCCCGGCGGCAAGCCATTCCTCGCGCGCTTGCCCGCCTTTCCAGGCGCGGGTGGTAAAGCCCAATATCTCGGTCTTGACGCCGCAGCGCTCCAGCGTGCGCGCCATGATGTCGGCGCTGATCGCCGCGATGCTGATCGGCCGCCCGCGCATCGAACCGGAATTGTCGATCAGCAGCGTGACGACCGTGTCCCGAAACTCCATGTCGCGCTCGATCTTGTAGCTCAGCGACCGCGTCGGATCGATCACGATCCGCGCCAGCCGCGCCGCGTCGAGCAACCCTTCCTCCTGGTCGAAATCCCAGCTGCGGGACTGTTGCGCCATCAGCCGGCGCTGCAGCCGGTTGGCGAGCTTGGTCACCGCGCCCTGCAGGCTCACCAGCTGCTGGTCCAGAAAACCGCGCAGCCGCGCCAGCTCATCCTCGTCGCACAGATCCTCGGGCGCGACGATCTCGTCATATTTCAGCGTATAGGCATGATAGTCGAAGCCTGGCGGCAGGTCGGACATGGGACGATCGGGGCGAACCGGCATCATGCCTTCCTCGCCCATATCCTCCGCGCCCTCCTCGCTGTCGGCGTCGAAATCATCGCTATATTCGCTCTCGCCGTCCTGTGCGTCGCCGCCCTGGTCCTCGGCGCGCGCCTCGGCATTCATGTCGCTGTCGCCCGACTGCTCCTCGCCGGAATCGCCTTCCTCCTGCTGATCCTCCTGATCCTCGCCTTCATCCTGGCTTTCAGGCTCGTCGGTGTCGGGCGGCACGTCAGCGTCGATCAGCTGCAAATGCTCCAGCATCGCCGTGGTCAGCTTCTGGAAGGCGCGCTGGTCGTCGATGGCCAGCATCAGCGAATCGAGGTCGGCCCCGGCCTTGTCCTCGATCCACTGGTCGACCATCGCAACGCCAGGCGCCGCATCCTTGGGGATCGCCTGTCCGGTCAGCCGTTCGCGCACCTTCAGCGCCAGGGCGGTCGACAGCGGCACCTCGTCGGCGGATCGGGCGCGGCGGATCGCGTCGGACTTCAGCCGCAGCGCCAGCGCCTCGTTCAGGTTGGCGCGCACGCCGGCCATGGATCGCGACCCGATCGCCTCGACCCGCGCCTGCTCGACCGCATCGAATACGGCGCGGGCGACCGTTTCTCCGGGCGCGGAGGACGCATGCACCCGCGCATCATGGTGCCGCAGCTTGAGCGCGGAGGCGTCGGCAAAGCCGCGCGCCAGCGCCACCTGCTCGGCGGGCAGGGCACGGCCGGGCGTCGGCACCTTGATCGCCTTGCCCACGGCATGGGGGGCGTCGGCGGTAAAGCCCACCTCCACATCCATATCGCGCGCGATCGACCGGGCCGCGCCCGACAGCACGTCCTTGAAAGCGTCGATGGGGGAACGTTCGGTCACCGGCGCTCCGGATCGCCGACGCGCGGCACGGCGATGGTTTCGATCTGCGTTTCGACCTCGCTCATCAGCTTGTGCAGCGGGCATTTGGCGGCGACCGCGATCAGCGTGTCGTGCTGGTCGTCGCTCATCGGCCCGGTAATGGCGATGCGGGTGGTCAGCTTGTAGACGCCCTGCCGTTCCTGGCTGTTGTCGCGCACCACGCCGACATGAATATCCTCCACCGGGATCGCGTGGCGCTGCGCGTACCAGAGCATGGTCATCGCCTTGCACGCGCCCAGCGCCGCGTCATACAGGTCGTGCGGGTCCGGTCCGGCGTCATGGCCGTCGGGCGCCGACATGTCCGCGACGATCTCATGCCCCCGGATGCTGATCCGGTGCGCGCTGCCCTTGGGGTCGATCCGCTCGACGACAATCATGGTCTGTCTCCCGATCTTGCAGGACCGGGGCGAAGGCTCAGTTCGCCCGGCTCGCGACGCTTTCGGGCAAGTCCTTGCCGAAGACGCGCTGATAATATTCGGCGACCAGCGCCCGTTCCGCCTCGTCACATTTGTTGAGGAAGGACAGGCGGAAAGCGAAGCCGACATTCTTGAAGATGAGCGCGTTCTGCGCCCAGCTGATGACGGTGCGGGGCGACATGACGGTCGAGATGTCGCCGTTGATGAAGCCCTGGCGGGTAAGTTCCGCCACCTTGATCATGTTCTCGACTTCCTTGCGGCCGCCTTCATGATCATATTCGCCCGACTTCGCCAGCACCACCTGCGCCTCGGTCGCGGCGGGCAGATAGTTGAGCGCCACCACCAGATTCCATCGGTCCATCTGACCCTGGTTGATCTGCTGCGTGCCGTGATAAAGGCCCGTCGTATCGCCCAGGCCCACCGTGTTGGCGGTGGCGAACAGGCGGAACCAGGGATTGGGGCGGATCACGCGATTCTGGTCGAGCAGCGTCATCTTGCCGTCCGTTTCCAGCACGCGCTGGATCACGAACATCACGTCCGGCCGGCCCGCGTCATATTCGTCGAACACCAGCGCCACGGGCCGCTGCAGCGACCAGGGCAGCAGCCCCTCTCGGAATTCCGTGACCTGCTGCCCGTCCTTCAGCACGATGGCGTCGCGGCCGACCAGGTCGATGCGGCTGATATGCGCGTCCAGGTTGATGCGGATGCACGGCCATTTCAGGCGCGCGGCGATCTGCTCGATATGGCTCGACTTGCCGGTGCCATGATAGCCCTGCACCATGACGCGACGATTATAGGCGAAGCCCGCCAGGATCGCGAGCGTGGTGTCGGGATCAAACACATAAGCGGGGTCGATGTCCGGCACCCGCTCGTCCGCCTGGGAAAAGGCGGGGATCTTCATGTCGACATCGACGCCGAAGACCTCGCGCGCATCCACCTCGCGATCGGGCGCTTCCATCAGCGTCTCGGAACGCGTGTCGGGCTGGACGTTGGAAATGTCGGTCATCGGGCAAGTCAACTTTCTGCGATTCACGTCCGCCCTATCCCATTGTCCAAGGGCGTGTCGAGAGAGTGGGGCCTCCTCGCCCGTCGATCAAGCCGCCCATTCGGCCAAATTGGCTTCCTCGCCGATCAAGGCCAGGCCGTGCGCGATCGACGTCAGCTCGCCGCCGCTCGCCAGCCGCGCTTCGCCAAAGCGCGTGGCGAAGATGCCGCGGATCGCGGGAATGAGCGAGGATCCGCCGGTCAGGAACACGCGGTCGATGGCGTCAGGCGCGACTCGCGCCTTTGCCAGCGCCTGGTCGACCGTCGCCTCGATCCGCGCAAGGTCGGGCGCGATCCAGCCTTCGAAGTCGGCTCGCGTCACCGTTTCTTCTATCTCCAGCCCGCCGCCCGAAAAGCGGAAGGTTGCGCGCTCCTGCTGCGACAGCGCCCGCTTGAGCGCGCCGACCGCGCCATAGAGCGGATAGCCCAGCTCCTTCTCGATCACCGTCATCATCCGTCCGATCGCCGCCGGATCGTCGGCCGCCTTCTGCAGCCGCGCCAGTTCCTCCATCGTGCGCCGGTTGCGCATCAGCGCCAGGCGCGACCAGTCGGCGAAATCGGCGAAATAGCTGCGGGGTATCTCCAGCATCTTGCCAAAGCTGCGATAGGCGCCGCCCTTGCCCAGCATCGGCAGCACCAGATGATCGAGGATGCGATAATCGAACCGGTCGCCGGCGATGCCGATGCCCGCCGATCCCAGCGGCGTCGCGCGCCGCGCCGCACCCGGCGCTTCGACACGGACCAGCGAAAAGTCGCTGGTGCCGCCGCCAAAGTCCGCCACCAGGATCGTCGCGGCGCGATCGAGCCGGCTCGCATAGCTGAACGCCGCGCCCAACGGCTCATGCACATAATGGATGTCGGCGCCAAAGCCCGCGAACATCGCGTCGTAGCGCCTTCGCGCCAGCGTCTCGTCGGGTCGCGATCCGGCATATTCGACCGGGCGGCCGACGATGATGCGGTCGGGCCGCTGGTCCAGCGCGCCGCCGGCATGGGCGATCATCCGCGCCAGGAATATCTGGCCCAGTTCCTCGAAGCGGAACCGCTTCTCGAACACGCTCGCGCTTTCGAAGATCGGGCTGGCGGCGACCGACTTGAACGACTGGAGGAAGCGGCTGTCCTCGGGATATTCCATATATTCCGCGATCGCCCAGGGGCCGGCCTCATGCGCCATGCCGCCCTTCGCGCCGTCCTCATGCCAGAAGCACAGCGCGGAGCGGAACACCGCGCCGGTGGCCTGCGCCCCGACAAAGTCGACCAGCCGCGATTCCCCGCCGCCCGCCAGCGCGACGACGCTGTTGGTGGTGCCGAAATCAAGGCCCAGCGCGCGCGGCACCTGCTGCATGGAAAATCTCCGGGGTTCGTGAAGGGCCGGGCGCTATGGCAGCGCGCCGGGCCTGGTGCAAGCTCAGGAAAACACCTCCGCCTTGCGCAAATGGCCATAGGCTTCGATCACCGCCTGCAACGCCCCTTCATGGCTGCGATCGCCGCCATTATGATCGGGATGATAGCGCCGCAGCAATTCGGTGTAGCGCGTGCGCAGCGCCTTGCGATCGGCATCAACCGGCAGGCCCATCACCGCCATCTGCCGCCGGTCCTCGTGCGACAGGACCTTGCCGTCCTGCCGCATCTGGTTGTCGGCGCGCGCCTTGGCGACACGCTCCCTGAACTTGGCGCCGATGGCGTCGAGCGGGTCGGAAAAATCCGACCAGCGCGGCGGCGGGCTGGCCGCGTTGCTGGAAAAGGCGCGGGTTTCGCGCTCCCAGCCGGCATACGGCCGCTGCGCCGCGGCGATCTCTTCCGGGCTCATGCCGCTGAAGAAATTATAGCCCTGGTTGAAGGCGCGGACATGGTCCAGGCACAGCCAGCGCCATTGCGGGCCGTCATGGCTTGACCGCCGGCCCTCCGCGGCGGGCGCGCGAAATTCGCCCGGTTGCGTGCAGCCCTCCACGGCGCAGGGGCGGTCGCTTTCCACGCGGCCATGGAATCGGTTGAACCGGCGGGTGGAAAAGGGGTCGCTGCTCAAGACGGTCCTGATGGAATGGCTCGGAAAACCGCCTATATAGGGATCATGACCTCAGACCTCAAAGGCCCTGTCGCCACCGAAATCGAGGCGCGGCTGCGCGCCGCCCTGTCCCCGGACCATCTCGCCGTCATCGACGACAGCGAAAAGCATCGCGGCCATGCCGGCCATGACGGATCGGGCGAAAGCCATTTCACCGTGGACATCGTGGCGGATCGCTTCACCGGCCAGACCCGCGTCGCGCGCCAGCGCCTCATCAATGCCGCGCTCGCCGACCTGCTGCGCGACAAGGTCCATGCGCTCGCGATCAAGGCGCGCGCACCGGGCGAGGCGTGACACTTTAGCACGCGCCGCGCGTTGCTCCCGCATCCCCTGCTTAGGAGCGCCCCTGCATGGCCTATGACTTCTGGTACTGGCCCGAAATTCCCGGTCGCGGCGAGTTCGTCCGGCTAACGCTGGAGGCGTGCGGCATCGCCTATCGCGACCGGGCGCGCGAGGGCGGCGCCGACGCCCTTATCGCCGACATGGCCGATCATGGCGAGGCGCCCGCCTTCGCGCCGCCCTATCTCGCCATCGACGGCGTCGCCATCGCCCAGACCGCCAACATCCTTCTCTATCTATCCGAACGGCATGAATGCGGCCCGTCGGGGATGAAGAGCCGCTACTGGCTGGCGCAGCTTCAGCTCACCATCATGGACATGGTGGCCGAAGCGCATGACGTTCATCATCCGGTCGGCGTCGACCTATATTATGAGGATCAGAAGGCGGAGGCGCTGCGCCGCGCCGATGGCTTCCGCAATGCGCGCATCCCCAAATTTCTCGGCTATTTCGAACGAGCGCTCGCCGCACAATCGCGCTCCTGGCTGGCTGGCGGCCGCTGGAGCTATGCCGATCTTTCGCTGTTCCAGCTGGTCGCGGGGCTGCGCTACGCCTTCCCGCTGCGCATGGCGACGCTGGCGCAGCAGTTTCCCGCGGTGATGGCGCTGCATGACAGGGTTGCGGCGCTGCCCGAATTGCAGGACTATCTTGCCAGCGAGCGGAGGCTGCCCTTCAGCGAGGACGGCATCTTCCGCCATTATCCCGAACTGGATGCCCCATGACCGCCGACGATCTCATCCTGCAAAGCATTACCCCCGTCAGCCATGACCTGGGCGACTTCAAGGTGCATCGCTCGCTTCCCGCCAGGGAACGGACGATGGTGGGGCCCTTCATCTTCTTCGACCAGGCTGGGCCAGCGCGCATCGCGGCGGGGCAGGGGATCGACGTCCGCCCTCATCCCCACATCAACCTCGCCACCGTCACCTACATGTATGAAGGCGCATTCCTGCATCGCGATTCGCTCGGCACCGAGCAGCTGATCGAACCGGGCGCCGTCAACCTGATGACGGCGGGCAAGGGCATCGTCCATTCGGAACGCTCGCCGGACGAGGATCGGGCCCGGGCGTCGAAGCTGTCGGCCATCCAGACCTGGCTGGCGCTGCCCGAACGGTTCGAGGAAATGGACCCGGCCTTCGAACATGTCGGCGAAGGCGGGCTGCCGATCATCGAGGATGGATCGGTGCGGGCGCGAGTGATCATGGGATCGCTCTGGGGCGAAACCTCGCCCGTCACCACCTATGCCGGCACCATCTATGCCGACATCCAGATGGGGCCGGGCGGCTGCATCGCGATCGACCCATCGGCCGATGAGCGTGCGCTCTATGTCGCGGGCGGCGACGCCGCGCTCGATGGCATGTTGCTCGCGCCGCAGACGCTCTACGTGCTGCGCCCCGGCACGTCGGCCACGCTGATGAGCGTGGATGGGGGACGCGTCATGCTGTGCGGGGGCGAGGCCTTCTCCTCGCCGCGCCATGTCTGGTGGAATTTCGTCTCGTCGCGCACGGACCGGCTGATGCAGGCGCGCGAGGACTGGGAGGCGATGCGCTTTCCGCTGATCCCGGGCGACGATCAGGAATATATCCCGATCCCGCAGGGCCGGCCCAAGACCGTCAGCTATCCCTGATCGCACGGTCCGGCCGAGCGGCGCCGCCTTTTTCCGCCGGCGCCTATTGGACGAAGGTCAGCGACAGATTCTCGGCATTTTTGGGAATGTCGATCCGGCTTTCGTTGATCGACGCTTCCTCGCCGGGCTTGAGTCGCGCCTTGTCGGCCTTTGTCGTCCAGCTGAACACCAGCCGGTTCTGCCGGTCGCGCAGCTGCACCAGCACCGGCGGCACCGGCAGAGCCTGCGTGCCGCTGTTCACGATCCGCGCGCCGAAGGCGAAATATTCCTCGCCGGTCGGCAGCTTGCGCCGCTCGGCCGGCTTGGACAGGTAAAACAGAAGGTCGGGATCGCCCTCTTCGGGCACCAGGCCCATCGCCACCATCCAGGATGGCGGCCCGAAATAATAGAGCGCGCCGCCGGCGGCCGCGACCAGGAAGAAGAAGGCGGCGGCGGCATAGGTCCACAGCTTGACCGGATTGCGACGCGGCCGGCTGGTGATCGGCGGGGCGAAGGCCTGGTCCTCGCCGCGGTCCACCGGAGCGCCGGCATAGATGTCGTCGAAACGGTGATCGGGCTGCCCCTGCTCCTGCGCCACGGCCGGCGCAGGCTCGGGCGTGACCCTTGGCGGTTCGGCCAGCGTCTCTGCCGGCGCTGAAGCTGCTTCGGCGGCGGCCGGTGCCGCGATCGTCTCCGGCGCGGGCGGCGGCGGCGGTGGTGGCGGCGCTGGCGCGGGCGGCGGCGCGACGCTCTCGTCGCGGGTCGGCGCAGCGGCGGCGTCCTGGAACCAGCTATGCTTGCATGCCGCGCAGCGGACCTGGCGCCCATTGGGACCGACGGCGCTGTCGGGCACGACATAGCGCGTCGCGCAATTGGGGCACACCAGGATCATTCCGCTTCATAGGCACGGCTTGGACTCGCGCGCAAGCGGCAACAACCATGTCCGGCCCAGCCCCGCGACTCGCGCCGACAGGCGGGGCGGGCTTTACGACGGCACGCCCCCTGTGCCATGGCTGCGCCTTCGCCAAGCAGGGAGCGCCGCCGCGCCGCAATCCGTTCATGTCGGCCATCGTCCAGTTCGAAAATGTCGGCCTGCGCTACGGGCTAGACAGCGAGACGCTCTCGGACGTCAGCTTTTCGCTCGCGGCGGGCGGCTTCTATTTCCTCACCGGCGCGTCGGGCGCCGGCAAGACGTCGCTGCTGAAGCTGCTCTATCTGGCCCAGCGGCCCAGCCGCGGCGTCATCCGCCTGTTCGGCGAGGATGTCGTGACCTTGCCGCGCAAGCGGCTGCCGGGCTTTCGACGCCGCATCGGCGTCGTGTTCCAGGACTTCCGCCTCGTCCCCCATCTGTCGGCCTATGACAATATTGCGCTGCCGCTGCGCGTGGCGGGCATGAAGGAGGATGAGGTCGACGCGCCGGTGGCGGAAATGCTGAACTGGGTGGGGCTGGGCGATCGCGGCGACGCGCGGCCCGCCACCTTGTCGGGCGGGGAGCAGCAGCGCGTCGCCATCGCGCGCGCGGTGATCGCCCGGCCCGAAATCCTGGTCGCCGACGAACCGACCGGCAATGTCGACGCGGATATGGCGCGCCGGCTGATGACCTTGTTCGAAGCGCTCAACCGGCTTGGCACGACCATCGTCGTCGCGACTCATGACCTGCCGCTGATGGCGCAGGTGTCCGGCGCGCAGATGATGAAGCTCGATCGCGGGCGGCTCGCCGATCCCACCGGCATATTGCGCTATCCGCCGCGGCCCCAGGACAAGAGCGGATGAGCGGCCGCGCCGAGCGCAAGGCGGCGGCGGCGCGCCATCGCCTGCTTCCCGGCGGGCGCCTTGCCGGGCCGATGCCGTGGATCATTGCCATCATGATGTTCGTGACGGTGCTGGCGGCGGCGGCGGGCCTTGGCCTGGGCGCGGCGGTCCAGTCGATGCGCGCCGACCTCGCCGGCCGCGCCAGCGTCCAGGTGGTGGAGGCCGACGCCCAGGCGCGCGCCGCGCTGGCGGCCCGCACGCTCCAGGCGCTGCGCGCCGCGCCCGACGTGCGCGCGGCCGATCCCGTCGATCCTGTCGTGCTGGCCGACCAGTTGCGTCCCTGGCTGGGCGAGGACGCGATGAACGGAGACCTGCCGGTCCCGGCGCTGATCGACGTCCTGCTGACGCCGGGGGAGGCGGGTCCCAAGATCGACCGGCTGCGCCACTTGCTTGCCGACCTGTCGCCCAAGCTGCGGATCGAGCCCCATGCCGCCTTCCTGACGCCGCTCGCCGGTCTTCTTTCGGCGCTTGGCTGGCTGGCGCTGGGCGCGGTGTTGCTGATGACGCTGGCGACGGCGGCGGTGGTGGTGCTGGCGGCGCGCGGCGCGCATGACAGCCATCGCGGCACCATCGACGTGCTGCACCTGATGGGGGCGACCGACGTTCAGATCGCGCGCCTGTTCCAGCGCCGCATCGGCCTCGACGCGCTGATGGGCGGGGCGCTGGGCTTCGCCTTCGCCCTCCTCGTCATCCTGCTGATCGGGCTTCGGCTGGCCGCCACGGGGTCGGACCTGCTGGCGGCGATCGCCCTGCCGATGCGGGACTGGCTGATCCTCGTCGCCCTGCCGATCGCCGGCGTCCTGCTCGCCACCCTGACGGCGCGCTGGACGGTGCTGCGCGCGCTGGGGCGCTCGCTATGATCGTGCGCCTCTTCGCGGTCGGCCTCCTCGGCTGGATGCTGGGCTTCGTCTGGTTCGCGATCTTCCTGCCCGAACCGCTCGATGGCCGCCCGACCGACGCCATTGTGGTGCTGACCGGAGGGCCGGGGCGCATCGATCGCGGCATCGCGCTGCTGCAGGACGGGGCGGCCAAGCGCATGCTGATTTCCGGCGTCGACCGCGCCGTGCGTCCCGGCGAACTGGCGGCGCAATATAAGGCGCCCGAATCGCTGTTCAGTTGCTGCATCACGCTCGGCCGGGAAGCGATCGACACTCGCTCCAACGCCATCGAAACCGCGCGCTGGCTGGAACGGCGCGATTATCAGACCGTGCGCCTGATCACCACCGACTGGCATATGCGCCGGTCCGCGCTGGAATTGCAGCAGGCGCTGCCCGCGCGCATCCGCATCGTCTATGACGCGGTGCCCAGCCGGCCCAGCCTCTCCATGCTGATGCGCGAATATAATAAATATCTGCTGCGGCGAGTCGCGGCGCTGATCGGTATCTGATCCATGCTTGTCCTCCTCACTGCCCTGCGCTCGCTCGCCTTCATGCTGATCTTCTACAGCGGCAGCCTGGTATTCGTGCTCGCGGCCATGCTCGCCGGCGGCCTCGGGCCCGACGTGGTGCCGCGCATCGCCACCGGGTGGAGCCGCTTCCATCGCGGCTGCGCGCGCTGGCTGCTGGGGCAGAAGGTGGTGGTGCAGGGCGATCTGCCCCACGGACCCTATCTCTACATCGTCAAGCATGAATCCATGTTCGAAACGATCGACATGCTATGCCTGTTCGATCGTCCGGCCATCGGCGCGAAGCGGGAATTGCTCGACATCCCGCTCTGGGGCCTTATCGCCCGCCGCTACGGCCTCATCCCGATCGAGCGGAGCGCCGGGGCCAGTGCGCTGCGCACGCTGCGCGCCGCGGCGAAGGCAGCGACGGCGCAGGGCCGCGCCATCTGCCTTTTCCCCGAAGGCACGCGCGTCCCCCATGGCCAATCGCCGCCGCTCAAGTCCGGTTTCGCGGGCCTCTACAGCCTGCTTGGCTTGGAGGTGGTGCCGATCGCGGTGGACAGCGGCCGGGTGTCGCCGCGCGGTCGCTTCATGAAGCGGGCGGGAACGATCACCTACAAGGTGGGGGATGTGGTGCCGACCGGCCTCGACCGCCGCGAGGCCGAGGCGATCGTCCACGCCGCCATCAACGCGCTCAATCGGCCCCAGCCCTGATCGCCCGATGAGCGGGTGTCAGTGCGCGCGGCCAAAGTCCGGCTTCGCGTCGTCCTGCCCCTGTTCGATGATCGACCGGCGGATCGCCCGGGTCCGGGTGAACAGGCTGAACAGCGCGTCGCCGTCATTCCAGCGGATCGCCCGCTGCAGGGCGGACAGATCCTCCGAAAAGCGCTGCAGCATCTCCAGCACCGCCTCCTTGTTCGCCAGGAACACGTCGCGCCACATGGTCGGGTCGGACGCGGCGATGCGGGTGAAGTCGCGGAAGCCGCCAGCCGAATATTTGATCACCTCGCTCTGGGTCACATCCTCCAGGTCGCTGGCGGTGCCCACGATCGTATAGGCGATGAGGTGCGGCAGATGGCTGGTCACCGCCAGCACCAGGTCGTGATGCGCCGGGTCCATCCTGTCGACCTCCGCCCCCACGCGCCGCCACAGTTCGGCGACCTTCTCCACGGCGGCGGGATCGGCATCGGCGGGCGGCGTGACGATCGACCAGCGGCCCTTGAACAGCGTGGCGAAGCCCGCTTCGGGGCCGCTATTCTCGGTGCCGGCGACCGGGTGCGCGGGGATGATCGTCCGTCCCGGCAGGGCGGCGGTCAGCTGCGCCAGCACATCCGCCTTGCAGGAACCGACGTCGCTGATGATGGCCTCGGCCGGCAGGTCGTCGGCAATGTCCGCCGCCGCCGCGCCCATCGCGCGGACCGGCACGCACAGGACGACCAGATCGGCGTCGGTGACCGATGCGCCCGCCGTATCCGTCACATCGTCACACAGGTCGATCCGCCGTGCGATGGCGCGCACGGCGGGATCGGCGTCATGCCCGGTCACGCGCACGGTCGGCATTTCCGCCCGAATGGCGCGGGCGAGCGACGATCCGATCAGCCCCAGACCAATGATGGTGACGCGCGCGAAGGGCAGCATGGCGTCAGGCCGCCTCCGCCATGGCGCGCAGCTTTGCTGCCACCGCGCGGGTCTGCGCCTCGGTGCCGATTGTGATGCGCAGGCCATTGGGCAGCCCCTGGCCGGGCAGCCAGCGGGTGGCGAAGCCCTCCTCCCACAGCCCCTTCATCGCGGCTTCGGCGGTCAGGCTGCCATCGAAGATAATCAGCAGGAAGTTCGTCTTGCTCGGGATCGCGCGCAGCCCGTGATTGGCCAGCAGCCCGATCTCGCTCGCCAGCCAGTCGCGCCACTGGTTGTTGTGCGCCCGGCTGCGCGCGACCCAGTCGTCGTCGGCGATCGCCGCGATCGCCGCCGCCTGCCCGACGGTGGTGACATTGAACGGCGCGCGCACGCGGTGCAGAATGTCGATCACCTCGGGCGATCCATAGCCCCAGCCGATCCGCTCGGCGGCGAGCCCGTAGATTTTCGAGAAGGTGCGCGTCACGAACACGTTGGGCGCGCTGCGGGCAAGCGCCAGCCCGCCATCATCCTCGTCTTCTTCCAGATATTCGGCATAGGCCTGGTCCAGCACCAACAATATGTCCGGGCGCAGGCCGGCATGCAGCCGCGCAATCTCCGCCCGGCTGGTCATGGTGCCGGTGGGATTATTGGGGTTGGCCAGGAAAACGACCTTGGTCCGCTCCGTCACTGCCGCCAGCAGCGCGTCGACATCGGTGGCATAATCCTTGTCGGGGGCGATCACCGGCGTCGCGCCGACGCGACGCGTGGCGATGTCATAGACGGCGAAGCCATAACGAACGTACAGGATTTCATCGCCCGGTCCGGCATAGCCGCTCGCCGCCAGGTGCAGCAGCTCGTCCGATCCGGTGCCATAAATGATCCGCGCCGGGTCCAGCCCGTGCTTGGCGCCGATCGCCTCGCGCAGCTTGGTCGCGGCGGGATCGGGATAGGTCGCCATGTCGGTCGCCGCCGCCAGGAATGCGCCGCGCGCGGCCTCGCTGGTGCCCAGCGGATTTTCGTTGGCGGACAGCTTGACCAGCGGCCGGCCATCGTCGGTCGCGGCCTTGCCGGGCACATAGGCGTGAATGCCGAGGATCCAATCCTTCGGCGCAGGTTTTGAAACTGTCTGTGTCATGGCTGCGCGCTTAACCGGCCCGGCGTAAAAAGGCAAAGCCGCGGCGCGGCTTGCCGCTAGACCACCGTCAGCAGCGTCGCGCCTGCGAACCAGGCGTCGAGATTCGCCAGCACCAGGTCCGCCATCGCCTGGCGCGTATGCACGGTGGCGCTGCCCTGATGGGGTTGCAGCACGACATGATCCATCGCCAGCAGCGCCTGGGGGACATAGGGTTCGTGCGCGAACACGTCCAGCCCGGCGCCGGCGATGCGCCGCTCCGCCAGCGCGGCGACCAGCGCATCCTCGTCGATCACGCTGCCGCGGCTGATGTTGATGATCACCCCCTGGGGGCCCAGCGCGTCCAGCATCGCGGCATCGACCAGCCGCGCCGCCTCCGGCCCGCCCGATGTGGCGACGATCAGCGCGTCGCTCTGGCGGGCAAGGTCGGTCGCATCGGCGACATAGCGATAGGGGGCGTCCGCCGCTTCGCTGCGATTATGATAGAGGATTTCGCCGGCCTGTCGTTCCAGCCGCCACGCGATCGCGCGGCCGATGCGACCCAGCCCCAAGATGCCGATGCGCGATCCGGTCACGCGGGCGGACAGAGCGGGCTTGTGGCCTCGCGCCCATGCGCCCGTGCGCACCAGCCGGTCATTGGCCGCGATGTTGCGGACCGTCGCATAGAGCAGCCCGACGGCCAGGTCGGCGACATCGTCGGTCAGCACGTCGGGGGTGTTGGTGACGCGGATGCCCTTCGCGCGGGCATGGTCGATATCGACCTTGTCATAGCCGACCGAAAAGAGGGCGATCAGCTCCAGCGCCGGGAGCGCGTCCATGATCGCGGCGGGCGCGCCGACCGACCCGAAGCTGACCAGCGCCCGCGCCTCCCGGATCGCCGGCGACAGCGCGGTAAGGTCCGCATCGGCCGGCACGGCATGGACGGTGAAGCGCCGCTCCAGTTCCGCGTCCAGATAGGGGTAGAGCGGGCCGAAGGCGACGATGGCGGGGCGGTCGGTGTCGGTCATGTCACGCGTCTAGGCGCTTTGTCGCCGCCATGCCAGATTGACAGGCTTTCGCGCCGGTCCTAGCGCGGCTCGACCATGGCCAGCCTTCCGCTCTCCGATGACAGCCGCTTCGGCCTGCGCCGGCAGGTGCGCCTTGCCGGGCCGATCGCCCTGTCGAGCGGTGCGCGGCTTGGTCCCCTCGACATCGCCTATGAAACCTATGGCGCGATGAATGCCGACAAATCCAATGTCATCCTGATCTGCCACGCGCTGACCGGCGATCAATATGTGGCGTCCGACCATCCTGTCACGGGCAAGCCGGGCTGGTGGTGGCGCATGGTGGGCGAAGGCAGGCCGGTCGATCCCGCGCGGCATTTCATCATCTGCTCCAATGTCATCGGCAGCTGCATGGGCTCCTCCGGCCCCGCCAGCCTCGATCCCGCGACCGGCGAACCGCACGGCATGCGCTTTCCCGTCCTCACCATCGCCGACATGGTGCGGGCGCAGGCGGCGCTGCTCGACCATCTGGGGGTGGAGCGGCTGGCGGCGGTGATCGGCGGATCGATGGGCGGCATGCAGGCGCTGACCTGGCCCACCCTGTTCCCCGACCGGGTCGAAAGCTGCGTCGTCATCGCCTCGACCGCGCGGCACAGCGCGCAGAATATCGCCTTCCACGAAGTCGGGCGCCAGGCGATCATGGCCGATCCCCACTGGCGCGGCGGGGACTATTATGCCGACGGGCAGGTGCCCAGCGCCGGCCTCGCCGTCGCGCGGATGGCGGCGCACATCACCTATTTGTCCGAAGCCGGCCTTACCGAGAAATTCGGCCGCCGCCTGCAGGGGCGTGACGCCAAGACGTTCGGTTTCGACGCGGATTTCCAGGTCGAATCCTATCTGCGCCATCAGGGGCTGAGCTTCGTCGACCGGTTCGACGCCAACTCCTATCTCTACATCACGCGAGCGATGGACTATTACGACATCGCCGAGGATCATGGCGGATCGCTGGCGCGCGCCTTCGCGGCGACCAGCGCGCGCTTCTGCCTCGTCAGTTTCGATACCGACTGGCTCTATCCCACCGCCGAATCGCGCATCATCGTCCATGCCCTGAATGCCGGCGGCGCGCAGGCCAGCTTTGTCGAGCTGTCGAGCCCCTTTGGCCATGACGCCTTCCTGCTCGAATGTCCCGAACTCAACCGCGTGGTGGACGGCTTCTTGCGCGGCGGCCGGGCATGAGCGCGCTGCGCCCCGACCTTGCCCTTATTGCCCGCACGGTGCGGCCGGGCGCGCGCCTGCTCGATGTCGGCTGCGGCGACGGCGCGCTGATGGCGGTGCTGCGCGACCGGGCGCAGGTCGATGCGCGCGGGCTGGAGATCGATCCGTCCAACGTCGCCGCCGCCGTCGGGCGGGGACTGTCGGTGGTGCAGGGCGACGCCGACACCGACCTGCGCTATTATCCCGACGCCAGTTTCGATTATGCGATCCTCAGCCAGACTCTGCAGACCACCCGCCGGCCCGACCTAGTGGTGGAGGAATTGCTGCGCATCGCTACCCAGGCTTTCGTGTCCTTCCCCAATTTCGCCCACTGGCGCGGGCGGCTGTCGTTGATGTGGGGCGGGCGGATGCCGGTGACGCGGCTGCTGCCCGATACATGGTATGACACGCTCAACATCCATCATGTGACGGTGGACGATTTTCGCGCCCTGGTAAGGGAACGCGGCTGGCATATCGATGGCCAGTGGTTCCTGAAGGGCGACAAGGAAACCACCCATGCGAACGCCAATCTGTTCGCCGAACATGCGGTGTTCCTGCTGCGTCGCTAGAGCGACGTCGCGCCGGATGACATCATCCGGTGGCTCAAAGATCATGCAAAAAACAGAACGGCCGCGCTGGCGGATGGCGCAACGCCCGGCCCCGCGCGGGACGGGGCGTCACAGCCGCCTAGCTGCCGTTGGGACCGCCGCCCGCACCGCCAGCGGCGCCACCGCCGCCCATGCCGCCGGCGCCGACCGCGCCGATATTGCCGAAAATCTCGTCGAACAGGCTGCGATGGCGGCCCAGCGTCGGGGTGGTGTCACCCATGGGCGAGATGCTGGCGACCTTGTCGAGGCCCATGCGATCGACCGCGACGACATTGCCCGCCTGGTCGAACCGCACCCGCAGCACCGTCTGGTCGACCGGCTTGGGGCTGGCAAAGGCCAGCGCGCGCATGTCGCGCGACACATAATACCAATCCTGCTCGCCAAATTGCGACACGAAGCTCGGCCGGCCCAGCGTGCCTTCCACCGATGCGCGATTGTCGATGCCCGGCTGCACCGAATCGACCAGCAGCTTGTCGACCTGATAGCCCTGATGCGTGCGGATGCGGGTGCAGGCCGATGTGCCGAGCAGCAGCGCGCTGAGGCCGATGGCGATCATGATGCGCCCGCGGCGGGTGTGGCGGCTGAACTGGGGCATGAACGTCTCCTGCGGGGGCTGGGCCCGCGAACCCGATAAAAGTGACGCCGCCATTGCATTGGGCGGCGCTGCGATCAATATGGAAATGCGCGGGGTCCGGCAAGGGGCGAGCGCACACCGGTCGCCGCATGCGGCCGATCCGTCCGTCACGAAAAGCGCGATTGTCATGTCCACCATCCCCGCCTTCCTTCAGCGCCTGCTCGGCCGGTCCGATCCGCGGGAAGGGCTGCGCCCGCTCTACCAGGCCGTGGTGGGGGAAGGCCGGCAGCCGCACTGGTATCTGGACGGGGCGGTCCCCGACACGCTGGACGGCCGCTTCGACATGATTGTCGCCATCTTGGCGCTGGTGCTGATCCGGCTGGAACAGCAGGGCGCGGCGCAGGAAAGCGCCTGGCTGACCGAATTGTTCGTCGACGACATGGATGGCCAGTTGCGGCAGGAAGGGATTGGCGACGTCGTGGTGGGCAAGCATGTCGGCCGCATGATGAGCGCGCTGGGCGGGCGGATCAGTGCCTATCGCGACGCGTTGGACAGGCATGCGGGGCTCGCCGACGCGCTGCGCCGCAACCTTTATCGCGGCGCGCCCGTGTCCGACGCGGCGGTCGCTCATGTGGAGGGTGCGCTGCGCGAGCGCTGGGTGCGCCTGGGCTGCCTTTCGCGCGATGCCCTGCTGGCAGGAGATATTGGATGACGACCCCTGAATTTTCCCGCCCCGTGCGCGCCGACCAGATCCGGCGCATGACGGGCGACGTCCATGTCGCCGCCGACGCGGCCGAGCGGGCCGCATTGGCGAAGCGCTTCGGCCTCGCCGCGCTCGACCGGCTGGAGGCGGACTATGTCCTCACCGAAGAGGATGGCGCCATCCTGGCGCGCGGTCGCCTGCGCGCCGCACTGGCCCAGCCCTGCGTCGCCACCGCCGAACCGGTGCCCGAAACGATCGACACCGATTTCACCCTGCGTTTCGTGGTCGAAGGCGAAGCCCTAGGCGAAGACGAGGAACTGGAGCTAGACGCCGAGGATGTCGACACGATCGGCTATGACGGGCAGCAGATCGACATGGGCGAAGCGGTCGCCGAAACGATGGCGCTCGCCATGACCCCCTATCCGCGATCGCCCCAGGCCGACGCCTATTTGAAGGAAGCCGGCGTGCTGAGCGAGGAGCAGGCCAGTCCCTTCGCCGCATTGCTGGCGCTCAAGGACGAAAAATAGGGAACATTCGCGTTTGCGCCCGCGTCCCTGACGTCATGCGACGCGCGATATTCCTGCTCTTGTTCCTTCCCGCCGGCGGGTGCGGCAAGGCGCCCGATGGCGCGGGGCGCGCGAGCGCGTCGGGGGCGAGCGCAGTCACGACATCGCCGGTCAGCGCTCCTGCATCCTCCATCCCTCCGCCGTCCCCGTTGCTGGGCGAGCGGGTCGCCCGAACGCAATGGGCGCGCTCTGATGATGGCAAGAGCGATGCGCCGCCGCACTGCGCCCCGCTTGCGCTCGCCAGCGCCGGTGGCGCGCCGGCGACAGCCCGCGCCGCCGATTTCAGCGGCGGCTGGGGCGTCGCCTTCGATTTGCCCGGCTTGCGCAGCGCCTACGGCTTTGCCGGTCCCGGCGTCCTGCCGCAGGATGCCGCCCCGCGCGCGGCGCAGCGCGCGCGGCTCGACCGGCAATGGCCCTATATGCGCGACCTGCCTGGGCTGCCGCCCTCCTCCTTCGCGGGCTACGGGCTCTCCGGCGCGCAGGCCTATTCCGCCGATAATCCGCAGGGTCATGGGCTCCAGTCGGTCGCCTATGTCCGCGTCGGCGGCCAGCAATGCACCTATAATGTCTGGAGCCGGATCAGCCGCACGCATCTCGAAACGCTGCTCGACAATCTGCGCCTGCTGCGCTGACGTTTCCCTTTCGTTCCCGTCTGTGGCATGAGGAACGCCATGGACTCGCCCGCGCCGCGCAAGATCATCCATGTCGACATGGACGCCTTCTACGCGTCGGTCGAGCAGCGCGACGATCCTGCCCTGCGCGGCCTGCCGATCGCGGTGGGCGGTGGCGGGCCGCGCGGCGTGGTCGCCACCTGCAGTTATGAAGCGCGCGCCTTCGGCGTCCGCTCCGCCATGCCCGGCGCCCGGGCGCGGCGGCTCTGCCCCGATTTGTTGTTCGTGAAGCCGCGCTTCGACGTCTACCGCGCCGTATCCGCGCAGGTGCGCGACATTTTCAGCCGCTTCACCGACATCATCCAGCCCCTCTCGCTCGACGAAGCCTATCTGGACGTCACGGTCAACAAGGCCGGCATCGCATCGGCGACTCGCATCGCGCAGGACATACGCGCGCTCATCCGCGCCGAAACTGGCCTCACCGCCTCGGCGGGCGTCTCCTATAACAAGCTGATCGCCAAGCTGGCGTCGGATCAGAACAAGCCCGACGGCATTTGCGTCGTGCGGCCGGGCGAGGGCGCCGCCTTCATCGCGGCGATGCCGGTGCGGCGCATCCATGGCGTGGGGCCCGTCACTGCGCGGCGGATGCAGGCGCTGGGCATCGAAACCGGCGCGGACCTGCGCGCGCGCGACATCGCCTTCCTCCAGGCGCATTTCGGCAGCGCCGCCGATTTCTATTATCGCGCCGCGCGGGGGGAGGATGACCGCCCGGTGCGCGAGCGCCAGTCGCGCAAGTCCGTCAGCGTCGAGGACACGTTTTTCGACGATCTCACCGATCGCGACGCGCTGGTGGCGGAACTGGATCGGATCGCCGCCAGCCTCTGGACCCGGATCGAAAAAGCGCAGGCCTGGGGCCGCACCGTGGTGCTCAAGGTGAAGTTCGCCGACTTCCGCATCATCACTCGCTCGCGCAGCTTCGCAGCGCCCGTGCGCGCGCCCGATCAGCTGGCGCAGGCGGGACGAGAGCTTTTGCTGGCGCAGCTGCCGCTGCCGATGGGCGCGCGATTGCTGGGCCTTGGCGTCCACAATCTGGAAGGCGAGGAGGATGCCGACCGCGGCGCGCAGCTCGCCCTGGCGTTATAGCGCCCCGCTCGGCAGGCTGGCCTCAGACAGCCAGCCTCAGAAGGGCAGCCAGTTCCGCTTCTCGGTGAACTTCATATAGCCCGCATTGACGCCCAGCCGGTAGCCCACGCCCAGGCGGATCGGGATCAGCACGACATCGCCCCAGCGCAGATAGGAGGCAGTGAAGCCGCCCACCAGATAGGCGGTGCCCTCCGCCGCCGGGAAGCGGTGATAGAGGTCCTGCGTGTCGTAGAGATTATAGACCAGCACGAAGGTATTGGCGGCATTGCCGCCCACGTCGAAGCCGATCGATGGCCCGGTCCAATAGACTTCGCGCTTGCCCTCGATCTTGTGGTTGAGCGTGCCCGATCCGTAGCGCAGCCCGACGACGAACGCGCCCGATGCCTCGCGTCCGGCGATATAGGCATTGGGACGGCCCTGATCCTTCAGGATCTTCTCGATGATGCCGGCCAGCCCCTCGGCGCCCTTGCCGAATACGCCCTCGGCCGCGCCGATCAGGTCATCTTCCTGGTAGGATTCGCTCGGCGACGGCGCGGCAGGCGGCGATGCCTGCGTCACCGGCGCACCGGTCGCAGTCGTGCCCGACGCCGCGGGCGGGGGGGCGCTGCTCGCGGGCGGAGCCGTGGTGGCGGGCGCGCTATAGGTGGCGCCGCTTCCCTGATCCAGGCTGGGGTCCACACCCGGATCGGTCGGCGTGCTGCCGGCGGCCGGGGGCGGGGCCAGGTCCGCGTCGATCGCCGTATTGGGATCGATGGTGCGCACCTGCGCCTGAGTTACGACCGGCGTCAGCGCCATGCCCGCCAGCGCCGCGCCCCATGTCGCGGCGCGCGCGATGCGAGCGCCCATGCGCCCCGTAATGCCGATCATGCCCGAAACTCCCCGAAAATCCGCTCAGAAATCATCGCGCAGATTATCGGGTTCGAAGCTGAAACGACAATGAACGAACGGCGACCCGAGTCGATTCCGGGCCGGATCGAATCCACGAGGGCGCGCTGCGCAAAAAATCGGCGCACAGACCCGTTGCCATGCCGCAAACCGCTCGCTATAGGCGCTTTCCTAGCCACTGCCCGCCTCTCCGGTGGGCAAATTCGTGCGGAGACGTGGGTGAGTGGCTGAAACCAGCGGTTTGCTAAACCGTCGTAGCCTTAAGGGGCTACCGAGGGTTCGAATCCCTCCGTCTCCGCCAACACCTTTGCCGAGGGCTGCCGACACCTCCCGCGAGGTGTTGTTTTGTCTCGCTTTTATACGTAGCTCGCTACCGACGGCTGCCGAGGCATGCCGACGTCAGCCGGATTGTCGGCGGGGCACCAGGGGGGCACCGCCCTCTACAGGATCGGGGCACCATGGAACCGGAAGAGAGCGTCGAGAAGAACACAGAGAAGGTCAAAAAGACCGACGCCTACTTCAAGGGCAAGCAGCCAAAGGAGAAGGGGTATAAAGTCACCGACTCCGGCGGACTGCACCTCTTCGTTTCGCCGGGTGGCGGTAAGAGCTGGCGTTACAAGTTTACGTTCGGGGGCAAGGAGCGCCGTATCGTGTTTGGCGCCTACCCTGACGTGTCCCTGAAACGCGCACGGGAGATGCGCGATGACGCTAAGCGCATGCTGCGCGAGGGTCGGGACCCCAGCCTCGAGGCGCAGCGCGCGAAACACACGCGTAAAGTGGGGCACGAGAACACATTCGAGATGTTCGCGCGCAGCTGGCACGAGAACGAGAAGAGCCGCTGGAAGGAGGTTCACGCCAACGACGTGATCACCTCGATGGAGCGCGACCTGTTCCCCTCGATCGGCGGGTTTCCAGTGGAAGAGATCGACGAGGGGCTCATGTTGGCTGCGCTGCGCAATGTGGAGCGCCGTGGTGCAATCGAAACTGCGCATCGGCTTCGTCAGCGCGCCGAACGCGTCTTTCGATATGCTGCGGGCGCGGGCGCAAAGAACGCCAATCCCGCAGTCAACGTCCGGGATGCGCTCAAGCCCGTGCCGCCGAAGAAGCGCTACCCCGCGCTTACGGAGGTCAAGGATATTCGCAGCCTTGTCCGTGCGGTCGACCAGGCGGGGGCATCGCCAGTCACGCGTCTTTGCTCGCGCTTCATGGCTCTGGTTGCGCAGCGGCCGGGCATGTCGCGAAGCGCGGAATGGGTGGAGTTCGAGGGCATCGACTGGGCAAATGCCGATCAGGACGTGTCTGGTGCGATTTGGCGCGTTCCAGCGGAAAAGTTGAAGCAGGAACTGGCGCTACGTGAGGATGAGGCCTTTGAACACGAGGTCCCGCTCGTTCGCGCAGCCGTCGATGTTCTGCGGGCAATCAGGCCACTGACTGGACGCGGTCGGCTGGTTTTTCCAAGCGTCACGAATTCGAGCGAACCCATCAGCGAGAATGCCGTGGGCTACCTCTATAATCGAGAAGGTTGGAAGGGTCGGCATGTACCGCACGGTTGGCGTTCGAGCTTTTCGACGATCATGAACGGTCGCGTCGAGCGCACCCTTCCAGGCGCTGAGCGCCTGTCGATCGATCGGCTAATCATCGATCTCATGCTCGCCCATAGGCCGACCGGAATGTCCGCTGCCGAGTTCCGCTACAACCGGGCGGCTTACAAGGAGCGCCGACGCGAGTTGGCCGAGGATTGGGCAGCGTTAATCCTTGATGGTGCCGGACCCCTTTCCGTTGCGGTGGAGGGACCTCGCCGCCGTCGGCGCTAGGATCAAGTTCGTCCGCCGTTGTCGCGCATCCATTCGAGGATATCCGGCAACCACCAAGCCACGATACCTCCGCCGAGGTTCTGGCTCTTTGGGAAAAGGCCGCGGCGAACGCGGTCGTCCAGCGTGCTTCTTGAAAAAGGCACCAACTTGAGAACCTCGGCCTTGCGCAGGTAGCGATCCTCCGTGGCTAGAGGCCTCGGCGTCTCTGGAATTTCCGCCGGCCGTGCATCGGCCGAAGAACTCTCCCGATCCTTGGCTTGCGCCGGTGGATCACCTTGCACCAGTCCTAGAATTTCGTCGAACTGGTCGGTGTTCACGAAGATCCAATGCGTCGGCGCAGCACCGGGATTGAATGGATCGGACGGATCGATGGCGCTGGCGCCAAAGCGCCACCCGAAATCATCGAGCTCCCACATCTCTTTCGGAAGTGGTTTCGGAGCACCACCACCGATGGGTCGCGCGTAGGTTGCGATACGACCCTGCTGGAAAACGCGACCGAAGTTTAGGACGGCACCCATGATCTGCTGTCGGATTTGACCATCGCACGCTGAATGTGGGTCGAAGGCTGCGTCGATTTCCTCGAAGCTCATGCCCCATTCGATACCGCAGAAGAACGAGAAGGCATATGCCAAGAACGTCCTGCCATCCGACTGAGGCCAGTCGGTCATCAGATATGGGCGTCTAGGCAGGGTCTCACTCATTATGATCCCCTTATAGGCTTGTAGTTTACGCTCGCCTAACGGTTCCCGTTGGCGGGTAGCCGCGTATGCACAAGACTGTCGCACCGGCCCGGAGTGTCAATCGGCGTGCAAACGGGACCCCCGATCGGCGCGCAAAAGGGACCCCCTTTCAAGGATGCCACGACGGTCGAGGAACGCGCCTTGCGCTGCGCGCGGCGTAGGGAGGGCGGAGCCCGACCGGAGGCGCGCGCAGCGCAAAGCATCTTAATCCCGGCGTGCGGCGGGGGATCAGTTTCGGTTCTTGAAGCGCCAGCTGTCATTGCCGGTCTCGATGATGTCGCAATGGTGGGTGACGCGATCGAGGAGAGCGGTGGTCATCTTGGGGTCGCCGAACACCGTCGGCCATTCCCCGAACGCCAGGTTGGTCGTGATGATGACGCTGGTTTGCTCGTAAAGTTTGCTGACCAGATGGAACAGCAACTGCCCGCCTGAACGGGCGAAGGGAAGATAGCCAAGCTCATCGAGCACGACGAGGTCGAGGCGAGAGAGCTGGGCGGCAAGCGCGCCGCTTTTTCCGATCCGGGCTTCCTCTTCGAGGCGGGTCACCAGATCCACGGTGTTGAAGTAACGCCCCCGCGCTCCAGCGCGGACGACATTGGCGGTGATGGCGATGGCCAGATGGGTTTTGCCGGTGCCGGTGCCACCGACCAGGACGACATTGCGCCGTGCGGGCAGGAACGCCCCGCCGTGCAGCGAACGGACCAGCCCCTCGTTGATCGGCGTCCCCTCGAAGTGGAAGGCATCAATGTCCTTCACCACCGGTAGCTTGGCGGCCGCCATCCGGTATCGGATCGAGGCGGCGTGGCGGTGCGTTGCCTCCGCACGCAGCAGATCGGTCAGTATCTCCATCGTCGTGCGCTGGCGCTGAAGCCCTGTGGTGACGGCCTCATCGAACGCGCCGGCCATCCCCTTGAGTCCGAGCCCGCGCATCGCGTCGATCATGTCATGCCGCTGCATGGAAGTTCCTCAGTTGGTCGTAACGGGAACAGTCGGCGATCGGCGGATGCCGCAGGGCATTGTCCTCCGACGTGACGATCGTCAGCGGTCGCGGCGGTTCGCGGCGCCGTGCCAGGATATTGAGGATCAAGTCGTCGCTCGCCGTGCCGGTTGCCAGTGCCTCCCGCACGGCGGCTTCGACGAGTTCCAGGCCATCGGTCAGCACGGCCGCCAGCACGCGCACGAACCGCCGATCGGCATCATCGCCGTTGCCCAGCTTGCGTCGCAACCGGGCGAGCGCCGGCGGCAGTTCCCAGTCCTGGAAGGGTGCGCCGTTGCGTAAAGCGCCGGGCTTGCGGGCCAGCACCGGCAGATAGTGCCAGGGATCATAGATGGTGCGGTTCCGCCCGAAGAAGCGGGGATGCTCAGCGACGACCTCATCGCCGCATCGCACGACAATGCGGTCGGCATAGGCCCGAACCTGCACCGTGCGCCGCGCCACCGTCGAGAGGACCGAGTAACGGTTGCGATCGTAGCTGATCAGGCAGGTGCCCGACACGCCGTGCTCGCTCTCGTTGAAGCCGTCGAACGGCCCCAGCATCGACTGTAATGCAGGACGTTCCATCTCCAGCATCTGCGCCACGGTCTGGTCGCCCTGCTCAGGATGGGCCTGCCGTTCGGCCCAGCGTCGGCACTCAGCTTCCAGCCAGCCATTGAGCTCCTCGAGGCTGGCGAACCGCAGACGGGGCTGGAAGAAGCGTCCCCGGATCGTCTGCACCTGGTTCTCGACCTGACCCTTCTCCCATCCCGCCGCCGGCGAGCAGGCCGTGGGCTCGACCATATAATGGTCGGCCATGATCAGGAACCGCCGGTTGAACACCCGGTCCTTGCCGGTGAACACGCTCGTCACCGCCGTCTTCATATTATCGTAGATGCCGCGCCGGGGCACGCCGCCGAAGAAGGCAAAGCCGCGCGCATGCGCGTCGAACAGCATCTCCTGGGTCTCGCGTGGATAGGCCCGGACATACACAGCCCGCGATGCGCACAGCCTCATGTGCGCGACCTTTACCCGCATCGGCTTGCCGGCGATCTCGACATCCTCGTGGCTCCAATCGAACTGGTAGGCCTCGCCGGGCTGGAACAGCATCGGAATGAAGGCCGTCGTCCCGTCGCCGACATCCCTGCGCCGCTCGATCTTCCACCGCGCCGCATAGCGGCGCACGGCATCGTAAGAGCCCTCGAAACCCTCACGCACCAGAAGGTCGTGGATACGGGTCATCCGAAGCCGGTCACGTCGGCCCCGTACCTCGTTCTCTTCCAGCAGCACATCCAGCCGATCCTGAAACGGACCGATCCGCGGCAGCGGCTGAACCTTGCGTCGATAATCAAATGCGCCTTCCGGCGCCCGGATCGCCTTGCGGATTACCTTCCGCGACACATGCAGATCACGCGCGATCGCCTTGATCGCCTTCCCGCCGGCATACTCACGCCGGATACGAACCACTGTCTCCAAAACCAACATCCCGATCTCGCCGCATGAACTTCCACGCGGCTGTGTAAGCTATCGAAATGAGGGGTCCCTTTTAGACGCCGATCACCCCGCTAACGGGGTCCTTTTTGCACGCCGATCCACAGGCTTGCCGATGAAGGTCGCGCGATCGGGCATGTCGCCGGGCTCGGGCGTCATGCGTCCGCTGGCGATCACGATCTCGATATGCGGCCAATGGGTGTCAACATGACGGGCGAGCGCAAAACCGTTCGTCGATCCCGGCATCTCGACATCGGAAAAGAGCAGCACGACGGAATCGTGATGCGTCTCAAGAAGCGCGATCGCCTCATCGCCGCTTTTGGCCTCATGACAGCGAAATCCGGCTTCCTCCAGTATCTCGCGGGCAAGCATCAGGATCAGGGCGTCATCATCCACGACGAGGGCAAAAGGAACTGTCGATCTCTCCATGCGGCCTTAACTGGCTCGCATCCCTTTGGTTTCGGCGTCCAGGCAAAGCCAGGGTACGGCTTGTCGCAATTCGATAGAGGCAGGCCTGTGTTGGCCACGGCTTCAGGAGTAAAGACCGTGGTCGGATGCTGCCGCTCTGTCTTATGGGGACGCCATGGCCAAGCCACTGCCCCGACCCCTTCAGATCATAGCCGTCGAGCGAACCTGCCTCACGCTGCGTTCGGGAAACCGCAGCCGGGTCGAACCCTGGCGTGCAATCAGCCTAGTGCTGCTGGCGCAGGTCGAGTGGGGCGAAGGCACAGCGCTTGCAGCGGCCATCACCTTCGATACTGGCGCAAAGACCCAAACCGCCGTCCTTACCGAGGTTCATCCTGAATGGACGGTCTTCATGGTCACCGCGCAGTCGACCTTGCCCGGCTTCGTGCGCCGGCAGGATTGGGAGCGCCGTATCGCCAAAGCATCGCACGGCGTCGTCGTCTATGAGCGCGACGCCTATCCGTCCCTCTCGCTGAACTAAGGGGCCGCGTCAGCGCTGCAACCGTTCGCTCTGAAGGTTCTCCTCGCCTTGCGGCCTTTTAGGCATCGTCATGATGGCTGTTTCCCCGCAGGAACGCGGGAGGGCCGGATTCGTTATGCGACGATACGGTAGCGCAACAGCCTCGCGCTCCCAAAAACAGGCAGGAGGAACCATCATGCCGCGCCAGGCCAGCCCGACCAAGCAGCGAGAAGCGAAAGCCGCGTCTGTCGCGCGCGCCAAATCGATTGCCCCCGATGTCCCGGCCCGGATCGGGTCGACACCAGCGACCAAATTTCGCGGCAATCCGGCTATCTTCGGTCGGCTGGTCGAGGACCATGACAAGCATCGCGCCCTGCTCGCCATGATCGATGCAACCGGGCCGAAAGACCCCGAACGCAAGACGCTGTTCGAGGAATTCGTTCGCGACGTGCATGGCCATGCGGCGGCTGAGGAGCAGGCGCTCTGGTCGACCGTCATGCGCAATCCCGATACGACGGAATTCGCGCGGCATGCGGTCGGCGATCATCACAAGCTCGACAAGCTGATGGCGGATGCAGCCGCGCGCGACATGACTGCGCCAGGTTGGCTACGCCATTTCGCGGCGCTCAAGGAGGAATATCTCGACCACATCCTCGAGGAAGAAACCGAGCAGTTCGTGGAAGCGGAGAAAGTGCTGACCCCCAAGGATCAGACTTATATGCGCCAAGTGTTCAATCGTCGCAAAAAGGCGGAAAAAGCCTCGGCCGAGATCGAGAAGAAAATCGCGCTGTCGCCGATCGCCTGAAGCCCAAGGGCCTTCGCAGGGCCTGGGTGCACCTGATCAAATAACGACGGCCTGGGCCGGCGTCAGCGCGGCAACCTTTGCTTCGACTTCGGCATAGAGCTCGGCTTCGATCCCTTGCGTATCGATTTCGACGATCAGCGCGAAACGGACCTCCGGCAAGCCGCCCTGCAGGAGGGCCTTTGATTTCCACCAGCCCGCAACGGGATGCACGGCGAGGAGATTGCGGCGGGCGAGGTCGGACGCCCTGCACGTGAGCTGGTCGATATGAAGTGAACCGACGTCGCGGCGGTCGCTGCCATAGTCCCAGAGATCATCCTCCTCGATCTGCGGTCCGGCAGGCTCCGCCGCCTTGCTGATCCGTGCCAAAAACTGGCCTGCATTCTCGCCTGCACGGTTCAACTTGAAACGCAGATTATGGGAGGCATAGCGATAACGCGATCCCCGCGAAGCCTCGGAGGGATTGGGCGCGATGAACGAGCTGAGCGCCACGCGTAGCGTGATGGGCGTATTGCCGAGCTTACGCAGAGCCTCGACCGGCCAGGGGAGGGTAAAGAGCCGCATCTCCTTGTGTACGTCGCCGCCGGTCTTTTCCGACAACCCATAGGGCGTGATCACGTCCTGAACGACAAGGCTCAGCGCATTTGCGGCGCTGCGCCGGGCGCGCGCCAGGTCTGGAACGCCATAGCCGTAGCGACGAAACAGCCGGGCATAGTCTCCTTTGCTGGGATTGGCCGGAAGATGCGAGCGCATCTGAGGGGTCCATCGCGCCGAGGCGACATAGAGGCCCCTGATCGTTTCCGGCCAGAGCTGCGGATAGTCAGACCATAATTCGGTGACCTGACCGGCCGCGATTGCTGTCGCGGCGCTCGTATCATAGGTGAAGCTGAAGGATCGTTGCGGATAACCATGATGCGTCGTCAGCAGCGAAAGCCAGCCATGCCGCATCGGCGGCGGCGCATGACCGACGGCCCAGTTGCCTCCTTCGAGCACCACATCGGGCTTGAGCGGCCAGGTCGATGACCATGACGCCGTGCGGGAGCTCGGCGAAAGGTCGCCCGGCGGCGCGACGATGACGAGGCCTTCCCCGGGCGGCACCATCGTCTTTTCAGTATAGGCACCGACACAGACCGCATTCCAGGCCTGGGACGGCGATTCCAGTTCATTGTCGCCGTGGTCGCAGACATCGAGATAAGGCCCCGCGCCGAACGCGAAATTATCCGTGTTGCCCGCGGACACGAGGACAAGCCGCCTGTTGGGCTGCGCTCCCGAAACGCCTGCAGCGAGTTGATCCACCTCACTGGACCAGGACGTGGGCGCGCCGTCGTGCGGACTGTCCTCGTCCGTGGTCGCCGCCATGGTGAAGGTGCGGCGACGCGGCGTGAGCTCGACGGCATCGATTGCCCTTCGCGTGACAGCGCCCAGGAGATGGTGCGGATTGACGCCGGCATCGGGCAGCAGCTTCACGGATTCCAGGCGATGAGCGACCGTCACGGGCTGCATCGTCTGAAGAACATTCGTCAGATCGCCGTACAGCGCCAGGCCGGCCAGCTGGGTGCCGTGGCCCTTCACATCGTCAAGGCCCCAAGCGGGATCGGCCGCATGGCGATCCTCGGCGGCAAGCACCGGAGCGATCAGAGGATGAGCGCGGCTCACCCCGGTATCGAGAAGCGTCACATAGCCGCCGTCCGGAAGACCCGCAAAGGTTGTTCTCTCGCCCAGCTCGGCAACCCAGGCCGCCTGTTCCTGGACGTCCATCGCGTCGAAGAAATCGGCAGTCACGACCGGCTCGGCGAGAGCCCGAACCGACCCAAGGCGTCTTACCGCAAGCGCGATATTGTTCCGCGGCGCCCGGGCAATGACAACGACGTCCTCGGGAAAGACAAGCCGGTCACCGCCGATTTCGACTTGATAGTCGGCGGCTTTCGCGATGAAGGCATCCGCCTCCCCTGGCTCGAGCCAGAGCTCCCAGGCGATCACGCCATCAGCCTCGGGGAAGCGCTCCTGGGGACCCCTCCACAACGCCCTGAGGCCCGCCTCGGTGATCGCGGCAAGGCTCTGGACGAGGTCGGCGTTCCTGGGGCGGCCCGGGATGATCTCGCCATCCTTCTCCCTGGCGGGCATGTCCTCCTTTTCGAACTGTTCGACCTTCTTGCGAAGATTTTCGACGCCTCTTGCTGTCGCGAAGAGCGTGGCGGATTCGGTTGCGATGCCTTCGTGGGTTTCAGAATTGCAGCGGAGCAACGCCACGCCGCTCGCGTTGAGACTGTCTTTTTTCAGCTTTTCGTTCGGGCGGCTCTGCACCTCGAGATAGAGGCCAGGCAGATGCTCTGCTGCCATGCCGGGAAGTGCGTCGATCGCCTTCAGGAGGGCCTGGGCATGGCCTGCCCGGTCGAGAACGTCACTCGGCGACTTTCCGCCGCCTCCGCTTTTGGCCTGAAAGGGATGGGGCTTTCCCAGATCCTTCAACAGAAAATGACGTCGATCCCGTGGCATGCCCGCCTCTTCCTAGCCCCTGTAGCGAGCGACGGCGCTCCAGCGAATTGAGCAGATCCTGTGTCGTGATGGCCAGCCTGTCCCCAAGCACCGCGCGGCGGGCGGCATCTTCCGCGGCCGCCACGACGTCGGCCGTCGAGAGCCCCGCCGCACCATCGGTCACTTTCGTCCAGGACAGTCTGGAAATGGAAAATCCGATGAGACGCCGCTCCACCGCTTCCCGGATCGCCGCGGCATCGGGCAGTTCATAGGACAGGACGAGATCGAAACGCCGCAGCACGGCCCGATCGAGAATTTCGGCGAGGTTCGTCGTCGCCACGACAATCGACGGGCCGGTGTCCTCGTCGAGGAACTGCAGGAAGGAATTGAGGACGCGGCGCGCTTCGCCCACATCGTTGCCATCGCCGCGCGCCGCTGCAAGCGCATCGATCTCGTCGAACAGGTAGACGCCCCGCGTGGTCTTGATCGCGTCGAAAACGAGTTTCAGTTTCTGCGCAGTCTCGCCCATATATTTGGTGATGAGCCCGTGCAGCAGGACGGAGAAAAGCGGGAACTGAAGCTCTCCGGCAAGGCTGTGGGCGCTCAGGGTCTTGCCTGTCCCCGGAGGACCCGAGAGCAACAGGCGGCGCCTGGGCTTCAGGCCTTTTTCCTCGAGTTTCTCCCGCATTCGGGTCTCGACGACGATATGGGCCAGTTCCTCGGCAATCGGCGAGGGGAGGATGACGCTACCCAGGCGCTCGGCCGGATAGGAGGCCAGCAGGAATTCCGCGAGGTCACCGCGCGGCGCAGCGATCGCCGTCGGACGGCTGGCACCGACGACACTGGTTGGCGGTGATTGTCCCGCATGGGCCCATTGGCGAAGCTGTTCGGCAAGCCGCTTATGGCCTTTTTGCTCTTCGGCCGATGAAAGCTGCATGGCGAGGTCGAAGAAGCGCTCGGAATCGCCTTCCGCGTGGCTCTTCACGAGACCAATGAGTTGCTGCGCCGATGCCATCTTCCCCATGTATCGTGGTTTAAGCCGCGATACACCCCCCGTTTGCCGCGGGGATAACCGGAACCTCGCCTGAAGACCATCGAAAATGCTGGAGAGGGGCAGGATGGATCGGATCATACCGTGTCGCCATGCCCTGCTCATTCCAGGCTCTCTGCGTCTTCCATGACGGAACATAGGAAAAGCCCGGTCATTCTCCCGATGAAATGACGGGAGACTGGCAATGGGAAAAGTATTCTGCTTTGGCTGATTGGCGTTCCGATTCCGATCATTCTGCTCCTCTGGCTGTTCTTTCACTGATCGTCTCAGCCAGCGACAAGCTTGTCGACCTTCGCAAGAAAGAAGCGCTCGCTCCACAGGTCCAACGATTTGATTTCCGCTGGCTTGAGAAACCGACGCACATCGTCGGCTGCGGCTCCCCAGTCGATGCGTGAGATCGGGCTTTTCAGCGCGTCTCTGAGCCATGGCATGTCCGCAGTAACTGTTCCGTCGCCAGCCCATGGACCAGCCTGAAGCAGCGCGTTCCTCAGCAATGCGAGATTGGGGGTGACGCCCTTGGCCACATACCAGGAGAAGTCATACCAGTCTCGGCCCTTGAGGAAGCCGCGGCACAGAAGCGCGTGGATCTTGAGCGCGAAGTTGGAGGACAGATCCTGGTGGCGAACCTCATGGTCAGCAGGAAAATCGAGATAGGTGGCTGCCTCTCCGGAACCTGCCGGCGGATTGACGTCGATCTCCAGCTTGATCCGGATCGTCCTGGGCCGCCCCGAGCCCGCAAAAGACAGGTCGAGTTGGCTGGCGAGAGAATCGTCCTTGATGAGCGCCTGGCGGATGGCCTGTTCCATCCTGGCCCGTGGTTGCGCCTCGAGCTTCAGGCCGAACTGCGCGAAGACCGCGACGAGGGTCTTGAGATAGGGCGACCAGTCGAAACCGCAATCGGGCGCACGCAAGAGAAAATCGAGATCCTCCGAAAATCGTGGCAAACCATGCAGGATCCGGAGCGAGGTGCCGCCCTGAAAAAGCGCCAGGTCGAAGAAGTCGGCGCGCCACAGGGCATATAACGCAATCTCTTGCAGGATCTCCTTGACTGCATTCTCCTCCTCGAGCGCGTTGGCGGCTCCATATTGCCGCAGCTTTTGTTTGATGATGTCGATCATGGCACGTCCTTGCCGGCTGCGGTGGTTTTCGCTTTCAGGACACAGTTTTCCAACTCGAGCAGAAACAGTCTTACGGCCTTGTGCTTGTAAACGGGGCGGAGCTTGGCGAAATCATGGCGCCTGAGGCCTAGAAGCAGGTCCTGATCGATCCTCATGCCGGAGGTCAGCCAGTCCAATCCGGACCAGGGTTCTTTTCTGAGTGCGACGAGGTCCATGAGCGCGCGGAGAGGCTGGGCGACAAACGCCGTCATTGCGCCCAGCTTTACGCGATCCACGCCCTCCAGGAAACGATACTTCTCGATGGCGAGAGGATGGAAGCTGAATTGACCAAAATCGCTGGTCTCATAGGTAAGGCTCTTGCGACCCGGTGATACGCTTGCCGTCAGGAAGACGGCCTCGGGAATCCAGCCATGATAGGCAAGCGCGCTTTCAAACGACACATAGCTCCCGGACACCAATCCCTGAGCGATGGCAAAGGGATGGGTGGAGCCGCTTCGATAGTTTTTCCCAAGCAGATAGGCGCCGCGCTTCAACCGGACGAGTGATCCATCTTTCAATCCGCGATTTACGAGGCCGTATCGGCGTGCGGCGCTTCCGCCCAGCAACCCATCCAATTGGCGTTCGCTCAGAATATGGTCAGAAAGCCCAGCGGCCGAAACGATCTGCGCGAGAGAAGGCATAAATTCTCAATACTTCCAAAATCTGCAAGTTTCCAGAATTTTTTGATAAAGGCCTGAACTGGGTCAGTGCCGCATGCGTTGTGTCCATTGAGACGGTGTGACGCCAACCGAGCGCTGGAAGGCCGAGGCAAATTTGGGCGGGTCCGCAGGATCGAAACACGCGGAACGGAGGCGGGCGCGGTCGTCACCATCGATGGCGACCGGAGACACTTCCCGGCGCTCATCGACGCGACCGGGGAGCGGCCCCTGGCGGCCGAGAAGTTTCGTGGTTGCGACCACGATGAAGGAGCAAAAGGAGCGCGCGTTTGGAAGCATTTCAGACTGGAAGGATGCGCGCCGCGACGACATTTACGAGGCGGAAAAGGCCTTTGCGCTGGATGGGCCTTTGGACGACGGGCTGCATATCCGCCTGACACCGGAGCACCTCAGGGTCAGCCCCTTTCATCGCCTTTACACGCCGCTGAAATAGGCAAATCCGAAATGAAAAACGCCGCCCGGTGAGGGGCGGCGCTTTGCTTGGGAGCGGATGAAAGTTTACTCCGCGCCGCTGCCGACCGGCGTGGTCTTCGGCGCCTTGCCGTCCTCGATCCGCCCTTCGTTGCGCAGGTCGCGACCCTCCTGGGCCTTCTTCTGCGCCTCGGGGGTCTTGCCGTGCTCGTTCAGCTCTTCCTTGACGTATCCGGCGGCTTCCTTGGCCTTTCCTTCGATGCTCATGTCGCTCTCCGTATGAGATTGTATTCCGTTCTATAGAACACTTCGGACGAATGCTCGTTCCCGAGCAGAGGCTGTTGGCGGTCGCATATATTGGCTTCGACAAAACCGCAGCTTTTCGAGCACATCCTGTGCTCTGCTCTGGTAGAAGCAGGGTGGAACGGATAAATTGTAGTAAATGTGAATAGTTATGCGCCCGAAGGGGTGCCGCTATCCTGATCACTCGGCAGATCGATTGGCGTTGCAGCGCAGATCGTTCGCAGCGCTTGCTTCAACCCCTCCTCTATCGTGGGATGATAGAATGGCATGGCCAAAAGCTGCGTCGCAGTTTGCCCACTTTGGATCGCCCATGCCAGCATATGCGCCAGATGCTCGCCAGCTGGGGCAATGAGATCGGCACCGATCAAGCGACCATTGGGCGCTGCTGCATACAGTGTGAGTGCACCTCGGTTTACGCCGTCGACACGGGCTCGTCCCTGATCGCCAAATTCAGCGGTGCCGGTGATGGCACCGTCCTCCTCTGCCTCGCCGATCGTCGCCAGTGCGGGCTCCGTGAACGTGATGCTGAACGCGGTATTGCGCGAGACCGGAATTGGCGCGGGAAACGCTGCGGCGTTGCGGCCGGCAATGGCGCCGTCATGTGATGCCTCGTGGAGAAGGGGCAAGTCTGCTGCCACGTCCCCTGCAAGGAAAACTGCCGTCTCGCCGCAGCGCATGGTCTTTCTATCATGGATCGGGATGCCATGATCATCGAGGTCAAGGCCGGCTTTCTCGAGATCGAGACCACCGAGCATGGGCTTGCGGCCGACCGCCACGAGCACCTTGTCGAAGACGGCTTCCCCTTCACTTTTCCCACGCCAAAGTAATTTCGCGCCTTCCCGCGTCTGGTGCGGGCTGACATCGACGCCGAGATGCAGGTCGAGGCTCTCCTCCAGGAACTCGCGAAGGCGCGAATGCACCTTCGGGCAGCGGAGCTTGGCCATCCGCTCACCCTTGTCGAACAAGGCGACCTTGACCCCGAGGTGAGCGAAGGCCTGCGCCAGCTCGAGACCGATTGCCCCCGATCCAACGACCGCCAGCCTCTTGGGCAGATCCTCCAATTCGAACACACGGTCGCTGGTCAGCGCCGCATCGCCGAGAGCGGCGAAAGGGTCGGGCAGGATCGGAACGGAACCAGTTGCGATGATGATCGCTCGGGCTTCGATGCGTCGGCCGTCGTCGAGCTTGAGGATGTTCGGTCCATCAAACCGGGCGCGAGCGCGCAGCAGGACTTGCTTAGGAATATCATTGAAGGATTCTCGTGTGAGCGCTGCGAATCTGTCCCGCTCCGCCCGCACCCTCTGCATCACTGCCGAACCGTCGATCCGCATGCCGTCCACTTCGATGCCGAACAGGCCTGCGCGGCGTATGCGGACGACTTCTCGTGCAGCGGCGATCACCAGTTTGGAAGGCATGCAGCCCACGGTCGCGCAGGTCGTGCCGTTGAACTCGGGGTCTATCAGCAACGTCGATGCGCCGTTCTTTCGGGCTGCCCGCTCAGCGGCGATGCCGGCGGTGCCGGCACCGATCACCGCGACGTCACATTGGAGGGTCTGCGACATCCAGTTCAGCCGATCTTGATCGACTTGACGTTCACGAACTCCTTCAGTCCTTCTGGACCATGTTCGCGGCCGTAGCCGGACGTTTTGACGCCTCCGAATGGCAAATCTGGCGATGCCACGTCGAAGGTGTTGATGAAGATCATGCCGGTGTCGAAATACTTCGCAGCCAGTTCGCGCGCGCGGTCGACGTCTCGGCTGAATATACCGCCGCCGAGGCCGTAGCGGCTGTCATTGGCGATGCGCATCGCATCCTCGTCATCCTTCGCCCGAATGATAGAAGCGGCCGGTCCGAACAGCTCGTCG
The DNA here is from genome assembly GCF_043589935.1 of Sphingobium naphthae. Classification (NCBI taxonomy): domain Bacteria; kingdom Pseudomonadati; phylum Pseudomonadota; class Alphaproteobacteria; order Sphingomonadales; family Sphingobiaceae; genus Sphingobium; species Sphingobium naphthae. The sequence goes on along the minus strand of NZ_CP171454.1, from coordinate 2,145,392 downwards.
TCATAGGCAGGCTGCCCGGGGGCCACGTCGACAAGGACAGTCGCGGGATAGAACCACCCGGTGCGGTCTGGAACCTCGCCGCCGACTAGCACGCGTGCGCCCTTGGCGACGCTTTCTTCCACCTGCTTGTGGAGCTGATCCCTCTGGGCTTCGCTCACGAGGGGGCCGAGCTTCTTGGCGTCGTCGGTGGGATCTCCCATTTCGATGGCGCGGAACTTGTCGACATAGCCTTCGACAAAGGCGTCGTGGTTCTTCTCGGTGACGATGAAGCGCTTGGCGTTCACGCACGTCTGGCCATTGTTGTAGATGCGGCCTGCGACGCAGGTCTCAATCGCAAGATCGAGGTCGGCATCGTCGAGAATGAGGTAGGCATCATTCGAGCCGAGTTCGAGCACGGTCTTCTTGACCAGTTCACCCGCCTTGGCGGCCACGGCGCGGCCCGCCCGATCGCTACCCGTCAGAGTTATCCCACGCACGAGATCATTCTCGATGATCTTGTCCGATTGCTCATGCGAGATGATCAGGACGCCGAACAGGCCCTTGGGAAGCCCAGCGCGTTCGTAGAGATCGCGGAGGAACAGGCCGCTGCCCGTGCAACTCTCAGCATGCTTTAGCAGGACTCCGTAGCCGGCCATCAGACTGGCGATGGAATATCGCACCGCTTGATAAGCCGGGAAATTCCACGGTTGAATGCCGTAGATCACGCCGATCGGCGCATGGACGACATAGGCGGTGGCGCCCTCTGCTGAGCGTTCCTCGTCGGCCAGCACCTTGGGACCATGTTCGGCCGTATAGTCACAGATCGCCGCCACGAGATCGACCTCGCTGCGGCTGTCGCTGATGAGTTTTCCCACCTCTCGCGTCATCAACTGCGCAAATTCCTCCTTGGAAGCCCGGAGAGCCTGGCCAATCGCGCCCATGACCTCGGCGCGGTCGTCGAGACTGCGAAGGCGCCACTCCAGAAACGCCTCGTGGCTCGCCTTCACGGTTGCCGCAGCCTCCTCGTCTGACATGAGCGGGTAAGTAGCGATCACTTCCTCGGAGAGAGGATTGATCGTGCGGACAGTCTTATCGCTCATAGGGTCGAATTTCCTGATTGATGGACGGCGCGGTGACGTCAGCCGTGGCGCGATCGGTGATGGTCCAGAGTGTCTCGAACGTCGGATAGAGCTTGGGTGATCTCGTCACGCCAACCACCGGGAGGCAGTTCGCGTACGGCGGAGTGAGCGGCGCAGACGATCGGTGTGTCCGCCCAACTTTCCGCGAGCCCACTGGCCCATTCGGCGAAGTCGTCGGCGGCCCCAGGGCGTGCCTGCAACGCCTTCTCCAACTTGGGATGAAATCGCATGCGAGATTGGGGCAGTATGTGGCCAAGGACACCGGGTGCCGCCAGCACCATGAGCGTGTCGTCGACGTGCACGATGCGACTTTTCCGATGGCGCACTAGGACGGATGCTGCATGGACGCTGTCGTCATCGGCGACCAGATCGAGACCTGCCGGGATCTCGAATTCCAACTCTTCGAAAGCTGCCTGCGTGGCGCGCGCTTCGATGATAGTTCTTTCCCACGGCAATTCTGGCGCCTGCTCGCGGTGTCGCTGCGTCCCGAACAGACGCGCTTTCGGTGCCAACTTATGGGCGGCTTGGCAGTGCAGCGTGTGGAAGGGATGGACATTGATGATTGCGTCGATCGCGTCGCCATTATCGGTCAATGCAAGAAGGCCGTCGCGATCCTCGCCACTGACCTCATAGCTATCTATGAGCAGGAAGCGCCCGGTCGGGCGGCGAATGAGGGACATCTGCGTGCCGACGTCGATCAAGCCTGCAATCCTGAACGTGCCCCGAAAATTCCAGAAGTCGTCAGCTAGTTGCTTCAAGGGCTTTATCTCCGCTCGTTCGTGTCCGACGCGTGTTACAAGCCGTCTATTGGCACAAGTGCGGAAGAAGTTGGTGGTTCCGCTCTCCCGGCCTCGACAGCGAGGAAATCAAGGCAGAAGGGAAGTTTTGACGGACCGATTGCAGTGACGGCGGGACTGCGTTCCACGCGACCCGTCCAGCGCCCTTCAGGTGTAGATTTTCCGGTTCCGACCAAGATGCGTCGTTCGCCGGTCGCGCTTTCAACGACAGCTTCTACCAAAACCTGCCGCTCGGTCGCCGTGAAACCGTCTGGCAGCAATGGGCCCTAAATTCGGACGTTCGGCCTTGTAGCCGACGATCCCGAAAGCCGCCATTCGTTTCGCCAGCGCTCAACTGGTTCAGACCCGACATTGCGCTCACGGCCCAACAGGCGTGGCCACCATTATTTTCGGAGTGCAGCAATCAGGGCGTCCCGAGCCATGGCCACGCGCGGGTGTCGCAGCGATGAGCGTGCCCAGACGAGGTAGTAAGCGTTGCGCGGCACCGTGACCGGGGCAGGTATCTCGATCAGCGTGCAGGCAGCGCGTTCGCTGCGGGTGAGATAGCCGGGCATCACCGTCCAGCCGAGACCCGCGCACAATCCCGACCGTAGCACCCTCAGATCGGGCGCGGTCAACGCGGGCTGGCTCGTCAGCTCGATCTGGTTTGCATGGAGCCAGGTACGCAGCAGCGGTCGGTCGAGGTCGTAGGCGAGGTGGGCCGTCCGGTTGAGCCCGTCGGCAAGCGGCAATTCGGCAATCCGCATGGCCACGGCGGGCGAGGCTACGGCGCGCAGGTGCTCTTCGCCCAGCGCATGAAAGGCCAACCGCGGATCTTCGGGCTGCGAGGCGGTGACGGCTAGGTGCACCTTGTCTTCGAGCAGCAAGGCATAGAGCGCCTCGCGCCCGCCGATATGCAGGCGCAGGTCTAGCCCCGCATCCAGCAGCGGCGCCAGTCGGGGCGCGATCATCTCTCCCAGTAGGTCCGACGGCGCGGCGATGTGGACCGTGCCCGAGATGCGCGACGATCGGGCCCGCGCGCTGGCCAGTGCCGATTCCGCCGTGTCGAGGCTGCTTCCGATCGAAGCCGCGAGATCGTCGGCAATCGCTGTTGGTCGAACACCCCGCGAATGGCGATCGAACAAGGGACGGCCCAATTGCGCCTCGAGCGATGCGATGTGCTGCGACGCAGCCGGTTGGGTGATGCCGATTGCCCGGGCCGCCTCGCTCAGTGAACGACGGCGGTAGACTTCGACGAAGGTGCGCAACTGCAGGAGGGACATTCCGGTTCCATAACCGGATTTATGGCCGTCCGCCATTCCCGCTGGATTTCATGATGCCGTTCCCTGCGTATCTAAGCCGCCGAAAGGAACGATCGAAGCAAAATCGCCGCCAATTGCTCCAAGCCCTCACCGCTCTCCTGGTGGCGGGCGCGGCGCCGGCGGGTGCGTTTGCTCGTGTTCCCGACATCACTAGAAAAGGACAACTGACGATGACCCGCATTCTCATGGTGGCCACCTCCGCCGACCGCATGACTCCCGGCACCGAACCGACGGGCGTCTGGCTCGAGGAACTTACCACCCCGTACTACGCGTTCCGCGATGCGGGCGCCGAGGTTACGCTGGCCTCGATCAAGGGTGGCGCCATCCCCGTCGACCAGCGTAGCGTCAACGCCGACGGCGAGAACGACGCTTCGGTCGAGCGCTATCTGAAGGACGAGGCCCTGAAGGCCGAGGTTGCCAGCACCCTTGTATTCACAAGCATCGATCCCGCCGGCTACGACGCGCTGTTCCTGCCGGGCGGCCACGGCACCATGTTCGATTACCCCGTCAGTGACGAACTGGCCCGCCTGGTCGAACGCTTCGACCGCGAAGGCAAGATCGTCGCCGCCGTCTGCCATGGACCGGCAGGGCTGGTCTCGGCGACGAAGGCCGATGGCACGCCCTTCGTCGCCGGCCGCCGTGTCGCGGGCTTCACGGACAGCGAGGAACGCGCGGTCGGTCTCGATCAGGCGGTGCCGTTCCTCCTCGAAACGCGTCTCAAGGAACTCGGCGGCAAGCACGAGGGCGGCCCCGATTTTGCCCCCTTCGCCCTGCGCGACGGCAATCTGGTGACCGGCCAGAACCCCGCCAGCGCTACCCTCACCGCAGAGCTCGTGATGGAAGCCCTCAAGGACAAGGTCGCCTGATCATGCGCTATCTCCACACCATGCTGCGCGTCGCCGATCCCGAGGCAGCGATCCGGTTCTTCACGCTGCTGGGTCTCAAGGAGACCCGGCGCATGGAGAACCAGGCCGGGCGTTACACGCTGATCTACCTTGCCGCCGACGAGGATTTCCGCGGCGACGGCGAGCAGGGCGATGCCGAGGTCGAACTGACGTACAACTGGCCGCCCGAGGACGGCAGCGCTGCCGAGACTTACACGGGGGGCAGAAACTTCGGCCATCTCGCCTACGGGGTCGACGACATCTACGAGACGTGCGCGCGGCTGCAAGCGGGCGGCGTGACGATCAATCGCCCCCCGCGCGACGGATACATGGCGTTCGTCCGCTCGCCGGACGGGATCTCGATCGAACTGCTCCAAAAAGGCGAACACATGGCCCCGGCCGAACCCTGGGCCTCCATGCCCAACACGGGCGCATGGTGATGGCGCGCCTGTTCGAACCGCTCGAGGTCGCGGGGCTGCGGCTTGCCAACCGCATCGTTATCGCGCCGATGTGCCAGTATTCTGCCGAGGACGGCGCGATGACCGATTGGCACCGGATGCATCTCGGCCAGTTGGCGCTGTCGGGCGCGGGCGCGCTGACGATAGAGGCGACCGCTGTCAGCCCCGAAGGTCGCATCACCTACGGTGACGTCGGCCTGTACGATGACCGTACCGAAGCGGCGATGCTAAGCGTGCTAGAAAGCGTCCGTCAGTGGTCGGACATGCCGCTCGTCATCCAGCTGGCCCATGCCGGCCGCAAGGCGAGCAGCGCCAAGCCGTGGCACGGCGGAGCGCAGCTTCCCCCCGATACGGAGAATGGCTGGCAGACCGTGGCACCCAGCGCCATTCCCTTCGCTCCGGACGACCATCCCCCTGTCGAACTGGACAAGTTAGGGCTTGCCCGCATCCGGGAGGGGTTCGCGGATGCCGCGCGGCGCGCCGGCAGGCTCGGCATCGAAGCCGTCCAGATCCACGCCGCGCATGCCTATCTGCTTCACGAGTTTCTTTCGCCGATCTCCAACCGGCGCGGCGACGAATACGGCGGCAGCCTCGACAACCGGATGCGGTTCCCGCTGGAAGTGTTCGATGCCGTGCGCGAATCGTTTCCGGCCGACCGCCCGGTGACCGTTCGCGTTTCCGGGACTGACTGGGTTGAAGGCGGCTGGACCGCGGAAGAAACCGCAAGGTTTGCGCAGGAACTGGAGCGGCGCGGTTGCGCGGCGATCCACGTCTCCGGCGGCGGGCTCGACCCGCGCCAGCAGATCCCGGTCGGCCCCGGCTATCAGGTACCGCTGGCCCGCACGGTCAAGGACGCGGTCGCTATGCCTGTAATCGCTGTCGGCTTGATCACCGATCCGCACCAGGCGGAGCGCATCCTAGAAGACGGGCATGCCGACGCCATAGCGATTGCCCGCGCTGCGCTGTGGGATCCGCGTTGGGCCTGGCACGCCGCCGCCGCGCTTGGTGCATCGGTCAAGGCGCCCCCGCAATATTTCCGGTCCGAGCCTCACGAAGTGGGCCGCATTCTCAAGGAAATGACGCCATGAAAATCTCCGTCAAACTGCTTCTTGCCGCGGGCGCTGCCCTCTCGCTTACCGCCTGCGCGACCACTCGCGACGGTGCATCCGCGCCGCAAATCGAACAGGTCGCGACCTTCGATGGCGCGATGCCGACGGGCGTGACCATCGCCCCCAACGGGCGCATCTTCGTCAACTTTCCGCAATGGGGCGACAACGCGCCGTTCACGGTTGCCGAACTGGTCGACGGCAAGGCGGTGCCTTATCCCGATGCCGCGACCAACCGGCCCGATCCGGCCGACCCGGCGGGGCATTTCATCTCGGTGCAGAGCGTGGTGGCTGACGGCGCCAATCGCTTGTGGGTGCTCGACACGGCTGCTCCCAATTTCTCTCAGCCGCAGGCCGGCGGTGCAAAACTGGTGGCGATCGATCTTGCGACCGACCGGGTGGTGAAGACGATCGTCCTGCCGCCCAGCGTGGTGCTGCCCACGACCTACCTCAACGACGTGCGCTTCGATCTGCGTCAGGGCGCCGAAGGCGTCGCCTACATCACCGACAGCAGCAACGCTGGTGTCGGCGGCATCATCGTCGTCGATATCGCCAGCGGGCGTGCGATCCGGCGCCTGTCGAACCATGCGACGACCAACCCGGAGCCCGGCTTCACCCCGGTTGTCGACGGCGCGGTGCTCATGAACCGCCCGGCCGACGGCCCCGCGACGCCGGTCGCGATCGCAAGCGACGCGATTGCGCTCAGCGCCGACGGCAGCCTGCTGTATTACGGTCCACTGTCGGGCCGCACGCTGCACGCGGTGCCCACGGCGATGCTGCGCGATCCCGCGGTGTCCGAGGAGGAGTTGGGCCGCGCGGTCCGCAGCCTGGGGCGCAAAGGCGCCTCGGACGGGATTGCCGAAGACGACCGGGGCCGCGTGTTCGCCGGCGACTACGAGAACAACGCGATCCGCGTGCTCGACCAGGGCCGCTGGACGACGGTGGTGAGCGACCCCCGCATCAGCTGGCCCGACACACTGTCGATCGGCACCGGCGGCTATCTCTACTTCACCGCCAACCAGCTCCACCGCCAACCCGGCTTCCACGGCGGGCGGGATTTGCGCCGCAAGCCTTACGAGCTGCTCCGCATCCGGGTGGGCGCCGGGCCCGTCCTCTTGCGCTCGCGGTGACCCCATCAGCCCGGGCAGGCTCGCGCGGGGCCGCGATCCGGCGAAAAATCAACAACTGACTTGAAGGAATACAGACATGACAAAGGGTATCGAAGGCAAGGTTGTTCTCATCACCGGCGGCAGCACCGGCATCGGCGCGGAAACCGCGCGGCTTCTCGCCGAACGCGGTGCGAAGGTCGCCATCGCCGCACGGCGCAAGGACAAGCTCGACGAGGTCGTCGCGCAGATCGCCGAGAACGGCGGAACGGCACGCGCCTATGCGCTCGACGTCACCGACAAGTCGGCGGTCCAGTCCGTCGTCGCCGCCATCGTCGCCGACTTCGGCCGTCTCGACGTACTGATCAACAACGCCGGTCTGATGCCGATCCGTCCGATGGCCGAGGTCAACACCGACGAGTGGGAGCAGATGATCGACGTCAATCTGAAGGGCACGCTCTACGGCATCGCTGCGGCCCTTCCCGGCTTTCTCGAGCAGGGCAGCGGTCACATCATCAACTTGAGCTCGGTTGCGGGCATCAAGGTCTTCGCACCGGGCGGCACGGTCTATTCCGGCACCAAGTTCGCCGTCAGCGCGATCAGCGAGGGCTTGCGCCACGAGGTGGGGGAAAAGGTCCGGGTCACGTCAATCGAGCCTGGAGCTGTCGAAAGCGATTTGAAGTTCACGACCTCTGGCGCGGCTGCCAAGACGGTGCTGGACTTCTACAAACAGGCCATCCCGGCGGCATCGGTGGCGCGTGCTATCGCGTTCGCTGTCGAACAACCTGATGACGTCGACGTCAACGCGATCGTCATCCGGCCGACCGCACAGCAATTCTGATTTCGACCAGGAGGCGGGGCCGCCTGTGCTTCGCCTCATGGGGAACGACCGGCCCGCTCGTCCGTTACTTTGCCGAATAACATCTGCCCGTTTCACTTGGGGAGTCATTTATGCCCAAACTTGCCCTGTATGTACCACTGAAGGCCAAGCCCGGAAAAGAGCGTGATGTCGCCAATTTCCTGACCTCGGCATTGCCGCTCGTTCAAGCTGAGGCGGGCACTCTGACCTGGTATGCGATCGAGGAAGGTCCCGGTGCGTACGCGATCTTCGATACGTTCGACACAGAGGAGGATCGGCAGGCCCATCTCGACGGCAAGGTTGCCGCCGCATTGATGGACAAGGCAGACGAACTGTTTTCCGAACCGCCGCAGATTCACAAGTTCACCTTGCTGGCCGCGAAATAGCGGAAGCAGTCGGCACCCTAGCGCGTCGCTCTCATCGCCCGCGCGGGGGAAACACGCGCGCGGCGGCGTGCGTCGAGCGGTTTTCCCCGGACTGGCCACGGAGACACGCCATGCACACCATCCAGACGCTCGACGCGCGGACGATCATCGATGCGGGGATCGCGGAGGCCGAACGGATCGGCAACCCGACGAACATCGCGGTGGTGGACGCGAGCGGCTGCCTGCTGGCGTTCGCGCGGATGGACGATGCGTGGCGCGGCAGCGTCGACATCGCGATCGGCAAGGCGTGGACGGCGCGCGCGTTCGACGTCGAGACCAAGGCGCTGGCGAAGCTCGCCCAGCCGGGCGCCGACCTCTACGGCATCCATGCCTCCAACGGCGGCAAGGTGATGATCTTCGCCTGTGGCATGCCGATCAAGGAGGGCGAGACGGTGATCGGCGCGGTGGGCGTGTCGGGCGGCACCGGCAAGCAGGACGAGAGCGTGGCCGAGGCAGCGGCGCAGGCGTTCGCGCGCGGCTGAGCCTTGGAGCGCGGCGCCGGCTCAGTCGGCGGCGGCGCTCGGGCGCCGGGCGCCGGGCGTGCCTCCCGCGCGGCGCGGGTCGCCTCCATTTAGCGCGTTATTCGGCTGTTCTGGCCCAGTTATTCAGAAAACCGCAATAAATCGATCCCGGGACGGCCATACGGGTAGGAACCTCTCAGATGGCAGAAGGTTCAGGAAACTGAGATCACTTGGAAGGGTGCGATGTCGTCCGCCGTTGCGATGGACCGGATCACCAAGCTGTCGATTTGATGACGCGTTGAGAAGAGCTGCGAAAGGAAAAGATCCGTGAAAGCTGTCGTGTACAACGGGCCCAAAGATGTTTCTGTCAGCACCATCGATGATCCCAAGATCGAAAAGCAGACCGATGTTATCATCCGGCTGACCACGACCAATATCTGCGGGTCGGACCTTCACATGTATGAGGGCCGTACCAGCTTCGAGAAGGGCAGGGTCTTCGGTCACGAAAACCTTGGCGAGGTCATCGAAGTCGGCTCTGCGGTAGATCGTATCAAGAAGGGCGATCGCGTGTGCATGCCGTTCAATGTCGGTTGCGGTTTCTGCGAAAATTGCGAACGCGGTTTGACGGGTTTCTGCCTCACCACCAACCCTGGAACCGCCGGCGCAGCGTATGGCTTTGCCGAGATGGGTCCGTGGCAAGGTGGTCAGGCCGAGTTGATGCGCGTTCCTTATGCGGACTTCAATTGTCTGAAACTGCCTGAGGACGCTGAGGAGAAGGAGGATGACTATGTCATGCTCTCCGACATCTTCCCCACCGGTTGGCATGGCGTCGAACTGTCGGGTTTCCTGCCTGGCGAAAGGATCGCGATCTACGGCGCCGGTCCGGTCGGTTTGATGGCCGCGCACTCAGCCGAGATCCGCGGTGCCTCTCAGATCTTCGTGGTCGATTCTCACGATGACCGCCTGAAACTGGCCAAGGCGATGGGCGCTATTCCGATCGACATGCGCAAGGGCGATCCCGCCCAGCAGATCCTTGACGCGACCAGCGGCCTCGGGACCGACCGCGGGGTCGAGGCGGTCGGGTATCAGTGTTGCGATCGCCACGGCAAGGAGCGCAGCAACTACACGATGAACTGCCTCGTCAAAAGCACGAAGGCCACCGGCGGAATCGGCGTCGTCGGCGTGTTCATTCCGGAAGACCCGAACGCGCCCGACGATCTCCAGAAGGAAGGCAAGATGGCGTTCGACTTCGGCAACTTCTGGTTCAAGGGCCAGAAGATCGGCACCGGCCAGTGCAATGTAAAGCACTACAACCGGCGACTGATGAAGCTTATCGAGCAAGGCCGGGCCAATCCTGCCCAAATCATCTCGCACCGACTGCCGCTTGATCAGGCACCAGACGCCTACAAGCATTTTGACGAGCGCGACGCTGGCTGGACGAAGGTCGTGCTCAAGCCGGGCACCTGACCTTAGTCTTCGACGGAATAGGAAATAAATTATGACTTTGGAAGGCAAATCCATTGCCATTCTGATCGCACCCCGTGGGACGGAAGAACCAGAATTCTCGAAGCCCAAGCAAGCTGTCGAGGACGCTGGTGGCAAAGTGACCGTGGTCAGTTTTGAACCGGGCAAGGCTCGCACAGTCAATGGCGATCTTGACGAGGGCGCCAGCTATACTATCGACAAGACGTTTTCCGAGGTGAAAGCCGACGATTTTGACGGACTTGTTGTGCCCGGAGGGACTGTCGGTGCCGACAAGCTGCGCGGCAGCGTCGAGGCAATTGCTTTCATCCGGGCTTTCTTCGATCAGAAAAAACCTGTTGCGGCTATATGCCATGCACCTTGGACATTGATCGAGGCGGGCGTGCTTGAGGGTCGCACCTTGACGTCCTACCCGACGCTGAAGGTCGATATCGAGAACGCCGGCGGTGCATGGACCAATGAGGAAGTCGTGGTCGACAACGGCCTTGTTACCAGCCGCGATCCCAATGATTTGCCCGCCTTCTGCGCCAAACTCGTTGAGGAAATCGCAGAAGGTGTCGGCGCAGCGCCCGCAGCAGGGAATTAAGGCGGGGCGTTTCGACGAACCATGTGAGGGCCCTCTCCCTGGAGAAGGTCCGCACAAAGCAAGCGTGGCGGATGGCCAGCGATTGGCCGTCCGCCATGCCGCGTATCACACGAACACGGCGCACCTGACGGGCACCCAAACCCTAAGCCGCGTCAACCGCGGTGACACATCGCCGGCTCCCACTTCCAGATTCGACCCAACCCAACGTGTGATTGAGATGCACCTGATCGAACGTGCGTTCGGCCAGATTTACGACCTACAGCGCCGCCTTGAGATAGCGGGCGGTGAGACTGCCTTCCGCTTCCGCAACGACGCCAGGGACGCCGCTGGCAACGACACGGCCTCCATCTTCCCCGGCCCCCGGTCCCAGGTCGATGATCCAGTCGACCTGTGTGATGGCGCGCATGTCATGTTCGACGACTACGACGGTATTGCCGGCGTCTACGAGGCCCTGCAGGTGTTGCATCAGCCGATCGCCATCGGAGGGGTGAAGCCCCGAAGTTGGCTCGTCGAGGATGTAGATCGTGTTGCCGCGTTGAGCGCGTTGCAGTTCAGTCGCCAGCTTGATGCGCTGCGCCTCCCCGCCAGACAGCTCGGTCGCCGGCTGACCGAGCCTCAGATAGCCAAGACCGATCTCCCGCAACACGTCGAGGGAGCGCATCACAGATGCCTCGCCAGCGAAGAAATCGCACGCATCGTCGACCGTCAGTTCGAGCACCTGGGCGATATTGCGCCCGTTCCATTCGACTTCGAGCGTTTGCGGGTTGTAGCGAGAGCCATGACAGGTCGAGCACGGGGCAAAAACGCTCGGCAGGAACAGCAGCTCCACCATGACGTATCCCTCGCCCTCGCACACAGGGCAGCGGCCTTGCGCGACGTTGAACGAGAACCTTCCCGGACTGTAATGCCGCCGGCGGGCGAGCGGCGTATCAGCGAAGATCCGTCGCACATGGTCGAACATGCCGCTATAGGTGGACAGGTTCGAGCGCGGCGTGCGGCCGATCGGTTTCTGATCGACCCGCACCAGCCTGCGAACATGCTCCATGCCTGCGACAATGCGTCCTTCAGTGCCGTTCCCAACATCGAGCAGCGGATCAATATCCTCCTCCTCGGCCAAGGGGGAGCCGCCGAGGTGTTCCGTAACGAGCTCGGGCAGCGCCTGACTGACAAGACTGGATTTGCCCGATCCCGAAACGCCGGTGACAGCGGTGAAGCAGCCGATGGGAAACTCGACGTCGAGACCATGGAGATTGTTCCGCCTGATCCCTTCCAGGCGTAGCCATGCCTTGGGATCGCGCGGTGTGCGCTCACTGCGGAGCGGCTCTGCGAACAGGTAGCGGCGGGTGATCGAAGTCTCGACGTCGGCAAGCCCCTCTATCGGCCCGCTGTAGAGGACTTCACCGCCCTTTTCCCCGGCTCCTGGCCCAACATCGACGAGCCATTCCGCGCGGCGGATCACGTCGAGATCATGTTCGACGACGAACAGGGAGTTGCCCGCAGCCTTGAGACGCTCGAGGATGGTGAGCAAGGCTTCGCCATCTGCCGGGTGCAACCCTGCCGAAGGCTCGTCAAGCACATAGACCACGCCGAAAAGCTGTGACGACAATTGCGTGGCAAGCCGCAAGCGCTGCAGCTCTCCGGAGGAGAGCGTCGGCGTGCTGCGGTCGAGCGAAATGTAGCCAAGGCCAAGATCGATCAGTGGCTCTAGCCGCTCGATCAATTCGCAGGCAAGGCGTTGGGCGGCTATCCGCTTCTCGTCGGAGAGATTGGGCGTGCGGCGTACGTCGGGCGCGCTTTTGTGCGCAGAGCCACCCGCCGCAACCCGTTGTTCGACCGCTGCATCGCGGGCCGCTTTTTCCAGAACATGGCCCTTTGAGGGGGAGGAGACCGCCCCATACGCGCCATGCGCGACGGGCATCAGCAAGTCCTTCAGCTTGAGCACCGTCAGGTCGCCGAACTCGGCAATGTCGAGGCCGGCGAATTTGACCGACAGGGCTTCGCGCTTCAGGCGCTTGCCGTCGCAGGTCGGGCACTCGCGGCCGATGATATATTGCGAGACGCGCTTCTTCATCAGCGCGCTTTTAGTGTTGGCGAAGGTTTCCAGCACATAGCGGCGCGCGCCGGTGAAGGTGCCCTGGTAGCTCGGCTCCATGCGGCGCTTGAGCGCCGTCCGGGTCTGTTCGGGCGTCAGGCCCGCATAGACCGGCACCGTCGGCGCCTCTTCAGTGAAGAGGATCCAGTCGCGATCTTTTTTCGGCAGGTCGCGCCACGGCGTATCGACGTCATAGCCGAGCGAAACGAGGATATCGCGCAGGTTCTGGCCATGCCAGGCGGCCGGCCAGGCGGCGATCGCTCGATCGCGAATGGTGAGGCTGTCGTCAGGAACCATCGTCTCTTCGGTCGCGTCATATACGCGGCCGATGCCGTGGCAGGTCGCGCAGGCTCCCGCGACCGTGTTGGGCGAGAAATCCTCCGCATAGAGCATGGGTTGATGGCGCGGATATTCGCCGACGCGCGAATAGAGCATCCGCACCAGGCTGGAGAGCGTCGTCACGCTGCCGACCGAGGATCGCGCGTTGGCCGAGCCGCGCTGCTGCTGCAGCGCGACCGCAGGCGGCAAACCGTCGATCGCGTCGACCTCCGGCACGCCGGCCTGGTCGATCAGGCGACGGGCATAGGGCGCAACCGATTCCAGATAACGCCGCTGGGCTTCGGCATAAAGGGTGCCGAACGCGAGCGATGACTTGCCCGAGCCCGATATGCCGGTGAACACCACGAAGGCGTCGCGCGGTACATCGACGTCAATATTCTTGAGGTTATTCTGGCGCGCGCCGCGTACCTGCACGCAAGCGGGCGGCCCCGTATGCCCATAATCGGTGGCCGGCGTCGTCGCGTGAATGTCCTTGCTCTTCAATTCAGTCTTCCTGCCCTATACGCCCGTGCGGCCCGTAGTTCATCACGGTCGGGTAACAGATGAATGCATTTCCGGCTCAATACATCCAACGGCCAGGTTGGCCCGATGTTCGGCACCTTTGAAATATTTTTCCAGCATCAGACAAAGGTTACGACAAAACCATTTTTCCCGTTGGGTCGCGCGGCAAGGCCAAACACAACCCGCTGGTAAGCGCCTGGGCCAAGCGGCCCTGGTCCGTGCCGCTATCGGCATGTAACGACCGCACTTCGGCGCTTGTTACCGCATCGCCACGCGTTGCCCATTTGCCAGAGCGCGCGTCATCATGGCCGGGGTCGGGCCATGATGACGGCCGAGTTGTCGATCCGAGCGCCTCGCGCCGCTTCGGATCGGCGGGTCAGTAGTGAATGACCGTGCGGATCGACTTGCCTTCGTGCATCAGTTCGAAGGCCTCGTTGATCTCCTCCAAGCCCATCGTGTGGGTTACGAATGGGGCCAGATCGATATCGCCTCTCATCGCATCCTCGACCATGCCGGGGAGCTGTGTCCGTCCCTTGACGCCACCGAAAGCGGACCCCTTCCATACGCGGCCCGTGACGAGCTGGAATGGTCGGGTGGAGATTTCCTCGCCCGCGCCGGCAACGCCAATCACGATCGACTGACCCCAGCCACGGTGCGCTGATTCAAGCGCGGCGCGCATGACGTGGACGTTGCCGATGCACTCGAAGGTATGATCGATGCCCCAGCCCGTCATCTCGATCAGCACTTGCTGGATAGGCTTGTCATAGTCCTTGGGGTTGATGCACTCGGTCGCACCGAACTGGCGTGCCAGCTCGAACTTGGATGGATTGGTGTCGATGGCGATGATGCGACCCGCCTTCGCCTGGCGCGCACCCTGAATCGCCGCGAGGCCGATGCCGCCGAGGCCGAACACGGCGACCGAGTCTCCGGGCTGGACCTTGGCGGTATTGTGGACTGCGCCGATGCCGGTCGTGACGCCGCAGCCGAGCAGGCAGACATGTTCGGGGTTTGCCTCGGGATTGATCTTGGCGAGCGAGACTTCGGCGACGACAGTATATTCACTGAAGGTTGAACAGCCCATGTAATGATAGAGGGGCTGACCATTATACGAGAAGCGGGTGGTCCCATCGGGCATCAAGCCCTTGCCCTGCGTTTCGCGGACAGCGACGCACAGGTTGGTCTTGCCCGACAGGCAGAAGTCGCACTTGCCGCATTCGGCGGTGTAGAGCGGAATCACGTGATCGCCCGGTCCGACGCTGGTGACGCCTTCACCGACCTCGACAACGATGCCCGCGCCCTCGTGGCCCAGAACCACCGGGAAAACACCCTCCGGATCACTCCCCGCCAGCGTGTACGCGTCGGTGTGGCACACACCGGTGTGCGTCACCCGTATGAGGACTTCGCCTTTCCGGGGTAGGGCGACATCGATCTCGACGATTTCGAGTGGCTTGCCAGCCTCGAAGGCTACAGCGGCGCGAGATTTCATGTTGGGATACCCTCGTTGAGTTAAACTGATTGCTGGTGCTAGGCCGTTGCGTCAGCGCCGCTATGCCGGTCAGACCGTAACGACGACCTTGCCGATCTGGTCGTTCGATTCGAGGAAGCGGTGAGCGTCCTGGATGGCGTCGAGCGGGAAAGTGCGCGCGATCCGCGGCTTGAGCGCGCCCGATTCCAGACCCGCCGCGATGAACGCCTTGGCGCGATCGAGGGCGGCATCGTCCGAGACGATCTCGCTGTAGAGATACCCCTTGAGCGTGAGGCTCTTGCCCAGCACGGAGAACAACGGGAACGGCGTCGGTTCGCCGCTGAGCGCGCCATATTGGAGCAGGATGCCGCCGCGTGCCATGCTCTCGGTCAGCGGCTCGAACGACGGGCCTCCGACCGGATCGAGCACCACGCGCGCACCCTGACCATCGGTTATCTCCATCACCCTCGCTACCAGATCCTCTTCCCCGGTCGCGACGACATGATGTGCACCGGCATCGATCAGGGCCTGGCGCTTGGCGCCGGTACGCGTCGTCGCGATTACCGTCGCGCCGACCATCCGCGCAATCTGGAAGGCAGCAAGGCCGACGCTGCTGGAGGCAGCAGTGATGATGACGAAATCGCCCTCGCCGAGTTTCGCCTGCTCCACCAGCGCACCCCAGGCGGTGACATACTGCATCCACACGGCCGCAGCTTCCTCGAACGACAGCGCCGCCGGATGCTTGACGACGAGGCGGGCGGGCACGTTGGCGACCTCGCCATAAGTGCCCCAGCGTGCGATATCGAGCGGGGGGATGACGCTGACGGCTTCGCCTTCCGCAAACCCGGTCACGTCCGCGCCGACCGTAACGACAGTGCCGGCAGCCTCATAGCCAAGGCGGCTCGGGAACTCGGCATTCTGAAGGTAGGCATGGTTGCGGAACATCACCTCGGCGCGGTTTATGCCTATCGCCTTCACCGCGATCTGCACTTCGTCGGCCGCAGGTGCGGGTACTGCCACATCTTCAATCCTGAGGACGCTGGCGTCGCCATATTCGTGGATACGGACGATGCGGCTCATAGGAAACTCCTTGATTATTGAATGATCGTTCTGTAAGGGTGCGAACCACCAGTTTCAAGATATTATTTATCGATCGTTCCATATCGTGCACCAGAGATGACAGAGACGAGAGCCCGTCGCCGCGCAGGTCGCCCTCGTATGTTCGACACTGACACTGCGCTCGACAAGGCGGTGCGGCTGTTCTGGCAGCGCGGCTACGAGGCGACATCGATGGCCGATCTGGTGGCGGAGACTGGCGTTGCCGCCGCCAGTCTCTATGCAGCGTTTGACAACAAGGCGGGACTGTTTGCGGCGGTGATCGAGCGCTACGCCGCGACGTTCAGCGTCCACCTCTATGCACCCATCAACGATCAGGCGTTGTCCACCTACGAGGCCGTCAAAGGCCTGCTGGAACGAGCGGCGTCATCATTCTCGGAGCCTGGAACGCCGGCCGGCTGCTTCATGTATTCGGCAGCGGCAGCCGTTTCGCCGGCGTCCGCCGACATCGAATGCCTGCTGCGCGACAAGCGTATCGCGGCGGAGGCCCTCCTGATCGAGCGTCTGCAACGCGGCGCCGCGCAGGGCGAGCTTGCGGCCAACACCGATCCGGCCGTGCTGGGCAAATTCATCAATACGGTCATGGAAGGCATGTCCGTTCAGGCGCGCGACGGCGCTACGATCAACGAACTGCTCTCCATCGCCAAAATGGCACTCGATCGATGGCCGGCCGCGATATGATCGTTACATTGTGGTCATCTGCCAATCGCGCCTCCGGCGACCGAACAGTCGAACTCATCTCATAGGACGAAAGCACATGAAACACGTGACATTGCCCGGCGGGGAAGTGGTTCCTTCGATGGGTCAAGGCACCTGGAAGATGGGCGAACGTCCCGAGCGCCGATCCGATGAGATCGCCGCGCTACGCGCCGGTGTCGAACTGGGCATGACGCTCATCGATACGGCCGAAATGTACGGCGATGGCGCCGCGGAAACGCTGATCTGCGAAGCGCTCGGCGATCGTCGCGACCAGTTGTTCCTCGTCAGCAAGGCGTATCCACAGAACGCATCGCGCTCCCGCCTTGCCGGTGCGTGCGAGGCGAGCCTGAAGCGGCTCGGCACCGATCGGCTCGACCTCTACCTGCTCCACTGGCGGGGATCGGTGCCGCTCGCCGAAACGATAGAGGCAATGGAGGCGCTGAAGTCGGCAGGAAAGATTCGGCATTGGGGTGTCAGCAACCTCGATACTGACGATATGGACGAGCTTGTCGCTGCCGGTGGGGATGGCTGCGTGACCGATCAGATCCTCTACAATCTCGTCCGTCGAGGCCCTGAGTTGGACCTGTTGCCGTGGCTCGCCCAGCACAAAGTGCCAGTGATGGCGTATAGTCCCGTCGAGCAGGGACGCCTCTCAAGCCATCCCGCCCTCGACTGTCAAACGGCGTTCAAAAGGGACCCCCGATCGGCGTCGAAGAGGGACCCCTTTTCGGATATGATGTTGGTTTGTTGAAGATGGCCTTGCGCTGCGTGCGGCGGAGGGCGGGCGTAGCCCGACCGGAGGCGCGCGCAGCGCAAGATAGATTTTTGAAGGCGCCGAAGGTGGCTGTCAGCTGCGGTTTTTGAAGCGCCAGCTGTCGTTGCCCGTCTCGACGATATCGCAGTGGTGGGTGACGCGGTCGAGCAGCGCCGTGGTCATCTTGGGATCGCCGAACACGGTCGGCCATTCACCGAAGGCGAGGTTCGTGGTGATGATGACGCTGGTGCGCTCATAAAGCTTGCTGATGAGGTGGAACAGCAACTGCCCTCCCGAGCGGGCGAACGGCAGATAACCGAGCTCGTCAAGCACGATCAGGTCGAGCCGCGACAGCTGCGCCGCCAGGGTCCCGCCTTTGCCGATCCGGGTCTCCTCTTCGAGGCGTGTCACCAGCGCAGCGAAACGCTCTTTGCCGTTTCCGCCGGCAAGCGGTCGCCTTTTATGCGACGAAAGTCGAAGGATTCTCTTCAGATCGTACTTGGCCATTCTTAAGCCCGGCGATGATAAGGCTGCCCGCCATGACCCGCTCCGACGCCAATCCCGACTGGACGATCGATTTCTCAAATCACCGCGCAAGGCGCGGATCAGTCGAAATCGGCTTCGAGCCAGTCCCGAACGGCCATTTGGCCCTTACCTACTTGCATGGCCGCCCGGTGAGCCTCGAGCGCCAGTGCGAAATCGCGGGCGAGGCGCTCGAGGCCATAGATCTGGCCCAGCGCCGACGCCGGCTTGCGCCATAGCGCAGGCACGGCCAGCAACCCCGGCGCAGCAGATCAGATCAGGATCTCGAGAGCGCGTCCTTGAGACGCAGCTTTGCCTTCTTCAATTTCTGGATCACCGTGAGATCGGGCAGGGGCCGCCGCATCTCCGCTGCGATCCGCCGTTCGATTTCGGCATGCTTCGTATCCAGAGCCTGGGCATGAGCCGTTGCCATGTTCGCCTTCTCCCGTTCTGTTCTCCCCGCGCCGTGCGGAAAGGCTATCACCAGTGTTGACCTCGATTTCGAGGCTGGCTTTGCGCAGAATCAAAGTTGACGCGTTCCGTTCAGATCAGGGGTCCGATTGTCGCCAGAGCATTGCACCAGATCCGTCGATAGGCCGGCCAGGCCCTCACATCGGCGGCTGTGACCTGCTCTGCGCTCAGACAGTAATCGCGCTGCCGGGCCAGCATCGCTGCGGCGAATTGCGGATCGCGCAAAAGAATGTCGTTCTCGAAATTCAAATCGAAGCTGCGGAAATCAAGATTGGTCGATCCGAAGAATACCAGGTCTTCATCGACGGTGATGATCTTGGCATGGAGAAGACCGCCCCTGAACTCCATGATCTTCACACCGGCTCTGAGCAACGGACCATAATATGCCCGGCTTGCCGGACCCACGAACCCGGAATCGTTCCTGGCGGGGACGACGAGCGTTACATCCACGCCTGCGCGCGCAGCGCCCGCGATCGCCTCGGCCACAACGTCGCCGGGGACGAAATAGGGTGTCGTCAGCAGGATCTGCTTGCGTGCTTCGCCCACGATCCGTGATATGAGCTGAGCGGTCACACCCTTGCCCGTCGTGGGGCCGGTGCCGACGACCTGGGCGGGCATGCTCCCATCGAACGGGGGCGTCTCATAGTCCCACGGCCTGAGATCGAGAGGGTGGCACTCGAACCAGCACTGCGCGAACAGAAGATCCATCTGCCGGGCAACGGGCCCCTCGAGCCGAACCATGACATCTACCCAGGGCGCATAAAGCGGCTTGGGAGAAAAGGCAGCATCGGCGCAATTCTGGCTTCCGCAATGGCAGATGCGACCATCGATCACGCTGATCTTGCGGTGGTTACGCAGGTCCGGGCGCCGCGCGAAGATCATGGCGATCGGATTACCTATCGGCAGCGCGACCATGAGATCGATGCCGGCGTCCCAAAGAGATTTCCAGGTGCGCGACTTCAAGAATGCATGCGATCCGATCTGATCGACGCCAGCCCGCACCTTGACCCCGCGCCGGGCCGCACGGATCAGCGCATCCGCAACGCTCCGCCCGGTCTCATCGTCGAGCCAGATATAATAGAAGACATGGACGAAAGCGCGGGCTTGATCGATGTCGGCGATCAGGCGAGCACGCTGCGCGTCCGGACTATCGAGAAGCTCGGCGCGATTGCCCCGTGTCACCCCGAAGCCGTTTATGGCCCGCGCAAATTGTGCAGCTGCTCCCAGCTCACCGATACCGCTGCCATCGCCACTCGAAAGCACCATGTCCCGTGTCGCGGCTTCTGCGGCGCGGTGGGCGGCACCCTCCTTTCCTCCAAAACGGATCTGACCATAGAGATAGTAAAAGATTGGCCCTGCAATCGGGAGAAGCAGCAGGGCGAGGACCCAGGCTATACGCGAGGTCGAATTAAGGTCGTCGCGCAGCAGCGCATGAACGAGAAAGGTGAGAAACAGCGCCGCATGCAGTATTGCAAGGGCTGCCGCCATGGTCACGACTTGCCTCGTGCACCAGACGTCTTCTCCGGAAAAGCGCCGGCGGCGTCATCGGGGGCGATCAACCCGTCAACCAAGACCGATCGCTCTCATGGCTCGCACGGCAGGCGAACGAGAAACACGCTTCCCTTGCCCATTTCGCTATGCTCGAGGTGAAGCGTCCCGCCGTGCAGGCCAACCAGTTGCTTCACCAGTGCAAGGCCAATACCGAGGCCGTCCAGACGATCGCTCCCCGGTCTGCTGACCTGCGCGAAGAGGTCGAAGATCTTCTCCTGCATTTCAGGCGGAATGCCGATACCATTGTCCGCGACTTCGACTTCCGCCCATGGCCCGTTCCGGCGCGCGGTTAACCTGATCTCGCCGCCCGGCGGCGTATATTTGGCGGCATTATTGAGAAGATTGCTTGCGATCTGGGCAATCCGGCTGAAATCCGCCTCGAGCCAAATGGTCGCATCAGGGAGGTCGCGCACGAGCCTGTGACCGCCGCTTTCGATAAGGGGCTGGCTCGCCTCGATAGCAAAGGCCAGCACATCCTGTAGTGAGATCCTCTCCAGCTTGAGCGAGATCTTGCCCTGATCGATCCGGGCTATATCGAGAAGGTCGTCCACGAGCCGGGAAACGTGGCGGATATGCCGGTTCATTCCCTCCCGGATCTCGCCTTCCACCCCGGTGCCCGCGCGGCGTTCGAGAAGATGCAGGCCGGCGCCGATCGCCGCGATCGGATTGCGCAGCTCATGACCAAGTATGGCCAGGAACTCGTTCTTGCGCCGGTCAGCGGCCTGTAGCGCGTCGGCCATGCTCGCAAGCGCGTCGCGCTGCGCGACGATTTCGCTGCGCTGCCGATAGAGCTCGTAGAAGACATTGGTCTTGGAGCGCAGAATGTCCGCTTCGATGGGCTTCTGAATGAAATCCACCGCGCCTGCGTCATACCCCCTGAACCGGCGCTGCAGATCCGCGCTGCCCGCAGTGAGGAAAATAATCGGAATATGACGCGTGCGCTCATTGCCGCGCATGAACCCGGCAAGTTCGAAGCCATCCATTCCCGGCATCTGGACGTCGAGCAGCGCCAGCGCGATATCATGGGTCAGCAGCAGCTCGAGGGCTTCCTCGCCCGAACGGGCCTTGAGAAATGCCAGCCCGTCACGCTTGAGCAGCGCCTCCAGCGCCAGGAGATTTTCCTCCAGATCATCGACCAGCAGAAAGTTTATGGGATCGCTCGTGCTCGTCATTTTTCCGCCAGCTCAAGGAGATAGGAATGAATGGATTCGAGGCCGAGCCTCTTAGCCCCCGGACAGCTTGCCAATGCCGCCAGAGGCATGGCCGGCATTTCCGCGCTGGCCGGGTCTTCGACAATCGCTACTCCGCCCGCCTCGACGATCGCGCGAAGGCCCGCAGCACCGTCGTGATTGGCGCCAGTCAGGATGATGCCTGCAAGGGCTTCTCCCCAGGCATCGGCCGCAGACTCAAAAAGGACGTCGATCGCTGGGCGGCTGTGATGAACCGGCTCGTCAGAAGAGAGCGAGAGCGTCCCGTCCTGCTCGACCAGAAGATGATAATCCGAGGGCGCAAAGTAGATGGTGCCGCCGAGCGCTGGCTCCTTCTCCTCGGCTTCCTTGACTTGCAGAAGGCATTTGTCGGCAAACAAGCCCACCAGCGCATTGTCCCGGTCGGATGGCACATGGACCACGACGAGAATGGGAAGAGGGTAGGTGGCCGGGAGCGCAGGCAGAACCGTCAGCAGGGCCTGCACCGCGCCAGCGGATGCGCCGATAACGGCCGCCTGAGGGCGTTCAGTCATGACAGATCCCGCCGCTGATAGATTTTCTCCTCCCGCACAAAATCGGAAAACCCGGCTGCATGGCCTGAGAAGCGCAGACTCTCCTTCGATCCGAGCCCCAGAAACCCCTTCCGCGCCAGCGACTCGTGGAACAGACCGATAGCGCGGTCCTGAAGCTCGCGATCAAAATAAATGAGCACATTGCGACACGAGATCAGGTGCATCTCGGCGAAGACCGCATCGGTCACCAGGCTATGGTCCGAGAATACAACCCGCTCGCGCAGCCGCTTGTCGAATACGGCACGGCCATAATCGGCAGTATAATAATCGGACAGTGACGAGCGGGCGCCCGACTTCTGGTGGTTCTCGGTGAATTTCCGGATCTGGTCGAGCGGATAGACGCCCGCTTCGGCCGCTTGCAGCGCGTCCGGGTTGATGTCGGTCGCATAGATCATCGCGCGCCGGTCGAGACCTTCCTCGCGAAGCAGAATGGCGAGCGAATAAAGCTCCTCGCCATTGCTGCAACCGGCAACCCAGAGCTTGAGCGAGGGATATGTCTTCAGATGCGGCACCACCTTTTCCCGCAGCGCGCGGAAATAGGACGGATCGCGGAACATTTCGCTGACCTGGACAGTCAGATAGTTGAGCAGACCCGGCAACATCGCGGGATCATGCAGAAGTTTTTCCTGCATCGCGGAAAAGCTCGAAAAGCCCATCCTGTCACGCGCCTGCAGGAGACGGCGCTTGATTGAGGCGCGCGCATAATGACGGAAGTCATAATGGTAGAACTGGTAGATCGCCTCCAGAAGGAGGTCGATCTCGATGTCTTCGACAGATCCCTGCATCACGGCTCCTTCAGCGCGGCATCCAAACGCGCACGAGCGAGAGAAGTTTGTCGACATCGATCGGCTTGGCCATATAGTCGTTCGCACCGGCCTCGAGACAACGCTGCTGATCATCGGGCATCGCCTTGGCCGTCAGCATCACGACAGGCAGCTTCGCCCAGCGAGGATCCCGGCGGATTTCACCAGTCGCGGTCAATCCGTCCAT
This sequence comes from Sphingobium naphthae, assembly GCF_043589935.1. Lineage (NCBI taxonomy): Bacteria > Pseudomonadati > Pseudomonadota > Alphaproteobacteria > Sphingomonadales > Sphingobiaceae > Sphingobium > Sphingobium naphthae. Next base: position 2,122,529 of record NZ_CP171454.1, on the reverse strand, counting down.
GACGGGCATCATGACATCCATCAGAACGAGGTCGATGGTCCGTGCCGGGTCGTCGAGCGACGCCGCAAGCGCGTCGAGCGCTTCACGTCCGTTGCGCGCGATCTGCACGACCGCCCCGCGTGGTTCGAGGATACTGGTCAGCGAATAGACGTTGCGGACATCGTCCTCGACAATGAGAATCCGCCGGCCTTCGAGCGCTGCGTCGCGGTGGCGGGCCTTCTGGATCATCCGGCGCTGTTCGGGTGGCAGCTCCGACACGACCTGGTGGAGGAAGAGCGACACCTCGTCGAGTAACCGCTCGGGTGATTTCGCGCCCTTTATGATGATCGAGTTCGAATAGCGTCGCAGCCGCTGCTCATCGTCCGGCGAAAGGTCGTGGCCCGTGTAGACGATGACTGGCGGAAATCCGTGATCGCCTTCCCGGCTCAGCGTCTCGAGAAGCTCGAAGCCGGATGCATCGGGCAGGGTAAGGTCGAGGACCATGCAATCATAGCTTTGCTCTCGCAGCGCCTGGAGGCATTCCGCCGCCGTTCCCACGCCCACGATCTCGACGGCGTTGGATTTGAGAAGCTGGGCGACCGCATCGCGCTGCACCGGATCGTCTTCGACGATGAGCACGCGGCGCATGCGGGCCGCGAGCTTCTCCTGCAGTCCGGTCAGGACCTCGGCGAGCTGCTCGCGCTTGACCGGCTTCAGCAGATAACCCGCGGCGCCCAGCGACAGCGCCGTCTGGCTATGGTCCGCCGCCGATATGACATGGATGGGGATGTGCCGTGTCTCGTCATCATGCTTCAATCGATCGAGCACCGTCAGACCCGACTGATCGGGAAGGCCAAGGTCAAGGACGATGGCGCTCGGCCGGAACTGCTGCGCAAGGCTCACGGCCTCCTCGGCCGTGCCCGCGACGATGCACTGAAAATCCAGTTCCCGCGAGAGATCGCGCACGATCGAGGCAAACACCGTATCGTCCTCGATTACCAGCAGGAGCCGGCGACCGTCGGCGATCGCGCCGCGGTCATCCTCCACCGACCAGCCCGGTGCGATCGAGGCAGGGCGAGCTGGCACGGCCGGCGCGCTGGAAACGGATGCAGCGGGCATAGGCCTGGCCGTTTCGCGGGGCGCAACACGCGAAGGGTCATAAGCGCGCGGGATAACCAGCGTGAACGTGCTTCCCTGTCCCGGTTCGCTCTGGAGACTGATTGCGCCGCCCAGGAGGCGCGCCAGTTCGCGGGAAATGGACAGACCCAGGCCCGTTCCGCCGAACTTGCGGCTGATCGTGCCGTCCGCCTGCTGGAACGCCTCGAAAATACTGCGCTGCTGGTCGGGAGAAATACCGATCCCGGTATCGGTGACAGCGAGGGAGAGACCCTCTTCGCCCGCAGGAGCGATCTCGAGACGAACCGATCCCTTTTCGGTGAACTTGAAGGCGTTGGACAGCAGGTTTTTCAGGATCTGCTCGACGCGCATACGGTCAGTCTCGATCGCCGCCGGACTTCCCTCGGCAAGTTCGATCTCCAGCGCAAGCGCCCGGTCGTCGGCGACCGGCTGGAAGAGATGGCGGATATCCCCGATCAGACGCTGCACAGACACCGTTTCCGGCTGGATCTGGACATGCCCCGCCTCGATCTTCGACAGATCGAGAATATCATTGATCAAGGTGAGCAGATCGTTGCCGGAGGATTCGATCGTGCGGGCAAATTTGACCTGATCGTCCGAAAGGTTTCCGTCCGGATTGTCGCCCAGCAGCTTGGAGAGGATCAGCAGCGAATTGAGCGGGGTGCGAAGCTCGTGGCTCATATTGGCGAGGAAATCGGACTTGTACTGGCTCGCCTGTTCCAATTCCCGCGCCTTGACCGCCAGGCTCGCACCGGCGCGCTCCAGCTCGTCGCGCTGATTTTCAAGCGTTTGCGCCTGTTCCTCGAGCTGGCTGTTGGTCTGCTCCAGTTCGACCTGCTGTTGCTCCAGTCGCACCTGGGATTCCTTGAGGGCCCGGCCTTGCTCCTCGAGCTCCTCGTTCGAAACGCGCAGCTCTTCACTCTGCGCCTGCAGCTCACTCGCCTGACGCTGGGTTTCGTCGAGCGCTTCCTCGAGGCGCATGCGAAAACGGGCGGATCGCAGCGCGATGCCAATCGCGGTCGACGCCTCGCCGAGCAGATCGAGCGCGGATTGGCCGACCGGTTCGAAAAAGCCGAGTTCCAGCACGGCATTGACGCTCTCGTCTGTCCGGGCGGGAACGATCACAAGATGGCGAGGGCGGTCGCGGCCGAATGCCGATCCGATGGTGAGATAGCGGTCCGGGACGTCGCTGAGAATGATCGGCTCCCCATCCGCCGCGACCTGTCCAAGCAGCCCTTCGCCGGCGCTGAAGGCGAGCGGCATGTCTGCGTCCGGCGGGACGCCTATGGTGGCGATCCTGTGAAAATGTCCTGCGTCGCCCTTGAACAGAGCACCGCCCTGGAATCCCAGATAGCGTGTCAGAAAGGCAAGTATGGCCTGACCGAGCTCTTCGAGCGATTTCTCGCCGCGCATGGACTCGGAGAGGCCCACCAGTCCGCTCTGCAACCATTCCTGCCGCGCCCTTGCGCGGCTGTTGCGGCGTAGCAGAACGAATATGGCGATGGTGAGCGCGGCACCGAGCGCGGCCGTCACGAGCCCACTGGTCACAGCCGCCCGGGAAGCGCTGGCCATTTCCTCGATACGCAGCTGGCGCTGGCGCAATTCCTCGCGCGCCATCGTCTCGAGCTGATTGCGTATGGCGTCCATTTCGGTCTTGCCGCGATCGCTCCTGACCAGCGCCAGGGCGGCATCGAAGCCCTGGTCGCGGCGCAGCGCGATGCTCGCTTCCAATTCGCTGAGCTTTGCATCGACGTGCCGCTTGAGTGACCCGAGGCTCTCCTGCTGGACCGGATTATCCTTCGTGAGCGCCGCCACCGTCCGAAGCTGGCCAGCCATTGTGCGCCGGGCGTCGGTATAAGGTTCGAGGTAGGGTTCGCTTCCCGTAAGAAGATAGCCGCGCTGCCCGGTCTCGGCATCCTGGACCGAAGACAATAGGTCATTGAGCGCGATCAGGACGCCGTGCGTGTGCCGAATTGCCTGATCATTCTCGCGCAGCGTCGCGACATTACGATAGGCAATCGCGCCGCTGGTGATGAAGAAGGCAAGGCCAAGGAGCAGGCCGACCAGCGACCAGCTGTCCAGACGAGTTCTTGAGGCAGTCGCGCGAGCAGTCGAAATCATGCTGATTCTTTTCGATGACAGAGGCTATTCGACCGGCGTAGCGACAGAGCAGGATGCGGATCAAGGGGGCTGCGCAGGGCCGCGGCCGCCCGGCTATGCGCGGAATCCACATCCCCGCCGCTGCTCTTGAACGATCAGAGGATCTGTCGGCCGAGCCGGTCGCAATCGAGGGCTGCAGGGATGGCGGCATCGGCCCGCGCCTTGTCCTTGCCGAGCCCGAGCGCGCGACCGACCGACTTGCCGAGCGCGGAAAGCACAGAACCAGCGCCGACCTTGCTGCCGGGCGGCTTGCCCGCAGCGCTGAGCGACGGCGCGGAAAAGGTCCCGCCCACCTGGATCGGATCGGCGAGCCTGAGCGGGCTTGGGTCACGCGACCGTCCCTTGATCGAAAGCGCGATACGCTCGTCGGCAAGCGAAAGGCGGCCCTGACCCTGGCCCACCGAAATGCCCGTCTCGACGAGGAAAGGAGAGGGCGTCAAAACCCCGTCTCGTGCGGCGAAGCCGATCGCGAGACAGCGCAGCGGCACCTCGGCTTCCTTGTCGCGCAGCACCGCTCCGATCGCTTTGCCCAGATCCTGCCCGAGCACGGCGGCAAAGGTGCGTTTCACCGTCCCGCCGCGAACGAGCAGCCCTGCGCGCCCATCTGCGCGGGCCAGCGCCTCACGAATGGTGTCGCCCGTCCCCTTGAGCACGACGCGTCCGCGCAGCGGTCCTGTCGCATCGCGTGATCCCATCAGCGTTTCGAGGCGCCCATCCTGAAACGCAAGGTCCAGCGCCAGGATCGGATGGGCGGCACCGCCGCGCTGGTCGATCGAAACTTTGCCCGACATTCGGCCGCTCGACATGCCGGCAACGACGTCATCGAGCGTGAGCAGCTTGCCCTCGAGACGAATCACGCCGCTCAGCGACCGGAAAGCCGACCCCTCGAGCAGCAGACGGTCGGCCCGGAACCGAATGACCCCATCGGTCGGTCCGACTTTTGCAAGATTGATGCGCGTACCGGGCAGGACGCGCGGCCCGATCCTGGCTTCGATCGCGGCCGCACGCGCCTTGCCCTCGGCATCAGACAGATCATCGAAATCGAAAGCACTGAAATGCATGTCGGCATCGATCTTGGTTCGTCCTTCGCGCTTGAGCACATCGGCCTTGGCGACGAGCTTGGACCGCCCGATCGAACCTGTCATGCGCTCGATATGCCAGTCGCGCCCGGTATGACGAACGCGGGCCTTCAGATCGATCGCGCGTGTCCCAAAAAGGCCTGCCTCGATTACATCGTCGAGATATTTGAGGTTCGGCGCAGTCGCATGAATGTCGAGCGTCATCGCCTTCAGATTGAGCGCGCCGCGGCTTTGCCCACTGGCCGCGAGATTGAGGAGCGGTGATCGCAGTTCAAGGCGCAAGGGATAGGGCGCATCGGGGGGCAAATCGGCAATCCGGCCTCCACGCAACGTGATCCGGGCTGGCGCCTCATGGAATTTTCCGGCGGCGTCGACCCGCAACCCGCGAGCGTCCGACATAAAGCTGCCCACAAGATTGAGAGAGCGCTTGTCATCGCGCACGGTGATCCGGCCATCGGGAATGGTGAGCCGTTCAAGGCCCGTCCCCGCATCATCCTTCGCATCGTCCGCTTTGTCCTGGCCTTGCCAGTTTGCGCGTCCCTTCGCGTCGCGTACGAGCGCGACGGTCAGCCCATGCGCGACGAAGCCCTCAGGCTGCGGGCCTCGCCCGACGAGGAGCGGCAGCATTGGCAGTTTTGCCTCGATGGTCCTCGCGTGCACCATGTCGCCTTTGCCGGCCCATGCGGGCTGCTTGACGGCAATGTCCCGCAACATGATGGTCGGGGTGAAGGACAGCCATTCCCGCCGCTCGATTGAGCCGATCGAGACCTGTGTGCCCAGCGCGGAGCCGATCCGGCCAGCGATTGCGTCCTTGAACAGGCCGAAGGGAAATGCCGCAAGACCAATCAGCGCAATGCAACCGAGCAAGACCGTCGCAGCAATTCCCCTGATGATCCATCGCCGATGACGCGCGCTTGCTTCTGATACCATCGCCTCGAAACTCGCACATTGGGATCGAGTTTCCGCGCTGGCGGGGGACGCATGCAATAACTGCAATTATGGGACTTTGGCGCAACACATTGGCGCTGAGCTTTGTCCCTATCATTCGGCCGAACGGTTCGTCGCATATGGGCGCAGCCTTTATCCGTCTTGCTGCGTTCTTCCTCCAAGCATCAACTATTCTGGAGACATGCCATGGGTGAGATGACGGACAAGATCAAAGGCCATACCAATGAGGCCATCGGAAAGGCGAAGCGCGCCGCGGGCGAAGCACTCGATCGGCCCGACATCAAGGCTGAAGGCGACGCCCAGGAAGCCAAGGGCGATCTGCAGAAGGCCAAGGGTGCGGCAAAAGGCGCCGTGAAGGACGTCGTCGACAAGGCCTGACGCCGCGTCCGGCTGAAATTTGGTGGCCCGGTGATCCGTTCGCCGGGCCATCTTGCTATACGGTGTCTTCTGCCTGATTTTTAGGCAAGCTTTTGCGGCATGTTAAGCTGTTTCGATATCAAAGGAATTTCTCGCCCGCATGATCCTCGAACATCGATGCGCTGCGGACATAGTCCGCGACCGTGTCAAGCGACTTGTGCCGCGAATGGTCTTTCATCTTAAACAGGTTTGCGCGCTTCGACGCGGCCTCGGTCAGAAAGCCGGCCCGCAGCGAATGCCCGGAATATAGCGAGGGGTCGAGACCCGCCGCTGCCGCAGCGGTCTTTACCAGCCTTGCGACCGTCTTGTCGGTGATTGGATTGTCGGTGAGCGCGTCCGACCTGGTCAACCGCCGAAACACCGCGCCCTGCCGAGGCTTGCCGGTGGTCGGATCCAAGCCGCTCAGCCCCGCTGCATGGAGCCAGTGCTTCAGCAGATTGACGGGCCGGATGATCCGTCCTTCCGGGATTGCGATCACCTGGCCGACCTGCTCCTGATCGCGCTTGGACTGCGGGATGGTAATACGCAGGCCCGATTGCGCGAATGCTAGGTCCGGGAGTTGCATCGCTGCGAGCTCCGACCGCCGAAATGCCCCCGCCATGCCGACGGCGAGGATCGCCCGGTCGCGCAGCGCGCGGAGCCCCATCCCCTCGATCGTCGCGAGCATGGCTTTGAGCACATCCGCCTCGGCCGGCGCCTTCTGCTCCTTGCGCCGCGCATATTTGCGGCGGACGCCAGCAAGCATGGTGGCGATCACGCCGGCGGCGTCGCGCGCGGTCGGAGAGGGGAAGCCCGCCTCCTTGTGATGATGGTTGATGGCGGCAACCCGGCGGCCGATCGTCACCGGCGCGATCCCAGCCTCGGCCTCGACATGGGCGAACAGGGCAACGATGTCGGGATGTGCCGGGAGCGCCTCGACACTGCGCGCATCGCAGAATGCGCAGAAGCGCACCCAGTCGGACGCATAGGCCTTGTGAGTCGAGCCCGCCTTGGACGCTGCCAGCGTATCCCGTGCGCCCTCGATCTCCGCCAGCAGGTCCGCCGGAAGATCGGCCGAGAGAGGGAGGAGGTCGCGCGCCATCGCTATCGGATCAGCCTGATGTCTGCGTCGCTACCGAGTTTCAGCCAGTCGCGGTCGGCCGTGTAGATGGTAGCACCCCGCGCCATGCCTGTCGCGATGCAGGCGCAATCGCCAAAGCCGATATTGAGTGGTTGCGCCTTAGCAATGAGTGTGCCGGCGATGGCCGCCGCCTTGGCATCGAACGGGAGCACTTTGAGGCCAAAATCCCCGGCCGTCTCGATCGCAAGCTCTTCCGGTGTCCCCTTGAGCACGAGGGTCGCGATCACTTCGGACAGATTGACGCTGCTGATCGACGCGTCGGCCAATATGTCATCCTCGTCGACGCCATGCGGTTCCCCCAGGATGAACGCGATCAATGTCGAACTATCCAGAACCTTGTCAGCCATGCTGCGCATCCTCCACCCGCATCGCCTTCAGCGCGCCCTGCAGGTCGGCATCGGGTTCGAGATAGGGCGAGAGTTTGGCGCGGATGCGCTCCAGCGTCTTGGACGGGCGCCGCACCGAAAGCTGGCCATCCTGCAGTTCGAGATTGAGTGTGTCGCCGCGGGAAAGACCCATTTCGCGCCGGATCTGGGCCGGAATCTGTATCCGGCCATCGGACGTCATTTTGACACTATGGATGGACATGGCGGCTATCTCCCAAGGCGCACTGAACGGCAAGTTCGTAGCTATTATCAATTCGCCGACTATAACGCTATATGGAGAAAATTTCAGTCCCCCACTTATGTCCGAGAATCATATTTATCGGACATAAGGATTCTCGCTGCTGTGAAGCCATAGATCGATCCTAGTGACATCATTCCTACGATTGGGCATACTCGTCTCTGAGAGCCACATATATGCTGAAAGGACATAAATTGCCCAGTCAGGTCAATATCACCCCAAATGGCCGCATGAGCCTTCCAGCCGACCTCAGGAAGCGGATGGGCTTGGCCGACGGTGGCACGGTGTTCGTCGAAGAAACCGACGAGGGGATCATCTTGCGCACTGCGGCGCAGGCCGTGGCGCGTTCACAGGCTTTGGCCAAACGCTTTGCAGAAGGTGCTTCCGATCTCTCAGTCGATGCCTTCCTGGCGCGCCGCCCGACGGAGAGCGGCGAATGAGCGATATCGTCATCGACGCCTCGGCGCTTTTGGCAATGCTCAACGCCGAGCCCGGCGGCGCAAAGGTCGCGGCCAGGATCGCATCGGCCCGGATCAGCGCGATCAATTATGCCGAAGTGGTCAGCCATTTCGTCAAGGCGGGGATGCCCGAACGCGAAGTCGACGCCATGCTTGCACCCTTGCCGATGACCATCGTCGACGTCGACCCAGGCCTTGCCAGCCTCGCCGGCCGCCTCAGCGCCGTGCCGGCAGATCCGCTCCTATCGATCGGCGACCGCTTTTGCCTGGCGCTCGCCATTCGCGACGGTGCGCCGGCCTGGACCGCCGACAGAAACTGGCGCGCAATTACAAGCGAGGCGAAAGTCGAGGTCGTCGTGATCCGTTGAGATCGCAGGGCGTGGGTGTCACTCTTCGCCAGCGCCAGCCTTGAGCCCTTCCAGGTCGATCACCAAGATACCGCGGCGGTCCGGCGTATCGATGAAGTCGAGCGAATTGGCCCAGCTTAGAACCGCCAAGCCTAGAACCGAATGCATCCAGAGAGAGCGCGTCGACCCGCCTGCGAAGCGCCGGCCACCGTCACCTCGCCTTCGCTTGCCTGATTGATACGCAGATATGCTACGTCTTTCTGAGTCGTCAGCATGCGAAGAACAGGCGAGGCCGGCGCCAGATCGCTGACCCACATCTTTCGCGCCACATCCACCGAGCGCATGGGCAGGTTCACGATGCCCCCGTTGAATACAAGGCTCAGTGTCAGCGACTGCACGGCAGGGGCTCGATAAAGCATCATCCCGAAATAGCCCCGACCCCGGTCGCAGTAGAGGCTGATCGTATCGATATGCGTTGAGGCAGCCGGGGTTCCCAGGGCAAGCGATTGACCGCCCGCCAGCGGCCGATACTCCCACGGTGGGCCAGGCGCGGCCACTGCTTCTTCGGGTGGTTGCTCAGCGCGCATCCTGACGATGTCGGCCGGCAATGTGATCCGCCGGCCCAGCGTCCGATAGAGCGTGAGCTTGCCACCCTCCCATAATCCAACCTCGGCTGCGCGCTGCGCGGGATCCAGCAGCACATAGGCCATGTCGTAACCGCCGCGACGTTCCGCATTGCCGCTCATATAGTAGATATTGCCCGCTCGGCTGAGCGGTGTGGAAACCGAAAGATTGTTTTCGAGCGCAGCGACCTTTGCGCCCAGCAAGTTCTTGAGCACCGACGATATGCCGCCCCTGTCGAACATGTCGTAATGGCCGTTCGCGTCTGCGGCCTGCGCGAGATTGCTCCATTCCAGACTCTGTGTCGGCCGGGCGGCAATGGCCGGACCTCGTGGCGGAGGCGGTCGTTCTGCGGCAGCAACGGGCGCGCGGCCGCAACGGGCGTAGGGCGAGCCCCGGACCAGCGCAGCATAAGGTTCGGGCAGCGGCTTGCCGAGATTATTCTCTATGGCGATCCGTCCCGGCGTTTCAACGGCATTGAGGGTGAGAAGAAGCGGGCCAAGATCATCATCATTCCGCGGGAAAGGGAAGAACCATGTGCTTTTCCCCTCATACCGGTCCCCCATATAGGTCAGCGCCCATTCGAAGCGCGGCGGGTGGACCGTCTGGCCCGAAGGAAGAGTGAAGGTGAAACCGCTCGCATCGACCGTCAGGCGCGGCGTGCGAGTGCAATCGCCGCCGGGCGCATATTGGCCGAAGCTGCCATCCAGATTCTGACCCTTGAGCGTGGTGATCGTAAGCCCCCACGCGGAGGCACTGCCCATCGTAAAAAGCAGAGCCGCTCCGAGCAGCGAACCGACCATGCCGGTCCTGCCTCTCATGCGTTGCAGCCCCTGCCGCAGTTGGATGCCCACTTCTTTCCAACCATGCGCGAAAGGTAATCCGGACGGCCCGAAAGTCAAAGCGTTCCAGCTAACAACAAACCCTGGCAGTTTCGTCCCTTGGCCAGTGATCGAAAGCTGCAACAGGAAAGCAGGCATGTCCCGAATGCCACATAAAGAGACCCGGGGGGGCGCAGAGCCTCCCGGGTCCAGGCGGAGATCGAATCTCCGTTGGGTCGCAGCGGATAAATGCGCGCAACAGGTAAAGGAAATCAATACAGGAGTGAAATGACGGACGGACGAGCGGAAAGTGCAGGAGTTTCGGGAAAGCGCCGGAACTCGAGCCTCGCTCAATCCACTATGCGCGAGCCATCAGGGTTACGGCCGGTCATCATATACCATTGGGCGAGCGTGCCTGGCGCGCCGATAAGCCGTTCGATCGCGGCGCACACGTAATAGGCCGCCTCGCTTTCGCCCTGCCTATCCAAGGTCGCGAGCACCTCTTGCAGCCTCAGCTTGGCATCCACCAGCTCTTCGGTGAGTACGCGTTCGGGAAAATGCTGCATGACCCGCCTCCCGGGGTTCCTCATAGTGCAACCGGCACAGGCCCGTACGCCTCTTCCCCCCCTTCGGATCTGTTCGATCAAAAGTTTGATCCGGGGCAAAGCCGATCTGTGTGATCTCCATAATCCATTTCGATGTTCGCGATGAACTTTATACTCTGACGAAGCAGAATCAGACACGCGCGTAGATGCACACGGGTGGGCGAGCAAAGGAGAAGATCATGGATGCCAAGGTGGGAGAAACTGTGCCCGGCGGATGCCCTTTCGCACATGGGTCGAGCAAGGGCGGGCGCCACACCAATCGCGACTGGTGGCCCGAGCGGCTCGATGTTTCGAGCCTGAACCAGCAGAATCCGCGCTCCAACCCGCTGGGTCCGGACTTCGACTATGCCGATGCGTTTGAGACGCTCGATCTCGATGCCGTCGTCGCCGATCTCACCGCCCTCATGACCGACTCGAAGGACTGGTGGCCGGCGGACTTCGGCCATTATGGCGGTCTCATGATCCGTCTCGCCTGGCACAGTGCGGGCACCTACCGCATCACGGATGGGCGCGGCGGCGCAGGCGGCGGGCAGCAGCGCTTCGCCCCGCTCAACTCCTGGCCCGACAATGCCAATCTGGACAAGGCGCGCCGCCTGCTTTGGCCGGTCAAGCAGAAATATGGCAATGCCCTGAGCTGGGCGGACCTCTACATCCTCGCCGGCAACGTCGCTCTGGAATCGATGGGCTTCAAGACCTTCGGTTTTGCCGGCGGACGGGCGGACACCTGGGAGCCTGAGGAACTGTTCTGGGGCCCCGAAGGCTCCTGGCTCGGCGACGAGCGCTATTCCGGCGAGCGGCAGCTCCATCCTGGGCTGGGCGCGGTCCAGATGGGCCTCATCTACGTCAATCCCGAAGGTCCCAATGGCGACCCCGATCCTGTCGCCTCGGCGCGGGACATTCGCGAAACCTTTGCCCGCATGGCGATGGACGATGAGGAAACGGTGGCACTGATCGCCGGCGGCCATACCTTCGGCAAAACCCATGGCGCCGGCGACCCATCCTTCGTCGGCATCGACCCCGAAGGCGCAGTGATCGAGGACCAGGGGTTGGGCTGGCGCAGCAAGCACGGCACGGGGATCGGCGCCGACGCCATCACGGGCGGACCGGAAGTCATCTGGAGCCAGACACCGACGGCCTGGTCGAACCACTTCTTCGAGAATCTGTTCAACTTCGACTATGAGCTAACGACGAGCCCGGCCGGCGCCAAGCAATGGGTGGCGAAAGATGCCCCGGCCGACATTCCCGACCCGTTCGATCCCGCTAAGCAGCGCAAGCCGATGATGCTGACCTCGGATCTCGCGCTGCGCTTCGACCCGGCCTATGAGAAGATATCGCGCCGTTTCCTGGAGAACCCAGACCAGTTCGCCGATGCCTTCGCCAGAGCCTGGTTCAAGCTCACCCACCGCGACATGGGCCCCAAGGGGCGCTATCTCGGCAAGCTCGTCCCGGCCGAGGAGCTGATCTGGCAGGACCCCATCCCGCCACTGGATCACCCCGTCGTCGACGATGCCGACATTGCGTCCTTGAAGACGAAAATTTTGAGCACCGGGCTTACAGTGTCGCAGCTTGTCTCGGCGGCCTGGGCATCCGCTTCCACCTATCGCGGCTCGGACAAGCGCGGCGGGGCGAATGGCGGGCGCATCCGCTTTTCTCCCCAGAAGGACTGGGAGGCCAACAATCCCGACGATCTCGCGAAGGTGCTCGAGGCCCTTGGCTGCATCCAGTCCGATTTCAATGGTTCGGCGACAGGCGGCAAGAAGGTGTCTCTGGCCGATCTGATCGTGCTCGCAGGGAATGCCGCCATAGAGAAAGCCGCCAGGGACGGCGGGGTGGACATCGCAGTGCCCTTCGCCCCCGGTCGGATGGACGCGCGCGAAGACCAGACCGACGCCCATTCGTTCGAAGCGCTGCGGCCGGTCGCTGACGGGTTCCGCAACTATTATCACCCCGCCAATTTCATGTCGCCGGAAGAAGCACTCGTCGACAAGGCGCAGCTGCTCCGGCTGAGCGGACCCGAAATGACGGTGCTTCTCGGCGGCCTGCGCGTGCTTGGCGCCAACAGCGGCGGTGCGATGGAAGGCGTGCTCACCGACCGGGTCGGGACGCTCAGCACCGATTTCTTCGTCAATCTGCTCGACATGGAAACTCAATGGACGGCAACCGACAACAAGAACCGTTTCGAGGGGGTCGACCTCAAGAGCCGCGCACCCAAATGGAGCGCAACCCGTGTCGATCTCATCTTCGGATCCCATTCGGAACTGCGCGCCTGGGCCGAGGTCTATGCGCAGACCGACGCCCAAAAGAAGTTCGTCCAGGATTTCGTATCGGCCTGGACCAAGGTCATGAATGCCGATCGGCTTGATCTGGCCTGAAAGCGGGTTTGAGGAGGCAGCCCCAGCGCTGCCTCCTGATACTGGCCCACACTCCCCAGGTGTTGCAGTTCCGGAACAATCCAGCGTGCGGGGGATTGGACACAGGCAACGCAGGAGAGACGGACTATGGGCTGGATTATTGCACTGATCGTGGGCGGCATCGCCGGATGGCTCGCCAGCATGGTCATGAACCGTGACGCCTCGATGGGCGTCGTCTGGAATATCGTCGTCGGCTGCGTGGGATCGCTGATCGGCAACGCGCTTTCTGGTCCGCTCTTCGGTGTTCGCGGAAGCGTTCAGCAATTCTCGCTCACCGGCCTGATCATCGCCTTCGTCGGCGCGGTCGTCCTGCTCGGGATCGTCAATCTGGCTCAGCGCAAGACCATTCGCTAGGTCTGCATCTAACAATCAAGGTTCATTTTGGCGTCGAGAAGTGACGCGCTAGGCCCGCATCATCTCTCGGCCCTGTTCCAGCCAAAGCGTCGTTCCACGCAGCAGACCTGTCCAATGCCCCTCCGCTAGCGGAACGCTGGCGACCAGAATTTGCGGACCGGCCTGGTCTTTTTCGATATGGGGGGATCCGCCGGCGAGATCTCTGCCCAGGAAGTGCGTGTCGCGGCGCTCGAAGCCGCAGAGGAGGTCAATCCCCACATCAACGCGATGGTCGAGGTCTGGCCAGATGAAGCGCTGTCTGGTGACGGGGCTTTCCGGGGCGTTCCGTTCGTAGTCAAGGACATCGGCCTGATGGTGGCTGGCCGGAAAACGGAATTCGGCAGCCGATTGGCTCAGGGTTTTCGTTTTGACATGGACTCAGATCTCATGCGCCGTTTCCGCACGGGCGGCCTTACCCCGATCGGCCGTACAGCGATCCCTGAATTTGCTACGAGCGTAGCGACGGAACCCCTCGTCGGCGGTCCGACGTGCAATCCATGGAATCCGGCATATAGCGCCGGTGGATCGAGCGGCGGCGCTGCGGCCGCCGTGGCGGCAGGGATCGTGCCCGTCGCTCACGCCATCGACGGCGGCGGCTCTATCCGGGTTCCGGCGTCCGCTACGGGTCTGGTTGGCTTAAAGCCGAGCCGCGGTCGTGTGGCAATGGGACCTGCGGTGGACGAGATCTGGGGTGGACTGGCAACGCAGTTCGTTCTCACCCGATCGGTCTCGGATGCGGCAAGTGTGCTCGATCAGCTGCAGGGCCCCAACGCAGGCGAGCCGTTCGAAATATCGGCTCCAGCCGGCCCTTACTCGCCCCCTCGCCCGCCGGGTCGGCTGCGCATCGGGCTCTGCCAAAATCCTCTCAACGGTGCCCGCACGACCGAACCTGTCTTGAAGGTGCTGGCGGAAACGGCCGCTTGTCTCGAGGAACTAGGGCACGTTGTGGAGCCGGTGACACTTCAAGTCGGCGTCTCCTGGGAGGCATTCGCTCTGGCAACAAGCCGCTTCTGGGCAGTTCATACGGCCTCGGCGATCGAGTGGATCAAGGGCGAGACCGGACGACCCGTGAATGACAGTACACTCGAGCCTGTCAATCTGGCACTCCACTCTCTCGGCAGATCTCTAGGAGCGCTGGATCTCGTTGCAGCAGATCAGACCCGTAACCGCATCGCTCGCCATTACGCCCGCCACTTCCAGCAGCACGACCTGCTCCTTTCCCCAACACTGCCCGATCTGACGGGAAGGCTCGGAACTCTCCACGCCGATGTCGATCATCTGGACGGCCTCGCTTGGTTGGTCCGTGTTCTAAACGAGGCGCCATTCAGCGGGATAGCCAACATGACGGGCACACCTGCCATATCCCTCCCGCTCGGACATGACGAGAAATCAGGGCTACCCATCGGCATGCAGTTCGCCGGCCGCTTCGGAGCCGAGGACGTGCTGTTGTCGCTGGCGTCCCAGCTGGAGCAGGCAAGACCCTGGGCCGCGCGTCGCCCCATTATATACGCTGGATCGGCCTGAACGTCATGCGTCGATCCGCGGGAATGCGGCTGGGTGCTGCAACGCTCCCACCCGTGTCGAGCCTTGGGATTTCGAGGTCGATCCCGCGCCGCCGCCTTGCAGCTGAATATCTGACCGGGCCATCGCCCGCGTAGGACACAGCGCAGTTTCCCGGAGCTTCTCGTGAGAACGAGTGGTGCCGGGACGGCTTTCAATGTCGATGTGCCCGCGATACGCAGGCGTGCAGCGGCCGCGCTGAGGCGCGAAAGAGGAGATTAGCATGACGGCCAAGGCATCGGACCTGTTCATCGAGTGCCTCGAGCAGGAAGGCGTCGAGTATATCTTCGGGGTGCCAGGGGAGGAGAATCTCGACTTCCTCGATTCCCTCAGCCGGTCGACCAGGATCAAGCTGATCCTGACCCGGCACGAGCAGGGCGCAGGCTTCATGGCCGCCACCTATGGTCGCCATACCGGCAAGACGGGCGTATGCCTTGCGACGCTGGGACCGGGCGCGACCAATCTGGTCACGGCAGCGGCCTATGCGCAGCTCGGCGGCATGCCGATACTGATGATCACCGGTCAGAAGCCGATCCGCAAGTCGAAGCAGGGGCGCTTCCAGATTCTCGACGTAGTCGACATGATGCGTCCCATCACCAAATACACCCACCAGCTCGCAAGCGCCGACAACATCCCCAGCCGCGTGCGGGAGGCGATCCGCCTCGCCGAAGAGGAGAAGCCCGGTGCGACCCACCTCGAACTGCCTGAGGACATTGCCGATGAGCGGACCGACAGCCGGCCGCTGAAGATCAGCGTCGCCCGTCGTCCGTCGGCCGAGGAGAAGGCCGTGCGCACGGCCGTCATGCGCATGGAGGCGGCGAGGTCGCCAGTGATCGTGATCGGCGCAGGCGCCAATCGCAAGATGACCAGCAGAATGCTTCTACAACTGGTGGAGAAGACCGGCATCCCGTTCCTGACCACACAGCTGGGCAAGGGCGTCATCGACGAAGCGCATCCCAAATTTCTGGGCTGCGCGGCGCTCAGCGCTGGCGACTTCGTCCACCGCGCTATCCAGGCGGCGGACCTGATCATCAACATCGGCCATGACGTGATCGAGAAGCCGCCCTTCTTCATGCAGAACGGCGGCACCGAGGTCATCCACATCTCGACCCGGTCAGCGGAAGTCGATCCCGTCTACTTCCCGCAGTACGAGCTCATCGGCGACATCGCCAACGCGATCTGGCAGATCAAGGAGGACATCGTCCCCTCGCCAGCGTGGAACTTCGATCGGATGCTCGAATACCGCAAGGCCGAGGTGGCACACAGTGCTTCAATCTCGGACGATCAGCGTTTCCCGATCTTCCCACCCTACCTCGTCCGTCAGGTCCGCAAGGTCATGCCTGCCGACGGCATCATCTGCCTCGACAACGGCATCTACAAGATCTGGTTCGCCCGCAACTATCAGGCACGGTCGTCCAACACGGTGCTTCTCGACAACGCGCTGGCGTCGATGGGCGCGGGCCTGCCCTCTGCCATGGCCTCGGCCATGGTCTATCCCGACCGCAAGGTCATGGCCATCTGTGGCGACGGCGGATTCATGATGAACAGCCAGGAGCTGGAGACCGCGGTCCGGCTCGGCCTCAACATCACCGTGCTCATCCTCAACGACAACAGCTATGGCATGATCCGCTGGAAGCAGGCGAACATGGGCTTCAAGGACTGGGGGCTCACCTACGGCAATCCCGACTTCGTCAAATATGCAGAGGCCTATGGCGCCAATGGTCACCGGGTCGAGGATGCTGCGGGACTTCCGGCGCTCCTGAAGCACTGCCTCGACACACCAGGCGTGCACGTCATCGACTGCCCGGTCGACTACAGCGAAAACGACCAGATCCTGAACAAGGACATCAAGGAACTGTCGGCGAAGGCATGACTTGAACCCGCGAGCCGGCGCCGCCCGGTCCAAGGAGATTTGATCGCATGAAACTCAAGGATAGCTACCCGCTCTACCTCGCCAACGAGGCGCAACAGCCAAACACGGACCTTGCGGTGACTGACAAGTTCACCGGTGAGATAGCGACAAGGGTAGCCCTCGCCGACGCCAGGACGATCGATGCGGGTATTCAGGCGGCGCACGAGGCGCAGCACGCCATGGCCGCCATGCCGAGCTACAAGCGGCAGGCGGTGCTGCAGCACTGTGTCGAGCGCTTCAAGGAGCGGCAGGAGGAGCTCGCCTACGCGCTATGCATCGAGGCGGGCAAGCCGATCCGCGACAGTCGCGGAGAGGTCGGGCGCCTGATCGATACGTTCCGGATCGCGGTCGAAGAGAGCGTGCGGATGACGGGCGAGGTCCAGCCGCTCGACATCTCGCCGCGCGCCGAAGGCTATATGGGCATCTGGAAGCGGGTTCCGATCGGTCCCTGTTCCTTCATCTCGCCGTTCAACTTCCCCCTCAACCTCGCCGCGCACAAGGTAGCGCCCGCCATCGCCGTCGGCTGCCCGTTCGTCATGAAGCCGGCCAGCCGCACGCCGCTCGGCGCCATCATCATGGGTGAGGTGCTTGCCGAGACTGACCTGCCCAAGGGCGCCTTCTCGATCCTGCCCGCAAGTCGTGACGGCGCAGACCTGTTCACGACCGATGATCGCCTCAAGCTGCTCTCCTTCACCGGGTCGCCCGACGTCGGCTGGGAACTCAAGGCCAACGCGGGCAAGAAGAAGGTCGTCCTCGAGCTGGGCGGCAATGCCGCGGTCATCATCGACAAGGATGCCGATCTCGCAGACGCGGTGGAACGGGTGGCGTTCGGGGCCTTCTACCAGTCGGGACAGAGCTGCATCGGCGTCCAGCGGATCATCGTCCACGCGGACATCTACGACCGCTTCCGCGATATGCTGGTGGCAAAGACGCGAACGCTGATCGCGGGCAATCCCCATGAGGAGGACACGTTCGTCGGTCCTATGATCGACGTCAAGGAAGCCGAGCGTCTCGACCGGTGGATCGACGAGGCGAAAGGCCGGGGCGGGAAGCTGCTGGTCGGAGGGAAGCGCGACGGGGCGATGCTCGAAGCGACGCTGCTCGAGGATGTTCCTCTCGATACCAAGCTCAATCGCGAGGAGGCATTCGGTCCGGTCGCCTTCTTCGAGAAGTTCAGCCGCTGGGATGAAGCGCTCGCGCTCGTGAACGATTCCAAGTTCGGGCTGCAGGCCGGGATCTTCACGCGCGACATCTTCAAAGTGCTGGAAGCCTGGGACGGACTGGATGTCGGCGGCGTCGTCATCAACGACGTGCCGAGCTACCGCGTCGACAACATGCCCTACGGTGGCGTCAAGGATTCTGGCCTCGGTCGTGAGGGCGTGCGGTTCGCGATGGAGGACATGACCGAGATCCGCAATCTGGTGATCCGAAGGAAGGCCGCCGAAGCCTCCTGAGCCGGAGCTGCATCAAGTCGACGGCTCATCAGCATAGCGTCCGTCTGCGATGTCTCGGCGGCCGGAGAGGCAGCGGCCGACGAGGCGGCAGCCCCCGCAAGGATGGCCGGCCTAGCCAGGTCACTCGTCGGTCCGCCCGGGCATGACTCAGCCGTTGAGCCGATCCTTGACCGCCTTAGCAGGGGTGAAGGCGAGCTTTTTCGAGGCAGCGATCTGGATGGTCTCGCCGGTGGCGGGATTGCGACCCTCGCGCGCCGCGCTTTCCTTGACCTTGAACTTGCCGAAGCCGCTGAGCGACACCTCGTCACCCTTGGCTGCGGCATCGACGATCGCAGCGATCACCGCATCCACCACCTTGCGGGCGTCCGCCTTGGACAGGTCATGGGAAGAGGCGATGGATTCGGCCAGGTCGGTGTTGTTCATGATCTCATTGCTCCGATGATAGATGATCTGCCACCTACCGTCTCCGCTTCGCCTCGTCCATCGGCCATATCCTACCGCCTCCCGTTCGATCCAGCGCGACTACCCAAGGACGTGAAGGCGACAGCCGGAGGGTTGACGCTCGTGATCATGAGTGCGGCAGGGGCGAAGGGAGCGCCTCGTTTGCCCTTGGGTGTCCACAGCTCATCCGTCCGGACGGCGTCCCCAGACGGTCGTCGCCTTGGGGATCACCTTGATCACCCGTCATTGATGATCGGCCAAGCCAGAAAAGTAGCTCGTGATCGCGCCGACCGCCAGTCGAACCTTGGCCGGATGCGGTGACTTGCGGGAGGTCACGAGCGAGACCTTCTGCCTAGGTAGCCGCCAACCCGGAAGCACTCTCACCAGAGATTTGCGCGCGAGGGAAGCACGGACATCTGCTTCGAAGAGGCAGGCGACCCCTAACGATCCCGAAGTCGCGCCGCCAAGTCACGGCGCGATGGTTGGTGGGCCTCGGATCCTAGCGGCGCCCAGCGTCACAGGGCCACCATTATCACTCGATTCAACCTGACACACCGCTGGCATCATGTCGGATCACCCGGCATCGACGCCGAAACCATCCGCAGCCATCCAAGCTGCGAAAGGAGCTCCGCTACCTCGCGGTCGATCAGCCCGCCCGTCGCGCCGTCGCCAGGATGGGGGAAGCCGCAGCCACCCGTCATCGCGGTCACAAGGGCGTGCGCTCCGGAGACGTCAGTGGACCACTTGGCACCCGATGCCCGGTGCAGCCAGCGATGGCGAGCCAGGGCGTCGAATAGCAGCCCGGCTCCCACCGGTCCGTCGCAGAGGTTGGCCGCCTGGGCGGACGAGAGCAGAGCCGCGCCAAGATCGGGCCTGCCCGCCCAAGATGCCGTCTCCCGACGTTCCGCAGGCGCCATTCTCCGCTGACCGATCAGGAAGCGCTCTCCGACACCATCCCGGTCCGCGATCTTCCGCAGGTGCAGCGATGTACCCGGACAGAGTTCGCGCCCACTCATCTCAGAAAGGTCGGGTCCGAACTGATGGAGAAGCAGCTTGTGGACATGGCGAAGGCTTCCGCGGGCCGATGCCAGATAGAGAGGCGCCACCGCCAGGCCGAGTTGGTGCGCCTGCAGCTCCAGTCGATGCAGAAGAGGATGGATATCCTCCAGGGATGTGGCGAATGCCTGCGCGCGCCGGGCACGGCCGTGCATTGCAAGCATGTCGGCATCCGCCTTTTCAGCACGGCCGCTCATGAGCCGCGCCTCATCTCCTCGGCGAGCTGATCCGCCCAGGGCATGTGGTGCTTCATGAGACCCGTATGGAAGGTGACGACCACCCCCGGTCCCTCGCCGAGGAAGACCACGCGACGGACCCGGTAGGGCCGGCCGGCCAATGCGGGATGGCCGATCAGGTCACCAACCACCCTTCCCGAAAGCGCCGCCGCGATTGTGTCCGGCAAATCCACCAGGAGATGAGCGATCTCGCGCTCCGTGCAGAACCAGCTGTCTCCGATCCAACCGGCACATTCCAGGACTCCATCGATCGGAACGACCCCGAGCCGGTCTCTTGAGCCCTCCCGCGAAGGCAGTATCACGCCCTCCCTCGCTATTCGGCGCGACATCCTTAGATCCGATTGCCGGACACGGCCAGGATCCTTGGCAAGCCGACGTCCCTTCGTCTCGGCGACGAGGTACCGACGGAGGGCGGGCAGGTGCAGCATACCGGGAATCCGCTCGACCACAGGTCGAAGCTGATCCGCCAACGACGCGAGGTCGGACCCCTGATGCCGGATCAGATCAGCGGTCAGGGGTGATACTTCTGTGACCGTTGCCTGGAGATGAAGGCGGAAGAGGCGCAGGCGCTCGAGTTCCTGCGCAGCGAGGAAGCGCGCTTCTGCCGCCTCAACTGCGGCCAGCGCCTTGGGATCGACGGCGCTCATCGGCGCTCTCCACCGAGATTGTCGATCAGCCACTGCATCCACTCGGGCGTGCCCGCCATCACGTCCAGCGGCGTGCGATTGGCGAGATTGAGATTGGGCCGCCGCAACCACGCGCGAACATCCTCGTCGTCACCGACGATGCGGGCATAGATGGCGTCCACCTCCACCATAAGGCGGATACGCTGCTCGCCACATAGAAGATGGTAGTCCTCGATCGGTGCGTCCGGATGTCGCATCTGACCGCCCACAAGGGCGGCCCGCTCATGCGTATCCAGAGCCCACCGCTCCTTCAGCATCTCCCAGCGGCTTAGAACCGAGGCGAGCGGCTCGTTCTTCCCAGAGGCGCCACTCACGAGCGCAGCCCCTGCTCGACCAGGAGCCGGAAGCGGCGGAGGTCGGAGATGCTGCCCGACATCACCTCGAGCGGTGAATACCAGTTCCAGAATTCCGTGGGAGTGCGAAGCCACTCACAGAGACCGGCGTCAGCCGTCAGGCGATGACCGATCTCGATGAGGATCCGCATCCTGCGCTCGGTGTCGTGGGGAAGGTCGGCCCGCTCTTCGCCGCCGAGCGGAAGTAGCTCGCGCCGCTCGCTCCAGCTCAGCTCCCATTCGATCACGAGGTGCCGCCACGCGGCCCTCATCGCCATCACCTCGACGGCCGCCGCGTCAGTTCCGTTGATAGTCTGTCAATCGGCGTGCAAACGGGACCCCCGATCGGCGCGCAAAAGGGACCCCCTTTCAAGGATGCCACGACGGTCGAGGAACGCGCCTTGCGCTGCGCGCGGCGTAGGGAGGGCGGAGCCCGACCGGAGGCGCGCGCAGCGCAAAGCATCTTAATCCCGGCGTGCGGCGGGGGATCAGTTTCGGTTCTTGAAGCGCCAGCTGTCATTGCCGGTCTCGATGATGTCGCAATGGTGGGTGACGCGATCGAGGAGAGCGGTGGTCATCTTGGGGTCGCCGAACACCGTCGGCCATTCCCCGAACGCCAGGTTGGTCGTGATGATGACGCTGGTTTGCTCGTAAAGTTTGCTGACCAGATGGAACAGCAACTGCCCGCCTGAACGGGCGAAGGGAAGATAGCCAAGCTCATCGAGCACGACGAGGTCGAGGCGAGAGAGCTGGGCGGCAAGCGCGCCGCTTTTTCCGATCCGGGCTTCCTCTTCGAGGCGGGTCACCAGATCCACGGTGTTGAAGTAACGCCCCCGCGCTCCAGCGCGGACGACATTGGCGGTGATGGCGATGGCCAGATGGGTTTTGCCGGTGCCGGTGCCACCGACCAGGACGACATTGCGCCGTGCGGGCAGGAACGCCCCGCCGTGCAGCGAACGGACCAGCCCCTCGTTGATCGGCGTCCCCTCGAAGTGGAAGGCATCAATGTCCTTCACCACCGGTAGCTTGGCGGCCGCCATCCGGTATCGGATCGAGGCGGCGTGGCGGTGCGTTGCCTCCGCACGCAGCAGATCGGTCAGTATCTCCATCGTCGTGCGCTGGCGCTGAAGCCCTGTGGTGACGGCCTCATCGAACGCGCCGGCCATCCCCTTGAGTCCGAGCCCGCGCATCGCGTCGATCATGTCATGCCGCTGCATGGAAGTTCCTCAGTTGGTCGTAACGGGAACAGTCGGCGATCGGCGGATGCCGCAGGGCATTGTCCTCCGACGTGACGATCGTCAGCGGTCGCGGCGGTTCGCGGCGCCGTGCCAGGATATTGAGGATCAAGTCGTCGCTCGCCGTGCCGGTTGCCAGTGCCTCCCGCACGGCGGCTTCGACGAGTTCCAGGCCATCGGTCAGCACGGCCGCCAGCACGCGCACGAACCGCCGATCGGCATCATCGCCGTTGCCCAGCTTGCGTCGCAACCGGGCGAGCGCCGGCGGCAGTTCCCAGTCCTGGAAGGGTGCGCCGTTGCGTAAAGCGCCGGGCTTGCGGGCCAGCACCGGCAGATAGTGCCAGGGATCATAGATGGTGCGGTTCCGCCCGAAGAAGCGGGGATGCTCAGCGACGACCTCATCGCCGCATCGCACGACAATGCGGTCGGCATAGGCCCGAACCTGCACCGTGCGCCGCGCCACCGTCGAGAGGACCGAGTAACGGTTGCGATCGTAGCTGATCAGGCAGGTGCCCGACACGCCGTGCTCGCTCTCGTTGAAGCCGTCGAACGGCCCCAGCATCGACTGTAATGCAGGACGTTCCATCTCCAGCATCTGCGCCACGGTCTGGTCGCCCTGCTCAGGATGGGCCTGCCGTTCGGCCCAGCGTCGGCACTCAGCTTCCAGCCAGCCATTGAGCTCCTCGAGGCTGGCGAACCGCAGACGGGGCTGGAAGAAGCGTCCCCGGATCGTCTGCACCTGGTTCTCGACCTGACCCTTCTCCCATCCCGCCGCCGGCGAGCAGGCCGTGGGCTCGACCATATAATGGTCGGCCATGATCAGGAACCGCCGGTTGAACACCCGGTCCTTGCCGGTGAACACGCTCGTCACCGCCGTCTTCATATTATCGTAGATGCCGCGCCGGGGCACGCCGCCGAAGAAGGCAAAGCCGCGCGCATGCGCGTCGAACAGCATCTCCTGGGTCTCGCGTGGATAGGCCCGGACATACACAGCCCGCGATGCGCACAGCCTCATGTGCGCGACCTTTACCCGCATCGGCTTGCCGGCGATCTCGACATCCTCGTGGCTCCAATCGAACTGGTAGGCCTCGCCGGGCTGGAACAGCATCGGAATGAAGGCCGTCGTCCCGTCGCCGACATCCCTGCGCCGCTCGATCTTCCACCGCGCCGCATAGCGGCGCACGGCATCGTAAGAGCCCTCGAAACCCTCACGCACCAGAAGGTCGTGGATACGGGTCATCCGAAGCCGGTCACGTCGGCCCCGTACCTCGTTCTCTTCCAGCAGCACATCCAGCCGATCCTGAAACGGACCGATCCGCGGCAGCGGCTGAACCTTGCGTCGATAATCAAATGCGCCTTCCGGCGCCCGGATCGCCTTGCGGATTACCTTCCGCGACACATGCAGATCACGCGCGATCGCCTTGATCGCCTTCCCGCCGGCATACTCACGCCGGATACGAACCACTGTCTCCAAAACCAACATCCCGATCTCGCCGCATGAACTTCCACGCGGCTGTGTAAGCTATCGAAATGAGGGGTCCCTTTTAGACGCCGATCACCCCGCTAACGGGGTCCTTTTTGCACGCCGATCCACACTGTCGGCTTCCAACAACGCAACGGATTGAAGTGAAACACCGGCAAAATTGTCACCTTGACGAATCTCGGTCGCGCAAGGAACATAAAGGGAACATTTGAGTCGATGTTCCCATGTCCGTCCCTTCGTCCCTTCCCGCTTCATCGGCGGCCGATCCGATTGCAAAGCTGCGTGAAGCGGTCGTGCAGACGCGTGGCCCGTCTACTCCAAGCCTGCCCTTCGGCATTGGGCTTATGGACGAGAGGCTGGCCAGCGGTGGCGTCGACGGCGCTGGTCTCCATGAGTTCGCCGCCGCCTCATCCAGTCTCAATGACGATGCCGCCGTTACGCTCTTTCTCGCTGGCATAGCGGCGCGGTTCGCGGCAGATGCTCGCCAGACCGTCTGCTGGGCGATGACAGCCTTCGATCTCTATGCGCCCGGGCTGGAGCAGGTCGGTCTTGGACCGGACAAGCTGCTCTATGCGCAGGGCCGCAAGGATGTGGATGTCCTTGCCATTGCCGAGGATGCGCTGCGCGATGGTTCACTTGCCTGCGTGATCGCGGAAGTGAAGTCCGCTGACATGACGGCGACCCGGCGGTTGCAGCTTGCGGCCTCGGACGGACAGACGCCCATGCTGCTCTATCGCCGCCACCGCACGCGCGATCGCTGCCCCCTGTCCTCCCCCTCCTCCGCCATGACACGCTGGCGCATCGGCTGCGCACCATCGGAGCGTCTGCCCTGGCCGGGCGTTGGCCGGGCCCATTGGCAGGTCGAGCTTGTGCGACAGCGCAATGGCGATCCCTTTTCCCTCGAACTGGAGGCGTGCGATGCCAAGGGTCGCCTCGCTCTTCCTGCCACATCTGGCGATCGAGCGGCTGCGCCGCGTCGAGCGGATGCGCGGGACAGCGCCATCAGCCGCGCCGCCTGACACGGTGTCGCAACCGCGCTTCGCGGACCCCGTTGACGACAACCCGGGAGCCTGCTCCGTGCCACGCGGCGGTGGATGGCGGCCGGGTGCGCGTTGGGCGCGGGATGGAGCTACAAGCGGACGTCCGTCCCAGGCGGCGATCGACGCGCTGCCCGCGCATCAGCGGCCCACCATGCGCGAAATGGGGCGGCGCAGCGAGCATGCCGAACATCCCTTCAAGGCCATGCCGTCCGACGAGGTGGGTGGCACGGCGTCGGCGCCGTCAGTCAGCTGGGCAACCCTCTGGGGGAAGCCAACCGTGCTGGTTCTGCGTACAGGGCAGCGCGACGTGATAACGGCCGCCTGCCCGGTGGCGCTCGACCTTGGCCTGCGACCGGGAATGGTCGCAGCGCATGCCCGCGCGCTGGTCTCCGATCTTGAGGTGAGGGACGCAGAGCCGGAGGCGGATCGCGCCCTGCTCGACCGGCTGGCACTCCACGCCGTTCGGCACTGGACGCCGACGGCAAGCATCTCGGGCGAGGACGGTCTGTGGCTCGACCTTACCGGCACGACCCACCTGTTCGGTGGGGAGGAGCGTTTCTGCCGTCGGTTGCTCGCCTTTCTCAAGCGCCTTGGCTTTACCGCTCGCATCGCCATTGCAGGGACGCCCGGCGCCGCGCATGCGCTGGCGCGCTTTGGCCGCGAGGATAGAACGCTGCTTGATGCTGGGCAGGAGGCGCAGGCGCTCGCCGATCTGCCACTTGCAGTGCTCCGCCTCGAACCAGACGCACTGGCCGCAGCGGCCCGGTTCGGCCTCGAACGCATAGCCGATCTCTACCCCATGCCGCGTGGTCCGCTGGCCCGGCGCCTCGGCCTCAGGACTGTCGAGCGTCTGGATCAGGCGCGTGGTCTTGTGGCTGAGCCGATCATCCCGGTCGTGCCAACAGAGGCTCCGGTCGTGACACGACACCTTCTCGAGCCGATCGGCACACCTGAAAGCATCACGCAGGTCATTTCCGACCTTGTCGATGATCTGGTGGCCGAGCTTCTCCAGCGTGGAGTCGGCGCGCGCATGGTCCTGCTTACAGCGGTGCGGGTGGATGGCGAGCCGCAGCGACTTGGTATCGGCGCTTCGCGTGCTACGCGCGACGCCAGGCACCTCAAGCGCATGTTCGGCCTCAGGCTTGCGCAACTGGAACCAGGCCTCGGCATCGAGACGATGCATCTGGCCGTGCCACATCATGAGCCCCTCGGCGCTGAGGCGGTGGGTGCGCTGCTGGAATCGTCCCGCAAAGGCCGCGATCTCGCACCACTAGTCGACCAGCTGAGCGCGCGTGCCGGAGAAGCGGCGCTGTTCCGATTGTCCTCTCATGAGAGCGATGTCCCGGAGCGCGCGGTCCGCCGCATCCCGGCACTGGAAACACCCCAGGCCTCGCCATGCTGGAAGCGCCCGGTTCGGCTGCTACGCCGTCCCGAGCTCTTGTCCAACGTGGTGGCGCTGATGCCCGACCACCCGCCGCGACGCTTCACCTGGCGACGGCAGGATTATCGCGTGGTGGCCGGAGACGGCCCCGAGCGCATTCATGGCGAGTGGTGGCGCACAGACCGCGAGCAATGGGCGGTGCGCGACTATTACAGGGTCGAAGCGGAGGGTGGTCAGCGCTTCTGGCTGTTCCGGCGCGGCGACGGCGTCGATGCTGAAACCGGGGACTTGAGCTGGCACATGCACGGGCTGTTCGGATGAGCGCCGGCATCATCCCCGCGACCACCTATGTCGAGCTGCAGGTCACCAGCCATTTCTCCTTCCTTCGCGGTGCGTCCTCGCCTGAAGAGCTGTTCTCGGCGGCGGCACTCCTAGGGCACAGGGCCATGGGCTTGGCCGATCGCAGTTCGGTTGCTGGCGTCGTGCGCGGCTGGGCGGGTCAGAAGGCGACGGGCGTGCGGATGATCCCGGGCAGCCGGGTCGATCTTACCGATGGACGCGCGCTACTGCTCTATCCCAGAACCCGAGCCACCTGGTCGCGGCTAACGCGGCTGCTCTCGATCGGCAAGGCGGGCGGCGGTAAGGGCTGCTGCATCCTCGATTGGGCCGACGTTGCTGCTCATGCCGAAGACATGGTCGCGATCCTCATCCCCGACATGCCGGACACGGTGACCGCGGATCATTTGCGCGACCTGCGCGCCGTCTTTAGCGAGCGCGGCTTTTGCGCCATGTCGCTGCGTCGGCGCCCGGATGACGCCGATCGGCTGCATCGGCTTGATGCGCTGGCTCGCGCGCAGGGCGTTCGCTGCGTCGCCACGGGAGATGTCCTCTATCACAGCAGCGAGCGACGCCCGTTGCAGGATGTCATGAGCGCCATCCGCGAGCGATGCACCATCGATGAGCTGGGCTTCCGGCGCGAACGCTTCATGGATCGAAACCTCAAATCCCCTACCGAGATGGAGCGGCGCTTCGCCGCCTTCCCAGACGCCATCCAGGCGAGCGCCGACATCGCCGCGCAATGCACATTCGACCTTGGAGAAATCCAGTATCAATATCCCTATGAGCAGGTGATGCAGGGCCGCACCGCCCACGAGGCGCTGGCGGCATTGACGGAGCAGGCCGCAGCCGTTCACTTTCCCGATGGCGTGCCGCAGCGCTACCGTCAGCAGATCGATCATGATCTCAGGCTCATCGCCGAGCTTGATTATGCGCCCTATTTTCTCACGGTCCATTCGATCGTCGCGGAGAGCAAACGGCGCGGCATCCTGTGCCAGGGGCGTGGTTCGGCGGCCAATAGCTGCGTCTGCTTCCTCCTCGGGGTCACGTCGATCGATCCGATCCAGCATGAACTACTGTTCGAGCGGTTCGTCTCGGGCGAGCGGCGTGAGCCGCCCGATATCGACGTCGATTTCGAGCATGAGCGGCGCGAGGAGATCATCCAGTGGATCTATGACAGCTATGGCCGGGATCGCTCGGCGCTGACGGCGGTGGTGACCCGCTACCGCACCCGCGGTGCCGTCGCCGAGGTCGGGAAGGCACTCGGCCTGCCGCGTGATCTCACCAAGATGCTGACCGGCCTGGTCTGGGGCTGGTCGATGGACGGCATTCCGCAGGAGCAGATCGAGAGCCTCAACCTCAATGCCGAGGATCATCGGCTAAAACTCACCCTCGATCTTGCCCGCCAGCTCATCGGCACGCCCCGCCACCTCTCCCAGCATCCCGGCGGCTTTGTCCTGACGCAGGACCGGCTCGACGATCTCGTGCCGATCGAGCCCGCGCGCATGGAAGACCGGCAGATCATCGAGTGGGACAAGGACGACATCGACGCCCTGAAGTTCATGAAGGTCGATGTGCTGGGTCTTGGCATGCTCGGCTGCATGAACCGCGCCTTCACCCTGCTCGAACAGGAGAAGGGCGTCACAAAGACCATGGCTGACCTGCAGGACGATGATCCGCAAGTCTTCGGCATGATCCAGAAGGCCGATACGCTCGGCACATTCCAGATCGAAAGCCGGGCGCAGATGTCGATGCTGCCGCGCATGAAGCCGCGCGCCTTCTATGATCTCGTCATCCAGGTTGCGATTGTTCGCCCCGGCCCGATCCAGGGCGACATGGTCCATCCCTATCTCCGCCGCCGTGAGGGCAAGGAGAAGCCCGAATATCCCAAGCCGCAGCTTCGCGCGGTGCTTGAAAAGACGCTGGGCGTTCCGCTCTTCCAGGAGCAGGCGATGAAGGTCGCGATCGTGGGCGCGGGGTTCACTCCGGTCGAGGCCGATCAGCTGCGCCGCGCCATGGCGACGTTCAAGCTCACCGGAGGGGTCAGCCATTTCTACGACAAGCTGGTCGGCGGTATGATCGCCAATGGCTACACGAAGGAATTTGCCGAGCGAACCTTCAAGCAGATCGAGGGGTTCGGCAGCTACGGCTTTCCCGAGAGCCACGCCGCCTCCTTCGCCAAGATCGCCTATGCCTCCTGCTGGATGAAATATCATCATCCGGACGTCTTCTGCGCCGCCCTCCTGAATGCGCAGCCAATGGGCTTCTATGCGCCTGCGCAGATTGTGAGGGACGCCCGCAATCATGGGGTTGAGGTGCGACCGGTCTCGATCAACCACAGCCATTGGGACTGCACGCTGGAACAGACGAGCGGACGCTATCTGGCGGTGCGCCTCGGGTTCCGCAGCGTGCGTGGGTTAGCCAATGCCCATGGCGCGGCCATCGTCGCCGCGCGTGGTCCAGCGTCCTACGAAAGCGTCGAGGATGTCTGGCGGCGGGCCAGGGTGCCCCGCGCCGCGATCGAGCGCCTGGCTGAGGCCGATGCGTTTCATTGCCTCGCGCAGGATCGGCGGCAGGGTCTGTGGAAGGTGAAAGGCCTTGGCGAAGCGCCCTTGCCCCTGTTCGCAGCGGCCGATGCCCGCGCCGGCCTCTTCTCGCCCGAGGGGCAGGAACCCGATGTCGCCCTCGCCCCAATGACTGCTGGTCGCGAGGTGGTGGAGGATTATCGCTCGACCCAGCTTTCGCTACGCGGCCATCCGTTGCAGTTCCTGCGCGCTGAGCTCGACGCCATGCGGATCGTGCGCTGCGCCGATCTTCCTTCGATCCGTGACGGGCGCAACATCGAGGTGGCAGGCGTCATCCTCGTGCGCCAGCGGCCCGGTTCGGCCAAAGGCGTACTGTTCGTCACCATCGAGGACGAGACGGGCGTCGCGCAGGGCATCCTCTGGCCAGACCGGTTCGAGACCTATCGCCGGCAGGTGATGTCCGCCTCCATGATCGCGATGCGCGGGCGACTGCAGAAGGAAGGTGAGGTCATCCACATCATCTGCGATCGCATCGTCGATCATGACGCGATGCTGCGCTCGATCGGGCGGATGGACTTTACCGTTGCACCAGGCCGCGGCGATGGCGCATCGCACGGCGGCGGGCCCGATCCGCGAGACCCGGCGTTCCCGAGCGGCCGCACCTTGTCCTCGCCGCCGTTCACGACGCGTGCCCCGCAGGATGACGAGCTCCTGCCTATCCGCAGCCATGACTTCCACTGACATGACGGTGAGCCCGGCAGGAACGATCATGCGTGCGCTCGATGTGCTGCGCGAAGCAGCAGCCATGAAGAGCCAGGCGCGCACGCGCGGGGTCGCGCTCGCACTCTGGGTGCTGCGTGGTCATTGCCCGGACGAATGGCTGGTCGCCTTCTGGGATGCGGCTGGCTCGGATCATGAGATCGGCCGCAGCCAGGGCATGCACGCGGCCTATAACGGCATCGTTCGCCAGGTGCGAACGAGCGGCGCTCTTGCAGATGCACAGGCACCAAGGGTGAACTTGACCGCCACCCCCCCCATATCGAAGTGAACCTATGAAGCTCAGCATCCTCCTTTATACTGCCGCAGTCATCGCGGCGATCACGCCAGTCGGGCCCGCCATGGCCGACCCTTGTAATGGGCCGCTACCCACGAAGGGCGTCCG
Source organism: Sphingobium naphthae (assembly GCF_043589935.1). NCBI lineage: Bacteria > Pseudomonadati > Pseudomonadota > Alphaproteobacteria > Sphingomonadales > Sphingobiaceae > Sphingobium > Sphingobium naphthae. The sequence continues at coordinate 2,092,570 of NZ_CP171454.1, read as the reverse complement.
CTTTTCAGCTGTGGTGCGCTATGTCGGCGATGGCGACAGCCTCTGCGTCGGACCTGCAGGTCGACCTGACCGCTGGGTGGAGGTTCGCCTCGCCGACTTCTACGCACCCGAACTGCATGAAGAGGGCGGCAGGGACGCGAAGCGCCGGCTCGAGCGCCTCGTGCTAGGACGAACTCTCGTCTGCCACGCCGGCCTCCGCAGCTACGATCGCGTCGTCGCCGCCTGTTACCGCCATGGCCATTCCGTCGGCGCGCTTCTCAGGGCCGCTGGAGACCCGGAAGGCGGGCGCGGCAAGCGGAACTGACCTCGATGTTCGATCTGTTCGACCTACCCGCCGTGCCTGGCCTCTCGTTTTACGATGATGTGATAACGGATGCGCAGGAGGCTGCATTCATCGCGCACATCGATGCCTGCGATCTCACGCCCTTTCGCTTTCAGCAATGGACGGGAAAGCGCCTTACCTACTCCTACGGCTGGAGTTATGACTTCGAGCATGTCCGCTTCGCGCCCGCCGAGCCGATGCCGGACTGGCTCCTTGACGTGCGAGGCCGCGCGGCTGCCTTCGCCGGGCTTTCAGCGGACGAACTCGTCCAGGCGCTGCTGATCCGCTACGATCCGGGTGCTGGCATCGGCTGGCACAAGGACAGGTCGGTGTTCGAGCATGTGGTCGGTATCTCGCTGGGCAGCGAGGCCGTCCTTCGCCTGCGCCGTCGGACCCAGACCGGATTCGATCGCGCCGAAGTCACGTTGCCACCGCGCTCCATCTACCATCTGTCCGGCGAAGTGCGTCATGCCTGGGAACATAGCATCGCGCCAATGGACGTGCCGCGCTGGTCGATCACCTTCCGCAGCCTGTCGGACAAGAGCCGCAGGGCATGAGCGGTCGCTCTTACCACACCACGCCCGACGGGCGCTATTTCGTGGTGCGCGGGCGACTCTGGCGCGCGAGCGACCCCGCTATCGAGCCGGAAAAGCGGGAACGTCTGGTCAAGGATTTGATGGATGCGCGCCGGGCCGTCGGCGCAGCCAAGCGCAAAGCCGATCAGGCTGCCGAAACAGCCGCGCATGAAGCGGTCGATCGCGCCAAGGTGGCGTTGGGCGAACGCGGCCCGGTCTGGTGGGACGATGGCGCGCCCGATCTCAACCGTCATCTCGCCCGCACCGGACCCTATGCGGAATGGTATGCCAGCCTGCCCGAAGAAGAGCGCTAGGCCTTCCGTTTACGCGACGGCTTGTCGGCTATTTCAACGACGACCGGCGCATGGTCGCTGGTCTTCTCCCAGCCGCGCGGACGGCGATCGACCTCTGCCGAGACGAGCCGCGCCTTCGCCTTGTGGTTGAGAAGAATGTGATCGATCCGCAGCCCCGCATCGCGCTCGAACGAATTGCGCCAATATTTCCAGAAGGTGTAGACGCGCTCGCCGGGGTGAAGATGCCGCAGTGCATCCGTCCAACCCTGAGCGAGCAGTTGGGCATAGGCCTCTCGGACTTCCGGCGCGAACAGCGCGTCGTCGCGCCAGCGTTCGGGCACATAGACATCGAGATCGGTCGGCATGACATTGAAGTCGCCAGCGATGAATACGGGCGCATCAAGGGAGACGAGTGTCGAGAGATGGTCGCGCAGGCGATCGAACCATCGCAGCTTGTAATCGAACTTCGGGCCGGGGCGGGGGTTGCCGTTGGGCAGATAAAGGCCACCGATTAGCACACCATTGACCGCCGCTTCGATATAGCGGCTCTGCACATCCTCCTGCTCTCCGGGAAGACCGCGACGTGTTTCGTGGATCTCGCCGACACGGCTCAATATGGCGACGCCATTCCAGCTCTTCTGCCCGAGCCAGATCGCATCATAGCCAAGCTCGCGGATGGAGCTTTCAGGAAAGCGCTCGTCGGGTGCCTTCAATTCCTGCAAACAGACAACGTCCGGCTCAGCAAGCTCCAGCCAGCGCAGCAGCACCGCCAGCCGTCCGTTGATCCCGTTCACATTGTAGGTCGCGATCTTCATGGGCTGACCACCTGGTGCGGCAAGCCGTTCATGACTCTCGCCTCGTCCGACCCATGTCCCTTACCCTGCGCGTTGCCGCGTCGTGGACCGCAAGCCATTGGGCTCGCTCGGCCCGTGCGTCTTCGAGCGCCCGATGCGCTGGCTGACTGCCCCTCACCCGCGCCTCGACTTCCGCCAAGATGTCGCCGATGGTAGCGGCCAGTCGGTCGGGCGGCAGCACGGGCTGCAAGATGCTCGTCGCGGTATTCCACATTTCGTCGTCGCTGTCGCGCAGGCGCAGCCGATGACGCGGCAATCCTGCAGCGCGCAGCAGGGCGCTCAACCACTTGCCATCCCATGAAGGTGCGCTCGCCAGCAGGTTATGCCCGTCGAGCGCCTCGACCATGTGGGCCGCGACGACATCGTGCGGCGTGCCTTCTTCGAGCAATCGCTCTCGCGCAATGTGATGGATCGCCTCGGCCTCCTCGTCCCAATCTGTCCAGTCTGGTGCGGGCCGGATCAGATAGGCCTCGGCCTGACCATCCTCGAAGACCCAGCCAACCTCAATCGGATAGCTGCGCTTGCTCAAGGAGGAGGCTTCGAAGTCGAGAAACACGAGCATGATGGCATAACGCGTCAGCCCGACTTTTCTCCGCGCTTGTCTCCCCCCGCACAGGGAACGGTTTCGGCCTCGTAGCGCTTCTCCTTCGTCAACGGAGGAAATCGTTCATGCTCGAACATGTGCCTGCTTGGATGGGAAAGCTCTTCTCCAATGTCCGAGCGGGGCATGAGAAGCTGGCGTTCATGAAGGCGGGGGTCAACCCGGATACACCCATGATCGACCTTTCCAGCACGGCGTTCGCAGCTGGAGCCCGCCTGCCCGACCGCTTCACCGCCGATGGCGACGGCGTGTCTCCGCCACTTCTCTGGGCCACCCTGCCGGAAGGCACCACAAGCCTTGCGCTGATCGTAGAAGATCCCGATGCCCCCGCCCCTAACCCGCTCGTTCACGCACTGGTCCTGAACATACCAGCGGATCAGGGCCGCATCGGGGAAGGCAAAATAGCTGAGGACAGCCCGCTTGCCGCCCTTGTTGGCCGCAACAGCTATGGAGCGCGCGCATGGTTGCCGCCCGATCCACCCACAGATCATGGCAATCATGATTATGTATTTCAACTTTTCGCGCTGAACGCGCCTGTCGAAACAGGAGACGATCCGGGACGCTCTGACCTCATCGAGGCGATCACCGGCAAAGTGCTTGGCGCGGGTGTGCTGATCGGCACCTATTCGCGCGGTGAGGCTGCACCATCCGCGCCTGTTGCGACCGCGCTGGCACCCGGATGAGAGAATTGTCGTTGTCACGACCGAAGGACAAGGTGCCGCTCGACAGCGTGATATTCGGCTATGGACCGATGTTGCCCTTCCTCGCCGCCGCCGTCGGCGTCTGGTTGATGCCACCGCCATGGCCAGGTCTTGCGCGGGATATGGTCATCTTTTGGGGCGCCCTGATACTCGCGTTTGTCGCGGGGGTGCGGCGCGGCTTCGGGTTCGGGGCTCCAGCAGCATCAACTCCTGCGGCGATCGCGGCGATGCTGCTCTACTTCGTGCCAGCAGGCGTCGCGCTGCTGCTGCATTGGGCGGACCATTTCAGCCTCGCGCTGGCCGTTCTGATTGCGGGCTATGCCCTGGTTGCAATGTTCGACGCTCACGCCGCGAAGGCTGGCAATGCGCCCGGCCATTTTGCACGCATAAGGCCGCCGCAGATGATGATCGCCATGGTCGGGCTGGCCGCTGTTCTCGCACATTCACGGACGTAGCCCTCATGGCGATCTTCTTTACCGCTGATACTCACTTTGGTGATCACCGCACGATCAACATCCACAAGCGCCCGTTTGCGTCTGTTGCCGAAATGGATGCGCATATCTCGATGCGCTGGAACGAGGTGGTCCGTCCTGACGATACCGTCTGGCACCTTGGCGATGTCGCACGAGGAGCGGCACAGATCTCGCGCGTTCAGAGCCTGAACGGTATCAAACATCTGGTGCGCGGCAATAACGATGACGACGTCGTCGCTCATGCCGACATATGGGCCAGCGTGAACCATTATGCCGAAATTGAAACCGCCGATCACAGGCTCGTTCTATGTCACTACCCCTTTCGATCGTGGAGCGGTCAACATCGCGGGTCCATCAATTTGCACGGCCACAGCCATGGCAAGCTGAAGCCCATGCCCCGCCAGTTCGATATCGGTGTAGATGCGCAGGACTATGCCCCTGTTCGGCTGGAAGACCTGCTGCGATCCAAGATCTGATGATCCGCACCAGACCGCGTCCTGGTCGGGCAAGACGGCACGGCGGCCGCGACGAGTATGTTGGTCTGAACGCGGCGCCATACAGATTGGCCGGTAGGCTTGGGTTCCCGTCCCCCCGGCCCTGCAGCCACATGGAAGCATTGCTTTTTCACGTCCGGAAGGCATGAGGCTGTCATGCATAAACCTCTCCTCATTCTTGCTGCTTTTACCCTTTCTGCACCCGCACTGGCCTGGGGACCAACTGGCCACAGGATCACAGGTGCAATTGCAGAGGAAAATTTGAGCGGTGTGGCCCGCGCCAACGTTCATATCCTCCTGGGCAATGAGGATCTGGCGGAAGCTGCCACATGGCCGGACGATCAGAAGTCCAATCCGGCACCCTTCTGGCAGGAGCAGGCGAGCCCATGGCATTATGTCACGGTCCGGCAGGGAGATAAGTATCAGGCGTCCGACGCTCCCACCGAAGGCGACGCGATAACTGCGCTGACCCGCTTTACCGCATCGCTGCGCGATCCAAAGGCTTCGATAAATGACAAACGCCTTGCGTTGCGTTTCATCGTCCACATCATCGGCGACCTCCATCAGCCGCTTCATGCGGGCGGCGGCGATGATCGCGGCGGCAATGACTTCAAGGTGACATGGTTCGGCAAGGCATCGAACCTACATTCGGTCTGGGATTCCGGTATGATCGAGCAGCGCGCGCTGTCCTATTCGGAATATGCTGGATGGCTCTCGCGCTCAATCACGCCGGAGCAGATGATCGCGTGGACAGACCCGACGCCATCCGTCTGGATCCATGAGAGTATCGCTCTTCGCAAGACGATCTATCCGGAGAACGCCGATCTGTCTTGGAACTATGCCTATCAGCACCGCTCCGAGATCGACGATCGCCTTAAGCGAGGCGGGATTCGGATAGCCGCCTTTCTCAACCAATTGTTCGAGCCGTCTTCCGCCCCCCTCCTCAAGCCTGGGAGGCGATGACATGCCGCGTGGCGCACTCCACGAGGAAGAGGGCATCCTGCTGGATCAAGGCATCTATCCCGTCCTGAAGATCGACGAAGGCGGTCGCTGGCGTCTGGACACATCATGCCGCTACCGTCATCTCGTCGGGCAACGGGTCCGCGTCGTGGGGGTGCGCGTCGACTTCGATATGCTCGACGTCAGGCGGGTTGATCCTGCTTGAATCGATCGACCTCGACTGCGGTGCATCTTGAAACCGTCGATCTCCAGCTATTGTGTGAACGCCACAAGAGTGGGCGTGCACCCATGAGCAAAGGTCGGCTTGCTGCAAGGAAGCATGGCAATGAAACGACGCCCTTCACACCTGCTAACCCGTCACGCAGGGACTAATCGTCAGCCCACCGCTTGAAGAGAATGATTTTATGACGCCCCTGATCCTGACGTGTCGACGCGTCGCGTCTTTCATGAATGCGTCACCATCTCCCGGCGACAGCTGACAGTCGATCTTTGTCTGCATGCCAAGAGAGTAGTCATTGAGAAGAGACAGGTCGCCGCCCTTCTCCCAGCTCGAGTTGTCGTAGCTGTATACGCCGAAGTCCTTGAACTCGACGATCTTACCTTCCGCCATGCCCAACGTCTTGGCCAGCGAGGGATCAACCGCCATTTTGGCGATGTATTCGCTCTCACCCGCAAACGTGATTTCCGGCGCGGTGTTGCGGACGTCCACATCAGCCGCTGCCGTTTCGGCACCGTTGGCAGCTTGATCGCCGCTGCCGCATGCGGCCAGCGAGGTGCAAAGAAGCACCGGAAGAATGAATTTGGAACCGTATGGCATGAAACCCCCAGAACTGAGTAGAATGCGAACCCCGTCACTTGAACTTCAGGCGATCACAGGGTCATGAGATGATAGAAAGTCAGTATTTCAACCATCCGGGAAATATCCTGTGGTTGAATTCCTACGGAAGAGGCGTGCCTGGGTGAGTTATGCTGGGGGATTGCCTGTCGTTACCAACCAGCGCATCAACTTTGCGCATTCCCGACTTACAGATCCGGTCCATCGGTGACATCGTCAAAAAAGATCCGGGTATTTTCCGGCTTTGTGAGAGGGTGCCGCACTGTAAGGGGAAGGCATGGTGTTTTCCTCCACCCTCCTCCGCAATGTCAGGGCATGGCTACCAGATGCTGAACAGTGTCTGCTTCTGGTGCTCTATGCCGCAGGGTTCTGGGTGGCGCACTGGGTCGCCGGCTTCTGGGGAGGCGCAGGCTTCTATTCGCTCTGGTATCCAGCGGCGGGTCTCCGCCTCGCTCTTCTTTGGCACTGTGGCGCCAGGCTAACGCCTGCGATCGCCATAACCGAGCTACTGGTCGATTTGACCAAGGGCGTCTTCACCTTCATGTCGCCCGATTGGCCGACGATCCTTCTAGGCATCGTGCGTCCCGTCGTAGCCTACGGGGTGACGGTCGGCATCATCCGCTGGCTAGCGAGTGGATCCCGGGCGAACCTGCTGACGCCGCCGATGCCGTTCGGCCTCGCGGCCGTCGCGGCCCCGAACGTGGCCGCGCTCACCGCAATTCCGCAGGCGCTGAGCCGGCCCGACCTCACCGATGTCCAGACAGTCCATGACGTTATCACGTCGCTTGCAGCATTCACCGTCGGCGATCTCCTTGGCGTCCTGATCGTCGCACCGCCGCTGCTCTGGATCGCTGACGTCACTGCTACCCGCCGCTCCGTGCCGCACTTGACCGCCGCCACCTTTCCATGGCAAGCCATTGTCGAGGGAGGCGCCCTGCTCATCCTGGCCCTGCTCTCAACCGAACTGCTCCGACGCGTAGGACTTGGCATCCAGCCGATGCCGGCCGTCCTGGCGGTAGCCTGGACGGGCCTGCGTTTCGGTCGCGCGGCGGCATGGCTGTCTCTCCTTGCAATAGCGTTGCTGGTCCTTCCCCATAGTGCGGCGGACATGGAGACCGGCACTCGGCTCCAGCTTCACCTCGGGCTCGCGACCGTGGTGGTGGTGGGCTATCTTGCCGGTAGCTTCGCCGACGCGCAGAAGCAGGCGCGCATCGATGTCGAGCGGCGCGATAGGCTGCTCTTCCAAGCGGAGCGCCTCAAGACCCTCCGCGCCATGTCAGTCGCCGTGATCCACGAGATCAGCCAGCCGCTCTCCACGCTAGCGATCGAGGCCCGGCATCTGCATGGGATCACCGCAGATGCCGATACCGAGATCGCAGAGAGCGCCGCACTCATAGACCGCAAGGCCGCCACACTGTCCGACCTAGTGAGGCGGCTGCGCCGTTATGGTGGCCGCTCTGTGGACGAGCCCACGCCCCTGCCGGTGACGGCGCTGATCGACGCCGTTGCGGGAATGATCGAGCCGGAGGCAAAGGTGAGTGGGGTGACGCTGATCATCGACACCATATACCCGGACCTCGTCGTGATGGCGCAGGAGGTCGAGCTGTCCCAAGCGCTCATGAATCTTCTGCGCAACGCAATCCAGGCGACAGGCGACGGATTGGTGCGGGTCGCAACCACCGTGCGAGAGGATCGGGTCGAGATCCTGGTCCTCAATCGTTACAGCGCAGACATACTGCCAAAGGCTGGAATGGGTGTCGGGACATTGGTGTCGCGCGCGATCGTCGAAGCGCACGGCGGCGCGCTCACCCGCGAGATCTCCGAAACCGGAGAAGTGCGGGCCGCCATCATACTCCCATTGAAGAAGGACCTGAAATGATGGACGAAGTGCAGCGGGTCTACGTGGTCGATGACGATCGCGACCTCGGCGCGAGCGTTGCGCGGCTGCTTCGGCGCAGCGGCTACCAGGCCGAACCCTTCCTTGACCCTGTCATGCTGCTTGACGTCTACGCCGCCGCCCCCGCCGACTGCATCGTGACAGACGTGATGATGGGTGACCTCGACGGCTTCGCCTTCGCCGATCGGATCAGGGCGCTGGATGCGGCAAGCGCCTTGGTGTTCATGACGGCGTGGCCGACTACCGCGAATGCCGTAGACTCCGTCCGGCGTTACGGCGGACTGGATTATCTCGAGAAGCCGCTGGATGAGGATCGCCTTCTGGCTGCGGTGAGGGAGGGGGTCCAGTGGTCCCACCAGCGGAGGCGCCAGATCGCGCGAACCGCAACGCTGACGCCAAGGGAACGACAGGTATTCGAACTGCTCGTCCAGGGACACAGCAACAAGGTGGTCGCAGGCCTGCTCAATCTCAGCCCAAAGACTGTGGAGGACCACCGGGCGTCGATCATCTCCAAGACGGGCGTGAACGGCTTGGCGCAACTCATCGCTCTCAACGCATGAGGGCCAACCGGGAAATTCCCGGATAGCTTTGGGACGCCCTGACGGACAATGATCGAGCAGTCGGTCCTGCGGGAGCGGCGCCGGGCGGCGTTTGCGACCCACGTCGCCCGGATTACGTCAGCCAAGAGGAGACTTGTGATTTTCGTCACTTGAGGTGCGACCGCTTCCCACTTGTCGACCGTCCGTCGGGTGTCCAGCTCCTCTCGGGCCTTCATCCACAGCGACGATGCGTCAGGGCAGAGCCGCGAACGAACGCCGGTGATCATGCACCATCTCGCGCAGTTCGTCCGGCGCCAGCACCTCGACCGCGTCGCCCCACGAGTAGAGGTGCCAAGTCATCTCGAGGAAACCGGAGGCATTGAAGCGCACGATGAGCGAGCCGTCCTCGAGATCCTCCGTCATCTGCGTCGGATGGAATACATATCGCCGCGCGTGCGCCGCAGCGTCGGGTCGAAAGCGCCAAACAACCTCGCAGAATTCCCGCTCGCTCTCGTAGGAGCCGAAACCCCTTTCCGCGTGACGCTTGAGATCGAAGTCCGGATCGATCTCGAAGTAGTCGGCCAGCACCTCGGCCTCGTAGATCTCCTCCACCCTGTAGTGCTGCAGTCTTCCATGCGGCCCCTTAGCCGTATCAAGAGCCACGAGGTAGCGGCGGACGCCGAGCAGAAGGCCATGAGGGGCCACGATCCTCTCGCGCGGTTCGTCCTCGTCGCGGCGGCGGTACATGATGCGCAGCAGGCTGAGGCCCTTGATCGCCTCGTAGATGGCATCGAGCACCTCCTCCCGGGCGGCTGGCCGCGGACCGGGTCGAGCAGCATGCCCGAGCGCCTCGAGCAGCGCCTCCTTGTCGACCTCCAGCCGCGTACCGCGCTCAGGCGGGATCAGCGCCCTAACCTTTCGCTCCAGGCTGCGAGCATGGGCCGCCTCCTTTGGCAGGCCGGCATGCTCAAGCTGAGAGATGGCCTCGGCAAGAGCGACCAGTTCCTCCGACGAGGGCGTGAGCAGTGGCGCGATGGCGCGTGCAGGAATCGTCCACCGCGCACGACGGTCCTCGCCGATCGACGGATCGGTCTGGGGAAAGGCCGCCATCAGGGCCCCGGTCATGCGCTGCGCAGTTCGCTCCGAGCAGCCGAACTCCTCGACGATATCGTCCAGCGTTACGCCGCGACGGGCCGTCGCCATCATCGCGAGTCTGAGCAGTTCCTGCGCCTTGGAGAAAGCCATGTCTTCACCCCGACAGATTTTGTCACCCATATGTGTCATAGGTAGCGTGGAAGGGGAACGCCATGCGGAATGTTGATGGAAGTCTTCGACTCTCGGCCTCGGACCTGATGCGGTTCAAGGGCTGTCGGCACGCGACGACGCTGGATCTGCGCTACATGGAGACGGGAGACATCGTGCCGGCGGCGGATGGGGAGGAAGCCTTGCTGCTGCAGAAGCAGGGCGACGCGCACGAACTGGCCTTCCTTGACAGCCTGCGGCAGTCAGGCCGGTCCGTAGCCGAGATCCCCAAGGCTGGCATCCCGCTCGAACGCTCTGTCGACCTCACCATCGAGGCCATGAAGGAAGGACCCGACGTCATCTTCCAGGGTGCCCTGCTTGGCGGCGCGTGGGGCGGCTACACCGACTTCCTCGAGCGGGTCGAGACGCCGTCATCCCTCGGCGCCTGGTCCTATGAGGTGGTGGACACTAAGCTGAAGCGCCGGCCCGATCCCAAGCACGTCCTACAGCTCTCCCTCTACTCCGACCTTCTGACCGACGTCCAGCAGGTCAGACCCGAGCAGGCCCATCTCCAGCTGGGCGATGGCAGCCGTTTCTCCATCCGCCTTGCGGACGTTGCATCCTATGCGCGCCATTCCCGATCCGTGTTCGAGACATTCCTCCTCGAACGTCCGGCGACCCGCCCGGACCCAGTGTCCGGATGCACCCTGTGCAGATGGAAGGACCATTGCCGCGAGGAGTGGGAACGGGACGACAGCCTCTCCCTTGTGGCCGGCATCACGCGGTCGCAGCGCGGCAAGATGGAGGCGCATGGCATCACGACGCTCTCCGCCCTCGCCGACGTCGAGACGCGGATACCGAGGCTCGCTCCGGACGTGCAGGCGCGCCTGGCGACGCAGGCCAAATTGCAGAGGAGCCGCCGCGCTGGTGGACCGCCGGGCTTCGAACTCCGCGACTTCGAGCCGGGCAAGGGCTTCGGCCTGCTACCTGAGCCTGACGACGGCGACCTCTTCTACGACATCGAGGGCGACCCCTACTATGAGGGCGGGCTCGAGTATCTCCATGGTGTCTGGTTCCGCGACCACGGCGAATGGGCCTTCCGCGCATTCTGGGCGCACGATCGGGTTGCCGAGGGCAAGGCGGTTGCCGACCTGCTGGATTTCTTCGTTGAGCGGCTCCGTGCATATCCGAGGGCGCGCATCTACCACTACGCCAACTACGAGATCGCGGCGCTTCGCCGCCTCACCGCCGCCCACCGCGTCGGCGAGGCCGCTATGGATCAGCTTCAGCGGGAGCGTCGCTTCGTAGACCTCTACAAGGTGGTCTCCGGCGCGCTCGTCGCGTCCGAGAAGGGATACTCGATCAAGGATCTTGAGGCCTTCTACATGGAGAAGCGCGACGCCGACGTTGCGACCGCCGGAGCCAGTGTAGTGTTCTACGAGAACTGGCGTGAGACCGGGGACAGCGAGCTCCTGGACAAGATCCACGACTACAATCGCACCGACTGCATATCGACCCAGTTGCTGCGCGACTGGCTTGTTCGAGACGTGCGCCCCGCTGGGATGCCCTGGCCAGGGCTAGGGGAGGTGCCCGCCGCCGGCACGCTGTCCAACGTCGCGGCGGAGGACGAGGAGGTGGAGATTCTCCGCCGCCGCCTGGAACCCGTGCGTGCGAGACTCGGCGACAAGGTGGCGGACCTCCTCCTCGATCTCGCCTTCTTCCACAAGCGCGAGGACAAGCCGGCCTGGTGGGCGATCTTCGACCGGCTCGCGCAGGACAGCGACGAGCTGATCGACGACCTCGAGTGCATCCAGGGGCTGGTCGCGATGGGGCCGCCCGTCAAGGTCACGGCCAAGTCGTTCGAGCGCACCTACCGCTTCCCTCCCCAGGAGACGAAGCTGCGAGCAGGCAAGAAGCCTTGCGTCAAGCCGGCAGCCATGCCGGAGGATGTCGATCTCCGCGAGGTGGACACAGAGGCCGGCGTCCTCGTCCTGCGCCGTTCGACCGCCAAGGGCGCCCTCCCCGACACGCTTGACCTCATTCCTGGAAAGCCCATCCAGAACGGCACCCTGCGCAATGCGGTCGCCGCGGTCATTGACGAGATTGTCCAAAACACTGGCAAGGCGCGGGCAGTCGAGCAGCTGCTTACCCGCAGCCCCCCGCAGTTTCGCGGGGGTCTCCGCCCGGGCGGCATCGTCAATGGGGACGGGGACCTCCCGGCGCAGACCAGCGCCGCGATCGCCGACATGGCTGACACGACCCTCGCCATCCAGGGCCCGCCGGGCACGGGCAAGACCTATGTGAGCGCACTCGCGATCCTCGATCTCGTGCGCGCAGGCAAACGCGTCGCGGTTTCCTCCAACAGCCACAAGGCAATCGGAAACCTCCTCAAGGCCGTCGCCGCACGAGCGGCCGCCGAGGGCGTGCGATGCCGCATCGCGCAGAAGGCGAACGACGATGGGGACGACGACGACGTCTCCGGGATTTCCCTCGTTCGCGACAATGACGCGCCCGAGATCCAGAGCGCGCAGGTCGTCGGCGCCACGGCCTGGCACTTCGCGCGCTACGACGCGCCCGCCTTCGACCATCTCTTCGTGGATGAGGCAGGGCAGGTCTCCCTCGCCAATATCCTTGCCATGTCGCGCGCCGCACGGAACCTCGTCCTCGTGGGCGATCCGATGCAGCTACCCCAGCCGCTGCAGGGCACGCATCCCGGCAGCAGCGGAAAGTCGTGCCTTGAGCATCTCATCGGCGAGCACCGCGTGGTGCCTGGTGACCGCGGCATATTCATGCCCGTCAGCCGACGCATGCATCCCATGGTGTGCGGTTTCATCTCGTCGGCTGTCTACGAGGGCAGGCTCCATTCGGACTACGACGCGGGCCTTCAGGTTCTGCGCTCACGTTCTGGCGCCTCGCTGGTTGGTGCTGGCGTCAGGGTAGTGCCCCATACCGGACGATCGCAGGTCAGCCCCGAGGAGATCGACGCCATCCTCGCCCACATCGGCGAGATCGTTGGATCGACCTACAGGGCGCGCGACGGATCTGAGCGCATCGTGGGACACGCCGACATCCTTGTGGTTGCGCCCTACAACGCGCAGGTGAACGCGCTGCGGACCGCCCTTCCTCCCGCTGTACGCGTCGGCACGGTGGACAGGTTCCAGGGACAGGAGGCCCCGGTCTGCCTGGTTTCGATGACGACGTCGAGCGGCGAGGAGCTTCCTCGCGATATCGACTTCCTCTTCTCCCTCAACAGGATCAATGTGGCGGTATCCCGTGCACAGGTGTCCGCGACGGTGTTCGCGAGCCCCCTGCTTCTCGAGACACCCTGCAGAACCGTCCAGGAGATGACGCTTGTGAATGCAATTTGTCTTCTACGCGAGCACGGGGGTGACAGCTTCTGACACCTGCGCGTGCGAAAGTGTCTTCATCGGAAGAAGGAGACGGCAAATGGGTTTCTCGGACATCGGACTTCGCCACATCGTTGACATCGACGGGCAGCTTCTCGGCATCGACGCCGAGATGATCGACACAACGTCCCTCCTGGCGCGGGCGAACTGTCCGGAGGGAAGCCTGATCTGGATGGTGCACGCCGGCGAACGTGTCGCCATCGAGCCTCGACAGATCATCCGTCTCTCGGAGCAGAGCGTCACCTTCTTCGAGACATCCTCGGCTGCATGCTGGTCGCCCTTCGAACTGATGGCGGCGTGACCGCCAAGCATGGATAGGGGCCGTGAGGCGATGCATAGCCATTTCAGGATGGCAATCGGTTACTGAGAGGATGTGCGTCTCAGTTAAGTGCATCAGTCGGCCCCAACTACAATCTGCGAGAATTTGATCAGAAGGCGCGCGGGGCGAAAACTATTGATGTGGCACTCAATGGTCTTCACGGAGCCGGGATGGTCAAGCGATCAGACGGCAAGGCCCCTCCGCAAAGATCGCCGTTCGCGCCCGCCGCCGGCCCCGTTCAGACGACCACCAGCCGCTTCACGCGCATGGACGCGGGGACCGCTGCCGGGTCAGCCGGTGGCGGATAGCCAAGGCTACGCAACGCGTCTTTACTTGCGCGGCACGCCGCTGGCAGCATGTCGCGCCGGGCCTGACCGGCGCAGCGCCTGCTCGCATTGCGCTTCTGCCTTAGGTGCCGCCACGCTATCGCGCTCGTCGAGCGTAGGTTGGCTTCCATCATCGCTTTCAACGGTCGCGCGTGATGTCGGCGGGCAGCAGTAGTTATTTAGTGATGGACCGATGGGGGTGGTGCCCGATATGACGGAGAGATATCAGCGAGACTGTGTCCCGTCGATGTTTATTCAGTCGGCCAACTTGCAAAAAAATACCTTGCAGATATAGGGGCACGCAGCGGGGCACGATGGCAACTTATTCCACAGTTTAGTTAGTTGAATCAGGTATATAGAGATTTTGGTTCGAATCCCTCCGTCTCCGCCATTTTCTGTCCGCATGTCATGTTGAAAGAAACAGGATCGCCCTAGGGGCGCTTCCGGCTGTTCTGCTGTCGGTTTCCCGCAGGAGAATAGTCGAATGGATCCTCGCAGTTCGCGAGCAATCCTTTCAGGCATTTTGCTCGCGACCGGAATTTGCCATGCGGCTCATGGCGCGAAATACCGCTTCAGACCAGCAGCGCCACCAGCCCCTGCCACAAAATAGCGATCGCGCTCAGCGCGACGCCCCACAGGCTCACCACGCGGATCCAGCGCGCCTGCGCGTCGTCCCGCTCCGCGCGCCAGGCGATCAGGCCGACGCCGGCCGCGGCCGCCAGGCAGGCGATCGTCATCAGCAGCGTCAGCGCCCGGCCCAGCGTCGTCGTCAGGAAGATGCTGCCGATCGCGTAGAGCGCGAAGAAATGAATGGTCCATACGACCAGCCCACCCAGCAGCAGGAACCAGGCGCGCATCGGTCAGCCTCCGAACGCGCGCGTGACGATGGCGGTCAGCCCGCCTTGCGCCGCGGCGTAGAGCAGGAAGAGCACGCACAGGTCCATGCTGTTGTTGCGCGGCCGCACGATCATCGCCCGGCTGTTGCGCGCCGACAGATAGGCCGCCATCAGCAGCGCGATCCCCGCCAGCATCGCCTCCAGCGCCAGGAGGACATAGACGGTCGCGCCCTGGCCGCTATCCTGCGGCATCAGCCCGGAAGCCTGCCAGAACAGGATGTCGCCGCCTACCGATGCGGTGAGCGCCACCGCCGCGCAGAGATACAGGACGCCCGGCGTCCAGAGCTGCGTCGCTTCGCGCGCCAGCATGACGCGCGCGAGCCAGGCCAGCCCCGCCGCCAGCGCGTAGAGCGGCACGACCACCGCCGCGCCTTCCCAGCCGGCCGGCGCGGTCCAGAAATCGGGCTGCACGCCATAGAGATAGAAGAAGCCGAACAGCCCCATGACGAAGATCATGCCGATGACGATCAGCAGGATGACCATCGCCCACCAGCCATGGCTGCGCGGCCCGGTGACATAGGTGGGCAGCAGGATGCCGCCGCCCACATCCACTTCTTCCTCCTTCACCACCCGGTCGGTGTCCCACAGCCAGCGCAGCACGCACATTATGGCGATGACGCCGCTCACGAACCCGATCCCATAGGCCTGCACCGTCAGCAGCAGGAAGAAGCCGGCGGTGAAGACCGCCGCCAGCAGCGGCCAGGCCGACGGGCCGGGCATGATCTGCAGATATTCGGGTTCGGCGCGCAGCGGGCTGGTGATGATCGTCTCGCGCTGGCCGGTGGGCGCATTGGGCAGCAGATACCGGCCCTTTTCCACATCCTCGCAGATGGCGGGGTCGTCCCACAGCGGTTCGCGGCTGCGCACGACGGGGATGCTGCGCGTCGAATAAAGGCCGGTCGGCAGCCATTCCAGCGTCCCGCCCTTGTAGACGTTGCCGGCATCGTCATCGACGGTGAAGCGGAAGTTGCGCGCCAGGTCGAACAGGAACACCAGCACGCCCGCCGCCAGCACGAAGGCGCCGATGGTGGAGATCATGTTGATCAGCGTCCATCCCCGGTCGGGCAGATAGGTGTAGACGCGGCGCGGCATGCCCATGAAGCCGGTCAGGTGCATCGGCAGGAATGTCAGGTGCATGCCCGCGAACATCAGCCAGAAACTCCACTGGCCCAGCCGCTCGCTCAGCGCCCGGCTGCTCGTCATCGGCGTCCAGTAATAGAAGGCGGCGAACAGCGGAAACACCATCCCGCCGATCAGCACATAATGGAGGTGTGCGACGATGAAATAGCTGTCATGCGCCTGCCAGTCGAACGGCACCATCGCCACCATCACGCCGGTAAGCCCGCCCATGACGAAGATGATCAGCCCGCCGACCATGAACAGGGTGGGGGCATTGTAGCGCGGCTTGCCGACCGCCAGCGTGCCGATCCAGGCGAAGACCTGGATGCCCGCGGGCACGCTTACCGCCATGCTCGCGGCGGAAAAGAAGCCGACCGACAAATTGGGCATGCCGGTGGTGAACATATGGTGCGCCCACACGCCGAAACTGATGAAGCCGGTGGCGAGGAAGGCCAGCACCACGAAGCTGTGGCCGACCAGCCGCGTGCGCGCCATGGCCGCGACCATCATCGACACCAGGCCGGATGCCGGCAGGAAGATGATATAGACTTCCGGATGGCCGAAGAACCAGAAGAGATGCTGCCACAACAGCGCGTCGCCGCCGCGCGTGGGGTCGAAGAAGGGCCAGTCGAACGCGCGCTCGATCTCCAGCAGCAGGGTGCAGAGGATAACCGAGGGGAAGGCGATGATGATCATCACCCCGAACACCAGCATCGCCCAGGCATAGACCGGCATCCGCGCCAGCGTCATGCCCGGCGCGCGCGTGCGCAGCACGCCGACGATGATCTCGATCGCGCCGGCGATCGCCGAAATCTCGATGAAGCCGATGCCCAGCAGCCAGAAATCGGCGTTGATCCCCGGCGAATAGGCCATGCTGGTATAGGGGGGATACATGAACCAGCCGCCGTCCGGCGCCAGTCCCACGAACAGCGAGGCAAAAAAGCACAGGCCGCCGACGAAATAGGCCCAGAAGGCATAGGCCGACAGGCGCGGGAAGGGCAGGTCGCGCGCCGCCAGCATCTGCGGCAGCAGCATGACGCCGATCGCCTCCACCATCGGCACCGCGAACAGGAACATCATCACCGTGCCGTGCATGGTGAAGAACTGGTTGTAGGTGTCCTGCGGCAAAATGCCCTGCAGCGGCAACGCCAGCTGCACCCGCATGCCGAGCGCCAGCAGGCCGGCCAGCAGGAAGAAGAGGAAGGCGGTGGCGACGTAGAAGAAGCCGATATAATTATTGTTGACCGCGGTCAGCAGCGCCAGCCCCTTGGGCGCTGCCCAGATGCGCTCCAGCTCCTCCACCTCGCCCTCGGGACGGGGCGCGCGGATCGGGAACTGGTCGAGCAGCGCGGGGTCGAAGCCCGTCTCCGACGTCATTTCTGCGCGTCCAGATAGGTGGCGAGCCGGTCGAGCTGCTGCGCCGACAGCATCTTGTAGGATGGCATGCGATTGCCCGGCTTGATCGACTGGCTGTCGCCGATCCACCCGATCATCGTGCCCTTGTTGTTGGGCAATATGCCCGCGCCCAGCGACCGGCGGGACCCGACATGGGTGAGGTCCGGCCCCGCCGCGCCATTGGCGGCCGTCCCCGCGATTCGGTGGCAGGCGGCGCAGCCGCTCTGCCGGAACAGCGCAGCGCCCGCGCCATCGCGCGCCGCCGCGCTGCGGGGCGCGGCCCTCGCCGCCATGAACGCGGCGAAGTCGGCGGGCGCATGAGCGACGACGACAAAGCCCATCAGCGCATGGGGCCCGCCGCAATATTCCGCGCACTGCCCGGCATAGACGCCCGGCCGGTCGGCCTGGATCGGCAGGCGGTTGCGGCGTCCGGGCACCATGTCGAGCTTGCCCGACAGGCGCGGCACCCAGAAACTGTGGATGACATCATTGGATTCCAGCTCCAGCAGCACCGGCTGGCCGGTCGGGATATGCAGTTCGTTGGCATCGGTCATCGTCGCGCGCCCCTGCCGGTCGAGATAGGCGACGCGCCACCACCACATCTCGCCGGTGATGCGCACCCGCATCGCGCCTTCGGGCACCGGCGCGGTCAGGTTGCGCGTCAGGCTGAGGCCATAGACCAGCAACAAGGTAAGCACGACCACCGGAAAGACGATCCCGCCCCCCCAAACCAGCACCGGCCCGCCCAGCCGCGCCTTCAGCCGGGCGCTGCCGAACAGGGCGATCCACAGGGCGGCGAGCACGATCGCAAACACGCCCGCCGCCATGGCGATCAGCACCCAGGACAGGGTCGTGATCGACCCGGCATAAGGGCCGGCGGGATCGAAGACGGGGATGATGGACTGGACGTTCATATCATTGCCCGCCCGTCGCGTAGAGATAGGCGGCGACATCGCGCGCCTCGGCGGGGCTCAGCGGCATGGCCGGCATGGTGGAGCCCGGCAGCGTTTCGGGCGCATTGCGGACGAAGGCGGCCAGCATGTCCGGCCGGTTGGGCAAGCGCCCGGCGATCAGCCCCTGGCTGGCGAACCCCGCCAGCGACGGCCCGGCCTTCCCCTGCGGCCAGCCTATGCCCGGTATCGCGTGGCAAGCGCCACAGCCCGCCCGCGCGATCAGCGCCTTGCCGCGCGCGGCGCTGGCTTGCGGCATGGCATGGTCTTCGTGCGGCGGGGGCTTGCACGCGCCCAGCATCAACAGCAATGCAGGCAGCAACAGGTGGACGTCCGGCAATGATCCCCCCTTCCGGATAAAGCGCTCGGCCTTGGGAACCGTTGCCGCGCCCCATCGGTTCCGCGACGGCATGTCTGCGCGCGCGATTTCCCTCCCACTGTCTCTCATGGCCGGGCTGATGCTGGCGGGCTGCGGTTCGGTGGAGCGCGGCTCGGCGGACCATTTCATCGCCAGTGGCGAAATGATCGCGCTCAGCGGCGGCGACGCGGGCGCGCCCTATGCCTGCATCGCCTGCCACGGGATCGACGGACGCGGCAATGGCGCGGGCGCGCCGCGCCTTGCCGGGCTCGATCGCGGTTATATGGCCGCCCAGCTCGAAGCCTATGCCAGCGGCCGCCGCCGTCATCCCGAAATGGAACTGATCGCGCGCAAGCTCGACTCGGCGCAATGGGATGCGGTGTCGGCCTATTATGCCGCCCTGCCGTTCCGGCCCACGACCGCCGCCGCGCCGGCCCCCCTTCCGGTCGATGCCGCTGCCGCCGCGCTCTACCAGCAAGGTGATCCCGCGCGGGGGCTGGCCGCCTGCGCCATCTGCCATGGCGACCGGGGTGAAGGTGTCGGCCCCGCCAATCCGCCGCTCGCCGGCCAGCCCGCCGCCTATCTGGCGCACCAGATGGCGCAGTGGCGCGCCAGCGCGCGGCGCAACGATCCCGAAGGGGTGATGCGGCGCATCAGCCGGGCGCTGTCTCCCGCTGAGGGCGCGGCTCTGGCGGCCTATGCGGCGGCTCTTCCCGGGGGTCCTCCATATCCGGAATCTCCGGCAGCATCCCGCGCAGCACATCGTGCCGATCCCAGAAATGATGCTTCAGCGCCGCCCCCACATGCAGCGGGATCACCGCCAGCAAGGTGACGACCAGCAGCAGATGGACATCCTCGGCCGCGTCCAGGATCCACCAGCGCAGCGTCAGCGGCATCTGGTCGAAGGGCATTTGCGGCCAGGGAATGAATCCGGCCAGATAGAGCGGGCCGGGCGCGGCGATGGAGGACCACATCGCCCATCCGCTCAGCGGCAGCCCGAAAAAGGCGGCGTAGAAGACATAATGCATCGCATAGGCGATCTGCGTCTGCCACCCCTGCCGGTCCGCATCGTTGATCGGGCCGGGGATCAGGATTCGCCAGCCCAGCCGCCCCAGCGCCAGCACCAGCACGGGCAGCCCCGCGGCGCTATGCACCTGATAGGCCCACAGCTTGTCGCCGCCCGCCGGCACCCAGCTGGCATAGAAGCCCCAGCCAAGCTGGAACAGGATCAGGAAGGCCATGATCCAGTGAAAGGCGATGCCGACCGGCGAATAGCGGCTCTGCTCGGTATGGCCGCGGGCCCAGCGCTGCACCGCGCCGACCACGCTCATGCGGCGAGTGCCTTCTGCTCCTGCGAAAACCAGCGGGCCATCAGCATCAGCGCCGCGACCAAATAGAAGCCCGCGCCCGGCACCCACATAATGAGGCCCGCCAGATTCTGGTCCTCGATCGGGCTGAGGCCCCAGGCGATCGGGCCGATATAATGGGGGGCGTAGAGCGCCGTTCCCGAAAAGCTCAGCAGCGCGCCCAGCAGCCCCATCTGCACCATCGTCGCCAGCAGCGCGAAGACGCCGCCGGTGACCGGCGCCGCCCGCACCGCGCGCCACAGCGCCAACGCGGTCAGCGTCAAACTGGCCTGCATCAACCAGTAAATGGCATCGTTCGACAGCGCCGCTTCATAAACGGGCGGCGCATGCCACAGCCAGAAGGTCGCGGCATGGATGCCGGTCCATGCCGCCCATCCGCCCGGCACCCGCCGCACCGGCAGCGCCAGCGCCAGCAGCGGCGCGACGATCGCGGTCAGCACCAGATGATGCACCGCCCGCGCCGAAAACAGCGCGGACGTCAGCGCGCAGAAAGGGGAGACGAACAGGATCAGCAGCAGCGCCATCGCCGCCAGCAGCGCGCGCTGCTGATGCGGCGTCCGGGTCAGCCGCCACAGAGCGATCGCCACGCCGGCCAGGGCCAGCAGCAGCCAGGGATCGAGGTTCCAGCGCGCCCACAGCTCCGCCGGCGCCGGCGCGGCCCCGCAATAGGGTATCCATCCTGTCGGCTGGTTCATGCCCCGCGCCTTCCTGCAATCCGCCCGATGCATCGGGAACCGACGATTTGCGCGATCGGTTCCCTGCTCGCCTGCGGGCCCGTCGGCGCGGCCGAAGAAAAACCTTTCCTATTCGGCCCGGCTCTGGTTCATCCTGGTCCATGGACCAGACGCAGACTCACCGCTCTCCCCCCGCGCCCTCGCCCGCGCGGGGGCGCCGCGCGCACTGGACGCCCGCGCGCCAGTGCCGCTTCCTCGCCGCCCTGATGGAAACCGGCAGCGTCGGCCGCGCCGCGCGCGCCGTCGGCATGTCGCGCTCCAGCGCGCACCGGCTGCGCCAGCGGCTGGCCGGCACGCCGTTCGATCGCAATTGGGAAGAGGCGCTGGCGCTCCACGCCCGGCTCGCCGCCGATCCGCTCGCCTGGCAAGAGGCGCGCGTCGCGGTCGGCGCAGCGCCCGCCGCGCGCCGATGAACGCCTGCGCTTCCGGCAGGCGTGAGAGGGCTTGCGGGCTGTCGCTTCGGTGCCGCGTCCGTGTCGCTTCGCGGGCGCGTTCCGGGCGCGAAGCGGTCGCTTCGGGCCGAAAAAGCGATTATCGTGTGAACTTCGCCCGGCGGCTCATTGGCGCCGGATCACTCTTCCAGCAGGACGACGCTGCGGCGCTTCTGCCAGTTCATCGGCACCCCGATCCGCTGGCTCCAGCTGCCGTCCCACTGGGTCGTCAACCCGTGCGCCTCCAACTGGGCGACGATGCGATAGCCGATGGCGATCGCCGCCGCCTCGCCCGCGTCGCAGGCGCCATAGCTCATGTAGAGCCCATGGCCCTCGACCGCCGCTTCGGTGTCCTGCATGTGGAAAAAGGCATAGCCCTGCACCGCCACGCCATCGGCCTGCGCCGCCTCGATCTCTTCCCAGATCTCGGTGCCGCCGCATGTGCTGCAACAGGTGAAATTCTGCCGCGCGACGATCCCTTCGTCCTCCAGCGCGGCGAAGGCGAGTTCCAGCCGGTCGCAATCGGTCATCGCCGTCCAGCCCTGCTCGGCCGCGCGATGTTCGGCCAGCGCCGCGCGCAGCGCCGCCGACGCCTCGCGCCGCAGCGTCGGCCGGGGCAGCTCTTCCTCGAACAGGTCGTGCGCGTTGGTCAGGATGGCGTCCTCGTCGAAATAGCCGCCCAGCACGTCCCGGCGCAACTGGTCGCGCAGCGCCACCACCGGGTCATAGGCTGTTTCCTCCGTCGGTGCGGAGCGTTGCGGCTCCGCTTTCGCTGCTCTGGTCCCGAAAATCCGTTTCCACAAAGCCTCGAACATGCGCCGTCCTGCCTCCTGCGTCGCGTTGCACAGGGTCAACATGCCCATCCGGGCGGCAAAGTTAAAGGGGGGAATATCGCACCTCGTCGCAGAGCCCGCTTTGCGCGGCGGCCGTCGGGGCACTGGAATGCCGCGCCGAACTGCCTAAATAGCGTGCAATGCCTCCCGAAACCCCGATAGCCGCGCCGCTGCCTCCGGTGTGGGCGACCTTCCGGCGCTTCCTGCCCTATCTGTGGCCGGCGGACGCGCCCGCGCTGCGTCGCCG
Source organism: Sphingobium naphthae (assembly GCF_043589935.1). NCBI lineage: Bacteria > Pseudomonadati > Pseudomonadota > Alphaproteobacteria > Sphingomonadales > Sphingobiaceae > Sphingobium > Sphingobium naphthae. Next base: position 2,070,402 of record NZ_CP171454.1, on the reverse strand, counting down.
CGTCGTCATCGCCATGGTGCTGGTGGCGCTTGCCAAGGCGGTGACGCTCATCATGCCCTTCGCCTATAAGGGCGCGATCGACCGGATGGCGCCGGGGCTGGAGCCCGCCGCCGGCCTCGCCATCGCGCTGGTCGTCGCTTATGCCGGCGCGCGTTTTGCCGGCGTGCTGTTCGACAATCTGCGCAACGCCGTGTTCGAAAATGTGGGGCAGGAGGCCGGGCGGCGGCTCTCTGACGATGTGTTCGTCCATCTCCACCGCCTCTCGCTGCGCTTCCATCTCGACCGCCGCACCGGCGCCGTCACCAAGATCGTCGAACGGGGCACGAAAAGCATCGACACGATGCTCTACTTCCTGCTGTTCAACATCGCGCCCACCGTGATCGAACTGGTCGCCGTCTGCGTCATCTTCCTCGTCAAGTTCGGGCCCGGCCTCGTCGCCGCGACGCTGGCGATGGTGGCCGCCTATATCTGGTTCACCCGCACCGTCACCGAATGGCGCAACCAGTTGCGCCGCGACATGGTCGACATGGACACCAGCGCGGTCGCCCATGCGGTCGACAGCCTGCTCAATTTCGAAACGGTCAAATATTTCGGCGCGGAGGAGCGGGAGGCACAGCGCTATGGCGCGGCCATGCGCCGCTATGCGCGCGCCGCGGTCAAGAGCGAGAACAGCCTCGCCTGGCTCAATATCGGCCAGTCGCTGATCACCAACCTGATGATGGCGGGCGCGATGGCCTATACCGTCTGGGGCTGGAGCAGCGGGCGGTTCACCACTGGCGACGTGGTGCTGGTCAATACCCTGCTGTCGCAGCTGTTCCGTCCGCTCGACCTGCTCGGCATGGTCTATCGCACCATCCGCCAGGGCCTTATCGACATGGAGGCGATGTACACGCTCATCGACACGCCGACCGAAGTCGCCGACGCGCCCGGCGCGCGCGCGCTGGCCGTCGCTGGCGGCGCGGTGCGCTTCGACCAGGTGCGCTTCGGCTATGATCCCGAACGGGAAATTCTGCACGGCGTCAGCTTCGCCGTGCCCGCGGGCGGGACGCTGGCGATCGTTGGCCCCTCGGGCGCAGGCAAATCCACCATCGCGCGCATCCTCTTCCGCTTTTACGACATCGCGTCGGGCGCGGTGACGATCGACGGGCAGGACATTGCCGGCGTGACGCAGCAGTCGCTCCGCGCGGCGATCGGCATCGTGCCGCAGGACATGGTGCTGTTCAACGATACGATTGGCTATAATATCGCCTATGGCCGCGAAGGCGCGACCCAGGCGCAGATCGAGGCGGCGGCGCGCGCGGCGCAGATCCACGACTTCATCCTCGGCCTGCCGCAGGGCTATGACACGCGCGTGGGCGAACGCGGGCTCAAGCTTTCGGGCGGCGAAAAGCAGCGCGTCGCCATTGCCCGCACCTTGCTCAAGGACCCGCCGGTGCTGGTGCTGGACGAAGCGACCAGCGCGCTCGACAGCCGCACCGAAACCGAAATCCAGACCGTGCTGCGCGACATCAGCCGCAAGCGCACGACGCTGGTCGTCGCGCACCGCCTCTCGACCATCGTCGATGCCGATGAGATCATCGTGCTCGACCAGGGGCGCATCGTCGAACGCGGTCGCCATGCCGATCTCGTCCGCGCCGACGGCCTTTACGCCACCATGTGGGCGCGCCAGGCCGCCGAGCGCGACGCGCCGCCGACCGACGTCAGGGTAGAGGACATGTTCGAAGTGGCGCAGCCCGCGCCTTAAGGTTCGCCGTTGCTCTGGTCCATCCGCCGTTCGGCGAACCATTGTTGCAGCATCTTGGCGGTGCAGCCGGTAAAGCCGTTGCTGCCATTGACCGAGCAGCTGTTGGGCAGGGTCGATCGCTGCACCTGCTCCATGTTCGCCACCTGGCTCGCCCAGCCGGGGCCGCCGGCCGGCGCGGGCTTCTCCCGCAGCTTCTTGGGGATGCGATAGCGCTCCGCCTCCGGCCGCCGCGCGCACACGACGATCTCGTCTCCCTCGCTCTTCGGGCAGGGATCATCGCCATAGACGAGCAGGTTGATGATCCGCTCGGGCGGCGGCTCGGCCTGAGCGGCCGCGGCCGTGGGGAACAGGGGGGTCAGCATCAGGCCGATCAGGGGAATGGCGCCGTGGCGCATAGCTCTTGTCCTTCTATCCCCTGTGAATGTCCGCCCCTGCAGCGTGCTGGTCTGTGCCGGCAAGGATCAGGACGGCGCCCCGCCGTCCGATCCGTCATGGCCGCCGGCCATCAGGGCTGCGGCGGCGACGTGCCGTCCTGCGGCGCGGCCTGCTGCTGCGCCTTGGCTTCGGCTTCCTCTTCCGCCCGCACCCGCGCCTCGATGGCTTCGCTGTCGGCGTCGATAGTCGACAGCCGCTTCTCCCGCTCGGCCGCGACCAGGTCCTTCCAGCTGGCATTGTCTGCCTGCTGCCGCTCCGCCTTGGCCAGGCGGGCAAGCTGCGCGAAGCAGCCGGTCGCGCCGCCGGCGCCCGACGGCGAGCAGCTTTCGGTGCCCGACCGCCCGACATATTCCAGCGCCCGCACCCGCTCGCCCCAGGCCTGGTTGCTGGGCTTGTTGGGATCGCCGCGCAGCGGCTCGGGAATGCGGAAGCGTTCCTCCTCGCCCTTGCGCGCGCACACGACGATGTCGTCGCCCTGGCTCTGCGGACAGGCATCATCGCCATAGACGATGACGATGTTGACCTTTTCCGAACCGGCCGTGCCGGTCTCCGCCGGCGCGGCGCCCTGCTGCGCCATCGCAGGGGCGGCGGCGCTGGCCAGGGCGAAGGCGGCGATCATCATCTTCTTCATCATCCGTCGATCCTCTTGCAGACGCCCGCGGCGTCAGATTCGCTTGGAAAGCGCAATGGCGGCGCGACAGCCCAAGCGGATGGCGCCCGACAACAGGGGGTAGGCCGGCGCCTGCTCGGCGCCATGGGCGATCGCGGCGTCGCGATGCTCCACCTCCTCCGCCTGAAAATCCGCGATGGCGATCGAGAGTTCCGGATCGGCTTCGCCCAGATCGTCCAGCTGCTCGGCATAATGGCGGTCGATCTCGGTTTCGACCGCGGCGGTGCAGGCCATCGCCGCCCGTGGTCCCAGCGCGGCGGTGACCGCGCCCAGCGCGAACCCCGCGACATTCCAGATCGGCGCCAGCGCCGTCGGCCGCACGCCGCGCCGCGCGATCATCGCATCGAAGGCCTGGCGATGCCGCTCTTCCTGGCTCGCCATGCCGGCGATGATCCGGCCATAGGGATGGCGATCGCCCATCACCGCCAGCTGGCCGGCATAGATGCGCGTCGCGCCGAACTCGCCAGCCTGATCGACGCGCAGCATCGACGCGCGGCCCCGATCCGACAGGCGCCTGGTCGGGCGCGGATAGTCTGGGCCTGCGCTCATGCCTTCCTCGCTTTCAGCAGCAATGCCAAGATGGCGAGCGCCGTCGCGCTCGACAAGAGGCCGTTATAGCCGGCCATGGAAATGCCCATCAGGCTCCAAGGCGCGACATCGCAGCGCGTGACGGGGCTGGCCATGATCTGATCCAACAGATCGGCGGCACTGTCGCCGGCGGGCATGGTCGAGCAGGTGGTCAGCCCTTCCCACCAGCCATATTCGACCCCGGCGTGAAACAGGCCGATCAATCCGCTGACCCCCACCGCCAGTCCGGCCAGGCCGACGAAGAGCGCGCTGATGCAAGCGCGGCCGCGCAGCCCATAGGCGATCAGCGCGAGCGGGACGGCGGCGAAATGGGGATAGCGCTGCCACCAGCACATCTCGCACGGAGGCAGGCCGCCCAGATATTGGAAGCCATAAGCGCCGGCGAGCATCAGAAGCGGGACGATCAGCGCCAAGGCGCGGGCAAGGGAAAGGCTCTTCATCGCGTCGGCTTAGAGCCTTCCCATGGGTTCGTCATGCTGAACTTGTTCCGCCGGACAGGCCTTGCGCCTATTTCGCGCCGGGCTTGCGCGCTGCGGCCTGGGCGACGACCGCGCCCGGCGTGCTCGCCAGCCGGCCGATCGTCTTGAGCGCATAGTCCATCTGGAAATCCTCGACGCCCTGCTTCTTCAGCTCTTCGGCGCTCATGGCGAAGCGCGGATCGTCCTTGCTGTCCTCTTCCAGCGCCGCGTCGTCGGTCTTGATCTCGTTGATCAGATGCCGGCGCAGGTCACTCTCGCGGAATTTTGGCCGGTTCTTGTAATCGGGATCGCTCAGCTGCGGCACGCGGATGTCCGGCTGGATGCCGCCTTCCTGCACGCTGCGGCCCGAAGGCGTGAAGTAGCGGGCGGTGGTCAGCTTGAGCGCGGTCGTGTTGCTCAAGGGCAGCATCGTCTGCACCGATCCCTTGCCGAAGCTGCGCTCGCCCATCACCAGCGCGCGATGCTGGTCCTGCAACGCGCCCGCGACGATTTCGGACGCCGATGCCGAACCCGCGTCGACCAGCACGATCACCGGCAGGCCCTTCGCGTCGTCACCCGGTTTGGCATAATAGCGTTCGACATCGCCCTTCTGCCGGCCGCGCTGCGACACGATCTCGCCGCGCTCCAGGAAGGTGTCGCTGACCGTCACCGCCTCGTCCAGCAAGCCGCCGGGATTGGAGCGCAGGTCCAGCACATAGCCGGTCGGCTTGTGGCCCAGGCTCTTGTCGATGCTGCGGATCGCCTGGCGCACGTCGGCCCCTGTATTGGCCGAGAAGCTGACGATGGTGATGACGCCGATGTCCTTCTTCACCTCCCACTTGACGGGCTTGAGCTGGATGATCTCGCGCGTCAGCGTCAGGTCGATCGGCTTGTCGCGGCCCGGGCGCACCAGCGTCAGTTTCAGACTGGTGCCGGGCGCGCCGCGCATCTTGTCGACCGCCTCGTCCAGCGTGCCGCCATAGATAAGCTGGCCATCGATGTGGGTGATATAGTCGCCGGCCTTGATCCCCGCGCGCCAGGCGGGGGTGTCCTGCGTCGGCGCTATCACCTTGACCGCGCCATCCTCCTGCGTGACCGACAGGCCCAGGCCGCCATAGCTGCCTTCGGTCTGGGTGCGCAGATTCTGGAAGTCGCGCGCGTCGAGGAAGCTGGAATGGGGGTCGAGGCTGGCGAGCATGCCGTCGATCGCGCCCTTGATCAGCTTTTCGTCGTCGACCTTCTCGACATAGTCGGTGCGGACCTTCTGGAACACGTCCATGAATTCATCGAGCGCCTTGTAGCTCGACGCCTCCCCATCGGCGAGCGCGGCCGTGGTGGCGGGGATGAGCGCAAGCGCCCCGAGCGCGATCGCGCCCTGGAGGAAGGTGGATTTCATGGCTGTCCTAGGAGTTCGCATCAAGTGCCCAATATACGCCGATTCGCCGGCCAACGCAAAAGCGCGCTTCGACCAATGTCATGCAGCGGCGATGAGCGTGGGGTGAACGGCGGCGCGCCGAAGGGCCAACATGTTCGGACCAGTCACAGCAGCCCGACGAGGGGGATTATGTCCACAGGCCGCCCGTTGCGGCGCAGTTCGACGGTGATGTTGCTGCGTCGCGCGCTTGTCACGCCGACGGGATCGCCCTGGCGCACGGCATCGCCCACGCCCGTCGCCAGCCGGTGGAGCCCGGTGATCAACGTGGTCCATCCGCCGCCATGGTCGATGATGAGGATCTGGCCATAGTCGCGATAGGGGCCGGCAAAGGCGATGCGGCCTGCGGTCGGCGCGATCGCCTGCGCGCCCGGTTGAGTCACCAGCGTCAGGCCGCGGGCGCGCACGCCGCTGTCATTGACTTCCCCCATGCCGGTGACGAGCTGACCGACGACCGGCAGGCGATAGGGGGGCGGGCCGCTCGGCCGCGCGTCGGCTTCGGCGGGCACGGCGCCGGCCTGGTCCGGCCGCGCCGGACGCGGCAGCGGACCCGACAGCCGCGCCAGCCGTTCGCGCAGGTCGCCCGCCTGCTCCAGCCGGTCCATCAGGTCGACGATGTCGCGCGCCCGCTCGCCCAGCGCCAGCGCGCGCTCGCTTTCCAGGCCCGCATTGGCCCGATAGTCGCGGGCGGCGAGCCGCTTCTGCGTCTCCAGCGCGGCGAGTTCGACCTGCTGCGCCTTGCGATCCTGCTGCGCCTGGTCGAGCGCGTCGGCGGCCTGCCGCGCCGTCGCGCGCAGGGCGCGGCTGCGCGCCAGCTCCGCGCGCAGGCCGGCGGTGCGCTGCTCGATCACCGGCAGCACTTGGCCCAGCACGGCGCGCAGATGCACTGCGTCGCTGACGCTGCCGGGCTGCACCAGCGCCAGCGCCAGCGGCCGCCGCGCGATCATCTGCAGCGCGGCGGTCAGGCGCACGACCGGTTCCTGCTTTGCGGCCAGCCGCGCCGCCTGGGCGCGCTGCAGCCGCGCGATGATGGCGATCCGCGCCTGCGCCGCCTGGATGTCGGCTTCCGCCTGCTGGATGCGCGCCGCGACAGCGGCGGCGCGGCGGCGCGCCTGTTCGGCGGCATCGCGCGCGGCCGTCGCCTGCTGCGCCAGCCGGGCGGCGCGCTCGCGGGCGTCGTCGGACTGGCGGCGCGCGGCCTTGAGCGCCTGCTGCTCCTGCGCCAGGGTCGTGCCGGCCGTGCCCTGCAGGATCAGCGCATCCTCGTCCGCCGCCGGCAGGCGCGTCGCGGCAAACGCCATCAGGCCCGCCATGCCGCTTGCGATGAGGAGGTTGCGCTTCACCCGATATCCCGCTCTTGCCCGCCCGTGACTAGGCACAAGCGCCGCGCGTGTCGAGCGCTCAGCCTTCGCGATGATAGGGATGACCCGCCAGGATGGAGCAACTCCGCCAGAGCTGCTCGGCCAGCATCGCGCGCGCCATCATGTGCGGCCAGGTCATGGCGCCGAACGCGATCAGCAGGTCGGCCGTGGCGCGATCGGCATCGTCGAAGCCATCCGCCGCGCCGATCAGGAAACGGCATTCGCGCGTCCCGCCATCGCGCCAGCCTTCGATCCGGCGGGCGAAATCCATCGAGCCGAGTTGCTTGCCCTTTTCATCGAGCAGGACAGTGACGGTGCCCGGGCCCGCAGGCGGCAGCTTGCCGCCGCGATCGGGCAGTTCCGTGACGCGATGCGGCATGGTCAGCCGCTTCAGATAGCGATCGACCAGATCGGCTTCGGGCGATCGTCCGATCTTGCCGCGCGCGATGATATGGAGAAGCACACCCTACTCCGTTCATGCCGAGTAGGGGCGCAGCCCCTTATCGAAGCGCCCGCGCCATCCTTCGACATGCCGCTTCGTCGTCGCTCGGCGGCCTATCGGGACATTCGGGCGGAAAGCGTCAGGCGTTGCCGGCGATCGGCGCGTCGACGAAGCCCCACATCCGTTCCAGATTGTAGAAGCTGCGCACTTCCGGCCGGAACAGGTGAACGATCACGTCGCCCGCGTCGATCAGCACCCAGTCGGCGACCGGCAGCCCCTCGACCCGCGCGGAGCGGCCCGTTTCCTTCTTGATCTTCTCGGCCAGATGCTGGGCCATCGCCGCGACCTGGCGCGACGAACGGCCGCTCGCAATCACCATGTGATCGGCGATGCTGCTCTTGCCTTCCAGCGGGATGGAGATGGTTTCCTGCGCCTGGTCGTCGTCGAGCGACTGCATGACAAGGGCGTGCAGGGCGGCCACGGATTCGGCGCTGGGCGCCATATCGTTGGCAGGGGCGGGTCTGGTCAAAAAAACTCCAATCTAGACGATATACCGGCGCGTGAGCGGATCGCGCACACGCGTTGCTTCATATTCGCGATGCCAGAGGGGGTCCGCCTGCCGCAGCAGGGTCGCCGATCTTGGATCAGGGCGGAAGCGCAATAGCACGAGCGCCGGCACTCTCCAATTCGTCCAGTCTGCACTCTGGCGCGCGGGCCGGACGAAGCGCCGCAGCCAGCTCATGGCCGCAGAGCCACGGGCGGCGTCATCATAACCCGGACGAGCGATCACGGCAATGGGCATTAGACGCGCGATGCCGCGCCAATTCTTCCACTGGCCGAACTGGGCCAGATTGTCCGCGCCCATCAGCCAGATGAAGTCGTTGCGGGGATAGCGGCGGACCAGCGCCCGCAAGGTATCGACGGTATAGCGGGTGCGCAAATGGCTTTCGATCGCGGTGGCGCGGATCGGCGCGCGGCGCGCCACCTGGCGAGCGCGGGCCAGTCGCGTCGGCAAGGGCGCCATGCCCCTGGCGGGCTTCAACGGGTTGCCCGGCGACACCAGCCACCAGACCTCTTCCAGCGCCAGCGCTTCCTGCGCGAACAAAGAAATCGCCCGATGCCCGTCATGCGCGGGATTGAAGGAGCCGCCCAGCAGTCCGATGCGTGTCATGACACCGCCATGCCAGCGCGCGCGACGGGCGGCAATGGGCCGGTGACAGGCGCTGGCGTGCGGTCACGCGCGCCGCCAAGCGCAGCGCCTTCATTGCCAACGTCTCTAAGGGCCAGCCTTTAGTGGTCGTGATGATGCGCCGGGTCCGCGCCGTGAATGGCTTCCAGCACATCCTCCAGCCGCGCCGGATCGCCCAGCGCCAGCACATGGCCCTCGCTGTCCGCGGTCAGCGGCTCCCCATTCCAGTCGCACATCATGCCGCCCGCACCCTCGACCACCGGCACCAGCGCCGCGAAGTCGTAGCTTTGCAGCCCCGATTCGATGACGATGTCGAGGAAGCCCGAGGCGAGCAGCCCGTAATTATAACAGTCCCCGCCATAGACCGGCCCCTGGCGCGGCGACCCGCCCGACACGGCGGCCACCAGCGCCATATAATGGGGCACATCGCCGTCGGCGAAGAGATGCGGGCTGGTGGTGGCTATCCCCGCGCCCTCCAGCGCCTTGCACGCGCGCGTGCGTACCGGCTTGCCGTTGAAGGTGGTCGGCTGCCCGCTCATCCCCGCCCAGCGTTCGCGCGCGATCGGCTGGTCGATGATGCCGATCGTCGGCCAGCCGCCTTGCGTCAGCGCGATCAGCGTGCCGAAGATCGGCCGTCCGGCGATGAAGCTGCGCGTGCCGTCGATCGGGTCGAGAATCCACACGCGCTCGGCGTCGGTGCGGACCGATCCATATTCCTCGCCGATGATGCCGTCGCCGGGCCGCTCCTGTTCCAGGATCGCGCGGATCGCAGCTTCGGCGGCGCGGTCGGCCTCCGTCACCGGCGACTTGTCCGCCTTGATCTCCAGATCGTAGCGCGCACGGAAAAAGGGGCGGATGGCCTCTCCGGCGGCATCGGCTAGGCGGTGGGCAAGGGCCAGGTCATCGCGGGTCGTCATGCCCGGACGCCTAGCGGCTGGTCAGGCTTTGCGCTACCCTTTGCGCGCTTCAGCCAAGGAGAGGATCATGCCCGGTTCCCCCGTCATTCCGTGCCTGCGCTATGCCGATGCGCCCGCCGCCATCGCTTTCCTGTGCGACGCCTTCGGTTTCGAACGTCACGCCGTCTACGCCGATGATCTCGACAGCAGCATCATCCACCATGCGCAACTGGTGCTGGGCACAGAGAAGGGACGCGGCATGGTGATGCTCGGCAGCGTCAAGGACATGGAGGGCGAATCGCTCTACACCTGGTCGACGGTGCGGGACCTGGGCGGCACCACCGCCTGCGTCTACATGGTCGTGCCGGATGTCGACGCCCACTGCCTGCACGCGCGCAACGAAGGGGCGGTGGTGGTCGACGAACCGCATGACAATCCGGGCTATCCCGGGCGCGGCTATACCGCGCTCGATCCGGAAGGAAATGTCTGGAGCTTCGGCAGCTATGATCCCTGGGCGCCGATCCCGGACGAAGCGGATTAAGTTTATCGCAACCCCGCCGTCCTAGCCTTGGACCATCCAAGGGGGAATGCATGGCGCTTGTCGGCTGGATATTGAGCTTCGTCTTCCTGTTCGCGGGCCTCGCCCTGCGTCAGGATATGCCGATCGGCGGATCGGACACCATTGCGAACCTTCTGATCGTCTTTGCCCTGCTCGCCTGCCCCATGGTCTGGCGGGAGCTGCCGATCGGCGTATCGCGCGGCCAGCGGATCGTCGCTGGCGTCGCGCTGGTCTTCGCCCTGCCGATCATCCTGTTCCCGGCGCACTGATCCCGCGCGCCGGGCAGGCCGTCAGTCGAACAGGCTGGATACCGAACTTTCGTCCGCGATGCGCTTGATCGCCTCGCCCAGCAGCGGGGCGATGGGCAAGTGGCGAACACGCTGGGCGTTGCATACCGCGTCCGTGCCCTGGATCGAATCGGTGATGACCAGTTCCAGCAGCTCCGACGCTTCGACACGCGCGACCGCGCCGCCCGACAGCACGCCATGGCTGACATAGGCGATCACGTCCTCGGCTCCTTCGGCCTTCAGCGCGGCGGCGGCGTTGCACAGCGTGCCGGCCGAATCGACGATGTCGTCGATCAGGATGCAGAATCGGCCCTTCACGTCGCCGATGATGTTCATGACTTCCGATTCGCCAGCGCGCTCGCGGCGCTTGTCGACAATGGCGAGCGGCGCATTGTCCAGCCGCTTGGCGAGCGCGCGGGCGCGCACCACGCCACCCACGTCGGGCGACACCACGGTGATGTTGCGATCCGCGAAACGGGCCTGGATGTCGGCCGACATGACCGGCGCGCCGAACAGATTGTCGGTCGGGATGTCGAAGAAGCCCTGGATCTGCCCGGCATGCAGATCGACCGATAGGACGCGGTTGGCGCCCGCCGTGGTGATGAGGTTGGCGACCAGCTTGGCGCTGATCGGCGTGCGGGGGCCGGGCTTGCGATCCTGGCGGGCATAGCCGAAATAGGGGATGACCGCGGTGATGCGTTTGGCCGATGCGCGTTTCAGCGCATCGATCATGATCAGCAATTCCATCAGATTGTCGTTGGTCGGATAGGCCGTCGACTGGATGACGAACACATCCTCGCCCCGCACATTTTCGTGAATTTCCACGAACACCTCTTCGTCGGCGAAACGCCGGACGCTGGCGTCGGTCAGCGGGATTTCGATATAGTCGGCGATGGCGGCCGCAAGTGGCTTGTTGGAATTGCCGGTCATGAGCTTCATGGCCAAAACCCCCAGACGATTAGGTGACGTGACGAATTGATGACGATGCGCGAGACGCGGCCCCTTTAGCGGCGGGAGCCCATGGTGGAAAGGGCGCTTTTGCGCGTGTCGGCAAAATGCACTAGGGCGCGCGCCATGACCGACAAACTCGTGATCGCGCTCGCGCAGATGACCCAGTCCGTGGGCGACCTCAAGGCCAATGCCGACGCGATGCTGGAATGGCGGGCGCGGGCCAGCGCGGCGGACCTGATCGTCTATCCCGAGCTGCAGCTGATCGGCTATCCGCCGGAGGATCTGGTGCTCAAGCCCGCTCTGGTGACTGAGGCCAATTACCAGCTCGACCGCCTGGCGCAGGAAACCGCCGATGGCGGCCCGGCGATGCTGGTCGGTACCGCGGTCGCCGCGCAGGGCGTGCTGTTCAACGTCGTCGCGCTGCTGGATCAGGGCGCGGTGACGGCGGTGCGCGCGAAGCGCGAGCTGCCCAATTATGGCACGTTCGACGAAAAGCGCCTGTTCGCGCCCGGTCCGCTGCCCGCGCCGATCGACTTTCGCGGCGTGAAGATCGGCGTACCCATTTGCGAGGATATCTGGTTCCCCTTCGTCACCGCGCATCTGCGCAGCGAAGGCGCGGACATCCTGATCAGCCCCAATGGCAGTCCGTTCGAAGTCGACAAGGACGATCGGCGCCAGAATGCCGTCGCTGGCACGCGGGTGCGCGAAACCGGCCTGCCGCTTGCCTATCTCAACCGTGTCGGCGGGCAGGACGAGCTGGTGTTCGATGGCGCTTCCTTCGTGATGAACGCGGACCTGTCGATCGCCCAGCAGCTGCCGGACTGGGAAGAGGCGCTGGTGCTGACGCAGTGGGAGAAATGGGACGGGCAGTGGGTCTGCCTGCCCGGCGATCCGCACCCGCTCGATGAACGCCCGGCCGACATCTACAATGCGATGGTGCTGGGCCTGCGCGACTATGTGGACCGCAACCGCTTTCCCGGCGTCGTGCTCGGCCTGTCGGGCGGGATCGATTCGGCGTTGTCGGCTGCCGTGGCGGTCGATGCGCTGGGCCCCGATCGCGTCTGGTGCGTGATGATGCCCTCGCGCTTCACCAGCCAGGACAGCCTGGACGACGCGGTCGAATGCGCGCGGCTGCTGGGCGTGCGCTACGACGTCATCCCGATCGAACCGGCGGTCGGCGCATTCGACATCATGCTGGCGCCGGCCTTCGGCGGACGCGCCCGCGACCTGACGGAGGAGAATATCCAGTCGCGCATCCGCGGTGTCACGCTGATGAGCCTTTCCAATAAATTCGGACATATGCTGCTCACCACCGGCAACAAGAGCGAGATGTCGGTGGGCTATGCCACCATCTATGGCGACATGGCGGGCGGCTATTCCGTGCTGAAGGACGCTTACAAGACCACGGTGTTCGACCTCAGCCGCTGGCGCAACGCGCACGTCCCCTCGCTGGGGTCGGGCCTTGGCCCGACCGGTCCGGTGATGCCCGAACGGATCATCACCAAGCCGCCCAGCGCGGAACTGCGCGCGGACCAGCGTGACGACGACAGCCTGCCGCCCTATGACGTGCTGGACCCGATCCTCTATGGCCTGGTGGAGGAGGAATTGTCGGTCGACGATCTTGTCGGCCGCGGGTTCGACAAGGATCTGGTCGCCCGGATCGAGCGGCTGCTTTACGTCGCCGAATATAAGCGGCGCCAGTCGCCGCCGGGCGTCAAGCTCGGCATCCGCAATTTTGGCCGGGATCGCCGCTATCCCATCACCAACGCCTTCCGAACGATATAAGCACTGGGAAAGGCCGTTCGCGCTGCGTAGGGGCTGAGCGTGCCAAAGGTCGATACGGCGTTTCGGCCTTGCTCAATGACTTCTCAGCACGAACGGGTTGCACATATGACCGTCATCACGCGCTTCGCCCCGTCGCCGACCGGCCATCTCCATGTCGGCAATATCCGCGCCGCGCTGCACAATTGGCTATGGGCGCGCAAGAGCGGCGGCCGCTTCCTGCTGCGGCTGGACGACACGGATGTGGAACGCTCGCGCGCTGAATATGCCGAGTCGATCCGCGCCGACCTGCACTGGCTTGGCCTGGGCTGGGACGCGGAGGCGAAGCAGTCCGATCGCTTCGCCCTGTATGAGGAGAAGTTCCAGGCGCTGAAGGCTTCGGGCCATGTCTATCCCGCCTATGAAACGCAGCAGGAGCTGGAGCTGCGGCGCAAGATCCTGCTGGGGCGCGGGCTGCCGCCGGTCTATGATCGCGCCGCGCTCGCGCTGACCGCGGACCAGATCGCCGCCTATGAGGCCGAAGGGCGCACGCCCCATTGGCGGTTCAAGCTGGATCATGACCAGCCGATCGCCTGGACCGACCTCATCCGCGGCGAGCAGCGTTTTGATCCCAAATTGCTGTCGGACCCGGTGATTCGCCGCGCCGACGGCAGCTGGCTCTACATGCTGCCGTCGGTCATCGACGATGTGAACATGGGCGTCACGCATGTGCTGCGCGGCGAGGACCATGTCTCCAACACGGCGACCCAGATTCAGATGTTCGTCGCGTTGGGCGCCCCGCTGCCCGCCTTCGCGCATGAAGCGCTGCTGACCGGCAGCGAGGGCAAGCTGTCGAAGCGGCTGGGGTCGCTGGGCGTCGCGCATTTTCGCGAAATCGGGCTGGAGCCGATGGCGATCGCCTCGCTGCTGGCGCGGCTCGGCTCCTCGCAGCCGATCGAGCCCTTCACCAGACTGGCGCCGCTGGTCGACAGTTTCGACTTCGCTCATTTCGGGCGCGCGCCCGCCCGGTTCGACGAGGCCGAACTGGCCGCGCTCAACCAGAAGATCGTGCATCGGCTCGGCTATGTGGAGGTCGCCGACCGCCTGCCCGATGGCATGGACGCCGCCGCCTGGGACGCAATCCGCCCCAATCTGGAGACCGTCGCGGGCGCGGCCGACTGGTGGCGCATCGTCACCGGCCCGGTCGTGGCGCCGGGTGCGGCGCAAGAGGATCGCGATGTCCTCGCCGCCGCGCATCGCATCCTGGCGGAGGCGCGATTCGACGCCGACATCTGGCGGACCCTGACCGGCGCGCTCAAGGACGAGACGGGCCGCAAGGGCAAGGCGCTGTTCCTGCCCCTGCGCCGCGCCCTGACGGGGCTGGACCATGGCCCGGACATGGGCCTGCTTCTACCGCTCATCGGCCGGGATCAAGCCTTGGCGCGGCTGACGTCCGTCGTCCAGGCGAGCGCTTAGCCCAAGCGGATCAGCGCGGCTGCGTCAGGCCCGCATAATTCCAGCGCGCGGCCGACTGCGGCGATGCCTTCCGGGGATGCGGCGAAGCCCATATGGGTGCAGTCGACCTCGATCGCCTGATCGCGCTCGCCGGCGCCACCGCGCGCGCATTCCGGCAGGATCACGCCATCGCGGCGTGACCACAGGGCAACCGTCGGCACCGGCGGCTTTTCCTCGCGCGTGCAGGGGAAGGGCGGACGATCGACAGGGAAGCCCGACACCAGCTGATAAATGCGCCAGGCATGGTTGGCGCGCGGATCGCCGGAAAAAGGCGTACCCATCGTCACCACGCCGCCAACCTTGTCGGTCGCGAACTTGGCATATTCGCGGGCGTAAAGGCCGCCCAGACTCCAGCCGACCAGCGTGACCTTGGCGCCGCATTGTTTGCGGATCGCGTCCACGCGGCGGTCGATCTGCTCCAGGCTGTCGGGACGGGGGCCGAAATTACGACCCATACCCCAGTCGTGCGCGCGATAGCCGCCCGCAGTCAGGATATGGCGCAGCCACCCCATGCGCCGTTCCGACGCCATCAGGCCGGGGATTAGCAATAAATGTCGCCCGTCGCCCTTGACCTGGTCTGCCAGCGCCACCGCCTGCGCCCGGGTGCGTGACAGGTCGAACGGCAACGACAAATTGCCGAGCAGATGGTTCAGCGACGGCAGCTCAGCGGGACGAGGGCCGTCCGCGAGGCGATCCTTCCAGAAATTGCTGACGGCATTGACGTAAGGCGGCACGACGATGAAAATCCCTAACCCCGACTGGGCGAAAGATGACATTATCGTGACAAACGCGTCGCACGTCCATGGGTTTCGCCGCATGCGACGAACGGTTGGACGCTCAGGGGGCGAGCAGCGAAATCTGCGTGACGGACGCGCCATCGCTGCTGCGCAATGTGCGTGGCTCCAGGATAGCCGCCGTCTCGATCAGATCCAGCGCCCGACGCGCTTCCATATAGCGACGCGCCATCTGTACCCATTTCTCGGCCACGGCCCGGCCTGGCAAATGTTCCACTTCGGCCAGCGCGGCGCTGACGCGACCGCCGTCGATATAGCGCATGGCGCGGTCATAGGCGGCTTCCGGCCGGGGGGAGGGCGTGCTGGCCTTGCGGATGGTGATGAGTTCGCGCGCCTCATGCTCCAGCGCGTCCCACCAGCTCGCGCCGGCCGGCGGGGTGATCACGACATCGCCGATCTCCGCCAGCCCCGCCCGCAGGTCGGCCAGCGTCACCGGCTCGCGCGCAGCGTTGATGATGGTCGCGACGGCGCGCGGCTGGGCCTGGCCGAAGCGCAGCCGCAGCTGCCCCTCGACATAGCCGAGCGGCCCGCCATTATCCAGCGCGCGCCGCGCGGCGAAGGCGACCAGCAGCCCTTCGGCGCGCGCCGCATTGGCCGACGCCGCCTGCGCCTCGACGGTGATGCGGGTCAGCCGCTCTTCCAGCTGCGCCACGCGTCCATCCAGCATCTGCGCCGTATCCGCGGTCAGCGGGCGCGGCGTGGCGGCCGGCAGGTCGCGGCGCGGCGCGGGCAGCGCCGTCTTCTGCCCCTGGGTTACGCCCCAGCGCCGCTCGATCTGCGGCCAGGCCCAGACGGTCAGCGCCACGCCCAGAACGAAGGCCAGCAGGACCAGAATGAGCAAGGGCAGGATGCTGCGCCGGCGTGCGGTCGCGATCGTCGGAGCGCCTGCATCCACTCCGCCGTCCTCATTCATGCTGACCCGTTTCTCTGTCATTGCGCCTGTCCTTCGCACAAAGCGCGGGCGAGGGCCAGCATCTCGTCATCCTGGGGGTGCGCCGGCGCGGATGCGCTCGCCCATCCCCCGCCGCAAGCGCTGAGCGCCGCCGGGCTGATCGCGATCAGGTGCAGCGTCGCGCGGCTGGACGATGGCATCTGCGCCGCCAACTGCTCGCCGGCGCGGGCGGAATGGACCAGCATCACCGAACCGGGCGTCGCCGCCGCCGGTAGCGCCGGATCAGCCGGCAAGGCAACCATGCGATAGACGGGGATGCGCGTGATCGTCAGCGTCCCGCTGTCGATCGGCGCGACCGTCGCGCCGGCCAGGTGCAGCGCGTGGCGGTGTCCGTCCTGCGCCATGCGCGCCGCGATCGCGCTGCCATCGCCGGCTCCGGCGATCACATCGCCAAAGCCTTCCGACGCGAGCGCCTGCGCGCTCGCCGCGCCCACGGCATAGGCCGGCAGCGCCCGGTAGCGCGCCAGCGCCGGCCCGGCGCAGCGCGCGCCATTGGCGCTGGTCAGCAGCAAGGCGTCGAAATCCTGGACCGGTGGCGGGCTCCACGCAATGGCCTCGGGCGCAAACAGCGGATGCACGCGCGCATCCAGGCCCATTGCCGCGGCCTTTGCCGCCGTGCGCGCCGCGGCCGGCTGGGGGCGCAGGACGAAGAGGCGGCTCATGCCTCGAACAGGGCGCGCAGGGCCGGGCTGGCGCCACGCAGCAGCCGCTCTCCCAGCGCCTCGCCAGCGGCCAGGTCGCCGCGCGCGAGCCGCGCTTCCTCGCGCACCGTCTCCTGCCCGTCGGGACTGATGATCTCGGCGCGCAGGAACAACTGGTCGCCCTCGACCAGCGCCAGCGCCGCGATCGGCGAATGGCAGGTGCCGCCCAGGCCGCGCAGCACCGCGCGCTCCATCAGTACAGCATCGCTCGTGTCGCCATGATTGACTGCGCGCAGCGCCGCGATCACCGGCTGATTGTCGGCCAGCGCCTCGATCCCGACGGCGCCCTGCGACGGAGCGGGCAGCATCGTGTCGACCGGGACCAGCGTGCCCACGTCGCTCTGTTCCAGCCGGTCGAGCCCGGCCGCCGCCAGCAGCGTCGCATGCACCTCGCCCGCCGCCAGCTTGGCGAGCCTGGTCGCGACATTGCCGCGGAACAGCGTGATGGTGGCGTCTGGACGCAGCCTTTTCACCTGCGCGCCACGCCGGGGCGAGCTGGTGCCGACCAGCGGATTGGCCGGCAGCGCGTCGAAATCCGCGGCGCCCACCAGCTTGTCGCGCACATCCGCGCGCGGCAGCATGGCGGCGATGTGGAAAATGTCCGGTCGCAGCGTTTCCACGTCCTTCATGCTGTGGACCGACAGGTCGGTTTCCCCCGCGACCAGCGCGCGATCCAGTTCCTTCGTCCACAGCGCCTTGCCGCCAATATCTGCCAGGGCGCGGTCCTGGATCCGGTCGCCGCTGGTCTGGACGGTGATGATCTCGATCGCGTCCGCGCTCCAGCCATGAGCGGCGATCAGCGCCTGCGCGGTCATGCGCGCCTGCGCCAGCGCAAGCGGCGAACCCCTGGTGCCCAGGCGCAACGGTCGATCGGTGAAAAGCATATCCGGCTTGCTCTAATGACCAGCGGCATTAGATGGAAGCGGCAATGACCATCATTCTCGGCCTGGAATCGAGCTGCGATGAAACCGCGGCGGCGCTGGTGACGGCCGACGGGCGGATCCTCGCGCACAGGCTGGCGACGCAGGAGGATGCGCATCGTCCCTATGGCGGCGTGGTGCCCGAAATTGCCGCGCGCGCCCATGTCGAGGCGCTCAGCCCGCTGGTCGAAGCGGCCCTCGCCGACGCGAAGATGACGCTGACGGATGTGGATGTCATCGCCGCCACCGCCGGGCCGGGCCTGATCGGCGGCGTCATGGTCGGCCTCGTCACCGGCAAGGCGCTGGCCCATGCCGCGGGCAAGCCGCTGGTGGCGGTCAATCATCTGGAGGGACATGCGCTCTCGCCGCGCCTTGCCGATCCGACGCTGCAATTCCCCTATCTGCTGCTGCTCGTGTCGGGCGGGCATTGCCAGCTGCTGCATGTGAAGGGGCCGGGCGACTATGCCCGGCTCGCCACCACCATTGACGATGCCGCGGGCGAGGCGTTCGACAAGACCGCCAAGCTGCTGGGCCTTGGCTATCCCGGCGGGCCGCAGGTGGAAAAGGCCGCGGCCGGGGGCGATCCCCGAGCAGTGCCGCTGCCGCGTCCGCTGGTCGGCACGGCCGAGCCGCATTTTTCTTTCGCTGGCCTTAAGAGCGCGGTGATGCGCGCGGTTCAGTCCGGCCAATATGCGACGCAGGATATCGCCGCGAGCTTCCAGCAAGCGGTGATCGACTGCCTGGTGGATCGCACCCGGCGCGCGCTGGGCGACAGCGCGGGCGTGACCGCGCTGGTCGTGGCGGGCGGCGTCGCGGCCAACCAGGCGATCCGGGCGGCGTTGGAAGAGCTGGCCGCCGCGCATGACCTGCCCTTCGTCGCGCCGCCGCTGTGGCTGTGCACCGACAATGCGGCGATGATCGCCTGGGCGGGCGCAGAGCGCTACAAGGCCGGGCTGATCGATGATCTGACCGTCCCCGCCCGTCCGCGCTGGCCGCTCGACCCGGCGGCGGAAAAGGCGCGCGGCGCAGGAGTGAAGGCATGAAGGCGGGAGTCATTGGCGCGGGCGCATGGGGCACGGCGCTGGCCCAGTTGCTGGCCAGCGATGGGCAGGATGTCGCGCTGTGGGCGCTTGAGCCGGACGTGGTCGACGCCATCAACGCCGGCCACGAAAATCCGCTCTATCTGGCCAATATCCCGCTCTCTCCTTCAATCCGCGCCACCGGCGCCATGGCCGACCTTGCGGGATGCGAGATGCTGCTGGTGGTCAGTCCGGCCCAGCATCTGCGCCGCGTCGTCGCGCAGGCGCCGGCCGGCGTGCCGCTCGTCCTCTGCTCCAAGGGGATTGAGGCGGGCACCAGCCTGCTGATGTCGGAAGTGGCGCAGCAGGCCCGGCCCGGTTCGCCCATTGCGGTCCTGTCCGGCCCGACCTTCGCGCATGAAGTCGCCCGGGGCCTGCCGACCGCGATCACATTGGCGTGCGAGGATCGCGACCTAGGCCAGCGCCTCGCCGCGCGCATCGCGCGGGCGTCCTTCCGCCCCTATCTCTCGGACGATGTGATCGGCGCGGAAATCGGCGGCGCGGTCAAGAATGTGCTCGCCATCGCCTGCGGCGTGGCGGAAGGAGCAGGGCTGGGGCTCAACGCCCGCGCCGCGCTCATCTCGCGCGGTTTTGCGGAAATGACGCGGTTCGGCCTTGCGCGCGGGGCACGCGCGGAGACGCTGGGCGGCCTGTCGGGCCTGGGCGACCTCGTCCTCACCTGCTCCTCGACCAATTCGCGCAACTTCTCGCTGGGCAAGGGACTGGGCGAAGGGGCGCGCGCGGCCGACCTTCTGTCCAATCGCCGCACCGTGGCGGAGGGCGCGCATACCGCGCCGGTGCTGCGCGATGCGGCGCGCGCCGCGGGCGTCGAAATGCCGGTGGTGGAGGCGGTCTGCGCTCTGCTCGCCGACGCAGCGCCGCTGGCCGACGTGATCGACGCGCTGCTCGCGCGCCCGCTGCGGCCCGAATGACGGCGCGCCGCCTTTCCCCGTGCCTATAACCGCCTCTTCTTCATGACGCAGGTCGAACCGCCACTGACCGCGACCGACATGTCGCTGCCCGAGGATCGGGACGATATCGCCGCTCTGGCGAAGGGCGGGCGCACCAATATCTTCGGCTTCCTGCTGCGGCTGGCCGCGCGCTTGCCCTTCCTCTTCATCGCCGGCCGCTGGTATGGCGCCGATGCGCTGGGCCGCTTCGCCTATGCGGTGCTGGTGGTGGAATTCATCGCCCAGATCGCGACGCTGGGCCTCAAGCGGGGCCTGGCCGGCGCGCTCGCCCAGACCGAACGGCCGCACAATCATGTCGTCGCCGACGCGATGCTGGTGACGTTCCTTGCATCCCTGCTGGGCGCCGCCATCCTGATCGCGGTGCCGCAGGCGATGTTCCCCAACAGCAGCATCAACGGGCTCGACCGGCTGCTGGCGCTGGTCGTGATCGGCGTCGCCGGGTCAGACGTTGCGCTCGCCGCCTGCGCCTACCGCTTCGACATCGGCGCGACGGTGCGCGCGCGCTCGATCATCGAACCCTGGACGATCAGCATTGGTGCTTTCGCCTTCGCTTTCTATTCGACGCGCGACGGCCTCATCCTCTCCTATGCCGTGTCGATGATCGCCGCGCTCGTCGCCTCGCTCATCCCGCTGGTCCGCCATTATGGCGTCCCGCGCGGCTGGCGGCCCGATGGCTGCCGGCTGTGGCGTCTGGCGCGGCGCAACCTGCCGCTGGCGGCGGCCGATGGCGTCGAATGGGGCTCGCGCCGGCTCGACATGGCGATCCTGGGCCTGTTCGTCAGCCCGGCGGTGATCGGCATCTATTATGTGGCGCAGCAGGTCGCGTCGCTGCCGCAGAAGCTCAAGACCAGCTTCGACCCGATCATGGGCCCGGTCATCACCCGCAACCTGGCTGAAAACAACCTGGCCGCCATCGCCAAGCAGGTGAGCCAGGTCGGTTTCTGGATCATCGCGGCGCAGGCGGGCATCGCCCTGGCGCTCGGCATTCCGGGCGAAGCGGTGATGGGCCTGGTGGGGCCGCATTTCGTCGGCGGCACCGGCGCGCTCGCCTTCCTGCTGCTGGCCGAAGTGGTGGCGGCGACGGCGGTGGTCAGCGAATCGGCGCTGGTCTATATCGCGCGGCACCGCAACCTGATGATCTCGCTGGTCATGATCGGGTGCCAGGCGGCGTTCAGCTTCGCGCTCATCCTGCTGGCGCGGCAGCTGAAGCTGCCCGGCCTCTGGGTCGCCGCCGCGCCCGCGCTGGCGCTCTGCCTTGCCCTGGCGCTGGGCGCGCTGGTGAAGGCGCGGTTGCTCTCGCGGCTGCTGGGCGCGCCGATCAACGCCTGGCGCTGGCCGCTGCTGAGCGCGGCGGGCGTCGCGTGCATCGTCGGCGCGGGCTTCGTCGCCCTGCCGCCGAGGCTGGAATGGGTGGAGCTGGCGGTCGGCGTCTGGGCGATCCTGGGCGCCTATGCGCTGGTCATCTGGCGCTGGGGCTTCGGCCCCGACGACCGCGCCCTGTTCCGCCGGCAGAAGGGCGACTGAGCCGCAGCCCGGCCGCGCCGTCCGCCGCGCAGGATCAGGCGAACAGCTGGTCGCGGATCACCACCAGATCGGCCTCGGGCCGTGCGCCCCAGTGCGAAATCACCTCGGCCGCCGCCGCCGCGCCCAGCTTCAGGCAGTCGGCGACGTCGCGCCCGTCGATATGGGCAGCCAGGAAGCCGGCGGCGAACAGGTCGCCGGCACCCGTCGTGTCGATGATCTGGCTGACCGGCGCGGCGGGCGCTTCGTGGCGCATGCCGTCGACCACGGCGACCGCGCCCTTTTCGCTGCGGGTCGACACCAGCACCGGAACCTTGGCCGCGAAGACGCCGAGCGCCTCGTCGAAATCATCCATCTGCGCCAGCGACTGGATCTCGCCTTCATTGGAAAAGAGGATGTCGATCAACCCCTGGTCGATCAAATCGACGAAGTCGGCGCGATGGCGCTCGATGACAAAATTGTCGGACAGGGTGAAGGCGACCTTGCGGCCCGCTTCGCGCGCCGCGTCGATCGCTGCCCGCATCGCCGCGCGCGGCTGCTCGGGATCCCACAAATAGCCTTCCAGATAGAGGATGCCGGCCGAACGGATCATGTCGAGGTCCAGGGCCGTCTCCGGCAGGAACTGCGACGCACCCAGGAAGGTGTTCATCGTGCGCTGGGCGTCGGGCGTCACCAGGATGAGGCAGCGGGCGGTCGGCACGTCGCCCTGCATCGCCGGCGTGTCGAACCGAATGCCGAGCGCATGGACGTCATGCGCGAAAACCTCGCCCAGCTGGTCGTCATTGACCTGGCCGATGAAGCCGCACTTCTTGCCCAACGCCGCCAGGCCCGCCAGCGTATTGGCCGCCGACCCGCCGCTGATCTCCTTGGCCTGGGGCATGTCGGCATAAAGGGTTTCGGCCATCTCCGCGTCGATCAGCTGCATGCCGCCCTTGGTCAGCGCATGCTGCGCTAGAAAGGCGTCGTCGCTGCGGGCGAGAACATCGACAATGGCGTTGCCGATGGCGACGACGTCGAGCGTGGGAGCGGATGCGGTCACGCAATATCCTTGTGCTGGTAAGAAAATTTCGTCGTCTCTACCGGCCCGGCGGGCCCCATGCAACGGCGCTGATTGACGACGCGGCCGGGCGGTAGGATAGCTGGGCCATGGTCCTTACCGCCGTCCTGCGCGCCGTGCCCTCCATCTTCCAGCGCGTGACGCTGCGCCTGATGGGCAAGACGCTGATCCTCAGCTTGCTGCTCTTCGGCGTGCTGGCGGCGGCGTTGTGGGCGGGGTTCCATGGGCTGCGGCTGTGGCTGGGCTGGGGTGGCGGCGGATATGCCGAAGCCACCGCGACGGCGCTGGCCTTGATCGCGGCGGGCTGGCTGCTGTTCCGCGCGACGGCGATGGCGGTGATGGGCCTTTTCGCCGACGACATCATCGAAGCGGTCGAGCGCGCCGATTATCCCCATGTCGTCGCCCGGCCGGTCGGATGGGGGCGCAGCCTGCGCTTGGCGCTCGCATCGCTGGTCCGCACGATCGGCTGGAACCTGCTGGCGCTGCCGGCCTATCTGGCGCTGCTGGTGACGGGGGTGGGCACGATCGGCCTGTTCCTGGCGCTCAACGCCTATCTGCTGGGCCGCGACATGGCCGACATGGTGCAGCCCCGCCATCCCGCGCTGCCGCCGCTCCCGCGCGGCGGCCGGTGGCTCATGGGGCTCGTGTCGGCGCTTCTCTTCCTGGTGCCGCTGGTCAACCTGCTTGCGCCGATCTTCAGCGCGGCTATGGCGGTTCATATGCTGCTCGGCCGGAAGACCAGATCATGACTGCCCCCCGTTTCCTGTCGTTTCTGCTGCTGGCGCCGCTCGCGGCCTGTGGCGGATCGGTCGTGCCCAGGGGCAGCTACGCCCCGCCGCCCGCCGGCCCACCGGCCAGCGCCTTCCAGAAACAGGGGCCGTTGATGGGATCGGACGCACGCCGCCTGACCCAGTTGTTCGGCGCGCCCCGGCTCGACATTCGCGAGACCACGGTGCGCAAGCTGCAATTCGCCAATGGCCGCTGCGTGCTCGACGCCTATCTCTACGCGCCCGCGCGCGGCAAGGAGCCGGTGGTGACGCATATCGACGCGCGCAATCCGGCCGGCGCGGACGTCGATCCCGGCGCCTGCGTGACCGCGCTGCAGACGAAATAGCCGTCGCTGTTCGGTCCGGCCGAAGTTCACAGTGTCGTCGGGCTTTTCGGGCCCGAAGCGCCCGCTTCGCGCCCGGTAGGCGACAGCGAAGCGACATGGACGCGACACGAACATGACGCGCGGCGACGAGCAGGAGCGGTGCTGATCCATCGCCAAGGCTAGACCAGAGCAAATCCTATTTTGGAAGCAAATAGGATGGCGAGGCTTGCCCATAGTCTTGCCTCCCGACGCCCGCGATCCCTGCCCGCTCGGGGATGACGAGGGGGAGGCGGAGCGCGACATCTTCGGACGACGGTGATGCGGATCGGCTAGGTCGACAGCTTTCCGATCGCCCAGGCCGCGGCTTCGGCGACCACCGGATCTTCGTCGCCGACCAGCGCCTGCAGGCGCGCCAGCAAGCGCGGGTCGCCGCTGTTGCCCGCGGCGATGGCGGCGTTGCGGACCAGGCGATTGCGGCCGATGCGCTTGATAGGCGAGCCGGAGAAAATCTCGCGAAAGGTCGCGTCATCGAGGTCGAGCAGATCGCCGATCGCTGGCGCGGCCAGTTCGGCGCGGCCGATGAACGCCTTGTTCGCGGCGGCATGGTCGGCGAACTTGTTCCAGGGGCAGACCGCCAGGCAATCGTCGCAGCCATAGACGCGGTTGCCGATCCCTTCGCGCAGCGCTTCCGGGATCGGGCCCTTATGCTCGATGGTGAGGTAGGAGATGCAGCGCCGCGCGTCGACGACATAGGGGGCGGGGAAGGCGTCGGTCGGGCAGGCGGCCTGGCAAGCGGTGCAGCTGCCGCAATGGTCGCGCTCCGGTCCGTCGGGCGTCAGTGCCCTTTCGGTATAGATGGCCCCCAGGAACAGCCAGCTGCCATGATCGCGGCTGACCAGATTGCTGTGCTTGCCCTGCCAGCCGAGCCCCGCACCCTGCGCCAGCGGCTTTTCCATCACCGGGGCTGTATCGACGAAAACCTTGAGGCCGCCGGCCTCGCCCTCGCGCGCCTGCTGCTCCACCAGCCAGCGGGCCAGCGCCTTCAGCGCCTTCTTGACGACGTCGTGATAATCCTTGCCCTGCGCATAGACCGAAAAGCGCGCCCGGTCCGGCGCGTCGGCCAGCGCCAGCGGATCGCGCCCGGGGGCATAGCTCATCCCCAGCATGATGACGCTGCGCACGTCGGGCCACAGGCCGCGCGGCGACCCGCGCTGGTGCGCGCGCTCCTCCATCCACAGCATGTCGCCATGATGGCCCGCATCCAGCCAGGCGCGCAGCCGCGCGGCGCTTTTGGGCGCGGCGTCGGCGTCGGCGATGCGGCAGGCGGCGAAGCCCAGCCGCTCCGCCTCCGCCTTCAGGCGCTGCTCCAAGGTTTCTATAGGCACGGGCACGGGTCCAGACTATCAGGACGGGATGATCGGCGACACTCCGGCCTTTTCTTCCGTCCAGGCGCCCGCCTATGCCGTCGAAGGCCATGGGCTTGTCAAGAGTTTCGGCAGCTTTCGCGCGGTCGACGGCGTCGACATCGCCGTGCCCGCCGGCGCCATCTACGGCATATTGGGGCCCAATGGCGCGGGCAAGACGACGCTGCTGCGCACCTTGCTGGGGATCATCGACCCCGATGCGGGCGAACGCAGCCTGCTGGGCGCGGCCCAGCCTTTGCGCATGGCGCGGCAGGTCGGCTATCTGCCGGAAGAGCGCGGCCTCTATCCGTCGATGAAGGCCTATGAGGCGATCGCCTTCATGGGCGCGCTGCGCGGGCTGCCGCTGGCGGAAGGCCGCCGGCGGGCCAAGGCGCTGCTGGAAGGCCATGGCATGAGCGCGGCCATCGCCAAGCCGATCCGCCAGCTGTCCAAGGGCATGGCGCAGACGGTGCAGCTGTTCGGCACCATCGTCCACGAACCGCGCCTGATCGTGCTGGACGAACCCTTTTCCGGGCTGGACGCGATCAACCAGGAAAAGCTGGAGGCGTTGATCCGCGAACAGGCGCGGCGCGGCGTCACCATCCTCTTTTCCACCCATGTCATCGCCCATGCCGAAAGGCTGTGCGAGCGCATCGCGATCATCGCGGGCGGACGCATCCGGTTCGAAGGCACGGTCAGCGACGCGCGCGACCGGCTGCGCCCGCAGGTGCGGCTGCGCACCCGGTCGGTCGATGGCGCCTGGCGCCGCGCGCTGCCGCCCGACACGATGGCGCAGGAGGGCGGCTGGCATTTCGCTTTGCCCCAGGAAGGGATCGAGCCGCTGCTGCGCGCGCTGATCGACGACCGGGCGGGCATCGAAAGCCTGTCGATCGAGCGGCCGGGCCTGCACGACGCCTTCGTCGCGATCGCGGGCGCGGCGGCGGCGCGGCAGATGCAGGACGATGCGGACGAAGAGGCGCAGCCATGATGCAGCTCTGGCGCGCCGCCTTCGTCATTGCGCGGCGGGACTTCACCGCCGTCGTGCTGTCGCGCACCTTCATCCTCTTCCTGCTGGGGCCGCTGCTGCCGATCGTCATCGGCTTCGCCTTTGGCGGGCTGGGCGAGCGGATTTCCAGCACCGACCTGCGCCCGGTTGTGGGCGTCGCGCTCGCGCCCGCGGACAGCGCGGCGCTGCTGCGCGCCCATGGCCGGCTGACCGCGCGCATGGGCGCGGAATCGCTGCCGCGCCTGCGGACGGCGCCGCTCGCCCCGGACCCGCGCGCCCAGCTGGCGCGGCCGGGATCGGAGGTGGTGGCGATCATCTCGGGCACGCTCGCCCGGCCGGTGCTGACCGGCAAGCCCGTCGATCTCGACCGGCTGCAGGGCGATGTCAGCCTGCTCTCGACCGCGGCGCTCGCCGAACGGACCTTGCGCTTCGTCGCGGTGGAACGGCAGGAAGTCGCCACCAGCCGCGGCGCGCAGGCGCAGGCGCGGCTGCTGATCGGCCGGGCGGCGCAGGTGGTGATCTTCTTCCTCACCATCCTGCTCGCCGGCATGATCCTGTCCAACCTGGTCGAGGAAAAGACGAACAAGATCATTGAGATACTGGCGGCCGCCGTGCCGATCGACGCGATCTTCCTGGGCAAGCTGATGGCGATGCTGGCGATGAGCCTGGTCGGCATCGCCTTCTGGGGCGGCACCGCCTTCGCCATTTTCCTGGCGGCGGGCGGCCAGCCATCGACCCTGCCAGTGCCGGCGGTGGGCTGGCCGATCTTCCTGGGGCTGGCGCTGCTCTATTTCACCATGGCCTATACGCTGCTGGGATCGCTGTTCCTGGGGATCGGCGCGCAGGCCGCGACGGTGCGCGAAGTGCAGACGCTCAACATGCCGATCACCATGGGGCAGATGCTGATCTTCTTCTTCGCCAGCTATGCCGTCGACCATATGGGATCGCCCGCGGAGATCGCCGCCTGCATCTTTCCCTTCAGCTCGCCCTTCGCAATGATCGCGCGCGCGGGGCAAGAAGGCGCGCTGTGGCCGCATCTGCTCGCCTTGCTGTGGCAGGCGGCGTTCGTGGCGCTCATCATCCGCGTGGGCGTGCTGCTGTTCCGCCGCCATGTGATGCAATCGGGCGGGCGCTGGTGGAAGGGGCTGTTCAGGCCGGCGACAGGCTGATCGCGCTACAAGGCGCGACATGGACCGACGGCATTTTCTGGGCGGCATCGCCAGCGGCGCGGGCGCGATCGCGCTGTGGCAATGGCTGCCGGGCAGCGCGCAGGCGGCCTATCCTTACAGGCTGACCGACGCGCAATGGCGAAGGAAGCTCAGCCCCTGGGCCTACAAGGTGCTGCGGCAGGAAGCGACCGAGCATCCCTATAGCAGCCCGCTCAACAAGGAGCATCGCGCGGGTGTATTTGCGTGCGCGGGATGCGGCCAGCAGCTTTTCAGTTCCAGGACGAAGTTCGACAGCGGCACCGGCTGGCCCAGCTTCTGGGCGCCGCTGCCCCGCGCGGTCGGGACCAACCGCGACGTCGCGCTCGGCTATCCGCGCACCGAAGTGCATTGCGCGCGCTGTGGCGGGCATCTGGGCCATGTGTTTGACGATGGCCCCAGACCCACGGGCAAGCGCTATTGCATAAACGGCGTCGCGCTCAGCTTCCAGCCCGCCTGATCCGCAAGATGCGCAGCCGGCCTTTGCCTGCAATCCCATGACAAAGGGCCGTCCCGGGTGATGCGGAACGGCCCCATGGTCCCCTTCGTGCGGGGAAGGCGAAAAAGCGGAAGCGTCAGCCCTGGCGCTGCGCCAGGGCGTTGAGGTCGCTGCGCGCGCCATCCAGCGCGGCGCCGTAGCAGTTGCGATAATCCTCGGTCACCGGGATGATCGATCCGTTGACGAAGCCGCACACCTGCTTGGACGCGCGAATCAGCCGGTAATCGGCGCGGCGGATGCCGCTGGCGCTGGCGAGGTTGAGGTCGGCGACAGACACGGCCACCGATCGCGTTTCCGCGCCGCTATTGCCGTCGACGATCACATCCATATTGTCGGTGCCGGCGCTCGCCGCGGCGGGCAGCGCAAGGGCCATCGTGGCGGCCAGGGCCGCCAGCGTCTTCATGCTCATCCTTGTCTCCTGTCGAACATGTTTTGGTCTTCCGCCCCACGTCTGACGTGGAAGTAGGGTCGCGCCTTAGATAGGCGTCGCCGGCGGGGTTGAAAAGAGGCCAGTTGAGAGAAAGTGGCGGATTTCCGCGATTTTGCGGCTGCGAAGATCATCCTTCGCAACCGCATCAGGGCGATCCCTCTGCCTGTTCCAGTCCGTTGACCGCGATATCGTCGATGCGACCGGCTCAGTGCCGGAAATGGCGCATGCCGGTGAAGACCATGGCAAGGCCGGCGTCGTCGGCGGCGGCGATCACTTCCTCGTCGCGGATCGATCCGCCCGGCTGGATCACCGCCGTGGCGCCCGCCTCCACCGCCGCCAGCAGCCCGTCGGCGAAGGGGAAGAAGGCGTCGGAGGCGACGGCCGATCCGATCGTCCGCGGCTGGGCCCAGCCTGCCTTCTCCGCTGCGTCCTTCGCCTTCCACGCGGCGATGCGCGCGGATTCGAGGCGGTTCATCTGGCCCGCGCCCACGCCCGCGGTGCTGCCGTCCTTGGCATAGACGATGGCGTTGGACTTGACATGCTTGGCGACGGTCCAGGCGAACAGACAGTCCTTGAGCTCCTGTTCGCTGGGCGCGCGCTTCGTCACGGTCTTGAGCATGTCCTGCGTCACGCGGCCATTGTCGCGGCCCTGGACCAGCATGCCCCCGGCGATGCTCTTGACCTGCAGCCCCGGACGCGCCGGGTCGGGCAGGTCGCCGGTCAGCAGCAGGCGCAGATTCTTCTTCTTCGCGAAGATCGCCTTGGCGTCGTCATCGGCGTCGGGCGCGGCCACGACTTCGGTGAAGATGCCGCTGATCGCTTCGGCGGTGGGGCCATCGAGCGGGCGGTTGACCGCGATGATGCCGCCAAAGGCCGACACGCTGTCGCAGGCGAGCGCGGCTTCATAGGCTTCGATCAGCGTGTCGCCGGTGGCGACGCCGCACGGATTGGCGTGCTTGACGATGACGACGGTCGGCGGGCCGTCGCGAAACTCGCTGACCAGCTCCAGCGCGGCGTCGGCATCATTGTAATTATTGTAGCTCAGTTCCTTGCCCTGGATCTGGCGCGCCTGGGCGATGCCGTTGGCGCTCGGCCCGACGGGCAAATAGAGGGCGGCGGACTGGTGCGGATTTTCGCCATAGCGCAGCGTCGCGCCCAGCTTGCTCGCCAGGCTGAGCGTTTCGGGGAGTGCGACGCCCTGATCTGCGAAGGCGAACCAGCTGGCGATCATCGAATCATAGGCGGCCGTCGCCGCATAGGCCTTGGCCGCCAGCATCCGGCGGAAATTATAGCTGGTCGCGCCGCCCTTTTCGCTCATTTCCGCGATCAGCCGGGCATAGTCGGCGGGATCGGTGACGATCGCCACGCTTTCGTGGTTCTTCGCGGCGGAACGGACCATCGACGGGCCGCCAATGTCGATATTTTCGATGATCTCCTCGCGCTCCGCGCCCTTGGCGACGGTGGCGGCGAAGGGGTAGAGATTGACGACGACCAGGTCGATCGCGCCGATGGCATGCGCGTCCATCGACGCGACATGCTCGGGGTTGCCCCGCACGGCCAGCAGGCCGCCATGCACCTTGGGGTGCAGCGTCTTGACGCGGCCGTCCATCATTTCGGGAAAGCCGGTGAGGTCGGAAATATCCTTCACTTGGCACCCTGCGTCGCGCAGCGCCTTGGCGGTGCCGCCGGTCGACACCAGTTCGACGCCATGGGCCTGCAGCGCCTGGCCCAATTCGATCAGTCCGGCCTTGTCGGACACGGACAGGAGGGCGCGCTTGATGGTGACGTCGGACATGGGAGAGGCTTTCCTGAGGCAAAAGGCGGATGCGTTCGGCGCCGCCCTTACGCGCATGCGCGTGGAAAATACACCCCTGCCGCAGCGATCACTCCGCAGCGATCACTCCGCAGCGATCACTCCGCCGCGATGGCGCGCGTCTCCGCCAGCACGACGCGATTGCGGCCCTCGCGCTTGGCGCGATAGAGGGCGGCGTCGGCGGCATGGATCAGCGCCGATCCCTCGCGCGACATGCTCTCGTCCCAGCTGGCGATGCCGAAGGACATGGTCATCGACCCCAGCGCCTTGCCATTCTGGCTGACCTTCAGCTCGGCAATGGCCTGCCGCACGATTTCGACGCGCTGCGCCAGTGTGACGGCGGTCGAACCCGGCGCGATGATGGTGAATTCCTCGCCGCCATAACGGCACACCACATCGCCGTCGCGGAAACGCTGGCGCATCTCTGCCGCCACCGCCTGCAGCACCGCGTCGCCCGCATCATGCCCGAATTCGTCGTTGAAGCGCTTGAAATGATCGACGTCGCACATCACCACGCTGAGCGTCGTGCGCGACCGCGAAGCCCGCGCGATCTCCAGCGCCAGCGCCTCTTCCATGTAACGGCGGTTGAACAGGCCGGTCAGCGGATCGCGGATCGTCTGTTCGCGCAAGCCCCGCTGCAGGCGATGATTCACCAGAGCGGACGCGATATTTTCGCCCAGCAGGGTCAGCCGGAACTGGCTTTCCGCGTCGATCAGCCGGTTGAGATAGAGGACGCCGATGACTTCGCCGCCCGCCAGCAACGGCTCGCAATGATAGGGCAGGCCTTCGGGCGCGACATGGCCGCACACAATGTCCCGGTCCGCATCGTCCACCGAATGGCTGCGCCCGCGCCGCAGGGCCCAGCATTGGTCGGGCGGGAAGCCGGTGGGGTCGATCTCCATCCCCTCCCACGCCGCGATCGGCACCAGCAGGTTGCGCGAATTATTATGCGCATAGAGCGCGCCGGGTATGCCGGGCAGGACGCGCGGCACGAAGGCGTGGATGATTGCCGCCAGTTCCTCGTCGGTGCGGGCCGCCTGCATCCGGTGCGCCATCCCGCCCAGCAGCTCGATCACTTCGCCGCGCGCCTGAAGGATGGTTGCGTTGCGGCTGAGTTCCAGATTGGCGATGCGCAGCTGTTCCTCACTGCGCACCTGGTCGGCGACGGCGGTCTCCAGCTCGCTCGCCATCGCGTTATAGCCTTCGGCCAGCCTCTCGAATTCGCGCGACTGCATCGCCGCCTCGATCCGCGCGCTGCGGTCGCCCGATCCCAGGTCGCCCATCACCTGCACCATCGCGCGCACCGGCCCCTTGATGCGGCGGACGAGCGCGATCGCCATGATCGCAATGAAGAGGAGCGCGATCGGCGTGCCGCCCAGCACTGCCAGCCGGATGAAGTTGAGCCGCCGGTCGACCGTTTCCATGCGCGACGTCGCGAGCGCGCGCTCCTCGGTCAGAAACATGTCGATGCGCGCGCCGATCAGCGCCATGATCGCCCGGCCGCGGCCGCTTGCCGTGGACGCGCGCGCGCCGTCGAAATCGCCCGTGCGCGCGAGCCGGGCGGTCGTGCGCAGATTGTCGATCCGCTCGCCGGTCAGCGTCTGGATGGCTCTGGCGTTGCTGTTCTGCACCGGATTGTCGGCGGTCAGCCTGACGAGCTGGGCGGCGCTGGCCTGGGCGCTGACGACATGCGCGTCAAAGCCGGCGGCGAATTCCGGATTGCGCGTCAGGGTGAAGCCCCGCTGCCCCGATTCCGCCGCTTGCAGTTCGGTCAGCGCCTGCGTCGCGGTCTGCAGCACCTGCGAGGAATGCGTCACCCAGCGCAGGCTGCGGTTCATCTGATAGGATGCGTCGAGCAGCAGCGCGGCCAGCGCCACCAGCAGGAGGCACAGGATCAGGCACAGGGTCCTGACTCGGCTGGAAAGGGACGCGACCATGTCGAAAGGTTAACGGGATAAGGTAAATGAATCCTGACCGGCCTGATGCCGATGGCAGGCGTTCATCCCATTCGCTTGAACAGCCAGCCGATGCTCGACCCGCCGGGCAGCGCTTCGCCGGTCACGACCAGCTGGCGCGTGGGGTGGGGATAGCCATGACCGTCCACCCACAGGCTGTCCTCGACGCTGAGCACGCCCGCGCCGGTCCGGAACTGCCAGAGCGCGCCATGGTCGATGCGCAGCACGGCGGCCTGGCTGTCGGCGGTCAGCGTGGGTTCGACGCCGGGCGCGAGGTGGAAGCGCAGCTGCACCGGCTGGCGCACCGGGCGGCGGCGGCGCTCGGCCGGGGTCAGCATGTCCTCGCCGCGCACTTCGCGACCGTCGCCGCTCACCATCAGCAGCCGGCGGTGGATATAGCCCATGCGCCGCACATAGCCGTCATGGCTCAGCTCCAGCCGGCTGCCATTGTCCATTTCCTGGCGGTTGAGCTCCACCTCGGTCACGCCCTTGCCCAGCGTCCCGTCGGGCAGCAGCGCGGTGGAATTGCTGTCGTTCAGCACCAGCGTGCTGTGCGCCGCCGTGGTGCGCAGCCCCTGCGCCAGGTCGGCGGGGATCCACGCGCCCTCCAGCGCCGCGCCGCCGCAATTGACGATCAGCCGCTGCGGCCCGTCGCTGATTTCGATCGCGCCGGTGGAGGCGCAGCCCGCATCGGCCAGCCGTGCGACCGGCGGCGGCGCCGCGTCGATCTGCACCACAGTCGCGCCGGCGGCAATCCGCTGATAGCCCCAGTCGCGCGCCTGGCGCAGCGGGCGGGTGCGCACGCGGCTCGCCTGCACCACCGCCTCGACGCTGTGCGGGTCGAACGCGCCGGCGCCCTGCCAGCTGCCAAGGCCGCCATCCCCATGGGTGAGGCCCAGCAGCGCCGGCACCGCCCGCGACAGCACATCGGCAAGGCACAGCGGCGGCTTTTCCCGGCGCACATCATAGACGGCGCGCAGCATGGACAGCGCCATGATCGCCTCCATCTGCGCCAGGGGCGATCGCGACACGATGCCGCCATCGGCATGGATGCCGCTGTCGATCGCGCGCTTCAATCCCGCTTCGCCGAACTGCCGCCGCGCCTCGCCACCCGGGATCAGCAGGCCCGCGGCGATGATCGCGCACCAGGCGACGATGCGTGGCAAGCCGATCGGCGCCTTGTCGGCGCCGCGGTCCAGATGGCGGGCTGTGCGCGCGATGCAGTTGAGCACCAGCGACCGATAGACGAGGTCGCTCGATGACAGGATCAGCGGCGCATGGGCGGTCCAGAACAGCAGCCGCCAGCCGGCATTGTCCGCTCGCCAGGCCGGCTCGCTGGGCGTTTCGGCATGGGCGTCCAGCCATTTGCGCATCACCGTCTCGGCGATCGGCGCGCCCTGTTCGCGCGATGCGCTGGCCGCCAGGTCCCGCAACCAGCGAAAGCCGTGCAGATAATCGGAAAAGGCCGGACCCACGCCCGGCCGCGCAAAGTCCAGCCGGTCGATCGGCAGCTTCTGCCCGCGAAACAGGAAATAGCCCGCCCGCATCGCCGCGCCGGCGCGCCCGTCGCCCGGCACGTCGTCATCGGGCACGGCCAGAAGCTTGAGCGGATATTTGCCCTTCAGCCGGCGGCCATGGATCGGCGTCTTCCAGCTGAGCAGATAGAAATGATGGGCGATCTTCTGCGTCAGCGACAGGCCCTTGTCATCCGCGACGCGGATGAGGCGCTTGCCCTGCTCGATGCCGTCCTCGCCCTCCTCGGGCGGCAGGTCCTGGCCGCGGCGGACCGACAGGCGGCGCGGCTCGCTCACCCGCCCCGCAGCTGGCGGATATTGTCGGCATAGGCGCTCGGGCCCCCGCGGAAGGTCGCGGTGCCGGCCACCAGCACGTCCGCGCCCGCCGCGATCGCCCCGGGCGCGGTGTTGAGATCGATGCCGCCATCGACCTGCAGGCGGATGTCGCGGCCCGACTTCTCGATCATCTTCGCGCACGCCTCGATCTTGCGCAGCTGGTTTTCGATGAAGCTCTGGCCGCCAAATCCGGGATTGACGCTCATCACCAGAATGAGGTCGATGTCGTCGATCAGATAGTCCAGCATCTTCGCCGGCGTGCCGGGATTGAGCACCACGCCCGCCTTCACGCCCAGCGACTTGATATGCTGCACGGTGCGGTGGATATGCGGCCCCGCCTCGGGATGGACGGTGATGATGTCCGCGCCCGCCTGTGCGAAGGCGTCAAGATACTGGTCCACCGGAGAGATCATCAGATGGACGTCGAAGGGCTTTTGGCTGTGCGGGCGCAGCGCCTTCACCACCGCCGGGCCGATCGTGATATTGGGCACGAAATGGCCATCCATCACGTCGATATGGATCCAGTCGCAGCCCGCTTCGTCGATGGCGCGCACCTCCTCGCCCAGGCGGGCGAAGTCGGCGGACAGGATGGAGGGCGAGATGAGGATGGGACGGGTCATTAACCGCTCGCCTTAGTGGTGCGCGCGGCGCGAGGCAACGGGGATTTTCCCCCGAGTCGGCACGGCCCGGCCGGGCTTCGCCAAGCCGTTCAAAGCATGACGAAAATGGTCGGATCCAGTTGCCGCGACGGGCGCGCGCCGCGGGGCAGCATCTGCTTGACGCCATGCAGCCCGACGACATGGCTCCCCGCGTCCAGCACGGGCGCCGCGATCAATCGCATCGCGCAGCGGCCAGCGCCGTCGGCCTGATCGATGTCCACGTCCAGCGTGAAGCCGCGCTTGTGGCGGATCGCATAGGCGCGCAGCCGCTCCATCGGCCCGCGCGACTCCGGCGCATAGAGCGACACCGCCAGCGACCGGGACACTTCCAGATCGCGCTCCAGGCCGAATATGTCGTAAACGCCCGCGGTCCAGCACAGCCGGTCGTCGCGCAGGTCGCAATGCCACAGCCCCAGACCGCGCTCGGCCAGCGCGGCGTCGTTGCGAGCGATCTCCGGGTCCAGCAGCACGGGGGCGAGATGCGCGCGCAGTTCGTAAAGCGGCCAGCTATGATGCAGCGGTAATGGCTCGATCGGACGCATGCGGCGCTCTTTCGTTACGGTCGGCGTATCGTCGGCCTAGCACCATATGGTTAACGCGCCCTGTTACTGCCTGGCAAGGCGCGCGATGAAGAAGCCGTCGGCGCCGCCCTGCTCGGCCAGCATGTCGGGCAGCGTGCGCAGCCATCCCGGCGCGGTCGCGGTCATGCCCTGGGGCAGCTCCCCGCTCTCGATCGGCAACAGCGCGAAGTCCGGTCGCGCGGCCAGGAAGCGCGCAATCTGTTCCTCGCCCTCGGCTTGCTCCAGCGAGCAGGTGGCATAGACCATGCGCCCGCCCGGCGCCAGCCAGTCGGCCGCCCGCGCCAGCAACTGCGCCTGCAATTCCGCCAGTTCCGCGATCTGGCGCGGGCCGATGCGGTGCAGCACGTCGGGGTGGCGGCGATAGATGCCGGTGGCC
Organism: Sphingobium naphthae; assembly: GCF_043589935.1. Lineage (NCBI taxonomy): Bacteria > Pseudomonadati > Pseudomonadota > Alphaproteobacteria > Sphingomonadales > Sphingobiaceae > Sphingobium > Sphingobium naphthae. The sequence continues at coordinate 2,035,249 of NZ_CP171454.1, read as the reverse complement.
GAACAGGGCGCGTCGAGCAGGATGGCCCCGACCGGCGCTGGCGGCGACCATTGGCGCAGGTCGGCCGTGACCGTTTGGGCATTAAGGCCGGTGCGCGCCAGATTGTCCGACAGCCGCTCCAGCCTTTTCTTCGACTGGTCGACCGCCGTGACGCGCCAGCCGGCCGCCGCCAGCTGCATCGTCTTGCCGCCCGGCGCGGCGCACAGGTCGAGCGCGCTGCGGCCCGCGCCGTCCCCCAGCAGCCGCGCCGCGCAGGATGCGGCGATGTCCTGCACCCACCAGGCGCCCTCGGCAAAGCCGGGCAAATCGGGGATGGCCACGCCCCCTTCAGCGGGATTGGCGGGCAAGCGGACATGGCCCGGCGCGAAGGATGCGCCGCCCAGCGCATCTGTCCATTTCGCTGTCTCGTTCGCGTCGCGGAGGCTGACATCCACCGGCGGCCGCACGCCATAGGCGCGCGCCGCGGCCTGCGGCATCTCCGCGCCCCATTGTTCGGTCCAGCGCGTCACCACCGGCTGGGGAAGGGTGGGCGGTTCGGGAAGTGTCGGTTCGCTGCGCGTCACCGTGCCGAACACGCCATGGACCAGCTTGCGCGGGCCGCCATCGACCAGCGGCAGCGCGGTGGCGATCGCGGCATGGGGCGGCGTGTCCATTCGCAATGCCTGGGCCAGCGCGATGCGCAGCACCATGCGCGCCTTGGCATCGTCCGGCAGGGTCTGGCGCGTGGCGCCGTCGATCAGCGCGTCGAGATCGGGCAAGTGGCGCAGCACTTCGGCCGCGATGGCATGAGTCAGCGCGCGGTCCTCGCGCGGCAGGCCCTGGGCCGCGCCGTGCAGCGCCAACTCCAGCGGCTCGCCCCGCCGCAACACTGCGTCCAGTAGCCGGAGCGCGGCGCGGCGCGCGGGCAGGCCGGGGACATCGTCGGGGCGGGGACGGGACGGGCGCGATGGAGAACGAGGGGGCATCTGCGGCCCCTACGCCTTTTCGCCTTCAAAGAAAATAAGAGAGCCCGAGCCCGGCGGCGAGGAACAGGGCGATCCAGAAGAGGATGCCGGTCCAGAGCGCCAGCCAGTCCGATCGGCGCGGCCGCGCGCTCACCCCTTTCGGCACGGATTGGAGCGACGAGGGGATGCGCTTGCCGCCCAGGGTGACAACAGCAATGACCCGGCGTCCCACGCCGTGAAAGAAGCGAGCGCTGTGCCGGGAAAAAATCTGGTCTACGGTCAGATCGACGGCGAAGCCGCCCACCTGCCGCACGAGAAAGCCGGCGGCGTCGGCAGCGATGTCATCGATCATCCGCGGCCATGCGGGTCGAGCGCGCTGCGGCGGCGGGGCGCGCTGGCGGGCGGTGCGGCGATCGGCGACAGAGCGGACGCGCGGGAGCGGGCGGGCATCGCCGACGCGCCGGCGTCCGCCTTACCCTCCACAGCGCCTATTGCGCCCGCCATTTCCTGCAGCGCGGCGATGCGCTTCTCGGTCGCGGGATGGGTGGAGAACAGCTCGCTGACATGCGTGGGCACGATATAGAGCTGCGCCGCGGCGGGATTGCGCTGCGCCACCGGATTGGGAATGGCCTGCGCCCGGCCGGAAATTTTGGCGAGGGCGGAGGCGAGCGCATGGGGATTGCCGCTGATTTCCGCGCCCGCGCGGTCGGCGCCATATTCGCGCGTCCGGCTGATCGCCATCTGCACGATCATCGCGGCGAAGGGGGCGACGATCATCGCCAGCAGGCTGGCCAGCATATTGCCATGGCCATCGTCCCGCCCACCGCGAAAGAAGAGGCCGAACTGCGCCAGCATGGAAATGGCGCCGGCGATGGTCGCGACCATGGTCATGATGAGCGTGTCGCGATTCTTCACATGACCCAGCTCATGCGCCATCACGCCCGCCACTTCGTCGCGGCTGAGCATCGCCAGCAGCCCGGTCGTGGCGGCGACGGCGGCATGATCGGCGTCGCGCCCGGTGGCGAAGGCGTTGGGCGCATCCTGGTCGATCAGATAGACGCGCGGCATCGGCAGGCCCGCGCGCTGCGCCAGCTGCTGCACCAGCCGGTAGAAATCGGGGGCGCTGCGCTCGTCGACTTCCTGCGCATTGTGCATCGACAGGACGATCTTGTCGGCGTTCCAGAAGGTGAAGAGGTTCATGCCTGCCGCCACCAGCAGCGCGATCACCGCGCCGCCGCTGCCGCCCAGCGTATAGCCGAGCGCCATGAACAGCGCCGTCAGCGCCGCCAGCAACATGGTCGTCTTCATGCCGTTCACTTGCTTTATGCTCCTTGCCCGCCCAGATAGCAGGTCGGACATGAATATGGGGTGGATCGCCCCCGCCCGCAATCGAAAGGCCGCGACTTATGGGAACCTTCAACGGCAAGCGTCCCGCGCATGTGACCCCCCCTGCGCATCTGTCGAAAAGCCCGCCGGTGCCGCAGCCCGACCCGATCGACAATCCCACGCCCCATGACGAGGCCATGAGCCCCGTCCGCTATGGCGACTGGGAGCGCAAGGGCATCGCCATCGATTTCTGACGGCGGGACGCGCGGCGCGCCTTCACGCTTCGCCGCCCTTCCTGCACGGCTGCCGGTGATCCGTGCCCCAGCCGCGAGGAGCGCGCATGCGCGGCACTGGCCTAGCCCCCGTTCCCGGGTGCAGGACTCGACGCCATAGAGGAGACTTCGGGGCGTGGGTGTGCATCTGGTATCTGACGTTAATGTGAAACCTGTTTCGGAATATGCGCCGGAGGATGCGGCGCTGCTCTGTTCGGTCGGGCGGCTGATCTGCGCCTGGACCATGCTGGAACAGAGCCTGGAGGCGAAGGTCGGCCTGATGCGCGAGGGCATGGGCGACGTGCGCACCGTGGGCGCGCGCACTCGGCCCAGCATGACCAAGCTGATGACCGAATTGCGCACGATGGTCGCCATGCGCGACCGGCGCAACGCCAGCGCGCTGACGGAAATTTCGGCGATCGAGCGGGACATGCAGCGGATCGACCGGTTCCGCGCGCTCATCATCCAGGGGTTCCAGCAGCCCGAGCCCGGCGGCTTTGCCTGCCGCGACCCGCGCAACAACCAGGTCCATGTGTCGCTGGACCAGCTGGAAGGCGAAATTTCCGCCCTGGAGGAGGTAGCGCGGCGACTTCTGGCCGTGTGACGCGTTACGGCATGCGCAAACGCTTGACCTTTGCGGCTTTCGCCGTGATTTCAGGCACGTCTTTCCGCGTTGCAGCGAGAATGGAGCAGCATGTCCCACAAGCCTATTCGCAAAGTCATCTTCCCGGTTGCCGGTCTTGGCACCCGGTTCCTGCCCGCCACCAAGGCGGTGCCCAAGGAATTGCTGCCCGTCGTCGACCGGCCGCTCATCCAATATGCGGTGGACGAAGCCCGGGAAGCGGGCATCGAGCAGATGATCTTCGTCACCGGTCGCGGCAAGGGCGCGATCGAGGATTATTTCGACATCGCCTTTGAAACCGAGATCACCCAGCGCGAGCGCGGCAAGGATCTGGGCGCGCTGGAAGGGACGCGGCTGATGCCCGGCAATGCCGTCTTCATCCGCCAGCAGGAGCCGCTTGGCCTGGGCCATGCCATCTGGGTCGCGCGGGAAATCGTGGGCGACGAACCCTTCGCCATCCTGCTGCCCGACGAATTCATGAAGGGCGCGAAGGGCAATGGCTGCCTCAAGCAGATGGTCGACGCCTATGACAAGGTCGGCGGCAATCTGGTCTGCGCGCTGGAAATCCCGATGGACGAAACGCCCAGCTACGGCGTCATCGATCCGGGCGCGCGCGACGGCGTGCTGACGGAAGTGAAGGGGCTGGTCGAGAAGCCCAAGCTGGGCACCGCGCCGTCCAACCTGATCGTGCCGGGCCGCTATATCCTGCAGCCCGAAGTCATGAAGATTCTCGAAACGCAGGAAAAGGGCGCGGGCGGCGAGATCCAGCTGACCGACGCGATGGCGGCGATGATCGGCACCCAGGCCTTTCACGGCGTCACCTTTGAAGGGCGTCGCTTCGATTGCGGGTCGAAGGCCGGTTATATCGAGGCGAATTTGGCGCTGGCGCTGGAGCGCGACGACCTCAAGGACCATATCCGCGCCTTCGCGCAGGAGGAACTGGCGCGCTGAAGGGCGGCGCGTCAAAGGGTCGCCGGCTCCGTCCCGCAATAGCGTGACGGCATGAAAAAAGGCGGCGTCCCGATGGGAAGCCGCCTTTTTTCGTCGAACGATCCGCGCCGATCAGAACGGCACTTCGTCGTCCAGGTCGTTGTCGAAATTGGGGCTGCCCGCGCCGCCGCGGCTGCCGCCCTGCGACCGGCCGCCGCCAAAGCCGCCACCCTGGTTGCCACCGGACCCGCCGCCAAAATCATCATAGTCGCCGCCGCCAAAGCCGCTCGATCCGCTCTGCCAGTCGCTCACCCCCTGCGACCGGCCGCCACCGCCGCCATAGCCGCCGCCCTGACCGCCACCGCCGCCGGGCGCGCCGTCCAGCATGGTGAGGACCGAGCCCAGGCCCTGTAGCACGACTTCGGTCGTGTAGCGATCATTGCCCGACTGATCCTGCCATTTGCGGGTGCGCAGCTGGCCTTCGATATAGACTTTGGACCCTTTGCGCAGGAAGCGTTCGGCGACGCCGACCAGCCCTTCGGAAAAGATGGCGACGCTGTGCCATTCGGTGCGCTCCTTGCGCTCCCCGGTCATGCGGTCCTTCCAGCTTTCGGACGTGGCGATGCGCAGATTGCACACCTTGCCGCCATTCTGGAAGCTCTTGACCTCCGGGTCGGCGCCCAGATTGCCGACCAGAATGACCTTGTTGACCGAGCCTGCCATGATTCCTCCGATAGATTGATCGGCCGTTATAGAGCGCGGCTCCAGCCCTTCAAGCGCTAAGCCAAGCCTAAGGCCGTCGCCGTCCAGTAGGTGAGGCCCGCCGCGACATAGGCCAGGGCGAAGAGATAGACGGTCATGAAGATCGGCCATTTCCACCCGTTGGTTTCGCGCCGCGTCACCGCGATGGTGGAAATGCATTGCGGGGCGAAGATGAACCAGGCGAGGAAGGCGAGGGCCGTGGGCAGCGGCCATTGCCCCTTCAGCCGGTCGCCCAGGCTTTGCTCCAGCGCCGCTTCGTCATCGCCCGCGTCGATCGAATAGACGGTGGCGAGCGCCGACACCGCGACTTCGCGCGCCGCCATGGCGGGGATCAGTGCGAGCGAGATGTCGCGGTTGAAGCCGATCGGTTCCAGCACGACGTTGAGGCCGCTGGCGATCCGGCCGGCGATCGAATGATCGACCTGGCTCGCGGGATCGCCTTCGGGCACGCGCGGGAAGCTCAGCAGCACCCACAGGATGACGGTCGAGGTGAAGATGATCGTGCCGGCGCGCTTGAGGAAGATGACCGCGCGCTGCCACAGGCCCAGCAAGATGTCCTGGGGGTGGGGCCACTGATATTTGGGCATTTCCATGAGGAAGCTGCCGCTCGCGCCCCTGGTGACGGTCAGCCGCAGGACCAGCGCCACCAGCATCGCGCCGATGATCCCCGCCAGATAGAGGCAGAAGAGGACGAAGCCCTGCAGGCCGATGCCATATCCGATGTCACGGGCCGGGATGAAGGCGCCGATGATCACGGCATAGACCGGGAGCCGCGCCGAGCAGGTCATCAGCGGCGCGATCAGGATCGTCGTCAGCCGGTCCTTGGGATCAGAAATGGTGCGGGTCGCCATGATGCCGGGGATGGCGCAGGCGAAGGAGGAGAGGAGCGGGATGAAGGCGCGGCCCGACAGTCCCACCTTGGCCATGATGCCATCCATCAGGAAGGCGGCGCGGACCATGTAGCCGGTCGCTTCCAGCATCAGGATGAAGAAGAAAAGGATCAGGATCTGCGGCAGGAAGACGACCACCGAGCCGACGCCGTTGATGACGCCATCGACCAGGAAGGAGCGCAGGATGCCGTCGGGCAGGCTGTCGCGCGCCAGGCCGGCGGCCGCCTCGGCCACGCCCTCGATCATCGCGATCGGCGTTTCCGACCAGGCATAGACCGCCTGAAACATGACGAACAGCAGGGCCAGCAGCAAGGCGAGGCCGAAGACGGGATGCAGCGCCACCCGGTCGACCGCGGCGGTCAGCCGGCGGGACGGCGTTTCGCGTATGATCGCCGCGCGGGCGATCCGCCGCGCTTCCTGGCGCGTGGCGTCGAAGTCGCGCGCGGGCGCTGCGGCGGCGGGATAGGCGGACGGCGCGCCGTTCAGCAAGCCTTCCAGTTCGGCGCGCAGATGATCGAGGCCGCGCTTGCGCACCGCAACGGTCGCCACCACCGGCACGCCCAGTTCGCGCGACAGGGCGCCGGCGTCCAGCTCTAGCCCGTCGCGAGTGGCGAGATCGACCATGTTGAGCGCGACGATCGTCGGCAGGCCCAGCGCGATCAGTTCCAGGGCGAAGCGCAGATGATTGTCCAGATTGGCGGCGTCGACGACGATGACCAGCGCGTCGGGCCGCTTTTCGCCCGCCTGCCGGCCCATGACGACGTCGCGCGTCACTTGTTCGTCCGGGCTGGCGGGGTCCAGGCTGTAGGTGCCGGGCAGGTCGACCAGTTCGACCGGGCGGCCGTCGGCCCGCGCCAGGCGGCCCGCCTTGCGCTCCACGGTGACGCCCGGATAATTGCCCAGCTTCTGCCGCGCGCCGGTCAGCGCGTTGAACAGCGCGCTCTTGCCGGCATTGGGATTGCCGACCAGCGCCACCAGCGGCAGCGCGCTCATGCCTGCGGCTCCGGCCCGGTGTCCAGGCCCGTGCGCACGGTGACCGCGGCGGCATGAGCGCGCCGCATCGCGATGATCATGCGCCCGACGCGGCAGGCGATCGGCCCGCGCCCCAGCAGCCCGCCATGATGCAGCGCCTCCACGCTCGCGCCTTCGCACAACCCGAATTCCCGCAAGCGTTGCGCATCAATGGCGGACAGGCTGGTCCAGTCGATCAGGTCGACATAGGCGGGTTGCCGCAAGGGCAGGTCGGTCAGGCGCAAAGGAAAGTCACTCACAGGCTATATGCTGCGAGTGACTATCAATACCCCTGCGCCATGGCCAGCGGGAATCGCGCGGGGCCTTGGCTCAGATCGCGGGGTAGCGCAGCCGACCAATGAAGCGCGACAGGCTCAGATGCTCGCCCCCGCCGGCGTTGCGGAATTTCGCCTTGGCCTTTTCGAAGCGCATCACATCCTCGACCCGGCGGGCGAGGAAGGCGCGGCTGTCGGCATGGCCTTCGCTATCGTCATTGACGAAGACCAGCAGCGTCGACCCATAAATGGCCGACAGCGTCATGCGCTTGCTATAATGGTTGAAGTCGCTGGCCGTGTCGCCGGCCGCGCGCCACATGATGTCGGCCGCGCGCCAGCCCAGCTTCCCCGCGCGCACCACATGGCCGGGCTGCGCCAGCACCGCCAGCGCCCGGCGCAGCGCTTCCCGATCAGGGGCCAGCAGCGCCAGCCGCGCTTCCACCAGGGCGATGATCTTCTTGCGGATCGACAGGGCGCCGAGTTGGTCTGCCGGCAGCGCCTCCAACATGCGCGCGTCGATGCTGGCGAACCAGGCGTCGATCATGCCGATCGCTCCGTCGGTGAAGGCAAGCTGCGCCACATCGGCGTCGACGCCCTTTTCCTGCGCCGCCATCGCCACCGCCTGGGGGCGCCAGCCGTCGAACGCGGCATGGCGCGGCAGGATCGGCGCCAGCAGCGCGCGGATTTCGTCGAGGGTCAGGTCCTGGGTCTCGCTCATGGCGACAATCTAGGCCCGGCCGCCGCTTCGCACAACTATTTGCCGCCGCGTTCGTTGGGACGAATGTCCGCGCCAGGGTGGGAAGGGGGGTTGAACCCGGCGGGGTCGCTCCCTAGTTGCCAAGGCGCATCCCCGTTGCAATATGCAACGCATGATGGCGAAGGGAGATTATTGAGTGACGACCCTGTTCGATCCGATCCAGCTGGGCGCGATCGCAGCGCCCAACCGCATCCTGATGGCGCCGCTGACCCGCGCCCGCGCGACCCGCGACCATGTGCCCACCGCGCTGATGGTGGATTATTACCGCCAGCGCGCCTCTGCCGGCCTCATCATCAGCGAAGCGACCGGCATTTCGCGCCAGGGCCTGGGCTGGCCCTATGCGCCCGGCCTGTGGAGCGAGGAACAGGTGGAGGCGTGGAAGCCGATCACCGCCGCGGTCCATGATGCGGGCGGCCGCATCGTCGCCCAGCTCTGGCATATGGGGCGGCTGGTCCATCCTGCCGTGACGGGAGAGGACCCGGTGTCGTCGAGCGCGATCGCGGCGCCCGGCCATGCCCATACCTATGAAGGGAACAAGGATTATCCGACGCCCCGCCCGCTGGAAGTCTCGGAAATTCCCCAGCTGCTCGAAACCTACGCGCACGCCGCGCGCAACGCGCGGGCGGCGGGCTTCGACGGCGTGCAGATCCATGCCGCCAACGGCTATCTGATCGACGAATTCCTGCGCAACGGCGTCAACCAGCGCACCGACGACTATGGCGGCAGCCCGGAAAACCGCGTGCGCCTGTTGCGCGAAGTCACCGGCGCGGTGGTGGACGCGATCGGCGCGGATCGCACGTCCGTGCGCCTGTCGCCCAATGGCGTCACGCAGGGCACCGACGACAGCGATCCCGCCACCCTCTTCCCGGTGGCGGCGCAGGCGCTCGATGCGCTCGGCATCGCCTTTCTGGAACTGCGCGAGCTGACGCCGACCGGCACTTATGGCAGCAGCGACGTACCGCGCCAGTCGCCGCTCATCCGCCAGCATTTCAAGGGGCCGCTGATCCTCAACAGCGACTATACGAAGGAAAGCGCGCAGGCGGCGCTCGACAGCGGCGTGGCCGACGGCATCGCCTTTGGCCGGCCCTTCATCGCCAATCCTGACCTTGTCGAGCGGCTGCGCACCGACGCGCCGCTCAATGACTGGGATCCCAAGACCTTCTATACCCAGGGCGCCGAAGGCTATACCGACTATCCGGCGCTGGAAACCGTCGCCTAACCCGCTGCCCTATTGTCGAGAAGCGGCTGGCGACGCGCCGCCCGCTTCTCGACAGACTTCAGAGGCGCGGATGCCCCCGGATCAGGCGACGCCGAAACGCCCGCGCAGCGCCAGCATGGCGATGGCCGCCTTGGCCGCTTCGCCCCCCTTGTTCTTCTGGTCCGGGCGCGCGCGCACCAGCGCCTGTTCCTCATTCTCGACCGTCAATATGCCGTTGCCGATCGCGATGCCGTCCATGCTGAGCGCCATCAGGCCGCGCGCGCTTTCGTTCGACACGACTTCGAAATGATAGGTTTCGCCGCGGATCACCACGCCGATCGCGACGAAGCCGTCATAGCGGCCGGTTTCCGCCGCCATCGCCACCGCGCCGGGAATTTCCAGCGCGCCGGGCACCGTCACCACCTCATAGCGGTGGCCGTCCTCGTCCAGCGCGGCCTTCGCGCCTTCGATCAGCAGGTCGTTGAGATGGTCGTAGAAGCGCGCTTCGACGATCAGGAATTTGGCCATGTCGATGTTCCTTACAGCTCGATCGGGCGCTGCCCAACCACGGACAGGTCGTAACCGTCAAGCGCGATCAGGCTGTGATGGCTGTTGGTCAGCAGCACCATGTCATGCACGCCCAGCTCCGCCAGGATCTGCGCGCCCACGCCATAGTCGCGCAGCTCGTCCATGCCCGCGCCGGACTTGTCGACGGCCCGCAGCAAGCGGGTGAGCATGTCGGGCGCGTCGTAGCGCAGGGCGACGATGATGCCCGCGCCTTCCTGCGCGATGATCTCCATGCAGCGCTCCAGCGTGCCCGATCGCGGCCCTTCGCGGCCGAACATGTCGCTGAGCGGCGCGATCTGATGCATGCGCACCAGGGTCGGCCGATCGGGATCGACATGGCCCTTCTGCAGCACCAGCTGCTCGCTCTGTGTCGCCTTGTTGTAGAAGCTGATCGCCTTCCACTCGCCGCCCCACCGGCTGTGGAACAGCGTTTCGGCGCGGCGTTCGACCATATGGTCGTGGCGGCGGCGATAGGCGATCAAGTCGCGGATCGTGCCGATCTTCATCTTGTGCTTGCGCGCGAACGGGATGAGGTCGTCGAGCCGGGCCATCGTCCCGTCCTCCTTCATCACCTCGCAAATGACGCCCGAGGGATTGAGCCCGGCGAGCCGCGCGACGTCCACTGCCGCTTCGGTATGGCCGGTGCGCACCAGCACGCCGCCATCCTTGGCGATCAGCGGGAAGACATGGCCGGGGCTGACGATGTCGGCCGCGCCCTTGGACCCGTCGATCGCGACCGATATGGTGCGCGCGCGGTCGGCGGCGCTGATCCCGGTGGTGACGCCCTCGCGCGCCTCGATCGACACGGTGAAGGCGGTTTCATGCCGGGTGCCATTGTTGCGGCTCATCAGCTCCAGGCCCAGATGCTCGACCCGCTCGCGCGTCAGCGCCAGGCAGATGAGGCCGCGGCCATGTGTCGCCATGAAGTTGATCGCGTCGGGCGTCGCCATCTGCGCAGGGATGACCAGGTCGCCTTCATTTTCGCGATCCTCGTCATCGACCAGAATGAACATGCGCCCGTTGCGCGCTTCGTTGATGATCTCTTCGGGACTGGCGAGGGCGGTGCCGCCCTCGCGCTTCAACAGATAGGCCTCCAGCTTGCCCAGCGTTTCGGCGGTGGGGTTCCAGTCCGCCTCGCCCAGCTTGCGCAGCGAATTGGCGTGCAGACCCGCGGCGCGCGCCAGGCCGGAACGGGACATGCCGCCGTCGGTGACGAGGCTGCGGACGGTATCGAGAAGCGCGGACGACATGAAAACGACTCCTTTCCCGGTCGGGATCGGCTCATATCACATCGCAATGTGATTACTTCAAGAGTTAAATCACACCGAGCGGTTGCGCAGCGCCTGCATCCGATCGAGATAGCGCGCCAGCACGTCGATTTCCAGGTTGAAGGCGCGGCCTTCCTCCAGCCGGTCCAGGGTGGTGGCGGCGGCGGTGTGCGGGATGATGTTGAGTCCGAAATCGACGCTGCCGTCGGGCCGGTCCTCGACGCTGTTGACCGTCAGCGAAATACCGTCGACCGTGATCGACCCCTTGGCCGCCAGCGCAGCGGCAAGTTCCGCCGGCGCGCGGATCACCAGCCGTGTCGAATCGCCCTCGGCCTCCGCCGAAACCAACTGGCCGATGCCATCGACATGGCCGGTGACGATATGCCCGCCCAGTTCGTCGCCGACCTTGAGCGCGCGTTCCAGGTTGAGCCGGCCGCCCTGCGCCCACAGGCCGGGCGCGGTGCGCGCCACCGTTTCGGCAGACAGGTCGACGGCGAACCAGTCGTCGCCCTTTTCCACCACCGTCAGGCAAGCGCCCGAACAGGCGATGGACGCGCCGATCGCGACCCCGTCCATCGCGTAGGCGCAGCCGATAACGAGGCGCAGGTCGCCGCGCTGCTCGCGCGTGCGGATCGTGCCGATGTCGGTGATGATGCCGGTGAACATTGCCGTTTGCCCTGATTTGGCCCTGTATGGTTTGGCCCTGTCTGGACGACCGAAGGGAGGAATGGGGGGAGAGGCTTAGGCGCTCCGGATCGCCTCGTAAACCTCCAGCCGGTCGACGCCCAGCATGCGGCTGTCGCACAGGCGCCAGCGGCCATGGGCGTCGGCCAGATCCTCCAGGCCGATGTCGCCCACGCCAGCCAGGCCCGATCCCACCAGGATCGGCGCGCGGTAGAGCAGCAGCCGGTCGACAAGGTCGGCGCGCAGGAAGGCGGCCGCCGTTTCCGCGCCGCCCTCGACCAGCAGATGATCGACCCGCTCCAGCGCCGCGATCTCCTCGGGCGCGCCGATCCGTTCCCAATCCGCCGGCGCGTCCCCCCGCGTCAGCAGCAGCCGGCGCGGCGAACGATCGGCAAGGCCGGGCAGTCGCACGTCGAGGCGCGGCGCATCGGCGCGCAGCGTGCCGCCGCCCACCAGGATCGCGTCATGGCGGGCGCGCTCCACATGCGCATGGGCACGCGCTTCGGGACCGGTGATCCAGCGGCTCGATCCATTGGCGAGCGCGATCCGCCCGTCGAGCGAGAGGCCGAGCTTCAGCGTGACATGCGGTCGCCCGCGCGTCTGGCGCAGCACGAAACCCGCCATAGCCGCCGCCGCTTCCTGCGCCATCAGCCCCATGTCGACGGTGACGCCCCGGTCGCGCAGCCAGGCCGCGCCCTGTCCATCGGTGCGCGGATCGGGATCGCGCAGCGCGATGACCACGCGGCTGACACCGGCGCGCGCCATCAGATCGGCGCAGCGCGGCCCGCGCGGGCTGAGGTGGAAACAGGGTTCCAGCGTCACATAGGCTGTCGCGCCCCGGGCGCGATCCATCGCCTGGTCCAGCGCCTGCGCCTCGGCATGGGGACGGCCGCCCTTCTGGGTCCAGCCGCGCCCGACGACGCGGCCGTCCTGCACGATCAGGCAACCGACATTGGGATTGGGGGTGGACAGGCCGCGTCCGCGCGCCGACAGGGCGATGGCCGCGGCCATGTAGCGCCGATCATCAGCGGGCACGGGCGCGCTCAGGGTCTGGCGACCCCCGCCGCATCCGCGCCGGGCGCGGCCTTTTGCGCGGTCTCCGCCTTCACCAGCCGATCATCGAGCATCCGGTTGATCGCCTTCACCGCTTCCTTCCGCTCGGCGGTGTTGCGCTTTTCCTCATCGCGCCATTCGATCCCGAAGGCGTCGGCATAGCCCTGCATGCGCTTCTGCTGCTTCACCAGAGCGGCCTCCCGCTTGGCGAAATCGATCTTCTGCTGGAGGATGATCGCCGCGTCGGACCGGTTCGCGTCCCAGCTTTCGACGTAGATGATCTTGTTGCGGGTCGGCATCGTGTTCGTGTTCGCGTCGATGACGAAGGTCCACACGATCACCCAGGTGAGCGCGACCGACAGGCCGAGCAGCGGCCATTTATGCTGCCGCTGCTGGCGGAAATAGCCCCAGAAGTCGCCAAGCGCGCTTTTGGGGGAAACGGGACGGGGAAAGATCGCCATGCCGTTCCTATAAGCCAAGGCGAGCGCGGATGCAAAAGAGTCGATCCTGGCGAAGCCCTGCGCGGGTGGCGCAGGGCTTCCGACGCTCAGCGATCGCTGAGCGTGAAGCGCACCGTCAGCACCTTCGTCGATGCCACCGCCACGCCGTCGCGGGTCGCGGGACGGAAACGCCATTTGCGCAGCGCGTGGCGCTGGGCCGGCGGTGGGCGGCGGAGGTGGAACATGGAATGGCGCGGGCGTCAGCGTGTCACCCGGCCGGAAGTCTGCGGTCAGTGTCGACACGTTGCAATATTCCGGCTGCATCGGGACATATGGCGGCAAAGCCCCCGTGCGACGCCGTGGCGCGACACGCCCCATCGTCAGGAGCCTTCATGCGTTTGCCAGCCCTTCTTCTTGCCGCCAGCCTGCTCGCCCCATCCGTCGCGGCCGCGCAGCCGCAGCCGCAGCCGCAGGGGGAGGCGGGCGGCCCCTGGGCGGCGGATGCCGACCGGGACGGCCGCATCACGCGCGACGAGATGCGCGTTTATATGGAGCGCCGCTTCGGCCTGATGGACCCGGATGGCGACGGGTTGGTGCCGGTGCAGACGATGCAGCGCATGCTGGGCCATGAGCGCCGGGCAGCGGCTGCGGGCGGAATCGGCGATCACGGCTCCCGCGGTGAGGGCCGGGGTCGCGGCGGGCTAGGTGGGCGCGGGCCGGGCGGCGCGGGCGGCCCGCCCCTCGGCAGTCCGCCGCCCGGGGATCGCGCCGATGCCGGCGCGCCGCCGCCCCCGCCGCCCGGCCGGTCGATGCCCTGGCCGGAAGATGGCAATGACGATGGCCAGATCGGCCGCGACGAATTTCTCGCCCCCGCGCTCGTCATGTTCGATGATCAGGATCGCAATGACGACGGCGTGCTGAGCGCCAAAGAGCTGCCGCCGCCGCATGGCGATGCGCCTCGCCCGGAGGAGGCGCCGCCCGCCAGCTGACCGGTTCCATCAGGGGCTGCCGCCGACTCTCTCCTCTGCGCGGCCAGTCCCGCCGGGGCGCACCGATTGGCCCGGTGCGCCCCGGCTTCGCGTCACAGCAGCGTGTCGATGGCGTGGATGGCGAGACCGACCAGGCCGCCCACCAGCGTCCCGTTGACGCGGATATATTGCAGGTCGCGGCCTACCGCATGTTCCAGGCGGCTGGTGACCGTGCCCGCATCCCATCCGCGCACCGTGTCGCTGACCAAACGCACGATCGCGTCGCCATAGCTGGCGGTGGCGCCGACCGCGGCGCGGCGCACGAAGCGATTGATCACCAGCCGCAGCCGCGCTTCCTGCTGCAACGTCCCGCCCAGCGCGCGCAGCGCCTCGCCCAGCCGCCCCGCCATGGCGCGGCCGGGATCGCGCACCGCGCGCAGCAGCCCCGCGCGGGCCTGTTCCCACAGGCCGTCGATCCAGCGCTGCATCGCCGGATTGTCGAGTATCTCGTCGCGGATCCCTGCGACCTTTGCCTGCATCTCCAGGTCGAACTGCAGGTCGAAGGCGAGCTTGGCCATGCCTTCTTCCGCCTTCAGCCGCAGCGGGTGGCCAGGATCCTGCGCCATGTCGCCGAGCAGCTTGCGCAGACCCGACAATATCGCGTCGGCCAGATTTTCGTCGAGCCCCGTCCAGCGCAGCACCTTGCCCGCACGCTCATGCACCATCTGCCGGATCAGATGCTCGTTCGCCTCCAGCGTGCGGTCGGCCCAATGCACGATGCTGTCCATCACCGGCCCGTGCCGCCCGTCGCGCATCGCGGCTTCGATCGCTTGGCCGGCCAGCGGCGCGATGTTGATGGCGCGCAGCCGCTGGCCGATCGCCCCCTTCACCATGCCGCCCAGCCGTTCCTGGTCCAGCGCCTCCAATATGTCGGCGATCAGCCGCGACGCGCCTTCGCGCAGGCGTCCGTCGCCGCCAGACGGGCTCGCCAGGAAACGCCCCGCCGCAGCCGCCACATCCATGTGCCGCATGCGCCGCGCGACGACCGCGGGGGTCAGGAAATTGTCGCGCAGGAAGATGGCGAGCGTGTCGCCGATCCGATCCTTGTTGCGCGGAATGATCGCGGTGTGCGGGATGGGCAGGCCCAGCGGATGGCGGAACAGCGCGGTCACCGCGAACCAGTCGGCCAGGCCGCCGACCATCGCCGCTTCGGCAAAGGCCTGGACGAAGCCGATGGCGGGATGAATGTGGATGGTGGTGCGGGCGATGACGAACAGCAGCGCCATCGCCACCAGCATGCCCGTGGCCACAATCCGCATGCGCCGCGCGGGATGGGGCGACGGGGCAAGGGGCGACCGGGGCGCGGACAGCAGCTTCATGGGCAGGAAACGGTTACGCGCCCGTTTCGTTCAGGCAAGGCGTTCTTTTGGGCAAGCGCGCTCTCGATGGCGGGGCGGCCCGGCCGGACCGCCCGCGATCATTCGGCGGGCGCATGGCCCGGCACCGGGCGGCCATTGTCCCCCGGCTTGTAGGTCAGCAGGCCACGGCCCAGCCGCGGCCCGACCCAGCTTTCGAGGCCAATCGCCAGGCTGAACACGGCCGGCACGATCACCAGCGTCAGCAGAGTGGACAGGATGAGGCCGCCGATCACGGTGATGCCCATCGGCGCGCGCCACGCCGCGTCGCCCGACAGCGACAGGACCGTGGGCACCATGCCCGCCACCATGGCGACGGTGGTCATGACGATGGGCTGGGCGCGCTTGTGCCCGGCGTCGATGATCGCTTCCTTCTTGGGCACCCCCTTTTCCATCTCCTCCAGCGCGAAGTCGATGACGAGGATCGAATTTTTGGCGACGATGCCGAGCAGCATCAGCAACCCGATGAAGACCGGCATCGACAGAGGCTGGCCGGCGACATGCAGCGCCAGCGCGCCGCCAAGCGGCGCCAGAAGCAAGGAACCCAGATTGACGAAGGGCGGCATGATCCTCTTGTAGAGCAACACCAGCACCGCCAGCACCAGCAGCACGCCCGAGAAGACGGCGATGGCGAAATTCTGGAGCATTTCCTGCTGGAACTTGCTGTCGCCGACATTGAGCTTCTGCACGCCCTGAATGCGCCCCTCGTTGATCGCCTTCATCGTGGGCAGGGCGTTGAGCTTGCCCATCGCCTGACTGGTGACGAGGCCCGGCGCGAGGTCGGCGCCCACGACGATACGCCGGATCTGGTTGAAGCGGCGGATCTGCGTCGGCCCCGCGCCGAAATGAATGTCGGCCACGACCTTGAGCGGCACCGATCCGCCGCTCACCGTCGACACGGGCATATTGGCGATGGTGTCAAGGTCCTTGCGGCTTTCCTCCGCCAGCGACACGCGGATCGGGATCTGCCGGTCCGACAGCGAGAATTTGGCGCTGTTCTGGTCGATGTCGCCGATCGTGGCGATGCGGATCGCGTTGCTGAGCGCAGCGGTGGTGACGCCCATGCTGGCTGCAAGGTCCAGCCGCGGGGTGATGATGATCTCGGGGCGCTGCATGTCGCCCTGCACGCGCGGCGCGCGCAGTTCGGGCAGCGTCGCCATCTCCTTGACCAACTGGTTGGCGGTATTTTCCAGCAGTTCCGGGTCGTCGGAGCCGAACATCATGATGATGTCACGGCCAAAGCCGCCGCCTGACTGGGATTGGAAATTGACGCGCGCATCGGCGATCGACTGGAATTTGGGCGCGACCTTGCGCTCCCATTCGACCGAACTGATCGGCCGATCCTTTTTCAGCGTCAGGAAGATGTCGGCGCTGGTCGGCTCGATGTCGGCGAAGGCGGCCTCCACCACGTCGGTGTCGGCGGACAGCATATCGGCGACCTTGCGCGAGACTGCCGTCGTCTGCGCCAGGGTGCTGCCGGGCACGGTCTCGATCTTCACCTGGCTGAAATCGGTATTGATGGTCGGCTGGAACGTCATGGGCAGGGTGGCGAAGGCGACGATCGTCGCGACGAAAGCCAGGATGCCCGCACCCAGCGTCCAGACGCGATGATCGGTGAAGAAGCCGGCCATTCGGTTGCGCAGCCCCCCGCGCGCACGCCGCGCCTTGGCCTTGCGATCGTCCAGCGACCAGCGCAACACGCCCATATAGCGGTCCATCAGCCAGCCCTCGCCATGGCTTTCCTCGCCATGGGCCTTGAGGAAATAGGCCGCGACCATCGGCGTGATCAGGCGCGCCACGGCCAGGCTCATCAGCACCGATACGACGACGGTCATGCCAAACTGGATGAAGAACTGCCCGGCCAGCCCCGGCATCAGCGCCACCGGCAGGAACACGGCAACGATCGCCATCGTCGTCGCCAGGACTGCCAGGCCGATCTCGTCCGCGGCATCGATCGACGCCTGATAGGCGGATTTGCCCATGCGCATATGGCGCACGATATTCTCGATCTCCACGATCGCGTCATCGACCAGCACGCCCGCGACCAGGCTGAGCGCCAGCAGCGAAATGCCGTTCAGCGTGAAGCCCATCATGTCCATGAACCAGAAGGACGGGATGGCGGACAGGGGAATGGCGAGCGCGGAAATCATCGTCGCGCGCCAGTCGCGCAGGAACAGGAAGACGATGACGACCGCCAGCACCGCGCCCTCGATCATCGCCGACATGGCGCTGTGATACTGGCCACGGGTATATTCGACGCTGGTGTAGAGCTGCTTGAACTGGACCTTGGGATTTTCCTTCTTCAGCTTGTCGAGGACCTTCAGCGCCTCGTCATAGACGGTGACGTCCGACGATCCCTTGGCCTTCTCCATGCTGAAACTGGTCACCTGCCGCCCGTTCATCAGGGCGAGGCTGCGCTGTTCGGCATACATGTCGCGCACCGTCGCGAGATCGGCCAGTTTCACCGTCCGGCCGCCCGATATGGCGATCTGGGTCGCCCCCAGGTCGCGTGCGCTTTCGGCATTGCCCAGCACCCGGATCGACTGTTCGGCGCCGGCGATTTCCGTGCGGCCGCCCGCTGCGTTCAAATTGACCTGCTGCAACTGGGCGTTCACCTGCGCGGCGGTGACGCCATAGGCCTGCAGCTTGGCCGGATCCAGGATGACGCGGATTTCGCGGCTCACGCCGCCGCCGCGATTGACCGCCGCCATGCCGCTGATCGACAGCAACCGCTTGGCCACCGTGTTGTCGACATACCAGGACAGTTCCTCCAGCGTCATGTCGGTCGCTTCGGCGCTGAAATAGGCGATCGGCCCGCCATCCACGTCGATGCGCTGCACCTGCGGCTCCAATATGCCGTCTGGCAGGTCGCTGCGGATCTGGTCCACGGCATTTTTCACATCATTGACCGCGCGATCGACCGGCGTGCCGATTTCGAACTGGACGTTGGTGAGGGACTGCCCCTCCATCGCGATCGAGGTGATTTCGTCCACCCCGCGCACGCCGCGTACCGCCGCCTCGACACGCTGGGTGATCTGCGTCTCCAGCTCGCTGGGCGCTGCGCCCGGCTGCGAAATGGTGACGCTGACGAAGGGGAAGCTGACGTCGGGATTATTGTTGACGTCCATCCGCATGAAGCTGACGAGCCCCGCCAGCACCAGGGCGGCGAACAGCACCAGCGGCGTCACCGGGTTGCGGATCGACCATGCGGATATGTTGCGAAAATTCATCACGCGCTTCCTTCACCGGACGCCCACAGGCTGCCCGCTATCCTGTCCTGTTTCGCACCGGGCCTGCGCCCGCCTGCGTCAGCGTCCCTTGGCCGGTTCCGGCCTGACCTTCTGTCCCGGCGTCAGGAAGGCGCCGGCCGAAGTGACGATCTTCTCGGTGCCGGTGATGCCGCCGGTGATGGCGACGCCCGCTTCGGACACCTGGCCGACCGACACGTCGCGCCGCTCCACCTGGTTCTTGCCGTTCACGATATAGACGAAGCTGCCCTTGGGGTCGCTCTGCACCGCCGATTCCGGCAGCAGCGGGGCGCTGCCCGATCCGCTGGTGATCGTAGCCGAAGCAAAGCCGCCGGGGCGGATCGCCTTGTTATAGGGGACGGCGATGCGTGCGATGCCCTGGCGCGTCTGCGGATCGACCACGGGCGACACCTGCCAGACGCGGCCGGCGACCTGCATGTCGCTGCCGATCGGCGTCACCGTCGCGCTGTTGCCGGGGCGCAGGGTCGCAAGATCGCCTTCGGCCACCTGCGCCTGCATCTCCATTTCGCCATCCTTGGCCATGCGGAACAGCACGCCGCTGCCCGCCTGGACGATCTGGCCCGGTTCGACCGATCGGGTCAGCACCAGCCCGGCGGCCGGCGCCTTGATGTCGAGCCGTCCGGTGCGGGCGCGCTGTTCGGCCAGTTGCGCCTGGGCGACGCGCACCCGCGCTTCGGCCTGGTCCCGGGTGGCGGTGCGCTGGTCGATGTCCGCCGCGCTGATGAAGCCGCGGCCGACCAGCGCCTTGGCGCGATCGAGCTGCGCTTGGGCGAGCTTGGCCTCGGCGCGCGCGACCTCGACCTGGGCGGCGAGCGAGCGCACCTGCTCGCTCTGCACCGACCGCTCGATCGTCGCCAGCGTCTGCCCGGCGCGGACCCAGTCGCCCGGCTGCACCAGGACGCGCGTCACCATGCCGCCTTCGCCGACCACGCCCACTGGCATGTCGACCCGCGCCGCGAGCGAACCCGTCGCGCTCACCGTGCGCGCCACCGTCGATTGCCCGGGGCTGGTCACGGTCACCACCGGCGCGACCGCGCCCGGCGCTGGCGCCGCGGCGGTGTCGCCGCCGCCGCGCATCGAAATGGCGACGGCCGCCGCGACCAGCGCCACGGCGACGCCCGCGCCGATGATCAGCTTCTTCCTGCTCCGGCGCCGATCATCCCCATCCATGACGATCGTCGAGTCGCCCAGCACCTGGGTTTCGTAGTTCATGCCGATTCCATCTCTCCGGCGCTTCGCCCCTGTTAGCGACTGTATTATATGAATATAGCACCTGCCTCAAGCCCATTTATCATGCGGTGAGGGGACAGATCAAAGCGATAATGCGAGCAGGCGACGCGCGACGGTGCCGCCCATCATCGCGGCGAAGCAAAAGCACCGCACATGCCGTTTCGGGATCGAACCGACTTGCCAAAACCGCGGCGTTGTGGCGCTATGGCGGCG
Source organism: Sphingobium naphthae (assembly GCF_043589935.1). NCBI lineage: Bacteria > Pseudomonadati > Pseudomonadota > Alphaproteobacteria > Sphingomonadales > Sphingobiaceae > Sphingobium > Sphingobium naphthae. The sequence continues at coordinate 2,015,155 of NZ_CP171454.1, read as the reverse complement.
GTCGCATATCGAATAATGGAGAGTCCATCATGGACTTGCTAGGCTGGATTTTCGTCGGCCTGCTGGCGGGTGCGCTGGCGAAACTGGTGATGCCCGGGCGCGACCCGGGCGGATGCGTGGTGACGATCCTGCTGGGGATCGCCGGCGCGCTGCTCGCCGGGTTCGTCGGGCGTCTGGCGGGCTTCTACGCTCCGGAGGAGGGCGCGGGCTTCGTCGCGGCCGTGCTGGGGTCGGTGGCCGTGCTGGCGCTGTATCGCTGGTTCGCGGTGCGCCGGTAAGGACCAACGAAAAAAGGCCGCGCCTTTGCAGGCGCGGCCTTTTAGTGATGACGTGTCTGGCGCTTAACGTACGGACCCGCGACGCACCAGATTGACGATCGCCAGCAGGATGATCGCGCCGACCAGCGAAACCAGGAAGCTGTAGACGGTCAGGCCGTCGTTGATCGAACCGCCGCTGAAGATCAGCCCGCCGATGAAGGCGCCGACGATGCCGACCACAATATTGAGCAGGATGCCCTGCTGCGCATCGGTGCGCATGACCATGCTGGCAAGCCAGCCGATGATGCCGCCGACGATAAGCCACAAGATGATTCCCATGTTACTCTCCTTGACCAGGCCCCCATCGGGTTGGGTGCTTGTTCAACGGAGCAAGGGGCATCGCGTTCCATCGGATGAAAAATGATTCCGGGGTGGAAACCATCTTGGCTTTGCGCCCGTTCCAGCATGTTTTTTGCCGCCTGCCGGAACGGCAAGGGGCCGCCGGGCATATGCCGGCGGCCCCATGAGAACGCGCCCGGCGCAGGGCCGGACGGCGATCAGCCCGCAGTCAGTATTTCTGCTGCCGCTCGTAGAGCGACTTGTAATATTGGATGCGCGTGACGCGCAGGCCGTGCATGCCCGACCGATCGACCGCGCGCTGCCAGCCGGCAAATTCCTCCAGCGTCAGATTGTAGCGGGCACAGGCTTCGTCCACGCTCAGCAGCCCGCCATTGACGGCGGCGACGACTTCTGCCTTGCGCCGCACCACCCAGCGGGTGGTATCCCGGGGCGGCAGGCTGTCCAGCGTCAGGGGCTCCCCGAGGGGGCCCACGACCTGGGCGGGCCTGATTTTCTGGTTCTCGATCATTCTTACCTCAATTTGCGGCACTGGCCTTTGCCGAACTCGGCCGTGAAACCCTTTATCTGGATCAGCCCTGAACAGGGGCTAAAGCGCGAAGGTAAACACTGGCTTCATTCTCCCTGCCCCCTGACGACACGACTTGCGATCAGCGGGTTGAAGCTGCCCGCAAGTCGAACGGCCTCGATCGTGCCGTTGGAACGTGGCGCGAAAATATCCGCCAGTTCCTGAACCCAGTCATCGCCTCCGTCCTGCCCCCGCAGGCTGCCGGCAACAGCTCGCGCGGTGGGGCTGGCCGCCTGGGCCGCGGCAGTCGCGGCGCGCAGGAAGGGCCAGACCGGCACGCGCGGCCAGCCGGTCACTCTGGCGTTGGCGGGGGTCAGCCCGCCTGCCCGGAGGAAACTCAAGTCCATGGGTCTGCTTCTAGCGTCGAATGGATAACCGACGGTAAACCGGTCAAACGGCTCAACCCGGAATGCGAGTCATTTGGACGGCAAATCGGCTGGAGGCGGTCATAAATCGTTAACTTTTGCGCCCCCGGCCGCTTCGCACTATATGCGCGCCCATGCAGCCCGCCTTTCAGCCTCCCCAGTTCCAGCTTTCCGAGCCGCTCGCCCAGCGGCGCATCGTCGTCGCCATGTCGGGCGGCGTGGATTCGAGCGTCGTCGCCGCGCTGGCGGCGAAGACCGGCGCGGAAGTGATCGGCGTCACGCTCCAGCTCTATGATCATGGCGCGGCGGTGGGCCGCACCGGCAGCTGCTGCGCGGGCCAGGATATACGCGACGCGCGCGCGGTCGCCGATCGCATCGGCATCGCCCATTATGTGTTCGATTATGAAAGCGCCTTTCGCGACTCCGTGATCGCCGACTTCGCCGATGAATATATGGCCGGCCGCACCCCCATACCGTGCGTGAAGTGCAATATGGGCGTGAAGTTCACCGATCTGTTCCAGATCGCGCGCGATCTGGGCGCCGATTGCCTCGCCACCGGCCATTATGTGCAGCGGGTCGAAGGCGCGCAGGGCGCGGAGTTGCACCGCGCCGCCGATCCCGCTCGCGACCAGAGCTATTTTCTCTTCGCCACGACGCAGGCGCAGCTCGACTATCTGCGCTTTCCTCTGGGCGGCTTGCCCAAGCCGCAGGTGCGCGAGATCGCGGCCGAACTGGGCCTGTCGGTGGCGCTGAAGCCCGACAGTCAGGACATCTGCTTCGTGCCCGATGGCGATTATGCCAAGATCGTGCGCAAGCTGCGCCCCGACGCGGATGAAGGCGGCGACATCGTCCATGTCGATGGCCGGGTGATGGGCCGGCACCGGGGGCTGATCCATTATACGGTCGGCCAGCGCAAGGGGCTGGAGATTGGCGGGCAGCCCGACCCGCTCTATGTCGTGCGGCTGGATGCCGAGGGCCGCCGCGTGATCGTGGGGCCCAAGGCGGCGTTGGCGGTGTCGGGTGCGACCCTTTCCGACATCAACTGGCTGGGCGGCGACTTCACCGGCCCGCTGACCGCCAAGGTCCGTTCCATGGCCAAGCCCGTGCCCGCGCGGCTGGAGGGCGACCAACTGCTCTTCGACGCCCCCGAATATGGCGTCGCGCCGGGCCAGGCCGCAGTCCTCTACGCCGGCGAACGCGTGCTGGGCGGCGGCTGGATCGCCAGCACGCAGGCGGCGATGGCGGAGGCGGCGTAATTGATCCCGTCCTGTCATGCCGGGCTTGACCCAGCATCCCGCTTTTCGAGGGGTTAGGAAGAGGAAGCGGGATCCCGGCGCAGGGTCGAAATGACGGGCCGCTTATAGAATATGAGTGAGTCATACAGCGGAACAGTCTGCGCCCACCCCCAAACCTTGCCCTTTGCCGCCCCTGCGCCTAAGTGCCGCGCGTCATGACTCGTCCGCTCACTTTCGCCATTCCCAAGGGGCGCATCCTCGATGAGGCGCTGCCTCTGCTCGCCAAGGCCGGTATCGAGCCGGAGGCGGAGTTTCATGACAAGAAGAGCCGGGCGCTGCGCTTTGCCACCAATCGGCCGGACATCTCGATCATCCGCGTGCGCGCCTTTGACGTTGCGACCTTCGTTGCCCATGGCGCGGCGCAGATCGGCATCGTCGGCTCCGACGTGGTCGAGGAATTCGACTATTCCGAGCTGTACGCCCCGGTCGATCTCGACATCGGCCATTGCCGCCTGTCGGTGGCCGAGCCCCAGGATGCGGCGGACGAGGATGAGGCCGCGCTCAGCCATATCCGCGTCGCCACCAAATATCCGCAGCTGACTCGCAAATATTATGAGGCGCGCGGGCTGCAGGCCGAATGCGTGAAGCTCAATGGCGCGATGGAGCTTGCCCCCTCGCTGGGCCTGTCGCGCCGCATCGTCGATCTCGTCTCCTCGGGCGCGACGCTCAAGGCAAACGGCCTGGTCGAAACCAGCGTCATCATGCCCGTGTCCGCTCGGCTGATCGTCAACCGCGCCGCCTACAAGATGCGCTCGGCCGACCTGTCGCCGTTGATCGACGCCTTCCGCAACGCCGTGGAGGTGCGTGATGCGGCGTGAGTCCGGTAAAATCCGCCCCTGCGAGGGAAGGATGATCGAGTCATGACCCTTCGTCTCTCCACCAGCGATGCCGATTTCGCCGCCGCCTTCACCACCCTGGTCGACGCGCGCCGCGAAGCGGACGAGGATGTGTCGCGCGATGTCGCCGCCATTCTGAAAGCGGTCCGCGCCGGGGGCGATGCGGCGCTCGCCGACTATACCCGGCGGTTCGACCGCCATGACCTCGATGTCAGCGGCTGGGCGGTGACCCTGGCCGAAACCCGCGCGGCGCTCGACACCCTGTCGACCGACCTTCGCGATGCGCTGGAACTCGCCGCCGCGCGCATCACGGCCTATCATGAAAAGCAGAAGCCGCAGGACAGCGACGGCGTGGACAGCGCCGGCGTGCGCCTGGGCGCCCGGTGGAGCGCGGTCGACGCCGCCGGCCTCTATGTGCCGGGCGGACGCGCCGCCTATCCCAGCTCGCTGCTGATGAACGTCATCCCCGCCAAGGTGGCGGGGGTGCAGCGTATCGCGATGGTGACGCCGACCCCCAATGGCGAAATCAACCCGCTGGTCCTCGCTGCCGCGCAGATTGCGGGGATCGAGGAAATCTGGCGCGTCGGCGGCGCGCAGGCGGTCGCCGCGCTCGCCTATGGCACCGACCGGATCAGGCCGGTGGACGTCATCACCGGCCCCGGCAACGCCTGGGTCGCCGAAGCCAAGCGCCAGCTTTACGGAGTCGTCGGCATCGACATGGTCGCCGGTCCATCGGAGATCGTCGTCGTCGCCGATGGCCGCAATGATCCGGAATGGACCGCGGCGGATCTGCTCAGCCAATCGGAACATGATCCGACCAGCCAGTCGATCCTCTTTACCGACGACGCGGCCTTCGCCGATGCCGTCGCCGCCGCCGTCGAACGCCAGATCCCGGCGCTGTCCACCAGCGCGGTCGCCCGCTCCAGCTGGGACGCCAATGGCGCGATCATCCTGGTGCGCGATCTCGCCGAAGCCATGCCGCTGGTCGACCGCCTGGCGCCCGAGCATCTGGAACTCGCCGTCGAGGACCCGGAACCCTTGTTCGCGCAGGTGCGCCATGCCGGATCGGTGTTCCTGGGCCGGATGACCCCCGAAGCGGTCGGCGATTATGTCGCCGGTCCCAACCATGTGCTGCCCACCGGCCGCCGCGCGCGCTTTTCCTCGGGGCTTTCGGTGCTCGACTTCATGAAGCGCACCAGCTTTCTCAGCCTCGATGCCGCCGCGGTGCGCGCGGTCGGCCCCGCCGCCGTCGCGCTCGCGCAGGCCGAAGGGCTGCCCGCCCATGCCGCTTCGGTGGCCTTGAGATTAGGATAACGTCCGTTCGCCTGCAGCTTGTCGAAGAAGCCGACTTTCTTCATGAAAGAGGAGAGGGGCTTCGACAGGCTCAGCCCGAACGGTTTATACAGGACCGCTATGAACGATCGCTCCAAATCCCGCTCCGCCGCGCGCCTTGCCGCGGTGCAGGCGCTGTACCAGCTCGAGATGGAGGGCACGCCGCTCGCCAATCTCCTCCACGAATTCCACCAGCATCGCCTGGGCGCGACGATCGAGGACGTGACCTATGCGCAGGCGGAGGAAAGCTTCTTCGACGATATCGTGACCGGCGTGGACAAGCGCCGCGCCGAAATTGACGGCCTGATCGCCGCGCGCCTGTCGAGCGGCTGGACCATGGAGCGGCTGGACAAGCCGATGCGCCAGATATTGCGCGCGGGCGCCTATGAACTGCTCGCCCGCCAGGATGTGGGCACCGGCACCGTCATCAGCGAATATGTCGATGTCGCCCATGCCTTCTACGACAAGCGCGAAGCCGGCTTCGTCAACGGCTTGCTTGATGGCGTGGCCAAGGATGTCCGGTAACAGGGCTGCGGCGCACCTGTCGGGTTAAGCTTGCCGAAAACCCGGCCGTCCTTACAGGATGAATGGCCCTTGGGCAGGCTCGGGGCGCATGGATCTTTGCCTCATGTCCGCTGAATCCCGCTTCCTTACCCTGTTGCGCCTCCTGGCGCATGATCCCGCCGCGCAGGGCCTGATGGACGATGTCGCGCTGCTGCCGGTCGGCGACACGCGGCTCGTCCTCACCAGCGACACGATCGTCGAGGGCGTTCATTATCTCCCCGCCGACCCGCCGGCCGACATCGGCTGGAAGCTGGCGGCGGTCAACCTGTCGGACCTGGCGGCCAAGGGGGCAAGGCCGGTCGGCTGCCTGCTCAACTATGCGCTCGCCGGGGACGAGGCATGGGACGCGGCCTTTCTCGAAGGACTGGGCGAGGCGCTGGATCGCCATGCCATGCCCCTGCTGGGCGGCGATACGGTCAAGATGCCGGCCGGGTCGGCGCGCAGCTACAGCCTGACCGCCATCGGCGAGGCCACCGGTCCCGTGCCCAGCCGCGCCGGCGCGCGGCCGGGCGACCGGCTCTTCGCCACGGGCCCGGTCGGCGATGCGGGCATCGGCCTTGAACTCGCCCGCGCCGATCCCGCCGCGTCCGGCCCGCTGGTCGACGCCTATCGCCGCCCGCGCCCGCGCCTGGCGGAAGGGGCGCTGATCGCGCCTCTGGCCGGCGCGATGATGGACCTGTCGGACGGGCTGCTGATCGACGCCGCCCGCATGGCGCAGGCAAGCGGCGTCGCCATCACCATCGATCATATCCCGCTATCGCTCGCGCTCGAAAAGGCGCGCGGGGCAAGCACCGCCGTCCAGATCGCCGCGGCGCGGGCGGGCGACGATTATGAACTGCTCTTCACCCTGCCGCGCGGCATGACCCCGCCTGTCCGGGCGATCCCGATCGGCCATGTTTCGGCGGGTCGGGGGCTGACGCTGATGATCGATGGCGCCGTCGTGCCGCTGCCCGATCGGCTCGGCTGGGAACATTGACGGCAGGGGGAGTCGGGCGCTTTCAGTGAAGCGCTGATCCGCATACCGCTTGCCCTCCATCTTGACGCGCGCGGTCGGGCATGTAGCTTCGGCCCATCCACTTTCTCAGCCGGTTGGAGCGTGCAATGCGTGACGCCCAGATGCTGATCGACGCGGTGCCCGACGCCGGATCCATCCTGTCCGGCCGCCCGCGCTTGCGCCCTTCGTCCGCCCGTCATTCCCTGCGGAGCGGTCGATGACAGCAACAACAGGGGGAGAGGATCAAGCATGGAGATAGTCTATATCGCCATAGGGTGCGGGCTGCTGGCCCTGCTCTACGGCCTCGTCACAGCGCGGCAGGTGCTCGCCGCGTCACCGGGCAATGCCACGATGCAGGCGATCGCGGGGGCGATCCAGGAAGGGGCGAAGGCTTACCTCGTCCGCCAATATAGCACCATCGCACTTGTCGGGATCGTTGTCGCGGTTCTGGTCGGGCTGTTCCTCGGCCTCACCTCGGCGGTGGGCTTCCTGATCGGCGCGATCCTGTCGGGCGCGGCCGGCTTCATCGGCATGACCATTTCGGTGCGCGCCAATGTCCGCACCGCCGAAGCGGCGCGCGGATCGCTGCAAAGCGGCCTCACCGTCGCGTTCCGGGCAGGCGCCATCACCGGCATGCTGGTGGCGGGGCTGGCGCTGCTCGCGATCAGCGGCTTCTTCTGGTATCTGACGGGCCCCGCCGGCCATGCGCCCGACGACCGGCTGGTGATCGACAGCCTGGTCGCGCTGGCGTTCGGCGCATCGCTCATCTCCATTTTCGCGCGGCTGGGCGGCGGCATCTTCACCAAGGCGGCCGATGTCGGCGCCGACCTGGTGGGCAAGGTGGAGGCCGGCATACCGGAGGATGACCCGCGCAACCCCGCGGTCATCGCCGACAATGTGGGCGACAATGTCGGCGACTGCGCCGGCATGGCGGCCGACCTGTTCGAAACCTATGTGGTCACGGTGGGCGCGACCATGGTGCTGACCGCCCTGCTGGTCACCGGCGTCGACAACGCCTTCCTGCTCAAGCTCATGGGCCTGCCGCTGATCGTCGGCGGGCTGTGCATTATCACCTCGATCATCGGCACCTTCATGGTCCGCCTCGGTCGCTCCCAGTCGATCATGGGGGCGCTCTACAAGGGCTTCTGGACGACCGCGATCCTGTCGATCCCGGCCATCTACCTGGTCACCAACTGGGTGCTGGGGGACATGAACGCGGTTTTCGGCGCGGATCTTGACGGGGTCGGCGGCTATAGCGGCATGGCCCTTTTCTGGTCGATGATGGTGGGGCTGGGCGTCACCGCGCTCATCGTGTGGATCACCGAATATTATACGGGCACCAACTATCGCCCGGTCCGGTCCATCGCCAAGGCGTCGGAAACCGGCCATGGCACCAACGTCATCCAGGGGCTGGCCGTCAGTTTGGAGGCGACCGCGCTGCCGACGCTGGTGATCGTTGTCGGCATCATCCTTGCCTATCAGTGCGCCGGCCTGATCGGCATCGCCTTTGCTGCGACCGCTATGCTGGCGCTGGCGGGCATGGTGGTGGCGCTCGACGCCTATGACCCGGTCACCGACAATGCCGGTGGCATCGCGGAAATGAGCCATCTCGACGAAACAGTCCGGCTGAAGACCGATGCGCTCGACGCGGTGGGCAACACGACGAAGGCGGTGACGAAGGGCTATGCCATCGGCTCGGCCGGGCTGGCCGCGCTCGTCCTGTTCGGCGCCTATACCGAGGATCTCAAATTCTATAATGCCGCCCTCGGGCTCACCGCGCCGGTCGATTTCAGCCTGTCCAACCCCTATGTCATCGTCGGCCTGCTGCTGGGCGCGCTGCTGCCCTATCTGTTCGGCGCGATGGGGATGACGGCGGTCGGCCGCGCGGCGGGCCATGTGGTCAAGGATGTGCGCCACCAGTTCGCCACCGACCATGGCATATTGCGCGGCGAATCCCGACCCAACTATGCCCGTACGGTCGACCTGGTCACGCGCGCCGCCATTCGCGAGATGATCGTGCCCAGCCTGCTGCCCGTACTGGCGCCAATCATCGTCTATTTCGCGATCGCCGCGGTGGCGGGGATCGACAATGGCTTTGCCGCGCTGGGCGCCCTGCTGCTGGGCGTCATCGTGTCGGGCCTGTTCGTCGCCCTGTCGATGACGTCGGGCGGGGGCGCCTGGGACAATGCGAAGAAATATATCGAGGATGGCCATCATGGCGGCAAGGGCAGCTTCGCCCACCTCGCCGCCGTGACTGGCGACACCGTGGGCGATCCCTACAAGGACACCGCCGGTCCGGCGGTCAATCCGATGATCAAGATCACCAACATCGTCGCGCTGCTGCTGCTGGCGGCGCTGGCGCATGGCGGATGATCGAACAGCCTGATTAACGGCGAATTCCAGGTGACGCACGATCGGCTCCATCCTAGGAAGGGGTGGGGCCGATCAGTGTTTCGGGGGGGGGGGGGGGAATGAAGCGGATATGCGGGCTGCTGGCTGGGATTGCCGGCCTGGGGATGACGGTGGCGACGGCGCAGACGACGGGGCCGACTGCGCCAACGACACGTCAGTGGACGATCGAGGATTTCGCCGCTCTGCCGCTGATCGAGCGGCCGATGCTGTCGCCCGACGGGCTGCATATCGCCAGCCGCGCGGCGATTGGCGGCGAACAGAAGCTGGTGATCGCCGATGTCCATGACGGGCCCAATCGCGTGCGCACCATGGGCGACAATGATCTCAACTGGTGGCAATGGGTCAATGACGACTGGCTGATCGTCGGCGTCGGCAGCGAAACCCAGGTGCAAGGCATGCCCTGGTATCTCAGCCGCGTCGTCAGCATCAAGCGCGACGGCAGCAAGATCAACATGCTGGCCAAGAATGTCGCGGCGCAGAATGCCGACGATGTCATCTGGGTCGCTCGCGATGGCACTCCGCGCATCCTGCTGTCCTACCAGACGTCGATCTATTCCGACGATGCCGGCTTCTGGCCCAAGGTGGACGAAGTCGATGTCACGACCGGGCGGATGCGCAGCGCCGTCGCACCCAAGCAGTTCGTGCGCAACTGGTATGCCGACGCGTCCGGCACCGTGCGCATGGCGTGGGCTATAATGATTCGTCTCGCACGGCGAAGCTTCTCTACCGGCCGGACGCGCGCTCCAGCTTTCGCGTGGTGGACCGCGCGGATCGCCGGCGCGACGAATCGCTGGTCGTGCCAATGCTCTTCACCGCCGATCCGTCCCACGCCATCGCCAGCGACGATCATGAAGGGACGGACGCGCTCTACGATTATAATCTCGATACGCTGGAGCTTGGCGCGAAAATCTTCGATGCGCCCGGGTTCGACCTGGGCGGGATCGAGGAGGATGCCGCCGGCACCGCGATCGCCGGCGTCCATTATGTGGCCGACGCGCCGCAGGTGCACTGGTTCGACGCCAATCTGGCCAAGATCCAGGCCGATCTCGACAAGGCAGTGGCGACCGGCGCGCGCGCATCGTGTCCACCAGCCGCGATGGCCAGCGCATGATCGTCCATGTCGGCACCCCCGACCAGCCTGGCGCCTATTATTATTATGACACCGCCGCCGGAGCGATGAGCCTGCTGTCGCGCGTGAGCGATCAGTTCCCCACCAAGGTGCGGCTCTCGCCGGTCAAGACCATTCGCTACAAGGCGCGCGACGGGCTGGAAATTGCCGCCGTGCTGACCCTGCCGGCGGGCCGCGATCCCAGCAAGCTGCCGCTCATCCTGATGCCGCACGGCGGCCCCTTCGCGCGCGATGCCGAGGAATGGGACTGGTGGGTGCAGTTCCTGGCCTGGCGCGGCTATGCCGTGCTGCAGCCCAATTATCGCGGATCGGCCGGCTATGGCACCGCCTTTGCGGAAAAAGGGGAGGGGCAGTGGGGCCTCGCCATGCAGGACGACCTCAATGACGCGGTGGACTGGGCGGTGCAGCAGGGCATCGCCGACCCGGCGCGCGTCTGCATGGTCGGCGCATCCTATGGCGGCTATGCGGCGATGCGCGCGGCACAGCGCGACGGCGCCAAATATCGCTGCGCCATTTCCTATGCCGGCGTGTCGGATCTGGGCGCGATGATGCGCTATGACCGGCGTTTCCTCTATCATGGCACGCGCAAGGACTGGATGAAGGAGCAAGCGCCCGATTTCGCGTCCGTCTCGCCGATCAGCCATGCGGCGCAATTCTCGACCCCCATCCTGCTGGTCCATGGGCGCAAGGACCGGCGCGTCGAGGTCGGCCAGTCTCGCGAGATGGCGGAAAAGCTCAAGGCCGCAGGCAAGATCGAGGGCAAGGACTATATCTATGTCGAACAGCCGCTGGCAGACCATCATTTCACGCGTCAGGCGGATCGGCTGGATTTCCTCCAGCGGCTCGACAGCTTCTTGCGGGATCATAATCCGGCCTGACGCCTGAGGGGCGGGCGCAGGCCGGCGCGCATCATATTGCACCTGCGCACCGCCTCGCTTGCCCCCTTTTCCGGCCGCGCCTATAGCCCGCGCCATGACTGCCGAACCCTTCCGGTCTCAGCTTGCGGCGCTGGAGCAGCGCGGGCGGCTGCGCCGTCTTTCTCCGCGTGCCGGGCGCGATTTCGCCTCCAACGACTATCTGGGCCTCGCCGGCGATCCGATGATCGCGCAAGCGGTGGCAGACGCGGTCGCGCGGGGCGTGCCCCTGGGGTCGGGCGGGTCGCGCCTGCTGCGCGGCAATGCGCCCGAACATGAAGGGCTGGAAGCCAAGGCCGCCGATTTCTTCCGCACCCAGGCTGCCTTGTTCCTGGCCAATGGCTATGTCGCCAATCTCGCGCTTTTTTCCACCCTGCCGCAGCGCGGCGACCTGATCGTTGCGGACGAGCTGATCCACGCCAGCGTCCATGACGGCATCCGGATGAGCAAGGCCACGGCTGTCTTCGCCCGGCACAATGACGTGCAGAGCATTGCCGACCTGATCGCCGCCTTCCGCGCCGAGGGGGGCAAGGGCCGCGTGTGGATCGCGGTGGAAACCCTCTATTCGATGGACGGCGACATGGCGTCGCTGGCCGATCTTGCCAAGCTCGCGGCGCGGCACGATGCGATGCTGCTGCTGGACGAGGCGCATGGCACCGGCGTCTTCGGGCCGGGCGGCCGGGGCTTGTCGGCCGGGCTCGACGGGCTGCACAATGTCGTCACGCTCCATACCTGTGGCAAGGCGATGGGGGCTGAAGGCGCGCTGATCTGCGGTCCGCGCCTGATGATCGATTATCTCGTCAATCGCGCGCGTCCCTTCATCTATTCGACCGCGCCGTCGCCGCTGATGGCCGTCGCAGCCGCCGCCGCGCTGGACCGGATCGAGGCGGCGGACAATCGGCGCGATCGGCTCGCGACACTGCGCCAGGATGCGGCGGAGGCGATCTGCGCCCCGCTCGGCCTGCCGCGCCCGCGCAGCCAGATCATCCCCGTCATCCTGAACGAGGACGCCCGCACCATGGGAACGGCCGCCGCCTTGCAGGAGGCCGGCTTCGACGTGCGCGGCATCCGGCCGCCGACCGTGCCGGCCGGCACCAGCCGCCTGCGCGTTTCGCTCAGCCTCAATGTCGGGCGCAACGACGTGCTGGCGCTGGGCGACGCGCTGCGGAGCCTGGTGAAATGACGGTTCTGGTCGTCACCGGGACCGACACCGGCATCGGCAAGACCGTCTTTTCGGCGGGGCTCGCCGGCGCGCTGGACGCGCATTATTGGAAGCCGATCCAGGCCGGCGTCGATCCGGAGGGCGACAAGGAGAGCGTTGCCGCGCTTTCGAGCCTGCCGGCCAGCCGCATCCTGCCTGAAGCCTATCGCCTCGCCACGCCGGCGTCGCCGCACCTTGCCGCGCGGATCGACGGGGTCGACATCAGCCTGGACCGCCTTGCGCTGCCGCAGGTCGATGGTCCGCTGGTGGTCGAAGGGGCAGGCGGCCTGATGGTGCCGATCAGCGAGTCGCTGCTGATGATCGACCTATTCGCTCATTGGGGGCAGCCGGTGATCCTGTGCGCGCGGACCGCGCTGGGCACGATCAACCACAGCCTGCTCAGCATCGAAGCGCTGCGCGGGCGCGGCGTCCCGGTGGCCGGCATCGCCTTCATCGGTGATCCCCATGCGGAAAATGAACGGATCGTCCCGCTGCTGGGCGACGTGCCCATGCTCGGTCGACTGCCGTTGCTCGCGCCGTTGGAACCAGAAACGCTGGCGCGCGCCTTCGCGGCGCACATCAACCTGCCATAATTTTCGACCAACGACATGGACAAGCCTGTTGCACGGGCGTTCAAGTCCCGCTCATGCCGGCTGTGCCAAAAGCGCGCCCGGTCGATTGCAAGCAAGGGACGCTTTGATGAACAAACTCCTCTTGGGCGCCGCCGCCAGCGCGCTCGCCCTGGCCGCGACCGTGGCCCATGCCGATCAGGCGGCGACCCCCGCCGCCGCCACGACCGCCGCCAAGCCCACTTATGGCAGCTACGGCTTTGACGAAAGCGGCATGGACAAGTCGGTAAAGCCGGGCGACGACTTCTACGACTATGCCAATGGCACCTGGGCGAAGAACACGCCGATCCCCGCCGACAAATCCAACTATGGCGCGTTCAACATTCTGGACGACCTGTCGCGCGAGCGGACCAAGGGCATCCTCGAAGCCGCGCAAGGCGATCCTGCCAGCAAGATCGGCAACGCCTATGCCGCCTATATGGACAAGGCGACGGTCGAAGCGAAGGGCATAGCGCCGATCAAGCCCTGGATCGCCGAGATCGACGCGGTGAAGGACCATGCCGGCTACGCCAAGGTCGCGGCCAAGGCCGCCCGCGCCGGCATTCGCGGGCCCTTCCGCTTCTATGTCGGCCAGGATGACAAGGACCCCGAAACCTATATCCTCTCGATGATGCAGGGCGGCCTGGGCCTGCCCGATCGCGACTATTATCTCGACCAGAGCGAGAAGATGGCCGCGATCCGCACCGCCTATGTCGCTCATCTGGAAAAGATGCTCACCCTGGCGGGCGAAAGCAACGCCAAGGCGCGCGCCGCCGCGCTGATGGCGTTCGAAACGGAGATCGCCAAGGTTCACTGGACCCAGATCGACAGCCGTGACGCCGACAAGACCTATAACAAGATGACGCTGGCGCAGCTGGAGCAGGCGGCGCCCGGTTTCGACTTTGCCGGCTATTATGCCGCCAACAATCTGAAGCCGGCCAGCCTGCTGGTGGCGCAGCCGAGCGCTGTCACGGGCGAAGCGGCGCTGATCGCCAAGGCGCCGATCCAGGTGCTCAAGGACGGGCTGCTGCTGTCCAGCCTGCACGCTTATGCCGATTATCTGCCCGATACGGTCGCCGACGCCGATTTCGCCTTTTACGGCACCACCCTGTCGGGCACGCCCGAACGCGAGGAGCGCTGGAAGCGCGGCGTCACCTTCCTCAAGGAATCGCTGGGCGAGGAAGTCGGCAAGATTTACGTCGCCAAATATTTCCCGCCTGAAACCAAGGCGGCGATGGACGAACTGGTCAAGAATGTGCTCGCCGCCATGGGTCGGCGCATCGACGCGCTGCCCTGGATGAGCGACACGGCCAAGGCGCGCGCGCACAAGAAGCTGGCCGCCTTCACGCCCAAGATCGGCTACCCCGACAAATGGCGCGATTATGGAGGGCTGGAGATCAAGCGCGACGATCTACTCGGCAATGCGATGCGCTCCAATGCTTTTGAATTCGACTATAATGTCGGCAAGCTCGGCAAGCCCATCTATCGCTGGGAATGGGGCATGACGCCGATGGAGATCAACGCTTATGCCAATTTCGGCATGGTGGAGATCGTCTTCCCCGCAGCGATCCTGCAGCCGCCCTTCTTCGATCCACATGCCGACCCGGCGGTCAATTATGGCGGCATCGGCGCTGTGATCGGCCATGAACTCAGCCATCATTTCGACGATCAGGGCGCGAAATATGATGAGACCGGCAAGCTCAACCAGTGGTGGACCGATCAGGACGTCGCGAACTTCAAGGCGCTCACCGGCAAGCTGGGCGCGCAATATGATGCCTATGAGCCTTTCCCCGGCGTTCATGTGAAGGGCGCCTTCACCATGGGCGAAAATATCGGCGATCTTGGCGGCCTGGCGGTGGCGCTCGATGCCTATCATGCATCGCTCAAGGGTAAGAAGGCGCCTGTCATCGACGGCACGACCGGCGACCAGCGCTTCTTCCTGGGCTGGGCGCAGGTGTGGCGGCGTAACTATCGCGAAGCCAATCTGCGCCAGCGGCTGGTCACCGATCCGCACGCCCCGTCGCAATATCGCGCCGACATCGTGCGCAATTTCGATGCCTGGTATGATGCGTTCAAGCCGGCACCTGGCGGGAAAATCTACCTCGCGCCAGAGAATCGTGTGAAGATCTGGTAAGAAATAGGGGGCTGGCCAAGGCTATTGGCCAGCCCCTTGCCAGTGGCGCGGCCGGCAGGCCGTTAGACAAAAAAGACCAGCTGAATGGAACCCGGCAGTCGTCCCTGTAACGGCTCGATTCACCCAAAAGCCTCTTCTCCTGTGACTGCGGCTTATCCATCTTGATTGGGTAGCAGTACAGAGGAGACAAACATGACGGGTCTGATCAATTCCCATATCATGAAAGCGGGTCTGGTTTCGGCCGCGCTATTCGCCACCACGCCGCTCTATGCGCAGACCAGCCCGGCCGCACCTGTGGAGCCCGCGGCACCTGCCGCGGCTACGCCGGCCCCGGTTGCGGGCGCGAGCAACTTCAGCGATGCCGAGATCAAGCAGTTCGCCGCCGCCGCCGTGGAAGTCACGAAAATTCAGCAAGACAGCACGATCGCAGCCGCGGAAAAGCAGCCCAAGATGCTGGCCGCCGTCCAGTCCTCGGGGCTCCCGCCCGAAAAGTTCAATCAGATCGGTCAGGCGGCTGCCGCTGACCCGGCGCTTCAGCAGCGTATCCAGGCGTCCGCGCCGGCTGCGCCCGCCGCGCCCCAGTCTGCAGCGCCGGCGCAGCCCGCCGACCCGGCCCAGCCGCCGCAGTAAGAGCGCGCGTTACGAAGGACGGAGGCGGTTTCCGCAAGGAGGCCGCTTCTTCGCGTGTCTGAAGCCTGCGATGGTTCCCCGGCCCCTGCAAAATATCTTGGGTGACGTGGTCGCTCCAGTCTGATTATGCTCGGGGCCATGCATGACCAGGCCCTCTCCATTGCGCTGATCGGTATCTTCGGCATCGGCGCCCAGTGGATCGCCTGGCGCACGGGCTGGCCCGCCATCGCGCTCATGCTGGCGGCCGGCGTGATTAGCGGCCCGGTGCTGCATCTCATCAATCCAGAACATGTATTCGGCGACCTGCTGGAACCAATGGTGTCGGTCGCTGTGGCGCTGATCCTGTTCGAAGGCGGATTGAGCCTCAATTTCCGAGAATTGCGCAAGACCGACGGCGCCGTCGCTCGGCTGGTGCTGCTGGGCGCTCCGATCGGATGGGTATTGGGGGCGCTCGCCTGCTTCTATGTGGCGGGCCTGGTTTGGCCGGTCGCGATCCTTTTTGCAGGCATATTGGTCGTCACCGGGCCGACGGTGGTCTTGCCGCTGCTGCGCCAGTCCAATGTCGCGGCTCGCCCGCGCGCCATCCTGAAATGGGAAGCGATCGTCAATGATCCGGTCGGCGCCCTGCTCGGCGTCGTCACTTATGAATATCTGCGCCGCGCTGGCGAAGGCGGGACGCTGGCGTCGGTGATCTTCGCGCTGGTTGCCGCGGCGGTCGTCGCCGGGCTGATCGGCTGGCTCGCGGCGCGGGCGCTTGGCTGGGCCTTCCCGCGCGGCCATGTGCCGGAATTCCTCAAGGCGCCGGTCCTGCTGGTCGCCGTGATCGGCGTCTTCGTCCTTTCCAACGCGATCCAGCAGGAAACGGGACTGTTGGCGGTCACGGTGATGGGTGTGGCGCTCGCCAATATGCGCCTGGATTCGCTGCGCGACATTCAGCCGTTCAAGGAAAATGTCACCGTTCTCCTGATCTCGGGCGTGTTCGTCATCCTGTCGGCCTCGCTGGACTTCGACGTGCTGCGCCAGTTTGAATGGCGCTTCCTGGCCTTTCTGCTGGTGCTGCTGTTCCTGGTGCGGCCCGCCACGGTGCTGCTCAGCCTCGCCTTCACGCCAGTGCCCTGGAATGAGCGACTGCTGGTCGCATGGATCGCGCCGCGCGGTATCGTCGCCGTGGCGATCTCGGGCCTGTTCGCGCTGCGGCTCGATCGGCTCGGCTATAGCGACGGGTCGATCCTGGTGACGCTGTCCTTCGCTGTTGTGGTGGCGACGATCCTGTTCCACGGCTTTTCGATCCGCCCGGTCGCGCGGTTGCTCAAGGTCACGGGCGCTTCCGAGCGCGGGCTTCTGGTCGTCGGCGCCACGCCCTTCAGCCTGGAGCTGGCGACCCAGTTGCGCCAGCTGGAGGTGCCGGTGACGATCGCCGACAATAGCTGGCAGCGCCTGTCGCCGGCCCGCCATGCCGGCATTCCCACCTATCATGGCGAGATCTTGTCGGAGGCCACGGACGAAAGGCTGGACCTGACCCAGTTTCAGGTGCTGGCCGCCACGACCGACAATGAAGCCTATAATGCGCTGGTCTGCACCGAATTCGCGCCGGAGATCGGCCGCGACAATGTCTATCAGCTGGGCGACGCGAGCAATGACGAGGACCCGCGCGCCTTGCCTGAATCGCTGCGCGGGCGCGCGCTCTTTTCCGCCGGCCATGGCGTGGAGGACATCATCCAGCGCGAGGAGCAGGGCTGGACGTTCCGCAAGACCCGCATCAGCGAGCAGTTCGATTTTGAAGCGGCGAAGGCCTCGCTCGCCGAAGGGGGCGACATGCTGCTGCTGTTGCGCAAGAATGGTGCGCTGCGCTTCTTCACCCATGCGTCGCGGCCCACGCCGCAACCGGGCGACACCATCCTGTCCTATGTGCCGCCCACCAAGCCCAGGCCGAAAGGAGAGGAAGAATGACGAGACTGGCCCCGGCCATGCTGCTGCTGTGTGCGCTTTCGGCCTGTGAACCGCCCGAGGCCCGCAATGCCGCAGCCAATGCGACCATGGATGCCGACAATGCCGCCAATGCGAACATGGCCAAAGTCAGCGACAATGGCGCGGAGCCGGCCCGGTCGATCCTGCGCCCGGAAGTGGCCGAGCCCGAGGAACCGCCCCGGATCGAGCCCGCCGAGGCGGTAATCGGGTTCGTCGCGACGCCGATGAAGCTGGATGATGCGGCGCGCGAATCGCTCGACGCGCTGATCGCGACGCCGGCCATGGCGGCGGGCGGGCCGATCACCCTGCGCGGCCACAGCGATTCGCGCGGGGCCGACGGCGACAACAAGGTCGCGTCGCGCATCCGCGCAGAGCTGGTGCGCGACTATCTGATCGAAAAGGGCGTGGCCAAGGACCGGATCAGCCTGATCGCGATCGGCGAGGGCCGGCCGCTCGCGCCCAATGTGAAACCCGATGGCAGCGACGATCCCGAAGGCCAGGCCAAAAACCGCCGGGTCGAGGTGATCGTCGCCCTGCCGACCGTGGTCGTGCCCCCGCCGGTCACACCGCAGGCGGCGGAGCCCGAGGCCAAGACGCGATAGTCTTTCGCGCGGCGCTTCCCTAAGAAACGGGGCCATGACTTCTCCCGTCTGGCATCCCTTCACCCAGCATGGTCTCAACGAGCCGATCCCGCATGTCGTAAGCGCCGAAGGCGCGCTGCTCCATTTGGCGGATGGCTCGACGCTGATCGACGCCATTTCCAGCTGGTGGGTCACGACGCATGGCCATTGCCACCCGCGCATCGCCGCCGCGATCGCGCAGCAGGCCGCCACGCTCGACCAGCTTATTTTCGCCGGCTACACTCATGCCCCCGCCGAAGAGGTGGCGCGGGGACTGATCGCGCTGGCGCCGCGCGCAGCCGACCAGCCGGACCTGGCGCATGTCTTCTATTCCGACAGCGGGTCGACTGCGGTCGAGGTCGCGCTCAAGATGGCGCTGGGTTACTGGCATAATCTGGCGCTGGACGGACTGGCCGACGCACGCAGCCGCATCCTCGTGCTGGAACATAGCTATCATGGCGATACGATCGGCACGATGTCGGTCGGGGAACGGGGTGTCTATAACGCGGCCTGGACGCCTTTGCTGTTCGACGTCGGTACCATCCCCTTCCCGGCGACTGGTCGCGAACAGGAGTGCCTCAACGCGCTGGAGGCGGCTTGCGCCCAAGCCCCGGCCGCCTTCATCGTCGAGCCGCTGGTGCTGGGGGCCGGCGGCATGTTCGTCTATTCCGCCGACCTGCTTCGCGCCATGGCGGCGATCTGCCGTCGGCACGGCGTCCTTTTCATCGCTGATGAAGTGATGACCGGCTGGGGCAGGACCGGGACGCTGTTCGCCTGCGAGCAAGCGGGCGTCGTGCCCGACATCATGGCGGTGGCGAAGGGGATTACCGGCGGCTCCATCCCGCTGGCCGCGACGCTGGCGACCGCGCCGATCTTCGCAGCGCATCATTCGACGGACCGGGCGCGGCTTTTCTATCATTCGTCCAGCTACACCGCCAATCCGATCGCCTGCGCCGCCGCAGCCGCCAATCTGGCGATCTGGCGGAATGAGGATGTGCTGGGCCGGATCGCTCGGCTGGCCCAGGCGATGGCCGAACGCCTCGCCGATCTTGCGCGCAGCCCCGCCTTCGCCAACCCCCGGCAGGCGGGCACGATCGTCGCCATCGACCTGGTGGCAAGCGATGCCGGCTATCTGTCCGATCTCGCGCCGCGCCTGCGCGCTTTCTTTCTGGAAAAGGGCCTCTTGCTTCGGCCGCTGGGCAACACCATCTATCTCATGCCGCCATATTGTCTCGATGCTTCCCAGCTCGATAGGATCTTCGCGGCCCTGCATGCGGCCGGCGAAAAGTTCGGCCTGCACGCCTGACTTTCATTTTGCACCATTTAACGCTATGGCGGCGCGATTTTTCGCATATCCGGGATATTATGGCCAAAGAAGAACTGCTTGAAATGCGCGGACAGGTTGTGGAGCTTCTCCCCAACGCCATGTTCCGCGTGCGGCTGGAAAATGATCACGAAATTCTCGGCCACACGGCCGGCAAGATGCGCAAGAACCGCATCCGCGTGCTCGTGGGCGACGAAGTGCTCGTCGAACTCACACCCTACGACCTGACCAAGGGTCGGATCACCTACCGCTTCAAATAAGCCGCACGGATACGATGCGGCTCATCCTTGCTTCGGCTTCTCCCAGGCGGCGCGACCTTCTGGGGCAGATCGGCGTCGTCCCCGACGCCATCGATCCGGCCAATATCGACGAAACGCCGCACAAGGCGGAACTGCCCGCGGCTTATGCCGCGCGAGTCGCGGCGGAGAAAGGCGCGCTTGTCGCAGGTCGCCATGCCGGCGCGCTGATCCTGTCGGGCGACACGGTCGTCGCGGCTGGCCGCCGTATCCTGCCCAAGACGGAGGAGGAGGGGGAGGCGCGCGCCTGCCTCGCCCTGCTGTCGGGCCGGCGCCACCGGGTGTTCAGCGCCATCACGCTGATCGACGACAAGGGCGCGGCCCGGCATCGTCTTTCCACCAGCATCGTGACCTTCAAGCGACTGGAGCGCGGGGAAATCGACGCCTATATCGCCAGCGACGAATGGCGCGGCAAGGCGGGCGGTTATGCGATCCAGGGGCGCGCGGCTGGCCTGATCCGCGCAATCCAGGGCAGCCATAGCGCGATCATGGGTCTGCCGCTCTACGAAACCCGCGCGCTGCTCAAGGCGGCGGGCTATCCTCTCGATTAGGACAAGCAATGGCCGAATGGCTTTATGAAGAAGGTATCGGCGAGGCGCGGGCCGGGCTGATCGAACATGGCCGGCTGGTCGAGGCGCTGGTGGAGCGGGATACCGACGCCGCCCGCGCCGGCGCCGTCGTGCAGGGGCGGCTGATCGCCACCCTCATCCCCCGCAAGCGTGGCATCGTGCGCCTGCTCTCGGGCGAGGAAGCGCTGCTCGAGCCCATCCCGCCGCGCCTGGCCGAAGGCGCCAATGTGCTGGTCGAGATCCTGCGGGAGGCGATTGCGGAGGAAGGGCGGCCCAAGCGTGCCAAGGCGCGCGTCGCGCCGCCCGGCGTCAAGCCGCATCCCGGCCCCAGCCTGCTCCAGCGCATCCGCGCCACCGGCACGCCCGTCATCCCCTGCCCCGCGCATGAAGAGGACCGACTGGAGGCGCATGGGTGGAGCGAACTGATGGAGGAGGCGATCAGCGGCGAGGTTGGCACCGAAGCGGCCGCTTTGCGCCTCTATCTGACCCCGGCCATGCTGCTGATCGACGTCGACGGATCGCTCCCGCCCGCTCAGCTCGGTCCCAAGGGCGCCAAGCTGGCGGCGCAGACCATCCGCCGCATGGGGCTCAGCGGCTCGATCGGCATCGACCTGCCCACCATGAACAACAAGGATGAGCGCATGATCGCCGCCGCGCAGATCGACAAATATCTGCCGCTGCCGTTCGAGCGCACGGCAGTGAACGGCTTTGGCTTCCTGCAGATCATCCGTCGTCGCGAACGCGCGAACCTGATGGAGTTGCTGCGCGAAGACCCGGTGTTGACGGCCACCCTGGCGCTGCTGCGTCGGGCCGAGCGGCATGGCGCGGGCGGTGCGGCGATGCTGACGGCTGCGCCCGCGATCATCGACCTGCTCCATGGGCAGTCCGGCTGGATCGAACAGCTCTCCCGGCGCCGGGGCGGCGCGATCCGCTTGCAGGCGGACGCGGCGCTTACCATATGGGCCGGCCATGTCGCCTAGGCCCGCTTCCTGCCCCATCTGCGGCGCAGCCTCGCAGCCTGAAACCCGTCCTTTTTGCGGGCCTGCTTGCCGCGACCGCGACCTGCTGCAATGGCTGGGCGAAGGCTATCGCGTCGCTGGCCCGCCGGCCGATGATTTTGTGCAAAAAAACCGCGACGAGGGGCTGGACAGCCCCTCGGATTGACGCCTATAGGCACGCCTCCATCCGGCGGACGCCCCGCCGAAGACCCCGTGCCCGGGTAGCTCAGTTGGTAGAGCATGCGACTGAAAATCGCAGTGTCGGCGGTTCGACTCCGTCCCCGGGCACCATTTCTTGCTTCATCGTCTTGCGATGAAGCGACTCCTCCCCGTTTGGTTGATCGATATGTTGCGGGTCGATGATAGGCCGTGACTGCGACAGCCAAAGCTGTCGGGCACCTCTCCTCCATGATTGCCGGTAAGCTGTGCGACGTCGCTGGAGATCCTTTGGCCCACCTAGTGGCGATCCGGATCGAGCCAAAAATATCACGCCGCGCCCTTGGCGATTGCACGACATGATCCGTGCTCATGCGCGCGGAGGCGGCTCGCTCCTAGTTGCTCGAGCGAGCTAACAACAGGGTGAAAGCCGGAGGGATAGGACGGTTCCTGCGAACAGGAGGGCGTTCATTCCCACTCGATCGTGCCGGGGGGCTTGCTGGTATAGTCGTAGACGACGCGGTTGATGCCCTTGACCTCGTTGATGATGCGGGTCGCGACGCGGCTGAGGAAGGCGGCGTCGAAGGGGTAGATGTCGGCGGTCATCCCGTCGGTCGAGGTGACGGCGCGCACCGCGCAGACGCTGTCATAAGTGCGGTGGTCGCCCATGACGCCGACGGTGCGGACCGGCAGCAGCACGGCGAAGGCCTGCCAGATCGCGTCGTAGAGGCCGACGCTGCGGATTTCTTCCAGATAGATGGCGTCCGCCTTGCGCAAGATGTCGCAGCGTTCCTTGGTGACTTCGCCGGGGATGCGGATGGCGAGGCCCGGGCCGGGGAAGGGATGGCGGCCGACGAAAATGTCGGGCAGGCCCAGCTCCTTGCCCAGCACGCGCACTTCGTCCTTGAACAGTTCGCGCAAGGGCTCGACCAGCTTCATGTTCATGCGCTCGGGCAGGCCGCCGACATTATGGTGCGACTTGATCGTTACCGATGGGCCGCCGGTGAAGCTGACGCTTTCGATGACGTCGGGATAAAGCGTGCCTTGTGCCAGGAAATCGGCGCCGCCGATCTTCGCGGCTTCCTCCTCGAACACGGCGATGAATTCGCCGCCGATGAACTTGCGCTTCTTTTCCGGGTCGGTGAGGCCGGCGAGGCCGGCCAGGAACCGCTCCTCCGCATTCACATGCACTAGGCGGATGCCATAATGTTCGCGGAACAGGCTGACGACCTGCTCGGCCTCGCCCAGGCGCATCAGCCCATGGTCGACGAACACGCAGGTCAGCTGGTCGCCGATCGCTTCGTGGATGAGGACGGCCGCCACGGCAGAGTCCACGCCGCCGGACAGGCCGCAGATCACCCGGCCTTCACCCACCTGCTCGCGAATTTCGGCGATCTTGGTCGCGCGGAACTCGGCCATGGTCCAGTCGCCCGCCAGGCCGCAGACATGCCGCACGAAATTGGCGAGCAGCTTGGCGCCATCGGGCGTATGGACGACTTCGGGATGGAATTGCGTGGCGTAGAAGCGCTTGGCCTCATTCGCGGTGATTGCATAGGGCGCGCCTTCGCTGGTCGCGACGACTTCGAAGCCCGGCGCGAGGCTCGTGACCTTGTCGCCATGGCTCATCCACACCTGGTGGCGCTCGCCCTCCGCCCACAGCCCGTCGAACAGGGCGCATTCCTTCTTCACTTCGATGAAGGCGCGGCCGAACTCGCCGCTTTCACCGCCTTCGACATTGCCGCCCAGCTGCTGCATCATCGTTTGCTGGCCGTAGCAGATGCCCAGGATCGGGATGCCGGCGTCGTAAAAGGCCTGGGGCGCACGGGGGCTGTCTTCCCACATGACCGACGAGGGCCCGCCCGACAGGATGATGCCCTTGGGCTTCAGCCGGTCAAAGGCTTCGGCGGCATTGTTGAAGGGGGCGATTTCGGAATAGACGCCCGCTTCGCGCACGCGCCGGGCGATGAGCTGCGTCACCTGGCTGCCGAAATCCACGATGAGGATATTATCCTGAAGGGGCAGCGTCATCGAATCGCCTTTATGTCGAACGGTGGAAGGGATTCGCGCCCGGTTAGTCGTCCAGTGGACCATTGTCCAGTTGCGCGGGGGCGATCAGGGCGCATGCGCATCCTCTCGTCCGCGCCCCGCCGCCTCGCCGAGCAGCGCCGCCCCCGCCAGCACCAGCGCGGCGATCAGAAACGCGCTGCCGATGAAGGGCAGGGCGGGGCGGGGCCCCACCGACAGTGAATAGACGGCGCCGAAGAAGAGCGGCGAAACGATGCCGGCGATCGCGCCGACGCTGTTGTTCGCCCCCTGCAGCTGGCCCTGTTCGCTTTCGGAAACGCGGCGAGTCATCAGCGACTGGATGGTCGGCATGGCAAGGCCCCAGAGCGCGTTGGGGAACATGGCGGCGACGAAGAGCCAGCCGCTGGGCGCCAGTCCCATGGCTGCGACGCCCAGAGCGCCGAAGGACAGGCCGACGACCATTGTGCGCCGATCGCCGATCCGGTTGACCACCGGGCCGACGAGCAGGCCCTGGACGCCCATGTCCATCAGGCCGACCAGCGCCAGCAGCGTACCCACCTGCCACGCCCCCCAGCCATAGCGGTCGCCGGCATAGAGGACGAAGACGGCGGAGAAGAGGTGATGGGCGAAATAGAGCAGGAAATTGACGCCGGCGAGGCTGGAGAGTTCCGGGTGCGAGCGCAGCAGCCGCAGCGCCCCGAACGGATTGGCGCGCCGCCAGCTGAAGGCCATGCGCTTTTCCGGGGCCAGCGATTCGGGCAGCACCACCAGCCCATAGAGGAAAGCCAGGCCAGAGAGGCCCGCCGCCACCCAGAAGGGCGCGCGCAGCGAAATTTCGCCCAGCACGCCGCCCAGCAGCGGGCCGGCGACGAAGCCCGCGCTGAACGCCGCGCCAATGAGGCCATAGCCGCGCGCGCGTGCTTGGGGCGGCGTGATGTCGGCCATATAGGCGAAGGCGGAGGTGAAGCTGGAGGAGGTGACGCCCGCGAGGATGCGGCCCGCCGCCAGCCACCAGAGATTGGGCGCCAGCGCCATCAGCACATAATCGAGCGCGAGGCCCGCGACCGAGACGAGGATGACCGGCCGCCGCCCGAACCGGTCCGACAGGGAGCCGATGACCGGTGAACAGAGAAACTGCATCCCGGCCCAGAGAGCGACGAAGAGGCCGTTCCACATGCCCGCGCTGGCATTGGAGCCGGCCAGCCGCTCGATCAGCTGCGGCAGCACTGGAATAACGATGCCCATCGACATGACGTCGAGCAGGGCCGTCACCAGAATGAAGAGAATCGCGGCGGTGCGACGGAATGGGGCTGGCGCTGGCGCGGTCATGGCGCGGGGCTATCGCTGCAGCGCGTGAATGGAAAGGTCATGGCGGCGAAGTTCACAGCGTCGTCGCGTTTTTCTTTCCCTCTAAGCACCCGCTTTGCCTGGCAGGCGACCGCAACGCGTCACGGCCGAAAGCGGGAGGATGATTGCCCTCAAGACGGGTTGAGGAGGAACGCCGTTGGTCCATCGCCCCGGGGGAGCAGGGGGAAAACCTGTTCTGAAAGCGACCCACATGGTCTGCGGGGCACCGTTGCTTCCACCGCAACCTCCTGCAGCGGGGCAGCGGCAACCTTGATATGCCCGCTGGACGCGGAAGGTCTGCGGTTCATGGCTGTGATCTTCGCGCCTCGTCCATCGTCACAGCGGCAGCAGCGCGGCGACGATCCAGCGTTCCTCGGCGCGCAGCACGCCCCAAGCGCGGGCGGCGGCGCGGCTGTCCATCGCTTCGACGCCGATGCCCCGTTCCTCCAGCGCCCGCACCATCGCGCGGGGCGGCTGGCGCAGGGCAGCGCCGGTGCCCAGCAGCAGGAATTCGGGCGCCGGGTCGAACTCCAGCAAGTCGCCCAAGGCGGCTTGCGTCAGAGCATCGACCGCCGGCGCGTCGCTCCAGGCCATCGCCCGCACCGGGCTCAGCAACAGGCCGCCCGGGAAGACATCGTCGCGCACGCGAAAGCCGCGCCCTTGGAAGCCGGTGACGATCGGCCCCTGGCCGCTCTCGTCGCGGCGCAGCTTGATGCCCGAATCGGTCAGGGTCGCGCCCCGTCGTCGCGCGGCCCGACGCGCTCGGCCTGGGCGGCGAGGCCCGCCTTCGCCGCCTTCTTCTCCGACGCCTGCGGGGTGAGGCCCAGCGAAATCAACAGCGAAGACGACACGTAGATGGACGAATAGGTGCCCACGATCACGCCCAGCATCATCGCCGCGGTAAAGCCGCGCAACACATGGCCGCCGAACAGCAGCAGCGATCCCAGCGCCAGCAGGATGGTCAGCGACGTCATCACCGTGCGCGGCAGCGTTTCGTTGACCGACAGGTCGATGAGCGCCTTCATGTCCATCTTGCGGTACTTGCGCATATTTTCGCGGATGCGGTCGTCGATCACCATTTTGTCGTTGATCGAATAGCCCACGATCGTCAGCACGGCCGCAACGATGTTGAGATCGAATTCCAGCTGCGTGATGGCGAAGAAGCCCAGCGTCATCAGCACGTCGTGCATGATTGCCACGAAGGTCGAGACGCCGAACTGCCATTCGTAGCGCAGCCAGGAAAAGATCGCGATGCCGACCACCGCCAGCATCACCGCAAGGATGCCGTTCTGGATCAGCTCGCCCGACACCTTGCCGGACACCGTGTCGTAGCGGGAGAAGGTGACGCCCGGGAACTGGGCCGTCATCGCGTTGCGGGTCTTTTCGACCACGGCGTTGGCCGCCCCCGCGCCGCCCTGTTCGGGAAGCGGCAGGCGAATCTGCACCGTCTTGGGATCGCCGAACTGCTGGAGCGAGCTTTCGCCCACGCCCAGGCGTCCGATCGTCGCGCGCACCCTGTCGGTTTCCACCGCCTGCGGGAATTTGGCTTCGATCATCAGGCCGCCGACGAAATCGACGCCGAGGTTCAGGCCCTTATAGGCGGTCGCGCCGATCGCCAGCACCGTCAGCAGCGCGGTGAGCGCGAAGGCCCATTTCCGCATCGCGACGAAGCCGATATTGGTGTTGTCGGGGACAAGCTTGAGCAGTTTCATGGTTGGTCTCTCCCGCCCCGTCAGATCGTGATTTCGGTCGGGCGCTTGGCGCGGACCCAACGCGAGGCCAGCAGGCGCGTGAAGGTGACGGCCGTGAACACGCTGGTGGCGATGCCGATCAACAGCACGATGGCGAAGCCCTTGACCGGTCCGGAGCCGAGCGCGAGCATGATGCCGCCGGCGATGGCGTGCGTCACATTCGCTTCGAAAATGGTGCGGCTGGCTTCCTTGTACCCATGTTCGATCGCCTGCACCACGTTGCGCCCGCGCCGCCTTTCCTCGCGGATGCGTTCGTAGATCAGCACGTTGGCGTCGACCGCGGTGCCGATGGTCAGCACGAAGCCGGCGATGCCGGGCAGCGTCAGCGTGGCGCCCAAAATGCCCATGACGCCCAGGATCACCAGCACGTTGATGGCGACGGCGATATTGGCATAGACGCCGAAGCGGCCATAGCTCACGAACATGAAGGCGGCGACGGCGACCACGGCGATGATCGAGGCGATGAGGCCGGCGCGGATCGAGTCGGCGCCCAGGCCCGGCCCGACCGTGCGTTCCTCCACCACGGTGAGCGCGACCGGCAGCTTGCCCGAACGCAGCGCGATGGCGAGCTGGTTGGCGCTTTCGACGGTGAAGCTGCCGCTGATCTGCGCGCTGCCGCCCAGGATCGGTTCGTTGATGTTGGGCGCCGACAGGACCCGGCCGTCCAGGATGATGGCGAAGGGGCGGTTGACATTCTGCGACGTCACCTGGCCGAACTTGCGGCCGCCCGATCCGTTGAAGCGGATGTTGACGATCGCCTGGTTATTCTGGTCATAGCCTTGGGTGGCGTCGGTCAGGTCCTCGCCCGACACCATCACCTGCCGCTTGACCGCAATGACCGGCACGCCCGACGGGTTATCGGGATAGGGCAGCACTTCGCTGCCCACCGGCGCGCGGCCCTGCGCCACTTCCGACGGATTGGCGGTCGTGTCGACCAGCTTGAATTCCAGCTTGGCGGTCTGGCCCAGCAGGTCCTTGAGCGCCTTGGGATCCTGCAGGCCCGGCACCTGGACGACGATGCGATTGTCGCCCTGCTGCTGGATGGTGGGTTCGCGCGTGCCCATCTCGTCGATGCGCTTGCGGATCACTTCGGTGGCGACTTCCATCGCGCTCTTGACCGCATTGTCGATGCCGGCGTCGGTGGGCGTGATGACGACAGTGGAGCTGTTCACCACCTCGACATTGAAGTCGCGCTGGCCGGTCAGGCCCGCGCCCTGGGTGAGCGGGCGGATGCGCTCCACCGCGGCATCGACCTGGGCCGGATCGCGGACCATGAAGCTCAGCTTGCCGTCGCGGCTCGAAATATCGCCGATCGCGATGCGCGGATCGCCGCGGCGCAATTCGGTGCGGACCTGCTCCTCCATGTTGACGAGCCGCTGCTTGGCGACGTCCTGGGTCGAGGCTTCCAGCAGCAAATGGCTGCCGCCCGCCAAGTCGAGGCCCAGATTGACGCGCGTCTGCATGAAGCCGGGCAGCTTCGCGACGGTCGCATCGGGCAGGAAGCTCGGCACGGCGCACAGCACGCCGATGAGGAGCGGCAGGAGGATCGCGGCGATCGCCCAGCGCGAAAAGTTCAGCATGACGCCGCTCAGTCGTTCGCGGGCTTGGCGGTCATCGGGTCGATGACGTCGGTCAGCGTCGCCTTGACCGCCTTGACCTTCATGCCGGGCGCCAGCTCGACATCGGCATAGATGTCGTCCACGCGCACCACCTTGCCCACCAGGCCGCCGCCCGTGACGACCTGATCGCCCTTCTTCACCGCGTCGATCTTGGCCTTATGCTCCTTCATCTTCTTCTGCTGCGGGCGGATGAGCAGGAAATAGAAGACCACGAAGATCAGGACCAGCGGCGCCATCTGCACCAGGATACCGGCGCCGGAGGCTTGCCCGCCCGCGGTCTGGGCAAAGGCTGGGGTAATGAACATGGGTGGGACTGCCTTGTTATCTGTCGGTCGCGAGCGCCATCGGGCACCCACGGATCAAGGGCGGGCGGCTAACACAGACAAGGGGGCAGAGGCAATATGATTAGGCTTTGCGACGACATGCGCCGTCCGATGCGATTGAGCCCTTGCATCGGCGCGATCATGCCTCTATTGGGCGCCCTCCGGTCGGGACGTAGCGCAGCCTGGTAGCGCATCACACTGGGGGTGTGGGGGTCGGAGGTTCGAATCCTCTCGTCCCGACCAAGAAAATCGCCGCTTCCTGTCCCGTGCAGGAGGCGGCGTTTTTCATTTCGGCGCGTGCCTGGTGATGGGCACGATCGCTCCAGCCTCACCGACGGACCGTCAGCCAGCGAGCGATGCTGGATGCTGTATCTCCTGAGCTTCCAGCCGAGAGATGCGGTCTCGTGCGCCTGGACCACCGGTGTCGCCCGCCGCCGGCCCACAGCACTGCAGGCGCAAGGCCGCTGACCTTACCGTCCCTTGTCGGCGATGATGTCGACGCTGGTGCGGCCGCCCGGCGCGTCGGTGAAGAGGATGAAATAGGCCGCGCCGTCGGACGCGCGGGTGCCGCCCAGCACATGATCGCCGCCCATGATCTTATGCTCGCCATCATAGCCGGCGCGGCGGGCGAGCGTGTAATAATAATCCATCACTCCCTGGCGCGGCACCGGCGTCACGAAGCTGATGGCGCGCAGCGTGCAGCCGTTCGCCTGCGCGCCCGCGGCCTCCATCAGCTGCGCGCCGGGATAGACCGGGAACCCGTCGGGCAAGCGCTGCGCCCATTCCATGCCATAGTTGAGCGCCTTGGCGCAGTTCGCATTGCCGCCCCGCGCGGCCGCCTGCTCGCGCGCGACGGCGCCCAGCGTCACCGTCGACGCCATCGCCTCGCCGGTGCTGGGGGCCGGCGCGGACAGCAGCTTGCCGCCGGCCTGGCGCACCGCTTGGGCCTGGGCCTTGCCGGCATCGCCGCTCAGCACCGGCAACGCGCCATTGGCGGGCCGGTCGGCGGGGCGGACGGCATCGCGATTGGCCTGGCCGACCAGTTGCGGATCGATCAGGATCGGGTCGTTGAGCGCGCCCTTGAGCGCCGGATCGGCGGCATTGTTGGTCAGTTGCGCGTCGAGCGCGGCAAGCTCACCCTCCTTGTCCGACTTGCCGCAGGCGGCAAGCGCCAGCGCAAGGGACAGGATGCAGACGGATCGGGACAGGGCCATTCTTCACTCCTTCGTAAATGAGCGATGAAGAGGGAAGGTTAAACTTTCGTTAGGACTTTTGGTGAATCGCCGATTTTTCTGCGAAAGGCCAGTTTCGATCGACTGGCATCGGGCGCCTGTCTTGCTCTGGGACAGGTTCGGCGGCATGTGTGACCTATGCTCAACATCCTGTCAGGCTTCATCGGTCTTGTCACCCTCATCCTCATGATCCCGGCGGTGCTGCCGCTGCTGGGCGCGCTCAACTGGATCCTGGTGCCGATGGCCCTGTTCGGCGCGTTCATCGGCCTCATGTCGTCAAAGAAGAGCGGACAATATTTCTGCCTGCTCGTCGCCGCCTTCGGCGCGCTGCGCCTGGCTCTGGGCGGAGGCATTTTCTGACGCAGGCAGAGGCCGAAGCGCGCCGCGGGCTGCTCGCCGCGATCGGCGCCTATGGGCTGTGGGGGCTGCTGCCGCTCTTCTTTCGCCTGCTGCACCATGTCGACCCGACCGAGATCGTGACTCAGCGCGTCCTCTGGTCGCTGGTGCTGATCCTGGCGATATTGGCCGCGCGCGGCACGCTGCCCGCCTTCCGCGCCGCGCTGGGCAATCGCCGGCTGGTGCTGCCGCTGGCGGGATCGGCGGTGATGATCGCGATCAACTGGCTGACCTATGTCTGGGCGGTCAACGACAATCATGTCCTGGCGGCCAGCCTTGGCTATTTCCTCAATCCGCTCGTCAACGTGCTGCTGGGCGTGCTGGTGCTCAAGGAAAGGCTGCGCCGCGCCCAGTTGCTGGCGATCGCGGTCGCGGCGGCGGGCGTCGCCATCCTGGCCGCGTCGGCCCTCACCACCTTGTGGATCAGCCTGACGCTTGCCTTCAGCTTCGCTTTCTATGGCCTGCTGCGCAAATTGACACCGGTGGCGCCGATGACGGGCCTGGGCGTCGAAACGGCGCTGCTGACGCCGCTCGCCATCGCCTATCTGCTGTGGAAAGCGGGCCATGGCGGCATCGGCTTCGGCCAGGATATGTCCACCACCTCGTTGCTGATCCTGTCGGGCGGCGTCACTACCGTGCCGCTGGTGCTGTTCGCCATGGCGGCGCAGCGGCTGCCGATGTCGACGCTGGGGCTGATGCAATATATCGCGCCGACCCTGCAATTTCTGTGCGGCATCCTGTTGCTGGGCGAAAGGCTGAGCACCGGCCAGATGCTCAGCTTCGGCCTGATCTGGATCGGCCTCATTCTCTTCGCCAGCGACGGTATCGCCGCCGCCCGGCGCCGGCGGCCCGCCGCCGCCTAGCGCCAGGCCGTCCGCCCGGTCCGCATCGCGCGGCGGATCGCGATCAGTTGAACTGCGTCGCTTCGAACCGCACCGGCTCGCCGATGGCGGCATTGGCCAGCGCGTCTTCCCACATGACGCGGTGGCCGCGAATGATGGTGCCGATCGCCTTGCCGGTCAGCTGGTCGCCCTCGAACGGCGACCAGTCGCAGCGCGAGGCGAGCCAATCCTTGCCCACGGTCCATTGTTTCTTGAGGTCGACCACGGTGAAATCGGCATCATAGCCAACCGCGATCCGCCCCTTGCCTACCAGACCGAACACGCGCTGCGGCCCGGCGCTGGTCAGTTCGATGAAGCGGCGCAGCGACAGCCGCCCCTGCGCCACATGGTTGAGCAGCAGGGGAACGAGCGTCTGCACCCCCGGCATGCCACTGGGCGAAGCGGGATAGGGCTTGGCCTTTTCCTCGATCGTGTGCGGCGCATGGTCGCTGCCCAGCACGTCGGGCACGCCCTGGTTGAGCCAGAACCACAGCCCGTCGCGATGCGCGGCGCTGCGGATCGGCGGGTTCATCTGCGCATAGGTGCCAAGGCGCGGATAGACGTCCTCGGCCGCCATGGTCAGATGCTGCGGCGTAACCTCGCATGTCGCGATGTCCTTGTTCTGGCCGATATATTCCAGCTCCGCCGGGGTGGTGACGTGCAATATGTGGATGCGGCGGCGCGCCTTGCGGGCCAGCGCGATGATCCGCTTCGTCGCGATCATCGCGCTTTCGTCATCGCGCCAGACCGGATGGGACGACGGATCGCCCTCGATGCGCAGGTCCTTGCGCGCGTTCATCCGCGCTTCGTCCTCGGCGTGGATGGCGACGCGGCGGGTCCCGCTCGCCAGCACGCGGGACAGCGCGTCGTCGTCGTCCACCAGCAGGCTGCCGGTCGACGCGCCCATGAAGATCTTGACGCCCGACGTGCCGGGAATGCGCTCCAGCTCCTTCAGCTGCTCGGCATTGTCGGCGGTCGCGCCGACATAGAAGGCATGGTCGCACCACATGCGATGATGCGCGCGCTTCAGCTTGTCGTGCACCCGTTCGGCGGTGTCGGTATTGGGATTGGTGTTGGGCATTTCGAAGAGGGCGGTGATGCCGCCCATCACCGCAGCGCGGCTGCCCGATTCCAGATCCTCCTTATGCTCCAGCCCGGGCTCGCGGAAATGGACCTGGCTGTCGATGCAGCCGGGCAGCACGTCCAGCCCCGTGCAATCGATCACCTCGCCCGCATCGCCCAGGCTCGTGCCGATCGCCGCCACCTTGCCGCCGCGCACGCCCACATCGACCTGCTCCGCGCCGCCGGGCGTATGAACGGTGCCGTTCTTGAGGATCATGTCGAAAGTCTGGGTCATGGCACATTCCTGTCTGCTGTCGCCGCGCGAACGGCTTGGCTTCGTCCTGTCGCCGTCCTACCTAAAGCCGATGACCGGCACCACCCTCACCGACCGTGCGATCTTACGAATTTCCGGAGAGGAGGCGCGTCCCTTCCTCCAAGGGTTGCTGACGCGCGACGTGCTCACGCTGCGGGAGGATCATCCGCGCTGGTCGGGCCTGCTCTCGCCGCAGGGCAAGGCACTGTTCGATTTTGTGCTGTGGGCCGACGCGGATGACGTGCTGATGGATTGCGAAGGGGCGCAGGCCGACATGCTCGTTAAACGTCTCACCCTCTATCGCCTGCGCCGCAAGGTGACGATTGCGCGGGACGATACGCTGGCGGTCCATTGGTCGCTCGACGCGGCGGACAAGCCGCATGACCCGCGCTTGCCCGCGCTGGGGGCGCGCTGGCTCGGCCCGCCCGGCGAAGGCGACGCATCCGCCGCCTTCCGCGCCCATCGCCTTGCCCTGGGCGTGTTCGAAGGGGTGGAGGAACTGGGCCAGGACCAGATCCTCTGGCTGGAAGCCAATGCGCAGGAACTGGGCGGCGTCGATTATGACAAGGGCTGCTATGTCGGGCAGGAAAATACCGCGCGCATGCATTATCGCAACAAGGTGAGCCGCCGCCTGGTTGCGGTGCCGCTGGACCAGGCGGACGAGAAGCGCCAGCGCGCCGTCCTGGCCGACGCCGGCCTGTCGATCGAGCTGCGCCGCGTTGAGGGGCTGGACCCTGCGCTGCTGCCCGACTGGCTCGCCGCCGCGATCGCGGGCGAGGCGGCGGTATGAAGCGCGCGCTGCTGGCGCTGCTCGCCATCCTGACCGTCGCCGCGCCCGCCCGGGCCGATACGCCCTGGACGCTGGTCAACACCTATCCGCATGATCCGACCGCCTTCACCGAAGGCCTCTTCTATCTCGACGGCGCCCTCTATGAGAGCACGGGGCTGGAGGGCCAGTCTGACATTCGCAAGGTCGCGCTCAAGAGCGGCAAGGTGCTGCAGCGGCGCATCGTCGATCCGCCCTATTTCGGCGAGGGCATCGTCAACTGGAAGGACCGGCTGATCAGCCTGACCTGGCGGCACCGGCGCGGCTTCGTCTGGACCCTTGCCGACTTCGCGCCCAGGGGCGAGTTCCGCTATGAAGGCGAAGGCTGGGCGCTGACGCAGGATGGCCGCCACCTCATCATGAGCGACGGCACCGCGCAGCTGCGCTTTCTGGATCCCGACAGCCTGAGCGAGGATCGGCGCATCACCGTCACCTGGAACGGCCGCCCGGTCGAGCGGCTCAACGAGCTGGAATATGTGCGCGGTGAAATCTGGGCCAATATCTGGTATGAAACGAAGGTCGCGCGGATCGACCCGGCAAGCGGGGCGGTGATCGACTGGATCGACCTCGCGCCGCTGCGCGCCAAGGCGGGAGTCACCGACACCGAAGCCGTCGCGAACGGCATCGCCTATGACGCGGCGGGCGACCGAGTCTTCGTCACTGGGAAGAACTGGCCCAAACTGTTCGAAATCCGCATGGAACCGGGCCGCGCGGTTGACTCGCCCCCCTCGAATCGCTAATGGCGACCCTCCCCAACACGCTGGCGAGCGGCAGTGCTTTCTGCACTGGCCGTCTTTTTTGCGTCTAGGGGAATAGGAAATCGGCCATTTTTCCTCGCCAGGGAAGCATGGCCCGGACGCTTTGAGATAGGGCGGCGAAAGCGGCCCTGTGGAGCAGGAGAATAGATTACCATGGCACGTATTGCGGGTGTTAACATCCCGACCAACAAGCGCGTGATCATCGCGCTCACCTACATCCACGGCATCGGCCGCAAGACCGCCGTCGACATCGCCGACAAGCTGGGCATCGACCACAGCCGCCGCGTTCAGGACCTGTCGGACGCCGAAGTCCTGCAGATCCGCGAAGCCATCGACGCCGACCACACCGTCGAAGGCGATCTGCGTCGCGAAACCGCGATGAACATCAAGCGTCTGATGGATCTGGCCTGCTATCGCGGCCTGCGTCATCGCAAGGGCCTGCCGGTCCGCGGCCAGCGCACGCACACCAATGCGCGCACCCGCAAGGGCAAGGCAAAGCCGATCGCCGGCAAGAAGAAATAAGAAATAGTCCGGGGGACTATTTCCTTTTCTTCTCCGCCGGAGGCAGCTCTCCCCAGGGAAGACGCCTCTAGCATCAAAAGTTTCAGTAGGATTAGAGCAAAATGGCACGCGAACCCCAGCGCATCAAGCGCCGCGAACGCAAGAACATCTCGGCCGGCGTCGCGCACGTCAACGCCAGCTTCAACAACACGATGGTCACCATCACCGATGCCCAGGGCAATGCGATCAGCTGGTCCTCGGCCGGCATGATGGGCTTCAAGGGCAGCCGCAAGTCGACCCCGTACGCCGCGCAGGTCTGCGCCGAAGACGCTGGCCGCAAGGCCGCCGAACATGGCGTGCGCACCCTGGAAGTCGAAGTGAAGGGCCCGGGTTCGGGCCGTGAATCGGCCCTGCGCGCGCTGCAGGCCGTGGGCTTCCACATCACCTCGATCCGCGACGTCACGCCGATCCCGCACAATGGCGTGCGTCCGTCCAAGCGTCGCCGCGTCTAATCGCATCGCGCCGTGACTGGCGGGCGGCGGACGCGTCGCCCGTTTTGCCCGTTTGCATCGCCGGAACGTCCTGCCGGGTTCAGGATTTCACAGCGTTTCGGCCCATCCCCAGGGGAAATACATGACTGTCAACATGAAGAACTGGCAGGAATTGAAGAAGCCCAACAGCCTCGAGATCAAGGCGTCGGGCGACGGCAAGCGCAAGGCGACCTTCGTTGCCGAGCCGCTGGAGCGCGGTTTCGGCCTGACGCTCGGCAATGCGCTGCGCCGGGTTCTTCTGTCCTCGCTTCAGGGCGCGGCGGTCACCTCGATCAAGATCGAGAATGTCCTGCATGAATTCTCCTCGCTCGCCGGCGTGCGCGAGGACGTGACCGACATCGTCCTCAACATCAAGCAGGTCGCGCTGAAGATGGAGGGCGAAGGCCCCAAGCGGCTGCAGCTGTCCGCTACCGGCCCCGCCGTGGTGAAGGCCGGCGACATCAGCGTCGTGGGCGACATCGAAGTGATGAACCCGGACCTGGTGATCTGTCACCTGGACCAGGGCGCGACGCTCAACATGGAACTGACCGCCGACGTCGGCAAGGGCTATGTCCCGGCCGTCGCCAACCGTCCGGCCGATGCGCCGATCGGCCTCATTCCGGTCGATGCGCTCTACTCGCCGGTGCGCCAGGTCGCCTACAAGGTGGACAACACCCGCGTCGGCCAGGAACTGGACTATGACAAGCTATCGCTGACGCTGGAAACCGACGGCACCGTCACGCCGGAAGACGCGGTGGCCTATGCCGCCCGCATCCTGCAGGACCAGCTCCAGCTGTTCGTCCACTTCGAGGACGCGCTGCCCGCCGCTGCGCCCGCCACCGGCCATGCCGCTGGCGCCGCCGCTTCGGAAGGCGAAAGCGACGCCAACCAGATCAACCGCTATCTGCTCAAGAAGGTGGACGAACTGGAACTGTCGGTCCGCTCGGCCAACTGCCTCAAGAACGACAACATCATCTATATCGGCGACCTGGTCCAGAAGACCGAAGCCGAGATGCTGCGCACCCCCAATTTCGGCCGCAAGTCGCTGAACGAAATCAAGGAAGTGCTGTCGTCCATGGGCCTGCGCCTGGGCATGGACATTCCCGGCTGGCCGCCGGAAAATATCGAGGAAATGGCCAAGAAGCTCGAACAGGAGCTGCTGGGCTGATCCTCCCCGCCCGCGGGGAGGTGGCAGCCCGAAGGGCTGACGGAGGGGGTAGGCCGCATGACGCCAGATCGCGTCACGCGCTGAGCCCCCTCCACCACTCGCTTCGCGAGCGGTCCTCCTCCCCGTGCCGGGGAGGATATGGGCTATTGGGCGGTGGCCCTGAACATCGCCTGGTCTGGGGTACCTCGCACGGCCCCTTAACGAACGAAGGAAAGTTACATGCGTCACAAAATCGGTCATCGTAAGCTTCAGCGCAGCGCCGGTCATCGCACCGCCCTGCTGCGCAACCTGGCCGCTTCGCTCATCAAGCATGAGCAGATCCTGACCGGCACCGCCAAGGCCAAGGAACTGCGCCCCTATGTCGAAAAGCTGATCACCCTCGCCAAGAAGGGTGGCCTGTCCAATCGTCGTCTGGCCCAGTCGCGCCTGCAGGACGACGTCCAGCTCGCCAAGCTGTTCGACGTTCTGGCCGAACGCTACAAGGATCGCAACGGCGGCTACACCCGCGTGATCAAGGCCGGCTTCCGTGCGTCGGACGCCGCCCCGGTCGCGATCATCGAACTGGTCGACCGCGACGTCGACGCCAAGGGTCAGGATTCCGGTCCGGTCCAGGGCGCCGACGCGGACGAGTTCGAAGCCGCCTGATCATCGCCGGTCCTGCGTCGCGGGACCGGACGCTTTACCGGCAGGCCGCGTTTCCCTAGGGGACACGCGGCCTGTTCCATTTGCAACGAAAAGAGCATCGAAGAGAGGATGCGCCTCACCGCCCTGATCCTGCTGCCGCTCTGGCTGGCCGCCGCGCCGGCGTTCGCCCGCGCCCTGCCGGAGGAAGCGCCGATCACCGCGGGCAGCGACAGTCTGCGCTATCCCGCCGCGCGGCGGCTGAACCTGGTGGAGGATCATTTCGGCGTCCAGGTCGCCGACCCCTATCGCTGGCTGGAAAACGACCTGCGCGCAGATCCGGCGGTGCGCGACTGGGTGGCGCAGGAAAATGCGCTCACCCGTCGCTATCTCGACGCGCTGCCGGGGCGCGACGCGCTCAAGGCCCGGCTGCAGGCGCTCTTCGCCCATGGCCGCTACACCGTGCCGCGCAAGGCGGGCGGTCGTTATTTCTACGGCTATAACAAGGGACTGGAAAACCAGACCCCGCTCTATGTCCGCGAAGGCCTGGCGGGTCCGCAGCGGCTGCTGCTCGACCCCAATGGCTGGCCGGGCGACGGGGCGAGCGCGCTGGCTGAATGGACGCCCTCGCCCGATGGCAAATATCTCGCCTATGCCGTGCAGGATGCGGGCAGCGACTGGCGCACGCTGCGCCTGATCGACGTCGACAGCGGCCGGACGCTGGACGACGCGGTGCAATGGGTGAAATTTTCCCAGACCGCCTGGGACGGCCGCAGCGAAGGCTTTTTCTATTCGCGCTTTGCCGCGCCCCAGTCGGGCGAGGCCTTCCGCTCGACCAACCTTGGCCAAAGCCTCTATTATCACCGCATCGGCACGCCGCAGGCGCAGGACCAGCTGATCTACGCCACGCCCGATCGGCCGCGGCTCAGCCATCAGGCGCAGGTCACGGGCGACGGGCGCTGGCTTGTCATCAGCTCGTTCGAAGGAATCGATCCGCGCCGGGAAATCCATGTCGCCGAACTCACCGGCGGGCCGGTGACGCCCCGCCGCCTGATCCGCGGGCCGGCCAATGACTGGCGACTGATCGGCAGCCGCGGGTCCCTCCTCTATTTCCTCACCGACCAGCGCGCCGCGCATATGCGGGTGGTGACGCTCGACGCCGCCCGTCCCCGGCGCGGCGCGACCGAAATCGTGGCAGAGCGCGCCGAAACGCTGGCGGGGGGCGCGCTGGTCGGCGAGCGCATGATCCTGGCCTATATGAACGGCGCGCAGACTGTCGCTGAACTGGTGGAGCTGGACGGGCGCAAGGTGGGCGACGTGCCGCTGCCCGGCTTTGGCACGGCGGCGGGTTTCGGCGGCCGCGCCGGCGACCCCGAAACCTTTTTCAGCTTCTCGGGCTTCGTCACTCCGGCAAGCATCTACCGATTCGACACGGCGACCCGCCAATATCAGCTGTTCGCCCGGCCCGACCTGCCCTTCGACCCCGATGACTATGGCATAGAACAGCGCGTCTACCCGTCGAAGGACGGGACGATGATCCCGCTCACCATCCTGCGCAAGAAGGCGCTGGCGGACCACGCCATCGCCGCGCCGACCATTCTCTACGGCTATGGCGGCTTCAACATATCGCTGACGCCCGGCTATTCGGCAACGCGCATGGCCTGGCTGGAGCAGGGCGGCGTCTATGCCATCGCCAACCTGCGCGGCGGCGGAGAATTCGGGAGGGCCTGGCACGAGGCGGGACGCGGCGCCAACAAGCAGAATGTGTTCGACGACTTCATCGCCGCCGCAGAATATCTGAAGGCCAATGGCTTCACCCCGCCCGAGGGCCTCGCGATCGAAGGGCGCTCCAATGGCGGACTGCTGGTCGGCGCGGTGGTGAATCAGCGGCCCGATCTCTTCGCTGCGGCGCTGCCGGCGGTCGGGGTCATGGACATGCTGCGCTTCGACCGCTTCACCGCCGGCCGCTACTGGGTCGATGATTATGGGTCGCCCGGCGACGCGAAGGATTTCCCGCTGCTCTACGGCTATTCGCCCTATCACAATATATCCGTGGGGACGGACTATCCCGCCATTCTCGTCTCCACCGCCGACACTGATGATCGGGTGGTGCCCGCGCACAGTTTCAAATATGCCGCTGCGCTCCAGGCCGCCGACGTGGGGCCGCGCCCGCGCCTGCTGCGCGTCGAGCGCCGCGCCGGCCATGGCGCGGGCAAACCGGTCGACAAGCTGATCGACGAATATGCCGACAGCTACGCCTTTGCCGCGCATTTCACCGGTCTGACGATCAAGGCGAAGCCCGCTGCCCCTCGTTCGGCCGCCCCCCGTTCAGCCACTGGACAGCCGGCCGGCTTTATGGCTCCGTCTGTCGCAGGAGGCGAATGAGCATGATCGGAACCAAGGCACGCTGGATGACCGGAGCGCTGGTAGGCGTGGGGCTGATGCTGGGCAGCGTCAACGCGGCCGAGGCGCGGCCACGCTGGGACCGTGGATATGATCGGGGCTGGGACCGGCATCATCATCGCCATGGCGACAACGGCTTTGGCGTGGGCGACGCGATCGGCGTCGCCGCGCTGGTCGGCGCCGTGGCGATCGTCGCCAATTCCCTTTCGAAGGATCGCAAGGTCCGCGACCCCATCACCGGCGGCGAATATGATGCGCCCCCGCCCAGCGCCGGCACCGACTATGGCGCCGACGTGGCGGATGCGCCCGCGCCGGTCGATGAGGGTGACTTTTCCGACATCGCCGCGCAGGACGACGCCATGACCGACGCCTGCGCCCGCGCCGCCCGCGACGAGGCCCAGCAAG
Source organism: Sphingobium naphthae (assembly GCF_043589935.1). Lineage (NCBI taxonomy): Bacteria > Pseudomonadati > Pseudomonadota > Alphaproteobacteria > Sphingomonadales > Sphingobiaceae > Sphingobium > Sphingobium naphthae. The sequence goes on along the minus strand of NZ_CP171454.1, from coordinate 1,975,467 downwards.
CCGGCGGCGGCTATGCCGAAATCCGCACTATGGCCAGCCCCGTTGCCGGCGCCGATGGCGGCTATAATATCGATGGCGAAGTCGAACAGCGCGCCGGCTATCGCGCCGCCGGCGGCGAAACGCGCCGCTTCACCTGCACGATCGGCCGCGACGGGGGGGGGCCCAGGTCTATTTGAGCCGCGACCTGGTTTCCCGCTGATAGATATCTGGCTCATGGTTTGCGGGCGCAGGCACTCGCGCATGGGATAAATCGATACAGGCCAGCAGGCCGATAAGTAAAAAAGGGCCGCTCCCGCTGGGGAACGGCCCTTCTTCCTGCCTTGCCGCTGATCAGAAGCGGAATTTCAGGCTCGCGCGATAGCTTTGATATTCGACATCGCTGCGCCAGGCGGTGGTGTCCGCCGACAGGCTGATGTCGACATTGCCGGTGGTGACCGTCAGGCCGCCGCCGATCTCCGCCCAATTCTTGTCCTGGCCGCCGAGTGCGAAGGGCGCCAGCGGGCCGGTGCCGCCGATCAGGTTCGCCTGGAGGAAGGCGGGCTGGTCGCGAAATTCATGGACATAATTGGCGGTCAGATAGGGGCGGAAGCCGCCCCGGTTTGCCTTGGCGGTGGCGCCCAGGCGGCCCTGCGCGCTCTGGATCGCGTGGCGATGGATGACCAGGGCCGCATCGCCGCCATATTCGGCAAGGTTGCCCTCGCTGATATAGGCGCCGCGCAGCGCCGCGCGCGGCACGATGCTGAAGCCATCGTCGCCCAGCGCCTTGCTGAGGCCGATCTCACCCGACAGCGCCAGTTGCTGGTCGCTGCCATAGAGGGTGTAGGGCGTGGCGCCGACCGCGAAGGCGCGGCGCGAGCGCGTCGCCATCGTGCCCGCGCTGCCGACCGCATCCAGCTTCAGCCCGCCCAGGTCGAAGGCGCCATAGACGGTGCCCTGATAGAGGCGCGCCCGGCCCCAGTCGCTGGCGGCGGTGTTGCCCTTGACCTCGCTGAAGGAGGCCGACAGGCCGACAACCCCGGTCTCGCCAAAGGCCTTTTCGACGCCCAGCGCGACATACCAGCCGTCGAACGTGTCGCGGCCCATCGGCATGATCGACCGCATCGGCTGCGCCTTGCCGTCGATATAGCCGCCCGCCAGGAACGCGCTCATATCGTCGGGCAGCACGCCTTCGCGCGTCACGCTGTCGCCGCCACCGCCCTGGTCCATTCCCAGGTCCATATTGTTCAGGCTGGCCGCCGCCAGCTGGATCGGCTGGCCGGTCATGGTGAGCGTGCCGCCCATTGCCCCGCCGTCCAGCTTCGTCAGCCGGTCGCGGTAGAAGCGCGCCATATTGTCGTTGAGCACTTCACTCATCGACGTCTTGAGCGTTTCGGTGCGCGGCGCCATCCCTTCCAGCGAGGCCTGGATGCCTTCGACGTTCAGCAGGTCCGCCTCGCCATAGAGAGTGGCGTAATTGGCGTAGAGCGACCGGTTCTGGTCGAGCAGCCGGGCGAAACCGGTCTGGGTGATCGACGCGCCGTTGACGACATCGGCATAGAGGCCAGCGTCGATGCGCATGGCGACGGCATTGTCGCTGTAGCTCAGCACCGGCTTCAGGATCGCCGACAGCTGCGCGGGCTGGGTGAAGCTGCCTTCGACGCCCCCCTGCGCGGTGACGAAAGTGTAGCTGTCGCCATAGCGCGGCCGCACGCCGCTCGCCGCGCCGAACACCACCCTGCCGCCGATTGAGGCGACGCCGTCGTCACCCGCTTCGCTGGTCGTAACCGCCAGGACGTCTGACGCGCCATTGGCGCCCAGGTCCACATGCAGCGTGCTGCCCGACGTCAGGATGGCGTTGCCCTCGACCGAGAGCGTGCCCACCGTGCCGACGCCGCCCGGCGCGATCGTGCCCATGACATTGGTGAGGTAGGGCGCGCGCACCGTGCCGCCGCCCGACAGAAGCCCCGACAACAGGAAATAGTCGCCCTGGCTCTCCAGCGTGCCGTCGACATTCACCATGCCGGCCAGATGCGCGACATCCATCTCGCTGGTCAACGATCCTCCGCTGGTGATGTCGAGCGCCGCCTGAGTGCCCGAAATGGTGAAGCGGTCGACCGTGGCGTCGGTGTCGAGCGTGGTGGTGCCGGCAGCGCTGAGCGTCACATCATAATAGCGGCCGACAATGTTCTGCGACGCCACCGGATCGATATTGTCGGGGACGAAGCTGCTGGCGCCGGGCAAGCCGTTGGCCAGCGTTGCGCCAGGCAACGCGGTCGCGGTCACGACGCCGTCGGCCTGCGGCTCGGCGCTCGCGTCCAGCGAGGCGCTTGCGGCCGTGGGGCTGCGCTCGGCGATCTCGACCTTGCCCTTGTTGTTGGTCACCGCCTTGCCGCCCGTCGCGCCGGTGTCGCCTTCAGCGTCGTCGGTCACTGGTTCGCCGTTCACGATCAACGTGTCGGTGCCGACATCATAGCAGACATTGTCCGATCCGTCGGTCGGCTGGTAGCAGAGCTGGCCGAATTTCTGAGCATCGTCCGCGCCGAACGCGCCAGCCCCTGGCGAGGTCGGAACGCCGTTCACCAGCGCGCCATTGCTGTCGATGATGCGATAATTGGGGTCCAGCGCCGTCACCCAATGATTGGGGTCGCTCCACTTGCCGTCGCCGGCCTTGGTCGTGGCATAGCGGTAGGGGTTGTTCTGCGCGATCCAGTCCCAGAACAGGTAGAGCGGCTGATAGAAGGACGTGCCGCCATAGGAGCTTTGCGGCTGGCCGAGGAAATAGCGGCTGCCGCCTGACAGCACGCCCAGGATCGTCTTTTCGTCGAACGTCTGGTCCAGGATCAGCGGTCCGCCAGAATCGCCGCCCGCGGTATTGCCTTCATTGGGCAGGGCATCGTCCTTGAACGCGTTGAAGTCGTAGGGGCTTTCGCGTTCCGGATCGTCGAAGTCGGTCTGGTAGAGATTTTGCGTATAGCCGCCTGGCGCCCCGAACAGGAAGCTGTCGATATCGTCGAGCGAGCCCAGCATGCCGAGGAAATTCTCGGCCGTCTTGCGGCGGAAATCGATGCCGTAGCTGTTGCCGGTGGTGCCGCTGCCGCTGCGGCCATAGCCGGTGACGGTGACATGATAGCCGGTGCCGCTCGTCTCGCTGATCGCGTCGGGCGCGGGCAGGGCGGAAAAGAGCATCGTCCAGGTCGGCACGTCCGCGGCCGGTGTGTCGAGCGTCGCCATGGCGACATCGCCATAAAGGAAGCTGAGCGCCGGCGGATCGAGCGAGTCGGGATGATAGGCGATATTGTTGACATTATAGACGCTGAGCGACGTGTTGGTGCGGTAGCCGTTTGAAATCCAGTTGATCAGGCCCGGCCGGGCATTGTTCTGAAACGCGAAGGCGACCGGGACACCGCCATTGACGGTGCTATAGTCGGCCGACGTCAGGTCGTTCACGCAATGGGCGGCGAAGATGACGGTGCGCGGATTGATCAGCGTACCAGTGCAGACGAAGCCGTCATCGCGATACATGATGCCGACGCCGTTCACGTCGCTGCCGTCGATGATGTCGGTTGGACTCTTGTCGTCGGTCGGGACGACCGCCTGGGCGGCTGGCGCGATGCTCAGTGCAGCGGCGGCGACGGAGGCAAGGAGGCTGGACCGACCGGCGTGCGCCAGCATCTCCGCCCCATTCTTACGAATGTGCATGATAAAACTCCCCATAGACCGAGGGGGAGGCTAACCAACTGGATTGGTGAAGACAATTATAGTTGGAAAGAAAGTTGCCAACTGCGGTAAATTAGTCACGGCGTCCGATTTCGACTTGGGTTCGCTGTCGCGCATCTGGTCGCGCTTGTTCTTCTAACGTCGTTTCTGCCTCGGCCCGACTAGCGGAAGGCATGGATTTGGCGGGTCGTTATCGTTGCGTTACAGTGTTTCGTCCCCGCCTTGCGTATCCCGCACTATCCGCTTAAGCATGAGGGTAAGTTCCGGTCCCGCCGCGGGATCGGCGATACAGAAGAAGCGAGTTACGGCATGGTGCAGCAGAGCCGCCCATCGCCGCAGAGTTCCGGCCCGGCCGGCGGTTATGCGGGCAAGCGCGCCCGTTCCGGCCCGGGCAATGGGAGCAAGGCTGCGGCCATTCCTCCCCCGGCGAAGCATCGGGGTCTTTCGTCCAGCGGGGCGCGTGATCGGCGATCCTATGCCGCCATCGACCTTGGCACCAATAATTGCCGCCTGCTGATCGCCAAGCCGTCGGCCGATGGCTTCATCGTCGTCGACGCCTTTTCGCGAATCGTCCGGCTGGGCGAAGGGCTTGCGTCATCGGGCCGCATCAGCGACGCCGCGATCGACCGCGCCATCGCCGCCTTGTCGGTTTGCGCCGACAAGCTGCGCCGCCGCCATGTGACGCTCGCCCGCTCGGTCGCGACCGAAGCCTGCCGCCGCGCGTCCAATGGCGCGGAATTCATCCAGCGCGTCTACCGGGAAACCGGCATCGCGCTCGACATCATCAGCGCGCAGGAAGAAGCGCGGCTGGCGGTGCTGGGCTGTCATGCGCTGCTGGAGCCCGGCGATGGGCCGGCGCTGATCTTCGACATCGGCGGCGGTTCGACCGAACTGGTGCTGGTCGACGCGCAGGGCGACGGCGCGCCGCGCATCGTCGATTGGGTGAGCGCGCCCTGGGGCGTCGTGTCGCTGACCGAAAGCGAAGCCTTTGATCATGACGATCCGGCCGAGCGGCTGGCGGCCTATGGCCGGATGCGCGCGCGCGTGTCCGAAGCCTTCTTGCCGCTCGCGCGCCGTCTGCCGCGCGATGCGCAGGGCATCCGCCTGCTCGGCACATCGGGCACGGTGACGACGCTCGCCAGCCTGCACCTCAACCTGCCGCGCTATGACCGGCAGGTGATCGACGGGCTGATCGTGCCGTGCGAATCGATGCGCGCCATTTCCGACCGGCTGTCGGGCATGGCGCTGGCCGAGCGGCAGAAGCTGCCCTGCATCGGCACCGAGCGCGCCGACCTGGTGGTGGCGGGCTGCGCCATATTGGAATCGATCCTGGACATCTGGCCGGCGCAGCGGCTGGGGGTTGCCGACCGTGGCATACGCGAAGGGATATTGCGCGGCCTGATGGACCGTGACGGAGGTGTGATGTGAGGGGCGCGGGCGCAGGCAAGGTCCGGGTCAAAAGCGCGAAGGGCCGCACCGCCCAGTCGGTGCGCTGGCTCGATCGGCATCTCAACGATCCCTATGTCAAGAAGGCGAAGGCGGAAGGCTGGCGCAGCCGCGCCGCGTTCAAGCTGATCGAACTCGACGAGAAATTCCATTTCGTGAAGGGATCGCGCGCGGTCGTCGATCTGGGCGTCGCGCCGGGCGGCTGGGCGCAGGTGGTGCGCAAGATGGCGCCCAAGGCGGCTGTGGTGGGGATCGACCTGCTGCCGACCGATCCGATTCCCGGCGTCACCCTGTTCGAAATGGACTTCATGGACGACAAGGCGCCCGACCTGCTGCGCGAAGCGCTGGGGCAGGAGCCGGACCTCGTCATTTCGGACATGGCGGCCAACACTGTCGGCCATGCGCAGACCGATCACCTGCGCACCATGGGGCTGGTGGAGGCGGCGGCCCAGTTCGCCGTCGAAAATCTACGCAAGGGCGGCACTTTCGTCGCCAAGGTCTTTGCCGGCGGCACGGACGCGGAGCTGCTGGCGGTGCTGAAAAAACATTTCACCACGATCAAGCATGCCAAGCCGCCGGCCAGCCGCAAGGGCAGCGTCGAATGGTATGTCGTGGCGCAGGGGTTCAAGGGGCGGACGGACGACACGGCCTGAACGGCCATAAGGGGGATCATTGGTCGCAACGGTTTCGACGGTGGCCTATCTGGGGCTGGAGGCGCGCGCCGTGGAGGTGCAGTGCCAGCTGGTGCCGGGCCTGCCCAATTTCATCCTCGTCGGCCTTCCCGACAAGGCGGTGGCCGAAAGCCGCGAGCGCGTGCGCAACGCCATCGCAGCGATCGGCCTGTCGCTGCCGCCCAAGCGCATCACCGTCAATCTCTCGCCAGCCGACCTGCCGAAGGAAGGCTCTCATTTCGATTTGCCGATCGCGCTGGCGCTGCTGGGCGCCATGGGCGTGATCGATGCCGAAACGCTGTCGGGCTATGTCGTCGTGGGCGAACTGGGGCTGGACGGGCGCACCGCGCCCTCGCCCGGCGTGCTGCTTGCCGCGCTGTATGCCGGCGGGCAGGACATGGGGCTGGTCTGCCCCGCGGCCCAGGGCGCCGAAGCCGCCTGGGCGGGGCAGGTGGAGGTGGTCGCCACGCCCGACCTGCTCAGCCTGCTCAATCATTTCAAGGGCGCGTCCGCCCTCTCGCCGCCGCAGCCCGGCACCGTCGAAACGCCGATGCGCAGCGCCGACCTCAAGCAGGTGAAAGGGCAGGAAGTTGCCAAGCGCGCGCTGGAGATCGCGGCGGCGGGGGGCCATAATCTGCTGATGGTCGGGCCGCCGGGCGCGGGCAAGTCGCTGATGGCGAGCTGCCTGCCCGGCATCCTGCCCGACATGACCCCGTCGGAGGCGCTGGAAAGCTCGATGGTGGCGAGCGTCGCCGGCACGCTGGAGGGCGGCCGCATCAGCCGCGCGCGCCCCTTCCGCGCTCCTCATCATAGCGCGTCGATGGCGGCGCTGGTGGGCGGCGGGCTCAAGGCCCGGCCGGGCGAGGTCAGCATGGCGCATCTTGGCGTGCTCTTCCTCGACGAACTGCCCGAATTTCAGCGCGCCGTGCTCGATTCGCTGCGCCAGCCGCTGGAAACCGGAGAAGTGACGGTGGCGCGCGCCAATGCGCATGTGACCTTTCCCGCGCGGGTGCAGCTGATCGCGGCGATGAACCCGTGCCGCTGTGGGCATCTGGGCGATCCGGCGCTGGCCTGCTCGCGCGCGCCGCGCTGCGCCGCCGACTATCAGGCCAAGGTGTCGGGTCCGCTGCTCGACCGCATCGACCTGCATGTCGAAGTGCAGGCGGTGACCGCCGCCGACCTGGTGCTGCCGCCCCCGGCGGAAGGGTCGGCCGAAGTCGCCGCGCGCGTCGCGGCCGCGCGAGCGGTCCAGACCGCCCGCTATGCCGACATGCCCACGCGCACCAATGCCGAAGTGGATGGGGAGGCGCTGGAGGCCGTCGCCGGCCCCGAGGAGGCTGGCCGGCAATTGCTGGCGCAGGCTGCGGCCGCGATGAAATTGTCCGCCCGCGGTTATACCCGCGTGCTGCGCGTCGCGCGGACGATCGCCGATCTCGCTGGCGCGGAGCGCGTCGGCCGCGTCCACATTGCCGAGGCCTTGAGCTACCGCCGCCGCGCGCCGGTCAACTGATGCTCGCTCTGACGACCGCTTCGACTGGGCGAGCGCGACCCTTCATTCCGCGGCTTCGTTCGCCAGCAGCCTGATTTCCGCCGGCGCCCGGCTGTCCTTCGGGCTGAAGCGCCCTTCGACACGGCTGCCCGGTTCGATCGTGATGCGTTCATAGCTGACGTCGCCGGTGATCCGCGCGCTGCTTTCGACCACCAGTTCGCCGGCGGTGATCGATCCATCGACCAGGCCGGCGAGGCGGGCGCTTTGCGCCGTCACATGGCCGGTGATGCGGCTGTCGGGGCCCTGCACCAGGGCGGCGCAGCAAATGTCGCCTTCGACATGGCCGTCGACATGCAGGTCGACGCTGGCCGAAAGATTGCCGGTGATCGTCACGTCCCCGCCGATCAGCGAGAAGGGGATGGACTTACCCCCGGTTGCCGACATCGGCGAAACGGGCCTTGGCGATTTGCTGGACTTGGAGAACATCTTTGCGGGCCTCCAGGAAGCGGCGGGGGTTGATGGCCTGACCGTTCAGCCGGACCTCGAAATGCAGATGCGGGCCGGTCGAGCGGCCGGTCGAGCCCATGCGGCCGATCATGGCGCCGCGCGCCACCGTGTCGCCGACATGGGCGGCAAAGCCCGACAGATGCGCGTAGCGCGTCATCAGGCCATTGCCATGGGTCACCTCCACGACATTGCCATAGCCGCTGCGCTGGCCCACGAAGCTGACCTTGCCATTGGCGGCGGCGTTGATCGGCTGGCCGCGATGGCCGGGAAAATCGAGACCCGCATGAAAAGCCGCATGGCCGTTGAACGGGTCGCGGCGATAGCCATAGGAACTGGACAGCATCGGCGTGCTGGTCGGCTGTCCCGAGGGGATCGAGAGCAGGCTGCGCTCCAGAAATTCCATCCGCGCCATGGCGTCGGCCAGATGCTCCAGCTCGCCGGTTAGCGCGCCTTCCGCGCCCTGCCACGGAACGAAGGGACCGCCCTGCGCCCGGGCGGCGGTGCGGGCCAGCGCATCGGGGTCCAGCCCGAAGCTGCGGATGGCGGCGGCGGCGCGATCGGCCCGGCGCTCGACTGCGCCGGTCAGCAGCAGGGCGAAGCGGCGCTGCCGTTCCTGCAAGCGCATCAGCGGCGCGGCTTCGGGCGCCATGCTGATCTTGGCGGTCAGGCTGCCGCCCTTGTCCTGGGCGTCGCCGACCAGATCCTGGCCAGCGGCATCGTCATCCTCGCTCCCGAAATGGGTGCGGTAGAGCTCGTCCATGAAGTCCTGGCGCGCTTCCAGATCCTGGGCCAGCGCATCGACCGACTTGCGATAGTCGGAAACCTTGCCGGCGGCCTTCGCCACCGACTGGCCCTTGGCGGCGAGGGCGGCGCGTTCCTGCGCCAGCGCCATGCCGTCAATCGCCATGGTGGCGGTGATGCCGCCCCAGCCGATCAGGACGGCGGCGACGCTGCCCAGCGTCAGAAGCTGGGCGCGGCGGCTGATGCGGATGAACTTGACCTGGCCGCCCGAGCGCAAGAAGATTTCGCGCTCCGGGCAGAGCGCATTCCACCATGCGCGGAGGGCGGCGACCCTCTGGCTGCTATGCTGTAACAATGACGACCCCGTGCTCTTTTCGAGTCGGGCCGGTAGCAAAGGGCGGCCATGCGCGCGAATCCACGACCACGGACTCGTGACGAGCCGAGGGCTGCGCGCGATGAAATGATGGGAGCGCTATTTTGTTCCGTGGCTTTGCGAAAAATTACGGGTCTCTGCTCCAGCCCGAGCGTCATGACTATTTATATGTCCGTTTAGGGGTCCTCATCCCCTCGCTTGACCATCAAGGGCCGCGGAGCTATAGCGCCCCCCCGCCCAGCGGCCTTGCCGTGCGAAGACTCGTCTCCTCGCGTCATATCGGCTGAGCGACATTAGAGCTGAACATTGCCGGGTGCTCTTGCGGCTCCAGGGGGCTTATGCCCGCCGGGGCCTTTGCTGTTTGGCGGAATCCTCCGCCTTTCGCACAGGACGCGGGAATGCCGGTAAAGTAACTGAAAAAGGTGAAGGGCTTCATGCCAACGATCAACCAGCTGGTCCGCAAGGGCCGCGAACTGCAGAAGGCCAAGAGCAAGGTCCCTGCCATGGAGGCGAACCCGCAGAAGCGCGGCGTTTGCACTCGCGTCTACACGACGACCCCGAAGAAGCCGAACTCGGCGCTTCGCAAGGTGGCGAAGGTGCGTCTGGTCAACCAGCGCGAAGTCATCACCTATATTCCGGGTGAAGGCCACAACCTTCAGGAGCACTCGGTCGTGCTGATCCGCGGCGGCCGCGTGCGCGACCTTCCCGGTGTGCGCTATCACGTGCTGCGCGGCGTTCTGGATACCCAGGGCGTCAAGGACCGCAAGCAGAGCCGTTCGAAGTACGGCGCGAAGCGTCCGAAGTAAGAAGGGGAGACCAAGAATATGTCACGTCGTCGTCGCCCCGAAAAGCGCGTCATCCTGCCGGATCCCAAGTTCGGCGATATCGTGCTGTCGAAGTTCATGAACAGCATCATGCAGGACGGCAAGAAGGCCGTCGCCGAATCGATCGTCTATGGCGCCCTCGAAACCGTCGAGACCCGCGCCAAGAAGGATCCGATCGGCATGTTCCACGATGCGCTGAACAATGTGAAGCCCGGCATCGAGGTCCGCAGCCGCCGCGTCGGCGGTGCGACCTACCAGGTCCCCGTCGAAGTGCGCCCCGAGCGCGCCCAGGCGCTGGCCATCCGCTGGCTGATCACCGCCGCGCGCAACCGCAGCGAAACCACCATGGCCGCGCGCCTGTCGGGTGAGCTGCTGGACGCCGCCAACAACCGCGGCAATGCCGTGAAGAAGCGCGAAGACACGCACCGCATGGCGGAAGCGAACCGCGCCTTCTCGCACTACCGTTGGTAATGAGGGACGCGGGCGCCTACATGCCCGCTATCTCTATCAGGTTCTGATGATCGGTCCGTTCGCCAAGGGTGCTACCCATGGCGGACGGATTGGTTTAGGGGCCTCGCGCAGAACAAACGAATCCCCTCACCGCCGGCGCGCCGGCAACGGAGAAGCATCATGGCCCGCAGCCATCCGCTCGAACATTATCGTAACTTCGGTATCATGGCGCATATCGACGCCGGCAAGACCACCACGACCGAGCGCATCCTTTACTACACCGGCAAGTCCTACAAGATCGGCGAAGTCCATGACGGCGCTGCGACCATGGATTGGATGGAGCAGGAGCAGGAGCGTGGGATCACCATCACGTCGGCTGCGACGACCTGCGTGTGGAAGGCGGCTGAGGGCAAGGGTCCCGAACATCGCCTGAACATCATCGACACCCCCGGCCACGTCGACTTCACCATCGAAGTCGAGCGGTCGCTGCGCGTGCTCGACGGCGCGGTCGCCGCGTTCGACGGCGTTGCCGGCGTCGAGCCGCAGTCGGAAACCGTGTGGCGCCAGGCGGACAAGTACAAGGTGCCGCGGATGTGCTTCATCAACAAGCTCGACCGCACCGGCGCCGACTTCTATTATTGCGTGCAGACGATCATCGATCGCCTGGGCGCGACCCCGGCCGTCCTCTATCTGCCCATCGGTGCGGAAAGCGACTTCAAGGGCCTGGTCGACCTGGTCGAAAACCGCGCGATCATCTGGAAGGATGAAAGCCTGGGCGCCGAATTCTATTATGAGGAAATTCCGGCCGACCTCGCCGACAAGGCTGCCGAATATCGCGAAAAGCTGATCGAGCTCGCCGTCGAACAGGATGACGAGGCAATGGAAGCCTATCTCGAAGGGAATCTGCCCGACACCGCGACGCTCAAGAAGCTGATCCGCAAGGGCACGCTGGGCCACGCCTTCGTGCCGGTGCTGTGCGGTTCGGCCTTCAAGAACAAGGGCGTCCAGCCGCTGCTCGACGCGGTCGTCGACTATCTGCCCTCGCCGCTCGACATCGAGGACGTCCAGGGCGTCAAGATGGACGGCGAGACGCCGGACAGCCGCCCGACTTCGGACGACGCGCCCTTCTCGGGCCTGGCGTTCAAGATCATGAACGATCCCTTCGTGGGCTCGCTCACCTTCCTGCGCATCTATTCGGGCACCCTGACCAAGGGCACCTACCTGAACTCGGTGAAGGACAAGAAGGAAAAGATCGGCCGCATGCTGCTGATGCATGCCAACAGCCGCGAAGATATCGACACGGCCTATGCCGGCGACATCGTCGCGCTCGCGGGCATGAAGGAAACCACCACGGGCGATACGCTGTGCGCCGAGCGCCAGCCGATCATCCTGGAGCGGATGGAATTCCCCGAGCCGGTCATCGAGCTGTCGGTTGAACCCAAGACCAAGGCCGACCAGGAAAAGATGGGCGTCGCGCTCAACCGCCTGGCCGCCGAGGATCCGTCCTTCCGCGTGTCGACCGATCATGAATCGGGCCAGACCATCATCAAGGGCATGGGCGAGCTTCACCTCGAAATCCTGGTCGACCGCATGAAGCGCGAGTTCAAGGTCGAGGCGAATGTCGGCGCGCCGCAGGTCGCCTATCGCGAATATCTCAAGAAGCCCGTCGACATCGACTATACCCACAAGAAGCAGTCGGGCGGCACCGGCCAGTTCGGCCGCATCAAGGTGAAGCTGACGCCGGGCGAGCGTGGCGCTGGCATCATCTTCAAGGACGAGATCAAGGGCGGTAACATTCCCAAGGAATATATCCCCGCGATCGAGAAGGGCATGCGCGAAACCGCGGCCACCGGCTCGCTGATCGGCTTCCCGATCATCGACTTCGAAATCCTGCTCTATGACGGCGCCTATCATGACGTCGACTCCTCGGCGCTGGCGTTCGAAATCACCGGTCGCGCCGCGATGCGCGAAGCGGCGCAGAAGGCGGGCATCACCCTGCTCGAACCCGTCATGAAGGTCGAAGTCGTCACCCCGGAGGAATATCTGGGCGACGTCATCGGCGACATGAACAGCCGTCGCGGCCAGATCCAGGGCACCGACACCCGCGGCAACGCGCAGGTGGTCGAAGCCATGGTGCCGCTGGCCAACATGTTCGGCTATGTGAACTCGCTGCGTTCCTTCACCCAGGGCCGTGCGAACTACTCGATGATCTTCTCGCATTATGACGAAGTGCCGCAGAATGTTGCGGACGAGGTCAAGGCGAAGATGGCCTGAGGGTAAACCCGGGCCGGCGCGTGCAAACGGGTCGGTTTGGGGCTGGTAATATGCAAATTTGCTGCTATGGACGCGCCTTCGCGAGGCGCGGCCGAGCGGTCTGACCAAGCTGATTTGATTAGAAGGTAGGAAAAAATGGCTAAGGCTAAGTTTGAGCGGAACAAGCCGCACTGCAACATCGGCACCATCGGTCACGTCGACCATGGCAAGACCTCGCTGACCGCGGCGATCACCAAGGTTCTGGCCGAAACCGGCGGCGCGACCTTCGTTGACTATGCCAACATCGACAAGGCGCCCGAAGAGCGCGAGCGCGGCATCACCATTTCGACCGCCCACGTCGAATATGAGACCGAAGCCCGTCACTACGCGCACGTCGACTGCCCGGGTCACGCTGACTACGTCAAGAACATGATCACCGGTGCGGCCCAGATGGACGGCGCGATCCTCGTCGTTTCGGCCACCGACGGCCCGATGCCGCAGACCCGCGAGCACATCCTGCTTGCCCGCCAGGTCGGCGTGCCGCAGCTGGTCGTGTTCATGAACAAGGTCGATCTGGTCGACGACGCCGAAATCCTCGAGCTGGTCGAGCTGGAAATCCGCGAGCTGCTGAGCAGCTATGATTTCGACGGCGACAACATCCCCGTCATCCCCGGTTCGGCCGTGAAGGCGCTGGACGGTTCGAACGACGAGATCGGCAAGAATGCCGTTCTGAAGCTGATGCAGGCTGTCGACGAATTCATCCCGCAGCCGGAGCGTCCGGTCGATAAGGCGTTCCTGATGCCGATCGAAGACGTGTTCTCGATCTCGGGTCGCGGCACCGTGGTCACCGGCCGTGTCGAAACCGGCATCATCAAGGTTGGTGAGGAAGTCGAGATCGTCGGCCTGAAGCCGACCGCCAAGACTACCGTCACCGGCGTGGAAATGTTCCGCAAGCTGCTCGACGAAGGTCGTGCGGGCGACAACATCGGCGCCCTGGTGCGCGGCACGAAGCGTGAAGAAGTCGAGCGCGGTCAGGTTCTGGCCAAGCCCGGCACCATCACCCCGCACACCGAATTCGACGCCGAAGTCTATGTGCTGTCGAAGGAAGAAGGCGGCCGTCACACCCCGTTCTTCGCCAACTATCGTCCGCAGTTCTACTTCCGCACCACCGACGTGACCGGCGAAGTGATCCTGCCCGAGGGCACCGAGATGGTCATGCCCGGCGACAATGTGAAGCTCGGCGTCAAGCTCATCGCGCCGATCGCGATGGACTCGGGCCTGCGCTTCGCGATCCGCGAAGGCGGCCGGACCGTCGGCGCTGGGGTTGTCGGCACGATCTCGAAGTAATATAGGACCGCAGCGGCGCGAATCGTCTGATTCGCGCCGCTCGGAATTTCTACCGCCCCGGATCGCCTTTCTCCGGCTCTCCTTGAGCTAGAAGGGCAGGCAAGGGGCGGATATTTTTTGTTGGCGCATTTCCGCAAGTCATCGGCTGCTCCGGCTGACTTTCGAAAATGCTCCGGGTTTTTGGCTCTTTCGCATCGGTACAGGAACAATGGACAGCAATATCCGCATTCGCCTCAAGGCGTTCGATCATCGCGTGCTCGATCAGGCGACCGGCGACATCGCCGACACCGCCCGCCGCACCGGCGCCCTCATCCGCGGTCCGATTCCTCTTCCGACGCGCATCGAAAAGTTCACGGTCAACCGTGGCCCGCACATCGACAAGAAGTCGCGCGAGCAGTTCGAAGTCCGCACCTACAAGCGTATGCTTGACATTGTGCAGCCGACGCCGCAGACGGTCGACGCGCTGATGAAGCTGGATCTGGCTGCCGGCGTGAACGTCGAGATCAAGCTGGCCTGACGCCGGCAAGTCCCTGCTCCCCGCCTTTTCGGCTGATGGGTGAGCAGGGTATCGGGTGCTCTGCCAAGGCAGGGGCTCAAACGACACAAGGGATACCGCACGACCCGCCGGTGAACCGGAATGGTCGTGGTCCTGGTCCCCCGTCGCCTTCCCCGAGAGGGGTCGGCATCCAACCCTGACGGGGTGATCGCTAATTTGGGTTGGGCCGCGAAGGAGAGATCCTGCGCGGTTTTTTCGTTGGATACGCCCGCTGCTAAGGCGGGCCTCTATGGGAGTAATCAGTGATGCGCACAGGCGTGATCGCTAAGAAAGTCGGGATGACCCGTCTGTTCCAGGAGGACGGACGGCACGTACCGGTTACGGTTCTGGCCCTTGAGGGCAACCAGGTCGTGGCGCGCAAGGAAACCGATCGGGACGGCTATGTCGCCGTTCAGCTCGGCGCCGGCGTCGCCAAGGTCAAGAATGTGGCCAAGCCGCAGCGCGGCCAGTTCGCCAAGGCCGAAGTCGAGCCCAAGGCCCGTCTGGTCGAATTCCGCGTCGCCGAGGATGCGCTCCTCGACGTCGGCGCCGAAATCGCAGCCGATCATTTCGTCGCCGGCCAGCTGGTCGATGTCGCCGGTCACACCCAGGGTAAGGGTTTTGCCGGTGCGATGAAGCGCTGGGGCTTCGGCGGTATGCGCGCCACCCACGGCGTGTCGATCAGCCACCGTGCCCATGGTTCGACCGGTAACCGCCAGGATCCGGGTCGCGTCTTCAAGAACAAGAAGATGGCCGGCCATATGGGTGACCGCGAGCGGACCCAGCAGAATCTGGAAATCGTGCGCACCGACGTCGAGCGCGGCCTGCTGTTCGTCAAGGGCAGCGTCCCGGGCGCCAAGGGCACCTGGCTGACCGTCAAGGACGCCGTCAAGGTTCCGCGTCACGCCGACGCTCCCTATCCGGCCAGCCTCAAGGCGGCTGCCAACAGCAACAATGCTCCGGCCGAGACGCCCGCTGATGAAGCGGCTGCTCCCGAAGCGACCGAAGGCCAGGAGGGCTAAACCATGAAGGTCAATGTACAGACCCTCGACGCGCAGGCGGCTGGCGAGCTGGAGCTGAACGATGCCGTGTTCGGCGTCGAGCCCCGCACCGACATCCTGCACCGCGTCGTCACCTGGCAGCTGGAAAAGCGCCGCGCGCCGGCTCGCGCCACCCGCGAGCGTTCGGACGTTGCCCGCACCGGCAAGAAGTTCGGCCGCCAGAAGGGCGGCGGCACCGCCCGTCACGGCGACCGCAAGGCGCCCGTGTTCATCGGCGGTGGTAAGGCGCACGGCGCCCGCGCCCGCGACTTCGGTCACGACCTCAACAAGAAGGTTCGTGCGCTGGGTCTCAAGATGGCGCTGTCGGCCAAGGCCAAGGACGGATCGCTGATCGTCCTGGACAGCTTCGACGTCGCCGAAGGCAAGACCAAGACGCTGGTCGCGCACCTCGCCAAGCTGAACCTCAACAAGGCGCTGTTCATCGACGGCGATGCCGTCAACGTCAGCTTCGCGAAGGCTTCGGCGAA
Organism: Sphingobium naphthae; assembly: GCF_043589935.1. Taxonomy (NCBI): domain Bacteria; kingdom Pseudomonadati; phylum Pseudomonadota; class Alphaproteobacteria; order Sphingomonadales; family Sphingobiaceae; genus Sphingobium; species Sphingobium naphthae. The sequence continues at coordinate 1,959,607 of NZ_CP171454.1, read as the reverse complement.
CATCGTCGGCGTGAACCTGCTGCCGGCCGTCGGCGCCAACGTCTACGACATCCTGAAGGCCGACTCGCTGGTGCTCACCCGCGCCGCGGTCGAAAAGCTGGAGGCCCGTTTCAATGGCTAAGAAAGAAGCCGCGACCGTGGACAACCGTCATTTCGACGTCGTTGTCGCGCCGGTCATCACCGAGAAGTCGACGCTTCTCTCCGAGAACAACGCCGTTGTGTTCAAGGTTGCTGGCGATGCCACCAAGCCGGAGATCAAGGCGGCGGTCGAGGCCCTGTTCGGCGTGACCGTGAAAGCGGTCAACACGCTGGTCCAGAAGGGCAAGGTCAAGCGCTGGAAGGGCAAGCCCTACAAGCGCAACGACGTGAAGAAGGCGATCGTGACGCTGGCCGAAGGTCAGTCCATCGACGTCACCACCGGAATCTGAGGCGGGATAGATGGCACTCAAGCACTATAATCCGACCAGTCCCGCGCAGCGCGGCCTGATCCTCGTCGACAAGTCGAGCCTGCACAAGGGCAAGCCCGTCAAGGCGCTGACCGAAGGCAAGCGCAAGACCGGTGGCCGCAACAACAAGGGCCATGTGACCTCGCGCGGCATCGCGGGCGGTCACAAGCAGCGCTACCGCATCATCGACTTCAAGCGTCGCCTGTGGGACGTGGAAGGCACGGTCGAGCGTCTGGAATATGACCCCAACCGCACCGCCTTCATCGCGCTGGTCAATTATGCCGACGGCACCCAGGCCTATGTCCTGGCGCCGCAGCGTCTTGCCCCCGGTGACAAGATCATCGCCGGCAAGAAGACCGACGTGAAGCCGGGCAACGCGATGGAACTGGGCCAGATGCCTGTCGGCACCATCATCCACAATATCGAGATGAAGCCGGGCAAGGGCGGTCAGCTCTGCCGTTCGGCGGGCACCTATGCCCAGCTCGTCGGCCGCGATCGCGGCATGGTGATGGTCCGCCTGTCCTCGGGCGAGCAGCGCTATATTCGTTCGGACTGCATGGGCACCGTGGGCGCCGTGTCGAACCCGGACAATGCCAACACCAACCTTGCCAAGGCCGGTCGTAACCGCTGGCTGGGCAAGCGTCCGCTGACGCGCGGTGTTGCGAAGAACCCGGTCGATCACCCGCATGGCGGTGGTGAAGGCCGGACCTCGGGCGGCCGTCATCCGGTCACGCCCTGGGGCAAGCCGACCAAGGGTGCGCGCACCCGCCACAACAAGGCGACGGACAAGTTCATCATCCGTAGCCGCCACGCGAAGAAGAAGAGGTAAGCGAGATGGCTCGTTCCGTCTGGAAAGGTCCGTTCGTGGACCTCAGCCTTCTGAAGAAGGCGGAAGCCGCGCAGGACGCCGGTGGCCGTGCTGGTCCGATCAAGACCTGGTCGCGCCGCTCCACCATCCTGCCGCAGTTCGTTGGCCTGACGTTCAACGTCTATAACGGCCGCAAGCATGTTCCGGTCTCCGTGAACGAGGAAATGGTGGGTCACAAGCTGGGCGAATTCGCCCCGACCCGCTACTTCCCCGGCCACGCCGCCGACAAGAAGGGCAAGCGCTGATGAGCAAGGAAAAGGCTCCCCGTCGCGTCGCCGACAATGAAGCGCTCGCCGTTGGCACGCAGATCCGCGGTTCGGCCCAGAAGCTGAACCTGGTCGCCACGTTGATCCGCGGCCGCAAGGTCGAGGACGCGCTCAACATCCTCGCCTTCTCGAAGAAGGCGATGGCGGTCGACGTGCGCAAGGTGCTGGCTTCGGCCATCGCCAATGCGGAAAACAACCACAATCTGGACGTCGACGCACTGGTCGTCGCGGAAGCATCGGTGGGCAAGAGCTTCACCATGAAGCGCTTCCACGCCCGCGGCCGCGGCAAGTCGACCCGGATCCTCAAGCCCTTCAGCCGCGTGCGCATTGTCGTGCGTGAAGCTGGCGAAGAAGCGGAGGCGTAAGCACATGGGTCACAAGAGCAACCCGATCGGTCTGCGCCTGCAGATCAACCGTACCTGGGACAGCCGCTGGTTCGCGGAAGGCCAGGATTATGGCCGCCTGCTGCTGGAGGATCTCAAGATCCGCCAGTATATCATGAAGAACCTGCCGCAGGCCGCGATCTCGAAGGTCGTGATCGAGCGTCCGGCCAAGCTGTGCCGCGTGTCGATCTACGCCGCCCGTCCCGGCGTCATCATCGGCAAGAAGGGCGCGGACATCGAAAAGCTGCGCAAGAAGCTGTCCAGCTTCACCTCGTCCGACGTGTCGCTGAACATCGTCGAAATCCGCAAGCCGGAAATCGACAGCAAACTCGTCGCACAGGGCATCGCGGACCAGCTGGAGCGCCGCGTCGCGTTCCGCCGCGCGATGAAGCGTGCGGTGCAGTCGGCCCTGCGTCTGGGCGCCGAAGGCATCAAGATCACCTGCGGCGGCCGTCTGGGCGGCGCGGAGATCGCGCGCGTCGAATGGTATCGCGAAGGCCGCGTTCCGCTGCACACGCTGCGCGCGAATGTCGACTATGCCGAAGCCGAAGCCCACACCGCCTATGGCGTGTGCGGCATCAAGGTCTGGATCTTCAAGGGCGAAATCCTTGGTCATGATCCGATGGCCACCGACCGGCTGATGCTGGAGGCTCAGACCTCCGGCGTGCGCCCGGCGCGCTGAAGATAAGAAGGTAATAGCGTCATGCTGCAACCGAAGAAAATGAAGTTCCGCAAGACCTTCAAGGGTCGGATCAAGGGCGACGCCAAGGGCGGTTCGGCTTTGAATTTCGGCGCCTATGGTCTGAAAGCCCTGGAACCCGAGCGCGTCACCGCCCGCCAGATCGAAGCGGCCCGCCGCGCGATCCAGCGTCACCTTCGCCGTCAGGGTCGTCTGTGGATCCGCGTGTTCCCCGACGTGCCGGTGTCGAAGAAGCCCGCCGAAGTCCGTCAGGGCAAGGGCAAGGGTTCGGTCGAATATTGGGCGGCGCGGGTGAAGCCCGGCCGCATCCTGTTCGAACTGGACGGCGTGCCCGGTCCGCTCGCAGCAGAGGCCTTCTCGCGCGCCGCGATGAAGCTGCCCATCAAGACGAAGGTCGTTGCCCGCCTCGGCGACACCTCGCACCTGGAGGGTTAAGCCGTGGCGAACGTCGCAGACCTCAAGACCAAGACGGACGACGAACTGTCGACCGAACTCAACAACCTGAAGCGCGAGCAGTTCAACCTGCGTTTCCAGGCCGCCACCAACCAGCTGGAAAAGCCCAGCCGGGTGCGTGAAGTGCGCCGGACCATCGCGCAGATCAAGACGCTGCAGGGCGAACGCGCCCGCGCGGCGAAGTAAGAAGGAAATCACACGATGCCCAAGCGCGTGCTGACGGGAACGGTGGTTTCCGACAAGACCGACAAGACGGTGGTGGTTCGGGTGGAGCGCAAGGTGAAGCATGCGCTCTACGGCAAGATCATCCGCCTGTCGAAGAAGTATCACGCCCATGACGAGGGCAATGTCTACAAGGAAGGCGAGACGGTCCGCATTGAGGAGACCGCCCCGATTTCCAAGCTCAAGACCTGGAGGGTCATCGAGCGCGTGGACACCCACAAGTCGCCCGAAACGGCGGCCTGAGGATCAGTCACCGGCCCATAAGGGCTAGAAAGTTCGAACGCGGGGCTGGCCTTTTCTTTTCGGAAGGGTTACAGGCCCGCGCTTCGTGCTTTCGAATCTGCCGGGTCGAACACGAAATTCGGAACCGCCGGGAATTGTCCCGGTAGGCCAAATAAGAAGGAACCGGATCCATGATCCAGATGCAATCCAATCTTGACGTCGCTGACAATAGCGGCGCCAAGCGCGTCCAGTGCATCAAGGTGCTGGGCGGGTCGAAGCGGCGCTTCGCGGGTGTGGGCGACATCATCGTCGTCTCGATCAAGGAAGCTCAGCCGCGCGGCAAGGTGAAGAAGGGTGACGTGCATCGCGCGGTCATCGTGCGCACCGCCAAGGACGTGCGTCGCGCCGACGGCAGCGTCATTCGCTTCGACGGCAACGCCGCTGTGCTCATCAACAAGAACGAGGAGCCGATCGGCACCCGTATCTTTGGCCCGGTCGTTCGCGAACTGCGCGCCAAGAAGCACATGAAGATCATCAGCCTTGCTCCCGAGGTGCTGTAATGAGCGCTGCAAAGATCAAGAAGGGCGACAAGGTCGTCGTCCTGGCTGGCAAGGACAAGGGCCGGACCGGCGCCGTCCTCCAGGTGATGCCGAAGGAGGACCGCGTCCTCGTCGAAGGCATCAACGTGCATGCGCGTCACCGCAAGCCCGATCAGGCGAACCCGCAGGGTGGCATCGATCGCAAGCCTGCGCCGCTGCACATTTCGAACGTCGCTGTCGCCGACAAGGATGGCAAGCCGACCCGCGTCCGCTTCGAGGACCGCGACGGCAAGAAGGTCCGCGTCGCCGTCAAGTCCGGTGAGGTGCTGTAATGGCCGACAAGTATATCCCGCGCTCCAAGGCGCTCTATGACGCCGAGATCGCCAAGGCGATGACCGAGAAGTTCGGTTACAAGAACGTCATGGAAGTCCCCAAGATCGAGAAGATCACGCTCAACATGGGCGTGGGCGAAGCGACCCAGGACAAGAAGAAGGTCACGTCGGCCGCCGAGGAAATGGAACTGATCGCCGGCCAGAAGCCGGTCATCACCAAGGCCCGCAAGTCGATCGCCCAGTTCAAGCTGCGCGAAGGCATGCCGATCGGCGCCAAGGTCACGCTGCGCCGCGAGCGCATGTACGAGTTCCTGGACCGTCTGATCAACGTCGCGCTTCCCCGCGTGCGCGACTTTCGTGGTCTCAACCCGAAGAGCTTCGATGGCCGTGGCAACTATGCCTTCGGCATCAAGGAGCAGATCATCTTCCCCGAGATCAGCTATGACCGTGTCGACAAGGTGCGCGGCATGGACATCATCGTGACCACCACGGCGAAGACGGACGATGAAGCGCGCGAACTGCTGCGCCTCTTCGGCTTCCCCTTCCCGCTCGAAGAGAAGCAGGCGGCCTGATCCAGGTCCCGCTTCTCTCCCAACGCTTAAGCTAAGGAAGAGAACTTAAGTCATGGCGAAACTGAGTTCGATCAACAAGAACGAGCGCCGCAAGAAGCTGGTGAAGAAATATGCCGGCCGCTATGCGAAGCTCAAGGCGATCGCGAATGATACCGCGGCCGACGACAGCGATCGTCTGATCGCGCGTCTGAAGATGGCGGAGATCCCCCGCAACGGCAATCCGACCCGTATCCGGAACCGCTGCGAGCTGACGGGTCGTCCCCGCGCTTACTACCGCAAATTCCGTCTCTGCCGCGTGCAGCTGCGTGATCTGGCCAACAAGGGTCTGATCCCCGGCGTCACCAAGTCGAGCTGGTAAGGATCATTTGAGATGGCATTGACCGATCCCCTGGGTGATATGCTCACCCGCATCCGCAACGGGCAGCAGGCGAAGAAGGACAGCGTGATGTCCCCCGCCAGCAAGCTGCGCGCCCGCGTGCTCGACGTGCTGCAGCGCGAAGGCTATATCCGCGGCTATTCCGAGGAAGCTCTCGGCAAGCATGCCGGCCTGCGCATCGAGCTGAAATATTTCGAGGGCCAGCCGGCGATCAAGCATGTCGCCCGCGTGTCCAAGCCTGGACGCCGCGTCTATTCGGGTTCCAAGGAACTGCCGATCGTGCGCAACGGCCTTGGCATCACCATTGTCTCGACGCCTCGCGGCGTTCTGTCCGACGCCGAAGCGCGCGAGCAGAATGTCGGCGGCGAAGTGCTGGCGGAGGTGTTCTGATGAGCCGCACTGGCAAGAAGCCGGTCACTGTCCCTTCGGGCGTGACCGCGTCCATCGCTGACGGTCAGCTGTCGGTGAAGGGGCCCAAGGGCACCCTCGCCATCCCGCTGGCCGACGAAGTCACCTACAGCGTCGAAGACGGTTCGATCGCGGTGAAGCCTGCCAATGACAGCAAGCGTGCTCGCGCTTTCTGGGGCATGCAGCGCACCCTGATCCAGAACCTGATCACCGGCGTGACCGAGGGCTACACCAAGAAGCTGCTCATCACCGGCGTCGGCTATCGCGCGAATGCCCAGGGCAAGACCCTGAAGCTGCAGCTCGGCTACAGCCACGATGTCGACTTCGCGGTGCCCGAGGGCATCGAGATCAAGACTCCGGACAACACCACGGTCGAGATCTCCGGCATCGACAAGCAGCAGGTTGGCCAGGTCGCCGCCGAAATCCGTCGCTGGCGCAAGCCCGAACCCTATAAGGGCAAGGGCATCAAGTATGACGGCGAGTTCATCTTCCGCAAGGAAGGGAAGAAGAAGTAAGATGGCAAAGCTTTCCCTCTTCGATCGGCGTCGTCGCCGTGTTCGCACCGCGCTCAAGGCGCGTTCGGGTGACAAGCCCCGTCTGAGCGTTCATCGCTCGGGCCGTCACATCTACGCCCAGGTCATCGATGACGCGGCCGGCAAGACCGTTGCCGCCGCCTCGACCCTGGACAAGGATGTGCGCGCCAAGACCGGCGCCACCGCCGAAGCCGCTGCCGATGTCGGCAAGCGCGTTGCCGCCGCGGCGACCGCCGCCGGCGTCACCAAGGTCGTGTTCGACCGTGGCGGCTTCCTCTTCCATGGCCGCGTCAAGGCGCTGGCCGATGCCGCCCGCGAAGGCGGGCTGGAGTTCTGATCATGGCTGACGAAAACGAAATCCAGGCCCAGCCGGGCGCACCTGCCGCCGTCGAAGGCGGCGAGCAGCAGCAGACCGAAAACCGCGGTCCCGGCCGTGGTCGCGGCAACCGTGGCGGCGGCGACCGCAACCGCGGTGAGCGTGGCGGCCGTGGCCGTCGCGACGACCGTCGCGGCAACCGCGACGAGGAGCAGGGCGAAGAGCTGATCGAGAAGCTGGTTCACATCAACCGCGTCTCGAAGACCGTCAAGGGCGGTAAGCGCTTCGGCTTCGCTGCTCTGGTCGTCGTCGGCGACGGCAAGGGCCGTGCGGGCTTTGGCCATGGCAAGGCGCGCGAAGTGCCCGAAGCCATCAGCAAGGCGACCGCTTCGGCCAAGAAGGCGATGGTTCGCGTGCCGCTGAAGGAAGGCCGCACCCTGCACCATGACGGCAAGGGTCATTTCGGCGCCGGCAAGGTGACCGTGCGTTCGGCCCCGGCCGGGACCGGCATCATCGCGGGTGGTCCGATGCGCGCCGTGTTCGAAAGCCTCGGCGTCGCGGACGTCGTGACCAAGTCGAACGGCACGTCCAACCCCTACAACATGATCCGTGCGACCTTCGAGGCGCTGGGGGAACAGACCAGCCCCAAGTCGGTGGCGCAGCGTCGTGGCAAGAAGGTCGCCGACCTTCTGCGTCGCGGTGGCGCCTCGGCGGACGTCGCGCAGGCTGACGCCGAAGCGATTGCGGAGTAAGACATCATGGCGAAGATCAAGATCAAGCAGATCGGCTCGCCGATCCGCCGTCCCGAAGCCCAGAAGAAGATTCTGATCGGCCTCGGCCTTGGCAAGATGCACCGCGTGGTGGAGCTGGAAGATACCGCGGAAGTCCGCGGCGCCATCGCCAAGCTGCCCCATATGGTGCAGGTCGTCGAAGGCTGAATGCCTTTTCGATCATCGAAATGAAGCGGGAGAGGGGGAAACCCCTCTTTCGTTTTTTATGAAGGGGCGCTAAAGGCGCGCCCTCCAACGGGCTCCCGATGGGGAGCAGCGCGACAAAAGCGAAAGCGAGTGCAAACATGACCAAGCTTAACGAACTCATTGACAATGCCGGCGCCCGCAAGGGCCGGATGCGCGTCGGCCGTGGTATCGGCTCGGGCAAGGGCAAGACCGCCGGTCGCGGCCAGAAGGGTGCGAAGGCGCGTTCGGGCGTCAGCATCAACGGCTTCGAAGGCGGCCAGATGCCGCTCCACATGCGTCTGCCGAAGCGCGGCTTCAACAACATCTTCGCCAAGGATTACGCGATCGTGAACCTGGGCGAAGTGCAGAAGGCGATCGACGCCGGCAAGCTGGATGCGGCCGCGACTGTCGATCATGCCGCGCTCAAGGCCGCCAGCCTGGCCCGTGGCGGCAAGGACGGCGTCCGTCTGCTCGGCAAGGGCGAACTGACCGCCAAGGTCAGCTTCCTGGTCGCCGGCGCGTCGAAGGGCGCGCTCGAAGCGGTCGAGAAGACCGGCGGCAAGGTCGAACTGATCGAAGTCGTTCCGGCGGCCGAGAAGGCCAAGGCCAAGAAGGGCACCGCGATCGCGGCCAAGAAGGCCGCGGCGAAGGCCTGATCCGACCGGACAAGTCTTGCAAGCAGGACCCCGCTGCCCGATATGGGTCGGCGGGGTCTTGTCTGTCGGGGGTTGCTTTATGTCGCGGGTGCGACAACTCCCGTTCGACAGGGCCGACCCGTCCCGCTAAGGGATGAGCGATTCCGCGCCGGGCCTTCGCGCTGCGGCAAGAGTGATTTGAAGGGCAGCCACCATGGCATCGAGAGCCGACCAGCTCGCATCCAATCTCAGCCTCGCGAAATTCAGCCAGGCGACCGACCTCAAGAAGCGCCTGTGGTTTACGCTCGGCGCGCTGATTGTGTTCCGCTTCCTCAGCTTCGTGCCGCTGCCGGGCGTCGACCCGACTGCGCTGTCGACGCTGTATGCGCAGACCAATGGCGGCATCCTCGACATCTTCAACACCTTCTCGGGCGGTTCGCTCTCGCGCATGAGCCTCATCGCGCTCGGCGTGATGCCCTATATCACCGCCTCGATCGTGGTGCAGCTCGCCGCCTCCCTCTCGCCGCAGCTCGCGGCGATCAAGAAGGAAGGCGAAAGCGGGCGCAAGAAGCTCAACCAATATACGCGCTACGGCACCGTCGGCCTGACCGCGGTGCAGGGCTATTTCATCGCTGCCGGGCTGGAAAGCTTCGGCGCCCAGTCGGGCGTGCAGGCGGTGGTCGATCCTGGCCTGCTGTTCCGCCTGACCGCGGTCGTCTCGCTGATCGGCGGCACCATGTTCCTGATGTGGCTGGGTGAGCAGATCACCTCGCGCGGCATCGGCAATGGCGTCTCGCTGATCATCATGGCGGGCATCGTCGCCCAGTTGCCGGTAACGCTCAGCAACCTGTTCAAGTCGGGTCGCGAAGGATCGATCTCGGGCCTGCTGATCCTGCTGGTGATCGTGCTGGCGCTCGGCCTCATCCTGCTGATCTGCTTCATGGAGCGCGCCCAGCGCCGCGTCCTCATCCAATATCCCAAGCGCCAGACGCGCCAGGGCCTGATGCAGGCGGATCGCAGCCACCTGCCCTTGAAGGTCAACACCGCCGGCGTGATCCCGCCGATCTTCGCCAGCTCGCTGCTGCTGATGCCGCTCACCATCTCGCAATTTGCGGGCCAGACCGTGGCGGGCGAGAGCGCGCTGGGCGACTTCGTGCTGACGCTGAACCAGTATCTCTCGCACGGCAGCCCGGTCTACATGCTGCTCTATGGCCTGGGCATCGTGTTCTTCTGCTTCTTCTACACCGCTGTGGTGTTCAATCCCGAAGAGACGGCCGACAATCTCAAGCGCAATGGCGGCTTCATTCCGGGCATTCGTCCGGGCAAGAACACCGAACATTATCTGGATTATGTGCTGACGCGCATTACCGTCATCGGTGCGGCCTATCTGGCCTTCATCTGCCTGGTGCCCGAATTCGCCATCGCCCGTGCGGGAATTCCGTTCTACCTGGGCGGCACTAGCCTGCTGATCGTGGTCAATGTTACGGTCGACACCGTGACCCAGATTCAGAGCCATCTGCTCGCCCATCAATATGGCGATCTGATCAAGAAGGCGAAGCTCAAGGGTCGGCTGCGCTGAGGGGCGCGCCGACATTGTGACGAAGCGCAACGAACAGGGGAGTATGCGCGCAATGAACATCATTCTGCTTGGCCCTCCGGGCGCGGGCAAGGGCACGCAGGCGTCGCGCCTGGTGGAAAGCCGCGGCATGGTGCAGCTGTCGACCGGCGACATGCTGCGCGCGGCGGTGAAGGCGGGCACGCCGATCGGCCTCAAGGCAAAGGCCGTGATGGAAGCGGGCGAGCTGGTGTCGGACGAGATCGTGTCGGGCATCATCGGCGAAGCGCTCGATGCGCTCGCCCCCGACACCGGCGTCATTTTCGACGGTTATCCGCGGACAGAGGCGCAGGCGCATGCGCTCGACACCATCCTGTCGGACCGCGACCGGACGCTTGACCATGTGATCGAGCTGGACGTGGACGAGGACGCGCTGGTCGAGCGCATCACCGGCCGCTTCACCTGCGCCACCTGCGGCGCGGGCTATCATGACAGCTTCAAGCAGCCCAAGGTGGACGGCGAGTGCGACAAGTGCCACGGGCATGAGTTCAAGCGCCGCCCCGACGACAATGAGGAAACGGTGCGCACGCGCATGGCCGAATATCGCGCCAAGACCGCGCCGATCCTGCCCATCTACGAAGCGCGCGGCATTGTATCGCGAGTCGATGGCATGGCCGATATGGATCATGTGACCAGCGCCATCGCCGCCATCCTGGACGGTCAGGCCGGCTGAACTGTCCTTCCTCCCCGGCTTGGCAGGGGAGGGGGCTAAGATGGACGACAATCCTGTTATGGGCCGGCGCGGCGATGGCTGCGCTGGCCCATGTTGTTGTTAGGCTCCCGCGTATGACGACCGATAATGCCCCTCCCTTCCAAGGGAGGGGTTGGGGTGGGTGCGAGCGCAGCGAGCCTCCTCCCTCCCGATCCACACGCCCAAAACGTAGATCATCCATTTTCCCGCCTCTCCGTCCCTCTCGAAGGCGCCAACCCCGACGCCCCACCCAATCTGTCTCAATCTGGCAAAGAAGCAGCAAGATAACCGCGCATTTCGGTTCATCATCAACTAAATTCATGGCGGATTTATTGCTGTGCTGTTGCTATAGGGGCGCATGGATCGCCCCGGGTTGAAGCATGGCCGTTTGACGGAGCTGGACGCATTGCGCGGCATCGGCGCGCTGTGCGTGCTGATCTTCCATTATTCGACTCGCTTCCACGAGCTGTTCCCGCAGGCCGCGCATGTGCCGTTCAGCTTCCCCGGTGGCAATTACCGCGTGCTGCTCTTCTTCACCATTTCCGGCTTCGCCATCTTCTTCACGCTCGATCGCATCCGCACGGTCGCCGACTTCGTGGTCAACCGCATCGCGCGCCTCTATCCCGCCTATCTGGTCGCGATGCTGCTGACGCTGGCGATCGAATATCTCGCCCATGCCACTCAGCTGCTGGTCGGCCCCATCGCCATATTGGCCAATATGACGATGCTGCAGGGCTTCGCCTTCCTGCCGGAAGTCGATGGCGCCTATTGGACGCTGACGGTGGAGATCGCCTTTTACTTCTGCATGATCAGCCTTTGGAAATTCGCGGGGACGCGGCGACTGGAGCCCTTGCTTGCAGGCTGGCTGCTGCTGCGTTGGCTCTACTGGTTCTGGCCCGACATGCCCGAACGGATCATCATGCTGCTGGTGCTGCGATACACGCCCTTCTTCGTCATCGGCATGCTGGCCTATCGCTGCTGGCGCGGCGAGCGGAGCCTGGCGCAACAGGCGCCCTATGCGGCGCTGGCTTTGCTGTCGATCGCGACCATGGAGACGTGGGACGTGACGCTGGTCGGCTGCGTCCTGCTGGGGACCTTCGTCGCGCTGATCAACGGCCGCCTGCGCTGCCTGCGCTTGAAGCCGTTGATCTGGCTGGGCGGGATCAGCTATTCCTTCTACCTCATCCACCAGCATGTCGGCTTCGTCATCATGCTGGAACTGGCGAAGGCGGGCTACAGCCCGTGGATCGGCTTCGCCACCGCCTTTGCCGTAGCGCTGCTGCTGGGCACCGCGATCAACCGCCTGGTCGAACGGCCGGCGGGCGAGGCCATATTGGCCTGGTGGAAGCGGCGCCGGCGCGCGCCCCTGTTGTCCTCCGAAGCGGCGCCCAGCCGGACCTGACGGGAGCGCTGGCCCTCGCCGGGCCGCTCCCGTCCGGCTCGCCGATCCTTATTGCGCCACTGGCGCGGCCGCGGCCGCATTGTCGGGCAGGCCACCCAGCTGCGTCACCAGCTTGGTATAGGCGTCGAGATAGGCGAGGATGATCACCTGGCCGATCTCGGTATTCTGGTAGCCGCTGCCGCCCGCTGCGGCAAAGCCGCCCCACCAGCCCGCGCCGCCGCCGCCGCCAAAGCCGATGTCGGTCTTGCGCGCATAGCCTTCGGTCAGCGCCTCCTCCTCAGTGGTGCGCGCATTGACGATCGACAGGGTGACATTGGCCTCCTTCTTCTTGATGTTGAGGCCGCCGGCGATCGCGCCGAACGTGCCGCCCATCAGGCCGCCCAGCGCCCCGCCCAGGCCGCCGCCGCCCGAATTGCGGTTGGACGATACGATGTCGGGCTCCAGATAATAATCCGCCGCCTTCACCTGACCGCGGCCCAGGTTCGATCCCTCCTGCAATTCGCCCGCATCCGCCAAGGCGCGCTCCATCGCGCGGCTCTGCATCGACCGGCCGCGATTGACCATGCGGAAACAGCCCGACTGCTGGACGAAGACCTTCAGGATCGCCTCGGGGCTGCCCAGGTTCAGCTCGCGCCACCACTGATTGTCGGGTTCGACGATCGCCACCGTGCCCAGCATGCGGGTGCAGCGCGGTATCTCGCGAGTCGCCCGCTCCTGCGAGCGCCGGCCCGATGACGCGCCCTTGGTCGTGCCATCCTTATAGGTCTGGCCGGAAGAGCTCATGTCGGTTTGCGCGGTCGACGCCAAAGGCGCCACCAGCGTCGCGGTCGCGACCAGCGCAGCGAGTATTTTCTGCATTGCCCCAATTCCTTTGATGCGGTGAAAATCAGCCGTTTTTGCTGTAGGGCGACCCGACAAAGGAGGCCTCGCCTTAGCATAGAGACGCCCCCTTGCCTACAGAGCGCGCCGGCCATGCGACGCCGTGCTGACAGCGCGCAGAATCGCTGCTATCGGGCGCCGATGACCGACCTGTCCCTCATCCGTAATTTCTCGATCATCGCGCATATCGACCATGGCAAATCGACCCTGGCCGATCGGCTGATCCAGCGCACCGGTGGCCTTTCCGACCGTGAAATGAGCGCGCAGGTTCTCGATAATATGGACATCGAGAAGGAGCGCGGCATCACCATCAAGGCGCAGACGGTGCGGCTCGACTATGTCGCCAAGGACGGGCGGACCTACAAGCTCAACCTGATGGACACGCCGGGCCATGTGGACTTCGCCTATGAAGTGTCGCGCAGCCTCGCCGCCTGCGAAGGCGCGCTGCTGGTGGTGGACGCCGCCCAGGGGGTGGAGGCGCAGACGCTCGCCAATGTCTACCAGTCGATCGAGCATGATCATGAAATCGTGCCGGTCATCAACAAGATCGACCTGCCGGCGGCCGAACCGGAAAAGGTGAAGGCGGAGATCGAGGAGGTGATCGGCCTCGACGCGTCCGAAGCGGTGCTCGCCAGCGCCAAGTCGGGCATCGGCATCGACGAAATATTGGAAGCGATCGTCGCGAAGATCCCCGCGCCCAAGGGGGATCGCGACGCGCCGCTGGAAGCGATGCTGGTCGACAGCTGGTACGACCCCTATCTGGGCGTCGTCATCCTGGTCCGCGTCATGAACGGCGTCGTCAAGAAGGGCCAGAACATCAAGTTCATGATCGGCGGCACCGAGCATCTGATCGACCGCGTCGGCTGCTTCCGCCCCAAGATCGAGCAGCTGGCCGAACTCGGCCCGGGCGACATCGGCTTCATCACCGCGCAGATCAAGGACATCAGCCAGACCCGGGTCGGCGACACCATCACCACGGTCAAGAACCCCGCGACGAAGCCGTTGCCGGGCTTCAAGGAAGTCCAGTCGGTGGTCTTCTGCGGCCTCTTCCCGGTCGACGCCAATGATTTCGAGAAGCTGCGCGATTCGATCGGCAAGCTGCGCCTCAACGACGCCAGCTTCTCCTTCGAAATGGAAACCTCGGCGGCGCTCGGCTTCGGCTTCCGCTGCGGCTTCCTGGGCCTGCTCCATCTGGAGATCATCCAGGAACGGCTGACCCGCGAATATGATCTCGACCTCATCACCACTGCCCCCTCGGTGGTCTATGAGATGCACATGAAGGACGGGACGGTGCGCCACCTGCACAATCCCGCCGACATGCCCGATCCCAACCATATCGAGATGATCGAGGAGCCCTGGATCGAGGCGGTGATCTACTGCCCCGACGAATATCTGGGCTCGATCCTCAAGCTGTGCCAGGACCGCCGCGGCATCCAGAAGAACCTCACCTATGTCGGCGGCCGCGCGCAGGTGACCTATGAACTGCCGCTCAACGAAGTGGTGTTCGACTTTTACGATCGCCTCAAATCGATCAGCCGCGGCTATGCCAGCTTCGACTATCACCAGATCGGCACGCGCGAGGGGGACCTCGTCAAGATGAGCATCCTCGTCAACAATGAGCCGGTCGACGCGCTCAGCATGATCGTCCACCGCTCCGCCGCCGAAGCGCGCGGACGGCATATGTGCGAGCGGCTGAAGGATCTCATCCCCCGGCACCTGTTCAAGATCCCGATCCAGGCGGCGATCGGCGGCAAGGTTATCGCGCGCGAAACGATCGCCGCGATGCGCAAGGACGTCACGGCCAAATGCTATGGCGGCGACATCACCCGCAAGAAGAAGCTTCTGGAAAAGCAGAAGGAAGGCAAGAAGCGGATGCGCGAATATGGCAGCGTGCAGATTCCGCAGGAAGCCTTCATCGCCGCGCTGCGAATGGGTGACGAAAGCTGATCCCGCCGGGCGATCCTTATTCGGCCTTGGCCGATCAGGTCGCCCGCATCGAACGCGCCGCCGCCTTCCTCGCCAACGGCCTGTCGCTGGGTTGCTGCCCCGATGCCGCCGCGCGCCGGCGCGACGCCATGCCCGCGCGGCTGATCGGCAACGGGCTGCGCGAACTGGATCTGTTCCTGACCGATCTTATCGTCGAGGCGGGCCGCCTCGACCGGCTGGGGGCGTCGGCGGGCGCCGACCCCGGCGTCCATCCGCAACGTCGCATCTTCAGCGCCGCCGAAGCCTGGCGACGCGGCGCGCGGCAGCTGGGGCTCCCGGCAGAGGGGCGCGCTCGCCTGCGCCAGATGCGCGCGGCGCAGAACCGCCATTGCTTTGGCGTCTGGCGCGATGCGGGGTGGCCATGCAACGCGCCTGCGCCGACTATGCCCGCCTCGCCAGCGATGTGCTGGCGGCGGTGCGCGGCCGGGCGGAGTAGGGGGATCAGCCTTCCGTCGGGCAAAGCCGACAGCGCCGCCGCCCCTGTCGGCTTCGCTGTCGCGCTTGCCCCCGGTCCCGGACCCTTTCGATGAGAATAGCGCGCACCTGTCGCTTTCGCTGTCTGTTTAACGGCTGCGATGATGCGCGCCCTCAGCCCGCTGCGGGGCAGTCCCCCACGCGCCGCGCGGTCAGGTCATGCGTCGTGCGCAGGACGGGCTTGCCCCCTTCGGTCTTGGTCATGGTGGTGCCCAGCGTCATGCTGTCGGCGGTGTAATTGCCCTCCACCACCAGCTCCGAAACGCCTGCGCCCGCCTTGCAGCTCAGCGTGGCGATCAGCCGGCCCTTGCGCACCAGCTTGTCCTTGTAGACGCAATCCTGCCCCTCTGGCCCCGCCAGCGCGTCGGCGTCCGGCGCATTGTCCTGATCGAAGGCGATGCACAGCTTTTCCTCGCCGATCTGCTTGAGCGCCTCCTGATATTGCGCCGGCGTCACTGTCGGCGTGTTGTAGCCGGTGGTCTTGCGCGTCAGCTCCCACGCGCCGGCCTGCATGATGATCGGCGGCTCTTCCGCTTCCGGAGGCGGCTCTGGATCGCTGCCGCAGCCGGCGAGCCCCAGCATGGAACCCAGCATCAGGACGGTCGTGGCGTCCCGCATCACAAATCGCATAGCCTCTCCCCAGCCTCTTTGTGGAGCCATGGCGGAAGGCTCTACTGCTCCGGCGCAAAGTGCAAGACCAAAGCGAAGCCGCGCCCCGCTCATCGCCGCCGCCGCCCGCCTTCGGTCCGGGTGGGCGCGTGGAAATCGGGCGGCTTGCCGTCGATCCAGCGCAGGAAGGTCGCGATCGCGGGCTGTGCGCGCAGCGCGGCGGCATCGGCAAAGCCGCGCGCCAGCTGCGCATTGCTCAAGGTCGCATGGATGGTGCGATGGCAGATCGGATGCACCGCCACCGTCATGCGTCCGCCCCGGCTTTTGGGCACGGGATGATGCCACTCCACCCGCGCACCCAGCGGCCGGCCGCAGAGCCAGCAGTGCGGCGGCGCGTCACCGGTCACAGGCGCGGCGTCACTCGCTCTGCGCGCAAGTCGCGCCGACCCACTTGCCCTCCGACCGCGCCGTCATCGCCATGGCATGGCCGTCGGGGCCGCCGTCCATTTTCATGTCCAGGTCCATCGCGTAGCTGTCAGGCGCATAGCTCCCTGACATGGCGGCATTCATCGTGCCGCCCTCCGCCGTGCAGGACACCCGGCCGCTCACCTTGCCGCCGACGGCGGAAAAGTCGGCATAGCGGCAATTCTTGTCCTCCTGCCCGGAAAACATGTCGGCGCCGGGATTGGCGGCCTGTTCGGGCGTGACGCAATATCGGAGCGACGTCTGGCTCATCATCCGCTTCATCTGCTCTTCCATCGCCGGGGGCGTGCCTGGCATGCCGGACAGGTCGATATCCTGGATGGTGAAGCGCCCCTCCCATTGGCCCGGCTTCAGCTGGACCTTGTCGACAGCCTGCTTCACCTGCGCCTTGCTCATGGCGTCGGTCGCCGCAATGTCCCCAGCCTGGTCCCCCGGCTGGTCGCCACAGGCCGCTAGGGCGCCTGTCAGACCCACAAGCATCAAGACTGTCCGGCGCATGATCGTCTCCCTGTTGCCCTTGCCCCGCCCCAGCATAGCGCACCCGCCCACCGGTTCAATGTTCTGCGGCAATGAAGAAGCCGTTCTTTATCTGTTCTGAACATCGGGCGATTGCGCTGCCGGACAGACTTCCCATATCCATGGCCATGGCTATCCAGATCCGCACCGACCTGTCCGAACCGGAAACCGGGCAAAGCTTCGTCCCCCATCGCCCGGCCCGTCCGGAAAAGAGCGAAGGGGGCCGGCCCTTCAAGCTGGTGAGCGACTATGAACCCTCGGGCGACCAGCCGACCGCCATCGCGGAGCTGGTGGCGGCGGCGCGGCAGGGCGAGCGCGACCAGGTGCTGCTGGGCGTCACCGGCTCGGGCAAGACCTTCACGATGGCCAAGACGATCGAGGCGCTGCAGCGCCCTGCATTGATCCTGGCGCCCAACAAGATCCTGGCGGCCCAGCTCTATGGCGAGTTCAAGAGCTTCTTTCCCGACAATGCGGTCGAATATTTCGTCAGCTACTACGACTATTATCAGCCCGAAGCCTATGTGCCGCGGTCCGACACCTATATCGAGAAAGAATCGAGCGTGAACGAGAGCATCGACCGGATGCGCCATTCGGCCACCCGCGCGTTGCTCGAACGGGACGACGTCATCATCGTCGCGTCGGTGTCCTGCCTCTATGGCATCGGCTCGGTCGAAACCTATTCGGCCATGACCTTCTCGATGAAGAAGGGGCAGGTAGAGGACCAGCGCGAGATCATCCGCAAGCTGGTCGCGCTCCAGTATAAGCGCAACGACGCCGGCTTCGCGCGCGGCAATTTCCGCGTGAAGGGCGACAATCTGGAAATTTTCCCGTCCCACTATGAGGACACGGCCTGGCGCGTCAGCTTCTTCGGCGACGAGATCGAGGACATAGTCGAGTTCGACCCGCTGACGGGCAAGAAGGTCGCGAGCCTCGATTATGTGAAGGTCTTTCCCAACAGCCACCATGTCACGCCTGGCCCCACGCTGAAACAGGCGATGGAGGCCATTCGCTTCGAACTGGCCGAGCGGCTGAAGGAGCTGGTGGCCGAAGGCAAGCTGCTGGAGGCGCAGCGGCTGGAGCAGCGCACCAATTTCGACCTGGAGATGATCGCGGCGACCGGCAGCTGCGCAGGGATCGAGAATTATTCCCGCTTCCTGACCGGCCGCCTGCCCGGCGAGCCGCCGCCGACCCTGTTCGAATATCTGCCCGAAAATGCCGTCCTGTTCGTGGACGAAAGCCACCAGACCGTGCCGCAGATCGGCGCGATGGCGCGCGGCGACCATCGCCGCAAGATCACGCTCGCCGAATATGGCTTCCGCCTGCCAAGCTGCATCGACAACCGCCCGCTGCGCTTCAACGAATGGGATGCGATGCGTCCGCAGACGGTCAGCGTCTCCGCCACGCCCGGCCCGTGGGAGATGGAGCAGACCGGCGGCGTGTTCAGCGAGCAGGTGATCCGTCCCACCGGCCTCATCGACCCGCCGGTCGAGATCAAGCCGGTCGAGGACCAGGTCGACGACCTCATCAACGAATGCCGCAAGGTCGCGGCGCAGGGCTATCGCACGCTCGTCACCACCCTGACCAAGCGGATGGCCGAGGACCTGACCGAGTTCATGCATGAGGCGGGAATCAAGGTCCGCTACATGCACAGCGACGTCGAGACGCTGGAGCGCATCGAGCTGATCCGCGACCTGCGGCTGGGCGTCTATGACGTGCTCATTGGCATCAACCTGCTGCGCGAGGGGCTGGACATCCCAGAATGCGGGCTGGTGGCGATCCTCGACGCGGACAAGGAAGGCTTCCTGCGCTCCGAAACCTCGCTCATCCAGACGATCGGCCGCGCCGCGCGCAATGTCGAGGGGCGCGTCATCCTCTATGCCGACCGCATCACCGGCTCCATGGAGCGTGCGCTCAACGAAACGTCGCGCCGGCGCGAGAAGCAGCAGGCCTATAATCTGGAACATGGCATCACGCCAACCACGATCAAGCGCAACATCGGCGACATCATCGCTCATGTGGCGAGCAAGGATCAGGTGACGGTGGACACGGGCCTGGACGAGCGCCCGCACATGGTCGGCCACAATCTGCGCGCCTATATCGAGGAACTGGAAAAGAAGATGCGCGCCGCCGCCGCCGACCTGGAGTTCGAGGAAGCCGGCCGCATCCGCGACGAAATCCGCAAGCTGGAAGCGGAGGAACTGGGCTTGCCCGCCGATGAGCAGGTGGCAGCGCCCAGGGGAAGGGCGACCGAAGGCAAGCCGGGCACGCGCAAACTGCGCTACGGCAAGACGCAGCGCAAGTTCGGGCGGTAGCCTGCTAGCTTCCTGGACCCCCCGCGACCTACGCGGCCTGACCTGCCTCAATCGGTCCTGCTGGTCACCTTCGCCGTGCCGTCGGGGGTGATTTCGATCAGGTGCGCGCTGCCATTGTCGCATTGAGCCTTCCAGCCCTTCACGCCCGGCCGGATCTCCGCACGCTCCGAACCGGTGACGGCGGGGCAGGCCGCGCCGGAATCGCGGATCGCCTTATCGAATACGCCGTTGCGTTGATCGGGCGCCAGCTTTGCGACTTGCGCGGCGGCGCCGGTTTCCGGCATCGCCTGGTTGGCGGGGGTGCGCGCCTGATCCGCGGCGGGGTCGCCGCAGGAGGCCAGCGCCAGCGCGACTGGCGCCATCATCCAGGCCAGGGTCTTGATCGTCACGGCAACGCTCCTGTTCGTTGATACTGAAGCCAAAGCGGCGACCGGCCTTGCGGTTCCGCCTCAGTTCCCGTTCCCGGCCCGCGGCGCAAGGCGGCTGCTTTCCAGCAGCGGCAGGCCGCTTTCGGTCGGCACATAGATGATGCTGGCGTCCTTGGCGTCGATCGCCTGGATCTGGAGATAGCGCAGATAGCCGTCCGGGCCGCCCAGGCTGTCCTGCAGGATGCGGTTGGCGCGGGCCGCGCCTTCGGCGCGCACCACTTCGGCATCGGCCAGCATCTTCGCGCTTTCCAGTCGCGCCCGCGCTTCCAGCACCGCGATCTGGCGGGAGGATTGCGCTTCGGCCAGGGCGGCTCGGCCGGACTGTTCCTTGCTGTAAACATTATAGGCCGGGCAGCCCCACAGCACGCCCGACAAGGTGACGACGAGGAGGATCGCGATCCCCAACATGCCCGTTCCGGTCAATCTCAGCATCGCGCACTGCCCCTTGTTCAGCCAGCAAATTCATCCGTCGCCCGGATCAGCGCGTCCAGGATGCCGGGTTCGTTATAGGCATGGCCCGCCCCTTCGATCAGCTCGAACCGCGCCTGCGGCCAGGCTTTGTGCAGCGCCCAGGCGGTTTCGGCGGGACAGGCCATGTCATAGCGGCCATGGATGATGACACCGGGGATGTCGGCCAGCCTGCCTGCGTCCCGGATCAACTGCCCCTCGTCCAGCCAGCCGCCATGGACGAAATAATGATTTTCGATCCGCGCGAAGGCGAGGGCGAAATCGTCCGCATCATGCGTGGCGGACAAAGCGGCATCGGGCAACAGCCGGATCGTTTCGCCTTCCCACACGCTCCAGGCCCGGGCTGCCGCGATCCGCGCGGCCCGGTCGTCACCGGTCAGGAGCCGGCGATAGGCGCCGACCATGTCGCCGCGCTCCGCTTCCGGGACAGGAGCCACGAACCGTTCCCACTTATCCGGATAGATGCGGCTGGCGCCCTGCTGATAATACCAGTCGATCTCCGCCTTGCGGATGGTGAAGATGCCGCGCAGCACCAGTTCGCTGACGCGCGCCGGATGGCTTTGCGCATAGGCGAGCGCCAGCGTCGATCCCCAACTGCCGCCGAATACCAGCCATTGGTCGACCCCCACCATCAGGCGCAGTCGCTCGATGTCGGCGACCAAATGCCAGGTGGTGTTGGCGGTCAGATCCGCATGCGGCGTGGATCGCCCGCAGCCCCGCTGGTCGAACAGCAGCAGGTCGTAGCGGGACGGATCGAACAGCCGCCGATGATCGGGCGCTATGCCGCCGCCCGGTCCGCCATGCAGGAACAGCGCAGGCTTGGCGCCCGGCGTGCCGCAGCGCTCCCAATAGATCGCATGGCCATCGCCGACATCGAGATGGCCCGAGGCATAGGGGGTGATCGGCGGATAGAGGCTGCGCATCCCGCCCTTGTAGCAGGCGACGCGATTTCAGCCAGAGGCTCCGGCGATGCGGCGCGCTCGAACCGGCCGGCGCGGAACGCTGCTACTTCTTCTTGCCGAAGTCCACGGTCACGACGTTGGAGCCATCCTCGTTCGTTACTTGCGGCGCGTCATTTTCCGCTTCGTCATGCGGTTCGGGGCTTTCATCGGCCTGAACCTGGAACTGCAGCGCGAAATTGACGGCGGGATCAACGAAGGCGGTGATCGCACTGAAGGGGATGACCAGATGCGCCGCGACCTGGTTGAAGGTCAGGCTGACCTCGAAATGCTGATCGCTGACCTTGAGGTCCCAGAATTTATTCTGAAGGACGATGGTCATTTCGTCCGGGAAGCGCTCCACCAGATGCTGGGGGATGTCGACGCCGGGCGCCTGGGTCTTGAAGGTGATGTAGAAATGATGCGCACCGGGCAGGCCGCCGGTCTGCTGCACTTCGCCCAGCACGCGGCCGACGACCGCGCGCAGCGCCTCCTGCACGATCTCGTCATAGGGAATCAGGCTGTCGGGCAGGTCGTCGCTCATGGCCCAATGTCCTAGCGGCACGAAACAGGGGGTCAAGCCCGCCTGCGCAATGCAGCCGCACATTGCATGCTGCGCGCCGTGCGCTATAGGGCGGCCATGCGCAGCGCCGAGATTCACCGCAACACTGCGGAAACGCAGATCGACGTGACCGTCAATCTGGACGGCACCGGTCTCTACACCGTCTCCACCGGCATCGGCTTTTTCGACCATATGATCGAACAGCTGTCGCGCCATTCGCTGATCGACATGAATGTGAAGACGGTGGGCGACCTGCATGTCGATCAGCATCATACGACCGAGGATACCGCGATCGCGATCGGCGAGGCGGTGGCGAAGGCGCTGGGCGACAAGCGCGGCATCAGCCGTTACGGCAGCGTCTATTCGCCGATGGACGAGACGCTGAGCCGCGTCGCGCTCGACATTTCCGGCCGGCCCTGGCTGGTGTGCAAGCTGCCTTTCACCGTCACCAAGGTGGGCGAATGGGACACGGAGATGGTGGAGCATTTCTTCCACAGCTTCGCCCAGGCGGCCGGCATCACCCTGCATATCGAACTGCTCTATGGCAGCAACAACCACCATATCGTGGAAAGCGCGTTCAAGGGCCTGGCCCGCGCGCTGCGCCAGGCGGTGGAGATCGACCCGCGCAAGGCCGACGCGATCCCGTCGACCAAGGGCATTTTGTAACCCGAGCCGAAGGCTTAATCCGCGATGTTCCTCATTTCCCTCACCTATACCGCGCCGCTGGATCAGCTGGACCGGGTGCGGGCGGACCATCGCGCCTGGCTGGACCAGGGCATTGCCGACGGCTGGCTGCTGCTCGCCGGCCCGCGTGAACCCCGGGATGGCGGCGTGCTGCTGGCGCGCGGCGCGCGCGCCGAGCTGGAGGCCAAGGCGGCGACCGATCCCTTCTTCGCGCAGGGCCTTTCGACCTTCGACCTGATAGAATTCGTGCCGGTCAAGGCGGCGACCGGCGTCACGATGGAAAGCCTGCTGGCATGACCATCGCCCTGATCGACTATGGCGCGGGCAATCTCCATTCGGTGCACAATGCCTTGCGCAAGGCGGGCGCGCAGGATGTGGCGATTACCGCCGATGCCGATCTGGTGGCGCGCGCCGACCGCATCGTTCTGCCTGGCGTCGGCGCCTTCCGCGCCTGCCGCGACGCCCTGGTGGCGATCCCGGGCATGGTGGAGGCGATGACCGAGGCTGTGAACCGGCGCGGCACGCCCTTCCTGGGCGTGTGCGTCGGCATGCAATTGCTCGCCGATGCGGGCGAGGAGTTCGGCCGGCATGACGGCCTGGGCTGGGTTCCCGGCACGGTGCGCCGAGTTGAACGGGCCGATCCGGCGATCAAGATCCCGCATATGGGCTGGAACGACGTGAGGCTGACGGGCGCTGCGGGCCTGCTCGAACCGGGCGAGGCCTATTTCCTCCACAGCTATCATTTCGAAGCGGCCGATCCCGCCCATGTCGCCGCCGTCACCGACCATGGCGGCCCGTTGGTCGCCGCGGTCGCCCGCGACACGATCATCGGTTGCCAGTTCCACCCGGAAAAAAGCCAGCGCTACGGCCTGTCCTTCCTCGCGCGGTTTCTGGACTGGCGGCCGTGATCGTGCCTCAGCCAATCGAACGGATGTTGTGATGTCCCTGATCGTCTTTCCCGCCATCGACCTCAAGGGAGGGCAGGTGGTCCGCCTCGCCGAAGGCGATATGGATCGCGCCACCGTCTATGGCGATGATCCCGCCGCCCAGGCGCTGCTCTTCGCCAATGCCGGGGCCCAGCATCTGCATGTCGTCGATCTCGACGGCAGCTTTGCGGGCCATGCGGTGAACGCACAAGCGGTAGAAGCGATCGTCGAGGCCTTTCCGGGCCACGTTCAGCTGGGCGGCGGCATCCGCAACCGGGAAGCGGTGGAGCGCTGGTTCGACCTTGGCGTCTCGCGCATTGTCATCGGCACGGCGGCGCTCAAGGATCCCGCCTTCGTCAAGGCGGCGGCGCGCGATTTCCCCGGCGGCATCGTCGTGGCGGTCGATGCGCGCGACGGGTTCGTCGCGACCGATGGCTGGGCGGAAAAGAGCGATATGGCCGTGATCGACCTCGCCCGCCGGTTCGAGGATGCGGGCGTCGCCAGCCTGCTCTTCACCGACGTGGGCCGCGATGGCCTGCTCAAAGGCTGCAATATCGACGCGACGGTGGACCTAGCCCGCGCGACCGACATTCCGGTGATCGCCAGCGGCGGCGTCGCCGGGATCGCCGATATTCGCGTGCTCAGCCTGCATGCCGACGAAGGCATCGAAGGCGTCATCACCGGCCGCGCGCTCTATGACGGGCGGCTGGATCTCAAGACCGCCCTGGCGGTGGCGCAGGCGGCGGCATGACCGTCCGCACCCGCGTCATTCCCTGCCTCGACGTCGCCGATGGGCGCGTGGTGAAAGGCGTCAACTTCGTTGATCTGAAGGACGCCGGCGATCCGGTGGAGCAGGCGCGGCTCTATGATGCGGCCGGCGCGGACGAACTCTGCTTCCTCGACATCACCGCCACGCATGAAGCGCGCGGCACGATATTGGATGTGGTGCGGCGCACGGCCGAGGTTTGCTTCATGCCCGTGACCGTGGGCGGGGGCGTGCGCAGCGCCGACGATGCGCGCGCGTTGCTGCTCGCCGGCGCGGACAAGGTCGCGGTCAACAGCGCGGCGGTGGTGCGGCCTGAACTGGTGGCCGACATCGCCGATCGCTTCGGCAGCCAGTGCATCGTCGGCTCGGTCGACGCGCGCAAGGTGGGCGAGGGTCGCTGGGAAATCTTCACTCATGGTGGACGCAAGCCGACCGGGATCGACGCGCTGACGCATGCGCTGCGCCTGGCGGAACTGGGCGCAGGCGAATTGCTGGTCACGTCGATGGATGGCGATGGCACCCGGCAGGGCTATGACCTGGCTCTCACGCGCATGATCGCCGATGCCGTGTCGGTGCCGGTGATCGCCAGCGGTGGCGTCGGCACGCTCGACCACCTGGTGGACGGCGTCATCCAGGGCCATGCCAGCGCGGTTCTGGCCGCCTCGATCTTCCATTTCGGCCAGCACAGCGTCGGCGACGCGCATCGCGCGCTGGCCGCAGCGGGCGTGCCTGTCCGCGCCGCCTGATCGAGGAATGGATCAAATTGGCACAGGCCGCCGAACGCGGCTTGGTTAATGCCATGGAAAGGTTCTTGCCGGTCCGGTATGCGGTTGGCTCCGATATTCCGTTTTTGGGTTAGCAGGGGTGTGACATGCAATACGGAAAGATGCTTCTGGTCGCCGGCGTCGCCGGCCTGATGGGCGCAGCCGTGCCCGCGCCGGCGCAGGCGACCTGGTGGTGCTGGTTCGGCAAATGCGGCGGCGGCAGCAGCTCGTCCTCGTCGGGCGGCCATTCGTCCAGCGGCGGATCGTCGGGCGGAACGCCCACGCCGGTGCCCGAGCCTGAGCAGATGGCGCTGTTCGCGATGGGCGCCGCCGTGCTCTGCGGCCGGGCCTTTGTCGTGCATCGCAAGAACCGCCGGCAATAAATTTCGTTTGACGGGTCGCGCGCGCGGCGCTTGATGCGTGGCATGCGCGCGACTCTTCATCAGCTCGAACAGACCATCCGCCAGCGGCGTAGCGCCGATCCGGCGGCCTCCTATGTCGCCCGGCTGACGGCGAAGGGCCGCGCCAAGATCGCGCAGAAAGTGGGCGAGGAGGCGGTGGAGACCGTCATCGCCGCCATGGCCGACGATCGCCCTGGCGCCGTGGGCGAAAGCGCGGACCTGCTCTTCCACCTGCTGGTGCTGCTCGCGGACCTCGACATTTCGCTCGACGCCGTGCTCGACGAGCTCGACCGGCGCGAAGGCGTGTCGGGCATCGCCGAAAAGGCGGCCCGTCCGCAGGACTGAAGGGAAAGATTCGGTCCATGTTGCGTTGAAGCAGCAGCTTCTTTCGCAACAGGGGGTCATCATGGTTCGTTCGGTCATCGGGGGGCTGCTCGGCGGTCTCGCCATGTATATCATCGGCTTCATCTTCTGGGGCACGCCGCTCAGCGCGCTCGCCCTCAGCCGCGCCGGCGACCAGGAAAGCGCCAATCTCCAGGCAGCGCTGGCGCAAGGGTTGAACGCCAGCGGCACCGGCGTCTACATCATCCCCGATCCGGCGACGGCGCAGGGCACCATCCTCTACGGCCGCGGCCCGATCGCGCAGGTCTTCTACAACTGCAGCGGCTTTCCCGTCACCGATGGCGCGGCGCTGATCGGCGGGCTGATCCTGGCCCTGGTCGTCGGCGTGCTGATCGCCCTGGCGCTCCGCTTCGCGCTCGCCGATTTCGGCAGCCGGATGCGCGTCACCATCCTGTTTTCGATTGCCGCGGTGCTGTGGCTCCATATCGGCCAGCCGGTATTCAACCACGCGCCCTGGGGCTATTTCCTCTATCTGGCATTCAGCGATTTTCTGGCGCTGGCGGCAGCGGGGCTGATCGCGGCGAAGCTGATGGAGCGCAAGGTCGGGCCCGACGCCACCACCATGCATTGAGGCGTCGGCGTCAGGCCGCCGCTTCCTGCGCCATGCGGATCATGCAAGCGGCATGGCGGCGCGCGATCAGCATCCGGTCCGCGCCATAGCCGCCGCCCATGGTGCTGGCGACCGCAATAGACCGTGACCGCGCCTGGCGCAGGACGAAGCGGTCGCGCGCGTCGAGCCCCGCGTCGGTCATGGCGAGGCGCCCCAGTCGGTCGTCGCCATGCGGATCAACGCCCGCCTGATAGAGGATGAGGTCGGGTGCGAAGCCATCGAGCGCGCGCGGCACGACATCCTGCAGCACCGCCAGATAGGCGTCGTCGCCCGTTCCGTCCTCCAGCGCGATGTCCAGCGTCGACCGCGCCTTGCGCGCTGGAAAGTTGCGCTCGGCATGGATGGAGAGGGTGAAGATGTCGGCGCGATCGGCCAGCAGCGCGGCGGTGCCGTCGCCCTGGTGCACGTCCAGGTCCAGGATGAGGATGCGCGTCGCTTCCCCTTCCGCGATCAATCGGTTGGCGGCGATGGCGAGGTCGTTGAACACGCAATAGCCCGCGCCGGTGTCGTACAGCGCATGATGGCTGCCGCCAGCCGCATTGGCGGCATAGCCATGCAGCCGGGCCAGCCGCGCCGCCGCCCATGTGCCGCCGGGCGACAGCATCGCGCGCCGCGCCACCCGCTCGGTGATCGGAAAGCCGATCCGTCGCGCCTTGTCCGCCGGCACCGTCAGGTTCAGCACGTCGGCGACATAGGCCGGGTCATGCACCGCTTCCACCCAGGCGCGCCCCATGGGCTCGGGCGCATGCACGGTCATCGCCGCCCCGCTTTCGCGCAGGGCATCCATCACCAGTCCATATTTGTCGAACCGATGCGTGCTGCCGGGTGTTGCAGGGGAGACATAGGCCGGATGGTGAACAACGTGCAGCATGATCTTTTCCGCTATCGCGATTTGAACCCAGGACGCTTTGCGCTATCTGGTCCAGCATGAACCGTCCCCGCATGATCCGTTTCCCTGCGCCCGCGCTGATTGGCCTTCTCGCTCAGTCGCTCGCCATCCTGCCGCTCGCCGCGCAGACCCCCCCGCCCGCCGTCGCGCCGACCCTGCCCGGGTCGGGCATGGTCCAGCCGATCCCGGCGCTGCGTCCTCCGGTGCCGATCCCGCCGCTGTCGGCCGCGCAGGAAGCCTGGGCCAATGACTGGCTGAAGACCGGCGCTGCTCAGGGGCTGATGGCGCGGCAGAAGCGCAGCGGCCCGCTGCATGGCGAAGCGCTGGTCAACGCCATGCTCGACCGGGCGCGCGCGCTCAGCACCGGGCGCGTCGACACCGCCGATTTTCTCGACATCTGGGCGCTGCGGCCGGAGCCTTTCGATCCGCGTCCGGGTCTCGCCAAGGCGGTGGCCGAGGATGGTCTGGAGCAATGGGCCAGCAGGCTGACGCCGCCCTGGGCCGGTTATGAGACGCTGCGCCAGGGCCTGGCTCGCTATGAAGCGATCCGCGACCGGGGCGGCTGGCAGCCGCTGTCGGCCGCTTCCTCTCCCGATGCCGTGCGCAAGCGCATCGCGATGGAGGATCCCGCCGTCACCCCGGGCGAAAGCCTGACTGACATCGTGCAGCGGGCGCAGCGCCGCTACGGCCTCAACCCCACCGGCAATCTGGATACGCGCACGCTCGCCGCGCTCAATGTCAGCGTCGACGATCGCATCGCCGCGATCATGGCCAATATGGAGCGGTGGCGCTGGATGCCGCGCAGCCTGCCGGTCAATCGGGTGCAGGTGAATATCGCCGCGGCCGTGCTCACCCTCTTCGAAGGGGACCAGCCGGTTATGTCGATGCGCGCCGTCACGGGCAGTCCGGACAATCAGACGCCGATGCTGGCCTCCAGCATTCATTCGATCGTCGTCAATCCGCCATGGAACGTGCCGATGTCGATCGCCAAGCGCGAACTGTTTCCCAAGGGGCGTGCGACCCTGATCCGGCAAGGCTACAAGATCGTCAAGACGCCCGAAGGCGGCGAGCGCATCGTCCAGCCGGCCGGACCCAACAGCGCGCTGGGCCGGCTGAAGTTCGACTTCAACAATCCCTTCGCGGTCTATCTGCACGACACGCCGGCGCGCGGCAAATTCTCCAGCTATGACCGGCTGGCCAGCCATGGCTGCATCCGCCTGGAAAAGCCGGTGGCGCTGGCGGAGCAGATGGTGTCGGCGGATCCCGACCTGAACGGGCAAATCCAGAATCTGATCGACGAGGGCAAGACGCAGCGCGTGTCGCTGCCGCAGAATGTCGCGGTCTACCTGCTCTACTGGACGGCCTTCGCCAATAATGACGGCGTGGTCAGTTTCCGCAACGACCCCTATGGCTGGGACAAGCTGCTGGCGCAGAAGATCGAGGCGTCGAGCAGCCGCGCCGATCCCACCGCCGCTCCCGCTCCCGCTTCCATCGCATCGAAGGACTGATCCCCATGCGCAAATTCGCCCTCATCGCCCTTTCCGGCGCGCTCATCCTGTCCGCCTGCGGCAAGAAGGAAGAGGAAGCCCCCGCACCGACCAATGATCTGGTCGAGCCGCCGGTCGAAAATGTCATCGTCGAGGAGCCGGACGCGCCCGCTCCCGAGCCGCAGAATGTCGCCGAGCCGGCACCCGTCGCGCCGCCGCCCTCCATTTCCGAAGAACAGCAGATTCTGGATGATGCGGAAGCCAGTGGCATGACATCGCGCCTGTCGCGCGACGGCGAAGCGGGCATGTCGGCAGACGAAGCGAGCAACGCGAGCAAGTGAAGTCTTGCGCCCCGGGGTTCAACCGGGGCGACAGCTTTGCTATATTGCGGGCATGGATCGCCGCAATTTCACGAAGTTCGCTTTGAGCGGACTCGCCTTCTCGTTTCTGTCCGACAGCATGGGACGCGCCGCGCCGCCAACCCTGCCTCAACCCGCCACGCCGGCTCCGGTTCCGCGCGTCCCAGCGGCGCCCGCCAGACCGCTGCCGCGCTACGCCGCCTTGCTGGATCGCGCCCGCGCGGCGCTCGATCAGCATGGCCGGGCTTTCACGCTGCGGGATCGGGTCGGCATCGTCGACTTCGACGCGCCGTCGAAGGATCTGCGGATGCACATCGTCGACCTGGTGAGCGGGCAGGCGAACAGCTATCTCGTGTCCCACGGTCGCGGTTCGGACCCGGGCCATTCGGGCTGGCTGCACAGTTTCTCCAACGAGTTCAACTCGCTCGCCAGTTGCCAGGGCGCATTCCGGACCGAGATGGAATATGTCGGCCAGCATGGCCGCTCCATGCGTCTCGCCGGGCTTGATCCGCAGAACAACAACGCCGAAGCGCGGGCCATCGTCGTTCATGGCGCCGATTATGTGACGGAGGATCATGTCGCCGCCTGGGGTAAATGCGGGCGCAGCGAAGGCTGTTTCGCGGTCGCGCCGCATATCGTGCCGCAGGTGCTGGGCTTGCTCGGACAGGGCCGGCTGCTCTATTCGGGCAAACTCGGCGCTGCCTGAACGGGGCGAGCCGGGCTCCCGCACAAGCTGTCTGGCGTCCGTCATACACCGCTGATATTCTGTCGCCATGACAGGGGGAATCGAAGCGGCGGGAGACGCCGTCACCGGAGCGATGCTGGCGCGGGCGGTGGAGCCGTCCCATGGCGAGACGCAGCAGGCCGGCCATGGCGCGTGCCTCAATTGCGGCGCCACGTTGGAGGGTCCTTATTGCGCCCAGTGTGGGCAGGCCGCGCATCTGCATCGCAGCTTCTCCGCGATCGGTCATGATCTGGCCCACGGCGTGCTGCATCTGGAAGGCAAGGTCTTCACCACCCTGCCGGAACTTGCGCTGCGCCCGGGCAAGCTGACGCGCCGCTATGTGCATGGCGAACGGGCCAAGTTCGTGTCGCCCTTCGCGTTGTTCCTGTTCAGCGCCTTCCTCATGTACGCCATTTTCTCGCTCACCAGTCATGATGGGCCGGAGGGGGAGGGCAAGGGCGTTCAGATGGACGCGGGCGCTCGCGCAGAACTGACGCGGGAGCAGGCGAAGGCCGACGCCCGCATCCGCAAGATCGAAGCCGATCTGGCCGAACCCGGCATTTCGCAGGGCAGGCGCGAATCGCTGGCGGAAAAGCTGGATGAGGCGCGGGCGGAGCGTAACGGGCTGACGCTGGCCGGCAATCTGACGGACTCGCTCACCGGGGACGGGGTCAATGGCGGCGTCGCCAAGACGGTCGGCAAGGCCGTGAGCGCGGCGGCGAAGAACCCGGATCTGGCCTATTACAAGCTCAAGGCCAATGCCTATAAATTTTCCTGGGCGCTGATCCTCATCTCGCTTCCTTTCCTGTGGCTGCTCTTTCCGTTCAGCCGCCGCTTCAAAATCTACGACCATGCGATCTATGTGACCTACTCGATCGCCTTCATGTCGCTGCTCTTCTCGCTGTCGATGCTGCTGACCGCGATGCATGTCAGCAGTGGCCTCGTCACGTTCGGGCTGATCCTGTTCGCGGTCTGGCACATGTACCGGCAGTTCAAGGACGCCTATCAGCTTTCGCGCACCGGCACGCTGTTGCGGCTGCCGCTGCTCTACGGCTTTGCGTGCGTGTCGCTGTCGCTCTTCTTCACATTCGTCGCCATGATGGGATGACGCACGGCGTGTCGCCGCTATAGGGCGGGGCATGATCACTTCCCCCATCTGGCTGCCCGCCACCCTGGTCGCGGGCGCGATGCAGGCCTGGCGCACAGCGGTGCAGCGGCGCGTCAGCGACAGCCTGTCGCTGAACGGCGCGGGGCTGGTCCGCTATCTTTACGGCATTCCCTTCGCGCTGGTGCTGCTCGCGGCCGATCGCCTGCTCTTTCCCGGCGCCCTGCCGGCGCTGCAAGCTGCCTTCCTGCTATTCTGCGCGGCCGGTGGACTGGCACAGATCATCGCTACCAATCTGCTCATCAGCGCCTTTCGCTATCGCAATTTCGTCGTCGGGACCGCTTATTCCAAGACCGAGGCGGTGCAGGGCGCGATCCTGTCCTTTTTCCTGCTGGGGGAAAATCTGTCGCCGCTCAGCTGGGGCGGGATCGGCTGCGGCGTGGCCGGAGTCATGCTGCTGTCGACCGGCGGGCGGAAAATGGGGCCCATGGATTTCCTGCGAGCATTGGGCCAGCCAGCCGCGGTGGCGGGCATCGCTTCGGGCTTTTTCTTCGCCCTCACCGCCATCGGCATCCGCCGCGCGACGCAGGCCGTCGACACGCCGGACCCCGTTCTCGCGGCCTTGATCGTGCTGGCGGTCACGATGCCGATGCAGACGGTGCTGCAGGGCGGCTGGCTGCTTGTACGCGAACCGGGCGAAATGCGCCGGGTCTTTACCAGTTGGCGTGTGTCGGGGCAGGTCGGCCTGCTCTCCGCTCTGGGGTCGGCATGCTGGTTCACCGGCTTTGCCACCGCACCTGTCGCTCTGGTCCGTATCGTGGGACAGGTCGAGGTCGCCTTTACCATGGCATTTGGCCATTTCTACCTGCGCGAACAGATGCAGCGCAGCGAAGCCGCCGGCCTGTTGCTGGTGGCGGCGGGTGTCGTGCTGGCGCTCGCCGGCGCGCTCTAGGTTCGCGAACGCCGCTAACGCTTAATTTACCACGCAGCGTTAGCGGTGCAGGGTGATGAGGGACACGCAATCTGACAATGTCGCGCGCGCGGTAATGAAGGTCGCCAAACTGTCTGGCGATCTGGGTATCCGCACGCTTGATCTCCAGGCTGACATCGGCGAACTCGCGACGCGCGTGACGCAGCAGGCGCGCACGATCGAGGCGATCAGCGGCGCGGCCGCGCAATTGTCGCAGGATGGTGAGCGCGTCTCGCTGGCGGGACAGGATGCGCGGGAGAAGGCGGTGGCCGCTCGCGCGATCATCGATGATTCGGGCCGCCAGCTATCGGCCGCCAACATGAACTTCGTCGACCTGATCGAGCAGGTGAGCCGCATTCATGCGCGGCTCGACGGCTTTGGCGAGGCGTTGAAGACGGTCGCTCATGTCACCAGCGTCATCAGCGGCATTGCCAGCCAGACCAATTTGCTGGCGCTCAACGCGACGATCGAGGCGGCGCGGGCGGGCGACGCCGGCCGCGGCTTTGCTGTGGTAGCGGCGGAGGTCAAGAAGCTGGCCCAGGAAACCGGCGCCGCGACGCAGACGATCGAACGCTCAATCGCCGCGCTGACGGGCGAGGCGGACGGCATGCTCGACAGCATCATGCGCGGCGCCCAGACGGCGCGCACAGCCCAGTCGGACACCCGCAACATCGAAACGCTGGTCGAGCGTCTCGCCGCGCTGATGCTGGACCTGTCCAACAATAGCGAAACGGTGGCGCAGCGCATCGGCTCTATGGTCGGATCGGCCGGGGAAATCCGCACAGGCCTCGCCGCCTTGGCGAGCACGTCGAACGATAATGCGGGCGGACTTCAACGCCTGTCCGGCCGCATTACGAGCGCGAGCGAGGATACCAACCTCCTGCTGCAATATCTGGCCGAAAGCGGCGTCGATATTCCCGACTCGCCCTATATCCGTTTCAGCCTGGAATCGGCGCAAGTCGTGTCTCAGGCGATCGAGCAGGCAATCGTCGAGGGCCGGATTTCAGAGGCGGAGCTGTTCAGCGAGCATTATGCGCCGATCCCCGGGACCGATCCCGAACAATTTACGCACCCGGTGCAGGCAGTCATGATTCCGGCCGCGCGCGTGCGCCAGGAAATGGCGCGGGGCTACACAGGGCTCTTCGGCATGACTTTCACCGATCGCAACGCCTTTGGCGCGGTCGCCATGCCCGAACGCGCGCATCCCCAGCGAAAAGGCGATAATGCGTGGAATGCAGAACATTCCCGCCAGGGGTTGATCTTCGACTTCCCCGACACGCGCGAACAGTGCCGCATCACCCAGCCCTTCTGCATCAAGGCCTATCGTCGTCCGACCGCCGATGGCGCGGTGGTGCTGCTGAAGCAAGTGATCGCGTCTATCCATGTGCGCGGCCGTCATTGGGGCGTCCTGCAGATGGCCTATCAGGATCAGGGCTGAACCCTTCGAACCGCCCGGGACGCATCGCCTGCGCCCCGAGCAGAGACGGCAGCTTTAGCCGGCCTTGGCGCCGGTCATCACTTCGATCGAGGGACGGTTGGTGGCGTCGATCGTGCCATCGGCCATCATCGCCTTCCCCATGTTGATCGCCTCGTCGCGCAAGCCTTCCTCCATCGACGTCTGGCTGGCTCCGATCAGGGCTGACAGCAGGATATTCTTGCTGACGGCGTCGGTCGGCTGCGCTGCGGTCGATGTGCGCGCCAGCTTCAGCGCCTCCTGATAATAGGGATCGGCCCCGTCCGTGTCCTGCGCCGCCAGCTTCTGATTGCCCAGCTGGATCAGGATGCCGGCCAGAATGTTGCGGCTGGCGGTGTCGCTCGGCTTGGCTTCGACGACCTTGCGCCAATAGGGCAGCGCGTCATTGTAGAGCGAGATCACCTTGTCCATCTGGCCCATGGCGCCATAGGCGGCGGCATCGGCATAGAGGGCGTTGGCAAGGAAGTTCACATTGTCGATCTTGCTGGGATCAGCCTCCACCGCGGTGCGGATCGCGGGAATGGCGGCATCATATTTGGCCACCGCGCCGGCATTGTCGCCGGCCTGCTGAGCGCTCTGGCCCGCCGTGAAGTCGGTGACGGCCTGATTGAAGGCGGCGATTTCCTCCGGCGTCATTTCGCGCGCGGCCGGCGCGGCGGCGTCAGTCGCCGGCGCTGCGGCATCCGCTGCTGAGGCGGGCGCTTCAGCGGGAGGCGTGGCCTGGGCGGGGGCGTTCGGCGCGGTGGGGGCCTGCTGGGCAAGGGCCGGCGCAGCCAGCGCCAGCGGCGCGGCGAACATCAAATAGGCAAGCTTGGCGGGTCGAGCCAATGTCAGGGTCTCCTTGAACTGGTTGCATCGAAACAATCGATCCGGCGCGGTTTTCGCGCGTCTCAACTCCTTCAATGAACGAAGCAATAGCCCGGTTCCGACTCTTTTACATTCGGCTCATCGCGCAAAAGGCTCCGGCCATGGAAAACTCCGCCGCTCGACGACTGTTCCGCGCCGCCGCTTCGACATCTTCGCCCCATTGCTCGCTCTGCCATGCCTCGTCGACCTCCGCCGCTTGCCAGACTGCAGCGGGATCTCGGCCGCCCTCGACTATGGCCAGGCCGCAGACCAGCGATCCGCTCAGCGTCACCAGCGTCGATAATGCTGCGAGCGTGAAAGGATCGAGCGCTGCCACCGCCGCTTCGAGCCGTGTGATGCTCTCGGGCGGCTGTGCCACCGGTATGACCCCACTCGTCAGCAGGAACGTCACGTCATAGCGCGCTTGCGCCCATTCCAGCAGCGGGTTCCAGACTTCTGCCTGCCGCTGCACCAGCGCGTCGGGACCCTCGGCGCGATAGCAAAGCAGGTCGCTCTGCGCATAGCGTGCGATGCCGGCGGCGAACGCTGCGGGATCGGGAGCGACATGATCGATCGCGGCATTGGCGAGGCCCGTGAAGGGCATGGCGGCAGGATCAATGGTGTCGCCCTGCGCGCGCCACTCCGCCGCCACGGCCTGCGCCAGGACCGGGGTCGGCAGCGCCAGCAGCGCGCGAGCGGGCGTGCGCACCGGTCGCCCGTCCAGTTCGATGGCGAAACCCTCGGCGCTCCCGACCATGGCGACATCCGTATAGAAACGCTTCATTGCGGCGGCCTTTTGCGGAACAGAGCCAGCAACAATCGCGGCACGACGACGAACTGGAACAGGCCCGTCACCACCATGATGGCGCCGAACGCCTTGGCCTTGTCGCCCTGCACCCAGGAAAAGCGCTGCATGATCGCCAGGAAGCCGAACATGACGATGAAGGCGCCGGACAGGCGGAACAGGCCGACCGCGAAATGACGCTGGCGCGCGACCTTTTCGGGGTCGATGGGCGGGGGCGGCGGGGAGGGTGGAACGTCGGTCATGGTGCGCCGATATGGCGGCGCAGCTCCATGCTGTCCATCGCCACGCCATGCGCGCCGGCCGCCGTCAGTTCCTGCGCCGGATGATAGCCCCATCCCACGCCGATCGCGCGCGCGCCAGCGGCCAGCCCCATGTCGATGTCGAAGCTGGTGTCGCCGATCATCACCGTCGTTTCGGGCGTCGCGCCCGCGTCGGCCATGGCGGTCAGCAGCATCGAGGGGTGCGGCTTGGACGGATGACGGTCGGCGGTCTGGAGCGTCACGAACCGATCGAGGATGCCATGGTGCGACAGGCAGAGGTTGAGGCCGCGATCGGATTTTCCCGTGGCAACGCCCAGCAGCCATCCCGCCGCATCCAGCTCCGTGACCAGCTCGGCGACGCCGGGATAGAGGGGTTCCGAGACGGCATTTTCCCGCCGCAACGCCTGAAACGCGTTCTTGTAATGATCGGCCAGATGATCGTGGAAATCGCTCTCCGCCTCGGGCAGCAGACGCGCCATGGCAACCGGCAGCGACAGGCCGACCACCGCCAGGATCGCCAGCCGCTCCGGCGGGGTCAGCTGCACCGCCTCGAACGCGCGCGCCATGGCGGCGCAGATATTATGCTGGCTGTCGACCAGCGTTCCGTCGCAATCGAATACGGCAAGGCGATTGGTCATGGCCGTGCGATCACGCGTTGCGCGCGCTGCCCCGCGCGCGTCGCTCGCCCTTGCGTCCCTTGCGATATTGCTTGGCATGCTGGCGCGCCGCCTTCTTCTCATCCTCGCGCGTGGGGGTGCGATCGATCTCGTCATCCAGCGGCATGTCGCCGAGCGCCAGGTCGAAACCCAGTTCGTTCAGGCTGTTGGCGAAATGAGTCGGCAGCTCCGCCGTCATGTCCACGCGCCCGCCATCGGGATGATCCACCCTGATGCGGCGCGCGTGAAGATGCATCTTGCGACTGATCGTCCCCGACAGGAACGCTTCCTTGCCGCCATATTTGCCATCGCCGACGATCGGATGGCCGATCGCCGCCATGTGGACGCGCAACTGGTGGGTGCGCCCGGTATAGGGCTGCAGCTCGACCCAGGCGGCGCGATTGCCCGCCCGTTCGATCACGCGATAGCGCGAGCGCGCCGGCAGGCCCTCTTCCTCGTCCACGTGCATCTTTTCGCCGCCGGTGCCCGGCTGCTTGGCGATTGGCAATTCGATCATGCCGTCCTCGATCGACGGGACGCCCATCACCAGCGCCCAATAGACCTTGCGCGCGGTGCGGCTGGAAAAGGCCTTGGCGAAATGCGCCGCGGCGCGGCTGGTGCGGGCGAGCAGCAAGGCGCCCGACGTATCCTTGTCCAGCCGGTGGACCAGCTTGGGCCGCGATTCCGCGTCGAACAAGAGCGCGTCGAGCAGCTTGTCGACATGAGCGTCGGTCTTGGTCCCGCCCTGGGTCGCCAGGCCCGGGGGCTTGTTGATGACGATCGCCTGCGCATCGCGATGGATCACCATGTCCTGCGCATAGGCGATCTCGTCCGGCGTCAGGTCGACGACGCGCGCCCGCTTGGGCCGATCGGCGGCCTCGGGCTTCTGTTCGGCGGGCGGCACCCGGATCATCTGGCCTTCACTGATGCGATCGCCCGGCGCGGCGCGCGCGCCATCGACGCGCAGCTGCCCCGTCCGCGACCATCGCGACACGAGGTTGAAGCCGACATCGGGCAGATGCCGCTGGAACCAGCGGTCGAGGCGGATGCCGTCGTCATCGGCGACCACCCGATATTGCCGCACGTCGAGCGATACGCCCTTGGCGGGATTGGGCTTGGCCGGACTGGTCTTTGCGGCGGCGGCGGCGGGCCGGGGCGTTGCGGAGCGTGCCGCCGCGGATTTGGCTGCCGCTGGCGCACGCGGCTTGAAACCGGGCTTGTCGCCATCGCGCTTGCGCAGGGCTGCTGGCTTGCCGCGTCCGGTCGGCTTGCGATCCGAAGGTCGGCCGCTTCCGGCGGTCTTGCCGCCGCGCGAACCCGCGCCACCCTTGGCTGGAGGACGCCCTTTCATGCCGCCACGTTCCGCATCAGCGTCAGGCCCAGCCCCAGCGCGCCGACGGCGCCGGCGACCGACGCCAGCGCATAGCCGAGCGCCGTCATGGTCTGGCCGCGATCGATCATCAGCATGGTTTCCAGGCTGAAGGCGGAAAAGGTGGTGAAGCCGCCAAGCAGGCCCACGCCCAGCAGCAGCCGCAGCGATTCGCCGCCGACGCGCGCTGCCGCGCCGCCCTCGCGCGCCAGCCATCCGGCGAGCAGGCCCATGGCGAAGCCGCCGATCAGATTGGCGGCGAACGTGCCCCAGGGCCAGGTCGCGCCCGGCGTCAGATGCCCGGCCAACCGGCCGAGCTGATAGCGCAGCGCCGCGCCGATCGCGCCGCCGCCCATCACGAGGAATAAATTGGTCATGCCGTTCGCCCTATAGCGAATCGGCCACAGGGGAAAGGACGCAATCAGGCGGCTGTCATCGCCTCCGCCGCGGGTCGCCGATGCGCGGCTATGCACGTGACGACGCTCAGCACCACCAGCAGGAAGGCCGCGCTTTCCAGCATCGTCGGCCAGCGCTGCTCCCACACGAAGCCGTAGAGCAACGCGAAGGCGGTTTCGAACAGGATCATCTGCCCCACCAGCGTCAGCGGCAGCAGCCGGCTCATCCGGTTCCACAGCCCATTGCCCAGGATCGACGCCAGCAGCGCGACGCCCACCGATACGCTGGCGAAGCGCGCCCAGGCGTCCGGCGCGTGGTCGCCCATGCCCATCCAGAGCGCCACCGGCAGCAGCAACAGCGCCTGGACGCCGGTCATCAGGCCGACCAGCAGGTTCCAGTCCTGCGCCTCCATCTGCGGCAGCCGGTCCAGCCAGTGGCGATTGCCGACAGCGAAGGCGGTCCAGGACAGCAGCGCGCCGATCGCGCAGCCAAGCCCCGCCAGTTGAAACAGGGCAGGTTCCGTCCGCACCCCGAACACCGCCTGCCAGCCGATGCACAGCGCGCCCGCCCCGCAGAGCAGAAGGGACGCGGCCAGCCGTCGCAGCGGCACCGCGCCCCGCGCGCGGCTGCCGATGATGGTAACCGCCACGGGCAGGAAGCCGATCACCAGCGACGTTATGGCAATGCCGCCCAACTGCACCGCGCTTGCCAGCAGGACATAATAGAGAAGATTGCCGGCAAGGGCGAGCCAGGCCAGCGCCCAGCCCGCCCCTGGCGGCAGTCCGGCAAGGAGCCGGCGCCAGCGGGGCGCCGCCAGGAGGGCGGCCATCAGGCCGAAAGCGAGATAGCGCCCAACCGCCAGGTCGATCGGTCGAAAATCGCGCACCAGCGCCGGCGCCAGGAATACCAGGCCCCACAATGCGCCGGCGCCCATGCCGCATGCTATGCCTGCCGCCGTGCCGCCGCTGCCGCCTCGCTCCATCTCGCCCTTCCCTTGATCGCTGCCTGTCGGGACTTATCATCATCGCAACGCGGATTGCGCTCTTGATTGCCTGCGCCCACGCAACAATTACGCGTGCCATGACGACGTCGCGCATTCTTGATTCCTTCGACCGCGCCATCCTGCGGATTCTCCAGCGCGACAACCGCACGCCCCAGCGCAGCATCGCCGAAGCGGTGAACCTGTCGACCGCCGCCGTGCAGCGACGGGTCGCCGCGCTGGAACGCGATGGCGTCATCGCGCGCAACAGCGCCATGGTCGCGCCGCACGCCCTGGGCTTGGCCATCACCGCGATCGTCGATGTGCGACTGACTGACGAGAAGGCGGCGACGGTCGACCGGGTCAAGGCGCAGTTCCGCGCCGATCCGGACGTGCAGCAATGCTATTATGTCACGGGCGGCCCCAGTTTCGTGCTGCTGATCCTGTCATCGGACATGCAAAGCTACGAAGCGACGACGCGTCGCCTCTTCGCGGAGAATGAGGCGGTCGCGAGCTATCACAGCTATCTGGCGCTGGACCGGGTGAAGGCGGGCATGGACCTGCCGATCGCTTAACCGCCCGCTCGCGCCCTGCCGAAATTGGGTGTGAACAGCTTGCGGAAGCTGATCGAGATCGTCCGGCCCAGCGGATCGAGATAATCCTGCTGGTAGCGCAGCGGCGTCATGC
Organism: Sphingobium naphthae; assembly: GCF_043589935.1. Classification (NCBI taxonomy): domain Bacteria; kingdom Pseudomonadati; phylum Pseudomonadota; class Alphaproteobacteria; order Sphingomonadales; family Sphingobiaceae; genus Sphingobium; species Sphingobium naphthae. The sequence goes on along the minus strand of NZ_CP171454.1, from coordinate 1,920,458 downwards.
CGGTCGCGTCCCGCACCTCGCGCCGCTGGTTGAAGATATTGTCGACCTGCAGCGACACGCGCGCGCCGCGCAGGAAGGGTATATTCTTCACCAGACTGGGCATTTGCCCGAGATTCGCGAACAGGCGCAGGTTCGCCGTGGCGAGGCTGCCGAACTCCAGGCGCGAACTGCCGTCCAGCGCGCCGTCGACATGGGTGCCGCTTTCCCAGTCGATGCCCAGCCGCGCGCCAAGGCCGTTGTTGGAATAGCCGACCCGCGCCTTGATCTCATGCCGGGGCTGGCCGCCCGACGATCCGGTGGCGTCGCCGTTCAGCAGGTCCAGTTCCGGCACGCCCGGCGCGATCAGGATGCTCTCTTCCAGATGCCAGGTGTGGTAGAGGCTGAAGCTCAGCCGCCCGCCGCCCTGGCCATCGCCGCGCCCGCGGCCGCCGCCAAAACCGCCGCCGCTCGGCCCGCGCGGTCGTTCGCCGCCATCGCCCGGGCCGGCATTGTCGCGACCGCCTTCCGCGCGTTCGCCACCGTCGCCGGCGGGCGGGGCGCCATCCTGGCCGGCAGGGCGTTCGCCCGGTGAGCGGTTCCGGGCGAAGGCGGCGCGCATGTTGTCCAGTTCCTTCGGACGGTTTTCGGGCCGGGAGCCGCTCGCCCGCCACGCCTCAATCACCTTCTGGATATGCGACTTCAGCGCGATGGACAGGTCGAAGCCCCAGCGCAGTTGCTCGCTCTGCGACCGCAGGAAATTGATCGGCCGCGCGTCGACCTGGATCAGATTGCCATCGGCATCGCGCAGGAAGCGTTGCGGGAAGGCCGCTTCCAGGTCGGGAGTCGGGGTCGGGAAGGCGGCGATAGGATTAGTCGTGCGGCTGTTGAGATAGGTCGCCGTGAGCGTCAGATTGGGTTTTTCGAACGGCTTCACCCGGGCGCTGAGGCGAAACTGGTCGCGCACGCTCTCGCGCAATGCGGCATTGCCGCCGGACAGTTGCGTCACGAACACGCTCTGCCCAGTCGCATAGTCGAACACCGAAACGTTGGGGGTGGAAATCAGCGGATCGGTGATCTGCGCGCCCGTCGGGGCGGCGCGATCCTGATTGGCGGATGCGAGGATCTGGACCGCGCGGATCGGCTGCCAGCGCAGGCCGTAGCCCAGCGTTGAAAGCGTTCCGAAGTCCGACAATTGCTGCGCGGCGATGTTCAGATTGACGCCGATGTCGCCGATGCCGCCCAGAACGCCCTTGGACCGGCTGGTCAGTGGCACGTCCAGGCTGACCTGCCCGCTGCCGATCTCCCGGCTATAGTCGGTGCTGCGCTCCACGCCCGATCGCACCGACCGGCTTTCAAAGCCGTTGGCCGAGGCTCCCAGGCGAATCGATGTCATGACGTCGCCCGCCGGCATGCGGAACAGCGCGCCGCTCACGAGCAGGTCGGCGGTCACCGCCTGGCTCTTGGCGCGCGCGGTGTCGATGGTGCGGGTGGCAAGCAATCCGGGCGCAAAATCGCCATAGGGATTGACCGACGGATCGCCGGCATCCAGCGCAGCCTGGATGGCGTCGGTGTCGATGCCACGATCGGTGCGCGTGCGCGTAATCGACAGGTCGCCATTGCCCGTGAAGGACCATTGCCACTTGCGCCCGATCTGGCCGTTCAACGTGACGCCGACATGGCCCGTGGTGCCCCGGATCTGCTGCCCCAGCGCGCCGCCCTGCCCCAGATAGCGGAAAAGCGTCACATCCTGGGCGAAGGGCGAGAAAAGCGATCCGGCGGCCAGGCCAAGCGCAGCGGTGGACAGGCCCTGCAGCGAATCATTTTCCGACAGTTCCAGCCGGCCGTTGATCGTCGCCGACACGCCGCCCAGCGCGCGCGCCAGCGTCGCATTGGCGGAGAAATTCTCGGTGGCCGGGCTCAATGTGCGATAGGGGGTCAGGTCAGTGACCGCGGCGACATTGGCGCCGGCGACAAAGTCCGCCAGGCTGGGCGCGCCGCTCGCCGCGCTTCCCGGCACGGCGGCGACGGTGACCGTCTGGCCTGCCAGCGTCGACAGCGCCGGATCGACTTCCGCGCCGGACATGCCAGCGGCGATATTGCCGCCCAACGCATAAGGGCGGCTGGACGGGGTGGTGACGATGTCGCGCTCGCTTTCCAGCAGCCGCGCGGCGCGGCTATATTCGAGGTCCAGCGAGAAACGATCGTCGCCACGAATGCGCAGCAGGCCGGCCTCGACCTCGGCATTGTCCCGCCCGCCTTCGGTCGTGGTGCCCAGTTCCAGTTCCGCCTTTTCGGACCGGAAACGCTGGCGCAGGACGATGTTCACCACCTTCTGCGTGGGCGCATAGCCATAGGATAGGGCGACCTGCTCGGGCAGGATATCGACTCGCGCGACCGCTTCCGACGGAATGTCGCGAATTTCCGAGAAGCTGGAAATCCGCTTGCCATTGAGCAGGATGATCGGTGTGCCGTTGGTCTGCGGCTCCAGTTCGGTGATGATCTCGGCGATCGAGGTGACGCCCAGCGCGCGGACATCGGCAGGGGAGAGTTGCTGTTCGGGCTCGATCTCGCCGATCACCGCGCCGCGTTCCGGCTGGCCGGTGACGATGATCTCGTCGACCTCGTCGGCTGCCTCCTGCGGCGCCCCGCCCGACACAGGATCGTCCTGCGCCATCAGCGCGCCAGGTGCGACGCTCATCATCAGGGGCAGCAAAAAAATGGATGCGGATCGACGCACGAAAAACCCCCTATATGGAAATGACAAGCCTGATGCTGACCTAGGCGTTACTTGTCGCAAGATTCTGGCATTTGCCCGACAAATTTGTCGCAAAATGTAATGGTGAGGCTGAACCGCGGCTTGCCGGCCGGAAGAAAAGGGGAGGCCTCGCCCTTGCTTCGCTCGCTTGACGAACGGGGCGCGGCCATGGTGAAAGACGGGCGGAGCGCGCTGGAGGCGGCATGAGCGACACCTGGTTGTATGACGAGCATCCCGCGATGTTCCGGGCGCATCCCCTGCTGTTCATCCTGCTGCTCGTGTCGGTGGTCGGTATCGTGGCGATCGCGATATGGTGGGTGCTGCACAAGGGCGAGCGGCTGGCTCTGTCCGATCGCGAAGTGCTGATGGAAAAGGGACTGCTGTCCAAGCAACGGACGGAAATCGCGCTGTCGAGCATCCGCTCTGTGCGCATCACCCAGACGCTAGGCCAGCGTATTTTCGGCGTCGGCCATGTCGAATTGTTCAGCGCGGGGGATTATGCCGAAATCGCGATCAAGAACATGCCGCGGCCCGATCGCATCCGCGCCATTGCGGCGGCGCGTAACGTGGACCTGTTGCCGCAGCGATAGACTATTTCGTGCAGCCCCTTGACTTGGGCGCATATATTTCAACGATAGCAGGACCATGGGGGCCGCCAGAGCCCCGACCGTGAGGACGCCATGTCAGGATCACCTGTTCGCACCGGGCGGACGGGGCTGCAAAGGGGTGTCGCCATGGTGGGTTTGCGAGTGATGCCGTCCTTGCCGGATCTGACGGCGGAACAGCGCGCGGAAATTCGCCAGGCCTGCGGCTTCGCCTGCGTGCGCTGCGGCGTCACCATCTATCGCTATCTGGGATTGCCGGATGGCCCCGGCGCGACGATCCTGTGCCCGACCTGCCATGGGTTGGTGGAGGAAGGCCGGCTGACCGCGACTCAGGTGCACAGTTTCCACGCCAACCCCGTTGTGCGCCAACGCCATTTCGCGCGCGATCGCCTGCCCTTTTCGGCGGAACTGCCGCAGCTGATCGTCGGCGGATCGCGGATGCTGCGCGACACGCCGATCCCGATCACACTGGATGGCGAACCGATATTGATGTTCGCGCCGCCCCGCCGGACCAATGGCGCGACCCGGATCAGCGTGCGGCTGGGCGCGCCCGATGGCGAAGCGATGCAGGTGATCGACGGCAATGAATGGAAACCCACCGATGGCAGCTGGCATTTCCTGCTGCGCGGCGATCGCTATTCGATGATGGCGGCGCGGGGCGATGGCCTCTGCGTGCTGCGGATCGTCGCGCGCAATCGCATCGCGGTGGAGCATCTGCGCACGACCATTCGCGGGCGGCGGCTGGAGGTGACGCCCGACTGGCTGCAGATCGATGGCAAGCGCCATGTCGACCGCATCGGCAGCGGCACGCTGATCGGGCTGGAACTCTAAAAGGTCGGTTCAGCCAAGCGTGACGAAGATTTCCGCTTCGATCACCCAACTGCCGCCTGCAACCTCGCGCCATTTGGCGCAATAGCGGCCGGTGGCGAGGGGGCGGCCGCTATCGACCGCGACGCCCTGCCACGCGCCCTCCTCCATTGCGATCGGCTCGACCGGCGAGGGGGTGATGCGATCGGGCGTGCGGATGTAGATCAGGCGGTCGGCGGAAGCGAATTCCCGTTTCCAGGCGGCAAGCTGCGCGCGGCGACCGGCCAGCACGGGGCTGTCCGACCCGGTGACGAGGATCGCGTCGCGCGCCAGCACCGGCTCGATCGCCTTCAGGTCGGCGCCGGCGAGCGCACGGTTGAAGGCGGCGCGGGCCATGCGAATGGCGAGGTCGGCGGCGGCATTCATGCGGTCAGGCTCGACGATGATCGCGGGAAGCCCTTACCCGCAGCGCGCCGATGTGATCGTCATCGCCTCGTCATAGCTGACCGTCAGCCGATCCGGGCGGAAATCCATGGTCATCGCCATGCCTGGGCCGCCCCAGCGCAACGTCTTGGCGCCCGACGCGGCGAGCAGTTGCGCGCCGATATCGGCGCTCGCCTTCTGCCCGACGAACCGATCGAGGCCGTCATGCCGACACTGCCCCTCGGCGGCGGTCGGCGGGGTTTGGGGGCCCGGCCCGTTCGTCCCGGCGCAACCCGCCAGGGCCAGAGCCATCCATCCCGTCAGTGCCATGCGCATCGCCGTCTCTCCTACTCGGTCCGCGTCATCTTCAGCCGGCCGCCCTTGACCGCGAAGGCGAGCCGCCCTTCGACCAGATCAACCGCGTCGCGGCCAAATTGTTCATAGCGCCACCCTTCCAGGATCGACAGCCCGTCGCGCACCCCGGCCGCCAGCGCGTCAATATCATCGCTGCGCGCGATCAGACGCGCCGCCACATCGATGTCGCGTGAACGGATCTTGAGCAGCAGCTTCAGCAGGTCGGCGACCAGCGCGCCGTCCTTGCCCAGGCCCGGCCGCTTGGGGTCGCGTTCGGGCATTTCGTCCCGGTCGAGCGGCTGCGCCGACTTGATCGCGCTCATCAGCCGCGCACCGATGTCGTTGGTCTTCCAGGTGGCGGACAGGCCGCGCACCTTGCCCAGATCATCCTGCCCGCGCGGCGGATGGCTGGCGATGTCGGCCAGCGTCTCGTCCTTGACGATGCGGCCGCGCGGCAGATTCTTGTCCTGCGCCTCCATTTCGCGCCAGGCGGCCAGCGCCTTCAGCCGGCCCAGCACATCGGCCTTGCGGCTGGCGATGCGCACACGTTTCCATGCGTCGGCCGGATCATTCTCGTAATTGCTCGGATCGCTGATCCGCTCCATTTCCTGGTCCAGCCAGTCGCCGCGCCCGGTCTTCTTCAACTCCTCCAGCATCTTGGGGAAGATCTGGATCAGATATGTGACGTCGCCGATCGCATAGTCGATCTGGCGCTTGTCCAGCGGGCGGCGCGCCCAGTCGGTGAAGCGCGCGCCTTTGTCCAGCTGCACGCCAAGCCATGCGTCGACCAGATTGCCATAGCCGATCTGCTCGCCCAGCCCCAGCGCCATGGCCGCGATCTGCGTGTCGAACATCGGGTGCGGCGTCTTGCCGGTCAGATTATGGACGATCTCGATATCCTGGCCGCCCGCGTGGAAGACCTTCAGCACATCCTCATTATCGACCAGCAGGTCGAGCAGGGGGGTGAGGTCGATGCCGGGCGCCTTGGGATCGATCGCCGCCGCTTCGTGGGAATCGGCGACCTGCACCAGGCAGAGATCGGGCCAGTAGCTGTTTTCCCGCATGAATTCGGTGTCGACGGCGACATAGGGGGATTTCGCGATGCGGGCGCAGAAATCGGCGAGGGTCTTGCTGTCGGTAATCAGCGGATGAATTTGCATATGGTCTTCGATCTTATTATGGGCTGGCCCGCGTCCGGCGGGCTGGTCGAAAGGTCGACAGGGCAAGCCCATAGCCGGGCCGCAACAATTTGTCATTTCCGTAAAACGATTCTGAAAGATCAAAACGCCATGCATGCCTATCGCACCCACACCTGCGGCGCCCTGACCATCGCCGATGCCGGCAATGAGGTCCGCGTGTCGGGCTGGGTGCATCGCAAGCGCGATCACGGCGATCTGGTCTTCATCGATCTGCGGGACCATTATGGCATGGTGCAGATCGTGACCGAGGTAGACGGGCCGGTCTTTCAGGTGATCGAGGGGCTGCGCGCCGAAAGCGTCGTGACCATCACCGGCAAGGTCGTCGCCCGCGCCAAGGAAGCGGTGAACCCGAACCTGCCCACCGGCGAGATCGAGATCCGCGCGCTCGACGCCGTGGTCCTCTCCGCCGCCGCCGATCTGCCGCTGCCGGTCGCGGGCGAGCAGGACTATCCCGAAGACATCCGCCTGCGCTATCGCTTCCTCGACCTGCGGCGCGAGACGCTGCACGCCAATATCGTCAAGCGCACGCAGATCATCCGCGACATGCGCCGCCGGATGGAGGATGCGGGCTTCACCGAATATTCGACGCCGATCCTGACCGCGTCCAGCCCCGAAGGCGCGCGCGACTTCCTGGTGCCGAGCCGCATCCACGCCGGCAAATTCTATGCCCTGCCGCAGGCGCCGCAGCAATATAAGCAGCTGCTGATGGTGGCCGGCTTCGACCGCTATTTCCAGATCGCGCCCTGCTTCCGCGACGAAGATCCGCGCGCCGACCGCCTGCCCGGCGAATTCTACCAGCTCGATCTCGAAATGAGCTTCGTCACCCAGGAAGATGTCTGGAACACGATGGAGCCGGTGATCGCCCAGATCTTCGAAGCCTTCGCCGACGGCAAGCCTGTCACGCCTGCCGGCAGTTTTCCGCGCATCCCGCATGCCGAGGCGATGCTGAAATATGGCAGCGACAAGCCCGACCTGCGCAATCCCATCCTCATCCAGGACGTGACCGACCATTTCGTTGGCTCGGGCTTCGGCATCTTCGCCAGCCTGGTGGAAAGCGGCAGCGTCATTCGCGCCATCCCCGCCCCTGGCGCTGGCGCCGGCAGCCGCAAATTCTTCGACGACATGAATGTGTGGGCGCGGGGCGAGGGCTATTCGGGCCTTGGCTATATCAATATCAAGGATGGCGTGCCCGGCGGGCCGATTGCCAAGAATCATGGCGAAGAAGCGACGGCGAAGCTGATCGCGGCGCTGGGCCTGGGCCCCAATGACGGCGTATTCTTCGCCGCCGGCAAGGAAAGCCAGGCCGCCAAGCTCGCCGGCCTCGCCCGCATCCGCGTGGGCGAGCAGCTGAACCTGATCGACAAGGATCGCTTCGAACTGTGCTGGATCGTGGACTTCCCCTTCTACGAATATGACGAGGACGAGAAGAAGATCGATTTCGCGCACAATCCTTTCTCCATGCCGCAAGGCGGTCTGGATGCGCTCAACACGCAGGATCCGCTGACGCTCAAGGCCTATCAGTATGACATGGTCTGCAACGGCTATGAGATCGCATCGGGATCGATCCGCAACCAGTCGCCCGAAGCGATGGTGAAGGCGTTCGAGCTGGTCGGGCTCAGCCAGGCGGATGTGGAGGAACGTTTTGGCGGCCTTTATCGCGCCTTCCAATATGGCGCCCCGCCCCATGGCGGCATGGCGGCCGGCGTCGATCGCATCGTGATGTTGCTGTGCGGCGCGCAGAACCTGCGCGAAATCACGCTGTTCCCGATGAACCAGCGTGCCGAGGACCTGCTGATGGGCGCGCCAAGCCCCGCCGAGTTCAAGCAGCTGCGCGAACTGCATGTCCGCGTGGTGGAGCCTCAGGCAAAGGCATGAGTTATCCTCCTTTCCGCGGTTCCGGACGAGGTTCGTATCGCGGAGAGGAGGAGCGCCAATGACGATCGACCTGTCGGATTACGAAAAAGGGAAGAAATACCAGGGCGACTATAACGCCGATCTGGCTGCGCTGCAGGAACGGCTCGCCAAGATCCAGGTCGCCCACATCGTCCATGATCGCCGCAGCGTCATCCTGTTCGAAGGCTGGGACGCGGCGGGCAAGGGCGGCATCATCAAGCGGATGACCGCCGACTGGGACCCGCGCTATTATCAGGTCCACCCCATCTCTGCTCCGACGGACGAGGAGCGGGACCATCATTATCTCTGGCGCTTCTGGACCAAGCTGCCCGGCAGTCGCAACATCGCGATCTTTGATCGCAGCTGGTATGGACGGGTGCTGGTGGAGCGAGTCGAGGGCTTCTGCTCGAAAGGCGAATGGACGCGCGCCTATGACGAGATCAACGCCTTCGAACGGCAGCAGATCGACGCGGGCACCCATATCATCAAGCTGTTCATCCACATTACCCAGCACACGCAGGATGAGCAGCTGGCGCAGCGGCTCGATACGCCTTGGAAGCGGTGGAAGACTGGAGCCGATGATTATCGGAACCGCGCCCGACGGGCCGACTATCTCGATGCTATGCACGACATGTTCCGCGCGACGGACCGGAAAGAGGCGCCCTGGCACATCATCGACAATAACAATCGCAAGGCTGGGCGCATCGCGGCGCTGACCTATGTCGCCGACCGATTGGAGGCGCTGGTTCCGCTGGATTTCCCGGATGCTGACCCCGCTGTCATGAAGCTCGCGCAGGACGCCTTCGGCTATCGGCCGAGCGCTCTCAAAAAATGATGCAAAAACAAAGGCCTGTAACAAAATTGTAACCTGCGTCTAACTGGCTGTTTACCATTGCGGGCTATTTGGACGGGCATGACCGCCACTGTGCTGCCCTTCACTCCGCCCTCGTCGGCCTCCTATCCTGCGCCTGTCGATTTGCATCTTGCGGCCGACGCTCCGGCGATTCGGCTCGGCAGGCCGCTCAGTGAGGCCGTCGATTTCTTTCAGCGCGACGCGGCATTGCGCCTGCTTCCGGTTCTGGACGCGGAGGGACGCCCGGTCGGCGCAATCTACGAGCGCGACATGCGGCGCATCCTGTTCAATCCCTTCGGCCACGCGCTCCTGCGCAATCCCAGCTTTGGTGGGCGGCTGGACGATCATGTCTGCCCGTGCGCCAGCGCCGATCGCGCGACCGACATCGAGGCGCTGGTTGACCTCTTCGCGGCGCAGGGCGACGGGTGCGAAGGGTTGATCGTCACCAATGGCGGCACTTATGCGGGCGTGCTGAGCGGCGCGCTGCTGCTGCGCCTGACGGCAGAAAGGGATGCGCGCGTTGCGTTGGCGCGTGCGGAACGTGTCGAGAAAATCACGCAGGAAAGCGCCGATTTCCGTGGCGACGTCGAACGCTTGATCGCCGATCTGGTGGTGATGGCGGACCAGCTCGCCACGCTGGCGGGGGAGGCCACGGAGCGGGCCGCGCTTGATGATGCGGACGCAGCTGCCATGGCCGTAGCGGCGACGCAGACCGCCGATCGCCTGGCTGGCATCGCCGCCGACGGCGTGGAACTGGGCCAGCTGTTTGCTGCGATGGAGGCCGAAGTTCGCGATGCGGGCGAGGCCATTCGCGAAGCCGTGACACGCAGCCGGTCCGGCGCCGCGCGCAGCGAAGCGCTCGCGCAGGAGGCTGACGATATCGGCGCCGTCGTCGCCCTGATCGGCAGCATCGCACGTGCGACGAGCATGCTGGCGTTGAATGCCAGCATCGAAGCGGCGCGTGCGGGCGCGGCCGGCGAAGGCTTCGCCGTCGTCGCACGCGAGGTTCAGTCGCTGGCGGCGCAGACGCGCGATGCCGCGGCCGAAATTTCGGGGCGGATCGACCATTTTCGCGGCGCCATCGGCGAAGTGGCGGCGGGACATGCCCATATGGATGCGACGATGGCGCGCGCCGATCGGCTGTCCGCGGCGGTGTTCGACGCCGTCGCGCGCCAGGGGGCCTTCAGCCTCACCATCGCCGACAGCGTCGCCGAAGCCGGGCAGTCCAGCGACCATATCCGCAATGGCGCACGCCAGATCAGCGACAATGCATCCGGCCGCGCGCAGGCCGCGCGCCTGATGCGCGACGTTGCCGGGCGATTGTCTGAAGAGGCGCATCGACTGGACGAACGAGCAGGCGGCTTCATCGCGGCGATCCGCGCCGCCTGATCATCCTGTCTGGCGCGGATCGGGAAACGCGCTACTCTGCCGCTCCCATAAAAAGGAGAGGCAAGCCATGCTCGTCATGTTCGTCGGTAGCGATCGCACCCAGACGGCGGTCAATCCCGCGCAAGTCACCTTCGTCACGCAAGTCAGCGACGGCACGCGCATCCGCTTCGGCGAAGGGCGCAGCGTTACCGTGACCGAACCGATCGCTGCCGTGCTCGACAGCTTGAACCAGGCGCTGCGACCGCATGAATGACTAGGGAAGGGGGGCCGGTTATTCCGGCCCTTCCTAATAATCCTTCGAATAGCGCAGGTTGGCCGACGATCCGGCATTGGTGCCAGTCTTCGACAGCAGGCTCAGCGTCTTGGACAGGGCGATCTCCAGCTGGGTGGCGGTGAAGCCCTTGGAGTCGGTGATCACCTCCACATAGATATTGTTGGAGATGTGCTGACCGACCGCCAAGCTGGTGCCGCGACCCGTCGCCTCGTCGCCGCCGACGATGCCGATCCGGTCGAGCCCGGTCGCGCCCTGCAGCTTGCCCATCGGATTGAGCCCGCCGCTGCCGCCGCGCAGCCCATTGAGCGCCGCCGCCAGCTGCACGGCCTGCACCGCCGACAGGTTTGCCACATTGTCGCCGAACAGGATGCGCGACAGAATTTCATCCTGCGGCAGGGTGGGCGTGGAAATGAAGCTGATGTCGGGCTGCTGCGCGCTGCCGGTCACGCGGATGCCGGCGGACACCGTGTCGATCTTTGTCTCGGCCGTGATCTGCAGCGTCGGGTTGGTCATCGGCCCGTTGAAGCTGATCAGGCCCTGCTCCAGCTCGAACTGGTGGCCCGAGAAGCTGTAGCGGCCCCGGATCACTTCCACCTCGCCCACGACGCGGGGATTGGTCGCGGTGCCCGTGACGCGCATGTCCGTCTTCCATTCGGAATCGAGGCCCATGCCGGTCACGTAGATTTCGTTGTCTGCGCGCACGCGAATGTCGAGCTTCCACGGCTTGGGCGCGGCGGCCGCCTTGCGGCCGGCCAGGCGCTGGTCGAGCAGGTCGGTGCCTTCGCCCTTGCGCCGCACGCCGGTCAGCTGGCGGATCTCGGTGCCGCCCTGCCAGGCGACGCGGTAGCGCGTCTCTGGCAGGCGCAGGTCGCCCTTGATCAGGCCGCCATTGGCGGCGCTGTTGGTGATGTTGAGCGTGCCGCTTACGACGCTGGTGATCGCCTCGCTGCGCGCCAGCCGGGCGCGATCCAGCTTGATCGCTATGTTCATCGGGAAGCCGCTGTCCGCCGCCAGCCCGACATCGCCGGTCGCCTGCACCGTGCCGTCGCCGGCACGGCCGGAAAAGTCGCGGATTTCGAGATGGTCGTTGGTGAAGCGGCCGTCGAGCCGCATCTGCGTCACGCGGGTGCCGAAACTCTCATTCTCATAGGTCAGGCTGTTGGCGCGGACCACGCCGTTCAGCCGCGGCGCGCTGAGCCGCCCGCTGAAGTCGGCGGCGACGGCGAGGCCCCCGGTCAGTTGCTGGTCGGCAAGGCCGGCGAAGGAGAAGAGCACGTCCGCCGGGCCGGCATAGCGGATGCCGCCGCCCAGAGGCGCATTTTGCAGCTGCTCGCTCCAGCTTGCGCCGGCGCCAGGCGGGGCAAGGGTGGCGATGAAGCGGCCCAGGGTGCTGTTGCTCCGGCGGATGAGGCCGCGCATGTCGCCACCTGTCGAGGACAGCTTGCCCTCGATATTCATCGATACCGGGTCCGACACGGCGGTCAGGCTGGAGCGCCGGAAGTCGCTGATGGCCAGGCGCGTGGTCGCGGTCGGAAATGCGCTGCCCGCCTGGTTGTAATCCAGCGTGCCAGTCGCGCGACCGCTAACGCCCAGGCCCGGCGCGGCCATGTTGGCGATCGCCAGGTCGAAATCCTTGAACCGCGCCTGCATCGCCGTCACGTCCCCAAAGCGCCCGGCAAGGTCGACCTTGCCCTGCGGCAGGACCAGGGTGGCCGGCTCCAGGCGATAGCCGCCGGTTTCCGACCGGATGATCGCCGGCTCGGCAAGGCGGAAGTCGATATTGGCGGCCTTGCCCTGCAGCGCGACGGCATAGAGGTTGGGGCGCAGCGCCGCGTTGACCGCGACAGAGAAAGGCACGCCGCTGGAGCCGTCCGCGACCAGTTGCGCCTTGCCGCGTCCGCCCTGATAGTCGAGCTTCGCGCGGGCCTTGCGCACCACATAATCGCCATAGGCCGCATTGCCGATCTGCGCATCGGCGCGGATCTGCGGCTGATCGGTCAGCAGGATCGAAGCGTTGACGATGGCGCGGCCGATGATGATGTCCGCGTCACCGGGCAGCTTGGCGTTGGCCGCGGTGGCGTTGAAATCCACGCCCTGCACCTTGCCCACGGCCGCCAGGCGAACCGCGCCGGTGATGCCCGATCCGTTCATGTCGAGCCGCCCGGTGAAGGGCCCGGCCGCGCTTTGCTGGATGCGGCCCTTCATGTCTACGCCCGCGAACCGCGCTTTGGTGACGTCGATCGCCAGCGGACCCTGGGCGGTGCGGATGAGGACATTGGCGAAGAAGGGGCCGTAAGGCGATCCACCGGTCGCTTCGAGCCGATAGCCGGCGGCTTCGCCGTTCAGCTTCGCCACCACGTCGGTCAACTGCACGCCGACATTGGGGCGCGCCGCGCGCAGCACCGCCTGCGGCCGCTCCACCGTGCCGCGCACCGTTAGCGCCAGCGGACCATATTGCTTGGACGATGCGGTCGCGTCGAAGGCGATCTGTCCGTCCGTGTCATAGCTGCCGGACCCCGACTGGATGGTGAAGTTGGGCGCCGCGCCCTTGAGGCCGGCGAGCGTGAACTTGCCTTCGGGCGTCATGCCGATCCGGCCCGATATGACGGCATTGCCGCCCAGGAAGTCGCGCACGGACGCGTTCTCCCACCGCGCGGTGCGCACGCCGAAGCGACCCGCCAAGCCGAAGCCGCCCTTGGGGCCGGGCACCAGCTCGACATCGGTGTTGAGGTTGACGATGCCGACGCCATCGATCCGATAGTCGTTGACGCGACCCTTCAGCGCGCCGCGATAGATGGCGTTGTCCAGATCGGCGAGCACGATGGCGGTGGCGTCCACCTTGTCGCTGTCGATCTTGAGATTGTCGCTGATCAGCTTGCCGGCGGCATAGGCGAAATCGCCCTTTACCCGCAGATTCTGCAGCAGTCCGCCGGCAGCGGCATTGAGGCCGGTGACACGGCTCGCCGTTGCATTGACTGGAATGCGGATGCGGTCGGCGTCGACGACGGCGCGGCCGCTGGCCTTCAGATTCTCGATGCCCGTGGCGTCGAAGGCGATGCTCTTCGCGCTGATGTCGTAATCGATGAAGGGCGTCGCCATTGGCCCATCGAGGATGATGGAGGCGCGTACGTCGCGGCCCTTCACCTTCTCCATGATCGCGCCCGGGGTCAGCAGCGCGGCATTGATGCGCAGGCCGCTGAACTTGCTTTCGGCAAGATCAACCAGCCCCTGCACATCGGCAGTCATGGCAGGGGATCGGACCGACCCCTTGAGGTTGACGCGCCGTTCGTTGAGCCCGGCGAACAGGTCGACGTCCAGTTGCGGCGCGGTCAGGCGATCGATGGTGCCGGCAAAGACCAGGCCGGGGCGCAGCGGGCCCTTGGCCGTGAAATTGCCGTCGCGCGCCGCCAGCGCGATGTTTGCCAGCTCGCCCTTGGGCGACGTCGCGACGATGCGGCCGTTCCAGGCCTGCCAGGTGCCCTTGCCGTCCAGCGTCGCGGTCATGCCGTCGGTCAGGCCCGACATGGCGGCGATGACGCCACCCTTGGGCGCGGTCAGCGTGCCGCTCATCGCCAGGCGATTCTGTTCGGGCACCGCGTCGAGCTTGGCTTGCAGCCGATCGCCGCTGTCGACGAGAGCGCTCGCCTCCAATTGCGCGCGGCCATCGGCGATGTGCGTGACGCCATCGATCGCGATTTCCCGCTTCTGGCCGATCACCGGCCGCGCCAGCACGAACTTGCCGATCTTCAACCGATCAACGTCGATGTCGAGGTCGGGCAGGATCGGCGCGTTGGGATCGCTTTCGGTAACGTTGAACTGCGGGCTGCGCGCCAGCACGACCAACGGCGTTTCCAGCAGGCTGACCGAAATATGGTTGTTGAGATAACGGAAGGGCTTCCACACGACATGCACGCGCGGGCTGACGGCGAACACGCCCTTGGGATCGCGCAGGATCAGGTCATGGATGACCATGTCGCTGTAGATCGACCCGTCGATCCGGCCGACCTCGATCTGCATCCCCGATTCCATCTGGAGCGCAGCGATCTGCCGGATCAGGAATTTCTTGCCCGGCTGGGTGTTGAGGCCCAGCAGCAGCACGCCCACCAGCAGCAGGAGGCCGACCACCACGCCGGCAACGCCGATCGCGATCTTCTGCCACAAGGGCCGCTTTTCCCGCACCACGATGGTTTCGGTCGGCGCGTCGGGCGCCGGTTCGCCCGATTGGCGAGCGGGGGGAGGGGTGTCGTCCTGTGCCATCAGAAAGCCTGCCCGATGCCGATATAGACGGCAAATTTGGATTCACCCGGTTGCCGGTTGATCGGCATCGCGATGTCGGCGCGGAAGGGGCCGAAATTGGTGTAGAAGCGCCCGCCTATGCCGACGCCATAGCGCATGTCGGAAAATTTCGGGATGGAGCTTTCATAGACCTGGCCGGCATCGACAAAGGCGACAACGCCGTAATTGCCGAAGCGATAACGCCCCTCGACCGCGAACTCGTTGACGGAACGGCCGCCGATCGGATCATTGTTGACGTCCTTGGGCCCCAGTTCCTGATAGCCAAAGCCGCGCACCGATCCGCCGCCGCCGGCATAGATGCGCCGCGACGGCGCGATCTCGTCGCGATCGACGCCGCTGATCGTGCCCAGCCGCGTGCGGGCCGCAATCACCAGGCTGTCGGACACCGGATAATAGCCCGATAGGTCAAAGGTCGCACGAATATAGGGTGAAAAATTGCCTTGCAGCGAACCCTCCGGTTCGGCGCGCAGGTTGGCGCGAAAGCCCTTGGTGGGATTGAGTAGGTCGTTCGACAGGTCATAGCCGATCTGCAGTGGCAGTCCGCCGATGAAATAGGTGCGACGGGTCTTGGCCGCCGTCGTCGGATCGATCACGACCTGTTCGTTGGTCAACAGGATTTCCGCGCCATAGCTGTAGGTCCAGCGCTTCTGGAAGATCGGCGTGGATTGCCGTGCCCAGCCGATGTTGATGCCGGCGGTGAAGGCTTCATAGGCGTTATAATTCTGGTGGTTGAGCGTGATCCCGGTCTGGAATGTCTTGTCGCGCTTGCCCGCATTGGACCGGCGGAACGTGGCCGATGCGCCTTGTTCCTGCGTGCCGGCGACCGCGCCCAGGATCAGCGCGCCTTCGGGCGGGAACAGGTTGCGGTGGGTCCAGGTGCCTTCCGCGCGGAAACCCTGTCCCGTGCCATAGCCCGCCTCGCCAGCCAGCGTGCGCGGCGGCCCGGCATCCTGTTCGACATGCAGGTCGACATATTCGGTGCCATCCGGGCCCGCCTCGCCGGTGCGGACCGGATCGACCGCCACGCTCGAAAACAGCCCTGTCGCCACCAGCGCCTTGCGCAGATCGTCGACCTTGCGGCTGTCGTAGAGTTCGCCCGGCTTGTAGCGCTTGATGACCTCCATATGGTCAGCGCCGAATGCCTGATCCTCGCCGCTCGTGGTGATGGCGCGGAAGCTGGCGCGGGGGCCGGTGTCCACCGGCAGCGTATAGTCGCCGGTCACCGTCGCGGGATCGAGCAATATGTCGCGCTGGCCCACCTTGACGAAGGGATAGCCATTTTCGGGAAGCTTCAACGCGACATTCGCCTCCGCACCCTCGACATCGGCGGCGATGATATAGTCGCCGGTCTTGAGCGGCAGGCTGGCGCGGACCAGATCGGGCGGCACGGTCGGGCCGGCCGTCACGACGATGTCGCCGATCTTGTAGCGCTTGCCCGGCGTCACCGACACGACCGCAGTCAATGCGCCATCGCCCGACTGATCGAGGCTGGCCAGCGCCGTGCCGTCATAATAGCCCTGCGAGTAGAGAAGGCGGACGGCCAGTTCCTGGTCCGCCTCGGCGCGCTGCTGGACCATGGCGGCGGTGTCGGCCTTGCCGTCGCCATCGAACAGCGCCGATTCGTCGCGGAATTCATCCTCCAGCCCCGTCTCGCCGAAGCCTTCGACACGGGTGGCGTAACGCACCTCGGGCAGCTGGGCGTTGGGATCGTCCTGCGATGCTTCGTTGGCGGGCACGGTGATGCTCTCCAGCGGCGGCAGCGGCTGCGCGAGCTCCAACTCCTGCGCGGGTTCGGCCGCGGGCGGCAATTGTGCGGGGGCGGTGGATTGCGCCGGCATTTGCTGATCGATCCAGCTGTCGATCGACGGAAGCGGCGCGGCGGGATCGCTGCTCTCCACCTTGGGCAGGCGCGCTTCGAACTGGTCGTCGGGCAGGATCGGCTCTTCCGCGCTCGAGTCAGGCGTGCTCGATGCTGGGGGCGTGGCGGTCTGCGCCATCAGCGGCAGGGGGGATGTGGTCAGCAGGATCAGGCCCAACATGCGCCGAACATGATGTGCCTGCTGTTTCGTCATTGTCGTGCGTTGCCCCTTTTGCGCCGTGCCTTTGAGGACGTCCGGCAAATGTCCATACGCCCGACATGGTGCGACAGTTCCGCGAGCGACATGATTTCCGGGATTTCCCGCATGACTCTGGCGTCCCGAATCGGCGTCGGCTAGAGCTGTTGCATGACATTTGCGCTCAATATCTCCCGGTCGATTTCCGGTCAGCCGTGGCGCTGGCGCGGTGCCGGAGCGGACGCCCGCGATCCTGCCTATTTGCCCGATGATCTGGTGACGCAATTGCTGCTCGCGCGGGGGTGCGCGCGCGATGCGCTGGAGGCGCACCGCAACCCCACTATCCGCGGCTTCATGCCCGACCCCAGCCTGTTCCGCGATATGGACGCGGCGGCGGAGCGGCTGGCGGATGCGGTGCAGCGGCAGGAGGACGTGCGCATTTTCGGCGATTATGACGTTGATGGCGCGACCAGTGCCGCGCTGCTGATCCGGCTGCTGCGCGACCTGGGGCTTCAGGCCCGCCCCTATATCCCCGATCGGCTGATGGAAGGCTATGGCCCCTCGGGCGAAGCGCTGGTGCGCCTGGCGGGGGAGGGGGCGAGCCTTATCGTCACCGTCGATTGCGGTGCGCAGGCGTTCGAGGCCCTCGCCATGGCGAAGGCGACCGGCGTCGATGTGGTCGTGGTCGACCATCATAAATGCGCGACCCAGCTGCCCAAGGCGTTCGCGCTGGTGAACCCCAATCGTCTGGACGAGCATGAGGATGCGGCCTGTCATGGCCATCTCGCCGCGGTGGGCGTCGCCTTCCTGCTCGGCGCGGCGCTGGTGCGGACGTTGCGCGCGCGCGGCTATTTCGCGCAACGCGCCGAGCCGGCGCTCATGGAATTGCTCGACATTGTGGCGCTGGGCACGGTCGCGGATGTGGCGCAGCTGAAAGGGCTCAACCGGGCCTTCGTCGCCCAGGGGCTCAAGGTGATGGCCAAACGGCGCAATATCGGCCTGTCCGCGCTGATCGACGCCAGCCGGCTGACGCGCGCGCCGCTCTGCCATGATCTGGGCTTCGCGCTCGGTCCGCGCATCAATGCTGGCGGCCGCGTTGGGCAGGCCGATCTGGGCGTGCGGCTGCTGACGACGGAGGACCCGGCCGAAGCCGCCCGGATCGCGGCGCAGCTGGACCAGTATAATGAGGAACGGCGCGCCATCGAATCGACGGTGCAGGAACAGGCGGAAGCCCTGCTTGAGCGCCAGGGCAATCGCGCCGTAGCGGTGATCGCGGGCGCTGGCTGGCACCCAGGCGTCATCGGCATCGTCGCCGGACGCATCAAGGAAAAGGCCGGGCGGCCGGCGATCGTGATCGCGCTCGATGAAGCTGGCGTCGGCAAGGGGTCGGGCCGGTCTATTTCCGGCGTCGATCTGGGCGCGGCGGTGCTGGCGGCGAAGGATAGCGGCCTCTTGGTGGCGGGTGGCGGCCATGCGATGGCGGCGGGATTGACGGTCGCGGCGGATCGGGTGGACGCGCTGGCCGATTATCTTGACGATCGACTGTCGGCTGCGGTGGCCAAGGCCCGCGATGACCGGGCGCTGCTGATCGACGCGGTGCTCGCGCCGACCGGCGTCAATCCCGATTTCGTCGCCGCGCTCGACCAGGGGGGGCCCTATGGCGCGGGTTGGCCGGCGCCGCTGATCGCGGCGGGGCCGATGCGCGTCATCAAGGCGGACGTCGTGGGCAACGGCCATCTGCGCGCCATCATGGGCGGGGAGGATGGCCGCTCGATCAAGACCATCGCCTTCCGCCGCGCCGAAACCGAACTGGGGCAGGCGATCCTCGGCGCACCGCGCGACCGTCGCCTGTGGGTCGCGGGGCGGGCGAAGATCGACCATTGGGGCAGCCGCCCGGCGGCCGAACTGCATCTGGAGGATGCGGCCTGGGCGGATTGAGCGGCATTGCAATTTTCTTGGCGTTTAGGGGTTGACCCTTTTCCCGTCCCCGCCTAATTGCGCCCTCGCTTCGCAGCGCTGCCCCGGCGGCGCTGCCGGACGGCCCCTTCGTCTAGCGGTTAGGACGCGGCCCTTTCACGGCTGAAACACGGGTTCGATTCCCGTAGGGGTCACCATTTCCCATGATCCGGAAATGTGATGCGCGAGGATTAAGCCTTCGCGGACGTCGCCTCGTCCTTGGCATATCCTTCTACCCTTCGCTCGTCGCGCTTGTCGTCTTCATGCCCGGTTTGGACGGCACGCCGTCTTGTCAACGTCGCACATCCGCGACAGTCTTGTGCTGGCGGTGGCACAGATGATATTTCGGATGCATGGATCATGCTCCCGATACTCTCGTTCGCTCCACCTCGCCCGATGTCGTGCGGATCGCGCCCGATGACGCGGTAGCGGTCGCCCTGCGCGCGCTGGAGGCCGGGGAGAGGATCGAGGTCGCCGGCGCGGTGCTCACGATCGCGGAACCGATCGCGCGCGGGCACAAGGTGGCGGTGCGGTCGATCAGGGCCGGCGCACCCGTCCATCGCTATGGCTGGCCGATCGGCACGGCAACGCGCGACATTGGCGCGGGCGATCATGTCCACAGCCATAATCTCGTCACCAATTTGCGCGCCGAGGAACCCTATGACTATACGCCGGTCGCGCCGCGGCCGCAGCGCGCGCCCGGCGACTGGCGCTTCCGCGGGTATCGGCGTGGCGATGGATCGGTGGGCACGCGCAACGAGATCTGGGTCATCCCGACCGTCGGCTGCGTGGCCCGCACCGCCGAGCGCGTGGCGCAGCGGGCGGCCGCGCGCCATGGCGGGCAGGTGGATGATGTGGTCGCCTTCCCGCATCCGCTGGGCTGCTCGCAACTGGGCGATGATCTCGACGGCACGGCGCGGCTGCTGGCGGCGCTGGCGAGCAGCCCCAATGCGGGCGGCGTGCTGCTGATGGGCCTGGGCTGCGAGGAGAATCAGCTGGCGGCGCTGCTGGAGCGGGTGCCGCAGGCGCGGCGCGACCGCATCCGCACGGTGGGCGCGCAGATGAGCGCGGACGAATATGATGCGGCGGCGCAGGCGATCGACGAACTGGTCGCGATCGCCGCGCAGGACCAGCGCGAGGAGGTCGGGCTCGAAGCCCTGCGCGTCGGCCTCAAATGTGGCGGGTCAGACGGCCTGTCGGGCCTGACCGCCAATCCGCTGATCGGACGTATCGCCGACATGGTGACGGCCGCCGGCGGGCAGGCGATCCTGACCGAGATACCCGAAATCTTCGGCGCCGAACGGCTGTTGATGCAGCGCGCGGCAAACCGGCAGGTCTTCGATGATCTCGTGGCGCTGGTGAACCGCTTCAAACGCTATTTCATCGACCATGGCGAGCCGATTTCCGAAAATCCCAGCCCCGGCAATGTCGCGGGCGGCATCACCACGCTGGAGGAGAAGTCGCTGGGCGCGGTGCAGAAGGGCGGCCATGCCCCGCTCATGGACGTGCTCGGCTATGGCGAACGGCTGCGGCGCCCCGGCCTGTCGCTGCTCGAAGCGCCCGGCAATGATGCTGTATCCACCACGGCGCTGGCCGCGGCGGGGGCGGCCATCACGCTCTTCTCCACCGGCCGGGGCACGCCGCTCGGCAGCCCGGTGCCGACGCTCAAGCTCGCCACCAACCATGATCTTGCCGCGCGCAAGCCCGCCTGGATCGACTTCGATGCAGCGCAGGTGCTGAACGATGGGCTGGATGCCGCCGCCGATGCGCTGATGACGCGCATCTGCGCCATTGCCTCGGGCGAACCGGCGCAAAACGAACGCAATGGCGAGCGCGACATCGCCATCTGGAAGCGCGGCGTGACGCTCTGACCGCCTGCGGCGGCGCAGGCCGTTGCCGACGTCATCACGGCGATAAATGCGCGACGATGGCCTCGGCCGCGCGGGTGACATCGTCCCATGTCCGGTCGAACCCGGCGTCATCGCCATAATAAGGGTCAGCGACGCTGCTGCCCGCGCGGCCCGGCACCATGTCCATCAGCAGGCCGAGATGCGCGGCGCCATCGGCCGGACGCATGCGACGCAGCTGGCGCAGATTATCGCTGTCCAGCGCGAATATATGCGTGAAGCGGTGAAAATCCTCCGCCTGCACCTGGCGTCCGCGATAGCCGGCGATATCGATGCCGTGGCGCAGCGCCACCGCCTGCGCGCGCGGATCGGGCGCGCTGCCCACATGCCAGTCGCCGGTGCCGGCCGAATCAACAGCCATGTCGACGCCGGCCTGTTCGGCCGCCGCACGCAACGCCGCCTCCGCCAGCGGCGACCGGCAGATATTGCCGAGGCACACGAGCAGGACCGCCGGCATGCTCATCCTTCCGCCGCCGCCGTCGACAGGCCCAGCCCCGGCAGTCCGATCGAGCGCTTACCCGAAAAATCCGTGCGCGCGACGATGACGCCGAGCTTCTCCATATAGTCGATCAGCCGTCGCACGCGGCCGGGCGAGCTGGTGCCATAGGCGCGGGCGAGCGCGCCGTCGTCGGGGCAGGGCCGCCCATCGATCGCCGCCCGCGCGATCAGCAGGAAGGGCGCCAGCATGTCCTCGGGCACGGGCTCTGCCGCACGGATCGCATCCTGCCAGCGTGGGTCGTCGGCATCGGCCATCCCCGCCTGCGCCATGGCGAAGCGCTTGCGAAAGGCAGGCAGGTCGAGCGGCGATTTCTTCAGCCCCTTCATCCGGCAGCGGACGCCGAAATCCTGGTAGAGGCTCGCGACCCCCGGCGCCGCATCGCCCAGGTCGGCGACGATCTCCTCCAGCACGGCGATCACCACCGGCTCATTCTCGCCAAAGTCGAGTTCGGGCGCGGCGGGCTTGGCCTGCGGCGCATCGGCGAGCGCGCGCATGATCTCCTCGGCGGGGCGGGGCGGGGGCTCGGCGCGCGGCGGCGGCGCAGGCAGCGCCTCCTCCTCCACTCGCGCGAAGAGCAGTTCCTGGAAGTCCTCGGACGCGGCGACGGGCGGCGGCATCAGCTTGTGCGCGCCGCCGCGCGTGCCGGTCCTGACCGCACCGATCTTCACGTTGACGGGGCGGCGGGCGATGGCGGGGCCCAGGCCCAGGAAGCGGCCGCGCTCCAGGTCGCGAATCTGCTCGGCCTGCCGCCGCTCCATGCCCAGCAGGTCGGCCGCGCGCGCCATATCGATGTCCAGGAAGGTGCGCCCCATCAGGAAGTTGGAGGCTTCGGCCGCGACATTCTTGGCCAGCTTGGCGAGGCGCTGCGTCGCGATGACCCCGGCCAGGCCGCGCTTGCGCCCCCGGCACATGAGGTTGGTCATCGCCGCCAGCGAAAGGCGGCGCGCCTCGTCCGACACGTCGCCTGCAGCCACCGGCGCGAACATCTGCGCTTCGTCCACCACCACCAGCGCGGGATACCAGTGATCGCGCGGCGCATCGAACAGGGTCGACAGGAATGTGGCGGCGCATTTCATCTGCGCTTCCAGTTCCAGCGAATCGAGGCTCAGCACGACCGATGCGCGATGTTCGCGGATGCGCGTCGCCATGGTGACGATCTCGCGCTCATTATAGTCGCCCGCATCGATCACCACATGGCCATATTCGTCCGCCAGCGTGACGAAGTCGCCCTCCGGGTCGATCACCACCTGCTGCACCATCGCGGCGCTTTCCTCCAGCAGCCGGCGCAAAAGGTGCGACTTGCCCGACCCCGAATTGCCCTGGACGAGCAGCCGAGTGGCGAGCAATTCCTCCACGTCGACCAGCACGTCCTTGCCGTGATGATCGGTTCCTATGCTGATGCTGGCGGTCACGCGGCGCTTTTGGCGCGCGGGGGTCGGGAGCGCAAGGGGCTCGACCCGATGGAAGCGGATCATCGCAAGCGGACAATCCGTCCGCTGTCGCGCACGCGATCGGCGCGCTAATTGTGAAGGCGGAAGGAGAGCGCGCCATGCGACTGCAAGCACTGACGACCGCGCTGGCGATGATGATGGCGCTGGCGGGATGCAGCGATGACAGGCGGGAAGAGCGGCTGAAGGCTGCCGGTCCTAATCCTTCTCTCGGCGCCTTGCTCAGGGTTGCGGACGCGGATGCGGGCGCGCGAAAATTCGCCGCTTGCGCCGGCTGTCACAAGGCGACCAGGGGAGCGCCCGACATGGGCGGTCCCAATCTCTATGGCGTCTATGGCCGTCCGATGGCGCAGCAGAGCGCGCGCTACAGCTATACGGCTGCGCTTGCCAATGCGGGAGGGCGGTGGGATGCGCCCACGCTCGACGCGTGGATCGCGCGGCCGCAGCGAGTCGTGCCCGGAACCAAGATGTTCTATCCCGGCGTCAGCGACCCGCTCGACCGCGCCGACATCATCGCGTTTCTGCGCCGTCAGGCGGACTGACCGCCGCGCCTTCGAATAAGCGCGCATCCGCCTTGACGATCATCATGCCGCAGTGCAGCATCCCGCTTATGGAGAGCCAAGAACCGCAAGCCGCCCCTGCGATCACGCAGAACCCCGACATCCGCTATCTTGGGCGGCTGCTGGGGGATGTCATTCGCGCTTATGGCGGGGAGAAGCTCTACCAGCAGACCGAATATATCCGCTCGGCCTCGGTCGATCGGGCCCGGGGCGTGCAGGGCGCGGACCTGACCGACACGGGCCTTGATGCGCTTAGCCTCGACGACACACTCAACTTCACCCGCGGCTTCATGCTTTTTTCGATGCTCGCCAATCTGGCCGAGGACCGGCAGGGCGTCGCCGCCGAACCAGGCGCGGACGTCGCCTCCGCGGTGAAGCGACTCGAATCGCAAGGCGTCGATCGCGACGCCGTGCTGGAGCTGCTGGCCCATAGCCTGATCGTGCCGGTGCTCACCGCCCATCCCACGGAAGTGCGGCGCAAGAGCATGATCGATCACAAGAATCGCATCGCCGACCTCATGCATCTGAAGGATGCCGGCCGCACGGAGACGGCCGACGGCGAAAATCTCGACGAGGCGATCTTCCGCCAGATCGCCTTGCTGTGGCAGACGCGCCCGCTGCGTCGGGAAAAGCTGTTCGTCGCCGACGAGATCGAAAATGTCCTCGCTTATTTCCGCGACAGCTTCCTGCCCGTGCTGCCGGCCCTCTATGCCCGCTGGGAACGCGTGCTGGGCGCGCGGCCGCAAAGCTTCCTGCGCGTCGGCAGCTGGATCGGTGGCGATCGCGACGGCAATCCCTTCGTGCAGGCGCCGCAGCTGCAATATGCACTGAGGCGCGGCGCGGCGGCGGCGATCGCTTATTATCTCGATGGTGTTCATGCTCTGGGCGCCGAACTGTCGCTTTCCACCGAATTGGCGCATGTGCCCCAGGCGGTGCTGGACCTGGCCGACGCCAGCGGCGACGATGCGCCAAGCCGCAAGGACGAACCCTACCGCCGGGCGCTCAGCGGCATCTATGCGCGCCTGGCGGCGACCTGCGTCTCCCTGACCGGGGCGCAGCCGGCGCGGCCCTCCAGTCTCAAGGGCGAACCCTATGCCAGTCCCGCGGAGCTGCGCCACGATCTGGTCGTGGTCGCCCAGGGGCTGGCGAGCGAGGGCAATGGCGCGCTGGCGAGCGGCGGCGCGCTCGGCCGCCTGATCCGCGCGGTCGAAACATTCGGCTTTCATCTCGCCACGCTCGATATGCGGCAGAACAGCGCCGTGCATGAGCGGGTCGTGGCCGAACTGCTCAAGGTTGCGGGGGTGGAGGATGATTATCTCGCGCTGGACGAATATGCGCGCATCGCCCTGCTGCGCCGCGAACTCGCCAACAACCGTCCGCTCGGGTCGCGCTTTTCCGCCTATTCGGAAGAAACCGCCTCGGAACTGGCGATCGTCCACGCCGCGGCGGAGGCGCACCAGCGCTATGGGCCGCAATGCATCACGCATTATATCATTTCGATGGCGCAAAGCGTGTCGGACCTGCTGGAGGTCAACATCCTGCTCAAGGAAGCGGGGCTGTGGCGCGCAGGGGACAATGGCGATCCGCCCCATGCCGCGATCATGGCGATCCCGCTGTTCGAAACGATCGGCGATCTGGAGGCCGCGCCCAAGATCATGTCCGCTTATTTCGGGCTGCCCGAAATTGCCGGCGTGGTGAAGGCGCGCGGTCATCAGGAAGTGATGATCGGCTATTCCGACAGCAACAAGGATGGCGGCTACATCACCTCCACCTGGGGCCTGTACAAGGCGAGCCAGGCGCTGGAGCCGGTCTTTGCGGAGGCGGGCGCGGCGATGCAGCTGTTCCACGGCCGTGGCGGCGCGGTCGGGCGCGGCGGCGGCTCGGCCTTTGCCGCGATCCAGGCGCAACCGCGCGGCAGCGTGCAGGGCCGCATCCGCATCACCGAACAGGGCGAAGTCATCGCCGCCAAATTCGGCACGCGCGACGTCGCCATGACCAATTTGGAAGCGATGACCAGCGCGACGCTGCTCGCCAGCCTGGAGCCCGAATCCATTTCGGAACGCGACGCGGCGCGCTTCGCGGGCGCCATGGACGAACTGTCGAAGAACGCCTTCGCCGCCTATCGCGACCTTGTCTACGGCACCGAAGGCTTCCGCGATTTCTTCCGCCAGCTGACGCCGATTCAGGAAATTGCCGGCCTCAAGATCGGCTCGCGTCCCGCCAGCCGCAAGAAAAGCACGCGGATCGAGGATCTGCGCGCCATCCCCTGGGTGTTCAGCTGGGCCCAGGCCCGCGTGATGCTGCCCGGCTGGTATGGCGTGGGCCAGGCGCTCGCCGGCTTCGAGGACAAGGCGCTGCTCGCCGACATGGCGCAGCATTGGGCCTTCCTCAAATCCGCGCTCGCCAATATGGAGATGGTGCTCGCCAAGTCCGACCTCGGCATCGCCGCGCGCTATCTGCCGCTGGTCGAGGATCAGGACGGGGCCCAGGCGATCTTCGGTCGCATTCGCGAAGGCTGGCAGGCGGCGCATGACGGCCTGCTCCACTGCACCGGCCAGTCGCGGCTGCTGGAGAAGAACCCCGCGCTCGAAACCTCGATCCGCTTGCGCCTCCCCTATATCGAGCCGCTGAACCTGCTGCAGGTCGAACTCCTCAAGCGCCACCGCGCCGGCGAGGAGGACCCGCGCATCAAGGAAGGCATCGAACTCTCCATCAACGCCATCGCCACCGCCCTGCGCAACAGCGGCTGAAGGCGCTGAGCTGCACGGGGCAAGGTGCCCCGTGCGGCCTCCATGCCGGACGTTGCCAGGCGCGGTGCTCGCTACCGCGTCAGGCGGAATATTCGTTCTGTCGTTGAAAAACTGGAGCGGGCGAAGGGATTCGAACCCTCGACCCCAACCTTGGCAAAATCAAAATGCCCCTACGCCACGCTTGGAGATAGAACTATAATCATATAATAATCAATATCTTGAATAGATTATCACTACGCTAGCGGGGCCTTCGGTAGCCGTCA
The DNA here is from genome assembly GCF_043589935.1 of Sphingobium naphthae. NCBI lineage: Bacteria > Pseudomonadati > Pseudomonadota > Alphaproteobacteria > Sphingomonadales > Sphingobiaceae > Sphingobium > Sphingobium naphthae. Next base: position 1,894,194 of record NZ_CP171454.1, on the reverse strand, counting down.
AAACGCCTTTTTTCTGCTTACGTATTGCTTACTTTTGGAGTATGCTCAATCCGCGTAAGCAAAGCAGGATGAACGATGACCAAGCTGACCAAGAGGGCGATTGACGCCCTGCCCATCCCAGCGAAGGGACAGACCTTCCATTGGGATAGTGAAACGCGGGGTTTTGGTGTTCGCGTCGGCGCATCCGGCACGAAAACTTTCGTCGTCCAATACCGCAACGTCGAGGATCGAACGCGGCGAATGAAGCTCGGCCGCTATGGCATACTGACTGTCGAGCAGGCTCGCGATCAGGCCAAGATCAAGCTCGGCGAAGTCGCGGCCGGTGTTGATCCCGCCGAGGAAGTGGCGCAGTCTCGCCAAGACCCCACAGTGACCGAGCTGTGCGACTGGTATCTAGAAGAAGCGCGAGCCGGGCGCATACTGGGAAGGCGCAATCGGCCGATCAAGGTATCAACGCTCGACATGGATGAGAGCCGCATCAACACGCACATCAAGCCCCTACTCGGGCACCGTGTCGCCCGCCGCTTGAAGATCGCGGATGTCGAGGCGATGCAGGCGGATGTTATCGCGGGAAAGACAGCGAAGCCGCGTGCAGGCGGACGCGGCGGTGTCGCCACTGGCGGAGCAGGCGTTGCGCCGCGTGTAGTGGGCACTCTGCAAAGCGTTCTATCTCATGCAAAGCATAAGGGGCTGTTAGCAGAGCATCCTACGAAGGGCGCTCGCAAACTCGCGAGCAAGAAGAAGAAGCGCCGGCTTAGTATCGCCGAAATCGAAGATCTTGGCGCGGCGATGGTGGTGGCCGAACGTAATGGCGAGAACCCGGTTGGGATCGCCATCGTCAAGCTGCTGCTGCTGACGGGCTTCCGCCGTCAGGAAGGGCAAGCGATGTGGCGCTCCTGGCTGCGTGCCGAGGGCGGCTATGTGGCCTTCCCCGATACCAAGGGCGATGAACAGGCGCGGGCTATCGGACCGGCGGTAGTTAAGCTGATCCAAGAGCAGCCGGTGATGGAAGGGAATCCGCACGTATTCCCTTCAGCGGAAACGACCGGTCCCATCACGACCGCGCCGACTTGTCTCGCCCGCTTGAGCGCCATCGCGAAGATCGAGGAAATTACGCCCCATACCCTGAGGCATACCTTCGGCAGCGTCGCGGGCGATCTCGGCTTTTCGGAGCTGACGATTGCCGCGATGCTTGGCCATGCCTCGCAGACAGTAACGCAAGGCTATGTGCATGTGGATGAGGCGTTGCGACTGGCTGTGAGCCGCACCTCCGCGGAAATCTCGAAAGTTTTGGAGCTTGGCGCCGAGCGCGCAGCATTGCGTCTCAGAGATGCTGCCTGACAAGCTTCATTGCCTATATGTTGCAGGCGCGGGCTGTTCGCCTTCCGAAAGTTGGGCACCTATCCATATCGACGAGGCGCTGAAGCTCGCCGTGCGGCGGACCTCGGACGAAATCGAGCGGCTGCTTGAAGAGGGAGTTGCAAGACTGGAAGCGATGCAGCTTGCCTCCTGACCGCCCAAGTAGGTTGAGCCAAAGGCTTTATGCACATTGATGCCCGCAAGGATCGCGCCGGGTTGCGCGCTGGGTAAATTGTGAGTGGCACCGAGCGCAGCAAACAAGTCCGCGTATCGCGGCCAGCGGCCCGTTCGGGCGGCAAGTTGATCAACGGGCTTGAGGCAAGTTGAGCCTATGCGAGCCAGAGTTACGCGTGACGCGAAGCAGGCGACCTTCCTGCTCGTCAGTCAGAAGGTAGAGTGCGCCGTCGGACCCGGCGCGGACATCGCGAATGCGCGCACCAAGTTCGGCGAACAATGTCTCTTCCTCGCCAGTGGGAACGCCGTCGCGCAACTTCCAGCAGGCGTTTACTGGCACTGGCGCAGATGGTGCCTGCGGCGCGACCTGGGCGTCCGCGCACTTGGTTACATCGAGATCTTTTCCAGAGCCGGGGGTGCTGACTGGCCTGCGATCCTCGACCTCCCCACATAAGGCGGCGCGCTGTCCCAAAAAAAATGGGAACAATCCCAAAATCGGTTGCAAATCACTGTCAAACGGCGTTCAAAAGGGACCCCCGATCGGCGTCGAAGAGGGACCCCCTTTTCAGATAATATGATGCTGGTTTGTTGAAGATGGCCTTGCGCTGCGTGCGGCGGAGGGCGGGCGTAGCCCGACCGGAGGCGCGCGCAGCGCAAGATAGATTTTTGAAGGCGCCGAAGGTGGCTGTCAGCTGCGGTTTTTGAAGCGCCAGCTGTCGTTGCCCGTCTCGACGATATCGCAGTGGTGGGTGACGCGGTCGAGCAGCGCCGTGGTCATCTTGGGATCGCCGAACACGGTCGGCCATTCGCCGAAGGCGAGGTTCGTGGTGATGATGACGCTGGTCCGCTCATAAAGCTTGCTGATGAGGTGGAACAGCAACTGCCCTCCCGAGCGGGCGAACGGCAGATAACCGAGCTCGTCGAGAACGATCAGGTCGAGCCGCGACAGCTGCGCCGCCAGGGTCCCGCCTTTGCCGATCCGGGTCTCCTCTTCGAGGCGTGTCACCACCGCAGGTAATGCGGCCCGCGCGGCACGCGGCGAGCCCCTGCCGTTGCTGCCTGGCTTGTTCGGTTGATCCAAGGCAATCAAGGCTCGGCCGATGTGACTGCGGAGTGTCCATGAGCAAATTTGTTCTGCCAATGCCCGAATATAACCGGGTCCATCAGATTATTCATGGCGTCATCAAAGATGAGGGGAATGTTGAACGTGGTTGCACGTTCTTCTCGATCGTCGGGTCGTATCTGTTGAATAAGCACTACGGAATTGCCGCCACGGCGGTTGCGGGCGGATTCGCGCTCTGTGTCGATGATGCTCCCAAGTGCATCTTCTATGGCAAGGATGAGGGCGGTAAGTTCAGTTGGGGCAACGATGGCTTCCATATGTGGGTGCAGACGAAAGATCATGTCATCGACTTTATGGCGCCGATCTACGCTGAGTCGTTCGCCATTGCCCAACCCGATGTCGTGCTCCCGCGCAAGATGTTCCAGAAACGCCTTGAGGACGACAAGCAGAGCCTGGACGATTTACAGGCTACGGGCGACTATATGGTCTTTCCTGATCCCGATCTGAGCGAGGAATTGATCGACCATTTCCTGAGCCGCCCGATCAATACCGACCTGTTGGGCATAGCCGAGGCGTGGTTCGGGAGCCGGCGCGGGAAGCAGCGGCCGACGATCAGCATGGGCAGCAACGACGGAATCGTGCGGCATCTCACATTACCCCCCACAATAGCGCGCGGAGCTTGGTAGGCATTCAACCCCGCCTATGAAACAGGAACGGCCGCGCCCGGTCAGGGCGCGGCCGCATTTTTCGGCCTCTCGTCAAAGGTAAGGCCGGGACCGCCATAGCAGCCCCGGCCCGTCACCTATTCAGCGGCTACCGCATAGTGCGACTGCTCGCCTTCCAACGGCTCCACCATATCCCCGCCGTCCTGCGCTTCGGTATTGGGGGCCTCCGCTTCGGACGGCTGCGCGTCCGTCTCGAAATCCTCCTCCTTCACCTCCACGGCCTCCGGCGCTTCGGCTTCCGGCTCGACGGTTTGCAACACAGTTGGCAACCATCCCGTTCCGGCGACAAGCCGCTCCGCCTCGTCGGCCATTGCTTCCTTCTTCAACGGCTGGATGCGCTCCGCTGCCTCCGGGGAGATGGCCTCGCTCACCGCCTGCGCGATATGAGCCTTGGTGACGCGCCCGAAATAGCTACGCGTGTTCGCGGTCCACGTCGCCGTCATGTCGAGCCCGATGGCCTGCGCCAGCCCGTCCGCCGCCTCGATGCGGGTGACGGGACGTTCCCACGGCACCTTCACCGCATTGACGGTGAGCGACACGCAATGCGCCAGCAATGCGGTGCGGCTTTCGGCGTCCAGCCCGGCGAGAAACGACCACAGGTCCGCCGTCTCACCCGGAAGCTGCTCGCCCCACTGGTCATGCCGCGCCGCCAGCGCCTCGCCCGCCTCGGTGTTCGCGATGCCCTCGGCGTGGGTGGTGAGGTCTTCGCTCTTGGCGGTGACGGTGAGACAGGACTTGCCGAACCCATGATAGAACAGGTCCAGCACCAGCGCGTGGGTCAACGCGACCATCGCCATGTCGGGCTGCTCGCCAAGGGCCAGACGAAGGCCGAGCGTCCGATGCGCCGTGAGGTCACGAATGAGGCTGTCGGAAATGGGCTTGCCCGCGTCGGCCTCCCCCAATTCCACTTCTTCGTCCGCATCCTCGTCGTGTTCGTTGGCTCCGCCGTCCTCCACACGGATGCCGTCGCTGTCGTCCTCCGGGTCCGCTTCCGGCTGCGGCTCGTCCTCGGCACGGACATAACCGCGCTCGATCTTCACCTCGCCGGTGGAGCCGAGCGAAACGAAAACGCCGCCACGCTCGATCACCGCAGGATCATAGGCAGAACGCTTGGCGCAGAGCGCATCGATCTCGTCGCTCAACGCCTGCGCCTTCGCCGCCACGGCCTCGGGCATGTCCTCATAAGAGTCATAGCCTTCGATCAGCGCATCATGGGCTTCCGCTGCCTCCGACAGCCGCACCTCGTCCTTATCGGACAGGGCGATATGCTGCGGATAATAACGCCGCATCCCATGACCGTGGGGGAAGTCGATGCTGACCTCGCCCCATTTCCAGCCCTCGGCCAGAACCTCCCCGGCGATCTCGCGCAACCGCTCCACCACAAGCGTATCGAGCAAGCCTGCATCCTCGAAGAAACCACCGTCATCCTCGGTGAACAGGTCACGGATGATCGTGCCGCCCGCCTCGACATAGGCGTCCGCCCCGATAAACACCGCCCGCCGGTCAGTCGCCGGGATATTGCTTGCGGTAAGATCGCGCCGGATGATCCACGGCTCCTTGTTCCATGACAGGTTCTCGAAGACCTGCTCCTGCCGGGCATGGTCGTCGGTGATGGTGAACGCGGCCAGTTGGTCGAGCGTAAGGCCGTCTTGCCGATACACATCCATCAGCTTCGGGCTGATCGCACCGAGACGCAGCCGCCGCTTCACCACATCAGGGGACACGCCGAACCGCGCACCGATTTCCTCCGCACCCCATCCCTTGTCGCGGGACAGTTCATGGAACCGCTCGAACTGGTCGGCGGGGTGCATCGGCGTCCGGGTGACATTCTCGTCAAGGCTGATCTCCGCCGCGTCGTTCTCGGTGTCGAGATAGCAGCGGATGGGCTGCGTCCGTTTTATCTGCTTGCGCTTGGCGCGCAGCAACTGCGCCAGCCTCCGGCCCTCGCCAGCGGTGACGAAATAGCAGCCGGTCGGCACGCCGTCCTTCGTCTCCGGTTCCACGACAAGGTTCTGGATCATCCCCTTGTGCTGGATGGACGCCGCCAGCGCCTCGATCGCTGCCTCGCCGTGCGGCACCTTTCGCGCATTCTTCGGCGACTTCTTGAGCTTGTTGAGGGGCACGAAAATCTCGATGCCCGACACCGGCTCGGCGGCACTGGTTTCGATCTGAACAATCTTGGTCATCTTCCTACTCCTTGGGTTTCCGCGCAGCGGGAAGCGCCGCGCTGAAACCCTGCCCGTCGGCGAGACCGGGGGTGCAAACGGAGGGACGGCTTCGCGGGGAACCGGCTGCACGGAGCGAAGCGCAGGAAGCTGGGCGGAAGACGTTCCGAAGTGCGCCAGGGGCAGCGCCCCAAGGACCGGGCCGCTTGCGGCGCCACAAAGAGACGCACCCTTGCGGCGGACAGCCGGCGCGGCGGCGTGCGCGCGGACACTGGGGGCCAGCCGTTGCCGCGCCCCCGACCAGAGCAAGAGTGCCACGCGGGCCGAGAAATACGCGCGAACCCTGGGCGGCCTTAGCCGCCAGAGTGCGCTCACCAGATCCCCGCGTTCTGCTCAGGGGCGTTGCGGGGTGTCCCCGCTCGAAGGGGTCTGGCGAGACCCGCTGGGGCTCGGCAGCAGGGGAAGGCCTTCCCCCGCAAGCCATTCAACCTGCCCGGAAAACAAAAGGCACCGGCGGTATGTCGGCAAGCTCTGCTGAATCCGTGCATTCGTCGGCACGGGACGGCTCCGCTTTTCGCGTTATCCTTCGATTTCGACGCCGATCAGTGTCGGGATGGCCGTTTCGATCGGAGTATAGAGATCGACTTCCGCTTCCGGCGTCTCAAGGCTGACGATCAAGGCGTAACGTGCTCTGTCGTTGAAGCGCTTGAGCCCGGTTCGCTCCCGCCACCAGCCGGTGATCGGGTGGATATAAAGCATGTTCCGGGCGGCAAGCTCGACGGCCGGGCCTTCCCAGATGTCGACATGCAGCGATCCGGCCGAGATGGCGCGCTCACCGAACAGCCAGCCATCATTATTCTCATTCACCGGCCGCGGGTCATTCTCCTCGCGCCCTTCTGCGTTGTTCCTGCGCAGGAAGTTCGCGGTGGTCTCCCGCGACCGTTTCAAGTCAAAGCGAAGGCCGAAGGATTGGTAGCGCGCCGGGTCGATTGCCGTGGCGAAACTGGGATTGGGCTCGATGAAATAGGAGAGCGTCACCTTCAGCCGCACACGCAGATTGTCGAGGTCTTCGAGAATCTGGCGTGGCCAGGGCAGCGGATAGACATGGGCCTCGTTGAAGCGGACGCCTGACGCCTCCTTGCGGAAGGGCTGAATCTCCCTTTGGGCGACAAGCGCGAGATCGTTGATCGCGGATGCGCGAGCGCGGGCAAGGCCGGGAAGGCCGTAACCATAGCGGCGGAGACAATCCGCCTTGTCGCGCTTGGCCGCGCAGGCAGCGATGGCCTCGGTCATGGGCGGGGTCCAGCGCGCACTATGGACCATCAGCGCCCGGATGGTTTCCGGCCAATAGTCGGGATCGTCTGCCGCGATCTGCGCGGCTAAGCGGGCCGCCTGCGCGGTCGCCGCGCTGGTCGCCCAGAAGCTGTCGAGCGGGCGCTGACCGACATCGCGCGCGGTGGTCAGAAGCGAAAGAGAGTCGAGGCCGGCAATCGCTTCAGTTTTCGCGGGGCTGATCGCCCGGTTGCCTGCCTCGAACACGAGGTCGGGCTTGAACGGCGATTGGCCCGAGCGCCAGAGGTAGGAGGTGCGGCTGTAGGGGCTTCCGGCGCCGACGGTCGCCATCGGCGTCCAGCCCTCGTAGCCGGCTTCCGCGATCTGGCTCTTTTCGGTGTAGCCGCCGATCGCAAGCGCATTCCAAGCCTGACAGGGATCTTCGGCCGGAAAGGCATCGGTGTCCGCGATCTCAGCCGGATCGGCGTGGTCGGGGACATTGCCGGCGGCGAGGACGATGAGCCTCTTGGGCGCCGGGTTCTCCTGATCCTCGGATTCGGCGCCGGCCGCGGCCTGGTCGATGGCGGCGCTCCATGCAGTCGCGTCGGCACCGCTACGTCCACCATTGGTAACGGCCATGCAGAACATACGCGCTCGGTCAGGGTTCTGGATTTCGGCGCGTGCGATGGCGCCTTGGGTGATGGGACCGTAAGCGTGCGGGTCGTTTGGGGGAAAACCTGCGGGCGGCAGGATTTTGACCGACTCCAGTCGGTGGGTAAGGCGTCGCTGTTCCTGATCGGCCAAGGGCGCCACGAGGTCGCCGTGCAGCGCCAATCCCGCCATGCCGGTGCCGTGGCCGGAGCCTGGCGCATGATCGTCACCGCCCCAGGCGGGATCGACGCTCAAGAGGTCTTCGACCGCCAGGGCGGGCTCGATGAGCGGATGGGCACGATTGACGCCGGTATCGAGGAGGCAGATGGCCGGCGCCTCGCGGCCGGGCCAGATCGTCCGTTCGGCAAGGTCTTCGATGAACGCGCGCGCCTCGTCGCGCAGGTCATGGGTGAAAACATGAGGATTGTCGCTGGCGCGCCGCAGCTCGGCAATGCCGCCAGTGGCGAACAGCAACAACTCGATCGCGGCACGGCGACCATAGACTGGAACGACGATGGTTTCGGGAAAGCGCAGGAAGGTGTCGCCCTCGCCGACATGGAGCCCAAGCTGGGCGGCGGCTTCGAGAACGCGGTCAACCCTGTCGCGGAAGCACCACAGCGACCACCACATTTCCGCTTGAGGGTCTTCAGGCAATGCGGCGGGATCGTCCCGCCAGAAGGTGCGGATGCGCGCTTCGCGGATATGCTCGATCGTCTCGACGCGGGTTTTCCCTTTGGGCGAGCCGGTGCGCTCGTTGAGCGGCCCGAAAGTGTAATCCTGGAACACCGCTTCGAGCGTGTCGCGCATGTCGTCGGGCACGAACAAGGCGATGCGACGCGCGCCTTGTTCGGTGAAGGTCACAGCGCCTTGCCGGGTTTTCTCCCGCGTGCGTTCGAGCGTGGTCGGGCCGGCTTGCGGCGACAGCTCCACTTCAAGGAAAGTGCCGTCCGGCGGAGGAAGGAGCGCAACGCCGTCCGGCCTCTGTCGGGCCTGTTCGGCCTGTTGAAAGGCCGAAGCGAGTTCGGCGATCAAGCGCTGGCCGTGGTCCTCGCGGATGCGGATGAGCGGGCGCTGCCGGGCATTGCTGCCCGGAGATTTGAACGCAACGCTGTGAGCCAGTCCCGAAATGTCGAGATGCGGTCGGTCGTGTTGCGCCACAGGTCAGTGTTTCGCAGAGAACGCGGTGCGCATCGCTTGGCGCTCGGCGAGGCGAGCGATGATGTCGGGCGTGGCGATCTGGTCGCGCTGGTCGAGGATCGCGGCCTTGACGGCTTCGTCGGCTGCGCGCGCAATCTCGGCCTGGCTGAGGCCGCGCGCCGCCTTCTCGATGGTGGACCAAGCCAGGCGGGGATATTTCAGCGGCTTGAGGTTGGCCTTGACCACGGCCCGCACCTGTTCGGCCGAGGGCAGCTCGAACTCGATCACGTCGTCGAAGCGGCGCAGCAAGGCCCTATCGAGCAATTCGGGATGGTTGGTTGCCGCCACGAGCGGACTATCGGTGGCGCTCTTTTCCTCCATGAACTGAAGGAAGCTGTTGAGGACGCGGCGCATCTCGGCAACGTCGTTCGAGGCCGTGCGATGCCCGCCTACGGCATCGAACTCATCGAACAGATAGACGGCGCGGCGGCGCAGGGTCTCGTCGAACACAAGCCTGAGCTTGGCGGCGGTCTCACCCATGAAGCGGGTAATGAGCGTCTCCAGCCTTATGATGAAGAGCGGCAGCTTCAGCTCGCCAGCCAAGGCTTCGGCGGTCATGGTCTTGCCCGATCCGGGCGGACCGACGAACAGGAGCCGCCGGTTAGGGGCCTTGCCATGCTCGCGCAGCCAGTCCCGTCGACGTTGCTGGAGAAGAGCATTGCCGAGCCGTTCCGAGACTGCGGCCGGGAGGATCACGTCGGCGAGCGTCACCGTAGGTTCGCGAAGATCGAGGAGACCTTCAAGATCACCGCGCGGGCGGGCGAAAACGATAGGAATTGATGGGCTGACACCGCGCGCGGCGCGCGCCGTATCGACAGCCGTGCGCAAGTCGTTTGCGGTGTCTCTGCGACCCTGCCGGGCCTCAGCAGCGGCAACCTGCAAAGCGATCGAATAGAACTGCTCGTCGTCGCCTTCCGCTCGACTGCGCAGCATGGCCAATATCTGTTTGGCATTAGACACTGAATTTACTCGATTTCTTTCTCACACACATTTCCCCCATCGTTCCTGATTCAATAACGCAAACGCTCCAAGAATTGAAGAACAAGCTGGGGCGGGCGCGCGATATTCGCAAAACCTTCGTGGCGGTCGGCTCCAAAGCCGCCGGACCAGAGACGCTCGCCGCGCCTCATTCCCCGGCTGGCAACAAGCGAGCGGCTAAGATTGACGTCGGGCCTTTCATCGTTCGCGTAAGCAAAAACAGCTCCGCGTAAGCAGGAGCGGAAAGGCGCGTAAGCAACTTTTCGCGTCAGGATGAGAGCACGCGGAAGAACGCCGAATGAGCAACCTTGAGGGGCGTGAAATATGGAGGATAGGCCTATTTCCGCCGGGAGCACGCCAGAACCACGCATTTCCTGGGCATTTCCTGCTTACGTATTGCTTACTTTTTGTTCCTGACGGAGCGCGTAAGCAAAAAAGGCGGCTGTGAAAGCCGCCTAACTGCATGATCTTGCTATGGAAAACTGGAGCGGGCGAAGGGATTCGAACCCTCGACCCCAACCTTGGCAAGGTTGTGCTCTACCCCTGAGCTACGCCCGCTCTGGCGGCCGGAGGCTGTGTTCCTCTCGGCGGGTGGCGGCGAACTAGCAGCGGTCCGTGATGGGAGCAAGGGGAGAATTGCAGAAAAATGAAATTTCCTTTCGCCGGCGCACAATTGCATTTGAAAACAATAAGATAGCTGCTGCCACAGTTACCGTCCACCGGTCGCTTCGGGATCCGCTGCCCGAATCGGCATTGCCACCCGGGCTCTTCCCCCTGGCGGCCGGAAGCGATAGCCTGTGCCTTATCCGTCGAACTTTCCTGCCGGGCGGATCAATTGTCCTTGCGCTTCGTAATCATCTGCAGATTTGAAAAGGATGGACCAGCCATGACAGCCGACCATGTCACGCGCCGAGGGCTCATGCAGGGCGGCGGCGCGCTTCTTGCCGCCGCGCCGCTCGCATTGCAGGCGCAGGCCGCCACGACCGCGTCCGTCAGCAAAGGAGCCCCGATGACGCCTGTCGAACTCACCGTGAACGGCCGCGAGGTCCATCTGCAGCTGGACCCGCGCACCAGCCTGCTCGATGCGCTGCGCGAACATTTGAAGCTCACCGGCACCAAGAAGGGGTGCGATCATGGCCAGTGCGGCGCCTGTACCGTCATCGTCGAAGGCCGGCGCATCAATAGCTGCCTGACGCTTGCGGTGATGCATGACGGCGAGGATGTGACGACGATCGAGGGGCTGGGTACGCCCGAGGCGCTGCACCCGATGCAGAAGGCATTCATCGTCCATGATGGGTATCAGTGCGGCTATTGCACGCCGGGGCAGATCTGTTCCGCCGTGTCCGTGCTGGAGGAGATCAAGGCCGGCATCCCCAGTCACGTCACCGAGGACCTCGACAAGGTGACGTTCAGCGCGGCAGAAGTGCGCGAGCGCATGAGCGGCAATATCTGCCGCTGCGCCGCCTATTCCAACATCGTCGCCGCGATCAGCGACGTCGCCGGGGAGGCAGAAGCATGAAGCCCTTCACCTATGAGCGCGCTGCCAGTGTGGAAGCGGCAGCAAAGGCGGCAGCGTCGGTTCAGGGCGCCCGCTTCATCGCCGGCGGCACCAATTTGCTCGACCTCATGAAATTGCAGATCGAAACGCCCACCCATCTGATCGACGTCAATCGCTTGGGCCTTGATCGCATCGAAAAGACGGAGGAGGGGGGACTGCGCATCGGCGCGCTGGTCCGCAACACCGATCTGGCGGCCGACGCGACCGTTCGCCGCGACTATGCGGTGCTCAGCCGTGCGCTGGTGGCGGGCGCTTCGGGCCAGTTGCGCAACAAGGCGACGACGGCGGGCAATCTGCTGCAACGCACGCGCTGCCCCTATTTCTACGATACGCGCATGCCCTGCAACAAGCGCAAGCCCGGCAGCGGCTGCGGCGCGATGAAGGGCGTCAGCCGCAGCCTCGCCATATTGGGCGTCAGCGACGCCTGCATCGCCCAGCATCCCAGCGACATGGCGGTGGCGATGCGCCTGCTCGACGCGCAGGTCGACACGGTCGATGCTGCCGGGGCCGGTCGCTCCATCCCGATCGCCGACTTTCACGTGCTGCCCGGCGATACGCCGCACAAGGAAACGGTGCTGAAGGCCGGCGAGATCATCACGTCGGTCACGCTGCCCCGGCCCGTCGGCGGAACCCATGTCTATCGCAAGGTGCGCGACCGCGCTTCCTACGCCTTTGCGCTGGTGTCGGTCGCGGCCATCTTCGGGAAGGACGGGACGGCGCGCTTCGCCTTTGGCGGCATCGGCGCCAAGCCCTGGCGCACGGCGGAGGGCGACGCCGCCGCCGCCCAAGGCGCGCGGGCGGTGGCCGAAGCGACGCTGGCGGGCGCGCGCACGACGCACGACAATGATTTCAAGCGGTCGCTGGTCGAAAAGACCCTGGCGTCGCTCTACCGGCAGCAGGAGGCACGGGCATGAAGTTCGACACCCCCGCAGGACGGAATCCGATCGACCAGGGGCGGGTGATCGGCATCCCGCACGACCGCATCGACGGCGCGGCCAAGGTGACGGGCACGGCGGCTTATGCCTATGAGCGCCACGACGCCGCGCCCAACGCTGCTTATGGCTGGATCGTGGGCTCCGCCATCGCCAAGGGGCGGATCGCCGCGATGGACCTGCGCGCGGCCGAGGCATCGCCGGGCGTGCTGGGCATCGTCACGCACGCCAATGCGGGCAAGCTGACCAAAGGCAGCATGAACACCGCGCATCTGCTGGGCGGTCCGCAGATCGAACATTATGAGCAGGCGCTGGCGCTGGTCGTCGCCGATACGTTCGAAAATGCGCGCGCCGCCGCCGCGCTGGTGCGGATCGACTATGCGCCCGAGGACGGCAAGTTCGACCTTGCCGCCGAACGGCTGAACGGCGTGATCCCGCCGCAGGGCTTTGGCGGCCCGGCCGATACCAAGGCGGGCGATTTCGACGGCGCCTTCGCCAGCGCGGCGGTCAAGCTCGAGCAGACCTATACGACGCCGGATCAGAGCCATGCGATGATGGAGCCACATGCCAGCATCGCCGCCTGGAATGGCGACAAGCTGACGCTGTGGACATCCAACCAGATGATCGCCTGGGGCGTGGGCGACATGGCCAAGACGCTGGGCATCCCCAAGGAGAATGTCCGGCTCGTCTCCCCCTATATCGGCGGCGGCTTCGGATCGAAGCTGTTCCTGCGCGCCGATGCGCTGCTGGCGGCGCTGGGCGCGCGCCAGGTGGGGCGGCCGGTCAAGGTCGCCATTGCGCGTCCGCAAATCCCCAACAACACGACGCATCGGCCCGCGACCATTCAGCGCATCCGCATCGGCGCGGACAAGGATGGCGTGATCGACGCGATCGCGCATGAAGTCTGGTCGGGCGACCTGCCCGGCGGCGGTCCCGAAACCGCGGCGCAGCAGACGCGGCTGCTATATCGCGGCGACAATCGCCTGACCGCGCACCGGCTGGTGACGCTGAACCTGCCCGAAGGCAATGCCATGCGCGCGCCGGGCGAGGCGGTCGGCCTGCTGGCGCTGGAAGTCGCGATGGACGAACTGGCCGAAGCCTGCGGCGTCGATCCGGTCGAGCTGCGCATCCGCAACGATGTCCAATATGATCCCGAGGCCGGGCCGCAGCGGCCTTTCTCCAGCCGCAAGCTGGTGGAATGCCTGCGCGCGGGCGCGGATCGCTTCGGCTGGAGCAAGCGCAACCCCCGGCCCGGCCAGGTGCGCGATGGCCGCTGGCTGGTCGGCATGGGCATGGCGTCGGCCTTCCGCAACAATCTCACCGAAAAATCGGGCGCCCGCATCGGGGTGGACGGTCAGGGCAGGGTCATCGTCGAAACCGACATGACCGACATCGGCACCGGCAGCTACACCATCATCGCGCAGACCGCGGCCGAAATGCTGGGCGTCGATCTGGATCAGGTGACGGTGCGGCTGGGCGACAGCCGCTTTCCCGTCTCGTCGGGATCGGGCGGCCAGTGGGGCGCGAACAGCTCGACCGCCGGCGTCTATGCCGCGGCCATGGCGCTGCGCGCGAAGATCGCGGAAAAGGCGGGCTATCCCGCCGATCAGGCGCAGTTCGACGACGGGCTGGTGCGGCTGGGCAACCAGTCGCAGCCGCTGGCGGCGCTCGCCGGCGCGCAGGGCCTGTGGGCGGAGGACAGCATGGAATATGGCGACCTCGACAAACGCTATGCTCAGGCGACCTTCGGCGCGCATTTCTGCGAAGTGGGCGTGGACATGGACACGGCCGAAGTGCGCGTGCGCCGCATGGGCGGCGCCTTTGCCGCCGGGCGCATCCTCAACCCCAAATCGGCGCGCAGCCAGGTGATCGGCGCAATGACCATGGGGGTGGGCGCGGCGTTGATGGAGGCGCTGGACGTCGACACGCGCTTCGGCTTCTTCGTCAACCACGACATGGCCGAATATCAGGTGCCGGTCCATGCCGACATTCCCGATCAGGATGTGCTGTTCATCGAAGAGCTGGACGACAAAAGCTCGCCGATGAAGGCCAAGGGCGTGGGCGAACTGGGCATTTGCGGCGCAGGCGCGGCAGTGGCGAACGCGATCTACAATGCGACCGGCATCCGCCTGCGCGATTATCCGCTGACGCTCGACAAGCTGCTCAAGGCGCAGGCGGCCTGAATTTTCTTCCGCAGGTGGCGGCGTTCACACGAAGTTCGCCGCCACTTCCGCCGGCACGCGCAGGATGCGGCCCGACGCCTTGTCGATGATCGCCCATGTGGACTTGGCCGCCACCTTCACCTTGCCGTCCGGTCCGGTAAACTCGATCATCCGGTCGAAGCGGGCGCCGCGCGGTCCTTCGGGAATCCAGGTGCGCGCCGTCACCGTCTCGCCCTCGGTAACATTGCCGCGATAGTCGATCTCGTGCCGCGTCACGACCCAGATATAGGCCTCGACATGCGCCGGATCGGCGTCATGCATCCAGTGGTCGACCGACACCTGCTCCATCCATTGGACCCAGACGGCATTGTTCACATGCCCCAGCACGTCGATATGCTCGGGCCGGGCGGTGATCTGTGTGGTGAAGCTCGATGCCATCAGCCCTCGATCCCCAGCTGCCACAGGATGAAGGCGAATTCCTCCGCCGTCTCGTGCAGGCTCTCGAACCGTCCGGACTTGCCGCCATGGCCCGCGCCCATATTGGTCTTGAGCAGCAGGATATTGTCGTCTGTCTTGGTCGCGCGCAACCGCGCCACCCATTTCGCCGGTTCCCAATAGGTGACGCGCGGATCGTTGAGGCCCGCCGTCACCAGCAGCGGCGGATAGGCCTGGGGTTTCACATTGCCATAGGGATCGTAGGACTGGATCGTGCGGAACGCCGCCTCGTCCTCGATCGGGTTGCCCCATTCGGGCCATTCTCCCGGCGTCAGCGGCAGGCTGGCGTCCAGCATGGTGTTGAGCACGTCGACGAAGGGCACATGGGCGACGACCGCGCCCCACAGGTCGGGATCGGAATTGATCACTGCGCCCATCAGCTCGCCGCCGGCCGATCCGCCCGAAATGCTGATCCGGCCCTTCGCCGCATAGCCGCGGTCGATCAGCCCCCTGGCGACATCGACGAAGTCGGTGAAGGTATTGCTCCGCTTGTCGAGCTTGCCGTCCAGATACCATTGCTGGCCCAGATCGTCGCCCCCGCGGATATGCGCGATCGCGAAGGCGAAGCCGCGGTCGAGCAGCGACAGGCGGCTGGTCGAAAAGCCAGGCTCCATCGCCAGCCCATAGGCGCCATAGCCGTACAGATGCAGCGGCGCGCTGCCGTCCTTGGGGAAACCGGCGGGATAGACGATCGACACCGGGATTTCGGTGCCGTCGCGCGCCGGGATCATCAGCCGCTCGGTCGCATAGCGGTCGGCGTCATAGCCCGACGGGATCTCCTGGACCTTCAGCACCTCCAGCGCGCCCGTATCCAGATGATAATCATAGATGGTGTCGGGCGTGACCATCGATTCATAGCCGATGCGCAGCTTCGTCACGTCATATTCCGGATTGTCGTCTAGGCTCGCCGAATAGCTCGCCTCGGGGAAGGGGATGCGCTTGGCCTGATGCGACGCATAATCGCGCAGCTCGATCTGGTCGAGCCCGTCCTGCCGCCCTTCGGTGACGTAGAAATGCTTGAACAGCGTGAAGTCGGTCAGATAGAAATGCGCGTCCGGCCCGATCACTTCGTCCCACGCGCCCGGCGCGTCCAGTCGCGCCTTCACCAGCCGGAAATTGGGGTGCGTGTCGTTGGTGCGGATATAGAGCGTGCCGTCATGCTCATCGACATCATATTCGCGGCCCGGCAACCTTGCGGACACCAGCAGCGGCTCTGCGGTGGGATCATCGGCAGGCACCAGCCAGGCTTCGCTGGTGACATGGTCGCCCGTCGCGATGACGATATATTTCTCTGACGATGTGAGCCCGATCGAGACGCGAAAGCCCTCGTCCGCCTCATGGAACAGCTGGGCGTCGCTGGCGACATCCTGGCCCAGCCAGTGCAGCCGCGCATTGTCCGTCCGCCAGTTTTCATTGGCGAGGCCATAGAGCAGCCCCTTGCTGTCCGACGTCCACACCAGCGACGACAGGGTGCCGGGAATGACTTCGGGCAGGATCTCGCCGCTGAACAGATCCTTGATCCGCGCTTCGAAGCGTTCCGACCCGTTGGTGTCGATCGCATAGGCAAGGTAGCGGCCATTCGGGCTGACCGACAGCGCACCCAGGCGAAAATAATCATGCCCCTGCGCCAGCGCCGGTTCGTCCAGGATCAGCTGGTCGGCCGACCCGTCCGCCGGCGCGGCCACGGGGCGGCGATACCATTTGCGATATTGCGCGCCGGTTTCGAAGGCGCGCCAATAGACATAGTCGCCATCTTTCTGCGGCACCGACGCGTCATCTTCCTTGATGCGCCCCTTCATTTCCCGGAACAGCCGGTCGATCAGCGGCTTGTGCGGCGCCATCGCGCCTTCGAACCAGCGATTTTCCGCCTCCAGATACGCCAGCACATCCTTGTCCTTAACCTCCGGATACCCCGGGTCGCGCAGCCAGGCATAGGGGTCCTCCACCTCGATGCCATGGTGGGAAAATTGGTGAGGGCGGCGTTCGGCAACGGGTGGGAAGGCGGCGGGCGGGCTTTGATCGGTCATTAACTATCCATGGTTCAGACGGGGGCTGCGCTGGAATAAGCGCGCGTGCCCCTCTATGTTGTCGGCATTGCCGCCGGCGCAAGGGGCCGGAATGATCCAAGGAAGTGTTGATGTCCAGTTATGAAGATCGCCTGAAGGCCCTGCGCGCGCAACTGGTGCGCCAGAAGCTCGACGGTTTCGTGGTGCCGCTGACAGACGAGCATATGAGCGAATATGTCGGCGCCTATGCGCAGCGGCTCGCCTGGCTCACCGGCTTCCAGGGATCGGCCGGCAGCGCCGTGGTGTTGCCGCAGGAAGCGGCGATCTTCGTCGATGGCCGTTACACGCTGCAGGTGCGCGAGCAGGTGGACGCAGCCCATTGGCAATATGAAAGCGTGCCGCAGACCTCGATCGCCGCCTGGCTCAAGGATCATGCGGGGCAGGGCGCGCGCATCGGCTATGATCCCTGGCTCCACACCCGCGCCTGGGTGCGCCAGGCGACCGCCGCGCTGGCGGAAAAGGGCGCGGAGCTGGTCGCGGTCGACACCAATCCCGTCGATGCCGTCTGGCCCGACCGGCCCGCGCCCAGCGACGCGCGCCTGGTCGTGCATGACGATCGCTTCGCTGGCCGCAGCGCCGCCGAAAAGCGGGCCGCCATGGCCGACTGGCTGACGGCCAACAAGGCGGACGCCGCCATCCTGTCCGCGCTCGATTCGATCGCCTGGACCTTCAACATCCGCGGCAAGGATGTCGATCGCACGCCGGTCGCGCTCGCCTATGCCATCGTTCACGCCGACGCGACCGCCGACCTGTATGTTGCGCCGGAAAAGATGGACGACGCCGTGGCCCAGCATCTGGGCAATGCCGTGCGCGTCCATGACCGCGCCGCTTTCGCCGACGCCTTGGCCGACCTCAAGGGCAAGAGCGTCGTCGCCGATCCCGAACGCGCCGTCGCCGCCATATTCGAGGCGCTGGAGCAGGGGGGCGCCACCGTGCTGCCGCTGCGCGATCCGGCCGTGCTCCCGAAGGCGATCAAGAATGAGGCCGAGATTGCCGGGCACAAGGCGGCGCAGGCGCGCGACGGCGCGGCGCTCAGCCGCTTCCTGCACTGGCTCTCGGTCGAAGCGCCCAAGGGCGGTCTCACCGAAATGTCCGCCGCCGATCGGCTGGAGGCCTTCCGCAAGGAAACAGGCGTGCTGGAGGACCTGTCCTTCGACACGATCAGCGGCGCTGGTCCCAATGGCGCGGTCGTCCATTATCGCGTCGAGGAAAAGACCAATCGCCCGATTGAGACCGGCACGCTCTATCTCGTCGATTCGGGCGGGCAATATCGCGACGGCACCACCGACGTCACGCGCACCATCGCGGTGGGCGAGCCCACGCAGGAGATGAAGCACCGCTTCACCCTCGTCCTCAAGGGCCATGTCGCGCTCGCCCGCGCCGTCTTCCCGAAGGGGACGCGCGGCGGTCAGCTCGACGTGCTCGCGCGGCAATATCTGTGGGCCGAAGGGCTGGATTACGCCCATGGCACCGGCCATGGCGTCGGCAGCTTCCTGTCGGTGCATGAAGGGCCGCAGCGTATCGCCACCTTCGGTGGTGGCGACGAGCCGCTGGTGGCGGGCATGATCCTCTCCAACGAGCCGGGCTATTACAAGACCGGCGAATATGGGATCCGCATCGAAAATCTGGTGCTGGTCGAGGAGCGCGCCATTCCCGGCGCGGAAAAGGCGATGCTCGGCTTCGAAACGCTGACCTTCGCGCCGATCGACCGCGCGCTTGTCGCTCTCGACCTGCTCAGCCGCGAGGAGCGCGCCTGGGTCGACGCCTATCACGCCGCCGTGTTCGACCTGGTCGGACCGCAGCTGGATGGCGACGCGCGCGCTTGGCTCAAGGCCGCCTGCGCGCCGCTCTGATCCTCAAGTCTTGGGCGTGTCGGGCGGGGGCGGCGGCGCCGCTTCCTGCCGCACCGCCTCGCGGCTTTGCGCCTTGCGCCGGCGCAGATTATCGCGCAGCGCCTGCGCCAGCCGTGCCTTCTTTTCGTCCTGCGTGTCAGCCATGGGACGCGCATAAGCAAAATGCGTGATCCGCCGCAACCCGCCTTGACATGGGCGGCGCGGGCGGCCATAGGCCCGGCCTCCGAAGCGCAGATGGCGCCACGGAGATGAAATAGAGTGCTGCCGTAGCTCAGTGGTAGAGCGCATCCTTGGTAAGGCTGAGGTCGTGAGTTCAATCCTCACCGGCAGCACCATTTTTCTCTTTTCCGGTATTTAGCGGGCTTCGGCTCCTAGTCGCCGGACTATTGGCTATGCCAGCCAGCCAGCCACGTTCACGTCCACGGGCCGCGATGACATCCTACACCAGCCCCAGTCGCGTCAGTTCGCCCAGCAGCGCAGGCGGCATCGCGTCCAGGTCGTCGGCCTCGCCGCTGCCCAGGTCCGGTGGCGCATCCTTGTCCTCCAGATAGCGCCAGCCCTGATGCGCGCGCTTGGGACTGGCGCGCACGGGGATGAGCATCGGCGCCAGCCGCACCCAGTAGCGTCCCTGGCCCGTCTCCTCGAAACCCAGCAGCGGGCTGCGGCCCACCAGCGTGTGCGCATGGATCCAGTAGAGCGATCCGCCCGCCATCTCCTCGACGCGCTTGGGCAGGTAGCGGGTGGTGATCCGCGCTTCGTCGGCATGGCTTTCCAGCCAGGCGCGCAAGGAAGCGGGGCCTTCGCTCTGGAAGGCGATCTTGGTCATGTTGAGCGGCATGGGCGTCTTAGATGGGCGCTCGGCTCAGCCGGTCAATCCCGCCAATGTCGCGAGCCCCAGGAAAGCGAAGAAACCCATCGAGTCGGTGATCATCGTCACGAAGATGGACGAAGCCACCGCAGGGTCCAGGTTCACGCGATCGAAAGCCAGCGGCACCGCCGCTCCAGCCAGGCCAGCTGTCACGATATTGGTCACCATCGCCGCGGCGATCACCCCGCCCAGCGCCATATTCTGGAACACCAGCGATACGCCGATGCCCAGGACGATGGCGACCGTCGCGCCGTTCAGCACCGCCACCCGTATTTCGCGCAGGATGGTGCGCCGCGCATTGGAGCCGGTGATCTGGTTGGTGGCAAGCGCGCGCACCGTCACCGCCATGGTCTGGCTGCCGGCATTGCCGCCCACGCCCGCGACGATCGGCATCAGCGTCGCCAGCGCGACCATCCGCTCGATCGTGTCTTCGAAAATGCCGATGATGGTGGAGGCGATCAGCGCCGTCAGCAAATTGGTCAGCAGCCAGCGCACGCGGGCGCGATAGCTGTCCAGCACCGGCTCGTTGATGTCGCCTTCGCCCGCGCCCGACAGGCGCAATATGTCCTCGCCCGCTTCCTGGCTGATGATGTGGACCACATCGTCCACCGTGATCATGCCGACCAGTCGGCCAGCCGCATCCACCACCGCGGCGGAAATCAGCGCATATTTCTGGAAGCGCAGCGCCACTTCCTCCTGGTCCATGTCGACCGGGATCAGCGTCTGCTCGCGCTTCATCAGGTCGCTCATGGCGATCCCGCGGGGGCAGGTCAGGATCCAGCTGAGCTGGCAGGTGCCGATCGGCCGATGCGCGGCGTCGACGACGAAGATTTCCCAGAAGTCGCGAGTCAGGTCGCCGCTGTCGCGCAGATAGTCGATCACCTGGCCCACGGTCATATGTTCGGGCACCGCGACCAGGTCGCGCTGCATCAGACGGCCGGCGGACTCCTCGGGGTGCGCCAGCGCGCTTTCGATCGCCGCGCGATCCTCCGGCTCCATCGCCTCCAGCACCGCCTGCTGGTCGGCTTCCTCCAGATCCTCGATGATGGCGACCGCGTCGTCCGTGTCCAGTTCGGACGCGAACTCCGCGACTTGCTCGGGCGCCAATGCCCCGATCAGGTCGTCGCGGACATAATCGTTGAGTTCGGACAGAACCTCCGCGCCGACCAGGTCGCCCAGCGCTGCGGCGACGTCAGCGCGCCGGTCCGACGGCGCCAGTTCCAGCAAGTCCGCAATGTCGGCGGGATGCAGCGGCGACACCAGTTCGCGCGCCTTTTCATCGTCGCCATCCTCGACCGCGTCGAGCACGGCCGTCAGATATTCGGGCTTCAGCCGGTCGTCCTCGTCATGGCTGGCTTCCGCCGCCTCGATCACCGGCTCTTCGAAATCATCCCCATGCACTAGGGGTTCGGCCATATCGCCGCGCTCGCCCATGGCGCCCCCTACTGTCCGGTTCCTGTAACATATCGTCGCTTTCGCCCAAGCCCATCGGAAATGCAATAAGGAGACAGCGCTTCCATCCCCTTCATTAGCCTTTATATGGGCTCCATCCCCCCATCCCCGGCAAGAGAGGATTTTTCATGGCCGACGACACGCTTACCCTTACCCTCGACAGCGGCGGCGACGTCGTGATCAAGCTGCGCCCCGACCTCGCGCCCGGCCATGTCGCCCGGATCGTCGAAAATGCCAAGGAAGGCTTTTACGACGGCGTGGTTTTCCACCGCGTCATCCCCGGCTTCATGGCGCAGGGCGGCGACCCGACGGGCACCGGCATGGGCGGCCACCCGGACAAGCCCGACCTCAAGGCCGAATTCAGCCGCGAACCGCATGTCCGCGGCGTCTGCTCGATGGCGCGCGCGTCCAATCCGAACAGCGCCAACAGCCAGTTCTTCATCTGTTTCGACGATGCCACGTTCCTCGACGGCCAATATACCGTCTGGGGCGAAGTGACGTCGGGCATGGAGCATGTCGACGCCCTGCCCAAGGGCGAGCCGCCGCGCACTCCCGGCAAGATCGTCAAGGCCACCGTCGCCTGATCCGGCCGCGCGGGGCAGGGGCAGCCATGGCTCGCCTCCGCCTCGCGTCGCGCGACCTTATTGCGCCGCCGCCTTGCGCGCCATGCCGTCGGTCATCGAAATCGGCTCCATGGCATTCGCCGCCACTTCGGCCTCCGGGGGCACGTAGGCGCCGATCGCCTGGATATGCCAGCGGCGCTGTTCCTCGGTTGATCCCGGCACATCATTGACGCGCCGCAGCGTCACCTGGCGCAGCGCGTGCCAGGGTTTGCCGTTGGCGGCGATGCGGCCATAGACTTGCACCGGCACCGTCACATAGAGCGAGCCTGCCGCGCCCTCGGGCTCGGACGGCGCGCCGATATTGGCATGGATTTCGCTGAAGCCGCGGAAGCGCGCGGCGAAATGCGCATCATCCTGCGCGCCGATCGCGGTCGCCGGGTTCCACAGATCCTGCGCGTCCTCGAACCGCTTCTCCTCCAGCAGCCCATAATAGCCCTGCACCACCTGCGCCGCGCCCTGGGCGCTGTCGGGGTCGATTGATCCCTCGGCGACCGGCACGGGATCGACGGGCAGGCCGCCCGGCGTTCCCGGCGCGGGCGGGCTCAGCGGCTCCATCAGCGCCATCGCTTCGGCGCGCACATTATTCTCGACCTGCGCTGCATTGGCGCCATTGGCGAGATTGTCGATCGCGCTTTCCTCCCGCCCGTCGCATGCCGCGACAAGCAGGAGGGGCAGAAGCGCGCTGGTCCTGATCGCGACCCGCATCAGTCCGGACGCACCCGTGCTGCCGGGTCCCGGCCACCACCGGATCGCACTGGACGCGATGCCCGCGATCCCGGCGAGGGACGGGCGCTCACGCTGGGTTGCGGCCGCGGCTGGCTCGCCTGCGGACGAGGGCGTTGCGTGGGACGAACGGCGTCATTGCCGCCGCGCCCGCGCCCGCCATTCCACCGGCCGCGATCATTGTCGCTCCCGGTGCCCGGACGGACAGAATTGCCCGGTCTCCCGTCCCGGTCCGGGCGCTGCCAATTGCCCGGCCGCCCATCGCGATCGGGGCGACCGTCATTGTCGCGCCATCCGGGTCGCCCGTCGCGGTCCCGGTCGCGCCAGCGATCGTCACGCCGGTCGTTGCGCCGCGCTTCCCAATAGCGCCGCTGGCTGTCGCTCCAGCGGTGGCGCCGGCCGCCGCGGTCATAGACATAATAGCCAGTGCCCGGATAATAATAGTCGTTATACCAGCCATAGCCGCCGCCATAATAGCCGGGGCTGTAATAGGGGTCATAATATCCCCCGCCATAATAGCCTGTGCCGACACTCACCCCGCCATAGCCATAGCCATCGTCATAGGCGCAACCGCCCAGGGCCAGTGCGCCGGCAAGGCCCATGGCGGCGAGAAACCTTTTCGCGGTTCCTGTCATCGCCTGTCTCCTTATCGTCTTTCTGATGCAGGGATAACGTCCTGAGTTTGAATTGGTTGTGAATGGCGAAGGCGCGCCTGCGCAAGCATTTATTCGCCGTTCAGAAAGCGGCCGCTTTGTTCATCTGGCTGACAGAAACCGTGTTTTCTCCGTCACATATCCGTCATTCGTCGGGATTTCGACGATCGTTCAGGAAACCTTCCTGATGCCTTGGTCATTTTTCCTCCTGCCGCTCCGGTCGCTTGCAGCGCCAGACAGCCGGCCCGGCGGGTCCACACCGCCGCAAACATCCACAACAGATCAAAGGGTCCACCCCATGAAGACACTGCTTTTTTCGGCAGCCGCTGCCGCGTCCCTGATTCCCGCCGCCGCGATGGCCCAGAGCGGCGCGGCGGACGACGCCGGCGCCACCCGTCGCCTCGAACCCTATGTCGGCGTCATGGGCGGCGTGCATAATTTCGACAGCGAAACCGGCGAGGAAGGCATTCCGCCCGCAGGCTATAAGGGCCGCATGGTCGAAGGCGTCGCTGGCGTGAACTATAATGTCGCTGGTCCCGTCGTCGTCGGCGTGGAAGGCACCGCGTCCAAGGGCGTGTCGGGCGACATCGACTGGGAATATGGCGTCGCGGGCCGCGCCGGGATCAAGGCGGGCAAGGACAGCCTGATCTTCGGCAAGGTCGGCTATAAGTGGGTCAATTTCGACGCGCTCGGCCCGGACAGCCCGGATTTCCACGGCACCACCTATGGCGCGGGCGTCGAACTCTCGCCCGCCGACATGGGCGGCTCGGCCCAGAGCAGCAACATCCGCCTGCGCGTTCAGGCCGACACGCTGGGCAATTTCCGCTCGATCCGTCCGATGGCCGGCGTCGTCGCGAAATTCTGATGCACGGGGCGGAACGGGCCCAGGCCGCTCGTTCCGTCCCGCACCGGTCACCTCTCGCCCGCCCGGGATGAGAGTTGGGGTGCGGAACGGCATCCAAGGACTGCAGCCGTTCCGCATTCCCCTACCTCGGGCCCGAAGGGGCGCCCTCTCTTGCCATCGCCAGTCCGCCCGGCCATCAGGTCGCGCATGACCTGGCATTTCTGGATCGATCGCGGCGGCACCTTCACCGATGTGGTCGCGCGCGACCCCGATGGGCGGCTTCACACCGCAAAGCTGCTGTCCAGCGATCCCGAACGCTATGCCGACGCCGCCGTCGAAGCGGTGCGCCGCCTGACCGGGGCCGGCTCCGGTCCCATCCCGCCCTGTTCGCTCCGCATCGGCACCACCATCGCCACCAATGCCTTGCTGGAACGCAAGGGCGAGCCGGTGCTGCTGGCGGTGACGCGCGGCTTCCGCGACGCCATCCGCATCGGCACGCAGGAGCGCCCCGACCTGTTCGCGCGGCAGATCCGCCTGCCCGATCCGCTCCATGCCGATGTCATCGAGATCGACGAGCGGGTGAGCGCGGACGGCGCGGTGCGCGTCGCCCTGGACGAACCGGCGGCGCGCGCGGCGCTGCAATCCGCCTTCGACCGGGGGCTGCGTGCGGTCGCGATCCTGTTGATGCACGGCTATCGGCATCCCGCGCATGAACAGGCGCTGGCGCGGATCGCCGCCGAGGTGGGCTTCACCCAGATCAGCGTCAGCCATGATGTCGCCCCGCTCATCAAGCTTGTCGGGCGCGGCGATACGGCGCTGGCCGACGCCTATCTCTCGCCGGTCCTGCGCGCCTATGTCGATGGCTTGCGCGCCGCGCTGGGCGCGGATGCGGACATGCTGTTCATGCAGTCCAATGGCGGGCTGACTCCCGGCGCGCTGTTCCGCGGCAAGGATGCGGTGCTGTCCGGGCCGGCGGGCGGCATCGTCGGTCTCGCGCGCACGGCCGAACAGGCGGGCTTTGGCGAAGTGATCGGCTTCGACATGGGCGGCACCTCCACCGACGTGTCCCATTATGCCGGCAGCTATGAGCGCGACAATGAAGCGCGGGTGGCCGGCGTCCGGCTGCGCGCGCCGATGATGCGGATCGACACGATCGCGGCGGGCGGCGGCTCCATCTGCACCTTCGTCGACGGGCGTCTCCGCGTCGGCCCGGAAAGCGCCGGCGCGGTGCCGGGACCCGCCTGCTACCGGCGCGGCGGCCCGCTCACCATCACCGATTGCAATGTGATGCTGGGCAAGATTCAGCCCGATTTCTTCCCCAGCCTGTTCGGCCCCAATGGCGATCAGCCGCTCGATCGGGACGCAGTGGCGCAGCGTTTCGCGGCGATCTGCGCGCAGGTGGAGGCGCAGACCGGCCGCGCCATGACCCCGCGGCAGGCGGCCGAGGGCTTCATCGCCGTCGCGGTCGCCAACATGGCCAATGCGATCAAGCGCATCTCGGTCGCGCGCGGCCATGACGTGTCGCGCTACACCCTCGCCAGCTTCGGCGGGGCCGGGGGGCAGCATGCCTGCCTGGTCGCCGACGCGCTGGGCATGGACCGGGTGATGATCCATCCGCTGGGCGGCGTCCTGTCCGCTTATGGCATGGGCCTCGCCGATCGGCGGGCGGTGCGGGAGCGGACATTGGCGCTGCGCCTTGGCGACGACAGCATGACGCAGCTCGACCAGGCGCTCGAAGCGCTCGCGGCCGATGCTCGCGCCGACCTGCCGCAGGCGGACCGCACCGAAACGCTGCTGCGGCTGCGCTATGACCGCACCGACAGCCTGTTCGACGTGCCGCTCGCCGACCTGCCGACGATGCGCGCCGATTTTCTCGCCCAGCATCGCGCCCGCTTCGGTTTTGAAGGGCAGGGCGCGATCCTCATCGACATGGCCCGGGTGGAGGCGATCGCCGCCACGCAGGAGGCGATGGACAGCCTCGCCGCATTCCCCGACCAGGCTGCGGAGCCTTTGGCGCAGGTCGATTGCGGCGGCCAGGCCGCGCCGGTGCATGACCGCGCCGGCCTCAATCGCGACAGCGAAATAGACGGGCCCGCGCTCATCATCGATCCCGTCTCGACAACGGTCGTGGAGCCCGGCTGGCGCGCGCGGGTCGATGCCATCGGCAATCTCATCCTCACGCGCCACCAGCCGCGCCCCGCGCCCCGGGCGACGGACGCGGACGGAGTCGATCCCGTGCGGCTCGAGGTGATGGGCGGGCTGTTCATGGCGATCGCGGAGGAAATGGGCGCCGCGCTCCAGCACAGCGCTTCCTCGGTCAATATTCGCGAGCGGCTCGATTTCTCCTGCGCCCTGTTCGACGCGGCGGGCAATCTGGTCGCCAATGCGCCGCATATGCCGGTGCATCTGGGCAGCATGGGCGACAGCATCCGCGCCATCCTGCGCCGGCGCGGCCCGGGTCCTGACGGCGTGGCCATGGACGGGCGGGGCATGCAGCCGGGCGACGTCTATGCGCTCAACGCCCCCTATGATGGCGGCACTCATTTGCCCGACGTCACCGTCATCATGCCGGTCTTCGTCGACGGCCGGGATGCGCCCGACTTCCATGTCGCGGCGCGGGGCCATCATGCCGACATTGGCGGCATCACGCCCGGCTCCATGCCGCCGGGCAGCCGATCGGTGGAGGAGGAAGGCGTCATCCTCGACAATCTGCTGGTGGTCGATCGGGGCGAATTTCGCGAAGCGGCGATTCGCGAGCTGCTTGGCTCGGGGCCTTATCCCGCCCGCAACATCGACCAGAATATCGCCGATCTTTCCGCCCAGATCGCCGCCTGCGCCAAGGGTGCGGCGGAATTGTTACGGATAAGCAACGACTATGGCGTGGACAGCGTTTCCGCCTATATGGCCCATGTCCAGGATCAGGCCGAAGCCGCCGTCCGCCGCCTGATCGGCCGCCTTGCCGACGGTCGCTTCACCTACCCGATGGATAATGGCGCATCTGTCCAGGTCGCTGTCGCCATCGATGCGGACGCGCGCAGCGCCACCATCGACTTCACCGGATCGTCGGACCAACTGCCCGGCAATTTCAACGCGCCGCTCTCCGTCCTGCGCGCCGCCGTCCTTTACGTCGTGCGCACGCTGATCGACGAGGCGGTGCCGATGAATGACGGGTGCCTCAAACCCATCACCATCATCGTGCCGGATGGATCGATGCTGCGGCCCCGCCATCCCGCCGCCGTGGTCGCGGGCAATGTGGAAACCAGCCAGGTCGTGACCGATGCGCTGTTCGGCGCGCTCGGGGTCATGGCCGGCGCGCAGGGAACGATGAACAATTTCACCTTCGGCAATGACCGCCACCAATATTATGAGACGATCGCCGGCGGATCGGGTGCGGGACCGGATTTTGACGGCGCGCCGGTGGTGCAGACGCACATGACCAACAGCCGCCTCACCGATCCCGAAATCCTCGAAACCCGCTTCCCGGTGCTGCTGGAGGAATTTTCCGTCCGCTCCGGTTCGGGCGGGGCCGGGCGGCATCGCGGCGGCGACGGAGCCATCCGCCGCATCCGCTTCCTGGAAGACATGACCGCCGGCATCCTGGCCAATCGCCGCATCGTGCCGCCCTTCGGCCTCGCCGGCGGGACGGCGGGGGCGGTGGGTCGCAACTGGGTGGAGCGCGCCGACGGCACGGTCGATCCGCTGGACAGCACCGCCACGGCCGACCTGCGCGCCGGGGACGCCTTCGTCATCGAAACGCCGGGCGGCGGCGGGTTCGGGGAGGCGTAGCGCCGCCCCGCCCGCCTAGCGCTGCCAGCTCGGATCGATCCGGTCGATCACGCGCACCATCGCCTGGAAATCGGGCACGCCCGGCCCCACCGGCAATTGCACGCCCGCCAGGTCGCGCTGATGCACGGCGATCACCTCGGGCGGGATGTCGACCGGCGTTCCCGCCGCGCCCGCCGCCACCTGGATCTCGCACGCGCGCTGCAGCGACCAGTGGCGCAGGAACGCCTCGGGCAGGGTGGACGCCATCACCAGCGTGCCATGGTTGCGCAGCATCATGACGCGCTTGGTCCCCAGATTGGCTATCAGCCTTTCGCCCTCTTCCGGACGGATCGTCACGCCTTCGAAATCATGATAGGCGATCTGCCCGGCGAAGGCGGCGGCGTAGAAGCTGATCGGCCGCAATCCTTCGGCGCAGGCGCTGACCGCCATGCCCGCGGTAGTATGGGTGTGGATGATGCAATGAGCGTCGGGCAGATGGCGGTGAAAGACGCTATGCTGGGTGAAGCCGGCGCGGTTGACCGGATAAGGGCTGCCGTCCAGCACCTGGCCATCGATGTCGATCTTGACCAGGTTGGACGCGGTGACTTCGCGGTAGGACAGGCCGAACGGGTTGATGAGGAAGGCGCTTTCCTCCCCTGGCACCCGCAGCGTGATATGGTTGTAGATCAGTTCCGACCATCCCATATGGTCGAAGATGCGGTAGCAGGCGGCGAGCTGCTGGCGCGCCTCCCATTCCTGCGGGCTCATGTCGGCATGCTGGTGAACGGCGCTGGCCATCGGCGATCCTCCTGTCTATTATGCCGCCACTATCCGCCCGCGCGCGGCAAATGTCGAGATCAGGGCCTTTTGGCTTGAATCCGCGCGACTCTGCTGGTAGGGCGCCGCCCACATGGCGCAGGGCGACCTGCGACGACTCACTGGCTTTGCTATTCGGTCGAGCCGTCGGGAAGGACAGAAACGTCCCGGCGATCCGCCCGTTTTTGATTGGAGATTGACGGACTTATGCAAATCATCGTTCGCGACAATAATGTCGACCAGGCTCTTCGCGCGCTCAAGAAGAAGCTGCAGCGTGAGGGCGTGTATCGCGAGATGAAGCTGCGCCGTCATTACGAAAAGCCGTCGGAAAAGCGCGCCCGCGAAAAGGCCGCCGCGGTCCGCCGCGCGCGCAAGATGGAGCGCAAGCGCGCCGAGCGCGACGGCGTCCGTTAAGACGCTGTGCTGACGCGGGCGGCTCGCCGCCGCCCCGTTCGCTGACGACTTTCCTGCCCTGATTCTAGCGAGCATACGCCCATGTCCACGACGGCTGTCCCCCTTCGCCCTATCGCCAAGGGGTCGCTGACGCGGCTCTGGATCGGCGTCGCCATCGTCGCGCTGGCGGCGGGCGGGCTCGCCTGGGCGGGGCAGCAGGGCGTGGCGCCGTCGCCGGCCGCCTTCCTGGCGCACAACGCGCATGAGGCGGGCGTGATCACGACCGAATCGGGCCTGCAGTACAAGGTGCTGGAAGAAGGCACGGGGCCCAGCCCGACGAGCAGCGATGTCGCGCTGGTCGGCTACAAGGGCGCGCTGCTCGACGGCACCGTGTTCGACGAGAATCCGCAGGCGCCGATGCCGATCGACGGCGTGGTCCCAGGTTTTTCCGAAGGCCTGCAGAAGATGAAGAAGGGCGGCAAGTACAAGCTCTGGATCCCGTCGGAACTGGGTTATGGCGCCGAGGATAACGGCCCGATCCCGGGCGGTTCGGTGCTGGTGTTCGACGTCACCCTGCATGACTTCAAGTCGAAGGCGGAACTGATGCAGCTGCAGCAGCAGATGATGCAGCAGCAGGGCGCGATGCCGCAGCCGGGCCAATAAGGCCCTTCAGCCAGATGCGCAGGGAAGGGGCCGCCAGTCGGCCCCTTTTCTTTTGCCTATCGCGCGTCGGGGCAAATGGTGTCCGGCGTTGCGCCAAAAGCCAGTTGGTTGGCGTCGCCAACCTTGGCTTGCCCTGAAAACAGACTGTCGAGGCGGTTCCGCACGTCGCGTCGATATTCAGGGCAGGCGACCGATCGGGGGGCGGAGACTTCGATGTCGCAGGCGATCGCGTCCTTGATCCGGTCGACGGCGGCGTCGTCCAGCACGCCCGCGCCGCGCAGTTCCAGGCATAGCTGTAGCAGCCCGGCCGCCGTCGCCTGCGCGCGCAGGCCGACATTGGTCAGGTCGAAATGCAGCTTCTTCTGCTTGTCCAGGCCCATGGTCATGATCCGCTCTCCTTATTTCCGGGTCTTGCATCTTATCCCTAATGCAAGCGACGGAAAGCCCGGATGTTCCACGGTTAGGCGGGGCGGGCTGCTCAGCTGTCGGCGGGGCGCATCAAGCGCGCATCGTTCTTCGCCTTGAGCGCCTTGGACCGTTCCTCCAGATACACCTTGATCATCGCTACTATGGGATCGGCCAGGAACAGGCCGATAATGCCGAACAGCGCGCCGAACAGGATCTGCGCCGCCAGGACCAGCGCGGGGGCCAGGTCGACCGCGCGCTTGGCGACCATCGGCACGATCAGGTAGCCGTCGATGATCTGCACCGCCAGATAGACGCCCACGGCATAGAGGCCGGTGTCGGTGCCGCCGGAAAAGCCCACCAGGACGATCAGCACGCCCGACACGATCGCGCCGATATTGGGCAGGAAGGCGAGCAGGCCCGTGAGGATGCCCAGCAATCCCGCCATCGGCACGCCGCCGACCCAGAGCAGCAACCAGGTGCCCACGCCCTCCACCGACATGCCGATGATGCGCCCGAACATCAGCCGGCGCAGGGTCCAGCCCATCTTCTGCGCAACCCGATAAAACTGGCTGCGCTTTTCCATCGGCAGCATCCAGGCAACGCCGCGTTCATAAAGCTGGGGCTCGGTGGCGATGAAGATCGCCAGCACCAGCATCATGACCGCGCTGGTGATGGCGCCGACTGCGGTGCCGACGGCGGCGGTGACTCGCCCCATCGAACTCATCGCCTGCTGCGCCAGGTCCTTGAGGTCATCGGGCGTCGCGCTGATGCCCATCTGCTGCGCCCAGCCGCCCAGGCGCATCACCTGCGCCTCGACGATGGAGCGCATCGCCTGCGCCTGTTCGGCCAGGCTGGAACCGGTGAGGTAGAAGGTCCAGACCAGGAAAGCGACGGCGCTCAGCAGCACGATCGTCAATCGCCATCCGCGGCTGATCGGCAGCACCCGGCCCAGAAGGCGCGTGCCGCCATCCATCATCGTCGCCAGCACCAATGCGCCGATGATCAGCATCAGCGGCTGCGCCAGCACCACCACCAGCGCGATGGCGACGGCCAGCGCCAGCCAGACGCCGGCGCGCTTCAGTTCCTGCTGGATGAGGGGGCTGCGGACTTCGCTGGGGCCGGGTTCCTCGACATGCTGCTGCGTCTCGCTCAAAAGCCCGTGCCCCTTCCTTCTTCAATCCGCGGCAGCAACGCTCCGTGGACGCAGGCTGTTCCCCGCTCGCCCGCTGCGGAAGGCGTGAAGCCAGGTTACAGGGTTCCAGCCGGCGTCGCCATCCAGGCTGAAAGTGATGAACTCCGCGCGCCCGCCGATCGCTTCCCAAGGAACCGGGCCGCCCAGGCCGTTCTCCGCCAGCGGGGCGCGGCTGTCGGCGCTATTGTCCCGATTGTCGCCCATCAGGAAGACATGATCGGCCGGCACGCGCACCGGACCATACCAGTCGAGCGCGCTTGGCCCCATGTCGATGGTGACGTAGGTCTTGCCATTGGGCAGGATTTCCTGTCGCACCGGCAGTTCGCAATAGTCGCGCCCATCCTTGCCCTGCACGCGCGCGCCGGGGAACTGGCCGGGGTCGCAGGGGGCATTGCCATCGACGGGAATGCGCAGCGGCTTCATCGCCTTCTGCCTGACCGCCACGCCGTTCAGCACCACCTGGCCGCCGCGCACCTCGACAATGTCGCCGGGCAGGCCGATCACGCGCTTGATATAATCCTCGCGCCGATTGTGCGGGCTGACGATCACGATGTCGCCGCGCTGGGGCAGGCGGCCCAGGATGCGCCCCTTCAGAAAGGGCAGGGGGTGGAAGCTGGGCGAGACATAGGACCAGCCATAGGGGAATTTGCTCACCACCAGCCGGTCGCCAGTCAGCAGCACCGGCATCATCGATTCGGACGGGATGTAGAAGGGCTTGGCGACGAAGCTGTGGAACGCCAGCACCGCCAGGATCAGCAGCGCGATGCTGCGCAGCTCATGCCACCAGTTGACGCCGTCCTTTTCCTGCTCCGGGGCCGGCGCGGCGCTGTCCTGAGGCGTGTCGATGGCCGGCATGGGCGAAGTCTCTTGGCGATCATCATGGTGGACCATCACAAAGGCAGCGCCTCGATGATGACGAAGGCCTGCGCCCATGGGTGGTCGTCCGTGAGCGTCAGATGAATGACGGGCCTATAGCCCAGCGGCACCAGCGATTCCAGCCGCGTCAGCGCGCCGCCGGTCAGGCTGAGCGTCGGCGCGCCCGACGGCGCGTTGACGACGCCGATATCCTTCATGAACACGCCCGCCTTGAACCCGGTCCCGACCGCCTTGGAAAAGGCTTCCTTGGCGGCGAAGCGCTTGGCGAGCGTGCCCGCGCGGGTGAAGGGGCGGCGGTCGGCCTTGGCTTGCTCCACCGGAGTGAAAACTCGCTGGACGAAGCGATCCCCGAACCGGTCGAGCGAATTCTGTATCCGCTCGATATTGCAGAGGTCCGAGCCGAGGCCGATGATCATATATCCTCCCCGGCAAGGGGAGGGGGACCGCCAGAGAGGCTGGTGGTGGAGGCGGCGGGCGGCGCCATGCGACGGAGCGCGCCAAGAGGCTCACCCCCTCCACCACGACGCTGCGCGTCGCGTCGAAGCGAGGCGCGTGACTCGCTTCGACCCTCCCCGCGCCGGGGAGGAATCACCGCGCCAGGTCCATCTGCCGCCGCATCTCGCGGATGCTGCCCTCCAGCCCGCCGAAGATCGCCTCGCCGATCAGGAAATGGCCGATATTGAGTTCGGCGATCTGCGGGATGGCGGCGATGGGCGCGACATTGTCGAAGGTCAGGCCATGGCCGGCATGCGGTTCGATGCCGTTCTTGGCCGCCAGCGCGGCCGCATCGGCGATGCGGCGCAGTTCCGCCGCGCGCGCGCCGCCGTCCAGATGGGCATAGGCGCCGGTGTGAAACTCGACCACGGGCGCGCCCAGCTGGATCGCGGCGTCGATCTGCGCGGCGTCGGCCTCGATGAACAGGCTGACGCGGATGCCCGCGTCGCCCAGCCGCGCGACGATGGGCCTCAACGTTTCCAGCTGCCCCGCCGCGTCCAGCCCGCCCTCGGTCGTGCGCTCCTCGCGCTTTTCCGGCACGATGCAGGCGGCATGCGGCCGGTGGCGCAGCGCGATGTCCAGCATTTCCTGCGTCGCCGCCATTTCCAGATTGAGCGGCACGTCCAGCGCCGCCATCAGCATGGCGACATCCTCGTCGCGAATGTGGCGGCGATCCTCGCGCAGATGCGCGGTAATGCCGTCCGCGCCCGCCTTCACGGCCAGCAGCGCCGCCTTGACCGGATCGGGATGGCCGCCGCCCCGCGCGTTGCGGATGGTCGCCACATGGTCGATATTGACCCCCAGGCGCAGCGGCGCGGGCATGGGCCTATTGCTTCCGGCTGCCGGGCTTGACCGCTGGCACCGCTTCCAGCTCGGGCGGCAGCGCGTCGGCGTCGTAGACCGGGAAGTTGATCGACACGAGCGGGTAGAAGGGCACGCCCAGCTCGACTTCGCCAGCCGACCGGTCGACCAGCGCGACTTCCGCCACGACGCTGCCGCCTTCCGCCTCGACCGCCTCGATCGCCTGGCGCGACGACAGGCCCGTGGTCACGACGTCCTCGACCATCAGCACCTTCTGCCCCGGTGCGATGGCGAAGCCGCGGCGCAGCTCGAACGTGCCTTCGGGCCGTTCCAGGAATACCGCATCCTTGTCCAGCGCGCGGCCGACTTCATGCCCGATGATGAGGCCGCCCATCGCCGGCGAAACCACCAGGTCGATCTCCTGCCGCACTTCGCGGGGCAGCTTCTGCACCATGGCCCGCGCCAGCCGCCCGGCGCGCTCGGCGTTCATCAGCACGCGGGCGCACTGCAGATAATTGGCGCTGCGGCGACCCGACGAGAGAATGAAATGCCCCTCGAGCAGCGCGCCCGCCGCCCGGAATTCCGCCAATACGTCCTCGTCAGTCATGCCGTCTTCAAATCCTGTCGCGCGGCCGGCGCCGATGCCGGTGCCCGGGCCGCCTTCACCCCATGGTCGCGCGCGAGCGCGCCGCCATGCCGCGCCCCTGTGCGCGGAAGTGCGAGATAGGCGGGTGGGGGATGCGTTGCAACAGCGAAGAAAATCTGCTCCATCTCTGCTTGAGGCAGGGGGAAAGCATCCCTATAAGCCGCCTCAGACCGAACGGGCGAGGGCAGCATCATATATGCGTTTTCGTTGCAGCGGCGCCAAGGGGTTAGGGGTACGAAGACGCTATGATGAAGGTGAAATCGTTCATTCTCGCCGGTCTGCTGGCCTTTGCGCCGGCGATGGCGATGAATGGCCAGGCGCTTGCGCAGAATGAAGCCGCCGCATCCGCCGCCGCCACGCCGGTCGATGCCGATCCCCGCTCTTCCGATCCAGGCGCGCCCGCTGATTCGGCCGACGCCAACGTCGCCAATGTGAGCGCCGCCGCCCCCGCGCCCAAGGTCGCAGCGCCGCCGCGCATGAAGCCTACCGAAGGCATCGGCATGCCCCGTCCGGGCGAAATCACGCTGCAGCAGCAGTTCACCGACACCGGCCGCACCGCGCGCTGGCTGCACGACGTGATGCTGCTGCCGATCATCACCATCATCTCGCTCCTCGTGCTGGCGCTGATGCTCTATGTGATGGTCCGCTATCGCCGCGCCGCCAATCCGATCCCGTCCAAGACGTCGCACAACACCGTGATCGAGGTCGTGTGGACCGTGGTGCCGGTGCTGATCCTGCTGGCGATCGCGGTGCCGTCCATCGGCCTGCTCGCCGACCAGTATCGCCCCGCGCCCAAGGATGCGCTGACCGTCAAGGTGACCGGCTATCAATGGTATTGGGGCTATGAATATCCCGATGCCGGCATCCCCGAATTCGTGTCGAACATGCTGCCGGAGGACAAGGCGAAGGCCAATGGCGAGCCCTATCTGCTCGCGCCCGACAATCGCCTCGTGCTGCCGGTCGGCCGTCCGATCAAGCTGATCATCACCGGCGCGGACGTGATCCACAGCTTCGCGGTGCCCTCGCTCTGGGTGAAGATGGACGCCGTGCCCGGCCGCCTCAATGAAAAGAGCTTCACCATCGACAAGCCGGGCGTCTATTACGGGCAATGTTCGGAACTGTGCGGCGCGCGCCACGGCTTCATGCCGATCGCGATCGAAGCGCTGCCGCCGGCCCAGTTCGACCAGTGGGTCCTTTCGCAGGGCGGCACGCTGACGGGCGGCACCGCCGCTCCGGCCGGCCAGATGGGACCGCAACAGGGCAGCACACTGCCCGGACCGCCGGCCAGCGAAGCCGGCACGACGACGCTTTGAGAGGGGCAAGGCCATGACCACCATCACCGCCGATCATCATGGCGATCACGCCCATGGGCATGATCATGACGCCGATCACAAGCCGGCCTTCTTCCAGCGCTGGTTCATGTCCACCAACCACAAGGACATCGGCACTCTCTATCTGATCTTCGCGATTGTCGCCGGCATCATCGGCGGCGCGATTTCGGGCCTGATGCGCGCCGAACTGGCGGAGCCCGGCATCCAGTATCTCCAGACCTGGGCCAACATGCAGCACAGCCTGCTGGGCGTGGAGCCAGCCACGCTGGACCAGGCCTATCATCTCTGGAACGCGCTCATCACCGCCCATGGCCTCATCATGGTCTTCTTCATGGTGATGCCCGCGATGATCGGCGGCTTTGGCAACTGGTTCGTGCCGATCATGATCGGCGCGCCCGACATGGCCTTCCCGCGGATGAACAATATCAGCTTCTGGCTGCTCATCCCCGCCTTCACCCTGCTGCTCGGCTCCGCCTTCGTGCCCGGCGGCACCGGCTATGGCGCGGGCACCGGCTGGACCGTCTATGCGCCGCTCTCGACCAGCGGTTCGGCGGGCCCGGCGGTCGACATGGCGATCCTGTCGCTGCACATTGCGGGCGCTTCCTCCATCCTGGGCGCGATCAACTTCATCACCACCATCCTCAACATGCGCGCGCCGGGCATGACCCTGCACAAGATGCCGCTGTTCGTCTGGTCGGTGCTGGTCACCGCCTTCCTGCTGCTGCTGGCTCTACCGGTCCTGGCCGCGGCGATCACCATGCTGCTGACCGACCGCAATTTCGGCACCACCTTCTATGATGCGGCGGGCGGCGGCGATCCCGAACTCTACCAGCATCTCTTCTGGTTCTTCGGCCATCCCGAAGTCTATATCATGATCCTGCCGGGCTTCGGCATCATCAGCCAGATCGTCTCGACCTTCAGCCGCAAGCCGGTGTTCGGCTATCTCGGCATGGCCTATGCCATGGTCGCGATCGGCGTGGTCGGCTTCGTCGTGTGGGCGCACCATATGTTCACCACCGGCATGTCGGTGAATGTGAAGATGTATTTCACCGCCGCGACCATGGTCATCGCTGTGCCGACGGGCATCAAGATCTTCTCCTGGATCGCGACCATCTGGGGCGGATCGATCAGCTTCAAGACGCCGATGGTCTGGGCGCTCGGCTTCATCTTCCTCTTCACCGTCGGCGGCGTCACCGGCGTGGTGCTGGCCAATGGCGGCGTGGACGATGTGCTGCACGACACCTATTATGTCGTCGCGCATTTCCACTATGTGCTGTCGCTGGGCGCGGTGTTCGGCCTGTTCGCCGGCTTCTACTACTGGTTCCCGAAGATGTCGGGGCGCATGTACAACGAGTTTCTCGGCCAGCTCCATTTCTGGGTCTTCTTCGCTGGCGTGAATCTGCTCTTCTTCCCGATGCATTTTCTGGGCCTCAGCGGCATGCCGCGCCGCTACCCCGATTATCCCGAAGCCTTCGCTTATTGGAACGGCATCGCCAGCCATGGCTATGAAGTGATGGCAGCGGGCATGCTGATCTTCTTCGTCAATCTGATCTGGTCGCTCGCCGCCGGCAGGAAGGCGGAAGGCAATCCCTGGGGTGAGGGCGCGACGACGCTGGAATGGACGCTGACCAGCCCGCCGCCCTTCCACCAGTTCGAAACCCTGCCGGTGATCGACTGATCGCACCGGCGCCGCGACTGGGCGGAACGGCTAGGACCTTCCGTCCATTTGCGCAGAATCAGCGCGCGGGTGTAAGGGGCGCGCGCTGATGATTTGAGGAGTTTATGGCCAGTTCGCCCATATTGCCCGGAATTTCCGCGCCCGCCTTGCCGGCCCATTGGCGGGACTTCGTCGCGCTGACCAAGCCGCGCGTGATGACGCTGGTCGTGTTCACGGGGCTGTGCGGTCTGCTCGCGGCCCCCGGCCACATCCACCCGGTCCTCGCCTTTACCGCGATCCTGTGCATCGCGATGGGCGCCGGCGCGGCCGCTGCGCTCAATCAGTGGTGGGAAGCGGACATTGACGCCAAGATGAAGCGCACCGCCGCGCGGCCGCTCCCTGCCGGCCGCATGGACCGGCAGTCGGCGCTGCATTTCGGCGTCGGCCTGTCCTTCTTCTCGGTCATCCTGATGGGCATGGCGACCAACTGGCTCGCGGCCGGGGTGCTGACCGTCTCCATCCTCTTCTACGTGCTGGTCTACACCATCTGGCTCAAGCCCCGCACGGCGCAGAATATCGTCATCGGCGGCGCGGCCGGCGCCTTTCCGCCGGTGATCGGCTGGGCGGCGGTGACGGGCGATGTCACGGCGCTCCCGATCGCGCTGTTCATGCTGATCTTCTTCTGGACCCCGCCGCATTTCTGGGCGCTCGCGCTGTTCGTGAAGACCGATTATGCCGCCGCCGGCATCCCGATGCTGCCCGTCGTCTCGGGCGAAGTGGCGACCCGCCGCCAGATCTGGTTCTACACCGCGATCATGGCGATCGCCGCGCTCGCGCCGGTGCTGCTGCAGCTGACCGGCGTCATCTACGGCACCGCCGCGCTGCTGGGCACGGGCATCTTCGCGCTGCTCGCCTTCCAGGTCTATCGCCGGCGCGAAAATGATCCCGCGCGCATGGCGCCCGAAAAGCGGCTGTTCAAATATTCGATCCTCTATCTCTTCCTGCTGTTCGGGGCGGTGGTCGTCGACCGCTGGCTGCTGGCGTGACGCCCGAGGAGCAGGATCTGGTCCGCGCCCGGCAGAAGTCGCGCGCCATCGTCACCGGCCTGCTGCTGGGCTTCCTCGCCATCCTCTTCTTCGCCATCACCCTGGCGAAGATCGGCGCGAGCAACGCCATCTGATGGCCACGCTCCCGCCCTCGCCCTTCGACCGCGCGCGCCGCAACCGGCACACCTTCGTCGCCATGCTGGGGGTGGGGCTCGCGATGCTGGCCCTCGGCTTCGCCTCGGTTCCGCTCTACCGCATTTTCTGCCAGCAGACCGGGTTCAACGGCACCACCCAGCGCGCCGATGCCGGCGTGACGGTGCAGCAGGCGACGGGGCACCGGCTCTCGATCCGCTTCGATTCCAACGTTCAGCCCGGCATGCCCTGGCAGTTCAAGCCCGAACATCCGACGCAGACGGTGACGGTGGGCGCCAAGTCGATGGCGATCTTCGTCGCGAAGAACATGTCCGACCGGCCGGTGACCGGCACCGCCAGCTTCAACGTCACCCCGACCCAGGCCGGCGCCTATTTCACCAAGATCCAGTGCTTCTGCTTCACCCAGCAGACGCTGCAGCCGGGGCAGGAAGTGCGGATGCCCGTCCTCTATTATGTCGATCCCAAGATCCTGGCCGATCCCGACAATAAGGACACGCAAGAGATAACGCTGAGCTACACTTTCTACCCTGTTGAGCAGGGCGGGAAGGCGAGTTAAGGTCCGGCAGAGAACAGGGAATGGGGAAGAGAAGCATGGCAGGCGCCAAGAATCACGATTATCACATTCTTCCGCCCAGCATCTGGCCCTTCTTCGGCTCGATGTCGGCGCTGGTCATGGCCATGGGCGCGATCATGTGGATGCACCCCGACGCCATGGGCCCGGGTGGCGGATGGGTATTCCTGATCGGCCTTGCCGGCGTCCTCTTCACCATGTTCAGCTGGTGGGGCAATGTCATCAGCGAAGCCCATGCCGGCGACCATACGCCGGTGGTGCAACTGCACCTGCGCTATGGCATGATCCTGTTCATCGCGTCCGAAGTCATGTTCTTCGTCGGCTGGTTCTGGGCCTTTTTCGACTTCGCCCTCTTCCCCAGCCTGCTGCCGCCGATCGATGGTCTTTTCCCCTCGAAGGATATCGAGGTGATGAACGCGTTCGAGCTGCCGCTGCTCAACACGCTCATCCTGCTCTGTTCGGGAACCACCGTCACCTGGGCGCATCACAGCCTGATTCATGGCGACCGCGACGGCCTCATCAAGGGGCTGTGGTGCACCATCATCCTGGGCGCGCTGTTCAGCAGCATCCAGGCCTATGAATATATGCACGCCCCCTTCGGCTTCGGCGGCAATCCCTACAGCTCGGCCTTCTACATGGCGACCGGTTTCCACGGCTTCCATGTTCTGGTCGGCACCATCTTCCTGATCGTCAATCTCGTCCGCGCCTATCAGGGGCATTTCACCCCGCGCCAGCATTTCGGTTTCGAAGCCGCCGCCTGGTACTGGCATTTTGTCGATGTGGTCTGGCTGTTCCTCTTCGTCGCCATCTATGTCTGGGGCGGCTGGGGCGCGCCGATCCACGGCGGCTGAGCCCGCCCAATGGTGGCGGCCGGCCAAGGCGCTGGCCGCTTCGCGATTCGGGCGCAATCGGCTAGGCAGGGTTCATGACGACGCCCCTTGATCCGCCCGCGCGCATTCCCATCCTTCCGACGCTGGTGGTCGGGCTGGGGGTATTGGCGATGATCGCGCTGGGCGTGTGGCAATTGCAGCGGCGCACCGAAAAGCTCCAGGCGCTCGCCTTGGCCGAGGCCAACCCGCAGCGCCCGCCCGTCGCCTTCCCCAAGCTGCCGCCGGTCGATCCCGACCTGCTGTTCCGGCGGTCCTCGGTGCATTGCCTGCATGTCGTCGACTGGCAGGTGGAGGCGGGCCGCGCCGCCGATGGCAGCACCGGCTATCGCCACATCGCCCAATGCGCGACCGGCGCGGAAGGCCCCGGCGTCATGGTGGCGCTCGGCGTCGGGCAAAAGCCCGATCAGGCGCCGGCCTGGGACGGGGGACAGGTGGAAGGCTGGATCAGCCAGGAGCCCGACCATCGCCCGCTGCTGGCGCGGATCGGCGGCGACGCCCCGCCGCTGCGCCCGATGCTGATCGCCAGGACGGCCCCGCCGGGCCTCAAGCCGGTCGCGCCGCCCCGCGCCGCCGACTTGCCCAACAACCATCTCGCCTATGCGGTGCAATGGTTCTTCTTCGCGGCGGTGGCCGTCATCATCTACATCGTCGCGCTGCGGCGGCGTAGTGGCGGCAAGACCGCCTAAACGCTTGCTCCGCGCGCCCGCTGGCGCTACCGCGCTTTCCCATCATGCAATATCAGAGCACCAGGGGGAGCGCGCCGTCGCTCGGGTTCGAGGATGTGACGCTGGCCGGGCTGGCGTCCGATGGCGGCCTTTATCTGCCGACCAGCTGGCCCGCCTTCTCCGCGGAGCAGATCCGCGCCCTGGCCGGTCTTTCCTACGTCGAAACCGCCGTGCGCGTCATGGCGCCCTTCGTCGCCGGATCTCTGAGCGAAGAGGAGCTGCGGGAGCTTTGCACGGCCGCCTATGGCCGTTTCAGCCATCAGGCGGTGACCCCGCTGGTTCAGCTCGACCATCAGCATTGGATGCTGGAGCTGTTCCATGGCCCCACGCTCGCCTTCAAGGATGTGGCGCTTCAGTTGCTCGGCCAGCTGTTCGAACGCTTTCTCTCGCGCCGGGACGACCATCTGACGATCGTCGGCGCGACGTCGGGCGACACCGGATCGGCGGCGATCGACGCGGTGGCGGGCCGCGCCAAGATCGACATCTTCATGCTCCACCCCGATGGCCGCGTGTCCGACGTCCAGCGTCGGCAAATGACCACGGTGCGCGCGCCCAACGTCCATAATATCGCCATCGACGGCAGCTTCGATGACGCGCAGGCGCTGGTGAAGGCGATGTTCAACGATGCGGATTTCAAGGGCCGCTTCAACCTGTCCGCCGTCAACAGCATCAACTGGGCGCGGCTGATGGCCCAGATCGTCTATTATTTCTACGCCGCCGTGCGCCTGGGCGCGCCGGAACGCGCCATCGCCTTTTCCGTGCCGACCGGCAATTTCGGCGACGTGTTCGCCGGCTATGTCGCCGCCCAGATGGGCCTGCCGGTCGCCAGGCTGATCGTCGCCACCAATGTGAACGACATCCTCCATCGCGCCCTGGCCGATGGCGACTATAGCCAGGGCCAGGTCGTATCGACCGCGACGCCCAGCATGGACATCCAGGTCAGCTCCAATTTCGAACGGCTGCTGTTCGACGCGGGCGGCCGCGACGGCGTGGCGCTGGCGCAGCAGATGCGCGGCTTCGAAACCAGCCGGGCGATGCGCCTCACCAATGCGCAGCGGGATGGCGCGGCGCGCCTGCTCGCGTCGGCGCGAATCGATGCCGACGGCATGACGATGGCGATGCGCTGGGCCTATGACGCGGCGGGGCAGGTGATCGATCCGCACAGCGCCATCGGCCTCGCCGCCGCGCGCAGCGCCCAGCTCGACCCGTCCACCCCCGTGGTCACGCTGGCGACTGCCCATGCCGCGAAATTCCCGGACGCTGTGGAACGCGCGACGGGCACGCGCCCGCCGCTGCCGCTGCGCGTGGGCGACCTGTTCGCGCGTGAGGAGCGCTATGACCGCCTGCCCGCGACGTTTGAGGCGATCACCGCCTATGTCGCCGACCGGGCGACGCCGCGGCGATAAGGATAGCCGCTCGGTTCGCCTGAACAGCGAACCCTATTGTCGGTCCTGGCCGTGCCCCGACATCATGCGGCGCGAACGGAGGTTGCGTGGAACTCAAGACCCTCATCGGCGAGTCCTGGCCCGATTATGGCCTGATCGATTCGGGTGCCGGCCGCAAGCTGGAGCGCTATGGCCGCTTCCGCTTCATTCGTCCCGAACCCCAGGCGATGTGGCAGCCGGCGACGAGCGACTGGCGCGCCGACGGCGAATTTATCCCCGGTTCGGACGAGGACGGCGGCGGCCGCTGGTATTATGAGCAGCCCGTGCCCGCCGAAGGCTGGCCGCTGCGCTGGAAGGAGGTCTCCTTCCAATCGAGCTGCACGCCCTTCCGCCATCTCGGCTTCTTTCCCGACATGGCGCCGGTGTGGGACGACCTGCGCGGCGCGATCGCCGACAAGCCCGATGCGGAAGTCATGAACCTGTTCGGCTATACCGGCGTCGGCACCTTGGCCCTGTCGGCCGGCGGCGCGCGCATGGTCCATGTCGACGCGTCCAAGAAGTCGGTGGCGCAGGCGCGGGCCAACGCCGCCCTGTCGGGCATGGAGGATCGGCCGGTCCGCTGGATCGTGGAGGATGCGGCCAAGTTCGTCGCGCGCGAGGTGCGCCGCGGTCGCCGCTATGACGGCATCCTGCTCGACCCGCCCAAATATGGTCGCGGCCCCGATGGCGAAGTGTGGCGGCTGGAGGAGGACCTGCCCGGCCTCATCGCCAATTGCCGCGCGCTGCTCGACGCCGACAGCCGCTTCCTGTTCCTGACCGTCTACGCCGTGCGCATGTCGGCGCTCGCGATCGGCGAATTGCTGCGTCAGGCCTTCGCCGATCTGCCGGGCACGGTCGAAGCGGGCGAACTGGCGGTGCGCGAGGAAAAGCGCGGGCTGCTGCTCCCCACGGCAATCTGGGCGCGCTGGCGGCGCTGATCGCTCCACTGGCCCTTTTCGGGTTGAGCCGTCCGGCGCGGTCCGGCATGACGGGGGCCATGCGCTTCCCCTTTGCCCTCGCGACCACTTCGTCCCTCATCATGCTGCTGGCTTCCTGCGTCGGGCCTCCCAATAATGCTCCCGCGTCCACGCGTCCCGCGCGCGCCCGCCCGGCGCCCGCACCGCGGCCTGTTCCCACACCTGCGCCAACGCCCACACCCGCGCCGCCTCCGGCAACGCCGGTCGCGGCGGAAGCCGCCTGGGCCGATCGCCCGTTGACGCCCGGCAACTGGGCCTACCGGCCCGAACCGAGTGGCAGCGTCGCCCTGTTCGGTTCACCCGCCCGGCCGCTGCTGACGCTGCGCTGCGACCGCGCCAGCCGGCGCGTCATCCTGACGCGCGCCGGGGCGGGGCAGGGGGCGATGGTGATCCGCACCAGCTATGGTGCGGTCAGCTGGCCGGCAGCGGCGCAGGGCGGCGCGCGGCCGGCCCTGGTCGCCGCGCGCGCCGCCAGCGACGCCGTGCTGGACCAGATGGCCTATAGCCGCGGCAAGATCGGCGTTGAAGCGCAGGGCGCCGCGCCGCTGGTGCTGCCGGCCTGGGCCGAAATTGCGCGGGTGGTGGAGGATTGTCGCGCCTGACAAAGGGGCGGGCCGGCCCGGCACGGACGCACAAGTATGATTCCAAAAAAGAATAATACAAGGCTTGAAGATCG
Organism: Sphingobium naphthae; assembly: GCF_043589935.1. NCBI lineage: Bacteria > Pseudomonadati > Pseudomonadota > Alphaproteobacteria > Sphingomonadales > Sphingobiaceae > Sphingobium > Sphingobium naphthae. Next base: position 1,850,876 of record NZ_CP171454.1, on the reverse strand, counting down.
CGTTCGTCTGATTCACATTTCGGTTCGTGGCCGGATGACGGACTGATCCATCACTGGCCACGCGGGCTCAACATAGCGAAAGGAGGTGATCCGATGTCTCATGGTTCAGCAATGGGGTCGGTCAAGTCCATTCGGGGAATGCGCCGCTGAGCGACGCTCAAGCGTCGATTTCGGGGTGATTGTGGAGCCTTGAAGGCGGCCGACATACAGGCCCGCTTCCCTTCTCCCGATATAGCGCGATTCACCATTTCCCACTGGGCGGCGCTTCTGGCCGCTGACCATGTCAATGATGGGCCGTCGGGGGTGTTCACCGCCCGGCGGCCCCTCTCATTTTCCGCATGTGGCGCAGGACCGCTCTATCGCTCTGCGCCCTTCGCCTTGCCCCAGGCGCGCGCAGCGGTGTAGCCGATATAGCCGGTGCCAAAAAGCGCGTAGAGCGGCTCGGGCAGAGCTTCGAAATAGGCGCGCATGCCGGCGATGATCGCCGCCGCCAGCGCCGGATCGATGCCCGCAACCAGCCCCATCGGCACGGACCAAAGCAACAGCGCGTACATGACATAGAGAAACGCCGGCCGCGCCCGCTGCGTCCAGGGATCGGCTTTCGCCTCCTCTGCTTGGCTCATCCTCGCCTCCTAACCGATCCGGTTCGCAAGCCAACCGTAGAGGAAGGCTTCGTTGGCCGGGCGGCTCTCGGCGAGCGCGATATAGCGTTCGCCCTGCAGCGCCTCGATCGCCTTCAGCAGGACCTGGTCCCCGCTCGGCCCGCGCAGCGCGCGAAAGGCGGTCAGCGCCGCCAGCGTGCGCGCGCCAAGCAGGCGGTCGAGCTTCAGATCAGGATAGTCCTGCTGATTGCGGTTGAGCGCATTGAGCGCCCGTTGCAGAAAGCCGGTGGCGACGCCCGGGCCCATGTTGACGGCCGTATCGAACAGCTCTGCTGCGATCGGCCAGCTGCACTCGGCGACAAAGCCAAAGCCCGGCTGGTCCCAATAGAGGCGGCGATAGATTTTCTCCGCCACGGCGCGCGGCAGGGCCTGCATCGCGCCCGCATAGCCATGGGCGCGCGCCACGGCCTGGGTGATACCCATATTGGTCGGCCCGCCCCGGTCTGCCGGATGATCGCTATACCCACCTTCTCGCGCGATGACCTCGTCGATCAGCCTGTCGATATCCATGTTTCGCCTCCTGTTCATCCAAGGGCGACTCATTTATCCCATCTGGTTATCTGTAGGACAGCGAAATTGCGGGGCGAACACTGCGCACGTCGGGGCGGACGCGCGGCAGCCCCATTGCGATAGCGGAACGGAAAACGCGGGCAGGGTGTTCTTCCGCCACGACAGGACAAGGCTGCTGAACCAGTGATCGCACGACGCAAACCGGACAACAGGACCTATATGGAAAGCGGGCAGCCTTATGGTCGTTGATCCAGCAGCGCTCGCCGCCTCTGTCCCGGACAAGGACTTTCCCGATGGCATTGCCCGGCGCAACATCGCCGGGGTCAAGGGTTTCAATCCCCTGCTGCCGCTGCTGCTGCTCGCCGCGCTGATGATCGCCGGGCTCGTCGGTCTTCTGGGCGGCAAGCCGGACATGGTGCGGCGCGTGAACGCGGATGCGGCCGCGCTGACCGTCAGGGCGCCCAGCATCATCCGCAACGGCATGTTCTTCGAAACCATTGTCGAGGTCCAGGCGCATCGGCCGGTCGACGACCTCGTCATCGCCATTTCCGCGCCGCTCTGGCGGCAGATGACGATCAACACCATGATCCCGGCCGCGAGCGAGGAAAGCTACAGCCAGGGCGCGCAGCGCTTTTCCTTCGGCAAGCTGGAAGCGGGCGACAGCTTCCGGTTCAAGATCGACGGGCAGATCAACCCGTCGCTCTTCGCCGGCACCCGCGGCGAGATCGCCGTGCTCGACGGGGATCGCCGCATCGTCGGAACGCCCGTCGCCATGAAGGTCCTGCCCTGATGGACATCATCCTGCGCGCCACGGTAATGTTCTTCATCATGTATGCGCTGCTGCGCCTTCTGGGCAAGCGCGAGCTGAGCCAGGTCACGCCGTTCGAACTGGTGCTGCTGATCGTAATGGGCGACCTGGTGCAGCAGGGGGTGACGCATAATGACTTCAGCGTCACCGGCGCCACGCTGGCGATCGGCACCATCGCCTTCTGGGCGCTGGCGCTCAGCTGGATCACCTATGTGTCGCCCCGCGCCGAACGGCTGCTGGAGGGCGTGCCGCGCGTGCTGATCCGCAACGGCGCCCTCATCGAAGCGAACATGCGCCGCGACCGGATCACGCGCGCCGAACTGGAGATCGAGATGCGGCTCGCCGGCATCTCACACATGCGCGACGTCGCCTGGGGCATATTGGAACCCAATGGCAAGATCAGCTTCATCCGCCACGACAACAAGGATTCCGTGCAGGAGGATGACGACAAGCCGATCTGATCGGTCGCGCTCGCTTCAGGCGCGAATGCGCACTGGCACCGATTTATAGGCCGGTGTCTTCGACAGCTGGTCATGGTGCGACAGCGGCACCAGCGGATTGACCTCTGGATAATAGGCGCCGACGCAGCCCGGCGGCAGGTCGAAGGGCGTCACCGTCAGGCGGTCGACTTCCCGCTCCACGCCATCCTGCGCATCGGTCTGGAGCGCCACCACCTGTCCTTCGCGCAGCCCCGCCTTCGCCATTTCGTCGCGGTTGATCAGCAGCACGTCGCGCGTGCCTTCGATCCCGCGCATCCGGTCCGAAAAGCCGTAGATGGTCGTGTTGAACTGATCGTTGGACCGCAGCGTGATCAGCCGATAGCGGCCGGGCGCATCGGCAAAGCCGCAGGCGTTCAGGCCGTCCGGCTGCGTGATCTCGACCTTGCCGCTCTCCGTCTTCCAGATGCGCTCGCGCGCCGCATTGCCCTTGTAGAAGCCGCCGGGCGTGAACATGCGCGCGTTGAACCGCTCGAACTTGTCGGGATAGGTCGCCTCGATCAAATCCCGCACCATGGCATAATCGCCCACCCATTCGTCCCATTTCAGCTTGGGGTGGGGCGTAAGGGTCGCCTTCGCCATTCCCGCCACGATCGCCATTTCGGACCGGAGATGCGCGCTCGCCGGCTTGCGCTTGCCGACCGATCCGTGGATCATGCTGAGGCTGTCCTCCATCGTCACCGTCTGCGGGCCCGATGCCTGCACGTCCTCTTCCGACCGGCCGAGGCAGGGGAGGAGGTAGGCGACCTTCCCGTTGATCAGGTGGCTGCGGTTGAGCTTGGTCGCGATCTGGACGGTCAGGCGCATCCCCTGCCACGCCTCTTCCATCTTCGTCTGTTCCGGGATGGCGCGGACGAAATTGCCGCCCAGCCCGATGAACGCCTTGACGCTGCCGTCGATGATGCCCTCGCACGCCTCCACCGTCGCCATGCCCTTGTCCGGCGGCGGATCGAAGTCGAACAGGACGCGCAGCTTGTCATAGGGCACCAGCTCGGGCTTTTCCGATATGCCCACGGTCCGCTGCCCCTGCACATTGCTGTGCCCGCGCACCGGCGAAATGCCCGCGCCCTCCCGGCCCAGATTGCCGCGCATCGCCAGCAGGTTGACCAGCATCCCGATCGTCTGCGACCCATGGACATGCTGGGTGACGCCCATGCCATAGATGCCGATGACATTGTGGGCGTCGCAATAAATGTCGCCGGCCGCTTCCAGCTCCTTGCGCGCGATCCCCGATTCCCGCTCGATCTCGTCCCAGCCGGTCGCTTCCACCTGCGCGACGAACGCGTCGAAGCCATGGGTGTGCTGCGCGATGAAATCCATGTCGAGCAGGTGGCGGTTGGTTTCGGCCAGCTGCCGCGCCTCGCGCGCAAGCACATGTTTGCACAGGCCCATGATGGCGGCGATGTCGCCGCTCGGCCGGACCTGCAGATACAGCTCGGAGATGCGGGTGTCCTTGCCGGTCAGCATCTCGCGCGGGCTCTGCGGATTCCTGAAGGCGATCAGCCCGCGCTCGCGGATCGGGTTGAAGGTGACGATCCGGCACCCGCGCTTCACCGCTTCCTGCAGCGGATGCAGGAAGCGCGGACTGTTCTGCCCGGTATTCTGGCCGAAGAAGAAGATGGCGTCGCATTTGGAGAAATCGTCCAGCACGCATGTGCCGACCGGCGATCCGGTCACTTTCTTGAGGCCCACCGACGTCGTTTCATGGCACATGTTGGAACTGTCGGGCAGGTTGTTGTGGCCATAGAGGCGCGCGAACAGCGCATAGAGATAGCTGGTTTCCAGGCTCGCCCGGCCCGACGCGTAGAAGATGGTCGATTTGGGATCGAGCGCCTTCAGCTCGGCCGCAATGCCCTGGAACGCCTCGTCCCATTCGACCGGCACATAGGTGTCGGTTTCGCTGTCATATTTCATCGGGTGGGTCAGCCGCCCGGTCTGCTCCAGATCATAATCCTTCCAGCCGCGCAGCTCGGACACCGTATGTTTGGCGAAGAAGTCGGGCGTGCAACGTCGGCTGGTCAGCTCCCACAATGTCGCCTTCGCGCCATTTTCGCAAAATTCGAAGGGCAGGGGATTGGCCGGCTTGGTCCAGGCGCACGACACGCACATGAAGCCGCCGGGCTTGTTCTGCCGCGCCAGCGTCTCCAGCGCCGCGGGCGTCGCCCATTCCTTGCCGTAGATGCTGGCCATGCCCCGGACGGAGCCCCATCCGCCTGCGGGGCCATCATAATGGACGCTATCCTCGTCCTGCTGGGTGGGATCGCTCATCCTGGCCTTCCTTTTCCACGGCTGGTTGTTCGGGAACGGGGCCATTGCCGATGCGTTCCGCAACGCCCTGAAAATAACGGGGCAAATATGTGCTGGCACGCGGTCGCGGAGACGTTCGCGCATCTGCGCGGGGCGCCAGTTCGGCTCTGTCGCGCGTGCGCGCCGCCAGTTGATCCAGCCGACGGCTATCCCTTTCCCGAGCCGCTCAGGCCGGTTCCGACCGGTCGATGAGGCCGCTGTCCAGCAACGGCGCGGCGTCGATATTCTGCGCGTCCATCAGCAGGGCGAGGCGCTCGACCGACGCCAGGATCATCGCCTGCTCCCACGCCTGCAACCGCCCGAACCGGTCAGTGAAGGTCATCTGCAGCGGGTCCGGCGCGTCGTCCAGCGCCTTCACGCCATCGGGCAGGATGGACAGGTGGAATTGGCGCTTGTCCCGTTCGCTGCGCTGGCGCTGGACATAGTTGAGCGCCACCAGCCGGTCGACGATCGTCGTGATCGTCGCCTGGCTGAAATGCAGCGCCTGCGCAACCGCGCCGGGCGTTGCCGCGTCGCGCGCATCGATCTCGCGCAGCACCAGCAGCTGGGACGGGGTGAGGCCAGTCGCGGCAGCGAGTTGGCGGCTGCCGATCTCGGTCGCGCGCATGATCCGGCGAAGCGCGCGCAATGTCAGTGTGGCGGTGTCAGCTTGCATGATCGGCTCCATAGCGGAACCAAAGCGCGCTCACCAACATTGTCTCCGCTCCTTTTTTGCGGGGCGGAGATACTTCGCACCGCAAAATAAAATTTCAAGCGCGGGGTTGAAAAATTCGTCAAAATCGGCATATTCCGCGCCATAACGGAAGGGCGTTGAGTCCCTTGTTCAGAAAATAATTCGGGAGATGAACAATCTTCGATACCCAAGCTACAGCGGCTGTGCCGCCACGGGCTTCTGCGCGCTCCGAAGGGGGTGAGGGGCAGGACATTGCGTTTCGCAAGCCCGTCGGAACGGACGGGCCGGCCATCACGGCGTTGATCGCGGCTTGTCCGCCGCTCGACCCCAATTCGGCCTATTGCAATTTGCTGCAATGCACCGATTTCGCCGACAGCTGCATCGTCGCGACATGCGACGGCACGGTGGCGGGATGGGTGTCGGGCTATCGCCCGCCCGCAGCGCCCGAGAATTTCTTCGTCTGGCAAGTGGCGGTCTCATCCGCCGCGCGCGGCCAGCGGCTCGCCAGCCGCATGATCGAGGCGTTGCTGGCGCGGCCCGAGCAGGCCGGCGTCACGCACCTGACGACGACCATCACCGACGATAATCGCGCTTCGTGGGCGCTGTTTCAGGGGCTGGCCCGCAGTTGGGGCGCGCCGCTGGAAAAGACCGCTCGTTTCGAGCGCGATGCCCATTTCGCCGGCGCCCATGCCACCGAATGGCAGGCGCGCATCGGCCCGCTGACCCCGAAGGGGCGGCACCAACAGGAGGACTTCTGAGCCATGACCACGACCCTTCTTCCCAAACCCACCGCCTCCATTCCCGACCGGGCCATCTATGAACGCCGCGAATCGGGCGTGCGCAGCTATGCCCGGTCGATGCCGCGCCAGTTCAACAAGGCGCAGGACGTGTGGATGCACGACAATCAGGCCGGCCGCTATCTCGACTTCCTGTCGGGCTGCTCGACGCTGAACTACGGCCATAACCACCCGGTGCTCAAGACCGCGCTGATGGACTATATCGCCAGTGACGGCGTCACCCATGGCCTCGACCTCCATACCGATGCGAAGCAGGATTTCCTCGCCGCGCTGGAGGATGTGATCCTCAAGCCCCGCGGCCTCGACTATCGCGCCATGTTCACCGGCCCGACCGGCACCAACGCCGTGGAAGCGGCGATCAAGCTGGCGCGCAAGATCACCGGGCGCGAACTGGTGATCGCCTTCACCAACGGCTTCCACGGCATGACCCTGGGCGCGCTGGCCTGCACCGGCAACGCCGCCAAGCGCGGGGGCGCGGGCGTGCCGCTCAACCATGTCAGTCACGAACCCTATGACGGCTATCATGGTCCCGATGTCGATACGGCCGAACTGCTGGAGCGCCGCCTGTCCGACCCGTCGAGCGGCCTGGACGCGCCGGCCGCCATCCTGGTCGAAACCGTTCAGGGCGAAGGCGGGCTCAACGCCGCGTCGCCCGCATGGCTGCGCAAGATCGCCGACATCGCCAAGCGCCATGGCGCGCTGATGATCGTCGATGACATTCAGGCGGGCGTAGGCCGGACCGGCAATTTCTTCAGCTTCGAAGGCATGGGCTTCACGCCCGACATCGTCACCATGGCGAAGTCGCTGTCGGGCATGGGCCTGCCTTTCGCGCTGACCCTGTTCCGTCCGGAACTCGACCAATGGGCGCCGGGCGAACATAACGGCACCTTCCGCGGCAATAATCACGCCTTCGTGACCGCCACGGCCGCGCTGCGCCATTTCTGGAGCAACGACGCCTTTCAGCAGGACATCGCCCGTCGCGGCGCGCTGCTGGAGCGGCGGCTGGACGCGATGGCCGCCGAACATGGCCTTTCGACCCGCGGCCGCGGCATGATGCGCGGCATCGACGTCGGATCGGGCGATGTCGCCGAAACCATCACCGCCGCCTGCTTCGCGCAGGGGCTCATCATCGAAACCAGCGGCGCGCATGACGAAATCGTCAAGGTGCTGGCGCCCCTCGTGATTGACGACGCAGTGCTGTCCGCCGGCCTCGACATTCTCGAAGCGGCCGTCCGCTCCGCCCTGACCGTCACCTATGGCGTCGCCGCAGAATAAGAGGAGACACATTATGTTCCTTCGCAAGCTTCAGGACATCCGCAAGTCCGACCGCAACGTGAAATCCAAGGGGTGGGAAAGCGCTCGCCTGCTGCTCAAGGATGACGCCATGGGCTTCTCCTTCCACGTCACCACCATGTATGCCGGCGAAGAGCTGCACATGCATTATCAGAACCATCTCGAAGCGGTCCTGGTGCTCAAGGGCACTGGCACGATCGAGGATCTGGGCGATGGCGTGACCCACCAGCTGGCACCGGGCATCATGTATGCGCTCAATGCGCATGACAAGCATATCGTCCGTCCCGAAACCGACATATTGTGCGCCTGCGTCTTCAATCCGCCGGTGACCGGCAAGGAAGTGCATGACGAAAGCGGCGCCTATCCCGCCGATCCGGAACGCGAGGCCGCGCTCGCCGACTGACGGCGAGCCCGATCAGGCGTTCGTCCGTCGCAAGAACGGGCGGGCGCCGGCTCCATCTACTGACACATAACTAAGAGGGGGAAGTCCCATGCAAGACATCTACCCGTCCCGCCATGCCGACGTGGCGGAATTTCTGCCGCGCCTCGACCCTGTCGTCCACAGCGACTGGAGCGAGGATGCGCCGATCAGCCGCGCCCAGGCCGAACAGTTCGACCGCGACGGCTATCTGGTGCTGAAGGATATTTTCTCGGACGCCGAAGTCGCCTTCCTGCAGCGCGAGGCCGGCAAGCTGCTGGCCGATCCGCAGGTGCTGGAAGATGAAACCGTCATCACCGAGCCGGGCGGCCAGGAAGTCCGCTCGATCTTCAAGATCCACGCCCAGAGCGACGTGATCGGCCGCCTGGCCGCCGACAGCCGCCTGGCCGGCGTCGCGCAATTCCTGCTGGGCGATCGCGTCTACATCCACCAGTCGCGCCTCAACTATAAGCCCGGCTTCACCGGCAAGGAATTCTACTGGCACAGCGACTTTGAAACCTGGCATGTGGAAGACGGCATGCCGCGCATGCGCGCGCTGTCCATGTCGGTGCTGCTGGCGGAAAACACGCCGAACAACGGCCCGCTGATGCTGATCCCCGGCAGCCACAAGGCTTATCTGACCTGCATCGGCGAAACGCCGGAGGATCATTATCGCCAGTCGCTCAAGCGTCAGGAATATGGCGTCCCGGACGAGGACAGCCTGGCTGAACTGGCGCACAAGCATGGCATCGTCGCGCCGACCGGAAAGCCCGGCTCAGTGGTGATCTTCGATTGCAACACCATGCACGGGTCGAACGGCAACATCACGCCTTTCCCGCGCGCCAATGCCTTCATGGTCTATAATGCTCTCAGCAATCGCCTGGCCGCGCCGTTCGGCGTCGACAAGCCCCGCCCCGAATTCATCGCTGCGCGGGGCGAGCCGCAACCGATCGCGCCGGTCACCGGCCCCCTGATGGAGGAGGCGCTGGCATGAGCGGCAAGCATAGCGTGGAAAAGATCGGCGGCACCTCCATGGCCGCCACTGCGACCCTGTTCGACAATGTCCTGATCGCGGGACGCAAGGACACGGACCTCTATAATCGCATCTTCGTCGTGTCGGCCTATGCCGGCATGACCGACCTGCTGCTGGAACATAAGAAATCGGGCGAGCCCGGCGTCTATGCGCGCTTCGTCGCCGATGACGGCGCCGATGGCTGGCGTCATGCCATCGAAACCGTGCGCACGGCGATGCACGGCCGCAATTCCGACATGTTCGCGCGCGCCGAAAGCCTGGCCGAAGCCAATGCCTTTGTAGATGCGCGGATCGACGCGGTCGCCGCCTGCCTCGACGATCTCGCCCGGCTGCGCAGCCATGGCCGCTTCTGCGTCAAGGAACAACTGGTGACGGTGCGCGAACTGCTCGCCGGGCTCGGGGAAGCGCACAGCGCCCATTCGACCGCGCTGCTGCTGCGGGATCGCGGCGTCAACGCCTGCTTCGTGGACCTCACCCTCTGGGATCAGGAGGATATGCGCGGCCTGGATGAACGCATCGAACAAGCCTTCGCCGCCATCGATCTCGCTACGACCCTGCCGATCGTGACGGGCTATGCCGGGTGCAGCGAAGGCATGGTGCGCCGCTATGCGCGCGGCTATTCCGAAATGACCTTCTCGCGCATCGCCGTGCTGACGCAGGCGCGCGAGGCGATCATCCACAAGGAATTCCATCTGTCGAGCGCCGATCCAAGGTTGGTCGGCACCGACAAGGCGCGCAAGATCGGCCGCACCAACTATGATGTCGCCGACCAGCTCGCCAATCTGGGCATGGAGGCGATCCATCCCGGCGCCGGACGCGGGCTGCGCCAGACCGACATTCCGCTGCGGGTGCGCAACACCTTCGACCGGGAAGATGGCGGCACGCTCATCTGCGGCAAATATGTGTCGGACACGCCGCGGGTCGAAATCGTCACCGGCATCCGCACGGCGCAGGCGCTGCAATTTTTCGAGCAGGACATGGTGGGCGTGAAAGGCTATGACGCCGCCATATTGGAGGCGCTGACCCGGCATGGTGCGTGGATCGTCAGCAAGGCGTCCAACGCCAACACCATCACGCATTATCTGTCCGCCGACGCGGCCAAGGTGAAGCGGGTGATCGCCGACTTGCAGGATCGCTATCCCGACGCCTCCATTTCGGCGCACCCGGTGGCGATCGTATCGGTGATCGGCAGCGACATTTCGCGTCCCGGACTGATGCCCGATGCGCTGAAGGCTCTGGCGCAGGCGGACATCGACGTCATCGCGATGCAGCATCAGATCCGCAACGTGGACGTCCAGTTTGTGGTCGACACGCGCCATTATGACGCTGCCGTCGCCGCGCTCCACCGCGCGCTGGTGGAGGAGCATGACGAGCCGGTCGCGGAGGGTCGGCGCGCGGCCTGAGCGCCGCGCGCCCCGATGCGCCTCCGATGATCGCTGCGATCCGCCCCGTTCAGAGCCTGCTGCTCGCCATCTTCATGCTGATGGCGGGCAGCGGCTTTCTGGCGACGCTCATCAGCCTGCGGCTGGAGCGGGCGGGCGCGGGCACGATGGCCATCGGCGCGGTCGCCACTGCCTATTTCGGCGGCCTCGTGATCGGCGCGTTGCGCGCCGGCGGCATCGTGCGGCAGGTCGGCCATATCCGCGCCTTCGCCGCCTTCGTCGCGCTGCTCTCGGCCAGCACCCTTTCCTATGTGCTGCTCGATCATCCGCTGCTGTGGGCGGGGCTTCGGCTGATCGACGGCGTCTGCGTCGCGGGCGTGTTCATCTGCCTTGAAAGCTGGCTCAACGACCGGGCCGAAGCGCAGACGCGCGGCAGCATTCTCGCCGCCTATATGGTCGCCCTCTATTCCGGCCAGGCGGTCGGGCAATTGCTGCTGGGCGCAAGCGGCGCCTTGCCGGCCATTCCCTTCCAGATCGCGTCCATTCTCATTTCGCTCGCCATCATTCCGCTCTGCCTCACCCGATCCAGCGCGCCCGCGCCGCAGGATGCGACCGCCTTTTCGATCCGCTCCCTCTTCGCCGCGTCGCCGCTCGGCGTTGTGGGCGCGGTGGCTACCGGACTGATGCTGGGCGCCTTCTACGGGCTTGCCGCCGTCCATGTGCGCCGCCTCGGCCTCAATCTCGGCGCGACCGCCAGCTTCATGATGACCGTGATCCTGGGCGGCGTTGCGATGCAATGGCCGCTCGGCCGGCTGTCGGACCGTTATGACCGGCGCGCCGTCATCGTCTGGAGCTTCGCCGCGACGCTCGCCGTCAGCGTGGCGCTGGCGATGCTGAGCGGGGGCGGGCTGCCGCTGCTGGCGCTGGGCGCGGCCTTTGGCGGGCTCAGCTTCGCTTTGTATCCGCTCTGCGTCGCGCACAGCAACGACCGGCTGCTTGCGTCGGAACGAGTCGCGGCCAGCGGACGGCTGGTGCTGCTCTATTCGGTCGGCGCGGCGCTTGGTCCGATGGGCGCGGCGGCGGTGATGACGATGGCGGGGGCGAGCGGCCTGTTCCTCTTCATTGCCCTGTGCGCCGGCGCGACGCTCGCCTTCGGCCTCTGGCGCCAGGCGTCCAGCGATCCCGTGCCTGCTCCCGAGCAGCAGGATTTCCAGATCGTGCCGCGCACCACGCCCATGGCGTCGCTGCTCGACCCCAATACCGCTGCCGACACTGTTGATGGAGAGACGTCATGACCGCTGCAAGCATCGCCGCCCCTCCCGCAGCGGCGCATTCCGTCGACCAGGCGACGCTGCGCCGCGCCATCGCCGCGTCCGCGCTGGGCAATGCCACCGAATGGTTCGACTATGGCATCTACGCCTATGGCGTGACCTATATCTCCGCCGCGCTGTTTCCGGGCAATGTGGACGACGCGGTGCTGTTCGCGCTGGCCACTTTCGCCATATCCTTCCTCGTCCGGCCTCTGGGCGGCCTCTTCTGGGGCCCGCTCGGCGATCGCATGGGGCGCAAGTCGGTGCTGGCGCTCACCATTCTGATGATGTCTGGCGCGACGCTGGCGGTCGGCCTCATTCCCTCCTATGCCAGCATCGGCTTCTGGGCGCCGACCCTGCTCATCCTTCTGCGCATGGTTCAGGGCTTTTCGACCGGCGGCGAATATGGCGGCGCGGCGACCTTCATGGCCGAATATGCGCCCGATGATCGCCGCGGCTTCCATGGCAGTTTCCTGGAATTCGGCACGCTGGCGGGTTTCTCCTTCGGCGCGCTGCTGATGCTCGGCTTCTCGCTGCTGCTGGGGGACGATGCGATGCATCAATGGGGCTGGCGCGTGCCTTTCCTCGTGGCGGCGCCCATGGGCCTTATCGGCATGTATCTGCGCGCGCGCATGGAAGACACGCCGATCTTCCGCGAGGATGGCCATGCCAGCGGTAAGGCCGAAACGCCGCGCCTGGCGCAATTGCTGGCGCGCCACTGGCGACCGATGCTGGTCGTGGGCGGGCTGGTCGTGGCGCTCAATGTCGTCAACTATACGCTGCTCAGCTATATGCCCACCTATCTGCAGCGGCGCATCGGCCTCACCACCGATGAAGCGCTGATGGTGCCGATCATCGGCATGGTCTTCATGATGGTCTTCCTGCCGTTCGCCGGCCACCTGTCCGATCGCGTGGGGCGGCGGGCCATGTGGCGCGTGTCGCTGCTCAGCCTGCTGGTCGGCGTCGTGCCGCTCTACATGCTGATGGCGACGGGCCTTGTCGGCGCGATCGTCGGCTTCGTGCTGCTTGGCCTCTGCTACGTGCCGCAGCTGGCGACCATCTCCGCGACCTTCCCCGCGCTCTTTCCCACCTCCGTGCGCTTCGCCGGCTTCGCCATCGCCTATAATGTCTCGACGTCTTTGTTCGGCGGCACCGCGCCGGCGATCGGCAGCGGCCTCATCTCCTGGACCGGCAATGAACTCATGCCCGCCTTCCTGATGATGGCGGCCTGCCTCGTCGGCCTGGCGGCGCTGCGCTTCATGCCCGAAACCGCGGGCCGCTCGCTGCGGCAGGACCCGTTCGCGCGGCCCTGACTCGCGCCGGGGCAAAAAGGGTGACAGGCGCCTGCAATGCGGGTTAGCTGCCGCCATGACTTTCAAGCTGCCGCTCGCCCGCATCCTGCCCGCCCTTTTGCCCGTCCTTCTCACCGCCCAGCCCGTCGAAGCCCAGCCCGGCATGACGGAATGGCGGGCGCAGGCGGCGCGCGTCACCATCCAGCGCGATGATTGGGGCATCGCTCACGTCCATGGCCGCAGCGACGCCGACGCCGTCTTCGGCATGATCTACGCCCAGGCCGAAGACGACTTCAACCGGATCGAGGCCAATTACCTGACCGCGCTCGGCCGCACCGCGGAAGCGGAAGGGGAGGACGCAATCTGGCAGGATCTGCGCGCGCGGCTTTACATGGACCCGCAAAAGCTGCGCGCCGACTATGCGGCGAGCCCGGCCTGGCTGCGCGGGCTGATGGACGCCTGGGCCGACGGCCTCAACTATTATCTCGCCACCCACCCGCAGGTGAAGCCGCGCGTGATCACGCGCTTTGAACCCTGGATGGCGCTCAGCTTCACCGAAGGCAGCATCGGCGGCGATATTGAGCGTATTGCGCTCGACGAGCTCAAGGCCTTTTACGGCCCGACGGACGGCCGCCCGCTCGCCATGGCCGATCCCGATCCCGAACCGCGCGGCTCAAACGGCTTTGCCATCGCGCCGGGCAAGAGCGCCAGCGGCCACGCCCTGCTGTGGATCAATCCGCACACCAGCTTCTTCTTCCGCTCCGAACTGCAGATGACCAGCGATGAAGGGCTGAACGCCTATGGCGCTGCGACCTGGGGGCAGTTCTTCATCTATCAGGGCTTCAATCCGACCGCCGGATGGATGCACACGTCCAGCACCGTGGATGCCGTCGACGAATTTCTCGAAACGGTGACGCGTCGGCCCGATGGCGCGCTGACCTACCGCTATGGTGCGGAGCAGCGCCCGGTCCGCACCTCCACCGTCACGCTGGCCTATCGCACGACAGACGGCGCGCGCGCGGAGCGCCGCTTCACCGTCTATCGCACCCATCACGGGCCGATCATCGGCGAACGGGGTGGCAAATGGGTCGCGTTCGCGATGATGGACAAGCCCATTCCCGCGCTGGAGCAATCCTTCCTGCGCACCAAGGCGCGCGATTATGCCGCCTTCGTCAAGGTCGCAGCGCGCCAGGCCAATTCGTCCAACAACACCATCTTCGCCGACGCCGACGGCACCATCGCCTATCTGCATCCGCAATTCGTGCCGCTGCGCGATGATCGCTTCGACTATACGCAGCCAGTGGACGGCAGCGATCCCGCCACCGACTGGAAGGGGCTGACGCCCATCGATGCGCTGCCCGGCCTGCGCAATCCGGCGGGCGGCTGGATCCAGAACACGAATAATGGACCCTGGTCGGCGGCGGGCCGGGACAGTCAGAAGGCGGCCGACTTCCCGCGCTACATGGACATGATGGGCGAAAATCCGCGCGGCGACCATGCCGTCATGCTGCTGTCGGCGGGTAAAAACTATTCGCTCGACAGCCTGACCGCCGCCGCCTTCGACAGCTACCAGCCTGCTTTCGCGCGCTTCGTGCCGATGCTGACCGCCGCCTGGGATGCGCTGCCGGCGGGCGACGCGCGCAAGGCTGCGCTGGCGGAGCCGATCGCCGCGCTGCGCGGCTGGGACTATCGCTGGGGCCTGCGCTCGGTGCCCAACAGCCTCGCCTGTCTCTGGGCGGAGGATCTGCGCCAATGGACGCTCGCCCACAGTCAAGGCGCGCCGCGCACCCTCTATGACCGGATGGCGGCCGCGCCGGCGGAGGTGAAGCTGACGCTGCTTTCGGCCGTCGTATCGCGGCTGGAGCGGGATTTTGGCGATTGGCGCACGCCCTGGGGCGACATCAACCGGCTGCAGCGGTTGACCGGCGCAATCACGCCGACGTTCGACGATGCGGCGCCCAGCATCCCCATACCCTTCAGCTCGGCGCGCTGGGGCTCGCTCGCCTCCTTCGGCGCGCGCGCCTATCCCGGAACGCGCAAATGGTATGGCACCAGCGGCAACAGCTTCATCGCCGCCGTGGAGTTCGGCGATCGCGTCCACGCCAAAGCGGTGAGCGTCGGCGGAGAAAGCGGCGATCCCGCCTCGCCGCATTTCAACGACCAGTCGCCCCTTTATGCGAACGGCACGCTGCGGCCCGTCTATTTCTATCCCGACGAACTCGCCGGCCATGTCGAGCGCCGCTATCGCCCCGGGTCCTAGGGCGCGCGCATGTGGGTCCTGCTCGGCATCGTCGTCATCGTCGCGGGCTTTCTGCTGCGCTTCCATCCGCTGCTGGTGATCCTCGCCTCGGCGATCGTCACCGGCGTCGCGGCCGGGCTCGATCCGCTGACCATCCTCGCCGCCTTCGGCAAGGCGTTCAACGAAGCGCGCTACGTCAGCATCATCTGGATCGTGCTGCCCGTGGTCGGCCTGCTCGAAGCCTATGGCCTGCAGGAACGGGCGCGCGGCCTCATCGCAAAGATGCGCGGCGCGACGGTGGGGCAGTTCCTCGCCGGCTATATGGTGCTGCGCCAGGGGTTGGCGGCAGTGGGCCTCACATCGGTCGCGGGTCACGCCCAGACGGTGCGCCCGCTCGTCGCGCCGATCGCCGAAGCCGCTGCGGAGGCGCAGGCCGGCGATCTGGACAATGATCGGCGCGAGGAAGTGAAGGCCTGGGCGGCCGCGACCGACAATATCGGCCTCTTCTTCGGCGAGGATATTTTCCTCGCCATCGGATCGATCCTGCTGATCAAGGGACTGCTGGAGCAATATGGCATCAGCCTGGAGCCGCTGCACCTGTCGGTCTGGGCGATCCCGACCGCCATCGCCGCTTTCCTCATCCATGGCTTCCGGCTCTGGCGGCTCGACCGCCGGCTGAAGCGCGGCGCTGCGGCGACGGAGGAGGCCGCATGATCACGCTGCACTGGGTCTATGCCGTGGCGGGCGCAATGTTCGCCGCTTTCGCGCTGCTGGGCCTGGCCGACCGCGCCAATCCGCGCCGCTGGACGACGGCCGCCTTCTGGGCGCTGCTGGCGCTCAGCATGTGGGGCGGCGACTGGCTGGGCGATCTGGGCAATGGCGTGCTGCTGCTGGGGCTTGTGGCGCTGGCGGGGCTTGGCGGCATGGGGCGCGGGCAGGGGCCGGTACCCGACGCCGTGCGCCGCGACCGGTCGGCGCGCATGGGCAATCGGCTGTTCGTCATCGCGCTGATCATCCCCGCCACGGCGCTGGTCGGCACCTTCGCCTTCAAACAGGCGCCGGCCTGGTTCGACGGCAAGCAGGCGACGCTGATCGCGCTGGCGCTGGGGGTGCTGATCGCATCGCTGGTCGGATGCCTCTGGCTGCGCGCCGGCCCGACCGAGCCGCTGCAACAGGGACGCAGGTTGATGGATTCAGTCGGCTGGGCCGCCATCCTGCCGCAGATGCTCGCCAGCCTCGGCGCCGTCTTCGCGCTGGCGGGGGTGGGGGATGTCGTGGGCCAGATCGTCAGCATGGCGATCCCGCAGGGCAGCCTGTTGGGCGCGGTCATCGCCTATGGGCTTGGCATGGCGCTCTTCACCATGGTTATGGGCAATGCCTTCGCCGCCTTCCCGGTGATGACCGCCGCGATCGGCCTGCCGCTGCTGATCCGCACCTATGGCGGCGATCCGGCGATCGTCTGCGCCATCGGCATGCTGGCGGGCTTCTGCGGCACGCTGATGACGCCGATGGCGACCAATTTCAATCTCGTGCCCGCCGCGCTGCTGGACCTCAGGGACAAGCATGGCGTCATCAAGCGGCAGGTCGGCACCGCCGTCCCGCTGCTCATCGTCAACATCCTCCTCATCTATTGGCTCGCCTTTCCATGACCCTGCTCATTCCGGACATCGCCAGCCGCTTCGCGGCGCTCACCCTGTCGCATCTCGGCCGCGAATATCCCTTCAAGATGGACCTGGTGCTGAACGGGCCGCAGGACGCGCGCCCGCCTCGCGAGCATCACCCCATTTTCCACGGCAGTTTCGACTGGCATAGCTGCGTCCATGGCTGGTGGCAGGTGATGCGGCTGATGCGGCTTTTCCCCGATATGGCGCAAGCGCCCGCCATCCGCGCCCGCGCCGATGCGATGCTGACGCCGGCGCATGTCGCGGGGGAACGCGACTATCTGGCCCGGCCGATGAGCGCGGGGTTCGAACGGCCCTATGGCTGGGCCTGGCTGCTCGCGCTCCATGCCGAACTGGATCGGCACGATGCTCCCTGGGCGGCGGCCCTCGCGCCGCTGGCGGGCGATTTCGCCGCGCGCTTCCACGCCTTCCTGCCCAAGCTCACCTATCCGCTGCGCGTCGGCACCCATTACAACATCGCCTTCGCGCTGATCCACGCGCTCGATTGGGCGCAGCGGCGCGACGACGCGCTGGTCGCCCTCATCCGGACGCGCGCGCTGCACTGGTTCGGGCAGGACCGCGCCTGTCAGGCCTGGGAGCCGGGCGGCGACGAATTTCTTTCACCCGCCCTGTGCGAAGCGCTGCTGATGAGCCGCATCCTGGATCACGCCGCCTTCGCCGCCTGGTTCCACGACTTCCTGCCGGTCCTGTCCCGGGGCGAACCCGCAACGCTCTTCACGCCCGCCACCGTGTCGGACCGCAGCGATGGCAAGATCGCGCATCTCGATGGCCTCAATCTCAGCCGCGCCTGGTGCTGGCGCGGGATCGCGGCGGCGCTCGGCCCGGACGATCCGGTCAGCCCGCTGGCGCAGCGGGCGGCGCAGGCGCATCTCGACGCCAGCCTGCCGCATGTCGCGGGCGACTATATGGGCGAACATTGGCTCGCCACCTTCGCGCTGCTGGCGCTGGAATGACGGATCAGTGCGTCACCGCATGCACGAACATATAGCCTTCGTTGCGGATCGTGCGGATGACCGGCCCTTTCAGCCCGCTCGCCGACAGCTTGCGGCGCAGCCGGCATAGCTGGACGTCGATCGACCGGTCGAAATGCTCGCTGGCGTCGCCATAGACGCGGTCGAGCAGATGGCCGCGATCCAGCACCTGGCGCGGATGTTCGACAAAGACGCGCAGCAGCTGGAACTCGCCCTCCGACAGGGGCACCGACCGGCCGGTGCCGTCGAACAGCTGCCCGGTCTCCAGGTCGATCCGCCAGCCGGCGAAGCGGATGGTCGCCGATGGGGAGGGGCGGTCTTGCACCCGCCCGCGCAGCGCCGCGCGGATGCGCGCCAGCAGCTCGCGGGGATGGGCGGGCTTGGCCAGGCAATCGTCCGCGCCATATTCCAGCGCGGCGATCCGCTCCGCTTCCAGGCAGGCGGCGGAATGGAGGATGACCGGCAGGCGATGCTCCGCGATCAGCTCGCGCAGCAGGCCAGCGGCATTTGCCGGCTGCACCATCGGATCGAGCACCACCAGCGCATAGTCGCGCCGGGCGAGCATGATCCGCATGTCCGCAGGGGTCGCCGCGCCATCCGCGTCGAAGCCGTAGGGGCTGAACTGGTCCGCCAGCTGGGCGGTCAGCGCGGCGTCGTCATCGACAATGAGCAGGCGTCTGTGAAGGGCGATCATCATCGCCATGACGCCGCCGCCGGCCGCGACCCGTCTTCGCCCAGCCGTCGCTGCCCTGCGACGCTTCGTCCTGCCAGCGCAGCCGCGCCGCCAGCAGCGCCTCGCTCTGGGCATAGCGGGTGCGGATATGATGGCGCAGCGCCGGGTCGATCAGCGCCTGCGCGCGCAGCGGGCGGCCGAACCGGCCCGACGCGCTGGCGCGGCGCAGCAGCCGCCGGCTCAGCTTGTACCAGCCGGGTATATGGACGATCCAGCTCTTGTCCGCCACCGCGCGCCGCGTGAACAGGTTCATCGCTCGCGCCATCCAGAGCAGCGGCCGGCTGAGCGACGGGTTGCGCGCGCGCCAGTCGATCTGGTCCAGGTCGACCGCCAGCCCCAGCCGGGCGGCATAGCGCGCCGCAAAGCCGCGCGGATCGGCGCGAAAATGCTCGTAGCGAAAGACATGGACCTGCTCCGGGTCGAACAGCGCGTCATAGTGGGCGATCAGCCGGGCATAGTCGAAATGCTCGAAGCAGAATCCGGGCGGCTCGTCCCGTTCGGGCGCCACGGGGCTCAGCCGGTCGCGTCCGAACAGATAGCGCCGCAGCCCGAACGTGCCGCCGCCCTTCACATATTGCACCCAGGCCGATGCGATCGCCGACAGCGGATCGCGCACGAAGATGACGATCTGCGCATCGGGCAGGGTGCGTGCGATCCGGCTCGCCACATCCTTGGACAAGGCGCCGGCCAGGCCGCCATTATGCAGCCCGCCGCTCAGATTTTCCTCGCACAGGATCGTTTCGTCCGCTGCCGTGCCGATGATGTGCAGCGCCTCGATCGGGTCGAAATGCAGCGCGCCCGGTCGCAGGAAGGCGGCGTGCGCGGTGGCGCGCGGCACATAGCGGCGGTTGCGCACGGCGGGGTAGAAATGCTCCTGGAACCAGGTCGTGCCGGTCTTGTGATAGCCGATATGGACAATCGCGCCCATCAGGCGGCCCGCGCCAGCGCGCCGGACGGCCATGGCGCGCTATCCTCCTGGCCCAGGCACAGCCGGACATGCCGGTCCCAGGACAGGTTGTGCGCCGCCCAGACGCGGGCGCGCTCGCCCACCCGCAGGCACAGCGCGGGATCGCGCGCCAGCAGGTCCAGCGCGGCGCGGATCGTGTCCTGCGATCGGCCGTCGACGACGAAGCCGGTGACGCCGTCGCGCACGAACTCCGCCGGCCCGCCGTCGCGCCCGACGATGCAGACGATCCCCTGCGCCATCGCATCGGCGATCGACAGGCCAAAGCCCTCGACTTCCGCGCCATCCTCCAGCGCAATCTGCGGATGCAGGAAGATGTCGGCGTTGCGATAGGCTTCCTCCAGCTGTTCGGCCGCGACATAGCCCGTCATCGTCACCGCGCCTTCGACGCCGCACTGGCGGATGGCCTCGCGCACCCGCACGCCATCGACGCCCCGGCCGATGATGCAATGGCGCAGCCGCGCGCCCGCCCGGATCGCGCCGGCGACCGCGCGGACCGCTCCCGCCATATTCTTGCGCGCGACCAGCCGGCACACGCTCAGCACCTGGGCATGGCCCTCGCGCCGGGCGAAGGGCGTGGGCGGGCGTTCGGGCGGCATGACGACGCCGTTCCAGGCGGTGATGGTGCGATCGTCCAGCGCCGGCAGCCGGTCGATCAGCAGGGCGCGCGTCGCGTCGCTCACCGCCACGATGCGCCTCGCTCGCCGCAGCGTCAGCGACAGCAGCAGGAAGGCCAGCCCGCGCGGCCGCCCCACTTCGCGGCCATGGACGGTGATCACCATCGGGCGCGGGAAGAGCAGGGCGGGCAGCGCCGCGCGCCAGGTGCAGGCATGGATCATGTCCGGCCGCGCGCCGCCCAGCCAGGCGCCGGCCATGGCGCGCAGCAGCCGCCAATAGACCGTCAGCATCGACGGGGCGCCAACATCGATCAGGTCGATGCCGCCCTCCCGCACCCGGCGGGGACCGGCCGAGCTCTTGGCGAAGATGGTGACGCGCCGGCCCGAAGCGGCATAGGCGCGCGCCACTTCGCGGGCATAGGTCTGCACCCCGCCCTCGTCGGGCGCATAGACGCGCGCGACCATCCAGATGTGGGGACAACGCTCACCCATGGGCCAGCTCCAGCGGCACGCGCCTGTCCTTGCGGCGGCTCGTGCTCTGCCGCTCGGCGTCCAGATACTGGGCGACCGCACGCGCCGCGCAGACTCCCGCGCCCTCGCTGCCATGGTCGAAGGTGCGGGACAGGCCCTGCTGCTGGGCCGCCGCATAGGCGGCATGCGACTCGATCGCCGCTGCGGCCTGGTCGACAATGCCCTGCGCCGTCTCCAGCACCGGGCCATAGCGCCAATGGCCATAGCTGCGGTCCTCCTGCCAATCGGCGCGATGACCGTTCAGGAACAGGCAGGGGCGCGGCCGCGCCAGATATTCATAGACCTGGCTGCTGACGTCGCCCAGATAGAGCGAGGCCATGTGGACATAGCGCATGTCGACGCTGGCCCGGCTGCCCAGGTCGATATGCACGTGCGGCATGCGCGCCAGGTCGGCCAGCCGCTTCTCCATCGCCGCGCGCCGCCGGCGATTGTCGAACAGGCGGATATGCGGCGCGACGATCAGGTTGAAGCGATCGTCCTGCGCGAACTGGCGGATAATATCCTCGCCCATCGTCGGCCAGGAAGACAGGCGCGGCGAGAAATGCGGGTTGTAGAGCACGATCGGCCGTTTTTCCGGGAATAGCCGCTCGGCCGACGCCACGGGCCGCGTCAGGTCGAACTTGCTGTAGCCGGTGATGGCATAATGTCCCTCGCGGATCAGCCCTTCCGCCAGCATCCTGTGCCGCTGCTTCTCGCCGGCCAGCAGCACGAAATCGAAATGCGCGATTCGCCGGTCATAGCCCACCGCCCGGTCGCCCGCCCCGTGGCAGGTGTGGATGAAGCGCGCCTTGCACAGCCCCAGACGCTTGAGCAGCAGGGATGTTCGTTCCGGCACGACGATCGCGTCATAGCGCCGCAACTGGCGCGCCGCGCTCAGCAGCACGGCGATCTTTGGGGGTATGGACGCGCCGCTGATTCGCGTCAGTGCCTCCAGCCACGCACCGCCGCAGCGCCGGAAGCGGATCGAGCCCGCGCCGCGCGCCGTCGCCATGTCGCGGGCCAGCGCGATATGATCCTCCGTCGCGGCCAGCACATCCACGGCAAAGCCTGGGTCGCGCGACAATTCGATCGCGACCGGCAGGGCGTGGAAGAGCTGGTGGATCTGCGCGTTGAAGAAGAAGCAGACGCGCTGCGGCGGGTCGGGGGCAGGGTGCGCGGTTTCGCTGCGGACGAACCAGGGGCGTCCCATATCAGTCTCCATGGGTGCGAAAGTCCCATGAAGGATGCCGCGTCTTTATCGCGGACGAATTTCAGAATGCGTCGCGGGCGTGACGGCGCGTAACAGGCCGGCCATGACCAGCCATGGCGTGCAACATGGCCCGCCATGGCTGACGACGGACGGGTCAGTCCCGCAGCAGGTCGTTGATGCCGGTCTTGGACCGGGTCTGCGCGTCGACGCGCTTCACGATCACCGCGCAATAGAGGCTGGGGCCGGGCGTGCCGTCGGGCAGCGGCTTGCCTGGCAGGCTGCCGGGCACGACGACCGAATAGGGCGGCACTTCGCCCATGAAGATCTCGCCGGTGGTGCGATCGACGATCTTGGTCGACTGGCCGATGAACACGCCCATCGACAGCACCGAACCCTTGCCGATGCGCACGCCTTCGACGACTTCGGACCGCGCGCCGATGAAGCAGTCATCCTCGATGATGACCGGATCGGCCTGCAGCGGCTCCAGCACGCCGCCAATGCCCACGCCGCCCGACAAATGGACATTCTTGCCGATCTGGGCGCAGCTGCCCACCGTCACCCAGGTGTCGACCATCGTGCCTTCATCGACAAAGGCGCCGATATTGACGAAGCTCGGCATCAGGATGACGTTGCGAGCGATGTGCGATCCGGCGCGCGCGAAGCTGCCCGGCACCGCGCGGAAACCGGCAGCGCGGAAGGCGGCCTCGTCCCAGCCCGCGAACTTGCTCGGCACCTTGTCCCACCAATGGCCGGCGCCCGGGCCATTGTCGATCATGACATTGTCGTTCAGGCGGAAGGACAGCAGCACCGCCTTCTTCGCCCACTGATTGACCTGCCAGCCGGACCCGTCGGCGCCTGTGGGTTCGGCGACGCGCAGTTCGCCCTTGTCCAGCAGGCTCAGCGCCTTGTCGACCGCCTGGCGCACGGGGCCCTGCGTCGTCAGATTGACATTGGCCCGGTCTTCCCAGGCGGCGTCGATGGTGGTGATCAGCTCTTGGCTCATGGTCATTTCCCCAGAATGTCGGCCAGAAATGG
Organism: Sphingobium naphthae; assembly: GCF_043589935.1. Lineage (NCBI taxonomy): Bacteria > Pseudomonadati > Pseudomonadota > Alphaproteobacteria > Sphingomonadales > Sphingobiaceae > Sphingobium > Sphingobium naphthae. Next base: position 1,827,933 of record NZ_CP171454.1, on the reverse strand, counting down.
CGTCAGATGGTCTGTTTCGAAATCGATGAAATCGGGATGGTGGTCGTGATTGCCCGCTTCCGATCCGTTATTGACCCAGATGGTGGTCATCCCGATCGCCTTGGCGGGTTTGAGGTTGCGCGCCATGTCCTCGAAAAAGGCGGCGCGCGTCGGATCGACGTCATGCGCGCGGCACAGCGCGTCATAGCCCGACGGGTCGGGCTTGGGCACATATTGGCAGGCATGGATGTCGTGGATCAGCTCGAACGCCTGGCCCAGCCCCAGCCGATCCAGCACGCGGCCCGCATAATCGGCGTCGCCATTGGTGAAGATCAGCCGCCGGCCCGGCAAGGCGGCGATATGGCTGTTGAGCGCCTCGTCCACCTCCAGCCGGTCCATCGAAATATCATGGACATAGGCCAGATATTCGCCCGGCTCGATGCCATGATGGTGCATCAGGCCCGACAATGTCGTGCCATGCTCCAGGAAATAGCGCTTCTGCGTTTCGCGCGCGACATCGGGGTCGCATCCCAGCAGCCCCTGGATGAATTCCCCCATCTTCACGTCCATCAGCGCGAACAGGTCCGCCTTCGCCGGATAGAGCGTATTGTCCAGATCGAAGATCCAGGTATCGACATGGGCCAGCGCGTCCATCATGGCCGCGCCCTAGTCCGGCGCGCCGGATAGGGCAAGGCCATGCGGGCTGGCTGCCGTCAGCAGTCCGGCGCGTCGCTATCCTCGTAGAAGCGCTGCACCGCCGCCCATCCTTCTTCGGCGCTCTCGACCCAGGTCAGCAGCTCCAGATCCTTGTGCGAAACCACGCCTTCGTCCGCCAGCGCCTCGAAATCGACCACGCGGTTCCAGAAGTCCCTGCCATAGAGCAGGATCGGGATCGGCTTCATCTTGCCGGTCTGGATCAGCGTCAGCAGCTCGAACATCTCGTCGAACGTGCCGAAGCCGCCGGGAAACACCGCCAGCGCGCGCGCGCGCAGCAGGAAATGCATCTTGCGCAGCGCGAAATAATGGAACTGGAAGCTCAGCTCGGGCGTGACGAAGCGGTTGGGCGCCTGCTCGTGCGGCAGCACGATGTTCATGCCGATCGTGGTCTGGCCGACATCCTGCGCACCGCGATTGGCGGCCTCCATGATCGACGGCCCGCCGCCCGAACAGACCACGAAATGGCGGCATCCCGCCGCGTTGACCGGATATTGGGCGGCGATCCGCGCCAATTTGCGCGCTTCCTCATAATAGCGCGCCTTCCGGCCCAGATTTTCGGCGATCCGCTTCAGTTCCGGCGTGTTGGCGGCATCGATGCGCGCCTGCACCTGATCGGGCTCGGGAATGCGTGCAGAGCCATAGAAGACGAAGGTCGATTCGATCTGCGCCTCGTCCATCAGCAGCTGGGGTTTCAGCAACTCCAGCTGGAAACGCACCGGGCGCAAATCCTCGCGCAGCAGGAATTCGGTGTCCTGGAAAGCCAGCCGATAGGCGGCGCTTTGCGTCTGGGGGGTGCCGGCCTGCTTGGCGGCGTCGCCTGCCTCTTCGCGGGCAGGGCGGAACTTGCGTTCCTCAATCTCTTTTCTTGTCATCAGGGCCAATTAGGCATCGGCGATCCCCTTGCCAAGACGCCTTGGCGGCAGAAATACGCAAGATCCCGGCCTGCGCTCAGCGGCAGAAGCCGCCGCGTGCTTGTTGGCGCTCAGCGGCAAAAGCCGCCGCGCCCGCCCATGTCGAAATGAAAATGGTCGTGATGCGCCGCGTTGTAATCGGGGCTCAGCACCGTCTTGAACCGCTTGCAGGCGCTGGCATGGATCAGGCTCAGAAATTGGCGAGTCTGCCTGTCGCCATGCCAGCCCTGCTGCACCGTGATCCGCCGGCCGTCCGACAGAACGAAGGCCGACACGTCGATGGCGTTGCTGTGCGCATGTTCGCTCAGCTTCCCGCTGCCCGCAATCGGCCGGCAATTATAGGTGCCGAACGTCTCGATCTTCTCGATCTCCGCGCCAAGGGCGACGCGCGCGGCGGGCTGCACGCCATAGCGTGCCCAGGCGGCGAAATTGGCCGCCAGGTTGCACGTCATCGCGCCCAGCCCGGTGGCGGGCACGCCGATGTCCAGCAGCTTGACGCTGTTGATCGCATTGCATCCGCCGCCGAAATTGCGGTCGGGCAGGGGGGTGAAGGACACTGCCTGCGATTGCAGCTTGGCGAAGCACTGCCGCGTTTCCAGCGCCGGCTGCGATGGCCGGGTATTTCGCGCCGGTGCGCGCACCGGCTTCGACGCGCGCGCGACCTTGCCGCGCGGCACCAGGTCGCCGCCGCATCCCGCCAGCGTCATCATGCTTGCCAAAAGCGCAGCCGTGGCCGCGCCGCGCAGATTGCTCATCGCCCGCTTTTCCATGAATCGGATGTTTACCAACCCAATCCTTTACGAAAGTTAACCGCCCGCTCGGCTCGTCCCATTCCGACATTCGCCTTGACTCTTTCGCCCCGGTCTTTAGGGCGGCCGACGGGCCACGCGGTCCCAACGCCGCGCGCGCTCTCTGCAAGGAGAAGCATGACATGACTGATCTGACTGCCGCCGACGCTACCATTGCGCCTGCCGCAAAGCCCGCCACTACGCCGGCGCGCCCCTTTTTCTCGTCCGGTCCCTGCGCCAAGCCACCCGTGTGGAGCGCCGACAAGCTGAGCACCGACTCGCTCGGCCGCTCGCATCGCGCGAAGATCGGCAAGAGCCGCCTTGGCTATTGCATCGACCTGATGCGCGAACTGCTCCAGCTGCCCGATACGCATCGCATCGGCATCGTGCCCGGGTCCGACACCGGCGCCTTCGAAATGGCGATGTGGACGATGCTGGGCGCGCGCCCCGTCACCACGCTCGCCTGGGAAAGCTTCGGCGAAGGCTGGGTGACCGACGCCGCCAAGCAGCTGAAGCTCGATCCCACGGTGATCCGCGCCGACTATGGCCAGCTGCCCGATCTTTCCACGGTGGATTTCAGCCATGACGTGCTCTTCACCTGGAACGGCACCACCTCGGGCGTGCGCGTCCCCAACGCCGACTGGATCCCGGCAGACCGTCAGGGCCTGACCTTTGCCGACGCCACCAGCGCGGTCTTCGCTTACAAGATGGACTGGTCCAAGATCGACGTCGCCACCTTCTCCTGGCAGAAGGTGCTGGGCGGCGAGGGCGGCCATGGCGTGCTGATCCTCGGGCCCCGCGCGGTCGAGCGTCTCGAAACCCACACCCCCGCCTGGCCGCTGCCCAAGGTCTTCCGCCTGATGGCGAAGGGCAAGCTCGCCGAAGGCATCTTCAAGGGCGAAACCATCAACACGCCCTCCATGCTCGCGGTCGAGGATGCGATCTTCGCGCTCGAATGGGGCAAGTCGCTGGGCGGCCTCGACGGCCTGATCGCGCGCAGCAACGCCAATGCGGCGGCGCTCGACCGAATCGTTGCGGATCGCGACTGGCTCGGCCATCTCGCCGCCGATCCCGCGACGCGCTCCACCACCAGCGTCTGCCTCACCGTCGAGGGTGCGGACGAAGCCTTCATCAAGGCTTTCGCCGCCCTGCTCGAAAAGGAAGGCGCCGCCTATGACGTGGCGGGCTATCGCGATGCTCCGGCGGGCCTGCGCATCTGGTGCGGCGCGACGGTCGACACCGCCGACATCGAAGCGCTCGGCCCCTGGCTCGACTGGGCCTACGCCCAGACCAGGGCTGCCGCTTAATCTTTCTGCGTCACCCCGGCCCTGAGCCGGGGTCCCGCTTCTTCATTCACGCCGCCCGCAGGAAAAGCGGGACCCCGGGTCAAGCCCGGGGTGACGGTGAAGCACAGGAACCAGAAATATGCCCAAAGTCCTCATTTCCGACAAGATGGACCCCCGCGCCGCCGCGATCTTCCAGGAACGGGGCGTCGATGTCGACGTCATCACCGGCAAGACCCCCGAAGAACTGATGGCCATCATCGGCGACTATGACGGCCTCGCCATCCGCTCCTCGACCAAGGTCACCAAGGAAATCCTCGACGCCGCGACCAATTTGAAGGTCATCGGCCGCGCCGGCATCGGCGTCGACAATGTCGACATTCCCTATGCCTCGGCCAAGGGCGTGATCGTCATGAACACGCCCTTCGGCAACTCGATCACCACGGCCGAACATGCCATCGCGCTTATGTTCGCGCTCGCGCGCCAGCTGCCCGAAGCCAATGCCCAGACCCAGGCGGGCCTGTGGCCCAAGAACGGCTTCATGGGCGTCGAAGTCACCGGCAAGACGCTCGGCCTCATCGGCGCGGGCAATATCGGCTCGATCGTCGCGACTCGCGCGCTCGGCCTCAAGATGAAGGTCGTCGCATTCGATCCGTTCCTGACGCCCGAACGCGCCGTCGAAATGGGCGTGGAAAAGGCCGATCTCGACACGCTGCTGGCCAAGGCCGACTTCATCACCCTGCACACGCCGCTGACAGACCAGACCCGCAACATCCTGAGCCGCGACAATCTCGCCAAGACCAAGAAGGGCGTGCGCATCATCAACTGCGCGCGCGGCGGCCTCATTGACGAGGCGGCGCTCAAGGAGGCGCTGGATTCGGGCCATGTGGCGGGCGCCGCGCTTGACGTGTTCCAGACCGAACCGGCCAGGGAATCGCCGCTGTTCGGCACGCCGAACTTCATCTGCACCCCGCATCTGGGCGCGTCGACCGACGAGGCGCAGGTCAATGTCGCGCTTCAGGTCGCCGAACAGCTCAGCGACTATCTGCTCGACGGCGGCATCACCAATGCGCTCAACGTGCCCTCGCTCTCGGCCGAGGAAGCGCCCAAGCTCAAGCCCTATATGGCGCTTGCCGAAAAGCTCGGCAGCCTGGTCGGCCAGCTTGAAGGCGACGCCATCACCGGCGTCGCGGTCGAAGTGGAAGGCCATGCCGCCGAACTCAACCAGAAGCCGATCACCGCAGCGGTGCTGGCCGGGCTGATGCGCGTCTATTCCGACACGGTGAACATGGTGAACGCGCCTTTCCTGGCGAAGGAACGCGGCCTCGACGTGCGCGAAGTGCGCCATGATCGCGAAGGCGACTATCAGACGCTGGTGCGCGTCACCGTCTCCACCGCCAATGGCGACAAGTCGGTGGCCGGCACGCTGTTCGGCCATGCCCAGCCGCGCCTGGTCGAACTGTTCGGCATCAAAGTGGAGGCCGACCTTGGCGGCACCATGCTCTACATCGTCAACCAGGACGCGCCCGGCTTCATCGGCCGCCTGGGTTCGACCCTGGGCGAAGCGCAGGTCAATATCGGCACCTTCCATCTCGGCCGCCGCGATCAGGGAGGCGAAGCGGTGCTGCTGCTTTCGGTCGACGGCACCGTCACCGAACCGCTGCGCTGGGAAATCTGCAACCTCGCCGGCGTGAAGCAGGTGAAGCTGCTGCGCTTCGCCTGAAACGGCGTCACCGTTCGGTTCGAGCAGCTTCGAGCATAGTTCTCAACGCGCTCGAACCGAACGGAGCCGGGGGATGGCCACACCTGCAATTTCCGCTAAAGGGCCGTTCATGACTACCATCCCACTCGGCCTTCTCCCCGAAGGCCTGTCCGACCGCCTGCCGCCTCAGGCCGAAGCCTCCGCCCGCCTGGCGCGGCGCGTGCTCGATACGGTCGCCACTCATGGCTATGAGCGCGTCATGCCCCCGCTCGCGGAATTTGAAGATACGCTGACCCAGCGCCTCAAATCCATGCGCGCGCAGGATCTGGTGCGCGCGGTCGACCCGGTGTCGCAGCGCAGCCTTGCCTTCCGCCCGGACATGACCGCTCAGGTCGGCCGCATCGCCGCCACCCGCCTGCGCGCCGCGCCGCGTCCGCTGCGCCTCTCTTATGCCGGCCCTGTCATCCGCCAGAAAGCGAGCCAGCTGCGCCCCGAGCGCGAGAAGATGCAGCTGGGCGCCGAACTGATCGGCAGCGACAGCGTCGCCGCGGCGGTCGAGATCGTCAATGTCGCGATCGAAGCGCTGCAGGCGGCCGGCGTCACCGGCATCACCATCGATTTCACCCTGCCGGACCTTGTCGACATGCTCGCCGCCGGGCCGCTGCCGCTCGCGGACAAGCAGGTGGAGGCGGTCCGCACCGAACTCGACGCCAAGGATGCCGGCGCGCTCGCCGCACTCGGTCCGGCCGCAGCCGCCTATCTGCCGCTGATCCAGGCCACCGGGCCGTTCCACGCCGCGATGGAGCAGCTGGAAGCGTTCAGCGCCAGCATCGACGGCGTGATCGACAGCCGCATCGCGGGCCTGCGCGCCATCGCCCGGCCGATCGGCTGGGACATCACCCTGACGCTCGATCCGACCGAACGGCATGGCTTTGAATTCCAGAACTGGTTCGGCTTCTCCATCTTCGCCGAAGGCTTCGTCGGCGAAATCGGTCGCGGCGGCAGCTATGCCATCGCTCGCGCCGACGGCGCCGATGAGCCCGCCATGGGCTTCTCCCTCTATCCCGATCCGCTGATCGACGCCGGCTTCGGCGGCGAAAGCCCCCGCCGCCTGTTCGTGCCCCTCGGCGCCGACGCCGATCGCGCCGCCGAACTGCGCGCTCAGGGCTGGCACACCGTCGCCGCCCTCTCCGCCGGCGAAGACGGCGCGGCCCAGCGCTGCTCCCACTGGCTGGACGGAGCCGAACCGCGCGCTTATTGAGCACGATTCGTGGCGGGGCCGCGCGGTTGGTGGTTTGCGTGATGACAGGGGGGCAGGCGAGAAAGGGGCGGCCCGCGCCGTGATCGCAGCGCGACCCGTATCGCCGGTTAAGCCTTGAGCGTCGCCGTCATCGACCTGATCGAGGGCGCCGCAACTGGATGCCGGTCATCTCGCCTGCTCTCAGGGTTTCACCCCGATCTTCTCATTATAGGCCTGGTGACAGACCGGCTCCAGCACGCCCTTCTTCCAGCATTTCGGGTCGAAGGAGGGCAGGGCCACGGCATAATTGTCGCCGGGCATGCCATAATATTGCTCGCCCGCCAGGATCAGCGACTTCTTGATCGAGGCCAGACCGGCGCGCGCGACTTCGGCCAGCGTGCCGCGGTCGGCGAAGATCGCCTGGCGACCGACGATGCCTGCCTCCTGGCAAAAGCCCTTTTGCGCCTGCACGGTCGAATAGCCCGAATAGATGCGGGTATTGTACATGTCCGCGGCGGACTGGCCGGCGCGGCCCTTGCCGGCGGTGCGCTGGAAATAGGACAGGAGCGTCGTCTGCGCCGCGTCCAGTTCCGCGTCATGATGCGCGATCATGGCGTTGTAATTGTCGACCGTCAGCAATGTGGGTTCAAACTGGCACTGCAGCGCCGCGACATTGAGCGCGGCGCGCAGGTTCCAGGCGAGTCCGGCCTTGATCTCCCCGGCCGTAGCGCCGGGCAGGCCGAGCGCGATCGCGGCATTGCCGTCGGTCAAGGCCGGCGCGCTCATGTCGGGCGGCGACCAGTAGAATTGCGCGGCGGCCGGTTGCGCGGCGAGCGGCCCCAGGGCGACAGACAGGCCCCACAAGGTGGTGCGCAGGGCGAAACGGAAGCTCATCGTCAAACCTTTCCCACAGGATGCGGCGCGGCGCATCCCCAAGCCATGATCATGCGCGCTATAGCATTGCCGAACCGCGGCGTCCTATTGATCCGCGACCACTTCGGCATCTTCGGCCGGCGCGGGCGCTGCAGGGCGCGCGTCGCTCGCGGCGGCGCTGTCATTGCCGGCGGCGTTGGCGCCGGGCAGGGCGATGGCGGTGCCTTCGCTTTGCACGCCGTCCAGGTCGGTCATCGCATCGGTCGCGGTGCCGTCGATCACTTCCATATCCTTCATCTGCACGCTGTTGCCGCCCTTCTCCGCGCCCCCGCAGGCGGTGAGGGACAGCAAGGCTGCCGTGCAGACGATCCATGCATTCACGCGCATCCGGGTCTCCTTGAAGTCGCGTCGATACCCGGCAGCCCCCCGCCGGTGAAGCGCAGGACCCTAGCGGGCGGACCCGCATTGCTCAAGCCCCGAGCCGCAGCGTGCCAAGCGGCTGAGAAAGGCCGGAAAATGCGCCTTCAGCGCGGCGTCGAGCGCGGCCATGGACGGGTTTGCGCCCAGCGCCGCGATGCTGGTCACCGGATAGTCGCTGATGCCGCAGGGCACGATGCCCCCGAAATGCGACAGGTCGGGATCAACGTTGATCGAAAAGCCATGCAGCGTCACCCAGCGCCGCACCCGGATGCCGAGCGCGCCGATCTTGGCTTCCCGGCCCTGGGGATCGTCGGTCCAGATGCCGATCCGCCCCTCCGCCCGTCGCGCCGCAACGCCCAGATCGCCCAGCGCCGCGATCATCCATCCTTCCAGATGATGGACGAAGTTGCGCACATCCTTGCCTCGCTGCGCCAGGTCGATGTTCAGATAGCCGATCCGCTGGCCCGGCCCATGATAGGTGTAGCGCCCGCCGCGCCCGGCATCATGAACGGGAAAGCGCGGGTCGATCAGCTCGGCCGGATCGGCGCTGGTCCCGGCAGTATAGAGCGGCGGATGCTCCAGCAGCCACACCCGCTCGCGCGCGTCCCCTGTGACGATCGCTGTGGCGCGCGCCTCCATGTCGGCCAGCGCCTGCGGATAATCGACCGGCGCGGCGTCGACGCGCCATTCGACCTGATCGGGAAAGGGAAGGGGGTGGACCATGGCGCTTCCTTGACTTGGGGCGGGCGAGCGATCAAGTCTCCAGCCGCATATTCCCCCTCATGAGGCAGGCAGCTTAGATATGGCGAATATCTCCATCGGCAAGGCGTGGGAGGAAGCGGTGGCCTTCATCACCCGCGAAGCGGCGCTGCTCTTCCCCGTGGCCCTGCTGTTCGTGGCGCTGCCCGGCCTCATCGTCCAGGAAATGACGCCGCCCGAGCTGCAGGCATGGTTCGCCCAGCCCAAGGTGGATGCCATACCCGTCATGCCGCCCGGTTTCGCGCTGGCGATGCTGCTGGGCATCGTCATCATCTGGTTCGGATCGCTGGCGTTGTTCGCGCTCGCGCTGCGACCGGGGATCAGCGTCGGCGAAGCGCTGCGGCTCAGCTTCGCGCGGCTGCCGGTGCTGATCGGGACGGCGCTGCTTGTGGTCGCCGCCATTGTCGCTTTCGTTGTCCTGATCGCGCTGCTGGGCGCGGTCTTCTCGCTTGCCTCGCAACAGGCGGCGGCGGTGATGGGGCTGCTGCTCGGCACGGCGGCGGTGGTGATCATCTTCTTCGTCAGCGTGCGGCTGGTGTTGCTCAATCCTGTCGTCATCGACACCCGGGCGGGCGTGATCGAATCGCTGCGGCGCGCCTGGTCGCTGACGCGCGGCCATTTCTGGCGGCTGCTGGGCTTCCTGCTGATCGTGATGCTGCTCTCGACGCTGGTGGGCGCGGCGGCGCAGGTGATCGTCGGGCTGCTGGGCGGGCTGCTCGCCGGGCCGGAAGGCGCGCGGCTGGCGGGCGGGATCGCAAGCGCCGCGGTGTCGGCGGTGATCCAGGTCTATCTGCTGGTGATGCTCGCGCGTCTCTATCGTCAGGCGTCGGCGGACTGATCGAGCAGCGGCACATGCGGTGCGGCGTCGTGCGGCAGGATGCCGGCGATGCGCGGGTCGGCAAAGGTCTCGACTTCCCGCGCGAGGGGCGTGAAGCCTGATCGGATGTAGAAGCCCAGCGCTGCCGGGCTATCCAGCGTGCAGGTGTGGACGCGCAGCCGCTCGACCCCCTTGCGCCAGGCGAGCGAGAGGGCGTTCGCCATCAGCCAGCGGCCAAAGCCCTGCCCGGTCAGCGTGGGGACAAGGCCGAAGAAGCTCAGTTCGCAATCGGGCAGGGCGCGGAAATCCAGTTCCAGCAGTCCGACTTCCGCGCCGCGCGGATCGGCCACGGCATAGACCTCCACGGCCGGGTCGCCGATGATCGCCAGCAATTCCGGATCGCGCATCACCAGCCGCGAAAACCACAGCCAGGGCGCGCCGACGCGGCGAAACAGGGCGCGATAGGCCTCTGCGTCCGGCGCTTTCCACCGCACCAGCCGCAACGGCGCGGGCGGGATCGGCGCGGGGCGGGGTCGCGCGCGCATCTCCAGATGGGTAACCACCGTCGCCACCATGCCCGGATCGACCGGGGTCAGTGGCATCGCCTCAGCTCCAGCTCGCCATGGGCGGCAGGCTCATCAGGATCGCGTCGATATTGCCGCCGGTCCTGAGGCCGAACAGCGTGCCGCGATCATGCACCAGGTTGAATTCGGCGTAGCGACCGCGCCATTCCAGCATGGTGCGGTAATCGGCGTCGGTCCAGGGATCGCCCATGCGCCGCCGCACGATCGGCGGGAAAGCGTCCAGAAACGCGTCGCCCACCGCGCGCGTGAAGGCGAAATTGGCGGCGAAGGCCGCATCGTCCGGGCATTCCAGATGATCGTAGAAAATGCCGCCCACCCCGCGCGCGACATTGCGGTGGGGAATGAAGAAATACTCCTCCGCCCACTGGCTGAAGCGGGCATAATATTCGGGGTCATGCGCGTCGCAGGCGGCCTTCAGCACGGCGTGGAACTGCGCCGTATCCTCCGCGCGCGGCAGCGGCGGATTGAGATCCGCGCCGCCGCCGAACCAGCTTTTCGTCGTCACCAGATAGCGCGTGTTCATGTGGACCGCGGGCACATGCGGGTTGGCCATGTGCGCGACCAGGCTGATGCCGGTGGCAAAGAAGCTTGGGTCCTCGGCCGCGCCATGGATCGTCTGGGCGAAGCCGGGGGCGAAGGCGCCGCCGACGGTGGAGACGTTGACGCCCACCTTCTCGAAGATCTTGCCCTTCATCACGCCGCGCACGCCGCCCCCGCCTTCGCCGGGGGCCTGCCCTTCGGCTTCGCGGTCCCAGGCGGTGAACTGGAAGGCGGCGTCGCTGCCCGCCTCCCGCTCGATCGCCTCGAACTCGGCGCAGATGCGGTCCCGAAGCGATTCGAACCAGCTGCGCGCCGCCTGCTGGCGCGCGTCGAGCGGGAAGGGGACGGTTGGAACAGCATTGGTCACGCGGGAAACCCTTCAGTCTGGCGCAGCGCTTCGGCAACGGCGATGCCGGTGGATACGGCGATGTTGAGCGATCGGAACCCCGGGGCCATGGGGATGCGCACGCGGATGTCGGCCAGGTCGCGCACGCTGTCGGGCACGCCCGCGCTTTCCGACCCCATCAGCAGCACGTCGTCGCGGTGGAAGGCGACATCGGGCAGCCGTTGCGAGGCATGGGCGCTCATCAGCAGCAGGCGCCGGCCCTGCGCCCGGCGCGCGGCGTCGAACGCCTCGAAATTGGCGTGGCGGGTCACGTCGGCCGCGTCGCCATAGTCCATCGCCGCGCGCCGCAGCCGCGTGTCGGAAAAGGCGAATCCGGTGGGCATGATGATGTCGACGGGCACGGCGAAACAGGCGGCAAGGCGCAGGATCGCGCCGACATTGCCGGCAATCTCGGGTTGATAGAGGGCGATACGCATGGTCCGCGCCATAGAGCAGCGCACGCTTTTGTAACAGGCCAAGTAAGATTGCGGTTGGCAAAGCGCGCGCGATCCGGTTATCAGGCCCGCGGACCACGCCGGGGGGAAGGCGGGGGCAGCCATGGCTGACAACCCAAATCCCTTGATAATCAGCGCCGGTAACGGCATGCGGTGTGACAGGGAAGTCTTGCAAGGGTAGAGGTGCATGGCGAGCGTAGAGCATTCTGACGGACAAACTCTATCCGGCGGAGAAGAGGTACGCCGCCGCGATTTCATCAATATCGCTGCAGTCAGCTTCGCGGGCATCGGCGCGGTCGCCGTGGTCGTGCCGCTGATCGACCAGATGAACCCCAGCGCCGATGTGCTGGCGCTCGCCTCGACCGAGGTCGACCTGTCCGCCATCCAGCCGGGGCAGGCGATCAAGACCACCTTCCGGTCGCAGCCGCTGTTCGTGCGGCATCTGACGCCCAAGGAAATCGCCGAAGCCGACAAGGTCGACGCTTCCACCCTGCGCGATCCGCAGACGCTGGAGGAACGCACCGTCGATGGCAAGAAGCAGTGGCTGGTGACGATGGGCGTGTGCACTCACCTGGGCTGCGTTCCGCTGGGCGCCGGCGAAGGCGAGAACAAAGGCGAATATGGCGGCTATTTCTGCCCCTGCCACGGTTCGTCCTACGACACGGCCGCCCGCATCCGTAAGGGGCCTGCCCCCAAGAATCTGGAAGTGCCCGAATTCAAATTCACTTCCGACACTGCCATTCTTGTGGGTTGAGGGGGGACCGTCATGAGCTTTCCATGGGCTGAACATTATACTCCCAAGCATCCCGTGATGCAGTGGATGGACGAGAAGCTGCCGCTGCCGCGCCTCGTCTACAATGCGGTCGGCGCTGGCTATCCCGTGCCGCGCAACCTCAACTATTTCTGGAACTTCGGCGTGCTCGCGGGCCTCGCGCTGGTGATCCAGATCGTCACCGGCATCATCATGGCGATGCATTATGGCGCCAATGACCTGGTCGCCTTCGCCACCGTCGAACAGACGATGCGCGACGTCAATTCGGGCTGGCTGATGCGCTACGCTCACGCCAATGGCGCCAGCTTCTTCTTCATCGTCGTCTATCTCCATATCTTCCGCGGGCTTTTCTACGGCTCCTACAAGGCGCCGCGCGAGATGGTGTGGCTGCTGGGCCTCGTCATCTTCCTCCTCATGATGGCGACGGCCTTCATGGGCTATGTGCTGCCCTGGGGGCAGATGAGCTATTGGGGCGCGAAGGTCATCACCGGTCTGTTCGGCGCGATTCCGGTGGTGGGCGAGCCGATCCAGACCTGGCTGCTGGGCGGATTTGCGCCTGGCAACGCATCGCTCAACCGCTTCTTCTCGCTGCACTTCCTGCTGCCCTTCGTGATCGCGGGGGTCATCATCCTGCACATCTGGGCGCTGCATATTCCGGGTTCCTCGAACCCGACCGGCGTGGAAGTGAAGGGGCCGCAGGACACCGTGCCCTTCCACCCCTATTACACGGCGAAGGACGGGTTCGGGGCGGGCGTGTTCCTGATCCTCTTCTCGATCATGCTGTTCTACGCGCCCAATTATCTGGGCCACCCGGACAATTATATCGAAGCCAACCCGCTTTCGACGCCGGCGCATATCGTGCCCGAATGGTATTTCTGGCCCTTCTACGCGATCCTGCGCGCCTTCACCGTCGACTTCTTCTTCGTGCCGGCCAAGCTGCTGGGCGTGCTGGCGATGTTCGCGTCGATCCTGCTGCTCTTCTTCCTGCCCTGGCTCGACAACTCGCCGGTCCGCTCGGGAAATTACCGGCCGGTGTTCAAGAAGTTCTTCCTGATCCTGGTGATCGACGTGCTGATCCTGGGCTATTGCGGCGGCGCGCCGGCGGAAGAACCCTATGTGATGATCAGCCAGGTCGCGGCGGCATATTATTTCGCCCATTTCCTGATCGTCCTGCCGCTGATCTCGCGCTTCGAAAAGCCGCTGCCGCTGCCGGGCTCGATCACCGAATCGGTGCTGCACCGTCACAGCATCAAAGGCGAACAGGACGCGCTGCCCGGCATGGGCGCTGATCCGCAGCCTTCGAACGCCGGTTAAAGGGGGGAACGACACCATGGTTCGCATCGGCGCATTCTTCGTCGGCCTCTTCTTTGCAGGCTGGCTGCTGGTTTCCTTCCTGATGGGCGCGGTGGCCTATGTCGCCGAACCGCCCCAGCCGACGGTGGAGCATGAATTCCATCTGGCGCCCAAACATGTCTCCTTCTCGTTCGAGGGGCCGTTCGGCAAATATGACCGCCGCCAGCTGCAGCGCGGTTTCCAGGTGTTCAAGGAAGTCTGCTCGGCCTGCCACAGCCTGAAGTTCGTCGCTTTCCGCGACCTGGAAGCGCTTGGCTATAATGAGGCGGAAGTGAAGGCGATCGCGAAGCAGTGGGCGATCAAGACACCGGACGTCGATCCCGCCACGGGCGAAATGTCGACGCGCGATCCGGTGCCGGCCGATCATTTCCCCAAGCCCTTCGCGAACAATGTCGCGGCGGCGGCGGCGAACAACAACGCCATCCCGCCCGATCTGTCGCTGATGACCAAGGCCCGCCATCATGGCAGCGCCTATGTCTATTCGCTGATCACCGGCTATCGCAGCCAGCAGGGGTATCGGAACGAAGAGGGCAAGGAACTGCTCAAGGAATTCCCCGATGCCAAGACGCCGGAGGGGCTGCACTTCAACCCCTATTTCGCCAACCTCAACCTGGCGATGGCGCCGCCGCTGACGGCCGATGGCCAGGTGACCTATGGCGATGGCACCAGGGCGACGGTCGACCAGATGGCGCAGGACGTGGCCGCCTTCCTCACCTGGACGGCCGAACCCAAGCTGGAAAACCGCCGGCGCGCAGGCCTGGCGACGATCATCTTCCTGCTGATCGCCACGGGGCTAGCCTATATGGCCTATCAGAATATCTGGGCGGACAAGAAAAAGGCCGTCTGACGGCTCCGCTTCGCGTACGGAAAAAGGAGGGGCGCGGTTCCTTGAGGGAGCCGCGCCCTTTGCCTATGGAGATTCCATGAGCATCGACAGCCTGACCGCCCTCATCCGCACCATTCCGGATTTCCCCAGGCCCGGCATCCAGTTCCGCGACGTCACCACCTTGCTGGCGGACGGCCCGGGTTTCGCCGAACTGGTCGCGCGGCTGGCCAGCGTCGCAAGGCCGCTCGATCCCGACCTGATCGTCGGTATCGAAGCGCGGGGCTTCATCCTGGGCGCGGCGCTGGCCACCGTCCTGGGCAAGGGCTTCGTGCCGGTGCGCAAGGCGGGGAAGCTGCCCGGCAAGACCGTCGGCATCGATTATGTGCTGGAATATGGCACCGATCGGCTTGAACTGCATGAGGGGCAGGTGCCGCCCGATACGCGAGTCATCCTGGTCGACGACCTCATCGCCACCGGCGGCACCGCGCTGGCCGCGGCGCAATTGCTGCGCGAACAGGGAGCCATCGTGCTGATGGCGCTGTTCGCCGTCGACTTGCCGGACCTCGGCGGCAAGGCGCTGCTGGAGGCCGATGGCGTGGCCGCGCAGGCGCTGATCGCGTTCGAAGGCGACTAGGCCGGTGCGAAAAACCCGCCAGCGGTTGACCGACATGCTGCGCCTGGCCGCGCCGGCAAGCGTCCTGTTGCTGGCCGGTTGCGCGACGCCGCTGCCAGAGCGCGCCATGACCTGTGCCGAGGCGCGCCCGCCCGCCTTCGCCGCGCCGGATCGGGAGCGGATCACCACGACGCTGTCGGTCCTCACCTATAATATTGAAGGTCTGGGCTGGCCCGCGCGCTCGGGCCGTGCGGCGTCGCTGCACGAGATCGGAGAGCGGCTGGCGGCGATGCGAAAGGCCGGCCGCGCGCCCGACATCATCCTGTTCCAGGAAATGTTCAGCGGCGCCGCCAAGCAAGCGGTCGCCGCCGCGGGCTATCCCGCGGTCGTCACCGGTCCGCGCCGGACCACGCGCGCGAAGGGCGCGACCAGGAATGCGCTGCCGGGGCATTCGAACATAGGGCGGGGTGAGATCGGCCTGCATCTGACCGGCAGCGGTCTGGCCATCGCCTCGCGCTATCCGATCAAGGCGGTGGACATGCACGCCTATGGGCGCCGGTCCTGCGCCGGCATCGACTGCCTCGCCAACAAGGGCGTCATGCTGGCGCGCATCGCCATTCCGGGCGTGCCGACGCCCATCGACATTTATGATACGCATATGAACAGCCGCGGCGCATCGCGCGCGCCCGCGCCGCGCCATCTCGCCGCCCATGAACGCCAGTCGCTCGAAGCGTCGGCTTTTGTCGATCGCAGCCATGACGATTCCTATCCGCTGATCTTCGGCGGCGATTTCAACATGCGCCATTCGGAGGAGCGGTGGGAGAATTTCTCTCGCTACCAGTCGCTCAATCTGGTCCATCGCGTCTGCGCTGATCCGGCGTCGGGGTGCGACGTTCGCATGTCTTGGGACGGGGACGAACCGTGGATGGATACGCAGGACCTACAATTTTACTGGCCGGGCGACGCGGTGTCTGTGCGTCCCCTGCGTGTCGAGGCGATGTTCGACGGCGGCGAGAGCGGTCCTGAACTGTCGGACCATGACGGGTTTATGGTGACTTACGAACTGTCCTGGCCGCGCCGCATCGGCATGGGCGGCGCCTGCTGAGCGGCGTCGTGTCCTTCAGTCGCCCATCCGCGCCAGCGCATCGGGCAGCAGGTCCACCGCCTGCGCCAGCCGCTCGTCGATCAGGCCCAGCAATTCCATCCAGCTGTTGATGTGATCCAGCTCGCCCGGGCCGTCGGATATGCCGCGCAGGCCCATGAGCGGAATGCCATGCCGGGCGCAGGCGCGGGCGATGGCGAAGCTTTCCATGTCCACCATGTCGGCGTCGATGCCGTCATAGTCATCGCCCCCCACGACATTCGCGCCAGTCGACAGGCGCGCGCGCGGCAGGTCCAGCGGCGTCAGGAGCGGAATGTCGGCGGGATGGTCGGTCATCGGCGTCACGCCCTTGGGAAAGCCCAGGCGCGATGCGTCCATGTCGCGCCACGAAACGCTGGCGACCTGGACAATCTCGCCCAGGGGGCAACGGCGCGACCCGGCTGAACCGAGCGACACCACGAGATCGGGCAGGGCCGTCTGGGCGGCGAGCGCCTGGAGCGCGGCGCCCATGGCGATGCCGGCCTCGATCGGACCGATCCCGGTCATCAGCGGCGTGAAGCGGGCGCGCAAATGCGGTCCATATTCGGCTTCCACAGCCATGACGAACAGCACGCGCCTGCCTAATATTGTCTCGCATTCCACCATGTCGGCCTCCCTATTCTGCCACGCCCGATGCTTCACTGGAGAGCTAGCTGCTCAGTCCGATCCGGCATGTGACAAGTGCAGGAATATCAGAAGGATTTCGGACCCAGATAGGATTGGCAACCGCGCGGGGCGCTGTCTATGCTCAAACCCGATCCGCCTGCACCACCACGTCGATCGCCCGTAGCGCCGACAAAATCCGCATCAGATGCTGCGCATCCGCCACTTCCAGGTCGATGATGTCGGTGTGGAAGGGGCCTTCGCGGTTGACGAGCTGGAGGTTGAGGATGTTCGCCTTGGTCGCGCCGAAGACGTTGGCGACGGCGGCCAGCGCGCCGGGCTGGTTCTTGACGATGACGGAGAGGCGGGCGGTGCCGCCCTTGGACTTGCTGTCCCAGCTCAGGTCCACCCAGTCGTCATCCTGCTCCACCTCCAGCGAGCGGCAGTCGATGGTGTGGACCTCGATCGGCTCGCCGGTGCGGCGCACGCCGACGATGCGGTCGCCGGGCACGGGGTGGCAGCAATCGCCCAGGTTATAGGCGATGCCGGGGGTGAGGCCGCGGATCGACACGGGTTCATGCTGGCGCGGATGGGCTTCCTCCATCCCCTGCGCGCTGGTGGAGCCGGGGACCAGCGCCTCCATCACTTCATGGTCGAGCACGCGGTGGGTGGCGATGGCGACCATCAGCGCGGCGCGATCGTCGAGCTTGAGGCGCTTGAGCGCCGCGGTCAGCGCCTTGTCGCCCAGTTCCTTGGCGAGATCGGGCGAGAAGCGGCTGACGATTTCCTCATAGAGTTTCTCGCCCAGCTTGATTTCCTCGCCGCGCTGCTTCTGGCGGATGAAGCGGCGGATGGCGGCGCGCGCCTTGCCGGTGATCGCGAAGGTGAGCCAGCCGGGCTGGGGCTCCTGCCCCTCCGACTTCAATATCTCGACCTGGTCGCCATTTTCGAGGCTGGTGCGCAGCGGCACGACGCGGCCATTGACCTTTGCCCCCACGGTCTGGTTGCCAAGGCTGGTATGGACGGCATAGGCGAAGTCGACCGGGGTGGAGCCCTTGGGCAGCTGGTGCAGCTCGCCCTTTGGGGTGAAGGCGAAGATGCGGTCCTGATACATCGCCATGCGGGTATGTTCGAGCAGCTCGTCCGCGTCCTGGCTCTGCTCCAGTATCTCGACCAGGTCGCGCAGCCAGGCGGCGTGGTGATCGGTGGCGTCGCCCTTCTGCTTGTAGGCCCAATGGGCGGCGAGGCCGAGTTCGGCGTCGCTGTGCATCGCGCGGCTGCGGATCTGCACCTCTATGCGGGCATTGTCCTGATGGATGACGGTGGTGTGGAGCGAGCGGTAGCCGTTGCGCTTGGGCGTGGAGATATAATCCTTGAAGCGGCCGGGCACCATCTTGAAGGTCTGGTGGATGATGCCAAGCGCGCGGTAGCAATCCTCCGTGCTGTCGGTGATGACGCGGAAGGCCATGACGTCGGTCAGCTGTTCGAAGCTGATGTGGCGCTCCTGCATCTTGCGCCAGATGGAATAGGGATGCTTCTCGCGGCCCGAGACGGTGACGGACAGGCCCTTGCCGCCCAGCAGCAATTGCAGCTCCGCGCCGATGCGGTCGACCTTGTCATGGCCGCCTTCCTTCAGATGCTCCAGGCGCCGGGTGATGCTGTCATAGGCTTCGGGCTCCAGCTCGCGGAAGAAGAGGAGCTGCATCTCCCGCATGAAGTCGTACATGCCGATCCGCTCGGCCAGCGGGGCGTAGATGTCCATCGTTTCGCGGGCGATGCGACGGCGCTTGGCCTCATTCTTGATGAAGTGCAGCGTGCGCATATTGTGCAGCCGGTCGGCCAGCTTGACCAGCAGCACGCGAATGTCGTCCGACATGGCGAGCAGGAATTTGCGCAAATTTTCGGCCGCCCGCTCATTTTCGGACATGGCCTCGATCTTGGACAGTTTGGTAACGCCATCGACCATGCGGGCGACGTCGGGGCCAAAGGCACTCTCTATCTCGTCATAGGTGACGAGCGTGTCCTCGATCGTGTCGTGGAGGAGAGCGGTGACGATGGTCTGGTCGTCGAGGTTGAAGTCGGTCAGGATGCCCGCGACTTCGATGGGATGGCTGAAATAGGGGTCGCCGCTGGCGCGCTTCTGGGAACCATGCTTCTGGACCGAAAAGACATAGGCGCGGTTGATCATCGCCTCATCCGCCTGAGGATCATAGCGCTTCACGCGTTCGACAAGTTCATATTGGCGCAACATCACTGCCGATTGTGTTGGAACCCCCTTGCCGTGCAACAAAAAAACGCCATGTTGCGATAATAAGGTGGCGATTTTGCAACGGCTGTTGCTTTCCGCTATGCGTGAGACCCATGAAACATAATCTGGCCCAGGATCTGGAACAATGCGCGCTCCCCAGCGCGCTGGAGATGATGGGGGAGCGCTGGTCCTTCCTGATCCTGCGCGGCGCCCTGTCGGGCATTCGCCATTTCGAGGAATTCCAGTCGACCCTGGGCATCGCCCGCAATATTCTCGCCAACCGGCTCGCCCGGCTGGTTGAACATGGCATATTGGTGCGCGAGCCGATGCAGTGCGACCGGCGCAAGGTGGAATATCGGCTGACGCAGAAGGGCGAGGAACTGGCCCCTGCGATGATCGCGCTGCGCCAGTGGGGCGAACGCTGGGGCTGCGGCGGGCCCGCCTGCCAGGTGCTGGCGGACAAGCGCGACGGCAAGCCCATTCGCACCATCGCGATTCAGGCGCATGACGGGCGGACGCTGGACCTGTCCGACCTGGTGTGGCTGTGCACCGACGAGGTGACGCCGATGGCGCAGGAGCCGGCCGCCGCTGCCTGACCCGGCTTCCCGCCCGCGCCATAATGGCATAGGCATGGCGGCCATGTCTGTGACCCGCATCCAGCCTCAGCCCTTTTTCGCTGACAAGAACCGCGCATTCTGGAACCTGCAATCGCTCGGATGGGCGGGCGCCTTCCTGCTGCGCGGGTCGTCCACCATCGCCAACGGCCAGCCGCTGTCCAGCCTGATCCCGGTGCTGATCTCCACCGTCACCGGCTATTCGGTGACGCTGATGATGGCGGTGGCGTTCCGCTTCCTGCTCAAGCAGCGGCCGATCGTCACCTGGGGCGTGTCGATCCTGACCGTGGTGCTGGCCGCGGGGCTGGTCGCGTTCATCGATGCCTGGGTCTTTTCGACCCAGAATCGCAGCGGCGACACGGCGGGGCTGCAACTGTTCCTGGGCGCCTTCTACCTGTCGGTGACGCTGATCGGCGCCTGGTCGGCGCTCTATTATGCGATCAATTTCTACCTGACGGTGGAGGAGCAGGCCGACCAGCTGCTGCGGCTGGAAACCCAGGCGTCGAGCGCGCAGCTGGCGATGCTGCGCTACCAGCTCAACCCGCATTTCCTGTTCAACACGCTCAACAGCATATCGACGCTGGTGCTGCTGAAGCAGACCGACCGCGCCAATGCGATGCTGTCGCGCCTGTCGTCCTTCCTGCGCTACACGCTGATCAACGAACCCACCGCGCAAGTGACGATCGAGCAGGAGGTGGAGACGCTCAAACTCTATCTCGAGATCGAAAAGATGCGCTTCGAGGACCGGCTGCGCCCGGCCTTCACCATCGACCCCGCCGTCGCGCACGCGCGGCTGCCGTCGCTGCTGCTGCAGCCGCTGGTCGAAAATGCGATCAAATATGCGGTCACGCCCAAGGAAGAGGGGGCGGACATATCCGTCACCGCGCAACCTGCCGGTGAAAATGTCCGGATCATCGTATCGGACACCGGGCCGGGATTGAACGATGGCGCGATCAAGCCGCACATTCCCATGAGCGAAGGAACGGGCGTGGGCCTGCCGAACATCCGGGACCGGTTAATTCAGGCCTTCGGGGAACGACAGCGCTTTGAAACGCGTTCCACGCCGGGCGGATTTTCGGTCATAATCGAAATTCCGCTTAACATGGATGAAACATCGAAAGTCGCCGCATGACCATCAGAACAATCCTCGTCGACGACGAAAGCCTGGCCATTCAGGGCCTTGCATTGCGTCTGCAAGCGCATGAGGATGTCGAAATCGTCGAAACCTGCACGAATGGCCGCGAAGCCATCCGCGCCATCAAGACGCACAAACCCGACCTTGTGTTCCTCGATATCCAGATGCCGGGCTTTGACGGCTTTTCCGTCGTCCAGGGCATGATGGAGGTGGAGCCGCCGCTGTTCATCTTCGTGACCGCCTATAGCGACCATGCGATCCGCGCGTTCGAGGCGCAGGCGGTCGATTATCTCATGAAGCCGGTGGAGGAAGGGCGCCTCGCCGACGCGCTGGACCGCGTGCGCCAGCGCCTGACCGAAAAGCGGCAGGTGCAGGAAGTGGAAAAGCTGCGCGAGGTTCTGGCCGAAGTGGCGCCCCAGGCGATGACGGACTTCGCCGCGACCGAGGATGGCGCGCCTGCGTCCAACCGCTTCGAAAAGCTCATCAACATCAAGGATCGCGGCCAGATTTTCCGGGTCGACGTGGATTCGATCGAACGCATCGATGCGGCCGGCGACTATATGTGCATTTACACCGCCGACAACAGCCTGATCCTGCGCGAAACGATGAAGGACCTGGAAAAGCGGCTCGACCCGCGCAACTTCCAGCGCGTGCATCGCTCCACCATCGTCAACTTGAGCCAGGTGCGGCAGGTCAAGCCCCACACCAATGGCGAATGTTTCCTGGTGCTGGAAAGCGGCGCGCAAGTGAAGGTCAGCCGCTCCTATCGCGACGTGGTGGCGCGCTTCGTGCACTGAAGGTGGCTAAGCATATCTGTCGGCATCGGGGTGGCGGTTCAAGGCGTGACGCAGTGGATCGCCCGCTCAAACTGCGCCGTCGCATTGCCGGTAGATAGTCCGTAACCGCGCACGCCGGTGCGGAAGGCCTTCCGGCACATTTCGCTCAAGCCATCATGACGGAGAGTCCGCCCCATGCTGCTGCGCCACGCCCGATCGCTGCTGTTCCTGCCCGCGTCCAACCCCCGCGCCATCGCCAAGGCGCGCACCTTGCCCTGCGACATGGTGATCCTGGACTTGGAGGACGCAGTGCCCGAGGAGCGCAAGGGCGAGGCGCTGGACGGCGCGCTCGGCGCGCTGGCCGAAGGCTTTGGCGGCCGGCTGAGCGCGGTGCGGATCAACGCCGAGGGCGCGGCGAGCCATGGGCGCGAGATGATCGGGCTCAAGGGCACGGCGGCGGACTATGTGGTGCTGCCCAAGGTCGAGCATCCCAAGCAGGTGAAGGACGTCTTTTCCGTTACGCAAAAGCCGGTGATCGCGATGATCGAGCGCGCGCGCGGCGTGCTGGCGGCCAACGCCATCGCGGCGGGCGAGGGCTGCGCCGGGCTGTTCATGGGCAATAACGACCTGCGCCGCGACCTGGCCATTCCCGATCAGGCCGGACGGGCCGGCCTGTCCCTCGCGATGCAGACGGTGGTGCTGGCGGCGCGCGCGGCGGGCATTGCAGTGTTCGACGGCGTGTTCAACCGGCTGGAGGACGAAACGGGGCTGGCGGCCGAGTGCGTTGAGGGCCATGCGCTGGGCTTCGATGGCAAGACGCTGATCCACCCCGCGCAGGTGCCGGTCGCCAACCAGGTCTTCGGCCCCGACGCGCAGGCTATCGTCGACGCCCGCCGCCTGATCGAGGCCGCCAGCGGCGGCGCCGAGCGCTTCGAAGGCCGGATGATCGAAACCATGCATGTTGAACAAGCCCGAGCCCTGATCGCTCGCGCCGAAGCGGTGGAGCGCTAAGGGCGATCCTTCAGAAATCCGGGCGGCGTTTTTCGCGGAAGGCGGTGACGCCTTCGGTGAAGTCGGGTCGGGCGAAGGCGTCGCGGAAGAGGGCGAGGGTGGTGGCGTCGTCGTCCGCCTGCCCGTCGAGGATGCGGCAGATGATCGCCTTGGCCGATCGCACGCTGTGCTGGGCATTGGCGGCGATGGCGCGGGCGAGCGTGTCGGCGGCGGCGCGCGGGTCGGGCGCGATCTCGTCGACCAGGCCGATCGCCAGCGCGTCGGCCGCGTCGTGCAGCGCGCCGGTGAAGAGGATGCGCTTGGCCCGCGCCGGGCCGACCAGGTCGACCAGCAGCTTGGTGTCGAACAGCGAATAGACGATGCCCAGCTTTGCGGGCGTGATGCCGATCCGCGCGGCGGGAGCGGCGATGCGCAGGTCGCAGGCGATGGCAAGGCCGCAGCCGCCGCCGACGCAATCGCCGTCGATCGCGGCGATCACCGGCTTTTCGGCATGAGCCAGCGCATATTGGGTGGACCGGATCGCCGCCTGGTTGGCGACGCGCCAGTCGGCGTCGGCCGAACAGCGCGCGAATTCGTCAATGTCCGCGCCAGCGCAGAACAGGCCGGGCGCGGCGGAGGCGAGGATCAGCACGCGCACCGCATCGTCCGCCATCGCTTCGCCGATGAGGCGCGGCATCTCCTCCCACATCGCCTGGTTCATCGCGTTGCGGCGCGCGGGCCGGTCGATCAGCAGGCGGGCGATGGCGCCGTCCCGCTCCAGGCGCAGGGTCATGGCCGCCGCCTCATCCCGGCCAGCGCTCCAGCAGCGGCACAAGCTCGTCGAAATGGTGGATGACGGCGTCCGCCTCCAGTTGCTCGACCGGCCCATCGAGGAAGCCGAAGCCGACCGCGACATTGGCGATGCCCGCATTGCGCGCGCCGGCGATGTCGTTGATCGTGTCGCCCACGAAGACGGCGCGGCCGCCGCCCGCGCGCTCGACCATCGCGCGCATCGGCGCGGGATCGGGCTTGGACGCGCCGACCGTGTCGCCGCCAACGATCGCGGCGAAGCGATCGGACAGGCCGATCTGGCGCATCAGGGGAAGGGTGAACCGCTCCGCCTTGTTGGTGCAGATGGCGAGCCGCACGCCGCGCCCGGCCAGTTCGTCCAGCGCCTGCACGAGTCCCGGATAGGGCACCGAATGGATCGCCAGATTCTGCGCATAATGATCGAGCAGGATCGGCAGCAGCTGCGTCAGCAACGCTTCGTCATAGCCGCCCGACGCGTCCAGCGCGCGCTGCAGCATGACGCGCGCGCCCTTGCCGACGAAGGGATGGATGTCGGCGGCGGGAAAGGGCGCCCGGCCGATCGTGCCGATCGCATGGTTGACCGCGGCTGCCAGATCGCCGCTGGTGTCGATCAATGTGCCGTCCAGGTCGAAGCCGACAATGTCGAAGGGAATGCTGCTCATGGCCGCGCTCCATGCCGCGTGCGCGGTGGCAAAGGCAAGGCAAACATGGCACAGAGCGCGCAGCACTCGCCATCATCGGGAAACATTCGTGACCAGTTCCGCCGCTCGCCCGCTCGCCGTCATCATCCTCGCCGCCGGGCAGGGGACGCGGATGAAATCGTCGCTGCACAAGGTGCTGCATCCGGTCGCCGGGCGGCCGATGCTGCTGCACCTGCTGGAAAGCGCGGCGGCGCTGTCGCCGGAGCGGCAGGTTGTCGTCGTCGGCGCGGGCCGGGACCAGGTGGAGCGGGCGGTGGCTGGCACCGGCGTGCGCGTCGCGGTGCAGGATCAGCAACTGGGCACCGGCCATGCCGTCGCCCAGGCGCATGACGCGCTGGCGGGTTTCGCGGGCGACGTGCTGATCCTCTATGGCGACGTGCCGCTGGTGCGCGCGGAAACGATGCGCGCCATGCTGGACCGCCTCAATCGCGGGGACGAGCCGCGCGCCGTGGTGCTGGGCTTCCGACCGGATGACGCGGCGGCCTATGGCCGCATCATCGCCGACGGGCAGGGCATCATCGAGAAAATGGTGGAATATAAGGATGCGAGCGAAGCGGAGCGGGCCGTCACCTTGTGCAACAGCGGCCTGATGGCGGTGCGTTCGACCGACCTGTTCGTGCTGCTCGACCGGATCGGCAACGACAATGCGGCCGGCGAATATTATCTGCCCGACATCGTCATGCTGCCCGGCGGCGCGAGCGCGGTGATAGAGACGCAGGCCTGGGAAGTGGCGGGCGTCAACAGCCGGGTCGAACTGGCCGGGGTGGAGGCGCTGTGGCAGGCGCGCCGCCGGGTCGAGGCGATGCGCGAGGGCGTGACGCTGCTCGCGCCCGACACCGTGTTCTTCGCGCACGACACGCGGCTGGGCCGCGACGTGGTGGTGGGCCCGCATGTCGTTTTCGGCCCCGGCGTGACGGTGGCGGATGATGTGACGATCCACGCCCTTTCGCATCTGGAGGGCGCAGCGGTGGCGTCGGGCGCGGAGATCGGCCCCTATGCGCGGCTGCGGCCGGGGGCGGAGATCGGCGCCAGGGCCAAGGTCGGCAATTTCGTCGAGATCAAGAAGGCGACGCTGGGCGACGGGGCCAAGGCCAATCACCTGTCCTATATCGGCGACGCCAGCGTCGGCGCGGGCGCCAATATCGGCGCGGGAACGATCACCTGCAATTATGACGGCTTCTTCAAATATCGCACGGAGATCGGCGCGGGGGCTTTCATCGGCTCCAACAGCGCACTGGTCGCGCCGGCCAGTATCGGCGAAGGCGCGATCGTCGCTGCGGGCAGCGTGGTGACTCGGCCGGTGGAGGCGGATTCGCTGTGCCTGGTGCGCCCCGAACAGGTGGGCAAGGTCGGTTGGGCCGCCCGGTTCCGCGAACGGATGCGGGCGAAGAAAGCGGGGAAATGACGAGCCGCCTCCTGCTTGTGTCTGTCCCTGTGCCTATGTCGGGGCAGGCGCCCGGCGCATGATCCGCAGGCTGCTGCTGGCGCTGGGCATATTGGCGTTGCTGGGCATCGGCTTTGCCCTGTGGCTACTGCACAATGCGCGCGCCATGCCGGTCGTGCGCCGGGCGGAGATCGCGCTGCCCTTTCCCGCGAGCGCGTCGCGCCGGCCCGTCACCGTCGCGCTGATGACCGACACCCATTTGTCGGGGCCGGACAACAGCCCGCAGCGCATGGCGCGCATCGCGGGGCAGATCAACGCGCTGCGGCCCGACCTCATCCTGCTGGGCGGCGACTATATCGGCGATGACAAGGGCGCGGCCATCTACGACGCGCGCGCCAGCATCGCGCCCTTCGCGGCGCTGCGCGCGCCGCTGGGGGTGGTTGCCGTGCTCGGCAATCATGACAGCCGCAGCCGCCAGAATCGCCGGGCGCTCGGCGCGTCGGACTGGCAGGCGGCATTCGGCGCGATCAGCATCACCCTGCTGCAGGATGGCGCGGTGCGGCGCGGGCCGCTGGCGATCGCGGGGCTGAAGGACATTTACACCCGCAAGCCCGCGATCGACGGCGCGCTGGCGGCGATGCGCGCGGTCGGCGGCGCGCCGATCATCCTGTCGCACGGGTCCGATGTTTTTCCGCGCCTGCCCGACGCGCCGTCGCTGACGCTGGTCGGCCACACCCATTGCGGGCAGATCGCCTTCCCGATCGCCGGCATCGTCTATGTGCCGTCGAAATATGGGACGCGCTATGCCTGCGGCCGTTATTCCAAGGGCGCGCGGACGATGATCGTTGCCGCCGGGGTGGGGACCAGCGGCCTGCCCTTCCGCATGCTCGCCCCGCCCGACATCTGGCTGATCACCATCCGCCCGCTGCCGGCGAAATAGTTGCGCGCCGCTGTTGGCGCGCGGGCGCGGAGCCTTTAATGGCTGGAACATCGCCTGGCCGCCGATCGCGGCGCACCGGGCGCAGCGGGATATTATCGGGGCTTTTCCTTCATGTGCGGCATTATCGGGATCATCGGCAGGGACGACGTGGCGGAACGGCTGGTCGATGGTTTGAAGCGGCTCGAATATCGCGGCTATGACAGCGCCGGCGTCGCCACCATCCATGATGGCGCGATCGAGCGCCGCCGCGCCGAGGGCAAGCTCAACAATCTGGTGAAGGAACTGGTGGCCGAGCCGCTGCCGGGCAGCACCGGCATTGCTCATACGCGCTGGGCCACCCATGGCGCGCCGACGACCAGCAACGCCCACCCCCATGCCACCGCGCAGGTGGCGCTGGTGCACAATGGCATCATCGAGAATTTCAAGCCGCTGCGCGAGGAGCTGGTCGCGCGCGGCCGCGTGTTCGACAGCCAGACCGACACCGAAGTGGTCGCCCATCTGGTGAGCGAGAAGGTGGAGCAGGGCGCGTCCCCGGTGGAGGCGGTGCGCGACGTGCTGCCGCGCCTGCACGGCGCCTTTGCGCTCGCCATCGCCTTTCGCGCGCATCCCGACCTTCTGATCGGCGCGCGGCTGGGGTCGCCGCTGGTCGTCGGCTATGGCGACGGCGAAACCTTCCTGGGGTCGGACGCGCTGGCGCTCGCGCCGCTGACCCAGCGCATCGCCTATCTGGAGGAAGGCGACTGGGTCGTCATCACACGCGAGGGCGCAGAGATTTTCGACAAGGACAATGTCCCCGTCGACCGGCCGGTGACGATCTCCGGCGTGTCGGGCGCGATGATCGACAAGGGCAATCATCGCCATTTCATGCAGAAGGAAATCTATGAGCAGCCGGTCGTCGTCGCCCAGACGCTGCGATCCTATCTGCGCCGCATGGAGAACCAGATCGCCATGCCCGACATGGATTTCGATCTGGGCGGGGTGAAGCGCATCACCATCGTCGCGTGCGGCACCAGCTTCTATGCGGGCCTTGTCGCCAAATATTGGATCGAGAAATTCGCCCGCGTCCCCGTCGACATCGATGTGGCGAGCGAGTTCCGCTATCGCGAGCCGGTGCTGGAGCCGGGCGGCCTTGCCCTGTTCATCAGCCAGTCGGGCGAAACCGCCGACACGCTGGCCGCGCTGCGCCATGCCCGCGCCGAGGGACAGATCATCGCGGTGGTCGTCAACGTGCCGACCAGTTCGATGGCGCGCGAGGCGGACCTGCTGCTGCCCACTCATGCCGGGCCGGAAATCGGCGTCGCATCGACCAAGGCCTTCACTTGCCAGCTGGCGGTGCTGGCGGCGCTGGCCGCGAACCTGGCGCGCGCCAAGGGCAAGCTGACGCCGGAGGAGGAGGCGGAAATCGTCTGGCACCTGTCGGAAGCGCCCGCCGCCCTCAACGAGGCGCTGGGCCGCGACGGGCAGATCGAGGCGATGGCGCATCTGATCGCGCCTGCGCGCGACGTCCTCTATCTGGGGCGCGGGCCCGATTATCCGATGGCGTTGGAGGGCGCGCTCAAGCTCAAGGAAATCAGCTATATCCACGCCGAAGGCTATGCCGCGGGCGAAATGAAGCATGGCCCGATCGCGCTGATCGACGACGCCGTCCCGGTAATCGTGATCGCGCCCAGCGGCCCGCTGTTCGAAAAGACGGTCAGCAACATGGCCGAAGTGCAGGCGCGCGGCGGCAAGGTGGTGCTGATTTCCGACGCCGAAGGCATCGCCATCGCCGGCGAAGGCTGCATGGCGACGATCGAAATGCCGCAGGTCCATCCGCTGATCGCGCCTCTGGTCTATGCGGTGCCGGTGCAGCTGCTCGCCTATCATGTGGCGGTGGCCAAGGGCACGGACGTCGACCAGCCCCGCAACCTCGCCAAGTCGGTGACGGTGGAGTGAGCGAGGATCTGTTCGCGCCGCCCGAGGACAGCCGCGCGGCGCGGCCGGAGATGCTGACGGTCAGCTTCGCCCATTGGGAAGGGCCGCTGGACCTGCTGCTGACGCTGGCGCGCAGCCAGAAGGTCGACCTGCGCGAAATATCCATCCTCGCGCTCACGCAGCAATATCTGGCCTTCATCGAAGGGGCGCGGCAGCTCAAGCTGGAACTGGCCGCCGATTATCTGGTGATGGCGGCCTGGCTCGCCTATCTCAAGTCCGCGCTGCTGCTGCCCCGCGCCGAGCAGCCGGACCCCAGCCCCGAGGAACTGGCGCTGCGCCTGCAATTGCGGCTGCAGCGGCTTCACGCCATGCGCGACGCGGCGGCGCGGCTGATGGCGCGCGACCGCATTGGCCGCGACGTGTTCCGCCGCCGCCGGCCCGAAGGGTTGCGGCTGGTGAAGAAGGCGCAGTGGCGGGCGAGCCTCTATGATCTCATCCAGGCCTATGGCCAGATCCGCGCGCGCACCCAGCCGGTGGTCCACACCATCGCCGTGCGCCCGGTGATGACGCTGGACGAAGCGATCCAGCGCGTCGGCGCGCTGGTGGGCGCGGCGCTGGACTGGACGCGGCTCGAATCCTTCCTACCCGACCATCTCGATGCGCCCAAGGCACGATCGGCCCTGGCGAGCAGCTTCGTCGCCGCGCTGGAACTGGCGCGGCAGGGGCGGCTCGACATCCAGCAGGACGGGATATTCCAGCCCATTTACCTGCGCGCTGCCGCGCCGGGGAGGGCCCAGGCATGACCGCGGAACCCGATGATTATCTGCGCGCGGTCGAAGCCGCCCTGTTCGTCGCCGAAGCGCCGATGACGCCGGGCGAGCTGACGCTGCATGTCGGCGAAGGCGACATTGCCGGCGCGCTGGCGGCCCTTGCCGACGCTTATGCCGGGCGCGGGGTCAATCTGGTCGAGCGGGGCGGGCGCTGGCATTTCCAGACCGCGCCTGATCTCGCCCATATCCTGCGCCGCGAAAAGGACGAGCCGCGCAAATTGTCGCGCGCGGCGATGGAGACGCTGGCGATCATTGCCTATCATGAGCCGGTCAGCCGCGCCGAGATCGAGGCGATCCGCGGCGTTCAGGTGGCGAAAGGCACGCTGGACGTGCTGATGGAGGCGGGCTGGGTGCGGCCGGCGGGACGCCGCGAAGTGCCGGGTCGGCCGTTGATATACGCGACCAGCGTAGAATTCCTGTCACATTTCGGCCTTAGCAGCCGCCGTGACCTGCCGGGGATAGAGGATCTGCGCGCCGCCGGGCTGCTCGATCCGGTCGATCTGGCGCTGGAGGGTCTGGGCGGCCAATCCGTTCTGGAAAATGACGAGGAAGAGGCCTAGATAGGCCCTCTGCTAGGAGTAAATATTATGGGTTCCTTCTCGCTGATGCACTGGGTGATCGTGCTCCTGGTCGTCATGCTGCTGTTTGGCGGCGGTCGCATTTCGGGCCTGATGGGCGACGTGGCCAAGGGCATCAAGAGTTTCAAGAAGGGCATGGCCGACGACGAGGATGATGTCGCTGCCGCCAAGCCCGCGACCCGGATCGAGGGCCATCGCGTGCCCGAACAGGACGCGCCCAGCGCGACCACGGAAGAAAAGACCAAGGCCTGATCCTTCAACCTCCGGGCCGGTAGTCGCGCATGTTTGGCATCGATTCGACCGAATTTCTGGTGATCGTGATCATTGCGGTGATCGTGATCGGTCCGAAGGACCTGCCGCGCGCGCTTTACAAGGTGGGGCAGATCGTGGGCAAGGCACAGGGCATGGCGCGCCATTTCCGCACCGGCATCGACGCCATGGTGCGGGAAGTGGAGCTGGAGGAGCTGGAAAAGAAATGGGCGGCGCAGAATAAGCGCATCATGGACGATCATCCGCCCGCGCCCGCCACCGACGCGCTGCCTTCGCCCGACGATGTCACTCCGTTGGCCGACACCGCCGCCGGCGCCGACACCGCCGACACCGCCGAAGCGGAGGCGCCCGCCGCGTCCGAAAAGCCGCCCTATGTCGCCGAGCCCGCCAAGCCCGCGCCCAAGCCGGCCTTCGTCGCCGAATCGCGGCCCGCACCTGCACCCGCGCCCGCAGCATCGCCCGCCACCGACAGCCCGCCCTATGTGGCGCAGGCGCCCGCCGCGCCCGACGGCGTCGCCGAAGCCCGCAAGGGTGACGCCGCGGCATGATCAACGACATTGACGACAGCAAGGCGCCCCTGCTCGACCATCTGATCGAGCTGCGCAGCCGCCTGCTCAAATGCGTCTATGCGCTGGTGATCACCGGCGCGCTTTGCTTCTATTTTTCCGAACAGCTTTTCGCCATTCTGGTCCATCCGCTCAAGGAAGCCTTTGGCGACGGCGGCGGCCGGCTGGTCTATACCAAGCTGTACGAAGCCTTTTTCGTGCAGGTGAAGATCGCCTTCTTCGGCGCCTTCTGCCTGTCTTTTCCGATCATCGCCAACCAGCTCTGGGCCTTTGTCGCGCCGGGGCTCTATGCGCGGGAAAAGAAGGCGCTGCTGCCCTTCATCCTGGCGACGCCCTTCCTCTTCGCCATGGGCGCCAGCCTCGCCTATTTCGTGGTGATGCCCACTGCCTTCCACTTCTTCCTGGAATTTCAGGGCGACAGCAGCGGCTTGTCGGTGGAGGCGCTGCCCAGCGCCGACGCTTATCTCGGCCTTGTCATGCAGTTCATCCTCGCCTTCGGCATCAGCTTCCTGATGCCGGTGCTGCTGATGCTGCTCAACCGCGCGGGCTTCGTGACGCGGGCGCAGCTGATCGGCCTGCGTCGCTACATGATCGTCGCCGCCTTCGTCCTGGCAGCGGTCCTGACCCCGCCCGACGTCGTGTCGCAGCTGATGCTCGCCATCCCGCTACTGCTGCTCTACGAAGTCACGATCATCGCCATCTGGTTCACCGACCGCAACAAGAGCGACGCCGAGGACGCGGAAGAAGCCGCCGCCTGACCGGCAAGAGGGGCAGCGCCTCGACCAGCCGACATCACACCCTGCGAAACGGATAAGGCGTGGCGGTACGCTCATAGCTGTGGAGGTCGAGCGCGCGCGTGAGCGGCGGCAGCGCCCGGTCGGGGCAGGCCCGCCGTTCGCAGAGCGGACAGCTGGGGCCCACGCCGGTCGCTTCGCCGCGCTCGGCATCCAGGCCATCGGCATGAACGATGCGGGCGGCATGTTTCGCTTCGCAGCCCAGCGCGATCACGGACCGCCCGCGCGCCTGCGTCGCGCCGCGCGGCAGGCCGATGGCCAGCGTGACGAAGCGCTTGCCCTCCACCGTCTCGATCAGCTGGGACGCGACCGTCCCGGACGCTGGCGCGTCATGCGCGTCCCAGCGCGGACAGGTGCCGCCATAGCGCGCGAAGGGCCACGCCTCGCCGTCGAAGCGCTTGGCGATCTGCCCCGCCCGGTCGATCTTCGCCATGAAGAAGGGCACGCCGCGCGCGCCGGTGCGGTTGAGGCTGGTGAGCCGATGCGCCAGCTGCTCGATCGAGACGCCGAACCGGTCGCACAGCAAGGGCAGGTCGTGCCGGCTCTGCTCGGCCGCCTGGCGGAACCGGTCATAGGGCATGACCAGCGCGGCGGCGGCATAGTTGGTGAGCGCGATCGTCGCGAGCCTGCGGCTATCCTCGTCGGGCGGCGCGGCACGCGCGACTTGGGCGGCGATCGCGTCGGCCAGGTCCTGCGCGACCAGATGGCAGGCGATGGCGAACAGCCGCCCGGACGCCGGCAGCCGCTCGCTCAGCATCAGGCGGCGGCGATGCATGTCATAATGGCGCAGCCGCCCGGCGATGAGGTCGCCGCGCACGATCTGCACGCTCATGCCATGCCGGTCCTTCAGCCGCGTGCGCAGCGCCGCCTGCAACAGAGCGGGGTCCTCCGGCAGGTCCGCCGCGATCGATTCGGCGCCGGCGTCTATCTCGGCGAAATGATTGCCCGCGCGCGCGATCATCTCGCGCAGCCAGTCGACCGGCGCGACCAGCGGGGGGCGTTCTGCGCCCGCCAGCGCCGCGCCCGGCACGCGGCGCAGGTCGCTCAGCGCGCGATAGAAGCGCGCGATCGCTTCGGTGACGCCGGGGTAGTTTTCCGCAACCTCCAGCACCTCGTCGCGCGTGACGCCAATGTCGCGCACCAGCGCGTCGGACAGGATTTCCCCTAATTCGCGCGGCCCGCCGTCGGCGGCCGGCGCGGTGAAGTCGCGAATGTCGATGTCGTAGCTATTGGCCAGCCGCAGCAGCATCTGCGCCGTCAACGGCCGCTGGTTGCGCTCCAGATGGTTGAGATAGCTCGGCGATATGCCCAGCTCCTCCGCCATCTGCGTCTGGTTCAGCCCCAGTTCGCGGCGCAGCACCCGCAGCTTGGGGCCAAGATAGAGTTTGCGATTCCCCGGTTCAGCCATATGGACATACTGTCATAGAATGACAAAATGCCAAAGGAGTATCGTGACAAACGGCCATTCATCGGCCTGTAATTGGCTGGCGCACCTGTCTATTTCGCTGTCCATGGCCCGATGACGGGCGCAGCCACGAAGGATGAGGACATGCAGAGCCAGACGATCGAACCGACCAGCGGCCATCCCGAACCCGCGCGGTCGCGCGCGGTGTTCAGCCAGGAGGATTTCAGCCTGATCCGCACCGCCATCGCCCATTATCTGCGCGAGGTGCAGGATCAGCCGGACTCGGTCAAATATGCCAATCTCTATCACCGCCTCGGCCGCGTGGCCTGACGGCGCGGATATAGGAGGAAAACGGGCGCGGCGGGCAACCGGCCGCGCCTGCATCATGATCAGAAGAGCTGGGTCAGCCCGTAGAACAGCGCGCCGATCACGGCCGCGGCGGGCAGGGTGACGACCCAGGCGATGACGATCCGCGACGCCACGTTCCAGCGCACCGCCGACAGCCGCCGCGACGCGCCCACGCCCACGATCGCCCCGGTAATGGTGTGGGTGGTCGACACCGGCACGCCCAGATGCGTCGCCATGAACAAGGTGATCGCACCGCCCGTCTCGGCGCAAAAGCCCTGGGCCGGGGTCAGCCGCGTGATCTTCGATCCCATGGTGTGGACGATCTTCCACCCGCCCAGCAACGTGCCCAGCCCCATCGCCGCCTGGCAGCTGATCACCACCCAGAAGGGCACATGGAATGTGCCGCCCAGCATCCCCTGCGAATAGAGCAGCACGGCGATGATCCCCATCGTTTTCTGCGCGTCATTGCCGCCATGTCCCAGCGAGTAGAGCGATGCGGACACCAGTTGCAGCTTGCGGAACACCCGGTCCGCACCCTGCGGCGTGAAGCGGCGGAAGATCCAGCTGATGAGCAGCACCAGCATCAGCGCCAGGAACAGCCCGACGGCAGGCGACAGGACGATGGCGATGCTGGTCTTGAACACGCCGCTCCACACCACGGCGGACAGCCCGGCCTTGGCCAGGCCCGCGCCCAGCAGCCCGCCGATCAGGGCGTGGCTGGACGAGGATGGGATGCCCAGCCCCCAAGTGATGAGGTTCCAGGCTATCGCCCCCATCAGCGCGCCGAAGATCAGCTGCGGGTCGATGATGCTGGCGTCGACGATCCCCTTGCCCACCGTGGTCGCGACATGCAGGCCGAAGAATAGGAAGGCGATGAAGTTGAAGAAGGCGGCCCAGGCGACCGCATAGTGCGGCTTGAGCACGCGAGTCGACACGATCGTCGCGATCGAGTTGGCGGCGTCGTGCAGGCCGTTCAGGAAATCGAACAGCAGGGCGACGCCGATCAGCGCGATCAGCAGGGGCAGGGCGATGGGTTCCATGATGGTCGGGTCAGGCGTGGTCGATGACCAGGCCGGAAATCTCGTTGGCGACATCCTCGAACCGGTCGGTGACCTTTTCCAGATGGCTGTAGATTTCCCGGCCGACGATGAAGTCCATGGGGTTGCCCTCCCGCGCGGCGACATAGAGGGCCTTCAGCCCGTCCTCATGCAGCAGGTCGGCATGGCCCTCCAGCTTCACCAGCCGCTCGGTCAGGTCGTGCAGCCGCGCGGCGTTGAGGTTGAGCGATCGCAGCAGCGGCATCGCTTCCTGCGTGATGCGCGCGCATTCGACGATCAGCGCGCTCATATCCTGCATCTGCGGCGGAAATGTCGTGACTTCGTAGAGCGCCACCGCCTTGGCGGTCTGGTTCATCTGGTCGATCGCATCGTCCATCACGCCGATCAGGTCGGTGATGGCGCTGCGGTCGAACGGCGTGACGAAGATGCGGCGCACATCCTGCAACACGTCGCGGATGATGTCATCAGCGGCATGTTCCTGGTCGGAAATGATGCGGATCTGGTCGGCCATGTCTGTTCCGCCCTGCATCAGCCGCGCCAGCGCGTCGGCACCGGCCACCAGCGTTGCGGCATGATCCTCAAATTGGTCGAAGAAGCGGCCCTGTTTGGGCATCAGCGCATGGAACCAGCGCAATAGTCCTGTCCTTTCATTCTGCCGGTCGCGCAGCGCGAGCAGCATGCGGAAGAACCAGCCGGGATCGGCCGGGGGCTCGCGGAAGCGAGCGATGATGTCTTGAAGGTCGGGCTCGTCCACCGCCTTTGCAGCGTCGGCGAGCGAGAACCAGCGCAGTTCGCGCTGCCCCTGTTCGGGCCATTGGGTCAAATGGCGCGTGACGGCGAGCGGAAACACCTCCACCATCGCCTCGCGCGATCCGCCCTTGCGGCGGCGCTTGTCATATCGGTAACGGCCGATGGGCGCGGGACAGGCGATGCCCTGAATCCCCGCTTCCTCATAGGCTTCCAGTTCGGCGGCGCGATGGCCCGCCAGCCCCTTGATGCGATTGCCCTTGGGGATGACCCAGCGCCGCGTGTCGCGCGACGTGATCAGCAATATCTGCATCGATCCGTCGGCGGCGGTGGTATAGGGCAGGGCGGCGATCTGGCGCATCGCGCGCGTGTAACAGAAACGTCATATCGCGCAATCACCTGGATCAGGGCCGGGTGCGCGCCCGGCCCTGATCGGCGTTGTTACAGCGAGAAGCGCGCCGTCACGCGGATGTCGCGGCCGGCGAGCGGCGCATAGTCCTTCAGGAAGCTCGCATGGCGGCGCGCTTCGACGTCGAAGATGTTGTTCGCCGACAGCATCAGCGTCGTGCGGTCATTGCCGGGCAGCGGCTTGAACGAGATCGACGCATTGACCATCGTGAAGCCGTCGGTCGGCGTTTCGAACTCGGTCACGCGATCCTGCTCGAACACATGCTCGACTTCGGCGCGGGCCGACAGGCGGTCGCCCTGCGCTTCCAGCCCGCCCAGCAGGCGCAGCGGGGGAATGCGCGGCGCCGGGCCGCTGCCCTTGATGGTCGCATGGACATAATCGGCGACACCATCCACATTGATGGCGTAGGCGCCCAGCTGCGCCAGCTTGACCGACGCCTCTGCCTCGAAGCCATAATAGCGCGCATTGGCCTGGTTGAAGGCGTAGCAGGGGAATTCCAGCTCCTCGCCGCCATTGACCGCCTGGCAGGCGCTGTCGTCCGCCACGCTTTCGTAGATATAGCCGTCGAACCAGTTATGATAGGCCGACAGGCTGATGGTGTAGCCATCGCCCGCGCCGCGCAGCGTGCCTTCCACGCCCCAGCTCTTTTCCTTGCCGAAGGTGGGATCGCCCAGTTCGAACGCCTGTGTGCCGGCATGATTGCCGCGGGCGAACAATTCCTCGGCCGACGGCGCGCGCTCGCTGCGCGACAGGTTCAGGCCCACGCGCCAACCAGGCATGATCGCCTGGCTGATGCCGATTGATCCCGACAGCGCGTCGAAGCTGCGCTGGCGCCCGTCGAAGAACAGGGCTTCGTCGGCGTCGGCGCTGACGCTGCTATGTTCGAACCGCGCGCCGCCCTCCAGGCGGGTGTTGCCCAGGTCCACCGACTGCAGCGTGAAGACGCCGATCTGGTTGGTCTCATTCTTCGGCAGGAACTTCTCCTCGCCGATCGCTTGGAACCGGCGCGTGAAGAATTGCGCGCCAAACGCGCCGTCCCAGCCGCCGCGCTTGGCCTGGACGAACTCCAGCCGGCTTTCCATCGACTGATTGTAGAAGGTCGTGCCGACTTCGCCGCTATCCTCGATTTCCTGATGCTGGTAATCGGCATAGCCCGCCCGCAGGCGGATGCTGTCGAGGAAGCCGCCATTGACCGCGACTTCGCCGCGCAGGTCGACGCGATCCTGCTTCATGCGCAGCCGCACCTCTTCCGCCTCGCCCTCGGGATCGAGCGCGTAGCGGACTGGCACGCCGTAGAAATTGTCGGTGTGGCTGAACGACACGCCCAGATTGCCGCCCTCGTCGATATAGGCCGCGCCGCCCGCGACTTCCCACATGCGCCCCGCGCTGTTGGGCAGCTTGCCTTTCAGGTCGGCCAGTTCCGCGATCTCGCTGTCACCGCTCGCCGCCGCCTGCGCGCGCAGCGCCGGGGTCAGGATATAGCTGCCGGTGTCGAGATTGCCGGTCTTGCTGTAGGTGCCGTCCAGATGGACGACGAACTTGTCGGCCAGCGGCACTTCGATCTCGCCCGCGCCGGTCCGTTCATTGGCGGCGCTGCCATAGGTGCCGAGCACGTCGATATGGACCGGCTCGTCGGGCACGCGGCGCGGAATGCGGCTGTCGATCACGTTGACGACGCCGCCGATCGCGGACGACCCATAGAGCAGGGCCGACGGGCCGCGCAGGATTTCGATGCGGTCAGCGGTCAGCGGGTTGATCGCGACGGCGTGGTCGACCGAGGTATTGGACACGTCGAAGCTGCCGATGCCGTCGGTCAGGATGCGCACGCGCTCGCCCTGGAAGCCGCGCAGGATCGGGCGCGACGCGCTGGGGCCAAAGGAGGTCGCCGACACGCCGGGCTGGCGCGCCAGCGTTTCGCCGATGCTGGGGCGCAATTCGCGCGTCAGCTTCTCGCCGGTCAGCACGCTGGTGCCCGACAGGATGTCGCCCTGACGGCGCGGGATCAGCGCGGTGACGACGATGTCGGCCCGCTGGTCATGATAGGTGTCGCTCTGCGCCGCATCGTCGGCGGGAACGGACTGGGCAAGGCCGGGAATGGAGAGGCACAGCAGCGGCAGGGCGCAGCCGGCGCGCAGCATCATGATGCGGGACATGAAGGATCAACCCCTTGATTATGGTCTGAAGCCGCCCCTGTATCCGCGATGTTACATCGTATCAAGTGCATTCGTCGCATATTTGTTGCTGGGGCAACGAAAGCGGCCTGCCGTTACAAAAACAGAAATTCCGCCAATGCATCGACCGCCGGCTTGCGCGCGGCGTCGGCCCCGACCGCCTGGCGAATCTCGATGGCGGGCAGCGGCATGTCCAGCGCCAGCCGGCGAATGCCGCTCATCCGGCCCAGATCGCGCGCTAGCGGGCCGAAGGCGGCGAAGCACCCCGCGCCATCGCGCAGCGCGGCCATGATCTCGAACATATTGTCGCTTTCCAGCGCCGGCGCGTCGAAGGGCAGGCGCGCGCGGGCCAGCGCGGCGTCGATGATCTGGCGCATGCCGTTATGCGGCTCCATCGCCAGCAGCGGCGTCGCCGCGATGTCATCGCGCCCGACCATCTCCGCGCGCGCCAGGCGATGGCCGCTGCCGGCATAGAGGTTCAGAGGCTCCGACCAGCCATAGCGGGACGGCGGCTCGGCCGGCTCCTCCAGCGCGTAGAAATAGGCGATGTTCGCCTGCCCGCGCGCCAGCGCCATTGCTGCATCGCGGGCGCTGTGGACATGCAGGTCGATGCTGATGGCGATGTCGTCATTGGCCGCCTCGAACGCGGCGAGCGCATCCTGGAAATGGCCGAAGATCGGCGCCGGCGCAGCGAGGATGATCCCCTCGCGCGGCGGTTCGGCGGGCGGGGGCGGCGCAGGTGCATCAG
This sequence comes from Sphingobium naphthae, assembly GCF_043589935.1. NCBI lineage: Bacteria > Pseudomonadati > Pseudomonadota > Alphaproteobacteria > Sphingomonadales > Sphingobiaceae > Sphingobium > Sphingobium naphthae. The sequence goes on along the minus strand of NZ_CP171454.1, from coordinate 1,789,736 downwards.
GCGCTTCTGCGGCCGCCGCGTCGGCGGGGGAGGGCGTGTCGCTGCCCAGCTGCATCATCGCTTGCGCGGTCTTGCGACCCGCCGGCGTCAGCCGCGCCGCTCCGGCCGGATCGTCGAACAGCCGATAGCCCAGCCGCATTTCCAGCGCCGCGATCCCGTCCAGCACCTCGCCCAGGTCCAGCCCCAGATCCTGCGCGCACCGCGCCGCGCTGCCTGCCGCCACCATCTGCGCGAATATGTCCAACTGGCGCAGGGATGGGCTGCTCATGGGGCGGTGATAGAGGAAATGGCGACCGGGGGTAAGGGCGATCTTCAGCCGCCCGACGCAATCCTGGTTGACGAATCCCCCGCGATGATGGCAGGGCGCTCCTCTGCCGGGCGGGTATAGCTCAATGGTAGAGCACTAGCCTTCCAAGCTTGTGATGCGGGTTCGATCCCCGCTACCCGCTCCAGCGTTGCCATCCTACATTTTACCCGCCACACCGCGCCAGCCGGGCGAGCATGTCGTCATGGGCTGCCTGGGTTTCGGCTGCGGCGTCCGCTTCGCTTCTGTGGACATTGTGGTGCAGGGCGCCCATCATCATGCTGGAATAGATCGCCGCGCCCAGGTCGAGCGCGTCGCCGCGCAGGCTGGTGGCATCGGCGATGGCGAACTGGCTGCTGCGCCCGCGCAGATAGCGCAGGGCGAGGGCCAGGCCCGGCTGGGCGCGGCCGCGCGCCACCGCCAGCATCAGCTCGTCGATCGCGCCGACTCGGTTTCGCGCCGGCACGCTTCCGGCCGGGGCGGTGGGCGTGCCGGGATGGGCGGGGTTGGGGGACAGTCCGGTCAGGATATGATAGGTCTCGTTATAGGCCAGGCGCAGCAAATCGTCGGCGCGCTTGAAGCGGTGGGATACGGTGCCCAGCGTGAGGCCCGCCCGCTCCGCCACCGCGCGATGAGTGATCGCCCCGATGCCGCCCATCGCCAGCAGGTCCGCGGCGGCGCGGCCGATCTCCCCGATCATCGCTTCGCTGCGGTCCGCCACTACGGTCGCTTCGATCGCCTGCCGCTTGAGCATGGCGCGCCAGGGGGCGGGGGGCAGCGGCGCGCCGCTGATGCAGGCGGCCAGGCCGCGCGTCATTTCATCGAGGCAGGCGCGGTCGCCCGGCCGGTTCCATGGCATCAGATGCATGCACAACTCGCCATCGAAGAAGGCGTGGCACAGGGGCGCTGCGGTCTCGATCGCGAGGCGGCGGCAGAGGCGCAGCCAGAAGCCGCGCCATAGCGCGACCCACTCGGCCCAGAGCGGTGCGAAGTCGGCGCGCCTGGCCGCGAGCAGATGGGTTTCGCGCCAGGCGAGCGCCAGCGCCCGGTCCGGCCCGCACAGATCGTCGATCAGCGACGCCATGATCGGCCCGATCGCCGTTCCCCCGCATCCGGTAGCCAGCGGCAGCGCCGCGATCCGCGCTTCCTGTGCGGCGCACCATGACCGCGCCTGCGCCAGAGCGGCGCGCGACGCGGCTTCATACAAATGTTCAGCATCCCCAAAATGATAATAGATGGCCGATGCGCTGGCGCCCGCCTTGGCGCCGATGGCCCGGGCCGACAATTCGCTCGTCCCATTCTGTGTCCAGCCGGACAGAACCGCTTGAATGAGCCTGTGTTTTGGCTCCTCCCCGTCCGCCATGGCAGTTTTCGGCGCAGGCATGTCGTCTTTGTCGTTGGTCATGGCGTGCCCAATCTACCAGAGATGGCGGCCGGGCCAATCCCCGCCGGAATATTAAAACCATCATCAAACTGTCACCCCCGCTACATACAGACGTTCTAACCGCCCCTCGACTTTATAGCATCACGGGGGATTTTCATGTCGACTCACTGCCAAGGCTCCAAATCCGGCCGCGTCACCATGTTCGCAGGCGCAGCGCTGCTGGCGCTCGCCACGGCCAGCGCCGTTCAGGCGCAGGAGGCCGCCATCCCGGCCGCCGAGGATGCGGGCGATGGGAACGAGATCATCGTCACCGGCTCCATTTCCGAATCGCAGGCCGCCTCGATCGAGCTCAAGCGCAAGGCCGACAATCTGGTCGACATCATTGCCGCCGACGCGGTGGGCCGCTTCGCCGACCAGAACAGCGCCGCGGCCCTGTCGCGCCTGCCCGCCGTCGCCGTGCAGCGCGACCAGGGCCAGGAACGCTATATCCAGGTGCGTGGCGCGCCCAATCGCTGGACCTCGGTCAGCATCGACGGCATCCCGATGATCGGCGTCGATGAAGGCGGCACCACGCGCGCCTATCGCTTCGACGCGGTGCCCGCGGTGCTGCTGAGCGCCATGGCGGTGAACAAGTCGCTGACGTCCGACCTTCAGGCCGAAGCCATCGTCGCCAATATCGACCTGCGCACCTATTCGCCGATGGAGCAGAAGGGCTTCCACCTGCAGGGCGACCTTGGCTACGGCTTCCTGGAACTGGGCGGCAAGGACCAGCGCCAGGGGTCGATCCGCGCCAGCTGGTCGAACGATCATTTCGGCGTGGTGCTGGGCGCGTCCCACTATCGCCGCAAGCAACTGACCGACAATCGCGAAGTCGGCGCCTATGACGCGAATGGCCCGACCGTCTTCGACGTGCGCCAATATGAGGTGGAGCGCGAGAATAACGGCCTGTTCGCCGCGATTGAATATGAGCCCCAGGATGGCCAGCGCATCTACGCCCGCTCCATCTACACCGAATTCAAGGACGACGAGCAGCGCAACCAATATGTGTTCCGCCTGTCCAATGCGCTGAGCGGCACTCGCACGCAGGACAGCGGCGACCTGGTCGGCGTGCCGGTGCGCGGATCGTTCAACTATGGCGAATATCGCACCCGCAACTATATCAACACGATCGGCGGCGAATATGAGACCGACGATGGCCTGAAGGCGTCGGTCAATCTCAACTATACCCGCACCGAAAACACCACCTACCTGCCGATGGTGCAGGCCAGCACGTCGGGCGCCAATTCGCCGTCGCTGACCTATGACAACAGCGATCCGCGCTTCCCGATCGTCAGCCTGTACCAGACGGTGATCGACGGCAAGACCGCCTCGCGCGGCGCGGCGCTCGCCAGCTTCGACCAGAGCAAGGTGACGTCCGGCGCGCTGCTGCTCCCGCTGACGCAGGACACCTATTCGGACAGCTATAGCTTCAAGGCCGACGTCTCCAAGACGTTCGATCGGCTGACCCTGTCGGGCGGCCTGCTCTATGCCGATCGCGACATCACCGGCTTCACCTTCAACCAGAGCAACTATGTCGTGCTCGCCTATCACCCCTCCTTCAATCCGGGCGGCTATGTCACGGACAAGGCGTGGGACACGGGGTTCCCGCTGGGCGTGAACTTCAACTATATCGACAATCGCGCGATGCGCAGCGACATCGACGCGCTGCTCGCGCGGCTGGAAGCGGACGGCAGCTACAATCCCGACGCCGTGCCGGATGAAAATCGCTACCAGCTCAACGAACGGACGCTGGCGGGCTATGTCCAGGGCAAGCTGGAATTTGACGGCGGCCAGGTGGTCGCGGGCGTGCGCGTCGAACGCTTCATGCTCGACAATGTCGGCACCGCCGTCACCGAAGCGGGCAATGTGCCGCTGTCCGCGCCGCAAAGCTACACGGACTTCTTCCCCAGCATCAACGCGCGCTTCGACCTCACCAACGACCTCGTCTTCCGCATCGCCGGGCAGCGCGGCATCGCGCGGCCGTCCTTTGGCGAAATCCGCGTCGGCAGCTCGATCAACGATACGGTGGAGCCCGGCACGATCAGCGGCGGCAATCCGGATCTGCAGCCCGAATATACCTGGGGCCTGGACGCCAGCCTGGAATATTATCTGCCCGGCGGCGGCATCGCGTCGATCTCGGCCTTCCATCGCTGGGTGGACAATGTCCTCTACCAGAACCAGCAGGCGGTCGGCACCGACCTGTATGACAGCGATGGCGTGGATCGCTCCGCCTATCTGCTGACCTCTACCTTCAACGGCACCAGCGGCAAGCTCTATGGCGTCGAATTCAACTATCAGCAGCAGTTCAGCTTCCTGCCCTCGCCGCTCGACGGCTTGGGCTTCCAGGGCAATCTGGCGCTGCTGGACGGCGATTTCGATACGCCCACGCAGAAGAACATCCCGTTCCAGGGCCTGTCCGACACGGTGCTCAACACCTCGCTTTATTACGAGAAATACGGCCTGTCGGCCCGCGTCAGCTATCAGTGGCGCAGCGACTGGCTCGACACGCTCGGCGGGCTGGGCAGCGGCGAATATCGCAACGGCTATGATAATCTGGACGTGTCGGTCCGCTACGCCGTCAACGACAATCTGACGCTCTTTGCCGACGCCACCAACCTCACCGACGCCATCTACATGGCCTATCAGGGCGATGAATCCATGCCGACCGAAGTGGAGCAGGTCGGCCGCCGCTACATGTTCGGCGTCCGCTTCGGTTTCTGACAGGAAGGATATTATCATTATGCGATCCAACATTCTCATGCGTGCCGGCCTGATCGGCCTTGGTGGCTTCATCCTGCCGGCGGCCGCGCTCGCCCAAGCACAGCCCGCCCCGCAGCCGGCGACGCAGCCCGCCCCGCAGGCGGCCCCCGCCGCCACCGATGCCGCGCATCAACGCGTGCTGCCGCTGGAGGGCGGACAGAATTTCCGCGACCTCGGCGGTTACCGCACGACCGACGGACGGATGGTGAAATGGGGCGTGCTGATGCGTTCGGGCGCGATGTCGCGCCTGACCGAAAAGGATTTCGCCTATCTCGCCTCGCGCGGCCTCAAGACGGTGGTCGACTTCCGCGACACGCGCGAACGCGCCAGCGAGCCGGTCAACTGGCCGGCCGACGCCAGGCCGCAGGTCTTCACCAAGGATTATGCGCTCGACCACGGCATGTTCATGAACCTGCTGATGAAGCCCGGCCTGTCGGCTGAGCAGGCGAAGCAGGCGATGGCGACCTTCTATCGCGACGTCCCTAATGTCTTCGCCGACCAGTATCGCACCCTGTTCGGCCAGCTGCTGGCGAGCGATGGCGCGGTGGCGTTCAACTGCACCGCGGGCAAGGATCGCACCGGCGTCGCCGCGGCGATCCTGCTGTCGGTGCTGGGCGTGGACCGCGAAACCGCGATCCAGGACTATCTCCTGTCCAACCGCTATTATCGGCCGCTGCCGCCCAAGGCCGGCGACCCCGCGCTCGCCATGTTCAGCAAGCTCTCGCCCGAGGTGCGCCAGGCGCTGATGGGCGTCGATCGCAGCTTCATCGAAAACGCCTTTGCGACGATGGACGCCTATCCGGGCGGCATCAAAGGCTATTATCGCGAAAAGCTGGGCCTCGACGATCTCAAGATCGCGCGCCTGCAAGCCAAATATCTGACCGCCGCCTGATGCGCGACCGGCCCGCTACCCCTGCGGTGGCGGGCCGGAGCTGCCGCGCTCGATCAGGGTGAAGCGGAACTCCGGCGTTTCCCCCGCGCCCTGCGCCAGCGCGTCGATGACGGATCGGCCCATCTCCTCCAGCGGCTGGCGCACGGTCGTGAGCGGTGGCCAGGATGTGAGGCTGGCCGACGTATCGTCGAAGCCCGCGACCGACAGGTCTTCGGGCACGCGCAGGCCGATGCGGTGCGCCAGCGTCAGCACCCCCAGCGCCATCTCGTCATTGGTGGCGAAGATCGCGCTGGGCGGCGCAGGCAGGGCCAGCAGCGCCTCGCCCGCCGCGATGCCGGACGCGAAATCGAACTGGCCGGGCACGAACAGGGCCTCCTCCGCGGCGATGCCCGCCGCCGCAAGCCCTTCGCGAAAGCCATCGACCCGGCGCACCGCGGCATGGTGGGTGGGGGGCGGGGTGATGACGCCGATGCGGCGGTGGCCGAGCCCGATCAGATGATCCGCCACCATCCGACCCGCCGCCTGTTCCGGGGTCGATATGGTGAAGCTGGGCGAGGGGGCGGAGCCGGCGATGCGCGCGCAGGGCAGCTGCATCTGCGCCAGCCGGTCGAGCAGCGCCTGGTCGTCGGCCAGAGGCGGCACCAGCAGCACACCATCGGGGCGCAGCGCCGCGACCAGCCGGTCGAGCACGTCGAACCGTTCCTCCCCGCCCGGCGACAGCGGCTCCACCACCAGATGATAGCCCAGGTCCCGGCACCGCCACGCCGCCCCCATCTGGATGCGGCTGACATAGCCGGGTGCGGGGTTGTTGTAGAGGAAGGCGATCATGAAGGATCGACCGCCGGCCAGCCGCCGCGCCGACTGGTTGGGGCGATAGCCCAGCTGCTCGATCGCCGCCTGCACGCGCGCGCGCAGCTCCTCGCTGACATTGGGCGCCTTGTTGACCACGCGCGACACCGTCTTGATCGAGACTTTGGCAAGGGCGGCGACGTCGTGGATGCTGGTCATGGGTCCTGGCTCATGGCGCGGGAAAAGCCCGTCATGCCCCCCCGTCGTCCCGCTTGGCAAGAGAGCGGGCGCGGCCTTATGATCGGGCCATGACCAATATCATCAACCTGCGGCAGGCGCGCAAGCGCAAGGCGCGCGCCGACAAGGCCCATGAGGCGGCCGAGAACCGCGCCCGCTTCGGCCGCACCAGGGCGGAGCGCGCCGCCGACGCCGCCGATGAAACCAAGCGTGCGGCTTTGCTGGAAGGTGCCAAACGCGAGGGCAAGGACGTGGAATGAAACCCCGTTCCTTCTGAACAACACGCCGCTTGCCACGCGGGTCAAACATACCCGTCGCGCCGGCTTCCTCAAGCTCGGCACGCGCTGATCTGATCCGCCGCAATGGTTCAGGCCATGGAGAAGGCCAGGCCGACGCCCGGCCTTTTTCCCTGTCCGGTTGCGCTTTGGCGGCGTGCCTGATACCGGGCGCGCGCGCATCGTTACCGCGCCGTTCCTTCAGAAAGAGTCGCTGCTCCATGACCGACAAGATCAATCGCATCGTTCTCGCCTTTTCCGGCGGCCTCGACACCAGCGTGATCCTGAAATGGCTGCAGCAGACCTATGACTGCGAAGTCGTGACCTTCACCGCCGACCTGGGACAGGGCGAGGAACTGGAGCCCGCGCGGCAGAAGGCGCGCCTGATGGGCGTCAAGGAAGAGCATATCTTCATCGACGACCTGCGCGAGGAATTCGTGAAGGATTATGTCTTCCCGATGATGCGCTCCAACGCGCTCTATGAGGGGCTCTATCTGCTCGGCACCTCGATCGCCCGGCCGCTGATCGCCAAGCGCCAGATCGAGATCGCCAAGCAGGTTGGCGCCGACGCCGTCAGCCATGGCGCGACCGGCAAGGGCAATGACCAGGTCCGCTTCGAACTGGGCTATTATGCCCTGTCGCCCGACATCAAGGTGATCGCGCCCTGGCGCGAATGGGATCTGACCAGCCGCACGAAGCTGATCGAATTCGCCGAACAGCATCAGATCCCGATCCCGCGCGACAAGCGCGGCGAAAGCCCCTTCTCGACCGACGCGAACATGCTGCACACCAGTTCCGAGGGCAAGGTGCTGGAGGATCCGTGGGAAGAAACCCCGGACTATGTCTATTCGCGCACGGTGAACCCGGAGGATGCGCCCGACGCGCCCGAATATATCACCATCGATTTCGAGCGCGGCGATGGCGTCGCCATCAATGGCGTCGGCATGTCGCCCGCCACGCTGCTGGAAACCCTCAACGACTATGGCCGCAAGCATGGCATCGGCCGGCTGGATCTGGTCGAAAACCGCTTCGTCGGCATGAAGTCGCGCGGCATGTACGAAACGCCGGGCGGCACCATCTATCATCTCGCGCATCGCGGCATCGAACAGCTGACGCTCGACCGTGGCGCCGCGCACCTCAAGGACGAACTCGCGCCCAAATATGCCGAACTGATTTATAACGGCTTCTGGTTCTCGCCCGAGCGCGAAATGCTGCAGGCGGCGATAGACCATAGCCAGGAAAAGGTGACCGGCACCGTTCGCCTGAAGCTCTACAAGGGCGGCGTCCATGTCGTCGGCCGCAAGTCGCCTTACTCGCTCTACAGCGAAAAGGTCGTGACCTTCGAGGATGATGCGGGCGCCTATGACCAGCGCGACGCGGCGGGCTTCATCAAGCTCAACGCGCTGCGGCTTCGCTTGCTGGGCCGCCGCGACCACTGATCGCGCCGGGGGAGGGGGATAGCCGCAGGGCTGCCCATCCCCGCCCTCCCCGCGGACACGCCGCCGGATACATTTCGCGACAAACTTCCCGCCGATGTGACAAAATTGCGGGACAAATGGTTTCCATAAGCAGGATCAAGGACGGCGCGAGGCGTCGTTCGGAATGACACCAGCCAAGGAAACAGACATGCTTCGCAAGTTCTTCTCTACCGTCGCGGTCGGATCGCTGTTCGTCGGCGGCCTCGCCGCCAGTCACCTCGCTTTCGCTCAGCCCGGCGCCGATGGCCCCCGCGGCCCGCGCGGCGGCATGATGATGCAGGCCGACGCGAACAAGGACGGCAAGATCAGCAAGGCGGAACTCACCACCGCGCTCGACGCCCGCTTCGCCAGGATGGACGTCGACAAGGACGGCCAGCTGACCTCCAGGGACCGCGACCTCAAGCGCCAGCAGCGCATGGACGAGCGCTTCGCCAAGCTCGACACCGACAAGAATGGCCAGCTCAGCAAGGCCGAGCTCGCCGCCGGCCATGAAGCGCGCGCCGACAAGCGCGCCGAAAAGGGCAAGGGCGAAGGCCGCATGGGCAAGGGCCATCGTCCCGGCATGATGCGCCACGGCGGCAAGGGCGGCGCGATGGGCGACGCGAACAAGGACGGCACCGTCACCAAGGCCGAATTCACGGCCGGTGCGATGGCCATGTTCGACAAGGCCGACACGAACAAGGACGGCTTCGTCACCGCCGACGAGATGAAGGCCGCCCGCCAGGCGATGCGGGGCGCGTGGAAGGACCGCAAGGCGCCCCCCGCCCAGAACTGACCGCGTCCCGGCGCAAAGGGCGAAGGCTTCCCCCGCCTTCGCCCTTCCCACCTGTGACAACCCATGACAGACAGGCATGATGAGCGACCGTCCCCATCTCCTGCTCGTCGATGACGAGCGTTCGATCCGCGAACCGCTGGCGCAATATCTCGCCCGCAACGGCGTTCGCGTCACCGCCGTCGAAAATGCGGCGGAGGCCCGGCTGCGGCTCAACGCCAACGCCATCGACCTTGTCATCCTCGACATCATGATGCCCGGCGAGGACGGCCTGTCGCTGTGCCGCCATATCCGCGAGACCAGCGAGATCCCCGTCATCCTGCTGACCGCCCGGTCGGAGGAGACCGACCGCATCGTCGGCCTGGAAATGGGCGCGGACGATTATGTGCTCAAACCCTTTTCCCCGCGCGAACTGGTCGCCCGCATCAAGGTGATCTTTCGCCGCGTCGCCAGCGGCGGCCAGCGCGTCACCGCGCCCGACGGCGCGACCTATGCCTTTGCCGGCTGGCTGCTCAAGTCGCAGGAGCGCACCCTGGTCGACAGCGAAGGCGTGTCGCTGCCGCTCTCGACCGCCGAATTTAATCTGATGCTCGCCTTCGCCACCCGCCCGAACCAGGTGCTCAGCCGCGACCAGCTGCTCGACATCACCCAGGGGCGGGAGGCCCACGCCTTCGACCGCGCGATCGACAACCAGATCAGCCGCCTGCGCAAGAAGATCGAGCCCGATCCCAAGAACCCGACGCTCATCAAGACCGTATGGGGCGGCGGCTACACGCTCTCGGCCGAGGTGCGCAAACTGTGAAGCGGTTGCGCCTCTGGCCGCAAAGCCTGGTCGGCCAGGTGATCCTGCTGGTCGCCTTCGCCCTGTTCGTGGCGCAGGCGATCAATTTCGGCCTGCTGCTGCGCGAACGCAACCGGCTGACGCTGACCAGCCAGGCTGCGCCGCTCGCCTATCGCGTCGTCAACGCGCTCGACGCGCGGCCCGACCGCTGGCCCGGCGCCGACGATCCCCGGGCCGCCAATCCCCGCGCGGATCGCCCGGACCAGCGGCAGCGGCGCAATGTCGACTTCTTCTCTAGCCAGCCCGTGCTCGACGGCAAGCCGCGCCCCGACGTCGCGGCGCGTGCTCGCGCGCTGTTCGACGATATCGGCCTGCCCGTGCGCACCATCGTCGCGGCGGAGGACAGCCGCGTCATGCCGCTGCGCCGCTGGGAAAGGCTGCGCAGCCGCACCAGCGGCGCCACGCCCGGCGACCGCCGCGTCGGCCGCCTGCGCCTGGCGGTCGAATATGAAGCGGGCAAATGGGTGCTGGCCGAAGCCCGGATCGGCAACCGCCCGCCGCGCTTTGGCGGCTGGCTCGTCGGGCAGACGCTCATCCTCTACATCATCGTCCTCGCGCCCCTGCTGTGGATCGGGCGGCGCATGGCGCGGCCGCTGCGGCAGCTGACCGGATCGGCGCAGCAATTCGCGCGCACCGGCGCCGCCGATCCGGTGGACGAGCGCGGCCCGGGCGACGTGCGCGAACTCACCATGGCCTTCAACGCCATGCGCGCGCGCATCATCGCCATGCTGGACGAAAAGGACCGGATGCTGGGCGCGATCGGCCATGACCTGCGCACCCCGCTCGCCTCGCTGCGCGTGCGCACCGAATCGGTCGAGGACGATGCCGAACGCGCGCGCATGTCGGACACCATCGACGAAATGAACCGCATGCTGGAGGACATCCTCTCGCTCGCCCGCGCCGGTCGCAGCGCGGAAAGCCCGCAAAAGGTCGATCTCGCCGCGCTCGCCGACGCCTTGGTGGAGGATTTCGTCGAGCTGGGATCGCCCGTCACCCTGGCCGACAGCGACCGCGCCGTCGCGCTGGTCCGCCCCCAGCAGATCCGCCGCGCGCTGCGCAACCTCATCGAAAACGCCATCGTCTATGGCGACCGCGCGCATGTCAGCGTCTTTCAGGAGCCGGGCCAGGTGCGCATCGTCGTCGCCGACGAAGGCCCCGGCATCGCCCAGGACCGCATGGCCGAAATGCTCGAACCCTTCACGCGCCTGGAAGGCTCCCGCAACCGCGAAACCGGCGGCGCAGGCCTGGGCCTCGCCCTCGTCCGCGCGATCATGACCGAACATCATGGCGACCTGCGCCTCGCCAACCGCCCGGAAGGCGGATTGGAAGCCAGCCTGGTGCTGCCTGCATAGGGGAGGGGGCGCGCCGCCATCATCCTCCCCTCCCTCCCAGGGAGGGGCCGGGGGAGGGACCGCCGCGCAGCGGCGTGGGAGGGAGATGGCTGATTTTGGACCGGCGGCCTAACCCTAAAGTCGAGTGCGCTACTGGGCATATCAGATAACTGCCTTCCGGCACCCTGATTGGTTAGCAGACGTTCAGCTTTGCCTATGCGTTAACATTTTTTTCGTCGCGATACGTATGCCGCAATCATTAGAACATGCCGTTCTAGTCGTGATATGATCCGCCATGGCCATCTTAAAATCTGAAGGGGTGTCGCCCACTGAGCGGCTATTGGCGGGTCTGTGCGACGACACCTTTTTGCGCCTTTGGAGTTATCCTAATCCGTGCCGTGACGATGGAAAAGAACTGTGCGACCTGCTCGTCGTCTTTCAAAATGACGTTCTGATTTTCTTCGATCGAGAAAATCGGAGGTTTGACCAAGATCCAGAAGACGTTAATCTGGCTTGGAGACGCTGGCGCAAGGAAGTCATCGACAAGCAGGTTTCCACCGCCCATGGTGCGGAAAGGTACATTCGTTCCGGGCGATCGATCTATCTTGATCCTCAAAAGAAACAGTCATTTCCTTTTCCCATCGATCCAGACCAGGTGCGATGTCATAAGATTGTCGTTGCGCATGGCGCGAAAGAGGCTTGCAAGCGAGCTTCTTCGGCAAATGTTTCGGGTAGCTTGGCGATCTCCTACGAGGAGACAGGTGAGCGATTCGATCATCCATTTTTCGTGCAGATCGATCGGAACCATCCCGTCCACATTCTCGATACCGAAAATTTGGAAATCGCCCTGACCGAACTCGATACGATCTACGATTTTACGGCTTATCTGGATGCAAAGCTCGGAGCGATTAAGCGTCACGCCCTATCGTATTGTGGAGAGGAAGATGTCATCGCGCACTACTTTCTTAATTTTGACGAGAAGCGAAATCGCCATATCATCAGTACGCTTGACGCGTTTGATACGGTGCATATCGGTGAAGGCCAGTGGTTCGATTTCGAGCGCAGCGAGCTATATGCGCGGCGGAAAGCGGCAAATCAAACTTCGTATTTCTGGGATCGCTTGCTACAGATCACGTCCGACAACGCACTTCGTGGCTTGCTTAGTGGAAACAGCAAGCCTTTCCAAGGGAAGAGCGCACTGCATTTTATGGCCATGGAACCGCGTTTTTCTCGGCGAGGCCTTTCGGACTTCATGCTGAAGTCTATAAGAAACTTCCCAGAAACTGACGATCCAGTGGTTCGCAATGTCTCGCTGATGCCCTCATTCTACGAAGGCATGGTGTACGTGTTCCTCCAGCTCAAAGCTTCAGATGATCTCCGAAGCTCTAAGAACTATCGGGAGGTACGTTCCGGCATGCTTGAGATAGCGTGTGGCGCTGCAAAGCTTAGAATGCCGACTATCAAGAGAGTGATCGGCATTGCGACTGACGCGCCGAAGTTCGCGGGCCAAACAAACTCCGAAGATTTACTTTTGATGGAATTTGAGGACTGGAACGCGGAGCGACGGGCCTACTACGAGAAGGCTAACGAGGAACTGAGGTTTTTCCAGAATCCGCAAATGCAGGCGAGCAAACATACGATCTCGGAGTTTCCGAGACCTATTGCTAGCCCCAGAGTACGCGCCAAACTGGGGAGAAACGAACGATGCGTCTGTGGCTCTGGTCTAAAGTACAAAAAGTGTTGCGGCCGATAGAGCTTACGAGCCTTGGAGGCTGAGATGCGGGCTAAGCGAGCGAACTCTGAGGAAAGGTTTAAGGACGTTCGCTCCTGGGATATTCTCTTGGTTGGCGGGATGGGCGCAAAGCAGCCACCCGATCCTCCCCGCCTCTCCCGCGCCCCACACCAAAAAAAGGGGCCGCTTTTTCAAGCGGCCCCTGCATCCTCTCCCCTGTAACAGGGATGATTATCGTGCGCTGGCTCAGTCGGCCTTCGACTGGAGGTTCACCGCGGCATATTTGCCGCGGCGGTCGACTTCCAGTTCGAAGTCGAGGCGGTCGCCTTCGTTGAGGGCGGCCATGCCGGCGCGTTCGACGGCGCTGATGTGGACGAAGGCGTCGGGCTGGCCGTCATCGCGCTGAATGAAGCCGAAGCCCTTCATCGCGTTGAAGAACTTCACCGTGCCGCTGGCGCGCTCGCCGGTCAGCTGGCGCTGCGGGCCGCCGCGGTCGCCGCCGCCAAAGCCGCCACGATCGCCGCCGAAGCCACCGGCGCGGGGTTCGCGCGGTTCGCGCGGCGCGCGGTCGGTCACCGGCATCGGTTCGCCTTCGATCACCAGGTCGGTGGCCGAAACCTTGCCGCCGCGATCGACCAGCGTGAAGCCGAGCGGCTGGCCTTCGGCCAGGCCGGTCAGGCCCGCCTGTTCCACCGCGCTGATGTGGACGAACACGTCTTCGCCGCCATCGTCGCGCACGATGAAGCCGAAGCCCTTCTGCCCGTTGAAGAATTTGACGACGCCCTTGCCTTCGCCGACGACCTGGGCGGGCATGCCGCGACCACCGCCGCCGCCGCCACCGCCAAAGCCGCGACCACCGCCGCCGCCGCCACCAAAGCCGCCGCCACCGCCGCCGCCGAAGCCGCCGCGGTCACCGCCGCCGAAACCACCACGATCGCCGCCGAAACCGCCGCCGCCACCAAAGCCGCCGCGATCACCGCCGAAACCGCCACCGCCAAAACCGCCGCGGCCCTGATCGTAGAAATTGTCGTCGCCGAAACCGTCGCGCTTATCCCTGCCGCGCCCGCCGCGGCGACCTCTATCAAAACTCATGCCCTGTTAGTCACTTTCGCTTCGCCCCAAGACCAATCGGACAAACATGTCGGGCGAATGACATGCACAATCCACCGCAAAGGCGGGTTTGGGAATCACTATATCAACTTTTCGTGCCCACGCGAATGATTTTCACCTTGCTGGACCCGTTCCGTTCCTTTTGTCGCTATTCGCCGCGAAACCGACGTTTCATCGCGCGTGCGCGCCATTTCGTCGCAACTCTGCGCGGATGCGTCGCGTCGATTGCGGTGCGGGCGGTTTGGCCATAGAGGGGATCGCATGACCGTCCATTTCCATGAAGAAGATCTGCCCGCCGGCGTGCTCGCCCCTGGCCCGATCGCCGTCGACACTGAAACCATGGGGCTGATCACCCCGCGCGACCGCCTGTGCGTGGTGCAGATCAGCGACGGGAAGGGCGACGAGCATCTGGTGCGCTTCCATCCCGGCAGCGATTATGCCGCGCCCAATCTGAAGGCCGTGCTGGCCGATCCAGAGCGGCTCAAACTCTATCATTTCGGCCGGTTCGACATCGCTGCGCTGCGCCATTATCTGGGCGTGGTCGCCGCGCCCGTCTATTGCACCAAGATCGCCTCGCGGCTGGTGCGCACCTATACCGACCGCCATGGCCTCAAGGAACTGGTGCGCGAATTGCTGGGGCACGACATCAGCAAGCAGCAGCAGTCGAGCGACTGGGGCGGCCCGGTCCTGTCCGACGCGCAGAAGGATTATGCCGCGTCGGACGTGCGCTACCTGCACCAGCTCAAGGCCGAACTGGACAAGCGGCTGGTGCGCGAAGGGCGGATGGAGCTGGCCCAGGCCTGTTTCGACTTCCTGCCGCACCGCGCCGAGCTGGACCTCGCCGGCTGGCCGGAAATCGACATTTTCGCGCATATGTAAGGGGGCAGGGGAAGCGTCGCCATGTCCGTCCAGGCCGAACAGCAACGCAATGTGCGCCGCCACTGGGCGCGGCCGGGCGGCAGCCATGACCGGCTGGTCAAGCTGCTCAAGAACTGGCTGCCCGTGTCGGTCGGCGTGCTCGCCGCGCTGCTCGCCACCGCGCCCTTCACCGGCGGCGACAAGGTCAGCTTCGTGCTCGACAAGAACAAGGTCGACGTCGCCAGCGAACGGATGCGCGTGACCGAAGCGCTCTATCGCGGCGAGGACAGCAAGGGCCAGCCCTTCTCGCTGCGGGCGGGATCGGCGGTGCAGAAAAGCTCGCGCGAACCGATCGTCGACCTCAATGACATGTCCGCGCGCATCCTGCTGTCGGACGGCCCGGCGGTGCTGACCGCGCAGAAGGGCCGCTACGACATGGAAAGCGAACGCGTCGCGATCGAGGGGCCGGTGCAGTTCCAGGCGGCGGGCGGCTATCGCCTGACCACCCGCGACGTCGGCGTCGACCTCACCACCCGGCGGATGCGCAGCGCCGGCCGCGTCGACGGGCGCATCCCCATCGGCACCTTCAGCGCCGATCATCTGGAAGCCGACATGGGCGCGCGCACCGTCACGTTGAACGGCCGCGCGCGCTTGCGCATCGAACAAAATGGTCTCAAAGGGCAGAACTGATGAAACGCACGCTCATCCTGCTTTCGACCGGCTTTCTGGCTACCGCCGGCGCAATCGTCGCCGGAACGGGCGGCCTGTCCGCGCAGGTCTTCCGCAATCATGACAGCAACGCTCCGGTCAATTTCACCGCCGACCGGATCGAGGTGCAGGACCGCGCCGACCGCGTGGTCGTGTCGGGCAATGTGGTCGTGACCCAGGCGGGCATGACGCTCAACGCCGCGCGCATGACGGTCGCCTATCGCAACCAGCCGGGCGCCGGCGCGGGCGGGATAGAGATCGACCGGATCGACGCGTCGGGCAATGTCGTGGTGACCAAGGGCGATCAGACCGCGCGCGGCAATGTCGCCATCTACGACCTCAATGCCAAGCTGATAACGATGCTGGGCAATGTCGCGCTGACGCAAGGGGCGAACCGGCTGACCGGCGGGCGGCTGGTGATGGACCTCAACAGCGGCCGCTCGACCGTGGACGGCCGCTCCAGCGGCGGCGGCGCGGGCACGTCGACCAGCCCCAGCGGGCGCGTCTCGGGCACCTTCACCGTGCCCCAACGGCGGAACTGACGCCCGGCGCAAAGCCGACAGCTGCGACGGCGATTTGCGTAAATGCCGCCGCACCGCGTTTGGAGTGATTTGACGCGATTGATTAAGTCATTGTTATTATTGAACTAATTGCCTTGTTTGCCCGGCGCTACCAGCAAAAACCCGCGCAGGTGTCGCTTTCGCTGTCGCGCTGAACGGCGACGGCAACGAAAAAGGGCGCCGCCTCTCGGCAGCGCCCTATTCCTCGTCCGAAGCCCAATGTCAGGCCGCCGCGCGGCGTTCCTTCAGTTCCTCGTTCAGCATCTCGGCCAGCAGGAAGGCCAGCTCCAGGCTCTGCGCCGCATTGAGGCGCGGGTCGCAATGGGTATGGTAGCGGTCGGCCAGCCCCTCGTCGGTGATGGCGATGGCGCCGCCGGTGCATTCGGTCACATTCTGCCCGGTCATTTCGGCATGGATGCCCCCGCCAAAGCTGCCTTCGGCGCGATGCACGGCGAAGAAGCCGCGCACTTCGGCCAGGATGCGGTCGAACGGCCGCGTCTTGTAGCCATTGGCCGCCTTGATCACATTGCCGTGCATCGGGTCGCAGGACCAGACCACCGGATGCCCTTCGCGCAGCACCGCGCGCACCAGCTTGGGCAGGCCCGCCTCGATCTTGTCATGGCCATAGCGCGTGATGAGCGTGATTCGCCCCGCCTCGCGCGCGGGGTTGAGCACGTCCAGCAGCCGCAGCAGCGCGTCGGGCTCCAGGCTCGGCCCGCACTTCATGCCGATGGGATTGCCGATGCCGCGCAGATATTCGACATGGGCCGACCCTTCGAACCGGGTGCGGTCGCCGATCCACAGCATATGCGCCGACGTGTCATACCATTCGCCGGTGATCGAATCCTGCCGCGTCAGCGCCTGCTCGAACGGCAGCAGCAGCGCTTCATGGCTGGTGTAGAAGCTGGTCCCGCCCAGCTGCGGCACGCTGTCCGCATCCAGGCCGCAGGCGCGCATGAAGTCCAGCGCCTGGCCGATCTGGTCGGCCATCGCCTCGAACTTCGCGGCCCAGGGGGACCGGCCCATGAAATCGAGCATCCAGCCATGCACGCGCTCCAGCGACGCATAGCCGCCGGTCGAAAAGGCGCGCAGCAGGTTCAGCGTTGCGGCCGACTGGTTATAGGCGCGGATCATCCGCTGGGGATCGGGTTCGCGGGCTTCGGGCGTGAAGGCGATGTCATTGACATTGTCGCCGCGATAGCTGGGCAGCTCCACGCCGCCGATCGTCTCGGTATCGGCCGAACGCGGCTTGGCGAACTGCCCCGCCATGCGGCCGACCTTCACCACCGGCAGCTTGGACGCAAAGGTCAGCACCACCGCCATCTGCAACAGCACGCGGAACGTGTCGCGGATATTGTTGGGATGGAACTCGGCAAAGCTTTCGGCGCAATCGCCGCCCTGCAACAGGAACGCCTCGCCGGTCGCGACCTTGGCCAGATCGGCCTTCAGATTGCGTGCCTCGCCCGCAAAGACGAGCGGCGGAAACTGGCCAAGCTGCGCCTCGACCGAGGCGAGCGCCGCCTGGTCCCGATAGACGGGCATCTGAATGCCCTTTTGGCTGCGCCAGCTTTCCGGCGTCCACTTCGCCGCCACGTCGAGTCTCCTTCGCACGAGTAAAATAGGGGCCGCACCTACGCCGCCGGGGCCGCCAAGGCAAGATTGTACCAGTTCGGCCATGGCGGCGCGCAATGATTTGTCTCGATCAGCCTGATCGGCCGCGTCTATTTCTGACAGGACCAACGCTCGTTCAGCGCCACGCTGACCAGCACCGACGCGGGCGCGGTGCGCTGATCGGGCCAGCGGTCAAGATAGGCGATGACGGTCTTGCGCGCTTCGTCCGCGCTCATCCTGTCGGGCCAGCAGACCGGTCGCGCCCGGCCGATGAACATGTCCTTGCGGATGCCGTCGACCACCCCGACGATATAGGCGGTGCAGGCCAGGCCATATTCGGGCGCCTTGTTGCGGCATTTGGCGAGCAGCGTCGCGCCCGTTTCGAACATATAGGCCTGCGCGCCCGCCGGCGCGGGGCTGCCGACCAGCAGGGCGGCGGACAGGAGCAACAGGCGCATCGTCAGCGTTGGTCTCATCGCGGGATCGGCCTTTCTCATGGCGCCGCCATGCACGCGGCCGCTTCCGATCGTCAGTCCTGGCGCTTCGCCGAAAAATCGAATGTCACCGCCACTTGCGGCGCCAGGCTGCCGCTGCTTTCGCCATTGCCTACGCCAAAGGCGGCGCGGCCGATGCTGGCGATACCGCGCACCCGGCGAGTCGCGCCTGCGCCCGACAGGCTGAAGCGGATGGTCTGTGGCTTCGACACGCCTTTCAGCGTCAGCGTGCCGTTTGCTTGATAGCGTCCCGGGCTGGTCGCCTCCGCGCCCTTGGCGGTGAAGGTCGCGGTCGGGTGAGCGGCGGCCGCCAGAAACTCCTCATTGGGCAGCATCCCGTCCTTGTACGCGTCGCCGACGCTGGCCGACGCCATGTCGATCGTCACCTGAATGTCGGCGGTTTCGGGACGATCGGGGTCCATGACGATGCGCGCGGCCCATTTGGAGAAATTGCCGCTGATCGTCTCGCCATCGTTGCCGACCGAAAAATGGATGGTGCCGCCGGGCTGCACGCTCCACGCCGCCGGCGCCGCCGCGACATTCTCGTCGGCCGCCTCGCTGCCATTGTCCGCCGCATTGGCGGCAGGGGCCTCAGGCGCAGCGGCGGCGGCGTTGATCGCCTGCGCCTCATTGCCCGCCGCCGTCCCCCAATCGGCGTCCGGCGCGCTCTCCGCCCCTGATGCAGGCGCGTTGCCCGCCGGAACGATGGCGCGCCCTATGACGAACCCGATCAGGATCAGCGCCGGCAGCGCCAGCAGCAGCGCGCGCGACCGGCCCGGCACCATGCGCCAGATCAGCCCGTCGCCGATCAGCAGATGATGACGCAATGCACCGGCGACATGCAGCAGGAACAGCGCGATGCCGATCCAGGCGATCAGGCCATGCCCATTTTCGAAGGCCTCATGCGCGCTCGCGGGCAGCGGCAGCGGCGGCAAGGGCAGGACGCCGAAGATCAGCGTCGGCACCTTGACCTTCGCGGTCGACACCAGCGCCCAGCCGGTCAGCGGCGCGGCCAGCATGAAGGCATAGAGCCCGAAATGCACGCCCGACGCCAGCGCGCCCTGCCAGCCGCCCTCCTTGGCGGGCGGGCGCGGCTTCCAGTAGCGTATGACGATGCGCAGGATGGTCAGCGCCAATATGGTGATGCCGACCGACTTGTGCAGCTGGTACAGCGCGAAGCCCCGCGCGCCCAGTCCGCCCAGCGCCCAGCCCACGGCGATCTGGAAAGCGAGCAGGGCGGCGATCGCCCAGTGCAGGATGATGGCGGCAAGGCTGTAACGCTGCGGCATGGCTGGTCCCCGACGATGAGCGCGCAAATTATGTCGAGTAAGCAATGATGTCCATCGGCATGACGCAAAACTCTGGGTTGCGGGCGGCCTCCCTTTACAATGGCATCTCGCGCTGCCGGCAAGGCGTCTCCCGCCGCCGACAGCGCCTGGCGCGCGCGTCTACTGCCCCAGCTCGATTGGCGGCAGCTCGGCAGCGGGCAGCGATGCGCCCAGCAGCTTCGCCAGCGTCGGCGCGATCGCGCGCATGTCGACCCGGCCCAGATCCTTGCCCGCCGCCACGCCCTTGCCCATCAGCAGCAGCGTCGCGTCCAGATTGGCCGGGCCGGGGAAATAGCCATGCATGCCCTTGACGCTGGCATGGCCGACGACCGGCGCGGCGGCGCCCCGGAAGATGTCGGTGACGAAGCCGGGCTTCAGGTTGACGGCGAAGCGCGCCTGCGGATTGCCGCCCATCGCCATCAGCGCGTCCTGATCGACGATCCTGTCGATGCCGTTTGCGGGGTTGGCCGCCAGCCGGTCGAGCAGCGCCTTCACGCGCGCCGCCAGCGCCCCGTCGCCGGGCCGCGCCAGCATGATCGCGGCCGACCCGCCCGCGATCCAGGGCATCGCCAGCCAGGACGCGACCTTGCCGTCGCGGTCCAGCGTGATGAGGCCTGCGTCGATGAAGGGGCGGTAGAGATTGATGGCCGTATGCGTCGCTTCGAATCCATGGTCGCTCACCAGCGCGATCACCGCGTCGGGATGCGCCCGCATTTCCGCAGCGACCAGGTCGCCGACTATCCCGTCGATCTTTTCCAGCACGGCCTTGGCCGCCGCCGATCCCGGCGCGCTGGCATGTTCCTCATGGTCGAGCGCGGCGAAATAGACGGTCAGGAAATCGGGCTTGTGCGCGGCGATCAGGGCGCTGGCGAAGCGCGCGCGATTCTGGTCCGCCGCCAGGCTTTCGTCGATGCCCATCGCATAGGGCTGTCCCACCACGGCCTCCAGCTGCGCCTTCAGCCCCGGCGTCGCCAGCGCGTCGAGCAGCCGTGCATCGTCGGCATGGCCCGTGCGCCAGATTTGCGGCAGGTTCCATGTCACGCCCTTCGCCGCGACGCTGACGGGCCAGTGGATATTGCCGGTGGACAGGCCGGCCTTTGTCGCCGCTTCCCACAGCATGGGCGTCCGCACATCCTGCGCATACCAGTACCAGCCGCCCTGGTTGATGCCCATCGGGTCGAAACTGTTGTTGGAGACGACGCCGTGGCGGGCCGGCGACACGCCGGACATCAGCGTGGTGTGGCTGGGATAGGTCAGCGTCGGCACCACGCCGGTGACGCCGGTCGCATGCGCGCCCTCCTTCACGAAGCGGCGCAGATTGGGAATGGACAGCCCGCGTTTGTCCGCCTCCAGCACGTCACCTGGCCGCAGCCCGTCGATCGAGATGAGGAGGACGGGCTCGGCCCGGGCGAGGGCCGGCACGGCCAGGGTCAGCGCCGAAGCGACTAGCGCGAATATCTTCACGATCATTTCTCCGTCCTGTGCCTCGGACGCGCCGGAACCTGCGTCCCGGCCTCGCTCGAAGCACAGGATATTCTGGTTCAGAAACCGGTCTTGAGCGTGGCGAAGAATTGCTGCGGCGCGCCCACCAGCAGGGTCTGCGCGTCGCCGCTATTGCCAAAGCCGCCCGACCCGATCGTGCCGACATATTTCTTGTCGAACAGGTTGGTTACATTCATCTGCACCTCGATCCGGTCGGTCAGGCGATAGCCGATCGACGCATCCACGATCACGCGACCGGGGACCGATGCGTCGTTGGTGTAGCTGTAATTGCGGCGCGACATGTAGTTGATGCCGACGCGGCCGAACGCCCGCCCGTCGTCATAGTTGAATTCGCCGCGCGCCATATGTTCGGGGCTGTCGACGACGGTCTTGTCCTTGATCGCCGCGACCAGCGTGCCGTCGGAGCTGTTGAAGACATCGTCGCGATAGGTCGCGTCGGTATAGCTGTAGGAGGCATAGACGCCAAAGCCCGACCCCAGCTTCAGGTCGCCCGCCGCTTCGAAGCCCAGCGCGCGCACGCCGCCGACATTCTGCAGCGCCGACGCCAGCCCCTGGATCGGGCTGCCCACCGTCACCGCCAGCAGCCGGTTGCGGAAATTGACCAGATAGGCGCCCAGCACGCCGTTGAACGTCGGCGTGTTGTAGCGCAGGCCCAGTTCATAGGTATCCGACTGTTCGGGCTTCAGATCGTCGCGGATCGCATCGAAGCCGATCTGGTTGGTCGAAAAGGGGCCGGTCGTGGTGGCGGACGCGAAGGCGCGCGTCACCTGGGTGAAGCCGCCGAAGATTTCCGCCTCGGGGCTCAATTCGACCGCGAAGCCGGCATGGGGCTGGAACCAGTCCTCTACCTTGATCTTCC
Source organism: Sphingobium naphthae (assembly GCF_043589935.1). Classification (NCBI taxonomy): domain Bacteria; kingdom Pseudomonadati; phylum Pseudomonadota; class Alphaproteobacteria; order Sphingomonadales; family Sphingobiaceae; genus Sphingobium; species Sphingobium naphthae. The sequence goes on along the minus strand of NZ_CP171454.1, from coordinate 1,767,871 downwards.
CTTCGGGGAAGGTCGCCTGCACGATCGCTTCGGCTTCGTTGCTGACCTTGAAGCCCTTCCACCCCAGGTTGATCGTCACCATGCCCAGGTCGATCTTGTCCTGGACATGATATTGGAAGGTGTCGGTGGTGAAGTCGAATTCCCACTGGGTGAAGAAGGGGTTCTGCGGATAGTCGCGGAAGCTCAGACCCGGCTCGGTGCGACTGGCGAAGGCGTAGAAGCGCCGGGCCTGGTGGAACTTGTTATTCTCATACCAGGCGCCCGCGCTCAGCGTCTGGATGCCGAGCGTATAGTCGATGCTGCCGAAGACGCCGATCCGGTCCATGTCATATTCGGTCGTGCGCACCGACATCGGCACGCCATTGGGGCTGGGCGTATAGGGCGTCGCCCACAGCCCCATGCCGCTATTATTGTGATAATAGCCCTTGAGGCGGAAGGTCGCCGCCTCGCCGATCGGCGTGGTGACGCCGATCGCGCCCAGCCAGTCCTTGCGCAGGCCGGCCGCGTCATAATAGGCGTCGTCGGCGCTGGTGACATTGCCCGGATAGACCTGGCCGCCGGCCACCGACGCGCCGCTATAGTCGTACAGGCCGTCGGGGAAGGGCGACCCGCCGCTGTTGCTGATCAGATCGACGTCGTTCAGGCGGCTGGCATAGTCGATCGCGCGGGCATAGTCGGGGAATGTATTGTCCCAGTCCCAACCCAGGCGACGGATCATGTTCATCGACATGTCCTGATAATCCTGCTCGCGCCGGTCGGAATAGCTCAGCCATCCGTCGATGGTCGCGTCGCCGACCGGAATGATGACCTTGGCATTGCCCATATGCTGGTCCTGCGTGCCCTGGCCCTTCCACTTGTCGGTGGCGGCGGTGCCATAGGAGACATAGCCGCGCATGCCATCGCGCGTACCCAGCGCCAGCCGCGCGAAGGCGCGCCAGGTTTCGTCGCTGCCATAGGTGAGGTTGCCCTGGCCGGCCAGCGATCCGCCGTTCAGATAATCGGCCGGATCGGCGGAGAAAGTTTCCACCGTGCCGCCCAGATTGCCCGTCGCCTGGGTGCCGAGCGAGCCCGCGCCCTGGCTGACGCGCACGCTGCCGATATTTTCGCTGCTGATCGCGCGGGTGATGTGCAGGCCGTTGTGATTGCCATAGCTCATGTCGCCCAGCGGAATGCCGTCGAAGGTGAAGCCGAGCTGGTTCTGGTTGAAGCTGCGGATCGTGACGCGCTGCGACCATTCATAATTGCCGAACGGGTCGGCGGACTGGAAATTGACGCTGGGCAGCTTTTCGATGGCCTTGAGCGCATTGGTGCCCGGCGTCAGGGTGATGATGTCCTTGCGCGCGATTTCCTGCACCTGGCGCGTTTCGCCACGGCCAAAAACGATGATGTCGGCGCCCTCGGCCGGCGCATCGGCGGCGGGCAGGGCGTCCTGCGCAAGCGCCGGCGTCGCCGCCAACATGGTTGAAGCAAGCAAGCAAGCGTGAAGTGGCCGCATGATGATGTCCCCCTTGGACCCTGGACGGATCGCCGGGTCTGGCGGGGCACTAGCCTTGGGTTGTTGCAGCGCGGTGAGACATATTTGACGGATCGGCGAAATGGCCGTGACAGGGCCGTCATGATCCATTTTTGGCCATCCTGTGTCCAAAAGGTCGCACCCGCGCCATTTTCGCCGGCGCAATTGCATCGCCGGCGATGATGGCTATGGAAATGGGCAGATATTCCAAGGGAAAGCAGGACATGGCCAAACCCGAAAGCTGGCGGTTCAGCCCCGATGCCTATCGCTTCATCACGAGCATCGATACGCGCTTCCAGGATCTCGACACGATGGGCCACATCAACAATGTGGCGATTTCCGGCATCTTCGAAACCGCGCGCATCCGCTTCCACCATCATCTCGGCCGCCATCCGCAGGAACAGGGGGTGCGCTGGCTGGTGGCCAATGTGAACCTCAACTTCATCGAGGAATCGCACTTCCCCTATCCGTTCGAAGTCCATTGCGCGATCGGCCATATCGGCCGCACCAGCTGGACGATCAGCTCGGCGGGTTTCCAGAAGGGCGTGTGCGTCGCGACCTGCGACACCACGGTGGTCACCCATGGCGCGGAGGGGCGGCGCATGATCGACGACACGCTGCGCGAGGCGATGGAGCGCAATTTCCTGCGCAAGCCGGAATAGGCTAGGGGGGCAGGGGCGGCGAACCGCTCTTCCGCGCCGCGCAAAGCCTGCTAGGAAGCGCCATGCGCCTGCCCGGTCCGACCGAGATTTTCTGCCTGTTCGACGACGCGCGACGGCGCGGCCCCGCGCCCGCGCGCCTCTATCGCGATCCCGTCGCGATGATCGCCGCCTATCGCATGGACGAGGTGCAGCCTGCGCTCGACCGCATTGGCGAAGCCCGCAACGCAGGCCTGCATGCCGCCGGCTTCATCAGCTATGAGGCGGGTCTGGCCCTGGAGGAGCGGCTGGCGCCGATCGCGGCCAGGCGGGATGGGGACGGCGCGCCTTTGCTCTGGTTCGGCCTGTTTGAAGGGGTGCGGCGCATTCCGTCCACCAGCGTCCCCGGCCTGTTGCCCGATCCGGCGCAGGCCCGCGTCGGCGCGCTGCGGCCGCTGATCGACCAGGCGGACTATCGATCCGCCTTCGACGCGGTGCAGGCCTATATTGACGCGGGCGACATCTATCAGGTCAACTTGACCTTTCCCTGCGACATCCCCCTCGATGGCGATCCCATGGCGCTCTACGCCGCCATTCGCCCGCGCGCTGCGGCAGGGTATGGCGGCGTGATCCGCACCGGCGATCGCACCATCCTCTCCTTTTCGCCCGAACTTTTCTTCAGCCAGGTGCGCGGCCAGCTGACCGCACGGCCGATGAAGGGCACGGCGGCGCGGGACGCCGATCCGCAGGCGGACGCGGCGCAGGCGCGCTGGCTGGAGGAGGACGAAAAGCAGCGCGCCGAAAATCTGATGATCGTCGACCTGCTGCGCAACGACCTGTCGCGCGTGTCGCGCCCTGGCAGCGTGATTGTGCCCGACCTGTTCCGGGTGGAAACCTATCCCACCGTCCACCAGCTGGTGTCGACCGTGCGCGCGCGGGTGCTGCCGGGCCTGTCGCCGGTGGACGTGCTGCGCATCCTCTTTCCCTGCGGTTCGATCACCGGCGCGCCCAAGCTGCGGGCGATGGAGATCATCGACGCGGTCGAGCCGCATCCGCGCGGCGTCTATACCGGGGCCATGGGCTGGATCGATCCGGAAGGCGACGCCGCCTTCAATGTTGCCATTCGCACCCTTTGCGTCGAAGAAGGAAGCAACGTCGGACGGCTGGGGCTGGGTTCGGGCATCGTCGCGGATTCGCAAGGATCCTCCGAATGGGCGGAGTGCCTGGCGAAGGGCCGCTTCCTCACGCTGGCTTGACTTGGATATGCGCAGGGGCTTGAAATAAGGGCGATGGCATTGGCTGATGGACGGTTCGACCTGCTCGAAACCATGGCCTTCGATCCGCATGAGGGGATCCGGCTGCTCGAGCTGCATCTGGCGCGGATGAAGGCCAGCGCCGATGCGCTGGGCTTCGCCTTCGATCGGCACGATGTCCGTAATGAACTTCAGGCCGCGACCTTCCGCCTGCGCGACCGCAGCCGGGTGCGGCTGCTGGTGTCGCGCGGCGGTGCGCTCGCGATCGAGGTGCGCGCCCATCGCACCTGGCCGCAGGCGATCCTGCCGGTGGCGGTGGTGCCGCGCCAGGCGCCGGCGGACGATCCGCGGCTGCGGCACAAGACGACGGACCGCGCCCTCTATCGCGACGCGCTGCGCCGGGGCGGCACCTATGAGGTGCTGTTGACCGACGCGGAGGGTTTCCTGACCGAAGGCTGTTTTTCGACCCTGTTCGTGGAGCGCGGGGACAAGCTGGTGACGCCGCCGCTTCGCCGCGGCTTGCTGCCCGGCATATTGCGCCAGAGCCTCATAGAGATGGGCGAGGCGGTGGAGGGTGACCTGCGCATTCATGACCTGGAACGCGGCTTCTTCATCGGCAACGCCGCGCGCGGCATGGTGGCCGCGACGCTGGCGCGATAGCTGTCCCGACGATAGCAGGGCTTTGCCCCGCCAAAGCCATTGCCGCCCATCTGGCGGTTGCCCCTGCGTCCGTTGCGCACTAAGGGACGCCGCGTCCGCTTTTATTGCGGGCCTCGGGGACTTTTCAGAGAGAACATTGCCATGAGCCAGACTTCCGCTGCCCTCGGTCGCATCCAGCCGTCCGCCACGCTCGCCATGAGCGCCCGCGTGAACGCGCTCAAAGCCGAAGGCGTGGACGTCATTGGCCTGTCCGCCGGCGAGCCTGATTTCGACACGCCCGATTTCGTCAAGGACGCCGGCATCGCCGCGATCCGCAACAACCAGACGCGCTACACCGATGTCGACGGCACGGTCGATGTCAAGGAAGCGGTCGCCTTCAAGTTCAAGCGCGACAATGGCCTTGTCTACAAGCGCAGCCAGATCAGCGTGAATTCGGGCGGCAAGCACACCCTGTTCAACGCACTGATCGCCACCGTCGATGCGGGCGACGAAGTCATCATCCCCGCGCCCTATTGGGTCAGCTATCCCGACATCGTCAATTTCGCAGGCGGCACCCCGGTCTTCATCGAGGCGCCGGCGGCCCAGGGCTACAAGATCACGCCGGCGCAGCTCGACGCCGCGATCACGCCGCGCACCAAATGGGTGATGCTCAATTCGCCGTCCAACCCCTCGGGCGCGGCCTATTCGGCGGACGAGCTCAAGGCGCTGGCCGAGGTGCTGCTGCGCCATCCCCATGTGCTGGTGATGACCGACGACATGTATGAACATGTCTGGTACGCCTCCACCCCCTTCGCCACCATCGCGCAGGTCTGCCCCGACCTCTATGAGCGCACGCTGACGGTCAATGGCTGCTCCAAGGCCTTCTCGATGACCGGCTGGCGCATCGGCTTTGCCGGTGGTCCCGAATGGATCATCAAGGCAATGGGCAAGCTCCAGTCGCAATCGACCAGCAATCCCTGCTCGATCAGCCAGGCGGCGGCTGTCGCCGCGCTCACCGGCCCGCAGGATTTCCTGGAAGACCGCAACGCCGTGTTCAAGAAGCGCCGCGACATGGTCGTGGCCATGCTCAACGACGCGCCGGGCCTCGACTGCCCGACACCCGAAGGCGCCTTCTACGTCTATCCCGACGCCAGCGGCGTCATCGGCAAGACCACACCCAAGGGCGCGCTGATCGACAGCGACGAGGCGCTGATCGGCTATTTCCTGGATGAAGCGAAGGTCGCCGCGGTCCATGGCGCGGCCTTCGGCCTCTCGCCCGCCTTCCGCATCAGCTACGCCACGTCGGACGAGGTGCTGAAGAAGGCGTGCATGCGCATCCAGGAGGCCTGCGCCGCGCTGAAATAAGCGTTTGGCAAGGCATCCGCCGGAAAATCCGAGCCCCGGTGGAACCTTTCGGCAAAAACTAGAAACGGTCTTTTTCGCGTTGCGTCGTCTTGTCTTCGGCGCAGCGCGGTCTATATGCCCGTTGCGAACAAAAACTTAAATTCCGGCTGCGTTCGTCGCTCTGATTCCGGCCTTGGTCGAAAGCTGCTCCTGTGGCCGCGGCCGTTCAGTCAGGGGCAAGGCGCATGGGCATAGCGGGAAAGCCGGCACAACCGGCAGACTATGGTAGAAAGGCGTTGGCCATGATGGCGTTCCTCAAATCCGACCTGTTCCTGCGCTTCCTGGGCGGGTTCGCGATCGGCGCTATCGGCATGTTCATGATGCAGCCCGAAGAGCCGCCGATGTTCGGCAGCACCGCGGTTGCCGCGACCTCGACCGATAGTGCGTCCTTCTAAGCCCCTGGCTTCTAGGGCGCTGGCCCCCCTCATCCTGGCGGCGGTCGCCGTCGCCACCCCCACGCGCGCGGAACGCGTCGTGTCCGCCCCCGCACCCGTGCTCGACGCGGCGCCCACCCGCAAGCTGGAAACGGCAGTGTTCGCCGGCGGCTGCTATTGGGGCGTCGAAGGCGTGTTTTCGCACGTCAAGGGCATCAAGCTTGCCGTCGCGGGCTTTGCCGGCGGTCCGCGCAATCAGCGGGTCGACTATGCCAGGGTCAGCGGCGGGGACACCGGCTATGCCGAAGCCGTGCGCGTCACCTATGATCCCAAGCAGGTCAGCTATGGCACGCTGATGCGCATCTTCTTCTCGGTCGTTGCCGACCCGACGCTGCTGAACCGGCAGGGCCCTGATCGCGGCACGCAATATCGCAGCGCGCTCTTCCCGCTCAATGGCGAGCAGGAGCGGGCCGCGCGCGCCTATCTGGCGCAACTGGGCAAGAGCGGCCCGTGGCGCGACCCGATCGTGACGAAGGTCGAGCGCTTCACCGGCTTCCAGGATGCGGACCGCTACCATCAGGACTTCCTGCGCAAAAATCCGCGTCACCCCTATATCTTGCGCTGGGACGCACCTAAACTCGCCGCCTTCAAGTCGATGTACCCGTCATTGTATCGCGCGCAGCCATCAGCCTGACTTCTTGTTTGAAGCTGCCCTTGTCCTGAACAGCGCTGCGCCTACCTGAGGTCGGAACGACGTAGGAGGATGGGATGAGCGAAATGCGCAGCCGCAGGATTTTGACGACCTTGCAGGAGGACGGCCGTCTTGTCGTCGAACTGGCGGAGGAGAATCTGCCAGCACCCACAGGGCATGACATTGTTGTCCGCGTTGAAGCCGCGCCTATCAATCCATCGGATCTTGCTCTGTTGTTCGGCCCGGCCGACCTTGAAAATGCGGAATATTTTGACGGACATATCATCGCTCCGATGCCGGAGGGCGCGCGCCGGGCGATGGCCGCGCGGGTCGGGCAGGCGATGCCAGTCGGAAATGAAGGCGCGGGAACCGTCGTTGCGGCGGGAGAGGCAGCCGATGCACAGGCCTTGCTGGGCAAGACGATAGCCTGCGTCGCTGGCGGCATGTTTGCCCAATATAGGACGGTCGATGCCCGATCCGTCATCGTTCTGCCTGACGATGCCACGGCGGAGCAGGGGGCGTCCGCCTTTGTCAATCCTTTGACGGCGCTGGGCTTCGTCGAAACCATGAAGCGGGACGGGCATAATGCTATCGTTCACACAGCAGCGGCGTCCAATCTGGGCCAAATGTTGCTGCGCATCACGAAAGACGATGGCATCCCGTTGGTGAACATCGTGCGAAGCCCCGCGCAGGTTGCGATGCTGAAGGATATGGGCGCGGAGCATGTCGTCGACAGCAGCAGCGAGGGTTTCGCACAAGACCTGAAAGCGGCCCTGAAAGCAACGGGCGCGACGCTGGCCTTCGACGCGATCGGCGGCGGCCCGCTGGTCGGGCGGATATTGCACGCCATGGAACAGGTCGCATCGGACGGGCAGGACTATAATCGATATGGATCCAATAGCCGCAAGCAAGCCTATATTTATGGCGCGCTTGATACCGGGCCGACGATCCTGAACCGCAATTTCGGGTTCAGCTGGTCGGTCGGGGGCTGGCTGCTCTTCCCATTCCTGCAAAGCGTGGACGCGCATGTCGTCGAGCGCATGCGCGATCGGGTGCGGAGCGAACTGACCACGACCTTTGCAAGTCATTACAAGGCGCGCATCTCGCTGGAAGATGCCCTGACGCGTGACGCGGTGCTGACCTATAATGCGCGCCGCACAGGCCAGAAATATCTCTTATTGCCTCATGGATAGGGCGGGGGTGGCCGGGTTCGCAGCCAGACCTGCCCGCCAGTGAAGCGAGACATGCGATGATCGCATAGTGCGGCCAGGCACAGTGCGTGCCGCGCCAGTCTAGCGACGAACAACCAAAAAGGGGCGAGGTCTCGATCCAGACCTCGCCCCTTATTGGGCAATCCTGTCGAAATTGCCTATTTCGGCGCCAGCACCATCAGCATCTGGCGGCCTTCCATGCGCGGATAGGCTTCGACCTTGGCGATTTCCTGCACATTTTCCGCCACGCGCTGCAGCAGGTTCATGCCCAGCTGCTGGTGGCTCAGCTCGCGGCCGCGGAAGCGCAGGGTGATCTTCACCTTGTCGCCGTCTCCGATGAAATCATGCACCTTCTTCATCTTCGTATCATAGTCATGATCGTCGATGTTCGGACGCATCTTGATCTCTTTGAGTTCCTGCGTCTTCTGGGTCTTGCGGGCGATATTCGCCTTCTTCTGGGCCTCGTACTTGAACTTGCCGATGTCCAGGAACTTGCAGACCGGCGGGTCGGCATTGGGCGAGACCTCGACGAGGTCGAGCCCGACCTCATATGCCTGCTCGATCGCCTCCTGCGTAAACATCACACCGAGATTTTCGCCTTCATCATCGATCACGCGCACCTTGGGCACGTTGATGAACTCGTTATAACGGGGGCCGGACTTCGGCGGCGGCGCCATCGGGCGGCGCATCATCGGGGGACGTATAGCAATATCTCCTGTGGTCGTTACGAAAACGGACGGCTTTTAGCGGCTTTTTACAAAAGCCGAAAGGGGTGCGTGGTTCCGCCGTAGCGGAATCACGCACCCTTGCGGCATTTCTGCCTCACTGCATATCGGGTGCCAGCGCCTCTTTTTCAAGCCGGGCGATCACATCGTCCAGCGCGATGACGCTCTGGCCGTCCTTGCCCAGCTCGCGCAGCGCCACCGTGCCCTCGTCCGCCTCGCGCCGGCCTACGACCAGCAGATTGGGCACTTTCGCCAGGCTGTGTTCGCGCACCTTGTAGTTGATCTTCTCGTTGCGGATGTCGAGTTCGGCCCGGATTCCCGCCGCGCGCAGCTTCTCGACCGCTGCCCTGGCATAATCGTCGGCGTCCGACACGATGGTCGCGACCACGGCCTGCACCGGCGCCAGCCAGAGCGGGAATTTGCCGGCATAATGTTCGATCAGGATGCCGATGAAGCGTTCATAGCTGCCGAAGATCGCGCGGTGGAGCATGACCGGTCGGTGCCGCTCGCCATCCTCGCCGATATAGGCGGCGTCGAGTCGCTCGGGGAGCACGCGGTCGGACTGGAGCGTGCCCACCTGCCAGGTGCGGCCGATCGCGTCGGTCAGGTGCCATTCCAGCTTGGGCGCGTAGAAGGCGCCTTCGCCCGGCAATTCCTCCCAGCCATAGTCCGCGGTCGCCAGGCCCGCCGCGACGACGGCGTCGCGCAGTTCATTTTCCGCCTTGTCCCACATCTCGTCGCTGCCGAAGCGCTTTTCGGGGCGCAGCGCCAGCTTGATCGAATAGCGGAATCCGAAATCCTTGTAGATGCGGTCCGCCAGTTCGCAGAAGGCGCGCACTTCCTCGACGATCTGGTCCTCGCGGCAGAAGATATGCGCGTCGTCCTGCGTGAACTGGCGCACCCGCATCAGGCCGTGTAGCGCGCCATGCGGCTCGTTGCGGTGGCAGCAGCCATTTTCGTAGAAGCGCAGCGGCAGGTCGCGATAGCTCTTGATGCCCTGGCGAAAGATCAGGACATGCGCCGGGCAGTTCATGGGCTTGAGCGCCATCCAGTCCGCTTCGTCCGACACAAGCGGGCCTTCGTCGGCGATATTCGGCACCTCGTCGGGGATGACGAACATATTCTCGCGATATTTGCCCCAATGGCCCGATGCTTCCCACTGGCGGGCGTCCATCACCTGCGGCGTCTTCACCTCGCGATAGCCCGCATCGTCGATCGCGCGGCGCATATAGGCTTCCAGGCCGCGCCAGATGACATAGCCCTTGGGATGCCAGAAAACCGATCCGTGCGCTTCCTGCTGCAGGTGGAACAGGTCCATCTCCGCGCCCAGCTTGCGATGGTCGCGCTTGCCCGCTTCCTCCAGCCGCGTCAGATGGTCGGCCAGCTGCTTCTTGTTGAGCCAGCCCGTGCCATAGATGCGGGACAGCATCGCATTCTTCTGGTCGCCGCGCCAATAGGCGCCCGACACGCGCGTCAGCTTGAAGGCGGCCGGATCAAGCTTGCCGGTGGAGGCGAGGTGCGGGCCGCGGCACATGTCGTACCAGCTATCGGGCTCGCCCGGCGCGCCCGAATGATAGACGGTCAGTTCTTCGCCCTGCGGCAATTCGGCCGCCCATTGCGCCTTGAATGTCTCACCTGCCGCTTCCCACTTTGCGATCAGCGTATCACGGTCGATCACCTCGCGGCGCAGCGGCTTGTCGGCAGCGATGATCTCGCGCATCTTCGCTTCGATCGCGGGCAGGTCTTCGTCGGTGAAGGGGCGATCCTTGGGTGCGAAATCATAATAGAAGCCATCCTCGGTCGCCGGGCCGAAGGTGATCTGCGTGCCGGGGAACAGCGCCTGCACCGCTTCGGCCAGCACATGGGCGAAATCATGCCGCGCCAGTTCCAGCGCATCGGCCTCGTCCCGGCTCGTCACCAGCGCTAGCGTCGCGTCCTGTTCCAGCGGCCGGCCAATGTCGCGCAATTCGCCATCCACTCGCGCTGCGATCGCCGCCTTGGCCAGCCCCGGACCGATCGCCGCCGCAATATCCGCCGGAGTAGTGCCGGGCGCGACTTCACGCACGGAACCATCGGGCAGAGTGATTTTGAGCATGGCGGACACGATATGTCTTTCTGTTGAATGGGCTGGTCACGCGGCACGCATGGCCGCGCCTTCCCCTTAAATGGGCGGTCCTGCCTGTCAATAGAAGGGGCGGCTGCGCTGTCGCTCAACACTCTCGCGGTTGCTGCTGCGGCTCATCTGGAATGGCGGATCCCAACGTAGGGAGGGCCGATAGCGACATCATGTTCACAGCGGTTGACGCGCTGGCCTCTGGCATGCGCCAAGCCGCTCAGGCGTCAGCGATGACACCGACCGTTCGCAACCGATCCATTCAGCACCGACAAGCGGCGATTTAGCGCAAACAAGCAAAGTTTCTGTTGCATCCTTTTCTCTATCGGATAAATAGAGATTGTTCGCAAGGATGCTTTGGCCAGGCATCCGCGTCTTTGACGTGAACGGCCCGCGGCTTTTGAAGGGACGCAGCTTGCTCCGCGTGATCAACGGCTAAAGCGCACGATGCTCAGGCGACCACGTCAAGGATCGTGTTCCCCCCGCCAACAAGGGGAAATGACGATGCTCCTACCATATCATTTTTGTCCAAGTCGCCATTGCGACAAGCCCTGTGCAATCGGCCGTTTGCCATGGGCTGTCCGATAGGCTGATCAACGGACGCTTCGGAGCCACGGCTCGGTAGCGCTCCTTCGCTCTGCGCTTCCGGCACGCTGAAAAAGACTGCTTGGCATCTGCCCGCCAACCCACGCCCGCAATGCGCGGGCGGATACTGGCGCGCGCTCATCCCGCCTCGGTTCAGCAAGCGGCGGCTGCCGTGATCTGCCCTTCCATCCTCGACGGCGAGCCACCCTTCCAAAGACATGAATATCTCAGGGAAAAGACGTGACTTTATTGGCTTCAACTTCCGCTGTTCGATCGGCTCTGCACGCATTATCCACCTCGACCGCCTGCGTCGTGATCGCTCTCGCTACGCCTGCGATCGCAGTGGAGGGTGCCCCGTCGCCGGTCGACGCCGGATCTGCGGTAGAGGCAGAGGGCGCTGATATCACGGTAACGGCGCGCCGCCGCGATGAAGATGCGCAGAGCGTACCCATTGCGCTCAGCGTTGTGAGCGCGGACGCGCTAGACAAGACAGGCAACTTCACGCTGACGCAGGTTCAACAACTTGTGCCCAGCCTCCAGATTGTCAGCTTCAACCCGCGCAACACCAACGTCAATATTCGCGGGCTTGGCGCCAATGTCGCGCTTACCAATGATGGCCTTGAAAACGGCGTCGGCTTCTACCTCGACAATGTCTATTATGGTCGGCCTGGGCAATCACAGTTCGACCTTGTCGATCTGCAACAGATCGAGGTTCTGCGCGGTCCGCAGGGGACGCTGTTCGGCAAGAACACCACGGCCGGCGCGATCAACATCAGCAGCAAGCCCCCCAGTTTCACGTCCGAATTTTTCGGTGAGCTAAGCGCGGGCGATTACGGATATCACCAGCTGCGCGCATCCGTCTCCGCGCCGATCGTCGCTGACAAGGCCGCCTTCCGCCTGTCGATCGCCGACACCCACCGCGATGGTTTCCTGACCAACGTCCATGATGGGTCCAAGGCGCAGGATTACGATAACTTCTCGGTGCGAGGCCAGTTGCTGGTGACGCCGACGGATCGGTTGTCGATCCGCCTAATCGGCGACTATGCGCGTCAGAAGCAGCATTATGTCCTGAATATCCCGGTGGCCTATTTCGACACGTACGACAGTGGTGCGCTGATCCCGAATAATCTCGCCGCCCGCGTTGGCCGCGCCGGATATAGCTTGTTACCCGCCGACCCTTTCGCTCGGCGCGGAGACTCCGACGGTCACTACCAGGCATATATGAAAAGCTATGGCGGCTCTGCCCAGGTCGACTGGGATTTGGGCGCCGTCGCGCTGACCTCCGTCACCGCCTACCGCTGGTGGGACTGGGATCCCGCCAATGACGGCGACAGCACCGGCCTTCCAGTGGTGGTCAAGGCGCAACAGGCCAACCGTCAGCGCCAGTTCAGCCAGGAATTGCGGGCCGGATCGACTGGCACCAATGTCATCGACTGGACTGCAGGGCTCTATTATTTTTGGCAAACGGTACGCGGCCATGGCGCATCGGCCTATGGCGCCGCAGCCCCCAACTGGTTCCTCCCGACAGCCAACCCTGCCGCCGCCAATGCGGCGCTCAACGGCTTTGAAGCGAACAGCTATTCGGAGCCTGTTACCAAGAGCTATGCCGCGTTCGGCCAGGCGAACTGGCATATCAGCGAGCGCCTGATCCTGACCGCTGGACTGCGCTTCACCCATGAGGACAAGAGAGGGGTCTATCGTCAGGAATGGGTGGCGGGCACGGACCTTGCAACCCTGGCGCCGGCCGATGCCGCCGCTGTCACGGCGATCCGTAACCAGTTCAACCCGCGCACCAGCTACACCGTAGCCCTGAAGGATGACAGTCTGTCGGGCCTGGCGACGCTCAGCTGGAAAGTGGCGCCCGACATCCTGCTGTACGGCAGCTATTCGCGCGGGTCCAAGTCGGGAGGTCTCAACCTTACCAACATACCGACCGGGGCGGTGGCGCAGGTGAAGCCCGAAACGGTCGACAATGTCGAAGCGGGGATCAAGAGCCAATTTCTCGGTCGGACGCTCACCATCAACCTTGCCGGTTATTGGACGCAGGTCGCCAATTATCAGACGGCGATCACTGAACAGACGTCGCTGGGTTCGCTCGTCCAATATATCTCCAACATCCCGAAGGTGCGTTCGCGCGGGTTCGAGGGCGACGTCAGCTATGCGCCGAGCAAGTGGGTCGGCCTCACCGCGTCGGCCAGTTACACCGATGCGACCTACCTCAGCTACACCAATGCACCCCAGGCGCCTGAGCGCTCGGCAGCGCTCAACCCTACGCAGGACCTGAGCGGTCGGCAGCTGCCGGGCATCTCCAAATTCACCTATACGCTCGGCGCGGATGTCGCCCGGCCGGTACGGGGCGGCACTGTCGAGATATACGGCCATGCGGACTATTCACACCGCTCAACCTTCAACACCTCGTCCAGCAACAGCCGCCATGCGCAGGTGCCAGCCTATGGCCTGCTGAACGTCCGCGCTGGAATCCGCAACGCCGACGGTCGCTGGGACCTGTCGATATGGGCGCGCAACCTGGCCGACAAAGATTATTTTCAGGCGCTTTCGGCCGGCACTTTCGGCCTGGTGACGGGCACCATCGGCGATCCCCGCACGGTGGGCGCAACCTTCAAGACACGCTGGTGAGGAGACGCTGATGGCGACGCTCTATACTTCGCAAGGATTGGCCGTCGAGATTGGCCAAGGGCCCCAGGAAGGCCAGCTGAACGGCTGGCGGCTGGCCGGCTTCGCGTCGCTGGTCGCACCCATCTATGCCGCGCAGCTGCCGCTGGCGGTGCACCTGCCCGCGATCTATGCGCAGCAATTCCATCTGTCGCTGAGCGTGATCGGAGCGATCTTCCTTGCCGAGCGGCTGTGGGGCGCGTTCGCCGACCCGCTGGTGGGTGCTTTGAGCGACAGCACGCGCACGCGCTTTGGCCGGCGCAGGCCCTGGATTGTGGCTGGCGCGGTCATTTTCGGAGCTGCTACCGCCGCCCTCTATTTCCCATCGGCGCAACTCGTGACGCCGCTCTATCTTGGGGTGGCGCTTTTCGCCGTCTATCTCGGATCCTCGATGATCTCGATCCCGCATCTTGCATGGTCGGGGGAAATTTCGGGCGCCTATCACGAGCGGACGCGCATCCAGACATTCCATACCGTCGCCGGCTCCATAGCGCTGCTCGCCGTTCTTGTCCTGCCCACGATCATCGACCAGGTGAACCCGGCTGATGCGTCCCTCAAACTCGCGGCGATCGGCACGGTCGTGATAGGCAGCCTCGTCGTCGCGCTGCCGCTGACGCTGCGATCCTTCCCTGAGCCTGATCTCCCGGTCGCTCCGCGCCAGCGGCTGGCGTTCGGCGACACAGTCACGGTCCTTCTGCGCGACCCGCTGCTGCGCCGGGTGCTGCTGTCCGACTTCGCCGTCACCATCGGACAAAGCACGCGCGGGGGACTGATCGTCTTCTTCGTGACCTTCTACATGGGCCTGCCGCAATGGGCGAGTGGCCTATTTCTTTTCCAGTTCATCTTCGGCGTGGTCGCCGGGCCGATCTGGGCGCAGATCGGCTATCGTATCGGTAAGCATCGCGCGGCGGTCGCCGGGGAACTGGTGCAGGTTGCGACCAATCTGGGGCTGTTTTTCGTAGTGCCTGGCCAGATCGGCCTGGTGTTGGCGCTGACGATGGCGCAGGGGCTGGCGCAGGGATCGGGCAACCTCATGCTCCGGTCCATGGTCGCCGATGTCGCCGACGCCCATCGCCTGCGGACTGGGCAGGATCGTACGGCGCTCTTCTTCTCGGCCTTCAGCCTTTCGGCCAAGGCCGGAATGGCGGTCGCAGTCGGCGTTGCCCTGCCGCTGGTCGCCTGGCTGGGGTTCGATCCCAAGGCAGCCACCAATTCGCCCGAAGCCTTGCGCGGCCTGCTCTGGGTCTTCGCGCTCGGCCCGGCGATCGCCCACCTTGTTTCCGCGGCGCTCGTACACGGCTTTCCACTGACGCAGGCGCGCCACGCCGACATCCGCCGCGCCCTCGCCGAACGTGACGCGGTGCCAGCCGAATAGCTGCTCCAACCCCCAAGTCGAAGCCCAAGGAGAAAGTGACATGACTGATCTCATCCATAACTTCGTTAACCACGCTGATGCGGACAGCCCGCTCGACATCGTCCCGGTCGCCGGTCGCATCGGCGCCGAGGTGCGCGGCATTGCGCTGTCGGGCGATTTGGACGCAGGAACTGTGGCGGCGTTGCAGGCCGCGCTTGCCCGGCACAAGGTTCTGTTTTTCCGCGAGCAGCACGCGCTGGATGACACCCGTCACGAAGGCTTTGCCGCCTTGCTCGGCGAACCGGTGGCGCATCCGACGGTTCCGGTGGCGGAAGGATCGCGGTACCTGCTCGAACTGGATTCTAAAGAAGGCTATGCGGCGTCAAGCTGGCATACCGACGTGACCTTCGTCGAAGCCTATCCCAAAGCGTCAATCCTGCGCGCCATCACCGTGCCGGCCGCTGGCGGCGACACGCTTTGGGCCAATGGCGCGACAGCCTATGAAGAGCTGCCCGAAGCGCTGAAGACGCTGGTCGACACGCTTTGGGCGGTGCACAGCAATAAATATGACTATGCTCATGCGCTAGGCAGCAAGGATGCGGCGCGCAGCGAGGAATATCAGAAGATCTTCGCCTCGACCGTCTATGAAACGGAGCACCCCGTCGTGCGCGTCCACCCCGAAACCGGAGAGCGCAGCCTGCTTGTCGGCCATTTCGTGAAGCAGTTCGTCGGCCTCAACAGTGCGGATTCACAGCGGCTCTTCTCCATCCTTCAGGATCACATCACCAAGCCGGAAAATACGGTGCGCTGGCGCTGGGCGGTCGGCGACGTCGCCATCTGGGACAATCGCGCCACGCAGCATCGCGCGATAGCCGATTTCGGGCTTCAGCGTCGCACCTTGCGCCGCGCCACGGTGGCCGGCGACGTGCCGGTGGCGATCGACGGCCGCCGCAGCCGCACCATCAGGAAAGAACGGCAGGCAGACCTCGTCCCCGCCGAATGACCAGCGCGCGTGCCGGCGGGTCCGCCCGCGCGCGCGACATCCGGGGCTGCGTCTGCCTGGAGCGCAGCCCCTTACTCACCTTCCTGGAGTCCTCATGCACCATCGCTTTCGCCCCATTCTTTCCCTTGCCGCCGCGCTGCTCGGTGCAGCTCCACCGGGCGCGGTGGCGGCTGCCGAGCGGGAACGGCCGAATTTTCTGATTATCGTCGCGGATGATCTGGGCTATTCCGACCTCGGCGCCTTCGGTGGCGAGATCGCCACGCCCAATCTCGATGCGATTGCGAATGGGGGCACGAAGCTGACCGGTTTCCATACCGCGCCAACCTGTTCGCCCACTCGTTCGATGCTGCTGACCGGCACCGACAACCACAAGGCTGGCCTCGGTTCCATGGCAGAACTGCTCGCGCCCAACCAGAAGGGGAAGCCGGGGCACGAAGGCTACCTGCGCGGCGATGTTGCCTCCCTGGCCGAACTGCTCGGCGCGGGCGGATATCGCACGCTTTTCTCGGGCAAATGGCACCTCGGCCTGGCGCCTTCGCAGGATCCGCATCTGCGCGGTTTTCAACATAGTTTCGCGCTGCTGCAGGGCGGGCATAATCATTTTGGGAAGAACCTGTCCGCCGATCCGGCCAAGGGCTTCACCTACACCCGCGACGGCAAGGTGCTTGAAGGCCTGCCGGCCAATTTCTACTCCTCCGATTATTTTGCTGGCCAGTTGATCGACCAACTGAAGGACAGTGCGAAAGCAGAAGGGGGGAAGAAGCCCTTCTTTGCCTATCTCGCCTTCACCGCGCCGCACTGGCCCCTGCAGGCCCCGCGCGAGGACATCGCCCGATACAAGGGCCGCTACGATGCCGGTTTCGACGTGCTGCGCGCGCAGCGGCTGGAGCGTCAGGCGCAATTAGGCCTAATTGATCCCGCCGTGGTGGCGCACGTTCCAATCCTTAAAAACGGGAGTTGGGATTCGTTGACCGCGCAAGAGAAGCGCAGCGCAGCGCGGGACATGGAGATCTATGCCGCCATGGTCGATCGGATGGACCAGAATGTCGGGCGCGTGATCGATGCGCTCAAGCGCAGCGGAGACTATGACAATACCGTCATCCTCTTCCTCGCCGACAATGGCGCGGAGGGCATGGACGTCGAAAAAGGCAGTTTGCCGCAGATCCGGCAGGCCGTGCAAAACGCCGATAACAGCCTCGACAATCGCGGGAACGCCAGCAGCTATATCGGGATCGGCCCAGGCTGGGCACAAGCGGCTACCGCGCCGTCCTGGCTTTACAAGGCCTATGCAACCGAAGGGGGCACTCATACGGTGGCGTTCACCGGTTACAAAGGGTTTACGCGCAAGGGTGTCGCCCCGGCCTTCACTCATGTCACCGATGTCGTGCCGACCCTGCTAGATCTCGCCCATGTTCCCCAGCCGGGCACTCGATTTCAGGGTCGAGCGGTCACCCCGATCCGTGGCAAGAGCTGGGTGCCCTATCTGACGCATAGCGCGAGCCTCGTCCATGCGGGGAATGAACCGATCGGGACCGAATTGTTCGGATCGCGCTCCTTGCGCCTGGGCGACTGGAAGATCATGGATCTTGGCGACGGGGTCTGGCGGCTGTTCGACGTGGCCCGGGATCCGGGCGAAACGCAGGATCTGTCGCTGGTCGAAGCCGAACGGAAAGAAAAGCTGATCGGCGCGTGGGAGGCTTATGCCAGGGATGTCGGCGTCATCCTGCCCGATAAGCAGCTCTACCGGCCATGAGCTGTTGCCCGCCGCCTATCGCCCGTCGCCATATCGACGCCAAGCCCGCAACCAGCGGACGCGGCCCGTGCGTGGATCATGACTGGATATCCGTTCCGGCCGGAACCTACCGGCTGGGCGGAGAGGATGACGATGCCAATCCGCAGGACGGCGAAGGTCCGGTTCGCAACGTCCTGTTGTCCGACTTCGCCATAGCCGCGACGACCGTCACCAATGGACAGTTCGAGGCCTTCGTGAAAGCGACCGGATACAGGACCGAGGCTGAATCGATCGGCTGGTCGTTCGTGTTCCATGATCTCGTCTCGCCGACCGCCAGGAAACGCGGGAAACGCGTGGATGGCCTGAACTGGTGGATAGCGGTCGACGCTGCCTGCTGGCGCTGGCCAGGGGGCCGCGGCAGTCACATAGCGGACAGGAGGGATCACCCGGTCGTCCACATTTCCTGGAACGACGCGGTCGCCTATTGCATGTGGTCGGGGACGCGGCTGCCGACCGAAGCGCAATGGGAAGCGGCGGCGCGCGGCGGCCTCGTCGGGGCGAAGTTCCCCTGGGGCGACGAGCTTTCGCCGGAAGGTCGCCATATGTGCAATGTGTGGCAAGGTCGCTTCCCCGTCGAAGACAGTGCCCAGGACGGATTCCACGGCACGTCCCCGGTCCGCAGTTTCCCGCCCAACGGATATGGATTGTACGACATGGCCGGCAACGTTTGGGAATGGTGTGCGGACTGGTTCGGCACGAACCCGGCAACACGCGCCGGGCTTGATCCTGTCGGCCCGGCGACAGGGACGGCGCGAGTCATGCGCGGAGGATCTTTTTTATGCCACGAAAGCTACTGCAACCGCTATCGCGTCGCCGCCCGGACGAGCAATGAACCCGACAGCGCCAGTTCCAATATAGGCTTCAGGGTAGTCGCGGAGGCTTGGCCGGGCTAAAGCCGCGACGCGGTCTCGCTCAACTCGAATGACTGCTATGAAATGACTCCGACATTCGCACGGTAGAAGCAGACCAATGCCGCATCGTTCGGAGCCGCTCGTCCCGACATCGGCCGCGCGCATGGCGCGGCGGATCGAATGGCCGTCCGCGCAAGCGCGCCGGCGTTCGACAACATGTGGCGACGCATCTTCATTGTGAAGTCCGCGATCCGCGTAAATCCTTCCGGATGAGCGAGTCTAGCGAAACCCGGGAAAATCAGCGATTTTATCGGATGTCTGCGGACGTCTCTGGAAGGAGAAATGGAGGCCCGAGCCGGGCTTCCAGAAATACGGATTTACGCGGGCTCCAAACGTCTAACAAGCAATTTTCGGGGCACGGAATATCAGGCGGTTGCGTGCCGACTGTCTAACCTTCCGGCCGCTCCCCCTGGCCTGAAACGAAACGCCCCCGCTTCGGCTGGCACCGAGGCGAGGGCAGACCATTCCATAGCGGCGGATTGGCGGGCGAACCCTACCGGAGACGGGAGGGCGGCGCAATGACGGACCTCAAGAGCATCGCCCGCGCCATGGGCGGCGAGGTGAACGGCAAGCTGGCGTGCTTCCCGACTCCCGGCCATAGCAAGCGGGATCGCGGTTCGACTGCCGAGCTGGTGGCGAGCGCCCCGGACGGCGTGCTGATCCGCTCCTACAACGGCGGCGATCCTCTCGCGATCAAAGACGAGCTGCGCGCCAAGGGCGTGCTCCCTGAGCGCGAGACGCGACAGAGCGGCAACGACAATGGCAACGGGAGCGGCTGGCGCTGCACCGGCACCTATGAATATGACGATGGCGCGGGGCAGGTAATCTACCGCACGCGCCGGCTGGAGCGCACCGGGAGCAAGAAACGCTTTGTCGCGGAGCGGCTGGAGGGCGGCACCTGGGTTTCCGGCCTGGGCGACGTTGACCGCCTGCCTTACCGATTCACCGATCTATGCCAAGCGGCCGAGCGCGCGCGGGCGGCGGGCGATCCTGAACCGCTGATCTACTTCGCGGAGGGCGAGCGCAAAGCCGACAAGCTGGCAGGCTGGGGCTTCCTCGCCACTGCTATCGCGTTCGGCTGCAAGGGCTGGCGCGAGGAATACGCGGAAGCCTTTCGGGGCTCCACCGTCATCATCCTTCCCGACAATGACGATCCCGGCCGCCAGTTCGCCGCGACGGTGAAAGCCTCGATCGAGGAATATGGCGGCACCGCGCATGTGATCGAGCTGCCCGGCCTTCCCGCTGGTGGCGATATTGTGGATTGGACGGGCACGGCAGACGATCTTCGCGCGCTCACCGACAAGGCGCTTGGTGGGAGCCTGCTGCCCCTGCCGACGCTGGACCTTGCCGAGCTGGCGACACAGCGCGCCAAGGCCAAGCGGTTCGCGATCGAGCAGCTCGCGCCTGAGGGCGAGGTGACGCTTGGCACCGGCCCCGGCGCGGGCGGTAAGAGCCTGCTATCGCAACAGCTCGCCACGGCTGGCGCGGCTGGCGTTCCCTGCCTGGGCTTGAACGTGCAGCCCGGCCCGACGCTCTACCTCACTTGCGAGGATAGCGCGGAGCAACTGCACTGGCGGCAAGAGCACCTATGCGCGTCAATGGGCGTGGATATGGCGAGCCTTGCCGGCAGGCTGCACCTGGTAAGCCTGAGGGGCGCGCTCGACAACGAGCTGTGCACCTTCACCCCTGAGGGCGCATTGAA
Organism: Sphingobium naphthae; assembly: GCF_043589935.1. Taxonomy (NCBI): domain Bacteria; kingdom Pseudomonadati; phylum Pseudomonadota; class Alphaproteobacteria; order Sphingomonadales; family Sphingobiaceae; genus Sphingobium; species Sphingobium naphthae. Next base: position 1,747,290 of record NZ_CP171454.1, on the reverse strand, counting down.
GCCGGCATCGGCCTATCACCGGCTTGTCGCCATGGTGCAGGCGACCGGCGCTAAGCTGGTTTTCCTCGACAACGTGGCGCACCTCTACCCGGACAACGAGAACGATCGCGCCAAGGTGACGCGGTTCGTCAATCTGCTGAACCGGCTGGCTGGCGAGACGGGCGCGGCGATCGTGCTGCTAGGCCACCCGAACAAGAGCGGCGATAGCTATTCCGGCTCGACTGCCTGGCTCAATGCCGTGCGCTCGCAATTCACAATCGACCATGACCGAGACGCGGACGGGACCATCCTCGATCCCGACGCGCGCGTGCTCAGCGTGGGCAAGGCCAACTATGCGCGCAAGGGCGACCTTCTGCGCTTCCGCTGGCACGAATGGGCCTACGTGCTGGAGGACGATCTACCGACCGACACCCGCGCGGAGCTGGCGGAGACGATCAAGGCCAACGGCGAGAACGCGGCGTTCATGGCTTGCCTGCAAGCGCGCGCTGCCCAGGGCGAGGGCCGCGAGGTTGGACCGTCGCCCGGCCCCAACTACGCCCCGGCTCAGTTCGAGGGGATGCCTCAAGCGAAGGGCTACCGCAAAGCGGCGCTCAAGCGGGCCATGGATCGCCTCTTTATGATCGGCCGTATCGAGGCTGTGACGATCGAGCGACCGGGCAAATCAGCCCGGAAAACGATCCTCCGGGAAGTCCCCGAAGGCTCCCCTAACGCCTTCCCGAACGCCTCCCGAACACCATTCCCGAACGTCCCCGAACCCCCGCCCGAACGCTCCCCCGAACACACTCTAGATACTACGTATCAAACGGGCGCGGCCCACTGGCCCGCCGCGCCCGATGACGATGATTTGGATTGGGGCGAGGAAGCGGCGGAATGACAGCCGCCCGAACCGCTCGCCTGATCGCGCGTGAGCTATCCCGGCTCCGCCCCGATTGGCGCGACCCCGAACGCTATTTCGAGAACAGGCAGGAGATCGAGCACGCCTTGCGCCGGCTCGCCCGCACGCTGGAGGAAACCCGATGAACCCTATCACTGAGCAACTGGCGGCGATGGGGCCGCAAGCCCTGGAGGGCGCATTGATCGCGCTTGATGCCGTCTCCCGTCCGCTCACCGTGCGTGAGATCGAGGCGGCCATGGTGGGCAAGGGCGTCTCCCGCTCTCAGCGCAAGATACTGAGCAAGGCGATCGAGCGCCTGCATATCATCGCAGTCGTGGGGCCCGAGCATGGCTGATTGGCCCTACAACACCGCCAACTGGAAGCGGCTCCGCACCGCGCACCTTCGCGCCTTCCCGTTCTGTGAGGGGCACAAGGCCATGGGCTCGCCCTATGTCATCGCCAACACGGTGGACCATCGCGTGCCGATCAGTGAGGGAGGGCCTGCCTTCCCTGGGCATGATGGGCTCGCGAGCTATTGCCCAGCCTGTCACTCTGCAAAGACGGCACGCGGCACCGAGGCAGGGGCAGTGCGATCAGGCAAGCCCAGGCGCGGGTGCGATGCCGAGGGCAACCCGCTCGACCCGTCGCACCATTGGAAATCGCTCAGGGCTGACCCCGTAGGACCGCCGCCGAACCTTCAAAATCAATTAGTTTCTAAAGGTAACTGCGATGGGTAAGCGCGGACCCGGTGCCGGCCGCCTGAGGGCCGCCGCGCAAGCTGCACCCGCGACCGTTTCGCACCCTTGGGAAAAGGAAGGGATGCCGGAAGCCGATCAGGTGCTGGCGTTCCTCGAAACCCTGCCGATCGTCTCCGGCCTTCGCGCTGGCGAGGCGATGGAGCTGCTGGAGTTTCAGCGCCAGTTCGTTCGCGGCGTCTATGGGCCTCGCGACGATGACGGCCTGCGCCGGGTGCGGCTGGCGGCGCTGTCTGTGGCACGCGGCAACGGCAAGAGCGCCCTGCTATCGGGCTTGTCCCTCGCACACCTGCTGGGGCCTTGCCTGGAGCCCTACGGCGAATGTTACGCGGCGGCGCTCGATCGCGAGCAAGCCGGCGTGCTCTACAATCAGACGCGGGCCTATATCGAGGCAACCCCATGGATGGCGGCGCGGGTGAATATCCGCGACTGGCACAAGGAGATCATTGACGAGGAATCGCAATCGCGGTGGCGGGCGCTCACGTCCGACGCGCGGAAGGCGCACGGCCTGGCGCCGTCATTCTGGATCGCTGACGAGGTGGCGCAATGGCGCAACCGGGAGCTGTGGGACAATCTCGCAACCGGCATGGGCAAGCGTGCCCAGGCGCTTGGCGTGACGATCAGCACGCAAGCGGCCGATGACCTGCATTTCTTCTCGGAGATGCTGGACGCGGAGCCGGTGCCGACGATCTACACGCAACTGCACGCCGCACCGGATGATTGCCGGCTGGACGATCGGGAAGCCTGGGCTGCGGCTAATCCTGCCCTGGGCGAGTTCCTGAATGACGATCAGTTTGCCGACGCGGCAGCGCGCGCGATCCGCTCCCCGTCATTCGAGCCCAGCTTTCGCCTGTTGCAGCTCAATCAGCGGATTGCGGCCGAGGGCAGGTTTATCGAGCAGGCGGATTGGGAGGCGAACGCGGAGCCCTTCGATCCGCTGGAGCTGGAGGGGGAGCGATGCTTTGGCGGCCTCGATCTATCCAGCACCCGCGACCTTAGCGCCCTGTCTCTCTACTTCCCCGACAGCGGCCGGCTGATCGCCTGGCATTGGCTCCCGGCCGATACCATCCCGGCGCGCGTGGAACGTGACCGGGTGCCCTATGATCGCTGGGCAGCGGACGGCTGGGCAACGGTAACGGTGGGCAACGCCCGCGACGACCTGGCGATTGCGCTCCAACTCGCAGACATTCGGGCGCGGTATGACGTGCAGGGGATCGCCTTCGATCGCTGGCAGATGGCGCGGCTGATGAAGCTGCTGAGCGACGAAGGGATTGACCTGCCCATGAAAGAGTTCGTCCCCGGCTTCAAATCCTACGCGGCGGCCGTGGATGCTTTCGAGCGGGCCTTGCTGGGCAGGAGACTCCAGCACAACGGCAATCCGCTGCTGCGCTGGCAGGCGGGCAACGTGATTGTGGAAAGCGACCCCGCCGGCAACCGCAAGCCGACGAAGGCAAAGAGCCTGGACCGTATCGACGGGATCGTGAGCGCCATCATGGCGTGCGGCCTGGCGGCGACCGACGAAGGCCCGGCCGTTTACAAGGGCGCGGGCCTGATGTGGGTTTAGAGCCGCTGAATTAGGGCGTTGCCAATGTCGTCATAGGAACCGCTCATCAGCTTCACTTTCCCGCGCCGATCGAGTTCCTTCATTACTTCGGACCAGATACGAACCGCGAGCGGCGCAAACTTTTCCACCTTCACGACGCACTCAGTCATCATGTCATCATAGGCCAACAGGGCCTCATCAGTGAGCTTACTTGCCTCAATCATTGACCTGATTCCCCTTTGCGCCCATACCTCAAGGCGGCCCGACACCGCGCGCCAACGCGATGCCGAGCCTGACCACAACCGATCGTTAGGAGATCGACATGGCTGTTACTTCCCTACAGGCGGAATCCGCCCAAACCAACCCAACCTCTTCGCGGGCGCTGTATTACGCCTACCGGCGCGCCAAAGCGGCTTGGGATATTGCGCTCTACGCGCCTGAGCTGTTGGACGATGATTGTGGATCGGCGTGCAAAAAGGACCCCGTTAGCGGGGTGATCGGCGTCTAAAAGGGACCCCTCATTTCGATAGCTTACACAGCCGCGTGGAAGTTCATGCGGCGAGATCGGGATGTTGGTTTTGGAGACAGTGGTTCGTATCCGGCGTGAGTATGCCGGCGGGAAGGCGATCAAGGCGATCGCGCGTGATCTGCATGTGTCGCGGAAGGTAATCCGCAAGGCGATCCGGGCGCCGGAAGGCGCATTTGATTATCGACGCAAGGTTCAGCCGCTGCCGCGGATCGGTCCGTTTCAGGATCGGCTGGATGTGCTGCTGGAAGAGAACGAGGTACGGGGCCGACGTGACCGGCTTCGGATGACCCGTATCCACGACCTTCTGGTGCGTGAGGGTTTCGAGGGCTCTTACGATGCCGTGCGCCGCTATGCGGCGCGGTGGAAGATCGAGCGGCGCAGGGATGTCGGCGACGGGACGACGGCCTTCATTCCGATGCTGTTCCAGCCCGGCGAGGCCTACCAGTTCGATTGGAGCCACGAGGATGTCGAGATCGCCGGCAAGCCGATGCGGGTAAAGGTCGCGCACATGAGGCTGTGCGCATCGCGGGCTGTGTATGTCCGGGCCTATCCACGCGAGACCCAGGAGATGCTGTTCGACGCGCATGCGCGCGGCTTTGCCTTCTTCGGCGGCGTGCCCCGGCGCGGCATCTACGATAATATGAAGACGGCGGTGACGAGCGTGTTCACCGGCAAGGACCGGGTGTTCAACCGGCGGTTCCTGATCATGGCCGACCATTATATGGTCGAGCCCACGGCCTGCTCGCCGGCGGCGGGATGGGAGAAGGGTCAGGTCGAGAACCAGGTGCAGACGATCCGGGGACGCTTCTTCCAGCCCCGTCTGCGGTTCGCCAGCCTCGAGGAGCTCAATGGCTGGCTGGAAGCTGAGTGCCGACGCTGGGCCGAACGGCAGGCCCATCCTGAGCAGGGCGACCAGACCGTGGCGCAGATGCTGGAGATGGAACGTCCTGCATTACAGTCGATGCTGGGGCCGTTCGACGGCTTCAACGAGAGCGAGCACGGCGTGTCGGGCACCTGCCTGATCAGCTACGATCGCAACCGTTACTCGGTCCTCTCGACGGTGGCGCGGCGCACGGTGCAGGTTCGGGCCTATGCCGACCGCATTGTCGTGCGATGCGGCGATGAGGTCGTCGCTGAGCATCCCCGCTTCTTCGGGCGGAACCGCACCATCTATGATCCCTGGCACTATCTGCCGGTGCTGGCCCGCAAGCCCGGCGCTTTACGCAACGGCGCACCCTTCCAGGACTGGGAACTGCCGCCGGCGCTCGCCCGGTTGCGACGCAAGCTGGGCAACGGCGATGATGCCGATCGGCGGTTCGTGCGCGTGCTGGCGGCCGTGCTGACCGATGGCCTGGAACTCGTCGAAGCCGCCGTGCGGGAGGCACTGGCAACCGGCACGGCGAGCGACGACTTGATCCTCAATATCCTGGCACGGCGCCGCGAACCGCCGCGACCGCTGACGATCGTCACGTCGGAGGACAATGCCCTGCGGCATCCGCCGATCGCCGACTGTTCCCGTTACGACCAACTGAGGAACTTCCATGCAGCGGCATGACATGATCGACGCGATGCGCGGGCTCGGACTCAAGGGGATGGCCGGCGCGTTCGATGAGGCCGTCACCACAGGGCTTCAGCGCCAGCGCACGACGATGGAGATACTGACCGATCTGCTGCGTGCGGAGGCAACGCACCGCCACGCCGCCTCGATCCGATACCGGATGGCGGCCGCCAAGCTACCGGTGGTGAAGGACATTGATGCCTTCCACTTCGAGGGGACGCCGATCAACGAGGGGCTGGTCCGTTCGCTGCACGGCGGGGCGTTCCTGCCCGCACGGCGCAATGTCGTCCTGGTCGGTGGCACCGGCACCGGCAAAACCCATCTGGCCATCGCCATCACCGCCAATGTCGTCCGCGCTGGAGCGCGGGGGCGTTACTTCAACACCGTGGATCTGGTGACCCGCCTCGAAGAGGAAGCCCGGATCGGAAAAAGCGGCGCGCTTGCCGCCCAGCTCTCTCGCCTCGACCTCGTCGTGCTCGATGAGCTTGGCTATCTTCCCTTCGCCCGTTCAGGCGGGCAGTTGCTGTTCCATCTGGTCAGCAAACTTTACGAGCAAACCAGCGTCATCATCACGACCAACCTGGCGTTCGGGGAATGGCCGACGGTGTTCGGCGACCCCAAGATGACCACCGCTCTCCTCGATCGCGTCACCCACCATTGCGACATCATCGAGACCGGCAATGACAGCTGGCGCTTCAAGAACCGAAACTGATCCCCCGCCGCACGCCGGGATTAAGATGCTTTGCGCTGCGCGCGCCTCCGGTCGGGCTCCGCCCTCCCTACGCCGCGCGCAGCGCAAGGCGCGTTCCTCGACCGTCGTGGCATCCTTGAAAGGGGGTCCCTTTTGCGCGCCGATCGGGGGTCCCGTTTGCACGCCGATTGACAGTCCTCGACCGCGCGAAGCAGTCCGCCGGCTTCCGTTGGAGTCGTGATCGCGGCGCGGTGAGTGGTGCGCGGCGTGACGAGCGCACCGCGCAGATCGGAGCAGATATCGCGCTCGGCCCGTGCCGTGGCGATGGCATAGCGGAACACTTGGCTGCACGTGCTGCGGATCCGATTAGCGGTGTCGTACCGCTTCGACGCCTCGACCTTCTTGAGAACAAGCAGCAATTCGTGGGCAGTGATTTCGGAAATCGGACGTTTGCCCAAGGCCGGGTAGGTTTGCGCCAGCAGCCAGCGGGCTTTCTTTAGGGTAATGGCGGCGAGACCCTCCTTCTCGATCTTCTCTAGCCATTCTTCCGCCACGGCCTGAAACGTGTTGGTAGCAGCGATCGATTTGGCGATCTTGTCCAACTTCGCCTGTTCAAGCGGGTCAAGTCCCTTGGCGAGCTTGCGGCGCGCTTCGAGCAGCAGCTCGCGCGCATCGCCCAGCAGAATCTCCGGCCAGCGCCCGAACGACAACGTCCGTTGCTGTCCACCGAAGCGGTAGTTCATGCGCCAGTATCGGATACCAGTGGTCTTCACGAGCAGGTACAGGCCGTCGCGATCCGACAGCTTGTAATCTTTTTCTCGGGGTCTGGCGTGCTTCACCGCGTTGGCGGTCAAGCCCGTCTTGCGTTTCGCACCGTCCGACATTGATGGACCTCCGCATTCATGCTCGGGGTCCGATCCATCATCCGTACCATCATTGTACCCGGATGCAGGTGGAACCGTCCGAACCGCTGCGGGGGATCATACCAGAAAAAGTGATGGAAAACAGCCGTTTGATGGACGCTGCCGGACGTCTTCAAACGGAGAAATGGAGGCCCGAGCCGGAATCGAACCGGCGTGCACGGATTTGCAGTCCGCTGCGTCACCACTCCGCCATCGGGCCTTGCAAGTGGGACGCCGCAAATGTGCGGCTTTGGCGGCAAAGTCAAGCCGGCTGAGCGGCGCGGGCCGCAAGAATCTTGGCGGCCCGCGCGCAAAGCCGCTTGGCGCAGGCCGCACGCTGATTTAGAGGTCCGAGGATCTCCTTAGTGTATTGCATTGCCAATACAGTTGTGCCAAGCGAGGAACTATCGTGAGCGAGCAGACCTATTCTTCGATGCGGACCGCAATGGTCGAAAGCCAGTTGCGCACCAGCGACGTGGACGACCAGCGCGTGATCGCGGTGATGGCGCGGGTGCCGCGGGAGGAATTTGTGCCCGCCGAGCGTCGCGCCATGACTTATATCGACCGTCCCATTCCGCTGGGCGGCGGCCGCGCGCTCAATGCGCCGCTGGTCGTGGGCCGCCTGCTCAAGGAAGCGCGGGTCGAGGCGGGTGACAAGGTGCTGCTGATCGGCGCCGCCACCGGCTACAGCGCCGCGCTGCTCGCCGAACTGGGCGCGCAGGTGACCGCGGTCGAGGAAGAGGGCGGGGCGGACATCGTCGTGCCGGGCGTGACCCTGGTGCGCGGGCCGCTGGCCGCCGGTGCGCCCGACGGCGCGCCCTATGACGTGCTGTTCATCGACGGCGCGGTGGAGGACGTGCCGACCGCGCTCGTTCAGCAGCTTGCCGACGGCGCGCGGGTCGTCACCGGCCTCATCGACCGCGGCGTCACGCGCCTGTGCGCGGGCCGGGTGATCGGCGGTGCGCTGGGCTTGAACAGTCTGACGGATATTGAAATGGTCGCACTGCCCGGTTTCTGCGCGGCCAAGGCGTTTACGTTCTAGAAGAGGATGAGCGGGGGGAGATGACAGCGAAGCGCACCTATCAACGGCACCGAGCCGCAATTGCCCTGCTGCTGCTGTCCTCCGCCTATAGCCTGCCCGCCGGGGCGGAGACGCTGCAGGGCGCGCTGGCCAAGGCCTATGCCTCCAACCCCACGCTGACCGGCGCGCGGGCGGGGCAGCGCGCGACCGACGAGAATGTGCCGATCCAGAAGGCCAGTGGTCGTCCGTCCGCCGACGTGCAGGGCAGCTATAGCGAAAGCCTGCTCAAGCCGACGATCAGCTTCACCTCGCCCCAGCGCACGGTGAACGCGCAGGCGACGCTCAACGTCCCCATCTATTCGGGCGGCAGCGTGCGCAACAGCGTCAAGGCGGCGGAAATCCGGGTGGAAGCGGGGCGGGCGGGCCTGCGCGGCACCGAAGCCAGCATCTTCTCCCAAACCGTCGCCGCCTATATGGACGTGATCCGCGACAGCGCGATCGTCGCCCTCAACCAGGCCAATGTGAACGTGCTGGAAGTCAATCTGCAAGCGAGCAACGACCGGTTCGAGGTTGGCGACCTGACCCGCACCGACGTCGCCCAGTCCGAATCGCGCCTGGCGCTGGCGCGGTCCGATCTCCAGACGGCGCAGGCGAACCTCATCACCAGCCGCGAAAACTATATCGCGCTGGTGGGCGAGGCGCCCGACAATCTGGAGCCGCCGCCGCAGCTGCCGGGCCTGCCGGCGGACCCCGATATTGCGGTGCGCATTGCGCTCAATGACAATCCCGACATCCTGGCGGCCAAGAAGCAGCGGGAAGCGCGCCGCTATGACGTGAAGGCGGCGCGCGGATCGGTGTTGCCGACGCTGTCGGCCTTCACCCAGGCCGGCTACACCAACTATCTCGACACCCTCGCCAACACATCGGTCGATGCCGACGGCAACGTGATCGAAGGGCCGCAGATCAACAAGCAGGCCGCGGCCGGGCTCCAGCTGACCATCCCGCTCTACCAGGGCGGGCGCCCCGCCGCGCAGGTAAGGCAGAACCAGGCGCTCGAAGCACAGGCGATTGAGCAGGAAATCGAGACCGAGCGCAATGTGATCGCCCAGGCGCGCGCCGCCTATGCCAGCTGGCAGGCTTCCTTGCAGACGATCCAGTCGAGCCGGGTGGCGGTGGACGCGACATCGCTTTCGCTCGAAGGGGTGCGAGCGGAAAATTCGGTGGGCAGCCGCACCATCCTCGACATCCTCAATGCCGAACAGGAAGCGTTGATCGCGCGCGTCGAACTGGTGTCGGCGCAGCGCAACGCCTATGTCGCCGGCTTCACGCTGCTGGCCGCCATGGGCCATGCCGAAGCCGACGATCTGGGCCTCGACAGCGGCACGCTCTACGACCCGATGGTCAATTATGAGCGAGTCGAGGGCAAATGGTTCGACTGGGATTGGGGCGCTGCGCCCACGCCCGTCGCGACGCGCACCGTTGACACGCCGGCGCAGAATGCCAAAGTCGATCCCGCGACCGCGCGTCAGCCTTAACCGCTTGTTAACTCGATCGCGTAATTCTAAGGTTGCACGGGTGCGCAATGGATTTTGGACGGGGACTATCCATGGGTGACATGACCAAGGAACCCTCGATGGAAGAGATACTCTCGTCCATCAAGCGGATCATCGCCGAAGAAGGCGAGGAGGCGGTGCAGGCCGCGCCGCGCCGCAGCCGTGCGGAAGCCGCTCGCGCCGAAACATCCAAGGCCGCGCCAGCGCCGATCGCGCCTGCGGTCGAGGAAGTGCTCGAACTGACCGATGAGGTCGCGGAGGAGGAAGTGATGCCCGCTCCCAAAGCTGCCGCCAAGCCGTCCGCAACCGCTGGCGAGGATTCGATCCTCTCGGTTGAAAGCGAAGTCGCGGCGCGCCATTCGCTCTCGGCTTTGTCCTCCATGCTGGTCGCGCCCCGCGATGGCGAGGACAACACGCTGGAAGGGCTGGTCCGCGCGATGCTGCGGCCGATGCTGAAGGACTGGCTCGACGCGCGCCTGCCTGCTCTGGTCGAAGAGATGGTCGCCAAGGAAATCGCGCGCATCACCAGCCGCTGATCGCGCCCTTGCGGCGCCTGCCGTCGCGGCCTAGACCCCTGTCATCCTGATGACGCACCGGCTTGCCGCTGGCGCGCGTCACCTCTTCGACATGGGGATTTGCATGAAATATTTGCTGCTTGCAGGGATCGGCGCGATGGAGCTGGCCTGCGCGCCCGCACAGGCGCGGCCCTTCACCCCTGCCGACATGGTCGGGCTCAACCGCATCGGCGCGCCGGCGGTGTCGCCGGACGGCAAATGGCTCGCCTATCAGTTGCGCAGCACTGATCTTGCCACCAATCGCGGCCGGACGGACCTGTATCTGCTCGCCATCGACGGACCGGATCGGACACCGCGCAAGATCGCGTCCCTCGCCGACAAGAATGAAGGTTCGCCCGTCTTTTCGCCCGACGGGTCGGCGCTCTATTTCCAGTCCGACGCCAGCGGCGACGATCAACTCTGGCGGGTGGCGCTGAGCGGCGGCGATCCGGTGCAGATCAGCAGGGCGCCCGGCGGCATTTCGGGCTTTCTGCTGAGCCCCAATGGCGCGAAGGTTGCGCTATGGGCCGACCGGCCGGTCGGGGCGAAGACGCTCGACGACCAGAAGCCCGAAGCGCCCGCTGACGCCGGCAGCGGCCGCGTCTATGACCAGCTCTTCGTGCGTCACTGGGACAGATGGGCGGATGGGCAGCGCTCGCAGATCTTCGTCATGCCCGTGACGGGCGGCCCGGCCATGTCGGTGATGGGCGATCTGGTCGGCGATGCGCCGTCCAAGCCCTTTGGCGGGGCCGAGGAGATCGCCTGGAGCAGGGACGGCCGCACGCTCTTCTTCGCCTTGCGCGAGGCCGGTCGGATCGAGCCGCTGTCGACCAATCTCGATATTTTCAGCGCACCCGCCGACGGCAGCGCCGCGCCGACCAACCTCACCGATGCGAATGACGCCACCGACACCATGCCGGCGGTGTCGCCCGACGGCAAATGGCTCGCTTATGCCGCGATGAAGCGGCCTGGCTATGAAAGCGACCGGCTGGTTCTGACGTTGCGCAACATCGCGACCGGCGAGACCCGCGCGCTGACCGAAGGCTGGGATCGTTCGGTCGGGTCAATCGCCTGGGCATCCGACGGCGCGTCGCTGCTGGTCACCGCCAATGACGTGCTCGACAATCCGGTGTTCCGCGTCGACATGGCGTCGGGGAAGGTCACGCGCCTCACCGATCGGGGCCATGCCGGCAGCGTCGTGCCGCTGCCCCGGGGCGGCTTCGTCTATGCGATGGACAGCATCCAGTCGCCCGCCGATTTCTGGAAGATGCCGGCCAGGGGCAAGCCGGTGCGGCTGACTCGCGTCAATGCCGACCTGTTGGCCGGCGTCGACGACGTCTCGGTCGAACGCTACAGTTTCAAGGGCGCCAATGGCGACACCGTCTGGGGCCAGATCGTCAAGCCGAAGGACGCGACCGGCAAGCTGCCCGTCGCCTTCCTCGTCCATGGCGGGCCGCAGGGCAGCTTCAACGACAGCTGGTCCTATCGCTGGAACCCCAAGGCGTTCGCCGCCCATGGCTATGCTGCGGTGATCGTCGATTTCCACGGCTCCACCGGCTATGGCCAGGCCTTCACCGACAGCATCAACAAGGATTGGGGCGGCAAGCCGCTGGAGGATCTGAAGCTCGGCCTCGCTGCCGCCGCCGCGCGCGACGATCAGGTCGACGCCGGCAATGCCTGCGCGCTCGGCGCCAGCTATGGCGGCTACATGATGAACTGGATCGCGGGCCAGTGGCCCGATGGCTTCAAATGCCTGGTCCAGCATGACGGCGTGTTCGACGCGCGCGCCATGGCCTATGAAACCGAGGAGCTATGGTTCGACGAATGGGAACATGGCGGCCCCTATTATGAGCATCCTGAGGAGTTCGAGAAATGGAACCCGGTCAACCATCTCGGCGCATGGAAGACGCCGATGCTGGTGGTCACGGGCGAAAAGGATTTCCGCATTCCCTATACCCAGGGGCTGGCCGCCTTCACCGCGCTCCAGCGCCGCGACGTCCCCTCGAAGCTGCTGGTTTTTCCGGACGAAAATCACTGGGTGCTCAAGCCGCGCAATTCGCTGCAATGGTATGGCGAAGCGCTGGCCTGGCTGGACCGCTGGACCGAGAAGGGGGCGGCCGATTGAGCCGCAAAGGCTGAACCTTTCTGCGCTGCGCGAGTTTCCGTAGCGCAGAGCGGAGTTTTCCTATGAAACTCTTTCAGGACAAGGTTGCGATCGTCACCGGCGGCGCTTCGGGTATCGGCGCGGCGATCGTGCGCGAACTGGCCGATGAGGGCGCGACCGTCGTCATCGCCGATTTCGACGAGGACGGTGCCAATCGCCTGGCCGATGAGCTCGGCCGCGATCGGGCTGCGCCTTTCCGCGTCGATGTCAGCGATCCGCAGGCGGTCGAAGCAACTGTCGCTTTCGCTGTCGCGCAACTTGGCGGCCTGCATCTCGCCGTCAATAATGCCGGCATCGGCGCGCCGGCGACCAAGCTGGCCGACATCGCGATCGACGATTGGCACCGGGTGCTGGGCGTCGATCTGCACAGCGTCTTCTACGGCCTCAAATATGAGATTCCCGCCATCATCGCGTCGGGCGGCGGCGCCATCGTCAACATGGCGTCCATCCTGGGCGCGGTCGGCTGGGCCGGATCGGCCGCCTATGTCACGTCCAAACATGCGCTGCTGGGCATGACCAAGACCGCGGCGCTCGACTATGCCGACCAGAATATCCGCATCAACGCGGTCGGTCCCGGATTCGTCACGACGCCGGCGCTGGAAAAGACGATGACCGACGACGAACGATCCGGCCTCGCGGCGCTGCATGCGCTGGGCCGGCTCGCCCGGCCCGAGGAGGTCGCAACCCTTACCAGCTTCCTGCTGTCGGATCGCGCCTCCTTCATGACGGGTACCTATTATCCGGTCGATGGCGGCTATCTGGCGCGCTGACATTCTGGGCGTTGCGGCGGGCGCAGGCGCGCGGACTATTTGCTCTTCGCGCCGGCCCCGCTAAAGCGCAGCCATGACCGAGCTGCCGAAAACCTTCGACCCCGCGACAATCGAGACCCGCTGGTATCAGCATTGGGAGGAGAAGGGCCTGTTCCGCCCCGACCGGCCCGACGCCATGCCCTTCACCATCGTCAATCCGCCGCCCAATGTGACCGGCAGCCTGCATATCGGCCACGCGCTCGACAATACGCTGCAGGACATCGTCATCCGCTACGAGCGGCTGCGCGGCAAGGATGCGCTGTGGGTGGTGGGCACCGACCATGCGGGCATCGCGACGCAGATGGTGGTAGAGCGTCAACTCAATGCGAAGGGCGAAAAGCGCACCGACTATAGCCGTGAGGATTTCATCGCCAAGGTCTGGGACTGGAAGGCGGAAAGCGGCGGGGCGATCACGCGCCAGCTGCGTCGCCTGGGCTGCTCCATGGACTGGGCCAATGAACGCTTCACCATGGACGAAGGCTTTTCTAAGGCCGTGGTCAGGACCTTCGTGGAGCTGCACAAGCGCGGCCTCCTCTATCGCGACAAGCGCCTCGTCAACTGGGACCCGCATTTCCGCTCCGCCATTTCCGACCTGGAAGTGGAGACGGTCGAGACCAGGGGCGGCTTCTGGCGCTTCCGCTATCCGCTCGCCGATGGCGTGACTCTGGCCGATGGCAGCGACCATATCATCGTCGCGACGACGCGCCCGGAAACCATGCTCGCCGACATGGCGGTGGCGGTCCATCCCGATGATCCGCGCTACAAGGATGTTATCGGCAAGGATATTCTCCAGCCGATCACTGGCCGTCGCTTCAAGGTGGTGGCGGACGAGCATGCCGACCCGGAACTGGGATCGGGCGCGGTCAAGATCACGCCGGGCCACGACTTCAACGATTTCGAAGTCGGCAAGCGCGCGGGGATGAAGGCCGCCGACATGCTCAACATGTTCGACGCCGACGCCAATGTCGTCCAGACCGCCGACGGTCTGATTCCCGATCGCTTCCTGGGGCTGCACCGCTTCAGGAAGGATGGCGTGGACGGCGCGCGCGAAGCCGTGGTCGCGGAGATGAAGCGGCTGGGCTTCCTCGTCCCCCATGTCACCAGGAACAAGGAAGGGGAGGAGGTTTCGGCCGATTTCGAGCCGCGCACCATCCAGACGCCCTTTGGTGATCGCTCCAATGTCGTCATCGAACCCTGGCTGACCGATCAATGGTATGTCGACGCCGCCAGGCTCGCGGTCGCGCCGATGCAGGCGGTGCGCGACGGCCGGATCGAGATTGTCCCCAAAACGTGGGAAAAGACCTTCTTCAACTGGATGGAGAATATCCAGCCCTGGTGCGTCTCGCGCCAGCTCTGGTGGGGGCACCAGATCCCGGCGTGGTTCGATGCGGACGGCAACAGCTATGTCGCCGAAACCGAAGCCGAGGCGCAGGCGCTTGCCGGCAACAAGCCGCTGACGCGCGATCCCGACGTCCTCGACACCTGGTTCTCGTCCGCTCTCTGGCCCTTCGGCACGCTGGGCTGGCCGGAGCAGACGCAGACGCTGTCGCGCCATTATCCCAATGACCTGCTGATCTCCGGCTTCGACATCCTGTTCTTCTGGGACGCCCGGATGGCGATGCAGGGCATGGAGTTCATGGGCGATGTGCCATGGCGCAAACTCTATCTCCATGGTCTGGTGCGCGCCGCGGACGGGCAGAAAATGTCCAAGTCCAAGGGCAATGTCGTCGATCCGCTGGGCCTGATCGACGCCTATGGCGCGGATGCGCTGCGTTTCTTCATGGCGGCTATGGAAAGCCAGGGCCGCGACGTCAAGATGGATGAAAAGCGGGTCGAGGGCTATCGCAACTTCGCGACCAAGCTGTGGAACGCGGCGCGCTTCCTGCAGTCCAATGGCGTCACGGCGTCCACCGCCCATGAAGCGCCCGCCGCCGACCTGCCGGTCAACCGCTGGATCATCGCCGAAACCGTCGCCACGGTGCAGGCGATCGACACGGCCATGGCCGAACTGCGCTTCGACGCCGCCGCCAACGCCATCTACCATTTCGTGTGGGACCAGTTTTGCGACTGGTATATCGAACTGACGAAGGGGGCGATGGATGAGGAGACCCGCGCGGTCGCGGGCTGGGCGTTCGACCAGATCCTGGTCATGCTCCACCCCTTCATGCCCTTCATAACCGAAGAGCTATGGAACCTGACCGGCGTGCGCGCCAACGAACTGATCGTCGCGCAATGGCCGCAGGCACTCGCCGCCGTCGACCAGGAGGCGCAGGCCGAGATCGACTGGCTGATCCGCCTGGTGAGCGCGATCCGCACCGCCCGCACCGAACTCAACGTCCCGCCCGGCGCGAAGCTGGCAATGCAGGTCTGGAACGCAAATGATGGAACTGGGGCTAGGCTGATACGTCAGCGGGATGCCCTGTCTCGCCTAGCTAGGCTTACTGCTATTACTTTTCACGCGTTTGATAAGGGTGAGGAAGTTCCCAAGGCCTCTGTGCAGATTGTCGTTGACGAAGCTTACTTCATCCTGCCGCTGGAAGGCGTGATCGACATCGCGGCGGAAAAGACCCGCCTCGCCAAGGCGCTCGCTGCGGCGGAAAAGGAGCGCGACAGCCTGGGCGGTCGCCTCTCCAATCCCAGCTTTGTCGAAAAGGCCAAGCCCGAAGCCGTCACCAAGGCGCGCGAGGATCATGCCGAAAAGAGCGCCGAGGCCGAAAGGCTCAAAGCCGCGCTGGAACGGCTGGGCTGACAGCATCCTCCCTTGTAAGGGGAGGGGGACCACGCAGTGGTGGAGAGGTGTCGCCCTATCGAGAGCGGGGACACCCCTCCATCAATCTTTCGGATTGCCACCTCCCCTTGCAGGGGGAGCATGGCTTGAAGCGATGCCGTGCAAATGGGGGACGGAGCATGAGCGAACCAGCATCGGGCAAAGGCGGAAAGGACCTGACGCGAGGGCCTATCGGGTCGACCCTGCTGCTCTTCGCCGTGCCCACGCTGGCATCGAATGTCCTCCAGTCGCTTAACGGATCGATCAATGCCATCTGGGTCGGCCGGTTCCTGGGCGCCCAGGCGCTGGCCGCGACGGCCAATGCGAACATCATCATGTTCCTCATGTTCTCGGTCGTGTTCGGCTTCGGCATGGCCTCGACCGTGGTGATCGCCCAGTCGGTCGGCGCAAAGGATCTAGACGCGGCGCGGCGCGCCTTCGGCACGGCGGTCGGCTTCTGCTCGATCCTGGGTCTGGGGGTGGCGCTCGCCGGCTGGATCGGCGCGCCGGTGCTGCTGCGGCTGCTGGCGACGCCGCCGCAGGCCTATGACCTGGCGCTTGTCTATCTGCGCGTGATCTTCTTCGCCATGCCCGCCACGCTGCTGGTCGTCATGATCATGATGGGGCTGCGCGGCGCGGGCGACGCGCGCACGCCGCTCATCTTCATGATCGTCAGCGTCGCCATCGACCTGGTGCTCAATCCCGTGCTGATCCTGGGCCTGGGACCGATCCCCGCCTTCGGCATCGCCGGTTCGGCGGCGGCGACCGCGGCGGCCGGCTTCATCAGCCTGATCGGCGTCGTCGCCTTCATCTACGCCCGGGACATGCCGCTGCGGCTGCGCGGGGCGGAACTGCGCTATCTCTGGCCCGCGCGCGACCAGATGCGCATCCTGGTGGGCAAGGGGCTACCCATGGGCCTGCAGATGATCGTCATGTCCGCCTCGGGCTTGGTCATGATCGGCCTTGTCAATCGCGAAGGGCTACTGGTGACGGCGGCCTATGGCGCCGCGCAGCAGATCTGGACCTATTTGCAGATGCCCGCCATGGCGATGGGCGCGGCGGTCAGCGCCATGGCGGCGCAGAATATGGGCGCGGGCCGCTGGGACAGGGTCAGTCGCATCACCGGCTATGGCATGGGCTATCTGCTGGCGGTGACGAGCGCGATGGTGGTCGTCATCCTGCTCTTCCACGAACCTTTGCTGTCGCTCTTCCTGGGCGACAATCAGCCCGCGATCGATGCCGCCTGGCGGATGCAGTTGCTGGCGAGCTGGAGCTTCATGCTGTTCGGATGCGCCATGATCCTGTTCGGCGTCATGCGCGCCAATGGCGTCGTGGTCGCGCCGCTGCTGATCCTCAGCTTCACCCTGTTCGTCGTGCGCCTGGGCTTCTACGAACTGGCCTATCCGGCGCTGGGCGCCGACGCGCTATGGCTCAGCTTCCCGGTGGGTTCGCTCGCTTCCCTGCTTCTCGCCTGGGCCGTCTACGCGCAGGGGGGCTGGCGCAAGGCCAAGCTCATGGTCCCCGTCCATGAAGAGGAATGCCGCGAAAGCGTGAACAGCGAAACCGAGCCCGCAGGGCGGATCGCGCCGGTCGGCTGACCGGCCTCAGCGCCCTTGGTTGCGCCAGCGCGTGATCGTGCGGTCGAGAATGTCATTCTCTCCGCCCGACTGGCGCCACAGGTCGGTGAAGCTCGGATCGCCCGAGGCGGGCCGCCGGCTTTCCTCCAGATTGTCGAGCGCCACGCGGATCGGCACCGCCACGCCCTCGCCGCAGATGATCGCCTCGCGATTGCGCAGCGCCGGGATGGTGTCCAGGAAGCCGCGCGCGCCTTCGGGCATCGCCGCCTTCACGAACGCCTGATCGCGATCATTGTTGAGGCGCATGGCGATGATGGTGCCGCATTGCGACAGCACGCCTTCGGCCAGGTCGGACGGGCGCTGGGTGATGAGGCCCAGCGATACGCCATATTTGCGGCCTTCCTTGGCGATCCGCTCCAATATCTTGCGCACCGCCTGACCCGATCCGCTGGTGGTGTTGGGGATGTAGCGATGCGCTTCCTCGCACACGAGCAGGATCGGCCGCTGCGGCTCGTCGCGTGCCCAGATGGCATAGTCGAACACCAGCCGCGACAGCACCGACACGACGACCGACGTGATGTCGGACGGCATGGCCGACACGTCGATGATGGAAATCGGCTTGCCGTCGGATGGCAGGCGGAAAATCTTGGCGATGAACTGCTGCATCGTATCGGCGACCAGCATGCCCGAAAACATGAAGCTGTAGCGCGGATCGGCCTTGATCTCGTCGATCTTCGTCTTGAGCCGCATATAGGGCAGCGAATTGGTGCCCTTGTCGAGCTTCCCCATTTCGTTCTGCAGGATGGTGGTGAGGTCGGACAACAGATAGGGGACGGGCGAATCGACGGTCAGCCGGCCGATGCTGTCGGCCAGCCGGTTTTTCGAGCGCGCGGCGAGCAGGCATTTGGCGAGAATGTCGCTGTCGATCGTCCGGTCCGCCCCTTGCGAGGTCACGAACACCTCGCAATGCTCCTCGAAATTCATCAGCCAATAGGGCAGAGCCAGGTTGCTGACGTCATAGACCGCGCCATTCTGGGCAAAGGCGGCGCCATATTCGCCATGCGGGTCGATCATGACGATATGCCCCTGCGGCGACAGGTCGCAGATGCGATGCAGGATCAGCGCCGCGCTGGTCGATTTGCCGGTGCCGGTCGATCCCAGCAGCGCGAAATGCTTGCCCAGCATCGGATCGACATAGAGCGCCGCGCGCGTGTCGCTGGTGGGATAGACGGTGCCGATCTGCACATGGGCGCGGTCCTCGGCGGCGTAGATTTGCTGCATGTCGGCGCTCGACACCGGCAATATGTCGGTGCCGGGCGTCGGGTAGCGCGTGACGCCGCGGCGAAAGCGGTGGATGCGCCCGGTCGCTGGCTCCTCGTCGCCTTCGCCCAGAAAATCGATGTCGGCGACAATGCCATGGCTTGCCTGGTCCAGCGCCATGGCGCGCACGCTGGCAATCAGCCAGCTGCCGCCGACCCGCATCTTGACCTGGCTGCCGACCTGGCCCGCCATCGCCACGCAGGGGTCGGCATCCTGCCCCAATATCGCCAGCCGCTGCGCGTCGATCAGCACCTTGGAGCTGGAACCGGCGATCTGGAACACCATGCCCATGGATTGCGGGTCATTCTGCGCGGACGGCGCCGGTGTGGCGAAGGTCTGGGCGTCCGACATATAGGACATGCTATTCTTCCCCTGAACGCCAGCAACGGGCCGGCAAACAGCAAGGCTCTAGAAGGCAGAGGTAAATTTTGGCTTAGCCGCAAAGCCCGGCGTTTCGCCGCGTCCGCGCGCCTGCCGGCTGGACAAGGGAACATGGATCAGCTTCACGCATTGGAAGCGGCATCACAGTCAGGATGATTTCTTGCCCGAAACGATTTCAGCCGATCGCGCGCGCCGTTCCGACGCCATTGCGATAGCCCGCGTCATCTGCATCCTGGGGGTGGTCTATGTCCATGCCTGGACCGGCCTCAACGGCGACGCCCTGGCGCAGCTGCGCGGCACCGGGCAGGACAATCTGCGCTGGGCGCTGATGGAGATATTCGGCCGCAGCGCGGTGCCGCTGCTGGGCCTCATTTCCGGCTGGCTGGTCGCCGGATCCGGCCGATCGCGCGGCTGGACAACCCATGTCGCGCGCAAGGCGCGCACCATCCTGCTGCCGATGGTGTTGTGGAACGCGCTCGGCATCCTGTTCGTGTCGGGCGCCGCCTGGCTGTTCGATCTTCAGGCGCCCACGCCCAGCTCGCTGGAATGGGTGGCGCAGGAATTGTTCATCCTGACGCGCAATCCTGACATCAACGTGCAAATGCCCTTCCTGCGCGACCTCTTCCTCTGCATGATCGCCGCGCCCCTGCTGGTGCGCTTGCCCGGCTGGCTGCTGGTGCTGGTCGCGCTGCTGGCCGCGGCGGCGCAGGTGGCGGGACTGGGACCGCCGGTGCTGATGCGCGCGTCGATCCTCTTCTTCTTTGTCCTGGGAATATTGGCGCGGCGCCAGGCTGTGGAGGAAGCCATCGCGCGCCTGCCGCTGCCGGTCGCGCTGCTGCCCTTCGTCCTGCTGATGATGGCGCAGCTCTACCGCGCGATCGCGGTGGGGGATGGCGAATGGTCGACCACGCAGCGCAGCCTCGACCTTGCGGTGCGGGTCGCCGCCGCGATCGCGTTCTGGCGGATCGCCTGGATGCTGGCCGGTACGGCGCTGCGCGGCCTGCTGCTGCGGATAGAACCCTATATGTTCTTCCTCTTCTGCGTTCACCTGATCCTGATCTGGCTGGGCGGCCCGCTGCTCGGCAAGATCTCCGGCGACATGGGGTCGCCGCTCTATCCCATCTACCTCATCCTGCAGCCGCTGATCGTGCTGCTGGTGGTGATCGCGATCGGCTCCGCTCTGCGCCGCGTCGCGCCTGGCGCAGCGGCGCTGCTGAGCGGCGGCCGGCTCGGCCCGGCGCGGATCAGGGACCAGCCGGTTCTGGTTCGCGCGCCGTGACCGCCTGCGCGGCCGCCATGGCGATGGCGAAGCTGCGCTTGCGCGCCTCCGGCTCGTAGATCTGGCCGGTCAGGATCAGTTCGTCTGCTTGGGTGCGCGCCAGAAACGCGGCAATGTCGCGCTCGACATCCGCCTGCGTGCCGATGCTCGACACGCTCATCACATCGGCCAGCATCGCGCGCGCCTGCATCGGCAGGCTGTCGAGATAGCCGGGCACCGGCGGCTGCAGCTTGCCCGGCTGGCCGGTGCGCAGCCGCACGAACGCCTGCTGCATCGAACTGGCGAGCAGCATTGCATCGGCCTGGTTGTCGGCGGCAAAGACATTATAGCCCGCCATCACATAGGGACGGTCGAGCTGGGCGGATGGCTGAAAGTCGCGCCGGTAGATGGCGATCGCCTCGTCCAGCGCCGCGGGCGCGAAATGGGATGCGAAGGCGTAGGGCAGGCCCAGCGCCGCGGCCAGTTGCGCGCCATAGAGGCTCGATCCCAAAATCCACAGCGGCACATCCGCGCCCGCGCCGGGCGTCGCCTGTATGGCCAGGCGATCGTCACCGGCGAAGTAGGCCTGCAACTCCATCACGTCGCGGGGAAACTGGTCCGGCCCGCCGCTCAGGTTCCGGCGGATCGCCTGCGACACGCGCTGGTCCGACCCCGGCGCTCGCCCGAGGCCCAGGTCGATCCGGCCGGGAAACAGCGCGTCCAGCGTCCCGAACTGCTCGGCGATCAGCAGCGGAGCGTGATTGGGCAGCATGATGCCGCCAGCGCCGATCCGCATGGTCGATGTCGCCTGGCCGATATGCGCCAGCACCACCGCGGTCGCGGCCGACGCGATGCCGGCCATGCCATGATGCTCCGCCACCCAGAAACGATGATAGCCCAGCCTTTCGGCATGGGCGGCAAGGTCGGCGGTCTGCGCCAGCGCGGCAGCCACGTCGCCCCCTTCGCGCACGGGGACGAGGTCGAGCAGGGAAAAGCGTGTCATGCCCGCCATATGGGGGCGCGATGCGTTTCAGTTCAAGACTTAGATTGAGCTGGAGCGAGCGAAGCGGGCGCGATTATCGTCTGCGAAGTCCATATACCATCGACCGGTCCTCTTCGGGGATAAGTCCTTCCAGCACGCGCCAGAATCCTGTTACCGATCCCTGGCCCGCCTGGGCGTAGGCGGCCCCCATCTTCTCGCGCAGCGCCCGGAACAGATCGGCCTCCAGCGCCGCGCCTTCCGGGCTGAGCCGCAGCAGCTTCTGCCGCCGGTCGCTCGCGCCCGGTCGCGTCTCGATATAGCCCCGCTCGACCAGATCGGTCAGCACCCGACCCAACGACTGTTTGGTGATGGCCAGCAACCGCAGCAGGTCCTTGACCGTCAGGTCCGGCTGGCGCGAAATGAAGTAGAGCGCGCGATGATGCGCCCGTCCCAGCCCCTGCGCCGCCAGCCCTTCGTCGATCGACCGAGTAAGCGCGCTATAGCCGAAATAGAGCATTTCGATGCCGCGCCGTATCTCGTCCTCGCGCAGGAACAGCGGAGAGGCCGGGCTGATCTGGGACGAAGAGGGGGATGGAGGCGCGGCCATGGATGCGATGTTCCGACAGGGACTGGTTGGGCGTCATATTGGCGTCGTCAAACTGTGATGACTAGGCTTTCCTTTCGCGCGCGACCCGCTATATGGCGGTCCGCGCCGGCTGTTCCGGCGCTCTGCTGGGGCGTAGCCAAGCGGTAAGGCAGCGGTTTTTGGTACCGCCATGCGCAGGTTCGAATCCTGCCGCCCCAGCCAGTTTCCTCCCATCCCGCCTCTTTCCGGCAGTCGCGCACAGTGCCAACCTGACAGGCGGCGGCGAATAGCCTATCGCGCGACAGCATGCAGAGCGCGCCTTCCAGTCCCGGCCCGATCCATGGTCCGCATCCGCTGCGCGCCATCGGCTTTGGCGCGGGCGACTATGCGTTCAACCTCTTCTGGCAGACGATCACCCTCTATCTGCTGTTCTTCTACACCGACGGGCTCGGCCTGACGCCCAATGCGGCGGGCATGGTCATGATGGTGGGGGCGCTGGCGGACGGGCTCGCCGACCTTGGCGTCGGCATCGCGGCGGATCGTTGGCGGCTGCGGTACCGGCGCATCATCGCCTGGTGGGCGGGGCCGCTGGCGATCCTCTTCGCGCTGCTCTTCCATCGCCCCGCCACCGGCCCGGACACGCTGCTCGCAATCGTGCTGGCGACCCATGTCGCCTTTCGCATCGTCTATGCGCTGGTCAATCTTCCCTATGCCGCCTGGTCGACGCGAGTCAGCCCGCATCCGCGCGACCGCACCTTGATGTCGGGCGCGCGCATGACCTTCGGCGCGCTGGGGGCCGTGACCGTCGCCTGGCTGATGCCCGCGGGTGGTGATCGCTATGGGCAGGTGGCGATGCTGCTGGCCGCCATCGCTACGCTGATCCTGTGGGGCGTCGTCCGGCTGATCCCCGAAGCCGTGCCGACGGCGGCGTCTCAGGCGAGCCGCCGCACGGTGCGAAGGGATCTGCAGGCGATCGGTCGCAACCGGCCCTTCCTTATGCTCTGCGCCGCGACCTTCTGCGTCACTGTAGCGGGCGCGATCATCGGCCATTCGGTGCTCTATTATTTCGCCCATGTCCTGCTCGATGCATCGGCGGGCAAGCGCGCGCTGGCGGTAATGGGCGTCATCGGCGCGATCGCGGTGCCGCTCTGGACGCTGCTTGCCCTGCGCACCGGTCCACGCGCCAGCTGGCTCGCGGCGGCCGCCCTTGCGCTGGCCGCGCTCTGCGTGCTGGCGTTTGTCCCCGGCAGGCCTGCGGTGATTTGGTCCGTTGTGTTGCTGGCGCTGGTGCAGGTGGCGCTCAGCGGTTTTCACCTCGCCGCCTGGGCGATGCTGCCCATGACCGTCGACCATGGCGATGCGCTGACCGGCGTTCGGGTGGAAGCGACGGCCTTCAGCCTGTTCATGCTGGTGCAGAAGGTCGCGCTCGGCCTGGCCGCGCTGCTGCTGGGCCTCGCCTATGCCGCCGGCGGCTATGGCGGCGGCGCGGCCGATGCGGCGGCCCGCGCCGTCATCTTCTGGGCCATGGTCGCAGGGCCCGCCGCCATGATCGCAGCGGGCGCCGCGATCATGGCGCTGGCGCCGCTGCGCGGCCGCACGGATCAGACCAGCGTGAACATGTCCGACACGCCTTCGGCCTGAGCGGATGGCGCGACCCAGAGACGGAACTTGCCCGGCTCCACCGTCTCCTTCATGTCCTGCCCCAGGAACAGCAGCGCCTCGCGCTTCAGGGTGAAGGTCACCGTGCGCGATTCGCCCGGCTTGAGCGTGACGCGCTGAAACGCCTTCAACTCGCGCACCGGGCGCGTGATGCTTGCCGTGATATCCTGGACATAGAGCTGCGCCACCTCGGTCGCCTCATAGCGTCCGCTGTTGCGCAGCGTCGCGGTGACGGTCAGTTCGCCCCCGGCCGCCAGGCGGCCCGATCCCATGTCGATCGCGGTATAGACGATCTCACCATAGGTCAGACCATGGCCAAACGGATAGAGCGCGGCATTGGGCGCTTCGCGATAATGGGCCTTGTAGGCCTGCCGCTCGCCCGGCGGGTTGGGCCGCCCGGTATTCTTGTGCGCATAGTAAAGCGGCTCCTGTCCGCTCTCGTAGGGAAAGCTGCAGGGGAGGCGGGCGGAGGGACTGGCCAGACCGAACAATATGTCGGCGGTGGCCATGCCCGACATGGAGCCCAGAAACCATGTCGCCAGGATCGCCGGTGCATCCTTGACCGCGCCATGCAGCGCCAGGGCCCGGCCATGGCGCAGCAGCACGACCATCGGTTTGCCGGTGGCGGCGACGGCTTCGGCCAGCGCCATCTGCGGCGCGGGAATCACGATGTCGGTGCGCGACTGCGCCTCGCCCGACATTTTCTGGCTCTCGCCGACCGCCAGCACGACGATGTCCGCCGCCTGCGCCGCTGCGACCGCAGCTTCGATGCCGCCCTTGATCGGCTTTTCGATGCCCGATCCGTCGACCGCCACGATCGAGTCGGGATCGGCCGCAACCGCGCGCATGCCCGTCAGCAGATCAATCGCATCCGCATCGGTGCCATAGACATTCCAGGGGCCGACCAGTTCGCGCTGCCCCTGCACGAACGGCCCGATCAGCGCGATCTTCTTGCCGGCGCGGGGCAGGGGCAGCAGGTCATCCTCATTCTTCAGCAGCACGATCGACCGGCGCGCCGCGTCGCGCGCCAC
Source organism: Sphingobium naphthae (assembly GCF_043589935.1). Lineage (NCBI taxonomy): Bacteria > Pseudomonadati > Pseudomonadota > Alphaproteobacteria > Sphingomonadales > Sphingobiaceae > Sphingobium > Sphingobium naphthae. Next base: position 1,722,776 of record NZ_CP171454.1, on the reverse strand, counting down.
TTCCAGATGCGCGGGCGTGCGCACCTGCGTCTTTTCCCGGCTCGGGTCGATGCGACGGAACGGGTCGTCGAACAATCCCAGCTTGGCCTTGAGCGCCAGAACGCGCCGCACCGCCTGGTCCAACCGCGCCATCGGCACCTCGCCCGCCTTCACCAGCCCGGGCAGATGCTCCATGTAGAAACCCGACTGCATCGACATGTCGACGCCCGCCAGGAAAGCGAGCTTCGCCGCCTCCCGCTCGTCCGCGGCAAAGCCGTGGGCGATCAGTTCCATGTCGCCGGTATAGTCGGACACGACCAGCCCATCGAAGCGCCACTCGTCGCGCAAAATGTGCGTCAGCAGCCAGTGATTGGCGGTTGCCGGCACGCCGGACAGTTCGTTGAACGACGCCATGATTGTCGCCGCGTCCGCGTCGAGCGCCGCCTGAAAGGGGGGGAAGTAGATTTCGCGCAGCGTCCGTTCGGACACATCAACGCTGTTATAGTCCAGGCCCCCCTCGGCCGCGCCATAGGCGGCGAAATGCTTGGCGCAGGCCGCCATGGCGTCGGGCGCGCTTAGGCCCGCGCGACCCTGGAAGCCGCGCACGCGCGCATCCGCCATGATGCGGCTCAGCAGCACATCCTCGCCCGCGCCCTCGATGCCGCGGCCCCAGCGCTGGTCGCGCGCCACATCGACCATCGGCGCAAAATTCCAGTCGATCCCGGCCGCCGTCGCCTCCACCGCCGCCACGCGCGCGGTCCGCTCGGCCAGCTCAGGGTCGAAACTGCCGGCTTCAGCCAGGGGCATCGGAAAGACGGTGCGAAAGCCATGGATCACGTCCGCGGCGAAGATCAGCGGGATCTTGAGGCGGCTCTTCTGCGTCGCCATCACCTGCATCTGCCGCGCCATTTCCGCGCCATTGCCGTTGAACACGCCGCTAATCCGGCCGCGTCGCACATCGTCCATCTGCTGGCGGAAATTCGCGCGCGAAGGGGATGCGGGATTGAGCGCATTGGCGGCGCCGCCGGCCCAGGCGGCCGCCATCAGCGTGACTTGCCCGGCCTTTTCCTCCACCGTCATCCTGGCGATCAGGGCGTCGATGTCGCTCGAAGCGCTTTCGCCATCGCCTATCTGCGCCATCAGCGCGCGGGCGGGAGACGCTGCCCACGCCGCCACGATGCCCGCGCCCATCAACAGCGCGCGCCGGGAAACAGAGGTGCGGGGTGGCATGGCTTTCTCCTAAGAATGTCGCGGCGCTTCCGGCGTCCTTCCCGCCTTTGCGCGCCCTATTGCAGTGTCTTCCGGTTTCTTGTAACCGGTTACAAGACGGCTCGGCAAGTCACGCCGCCGATAAAAGTTTCTGCAGATGGGTTGAGGATGACCGGCAAGGGCATAGGACAGGCGACCATTCGCGACGTAGCGCGCGAAGCCGATGTCTCGGTCGCGTCGGTCTCGCGCGTGTTCAACCGCCTTCCCAATGTCCGCCCCGAACTCAAGGAACGGGTCGAACAGGCCGCGCGCAAGCTCAACTATGTGCCGCATGCCGGCGCCCGCAATCTCAGCATGGCCCGCACCGGCGCGATCGGCGTGGTGCTGCCCGACCTTCATGGCGAATTCTTCTCCGAAATGCTGCGCGGCATGGAGCGGGAGGCCGCGCTGCGGCAGCGCCATCTGCTGCTGTCCAACATGCATCTCGACATCGGCCATGGAATAGAGGCGCTGCGCAACATGCGCGGGCGGGTCGACGGCCTCATCGTCATGGCGCCGCACATGAACCTGGATGATCTATTTGCCCACCTGCCGCCCAGCATCCCGGCGGTCCTGCTCAATTGCCAGGATAATGGCCAGGGCCGGCCGGAACTGCGGGTCGACAATGTGGCGGGCGCACGCGCCATGGTGCGGCATTTGGTTGACTGCGGCCGCCGCGCCATCGTTCATATCGAAGGGCCGGCCGGCAATATCGAGGCTGCCGATCGGTCGCGCGGCTATGCCGAGGCGATGGAAGCGGCAGGGCTGCAGCCTGTTATTCTGCCCGGCAATTTCGACGAGGAATCCGGCCGTCGCGCCGTCGCGCGGCTCCAGGCAGACCAGATCGACGTCGACGCCATCTTCGCCGCCAACGACATGATGGCGATCGGCGCTCTGGTCGCGCTGCGCGACATGGGGGTGGACGTGCCTGGGCAGGTCGCCGTCGCCGGCTTCGACAATATTCCGCTCGCTCGGCTGATCAGCCCGGGCCTCACCACCATGGCGGTCGATATCGCCGACATGGGCGCGCGAGGGATCAATCGCCTCGTCGCGCTAATCGACGGTGAAGCCGTTCCGCAGATGGAACTAAGGCAACCCGGCCTCATTATCCGCACCAGCAGTCAGCTTTCAGCTGCGTAACGAATGTCCCTTCAGGGAAACGGGGTTTGAAAAAGGGGAAGATGCAATGAGCAAGATGTCCGCAATCCGCCTGCTGCTTGTCGGCGCCACATCGCTGACCAGCCTGGCGGTAGCCATACCGGCTGTGGCCCAGACCACGGTCGCCTCGATCCGCGGCCGAGTGACCGACAGCGCGGGTGCGCCCGTCGCCGGCGCCACGGTGACGCTGACCAGTGCCGGCACCGGCCGCGCGCAGACGACCACCACCAATGCCGGCGGTTCCTATATTCTGAACGGCGTGCGTGCCGGCACATACCGTATCGCCGTGTCGGATCCGGCCAAGGGTTCCTTCCAGCAGGACATCGCCGTTGGCGTCGGCACCGCCGCCACGGTCGACGCGCAGCTTAGCAGCGCCACCGAAGCCACGACCGACACCGCCGCGACGACGCCCGATGACGGGCAGGGCAGCCAGATCATCGTCACCGGCAGCCGCCTGCGCGAAACCCGCACCAGCGAAATCGCGACCAATATCAGCCAGGAACAGTTGCGCGTCCTGCCGCAGACGGATCGCAACTTTCTGAGCTTCGCCGCGCTCGCGCCGGGCGTGCGCTACAATGATTCGGAAACCGACAAGAGCTTCTCGTCGGGCGCATCGCCCGCCAGCCAGGTCAATGTCTTCATCGACGGCGTCAGCCTCAAGAACAAGTTGCGCGAAGGCGGCGTGGCGGGGCAGCAGAACAGTCGCGGCAATCCGTTCGGCCAGCTCGCCGTCCAGGAATTCCGCGTCATCACGCAGAATTACAAGGCCGAATATGAACAGGCCGGCGCCGCGGTCATTACCGCCGTCACCAAATCGGGCACCAACGATTTCCATGGCGAAATTTTCGGCCAATATACCGACAAGTCGCTGACCGAAAAAAGCTTCATCGACAAGCGCGACGGCAATCCCAAGCCGGCGTTCGAGCGCAAGCAATATGGCGCGTCGCTCGGCGGCCCGATCATCAAGGACAAGCTGTTCTTCTTCGCCGCTTATGAAGGCAATGACCAGGATCGCGCCTTCAACGTCCGCTCCACCGGCGCTGCCGATGCGATCGCGGAGTTCGAACGCTTTTCCGGCCGCGACATCAGCGACTTCGAAGGCTCCTTCGTCAGCCCCTTCCGCAGCGACTTCTATTTCGGCAAGCTGACCCTGACGCCCAACGACAACCAGACGTTCGATGTCTCGTTCAGCCGCCGCGAGGAAACGGACATTCAGGGTTTTGGCGGTAACACCGCCTATGACTATGCCGAAAACAAGATCAACGTCGTCGATACCTATCAGTTCAAATGGACCTATGACGACGATACGATCCTCAATGAATTCAACGCCAGCTATCTGAACTACAAATTCAACCCGACGGCGATCAATCCGGACCTGCCGGCCTACGACTATCAGGGCGTCATCCTGTTCGGTGGCAAGGATTCGACGCGTCGCGAAGTGCAGCAAAGCTATAATTTCCGCAATGACATCACCTATACCGGCTTTGCCGGCCACGCCATCAAGTTCGGCGCGCGGATCGAATTCACCGACATCAGCTTCGACAATCAGGCCTTCATCCAGCCGCGCTATTATTTCCGGCGAGAGCCCAACAATAATCTGAACTTCGCCTTCCCGGCCGAGGCGCGCCTTGGCCTTGGCTCGGGCCTGATCCAGTCGTCCAATACGCAGCTGGGCTTCTACATTCAGGATGACTGGGACGTCACCGACCGGCTCCAGCTCAACCTCGGCCTGCGCTGGGATTATGAAAGCAACGGCTTCAACAACCGCTACACCACGCCGGCCGCGGCGGCGGCCGCCTTGCGCGCGCTGCCCACCACATCCTATTTCGATCCCGAAGACTATATCACCGACGGCAATGACCGCAGCCCGTTTAAGGGCGCGTTCGCGCCGCGCTTCGGCTTTTCCTGGGACGTGAAGGGCGATCGCAGCACCGTCATCTTCGGCGGCGCGGGGCGCTATTATGACCGCAACAATTTCAACAACACGGTCGATGAACTGTCGCGCACGATCAACCCCATCGGCCTGTTCCGCTTTTCGGCGGACGGGCTGCCGCGCGATGGCCAGCCCACGGTGGCGTGGGACCCGGCCTATCTGACGCGTGACGGGCTGCTGGCGCTGATCAACAGCAATCCCGAAGTCGGCCTGCCCGAACTCTTCGCCGTCAAGAATAATGCCAAGCCGCCGGTCAACGACCAGTTCTCGCTCGGCGTGCGTCAGCGCATCGGCATCTTCGAAGCCTCGCTGACCGCCTCCTATCAGCGCGGCAAAAATGGCTACACCAACCTGTTCGCCACGCGCAATGACGGCGGCTTTGGCACCTGCTGCGACGGCGATCTGCTCGCGGCGGTCCGCGCGGCTGGCTACTCCAACGTGCTCATCGGCTATGACGGGCTCGATACCCGCTACAAGGCGCTCTATTTCACACTCGACAAAAATTATACCAAGGCGTCGGGCTGGGGCCTCAACATCGCCTACACGCTGGGCAAGGCGGAGAAAAATGGCGGCGATCTGTTCAGCCTCGATGCGGCGACGCCTGATGCCTATGGCTGGCGCAATTCGCCTGGCGATGAGCGTCACCGGATCGTCTTTTCCGGCATCGTCGACCTGCCTTTGGGGTTCCAGCTGTCGACCCTGACCACATTGGGGTCAGGACAGGCCTATCAGGTGACGGACGGGACGAATGGCGCTTCGTCGGGCTTCAACGACTTCACGGCCCGCTATCCGGAAAAGAACTGCATCAAGGGCCTGTTCGCCTTTTGCGAAGTGAATGTCACGTTGGCCAAGAACTTCCCGCTGTTCGGCCGGGACGATCAGGTCAGCTTCGCGGTGGATGTGCTCAACCTGTTCAACAACAAGAATTTCAGGGATTTCGATGGCTACTTCAACAATAGCATCAACCCGGAAACGGGCGAAGTGATCGACCCGCTGCTGCCCGCCAACGGCGCGAATGCGGCGAATCTTCTGACCTTGCCTCGGCGCATTCAGTTCCGCGTGGGCTATCGCTTCTGATGGCCCTGCTCGCCGGGACGGGCGGGCGCTGCGAGACACTGTCCGTCCCGACGCTGCACCTGGAGTAGACTATTGCTGGATAGACGGAAATTCGTGGGGTCGGCGGGCATGGGGCTCGCCGGGCTGCTGTCGGGCTGCGCGACCCGGACTCCACAGGCGCCTGCCTCGACCGCGCCGATCGCGGTCGATGGCTGGACTCGCCTGGATCAGCGGCCCGCGCTCGACGTGGAAGTCAGTCCGCTGATCGACGACATCCAAAAGCTCGCCTTCCGCTATTTCTGGGAAGTCACCGACGAAAAGACCGGCATGGCGCCCGACCGCTGGCCCACGCCATCCTTCGTGTCGATCGCCGCCATGGGCTTTGCTCTCACCGCCTATCCGATCGGCGCCAGCCATGGCTGGATTACGCGGGCCGAAGCGCGTGAGCGCACGCTCACCACATTGGAGTTTCTGGCCGCGGCCCCGATGGGGAATCAGCGCTCTGGGGTCAGCGGTTATCGCGGCTTCTTCTACCATTTCCTGGGCTCGACCAAGGGCTATCGCTTCTCCCTGTCCGAACTCTCGACGATCGACACCGCGCTGCTGATGGCAGGCGTCCTTTTTGCCCAGAGCTGGTTCGACGATCCCCTTCATCCCGGCGAAGGGCGGATCCGTGATCTCGCCGAACAATTATATCGCGCGGTCGAATGGAACTGGATCACGCCGCGCGCACCCTTCGTTGCGATGGGCTGGCATCCGGAAAGCGGGTTCATCCGTTCCGACTGGGAAATCTACAATGAAGGGATGATCCTCTACATATTGGGCCTGGGATCGCCGACCCATGCGCTGCGCGACGACACATGGAATGTGTGGAGCACCCAGTTCGAAACCAGCTGGTCGTCGCGCTGGGGCGAACCCCATCTCCATTTCGCGCCGATGTTCGGCCATCAATATAGCCATGTCTGGGTCGATTTCCGCGGCATCCAGGACCGCTACATGTCGGGCAAGGGCATCGACTATTTCGAAAACAGCCGCCGCGCGACTTACTGCCAGCGCAACTATGCGATCGAAAATCCCGGCAACTGGGCCGGTTATGGCCCCGATTGCTGGGGCCTGACCGCTTGCGACGGCCCCGGCGATTTCAAGATGATGCTCGGCGGCCAGCAGCGCGAATTCTACAGCTATTCCGCGCGCGGCCCGGGCGAGCGCGACGATGGCACGCTCGCCCCGACAGCCTTGCTCGGCTCGCTGCCCTTTGCGCCGGAAATCGTCGAGCCCACGGTCCAGGCCATGTATTTTCGCTATGGCGAGCAGCTGTACGACAAATATGGCTTCCTCGACAGTTTCAACCCGACCATCGTCCGCCGTCCACCCCAGCCTTTCCGCCATGGTGAATTCCGCCTCGGCGTCGGCTGGGTGGACAAGGATTATCTCGGCATCGACCAGGGGCCGATCGTCGCGATGATCGAAAATCACCGCACGGGCCTCATCTGGAACACGATGAAGAAGAATCCGCACATCCGGCGCGGGCTGCAACGGGCGGGCTTCACCGGCGGCTGGCTGGGATGACGCCGGCGACGCTTGCGTTCCTGCTCGCTGCCGCGCAGCCGGTGGCGACCGACGGCTTTGAACAGCCCGATCGCTGGACGGCCTCCGCCTCCGATGGCGTGGTCTCGCACGTTTCTGGGGTGCCGGGCCACAGCGGTCAGGCGCTGCGGCTCGACTATGATTTCGCCTCCGTGTCCGGCTATGCCTTCGCCGCGCGTCCCTTGTCGATCGACTGGCCCGAAAATTACGTCCTGCGGCTGAAGCTGCGGGGCAGTGGCGGCGTCAATGATCTCCAGCTTAAGTTCACAGACGCTTCGGGCGACAATGTCTGGTGGGTGCAGAAGCTGAACTTCCGGCCTTCGCAAGACTGGCAGGAACTGCGCATCCGCCCGCGCGACATGGCGTTCGCCTGGGGGCCGACGCAGGACAAAATCCTGCGCCGCACCGCGCGCATGGAAATCGTGCTGGTGCGCGGCCGCGACGGCGGCAAGGGTCATGTCGACATCGACGGGCTGACGCTTCAGCCCTTGCCGCCCGCGCCGCCACCTTCGCCGCCCAGGGCCAGCGACCCGGCCGTGCTGGACGGCGACGGCCAGACTGTATGGCACGGTCAGAAGGATCAGGCCATCACTCTCGACCTGGGCGCGCCCCAGCGCCTGTCCGCGCTGCTGCTCGACTGGCAGGGGGAGGCCGCCTACCGCATCGAAGGCTCCAACGATGGCCGCGCCTGGCAGACGCTGCGCACCGTCGATGCGGGCGATGGCGGCCGAGATCCCATCGCCCTTCATGATGCGGAGCCGCGCTATCTTCGCATCCACATGCTGGGTGAAGGCCGTCTTGCGGAGATCGCGGTCAAGGACATCGACTGGGCGCCGACCCCCAACGACTTCATCGCCCGCCTGGCCAAGGACGCCCCGCGCGGCCGCTATCCGCGCGGCTTCCTCGAACAACCCTATTGGACGCTGGTCGGCACCGATGGCGGCGCGGTCGCTGGCCTGATCGGCGAAGATGGCGCGATCGAGCCCGCCAAGGGCAGCTATTCGGTCGAACCGTTCCTCACGATCAATGGCGCGCCCGTCGATTGGGCGGACGTCACCACGCGCCAGAGGCTCGAGGATGGCTATCTCCCCATCGCCACCACGCGCTGGCAGGGACAGGGCTGGGCGCTCGACAGCACCGCCTTTGCCGAAGCCGAAGGCGACACGCCGCGCCTGCTTGGCCGCTGGCAAATCCGCAACGAAGGGGACCAGTCGCGCACCTTCACCCTGACGCTAGTCGTGCGGCCGTTCCAGGTGAACCCGCCCGCGCAATTTCTGGCGCAGCGCGGCGGCGTCAGCCCGATCGCCGCGCTGCGTTGGAACGGGTCGCACCTCCTGATCCGCCAGCCCGGCCCGGTCGACGGCGATCCGCCGGTCGTTCGCCTGCTCACCCCCATGATCACGCCCCAGTCGGTCGGCATGGGCGGCTTCGACCAGGGTGCGCTCGCCACGCCCGAATCGCTGCCGCTCGCGACTGCCGTGGAGGATGAGGCCCAGATGGCGCAGGCGCGCATGAGCTGGACCATCCGCCTCGCGCCCGGCGATCATTTCGACGTGCCCGTCGCCTTCGCCGGCTCTGCGCCTGCCGATTTCGACGCTGCCCTGGCGCGCACGGCCGGCATCTGGCGGCAGCGGCTGGGCGGCGTCACGATCCGCGTCCCGGCCGCTCGGCAGGCGCTGGTCGACACGCTGCGCACCGCGCTCGCCGACATTCTCATCAGCCGCGATGGCCCCGCGCTCAAGCCCGGCACCCGCTCCTATAATCGCAGCTGGATTCGCGACGGCGCGATGATGTCGGACGCGCTGCTGCGTCTGGGGGTCAATGAACCCGCGATCGCCTTCGCCAATTGGTATGGCGATCATCTCTTCGCCAATGGCAAGGTGCCGTGCTGCGTCGATTTCCGCGGCGCCGATCCGGTGCCGGAAAATGACTCCCACGGCCAATATATCCATCTGCTGGCGCAACTGCATCGCTACACCGGCGACGACGAATTGCTTGCCCGGCATTGGGAGCGGCTGGACGCCGCCCGGCGCTATATGGATGGTCTCCGACTGTCGGAGCGCACCTCCGCCAACCAGACCCCCGACCGGCAGATGCTGTTCGGGCTGCTGCCGCCCTCGATCAGCCACGAAGCCTATTCGGCCAAGCCGCAATATAGTCTGTGGGACGATTTTTGGGGCCTCGCCGGCTATGATGGTGCGCTCTATGCCGCCCAGCAGCTCGGCAAACCTGAAGCATCCGCCATTGCCGCGCAGCGCGACCAGTTCGCCAGCGACATCGTCAATGCCATAGACGCAGCCGCGGACCATTGGTCGATCGACCATATTCCCGGCGCCACCAGCCTCGGCGATTTCGATGCGACCTCCACAACCATGGCGCTGGAGATCACCCCGCTTCAGCCTCGGCTGAACCAGCGCTTGCTGCGCAACACGTTCGATCGCCAATGGCGGCGCGTGACCGGCCGCGCCGCCTCGACCGACTGGGCCGATTACACGCCCTATGAGCTTCGCAATGTTTCCGCCATGCTGCGCCTCGGCCAGGCGCAGCGCGCCAATGACCTGCTCGGCCTCTACATGCAGGATCGCCGCCCGGCCGGGTGGAACGCCTGGGCCGAAGTGGTCGGCCGCGAACCGCGCGTCACCCGTTTCCTCGGCGATCTCCCCCATGCCTGGGTCGCGTCCGACTATATTCGCGCCGCGCTCGACCTCTTCGCCTATGAGGACAAGGCGACAGACGCCCTGGTGCTGGGCGCGGGCATGACCGCCGACTGGCTCGCGGGGCAGGGGATCGCGGTGCAGGGCCTGCGCACCCCCTATGGCGCGCTCGACCTGGCGATGCGGGGCACGGCCGAACGCCTGTCAGTAACCGTTGGCGGCAGGGCCCGGCCGCCCGGTGGCTTCGTCCTGCGCTGGCCCTTTGCCGACGCGCCGCCGGCAACGACGATCAACGGCCGCCCTGCACGCTGGCAGGAGGGGGTTCTTGCTCTCCCCGCAACGGGCGAGCCGCTGCACGTGGAGGTCGGCGGCTGATTCAGTCCGCCACCGCCTAGCCGCTGGTCGAAAAGTCCATCTGCTTGCCCGCGTCGGCGCGATAGCGCGGCCATTGCGGCAGGCCTTCGCCATTGGGATCGCCACGCTTCACGAAATTGACCAGATAGGCGCTCATCGTCTCGCCCATGCGATTGTCGCGCGGCGTCGTCGCCGCGCCATATTTGATCGCCTGCGTGTCGAAGAAGAAGGGGATGTCGGTCGCATGATAGGCATCCTTGCCGCCGACCGATTGCGCCACATAGGAAAAGTGATAGGCATAGGTCGGCATGCCGCGCCCGGCGAACAGCCGCGCCAGGTCGCGCGCGCCTGCGACCATCCGCCCGTCCGGCCCGCCAATGTCGGCGCTGGTCGCGCCGATCATCACCGGCATCGACGGCGCGCGCCCGCTTTCATGCGCGGCGATCACGTCGACGCCGCTGCGCCCGTCGGTCACCGGGCTGAAGAAATTGTCCATCTTCGCCAGGTTGAGGTCGCCGACCACCGCGCGGGCGGGCAGGGCGCGCAGCCGCGCCGCGGCGTCGGGTGCGTCCGGGGCGATCCCCTGGCTTTGCCCGAATGCGATCGCCAGCCGCTCCGCATCCGCCGGCGTCGACAGCGCGCCCGGCTTGCCGTCGCCGCCCGACATGATGACCACGCGGTCGAACAGGCCCTTCGCTAAGGGCGTCGTCATCAGCGCATGAACCGATCGCCCGCCCGCGCTCTCGCCCACGATCGTCACGGCCTGCGGATCGCCGCCGAAATTCACGATATTGCGTTGCACCCATTGCAGCGCCGCGATCTGGTCGAGCAGCCCGTAATTGACGGCCTGGTCCTCGCCCAGCGCGGGATGGCGGAAGGTACCGAACCGGCCGAGCCGATAGTTGAAGCTCACCACCATCACGCCCTGCCGCGCGATCGGCGCGCCGCTATAGGTGGGCGGCGATGACCCGCCATTGACGAAGCCGCCGCCATAGATCCACAGCATCACCGGCAGCTTGCCCGTCGCACCGGCCGGTTTCCAGATGTTGAGGTACAGGCAATCCTCCGCCGGCTTCGTCCCCAATGGGGCAGCATCGCTGGGAAAGGGCTCCTGCATGCAATCATTGCGATAGGCGGTCGTCTCGCGCACCCCGCTCCAGCGCTGCGGCGGCCGGGGCGGCTGCCAACGCAGCGCATCGACCGGCGGCGCGGCGAAGGGAATGCCTTTCCAGCTGATCACGCCCTCCTCGGCCGCGCCACGCACGTCGCCATATTGGGTGGTCGCCACCAGCGCCTGGGACTCGGCTGCGCCAGCGCACACCGGCATCATCATCGCCGCGCCCAGCAAGATGGCGCAAAATCCTTTGATCCGGGTCATATAAGGTCCTGTCCTGCTCTCCTGGGCGCCACTATGCCCGCCCGGGACAGCGTTGCCAATGACGAAGCGCCGCGCCGTCGGCAGCCTCTCTTGCCCTGCCACCGGCGCTCGCCTAAAGGGGCGCTCATGCCAGACATGTCCGCCGCGTCCGTCTCGTCCGACCTTGCCGGTCGCGCGCTGTTCCCGCACCGGCATCTGCTCTCCATCGCGGACCTCAAGCCCTGGGAAATCCGCTTCCTCCTGGATGAGGCCGAACATTGGGCGCAGGCGAACAAGGGGCAGGCGCGCAAGCATGACGGCCGGCTCGCCGGCATGACCCAGATCAACGCCTTTTTCGAAAACAGCACGCGCACGCTGCTGTCCTTCGAGATCGCCGGCAAGCGGCTGGGCGCCGACGTCGTCAACATGGCGGCCGCGACGTCCAGCGTGAAGAAGGGCGAAACGCTGATCGACACGGCGATGACGCTCAACGCCATGGCCGCCGACGTCATCGTCATCCGCCACGCCAGTTCGGGCGCGGTGGCGCTCATCGCCGACAAGGTCGATTGCCCCGTGCTCAACGCCGGCGACGGCTGGCACCAGCATCCGACCCAGGCGCTGCTCGACGCGCTGACCATCCGCCGGCGCAAGGGCGGCTTTGAAGGGCTGGTGGTCGCGATCTGCGGCGATGTGCTGCACAGCCGCGTCGCCCGATCGAACATGCTCTGCCTGGCCGCGCTGGGGGCGCAGGTGCGCGCGGTCGCGCCGCCCACGCTGCTGCCGCCGGAGGTGGAGATGCTGGGCGCGACCCCATATACCCGGATGGACGAAGGGCTGGAGGGCGCCGACGTGGTCATGATGCTGCGGCTCCAGAATGAGCGGATGGACGGCGCCTTCATCCCGTCGCCGCGCGAATATCATGCGCTCTATGGTTTGACGCCCGAACGGCTGGCGCTGGCCAAGCCCGACGCGCTGGTCATGCATCCGGGCCCGATGAACCGGGGCGTCGAAATCACCAGCAGCGTCGCCGATCATCCCGATCGTTCGGCCATCACCGAACAGGTGGCGATGGGCGTCGCCGTGCGCATGGCATGCCTCGACGTGCTGACGCGCAACGCGCGGGGCGTGGAGGGATGGTCTTGACCATCCCGACCAAAAGCAAACGTAGGATGGTCTTGACCGTCCCGACCGAACAGGAACGTGGGATGGTCTTGACCGTCTCTCCCTTCTTCACCGTCATCCCCGCGCAGGCGGGGATCCATCCAGCCCCCCGTCACCTCCGCCAGCGTCTGAAGCAAAACGCCCGCCTCCGCCGCAACGACACGCTCGGGCCTTTCCGCGAGGATCCCCACGCATGACCGCAATCGCCATCGTCAACGGCAAGCTGGCTGATCCCGCCGCCGACATGCTGCAGGACGCCTCGGTCCTGATCGAAGGCGACCGGATCATCGCGACCGGGCAGGTCGACCTGCCCGCCGATGTCGAGCGCATCGACGCGCAGGGTCTTGTCGTCGCGCCGGGCCTGGTCGATCTCGGCGTCTTCGCCACCGACAAGCCGGCCTTTCATTTCGGTGGCATCACGCGCGCCGCGCTGATGCCCGACCAGCGTGCGCCGCTCGACGATACCGGGCTCATCCGCCAGGCGACCCGCGCGGGCAAGCCTGACTTCTGGGTTCATCCCATCGCTGCCGCGACTCGCGGGCTTCAGGGCGCCGAAATGGCGGAAATGGGCCTGATGCAGGCGGCCGGGGCGAAGGCGGTCGGCACCGGCCGGCAATGGATCGCCGATTCGGGCGTGATGCTGCGCGTCCTCGCCTATGCCAACGGCCTTGGCCTCACCCTCATCGCCCATGCCGAAGATGGCGGCCTCACCGCCCGCGCCGTTGCCACCAGTGGAGAGACGGCGACTCGGCTCGGCCTGCCCCATGCCCCCGCCTGCGCCGAAGCGATGGCGATTGCGCGCGACCTGATGCTGGTGCGCGAAACCGGCGCCGCCATTCATTTCCGGTTGGTGACGACGCGTGCGGGCTTCGACCTCATCCGCGCCGCCAAGGCAGAGGGGCTGCGCGTCACCTGCGGCATCACCCCTGCCTATCTGTTCCTCAACGATCAGGCGGCAACCGATTTCCGCACCTTTGCGCGCCTGTCGCCGCCGCTGCGCAGCGAAGCCGATCGCCTCGCCAGCATCGCCGCCGTCGCCGACGGCACGATCGACGTCATCACCTCGGGCCACGACCCGCGCGGGCCGGAAGACAAGCGCCTGCCCTTCGCCGACGCCGCGCCCGGCATGGCGGGCGCGGAAACTCTGCTCGCTCTCTCGCTTAACCTCGTGCGCGAAGGCCATGTGTCGATCAACCGGCTGATGACCCTGCTGTCGGCCAATCCTGCGCGGATCCTCGGCGTCGACGCGGGCAGCTTCGCGCCGGGCAGCGCCGCCGACCTCATTTTCATTGATCCCGATGCGCCCTGGATCGTCGATTCGACGCGCATGGCCGCTTCGGCCGGCAATACGCCGTTCGACAAGGTGCCAGTGCAGGGCCGCGCCCGCCGCGTGATGAAGGGCGGGACGTTCCTGTAACGCTCGAGGCCGTCGCTCTCAGGGCGTAACGGCCGCAGGCGGCACGGCGCTCCCCTCCGGCTCGTCCTTCATCGCGGCGGCCGTCTTCTCCGCCGCCGCCATGACGCGCAGCACATTCTCGCCCGCCAGCTTGGCGATGGCGACGTCGCTCCAGCCCCGCCGCATCAGCTCCGCCAGCAAGGCCGGATAGGTCTCGACTCCGCTCAGCCCTTCAGGCAGGTCGCCGACGCCATCAAAATCGCTGCCAATGCCGACATGGTCGATCCCCGCCACCTTGACGATATGCTCGATATGGTCCGCGACCTGGCCGATCGTCGCCTTGGGCTCGGGATGCGCAGCCTCCCAGGCGGCCAGCGCCCGCGCCGCGCCGTCGGGATCGCCGATATGCAGCCCGCCAAAGGGTGGCGCATTGTTCCGCGCGATCTCGGCGCTGCGGTCCGCGCCCCAGACCCGGCGCGCCTCCGACACATATTGAGCCGCGAAATTCACCATCACCACGCCGCCGTTGGTCGCGACCTGCTGCAGCACCGCGTCCGACACGTTGCGCGGCGTGTCGCACAGCGCCCGCGCATTGGAGTGGGAGAAGATCACCGGCGCCTTCGTCACTCGCAGCGCGTCCAGCATCGTCGCCTCGCTGACATGGCTGAGGTCCACCAGCATGCCCAGGCGATTGAGTTCATGTACTACCGCCTCGCCAAAGGGGGTGAGGCCGTCATGCTGCGGATTGTCGGTCGCGCTGTCGGCCCAGCCGATGGTGCGGCTGTGCGTCAGCGTCAGATAGGATGCCCCGAGCCTCCGATAGGCCCGCAGCACCGCCAGGCTGCCGTCGATCTGCCCACCGCCCTCGACCCCGATCAGCGATCCGATCCGCCCGGCCCTGTGCGCGGCGCGCATGTCGGCGGCGGTCCGCGCGATCTGGAAATGCTGCGGATAGCGAGCGGCGAGGCTGTGGACCAAGCCGATCTGGTCCAGCGTGTCCTTGACCTGTTGCACCTGCGGCAGGTCGGGCGAAACCCAGACGGACCAGAATTGCCCACCCACGCCCCCGGCATGCAGGCGCGCGATGTCGGTATGATAGGTAGCCGGGTCCAGCCGCGTCAGGACCATCGTCCAGCGCGCGTTCTTGGCCTTTTCCGCCAGCGCTTCGGGCCAGTCATTATGCCCGTCGATCAACGGCGTGGCCTTCAGCACCTTCGCGATGCGCGCGCCATAGGGCCCGGTGGCGGGCGCCTCGGCGGCATGGAGAGCGGGGGAGGCGAACAGCAGCGGCGCCAGCGCCAGGGACAGCATCTTCATGACTGCGCAGGCTAGGGGCGGCGGGGCGCAAGTCAATCGCTTCTCCCGACCGCGCGATGCCGTGATCGGGGGTGGCTCCGCCGCTCGGGTCTGCTACCTTCGGGCGGCATGTTGATCGATCCGCTGATCCTGTTGCAGGCCTATTCCATTGGTGTCTTCCCCATGTCGGACGACCGCGACGCGCGGGAAGTCTATTGGGTCGAACCCAAGTTCCGCGCGATCCTGCCGCTCGAACGGTTCCACCTGTCGCGTTCGCTGGCCAAGGTGCTGCGCCGCGACCAGTTCCGCGTCACCGCCAACCGCGCCTTCGGACAGATATTGGCGCTCTGCGCCGCCGCCGCGCCGGATCGCCCGTCGACCTGGATCAACCATGCGATCGAACGCGCCTATGGCGATCTCCACGCCCGCGGCTTCGCCCATTCCATCGAGGTGTGGGACGGGGAGGAGCTTGTGGGCGGCCTCTATGGCGTCGCGCTCGGCACCGCCTTCTTTGGCGAATCCATGGTCTCGCGCCGCACCGACGCGTCGAAGGTTGCGCTCGCCTGGCTGGTGGCGCGCATGCGCTTCGCCGGCTTCACCCTGCTCGACTGCCAGTTCATGACCGATCATCTGCGCTCGATGGGCGCGATCGAGCTACGCCAGCGCGATTATCTTCAGTTGCTGGGCGCGGCCGTGGGTTCGGTGTCGCTCGGCGCGGAGTCCGACGCATTGGCGGCGGGTTCGGGCGCGGCGGCGGAACGCGCGTTCGCGCCGCTCGCCGGCTTGGCCGACACCGGTTCGCCCTTGGCGTCCAGCTTGACCGTGTCGGGCCCGCTTTCGGGCCATTCCATCGCACAGCTTCTGACCCACACGTCATAGATCGGATGCTGCACGACATTGCGGTCAGGGCGGTCCCGGAACAGCCAGCCGGAAAAGGCGCGGCGCCACTTATTGTCGGCGCTGCTGCGCACGTCCAGCTGCACGAAGGCGCCGGTTTCCTGGATATTCTCCCAGGGCGCGGTCGTCTCGCACGCCAGCAGCCGCACGATCGCATCGCCCACGCGCAGCGCCTCGCCCGGCTTCATGCTGAGGTCGCGGGTCAGGCCGTTGCGCTTGTTCAGCAGGCCGATGACGGCGGTGCGCTCGGCCATCGGCGTGCCGGGCATCACCCTATTGTCGGCGGCGCGAATGGGCGCGCCCTCGACCTTGACCGGGCCGGATCGATTGGCCGGCGGCAGGGCGTCGTCATCGCTGCATCCCGCGATCGTCAGGATGCAGGGCAGCGCGATCAGGCACGGAAGGATCGGCGGGAAAATCCCCGCCGGGCGCCAGCTCATGCCGCGTCGGGGCTCCACGCCTCATAGTCGCCGGTCGCCTTCTGGCGCAGGCCGCCCTTTTCGAGCGCACCCGACGGGCGATAGGCATTGGCGGTGCCGGTCGCGTTGGGGGTGGATTCCTTTTCCCAGATGCGCGGCGGCGGCAGGAAGCTTTCGGGCGCGCCCTCGATCGAATGATGCAGCCAGCCATGCCATTCGGCCGGCACTCGGCTGGCGTCGTTCGCGCCCTTGTAGATGACCCAGCGGCGGGTCAGGCCATTGGGGTCCTTGCCGCCTTCGAAATAGACATTGCCCTGATGATCCTCGCCGACCTTGCTGCCCTTGCGCTTGGTAAAGAGCCAGGTGCCGAAGGTGGCGCCATTCCACCAGGTGAAGATGTTAGCCAGGATTCCCATGGGCCAAGCGCTTAGCCGCTGCGAAGGACGCGGGCAAGACGGATATGGCCTCAGCGCGCCGGGGCGGGGCAGAAATTGAGGTCGGTGGCGCGCCGTTCCGCCGGCACGGCGCACCCGCCCCAGCTCACCCGGTCGCCTTCCCGGATCCCCAGCTCCGCCGCGCGCCCGCCGCGCAGTTCCAGCACCGCCGCCACCGGCACGCCGGCCGACACCGGCTCGCGCGAATAGGGTTCGGCCTGCGCCTTCAGAAAGGCGATGCTGCCGTCGGTATGGATGAACAGCATGTCGAGCGGCACCAGCGTATCCTTCATCCAGAAGCTCGCCGTGCGCGGCGGCTCCATCGGAAAGAGCATGCCGCCGTCCGCCGCGATCTCCTTGCGGAACATCAGGCCCTTCGCCTGCTCCTGCTGCGTGCGCGCCACCTCGACATCGAACCGATGCGCCCCCTTCGCCGTGCGCACAACCAACGGCAGCAGCGTGGATGTCTGCGCCGCGGCGTTGCTGCTGTCGCTTTCGTTGTCGGGCTTGGCCTGCGGAGCGGAGCAGGCGGCGAGCAGGCCGAACGCCATCAAGGTGCACAATCGGATCATCCCGCCTGCCTAAAGCGATTCGGCTGCTAGGGGCAGGGGCATTCCTCCACCATGCCAGATTGACGCGACGCAGCATCACCGCCAGTTGTGAGCCGAAAGAGGCAGGGTAGATGCGAATCGTCATCATCGACGACAGCGGCCTGCGCGCCACGGTCCTGGAGGAAGGGCTGCGCGACGCGGGCTATGACGACATTCATATCGTCCCGCCGCGCGGCGCCTTTGTCGCGCGGCTGGAACGCATGGCGCCCGATGTCGTGCTGATGGATCTGGGCAGCCCCAGCCGCGACACGCTGGAGGAGATGCTGACCGTCAGCCGCGCGCTCGCCAAACCGATCGCCATGTTCGTGGACCAGTCCGACGACTCGATGATCGGCGCCGCGATCGACGCGGGCGTGTCCGCCTATGTCGTCGACGGCCTGCGCAAGGAGCGCGTCAAGCCGGTGTTGGAACTGGCGGTGCGGCGCTTCAACGCCTTTTCGCGGATGCAGGCGGAACTGGACGAAGCGCGCACGGCGCTCCAGGATCGCAAGATCATTGATCGCGCCAAGTCGATCCTGATGAACCAGCGTGGCCTGTCGGAACAGGATGCCTATGCGCTGCTGCGGTCGAGCGCGATGAACCAGGGCAGGAAGATCGTCGATGTGGCGCAGGCGCTGATCACCGCCAGCGACTTGCTGGGAGGGGGGCTATGACCATCAATCTGAAGATCGCCTTCCTGCCGCTCAACGATGCGGCCGTGCTTGTCGCCGCGCGCGAACGCGGCTTTGCCGAGGAAGAAGGCATCGTCCTCGACCTCGTGCGCACCACCAGCTGGGCGACGCTGCGCGACCGGCTCGTCTTCGGCCAGGTGCACGCCGCGCAGATGCTCGCCCCGCTTGCCGTGGCGGTGACGCTCGGTCTCAGCCAGCAGCCCGCCGCGCTCGCCGCGCCATATAAGCTGGGCGTCAACGGCAACATGCTGGTGATGGCCAGCGATTTCGCCAAGGCGCTGGAGCCCGATGTCGCCGCGCGTCTGTCCGATCCGCTCGGCACCGCCCATGATTTCGCAGCGGCGATCGGCCTGTGGCGGCGCAAGCCGGTGATCGGCGTCGTCCACCGCTTTTCCAGCCATGCGCTGATGCTGCGTTACTGGCTGGCGAGTGCGGGCGTGGATCCGGACCGTGACGTGGTGCTGCGCGTGCTGCCGCCGTCGTTGACGGTCGAGGCGATGCGCGCGGGCGAGATTGACGGCTTCATCGCCGGCGAACCCTGGGGCAGTGCGGCGGTCGATGTGGGCCTCGCCGAAACCGTGGCGATCGGCGAGCGCATCTGGCGGCGCGGCGTGGAAAAGATACTGGCCTTTCGCGAAGCCTGGCTGGAGGAGCATCCCGACATCGTCGATCGGCTGCTGCGTGCCATGGCGCGCGCCGCCGCCTGGTGCGACGATCCGGAAAATCATGCGGCGCTGGCGCAATTGCTGGCCGATCCCCGCCATGTCGATCAGCCCGCCGACCTCATCCAGCGCGCGCTCGACGGGCAGATTGTCGCGCGCGCGGGCGAAGCGCCGGTCGCCAATCCCGATTTCATGTTGTTCGGTCGCGAAGCGACGCCCTTTCCCTGGCGCAGCCAGGCGCTGTGGATCTATTCGCAGCTGGTCCGCTGGAAGATGGTCGACCATGATCCCGCGACTGCCCAGGCCGCCGCGCGCGTGTTCCGGCCCGACATTTTCCGCCGCGCGCTCGCCGATAGCGACGTGCCGATGCCGGGGGCCAGCATGAAGGTGGAAGGGGCGGTCGACATGCCGCTGGCGGTGGGCTCGCGGCGCGGCGAACTGACGCTCGGTCCCGACCGCTTCTTCGACGGGCGCACCTTCGATCCCGAGCAGATCGAGGCCTATCTGGCGGGGTTCGCGCCGGCGCGCTGAACCGCGCCGAATTTTGTGCCTTGTAACATGATGCGAATCGCGAGATGATAATGGAGTCGCGCGATGAAGCGCGCCGCTATCCGGATGCGCCATCCCAAGGTGGGGATCGCCGTCCTCACCATTTTTCGCAGCAAAGCCGCTGACCGGACTCGTCTCTGTACGATGTTCGGGCTGCGGCTTTTTTCATGTCCATTGCCTTCATGGGGGACGTCACATGGCAACTGCTTATTGGGATCGCGAGGCCGGGGATGAAGCGCCCGCCGCACCGACCAGCTTCTGGAAGGCCGGCCACGCGCCGACCCTGATCGCCGCCTTTCTCTATTTCGACCTCGCCTTCATGGTCTGGGTGCTGCTGGGGCCGCTCGCTCCGATGATCAGCCAGACGCTGGCGCTGACGCCCGCGGAAAAGGGGCTGATGGTCGCTACGCCGACGCTGGCGGGCGCGCTGCTGCGCGTCGTCAACGGCCTGCTGGTGGACCGGATCGGGCCCAAATTGTCGGGCGCGATCAGCCAGCTGATCGTCATCGCCGGGCTGTTCACCGCTTGGGTGGCAGGGATCGACAGTTTTGCAGGCACGCTCGCCTTGGGCGTCATATTGGGCTTTGCCGGCGCCAGCTTCGCCATCGCCCTGCCGCTCGCCAGCCGCTGGTATCCGCCCGAACATCAGGGGAAGGCGATGGGGCTCGCGGGCATGGGCAATTCGGGCACCGTCCTCGCCTCGCTCTTCGCGCCGATGCTGGCCAAGATGTTCGGCTGGAATGCGGTGCTGGGCCTCGCCTGCATCCCGCTGACGATCGTATTTGTAGCCTATGTCATCATGGCCAAGGACGCGCCCAATGCGCCCGCGCCCAAGAAGCTGATCGACTATTTCCAGCCGCTCAAAGTCGCCGATGCCTGGTGGCTGATGGCCTTCTACGCCGTCACCTTCGGCGGCTTTGTCGGCCTTGCCGCGTCGCTGCCCATCTACTTCACCGACCAGTTCGGCCTCACCCCGATCGTCGCTGGCTATTGCACCGCCGGCTGCGTCTTTGCCGGGTCGCTGGTGCGGCCGCTGGGCGGCGCGCTGGCCGACCGGATCGGCGGATCGCGCGCCTTGATGATCGTCTATGCCGTCGCCGCGCTGGCGCTGGCGGGGGTCGCTTTCGCGCCGACCTTGGCGGCGGCCTTGGCCCTCTTCGTTGTCGCGATGCTGGCGCTCGGCACGGGCAATGGCTCGGTCTTCCAGCTGGTGCCGCAGCGGTTCCAGGCGGAAATCGGCATCATGACCGGCCTGGTCGGCATGGCCGGCGGGGTGGGGGGCTTCTATCTCGCCAGCTCGCTCGGCGTCGCAAAGCAGCTTACCGGCAGCTTCGCGCCCGGCTTTCTGATCTTCGCGGGGCTGGCGCTTCTCGCGCTGCTCGGGGTCCTGCTGGTCAAGGCCAAGTGGCGCGCCAGCTGGACCACCGGCGCGCGCATCTGAACAGGGGAGGGAGGGAGCGGCCGCGATCGAAAGGCCGCTCCCCCATATCGGCATCCGCCATTCTTCGTCCGAGGGGGGACGATCATCCATGAAATATCTTTTCGCATCGGCGGCCGCGCTGGCCGTCGCAGGGCCCGCTTGCGCCCAGGACTTCGCCCTCAAGCCTGTCGCCGAAGCCCGGCTGCGCTACGAACATGCGCAACAGGACGGCTTGGCGGAGGATGACTCCGACGCCGTGACTGTCCGCGCTCGCGCGGGCTTCACCGCCAGCAGCGGCGGGTTTTCCGCCACCATGGTGGGACAGGGGACGCTCGCCATCGTCGATGATTATTATGATGGCCTCAACGGCGCCGCCACTCGCCCGATCATCGCCGATCCGCAGAATGTCGCGCTCTACATCGCCCAGCTCCAATATAGGACCAGCGCGCTGACGCTGACCGGCGGCCGGCAGAAAATCGCGCTGGATGACGAGCGCTTCGTCGGCAATGTCGCCTTCCGCGACAATGGTCAGACCTTCGACGCGGTGCGGGCCGAACTGACGCCGGTGAAGGGCGTGAAGCTCGACATCGCCTATGCCTGGTCCGTCCGCACCATCTGGGGCATCGATGGCGTAGGCGCGCGGCAGCAGGCGATTGGCGGCGACAATCTCTTCGCCAATCTCTCCTATGCAACGCCACTGGGCACGATCACCGGCTTTGCCTATCTGGTCGATCAGGACGAGGCGGCGGTGCAGGCCTATCGCCTCTCCAGCCAGACCTACGGCCTGCGCCTCGCCGGATCGCACCGGCTCTCGCCTGCCGCGCAGATCGGCTATCAGCTGAGCTACGCGCGCCAGTCCGACTATCACTGCAACCCCAATGACTATGCCGCGGACTATTGGCTGGCCGACGCAACGCTCGACGTGCAGGGCTGGAAACTCAACGCCGGCTACGAAATATTGGGCGCGAGCAAGAACGGGGCGCTCACCAGCTTCCAGACGCCGCTTGGCACCAATTTCAAATTCCAGGGCTGGGCCGACAAGTTCCTGACCACGCCGCCCGATGGCATACGGGACCTCTATGTCGGCGGCGGCTATGGCTGGAAACAGGCTGGGCCTTTTTCCGCCCTTACGCTGCAAGGCGTCTGGCATCGCTTCGACAGCGATCGGCGGGACCAGCATTATGGCGACGAATGGAACCTCATCGCGTCGGCGAAACTGCGCCGCACCCAGCTTTCGGTGCGCTATGCCCGCTACGACGCCCACAGCTTCGCCACCGACAGTCAGAAGCTGTGGCTCCAGGCCGACTGGAGCCTCTGACATCATTATCGCTTGAGCGCCCGCGCGAATCAGCTTATGCTGCAGTGCAAAGGGCAAGGATGTCCTTCTTTCATAGCCGCAGCGGTTCAGGGTAGGACCGCCAAGGCGCAGATGATGGCAAGGCCGCCATCCAGACTCTCGGGTTCAAACCCCGGGGGTCCGGATGGCGGCCTTTTTCTTTTCCGAAAGGACCGGGGATGGAAGTGCAGGTCAGGGACGAAAGCCGGGCGGACGGCGGGAACGACATCCTCGTGCCGTTCGAGGATGTCCGCGAACATCTGGTCGTGGTGGGCAACGGCATGGCCGGCTGCCGCGCGGTCGAGGAACTGCTGGCGCGCGACGCGGGGCGCTACCGCGTCACCATCTTTGGCGCCGAACCCTATGTGAATTACAACCGCATCATGCTCTCGCCGGTGCTGGCCGGGGAAAAGGCGTTTGACGACATCGTCATCAACGACGCCGCCTGGTATGCCGACAATGGCATAGAGTTGATCGCGGGTGATCCGGTGACGGCGATCAATCGCGCCGCCAAGACCGTCACCAGCAAGGCCGGCCGCACCATCGGCTATGACAAGCTGCTGATCGCCACGGGCTCCGATCCCTTCATCATCCCTGTGCCCGGCAAGGAGCTGCCGGGCGTCATCAGCTTCCGCGACATGAAGGATGTCGACACCATGCTCGCGGCCGCCGATGCCGGTGGCGACGCCGTGGTGATCGGGGGCGGCCTGCTGGGCCTCGAAGCCGCGCATGGCCTGACCCTGCGCGGCATGAAGGTCACGGTCATCCACCTGATGGACACGCTGATGGAGCGGCAACTGGACGAGGCGGCGGGCTGGCTGCTCAAGACGGCCCTGGAAGCGCGCGGCCAAACCATCCTGACCGGCGCCAACACCGAAGCCATTTATGGCGACGGCAAGGTCGAGGGCGTTCGTCTGAAGGACGGCCGCGAAATTTCCGCCAGCCTTGTCGTGATGGCAGTCGGCATCCGTCCCTCCGTCGCGCTGGCGAAGGAAGCGGGCCTCGACGTTGCTCGCGGCATCAAGGTCGACGACCATATGGTCACCAGCGATCCCGATGTGCTGGCGGTCGGCGAATGCGTCGAACATGACGGCAATGTCTACGGCCTGGTCGCGCCCTTGTGGGACATGTGCCGCAGCCTCGCCGACGGCCTCACCGACCAGCATAGCGGCTACAAGGGCTCGGTCACCTCGACCAAGCTCAAGGTCGCCGGTCTCGACGTCTTTTCCGCCGGCGACTTTTCAGGTGGCGACGGGTGCGAGGACATTGTGCTGCGTGACGCTTCGCGGGGCGTCTACAAGCGCGTCGTGGTCAAGGACGATCGCATCGTCGGCGCGGTGCTCTATGGCGACACGGCGGACGGCGGCTGGTATTTCGACCTGCTCCGCAAGGGCGAGGACATCGCCGACATTCGCGACCTGCTGATCTTCGGTCAGGCCTTCGCCTCGGGAGGGGGCGCGCTGGACCCTAAGGCGGCCGTTGCGGCGCTCTCGGACGATGCCGAGATTTGCGGCTGCAACGGCGTCAGCAAGGGTCAGGTCGTCGCCTGCATCGCAGCGGGCAATTGCTCTCTCGACGCCGTTCGCGGCAGCTGCAAGGCGTCGGCCAGCTGCGGTCAATGCACCGGCCTCGTCGAAAATCTCCTGGCGCTCACGCTGGGCGATGACGTCGCCAGCGGCCCCAAGACCATGTGCAAATGCACCAGCTTCACTCATGACGATGTCCGCCGCGAAATCGTGGCGCAGGACATGCGCTCGATACCGGAGGTCATGCAGAAGCTGCACTGGACGACGCCAGACGGCTGCTCCTCCTGCCGCCCCGCGCTCAACTATTATCTGCTCTGCGCGCTGCCCGGCGAGTACCAGGACGACCAGCAGAGCCGCTTCGTCAACGAACGCATGCACGCCAATATTCAGAAGGACGGCACCTATTCGGTTGTCCCGCGCATGTGGGGCGGCCTCACCAATCCGCGCGAACTGCGCGCCATCGCAGACGTGGTCGAGAAATATGACGCGCCGATGGTCAAGGTGACGGGCGGCCAGCGGCTCGACATCTTCGGCATCAAGAAGGAGGATCTGCCCGCCGTCTGGGCCGACCTCAATGCCGCGGGCATGGTGTCGGGCCACGCTTATGGCAAGTCGCTGCGCACGGTGAAGACTTGCGTCGGGTCCGAACGGTGCCGTTTCGGCACGCAGGATTCGACTGGCCTTGGCGTCAAGATCGAACGGATGACCTGGGGATCGTGGATGCCCCACAAGTTCAAGATCGCGGCATCGGGCTGTCCCCGCAATTGCGCGGAAGCGACGATTAAGGACTTTGGCGTGGTCTGCGTCGATTCGGGCTACGAACTGCATGTCGGCGGCAATGGCGGCATCCATGTCCGCGCCACCGACCTCCTCTGCAAGGTCGCGACCGAGCAGGAGGCGCTCGACTATTGCGCCGCCTTCATTCAGCTCTACCGCGAGGAAGCCCGCTATCTGGAGCGCACCGCGCCCTGGATCGAGCGCGTGGGGGTTGCATATATCAAGCAGCGCATCGTCGAGGATGACGCTGGTCGCGAAGCGCTGCGCGCGCGCTTCCTCTATTCGCAAAGCTTCAGCCAGGACGATCCCTGGGCCGAGCGCGCCGCCGGGCAGCATGCCGAACTGCACCAGCATCTTCAGCCCATAGCCATCGCTGCGGAGTAATCATCATGACCGACTGGATCGACATCGGAACGCTGGCCGACATTCCCCCGCGCGGCGCGCGCACCGTCCAGCTTGCGGGCGAAAAGGAAATCGCCGTTTTCCGCACCAGCGACGACCATGTCTTTGCGCTGGTCAACGAATGTCCGCACAAGAAGGGGCCTTTGAGCCAGGGCATCGTCCATGGTCACAGCGTCGCCTGCCCGCTGCACAATTGGAACATCGCGCTCAAGACGGGCGAAGCGCAGGGCAATGACGAGGGCTGCACGCCGACCATCGCCGTTCGCCAGGAAGACGGCCGCATCCTCATTGCGCGTCCGGCTTCCCTGAAGGCGGCTGCCTGATGGGGGACGCGGTCCGCACCACCTGCGCCTATTGCGGCGTCGGCTGCGGCATTTTCGCGACGGCGACCGGCCCGCGTTCCGTGTCCATCAAGGGGGATGAGGCGCATCCGGCCAATGCCGGCCGCCTCTGTTCCAAAGGTACGCATCTGGGCGAAACGGTCGGGCTCACTGGCCGTCTCCTCCATCCCATGATCGGGAACCGGCGCGCCAGCTGGGACAAGGCGCTGGACCTGGTCGCCAGACGGTTCAGGGAAACGATCGACCGCTACGGCCCCGACAGTGTCGCCTTCTACGTCTCGGGCCAGTTGCTGACCGAGGATTATTATGTCGCCAACAAGCTGATGAAGGGCTTCATCGGTTCGGCGAACATCGACACCAACAGCCGGCTTTGCATGTCGAGCGCGGTCGCCGGCCACAACCGCGCCTTTGGCGAGGATATCGTGCCCGCCACCTATGAGGATCTGGAGCAGGCCGACCTCATCGTCCTTGTTGGCTCCAACACCGCCTGGTGCCATCCCATCGTCTATCAGCGCATCCAGGCGGCCCGCGCCGCGCGCGGCACCAAGCTGGTCGTGATCGACCCGCGCCGCACCGAAACCTGCGAGGGGGCGGACCTGCACCTGCCGGTGAAGCCCGGCACCGACGTCGCGCTGATGAACGGGCTTCTCGCCTGGTGCGACCAGCATGGCCTCACCGCGTCAGACCATCTCGATGTGCCCGAAGGCTTCTGGCCGCATATCCGCGCCGGCCACGACCTTTGGTCGACGGCCAGGACCTGCGACGTTGCGCCCGCGCTGCTGGAGCAGTTCTTCACCCTGTTCGCGCAGACGCCGCGCACCGTCACGCTCTTCAGCCAGGGCATCAACCAGTCGATCCGCGGCACCGATCAGGTGAACGCGATTCTCAACCTGCATCTCGCGACCGGCCGCATCGGCAAGCCGGGCGCCGCGCCATTCTCCATCACTGGGCAGCCCAACGCCATGGGCGGGCGCGAAGTCGGCGGCCTCGCGTCGACGCTCGCCGCGCACATGGATTTCGCACCCGAAAATGTGGCGCGCGTCGGCCGCTTCTGGGCGGCGCCGCACATGGCTACCCGCCCCGGCCTCAAGGCGGTGGACCTGTTCCGCAGCATCGACGAAGGTCGGGTCAAGGCGCTCTGGATCATGGCGACCAATCCCGCCGTCTCGCTACCCGACGCTGGCCGCGTGCGCGATGCACTGGCCTCCATCCCCTTCCTTGTCGTGTCGGACATCATCGCCGACACCGACAGCGCGACTCATGCCCATGTCCGCCTGCCCGCCGCCGGCTGGGGAGAAAAGGACGGCACCGTCACCAATTCGGACCGCACCGTCAGTCGCCAGCGTCCCTTCATGGCCTTGCCCGGGGAGGCGAAACCCGACTGGTGGATCGTCAAGGAAGTGGCGCGCCGCATGGGCTGGCGCAACGCCTTCGCCTATGACCGGCCGGCTGACATCTGGCGCGAACATGCGCGCCTTACCGCCTATCAGAATGACGGCCAGCGGCTGCTCAACCTGCGCGCGTACGCGACGATCGGCAATGACGCCTATGATGCGATGGCGCCTTTCCGCTGGGGCGGGGAGACGCTTTTCGCCGACGGCCGCTACCCTACGCCCGATGGCAGGGCGCGGCTTGTCCTCACGCGCCAGATGGACATGCAGCCGCCGCTGCGCGACTGGCCGATGACGCTCAACACCGGCCGCTATCGCGATCAGTGGCACACCATGACTCGCACGGGCCTCGCGCCCAAGCTCGCCCGCCATCGCGAGGAGCCGATGGTCGACATCCACCCGCAGGACGCCGCTGCGCTCGGCATCGTCGACAAGGGGCTGGCGCGCGTCCGCACCGCACAGGGCGACAGCCTCTTTCGCGTCTGCGTCAGCGACAGCCAGCGACCCGGCGAAATCTTCACGCCGATCCACTGGACCGACCAGATATCGAGCGGCGGCCGCACCGGCCTGCTGCCCCGGCCCCTGGTCGATCCCCATTCGGGCCAGCCGGGCTTCAAATCGACGCCCGCCAGCATCGAGCCGGTGGCGACGCAATGGCAGGGCTTCCTGATCCTGCGCGGCCATGACCAGGTGAAGCTGCCCTGCCTCTGGGCCACCCGCATCACCGTTCCAGGCGGCGCGCTCTATGAAGTCGCCGGCAATGGCGATCCCGCCCGGCTCGAAGCCTGCCTGCCAAAAGGGGACCGGGTCGAGGCCATTGACCAGACCCGCGGCACCCGCCGCGTCGCCATCCTGCGTGAAGGCCGGCTCGCCGCTGTGCTGTTCGTGACGCGCACCGGCCTGTTGCCAGCGCGCGACTGGCTGATCGACCAGCTGGAGGCGGATCAGGTCGGCGCTTCCGTCCTCGCCGCGCGCGGGCCGGGCAGCCAGCCCGACAAGGGCGCCACCATCTGCGTCTGCTTCGACATCGGCCTCAACCAGATCGTCGCCGCCATTCGCGACCAGCAGCTGGTCGACGTGCCCGCTGTCGGCAAGGCGCTGGGCGCCGGCACCAATTGCGGCTCCTGCCGCCCCGCCATCGCCAATATCCTGGCTCAAACCCATCGGGAGACGCTTCATGCAGCCGAATGATCTTATCGCGCCCGGCGACGTCTGGCTGGTGGGGGCGGGGCCGGGCGATCCCGACCTGCTCACGCGCAAGGCGGAAAAGCTGATCGCGGCCGCGGACATCGTATTTTATGACGCCCTGGTCGGGCCGGACGTGCTCGCCCTCATCCCGCCAGGTGTCGAACAGGTCAGCGTCGGCAAGCGATCGGGTCGGCACAGCAAGGCGCAGCAGAGCATCAACGACCTGCTGCTCGCCGCCGCCCGGGCGGGCAAGCGCGTGGTGCGGCTGAAGGGCGGCGACCCTTCCATCTTCGGCCGTTCCGCCGAGGAGATGGCCCATCTCGCCGCCGATGGCGTGCGCTTCCGCATCTGTCCCGGCATCACCACCGCCAGCGCGGCGGCCGCGAGCGGCAGCGCCTCGCTCACCCTGCGCGGCGTGGCGCGCGGACTGACGCTCGTGACCGCGCATTTGAAGGCTGGCGAGCCCTTGCAGCTCGACTGGGATGCGCTGGCCCGGCCCGGCGGCACGCTCGGCATCTATATGGGCCGCGCCGCTGCGGGCGAGATCAGCCGCCAGCTCATCGCCGCCGGCCGCGATCCCGAAACCCCGGTGATGGTCGCGGTCAATGTCTCGCTGCCCGATGAGCGGCTGATTCGCGGCAAGCTCTCGGCCCTTGCATTTCTCGTGCGCACGATCAGCGACGAGGATCCGACCCTGCTGCTGATCGGCGAGGCGGTGGCCGGCACGCCTTGCCCCGCGGACCTGGCCGCCAGCGTGGCGCTTCCTGTCCGCTAGGAACAGGCTAGAGCGCCGCCAGATCCTCGGGCCGGTTGATGTTGAGCAACGCCAGCCCCGGCATTTGCACGACCCGCGCATCGACCCGCGCCAGCCAGCCGCGGATCGAGCGGTCATTCTCCTCCGCCAGATGCGCGTCCAGTTCGGGCGCCAGCTCGGCCGGCCACCAACCGAGCAGTTGCTGCCCCTCCAGCACCGCCGCGCCCGCGCCGATCAGCGCGGCGGGCAGTTCGGCCGGATAGAGTGGCATGTCGCATCCGGTGGTCAGCACGCCGGCAAAGCCCTGCGCCGCCGCATGATGCAGCGCCGCGTTGAGCCCGCCGAGCGGCCCCAGGTTCGCGCGCGGGCGATCCGCCAGTCCGCCGTCGCGCCCGCATATCACCACCGTCGCGACATGCAGCGCCAGCGCCGCCATCGCATGGTCCAGCAGCGTCCGCCCGTTCAGCAGCGCCATCGCCTTGTCGCTGCCGAAGCGGCGGGATCGCCCGCCCGCCAGCACGGCGCCCAATATTGGTCCTGTGGCCATCATCGCCTCCTCCGGCGACCGCTATAGGGGCGCGACACCGCCGCGCACAATTGCAAGCGCGCACGCTGCCCCCTAGATCAGCGGCATGAACGCCGTTCCCCTTGGTCAGACCGCCGCGTGACCCCATCCGTCGCGCCGCTCGGCTTCGCGCGCCTCACCCCGGACGGCGCGACCGACCCGGTGGACCGCCCGCTGGCGGAGGAAATGCCGGTCGCGATCGAATATAATGGCGCAGGCTATGCCGTGCTGATGGCGACGCCCGCCGACATCGCCGATCTCGTCCAGGGCTTCAGCCTTGCCGAACGACTGGCCGGGCACGACGATGCCCTGCTCGACATCGACGTCCATGCGACCGATGCGGGATGGATCGCGCGCGCGACCCTGCCGCCACACCGGGTCGATGGGCTGCTGGACCGGGTGCGCCACCGCACGTCGGATTCCGCCTGCGGCCTGTGCGGCGTCGAAACGCTGGAGCAGGCGCTGCGCCCGCTGCCGCGCATCACGGCCCCTTCGCGGGCGGACCGGGTCGCCATCTTCCGCGCGCTCGCCGCCCTGCGCGATCATCAGCCGCTCAACGCCGCCACCGGCGCTGCCCATGCCGCGGCGCTTGTCGCTGCCGACGGCGGCATTCGCTTGGTGCGCGAGGATGTCGGGCGGCACAACGCCTTCGACAAGCTGATCGGCGCGATGGCGCGCGGGGGCCTTGGCTGGGACGGCGGCTTCGCGCTGCTGTCCTCGCGCTGTTCCTATGAACTGGTGGAAAAGGCCGCGCTTGCCGATTGCCCGCTGCTCGTGACCATTTCCGCGCCCACGCGCCTCGCCGTCGATCGCGCCGCCCAGGCCGGGCTGCCGCTCATCGTCCTCGCGCGCTCGGACGCGCTGCTGGCGCGGGCGCCGCTCGTTTAGCGGAACACCCATTGCCGGTTGAGGACGAACATGATGGCCGGCGTCACGAACAGCATCGCGGGGATCGGCGACCATTCCGGCCAACCCATGGCGGTGACGCACAGCCAAACCCACAGGGCGTTCAGCCCATAGCTGATCAGCGACGCGGCCACGAACCGCAGCCCGCGCGCGGCATGGCCGTCGCTGCGCGCCTGGTCGCGGAAGGTGAAGAGGCTGTGCGCCACATAGCCCACGCATACCGCGCCGCCATAGCCGATCAGATTGGCAAGCTGGACATGCAAGCCAGCCAGCGCCGCCAGGCTCCAGTAGATCGCCGCCTGGCACGCCGTGACGAACAGGCCGGTCAGCCCATAGCGGCAGATCTGCCAGAACAGCGCGCGCTGCTGCGGGCTCAACCGTTCGGCGAAATTCATGAGGCCCCCGTTGCGCTTTGATGCGGAGCGTCTAATCGACCGGACATGAACTTGCAAAGCCGGCACGCACTGCGCACCAGACTGGGCGCGCTTGCGCATCATATTCTGGCCGAAGCCAGCCGCCACTGGAAATGGCTGACCTTCCTGCTGTGGATCGTCGTGACTGTCGCGATGGTGATGACCCGCTGGCCCGCCATCCACTGGCTGGTGTTGGGCGATACCGACGACAATATCCGCTATGTCCAGGTGAAGGACTGGCTGGCGGGGCAGGGCTGGTACGATCTGCGCCAATATAGGCTCGATCCGCCGGGCGGCGCGAACATCCACTGGTCGCGCATCGTCGACATTCCCCTCGCCGCGCTGATGCTCTTCTTCCGCGCCTTTGTCGATCAGGGGATGGCCGATCGCCTTGCCTGCGGCATCGCGCCCTTGCTGCCCTTGCTGCTGCTGATGCTCAGCCTCGGCTTCATCGGCCGTCGCCTCGCCGGGCCGCATGGCTGGGTCCTCGCGGTCGCCGCGCCCTTCGCCGCGCAGATGGGGTTGGGCATGTATGCGCCGATGCGCATCGATCATCATGGCTGGCAACTGGCGCTGGCCCTGACCATGCTCGCCGGGGTGATCGACGCCAACCGGCTGCGCGGCGGCGTCATGGCTGGGGTCAGCAGCGCGCTCTCCATCGCCATCGGCATGGAAATGATCGTCTATCTGGCGGCGGGCGGCGCGCTCATCGCGCTGCGCTGGGTGTTCCGCCCCGGCGCCGAGGCGCGGATGCTCGCCTACGCGCTCAGTCTCGCCGGCGCGACCTCGCTCTTCTATCTGCTCTTCGCCAGCTACGCCAACCGGGCCATGGTCTGCGACGCGCTGTCGCCCATATGGGTGGCGGTGTTCGGCGCAGCGGGAGCGGGCATGGTGCTGCTGGCTCTGCTGCCCTGGCGCGGATGGAGGCCGCGACTGGCGGCGGGCCTGGTCGTGGGCGGTGCGGTCGCGCTTTTCTTCTGGCTCAAATGGCCGCAATGCCTCAGCCCCTATCAGATATCGCCGGAGCTTCAGCGCCTCTGGCTCGCCAATATCCGCGAAGCCAAGCCCATCACCGCCCAGGCGCAAAGCCTGGTTGTGCCCTTGCTCGCCATTCCCGCCGCCGGCCTGCTCGGCCTGCTCTGGGCGCTGTGGGATGCGCGGCGCGATGGCGAACAACTCTGGGCCTGGGCAACGGTCGGCCTTATGATGCTCTTTTCGACGGCATTGCTCTTCTGGCAGCTGCGCGCCGGACCAGCGGCGCAGCTGCTGGCGATCCCGCCCGCCGCCTGGGCCGCGCACCGTCTGGTGGCGGCCGTGCTGACCGGCACGCGTCGCGCTCGTATCACCGCCTCAATCGGCGTCGCGCTGCTCGCGGCCATCGCGTTCGTCTACCCGCTCTACCCCCAGGCGATGAAGGCCTATCAGCAGGTGACGGGGCACAAGCCCAAACCCTGGCGCCCCTCGGCCGTCGCGCGCAACGACGCGATCAAGAAAGCCAATGGCCGCTGCCGCACCCAGCCAGCGCTCGCCGTGCTGGATCAGCTGCCCGCCGCCACCATCTTCACCATGGTCGATCTTGGGCCCCGCATCCTGGCGACGACGCATCACAGCGCGCTGGCGGGCCCCTATCACCGTAACGGCGCGACCATCCTCGACGTGCATCACGCCTTCGACGGCAAGCCGGAGACGTTCCGCGCCATCGCCGCGAAGCATCACGCCACCTATTTGCTGGTCTGCCCGAATTTCCCGGAGGGCACCATCTACCAGGCGCGCAGCCCCGGCGGCTTCTATGCCGATCTGATGCTCGGGCGGCGGCCCGACTGGCTGGTCCCGGTCGAGCTCAGGACCAGCATGACCTTGCCCTATCAGCTGTATCGCATCCTATATTCACCGGCGGGCGGCGAAGAAATCGCGCAGCAGCGCTGACGCCTCCGCCTCGGCCAGCCCCGCATAGACGTCGGGGCGGTGCAGGCATTGCGGCTGGGTGAAGAGGCGCGGCCCCTGCTCGATCGCGCCGCCCTTGGGGTCGGCTGCCGCATAATAAAGCCGCGCGATCCGGGCATGGGCAATCGCGCCGGCGCACATGGGGCAGGGCTCCAGCGTGACCCACAGGTCGCAGCCGGTTAGGCGGAAATCGTCGAGCCATGTCGCGGCCGCGCGCAGCGCGACGATTTCGGCATGAGCGGTGGGATCGCGGTCCCGCCGATTGCGATTCTCGCCCTCGCCGATGATGACGCCCTCGCGCGTCACCACCGCGCCGATCGGCACTTCGCCCGCCGCCTGCGCCTGGCGCGCCAGATCGAGCGCGCGGCGCATGGGCGCAGGCAAGGGAAAGGGCGGAGCCATGCCCCGCCCTTTAGCGCAACTTGGTCGGGATCGAAACGATCAGGGTTTTTTCACGTCCACGGTCGGCACTTCGACTGTCTCGTTGCGGGTTCCGACCTCGACCTTGGCGACATTCGCCTCATATTTTGGCAATGTTCCGCCCTTCACCGATACTTCGGGCAGGCTGCCCGACTGCGTCCGTTGCAGGTCGATGAAGCCGGTGGCGATCCCGCCGGCAAGAACGAGCAGGATAATGACCAGCAAGCCACCAATGATTCGCATTTCGGCCTCCTTTGGGATAACCCATGTCAAACGTTCGGCCCTGCGAAAGGGTTGCGTCCCTTCCCATGCGGGTTGACGGCCGCAGGGAATCCCGTTATCGGCGCGGCTTTCCGAACGAACCCGAATTCAAAGGTTGAACTGACTATGTCGCGCATTTGCGAGCTGACCGGCAAGGGCCGCCAGGTGGGTCACAATGTTTCCCACGCCAACAACAAGACCAAGCGTGTGTTCCTGCCCAACCTGCAGAACGTGTCGCTGATCTCCGAAGCGCTGGAAACGACCGTGAAGCTGCGCGTGTCGACCCATGGCCTGCGTTCGGTGGAACATAATGGCGGCCTGGACAACTGGCTGGTCAAGACCAGCGACGACAAGCTGTCGCTGAAGGCGCGTCGCCTGAAGCGCGACATCGTCAAGAAGAAGGCCGCCGCCGCGGCCTGATCCTCTCGATTCGTTTCGGCAAGCGAGCGGCCTGGCGACGGGCCGCTTTTTTGCGTCGGCCGTTACCTTGCTTGGCGGCCCGCTCCGGGCACAGTATCCGTCAGCGCGAATTTCAGCAGTAGGGTGCGCTGGAAAAATTCGTGATTATCGTCGGATATGATCCACAGGATCGGCCGGCCCTGCTCGCGCGTCACCGACATCCCCTCGAAATTGTCGGCCAGTAGCGGCGGCGCCAGCCGGGCCAGCGTGCGCGCCTTCAATATCGCGCCCGGCGTCAATGTGTCGGGCAGTTCGACGATCGCGACGGTCGCGGTGAACAGCTCCTGCAACGTGAGACGACGGTTGAGCACCAGCAGATGGCGCGCATCCAGCGCCACCGCGTCCGTCGGGCGGTATCCGCGCGGCGGGGTATAGCGCAGCGGCATGGGCGCGCCGGTCGCTGCGTCCGCGGGGTCGCCGGGGAAAAGCAGGGCCTCATGCCGCCCTTCGGCGGTCATGCCCATCTCCCCGATCGCCAGGAACCGCCCGTCGGGCAGGCGCGCCAGCGACTCGATAGATCCCGTCTTGGGCCAGGCGGCGATTTGCGGCCAGGCGCGGCAGGCCTCGACCCGCGCGAAACCGGGGCCATAGCGGCAGACCGACTGCTGCAGCTCGAAACCCACCCAGTAGCGGCCGGTGTCCGCGTCCTGCGTCAGCGATTCTGAATCCCATGCCCACCAAGGTTGGTGCCGGTCCTGTGGTCGGACGGGCAGGGGGGCGATGAAGGGGCGGCGCGATCGGGGCCCTCGTCCCACATGAAATCCCATCAATATGCCCGAATCGCTCAGCGCCAGCATCTCGCCGGGCCCCGCCGCCAGCAATGCGGATATGCCGCCGAAGCCGGGATTGGCGCTCTGCAGCTCCCACCCGACCAGATAAGTGAGCGCGCCGATCCGCCGCCGCCCAGGCATCGCGGGATCCAGCGGCAGCGCTCGCGCCGTCACCAGCAGCGCACCCGCCCGCACCGCCTCCGGCTTGCCGGGGTGGGGCGCCGGCAACAGCAGCACGGCCAGCGCCAGGACGATCAGGATTCGCGTCATCGCCGCCTCGCATAGGCCAATATGCGGCAGGACGCAGCAAAGCAGTGACGGGTCGTCCGCAGGTGAACGGAGGCTGACAGCATCATTCAGCCATGGCTCAAACCCGATCAGGCATAAGGACGTCAATCAATGGCGAATCCGTTTAGGCGCTTCGCCGGAGAGCATGACTTTTTGGAGGAGCAACCGCCATGACAATGAAGTTTCTAGTGAATATGGGAGCCGCTCTGGCCATGGGCGCTGCCTCCCTCGCCGTCACCGCCACGCCGGCCATGGCCCGCGACCATTATCGCGGTTATGACCGCGGCGATCATTATCGTGGCTATGACCGTGGCTATCGCGGTTATCGTGGAAACTATGATCGCAGCTATCGCGGCGACCGCTATTATCGCAACAATTATTATCGCGGCTATCGCGGCGGCTATCGCTGCCGGGACAATGGCACGGGTGGGACCATCATCGGTGCCATCGCCGGCGGCCTGCTTGGCAATGAAGTCGGCCGCAATTCGGGCCGTTACGGCCGCGGTGACGGCACCGCAGGCGCCATCATCGGTGCTGGCGTGGGGGCCCTGGCCGGCCGCGCGATCGACCGCAACTGCTGATCTGCCAGCTATCGACAGGATGAAGGGCCGTCCCATCGGGGCGGCCCTTTGTCATTGCGCGGGGTCAGCCGCTGGCTGCGCGCCGCGCTGGCGCTCGGCGGCCATCCGCGCAGCCGGGTTTAGTCCCGCACTCTTGTCCTCGGCCGCACCGGCGCGCGCATCCAGCATGGCGGCGGCCTCGTTCAGCGCTCGCGCCTCGCTGGCGCTGACGCCGCCCACGCCGTCATCGTCCGATGATCCGCAACCACTTGTCAGCATCACCATGGCCATCAGTCCCGCAACGCGCGGCATGGATTACCTCCCATGGAAAAGGGGCCGCCCCGTTGCCGGAGCGACCCCTTTCGCAATTCTTCCCTGAACGGGACGATTACATCGCGTTGGCGACGTTGTTGGTCGCGTTCGACGCAGCGTTGGCGGCGTTGTCGGCGGCGTTCATCGCAGCGTTCATGGCGTTGTCGGCCGCGTTCGACGCGTTCTCGGCGGAATTGGCGGCCGCATTGGCAGCATTTTCCTCATGGTTGCCCGAGCAGGCAGCCAGGCCCAGCGAAGCGGCGAGAACGAGCGAAAGAGCAATCGACTTGGTCATGGGCAACAACCCCTCTCTGAGATAAAAAAGATGCAGACCACTCTCGGAGAAAAGCTCACCCCCCATTGCGCCTGCGCCGCGATTCGTAATGCTTTGATCGAACCAAGGCAATCCCATTCATGCAGGCGCAAGGCTTTGCGGGGGTCGTTACGGCTTGTTCGCCGCAGAAATGAGGAGCATTGACGCATATAAAGATTTCTTTATATGATACTATCATGCACTCCGCTCTCGACATTTTCCGGGCGCTTGGCGACCCGACGCGGCTGCGCATCGTCCACTTGCTGCGGGCGATGGAACTGGCCGTGGGCGAGATCGCACAGGTCGTGGGGCAAAGCCAGCCGCGCGTGTCGCGCCATGTCCGCATCCTTGGCGAAGCGGGCCTGGTCGAACGGCGCAAGGAGGGCAATTGGGTGTTCCTGCGCCTCGCGCGGGAGGAGGGGGTCGCGCCTTTCCTCACCCTGTTCGACCGGCTGCGCCCATCGGCATCGGAGGCTCTGTGGCAGGCGGCGGATCTGGCTCGCCTGTCGGAGGTGCGGGCCGAGCGCGCCCGCGCCGCCGAAGCCTATTTCGCCGAACATGCCGAGCAATGGGATGCGATCCGCTCGCTCCATGTCCCCGAAGCGCAGGTCGAAGCGGCGATGACGGCGCTGCTGGCTCAGGCGCCGATCGGCCATCTGCTCGACATCGGTACCGGCACTGGCCGCATGATCGAACTGTTCGGCCACGCCGCGCGCCAGGTGACCGCGCTGGATCGCAGCCCCGACATGCTTCGTCTCGCCCGCGCCAAGCTGCCGCAGGACGCCGGCGACAAATATGCGCTGCTGCTTGGCGATTTCCTCGACCTGCCGCTGGCGCCGGGCAGCATCGACACGGTGCTGCTGCACCAGGTGCTTCATTATGCCCAGGCGCCCGAGCGCGTCATCGCCGAAGCGGCGCGAGTGACCGCGCGGGACGGCCGCGTGCTGATCGCCGATTTCGCCCCGCATGAGCGCGAGGAACTGCGCGCCCGCGACCAGCATGCGCGGCTGGGCTTCGCCGACGCGCAAATTGATCGCTGGTTCGCGGATGCGGGCCTCGTCCTGGAGCGGGTGGAAAGCCTGCCGGGCCAGGAACTGACAGTGCAATTGTGGCTGGGGCGGCGCAAAAGCGCCGACGTCCTGCCGCTCGAACGACGGATGTCCGCATGACCCTCCCTGATCGCCTCCCGCCGCTCTATGCCGATCTTGCCGGTGACGCTCGCGTCAGCTTCGAATTCTTCCCGCCCAAGACGGAGAAGATGGAGGCGCAGCTCTGGTCGGCGATCGAGACGCTGGCTCCGCTCGCGCCGCGTTTCGTGTCCGTCACTTATGGCGCGGGCGGCTCGACGCGTGAGCGGACCCATAATACGGTGGCCCGCATCGCCCGGGAAACGCCGCTTGCCGCCGCCGCGCACCTCACCTGCGTCGCCGCCAGCAAGGGGGAAATTGACGAGATCGCCGACGCCTATTGGGCGGCGGGCGTGCGCCACATCGTCGCGTTGCGCGGCGATCCGCCCGAACAGGGCGGCCGGTTCGAAGCGCATCCGGGCGGCTATACGGGCGCGGCCGACCTGGTCGCCGGGCTGGTGAAGCGCCATCCCTTCGAAATCTCGGTGTCCGCCTATCCGGAAGTGCATCCCGACGCGCGCGACGCGCAAAGCGACCTCGACAATCTCAAGCGCAAGCTCGACGCGGGCGCCACCCGCGCCATCACGCAATTCTTCTTCGCGCCTGAAACCTACTTCCGCTTCATGGACAAGGTCCGTGGCGCGGGGATCGATGCGGACATCGTGCCGGGCATCATGCCGGTCGGCAATTTCGCCTCGGTTCAGCGGATGGCGGCGATGTGCAACACGGACGTCCCCGCCTGGATGGGCCGCCTTTTCGAAGGGCTGGATGATCGTCCCGCCGCGCGCCAGCTCGTTTCCGCCACCATCGCGGCCGAACTTTGCCGCAAACTCTATGAAGGCGGCGTGCGCGACTTTCATTTCTACACGCTCAACCGGGCGGAACATAGTTATGCGATCTGCCATCTGCTGGGGCTGCGGCCCAAGGTGATGGCGAACGCAGCGGCATGATGGATTTCTCTGTCGTCCTGACCAGCCTTCGACACGCTGAGTCTCCTGCTCGGGACGGACGGTATTGTTTTTAAAGGCGGAGTTTCGATGATGAGCGCCGAAGCACAATTGCGCGCCCTGGCGGCGGAAAAGATCCTGATCTTCGATGGCGGCTATGGCACGTCCATCCAGAAACATGGCCTGACCGAAGCCGATTATCGCGGCAATCTCGATCTGGTGAAGGACCAGAAGGGCAATAACGATCTTCTCTGCCTCACCCGCCCCGACATCGTCGAGGGCATCCACGCCGCCTATCTGGAGGCGGGGGCCGACATGATCGAGACCAACACCTTCTCCTCGACCAGGATCGCCATGGCCGATTATGGTTGCGAGCATCTGGTGTGGGACATCAATGTCGCCGCCGCGAAGCTGGCGCGCTCGGCCTGCGAGACGGCGAGCGCGAAGGACGGCAAGCCGCGCTTCGTTGCCGGATCGATTGGCCCGACCAACAAGACGCTCTCCATTTCGCCCGACGTCAACGATCCCGCCTATCGCGAGGTCGATTATGATACGCTCAAGGCCGACTATCGCGAGCAATGCGACGCGCTGATCGCAGGCGGGGTCGATTTCCTGCTGGTCGAAACCTGTTTCGACACGCTCAATGCCAAGGCCGCCGGCATGGCCGCGCGCGAAGCCGAAGCCGCCGCCGGCCGCTCGGTGTCGCTGATGCTCAGTTTCACCATCACCGACATGTCGGGCCGGAACCTGTCGGGCCACACGATCAACGCCTTCTGGTATTCGCTGCGGCACCTGAAGCCGCTCACCATCGGCGTCAATTGCGCGTTCGGCGCGGACCTGCTGCGCCCCTATCTGGCCGAACTGTCGAAAAATGCCGACACGCTGATCCTCGCCTATCCCAATGCCGGCCTGCCCAATGAACTGGGCCAATATGACGAGCTGCCCGAAACCACCGCGAAGCTGATCCGCGACTGGGTGGACGAAGGCCTCGTCAACATGGTCGGCGGCTGCTGCGGCACGACGCCTGCCCATATCGGCGCGGTGGCGAAGGCCTTGGCTGGCCGTCAGCCGCGCGTCGTTCCGGAATTGCCGATCGTGACCCGGCTCGCCGGCCTCGAACCCATGCACATCGCGGCATAGTCTTCATCCTCCCCTGGCAGGGGAGGTGGCTGGCAAAGCCAGACGGAGGGGTTGAGCAGGTTCAGATTGCCCCGGCAATCTGAAGGTCATGCCGGGGCGCATGACCGACCTGCTCAACCCTCTCGATGGCGTGACACCCCTCCACCGGCTCCGCCGGTCCCCCTCCCCCTGTGGGGGAGGATTTTTTGGAAGAGACGATGAATAGCCAATCCACCGCCAATTTCGTCAATATCGGCGAACGCACCAATGTCACGGGCTCCGCCAAGTTCAAGAAGCTGATCATGGCCGGCGACTATGCCGCCGCCATCGACATCGCGCGCGAGCAGGTGGAAAATGGCGCGCAGATCGTCGACGTGAATATGGACGAAGGGCTGCTCGACGCGGTCGAGGCGATGACCACCTTCCTCAAACTCATGACGTCGGAGCCGGACATCAGCCGCGTGCCCGTCATGATCGATTCGTCCAAATGGGACGTGATCGAAGCGGGCCTCAAATGCGTCTCGGGCAAGCCGATCGTCAATTCGATCAGCATGAAGGAAGGCGTCGACATCTTCCTCGACCATGCCCGCAAATGCATGGCCTATGGCGCCGCCGTGGTCGTCATGGCCTTCGACGAGACGGGACAGGCGGATACGAAGGATCGCAAGGTCGAGATATGCGAGCGCGCCTATCAGCTCCTCCTGTCCATCGGCTTCCCGCCGGAGGACATCATCTTCGATCCCAACATCTTCGCGGTCGCGACGGGGATCGAGGAACATAATAATTACGGCATGGACTTTATCGAGGCGTGCCGCGAGATCAGGAAGCGCTGCCCGCACGCCCATATCTCGGGCGGGCTCTCCAACTTCTCCTTCTCCTTCCGCGGCAACGAACCGGTCCGCCGGGCGATGCACAGCGTGTTCCTCTACCACGCCATCCCCGCCGGGCTCGACATGGCGATCGTCAATGCGGGCCAGCTCGACGTCTATGATTCGATCGACCCCGCGCTGCGCAAGGCGTGCGAGGATGTGCTGCTCAACACCGATCCCGAAGCCGGCGATCGTCTCGTCACGCTCGCGGAATCCTTCAAGGGCAAGGATGCCGCGTCCGAGAAGGCGGCGCAGGAATGGCGCGGCTGGCCTGTCGCCAAGCGGTTGGAACATGCGCTGGTCAAGGGCATCGACATGTATGTGGTGGAGGATACGGAGGAAGCCCGCCTCGCCGCCGCCAAGCCGATCGAGGTGATCGAAGGGCCGCTGATGGACGGCATGAACGTCGTGGGCGACCTGTTCGGCGCGGGCAAGATGTTCCTGCCCCAGGTCGTGAAATCCGCCCGCGTCATGAAGAAGGCGGTCGCGCATCTCCTTCCCTTCATCGAGGCGGCGAAGGAACCCGGCGCCAAGGGCAAGGGCAAGATCATCATGGCGACGGTCAAGGGCGACGTCCATGACATCGGCAAGAATATCGTGGGTGTCGTGCTTCAGTGCAACGGCTTCGACGTCATCGACATGGGCGTCATGGTGCCCTGGCAGGACATCCTCAAGGCCGCGAATGAAAATGACGCCGACATGATCGGCCTCAGCGGTCTCATCACCCCCTCGCTGGACGAGATGGTGACGGTTGCCGCCGAAATGCAGCGCGCCAACATGACCATGCCGCTGCTGATCGGCGGCGCCACCACGTCGAAGGTCCATACCGCGCTGCGCATCGACCCGGCCTTCACGGGCCCTGTCGTCCATGTGCTCGACGCCAGCCGCGCCGTGGGCGTTGCCACCGCGCTGGTCTCCGAAACGCAGAAGACCGATTTCGTCGCCCGGACCAAGGCCGATTATGAGCATGTCCGCAAGGCGCGTGAAGGCAAGGGGCAAAGCCAGCTGCTCAGCATCGAGGACGCGCGCGCCAACGGCTTCGAGATCGACGAAAGTTTGAAGGCTCCCCGTCCGCGCTTGCCCGGCGTCCATGTCTTCAAGGATTGGGACCTCAAGGATCTGGTCCACTATATCGACTGGACGCCCTTCTTCCGCGCCTGGGAACTGGCGGGTAATTACCCTGCTATCCTCGACGACGCGGTGGTCGGCGAAAGCGCGCGCAGCCTGTTCGCCGACGCGCAGAAGATGCTGGAGCGCATCGTCGAGGATAAATGGCTGACCGCGCGCGGCGTCTGCGGCCTCTGGCCCTGCCGCCGGGAGGGCGACGACATCATCGTCCATGTCGAGGATGAAAAACATGTCCGGTTGCCGATGCTGCGGCAGCAGATCGCGAAGCGGGAAGGGCGGGCCAATATGTGCCTGGCCGATTTCATCAGCCATGATGGCGACTGGATGGGTGGGTTCGCCGTCTCGATCCACGGCATCGAACCGCATCTGGCGCGCTTCAAGGCGGCGATCGATGACTATTCGGACATTCTTCTTAAAGCCTTGGCCGACCGCCTGGCCGAAGCCTTCGCCGAACGCCTCCACCATTATGTCCGCACTGCGCTCTGGGGCTATGCGGAGGGGGAGCAGCTCACCAACGAAGCGCTCATCAAGGAACAATATCGCGGCATCCGCCCAGCGCCCGGCTATCCCGCCTGTCCCGAACATAGCCTGAAGCCGCTGCTGTTCGATATGCTCGATGCGCATCATGCCACCGGCGTCAGCCTGACCGAAAGCTTCGCCATGCTGCCCACGGCGGCGGTCAGCGGCTTCTATTTTGGCCATGCCCAGGCGGAGTATTTCGGCGTCGCGCGCGTCGGCCGAGACCAGCTAGCCGATTACGCCCAGCGCCGCGGCATCGACCTGGACACGGCGGAGCGCTATCTGCGCCCCAATCTCGACTGAAGCGAAGCGGGCGGCGCCATCATGCGCGCCGCTCGCGTCGCGTTCAGAAGTCCAGCTCCGCGCGCCATCCGATCACGTCGACGCTGTAGTCGGCGTCGCTGCCCGCCAGGATCGCCGCGTCGGTATAGCGCAGATGCGCATAATTGATGTTGAACCGCAGGAATTCGACGGGCGTCCACACCAGCGCGCCGATCAGCGCGTTCTGCGTGCCGCCGGTGATGGTCCGGTCGTTCAGGTCCAGATAGTCGTAGCGCAACGTCGCCTGCAGCGCCCCCCAGCCGCCTTTGCCCATCGGGCGCTCAGGCTTGACCGTGCCGAAAATGCCGTTCTTGTATCCGCGCGTCTCGCCCGTCAGCACATAGCCGATCTCGCCATAGCCGCCGAAGAAGACGGGGTCGGGCACGCCGGGTTGCGACACGCGCAGCCAGTGCGCCTCGCTCGCCCACCAGAAGGGACCACGCTCGCCCGCAAGCTCGACGCCATAATGGCTTTCTCCGTCGGCCACGATCTGCGGCGTCGCCAGAAAGCGGCTGTTGGCGGAATGAAGATAGGCGCGCTGGCGATAGCGCTGCCCCACTGACGAGAGCCGCTGGAAATCGCGCACATGGGCCGAAGCGCCGATATGGAACTGCGTGTCGCCCCATTTGGGCGCCAGCACGATCCGCCCGTCGATCGCGTAGCTATCATTCTCGTCCCCGCCATCGGCCCCGTCGGCGTCATTGGTTAGCGAATCGGCGCTGTCGGAAAAAATGCCCGCCTGCGCCAGCACCATGCCGGCCCTGTACTGTACCGACAGCCCCAGCCGCCGCTCGAAATTGAAGGCGTCGGTGAAGGCCGCACGCTCCATCACCGCGCCGCCCGTGTCGCTGATCAACTCGTCCAGCGACTGGAAGCCATTATGATTGCCCAGCGTGACCAGCCATCGGCCGCTCTCATAGGTGATGAAGGTGTCGACCAGGTCGACGCTGTTGTCGGACAGCTCCAGTTCCAGCTTGTAGCCAAAGCCACCGCCGATCTGGCCTTCGCCGCCCAGCCGCAACCGCCGCAATTCGTTGGAATAGCCGCGCGCCCGGTCCGCCACATCATCGGGCGTCATCAACAGGCCGGCGTCATATTGGATGCGTCCCTTGGGGTGGAATGTCATGTCACCCTGCGAAAAGACCGGGCCGCCCTTCCAGCGGACGGAGGTCTCCGCGGCCGCCGCAGCATCTGCCTTCGGGGCGGCCGGCGTCTTGTTCGCAGCCGCGGCTGCCATCTCGACTTGCGCTGACGCTGCGTCTGCCGCATTCAAGCGCGCCTCCAGTTGATCCACCTGCGCCTTGAGCGCGGCGATCTGCGCGCGCAGCGCAGCCGCATCCTGCGCGCTGATCGCCTGGGCCGCTACGGGCGCCGGCGCCAGCAACAGGACGATCGCCGAACCCGGCAGCAGGTGATGGATGAACGTCATGGCTTTCCTCCTGAGCGGACGCCGCCAATATGACGATCATGTTTCAATCCAAAGTCATCAGCATGTAAGAAATGTGACATTGCGGTCCGTCCCATGCCTGGTTGGCGATCGCGCTAACTGGAGCTAATCCTGTCCGTCATGGCTGCTCTCCATCGTTCCTGCCGCGCCTCCACGGTCCTCGCCGTCGCTCTGGGGCTGGCGCTTGCCGGTTGCTCCGACCAGGGCAGCGGGCCGGTCGTGGTCAGCGTCGTGGGGGATCGCGAAGATTTTGCCAAGCCTCTGCAGCAACTGCCCGATCCGGCCGCCAAGCTGCTGCTGGAAAGCACGGCCCAGGGACTCGTCGCCTTCGATGCGCGCGGCGAC
This sequence comes from Sphingobium naphthae, assembly GCF_043589935.1. Lineage (NCBI taxonomy): Bacteria > Pseudomonadati > Pseudomonadota > Alphaproteobacteria > Sphingomonadales > Sphingobiaceae > Sphingobium > Sphingobium naphthae. The sequence goes on along the minus strand of NZ_CP171454.1, from coordinate 1,679,186 downwards.
ATCATCCCCGGCCTGGCTCAGCGCTGGATCGTCGAGGATGACGGACGCAGCTACATTTTCCGGCTGCGACGCGCCTTCTGGGGGGATGGGTCCCGCGTGACCGCCGCCGACGTTGCGCGGATGCTGATGGCGCGCATCAACAGCCTGCGGCGACTCGATCCCGATGGACCGCTCGATGCGGTGCAGGCGGTCGTGCCGATGACCGGGGAAGTCGTCGAAATCCGCATGGCGGCGGCGCGCCCCTTCATGCTCCAGATGCTGGCCCAGCCGCAGATGGCCATCCTTTCGCGCGACGGGGGCACAGGGCCCTATCGCGCCACGCGCCGGGGCGACGCGCTGATGCTCACCCCGGTCGATCGCTCCACCGGCGACATAGAGACGGAGGACGAGCCCGTCCCGCCTGCGCAACTGCGCGTCCTGCGCGCCGAACGCGCCGCGCTCGCCATCCTGCGTTTCCGCGCCGGTCAGGCGGGACTTATGCTGGGCGGCCGCTTCGCCGACGTGCCGCTGCTGATTCCCGCCGGCATTGATCGCGACGCCGTGCGGATCGATCCGGTGCAGGGGCTGCTCGGCCTCGCCATAGTGGGCAAGGGCGCGCTGCTGGACGATGACGCCGTTCGCGCGGCGATCAACATGGCGATCGACCGCAGCCAGTTGCCCAATCTCTTCCCGCTCGGCGGATGGACGACGACCGAACAGATCGTGCCGTCCGACCTGGATCTGGGCCGGGCGCCCACGCCGCCCGCCTGGGCCAACCAGCCGATGGAAGCGCGCCGCGCGCAGGGCAGGGCGATCATCACGCGCTGGCGCGCCGATCATGCCGATGAAACGCCGCTGCTGCGCATCGCGCTGCCACAGGGGCCGGGCGCGACCCTGCTCTTTGGCCTGCTGCGCCGCGATCTGGCCGCGATCGGCGTCACCGCGCAGCGCGTCGCGATGAAGGAGTCCGCCGACCTGCGCCTGATCGACGAAGTGGCGCCCTATGACAGCGCGCTTTGGTATCTGGGCCGCGTCGGCTGCGTACGAAAGATTCACTGCAATGCTCAAGCGGATGCCGCGCTGCAGGCGGCCAGCCTCGCCAGCAGCGCTGAAGAACGTATGGCGCGCGCCGCCGAGGCCGAAGCGCTGATGCAGGCGCATAATGGCTATATCGCGCTCGGCGCGCCGGTGCGCTGGTCGCTCGTCTCGCGCAGGCTCAGCGGTTTCGCGCCTTCACCGCGCGCGCGTCACCCATTGAACCATCTCTTCAGCTCTCCCAATTAAGGGTTCAAGGAGACGATCATGGCGCTATCGCAGGACCAGTTCGACCGCATCGTGCGGGACATGCCCGGTTTTGGCCGCGACCCCGCATCGGTGCGCCGCCGGGTCGAGGCGATGGAGGCGATGCTGGAGGGACTGTTCGTCATCCCCGGCACCAGCCGCCGCGTTGGGCTCGACAGCCTGATCGGCCTGGTGCCGGTAGTGGGCGACATCGCCACTGCCGCCATGGGGGCCTGGATCGTCTGGGAAGCGCGCAACCTCGGCATGTCCAAATGGCAATTGACGCGCATGGCCGCCAATGTCGGCGTCGACACGCTGGTCGGCGCCATCCCCTTTGCCGGCGACATTTTCGACTTTCTCTACAAGTCGAACACGAGGAATCTCCGGATCATCCACAAGCATCTCGATCGCCATCATCCCTCGACGGTTACGATCGACGGCTGATCCGATCAGCCGCGCGGCTCAATCCGCAGCTGTGCGCGATGTCTGACTCCACCCTGCTGCGGCGGGCAGGACATGTAGCGGAAGTTGCGATCCATGCAGATCCATACCTCGCTCAAAGCGCCGTTGCGTGTGACGTTGAGCCGGATGCCGTCGGCAACCATACCCTTGTTCTCGGCGGCAAAGGCTTGGGCAAATTCCTGCGCGGACAGATTGGGCCGGCGGGCCAGCGCATCCATGTCGGGATAGCGCAGGGCATGATACAGCTTGCGCGACAGGGCGAAGAATTTGGCCGGCGTCGTCGGCATGCAGGTGCCGTGCTTGACCCATTCATGCTGGATAAGCTGCACCGACGGCGTTGCGCACAGATGGTCGCGGATCACCTTGCGCGGCAGCACGCCGGCAGGCTTGCAATATTGCGGCCATTCCTTGCCATGGCCATCGGGCCACAACCCGTGCAGGGTGAAACCGAAATCATTGCCGGATCGGCACTGAAACGCATTATCGGCGTTCGGCCGCGCCGTCTTGCAATATTGCGGCGTCCAGCTGATCGCCAATGTGTAATAGCCGATCGGCAGAACACGTTTCGGCTCCTCCGCCGTCGGCCCTTCCACCTTGGGCCGGGCGATTATCTCGGGCAGGCGGCACTGACTGGCCTGTGCCAGCGCGACGGCGGGCGAAACCAGGGCGATTGTAATGGCCAGGTGAGCCAGAAGGGTTTTAGGCATAAGCAAAATCCAGTCCGATGTCGGCCGCCGGAGCCGACTGGGTCAGGCGACCGACGCTGACATAGGTGACGCCCGTCTCCGCCTTGGCGCGGATCGTCTCCAGGGTGACGCCGCCCGACGCCTCGGTGGGCACGCGCCCGCCCACCAGCGTCACGGCGCCCCGCAGCACCGGTGCCGCCATATTGTCGAGCAGCAGATGAGTCGCGCCGGCGCTGAGCGCCGGCTCGATCTGGTCGACCCGGTCGACCTCGACGATGATGCGCGCGACGCCGGCGGCGACGGCGCGGCGGACCGCTTCCTCCACCGATCCCGCGACCGCGACATGATTGTCCTTGATCATCGCCGCGTCCCACAATCCCATGCGGTGATTGGTCGCGCCGCCCATGCGCGTGGCATATTTTTCCAGGACGCGCAGGCCGGGAATGGTCTTGCGCGTGTCGAGCAGCGTCGCGCCCGTGCCCAGGATCGCGTCGACATAGGCGCGCGTCATTGTCGCGATGCCGGTCAGATGCTGGACGCTGTTGAGCGCCGACCGCTCCGCCGTCAGCATCGCCCGCGCCTTGCCGCGAATGCGCATCAGGTCGGTGCCGGCCGCGACCTGATCGCCGTCGCGGTGCAGCATCTCTATCTCGACCTCGGGGTCGAGCGCGCGGAAGAAGGCGGCGGCGATTGGCAGGCCCGCCAGCGTCACCGCATCCCGGCTGTCCATCACGCCTTCGAACATCGCGTCCGCCGGGATCACCGCCTCGCTGGTGACGTCGCGGCCATCGGGGCCCAGATCCTCGGCCAGGGTGGACGCGACAAAGGCGCTTAGATCGAAGCCGTCCAGGGAAAAGGCGTCAGGAGGAAAGCCGTTCATGCGTGCCGTCTTTCATGGCTTCAAGGAAATCGCAATAGCGGGCGTCCAGTTCCTCGATTGAGGGACCGGCCAGCTCCAGCCGCGCCTGCGCCATCAGCAGCGCGCCTTCCTCGCGCAGCCGCGCGCGCCGCCCGTTCAGGGTCAGCGTCGATCCCGCGCCCAGCAGGCAGTCCAGGAACTGCGCCGCCGCGATCGGGCTGGTCGCCGCCGCCGCGCGCACGCCGCCAAAGCCCCGCCGCACGAAATGATCGAAATCATCGTTCATCGGCACGATCCGGTTCCAGTCATAATCGCCCCGGTCGGGTCCGCCGCGCAGGTCGCGCGCGCCGATCTGCGCCGTCGCCGCGCCCATCCAGTGAAGCGCGGTCACGGCGGTGAAGGGATCGTTGATGCCCGGCGACAGCGCTCGCAGCGCGATCTCGACCAGTTCGTCGATCAGGAATTCTATGTCCTGCGATGGCGATCGCATTGCACCCAGCGAAAAGCATCCGCGCAGGCGGTCCGCCAGGCGCGGGTCCAGCTTCGTCCCCACCACCGCCAGCAGCACCACGTCGGGATGGACGAAATCGCCCGGCCGCAGGCGCAGCTCGATGCGGCATTGCGCGTCGCGCGCGATCCGGTCCAGCCCGGCGAAATCAATGATCTGGATATAGCCGGTGCCCGTCGCCGCCACCGGCGCGCCCTGGGGCGGCTGGTCCTGCTGTTCGGCGCCGCAATCATGCGGGAAACGCTGGCGCACGCTGCGCAGCAGCCGCTCGCCAATGCCTTCCAGCACCGCGTTGATGCGGATCGACGCGGGCACATGGTTGAGGAAATAGACCAGCACCGCGATCGACGCCGCCATCAGTCCGGTGGCGATCATCAGCGACAGCTGCGGCACGAAGCCCGGATCGCCCGCCGTCTCATAGGCGTCGCGCACCACGCGCAGCACCAGAACGGCATAGACGAAGGTCGCGATGAAGGTCGCGAGCGACAGCTGGTTGCCGCGGTCTTCCATAAAATTGGCCAGCAGGCGCGGGCCATAGCTGCCCGAAGCGTAGACGACGGCGGCGATGGTGATCGAAAAGACGGTCGACGCGACCCCGATCATCGACCCGGCTATGACGTTGAGGACGTTGCGCGCGCCCTCGGGCCGCGCCTCATCCACCCATTCATGGCTGGTCAGCCATTGCGCAGCGCCATGGCGATCGAACCAGACGGTCAGGATCGCCAGCAGCGCCGCGCCCAGCGTGAAGAGCGCGGGATAGAACCAGTAGCTGGCCCTCGTCCCCTGCCAGAACGCGCGCAGCCGGGCGACCATGGCTCAGCCCTCAGCCACGCGGGCCGACATCCCCCTGGCCCACGGTCCCGCTCGCCATTTCCAGCATCCGGTCCAGGCTCTTCTTCGCCTGCAACCGCAATATTTCGTCCATCTCGATGCGCGGCTGCAGGTCGCGCAGGGCGAGGTACAGCTTCTCCATCGTGTTGAGCGCCATATAGGGGCAGATATTGCAATTGCAGTTGCCGTCCGCGCCCGGCGCGCCGATGAACGTCTTTTCCGGCACCGCCTTGCGCATCTGGTGGATGATGTGCGGCTCGGTCGCGACGATCAGCGTGTCGCCCGGCATCGTCTTGGAAAATTCCAGGATGCCGCTGGTCGATCCGACATAATCGGCATGCTCGACAATATAGGGCGGGCATTCGGGATGCGCGGCGATCGGCGCCTGGGGATGCTGGGCTTTCAGCTTCAGCAGTTCGGTTTCGCTGAACGCCTCATGCACGATGCACACGCCCGGCCACAACAGCATGTCGCGCCCCAGCTTGCGCTTGAGGTAGCCGCCCAGATGCTTGTCGGGGCCGAAGATGATCTTCTGGTCGGCCGGGATCTGCGCCAGGATCTTCTCGGCGGACGAGGATGTGACGATGATGTCGGACAGCGCCTTCACCTCGGCCGAACAGTTGATGTAGCTGAGCGCGATATGATCGGGATGCGCCTCGCGAAACGCCTTGAACTGGGCGGGGGGGCAGCTGTCCTCCAGGCTGCATCCCGCGTCCATGTCGGGCAGCACGACGATCTTGTCGGGGCTCAATATCTTGGCCGTTTCCGCCATGAAGCGCACGCCGCAAAAGGCGATGACGTCCGCGTCCGTCTCTGCCGCCTTGCGCGACAACTCCAGCGAATCGCCGACGAAATCGGACAGGTCCTGAATTTCGGGCGTCTGGTAATAATGGCCCAGGATGACCGCGTTGCGCTCCTTGCGCAGCCGGTCGATTTCAGCGCGCAGGTCGGTGCCCTGCGGAATGCCCGTGAAAGCGTTCATACCCTGTAACTCCTCGGTCCCATCTTCTGGGGTCTTGGCGCTCGCCCTAGCGTTGCCGGCGCTTGTTTGCCAGCACCTCGTTGATCGGCGTGGTGACGTCCCACTGCTCGCGATTGTCGGCCTTGCGCTCGGGCGGAAAGGTGACGAGCACGCGCGCGTCGCCATAGCCCATGGCGGCCAGCGGCGCGCTCATCAGCTTGGCGATCGCGGCGCGGCCATATTCGCGCGCCTGCGCCATCCGCTCGGGCGAACGCGCCGACGCCCGCGCCCGCACCTCGGCATGGGCGGACGCGCGCCGGCTCAGCGCCTCGCCCGCCTCGCGCGTGACGAACAGGCCGCTGGTGCGCACCAGCGTGCGCTGCGCCTCGTCCAGATTGGGCTTGCCCGCCGTTACGTCGGGCGCGTTGACGATCAGGGTGCGGCGCTGCTCGTCCCACTCCAGGTCATCGGCGGACAGGCCCGACAGGTCGACGAAATAATCGACCGAAAAGGGCATCTTAACCACCTGGTCGGATTTCAGCCAGCCAAAGCCGCGCACGTCGCGCGCCGTGCTCTGGATCGTCCCGTTGAGCTGCGACACGCGCAGGCTCGCGCTGCCCGAAATCCGTTCCGCGATGATCTTGGTCACCGCCGATCCGTCATCCTCGACGCTCACCACATAGTCGCGATTATAGCGCTGCCACCCGACCAGCATCGCCCCGCCCACCGCCAGGATCAGCAGCGCGGCGACGATCGGCCCGGCATAGCGTTTCAGGCTGTCCGCCACAGCCCGCCCTCCGCCGGCGCCGCCAGTCCCCGGCCATCCAGGTCGATCAGATGCGCCAGCACCGATCGCCCGGCCGCGGGGAAGAGGCGCGGGTCGATGCCCTTGTACATTTCGGCCACCATGTCGGGGATGGCGCTTTCGCCATGCCGCTCCAGAAAGCGCAATATCTGTCCTTCGCGCTGCTTGCGGTGGCCCATCATCCCGCGCACCAGTCGCTGGGGATTGTCCACCGGGTCGCCATGGGCGGGATAATAGATGACATCGTCCCGCTCCAGCAGCCGCTGCATCGATCGCATATAGGCGGTCATGTCGCCGTCGGGCGGCGAAATCACGCTCGTGGACCAGCCCATCACATGATCGCCGCTGAACAGCGCCTTTTCCTGGCGCAGCGCGAAGCAGAGATGGTTGGATGTATGGCCCGGCGTCGCCACCGCCTCCAGCGTCCAGCCCGGTCCCTCGACTTGCTCGCCGTCGCCCAGCACCCGGTCGGGGCGATAGTCGGCGTCGAACGCCGCATCGGCGCGCGGCCCGTCATCGTCCAGCGTCAGCGGCGCGCAGCCCGTGACCGGCGCGCCGGTCCGGGCGCTCAGCGGCCGCGCCGCCGGGCTGTGATCGCGATGGGTGTGGGTGCACAGGATGCCGACCACCGGACGGTCGCCGATCGCCGCGGTCAGCGCCGCCAGATGATCGGCATCGTCGGGCCCCGGATCGATCACCGCCACTGCGTCCTTGCCCACGATATAGGTCTGCGTGCCCGTATAGGTGAAGGGGGACGGGTTGGGCGCCAGCACGCGCTGGACCAGCGGCGAAAGCGCGATCGCCATGCCGGTCGGCAGGTCGGCCGGATCGAAAGGGGATGCCATGGCTCCCATGTGCCCCTTTCGCACCCGATTTCAAGGGCGGCGCGGGTCCGCCCCGCTCAGTGATTGCCGCCGATCAGGTCGCCAAATTCGCCCAGCAGCGATCCTTCGCCGCGATTCTGTCCGCCCCGGCTGCCGGCCGCCGCCAGCATCCGTCCGGCCAGGCGCGAAAAGGGCAGGGACTGGATCCACACATGGCCCGGCCCGCGCAGCCGCGCGAAGAACGCGCCTTCGCCGCCGAAGAACATGGACTTGACCCCGCCCGCCGCGACCAGGTCGAACTCCACGCTCGGCGTCATCGCCGCCAGGCAGCCTGTGTCGACATGCAGTTCCTCGCCGGGCCGCAGTTCCTTTTCGACCAGCGTGCCGCCCATCTGCACGAACACCCATCCGTCGCCGGACAGCCGCTGCATGATGAAGCCTTCGCCGCCGAACAGGCCGGTCATGATCCGCTTCTGGAAATGCACGCCGATCGCCACTCCCTTGGCGGCGGCCAGGAAACTGTCCTTCTGGCAGATCAGCGCCCCGCCATATTGGTCCAGCTTCAGCGGCAGGATCGATCCGGGCGTGGGCGATGCGAAGGCGACCCGCGCCTTGCCATGGCCCTGATGGGTGAAGACCGTGGTGAACAGGCTCTCGCCCGTCACCAGCCGCTTGCCCGCGCCCAGCAGCTTGCCCATGAAACCGCCGTCCGCGCCGCCGCTGCCGTCGCCGAACACCGTGGTCATGCCGACCGCGCCATCCTTCCACACCATCGCGCCCGCCTCGGCGATCGCGCTTTCGCCCGGATCCAGCTCGATCTCCAGAAATTGCAGCTCCTGGCCCTTGATCTCGAAATCAATGTCGTCGGACAGGCCGGCGCTGCGATGATGGCTCCAGGGGGAATTGGGCATGGGATGCGCACTCCTTCGAACAAAGGCGAATGCCGCTTCCTTATCGGATCGCGCGCCCGATCGAAACCACCGGGCCGGCTCGCCGCCACCGTTCATCGTTCGCCCGCCGCCCGTCCCAATTCAGGCCAGCCTTCGTCCGCCGCGCCGCGCCGGCTTGGCGAAAATGCCGCCACCCTCTATGACGCGCGCCATGCGTACCCTTTCCACCGCCCTGCTGCTGTCCGTCGCCGTCGCGGCGACCGCGCTCGCGCAGGGGCGCGCGGCGCCCTTCACGCTCGGCGACTCGGGCCGCGCCTTCGCAACCCTGTCCGACGCGCTGCAGGCGATCGGCGATGGCCGGGGCACGATCATCGTCGCGCCCGGCACCTATCACCAATGTGCGGTGCAGCAGGGGGGCGACATCACCATCCGCGCCGCGACGCCTGGCACCGCGATCTTCGACGGCGTCCCGTGCGAAGGGAAGGGCGCGCTGGTCCTGCGCGGCCGCTCCGCCACGGTCGACGGCATCGTCTTCCAGAATATCCGCGTGCCTGACGGCAATGGCGCGGGCATCCGCCTGGAAAGCGGCGACCTCACCGTCACCAACAGCCTGTTCCGCAATAGCGAGGAAGGCATATTGACCGGCGACTATGCCGGCGGCCGCGTCGCCATCGACCGGTCGACCTTCCGCAAGCTTGGCCGCTGCGACCGCGATCTCGACTGCGCCCATGGCGTCTATATCGGCCGTCTCGCCAGCCTGTCTGTCACCAACAGCCGCTTCGATCAGGGCGATGGCGGCCATTATCTCAAGACCCGCACGCCGCGCGTCACCATCACCGGCAACAGCTTCGACGACAGCGCCGGCCACCTCACCAACTATATGATCGACCTGTCCAACGGCGCGACCGGCACGATCAGCGGCAATGAAATGGTGCAGGGCAAGGACAAGGATAACTGGTCCGCCTTCATCACCGTCGCGCCCGAAGGACGGGAAAACAGCAGCGCCGGCCTCGTCATCGACGGCAATCGCGCGGGTTTCGTTCCGGGGCTGGAGCGCGGCTCCACCTTCGTCGCCAATTTCACCGACGATCCCGTGCGCATCGGCCGCAACCAGCTCGCCCCGTCGATGAAGGTCAGCGACCGGCGCTGACTTGCGCCGCCGCCGCGCAGCCGCGATAAGCCGCCTCATGCGCACCACCTATGACGGCGCGACCGTGCGCCTCTATCATCTGGGCGATGACGGCGGCGTCACCACCCTGCTGTACGGCCCCTTGAGCGAAGCGCTGCGTGTCGCCGACCAGCAGCCTGCGGACATGCAGGACGGCCTCTTCATCGCCACCGACAATGATGTCGTCGCCTATCTCGACCTGATCGAGGAATAGCGGCTCAGGCCTCTGGCCGCGTCCAGATCCAGCTGCCGCCGATCAGCGCGGCGGCGACCGGGACCAGGAACCAGGGCCAGGGCGACAGGATCAGCGCCAGCGCGATGCTGAAGCCGAACGCCGCCAGCGCCGCGACCTTCCCCCGCCGCCTGATCGCCCCATGCTCGCGCCAGCGCCGGATATGCGGCCCGAACTGCCGATGGTCGAGCAGCTTGGCCTCCAGCCGCGGGCTCGACCGCGCGAAGCAGAAGGCCGCCAGGATCATGAACGGCACCGTGGGCAACAGCGGCAGAAATGCCCCGATCGCGCCCAGCCCGATCGAAACAAAGCCCGCCATGAGATAGAGGTGCCGCCGCATGGGGGGTCATTGGGCCTTTCTTCTCCCCTCCCTGGAAGGGAGGGGCTGGGGGTGGGTGCCGCCGAGGCACTCGGCGGTCTTTTCCAGGATCACGGTCAAGACGCCTTCCAGATTGCTGAACACCTCCCCGTTCCAGAAACGCAGCACGGTCCAGCCTTGATCCTTCAGAAAAGCGGTGCGCGCCGCGTCGTAGGCTATCGCATTCTGATGCTGTGCCCCGTCGAACTCCAGCGCCAATTTGGCTGAACGACAAGCGATGTCGACGATATAGGGGCCGATCACCAGTTGTCGCGTGAAGCGGGGGCGATAGCGGGACAGGTGCCGCCACACCATGCGTTCGGCCTCCGTTGCCCCATTGCGCAAAGCTCGGGCGTGGCGGGTCATCGGTTCAGGAACGCGACGCATAGGTCAGCATAGCGCCGCACGTCCGGCGCCTACCCACCCCCGGCCCCTCCCTTCCAGGGAGGGGAGGGCGGTCGCCGCACGTCCTCCTTCACGCCGCCGGCAGCCGCAACCGCACCAGCAGACCGCCCAGATCCTCGCTTTCCTCCAGCGCCACCGCGCCGCCGTAGATCTCCGCGACGTCGCGCACGATGGCGAGGCCGAGGCCGGTGCCCGGCTTGCCCGAATCGAGCCGGACGCCGCGGTCGAAGATGCGCACCCGTTCCTCCTGCGGAATCCCCATGCCGTCATCCTCGATCAAAATCTCGACCATGCCGGCCGCGCGGCCGACCGTCGCAAACACGCTGCCGCCGCCATATTTGGCGGCATTCTCGATCAGATTGCCCAGCATTTCGTCCAGGTCCTGCCGCTCGACCCGCACGGCCGCGGCCTTGTCGCCATCCATGTCGATGCGAGCGTCGGGATAAAGGCGACGAACCGCGCGCTCCACCGCCTCCAGGCTGCTCCACACCTCCGCCCGGCTCTGCGCTGCGCCGCGCCGGCCGACCGCGCGGGCGCGGGCGAGATGATGGTCCACCTGCCGCCGCATCGTCGTCGCCTCGCGGATCACCGCGTCGCCCAGGTCCGGCGCCTTGGCGGTCGCAGCGTTCATGATGACGGTCAGCGGCGTCTTGAGCGCATGGGCCAGATTGCCCGCATGGGTGCGCGCTTCCTCCGCCTGACGCTCATTATGCGCCAGCAGCGCGTTCAGCTCCTCCACCATTGGCAGCACTTCGGCCGGCATCGGCTCGGTCACGCGGTTCTTCTCGCCCGCGCGCATCCGCACGATTTCCTGCCGGACCTTGCGCAAGGGTCGCAGGCCATAGATGGTCTGCAGGCTCGCCAGCACGAACAATCCCAGCGCCAGCAGCGCAAAGCTCTTGAACAGGGTGGAGCGCAACGTCTTGATCTGCGCGTCCAGCCCGGACCGCGCCTGCGCCACCATGAACAGCCAGCGCGTGTCCGATCCGGGCAGCACCACCGTCCGCTCCATCACCCGCAAGTCCTCGCCCGGGAACTGCTTGCTGTCATAGACATGGAGCTGCCGGTCATGATGCTCGCCCGGCGCCTTGAGCGCCCGGTCCCACAAGGAACGCGACCGCCAATCCTCATGGCCCTTGGCGCTGATCTGGTAATAGAGGCCGCTATTGGGCTCCAGGAAGCGCTGGTCGGCCAGTTCACGGTTGAACAGCACCTCGCCATCGGGCCCGATCTCGGACGCGCCGATCATCGCGGTCAGCACATAATTCATGCCGTCGTCGAAATTGCGCGTGATCGCGTCCGACAGCACCCTGTCCAGCGCCACCCCGCCGCCGATCAGCAACACGCTGATCCACAGCGCCGCGATGCCGATCATGCGCCGGCTGATCGACCCGGTGGAACGGACGGGGGAAGGGGATACTGCGTCAGTCACAATCTGCCGTTCGGTTGGAGCAGCTTCGAGCAAAGCAGAGGAGCGCCAGTCGAGAACAAGAGCGCCAGCATCTGTTCTCGCCAAGCTCGAACCGAACGGGCTGGAGCGACGGTGATTTTACCGCCCCGGCTCGTCCAGGCTGTAGCCAAGGCCGCGGATCGTGGTGATGACGTCCGCGCCCAGCTTCTTGCGGATGCGCGTGACGAACACCTCGATCGTATTGGAATCGCGGTCGAAATCCTGGTCGTAAATATGCTCGATCAACTCGGTGCGGCTTACCACCTTGCCCTTGTGGTGCAGCAGGTAGGACAACAGCTTATATTCCTGCGCCGTCAGCTTCACCGGGTCGCCCTTCAGCGTCACCTTGCCTGAACGCGTGTCCAGCCGCACGTCGCCGGCGGTCAGTTCGCTCGATGCATTGCCCGACGCGCGGCGAATGAGCGCGCGCAGCCGCGCGATCAGCTCCTCGCTCTGGAACGGCTTGGCCAGATAATCGTCCGCGCCCGCGTCCAGAACCGCGACCTTGTCCGACCAGCTGTCGCGCGCGGTCAGCACCAGCACGGGGAAGCCACGGCCTTCCTTGCGCCACTTGTCGAGCACGGTCAGCCCGTCGATCGTGGGCAGGCCCAGGTCCAGCACTACCGCATCATAACTTTCGGTCGAACCCAGGAAATGGCCGTCCTCGCCGTCCGTCGCCAGGTCGACGGCATAGCCCGCTCCCTCCAGCGTGGTCCTGAGCTGATGGCCCAAGCTCGGTTCATCCTCGACGATCAGCAGGCGCATAGGCGTTTATTCCGTTTCTGTTATAACCAGTGTGCGGCGCGGGTTCAGCGCGCCATGCCGATAATATCGCCGGTCCGGCCATCGGCATCAACCCACATGACCTTGCCATTCTTCACATATTTCAGGCGATAGCGGTTGGCCGACGGGTGGAACTCGCTGCCGACATAAGTCGCGCCGCCCACCGCCGCATCGACGCGACGCTTGATCATGGCAAAGGGCATGACCTGCCCGTCCAGCATCGCGCGGCGGGCGGCATCCTGTTCGTCTCGGCGTCCGCCGGCTTCAGCGGTCGGAACCATCAGCATCGCGGCCATCAGCATGCCGGTGCCGGCTGTCAGGCATTTCCACGTCATCATCATGGGCATGCCATAGGCGCAGGCCATTGAACAGGTGGTGAATGATCGCAAGCCGGCGCTGGCTGGAAAGCCGCGCCGCGCTCGATTATGGCCTTGTGTCATGATGATGCAGGACGAAGGGCCCGTCGCCGATCCGCCACTCTGGCGCGCCATACCCCGTTGGTGGCGCAGCCATGTGATCCGTGAAATCGACCATCAGGCGGTGGTCGATCGTGTGCGCGAAGATGATGGCTGGAGCCCGCGCTACGCCTTCATGATCCTCATGTCGGCGGGTATCGCGGTGCTGGGGCTGCTGCTGTCCTCGCCGGCCGTTGTCATCGGCGCGATGCTCATCTCGCCCGTGATGGCTGCCCGACCTTGCGCTGGATCAGGATGGCGCGCCCGCCAACGCGGATTCGCTGGCGCTCGCTTTATGGGCGACGCAGCGCATCGGCCTGCCGATCGACATCGCGGTGCGCGGCGACGATCACGCGCCCCTGGCTCAGCCCTTCGCCGACCGCGGCGTCGACGCGCGCCTGACCGACGGCGCCAGCGCGGACCGGGCGGCCCTGCGCTGGCGCGTCGCGGAATGAAAGGGCGTCAGCCCATCATTTCTCCAGCGCATATTGGACGGTCAGCGTCACCGACGCGCTGACCTGCCCCGGCTCCACCGGCGTCATCGGTGCGGCGTCCGCCTTGAAGCGAGCGGCCGTCATCACGATCGGCATCGGCGGGCGACCGCCGCTGTTGCTTTCGCTGATCGACACCAGCCGCGCCGTGCGATAGCCGGCCGCCTGCGCATAAAAGTCCGCCTGCGCCTTGGCGGTCTTGAGCGCCGTCCCGCGCGCCTGCACCAGCAGCGGCGACGGATCGTCGATCGAGAAGTTCGGCCCGTTGATATTGGTCGCGCCTGCCGCCACCATGGCGTCCAGCGACGCGCCCACGCGCCTGATGTCGCGCAGCTTCACCGTCAGCTGGTTGGATGCTTCATAGCCGATGAAGCGCGGCCCTTCGGGCTGGCCGTCGCGGTTATTATAATCATATTGCGCCGACAGGTTGATGCCGCTGGTCTGGATGTCGGCCTTGGCGATGCCGGCCTTGGCCAGCGCCGCGATCAGTTTTTCCGTCTGCGCCGCATTCTGCTGCATCGCCGCCTGCGCGGTCTGCGCGCGGGTCTGCACGCCGGTGCCCACCGTCGCGACATCGGGCGCGGCCTCGACGCTTTCGGTGACGTTCAGCGTCACGATCGGCGCGGTCTCGGCGATGGTGATGCTGGTCTGCGCGATAGCGGCCGCGGGAAGCGCGGCGGCGCCGATCGCCATCAGGGCGAGGGCGGATTTCATGGGGCAAGTCTCCTCTGCGATGAGCGCATCCGTGATTGGCCTGGATGCGATGAACGAACGCTGTGCAGCGTTGAAAGCCGTGCGACAGCTTTCCGGTTCCCCACTTGCCCTCCTGCCCCTTACCCCCTAGCTGCACGCCATGGCAGCTCCCATCCTTTCCTTCGAAAATCTCGGCCTCAGCCAGGGCGCGCACTGGCTGTTCCGCAACATCGACATTCATGTGGGACAGCGCGACCGGCTGGCGCTCATCGGCCGCAACGGCGCGGGCAAGACGACGCTGCTCAAGCTCATCGGCGGCCAGATCGAACCCGATGAGGGCACTCGTTCGGTTCAGCCCGGCGCGCGCGTCATCACGCTGGAGCAGGATCCGGACGTCACGCCCTTCGCGACGCTGCATGATTTCGCGCTCGCCGGCGACTATGCGCCGCCCGCGCACGACGTCGAAGCGATCGCCGACCAGCTCGGCATCGATCTCAGCCGCGAAGCCAGGACCGCCAGCGGGGGCGAGCGCCGCCGCGCCGCCATCGCCCGCGCGCTCGCCAGCGAACCCGACCTGCTGCTGCTCGACGAACCGACCAACCATCTCGACATCGCCGCCATCGACTGGATCGAGAATTGGCTGGCGCGCTACAATGGCGCCTTCATCGTCATCAGCCACGACCGCGCCTTCCTCACGCGCCTCACGCGCCAGACGCTTTGGCTCGACCGGGGGCAGATGCGCCGCAACGAAGTGGGCTTCGGCGGCTTCGAACAGTGGATGGAGGCGGTCTATGCCGAAGAGGCGCGCGCCGCCGAGAAACTGGACGCAAAGCTCAAGATCGAGGCGCACTGGCTGGAACGCGGCGTCACCGCCCGGCGCAAGCGCAACCAGGGCCGTCTCGCCAAGCTGTGGGAAATGCGCGCCGCACGCGCCGCCATGCAGGGGCCGCAGGGCATCGCCAAGATTGCCGTCGCCAGCGACGACAGCAAGACCAAGAGCGTCATCAAGGCGGAGCATGTCACCAAGAGCTTCGGCGCCGGCGACAATCAGCGCACCATCATCAAGGACTTCACCCTGCGCGTGCAGCGCGGCGACCGCATCGGCATCGTCGGCGGCAATGGCGCGGGCAAGTCGACGCTGCTGAAGCTGCTGACCGGCCAGCTCGCGCCCGACAATGGCGAGGTGACGCTGGCCAAAACGCTCGACATGATCTTCATCGACCAGCAGCGCAGCCTGATGCAGGGCGACAAGACCGTGCGCGAGGTGCTGGCCGAAGGCGGCGACTGGATCGACGTGCGGGGCGTGCGCAAGCATGTCCATGGCTATCTCAAGGACTTTCTGTTCGACCCAGGCCTGGCCGAGGCGAAGGTCGGGACGCTGTCTGGCGGCGAACGCTCGCGCCTCCTCTTCGCCCGCGAATTTGCGCGCGAATCCAACCTACTCGTGCTCGACGAGCCGACCAACGATCTCGACCTCGAAACGCTCGACCTGCTCCAGGAAGTGATCGCCGACTATGACGGCACCGTCCTGATCGTCAGCCACGACCGCGATTTTCTCGATCGCACGGTGACGGTGACGCTCGGCCTCGACGGATCGGGGACGGTGGACGTGATCGTCGGCGGCTATGCCGACTGGGTCGCCAAGCGCGACCCGCGCAAGGCGCCCCGGGCCGAAAAGAAGGAAGCGGCCGCGCCGCCGCCGCCCAAGCCTGCCTCGGCCAAGTTGAGCTACAAGGATCAGCGCGACCTCGACCTGCTGCCGGGGCGTATCGAGGAACTGGAAGCCGCGATCGCCCGCGATGAATCCGCGCTCGCCGATCCTGCGCTTTACACCCGCGATCCCGCGAAATTCGCCGCCCTCACCAAAGCCATCGAACAGGCCCGCGCCGACAAGGACGCGGCCGAGGAACGCTGGCTCGCGCTGGCGGAAAAGGCGGAGGGGCTGGCGGGCTGACGTCGCCCGCTCAGCGCCTTTGCACCGCTGCCTGCCCGCGTCCCGTCGCCGTCCAGTAGATGCCGCCCATCAAATGGGTCAGGTAGCGATAGTCGCGATACATCGCCCCCTCATGGCCCAGCGTGGTGACGAACACGCGCCCCTTTTCATAGCTATGATACCAGGCGATCGGATGATCCCGCCCCATCGGGCGTGACACCTGGCCGGGCCAGATCTTGGTCGGATCGTAACTGCTTTCGTCCACCCCCAGCACCGTGTTGATCCGCACATCCTGGGGGTTGGTGGTGACATAGAATTCGTCGCTCCACACCCATCGCTCGGGCAGCGCGAAGGCGGCCGGAAAGCCGGGGTCCTCCACCGTCACCACGCCGGTCTGCAGCATCGGGTGGACGCCGACGCGGCGCCCCACCAGCTTTTCGTACCAGGGCCATTCCCCCGGCGGCGTGATCGCGGCGCGATGGACGATCATGGCGTTGCCGCCGCCGCGCATATAGGCCTCGAACTTCGCGCGCTGGCCGGCATTCAGCTCCTCGCCCGGCGTGTTGAGGAACATGACCGCCGCATATTGGCTCAGATCCTCGTCGAAGCTCTCGGGCCGGCGAGTCCAGACCAGTTCGAAACTGTGCAGCTTCGCCATCTGCTCCAGGCTCTCGCGCGCGATCGGTATATATTCATAATGATAGGTGCTCGGCATCGCGAAGACGAGCAGCTTGAACTGGTTCTCGGCCTGCGCGGAGGGCGAAAGGAGCAGGGCGGCGATCGCCAGCATCATCCGCACCATCATCGTCATCGCCATTCCTCCCGTGCGCCGCTGCGTCCCAGCCTATCGCGCCATGCCATCCACACGCAACGCTCCGCCCGCCCTCTACGACCTTCGTCGGATTCGCCCTGCCGCCGCGCCGCCCGCCGCTTGCCACATCCAGGATCGACACCGCCCGCCGTCGGCGGCAGGGTGCAAGCCGAACCAGAGGACATCCATGCAAGCGCCCATCGCCGCCCCGCCCCATCACGCCGTCCATTATGTCAACCGCGTCGGCTGGCTGCGCGCGGCGGTGCTTGGGGCCAATGACGGCATCGTGTCCACCGCCAGCCTGATGACCGGCATCGCAGCCTCGGGCGCGTCGGCGCAGGCGATCCTGCTGTCGGGCGTCGCCGCCCTGGTCGCGGGCGCCATGTCGATGGCGGCGGGCGAATATGTCTCGGTCAGCGCCCAGGCGGACACCGAACGCGCCGACCTCGCCAAGGAAGCGAAGGCGCTGCGCACCCAGCCGCACGTCGAATGGGTCGAGCTGCGCGACATCTATGTCGACCGCGGCCTGACGCCTGATCTCGCGGGGCAGGTGGCGCAGCAGCTGATGGCGGTCGACGCGCTGGGCGCGCATGCCCGCGATGAACTGGGCATTTCGGATCTCGCCACCGCCCGCCCGGTGCAGGCCGCGCTGGCCTCGGCCGCCAGCTTCGCCGCCGGCGCGGCGCCGCCCGTGCTCGCCGCCGCGCTCGCGCCCGCCGCCCTGGCCGTTCCCGCCATCGTCGGCATCTGCCTCGCCTGTCTGGCCTTGCTGGGCTTTATCGGCGCCCGGCTGGGCGGGGCGCGACCGCCGCGGTCGATCCTGCGCACGCTCTTCTGGGGGGCGCTGGCGATCGGCGTCACGGCGGGCGCGGGGCATCTGTTCGGCGCGGCCTTTTGATGCCAAGGTCGCGCCCATCGTGATTCAAGGGAGACAAGACATGGCCGAAATCCAGCAGATTCCGCTCAAGACCATCAAGGGCGACGATGCCAGCCTCGCCGACTATGCGGGCAAGGTCGTGCTGGTGGTCAATGTCGCCTCCAAATGCGGCCTCACCCCGCAATATGAAGGGCTGGAAAAGCTCTACCGCGATTATAAGGACCAGGGGCTGGTCGTCACCGGCTTTCCCGCCAATGATTTCGGCGCGCAGGAACCGGGCAGCAATGACGAGATCGCGACCTTCTGCACCACCAATTTCGGCGTCGAATTCCCGATGTTCGAAAAGATCGTGGTGACCGGACCGGACAAGCATCCGCTCTACGCCGCGCTCACCAGCGCCCAACCGGCCGCGCAGGGGGAGGGCGATGCCTTCCGCGAAAAGCTGATAGGCTATGGCCTCACTCCCAATCCCCAGCCCGAAGTGCTGTGGAATTTCGAGAAGTTCCTGATCGCCAGGGACGGCAGCGTCGCCGCCCGCTTCGCCCCCACCACCACGCCCGATGATCCCGCGCTGCGCGCCGCGATCGAGGCGGAACTGGCGAAATGATCCGTTCGCTGCTTTGCGCCGCCCTGCTTCTGGGCGGCGCGCCGCTCGCCCACGCCGCGCTCAGTCCCGCCGAACGCCAGATCGGCGAGCGTGTCGAGGCGGGCTATGAGCCGACCGTCGCCCTGCTCGAAAAGCTGGTGAACCAGAATAGCGGCTCAATGAACCTCGCCGGGGTGAGGGCCGTCGCCGACATGCTCCGCCCGCACTTCGAAGCGCTGGGCTTCACCGTCACCTGGAAGCCGATGGACGCGGCCAAGCGCGCCGGCCATTTCATCGCCACGCACAAGGGACGGCCGGGCACGACGAAGATGCTGCTGATCGGCCATCTCGACACCGTGTTCGAACCCGATTCGCCCTTCCAGACCTTTCGCCGCGACGGCGATTTCGCCAGCGGTCCCGGCGCCGCCGACAACAAGGGCGGCGTCGCCACCATGTTGCTCGCGCTCCAGGCGATGCAGGCCGCCGGCACGCTCGGCAATGCCAACATAGAAGTCGTGCTGACCGGGGACGAGGAGGATTCGGGCGATCCGCTCAGCGTCGCGCGCGCGGATCTCATCGCCGCGGGCAAGCGCGCCGACGTCGCGCTCGATTTCGAAGGCCTGGCGCAGGAAGACGGCAAGGATATGGGCTCCATCGCCCGCCGCTCGTCCAACAGCTGGACGCTGACCGCCACCGGCAAGTCGGGCCATAGTTCGGGCATCTTCTCGGCCAGGGCCGGCGACGGCGCGATCTACGAGCTTGCCCGCATCATCACGCGCTTCCGCCAGGACCTGCCCGAACCCAATCTGACCTTCAATGTCGGGCTGATCGGCGGCGGGCAGAGCGCGGAGGTCGACAAGGACGGCGTGCGCATCGCCGTCACCGGCAAGACCAACATCATCCCGCCGATCGCCGTCGCCAAGGGCGATTTCCGCACGCTGAGCGAAGACCAGACCCGGCGCGTGCAGGCGAAGATGCAGCAGATCGTGGAACAGGACCATCTGCCCGGCACCTCGGCGACCATCGCCTTCGACCTTGGCTATCCCTCCATGGCGCCGACGCCGGGCAATCGCGCGTTGCTGACCCGGCTGAACGCCGTCAACCGCGACCTTGGCCTGCCCGAAATGCCCGCGCTCGATCCGCTGAAGCGCGGCGCGGGCGACATCGCCTTCGTCGCGCAGGATGTGGACGGCCTTGTCGGCCTCGGCCCCGCCTCCACCGGCGACCACAGCCCGGCCGAGCGCGTCGACCTCGCCAGCATGAAGCGCCAGGCCAAGCGCGCCGCCATCCTCATGTCCCGCCTGTCGACCGAAAAGGGCGGCGCCTGACGCGCCAGCCGCTCGCGGCCCCCGCGGACCGCGCCTGTCGAAGCCTTCTTCAACGGATATGCGGTCCGTCCCCACCCGCCAGGCCAGGGCCTCGACAGGGCCCGGCCGAACGGAGATGTTAAAAAGCGCCATGCTCCCACCCACCCCCTCGCTCGCCACCTCGATCGGCCCGGTGCTTGAAAGCCTCAGCATCGTGGGCACCTTCGTCTTTGGCGCATCGGGCGCGCTTGCGGCGGCGCGGCTGCGCCAGACGCTCGTCACCTTCGCCTTCTTCGCGCTGGTGACCGGGGTAGGGGGCGGCACGGTGCGCGACCTGCTGATCGGCGCGCCGGTCTTCTGGGTCGTGGACGCAGTGCCGGCCATGGCCTGCATGAGCGCCGCGATCATCGTCTGGTTCACGCCGCGCCGCTGGTGGAGCGACCGCGCGCTCGACTGGCTCGACGCCATCGGCCTTGCCGCCTTCGCCGTGTTCGGCGCGGCCAAGGCGATGAGCTTCGGCGTCCCGCCCTTCGTCGCGGGCATGATGGGCGTCGTCACCGGCTGCGTCGGCGGCATCATGCGCGATCTGCTGGCGGGCGAGCCGTCGATCCTGCTGCGCCCCGAACTCTATGTCACCGCCGCCGCCTTCGCTTCCGGCCTGTTCGTGGCCCTGCGCTGGATGGGCCTTGACGTGCCGGTCGCCGGCCTCATCGCCGCCCTGCTGGGCTTCGCCCTGCGCGCCATGGCGATCCTGCGCGGCCTCGGCCTCCCCATCTACCGCCAACCAGGCGATTGAGCGCCTGCGCCGGCCGAAGGAAACGCCCCGCCTCCCGCGCCAGCCGTCGCAAACCCCTCATCCTCTCCGGGCAGGGGAGGTGGCTGGCCCAAGGCCAGACGGAGGGGTATCCCGCCATCGTGAGGGCGACACCCCTCTCGTCCTTCCCGGGAAGACGGGAATCCAACCCAGCGCCTGAGCCGCGCATTCCTTCTCCCTTGAGGGAGAAGGATAGGAAGCCTTGCCGCGTAGCGGCTAGGCGGAGTTGGATGAGGGGGATTGGCGCGAAATCGGCTTAATCCTGCGCGGTTGCCGCCCCATCACCCATCGGCAAACCCAAATGGCGCGCGGGTGCGTCGATGGTCGTCGGGCAGCATCTCGCGCCCGATCGGCGGGGCGGATCGCGCCATGCACTGGGTGCGGTGGCACAGGCGGCAAGTGACGCCGATCGGCGTCGGGTCGCTCGGCCCCATGGCGCGCGCATAAACCAGCCGATGAGCATGCTCGGCCGCGCAAGCGAGCGCGATCGCGCGCTCGACCCGGGGCGCGCCCCAGGCGCCGCCGCCCGCCGTCACGGTTCGGGCGATCGAAAAGAAGCGCTGGCCATCGGGCAGTTCCAGCCATTGGGTGATCACCTCGCGCGGCCGCTCGAAGGCGCGATGCACCGACCAGAGCGGGCAGGAACCGCCATGCCGCGCAAAGGGGAAACCCGCCCCGTCCAGCCGCTTGCTGACATTGCCCGCCGGGTCCACCCGCAGGAAGAAGAAGGGGACGCGCTCCTGCCCGGGCTTCTGCAACGTCGTCAGCCGGTGCGCGGTCTGTTCGAAACTGGTGCCGAACTGCCGGCTCAGCGCCTCGACATCATAGGCCCGCGCCTCTGCCGCCTTCGCGAACGCGCCATAGGGCATCAGCAGCGCCGCCGCGCCATAGCCGGCCAGCGCGCGCAGCGTCAGCCGCCGCCCGCTCGCGCCGCTGAACTGCCCGTCCTTGAGCAATGCGTCGAAGCTCTTGCGCATCTCGAGATAGGCGATCTGCAGCGCCAGCTGGAACTGCGCGCTCGCCCCGTCCAGCGCATCGTCCAGCAGCACCGCGTCGCGATGCCGGTCCAGCCGGCGCACCGATCCCGCCATCACGTCCGACGGCAGCCGCCGCACCCGCAAATTGTGCCGCGCCTTCAGCCATGCCGCCAGTCCGCCCGCCGCTTCCGCTTCGGTCGCCAGCCGCTCCGCCGCATCGTCCAGCAGCGGAAAGCTGTTGCGCCGCGCCGCCAGGAAGCGCCGCGCCTCGGCCACCGGGTCGGGCGCTTCGGGCGCGTCCTCGCGCGCCACGCCGCGGTCGGCCAGCGCCAGATGCTCCTCGCGATAGGCGGTGTAGAGCCGCAGCAGCGCTTCGGTGACGCCCGGATAATTGACCGCGACATCCTCGCTGGCGAGCGGCGGCAGGTCGATGTCGGCGAACATCGGGTCCTTCAGCACCGCGCCCAGCCGCGCCGTCTGCTCCGCGCCGCCATCGCCCGCGACCTGCGCCATGTCCAGCTTGTAGGTGCGCGCCAGCCGCAGCAGCATGTCCGCGGTCAGGGGCCGCTGGTTGCGCTCCAGCAAGGCGACATAGGATGCGCTGATCTCCAGGTCGGCCGCCATGTCGGCCTGGGTCAGGCCCAGTTCCCGCCGCAATCGCCGCAAGCGCGGCCCCATATAGACGGGCCGATCCTTGACCATGATCCCTCCCATTCCATGCCGGTGCACGCGGCAGATCGCGTGCGCATACAGTCTTTACAACTTTACACCGAATTTCTGTAAAGATCGACAACTGAACGCCGCCGCCTCTCACGCCGGCGTCCGCACCTGTCTATTTCGCTGTCTGTATCGTTCAGCCAGAGGATGTGGACATGACCTATCAAAGCGAGATTGCGAAGGCCGACAGCCTGATCGGCGGCCAGGCCGGGTGGGATGGGATCGCGCCCGAATCGGTCGCGCGCATGCGCCTGCAGAACCGCTTCAACACCGGTCTCGACATCGCCCGCTATACCGCCCGGATCATGCGCGAGGACATGGCCGCCTATGATGCCGATCCGGCCGCCTACACCCAGTCGCTGGGCTGCTGGCACGGCTTCATCGGCCAGCAGAAGATGATTTCCATCAAGAAGCATTTTGGCAGCACCAAGGGCCGCTACCTCTATCTGTCGGGCTGGATGGTCGCCGCGCTGCGCTCCGAATTCGGGCCGCTGCCCGACCAGTCGATGCATGAAAAGACCAGCGTCCCCGCCCTGATCGAGGAACTCTACACCTTCCTCAAACAGGCCGACGCGCGCGAGCTGGGCATGCTGTTCCGCGATCTCGACGCCGCCCGCGCGGCCGGCGACGAGGTCAAGGCGCAGAAGATCAGCCACGACATCGACGCCTATGAAACCCATGTTGTGCCCATCATCGCCGACATCGACGCCGGCTTCGGCAATGCCGAGGCGACCTATCTGCTCGCCCGCAAGTTCATCGAGGCCGGCGCCTGTTGCATCCAGATCGAAAACCAGGTCTCGGACGAAAAACAGTGCGGGCATCAGGATGGCAAGGTCACGGTGCCGCATGAGGACTTCCTCGCGAAGATCCGCGCCGTCCGCTACGCCTTCCTGGAACTGGGCGTCGACGATGGCGTGATCGTCGCGCGCACCGACTCGCTGGGCGCGGGCCTCACCAAGCAGATCGCCTATGTCCGCGAAGCCGGCGACATCGCCGACCAGTATAACAGCTTCCTCGACTGCGATCCCGTCGATCCCGCGACGATCGGCCATGGCGACGTGCTCATCAGCCGCAACGGCCAGCTGCTGCGCCCCAAGCGCCTGCCCAGCAACCTCTATCAGTTCCGCCCCGGCACGGGCGAGGACCGCTGCGTCCTCGACTGCATCACCGCCCTCCAAAATGGCGCGGACCTGCTGTGGATCGAAACCGAAAAGCCGCATATCGGCCAGATCGGCGGCATGGTCCGCCGCATCCGCGACGTCATCCCCGACGCCAAGCTGGTCTACAACAATTCGCCTAGCTTCAACTGGACGCTGAACTTCCGCCAGCAGGTCTATGACGCCTGGACGCAGGAGGGCCGCGACATGGCCGCTTATGACCGCGCGCGCCTCATGAGCATCGACTATGACGAGACCGATCTGGGCCGGGAGGCCGATGAACGCATCCGCACCTTCCAGAAGGACGCCGCGCGCGACGCGGGCATCTTCCATCATCTCATCACCCTGCCGACCTATCACACCGCCGCGCTCAGCACCGACAATCTCGCCAGGCGCTATTTCGGCGAGGAAGGGATGCTGGGCTATGTCAAACAGGTCCAGCGCGAGGAGATCCGCCAGGGCATCGCCTGCGTCAAGCACCAGAATATGGCCGGCTCCGACATTGGCGACGATCACAAGGATTATTTCGCCGGCGAAGCCGCGCTCAAGGCCGGCGGCGCGCACAATACGATGAACCAGTTCGCCGCCTGATCCGGTCATGGCGTGCAGGCTGTGACGCCCTCTCCCCCGCGATAGGTTCCGATACGCGGGGGAGGGGGGTGACAGCGACCGGACCAGCTGAAACAATCGGCTGAGCCGATGCGGTTTCGCGGCCAGCCGCCGCGACCCAGTCCCTTCGCGCGGGGACTCGACACTCCCTTCGCGCGCATGGGTGGAAGGACTGGACGGCCCGGCCCCACAGCCGGGCCGTTTTTTTCAGGCAGTCACGCGCCCCTTCCTCCTGACGCCGATCTTCACCGCGCCACCCAGCAATAACGCTTCCAATGTAGGATTTCCTCTGATCTATCCTCTTGGATGACCACATCCCCCGAACCTCCGCCCTCCGCGCAGGCGCGCGCGCATTGGACGCCGGCCAGGCAGCGCCTGTTTCTCACCGCGCTGCTGTCGACCGGCTGCGTGACGAAGGCCGCGCATGCGGCGGGCATGTCGCGCTCCAGCGCGCACCGCCTGCGCCAGCGCCTGTCCGGCACGCCCTTCGATCATAGCTGGACGCGCGCGCTCGCACTGCATGCGCAGGCGCTCGCTGATCCGTTCGCGCCGGACCCCTCGCGCCGTCAGCCGCCGGATAAGGCGCGGGGGTGACGCGCTGCAGGCGCGTCTCCGTCGCGTCGGCGGCGCGCGGGTGTGACCTGCCTGTCGCGCCCCTGTCGCGTCCCCGTCGCGTTCCTGTCGCGTCGCGGGCGCGAAGCGGTCGCTTCCGCCGCGAAAAGGCGCACGACACTGTGAACTTCGGACCTGTCGCGTCGCCGGCGCGTCCGCGTCGCGGCCGGACCTTCTGCGCTCACAGCAGTCGGGGCGCGTCCGTCTCCAGCGGCGGCAGCGCCCAGTCGATGGCGCCGCGTCCCCGCGCCTCTAGGAAGGCGTTGGCGCGCGAAAAGGGGCGCGATCCCAGAAAACCGTTATGCGCCGACAGCGGCGACGGGTGGGCGGAGCGGATCACCAGGTGCCGCGTCTCGTCGATCGCGCCCGCCTTGCGCTGGGCATGGGCGCCCCAAAGCAGGAACACCGTGGGGGCCGCGCGTTCCGCCACCGTCCGCACGATGGCGTCGGTCAGCATTTCCCAGCCCTTGCCCTGGTGCGACGCCGCGCGTCCCATTTCGACCGTCAGCACCGTGTTGAGCAGCAGCACCCCCTGGCGCGCCCAATGGTCCAGATGCCCGTGACCGGCCGGCGCGATCCCCAGGTCCGCCTGCATCTCCTTGTAGATGTTGCGCAGCGACGGCGGCGTGCGCACGCCCGGCTGGACCGAAAAGCACAGGCCATGCGCCTGCCCCTCGCCATGATAGGGGTCTTGCCCCAATATCACCGCCTTGACCGCGGCAGGCGGGGTGAGCGCCAGGGCGCGGTAGATATCCGCGTCGGGCGGAAAGATGCGCTTGCCGGCGGCTTTCTCGGCCGCCAGGAACTGCGCCAGCGCCCGCATCTGCGCGCCATCGATCCGGTCGGCCAAGCCATCGCCCCAGGCGTGGGGCAGGGGGAGAAGCTCGCTCATGGCGCCGGGTGATGATCGGCCCCGCGCCCCGCGTCAACCGCGGCCCGTGTGTCAAAGGCTTGCCTTGCGCGCCGGGTTGCGCGAGGAAGCGGTCATGCCGCCCCTTACGCGCTCGCCCCTCGCTGCTTCCATCCCCACGCGATTTCGCGCCCCGCGCGTCCGCGCCTCTTGGCTTGCCGGCGCGCTCGCCGGATTTGGCCTGTTCTTCGCGCCCTTGCCCAGCGCCGACGCCTTCGGCCCGCCGCCGCGCCCGCTGGTGGAACAGACCGCGCAGGCCAAGCTTCTGGCCGAATTCGAACGCTTCGCCGCGCTTTCCGACGGCACGGTGGGCATCGCCGTGCGCGATCTTCAGACCGGGGAAACCCAATCCTTCAATGGCGACACGCTCTTCCCGATGGCCAGCGCCTACAAGGTCGCGGTCGCCGGGCGCATCTTCGCGCTGGTCGATGCGGGCGATCTGCGACTGGACGATCAGCTGGCGCTCGATCCGGCGCTGGCGAGCGAGGGCGGCATCGCCTGGATGTTCTCGCGCCCCGGCGCCGCGCTCTCGGTGCAGCGGCTGCTCGAACTGATGCTGCAAAAGAGCGACAATAACGCCACCGACGTGCTCGTCGCGCGCGCCGGCGGGCCGCAGGCGATCACGCGGTTCGTGACCGGCCTTGGCGTCAACGGGCTGCGCGTGGACAGCGACACCGCGCATCTTCTCTATCGCGCCATGGGCATTCATCCCTCGTCCGGCAGCTTCCGCCACAATGCCGATGCCGCTCGCCGCGCCGATCCGATGATCGTCACGCGCGACCTGCGCGATCTGCCCAATCTCAGCTTCGCGACCGAGATCGAGGATACGTCGACGCCGCGGGCCATGCTCGATCTGCTGAGCGCCTATGAATCGGGCCGCGCCCTGTCCGCCGACAGCACGCAGCGGCTCTTCACCATCATGGCCCATTGCGAAACCGGCAAGCACCGGATCGTGGGCATGCTGCCGCCCGGCACCGCCGTCGCGCACAAGACCGGCTCCCTCAACGGCACCGGCAATGATGTCGGCGTCGTGCGCCTGCCCGATGGGCGCCGCTTCGCCGTGGTCGCCTTCGTGATGAAGGATGGCAAGGGGCACAAGGCGCGCGACCGGATCATTGCCGAAGCCGCGCGCGCCGCCTATGATTATTTCCTCTATGCGCCCGAACGGGCGCATGGATCGACGCACAAGAGTTGAGCAGCGACTGGACTTGAGCCCCGCTCAGGCTCGAGCAAAGGGCAGGGCCCGGCCAAACGGGTCCGCCGGAGAGGATGACGGGAAGCGATGCGCCATTTTCGCGACTTCTGGCCCTATTATCTGCAGGAACATGCCCGGCCCGGCACGCGCGCGATGCATTATGCCGGGACCACCCTGGTCGTCGCCCTGGTGGCGAGCGCGCCCTTCCTGGGCGGCTGGTGGCTGGCCCTGGGGCTGCCGCTCGCCGGCTATGGCTTCGCCTGGGCGGGCCATGGCCTGATCGAGCGCAATCGCCCGGCCACCTTCCGCTATCCGCTCTGGTCGCTGCGCGCCGATTTCGTCATGTGGGCGCGCTTCCTCACTGGCCATATGCGCCGTGACCTCGCCCGCGCGGGCGTGCGCCCGGACGGCACGGTCGATCCCGCTCGCCGGATCCGCGCCTGATCGGCCGCTTGACCCCGCGGCGCGCTCTGCCACAAGGGGCGCCATGCCTCTCGACGCGACTTTTTCCTGGCCCGACCGGGCGGCGCTGGCCCGGCGCTGGCAGGCGCTCGAGCCGCGCTCGGACGCGTCCTTCTTCCTGCGCTGGACCTGGATCGGCGCCTGGCTCGACAGCTACGGGCTCGAACCGGACCTGCTGGCCGTCACCGATGGGACGGGGCGGGATGTGGCGCTGGCGCTCATGGGCCATGCGATGCAGCCGCGCCTGCTGGGGCCCGTCGCGACGCTCAGCCTCAACCAGTCCGGAGATCCTGCCGCCGACCGGCCCTATATCGAATATAACGGCCTGCTTGCCGACCGCGCCCTGCAACCCGAAGCGGCCAGCGCGGCCATTGCCGCGCTGGCGCGCCGGCGCGACTGGCGGGCGCTGCGACTGAGTGGCGTGGCGCCCGGCACTCCGCTGCTCGACCTGCCCGCCCGCCGCCGCACCTGCGTCGACGCCTCGCCCGTCTATCAGGTCGATCTCGACGCCGTCCGCGCCGCGCAGGGCGACTATCTCTCGCTGCTCAGCGCCAACAGCCGCAGCCAGATCCGCCGCGCCATCAAGGATCGGGGCGGCGCCCTGCCGCAGGTCGCCGCCGCCACGCTCAACGACATCGAACCCTGGATCGCCGACATGGCTCGGCTGAACCAGGGCCGCCATGCCGACAATGCCTGGGGCGACCCGGCCTTTTGCCGCTTCGTCGCGACGCTGGCGGCGCGTGGCCTGTCGGGCGGCGAGGTGGAACTGCTGCGCGTCACCGATGGGAACGATCTCGTCGGCCTGCTCGTCACCTTCCACCACCAGGGCGTGGCGATGAACTATCAATCGGCCTTCGCCGCGCCGCGCGGGGCCAAGGACAAGCCCGGGCTGCTCTGCCATGCGGCGGCCGTCGCGCATTATGCCGGGCGCGGCCTGGCGCGCTATTCCTTCCTCGCCGGCAAGGACCGCTACAAGCAGAGCCTCGCCACATGCGAGGAGCGGCTGGAATGGTGGGTGGTCGAGCGTTTTTCGCCCCGGCTCGAACTGGAAGCGCTGCTGCGCCGCCTGTTCAGGCGCCCAGCTTCCGCATGATCCGATAGACCAGCCGCCGCACCCCCTGCCGCTCGGGCCGCTCGCTGACCGCGCCGGTCGGCAGGCCGCGCTTGCGCAGCAGGGCGTTGAAACTGTGCAATTCCCCTTCCGCCACCGATCGCTCCGATCGCCAGGTGACCGACAGGCTGACCGATACGGCGGGCCCATTCTCGACGAAATGTGGCGCCTTGACCGGCACATGCACCGCATCGCCCGGGCCGAGCGGGAAGGGGGTGCCGCGCGTCTTGAAGCCGTCTTGCCATTCCAGGTTGCGATGGCCGCCGCCGTGGAAATCCTCGCTCTTCTGCGCCGGAACCAGGCCCTTGTCCCGCGCCGGGAAGACCGTCATCGTCTTGGTGCCCATGATCTGGAGCAGGATATTATGCTCCGGGTCCATGTGAAACGGCGTCACGCTGCTGGGCGAACTCAGGAAGATGAAGGCTTCCCGGTGCAGCATCGGCCCGGTCTGCGCCGCGACGATCGGCTCCAGTTCCGCGAGCGCCGCATCGAGCAGCGCCGCATAGGCCGGATCGCGTTCCACATTCTTGAGCACCGCCCAACTGCCATTGGTCTCGATCGTGCGGATCGTCTCGCCCAGCGTCAGCCCGTTGGCGGGCATATCCTCCGGCCGCACGCCCAGCGGCAGCTTGCCCAGATTATATTCGACCGAGCCCGCCGGCATCCGCTCCGCCAGCGTGGCGAGCGCGTCCAGCGTCAGCAGCGCGTGGCCGACCAGGCCATGGTGCAGCGTCACCGGCCGGTCCGGATAGGCGGCGGCAAAGGTGGCGCGGGCGGCCTGCGGGAATGTCGGGGTTGCATCGGCAGTCATGGAGGGCAACGCAGTCATCCCTGTCCTTTCAGATGTCGAGCGGCCGCTTCCGCCGCATTGGCGATCGCAAAGGCCGCGCCTCGCTGCCACCGCGCCGCGCCGGCGCCGCGCAAGGCGATGCGATATTGCACGATCGTGCGCCGCTCTGCCCAGAGGCTGTCGATCATCGGATGGTCCGCCGCGGCGCAGCTATCCATCCAGGCGATCTGCGGATCGCCCTGCACGGCGTGAAGATTGGCGATTTCGATCAGGACGCCCGGCGAAAAGCGCCCGAGCGCCTCATCGATCGCGATCTTGAAGGAGAAAGCGCCCGGCCCGTGCCGAAAATTCACCAGCATGGCGATGGCGCGCCCGTCAAGGTCGAGCCGCAGCATGTGCAGCCGCCCCGCGCCGAAAGCCGCCGCACAGGCCGCGCGGAAGAAGGCGCTGTCCTGCGAATGGCAGGCGAGGGCGGTGCCCTCCCTGCCTTTCCAGCCCGACGCTTCGAGCGTCAGAAACGCCGTGCACCACGCCTCCAGCTCCGACCCATCCGACAGCAGCCGCTGCTCCACGGCCCCAAGGTCGGCCAGCCTCTTCTGCAACCGTCGCAATTCCTTGCGTTTCTTGGCCCGGACATGGGTTTCCCAATAACGCTCCGCGTCCAGATCGGACCGCAACATCGCGCGGTCGTAGCGATGAACTTCCCGCCAGCCGCGCCGCTGCTCGACACACACCGCCTCGATCGCTGCCGCATTGGCGCCGGCTGCGTCGATCCCCTGCAGATGCAGGAAGCCGCTAGCCCAGGGCGCAGCGTCCAGTTGCGCCAGAAAGCTGCGATAGGCGGCGAGTTCGGCGCCCCGCCGAATCAGCGGCGCGCCAAAGAAGCAATGGTCGTGCATCCAGTTACTGACGCAGCCGATCGGCAGACGGCCGTGACGCGGCGCCACCACCATTGGCAGCAGGCCGATCAGCATACTGCCGGCCTCCGCCTCGATCAGGCGCACCGCGCCGCCATCCAGATGATCCAGCGCCGCGCCCAGCATGTCGGGCGCGTAAAAGGCATTATGCTCCGCCGCCGCCTGCGCCAGCAGGCTCCACCGTGCGCGCTGCGCCGATGCCTGCCCGTCCGGGCGCGCTGGATGGGCGGCCATGTCCATGAACCGGCCTTATCGGCGAAATATTAGGGAATGGCTAAACCCGATCACCTATGGGCAGCCGGGGGCAGGGGCTTTACATCGGCCCCGGCTTCGGCAGAGACGGGCAGTATCCCGGTTGGAGAAGATGGCATGACGATATTGGTCACCGGAGCGGCAGGGTTCATCGGCATGCATGTCGCTGACCGGCTGATGGCGCAGGGCCATGCCGTGGTGGGCATCGACAATCTCAACGACTATTATCCCGTGTCCTTGAAACGCGCGCGGCTCGATGCGCTGCGCCAGGGCCATGGCCGGCTCTTCACCTTCCACGAACTGGATTTCGCGGACATGGCCGCCGTTCAGGCGGCGCTGCATGACCAGGTGATCGAGGCGATCATTCACCTGGGCGCGCAGGCCGGTGTGCGTTATTCGCTGGTCAACCCGCACGCCTATGTCCGCTCCAACCTGGCGGGCCATGTCAACATGCTGGAACTGGCGCGTGAGCGGCATGTGCGCCATCTGGTCTATGCGTCCTCTTCCTCCGTCTATGGCGGCAATGACAGCTTGCCCTTCCGGGTCGAGGATCGCGTCGACCATCCCATATCCCTCTATGCCGCCACCAAGCGGGCCGACGAGCTGATGAGCGAAACCTACGCCCATCTGTTCCGCATTCCGATGACAGGGCTGCGCTTCTTCACGGTCTATGGCCCCTGGGGGCGGCCGGACATGGCGATGTGGATCTTCACCTCCAGGATTCTCGCCGGCCAACCCATCCCTGTGTTCAATCATGGCCGGATGCAGCGCGACTTCACCTATATCGACGATATCGTCGCCGGCATTCTGGGTTGCCTTGACCATCCCCCGGTCGATGACGGGGCGGTGAAGGCCGGCGGCAGCCGCGCGCCGCACCGACTCTACAATATCGGCAACAATCAGCCCGAAGAACTGATGCATCTGATCGCGGTGCTGGAGGAGGCGATCGGGCAGAAGGCGCAGATTGACTTCCAGCCGATGCAGCCCGGCGACGTCCACGCAACCTTCGCCGATATCAGCGCCATCAGCCAGGATATAGGCTTCGCGCCGAGCACTGCCATAGAGGCGGGCGTACCGCGATTCGTGGACTGGTATCGCGCCTATCATCAAGAGCAGAGTTGATCGCACGCACGAGATGGAAAAAAGATGCGCGCTTCGTCGCCCAAATAAGCCTGCCTATCTCAAGAGCAGTGAGGATATTTCGCAATATCCACGCAATGATCGTTCTTCGCATCTGCGAAATAGATTGCCATAAATGGCTGAAAGCGCGTAGAGAGTCACGCCGTGCCGGTTGATGGCCGGCGGAGGGTCGCGGAACGAGGAAAGGTCATATGCCGAAACCGGTAGATGATCGGCGCCTCTGTGCCAGCGAGACAGGGCTCGCGGCATCGGGCGTAGAAAAGGGCGAGCGCGTGTCGACATTAGCATCCAAGATCGTACCGTTCGGCTCCGGCAGCCGGATCGTGGAAACCGCCTGCAGGAGCCTGTCCATCGCCGCGGGCGGGCTGCAGGCCCTGGAAGCGCGCTTTAGCGAGCGGGAATTTGCCGCCACCTTCCTCCGTCTGGTCGGCGTCTTGATGAATGTCCGGGGCCGCGTGATCGTCACCGGCATCGGCAAGAGCGGCATCGTCGCGCGCAAGATGACCGCGACGCTGACATCCACCGGGACGCCCGCCATCTTCCTGCATCCCGCCGATGCCGGTCATGGCGACCTTGGCATGGTGACGCCGGACGATGTTGTCCTGATGCTGTCGCATTCGGGCGAGTCGACCGAACTCGGCCCGATCATCCAATATTGCAAGCGCTTCGCCGTGCCGCTGATGGGCATGACGGCGCAACCCCAGAGCACGGTGGCTCAGTCGGCCGACATCTGCATCCTGATGCCCGACGTGCAGGAAGCCTGCCCCAATGCGCTGGCCCCCACGACCTCCACGACGGTGCAGATGGCGTTCGGCGACGCGCTCGCTGTGTCGCTGATGGAAATGCGCGGTTTTTCGGCGGACGACTTCCATAAATTCCATCCCAATGGCCGCCTGGGCGCGCAACTGCTCAAGGTGCGCGAACTCATGGCGCGCGGCGACCATGTGCCGATGGTCCGGGAAGACGCCTCGCTGCTCGACGCGACCATCGAAATGACGCGCGCGCGCCTTGGCGGCACGGCCGTGGTGGATCGCAACGGCCGCCTGATCGGCGCCTTCACCGATGGCGATCTGCGTCGCACCGTCACTGGCAAGCAGAATCTGACCGAGCCCGTCGGCCGGTTCATGACCGTCACGCCGCAGGCCGTGGGGCCCGACGAACTGGCGTCCGAAGCGCTGCACATGATGCATGAACGCAATATCATGCTGCTGTTCGTTTGTGAGAATGGGCGGCTGACCGGGGCGCTGCACATGCACGACCTGCTGCACGCCGGCGTCGCCTGAACCTTCTCGTCGTCATTCCCGCGCGGGCAGGCTCCACCCGATTGCCGCGCAAGCCATTGCGGCTGATCGCCGGGCGCACGCTGCTGCACCGGACGATCGCCATGGCGCGCGCCGCGATCGCCGGGCGCGGCGGCGTCGGCCTGATCGTCGCGACCGATGATGAAGCGATCGCCGATCATGCCCGCATGGCGGGATGCGACTCGGTCCTGACCGACAGCGCCATAGCGACCGGCTCCGGCCGCGCGCTTGCCGCGGCGCTATCGCTGCCTCAAGCGCCGCGCTTCGTCGTCAATCTGCAAGGCGACTCGCCGTTCCAGCCCGAAGGCGCCCTGGCCGCGGTGATCGCCGCGCTGGAGGCGGGCGCGGAGGTCGCGACCCCGGTCATCGCGCTTGACTGGGCGGCGCTCGACGCCTTGCGCGACCACAAGACGCGCTCGCCCTTCAGTGGCACGACCTGCGTGCGCGGCGTGGATGGGCAGGCGCTCTGGTTTTCAAAGGCGATCATTCCCGCCATCCGCGACGAGGAACGCCTGCGCGCCGCCGCGCCCCTGTCCCCGGTATGGCGCCATGTCGGCCTTTACGGCTATCGGCTCGACGTGTTGCAGCGGTTCGAAGCGTGCCCGCCCACCGCGCTCGAAAATCTCGAAGGACTGGAGCAGTTGCGACTGCTGGAACTCGGCATCAGGATCATGACCGTCGCGGTCGATCCGCCGCGCTTCGACAGTTCGGGGATCGACACCGAAGCCGACATTGCCCGGGTCGAGCGCCTGATCGCCGCGCATGGCGACCCCACGCCGGATCTTTGACGCTCCATGCGCCGGGTCTTCGTCATTCGCCACGGCAACACCTTCGCCAGCGGGGAGGCGCCCCGCCGGATCGGATCGCGCACGGACATTCCGCTGGTGGAGAGCGGCCATGCCCAGGCGGCGGCGCTTGCCAACAGCTTTGCGGGCTCGCCCGTTCGCCTGCTGCTGTCCAGCCCGCTGCTGCGCGCGCGCCAGACGGCTGCGCCGATCGCCTTGGCCACCGGTCATCCACTGGACGGCACTCGGCCCTGGCTGGCGGAGATCGATCATGGCCCCGACGAAGGCCAGCCGGAAGAGGCGGTGATCGCGCGCATCGGTGCCCAGGCACTTGCCGATTGGGAAGAGCAGGGCATCGCGCCCGACGGCTGGCATGTCGATGGGCCGGCACGGATCGCGGCCTGGCGCAGCTTCTTCGCGGACGGGGGCGAGGGCGCCGACCTGCTGGTCACCAGCAACGGCGCGGCGCGCTTCGCCCTGATCGCGCTGGGCCTTGCCCCGCGCAAGCTGCGCACCGGCGCCTTTGGCGAATTCGCCGTGGAGGAGGACGGTAGGGCTGAACTGATCCGGTGGGACGTCCGGCCGCAGGAGGCGGCCTAGCTGACGGCAGGCTCCAGCAGCCGGATCGTGCCCGCGCTCGCATCCATTTCCGCCTGCACGCCCAGGGGCAGGCTATATTGATTGGCGACATGGCCGAACTGACCGCCCTGAAAGGCGGGGATGCCCAGCGGTTCGAGATGCTGCTGCAGCACTTCCGACAGGGTGAAGCCGCCATAGCTGGGGCCTGCCGCGCCGCAGTCGGTGCATTGGCCGAAGACGACGCCCGCCAGCTTGCCGAGCACCCCTGCCAGCGCCAGCTGCGTCAGCATCCGGTCGATCCGATAGGGCGCTTCGCCGATATCCTCGATGAACAGGATCGCGCCGGAGAAATCGGGCAGCCAGGGCGTGCCCATCAGGGCGGCGAGGACGGTCAGGTTGCCGCCCAGCAGACGGCCGCGCGCGACGCCCGGGCGAAAGGTGCGGACGCGGCCCACGCGCTGCGCCAGCCGATCCTCATGCCCCTGCGGATTGACCAATGTCGGCGTCGCGGCGTCGAAGGCGACGGCGCGGAAGGCGTCCCAGCTATAGCTGCCCCAGCTGCTCGATGCGTTGGGACCATGAATGGTGGTGAAGCCCACCTTCGCCGCGAAGGAGAGATGCAGCGCCGTGATGTCGGAAAAGCCGATCAGCAGCTTGGGATTGCGGCGGATCGTCGCGAAGTCGAGCAGCGGCAGGATGCGCGCGCAGCCCCATCCGCCGCGCACCGCGAACACGGCCCGGACCTGCGGATCGGCGAACATGGCGTTGACGTCCGCCGCCCGATCCGCATCCTTGCCGGCCAGATAGCCATAGCGATCCACCAGATGCGGCGCGAGCCGGGGGGTAAGGCCCATCGCC
Organism: Sphingobium naphthae; assembly: GCF_043589935.1. Taxonomy (NCBI): domain Bacteria; kingdom Pseudomonadati; phylum Pseudomonadota; class Alphaproteobacteria; order Sphingomonadales; family Sphingobiaceae; genus Sphingobium; species Sphingobium naphthae. The sequence continues at coordinate 1,644,365 of NZ_CP171454.1, read as the reverse complement.
AGGATCGTGTCCTTGACCAAGTCGAGGTCGAACGCGTCATCGGTGAAGCCCGCCGGCTCGATCAGTCCCACCGTATCGCCGGCGCGCAGCCGCGGCGGTTTTATCAGCGTGTGCGATGGGGCGGCCAGCGCGCCCGGCGCTCGCGCCGCCAGCGTCAGGCTGCCCAGCGCGGCCACCCAATCGCGGCGGTTCATCTCGATCGTCAATAGCGTCTCCCATCCTTGTGACGATAGACCCCGCCCGACCACAGCAGGTCGATGTCGGGATAGTGGCAATCGCCCGTCGGCGGACGACCGAAGGCAACGAAGGCGCAGTCGGTGTCGCTTTCGTTGACCAGATGATGGCCGTCGGGCTCGCCCTTGGGAAAGGCGGCCATGTCGCCCGCGCGCAGCACCGTGCGCGCGCCCTCTTCGACCAGCATGGCCTCGCCCGACAGCATCACCAGAAATTCATCCTCATCCTCGTGCCAATGGCGCTGGGACGACGCGGCGCCGGGCTTCAGAACGACATGGCTGACGCCAAAGTCGGTGAGGCCGGCAACCGGGCCCAGGCGCCGCACCCAGCGTTGCTGCACGAGGCGTGCATGCGCGCCGGGATAGCCGGTGTCGTTGCGCTGCGCGATACTGTCCAGGTCGATGCGGGGCATGGCCTCATCCTCCTTCTGCCGCTGGCCAAGGGCCAGGGCTTTCGCTAACGCGTCCCCATGAGCATGACCAGCACCAAAGACGATGTCGTGGCCTTGGCCCAGCGCCTGCTGGCCTGCCCGTCCGTGACGCCTGCCACCGGGGCGGTCTTCGCCGAACTGGAATCGATGCTGGCGCCGCTGGGCTTTACCGTCGATCGCTTCATCGCCGGGGAGGCGCCCGACGGGCCGGTCGAAAATCTGCTCGCCTGGCGCACGACTGGCGCGGGGCCGCATTTCGCCTATGCCGGCCATCTGGACGTGGTGCCGCCGGGCGCCGGTTGGACCAGCGATCCGTTCGCGCCCGACATTCGCGGCGATCTGCTCTACGGCCGCGGGGCGGTCGACATGAAGGGGTCGATCGCGGCTTTCGTGGCGGCGCTGTCCGACTTGCCCGACGATCTGCGCGGCACGATCAGCCTGATCATCACCGGCGACGAGGAAGGGCCGGCGGTGTATGGCACATTGGCGCTGATGGACAGGATGGCGACGCGCGGCCTTCGGCCCGATTTCTGCCTGGTGGGGGAGCCCACATCGACGCAGCGGTTGGGCGACGTGGTCAAGATCGGCCGCCGCGGATCGGTCAATATGTGGATCAACGTTCAGGGCGCGCAGGGCCATGTCGCCTATCCGCATCTGGCCGACAATCCCATACCGCGGCTGGTGCGCATCCTGGCGGCCATCGAAGCCGAGGAGCTGGACCAGGGCACGGACTGGTTCCAGCCCAGCAATATCGAAATCACCGATCTGGAGGTCGGCAACCCGGCCCATAATGTCATTCCCGGCCAGGCGACGGCGCGCATCTCGATCCGGTTCAACGACCGGCATAGCGGCGCGTCGCTCATCGAGCGGATAAAGGCACTGGCGGCCGTCGAAGGCGGCACGGTCGAAGCGCGGATCAGCGGTGAATCCTTCCTGACGCAGCCGGGCCCGCTGTCCGGCATGGTGACCGCCGCGATCCGAGACGTTACCGGGGTCGAGGCGGAACTGTCGACGACCGGCGGCACGTCGGACGCGCGGTTCCTCTCGCGCCTCTGCCCGGTGGTGGAGTTCGGGCTCAACAACGCGACGATGCACAAGCTGGACGAAGCGGTCGCGGTGCAGGATCTGCGCGATCTGCAGTGCATTTACGCGCGGATCATGGAACGGGCGCTGCGGCCCGCCTGACCGTCAGACGATGCGCCGTTCCTGCATGATGAGCGGGACGGCGAAGCGCGAGAGATAGGCCTGCTCGTCCATCGGCCGCGCGAGATGATAGCCTTGGAACAGGGTGCAGCCGATGACGCGCAGCATTTCCATCTGTGCTTCGGTTTCCACCCCTTCTATCACCACTTCGATGCCCAGCCCCTGGATCAGGCCGACGACGGCCGAACAGATGGTCCGCGCTTCGGCGGAGGTGGCGATGTCGCGCACCAGGCTGCGGTCGATCTTCACCCTGTCGACGGGCAGTTCCTTCAGCCGCGCGAGATTGGAATAGCCGGTGCCGAAATCGTCGATCGCCACGCGCAGCCCTTCGCTGCGCAGCGCGGCCAGCTGCTCCGAAATGCGCTGGTCCATCTCCATCGCGACCGATTCGGTGATCTCCAGCTCCAGCATCGTCGCGGGCGCCTGATAGGTTGCCATCGCATGTCGCAGCCGCAGGAAGAAGTCCGCCTGCGCCAGTTCGCGCGTGCTGATGTTGATCGCGATCCGCTGGTGCTGGCCCGCCTGCGCCCACCGTGCGGCGGTTTCGCAGACCCTGCTCATCACCCAGTCGCCCAAGGCAACTATGGTGCCGCTCTCCTCTGCGATGGGGACAAAGGCGCCGGGCATCACCAGATCCCGCTCTGGGTGCGCCCAGCGAACCAGCGCTTCGGCGGCGACGGCCTGTCCGCTCGTCGTGTCGATCTGGGGCTGGAATTGCAGCAGGAATTCGTCTCGCTGCAACGCCAGCAGCAGGTCGCGCTCCAGATCGGCGCGGTCGGCCGCCTCCAGCGCGAGTTCGGCGCTGTAGATTTCGGCGCGCCCGCGGCCCTGATGCTTGGCATGGTACATGGCGACATCGGCCGCGCGCAGCAGCGCCGACAGGGTATCGCCATGTTCGGGATAGCAGGCGATGCCGATCGACGCGCCCAGTTCGACATGCTGGCTGCCCAGGTCGAACCGTTCGCCCAGGGCGAATTGCACGGCGCGCGCGATCCGCGCCGCTGCGCTCGGGCCCGGCAACATGGGGAAGAACATGGTGAACTCGTCGCCGGCAAGACGGCCGATCACGGCGTCGCCTGTCCCGGCGCTCACCTGCGCCATCACCACTTCGCGCAAACGGCCTGCGACCCGCGCGAGCAACTGGTCGCCTGCCGCATGGCCCAGCGTGTCGTTCACGCCCTTGAACCCGTCCAGGTCGATGAAGAACAGCGCCGCCATGGCATCGGTCTGCCGGCCGGTCAGGTGGTGCTCGACCTGGCGGCAGAAGCTGGTGCGGTTCGCTAAGCCCGTAATCTGGTCGAACAGCGCCAGGCTCTGGACATGGTCCAGATTGGTGCGCACCTGGCTGAACAGGCTCTGCATCGCGACGGACAGATCGGGCAATTCCGCACCTATGTCAGGAGAGACCGGCGATTGCAGATCGCCATGCGCGGCCGAAAGCAGCCGTTCCGTCGCCGTGTCGATCGCGGCAGCAGTAGCCGCCATCGATCGACTGGCCGACGCCCAGCTCAACGTGCCGCACAGGATCGCGATGATCAGCGCGCGTCCGACCTGCATCAGGTCGTCCTGTTGCCCGGGTGTATAGCCCAGCACCAGGGAAAGGGTGAACACCAGCGCCCCCGCGGCGCAGGCGAAGGCAGCAGCGCGGCTTTTCAACGTGACGCCCTGCATTCGCCTCCTGCCCACTTTACGCTCCGTAAAGAGCCCGTTGCAATCCATATGGGGGAGAGTGGTTAAGAAACGGTCAGCAGCGAGGCGACGGCTGATGTTTATTTTCTGCGCCGCAAAATCAGATAAAGCGCGCCGTCGCCGCCGTGGCGGGGATGAGCAATGCGCACGCTGGCGATGCGATCGGCATAGACGCTGGTTTCCAGCCAATGGCCAATCTCCCCCCGGATCGCACCGCGACGCGATCTCCCCAGGTTTTCGGCAGTTTTCGGCGGCTTTCCCGTCACCACCAGCAGCACACGGGCATTGTTCGCAAGCGCGTTCGCGATCGCCTGGTTCAGCCGCGCATGCGCTGCCGACAGGCTATGACCATGCAGGTCGATGCTCATGTCTGGGCTGATGGTGCCGCCGCGAATGCGCCGTTCCCAGCTATTGTCCAGCATGGCGGCGGGCGCCGCCCGTGGGGGCGCCGGAGCGGCGGCAGGGGCAGGGGGTGTTAACCTTGTTTTCGCGGGATTATCCGCTGGAGAGGGCGGCATTGGCGTCGCCATGCGCGGGCCCGGCCGCAACGGACGGACCGACCGGGTCAGCGCCGTCCAGAGCGCCTCTTCCTCCGAACTCAGCCGCCGCCGGACCATGGCGGGGCCGCTCAGCGCCCGGTGAGTCGTGCGGCCGATCCGATCGGCAGCAGGATGAGCGCGCTGCCGCGAGCCGACATGCCGCCCGCGATGCCGCGCGCGCGCGCGCCCGCGCCCCAGAAGCTGTCGAAGCGGTTCGCGCCCTTGATCGCCCCGCCCGTGTCCTGCGCGATCCAGATGCCGTTGGGCTCCGCCCGGTCGAGCGAGAGCAGCACCGGCGCGCCCATGGGGATGAATTTGGGATCGGCGGCAACCGTGGCTTCCGGGGTCACGGGCATGCCCATGGCGCCGAGCGGCCCCGGCCCGGTGAGTTCGCGGAAAAAGACGAAGCTCTTATTCTCGTTCATGATGGCCGCGCCTTCGGCCGGGTGTGCGCGCAGATAGGCCATGATGTCCTGCATCGACCCGGCCTGGATCAGGCCGCGATCCTTCATCAGCTTGCCGATGCCGGTATAGTCGCGGCCATTCTGCCCGTCATAGCCGATGCGCATGACGCCGCCGTCGGGCAGCAGCAATCGCCCGCTGCCCTGCACCTGCAGAAAGAAGAACTCGACCGGATCGGCCGCCCAGGCCAGCTCCAGTCCGCGCCCCGCTAGCGATCCCGCCACGATCCGGCTGCGTTCGTCATAGGGAATGAACCTGGTGCCCTGCACCTTGCCGCGGATCGATCGGCCCTTCAGGCTTTCGCTGAACTGGCCCAGATCGACGTCGATCAGGTCGTCGGGACGGCGATAGATCGGCACGTCGTAACCGGGCTGGCGCGTGCGCGACCCGGCGATCTCCGGTTCATAATAGCCCGTGACGAAGGCGGCGCCATCGCCCACCTGCACCGCTTCGAAATAGCGCGAGAAAAATTCGCTGGCGGAGGCATCGGGCCAGCTGGAGGCCGCCGCGCAGCTATTGTTCCAGTCTGACCCGCGCGTCAGGCCGCTCGCGTCCGTGCGGCGCATCAGGCTGGGGCAGGAGAGGCGGAAGGCCTGCAGGGCGCGGCGCGCCTGTTCACCCGAGGGGAGAAGATCGGCAATCGCCGGCCCGCGCGTGACGCCCAGTCCCGCAGCCGTGCTGGTGTCGATGCCGAGCTCGGCTGGCGTAGCGACGGACAAGGTGGGACGGGGCGTGGCCGGCGTGGGCCGGGTCGCCACTTCGCTCGACGGCGCCGGCCTACCAGGCGCAGGCCCGCCCGCAGAGGGTGGAATGACGCTGCCCGCGCAGCCGGACAGCATCAGCGCAGCGATCAGCGCGCCTCCCTTGCTGCGCCGGATCATGCCGCGCTCGCGCTCCCGGACATGCGCGGGATCACGCTTCGTCGGTTTCGCTGAGCTTCCAGTTCGGGTCGGCGCTGCGAATGTCGCGGGTGAAGGTCCAGATGTCCTTCGTCCCGATCGCATCGGTCAGCGACCCGGCAATAACATTGCCGTCCTTGTCGCGCGTGATGGCGGCGATGTCCGCCTCGAAGCGCAAAGCGACTTCAGCGGTGCGATCGCGCATCGACGCCTCGACAATCTGCGCCTTCTCGATCCGAACCAGCCGGTTGTCCAGCACATGGCCATCGGCCTCGCGGGCGGCGATCGCTTCCTCGAACGAGGCCAGAACATCGGCGTCGCACAGCCAGGCCAATTCTTCCCGATCACCGCGCCAGAAGGCCTCCAGCACCATCTTGTAGGCGCTCTTTGCCCCATCGACGAACTGCGGCACGTCGAAGCTGCGATCGGCGGCGATGAGCGCGCGCACGCCGGCTTCGGCGCCCGGGGCGATCAGCCCTTCGGCCAGCCGCACCGAATCGCTGCCGCCCTGGCTCATCGGGCCGGGCTGCAGCACCGTGACCTGCGCGCGATCCTCGGCGGGACGCAGCGCCGGCTCCTGCTCATGCCCCGTGCGCTTGCCGAGCACGGAATAGAGCCGCAGCGCCAGAAAGCCGGCGATCATGGCGAGGATGACGATCACGTACACGGAAGCAAATACCCTTTGTTCGGGACGATGTTCCCGACAACATAGGCATGTTTCCCCCCAACTTCAAATAGACTGTGCCCGGGCCGCCATTGCCCTTGTTCCACGCCCCTGCTAAGCGCGCGGGCTATCATCTTCCGGGGGCGCGCCGCCGCCGGCCAACTGGGAAAGTCAAGGTAGGGATATGGCCGACGAAGCCGACATCAACAGCACCATCAACGTCCAGCCCAATGGCGTTGACGCCGGGCCGCAGATCGCGCTCATCAGCCAATATGTGAAGGACCTGTCCTTCGAAAATCCCAACGCCCCGGCGGTCTACCAGTGGCCCGACCAGCCGCAGATCGACGTCCAGTTCAACATCGGCGCCGACAAGGTGGGTGAGGAAGTGCTGGAAGTCTCGCTCCGGATCGAGGTGAAGGCGGTTGCGCCGCAGGGCACGGCCTTCGCGGTCGAACTGCTCTATGCCGCGATCTTCGGCATGCGCAACGTGCCCGAAGACCAGGTCCAGCCCTTCATGCTGGCCGAAGCGCCGCGCCTCATCTTCCCCTTCGCGCGCCGCGTCCTGGCCGACGCCATCCGCGACGGCGGCTTCCCGCCGCTGCTGCTCGATCCGATCGACTTCGGTTCGCTCTACATGCAGCAGGCCCAGCAGATGCAGGCGACCGCAGGCGAGCCCGCGGGCCACGCCTGACCCTCAGGCCATGTCTCTCTCTCCCGTTCGGGCCGAGCCTGTCGATACCCCTTCCTTGTCTTTCGGGGACAAGGAAGGTCCTTCGACAGGGTCGGCCCGAACGGGACGCGCATTTGCCCCATGAAACTGGTGAAAGCCCTGGGCTCGGTCGGCGGGCTGACGCTCGCCAGCCGCGTGCTGGCGCTGGTCCGCGATTCGCTGGCGGCGCGTTATGTCGGCGCCGGCTTTGCCTCGGACGCCTTCAACGGCGTCGCCTTTCGCCTGCCCAACATGTTCCGCGCGCTTTTTGCCGAGGGCGCCTTTTCCGCCGCCTTCATTCCGCTCTTCAACAGGAAGGCGGCCGGGGAGGGCGGCCTTCCCGCCGGCTATGACTTCGCCGAGCGCGCGCTGGCCGTGCTGCTGCCGGTGCTCATTGTCTTCACGCTGCTGCTGCTGGCCGCCGCCTGGCCGGTCACATGGCTGTTGTCGGGGGGCTTTTCGCGGCAGAACCCCACGCCCGATCAATTCGCCTATGCCGTCACCCTGGCGCGCATCACCATCCCCTATCTGGCGCTGATCTCGCTCGCCTCGCTGCTGGGCGGCATCCTCAATTCGCTCGATAAATTCTGGGTGAATGCCGCAGCGCCGATCCTGCTCAATGTCGCCATGATCGCGGGCTTGTGGTTTTTCCACGGCGCGGACGAATATGAAACCGCGCGGGTTCAAGCGATGTCGGTAACGATCGGCGGCGCGCTGCAATTGCTGTGGCTGATGATCGCCTGCCGCCGCGCCGGCGTCGCGATCCGGCTGAAGCGACCGCGAATGGACAAGGATGTGCGGGAATTGCTGCGCCTGATCGTGCCCGCCGCGGCGGGCGCTGGCGCCGCCCAGATCAATCTGCTGATTTCCACCGCCCTGTCGGGCTGGCTGCTCGCCTCGGGCTCCATTACCTATATCTACTATGCCGACCGGCTGAACCAGTTGCCGCTGGGCCTGATCGGCATCGGCCTTGGCACTATCCTGCTCCCCACCATCTCGCGCATGTTGTCAAAGGGCGAGGAGGCGGCAGCGATGGAGACGCAGAACCGGGGTATCGAACTGGCGCTGTTCCTCACCTTGCCCGCGACCGTGGCGTTTCTGACCGTGGCGGAACCGATCGTGCGCGGTCTCTTTCAATATGGCCGCTTCACGCCTGAAGACGCGATGCGCTGCGGCTGGGCGCTGTCGGCCTTCTCGATCGGCCTGCCCAGCTATGTGCTGGTGAAGGTGCTGACGCCGGGCTATTATGCGCGGGGCGACACCCGGACGCCGGTGCGCTACGCGATGCTGTCGATCCTGATCAACATCGCCGGCAATCTGGCGATGATCCCCACGCTGGGCCATATCGGCCCTCCGCTTGCCACCGCCCTGTCCTCGACCGTCAATGTCGCCATGCTCTACACCACATTGGTCAGGCGCGGTCACTTCGCCGCCGACGCCGGCCTGCGCCGCCGCATCCCCCGCCTGGCGCTGGCTGCGCTGATCATGGGCGGGGCGCTCTGGGCGGGCGAGGGGCTGCTCGATCCGTGGCTCACCGGGGCGATGCTCCAGCGCTATGTCGCGCTCGCGCTGCTGGTCGGCGCCGGGGTGGCGCTTTACGGGCTGGCGTCCTTCGTCACGGGCGCTTATCGGCTCTCCGACATCAAGGCGCTGATGCGCCGCAAACGTTCAACCTGACTAGAGAACGGATCAGTCCCATGCGCGTCCTTTCCGGCATCCAGCCGACCGGCAATCTGCACCTTGGCAACTACCTGGGCGCGATCCGCAACTGGGTGCGGATGCAGGACGAGATGGACAGCGAAAGCCAGTGCTTCTTCTTCCTTGCCGACATGCACTCGATCACGGTGCATGAAGGGCGCGAACAGCGCATCCGCAACGTGCGCGACATGGCGGCCGCTCTGGTCGCGGCCGGCATCGATCCCGACCGTTCGGTCCTGTTCAACCAGGCGCGGGTGCCCGCCCATGCGGAACTGTGCTGGCTGCTGAACGGCACCGCGCGCATCGGCTGGCTCAACCGCATGACCCAGTTCAAGGACAAGGTGGGCAAGGATCGCGAAGGCGCGTCCATCGGCCTGTTCGTCTATCCGGTGCTGCAGGCGGCCGACATATTGCTCTACAATGCCACGCATGTGCCGGTGGGTGAGGACCAGAAGCAGCATCTGGAACTGGCGCGCGACATCGCCACCAAGTTCAACACCGACTTCGGCGTCGATCTGTTCACCATGCCGGCCCCGATCATCCCCAAGGAATCGGCGCGGATCATGTCGCTGCGCGACGGCACGGCGAAAATGTCGAAATCCGACCCCAGCGACATGAGCCGCATCAACCTGACCGATGATGATGACGCCATCATGCAGAAGGTGAAGAAGGCCAAGACCGATCCCGAACCGCTGCCCGAAACGGCGGAGGGCCTGGCGGGCCGGGCGGAGGCGAGCAATCTGGTCGGCATTTTCGCGACCCTGTCCGGCGCGACGCCCGATGCCGTCTGCGCGGATTTCGCCGGGAAGGGCTTCGGCGCGTTCAAGCCGGCGCTCGGCGAATTGCTGGTCGAAACGCTTCGCCCGATCCGTGAGCGTTTCCTGCAGCTGCGCACCGACGATGCCGCGCTGGACTCGATCCTGGAAAAGGGCGCGGCCAAGGCCGCGTCGGCCGCCGAACCCACGCTGCGCGCCGCCTATGACGCCATGGGCCTGATGCGCTGAAAATACCGGGAGCGGGCGAGGCGTCGCGCATTCGCCGGCGTCGCCTCGTCCGCATGGCGGAGGCTCCATCTTTCGCCAGCGACCATTCTTTCCAGCGCCCTGACGGTTTTGCCAGCGCCGCGTCGTCCCTCCACCGAGAACATGGTTTGCGCCCATTCGGTCTCTTCAAGCGTTCAAACGATGTTCAGTTGCCTTTTGCTAATGCAGGGCGCAAGAATGAACCCAGGCTCCATGCCTGTCACAGGACGCAGAAAAATGACCCGTATCAAGAAGTTCGGTCTGTTCGCGGCGCCCGCCCTGGCGCTGGTGGCGCTGTCGGGCTGCGCCACGTCTTTCAAGGCCGATGTCGCCCGCTTCCAGCAACTGCCCGCGCCCGCGGGGCAGAGCTTCACGATCGTCGCCGATGATCCCAAGCTCGCCGGCGGCCTGGAATTCGCCCATTATGCCGACCTTGTCGGACAGCGACTGGCGCAGACCGGCTATGTCCGCGCCAATGATCCCGCCGGCGCCGACATGATCGTGCGCGTCGCCTACAAGGTCGATAATGGCCGTGAAAAGGTCCGCTCGACCGGCTTTGGCGATCCCTATTATGGCGGCTGGGGATGGCGCGGCCGCTGGGGCCGTCCCTGGGGCTATGGCTTCTATGATCCCTGGCTGTTCGGGCCGAGCGGCTATACCGATGTGTCGAGCTATACCGTCTATACCAGCGACCTCAGCCTGAAGATCGATCGCGCGGCTGACAATCGCCGCCTGTTCGAAGGCACGGCGAGCGCGCAGTCGCTCTCGAACAAGCTCACCTATCTGGTGCCCAACCTGATCGACGCGATGTTCACCAACTTCCCCGGCCAGAATGGCGAGAATGTGAAGATCACGCTGCCGCCGGAAAGTCGCGGCTGATCAAAGCCGCCAGCTTGGCGGATGGATAGAGCCCGGCCCTCGACAGAGGCGCCGGGCTTTTTCGTGGGCTAGCGGTATGCCACGGGGGGGGGCGCCCGACAAAAAAAAGGGCTCGCCGTCTGCCCGGCGAGCCCATGCTAGGGAGGGGGTCAATGAAAAAGCGGGCGCGCCTTTAGTCCGCGGCGTCTTCTACGGCCTGGCCAGCGCTCTGCACGTCGCGGCCGGCGCCTTCGACGGTGTTGCACGCGGCGACCATCAGCGAACCGGTGAGCAGCAAGGCGGTAAAAATCTTCTTCGCCATCGGGAAATCTCCTCAAGAAACTGTTGCCGCCTGGCTGTCCAGGGCGGCGACGAGAGAAAGAACCCGCGCCGGCGAAATCCGTTCCGGATCCTAAACAATAAAGATTTCAGGCTGTTGCCCAAAAAAGTCTGAGCCCGGAACGCGTCGGGGGGGGAGAAACGTTCCGGGCTCATATTTTGTGGATAGCAAGAGCGGGGGGCAAAAGATTTGCTATCCGAAGTGCAGAACCGCCGACGGACGCATTCGGTTCCCGCCTATGTTCAGGGAGCACGATTTTTATTTTTGCGCTCCGTCAAGCACTTCGCTGGTGTGTAAGAAATTAACCGCGAAAATGTCAGATCAGCGGACGGCCGCTGTTGCGATATTCCGGGCGAATGGTGGATTCCGGCAAGCGTTCATTGGGCGCGGGCGCAACTTGTGCGGGCGCGGCAGATACAGCATCGCCGCCGGGGCTGGGCGCAAAGGCTGCCAGAGCCGGACCCAGGGATCTCATCAAATTCTGTGTTGGCGCGGGCCTTGCCGGCCAACTGTGGCGCGCCGGGCCGGAAATCAGTTCCCGACCGGCATAAGCGGCGGTGAACGCCGCGACTGTGCCGTTGAAGCCGGGATTGCGGTAAAAGATATGCGCGCCCACGACCGCGACGGGTTGCAGCATCCCTGACCAGTCAGGCCGCACCGCCAGCGTATGATAATGGGTGGCCAGGCCGACGGGCGCATAGACGGACCCGGCCAGCGCCTCCTGCGCGATGCGCCGCGCGCGCGCCCATGCGGCTGGCGCGGGGATGCGCATCATCGACCCGTCGCAGCTGAAGGTGAACTGGCATTTATAGTCGGTCCGTTCGGACCCCTGGTAGATGACGCCGCACACGCTGTCTGGCCATAGCCGACTGCGCACCCGGTTAAGCACCACCTGCGCCACCGCGCGCTGCCCATCCTCCGGCTCGTTCCCTGCTTCATAATAGATGGCGTTGGTCAGGCAATTGAGCGCGCGATAGCTGTCCAGCGCGGTGATGCCACGAAACACGCCCGCGGGCGCGGCCCTGACTGCGTCCAGCCCCAGCACATGCGCGCTCCGCACGGTTTCCACGCCCGGCACCGGATCGAACGCGCCTTCCGCGAAGAAGAAGGCCGAGCCGGGGAAATTGTCGCCGGGCTGCTCGGTGGGGTCGACGGGCGCGGCGCTGCCTTCCAGCAGGTCGAGCGGCGCGGCGGTGATCAGGCGCGGTGCGACCAGCGCGCACAGCGCCAGCAGGGCGATCCCGCCCTTCGCCTTCCATCCCGTTGCTCGCATGTCGCCATTCCCGCGCATGGCCTCACGCCATGCTCCGGGCCTCCCATAGGCGAAATCTCCACCTATTTCTCCTGTAGAATCGCCGCGTGCCGCATTGGGACGGGCGTGGCGGAAAAGGTTAAGCCGCGCGCTTAAACCGACCCTTTGTCCCAGGCATCATTCGCTTGCTTGGCAAAGCCGCGCCTGCTCCGCTATGCGTGGCGCCATGCTGCTTTCCCCCAACAGTCTCGCGCTCATCGGCAATACGCCGCTGGTGCGCCTCGCCGGCCCTTCTGAAGAGACGGGCTGCGACATTTTCGCCAAATGCGAATTCGCCAATCCCGGCGCATCGGTGAAGGACCGGGCGGCGCTGTTCATCGTCAATGATGCCGAGGAGAAGGGGCTGCTGAAGCCCGGCGGGACCATCGTCGAAGGGACGGCGGGCAATACCGGCATCGGCCTGGCGCTCGTCGCCAATGCCAAGGGCTACAAGACGATCATCGTCATGCCCGAAACACAAAGCCGCGAAAAGATGGACACGTTGCGGGCGCTGGGGGCGGAACTGGTCACGGTGCCGGCCGCGCCCTATTCCAACCCCGGTCATTTCGTCCACACCTCGCGCCGCATCGCGGAAGAGACCGACAATGCGATCTGGGCCAATCAGTTCGACAATATCGCCAATCGCAAGGCGCATATCGTGGGCACGGCGGAGGAAATCTGGGCGCAGATGGACGGCCGCATCGACGGCTTCACGTGCGCGGCGGGCACGGGCGGCACCATTGCCGGCGTCGGCCTGGGGCTCAAGGCGCGGGATGAGAATGTCATCATCGCGCTCAGCGATCCCCATGGCGCGGCGCTCTACAACTATTATGCCCATGGCGAACTCAAGGCCGAAGGCTCGTCCGTCGCCGAAGGCATCGGGCAGGGGCGCATCACCGCCAATCTGGAAGGCGCGCCGATCGACACCCAGTTCCGCATTTCCGATGAGGATGGGTTGCATTGGGTCCGTCGCTTGCTGAGCGAGGAGGGGCTGTGCCTGGGTCTGTCCTCGGGCATCAACGTCGCGGGCGCGGTGGCGCTGGCCAGGCAATTGGGGCCGGGCAAGCGCGTCGCGACCATCCTTTGCGATACCGGTTTCCGCTATCTTTCCACCCTTTATAACCGCCCATGGCTGGAATCGAAGGGCTTGACGGTCTTCCCCTGGCTCGCGCACACTGCATGATCGCCGACACGGGTCGCGGCGAGGACGGGAACAAGAGCGCGAACATGGTCGATACGCCCCGCCGCCAGGAAGGGTTGCAGCGCGTTCAGATCGGACTGACCGGCCTGGCGGGCGTCGTGCTGCTCGTCGGCCTGGCCAATATCGTCATCGAAAAGGCGCGGGTCGATGACGCCGCGCTGGCGCCGCCAGTGACGACGACGCTCGAAACCAACGCGCTCGCGCCCAAGGAGCCGCTGGCGGAACTGGGCGTGCAGCCCGCGCCCGAGCAAGCGCCGATCGTGCCCGACCTTCAGCCTGATCCCAATCTCAAGAAACCCATGGACCGGGATCCGGCGCAGCCGCTCGATCGCGATCCAGCCCAGCAACCCAACTGACCGGATGGGCAGCCGCAGGGGAGGGCGCGTCGCGACAGCGGCGCTGAAGGGATTCCTCTGTTTCTGGCTGCCGATGATCGCCGCATTGCTGGCCGGCCTCTGGCGCGCCTTGCGGACCGGGCAGGCCGATCCCTGGGACTGGAGCATGCCTGTCGCGCTTCTGATCGTGCTGGCCGGCCTGTCGCTGGCCCGACGGTCCTGGCTGGTGCTGGCCTGGGGCGCGATCGGCGCAGCAGTGCCGCCGCTGCTCTTCTGCACGATTGCGGCCGATCGCCTGCCGCTGGTGTCGGCGGCGTTTGGCTTGGTCCTGGTCGCGCTGCTGGCCGCCTTTGCCGGCGCTTGGCTGCGGCGGCCGCCGGTCCGCGCGGCCCGTCCTGTCGCCGTCCTGATGATGGCGGCGGCGGCGTTGCTGCTCTGGCGCGGCCCCGCCCAGCCGCTGGCATCCGTGGCCGATCGGCCAAGGCTTGCGGTGCTGACCGGTCTTCCGCTCTTCTGGGCGGAGCCGGGACAGGGCGGGACCGCTCCGCACGACGCTCCGATCGTCACGGTCCTGCGCACGCGCTTCACGGTCGAACCACTGGATGATCCGATCGATCTGCCCCGCAGCGGCGCGGACCGACTGCTGCTGGCCCAGCCGCGTCCCATGACCCCGGCGCAGCGCGTGGCGATCGACGCCTGGGTCAGGCGTGGCGGCACCGCTCTGGTGCTTGCCGATCCGCTGCTGCGCTGGCCTTCCGACCTGCCGCTGGGGGATCGGCGGCGGGCGCCGTCCGCCACATGGCTCGCCCCTTTGTTGGCTCATTGGGGCTTTTCCCCCGGCCAGTTCCAGCCGGCGGAGGTTCGCCACTTCACGGCGGAGGACCAGCTTCTCACCCTCTCCGCCGCCTGGATGGCAGACGGCGCGGCGATGCAGCGGCGGCGGGTAGGAGCAGGCGATGTGCTGCTGGTGGGGGACGCAGACCTGATCGACGACCGGCTCTGGCTGGCGGCCTCCGGCGATCCGCTCGATCCACGCGCCTGGAGCGCCGATGCGCCCGCGTGCGTCGCGCAATGGCTGGGCTCCGCGACTCCGCAGGGGCGTCGCTGGATGCGCGCGCCAGCGAACGTGGTTGCGGGGCTGCGCTGGGCGATTCTGGTTGGGACAGGATGGGCGATGCTGGGTGGCGCATTGCTGCGCCGGCAATTCCAGCGTAGAGAAGTCGGAACAAAAAGTGAAAACCTGACAGGAGAAACAGAGAAAATCCCCTCAACCCACTTTTGACCAGCTTTTCCCATCCTCTCCCGACTTTTCCCTTTTCAGTCGGCTCCATGCTTGGTAGGAAAACCGGCATTGGGGTTCGTCAGGCTTTGTGCAGTCCTGTTTGTCGGATGGTCTGTTCGCGATTCCGGCGAAGGACGGCCTGCGTCCCATTGAAAAGGGGCCAGTTTCCAGCGTGTCGGACGTCATTCTCTATTCGGGCAACGCGTTCAGCGTCGCGGACGGCAAGGGCCGTTTCGTGCTGCCCTTGGAGATGCGCAAGCTGGTGGCCCAGGCCAGCGGCGGCCAGAATCGCCTCTGCCTGTCCGTGCACTTCGACAATGGCTGCGCGACGGGCTTTGGCCTGTCGCACAAGCAGTTCCTGTTCGACGAGGTCGAGAAGCTGGAGCGCCAGGCTTATGAAGCCGGGCGCGACTTCAATGCCGATCTGGAGCGCGAAAACCGACTCGGCACGATCGAAGACGTCAATTTCGACGATGGCGGCCGTTTCTTCCTCCACCCCGACATCAAGGAAGAAGCCGGCATCACCGACGCCGTCTTCTTCTATGGCGTGGGCCGCTACTTCCAGATCTGGAGGCCCGAAGCGCTGGTCGAAAGCCCCGATCGCCCCGCGCTGATCCGCAACAAGGTACGGCGCTGGCTCGATCAGCGCGCGGCGGGGGGTGGCAAGTGAGCGCTGCGCCTCATGTCCCGGTGCTGATCGACGAGGTGCTGGACGCCCTCGCCATCGCGCCGGGCGAAATCCATGTCGACGGCACGTTCGGGGCAGGCGGCTATAGCAGCGCCATGGCCAACGCCGGCGCCCGCGTCTTCGCCTTCGATCGCGATCCCGACGCGATCCGCGAAGGGCAGGGCGTGGCCGCCGCGCACGGCATCACTCTGATCCCCGGCGAATTTTCCCGCATGGCGCAATTGCTGGCGGAGCGCGGCGTCGACCGGGTGTCGGGCGTAACGCTCGACATCGGCGTCTCCTCGATGCAGCTCGATCGGCCCGAACGCGGCTTTTCCTTTCAGGCCGACGGCCCGTTGGCGATGACGATGAGCCAGGACGGCATGAGCGCGGCCGATTTCCTCAACTCTGCCCCGGAAGAGGAAATCGCCGACGTCATCTACCGTTATGGCGAAGAGCCGCGTTCGCGCCGCGTCGCGCGCGCCATCGTCGAAGCGCGCCCGCTGGAGCGGACCGGCCAGCTCGCCGCCGTGGTGCGCCGCGCGCTCGGCCACAAGCCGCATGACAAGAAGGATCCGGCGACCCGCACCTTCCAGGCGATCCGCATCCATGTGAATCGCGAGCTGGAGGAGCTGGAGCGCGGGCTGGAAGCGGCCGAGGCGCTGCTGGAAGAGGGCGGGCGCCTCGCCATCGTGACCTTCCACAGCCTGGAAGACCGCATCGTCAAGCAGTTCCTGCGCAAGCGCAGCGGCGGTGAAGGCGCGGGTTCGCGGCATCTGCCCGAACGCGCCGCCGGGCCGCAGCCGACCTTCGGCAAGCCGGCCAAGGCGGTGCGCCCCGGCGAGGCGGAACTGGCGCGCAACCCCCGCGCCCGCTCCGCCACCCTGCGCAGCGCGATCCGCACGGCCGCGCCGGTCGCCGCTTCGCTCGCCCCCTCGTCGTCCCGGAGTAGCCGCGCATGATCGCCGTCAAGAGATTGCAGAGCCTGATCTGGGTGATCCTGGTCGCGCTTGGCGCGCTCGGGGCCTATATGATCTCACTCAAGGTCGCGACGGAACGCAACGAGCTGATGCGCGTCCGCTACCAGATCGCCGCGGCCAAGGCCGACATCCGCTATCTGGAAACGGAATTCAGCGCGCGCGCCTCGATGCGCCAGCTGGAAAGCTGGAACCAGCACGACTTTCTCTACGCCACGCCGACCGCACAGCAATATCTGGGTGGAGAGCGTGCGCTGGCGCAGCTGGACGGCGTTCAGCCCAACGGCCCCGACTATGTCGCGCCGCCCGTCATGGTGGCGATGGTGGAAACTCCCGCCGACCTGCCGTCCGCGCCGCAGAAGGCGCCTGAAAGCCCGGCCGCGACTCAGATCCGCAGCGACATCGCCATCATCCGCGAGGCGCACGCCGCGGACAATGTCGATACGCTTCCCCGGCCCGCGCCGCGCGCTCCGGTCGCCCAGGCGAAAGCCGACGCCGACATGTCCAAACCCAATCCGATCGCGCGCAAGGCGGAGCGGATGGCGATGCTGGACGCCAAGCTGCTCGACGACAGCACGCTCGGCGATCTCACCGCCCGGGCGGCCCGGGAAAAGCGGAAGGGAGCGCGCTGATGGCCACGATCATCGTCCAGCCCGGTGGACCGCGCGCGGGGCGGCAACGGGTCAGCCTGACCGCCACGGCGCACAACAGGTTGATGCTTCTGCTCATCCTGTTCCTGGGCATCACCACCATCCTGATCGGCCGGCTCCTTTGGGTCGGCGTTTTTGCGCAGGGGGCGGGCGGCGACGGTGCGCTGGGCCCGTTCGTGCCTGCGCGGGCCGACATCGTCGATCGCAACGGCGTGCCGCTGGCGCGGACGATGGACGCCTATTCCATCTCGGTGCGGCCTTCCAAGTTGATCGGCGAACCGGCGGAGCTTGCCCGCAAGCTGCATCAAATCTTCCCCGACGAAACCGAATCCGCCTTCTACAAGAAGCTGTCCGGCAAGGGCTGGGCCTATCTGCGCCGCCGCGCGCTGCCCGAACAGGTGGCGGCGGTGAATGCGCTCGGGGAAATCGGCATCGAATTTCCGCGCGAAAAGGAACGCCTCTACCCGCAGCGCACGCTCGCCGCCCATATTCTGGGCTTCGCACCCAATGGCGAGGGGGTGGGCGGCATGGGCGCGGAGGCGGCTTTCAACGACCGGCTGATCGATCCGGCGCTGCGCGGCCAGCCTTTCGCCTTGTCGATCGACAGCCGCGTGCAGGGTGCGCTCGAAAGTGAGCTTTATGCGCAGCTGGTCCAGACCCGGGCCAAGGGCGCGGGCGGCATCATCCTTGACGTCAATACTGGCGAAGTCATCGCCATGGCGTCGATCCCGGTGTTCGATCCCAACAAGCTGCAGAATTACGCGGGCAAGCGCTGTTCGGAATCGCCGCTTTGCAACCATATGGTGCAGGCGCGCTATGAGCTTGGCTCCGCCTTCAAGCCGCTGTCGATCGCCGCCGCCATGGATGCCGGCGTCGTCACCTCGATGAGCAAGCGCTATGACGCCACCGCGCCGCTCGCCGTCGCGGGCTTCCGCATCAAGGACGACCATCCGCTCGGCCGCTGGATCAACGTTCCCGAAATCCTGGTGCACAGCTCGAACATCGGCACCGCGCGCATCGCCGATGAAATGGGCGCCGCGCCGTTGCAGAAGCTGTTCCGCAGCCTCGATTTCGACCAGCGCGCGCCGATCGAGTTCAACGAGCGGGCAGGGGGATTGTGGCCGTCCAACTGGGGCCGCATCACCAGCATGACCGTGTCCTACGGTCACGGCATCGCCGTCACGCCCCTGCATCTGGCGACCGCTTATGCGGCGCTGGTGAATGGCGGCATGTGGCGGCCCGCGACCGTGCGCAAGCTGCGGCCGCAGGACGTGCCCCACGGCCGCCGCGTCTTTTCCGCCGCGACCAGCGCTCGGATGCGGCAGCTGTTGCGGATGATCGTGTCGGAAGGTACAGGGCGTAGCGCCGACGCCAAGGGATTCCGGGTGGGCGGCAAGACGGGTTCGGCCGAAAAGCCCCAGGAAGGGCGCTACAACAAGACTTCGCTGGTGACGACTTTCGCTTCTGCCTTCCCGATGGACAATCCCCGCTATGTCGTCGTCGCGATCATGGACGAAGCGACGGGGCAGTTCGGCCTGCGCACCGCCGCCTGGACCGCCGCGCCGGTGGTAAAGCGGGTGGTCGAGCGCACCGGCCCGATGCTGGGCGTGATGCCGGACGAGCGGCGCGACGTCGATATTTCCGATCTGATGCCGCTGCTGCACGGCGAGAAGGAGAAAGAGTGATGCGCCTCGGGTCGCTTGTCGAGGAGCTGGATACCGAGGTCGCCAAAGCGGTGAACGCCGCTGGCGACCTCGACACGTCCGTCACGGGCTTCGCGATCGACAATCGCAAGGTCGCGCCGGGCACCGTCTTCGGCGCATTCCAGGGCCTGCGCGTCAATGGCGAGGATTATATTCCCGAAGCGATCCGGGCCGGCGCCATCGCCATCGTCGCCCGCCCCGAAGCGAAGGTGGACGGCGCGATCCATATCGCCGACGCCAATCCCCGCCGCCTCTTCGCGCAGCTGGCGGCGCGCTTCTTCGCGCCTTTCCCCGAAGTCACCGTCGCGGTCACCGGCACGAACGGCAAGACCAGCACGGTCGAACTCGCCCGACAGCTGTGGCGGATGCTGGGCCATAACTCCGCATCGATCGGCACGCTGGGCGTCACCACCGCGGTCGATCAGGTGTCGACCGGCCTCACCACGCCCGACATCGTCACCTTCCTCGCCAACATGGCGGGCCTGCGCCGCGAAGGCATCACCCACGCGGCCTTCGAAGCGTCAAGCCATGGCCTTGACCAGTATCGCACCGAAGGGCTGCCGGTCCTGGCCGGGGCCTTCACCAACCTGTCGCGCGATCATCTCGACTATCATGGCGACATGGACAGCTATTTCGACGCCAAGATGCGGCTGTTCGACGAAGTCGTCGCGCCGCAGGGCAGCGCCGTCATCTGGGCCGACGACGCATGGTCGGACAAGGCGATCGAACGGGCTACGAAGCGGGGGCTTCGTGTGCTGAGCGTCGGGGTGAAGGGGCAGGGCCTCAGGCTTGCCAACCGCACCCCGACCCAGTTGGGCCAGGCGCTGGAAATCGAAGCCGACGGCACGCTCTACAAGGTCACTCTGCCGCTGATCGGCGCCTATCAGGCCGCGAACGCCCTGACCGCCGCGGGCCTGGTCATCGCGACCGGGGGCGACATCGCCCGGGTCATGGAATCGCTCGGCCGGCTTCAGCCCGTGCGCGGCCGGCTGGAGCGCGCGGTCATCAGCAAGGCGGGCGCGCCCGTCTATGTCGATTATGCCCATACGCCCGATGGCCTGCGCGCCGCTATCGAAGCGCTGCGGCCGCATACCCGGGGGCGGCTCATCACCCTGTTCGGAGCGGGCGGCGACCGCGACGCGGGCAAGCGTCCGCAAATGGGCAAGGTCGCGGCCGACCTGTCCGATCATGTCATCGTGACGGACGACAATCCCCGCTCGGAAGAACCCAGCGCCATTCGCGCCGCTGTGTTGGCGGGCGCGCCGGACGCGCAGGAAATCGGCGGCCGCCGCGACGCCATCGCCGCCGCGATCGCGCAGGCCGGCGCGCAGGACATTGTGCTGCTGGCCGGCAAGGGCCATGAACAGGGCCAGATCATCGGCGATCGCGTCCTGCCGTTCGATGACGTCACCGTTGCGCGGGAGTGCGCGGGGTGAGCGACCTCTGGACCTCTGCAGACATTGCCGAGGCCACGGGCGGCGCCGCGTCGGCGCCGTTCGCCGTTTCTGGCGTCGCCTTCGACAGCCGCGAATTGACGCAGGGCGACCTGTTCGTTGCTATGAAGGGCGAAACCACGGACGGCCATCGCTTCATCGACAAGGCGTTCGCGCAAGGCGCGGCCGGCGCGATCGTCAGCGACGCCGTCGATCATCCCCATGTCCGCGTGACGGACAGCGCCGCAGCGCTGGAAGCGCTAGGCGTCGCCGCCCGCAGGCGCATGGCGGGCAAGGTCGTCGGCGTCACGGGATCGGTCGGCAAGACCGGCACCAAGGAAGCGCTGTTCCTGGCGCTCGATCGCGCCGCGCCGGGGCGTGTCCATCGCTCGGTCAAAAGCTACAACAACCATGTCGGCGTGCCGCTCAGCCTCGCGCGGATGCCGCGCGACAGCGCCTTCGGCATCTTCGAAATGGGCATGAACCATGCCGGCGAACTGTCGGCGCTGACGCGGCAGGTCCGGCCCCATGCCGCCATCGTCACCGCCATCGCGCCCGCGCATATCGAATTTTTCGGGACCGAAGCGAAGATCGCCGAGGCCAAGGCCGAGATTTTCGAGGGGCTGGAGCCGGGCGGCACCGCGATCATTCCCTATGACAGCCCCCATGTCGCGACTCTCTACAACAAGGCGGAGCGGCATGCCGGCCGTATCCTGACCTTCGGCATGAGCCCGGACGCCGATGTCTGCGCGTTGGAAACCGTACCCGCGCCGGCCGGCGGCACGCTGGTGACGGCGCGTCTGCCGGACGCGGAACTATGCTTCACCGTCGCTGCGCCGGGCGATCACTGGGTATCGAATGCGCTTGCCGTGCTCGCCGCGGTCGAGGCGGTGGGCGGCGATCTTGCCGCCGCTGGCCTGGCGCTCGCGGAAATGCCGGGGCTTCCGGGCCGGGGCGAGCGGCGCATCCTGCCCGTCGCCGGCGGCGAAGCGCTGCTGATCGACGAAAGCTATAATGCCAATCCCCTGTCGATGGCCGCGACCCTGAAGCAGCTTGGCCGCGAAAGCGCCGATCGCCGCATCGCCGTGCTGGGCGGCATGCGCGAGCTGGGCAGCGCCAGCGCCGATCTGCATGCTGGGCTTGCAAAGCCGATCGGGGAGGGTGCGGTCGACTTCGCCCTGCTGGTCGGCGCGGAAATGGCGCCGCTCGCCGACGCGCTGGATGGGGCCATTGCCTACGCCCATGTGCCCGACACCGCGAGCGCCATCCCTCTTATCCGGAAAGAAATGCGTGCGGGCGACGCGATCCTGGTCAAGGGCTCCAATGGCGTCGGGCTGTCCCGCCTGGTCGCCGCCCTTAGCGAAGCCGCCCGCGACGGAGATACGAACTGATGCTTTACTGGCTTGCCCAGACCTTGGACTTCGCGGGCGTCTTCAACCTCATCCGCTATCTGTCCTTCCGCGCCGGCGCGGCGATCGCGACGGCGCTCATCATCGGCCTGGTGATCGGCCCCAAATTCATCGGCTGGCTGCGCGTGCGCCAGGGCAAGGGGCAGCCGATCCGCACCGATGGCCCGCAAACACATCTCGCCAAGCGCGGCACGCCGACCATGGGCGGGCTCATGATCCTCACCTCCATGGTCGCGTCGGTGCTGCTGTGGATGGACCTGGCGTCCACCTATGTCTGGGCCTGCCTTTTCGTGACCCTGGGCTTCGGCGCGATCGGCTTCCTCGACGACTATGACAAGGTGACCAAGGCCAGCCACAAGGGGCTGTCGGGCAAGATGCGCCTGATCTTCGAGTTCCTGATCGCCGGCGTCGCCGCCTGGATGATTGTCAACCAGCATGGCAATACCGCGCTCTACGTGCCCTTCTACAATGGTCCGGCGATCGAGCTTGGCCCCTTCTATTTCTGCTTCGCCGCCTTCGTCATTGTCGCGTTCGGCAATGCGGTCAACCTGACCGATGGCCTTGACGGTCTGGCGACCATGCCTGTCATCATCGCCTGCATGGCGTTCATGGCTATCGTCTATCTGGTTGGCCGCGCGGACTTCGCCGACTATCTCGGCATCCCGCATGTGCCGGGCGCCGGCAACCTCACCATCCTGTGCGGCGCGATCATCGGCGCGGGTCTCGCATTTCTCTGGTTCAACGCGCCGCCCGCCGCGGTCTTCATGGGCGACACCGGCAGCCTGGCGCTGGGCGGTACGATCGGCGTGATCGCCGTCACCGCCCATCATGAAATCGTGCTCGGCATTATCGGCGGCCTCTTCGTCGTGGAGGCGATGTCGGTCATCATCCAGGTCTTCTTCTACAAGCGCACCGGCAAGCGCGTCTTCCGTATGGCGCCGATCCATCATCATTTCGAACAGATGGGCTGGGCCGAACCGACCGTGGTGATCCGCTTCTGGATCATCGCCTTCGTGCTGGCGCTCGCCGGCCTCGCCACGCTGAAGCTGAGGTAAGCCGATGATCGTGTCGAAGGCCTTCGAGGGAAAAACCTACGCCGTGCTCGGGCTGGCGCGTTCCGGCCTGGCGACGGTGGACACGCTGGTGGCCAGCGGCGCCCGCGTCGTTGCCTGGGACAGCCGGGAAGAAGCGCGCGCGCTGGTCGCGGACAAGGCCGAACTGGGCGATCCCCTGGAGATCGACCTAGCCGGCTTCGACGGCATCGTCGTGTCGCCGGGCGTGCCCTTGAACCGCCACCCCATCTCTATGCGCGCCAGGCTCGCCGGCGTGCCGATCATCGGCGACATCGAACTGTTCGCGCTCGCCCGGCCGACCCTGCCGCCGCACAAGGTCGTGGGCATCACCGGCACAAACGGCAAGTCGACCACCACGGCGCTGATCCACCATATTGTCGAACAGGCCGGCTATCCCACCGTCATGGGTGGCAATATCGGCCTGCCGATCCTCAGCCAGCCACCGCTGGAGCCCAACCTCCACGGCGTCGGCGTCTATGTGCTGGAACTGTCGAGCTACCAGATCGACCTCACGCACAGCCTCGATTGCGACGTCGCCGTGCTGCTCAACATCACGCCCGATCATCTGGATCGCTATGACGGGTTCGCTGGCTATGTCGCGTCCAAGGCGCGCCTGTTCGCGATGCAGTCGGTCGGCCAGACGGCCGTGGTCGCGACCGAAGACGAACCGAGCCGCGATATCGCTCATTCTCTCCGCAAGATCCGCGGGGACGACGTGGTCGACGTGGCCTCGTCCGATATCGGCATCAGCGAACAGCTTGGCTGGCCCTCGCTCCAAGGCCCGCATAATGCGCAGAATGCAGCTGTCGCGATCGCTGTCGCAAAAGCGCTCGGCATCGACGAAGCGACGATCGCGAATGCGCTGGCCAGCTACGCCGCTCTCCCCCACCGCATGCAGGCGGTCCGGACCCATAACGGCGTGCTCTATGTCAACGACAGCAAGGCGACCAACGCCGCCTCGACCGCGCCGGCGCTTGCTGCGTGGCCCACGATCGACGGCAAGCCGCGCATCCACTGGATTTTGGGCGGCGTCGCCAAGTCCGACAATCTCGACGAATGCGCGCCGCACTTCGGCAATATCGCCCATGCCTACACCATCGGCGAAGCGGGCCATATGTTCGCCGATCTGCTGCGCCCGCATATGGCGGTGGACGACAGCGAGATGCTAAGCGCCGCCGTCCGCCGCGCGGCGCGGATCGCCCGGCCGGGGGACATCGTGCTGTTGTCGCCGGCCTGCGCCAGTTTCGATCAGTTCCGCGATTTCGAAGCGCGCGGCGACGCTTTCGTCGCGGCCGTCAGCGCGCTGGAATAGGGAAGGCACAGGGGCGATGAGCAAAAGGGGAACAGGGATGTCGAGGGCCGGCGAACTGGTGAAGGGTTTCCGCACCCGCACCGTCCCGCGCGAACGCACCGCGCTCGCCATCTGGTTCTGGGAAATTGATCGCGTTCTCCTGTCCCTGATCGTCGCTCTGATGGCGATCGGCCTGGTCGCGGTCGCCGCCGCGTCGCCGGTGGCGGCGATCGACCGATCGACTGCCGATGTCGCGGTCAACCCGCTCATCTATTTCTACCGTCAGTTGATGTGGGTGATGATCGGCCTGCCGATCATGCTGGTCATTTCCATGCTGCCCAGGCCCCAGGCGCGCCGGCTCGCCATTTTCCTCTGCGCCTTCTTCTTCGTCATGCTCCTGTGTGTCCCGATCCTGGGATCGACGGTGAATGGGGCTAAGCGGTGGATCGATCTGCCCGGATTCCGGTTTCAGCCCTCGGAATTCCTGAAGCCCGCCTATGTCGTGACACTGGCATGGTTGTTGTCGCTGCGCGTGAAAGACATGAGCCTCCCGGTCGTCCCCCTGACCGGCGCTCTTACCCTGCTGATCGGCGCCATCCTGATGAAGCAGCCCGATTTTGGCCAGACCGTGATTTTCCTTGCCTGCTGGGGCGCGCTGCTGCTGCTGTCCGGGCTGGAGATGCGCTGGATCGCGATGCTGGGCAGCGCGGGCCTCGTCGGCCTCATCGCCGTCTACATGTTCTATGAAAATGGACGGCAGCGCATCAACGACTTCCTTGGCATCGGCGTCCAGATGGACACCGGCCCCGACCAGACCGACCTCGCCTTCCGCACCATCACGCATGGCGGCTTCACGGGTGTGGGGCCGGGCGGGGGCCTCAACAAGTTCCGCCTGCCTGAAGCGCATACCGACTATATCTTCTCGGTCATCGGCGAGGAATTCGGCCTGCTCGCCTGCATCGCCATAGCCTGCGTCTACCTTGCCATCATCGTGCGCGTGCTGCTGCGCCTGCTGGACGAGGAGGATGTCTTCACCATCCTCGCCGCTGCTGGCCTCACCACCCAGTTCGGGCTTCAGGCGATCATCAACATGGGCGTCAATGCGCAGATATTTCCGTCCAAGGGCATGACGCTCCCCTTTATCAGCTATGGCGGCTCCTCTATGCTCGCGCTTTGCATCGGGGTCGGCCTGCTGCTCGCCTTCACGCGACGCAATCCCTTCATGGGCCGGCATACGGTGGTCAAATGGAGTGGTCGATGAGCATTTCCCGTCACTTCGTCCTCGCCGCCGGCGGGACGGGGGGTCACATGATTCCCGCCCATGCGGTGGCGCAAGAATTGATGGCGCGCGGCCATCATGTCGCGCTGGTCACGGACGAGCGCGGCGCGAAGATCCCCGGCATCTTCGACAAGGCGCAAGTCCATGTCATGCCAGCGGGCCGCATGACCAAAAACCCGGCGAGCTGGCCCGGCGCGCTCAAGGCGATCCTGGCCGGCCGCGCCATGGCGCGCCGGCTGAACGAGACGTTCCGTCCGACCGCCGTGGTGGGCTTTGGCGGTTATCCGGCCATGCCCGCACTGCTGGGCGCACTAGCGGACGGCGTGCCCACCGCCATTCATGAACAGAATGCGGTGCTCGGCCGCGTCAACCGCATCCTCGCCGGCCGGGTCGACGCCATCGCCACCGCCTATCCCGATGTCGAGCGGATGAAGCCTCGCCATGCCGGGAAGGTCCATCTGGTCGGCAACCCCGTGCGCGAGGAAGTCAAGCAGCTGCGCGAGGAGGAGTTCCCCGCCCTCACCGACGAGAGCGTGTTCCGCGTGCTCGTCATCGGCGGCAGCCAGGGCGCGACGATCCTGTCGAGCGTCGTGCCCGAAGGCCTGTCGATGCTGCCGGTCGCGCTGCGCCGCCGACTGCAGGTGACGCAGCAATGCCGCGCCGAGGATATCGAGCGCGTGCGCAAGACCTATGCGGAGATGGAAATCCCCGCCGACCTCGCCACCTATTTCAACGACGTGCCCGAAAAGCTGGGCTGGTCGCATCTGGTGATCGCGCGGGCCGGCGCGTCCACGCTGGCCGAGCTGACCTGCGCCGGGCGGCCCGCTATCCTCATTCCGCTGCCCAGCGCGATGGACGATCATCAGACCGCCAATGCGCGCGAAATGACGCAGGCCGGCGGCGCGCGCACCATCCCGCAGGCGCGCTTCACCGCCGTCGAACTGGCCAAGCAGATGCAGAAAATGGCGATGGAGCCCGGCGCGCTTCAGAATGCCGCCAGGCGCGCGCGCAAGTGCGGCCGGCCCGACGCCGCCCGTGACATGGCCGACCTTCTGGAAAGCATCGGCCGCGCGCCGATCATGAACGATCCGGTCAAGGCCGGCCCGACGCCCACCACGCTGAATCTGCAGGGTGTGCCGGCGTGACAGCTGAAATTGAAATCCTCCCCGGCACGGGGAGGTGGCAGCCCAAGGGGCTGACGGAGGGGGCTATCCTCCCGGGGCGGCGCGTGGGGGGCTTCCCTTCCACCATCGCTTCGCGGCGGTTTCCCTCGCCATATTTTGGAGGAATAGCATGAAGGGTGTCGGCACCGACATCGGCACGATCCATTTCATCGGCATCGGCGGCATCGGCATGTCCGGTATCGCCGAAGTGATGCATAATCTGGGGTATAGCGTGCAGGGCTCCGACGTGGCCGAAGGCTATGTCGTGGAAGGGCTGCGCGCCAAGGGGATCAAGGTGATGATCGGCCACAAGGCCGAAAATCTCGGCGACGCCGCCGTGGTCGTCACATCGACCGCGATCAAGCGCGGCAACCCCGAAGTCGAACTGGCGCTCGAAACCCGGGTTCCCGTGATCCGCCGCGCGGAAATGCTGGCCGAACTGATGCGCCTCAAATCCACTGTCGCGGTCGCCGGCACCCATGGCAAGACCACGACGACGTCCATGATCGCCGCGCTGCTGGACGCGGGCGGGGTTGATCCCACGGTCATCAACGGCGGCATCATCAACAGCTATGGCTCCAACGCGCGGCTGGGCAACAGCGACTGGATGGTCGTGGAAGCTGACGAGAGCGACGGCAGCTTCCTGCGGCTCGACGGCACGATCGCAGTCGTCACCAATATCGATCCCGAGCATCTCGATCATTATGGCAGCTTCGATCGGGTGAAGGACGCATTCGTCGAATTCGTCGGCAATGTCCCCTTCTACGGCGCCGCTTTGCTGTGCCTCGATCATCCCGAAGTGCAGGCGATCCTGCCGCGCGTGCAGGATCGCCGCATCGTCACCTACGGCTTTTCGGCGCAGGCGGACATTCGCGGGGAAAATGTGCGCCCCGTTCCGGGCGGGAACATCTTCGACGTCATCATCCGCGATCGCGATGGCCATGTCGAAACAATCAGCGACATTCTGCTGCCCATGCCCGGTCGGCATAATGTGTCCAACAGCCTCGCCGCGATCGGCGTCGCGCTGCAGCTTGGCATCGCCCACGACGTCATCTGCACGGGTTTCGAGAAGTTCGGCGGGGTGAAGCGGCGCTTCACCAAGGTCGGCGACATCGCGCTGGAACACGGCGCTGCGAGCGTGATCGACGATTACGGCCACCATCCCGTCGAGATCAAGGCCGTGCTCGCCGCGGCGCGCGAAGGCGCGAAAGGGCGGGTGGTCGCCGTCGTCCAGCCGCACCGCTTCACGCGCCTGCGCGACCTGATGGATGAATTCCAGCAGGCCTTCAACGATGCCGACATCGTCTATGCCGCGCCCGTCTATGCCGCGGGCGAACAGCCGATTGAGGATGTCGACAGCGCCGCGCTGGTCGCCGGGCTCAAGCGGCGGGGCCATCGCCATGCCGCGACGGTCGCCGACGCTGACGATCTTGCGACCCACATCGCCGCCGACCTTCAGCCCGACGACATGATCGTCTGCCTGGGCGCGGGCGACATCACAAAATGGGCGGCCGGGCTTGCCGCCGCCGTCTCTGCCAAGGTGAAGGAAACCGTCTGATGTTCGAACTGTTCGCCGTCGGCCTGGAAATGCAGAAGCGCATGATCGACGCCCAAATGCAGGGCGTGGAAGCTGCGCGCGACATGGTGGAGGCCGCGCAGCGCCAGGTGCAGAGCGGCATGGCCGTCGCGCAGGCGAACGAGGCGGGCATGAAGGCGATGAAGAACTGGATGAACCTGTGGGGCGTCCGCACTTGACGGCGACGATCGCTCTTCCGGCCGTTCGCGGCGCATTGAAGGCGGACGCGCCGCTGGCCCCGCTCGTCTGGTTCAAGACGGGCGGACCCGCGCAGTGGCTGTTCGAGCCGCAGGATGCGGACGATCTGTCCGACTTCCTCGCCCAGCTTGACCCGGACATGCCCGTGATGGCGCTTGGCCTCGGCTCCAACCTCATCGTTCGCGACCGCGGCGTGCCGGGCGTCGTGGTGCGTCTCGGCAAGCCGTTCGCCAGGGTCGAGCGGCAGGACGAAACGACGCTGGTCTGCGGCGCTGGAGCGTCGGGCATCCTCGTCTCGTCGACCGCCCGGGATGCGGGCATCGCTGGGCTTGAGTTTCTGCGCTCCATTCCCGGCACGGTGGGCGGCTTCGTCCGCATGAACGGCGGAGCCTATGGCCGCGAGACGGCCGACATATTGGTGGAGTGCAACATTGTGCTGCGCTCGGGCGAGCAGGTGACGCTGCTCAATCGCGACCTAGCTTACACTTATCGCCACTCCAATCTTACCGATGGGGCGATCGTGGTCAGCGCCTGCTTCCGGGGGAAGCCGGGCGAACCCGCCGCGATCCAGGCGGAAATGGACCGCATCGCCGCCGCGCGGGAGGAAAGCCAGCCGCTGCGCAGCAAGACCGGCGGATCGACGTTCAAGAATCCCGATGGTCACAAGGCCTGGCAACTGGTCGACGAAGCAGGCTGCCGCGGCCTGCAACTGGGCGGCGCGCAGGTGAGCGAGAAGCACACCAATTTCCTCCTCAACACCGGCAACGCCACCAGCGCCGACATCGAGGCGCTGGGCGAGGAAGTCCGCCGCCGCGTCAAAGACAAAAGTGGAATTGAACTGGAATGGGAAATTCAGCGCGTCGGAGTGGCGAAGTGACTCGCGGTCCCTGGCATGTCGCCGTCCTGATGGGCGGCTGGTCGGCGGAGCGGCCGGTGTCGCTGTCGAGCGGGGAGGGCGTGGCCAAGGCGCTGGAATCGCGCGGCCACAAGGTCACGCGCATCGACATGGATCGCGACGTGGCGCGGCGCCTGGCCGACGCCCAGGCCGACGTCGTGTTCAATGCGCTGCACGGCGTGCCGGGCGAAGACGGCACGATCCAGGGCATGATGGACCTGATGGGCCTCACCTACACCCATAGCGGCCTTGCCACCTCCGTCATCGCGATCGACAAGCAATTGACCAAGCAGGCGCTCCTGCCACACGGGATACCGATGCCCGGCGGCCATGTCGTCGACAGCGAAAGCCTGTTCACCGCCGACCCCCTGCCGCGCCCCTATGTGCTGAAACCCGTCAATGAAGGCAGCTCAGTCGGCGTCGCCATCGTGACCGCGGAGGGCAATTGTGGCGATCCCATCGCCCGCGACAGCATCGGCCCTTGGCAGGACTTCCCCCAGCTGCTGGCCGAACCCTATATTCGCGGCCGCGAACTCACCACCGCCGTGCTGGGCGACGAAGCGCTGCTGGTGACGGAGCTGCGTCCCAAAAGCGGCTTCTACGATTTCGACGCCAAATATACCGACGGCATGACCGAGCATGTCTGCCCCGCCGACATCCCGCCCGAAATCAGCGAAGCCTGCAAGGCGATCGCCTTGCGCGCGCATCAGCTGCTCGGCTGCCGCGGCGCGTCGCGCGCCGATTTCCGCTGGGATGACGAGCGCGGGCTAGACGGCCTCTATCTGCTGGAAGTCAACACCCAGCCCGGCATGACGCCGCTCAGCCTCGTTCCCGAACAGGCGGCGAAGCTGGGCATCGACTATGCCACGCTGGTCGAAACGATCGTGGAGGAGGCGCTGGGCCGCTCCGCAACGCCGGGAAAGACGGGGCAGGGGCATGGCTGAGGCACGGATAAGGCGCGGCGGCGCCGCGCGCATGAGCAGCGCCAAGGGCAGGGGTGCGGGCCGCGCCGGGCGCGGTCGCGCGCTCAAGCGGCAAAGCTGGGTCGATCGGCTGATCGAGCATCTTCCGGTCAGCGAAGCGACGCTTCAGCGCATGGCGAGCTGGGCGATCGTCGGCATCTTCGGCGCGATCCTTGTCGCCATCGCCATGTTCCTCGGCCTGCCCGAAATCGCGCGGCAACAGGCGGCGGACATCGCCGCGCGCGCGGGCTTCGAGGTCGAGAAGGTCGAGGTGCGCGGCGTCGAGCGCATGGACGAACTGCCGGTCTACAACATCGCGCTGGGCCAGGTCGATCGATCGATGCTGTCGCTGGACCTGCCCCATGTCCGCGCCGGAATGCTGAAGCTCGGCTGGGTCAAGGATGCGCGCATATCGCGTCGCCTGCCCGACACGCTGGTGGTCGACATTGTCGAGCGCGATCCGGTTGCGGTGTGGCAGCATGACGGGCAACTGCATCTCATCGATGTGTCCGGCGTCGTGCTGCAGACGGTGTCGGCCAGCGCCATGCCCGACCTGCCGCTGGTCGTTGGCCCCAACGCCAATCGCCAGACCGCCGGGCTCAACAAGCTGATGGAAAACGCCCCGGCGCTCAAACCGATGCTCGCCGGCGCCACCTGGGTCGGGAACCGCCGCTGGGACCTGCGCTTTCAGTCGGGGGAAACCCTTTCCCTGCCGGAAGGGGATACGCAATCGGCGTCGGCGCTGGTGAATTTCGCGCGGATGGACGGGGTGAACCGGCTGCTCGGCCGGGGCATCGTCAAGTTCGACATGCGCGATCCCGATCGCTTCGTCCTGCGCCTGCCGCAGGGGCGGGTGGAGGAAAAACCGGTTGAGGCGGCGACGAGCGCCGCTGCCCCGGCGGAAGGTGAGGAAGGCTGAAATCCATGGCGCAGCCCAAGGTCGAAAAGCTCATCACAGCGGTCGACATTGGCTCCTGGAAGGTGTCCGCGCTGATCGCCGGGCGCACCGACACGGGCGAACTGGCGATCCTGGGCACGGGCCAGCGGGAAAGCCGGGGCGTGCGGCGCGGCTTCATCGCCGATATGGAGCGCACCGAACTGGCCGTGCGCGAAACGGTGGAGCAGGCCGAGCGCGTCGCCGGCACCAATATCGAGGATGTCTGGGTCAGCTTTTCGGGCGGCAGCCTGGTGAGCGATGTCGTCACGGTCGAGCGCGACATGGGCGGCTATCGCGTGGAACAGCCCGACATTGACGATCTTCTCACCACCGGCCAGCAGGGCATCGATCCCGATGGCCGGATCGTGCTTCATGCCCAGCCGACCTGCTTCACCATCAATGGCAAGGTGCCGGTCAAGAAGCCGCTCGGCATGCACGCCGATCTTCTGGGCGTCGACATTCATGTCGTGCTGGCGGACGGCGCGCCGCTTGCCAATCTCGACCTGTGCGTGCGCGGCGCGTATCTGAACGTCAATTCGATCGTCGCCTCGCCGATCGCGACCGGCCTTGCCTGCCTGTCGGAGGAAGAGCGGGATCTTGGCGTCGCGCTGGTGGAAATGGGCGCTGGCGTCACCAATGTCTCGCTCTATGCCGGTGGCATGCTGGTGGGCCTGCATTCCATTCCGATCGGCGCGTCCGACATCACCGATGATATCGCCTCCTCCTTCGGCATCCGCCGCAGCCAGGCCGAGCGGATCAAATGCTTCTATGGCTCCGCCATGCAAAATCCCCGCGACTTTCGCGAGATGATCGAGATCGCGCCGCCCCATGGCGACGTCGCCGTGCCGGGCCAGGCGGCCGGCCCCAATGCGGAGGGCGGCAAGATCACGCGCGCGGCGCTGGTGGGCGTCATTTGCGAACGGCTGAACCAGATCATGACCGAAGTGAACGCGGCGCTGGCCGGCATGGGCTTCAACTCGACGGGACGGCAGGTGGTGCTGACCGGCGGTGGCGCGGAAATGAAGGGCATCGCCGACTATGCCCAGGGCGCGTTGGGCCGGGCGGTGCGGATCGGACGCCCCAGGGGCTTGTCCGCCTTGCCCGAAGCGCATAGTGGCCCGGCTTTCGCGACTTTGGCGGGTCTGGCGCTTTACGGCGCTTCCAACCCGGTTGATCTCCGCACCATGGCGCCTGCGCCGCAGACCGTGCATCGTCTGGGCGCGCCGCTGTGGTGGCAGCGCATGATGCGGGCGATCAAGGCGAACTATTGAACGAATTTGGGCAAAGACGAAATTAGGTGGTTCAATCCCCTATTTTCTGGTGTTAACGATTAATGACGATGTCGCTTCCTGACGAGGAAGCTGAGGGAGCAGAATATATGAGCATTGAGATCAGCCCGCCTCATGTGGACGAACTGAAGCCGCGCATCGCGGTGATCGGTGTCGGCGGCGCGGGCGGCAATGCCATCGCGAACATGATTGCCGCGTCGGTCGAGGGGGTGGACTTCATCGTCGCCAATACCGACGCGCAGGCGCTCAACAGCTCGCCCGCCGAACGCCGCATCCAGCTGGGCCCCCAGATCACCGAGGGCCTGGGCGCGGGGTCGCGTCCGGAAATCGGCAAGGCAGCCGCGGAAGAGACGATCGCCTCGGTCGAGGAAGCGCTCAATGGCGCGCATATGTGCTTCATTACCGCCGGCATGGGCGGCGGCACCGGCACCGGCGCCGCTCCGGTCATCGCCAAGGCCGCGCGTGATCGCGGCATCCTGACTGTCGGCGTCGTGACGAAGCCCTTCACCTTCGAGGGCAATCGTCGCATGAAGTCGGCGGAAAGCGGCATCGAGGAACTGCAGAAGCATGTCGATACGCTGATCGTCATCCCGAACCAGAATCTCTTCCTGATCGCCAATCCGAACACGACCTTCAAGGAAGCGTTCCAGATGGCGGACGAAGTGCTGCAGCAGGGCGTGCGTTCGATCACCGACCTCATGATCATGCCCGGCCTCATCAACCTCGACTTCGCAGACGTGCGTTCGGTCATGGGGGAAATGGGCAAGGCTATGATGGGCACCGGCGAAGCCGAAGGCGACGGCCGCGCGCTCCAGGCGGCCGAAAAGGCGATCGCCAACCCGCTGCTCGACGGCGTGTCGATGCGCGGCGCGAAGGGCGTCATCGTCTCGATCGTCGGTGGCGACGACATGCGCCTGATGGAAGTGGACGAAGCCGCCAACCATATTCGCGAACTGGTCGATCCGGATGCGAACATCATCTGGGGTAGCGCCTTCAATGACAATCTCAACGGCAAGATCCGCGTCTCGGTCGTCGCCACGGGCATCGACAATGATGTCGGCGGCCAGGCCGCGCCGCTGACCCAGCCTTTCAGCTTCGCCAGCCGCCCGGCCGTGTCGGTGCCGCAGCAGGCGGCGCGTCCCGCGCCTGCCGCGCCGGCGCCCGCGCCGCAGCCGGCCGCGCCCACGCCGCCGGCCGAGCCGGAAACGCTGGAACTGGACGTGCCCGAAGCGCCTGCGCCGATGGCCGCCCCGGCTGCTGCGGCTCCTGCGCCGACGCCTGCACCCGCGCCCTTCTCGCCGCCCAAGCCGGCCGCCATCTTCTCGGACGAAAATCCCGATGAGGATGAACTGGTGCTGGGCGCCGACAATGCCGAAATGCCCGCGCCGGCTCCTGCGCCCGCCCCGACCCAGCCCGCCCCGCGCGTCGCCACTGGCGGCACCCTGTTCGAGCGGATGGCGGGCCTGACGCGCGGATCGGAAAAGGCGCCGGGTTCGAACGCTGACGAGGGCACGCCGGGCGTCGATATTCCCCGCTTCCTCAATCGCCAGAGCAATCAATAAGGGTGCGCGCGGTCCGGCCGCGCGACTGCCCGTCAAAGCGCGCCATCGGCCGCCCGGAGCGGCCCGGCGCGCTTTTCGCTTCGGCTAATTTCCCATTCAGCATGGCATCGGCTAAGAGGGAAATGTGACAAAGTCTCTTCCCTGGATTCTCGCCGCGCTGCTCGCCGCGCATCCCGCTTCCGCCCAGACCGATCAGGCCGACCTGGTCCGGCCGCTGGGTGCTGCCGACCTCAACAGCAATCTCGCGCGGCTCGCCGCCAACCCGCGCGACGTCGACGCGATGATCGGGGCGGGCGAGGCGGCGCTGGCGCTGGATGATCCGCATGGCGCGGCGGGCTTCTTCGCGCGCGCCGACGCGATCCAGAGCGGCAATGGGCGGATCAAGGCGGGGCTGGCCCGGGTCATGCTGAAGCTACAGAACCCGGGTGAGGCGCTGCGCTTGTTCGATCAGGCGCAGCGGCTGGGCTTCCCCGATGGCGGGATCCTGATGGATCGCGGGCTGGCGCGCGACCTGACCGGCGACCAGGCGGGGGCGCAGCGCGACTATCAGGCCGCGCTCGCCCGATCGCCCGACAATGCCGAACTGCGTCGCCGCTACGCCGCCTCGCTCGGGATAGCCGGGCAGGTGGACGCTGCGGAAAAGATGCTGGAGCCGCTGCTCTACAAGAGCGACCGCGCTGCATGGCGCTATCGCGCCTTCATCTATGCGATGAACAACCGCCAGGCCGATGCCCGCAAGGTAGCAATGCAGACCATGCCGGGGCAGCTGGCGGCGGCGATCACGCCCTATATGGAGAAAATGCCCTATCTGACCGCGCAGCAGAAGGCAGCGGCCGTGCATTTCGGGCAGTTCCCCTCGCAGATCGGCACGACCATCGCCGCCGTCACGCCGACTGCCCCGCCGCCCGGCAGCGCGCCGGCGACCACTGCGCCCGCTACGCAGGTTGCACAGGCCGCCGCGCAGCCGCCGGCGCAGGCCAAGCCCCGTCCGCTCAGTCGCGCCGAACAGCGCCGCGAGCGGCGCGAAGCCGCGCGGCTCGCGCGCGTGGATGGCAGGGTCGCGCCCACGCCGGCTCAAAGCCAGCCGACGCAAGCTCAGGCCACGGCCACACCTTCGCCCGCTCCCACCGCCAGCCAACCGACGCCGACGACCGCCCCCAGCACGCAGCCGCGCCAGCTTGCGCAGGCGCAGACGGTCCAGCCTCTGCCGGCACGGCCCGCCCAGCCAGTCGTCCAGCCCTTGCCCCAAAGGCCGACAACGCCCGCGCCCTCCACGCCCGCTCCGACGCCCACCGGAGCCGCGTCGACCATGCAGGGGCCGCCTGCGCCAGGCTTTGAGTCGATTCAGGGCCCCGCGTCCGCTAGGCCCGCCGCCGTCGATCCGGGGGCGCAGCGCGACGGCACGGCCGTTGCTCGCGCGACTACGCCCCCCGCCACGCCGGCGGCGCCACAACCCGCGCCCGCCTCCGGTCCCGCCACGCTCCAGCCTGCCGCATCGCCGCCGCCCGCGCCTGATCCCGAGGCGACCCGCACCCTGGCCGACATTATCCGCGCCATCGACGTCCCCGATGCAGAGCGGCAGACGACCGTCGCCGCCGTCGATCTGAACGAGATCGCGGCGATGCAGGCGGAACGTCGTGCCGAACGCGAAGCCGCCGCCGCAGCCGCCGCGGCCAAGGCGAAAAAGGAAGCGGCCGCCAAGGCCAAGGCGGAGGCCGCCGCCAAGGCGAAGAAGGAGGCGGAGGAAAAGAAGCGCCTTGCCGACAATCCCGCGCGCAACTGGCTGCAGGTCGGTGTCGGCCAGAGCAAGTCGGCGCTCGCCTTCACGATGAAGCGGCTGCGCGGCCAATATGACAGCATCGCGCCGCAGGATGCCTGGACCGCGCGATGGGGCCAGACCAATCGCCTGCTGGTTGGCCCCTTCGCCAGCTTCACCCGCGCCAAGGAACTGGAAACCAAGCTGAAGGCCGCCGGCGCCGACGTGTTCGCATGGAAAAGCGACGCGGGGGAGGTAGTCGAGACGCTGGCGGGCGAGTAAGGGGCGGGGCATGACGATGCTCGCCTCCTATGCCTGCCATCCCGCCGCCAGCCGCGGCCGCCTCCATCCCGAGCCGGGCGGGGAGATGCGCGGGCCGCGCGACGTGTTTCAGCGCGATCGCGACCGCATCATCCATTCCATCGCCTTTCGCCGCCTGCGCCACAAGACGCAGGTGTTCGTGTCGCCCGATGGCGATCATTATCGCGTCCGCCTGACCCATAGCCTGGAAGTCGCGCAGATCGGCCGCACCACCGCGCGCACGCTGGGCCTCAATGAGGATCTGACCGAGGCGCTGTGCCTGGCCCATGACATCGGCCACCCGCCCTTCGGCCATGCCGGCGAGGATGCGCTGGAGCAGGCGCTCGACGCGCATGGCGGG
Organism: Sphingobium naphthae; assembly: GCF_043589935.1. Classification (NCBI taxonomy): domain Bacteria; kingdom Pseudomonadati; phylum Pseudomonadota; class Alphaproteobacteria; order Sphingomonadales; family Sphingobiaceae; genus Sphingobium; species Sphingobium naphthae. The sequence continues at coordinate 1,608,028 of NZ_CP171454.1, read as the reverse complement.
TTCGATCACAATGCGCATACGCTGCGCACGCTGATGCTGCTGGAAAGCCCCTATCCCCGCTTCCGCGGGCTCAATCTCAGCTGGGAAATGCTGGAGGGCCTGGCCAAGCATAATGGTCCGATCAATCGACCCGGTTGGGCGATGCGCGAACTCGACGCGATGTTCCCGCTCGACCTTGCCAGCCATGCCTCGCTGGAGGCGCAGCTGGCCGCGATCTCCGACGATATCGCCTATGACAATCATGACATTGACGATGGCCTGCGCGCCGGGCTGCTGACGCTGGAGCAGCTGCTGGAAGTGCCCTTCGTGCGCGCCTGCTGGGATCGGGTGCGCGCCCGCTATCCCGATGTGGCGCAGGATCGGCTGCTGCGCGAACTGGTGCGCGAACAGATCGGCGTGATGGCCAATGACCTGATAGACGCCACGCGGCGGAATATCGCCGAATCAGGGGTGCAGACGGTCGCGGATGTCCGCGCGCTCGGCCGCACCCTGGTCTGTTTCTCGCCCGAACTGGCCGCGCAGGAGCGGGCGCTCAAGCGCTTCATGTATGCGACCCTCTATCATCATCCCGACCAGCTGGCGGCCGCCGACCGCGCGCGGGTGATCGTCACCGACCTGTTCCGCGCCTATCAGGATGATCCCGCCCTGATGCCGCCCGAATGGCGCGCCGAGTGCGCGCTGGAGGAGCCGACCCGCAGCCGCCACATCGCCGACTTCATCGCCGGCATGACCGACCGCTATGCCGAAAAGCGGCATCGGGAAATCTACGGAGCGCTTGCGCTGGCCGATTGACGCGCCCCGTCCTTTGTCGCAATGCGCATCTCGTCTCCGGCGGATTCGTTCGTCGGGCATGATGCGGGAGAGCATGGGAAGCCTTTGAGGCCGCCCCGTCGCCGAAGGAGCAACCGCCCCGGAATCTCTCAGGCCAATGGACCGCATCATGTGCAAGGCACTCTGGAAAGCGGACGGCTCGCCCGTCCCACCGAAGGGGTAAGCTGGTCGGCCGCAAGGCCGCTGGTCAAAGCTCTCAGGTTCCGTGACAGAGGGGGTGGCAGCGACCCGGCCCATCGGGCAGGATGACGCTGTCGCCACGCACTCATCATGGAGGCCGCTCATGTCCGGCACTGACGACGTCGCCCATCTCGAAGAAGATCTGCCGCTGCAGGATCTGCCGCTCGATGCCTGGCATCGTGCCAAGGGCGCGCGCATGGTCGGCTTCGCCGGCTATCACATGCCGATCCAGTATGAAGGCATCATGGCCGAACATGCCTGGGTGCGCGAACAGGCCGGTCTGTTCGACGTCAGCCATATGGGCCAGCTCAGCTTCTCGGGCGAGGGCGTGGACGCCGCGCTCGAACAATTGCTGCCCAGCGACATCAAGGGTTTGAAGCCCTTCCGTCAGCGCTATTCGATGCTGCTGGACGAAGAGGGCGGCATTCTCGACGACCTGATGGTCTCGCGCTTGGGCGACGGCGCGTTCGACGGCGCCGACATCTACATGGTCGTGAACGGTGCGACCAAATATGACGATATCGGCTGGATGATCGAGCATCTGCCCGATGAGGTCGTCATGAACCATATGGACGAGCAGGCGCTGCTGGCGCTTCAGGGTCCGCAGGCCGGCGATGCGCTCGCCAGCCTCATTCCCGAAACCGCCGACCTTCTCTTCATGCAGTCGGGCCTGTTCACCTGGCGCGGCGTGCCGCTGTGGATCAGCCGCTCGGGCTATACCGGCGAAGACGGCTTTGAAATCAGCGTTCCGGGCGAGGATGCCAAGCTGCTGGCCGACGCGCTTTGCGCGCTGCCGCAGGTCAAGCCCATCGGCCTTGGCGCGCGCGATTCGCTGCGGCTGGAGGCGGGGTTGCCGCTCTACGGCCATGACCTGACGCCAGCCGTCAGCACCATCGCGGCGGATCTCGGCTTTGCGATCCAGAAGCGGCGGCGCGAGGAAGGCGGCTTCATCGGCCATGCGCGCGTGATGAAGGAACTGGCGGACGGACCAGGCGCGCGCCGCGTCGGGCTGCGCATCGAAGGCCGCCTGCCTGCGCGCGAAGGCGCCAAGATCTACGCCGGTCCAGTCGAAGTGGGCGCGGTCACGTCTGGCGGCTTCGCCCCGACCGTCGGCGCGCCGATCGCCATGGGCTGGGTCAGCACGCCCCATTCCGCGATCGACACCGCGCTGGAAATAGAAGTGCGCGGCAAGCGTATAGCCGCTGCGGTCGCGCCGATGCCGTTCGTTCCGCACCGGTACCGCCGCAAGGCCTGATTTCATCATCTCCGCAGGGGAGTATCTGTATGAGCCGTTATTTTACCGACGAACATGAATGGATTGATGTCGAGGGCGAAATCGCCACCGTCGGCATCACCGACTATGCGCAGGAGCAACTGGGCGACATCGTGTTTGTCGAACTGCCCGCCGAAGGCGCCACGTTCGAAAAGGGCGATGACGCCGCCGTGGTCGAATCGGTCAAGGCCGCGTCCGACGTCTATGCGCCGATTTCGGGCGAAGTGGTCGAAACCAACAGCGCGCTGGAGGACGAGCCCGCGCTGGTCAACAGCGACGCCGAGGAAGATGGCTGGTTTTTCAAGCTGCGCCTGACCGATGCGACCGAACTGGAAGGCCTGATGAACGAAGCCGCCTACAAGAAGTTCGTGGCGAGTCTCTGATGCCTGAATAAGCCCCTCCCTTCCAGGGAGGGGGAAGGGGTGGGTGGCGAGCAAAGCGAGCCTTGCGACCTGGCCTCACGGCGTTGCCGGCGATTGCCGCGCAATCGCACCCACCCCCGGCCCCTCCCTGAAAGGGAGGGGAGTGGAGATATAGATGCGCTACCTACCCCTTACCGACGGCGACCGGCAGGCGATGCTCGCCACCATCGGCGCCGCTTCCATCGACGACCTGTTCGTCGACGTGCCCGCCGAAGCCCGGCTGGCCGGCACCATCCCGGGGCTTCCCGACCATGCCAGCGAACTGGCGGTCGAGCGGCACATGGCTGCGCTGGCGCGCCAGAATCTGTCGGCAGGGGAAGCGCCCTTCTTCCTGGGCGCGGGCGCCTACAAGCATCATGTTCCCGCCAGCGTCGATCATCTGATCCAGCGCGGCGAGTTCCTGACCGCCTATACGCCCTACCAGCCCGAAATCGCGCAGGGCACGCTGCAGGTGCTGTTCGAATTCCAGACGCAGGTCGCGCGGCTGCTGGGCTGCGACGTCGCCAACGCCTCCATGTATGACGGGTCGACCGCCTGCTGGGAAGCGATCGGCATGGCGCGGCGCATCACCAAGCGGGGCAAGGCGATCCTGTCGTCGGGCCTGCATCCCCATTATGTCTCGGTCGCGCAGACGATGGCGAAGTTCACGGGCGACGAGCTTGCTTATGCGACGCCGGAACTGGACAGCGAAAGCGACAACAGCACGCTGATCGCGGCGATCGACAAGGACACGAGCTGCGTTGTTGTCCAATATCCCGATATTCTCGGCCGAATTGAAGATCTTACCCCCCTGGCGGAGGCCGCGCATGCGGCCGGCGCGCTGCTGGTCGCGGTGGTGACCGAGCCCGTCGCGCTGGGTGCGATCAAAGCGCCGGGCGCCATGGGCGCGGACATCGTCGTGGGCGAAGGCCAGTCGCTCGGCGTCGGCCTCCAGTTCGGCGGGCCCTATCTCGGCCTGTTCGCGTGCAAGCAGAAATATGTGCGCCAGATGCCCGGGCGCCTGTGCGGCGAGACGGTGGATGCGGCGGGCAAGCGCGGCTTCGTGCTGACGCTCTCCACCCGCGAGCAGCATATCCGCCGTGAAAAGGCGACATCGAATATCTGCACCAACTCCGGCCTTTGCGCGCTGGCGTTCAGCATCCACATGACCTTGCTGGGCGAGAGGGGGCTGCGCCAGCTGGCCGGCCTCAACCACGCGCTGGCCTGCCAGGCAGCCGACCGGCTAGCCAAGGTGCCGGGCGTAACGCTGATGAACGACAGCTTCTTCAACGAATTCACGCTGATCCTGCCCACCGATGCGCGGGAAGCGGTGCGCAACCTGGCCGACCGGGGCATCCTTGCCGGCGTATCGCTCGGCCGCCTCTTCCCGACCGCGCCGGACCTCGCCAACGGCCTGGTCGTCGCGGTCACCGAAACAACGACGGCCGAGGATATTGAGGCCCTGGCCAAGGCTCTGGAGGAGGAACTGGCATGACCATGCTCAAGGAAGGCCGCCCCACCGCTCCCACGCCTGTCGAGGACGCCCATATGGCCCCCGCTACCGCCACTGGCAATCGCGCGCTGATGCTGGAAGAGAAGCTGATCTTCGAGATCGGATCGACCGACACCACTGGCGTGGATTTCGCCGCCGCGCCGCAGGTCGCCAGCCGCCTCGGTTCGCTGGCCCGCACCGACAGCATCGGCCTGCCCGGCCTGTCGGAGCAGGAGACGGTGCGGCATTATACCCGCCTCAGCCGCCAGAACTACGCCATCGACCTTGGCCTGTTCCCGCTCGGTTCCTGCACGATGAAGCATAATCCGCGTCTGAACGAGAAAGTCGCGCGGATGCCGGGCTTTGCCGACATCCATCCGCTGCAGCCGCAATCGACGGTGCAGGGCGCGCTGGGCGTCATCAACGAACTCGCCGTCTGGCTCATCACGCTGACCGGCATGCACGGCGTCGCGATGACGCCCAAGGCCGGCGCGCACGGCGAATTGTGCGGCCTGCTCTGCATCCGCGCAGCGCTGGAAGCGCGCGGCGACGCGCGGCAGGTGGTGCTGGTGCCCGAAAGCGCCCATGGCACCAACCCGGCCACCGCGGCCTTCTGCGGCTACAAGGTCGAGGATATTCCCGCCACCCCGGATGGCCGCGTCGACCTGGAAGCGCTCAAGGCGCGGCTCGGCCCCGATGTCGCAGCGGTGATGATCACCAATCCCAATACCTGCGGCCTGTTCGAACGCGACATGAAGGTGATTTCCGATGCGGCCCATGCCGCCGGCGCCTTCGTCTATTGCGACGGCGCGAACTTCAACGCCATTGTCGGCCGGGTCCGCCCCGGCGACCTGGGCGTCGATGCCATGCACATCAACCTGCACAAGACCTTCTCCACGCCCCATGGCGGCGGCGGTCCGGGCTCCGGCCCGGTGGTGCTGAGCGAAGCGCTCTCGCCCTTCGGCCCGCTGCCTTACACCGCGCGCATGGCCGATGGCACGATCCACCTGATCGAGGAGGATAATGTCGGCGAGGAGATGCCGCAGAGCTTCGGCCGCATGTCGGCGTTCCACGGTCAGATGGGCATGTTCACGCGCGCGCTGACCTATATTCTCTCCCATGGCGCGGATGGCCTGCGCCAAGTGGCGGAGGATGCGGTGCTGAACGCCAATTATGTGCTGCGCAGCCTGGAGGATGTGCTCGACGCGCCCTTCGGCGCCAGCGGCCCATGCATGCATGAGGCGCTGTTCAGCGACAAGGGGCTGGCCGAAGGCTTCACCACGCTCGACATTGCCAAGGGGCTGATCGACGAGGGCTTCCACCCGATGACCATGTATTTTCCGCTGGTCGTCCATGGCGCGATGCTGGTCGAACCGACCGAAACCGAAAGCAAGGCGGCGCTCGACCAGTTCATCCTGGCGCTGCGCAGCCTGGCGGAGCGGGCGAAGGCCGGAGACGAGGCGCTGAAGGGCGCGCCCTATCATGCGCCGCGCCGCCGCCTCGACGAGACGCTGGCTGCGCGCAAGCCGGTGCTGAGCTGGAGCGAACCGGACCTGGCGGACGCCGCCGAGTGACCCTCTGGGTTCCGGGCGAAGCGGGGGCGGCCGGCGAAAGACGCCACGCCCCCGCCACGCTGCGAAACCGTGACGCTATCGTAACGATCTTGCGAGATGCTCTGCCATCGTCCGGCCTGGTGCTGGAGGTGGCGAGCGGCAGCGGCGAACATGCTGTCCATTTCGCTGTCGCATTCCCGCATCTCGACTGGCAGCCGACCGATGCCGATCCCGCCGCGCTGGCGTCGATCGCGGCTTGGCGCGCGGAGGCGAGTCTCCCCAATCTCCGCCCGCCGCTCCAACTGGATGCGAGTGCGGACTGGCCGATCGCGCAGGCTGATGCGATCCTGTGCATCAACATGATTCACATCAGCCCATGGGAAGCCACGCTCGGCCTGCTGAAAGGGGCAGGGGCCGCGCTGGTACCGAGCGGCCTGCTCTATCTCTATGGCCCCTACACGCGCGACGACGTGGAAACCGCGCCCAGCAACCTGGCCTTCGACGCCTCGCTCAAGGCCCGCGACCCATGCTGGGGCCTGCGTGCGGTGGAGGATGTGGTCGTGGCGGCCGGGAAGGAAGGGCATGCGTTTGAGCAGCTGATCGAAATGCCCGCCAACAATCTGTCGTTGCTGTTCCGGCGGCGCACTTGAAAGAGCAATCTGCTCCTGTGAAAGCCGGAGCCGAGGGCGTCAGAGCGTTCCCCGCGATCCTGGGCTCCTGCTTTCGCAGGAGCACCTCTATATAGTAGTTCCATGCCCAACCAACTCCTCCCCCTCGTCACTGCCGAACTTGCCGCCCCGGCCGATCCGCGCGCGGCCGCCATGGCAGGTGCGCTTGCCGCGAAATATCCCGATGCCGCGCGCGCCGTGCTTTTCTACGGCTCCTGCCTGCGCGAGGCCAATCTCGACGGGCTGATGCTCGACTTCTACCTGATCGTCTCCGACTATCCGGCCGCCTATGGCAAGAGTTGGCTCGCGCGCGCCAATGCGCTGGTGCCGCCCAACGTCTTTCCATTCGAACATGGCGGGCTGATCGCCAAATATGCGGTGCTGTCGGAAGCGGACTTTGCCCGGCTGAACAGCCCGGCCGCTGACAATGTGTCGATCTGGGCGCGCTTTGCCCAGCCGTCGCGCCTGCTCTGGGCGTCCGACGATCTGGCCCGGCAGCGCGCCTACGCCGCCGTGGCGCAGGCTGCCCCGACGCTTCTGTCACTCGCCCGGCCGGTCGCCGGCGATGGCTCCGATGTGCTGGACGTGTGGCGCGCGGGCTTCACCTGCACCTATGGCGCCGAACTGCGCGCCGAGCGGACGGGACGATCGCTTTCGATCGTCGACGCTGATCCCGACCGCTATCGCCGGTTTGGCGAGGCCGCCCTGGCCGATGGCCTGCCGCCGTCACCCGTTGATGCCGCCGCTCTCTGGCGCCGGCTGCAACGGCGGGGCAAGCGGCTGTCGGTGCTGCGCCTCGCCAAGGCGAGCTTCACCTATGCCGGCGGGATCGACTATCTCGCCTGGAAGATCAATCGCCATGCCGGCACGCGGATCGTGATCAAGCCCTGGCAGCGGCGCTGGCCGCTGCTGGGCGCGGTCACTCTGCTGCCGCGGCTGTTGCGGGGTGGTGCGATCCGCTGAGCGTCGCGCCCAGCGCCTGGGCGAGCGCCGCCAGCGTATAGGGCTTGCGCAGCACCGGGTGGCCGCCGAAATCCGCCTGGTCGCTGGCATCGCCGGCATAGCCGGTGACGAACAGCACGGGCAGATGGCGGTAGGCCGCGGGCAGCGCCCGGACCATTTCCGGCCCGGTCATGTCGGGCATCAGCACGTCGCTCAGGATGAGGCCAATGTCGCCATTATGCGCCAGCAGCCGGGCCGCCTTGGCCGGATGGTCGCAGGCGATCGGCAGATGGCCCAGCTCACCCAGCGCCGCGATCGTCTGGTTGAGCACGCGCGGATCATCCTCCACCACCAGGATGCGCGTGGGCGGATGCTCCACCGGCGCGCGCGCCAGCGACAGGCTATCGGCCGCCTGCGCATCGCCCTGGGCGGCGCAGCGGGGCAGGTACAGCTGGACACTGCTGCCCCTGCCGGGTTCGGAATCGATGCGGATTTCGCCCTGGCTCTGGCGGACCAGGCCGAAAATCTGGCTGAGGCCCAGACCCGTGCCCTTGCCGACCGGCTTGGTGGTGAAGAAGGGTTCGAACACGCGCGCCAGGACATCGGGCGCCATGCCGCAGCCATCATCCGTCACCGTCAGCCGGACATAATCGCCCGGCGCGCATTCGCCGATCTCACCCTGCGCCAGCGTCGCGCGGCCGGTCGCCAGCGTCAGCCGTCCGCGCCCTTCCATGGCGTCGCGTGCATTGACGCACAGGTTCAGGATCGCATTTTCCATCTGATGCTGGTCGACGAAAATCTGCCAGCCTTGCGCGTCCCGCTCGAACGTGACGATGATCTGGTCGCCAATGGAGCGGTCGATCAGGTCGGCCATGCCCGACAGCAGCTGGTCCGGATCAATCGCGCTCGGCAGCAGGGGCTCGGACCGAGCGAAGGCGAGCAGCCGGCGAGTAAGGGCGGCCGCGCGATTGGCGCCCTCCATCGCATTGTCCAGATGGCGCGAGGCTTCCTCGGGCTTCAGCCGCAGCTTGCGCCGCGCCAGTTCCAGCCCGCCGACCACAACAGCCAGCATGTTGTTGAAGTCATGCGCGATGCCGCCGGTCAGCTGGCCGATCGCGTCCATCTTCTGCATCTGGCGCAGATTGTCCTCGGCGGCGGCGCGCTCGGCCGCTTCGCGCTTCAACTGGTCATAGGCGTCGGACAGTTCGGCGGTGCGGGCGCGCACGGCGGCGTCGAGCCGGTCGGCGCGTTCCGCCTCCAGCTCCGCCTGGCGCCGGGCGTTGCGCCGGTCATTCAGAGCGACATGGGCGAACCAGGCCGCGAACAAAACGCAGACCAGCAGCACCAGACCGAACAGGCGCCAGGTGCGCCCGATCCATTCGCTGCGGTCGCCGGCGCGCGACACCGCCAGGCTGCGTTCGCGCAGCCGCGCATTTTCCGCCTGTATGACGCGGTCGAGCAGCGCGGTGATGCGCTGGAGGTCCTGGCTCTTGCCGGCCTGATGGAATTTGGCGAGCGCGGCCATTTTCTGGTCGTAGGTGGTGCGCAGCCCGATCTCGCTCAGCGTCTTGCCGCGCTGTGCGAAGGCGCTTTGCAGCGCCTCGACATTGCCGCGCTGCCAGCCGGCGCCGCGCGTGGCATAATAGAGCGTCTTGAGCTGGCTGCTGGCGCCGCGCCACTGGTCCTGGAACAGGCGGCCGGTGTCCGGCTCCAGGCTGATCACATAGCGGGCCAGCGTCACTTCGGCGCGGGCGATGCGCGCTTCGAAGCCGCGGGCAAGCGCGATGATTTCGAAACTGCGCTGCTGTTCCGCCAGCGCGCGGGCATGATCGCGCGAGGCGTTGCTGGCGGTGTAGAGCAATGTGCCGAGCGAGCCGATCAGCAGGACGACGAGCAGCCAGGGCACGGCCCGGCGCAGCGCGGCGGCCCACCGGCTGCCGCGCCCCTGCGTCTGCTGGTCCTGAAGATCGCTGTCCGCCATTGACGCTGACCTTAGCCCAACAAGGTTAAGGGCGAAATATCGCAGGCGAAAAGTTCCCGCGTCGCCTTGCGATCTATCGCAAGTGCAGGGCAGTCTGCCCCGCCGCCTGCAAAGAAGCTTCAGCCGATCGCGCCGGTCGCGCGCCCTGCCGCTTCGAACATGCCGATGATCTGCTCGACCTGCTCGTCGCTATGATCGGCGCACAGCGAACAGCGCAGCAGGAAGGTGCCGGCGGGCGTGGCTGGCGGGCGCGCCATGTTGACGTAGAGACCCAGTTCCAGCAGCGCCTGCCACATGGCGACGGCCTGGGTCTGGTCGGTCAGGATAACGGCGATGATCGCCGATTGCGGCGTCTGCGTGCCGAGTGTGAAGCCGAGGTTGGTCAGTCCCTGGTGCAGGCGCTGGCTGTTCTTCCACAGATGCGCGCGCTTCTCACCGGCATGCATCAGCTTGCGGATGCTGGTGGCGGCCGTGGCGACGACGCTGGGCGGCAGCGAAGCGGTGAAGACATAGGGGCGGCAGACCAGCCGCAGCACCTCGAACTTGGGGTGGTTGGACACGCAGAAGCCGCCGACCGTGCCGACCGACTTGGAGAAGGTGCCGACGACGAAGTCGACATCCGCCTCCACGCCCTGCTCCTCATAGACGCCGCGGCCATGGGCCCCGAAAAAGCCCATGCCATGGGCTTCGTCGACCAGGATCATGCAATTGGGATGTTTGCGGATGGCCGCGACCATCTCGGGCAGCGGCGCCACGTCGCCGAGCATCGAATAGACGCCCTCCAGCACGACGAGCTTGAGCGCGTCGGCGGGCAGGCGGCCGAGGCGCTTGTCCAGATCCTCGACGCTGTTGTGGCGGAAGCGGACGATGTCTGCATCGCCGAGGAAACAGCCGTCATAGATGGACGCATGGCTGTCGGCGTCCAGCACGACATAGTCGCCCTTGCCAGCCAGGGTCGAGATGATGCCGAGATTGGCCTGATAGCCCGTCGAAAAGACCATGGCGCCGCTGGTGCCATAGAAGTCCTTGAGCGCTTCCTCGACTTCCTTGTGCCCTTGATAGGTGCCGTTGAGCACCCGGCTGCCGGTGGTGCCGGCGCCGAAATCGTCCAGCGCCTTCTTGCCCGCGGCGACCACATCGGGGTCGAACGTCATGCCCATATAGTTATAGGTGCCGAGCAGGATCGTGTCCTTGCCCTTGATGACCGCCTGGGTCGGCGACTTCACCTCGTCCATCACGATCGCGAAGGGATCGCGCACGCCGGTCGCCAGCAGCGCCTCGCGCTCGGCGATCAGGGCGTCGAACTTGGAGAAGAGGTCGCGCGCGGCGGGCGTTTCCGCCGGGGTGTGCGCGTCGTTCGCGGTTGCGGCTGCGTCGGTCATTTCCATATCTTCCGTTCGGTTCGAGCAGCATCGAGCGACGTCGAGATGCGGCAGTCGAGAACATTCTTCCCGTCCTCTCGACTTCGGTTCTCGACAGGCTCGAACCTCCGCTCGAAACGAACGGGTTTGGTCGGGGTCAGGCGGCCTTGAGCTTCGCCACCGCGTCGACCAGCTGGCCCACGGTTTCGATCTCGGCCTGCATGTTCATGGTGATGATGATGTCGAACTCATCCTCGATCGCGGCGACGAAATCCATCACGGTAAGGCTGTCCCACTCCAGGTCGCCCGCGAAGCTGGTGCTTTCGGTCAGCGCGATGCCCTTCTTGTTGAAAGGGGCGATCTGCGCGGCGACGCTGTCGAAGATTGCGGTGCGATCCGTCATTATCGTGAAAATCTTTCCGTCAAAGCGCGGCTTGTGCCGCCTCTGCCCGCCCCTTGGCAAGCGAATAAGGCGTCAATCGGGCAGCATCGCGCCCGAATGTGCAAGCGAAAATCGGCGGCTTAGCGGAAATTGTCGGCGTAGGCCTGAATTTTCAGCGTCTTGGGCGGAGTGGGGATCAGCGTGTAGGCGATGCCATATTTGTCGGCATAGGCAATCGCGGCGTCCTGTGTGGGGAAGGTCAGCTTCACCTGGCTCTGCGTATCGCCCGAACCGGCCCAGCCGGTCAGCGGATCGGGCGTCTTGGCTTCGGCCTGCGCAAATTCCAGCACCCATTTGTGAGTCAGCGCCTTGCCCGACTGCATGGCGTTTTTCTGGATCTGATAGATGCGCGCGCTCATCGCGTAGGGACTCCGTTCAAGATCATGGTGCGTTGCACCAGCCGCGGCGTTCAAGTCAAGACTTGGCGCGGGCGTCGGCCTTTTTGGTGCGCAGCGTCGCGTTGGCGGCGGCAGGATCGTCGGGCCAGGGATGGCGCGGATAGCGACCGCGCATTTCCTTGGCAACATCGCGCCAGTTGCCGGCCCAGAAGCCCGGCAGGTCGCGCGTCGTCTGGATCGGACGACCTGCCGGCGACGTGAGCGAGAGGACGAGCGGAATGCGCGCGCTGCCCACGGTCGGATGATCGGCGAGGCCGAAGAGCGCCTGCACGCGCAGTTCGACCCGCGGGCCGCCCTCGGCCGCATAATCGATGGCATGGGCGGAGCCGGCGGGCGAGCGGAAGTCGGGCGGCGCCAGCCGGTCGAGCTGCTGCTTGGCGTCCCAGCCGATCAGCCCTTCCAGCACGCCGGACAATTGCGAGCGATCCATGTCCGACAGGCGGCGCTTGCCCTGAAGCAGCGGCGGCAGCCAGTTGTCGAGCGTCTCGATCAGCATGGGGTCGGACAGGGCGTCGATGCCGGCGAAGGCGGCCCGCATGCGCAGGGACCGGGCGGCATCCGACCAGGGAAGAAGGGACAGGCCGCCCTGGCGCACGCCATCGGTCAGCGCAGCGACCACGGCCTCGGGATCGGGCCGGTCGTCCGATCCTGAGGAGAGCCGCACCGCGCCCAGCCGTCGCTCGCGCAGCGCTTCGACGCCGCCATTAGCGGCCCGGAAGCGGACGCTGCGATGCTCCGCGACGCGGTGGCCGAACAGGGCCAGGATGTCGGCCTCACTCAAGGGCGCGGCGGACAGGATGCGCGCGCCCGCCGCGCTGCCCTGCACCTCGCCCACCGCCAACCACTCCTCACGGGCGAGGGGAGAGACGGGATCGAGCCGGAAGCCCCGTCCGCCGACGCTGGCCCAGTCCGCGCCGTCGGCGGAGCGGCGCTTGGCCACCCGATCGGGAAAGGCGAGGGCGAGGCAGAGGCCGACGCTATTTTCCCCCCTCCCTTCCGGGGAGGGGCCGGGGGTGGGGGGCGAGTGAAGCGAGCCTCCTGCGGAGGCACCCACGCCAACCCCTCCCTTGAAAGGGGGGGGCTTTATGAGAGACGCCCACCTTTTCGCCAGCCCTCTTGCCGCCTCCGCGCGCTTCCCGCTTTCGCGCCGCCAGCGCTGCCGGCGCAGCGTCAGGTCGATGTCCTGTCCGCCGATGCCGCGCTCGCCCAGCAGCACCGCGACATCGGCGGCGACATCGCCAAGCCCCCTTTCGCCGGCGCGCACCAGCATATGGGCGAGGCGCGGGCTGAGAGGCAGTTTCGCCAGCGCCTTGCCATGGGCGGTGATGCGGCCATCCTCATCCAGCGCGTCGAGCAATGTCAGGCGCTTGCGCGCTTCCGTCACCGCAGGCGCGGGCGGCGGGTCGAGCCAGCGCAATGCCGTGGGATCGCTGACGCCCCAGAGCGCGCAATCCAGCAGCAGGCTGGACAGATCGCTTTCCAATATCTCCGGCGGGTCGAAGGGCGGCATGCCCGCGGTCGCCGCGGCTTCCCAGAGGCGATAGGCGACGCCCGGCCGTTGCCGCGCGGCGCGGCCGGCGCGCTGTGTCGCTGACGCCTGGCTGGCGCGCTCCGTGACGAGACGCGTGACTCCGGCTGCGCGATCATAGCGCGGTCGCCGCGCTAGGCCCGAATCCACGACGATGCGGACGCCGTCGATGGTGAGGCTGGTTTCGGCGATCGACGTGGCGAGGATCACCTTGCGCCGTCCTTCGCGCGACGGGCGGATCGCCGCGCGCTGCGCCGCCGGGTCGAGTGAGCCATGGAGCCTGTGGATCTCCGCCGCTGCACCCTCGATCCGCTCGGCGGTGCGTTCGATCTCCGCGACGCCGGGCAGAAAGGCGAGCAGGTCGCCCTCGGCCTCTTCGCCGAGCGCCCGGCGGATGGCCGCCGCCATCTCATCCTCGATCCGCTTTTCCGAGGCGCGGCCGATATGGCGCAGGTCCAGCGGCTGGATACGCCCTTCGCTTTCGATCACCGGCGCGCCGCCGAGCAGATCGGCAAAGCGTGCGCCGTCCAGTGTCGCCGACATTGGCAGGATGCGCAGGTCGGGCCGCAAAGCGCCTTGGGCGTCGAGCGCCAGCGCCAGGCCGAAATCACTGTCGAGGCTGCGTTCATGGACTTCGTCGAACAGCACCGCCGACACGCCGGCAAGTTCCGGATCGTCCTGGATGCGGCGCACGAAAATGCCCTCCGTCAGGACCAGCAGCCGCGTGCGGGCCGACATCTTGCTGTCCATCCGCGTGGCATAGCCGACCAGGCCGCCGGGCTGCTCACCCAACAATTCGGCAATCCGCTCGGCCGCCGCGCGCGCGGCCAGGCGACGAGGGGACAGCAGCAGCACCTGCCCGGTGCACCAGGGTTCGCCCAGCAGCGCTGGCGCCACCGCCGTGGTCTTGCCCGCCCCCGGCGGCGCGACCAGCACCGCATTGCTGCCGCTGCGCAGGGCGGCGAGCAGATCGGGCAGCACGGCATGGATGGGAAGCGCGGTCATCGCGCTTCCTCTCGCGCCAATCGTCGCTGTGCGCAAGCGGCCGGCTTATCCGAAGAGATAGAGGTGGATGGGATTTTTCGGATCGAGCAGCATCTTGGCGGTGAGCGCCAGCGACATGACGACCAGCAGCGGCTTGATGAGCCGTGACCCGAACCGCATGGCGAGGTGCGAGCCGATCTGCCCGCCCACCAGGCTGCCGAGCGCCATGGCGAGGCCCGCGACCCAGATCACATGCCCGCCCGCGAGCATGGTCAGAAGCCCCGCAATATTGCTCGCGAAATTGGCGGCCTTGGTCTGCGCCGTCGCGCGGAGGATCGACAGCCCGCCCAGCGCCAGGAAGATGGTGGTGTAGAAGGCGCCGGCGCCGGGTCCGAAGAAGCCGTCGTAGAAGCCGATCATGCCGATCAGCCCCGACAGGCCGGCAATGCCGACGCGGGCATGGCGATCCGTCTCGCCCAGCTTGGGCGAGAAGGTGAAATAAGCGGCCATGGCGATCAGCAGCGCGGGCATGAGGCCGGCCAGGATCGATGGATCGACTCGTTGCAGCAGCCAGGCGCCGCCCACCGACCCGATGAAGGCGGCGATCACCGGCCCCTTATAGGTTTTCAGGTCCATATGGCCGCGCCGGGCATAGGCGACGCAGGCGCCGAAGGTGCCAAAGCAGCTTTGCAGCTTGTTGGTGGCGACCGCCTGCACCGGTGGAATGCCCGCCGCCATCAGCGCCGGCAAGGTGATGAGGCCGCCGCCGCCCGCCATCGCGTCGATGCATCCCGCCATCAGCGCCGCGGCGACAAGGAAGGCAAGCATGTCGGGGGAAAGGATCATGGCGGGTCCGGTTCAGCAAAATGCCCGTTCGCCCTTGCGCCCTGCCGAGGGACTTTGTCGCGAGCGGAAAAGGGACCGGCTTCGGCAGGGCAGGCCGGGGCCCGAGCGGACGGACAGGGAACGGAGTGTCCGTCCCCCTCAATAGGCGCGCGCTATAGCGAATTCGACCGCTTCGGTAAGGGCCGCTTTGGCCTTGCCGGCATCGAACATGCCCAGCGCGTCGATGGCGCGCTGCCCATAATGGCGCGCGCGGGCGAGCGTGTCGGCAATGGCGCCGGTCTGGCGCAGCAGGCCCGTGGCATGGGCCAGATCCGCGTCGCTGACGCGATGGCCGGCGATCGCCGCCTTCCAGAAGGCCCGATCCTCGTCGCTGCCCCGCGCATAAGCGAGGATGACGGGCAGCGTCACCTTGCCATCGCGGAAATCGTCGCCCGCATCCTTGCCCATCGTCGCTTCGTCCGATTCATAATCGATCGCGTCGTCGATCAGCTGGAAGGCGATTCCCAGGTTGCGGCCATAGACGTCGAGCGCCTGCTCCTCCTTTTCGTCCCGGTCCGCGACCACGGCGGAAATGCGGCAGGCGGCGGCGAACAGGGCGGCGGTCTTGGCGCCGATGATGTCGAGATATTGTTCTTCGCTCGTGTCGATCTTGCGCTGCGCGGTCAGCTGATTGACCTCGCCTTCGGCGATCACGGCCGATGCGCCGGACAGGATCTTGAGCACCTTGAGCGATTCCGCCTCGACCATCAGTTCGAAGGAGCGGGAGAAGAGGAAGTCGCCGACCAGAACGCTGGCGCTGTTGCCCCAGATGATGTTGGCGGTCTTGCGGCCGCGGCGCATCCCCGATCCGTCGACCACATCGTCGTGCAGCAGCGTCGCGGTGTGGATGAACTCGACCGCGGCGGCAAGCTTGTAGTGACGCGCGCCGGCATAGCCGACCAGGTCCGCGCAGGCGAGGGTGAGCATCGGCCGCAGCCGCTTGCCGCCGCCGGCGATCAGGTGCCCCGCCAGCTCCGGGATCAGCGGAATGCGCGACTGCATCCGGTCCAGGATCACGCTGTTGACCTGGTTCATGCCATCGGCGACCAGATTCATGATGGGGTCAAGCGACGGCGCGGCGGTCGCGCGGCCGATCGGGTGGACGTTACCGGGGGCGGGTGCTGTCATGACCCGGTTCATGTGGCGGTGCAAAAGAGCAAAGGCAAGCGGGAATAGCTTGCACGGCGCGCCACAAGCGGCAAAAAGCGCGGCGATCAACCGCAGGAGCCCCCAGATGGACGAGACCTTGAAACGCTATCGCGAAAGCATCGACAATATCGATGCGGCGCTGGTGTTCATGCTCGCCGAGCGGTTCAAGGTGACCCAGGCGGTCGGCGAATATAAGGCGAGCCATGATCTGCCGCCCGCGGACCCGGGCCGCGAGGAGCGCCAGATCGCGCGGCTGCGGCAGCTGGCGGCGGACGCGAAGCTGGACCCCGACTTCACCGAGAAATTCCTGCGCTTCATCATCGATGAAGTGATCCGCCATCATGAGCGGCTGCGTGAGGCCTGATCAGCCGGCGGGGTAACGTTCATGGCCCGCATTGGGCCAGTGGAAGCCGGTATAGGTGAGCATCGTCGAGAAACTTTCCGACCGCACCTGGTGCCACCACCCGATCGGGATGAAGAGCAGGTCGCCCGGCGTCAGCTGCACCTCATAACGCAGCACGTCGCGCGCTTGCGGGAAGCGCTTGAGCTGGGCCTCGTCCGTCACGTCGCGCACGTCGCTGAACACATGCCCTCGATGCGCGAGCCGCCGCGTCTGCGACGGCGGGATCAGGATCAGCCGCTTGGTGCCGGTGACCTGCGCCAGCAGATTGTTGGTGAGGTCGAAATGAAGCGGCGTGAAGGCGCCCGCCCCGCCGATCCACACCATGCCCTGGGGCCGGCGCAGATAGGCGTCGAGAGGACCGAGATCCTCGTCCAGGGGCGCAAGCGCGGGCGCGTTGGTGGCGCTGTTCGATGCGGTCAGATAGGCGTCGTTGCCGCCCGCCCGCACCAGGTCGATGAAATGGCGGAAGGGCGCTCGCTTGCGGTGCCGGTCCTTCTTCAGCTCATAGTCGGCGGCGCTGGAACGGCCGCCCTGATATTCGATTTCCGCGTCGCCGATCCGATCGGCGAGATAGTCGGGCGTCCAGCGTTCCAGCGCCGGCCAGCCGGTCATCGCGCCCTTGATCAGCACCGGGCGGCCCGGCGCGTAGAAGCTGTGGAGAAATTCCTCGCCTGACAGATTTTCCGCCGTCAGCAGGCCCGACGCGTAGGGCGACAATGCGCGCTGCGCCTCCTGCACGTCGGCCAGCCAGTCGCGCCGGCGTAGCGCTAGTCGATCCTCGTCAAAAGAAGGCTTGGGCGCGGCCGGTTTGGCGACGGGCGCGGCCGGACGCGGCGCCGGCGCGCGATTGAAGTCGATCTGGCGGAGCGCCATCTGCATCGCCATGTCGGCGGCCTGGGCAGGAAGGGACGGCTGACGCTTGCTCATGCCGCCGCATAGCGCGCGATCATGACGACGATGTTGCAGGCGATGACGTTTGTGTGACGATCACGCCGGCTCGACCAGCTCGGCAGCGGCGTCGCGGGCCCTGGCGCGACCCTGCGATCGACCGAGCAGGACGCCGCCCAGCGCCAGGGCGAAGCCGATGAGTTGCACGGGCCCCAGCTGCTCGCCGAACAGCGCCCAGGCCTCGATCGCGGCGAGCGGCGGCACGAGCAGCAGCAGCATCGACATGGCGGTCGGCCCCTGATGCCGCACCAGCCAGACGAGCAGGCTGAGCCCCGCCGCCGACAGGCCCAGCACCGACCAGCCAAGGCCGATCCACAGCGTCGGATCATTGTCCCAGCGCCAGTCGCCCACGATCAGCGTCGCGGCGATCGCCACCAGCGCGCCGCCCAGATTTTGCGCCGCGCCCGACATCAGGATCGGATCGCCGGCAATCTGGCCCCGCTGAATCAGCGTGCCGCCGGTCATTGCGATGATGGCGAAGAGGCCGGCGAGCACCGGCACCGCCGGCACTCCGCTGGCGCCGCTGCGTTCGATGGCGGGCAGCAGGACGCAGGTGACGCCGATGATCGCGATGGCAAGGCCCGCCCAGCCGCGCCCGGGCAGGCGATCGCCCAGCAGCAGGACGCTGGCGACCGCCACCATCAGCGGCTGGGTCGCGCCCAGCAGCGCCATGATGCCGGCCGGCAGGCCCCGGCCGACCGCCCACCAGCTGATCGTCAGATAAAGGCCATGCAGCATCGCCCCGGCGCCGAGATGCAGCCCCAGCCGCTTGCCACGCGGCCAGCTCTGCCCAGCGAGGGCGGCCGCGCCGGCGAGCAGCAGCGTGGTGGTGACCAGCCGCACCGCCAGCACCAGTTCGGGCGCGCCATGCGGCACGACGGCGCGCGCGACGATGAAGCCGGTGGACCAGATGAGGACAAACAGGATGGATGCGACAAGGCCGAACATGCGCGCGGCCTTGGCGCAAGCGCGGCCTCCTGTCGAGGCGCGGCGTCGAAAGTCCGCCTACATGCCTAAAGGCCCCTGGCGCCTCAGCGCACCGGCGTCCAGGTCTGCGTCTTGCAGAAGAAGGCGATGCAGCCCTGCACCTTCAGCGTGCCGTCGGCGTTGCGGCTCATCTTGCTGTTATAGCTTTTGCCGCTTTCCGGGTCGTAGATCGTGCCCTTCCAGATATCGCCGGCGTCCGTGAAGCCGGACAGCAGGGCGAGGCCGACGAGCGGCTTGGAGCGCTGCGCGGGATCGGGATTTTTGACGTCGGTCTGTGGGCGGCCGGGCGTGGGCTTCACGATCTTTTCGATCCGGCCGCACAATTGCTTGCCGCATGGCGCGATGTTGACGATCGCCTTCCCATCGACGGTGGCCCAGCGCCCGGTGACCGGCTGCGCCGCTTGAGCGGGCAGGGCGGCGAAGGCGCCGATTGCGGCGGCGGCGAGGCCAATGGTGCGAATGACGGTCATGCGATCCTCTCTCTTCTTTCCTCTTACGTTAGCGTAAAATAGAGAAGGAAAGCCCGTCGCGCCAGCGCTTTGTGGGCGCGCTGGCGCGGGTGGCTGGACGCTACGGCAAGCGCCAACTCTCTATTAGAATGCCGCGCTGATCGAGCAGGCCGCCGGGCCCAGGATGACGACGAACAGGGTCGGCAGGATGAAGAGAATCAGTGGCACGGTCATGATGGCGGGCAAGCGCGCGGCCTTTTCCTCCGCGCGCATCATGCGTTCGTGGCGGAACTCGGCCGACAGGACGCGCAGCGCCGACGCGAGCGGCGTGCCGTATTTTTCGGTCTGGATCATGGTGGTGACCACACCCCTGACCGCGTCCAGCTTCACGCGCGAGGCGAGGTTTTCGAACGCCATGCGCCGTTCGGTAAGGAAGCTGAGTTCGATGGCGGTCAGCTGGAATTCGTCGCCCAGTTCCGGATAGGCCTTGCCCAGTTCCCGCGCCACGCGGGCAAAGGCGGCGTCCACGGTCAGGCCCGCTTCGGCGCAGATCACCAGCAGGTCAAGCGCGTCGGGCAGGCCCTTGCGGATGGCGGCGGAGCGCTTCTGCACCTTGTTGTCGATGTAGAGGTCAGGCGCCTTGTAGGCCAGCAGCAGGGGAACGGCGAAGGCGAAGAAGCGCTTTACCGGCCCCCATTCGGGATTGATGCCGACGCCATAGAGCAGGATCGCGGCAAGGCCGCCAATCACGATCGGCAGGATCATGCGGCCGAAGATCACAGCGACCGCCAGATCCTTGGAGCGGATGCCGGCCTGCGCCAGGCGGGTCTGCACGTCCTTGAGCTGGTCGTCCTGCAGCACCTTGAGGCTGGACAGGAATGACCGCATCTGGTCGGTCGTCTGGTTCTTCTTGACCAGCTTGGCGCGGCGCTTGGCGGTCGACGCGGTGATGCCGGCCTTGAGCTGTTCGCGCCGTTCGTTCAGCGCCTTGACGCGCTTGGCCATGGGGTCGCGCACCGTCATCACCGCATAGAGGGCAAAGAGGACGGCAAGCGTCGCGAGGCCGGCCAGCAGGGTGCCGAAATCGGTGGCGGTCATGCCGAACAGGGTGCCGGCGGGGTTTGGGGCGTCCATATTCTAATGCCTCCCCGTCAAATCTCGAAATTGACCATCTGGGCCATGATGAAGGCGCCGATGCCCATCCAGCACATGCCGCCGATCCCCACGACCTGCATCGTGCTGAGCCCGAACAGGCCAGCCGGATCGGGCGTGAAAAAGGGCTTCATATAGTTGAAGTTGATGTAGCAGATCATGCCGAACACCAGGAATGGCAGGGCGCCGATGATGTAGGCCGACGCCTTGGATTCGGACGACATGGCGCGGACCTTGAGCTTCATCTGCGCGCGCTGGCGCAGCACCGTGGCGAGGTTCGACAGGGTTTCGGCCAGGTTGCCGCCGGTTTCGCGCTGGATCGCGAGGGTAATGACGAAGAACTGAAACTCCGCCGTGCCCAGCCTATCCGCGGTTTCCTGCAGCGCCTGCTCCATCGTCCGGCCGATCTTGATGCGCTCGGTAATCAGCTTGAATTCCTCGCCCACGGGGCCGGGGATCTCGTTCGATACGACGCTCAGCGTTTCGGCGATCGGCAGGCCCGAGCGCAGGCCGCGCGTCAGCAGTTCGAGCGCGTCAGGGAATTTGGCGTTGAACTGGTTGATCCGCTTGGCGATCAACCGTCCGACCCACCAGTGCGGCAGGCCCAGGCCCGCGGCCAGGCCGACCAGGACGGCGAAGAAGAAGGGAAAGCCGCGCAGCATCAGCAGGGCGGTGACGACAAGGAAGATCACCGCGCAGGCCGTCATATACTGGCTGAGCGTCCATTTCTTGCCGGTCATCTTGATGCGCTTGGCCAGATTGTCCGGATTGGGGATCAGCGAGACCAGCATCTTGGCCTCGGTCCCGGTCGCGCGATTGGAGATCGCCTTGCGCATCCGCGCTTCCAGCAACGCTTCGGCTGATTCGCCATGGCGTCCGCGAATGGTCGCGACGCGGCGCTTGCGCGCCTTCTCCGGCGACGGACCGGCAAAGGCCATCACAATCAGCCCCAGCATGGTCGCCAGGAGCACCGCGATCAAGATGACATTGCCGTCCATGGTTCCACCTTGTCCTGTGTCGGCCGCCCGTCATCGGGCGGCGCGCGCCTTCAGCCTTCGTTCGCGGCCTTGTCCTTGCGCCGCGATGGCAACATGCTCTTGAGGTCGATCTTGCTCAGCAGCGAATCGCTCTTCGCGGGACGCGCGTCGGGCCCGTCCTCTTCCGAGGCGCCCAGCGCCTCGTTCAGCAAGGCGGCGCAGGCCGCGCCCACCTTGCTGCCCTTGGCGACTTCGGCCAGCGTCTTGCCGAGCTTTGCCGCCTGCGAGGCAACCCGCACATCGCACGGCACCAAAATGTCTACCTTGCGCTCGATCGACTGTTCGAAATCCTTGCGGCTGATTTCGGGCGAGCCGGGCTGCACCTTGTTGGCTACCACGATCGGCCGCGCCTGTGGGGCGTTGGTCTTGAGCCAGGACAGGATGCGGATCGTGTCGCGCGCCGCCGCCAGCGTCAATTCGGTCACAATGAGCGCGACATTCACGCCGCCCATCAGGTGCGGATGCTGGATCAGCATGCCGCGCGGAAGGTCGACGACGCTGCATTCGAACGCGGCCTGGAACTCCTCCAGCAACTGGTAGAAGGCGCCCCCATCGGTGAGCATCGGCTGACTGATCGGCGCTTCGGCCGACAGGATCGCCAGCGTGTCGCTGGCGCGCACCATCGCGCGCTCGATGAAGAGGCCGTCGATGCGGCTGGGGTTTTCGATCGCGTCGGTCAGGCCGCGGCCCGGCTCCAGGTCGAGCGCCAGCGCATTGGTGCCGAAATGCACGTCGAGGTCGAGCAGCGCGGTCGCGCGATTCTTCTTGTCCGACAGCATCCAGGCGAGCGAGGTCGCAATGCTGGACGCGCCCACACCGCCGCGCGTGCCGATCACCGCCATGGTGCAGTGCGGCCGCTCGGGCCCTGTATCGCGCGGGGCCATGAACACCGCCTGCGCCTGCGCCAAGGCATCGCGCAACTGGTCCGCGCCGAAGGGCTTGAGCAGATAGTCCTGGATGCCGCTGGCGACCAGGTCGCGGTAGAGGCGCACGTCATTGACTTGGCCCGACGCGATCACGACGGTGCCGGGTTCGCACACTTCGGCCAGGCTGTTGATGTCGTTCAGCGGATCGCCGCTTTCGGACATGTCGACGAACAGGATCTGGGGCGACGCCGTGATCGACAGGGTCTGGACCGCATTGCGCATCCCGCCCTTGTTCACCTTTTCGGGCGCCCAGCCCATTTCCGCCGCGACGGCGCGCAGCACATCAAAACTGTGATCGTCGCAGACGAAGGCATGAAACGGATCACGCAGGCCGACGCCGGGTTTCCAGGGTGCGTTCATGTTACTGCTGGCCTTCCGCCTGAAGCTGCTTGAGATCGCCAGCGCCGGTCGGCGCCTTTTCGCGATAGGTGGAAATCGCACGATTGGACGTGGCGGTGCGCAGGTCGCTGTCGCTGGTCTGGCCGCGGACCAGATCCTCGGGATTGGCGACCATCGCGGCGATGTTGCTGTTGGTGCCGCAACCGAAATTGGACGAGGTGCCCAGCGTCATTTCGCTCTCCTGCTTGGCGCTCCAGTCGGGGCAGCCCGGCACGCTGGCGGTGGCGCGGCGCACGATCAGGCGGACGCTGCCTTGCGGCGCCATGCCGGCGACGGCCGAACTGTCTTCGCCCACCAGCAGGCCGTGGCGCGCCACGACATTGGCGATGCCTTCGCGCAGCGCCGGGCCGTAATAGCCGTCCGACACGATCGCGACCTGATCGCCATAGCCAAGGTCGATGGAGACGAACCAATCGTTGAGCCGCGCCGCTTCGGCGGGCGCGAGCGTGTCGCCCGGGCCGGCCATCACGTCGAACGTATAGGCGGCGTGACTGACGACCGGCTGATGCACCGATTCAACGCCGCGGTTGAGGCTGTCGGACGTGCAGGCCGCCAAAGGCATGGCCAGCAACGCCAGCGCGCTAAGCGTCTTGAGGGACAGAGAGGTCATGATCTTGGTCCTTCCGTCAGAAGCTGAAGCCGGGTGCGGCATCGCCATCCTTGCGGGCGACTGCCGGCGGCGGGGCGGCGGATGCTTCGGGGCCTGGCGTCGGCATGGGCGACCCGGGCGCGCGGCTGGGCATCGGGCGGCGAGCGCCGCTGGTGCCGCTGTGGCTCCGCTGCAGGAACAGGCCTTCGCCAAGGTCGGCGTTGCGGAAACCGTCGGTCGGCAGGCGCACGTCTGACGCGTTCATCGGCTTCACCAGATAGGGGGTGACGACGATGACCAGCTCGGTTTCGTTGCGCTGGAACTGTCGTGACTTGAACAGGCTGCCCAGGATCGGCAGGTTGCCAAGGCCCGGTATCTTGTTGACGTTGTTCGACGCTTCGTTGTTGAGCAGCCCTGCGATCATGAAGGCTTGTCCCGAACCGAGTTCGACGGTGGTTTCCGCCGTCCGGCTGCGCAGGGCGGGGACATTGGCGTTGATCGAGAAGTCCAGGCTGGACACGGTCGGCCGGACCCGCAGTGAGATGCGGCCATCAGCCAGCACCGTGGGCGTGAAGGCCAGCTGCACGCCATATTGCTTGAATTCGATGCTGTTGCCCTGCAGGCCGTTGCTGACCGTGTAGGGATATTCGCCGCCGGCCAGGAAGCTGGCGGTTTCGCCAGACAGGGCCGTCAGGTTGGGCTGCGCCAGGGTGGAGGCGAGGCCGCTCGATTCGGCCAGATCCAGCGCCCCGGCAATGTCCATGCCGAATATGCGCGCGACGCCACCCAGCGAATAGGAGCCATCGACCGGCGAGGTGAAGTTCCAGCTGTTCGTGTCGCTGTCATATTGCGCGAAATCGCGTAGGCCGCCTCCGACGAAGCCGCCGGTCGAGCCACTATCCCGACTGTTGAAGTTGGTGCCGATCTTGTGGCCGACATCCTTGGCGACTTCGGCAATCTTGACCTGCAGCATCACCTGCAGCGGCGTCGCCATGCGCAGGCGGCTGACCACGGTCACGTCCTTACCGACGAAGGCCTGCGTCAGCCGTTCGGCCTCGGCCGCGTCCTCGGGCGCCTGGATCGTGCCGGTCAGCAGCACCATGCCGTTCATCGTGTTGACGGCAATCTTGGCGCCCGGCATGGCCAGGCGCAACATGTCGTCGATGCTGGTGATGTTGTTGCCGACGCGGACCGTGCCCGAAAACAGCACCTTGCCGTTGGAGGCGGTGGCGAAAACCGTGGTTTCGCCCGCCTTCTTGGCGATCAGGTAGAGCTGGTTCTGGGAGCGGACATGCACGTCGACCACTTCGGGATCGGCGATCACCACATCCGACATCTTGGCTGGCAGGTTGACGACGCGGCTGCCGCCCACCGACAGCAGGATCGCACTGTCCTGCGCGCTGGAGATGGCGGCGTTGACGGCGCTGGTCGGCGCGGCGGCAAAGGCCAGCGCCAGGCCGATCGCGACGGCGGGACCGGCAAGCTTGTGCATGGGCTTCATCTTACTTCCCCCCGACCGGAACTTCGGTCACTGTGGTGCCGCGCGCCACGCGGATGGTCGGGCCCTTGAAGGCGACCGTGCCGACCGGCGCGCCATTGGCGGCCATGGCGGGCGGCACGCTTTCGACAGGCTTGGGCGGAACGGAGCTGCGCTGGTAGCGCGACACGTCGGCGCCGGTGGAATAGGTGGTGCCGCGATCGACTGGCTGCGCGGCGAGCTTGGCGAGGATCGCCTTTTCCGCCGCCGGGCTGGCGCCATCGGGCAGGTCGACGTCAGCGCCGGCGATGGCGGTGTCGAGGTCCGCAGGCGTGTCCGCCATCGACCGCAGCGACATGGACAGCGATCCGACGGTCTGCGCCACCGCGATCTTCTCGGCGATCTTGGGCGTCACTTCCAGCGTGACGTTGGAATAGGTCTGGACGACGGGCTTGCCGTCGGGGCCGAGCGCGTCCATCCGCTGGTCGGTGGCCAGCACACGCAGGTTGCGCAGGATGGTTTCCGACACTTTGAGCGGCTCGCCTTCGCCGCCGCCCGCCACGCTCTGCGTCAGGACGAGGTCGATGCGGTCGCCCGGAAAAACGAAGCCGGCGACCGAGG
Source organism: Sphingobium naphthae (assembly GCF_043589935.1). Taxonomy (NCBI): domain Bacteria; kingdom Pseudomonadati; phylum Pseudomonadota; class Alphaproteobacteria; order Sphingomonadales; family Sphingobiaceae; genus Sphingobium; species Sphingobium naphthae. The sequence goes on along the minus strand of NZ_CP171454.1, from coordinate 1,582,972 downwards.
TCTGGGCCGACACCGGCACGGTGACCGCGCGCATCCCGGGCGCCAGCGCCGCGGCCAGGAAGCCGCGATCGCCCGGCTTCACCAGCGCGCCCTGCGTCAGCGGCTGGCCCGCCGTGATGGCGGTGCGCACGACGCTGCCCGCCAGCCGGGCCGGATCGGCCTGGCCGCGCAGATAATAGGCCTGTTCGACCAGATCCTTGGGCCAGGGCTGGAAGCGGAAGCTTTCCGCATCGAGGATGGTCCCCACCGGCAGCGCCTTGACCGCGACCAGCACATGGGGCTGGTCGGGCGCGACCGGCATGTTCGCCGCGCTGACATTGGGCGTGCTCGACGAACTCAGCATGTTGCGCGCGAGCAGCGCTGTTGTAACGGCTATGATCAGCGCGCCAACAAGCAGCACGATCTTCTTAGCATCCATGACGAAATTCGCCTCCCTCGAGTGGGTGCCAGGCCCCCATTGCCCCACTCATCACGCAAAATGGTTAAGATATCGTTCGCCAATCATGCACAGGGCGGCGAACGAGATGGCGACCCCATAGGGAATCTCGGGCTGGCCCTGCTTTTTGGCGATACGGTGATGGATCATCGTGACCAGCGTGACCGCGCCGCCCAGCAGCGCCATCAGCATGATCAGCGTCATGAGCGTCTGCCAGGGGAACCACAGCGCGAGCGCGCCCAGCAGCTTGACGTCGCCGCCCCCCATCATGCCGATCGCGAACAACAGCGTGAACAGCGCGAAGACGATCGCGCCGACCAGCAGCTGCGCCGCCATGCCCGGCCAGGGCTCCAGCCCGCTGGCCAGCCACCACAAGGGGGCGAGCAGCGCGACGGCCAGGTTCAGGCGGTTCGAAATGATACGGGTGCGCAGATCGGTGACGGCCGCCGCGATCAGCAGCGCGCTCAGGGCGATCATCAGCGCCAACCGGAAATATTCCCCCGACATGCGCACTATTCCCTAGACCGCATGGCTTACCAAACCTTTACCTTGTGGTGAGGTTTTCTGCGGCGTTCAGGCGGTTCGGTCGAAAAACCGGGCCGACATGAATCAATATGATGGCCGGCAGAGGCAAAACCGAAACGGGCCGGAATGCGACTGGAATCGCACCCGGCCCTATCACGCGAAGGGAAGTTCGCATGAGTGACGCTGGATATACGCTGAACCCATATTTGATCCAAGGCCCTGCGCTCTTGGCGTTCAGTGGCGGTCGCACATCGGCAAAGTTGCTCAAAAAGGTCTTGGACGCGCACGGTGGCATTCTACCCGCCGACGTGCATGTCGTATTCTGCAACACCGGCAAGGAGCGTGAGAAAACGCTGCGCTTCGTCTATGAATGCGGCGTCCGGTGGAATGTGCATATTCGCTGGCTGCAATGGCTTGATCGGCGCAAAGGAACGGCAGTCGCCCAGCGCTTTGAGGAAGTGGGCTTCAACAGCGCCGCTCGGCGCGGTGAACCGTTCAAGGCGCTGATCGCCAGCAAGAAGGCGCTCCCCAATGCGGTCGCGCGATGGTGCACCGAACACTTGAATGTGGATCGGCGTGCAAAAAGGACCCCGTTAGCGGGGTGATCGGCGTCTAAAAGGGACCCCTCATTTCGATAGCTTACACAGCCGCGTGGAAGTTCATGCGGCGAGATCGGGATGTTGGTTTTGGAGACAGTGGTTCGTATCCGGCGTGAGTATGCCGGCGGGAAGGCGATCAAGGCGATCGCGCGTGATCTGCATGTGTCGCGGAAGGTAATCCGCAAGGCGATCCGGGCGCCGGAAGGCGCATTTGATTATCGACGCAAGGTTCAGCCGCTGCCGCGGATCGGTCCGTTTCAGGATCGGCTGGATGTGCTGCTGGAAGAGAACGAGGTACGGGGCCGACGTGACCGGCTTCGGATGACCCGTATCCACGACCTTCTGGTGCGTGAGGGTTTCGAGGGCTCTTACGATGCCGTGCGCCGCTATGCGGCGCGGTGGAAGATCGAGCGGCGCAGGGATGTCGGCGACGGGACGACGGCCTTCATTCCGATGCTGTTCCAGCCCGGCGAGGCCTACCAGTTCGATTGGAGCCACGAGGATGTCGAGATCGCCGGCAAGCCGATGCGGGTAAAGGTCGCGCACATGAGGCTGTGCGCATCGCGGGCTGTGTATGTCCGGGCCTATCCACGCGAGACCCAGGAGATGCTGTTCGACGCGCATGCGCGCGGCTTTGCCTTCTTCGGCGGCGTGCCCCGGCGCGGCATCTACGATAATATGAAGACGGCGGTGACGAGCGTGTTCACCGGCAAGGACCGGGTGTTCAACCGGCGGTTCCTGATCATGGCCGACCATTATATGGTCGAGCCCACGGCCTGCTCGCCGGCGGCGGGATGGGAGAAGGGTCAGGTCGAGAACCAGGTGCAGACGATCCGGGGACGCTTCTTCCAGCCCCGTCTGCGGTTCGCCAGCCTCGAGGAGCTCAATGGCTGGCTGGAAGCTGAGTGCCGACGCTGGGCCGAACGGCAGGCCCATCCTGAGCAGGGCGACCAGACCGTGGCGCAGATGCTGGAGATGGAACGTCCTGCATTACAGTCGATGCTGGGGCCGTTCGACGGCTTCAACGAGAGCGAGCACGGCGTGTCGGGCACCTGCCTGATCAGCTACGATCGCAACCGTTACTCGGTCCTCTCGACGGTGGCGCGGCGCACGGTGCAGGTTCGGGCCTATGCCGACCGCATTGTCGTGCGATGCGGCGATGAGGTCGTCGCTGAGCATCCCCGCTTCTTCGGGCGGAACCGCACCATCTATGATCCCTGGCACTATCTGCCGGTGCTGGCCCGCAAGCCCGGCGCTTTACGCAACGGCGCACCCTTCCAGGACTGGGAACTGCCGCCGGCGCTCGCCCGGTTGCGACGCAAGCTGGGCAACGGCGATGATGCCGATCGGCGGTTCGTGCGCGTGCTGGCGGCCGTGCTGACCGATGGCCTGGAACTCGTCGAAGCCGCCGTGCGGGAGGCACTGGCAACCGGCACGGCGAGCGACGACTTGATCCTCAATATCCTGGCACGGCGCCGCGAACCGCCGCGACCGCTGACGATCGTCACGTCGGAGGACAATGCCCTGCGGCATCCGCCGATCGCCGACTGTTCCCGTTACGACCAACTGAGGAACTTCCATGCAGCGGCATGACATGATCGACGCGATGCGCGGGCTCGGACTCAAGGGGATGGCCGGCGCGTTCGATGAGGCCGTCACCACAGGGCTTCAGCGCCAGCGCACGACGATGGAGATACTGACCGATCTGCTGCGTGCGGAGGCAACGCACCGCCACGCCGCCTCGATCCGATACCGGATGGCGGCCGCCAAGCTACCGGTGGTGAAGGACATTGATGCCTTCCACTTCGAGGGGACGCCGATCAACGAGGGGCTGGTCCGTTCGCTGCACGGCGGGGCGTTCCTGCCCGCACGGCGCAATGTCGTCCTGGTCGGTGGCACCGGCACCGGCAAAACCCATCTGGCCATCGCCATCACCGCCAATGTCGTCCGCGCTGGAGCGCGGGGGCGTTACTTCAACACCGTGGATCTGGTGACCCGCCTCGAAGAGGAAGCCCGGATCGGAAAAAGCGGCGCGCTTGCCGCCCAGCTCTCTCGCCTCGACCTCGTCGTGCTCGATGAGCTTGGCTATCTTCCCTTCGCCCGTTCAGGCGGGCAGTTGCTGTTCCATCTGGTCAGCAAACTTTACGAGCAAACCAGCGTCATCATCACGACCAACCTGGCGTTCGGGGAATGGCCGACGGTGTTCGGCGACCCCAAGATGACCACCGCTCTCCTCGATCGCGTCACCCACCATTGCGACATCATCGAGACCGGCAATGACAGCTGGCGCTTCAAGAACCGAAACTGATCCCCCGCCGCACGCCGGGATTAAGATGCTTTGCGCTGCGCGCGCCTCCGGTCGGGCTCCGCCCTCCCTACGCCGCGCGCAGCGCAAGGCGCGTTCCTCGACCGTCGTGGCATCCTTGAAAGGGGGTCCCTTTTGCGCGCCGATCGGGGGTCCCGTTTGCACGCCGATTGACAGCCAGCTCGAAAGCCAGCTCGAAAGCCAGCTCCGCAGCCAGCTCCGCAGCCAGCTCTACAGCCAGCTCCGCAGCCAGCTCGGCAGCCAGCTCGAAAGCCAGCTCGGCAGCCAGCTCTACAGCCAGCTCTACAGCCAAAACCTATACGAAAGCGGCTTTTTGTGGGGATCAATGGATCTCTACTGGCTCGCCTTCTATAGGTTCGGCCAGAAAATCGGCGCAAGGTATGATGTCGATGTCAGTAGACGCTTTGACATCATGGAAGGCATTTCGCAGCAATGCGCATATTGGTGGCCTTTCGATGGGATCGTCATTGCATCGGAAAAACCGCGCGTTGTCCGGTGGGATGACAATCGCCTGCTCCATGGCGAAACCGGCCCCTCCGTCGAATTTTCGGACGGCTATGCACTGCACACCTGGCATGGTCAGGCGATCCCCGCTGAATGGGTAACGGGAAAGCCGCCATCACCTGTCGAATGCCTGACTTGGCGGAATCTGGATCAGCGCGCAGCTGCCTGTGAAATTGTCGGTTGGCACAACATCCTTGATGAGGTTGGCGCGCGGACGATCGATGACAGCGGTGATCCGGCATGGGGTAAGCTGGTCGAAGTCGATCTGCCCGACAATGGGCCGCAGCGAATGCTCGACGCCATGTGCGGCACCGGGCGGCGGTTTGCTCTTCTTACCACCATGAATGTCAACACTGTCGATGAAGCTCAGAGCGAGCTTCACGGCGGCATCCCCGCGCACATTCTGCGCAACTCTGTCGAAAGGACGTAACATGAAGTTCGATTTTGATCCTTCGCGCAAGGCCATTCCCCAAGGCGATGTCTACCTGATCCCCATCATGTCCATTCCGGCAGAAGCGTCGGCGATTGAACCTGAAAAGGGTCAGTTCATCGTCACGCATTCGGAGACAGGCCATCACCATGTCGTGATGGAGCGCCCGACCGTGAAGATGTTTAGCGCCATGGATACCTTTCGTGGCTTTCTGCTGGTCGAAGGTGAGCCGGCCACGTTGGAGCATCTGCGCGAGCACCACACACACGCGCCTCAGGAAATCCCTGCCGGAGCCTGGCTGATCCAGCGCCAGCGCCAGCCTTCGCCCGAAGGATGGCAGCGCGCCGCCGACTGACCCATCACCGGACCCAGCTTCCCGGCTGGGCGAGGATGACGAGTTTGGAGATTGGATATGTCTCAGACACCATTCGAACGCCTGAAAGCCCACATGGCGGAGCACTATCCGACGATCGGCTGCACGCTGGTATCGGACGCGCACCCTGCTGCGATCGAGGCCGCTCTGTCCGGCCAGATGCTCCGCATCCCTGATCGTGCCGCTTACGAAGGCGCTGGCGGCTGGAAAGATGGCCGGTTCGGTCAAGCTTACGACCTGATTGCCGAGGCGCTGAAAGAGCGTGGGACGGTCAACTGGCACCGCCATCACCTGCTGACACTGATCGAGGAGGAGGACAGCAACCATGACGCATGATTTTGAATGCGCCTCATGCTGTGGCTACGGCACCGACGATCGTGAGCCAGACGGCGATTGCTTCACTTGCCAGGGCAAAGGCTGGATTAGCTGCGATCGCGGCGGAGTCGATTGCCCGCATAATGTCTGTGCCTGTGAGCGCGCTTGGGAGCGCCAGCAGGAAGATAACGCCAGCGAACCGCCCGTCACCATGGCAGAGCAATATCAGCGCGCCGCCGAAGAAAAGCGGAGGCTCTCATGACCCGCATCCTATCCGCCCTCCGCTGCTCTGGTTCGCATATCCGCCTGTCTACAGGGGAGGCAATCGCAACGGCGGTGATCGTTTTTGCGATGGTTTGGGTGTGCGTGTTGTGAGCCGGAAAATCCCCGAAAACCGGAAAGGAACTGACATGGCCATTGCGCCTGTGACTGAACTCGTTCCCGTCGCTGCCGGAAATGCAGCCGCCGCTGTCGTTCTGTTCGATCAGGACAAGTTCGATGCATTTTACGCCAAGCTGCGGGCGGACATTGAGGCCGTCCCGATCGACCTCACCACCAAGAAAGGCCGCGACGCCATTGCTTCGGCCGCCGCCAAGGTGCGCACCGAGAAGGCCAGCATCGACCGAGATCGCAAGCGTCTGACGCAGGAATGGCGTGACAATACCGCGCTGGTCAATGGCGCCTGGAAGGGCATCGAGGCGCGGCTTGATGAGCTGGCTGTAGAAGCCCGCAAGCCGCTGACAGAGTGGGAGCAGGCGGAAAAGGCTCGCGCCGACAAGGTCGATGCCATCATCAACAAGATCGTGTTGGACGGCATGGTCACGCTGGAAGACACCGTTGCATCCGTGCGCGAACGCGGCTCGTCCGTCTTCAACACCGAACTCGACCCCGAATTGTTTGGCGAAAAGCTGGACGCCGCGCAAAAGGCCAAGAACCACGCTGTCGATATGCTCAAGACGGCGCTTGCCCGGCTGATGCGCGAGGAAGCGGAGCGCGCCGAACTGGAGCGCTTGCGCGCGGCGGAAGCTGAGCGCGCCGCCAAGGAGCAGGCAGAGCGCGAGGCCCGTGAATCGGAGGAACGTGCCGCCGCCGAGGCCAGGGCAGAAGCCGAGCGGCGGGAAGCCGCCGAGAAGGCAGAACAGGAACGCATCGCCGCCGCGCAGCGCGAAGCTGAGGAACGTGCCAAGCGCGAAGCTGCGCAGGCCGCCGAAGCGGAACGCCAGCGCATCCAGCGCGAGCATGACGAGGCAATCGCCGCCGAACGCCGCCGCGCCGAGGAAGCGGAGCGCGCTGCCCAAGCTGAGCGTGATCGCATCGCCAAGGAGGAAGCTGCCCGCAAGGCTGAGGCGGAACGCATTGCAGCGGAACAGGCAAAGCGCGAGGCTGATCAGGCCCATCGCACCAGTGTCAAGACTGCCGCCAAGCAGGCGCTCATGACCTGCGGCGCTGACGAGGAAACGGCCCGCAAGATTGTAGTCGCCATCCTTGCCGGCGAAGTCCCCAACGTAACGCTGAGGTTCTGACCATGAGCGACAACCCTTTTGCCCTCGATTATGTCGAGCCGAAGCAGGATGACATTTTCGAAGCCTTCGACCGCGAAGCGCCTGCGCCAATCGAAGCGAAGGCCAAGCCTGTCGCGATCGGCGAAGTGACCCGCCTGTCGAGCGCAGACTATCACTCTGACCCAGCCCCGGAGGCGAGTTTGTCCGCGACGCTGGCCAAGCTGCTTATCAGCCGGTCGCCCCGCCATGCATGGCTGCAAAGCCCGAAGCTGAACCCGGCGCGCAAGTCGGTCCACCGCAAGACGTTCGACATCGGACGCGCGGCGCACCGGGCGATCCTGGGTTGCGGTGATGATTATGTGCTGATCCCGGATGATGTGCTGGCGGCAAATGGCGCGGCCAGCACGAAGGAGGCCAAGGCGTTCATTGCCGACGCCAGAGCGCGCGACCTCACGCCGCTGAAGGCTGAGGAAATTTCTCAGATCGAAGCGATGAAATTGGTCGCCGACGCTCGACTTGCCGACCATGGCGTCACGCTTGACCCGGCTCGATCCGAACTGTGCGCCATCGCCCAGATTGATGGCATCTGGTGCCGCGCGATGTTTGACAACGTGCCGTCCGATCCGCGCGAGCCGATCTACGATTTCAAGACCTGCGAAGACGCCAGTCCGGAAGCCTGCCTGCGTGCGATCCTGAACTATGGCTACGACATTCAGGCAGAGCATTATCGCGCTGTCTGGAAGGCCGTGACCGGCGAAGATCGGAACTTCGTCTTCATCTTCCAGGAGAAGTCCGATCCGCACGAGGTGACGCTGGTTCGGCTGTCGGGGTCATTCGAGGCGATGGCCAAGCGCCGCGCCACCCGTGCCCGCATGATGTGGGCCGCCTGCATGAAGTCCGGCGAATGGCCGGGATACCCAACCGGCCTGCATGAGGTCGATGCCCCGTCATGGCTGGTCGAACGCGAATTTCAGGAGGAAATATAATGGCTATCCGCTTCATTCCCGTTGCCGAAATCAACGACCAACTGACGATCGCGCTCGGCATTTCCGGTGGCTCGGGCACCGGCAAGACCTTCACCGCCCTGCGTGTCGGGCGCGGCATCGCCGAAGCCATTACCGGCAAGAAGGGCGCTCCCATCGGCTATGTCGACACCGAGAACAAGCGCGCGCTGCACTACAAGGCGGCGTTCCCCGAAATTGCGCATTTCGACTTCACCGCGATCAACGATGACGGCGAGCTGGTCGGGTTCGGCCCGGAACGCTGGATCGAAGTCATCGACGCGGCCGAAGCGGCGGAACTGCCGGTCCTGATCTTCGACAGCTTCAGCCACGCATGGGAAGGCGTCGGCGGCGTGCTGGACCTTCATGCCCAGGTGCTGGAACGTCTGGTGCAGCAGGCGCAGGCCCGCGCGAACGGTCGCTATGAGGTCGATCCGGCGCGGTTCAGCCAGCTTGCATGGGCAGAGGTGAAGCCGCGCTATCGCCGGCTGATCGATCGTATCGTTCGCGCCAAGACCAACATCATCATCTGCACCCGCGCCAAGCCGGTCATGCAGAAGGGCTTCGGCGACAAGGCGGAGAACGCCCGTGCGACCAAGACGCGCCGCAAGGACGTGCCGTGGGACCCGGCGAGCGATGGCGACCTGATGTTCGAAATGACCGCGATGGTGATCCTCGATCCGATCGCGCCAGGCTGTCCCGTCCACCAAATCAAGGTCGCCGACCAGTTCAAGGGCTTGCTCGATCCGCGCCGGCCCATGGGCGAGGACACCGGCCACGCCATGGCGGAATGGGCCAAGGGGCAGGGCGGCGCGCAGAAGCAGAAGGAGTTGATGGACTTCGCGCGCGACAAGGCCCGGCTCGGCAAGTCGGCTTTCACCGAATGGTGGAACAGCGATGAAGGCAAGGCCGCACGCCCGACCGTTCGCCCGATCATGGACGACATCACTGCCCTGTGCGCCGAAGCCGACCGCATGGCCAGCCAGTCCGACGACGATCCGTTCGGCAACGAAGGTCCGGCCGACGAACAGCGCGGCGAAGCATTCAACGGCTCCGACGAGGACGAGATGGCCCGCAAGGTGCGCGAGGAAACGAACGCCATGGCTGAGGTGGCGTAATGCAGATCGTCAACATCGCCGGCAATCTCGGCAAGGATGCCGAGTTCAAAACAACGCAAGGCGGCGACCCGTTTTGCCGCTTTTCGGTCGCTGTCACGACCGGTTGGGGCGACCGCAAAGCTACGACATGGTGGGACGTTACCCGGTGGGGCAAGAACGCCGAAAAGCTGGCTCCCCTGCTGACCAAGGGAACCAAGGTCGCGGTCTCGGGTGAAATCTCGACTCGCGAACATGAGGGCAAGACCTACCTTCAGATACGGGCCGATCACGTCACGCTGCAAGGCGGCGCACAGGGCAACACCGACCGCGGATCATCCACCGCAAGCACCCCCAATAGACAGCAGGAACAGCAGCGAGGCTTCGGGTCGAGCGCCGGGTTTGACGGCGACCTGGACGACGAAGTGCCTTTCTGATCGCAGCATAAGGAGACAGCAGATGTTCGGATTGATGTTCGTGAAAGAGCATAAGGCGGTCGTGGCAGAGTTTCGCCGGCAGATCAGCGTGCTGACCGACAACAAGCGCCGTATGGCTGAAAGCATGGAAAGCGAGGCTCGCCACCTGCGCCGCCAGTTGGACAAGATGCACGACAAGGTTGCCGCGCATGAAGCCGAACTCACCAACTGGCGCGCCAACGGCCAGCTTCGCGACCCCAAGACGGGGCGGCTGATCCCGCGTGCCAAGAAGAAGCAGATCGCCAAGCTGGAAAAGATCACGTTCTAACCCGCCGCCCGAGGCAATTCCCCCGGCACGGGCCTTTGACGCCGGGGGAGGAAGGACAAGGATGATGAGCGACAAAGACTGGCAGTGGTGGTCCGGCACCAATGACGAATATTACACCAATGGCCCGTTCCAGTGCCGCGAACATGCGGTCGAAGAATTGGACGGCGAAGGTGGATATATCATCGAAGCGGTAAAACTGCACGTGCGTTTCAACGCCGACCAACTGATAGAAAACCAGTATTTCGAAGACGACGACTATTTCAGCGGTGAGAATTCTGATCCAGATCGCGCTGGAAGCGTCGCCATCATTAAGACGGCTAACGCCGAATTGCAAGGATTGCTAGACGCATGGTGCAACAAGTGGCAACACACCTTTGTTGCTCCAGAAATGTTCGCCGCCACGCGCAACGCGGCGATTGTGCCGGAATTTGCCGATGAGGCGGCTCAAGAGGCTTGGCTCGCGGAGAATCCCGCATGACACGCCCCCATTCCCCCGACCTGCGGGCGAAGGTTCTGCCCAGCCGCCCATGGAGACAGATCGAGCGCACGGTTCATAAGCCTGGCGAGTGGCGTCAGACGCCTACCGGGTTTGAGCGGGTGCCGTCGTGAGTGAGCGCGGGACACTCGAAATCGTGCAAGTCGTCGTGAAGGTTGACGATGGCGACCTGTGCGCGGTGGCGCTTCCGCCCGGTTCCACAGAATATCTGATCGCTGTGATCCAGACATTTTCTGACGGCCCGATCAAGCTGGCGCGCCTGCCTGGCGTCAAGATGGTGCCCATTAGCGAGTTGCAGTCATGACCCAGCGCGCAAATTGGTTCCGCTGCTGCATGGAGTGCAACTCCACCGCGCCGAACCGATCCGGCATCTGCGACCAGTGCGCCGTGACCCACGGCTACGCCAACGACAACCGCGCTCCGGTGCAATTCAGCGATGATGTGCAGCCCGATCAGCGCGAACAGAAGGAGGATTTATGGCCGAGGAATTGAGGGCGGCGCTGGAGCGCTTACCGATCCGAACAGAAATTCTGAATGTGGACACCGGAGAACGCGGTGGACAATCGGTTGAGGTGCCTTTGGCGCTGCGCAACCGCATCCTCGCCGCCCTCCGCGCATCAACCGATGCTGCCGTGATGGATGAATTGAAGATCGAGGAAGCCGAAATGGCAGGCATGGATAAGGCCGCCACTTTCTGCATTGAAACGCTCGCCAAGGCGTTGGGCATTGACGATTGGCAGATGGCCGATGGTAGCGAAGAATGGCACGGCGATGTTGCTGGGACGATCTACAACGTCCTGAAAGCCGGGCGGGTTTATGACGATGAGGATGGCCGCGTTGCTCGCCTTGAGGACGCCCACCCGCCCGCCGATGCTGCGGCTGTTGCGGGGGAGGGCTTCTATTACGTTATTGACATGCCGCTCAATGCCGAGGGTCTTGGGCCGGCAACCATCGGCAAAGATGCTGTCAAAATGACATATCAGGTGTGGGATCAATACTGTGACACCCACGGCGAATTTGATTTGCTATCGAACGCAATCCGCCATGCCCAGCAATTGAACGCCCTATCCCACCCTGCACCCGCCGAGCCAGACGACCTGACCGCCGTTTACATGGCGGGCCGCAAGAGCATGAGGGATGAAATGAAGGCTGCCGAGCCGGTTGGGCTGCGGGAGGCGACTCAGGAGGCAAGGAACACCCTACACGCCCTCAGGATGGGTCATCGCGTTGATCTCACTAGTTCGATTGAGCGCATCGACAAAGCCCTCTCGACCCTCGCCCGCACGGATGAGGCCAGCACGGATGGAGGGGCGGTCGTGAGCAACCATATCGGACCCAGGCCGGACGAATATCATAGGCGCGAATTACCCGGCGATGCATGGGTGAAGTGCCAAGGCTGTCCGGCATTCCGCGTCCATGATTGGCACTATTTTTATTGCCGCCACCTTGGCGACCAGACCAAGCCAGATGCCTGGAGTGAAGGCTGGAAGCGCCTCGCAACCCCAATCTATAAGCGCGCCGACTTAGCACCCTGCGGTCTGCCAGAACAGGAGCCATCCCAATGACCCAGCCAGTGGACATAGAGGCGCTGCGGGCGCTGATGGAGCGGGCGCCTGACCTGGACGAATTGCGTAACGATTTGTCCATGCCCGCGACGGCGGCCTTACTGGACGCGCTCCCCTCCCTCCTAACCGAACTGGAGGCTCTACGGGCAGAGCGGGGGCGGATGGTGGAGGCGGCGCGCAATCTATTACCGTATCTTCGCTGGACTGTTGGCGAGGAAAACCCCGGCTTCCATCCTACAATGCCAAGCGCGGTAGCTGCGTTTGAAGCCACCCTCAAGGAGCCATCCCAATGAAGATCATCATGCACTGTGAGCCAAATGAGGCGGCCGAGCTGGCAGCGCTTATTGTTCGCGAGATACCCACGTTCGAGCGCAGCTGCCGGGGCATTGGCTGGGGTTGGCACTATTTGGTCGGCGGAAGAACCTTCTTCCTGCGCCAGATCAAGAACGGCATTTCGGCAAGCCCCTGTCCGGAGGAGCCATCCCAATGACCACGACACCCAGCGCGCGGGCGAGGGAGGCGGCGGCCGAATATATCGCCCTCATGCAGTATCCCGGATCACCCTATGCTGGCCAAAAGGCGCATATCGGAATGCATGTGGTCCAAGCCTTCGCCCGCTTCGAAGCCGAGATACGGGTCGAAGCCACCCGCGCCGCAAACGAGCGGATCGCGGAGTTGGAGGGGGCGTTCGACTTATACGGCCGTCACTTTTCAACGTGCGAAGTGACCGCGGGGGCCAGCGCCGAGTGCAATTGCGGCCTGGAGGAAACTCGCGCCGCCCTCCAGCACAAGGAACCCAAGCCATGAAGATCCGCAAGGCGAAGGAGGGGTGATGGGTAAGCACGTTCCGCATTGGCCTCGGATGCTCAAGAAGGCGTCCGTTTGCGCCTATCTCGAAATCTCCGGCGCTGAGCTGGAGCGTGAGATTATCTCCGGCCGCCTGCCGCACCCCGTCAAGCTGGGCAATGGCCTCCATTGGAGCCGTGCCGATATTGACGCGCATCTGGAACGCCTTACCGGAGAGGCCGCCGCCGACGACTGGCGCGCGGGGACGAAGCTGTATGCCAACGGATAGGATCGTCAAATATGTGAAGCGGGCCAAGTCGAAGGGCCATGTCTATTATTATTTCGATACCGGGCAGACAGACGACGATGGCAAGCGCATCTGGAAGCGATTGCCGGATCCCGCCGACAAGGCGTTCGCTGCGACCTACGCCGCCATGCTCGGGCATCGAGCGCGTCGGCAGAATGTGGTGGAGCGCCTGACTGTCGCAAAGTTGATCGATCTCTACCAGTGCAGCGACAAATTCAGCAAAATGGCAGATAGCACGAAGCGGCTTTATCGCCTGTATCAGGCCGAGTTGGTCGACAAGCTGGGCACCGCGCCGGCGCAATTGGTTGAACGGAAGGACATTGTGCTGTTGCTCGACCAGATGGCGGACAGGCCCGGCGCTGCAAACATGGTGAAGCGATCGGGCGGCGCTGCCTATGCCTGGGCGCGCAAGCGGGGGCATGTGACCAACGACCCGTTTTTCGAGATCGAAGAAATGGACACCGGAGAACATGAGCCATGGCCGGAAGCGGCATTGCAGCTTTGCCTCACCGCCGAAGATGACATCGTGCGCCTGACCGTGCACTTGCTCTACTACACTGCCCAGCGCATCGGCGACGTTGCCGCCATGTCATGGCGCGACATTCGAGACGACGCCATCCACATCACGCAAAAGAAGACCGGCAAGCATCTGATCATCCCCCTCCATCAAGAACTACGGAAGGAACTGGCGCGGCATTCCCGCAGCCTGACGACGATCATTCCCGGCAAGCCAATGGAGAGCAAGAACAACCGCCTCCGCCTCGCGATGCAGACGATTTGCACCGAAGCCGGATTCAAGATTGTCCCGCACGGGCTGCGCAAGAACGCGGTCAACGCCTTGCTGGAGGCCGGTTGCAGTAGCGCCGAAACCGCTGCGATCAGTGGCCAGTCGCTCCAGATGGTCGAGCATTACGCCAAGCGAAGATCGCAGAAAAAGCTGGGCCTGTCCGCTATGGAAAAGTGGGAGCGAACATAATGGGCTCATTCAAACTCTTTCAAACTGGCCCCGAAACCCGCAGGAAACCGTTGCTATTTTTTACCAAACCGTAACCATGCCGCCCATGGATTCGCCGCTCTTTCCCGCATCCAAGCCTTTCGATCGGCGCGCCTGGCCGATGGGCGGGCGGCTGGACTTCTGGCATGGCCAGGATGGCTGGCCGATCCGCCGCTACCGGCTGGGGGAAGGGACGCGCGGGCGGCTGCTCATCATCAATGGCCGCGGCGACATGATCGAGAAATATCTCGAGCTGATCGACCATATGGCGCGGCGCGGCTGGGCCGTCACCGCGTTCGACTGGCGCGGGCAGGGCGGATCGGGGCGGCTGACCGACGATCCGCTATGCGGCCATATTCCGGATTTCGCCGACTATATTGCCGATCTGGTCGATCTGGCCCGCGACTGGCGGGCGGAGGGCGAGGGGCCGACCGCGATGCTGGGCCATTCCATGGGCGGCCATATGCTGCTGCGCGCGCTGGCCGAGGGGATGGCGCAGCCGGACGCGGCGGTGCTGGTCGCGCCGATGCTGGGACTGCACAGCGGGCCCATGCCGCGCTGGCTGGCCGTCGCGATGACGCGGATGATGCTGCGGCGCGGGCTGGGCGACAAGCGCGCCTGGACGCAGAAGGAGGAGTCGGAACGGCAGCGGCGCATCCGGCAGAAGCGGCTGACGCACGACCCCGAACGCTATGCCGATGAACTATGGTGGCGCGATCACAGCCGCGAGATCGCGCTCGGGCCTCCCAGCTGGAACTGGGTGAGCCAGGCGCTCGAATCGACCCAGGCGCTGGAACGGAGCGAAGGGCTGGCGCGCGTGCTGTGCCCGGTGCTGATCCTGGCGGCGCAGACGGACCAGCTTGTGTCCACCCCCGCAATCCGCCGCGTCGCCGCCCGTCTTCCCCGCGCCCGGTTGCATGTCTATGGCCGCGAGGCCGCGCACGAGATATTGCGCGAACTTGATCCGGTGCGGCTCGACGCCTTCGCCCGGATCGAGAATTTTCTGGACGAGACGGCGATTTGACCCTGTTCGACATCGTGATCGTGGGCGGCGGCATGGCGGGCGCCAGCCTGGGCGCGCATCTCGCGACGGATGCGCGAGTCCTGATCCTGGAGATGGAGGCACAGCCGGGCTATCACGCCACCGGCCGCTCCGTCGCCTTCTGGGAGGAAACCTATGGCGGCCCGGCGGTGCAGCCGCTGACGACCGCGTCGGGACCGCTGCTGGAGTCGCCCGATCCCGCTTTTCACGATCGCAGCTTCCTGTCGCCGCGCCGCACGCTGCATGTCGGGCGGGCGGAGGATGCGCCGCTGCGCGACGCGCTGCTGGCGCGGTTCGCGGGCAAGGTCGCGCTGAAGCCGGTGGACCCTGCGCCCCTGGTGCCCGGACTGCGGCCTGACTGGACGATCGGGGTCATGGAGCCGAGCTGCCGCGACATCGACGTGGCGGCGCTCCACCAGGCCTATCTGCGCCGGTTCGCGGCCGCCGGCGGCGAGATGTGGCTCAGCGCCAGCCTGCTGGCCGCGCGCGCCGAGGCCCATGGCTGGCGCATCGAAACGTCGCGCGGGCCGGTGCGCTGCGGCCTGATCGTCAACGCGGCGGGCGCCTGGGCGGACGAGGTCGCGCGGCGCAGCGGCGTCGCGCCCATCGGCATCACCCCGCTGCGGCGGACGGTGGTTCAGCTTGGCGTTCCGGCCATGCCCTCGCCCGACCTGCCGCTGGTGATGGACCTGGGCGCGGGCTTCTATTTCAAGCCGGAGGGGCCGGGGCGCGTCTGGCTGACCCCGCATGACGAGGATCCTTCGCCCCCATGCGACGCCGCGCCCGAGGAACTGGCGGTGGCGCAGGCGCTCGCCCGTTTCGAGGCCGCGGTAGACTGGCCTGTGACGCGGATCGAGCATAAATGGGCGGGCCTGCGCAGCTTCGCACCGGATCGCGCGCCGGTTTACGGGCCTGATCCGGATGTGCCGGGCTTCTTCTGGTTCGCGGGGCAGGGGGGCTTCGGTATCCAGACCGCCCCGGCCGCTGCGCTGCTGGGCCATGCGCTGATCAGCGGGTCGGCGCTGCCGCCCGCGATTGCGGGGCTGGACGCCGAACCCTATCTGCCCGGGCGCCTGCGCTGATCAGCTTTTGTGACGGGCGGTCAGCAGATAGTTGATCGCCTTGTTGGTGGACAGGGCGAAGCCCCGGGCGGGATCGAAGCTGAGGCCGCTGCTGTCGGTCACGTCCAGGCCGGCCTCATCCAGCAGCGCCGTCAATTCCTCGGGCGTCAGGAACTTGCCCCAGTCATGCGTGCCCTTGGGAATGCCGCCGATGCTCTCGCCGATGGTGATCATCGCCAGGCGCGACAACGGCGTGCGATTGGGCGTGGACAGGATCATGAGCCCGCCGGGCGCGAGCTTTGCGGCCAACGCACGCAGGAAGGCGGCGGGATTGGCGACATGCTCGATCACCTCCATCGACGTGACGAGGTCGAAGCCATCCTCGGCCATCGCTTCCACCGGCGTGGCGCGATAGTCGATGCTGAGCCCCTGGCCCTCCGCATGCGCCTTGGCGGCAGCGATATTCTCCGGAGCCGCGTCAAGGCCGGTCACCGCCGCGCCCAGCCGCGCCAGCGGTTCGGCCAGAAGACCCGCGCCGCATCCGACATCCAGGGCGCGCTTGCCGTCAAGCGGGCGGAAGGCCTGCTCCCGGCCGGGCCAATGCTGGTCGATGGCGGCGCGGATATAGCGCAGCCGCACCGGGTTCAGCTTGTGCAGCATCGCGCTCGATCCGCGGGGATCCCACCAGTCGGCGGCCATCGCCCCGAAATGAGCGGCTTCCCTGGGGTCGATCGTTGCGGGCGCGTTAGGAGCCATGGTCACTTTCGTCTGTCTGTTTCCCCGGCTTCTAGCAGTCGCCGCGTCGCAGGCAAATGGATCACGTCAGCCGCTGCCGCTCGCCTTGTCCTCCGCGTCCATCTTGCGATACAGATCGTCGGTCGCCTGCTCGGTCCGCGCGATGTCTCGCGGATCCTTGCGCCGCTTGTTGCTGATGATCACGAAGATCAGCACCAGCCCCAGCAGCACCGGTCCGCCTATGACGGCAAGGCTCCAGATACTTCCATCCATCCTATCCTCCTGTCCTGTCTGACAGGAAAGATCGGGAGGCGCGGCTTGTTCCACGAGGCGCCGTGCGATTGCTTGCCATATCCGCCGCGGCTGCTAATAGGAGCGCCGTTTTGCCCCTCCGGGACATAATCTTTCACAGCAACGGCAAGGTTCGGCACACAAATGGCGCGCATCGTGATGAAATTCGGCGGCACCTCCATGGCGGGGATGGAGCGAATTCGCAACGTGGCCGCGCGCGTCAAACATGTCGTGTCCCAAGGCCATGAAGTCGCGGTGGTCGTGTCCGCCATGGCGGGCGAAACCGACCGGCTGGTGGGCTTTTGCAAGGAAGCCTCGCCGCTTTACGATCCGGCCGAATATGACGTCGTCGTCGCGTCGGGCGAGCAGGTGACCAGCGGCCTTCTCGCCATGACGCTCAAGGCCATGGGCGTTGATGCGCGCAGCTGGCTCGGCTGGCAACTGCCGATCCGCACGATCGAGGCGCATGCCAAGGCGCGGATCGCGACGATCGAGACCGGCGCGCTGGTATCGGCGATGCAGGCGGGGCAGGTCGCGGTCATCCCCGGTTTCCAGGGCATGATGGACGACAAGCGGGTGTCGACGCTGGGCCGCGGCGGGTCCGACACGTCGGCGGTCGCGGTGGCCGCCGCGATCAAGGCGGATCGCTGCGACATCTATACCGATGTCGATGGCGTCTACACCACCGATCCGCGCATCGTCGCGCGCGCGCGCAAGCTTGACCTCGTCACCTATGAGGAGATGCTGGAGCTGGCGTCGGTCGGCGCCAAGGTGCTCCAGACCCGATCGGTCGGCCTCGCCATGAAGGAAGGCGTGGTCGTGCAGGTGCTTTCTTCCTTCGATGAACCCACCCAGGATGACCTTCCCGGCACGCTGATCGTGAGCGACGAGGAACTGGAAGCCAAGCTCAAGGAAACGAAGATGGAACGTCAGCTCATCACCGGCATCGCCCATGACAAGAATGAGGCGAAGATCATCGTCACGCGTGTGCCCGACAAGCCGGGCGCGGTGGCCAGCATCTTCACGCCGCTGGCGGACGCCGCGATCAACGTCGACATGATCATCCAGAATGACAGCAAGGACACGGAAGAGACGGACGTCACCTTCACCGTGCCCCGCGCGGACCTCGCGCGCAGCGTCGACATATTGGAAGCGCGCAAGGAAGAGATCGGCTTCCGCCGCATCATCACCGACACCGAAGTCGCCAAGATCAGCGTCGTGGGTGTCGGTATGCGCAGCCATGCCGGCGTTGCCGCCACCATGTTCAAGACGCTGGCCGAACGCGGCATCAATATCGAGGCCATCTCCACCAGCGAGATCAAGGTCAGCGTGCTGATCGACGAGGACGAAACCGAACTGGCCGTCCGCGTCCTGCACACCGCCTACGGCCTCGACGCGCCCGCGGCTTGACAGAAACGCTCCCCTCCCTTTCAACGGGAGGATCGGGGTATATGGCGAGCGTAGCGAGTCTGCTTCCTCTCGATCGATGGCAGGCGCTTGCAGATGCAATCGCACCCACCCAAACCCCTCCCTTGAAAGGGAGGGGCTTTTTTGATTCGACGGATTGATGATATGACCAACGCCAAGCTCACGTCCCTCATGGCCCGCGGCACCGACTTTCTGGGTTGCGAGACCGCGATCCTTTGCGGCGCGATGAGTTGGGTCAGCGAACGCAATCTGGTGGCGGCGATCTCCAATGCCGGCGGCTTTGGCGTGATCGCCTGCGGCGCGATGACGCCCGACCTGCTGGATGCCGAGATCGCGGCGACCAAGGCGCTGACCGACCGGCCCTTCGGCGTCAACCTCATCACCATGCACCCGCAATTGTTCGACCTGATCGACGTCTGCGCCCGGCATGCGGTCGGCCATGTCGTGCTGGCGGGCGGCCTGCCGCCCAAGGACAGTATCGAGGCGATCAAGCAGCAGGGCGCCAAACTCATCTGCTTCGCCCCTGCGCTTAGCCTCGCCAAGAAGCTGGTGCGCTCCGGCGTCGATGCGCTGGTGGTCGAGGGGATGGAAGCGGGCGGCCATATCGGCCCGGTTTCCACCAGCGTGCTGGCGCAGGAAATCCTGCCCGACATGGCCGGCCAGGTGCCGGTCTTCGTTGCCGGCGGCATCGGCCGGGGCGAAGCGATCGCCGCCTATCTGGAAATGGGCGCGGCGGGCGTGCAGCTTGGCACTCGCTTCGCCTGCGCGAGCGAGAGCATCGCTCACCCCAATTTCAAGAAGGCGTTTTTCCGCGCTTCGGCGCGCGACGCGGTGGCAAGCGTGCAGATCGACGCGCGCCTGCCGGTGATCCCCGTGCGCGCGCTCAAGAATGCGGGCACCGAAAGCTTCACCGCCAAGCAGCGCGAAGTCGCCAATCTGCTGGACAGCGGCGCGATCGAGATGATGGAGGCGCAGTTGCAGATCGAACATTATTGGGCGGGCGCCCTGCGCCGCGCGGTGATCGACGGCGATGTCGAGGGCGGGTCGCTGATGGCCGGCCAGTCGGTCGGCATGGTGACGCGCGAGGAGCCGGTCGCGGCGATCATCGCGCAGTTGATGGATGAAGCCGCGCAGGCACTGGAGCGGCGAACCGCCTGAAACCTTGCGGTAAACCGAGTGTTGGGCATATTCCCTTGAAGCCAACCGCCCGGCATGACCGGCGCATAATCCTCTCGGAGAATTAGATGTTCGTCTCGCGCCGACTTGCTGGCCGGATTTCCCTGGTATCGCTGGCGGTTCTCGCCGCCTGTTCGACGCCGCCGCCCCCGCCGCCGCCCACGCCGCCGCCGGTGGTGGTGCCGACCGTGCGTCCGGTGCCGCCGGACAACGCCGCCGAAGGCATGGCCATCCCCACCAAGGATGAGGAAGGCAAATATCTGACCGCCAATCGCGGCGTCACGTCCAACACCGCCTTGTGGCATGTGCGCATGGCGCTCAACGTCGCGGCGCTCAACTGCGACAAATATGGAGCGACCGCGCGCAACCAGTATAACCAGATATTGGCGGTCCACGGACCGACCCTGAAAGCGGCCAATTCGGCGGTCGAGCGCAACTACAAGGTGGCCTATGGCAATGCCGCCATCGGATCGCGCGAGCGGCTGAACACGGTGGTCTATAATTTCTTTGCGCTGCCGCCGGTCATCAAGCATTTCTGCCCGGTCGCGGTGACGGTGGGCGCGAAGCTGCTTTCGACGCCCTCGTCGCAACTGCTGCTGACGGCGCCGCAATGGCTGGCCGAACTGGAAAAGCCGTTCCAGGAATTCTACGCCGCTTATGAGGATTATCTGCGCCGCCTGGCCGAATGGCAGTCGCGCTTCGGCGCGACCGTGACCGTCATCGTGTCGCCGACGCCGCTGCCGCCGCCGCCCAAGCCGCCGGGCGAAGCGCCGCCGCCGGGATGGCAGCCCAGCTATTCGAGCGCGCTTGAAGCGACCGCCCCGCCGCCCGGCGATACAGCGGGAGCTGCGCCGTCATCGTCCGCAACCGTGCAGCCGCTGCCGGGTGCGACGGGCATGTCCGTGCCCTCCACCGTCACGGTTCAGCCGCTCCCGCCTTCCGCCAGTGACGCGCCGGTCGGACCGCCTGCGCCCGGCAGCCCCACGTCCGATGACGGCGCGCCCCGGCTGGAGGTCCAGCCGATTCCGCCCCAGGGCGACTGAGCCAGAGAGTCAGCCGCGCGCGTCGAACCGGGCGCGCGCGGCCTCGACCATGTCCAGATTGCGTTCGGCCCAGATCCACACGCCGCAAAAGGCGGCGCTCAGGCTGTTGCCCAGCGGCGTCAGCGCATAATCGACGCGCGGCGGCACCACGGGGTGCACGGTGCGGGTCAGCAACCCGTCCCGCTCCATCTGGCGCAGCGTCTGCGTCAGCATCTTCTGGCTGATCCCCTCCACCTGCCGACCGATTTCGGTGAAGCGGAGCGTCCCCTTCTCCTCCAGCAGCTCCAGGATCAGCATCGTCCATTTGTCGGCCACTCGTCCGATCAGTTCGTTGACGAGTCGCTCGACCCGCGGGTCGATCTCGCTAGGCGGCACGGCGGCCAGATACTGTTCGGCCTCGGCAATATCCTGCGCGTCGAAGCGATTTCCCAGCGGATTTGCCATTTCTAACTTCCCGGTGACTACGGCACTTTCTGGTGCCTTCTTTCCAAAGGAGAGCATAGGGCTACATCAGCGGCAGGCCAATCGAAAGGAGCGATCCATGCAACCCACAGGCAATACTATCCTCATCACCGGCGGCGGTTCGGGCATCGGCGCGGCGCTGGCGCATGAATGTCACGAGGCCGGCAATCAGGTCATCATCGCCGGGCGGCGGCGCGACGCCCTCGATGCCGTGGTCGCGAACCATCCCGGCATGGCGGCGGTGACGCTGGACATGGCCGACGCGGCAGGGATCCCCGCCTTCGCGCAGCAATTGCTGGCGGATTTCCCCGCCCTCAATGCGGTGCTGCTCAATGCCGGCATCATGGTGGCGGAGGACAGGATCAACCTCGACGTGGCGGAGAGGACGATCGCGACCAATCTGCTCGGCCCCATCCGCCTGACCCATGCGCTGCTTCCCCATCTGGAGACGCAGCCGACTGCGACGATCCTGACCGTGTCCTCGGGTCTCGCCTTCGTCCCGCTGGTGGCGACGCCCACCTATTGCGCGACCAAGGCGGCGATCCACAGCTGGTCCCTGTCGCTGCGCGCGCAGTTGAAGGACGGCAATGTGGACGTGGTTGAAATCATCCCGCCTTCGGTCCAGACCGACCTGATGCCGGGCCATGCCGAAGATCCGCGCGCGCTGCCGCTGGCCAACTATATCGCCGAGACCATGGCCTTGCTGCGGCGTCAGCCGACCCCGCCCGAAATCCATGTCGAGCGCGTCAAATTCCTCAGTGAAGCGGCGCAGCGCGGTGAATTTCCCCAGGTGTTCGCCGCGCTCAACCAGAGCTGATACCCTTGCCATCGGGGCCAGCGCGTCCTATCTCGCACCGCGTAATCGGGGCAACGTCCCCTTCCGCGCGGTGCGGGTTCAAGTCCGGGACGGCCCGGCTCTCTATGCGAAGGAGAGCCATCATGGCCTGGGTCTATCTGTTCGTCGCCGGCATTCTCGAAATCGTCTGGGCTTATGCGATGAAGCAATCGCACGGGTTCAGCCGTCTCGTCCCCAGCCTCGTCACCCTGGGCGCGATGATCGCCAGCTTCGGCTTGTTGGCGCTGGCGCTGCGCAGCCTGCCGCTCGGCACGGCCTATATGATCTGGACGGGCATCGGCGCACTGGGCGCCTTTGCCGTCGGCATCGCCTTCCTGGGCGAAGGCGTGAGCGCGTCGCGGCTGGTCGCGGCCGCTCTCATCCTGGCAGGCTTGCTGCTGATGAAGCTGACGGCGTCCGCGTGACGCTCAACCGCCCGCGAACGTGACCGGGGCCTTGGGGGGCAGGGGGAAAAGGCGGACGAACCGGTCCGCCACGTCCCTGTCTCCCTCGACAGTCAAGGCGTCGGCGACATCCTCGAACCGCGCGCCGCCATAGATGACCGCCACCAGCGCATTGGGATCGCCGATGAAGATCGCGTCGGCGCCCGCTGCATCGCCGCGGTCGATCCGCAGTGCGCCATCCTTCAGCACCCCGCGAAACTCCTCTTCGCCGAACCGGATGCCGATGGTGGCGTGCAGGTCGCCGATCGCCGAGGGGTCGATCATCGTGCGCAGCGACAGGATGATTGACACGGGGCTCATCGGCTTGCCCGGCTCCATGGTGGGCGATCGCGCCGCCCAGCGTCCCAGCACCTGGAACAGGATTTCCGACTCGCGGCCCCAATCGGTCAGATCGTAAATCTGGCTGGCGGCGGGCGGGGGCAGGCGCCGCCGCACCAGGATGCTGGCCGCCTCCAGTTCCTCCAGTCGCTGGGTCAGCATATTGGCGCTGATTCCGGGCAGGCCGGCGCGCAGATCGGTGAAGCGCTTGGGGCCCAGCATCAGTTCGCGCATGATCGGCATCGCCCAGCGATCGCCGATGATATCCAGCGCATGGGCGACGGCGCAGCCATCCTGATAGGCGCGTTTGCGAATGTTCTGACTCATTGGTTATCTCTCCTAACTTAGCTGTTGCTTTAAATAATCATGGGGCGCAGAAAGTGCAAGCGGTGAGTCGGCGCGTGCGACCAGGATGGCGTGGCACACCCGGAAAATGAGGAGAGAGACGATGGCCTATATGGACGGTTTCGTGATCCCCGTGCCCAAGGGCAACAAGGAGCGCTACAAGGAGGTGGCGGCCTATGCCGCGCCGATTTTCATCGAACATGGTGCGACGCGCGTGGTCGAATGCTGGGGCAATGACATCAAGCCTGGCAAAACAAACGATTTTCGCACCGCCGTCATCGCGGAAGAGGATGAGGAGGTCGTCTTTTCCTGGATCGAATGGCCCGACAAGGCGACGCGCGACGCTGGCGCTGAAAAGGTGATGAAGGACGAGCGGATGCAGCCCAAGGAAGGCGAGGACATGCCCTTCGTCGGCGCCCGGCTCATCTATGGCGGGTTCGAGGTGCTGCTCGACGCGAAAGGCTGAGGTCCCTTTTTCCGGAGGAAGACGATGACCGACATGACCGGCAAATTCTTCTGGTATGAATTGATGACCAGCGATCCGCAGGCGGCGCTGACCTTCTATGGCGATGTGGTGGGGTGGACGTCCAAGCCGTTCGGCGATGCGCTGAACGGTGGGACCTATCATGTCCTGTCGGGCAGCGCGGGCGAAATGGGCGGCGTGATGGCGATCCCGGCCGAAGCCAGGGATTGCGGCATGACGCCCTGGTGGGGCGGCTATATCGGTTCAGCCGATGTCGATCAGGATGCCGAAAGGCTGGTGGCGGCCGGCGGCACGCTGATGCGCGCGCCTGAGGATATTCCCGACGTCGGCCGCTTCGCCGTGATGCGCGATCCGGGCGGCGCGGTCTTCATGCTGCTGAAGGGCTCCAGCCCTGACGCGATGGAGGCGCCAAACCCCATGGCGACGGGCCATGTCGGCTGGCATGAACTGTATAGCGGCGATTTCGACGCCGACCTCGCCTTCTACACCGGGGCGCTGGGCTGGGCGAAGGGCGATGCCATGGATATGGGCGACATGGGCAGCTATCAACTGGTCTCGCAGAGCGGCGGCAGCGATTTTGCCAGCATGAGCGGCGGCATCATGCCGCGGCCCAAGGAAATGCCGATGCCGGCCTGGCTCTTCTATTTCACCGTCGGCGACATCGACGCCGCGGTCGATCGGGTGAGCGCCGGCGGCGGCACCATACTCAACGGACCGATGGAGGTGCCCGGCGGCGCCTGGATCATCCAGGCCAGCGATCCGCAGGGCGCGATGTTCGCGCTGGTCGGCAGCAAGGACGCGGCCTGATGGACAAGATCTCCCCCTGTCTCTGGTTCGATGGCCAGGCCGAGGAAGCGGCGCATTATTATGCGTCGGTCTTCGGCGGCTCGGTGGACCATGTGACCTATTATCCCGAGCAGAACCCATCCCCTTCGCCGATGCCGGGCGGGGGCGTGCTGCTGGTGGAATTCACCCTGTTCGGGCAAAGCTATCAGGCGCTGAACGGCGGCCCGCAATTTCAGTTCGACGAAGCCATTTCGCTGTCGGTGGCGTGCGAGGACCAGGCCGAACTCGACCATTATTTCGATGTGCTGACGGCCGATGGCGGGAAGCCCGGCCCCTGCGGTTGGGTGACGGACCGATATGGTCTGTCCTGGCAGCTGGTGACCAAGGGGATCATGGCCAACTACCGCACCGGCGACCGGCAGGGCATCGCCCGGATGATGCAGGCGATGATGACGATGGAGAAGCTGGACACCGCCGCCATGCAGGCGGCTTTCGAAGGGAGAGCGGCGTGAGCAGCGCGGAACATGAACTGTCGGTCAGTTGCCATATCGCCGCGCCGCGTGCGATCTGCTGGAAGGTGTGGACCGACCTGAAGGACGAATGGTTCTGCCCCAAGCCCTGGCGCGCCGAGGTGATCGAGGAAGATCTGCGGCCGGGCGGGCGCAGCGCGGTCCAGATGTTCGGAACCGATGGCGAGGAGACCGGCCCGATGGAGGGCGTCTTCCTGGAAGTGGTGCCGGAGGCGCTGGTGGTGTCGACCGATGCCTATGCGTCGGGCTGGATCCCGCAGACGCCGTTCATGACCGCGTTCTGGCAATGGGCGGAGGAAGCGGAGGGTACGCGCTTTACCGCCACTGCGCGGCACTGGGACGCCGAAGCGAAGGCGCGGCATGAGAACATGGGCTTCCATCCCGGCTGGGAGCAGATGATGGATCAATATAAGGCGCTGTGCGAGATATCGGCCGCCAGCGCCTGAGCCGCGCGCCGTTCAGGGCGATGGCGGCATTGCGCTGTCCTCGCTCTGGAACGGCACCGGCGTCTTGAACGTGTTGGTGACATAGGGGAAGGGGATTTCGATCCCGGCCGAGTCCAGCGCCGCCTTGACCGCCCGGACCACGCGGTCGCGGCTTTCATGCATGTCGTAGGGCTTGGACCCCGCCCACCAGCGCACCAGGAAATCGATCGAACTGGCGTTGAATTCGCGCGCGAAGATGTCGATGCGGCGCTGATGGTCGATCCCCTCCAGATCGTCCATCGCTTGCCGGATCACGGTGCGCGCCTGCTCCAGATCAGTGTCGTAGGACACGCCGACGATGATCTCGTAGCGCCGCTGCGCCCCGTCGGTCAGTATCTCCACCGGGTTCTTGAACAGGGTGGAATTGGGCACGATCGTCAGTTCGTTCGACAATTTGCGCACATGCGTCTCACGCAGCGAGATATGCTCGACCTTGCCGATAATGCCCTCGCATTCGATCACGTCGCCGATCCGCATCTTCTTGCGCACCATGATCAGGATGCCGGCCAGAAAATTCTGGAAAAAGTCCTGGAAGGCGAAGCCGATGGCGATCGTGCCGACGCCAAGGCCCGCGACCAGGCTGGCGGGCGTCAACCCCGGTAGCACGATCGTCGCCGCGATGATCAGGCCGATGATCCATATGCCGATCGACACAATGGTGTGGATCAGTTGCTTCAGGCTTTCGCGGATCGCAGCGCGGCTGGTGACGCGATCGACGATGCGCCGGGCGAAGCGCGACGCGATCCAGGTGATGACCAGGACGACAAGCGCGATCACCAGATTGGGCACCAGCGCGACGAGGCCGACCCACATGGCCCATAGCTGCTTGGCGAGTATGTCGATCGCGTTCATTCCGGCTCCCCCATGGTCCTGTCCCCTGGGGGCAACGGGTTAGGCCCGCTTTCGATCCCTTCAGCGCGGCTTCGCCACCTCCACGGCATAGATGGCGGGCTTGCCCTCGATATTGCTGCGATAGACCAGCCATTTGCCGTCGGGGGTGAAATGCTGGTTGGGCTCCAGCGTATAATCATGCTTCGACAGGCCGGCGAGCCGTTCTGTCTCCAGCGTCCCGGTGGCGATCAGGGCGGCGGCGTCCAGCGTGCCGCTGGCGCGCGCCCCATCTTCCAGTTGGGGGTGGAACAGGCTGATATATTTGCCCTCGTCATTGCCGTCGCCCGAAAAGCTGCGGCCGTCCGGCGCGGAGCTATAATGATAGCTGCCCTGACCGGGGCCGATGCGCAGCCAGCGGCGCGCGCCGCTCACCACGTCATGGCCGGCCAGCCAGCGCACCCTCTGCGGCTGAATGAGGTCGTACCAGATGGTGCGGCCATCGGGCGCCCAATATTCGTGGCCCGCGATTTCGCCCTGAAAGCGGCGTTGATGCACTTTGGTCCTGGCGCTGCCATCAGTGCGGATGGTCCAGATGCGATCCACCTTCTCCCAGGGCCCCTCATGGCAATACATCAGCAGCGTCGGGTCCTTTGGCGAAAATTGCACATGGTTGAGCCAGTCCTTGGACCGGGTGACGCTGCGTCGCTCGCCTGTCTGGATGTCGATGGTGAAAATCTCCATCGGCACGCCGGCGGCGAGCCGCGCCGCCATCCACTGCGCCTTGGCCTGCGCGAAGGACAGGGGGCGGCCATCAGGGCCGGTGCCGCTGTAGCTGGGCGATCCGGTCTTGGGATCGCGTCGGCCCTGCGCGGCAATGGCGGGCGGCGGCGGCTCCAGTTCGACATGGCCGGCGAGCAGCCGGTCGTCGGCGCTGATCGATTCGATCCGCCCACCCGGCAGCTCGGCTATGCGCCGGCGCTTGCCGGTGTCGAGATCGACCGACCAGATGACCGACGGGCCTTCATTCTCGGTCCCGCCCGTCGGGTTGGTAGTGTAATAAGCCACGGGCGCGCGATTGCCGACGAACAGCAGGCGGTCGATCTTTTCCTTGAGCAGCAGCGCCGTGCTCCAGTCGCGCGTGTCGGCGACCCGAATGCCCTCCGGCGTCAGATAGACCATCCGCCGACCATCGGGAGTGAAGGGATTATAGTTGAAATAGAGCGCGTAATTGCCAGGGCGATCGTCGACCCGGACGATCCGGTGGCCGGTGGTGGCGTCGGTCCATTGCGCCGGCGCCGCCGCCCGCGCCATCGGCGTCGCCGTCATCAGCAGTGCCAGTCCCGCCAGTGCCATCCCACGCATCCCGCTCTCCTGCTAGGTCCATTTGATAGGACAATGGACTAAATAGCGGGATGGCCGCAAGGCAAAGAAGACCCGGCGCAGCCGTAAGGGATGCGCCGGGCCGAAATAGCCGCGGATGTGGCGGCGCGCACCGCGGTCTACGCCGCAGCCGCCCCGGGCGCGTCGGTCAGAACTTGACCGATGCGTTCACGAAGAAGGCGCGGCCATAGACGTCATAGGTCGACGGATAGGTGTTCGCCTGTTCCTGATTGTCGCCCAGGATCGGCGGCTTCTTGTTGAACATGTTGTTCATGCCGATCGACCAGCCGAAATGCTCGGTCGGCTGCACCTGCAGGGCGAGGTCGAACAGGTTGTAGGCCTTGATCTTCTCGACGCTGTAGGTGGTCGTGGCGTCATCATCCTTGACGCTCGACAGGTAGCGATGCGTCAGCCCCACCGTGATCGGCCCGCTGGTCCAGGTGACGCGGTTGTTGAGCCGCAGCTTGGAATAGGGGTTGCCGCAATAGACGCCGAACTTGCCCGCGCAGCTCTGGTTGAGGTCGGGGATTGCCGCCACAGGATTGAGGTCGAAGCGGATGAGGCGCGTACCCGCAACGCGGAAGGCCAGCTTCCCCGTCTTGGCGCCGAACACGCCGAAGTTCAGCGGCACGCTGTAATTGACCTCGAAGTCCACGCCTTCGGTCTTGAGGCCGCCGGTGTTGGACAGCAGGTTCTCCGCCCCCTCGATCGCATAGCTGTCGGCGTTGCGCGGCAGCAGCGAACAATAGCTGCTGTCATAGGGCGTCCAGCCATTGGCCGCGGTGCCGTAGCAGGCCGCGATGATGTTCGCGGTGCCCGGCGTCGAGATATAGTTGTCGATCGAGATATGGTAATAATCGACCGTGGCGGTGAAGCGCGGCAGGAAGCCGGGCTGCAGCACGACGCCCGCGGTCCAGGTGTCCGACGTTTCCTCCCGCAGGTTCGGGTTGCCGCCAGTGACCGATTCGATCTGCGAGCTGCCGCCATTGATCGCCGTGCCGAGCGCGCTTGCCGCGACGCCGGTGGCCAGGCAACTGGCGTTGAGATTGGCATTGGTCACCGCCGCGGCCAGCTCGCACGGGTCGGTGGCGGTCGGGAAGTCCTGCGCCTGACCTGAATAGAGGTCATAGACGGTGGGCGCGCGCACCGCCCGGCTGATCTGCCCGCGGAATGTCACGTCCTTGACCGGCGCATAGATCAGGCCGACCGAATAGGTGCCGACATTCTTCGCCGCGGTGGAATAATGCGAATAGCGATAGGCGCCGTTGGCCTCCAGCTTGTGGACGAACGGCATGTCGGCCAGCAGCGGGACGTCGATTTCGGCGAACAGCTCCTTGACATTATAGCCGCCCGACAGGCCTTCGCCCGCGTTGAAGCCGACCACGTCGCCCGACGACAGGGCGTAGTCGGGATCGTAGCTGCCATGTTCGGACCGATATTCCGCGCCGATGGCGATGCCGGCCGGGCCAGCGCCCAGGTCGAACAGATTGCCGTTGGTGACGGCGAAGCTGGCGACCTGTTCGGTGATCGTGCTGACATTCTGCACGGGAATCGAGATGAAGGCCGCCGCTTCGTCGCTCATATTGCCTGCGCCGAAGATGTTGAGCGGCACGCAGCCATTGCTGGTGTCTGAGCAGACCAGGTTGCCGTCGGCGTCATAGGTCGTCAGCAGCGCCTGGCGGACGCGGCTGTCCGACACGTTGCCGGTCTGCTTTTCCACCTGATTGGTGCGGGAATAGCTGTAATAGCCGTCATAATTCCAGTCGCCGGCAATCTGCCCGCGCGCGCC
Organism: Sphingobium naphthae; assembly: GCF_043589935.1. Classification (NCBI taxonomy): domain Bacteria; kingdom Pseudomonadati; phylum Pseudomonadota; class Alphaproteobacteria; order Sphingomonadales; family Sphingobiaceae; genus Sphingobium; species Sphingobium naphthae. The sequence continues at coordinate 1,553,490 of NZ_CP171454.1, read as the reverse complement.
GATCAGCGCACGATAGGCGGTGTTGTCGACGCTGGAGATGCGCGGCCCCACCTCGTTCATGCGGCGGTAGATGGCGGCGGTGGTATAGCCGTCGCCATCGGTGTCGGCCGCCGCCAGCAGCGCCTGCGAATCGGCGGACAGGAAGGAGGAATCGACGTCCAGCGAGACCGACCCGGTATAGGGGGTGGACGCCAGCCGGTTCTTGACCCGGTTGTTGATGAACTGCCCTTCGGCATAGACGGTCAGATGATCGTCCACCTCATAATGGGTCTGGGCGCTCAGCAGGATGCGCTTCTGCGGCACCTGTAGATAATTGTCCGGCGCATAATTATAGGCGTCGCTCGCCGCATCATAGGCGGAATAGCTGCCGTCCTGCGCGAACTTGTACTGGCTGCCCGACAGGGCCATGCGGGTGCCGGGGATGGAGCCCGATCCGCCGGCGGCCAGCCCGCCTTCGCCATCATCGGTATAGGCCTGGCGCGTGTAGCTGCGCGCGCTCTGCAGCACGGCGTCGCGCTTCGTATAGTCGATATAGAAGGTGGCATTGCCGCGCCCGTCGGCGAAATTGCCGCCGATCAGCAGGTTGCTGTTGAACGTGCCGCCGTCGCCTTCCTCGTTGATGCGATAATTGGCGTTGGCTTCGACGCCGGAGAAATCCTCCTTCATCACGAAGTTGATCACGCCCGCGATCGCATCCGACCCGTAGACGGCCGACCGCCCGCCCGACACTACTTCGACATGGTCGATCAGGCCCGCAGGCACGGTGTTGAGGTCGACGATCTGGCTGCTGTCATAGCTGATGTAGCGGCGGCCATTGACCAGTACGAGCGTGCGGTTCGCGCCCAGGCCGCGCAGGTCGGCGGTCGATACGCCGCCGCCGGGATTGTTGGAGGCACCGGTCGCGCTGGGCACGAGCTGCGGCAGATCATTGATGATCGCCTCGACATTGACCTTGCCGCTCAGCTTGAGTTCCTGCGCCGACACGATGGCGATGGGCGATGCCTGCTGCAAATCGGGACGAGCGATGCGCGATCCGGTGACGACGATGGTGCCTTCGTCGGCGTCGTCCGCGGTCTGGGCAAAGGCCGGCGTCGTCAGGCCGAGCAGCAGCGTCGACGCCAGCAGGCGCCGTTGGAAAGAGGAACGCATGGATGATAGTCTCCCTTGATGAGCGCCTCCCCCAAAGGCGGCGCCGCGACCATTTTTCTGATGAACACACCGGTGCGATGCGGGAGAGGTGGGTCAGCGTCGCAACAGCGTCAAACCCTTTCCATCGCGCCAAACGGCTTTTGTCACGCCTGTGTCATGGGGAACACAACTATTTCAAATTGCTGCATTATCTGGTGAAATGTAGCGCTACGAACGGCAATGTCCCGTCATCGGCGCCTTCGCGGTCACAGCCATTTCAGCTTCTTGAATCGAGCGTAGAGCAGGGCGCAGAACAGCGTGATGACGCCCAGCACGATCGGATAGCCGTAGCGCGTGCGCAATTCGGGCATATGATCGAAATTCATCCCGTAAATGCCCGCGATTGCCGTCGGCACCGCCAGGATCGCCGCCCATGCGGCCAGCTGGCGGGTTATGCCGCCGGTGCGCTGCTGTTCCAGCAGGTTGGACGATTCAAAGACGCTGCTCAAAATTTCGCGCAGGTCCTCCACCATCACCTGCACCCGGCGCACATGATCGCGCACATCGCTGAAATAGGGACGCGCTTCGGGATCGATGCAAGGCAGGTCGATCTTCACGAACTTGGTCGCGACTTCATGCATGGGGACCAGGATGCGCTGGAACCGGATCAGCTGGCGGCGCAGGCTGAAGATGCGGGTGACATCGTCGCGTCCCAGGAAATGGTCGATCATCTGCTGTTCCATCGACAGCACTTCCTCCTCTATCCCTTCGATGATCGGCAGATAGCCATCGACGATGAAATCCAGGATGGCGTGCAGCACATAGTCGGTTCCCTGCGCCAGCCGCTGCGGCACCGCCTCCAGTTCCTCGCGCAGCGTCACATGCGCCCGGGCCGACCCGTGCCGCACGCTGATGATATGGTGCTGACCCACGAACACCGCAGTCTCGCCATAGCAGATCGTCTCCTCCTCCAGATGGGCGGTGCGGGCGACGACGAACAGCTGGTCGCCATAGAGGTCGACCTTGGGCAGCTGGTTGGCCTTGATCGCATCCTCCACCGCCAGCGGGTGCAGCCCATAGGTGCGGGCCAATGTCTGCATTTCCTCCGCCGTAGGATCAGCGACGCCGATCCAGACGAAGTCCGACGTGTCCGCAGCGCAGACGATCCGTTCGTCGATGGGCACGCTGCGCACCCGTTGTCCATTGCGATAAAGAAAGGCGGCGATCACGGTCATGCGCGTCTGTTTCCCAGTTGTTTCCGGCCTCTAGCAGAAAGCGGCGGCAGCGTCCCGTGCGATGGACTGTTGGTCGCGCCCCGCTTTCGCCTCGCACCATTTTTGTCGCTCCTGCATGGCGGCTGACTTTCGCCTGACATAGTTGGGTGGGAATGGGGTGCGATGAAAGACAGCGCGGCGCATGCTGGGGGATGGGGGCAGGCCGCACGACGAAGCTGGAGCCATGCCTTGACCATCCTGACGATCGATTTCGAGGCGTCCTGTCTGCCGCGCCACGGGCGCTCCTTCCCGATCGAGGTGGGAGTCGCGAGCGGCGGGCTGTCGCGCAGCTGGCTGATCCGCCCCGCCGATTGCTGGGCCGGATGGGACTGGACGCAGGAGGCCGAAGCGCTGCACGGCATCAGCCGCGCGCGCATCGAGCGCGACGGGCTGCCGGCCGCGCAAGTGCTGGCGGAACTGGTCGCGACCGTGACGGGGCGGCGAGTCGTCGCCGACAGCCCGCTCGACCAATATTGGCTCGACCGGCTGGCTGCGGCCGCAGAGGCCGCCACGCCTTTTCGCATCGACCATGTCAGCGCTCTGTTCGATGAGCAGCAGGCGAGCGAGGCGCGGATCGCCGCCGCCGTTGCCCATGCCGACTCGCTAGGCCTGGCCCGACACCGTGCTGCAGGCGACGCCCTGTGGCTGGCCGCGTTGATCGATCATCTGCTGGCGCCGGCGCCGCCCCTGACTCTGCCGGCGCTCGTGGCGGCGCAGTAGCGCAATCTTGCAGCGCAGCAATATTTTGTAACGTTCGGCCCACGACGCAGACATTTCCGTCTCCTACAGACTGGGCAACGCCGTTGTCGCCCGCCGGGCGGGCCGAACCGACCGTGCAGGACGAATGCAGCCTCCACTCATCCTGATCGCTGAAACCCGGCAGGACCTGCGCAGCATGACGCGCGACCATCTTGAACAGAGCGGCTTTCGCGTCCTGCCGGCCATGACGGCCACGGACATATTCAACGCCTTGTCGACAACGCCGGTCCGGGCCGTGGTGCTGGATTCTGCGCTGCGCGGCGCGGACGGACTGGACCTGTGCCGCGACGTGCGCGAACGCAGTCATGTTCCCATCATCCTGGTCGGCGCCGACAGTTCGGAAGTCGATCGGGTGGTCGGGCTGGAACTGGGCGCGGACGATTATATGGCCAAGCCCTATTCGGCGCGCGAACTGGCCGCGCGACTGCGCGCGGTGCTGCGGCGGGGCGGCGAACGGAGCAGCGGCCTGCGCCGGCACAGCCAGGCGCTGTTCGACAATTGGGTGGTGGATTTCGCCCGGCGCGAAGTGACCGATCCGACCGGGCAGCCGATCGCCCTGACCGCCGCGGAGTTCGCGTTGCTGTCGATCTTCCTGGATCATTCCCAGACGGTCGTCGCGCGCGCGCGGCTGATGGAACTGGCCGGCGTGCGCGATAGCGGATCGTCGGACCGCAGCGTCGATGTGCTGGTCAGCCGACTGCGGCGCAAGCTGGGGGCGGGCGGGCGGCCTGCGCCGATCGTGACCGTGCGCGGCGTCGGCTACATGTTCAGCGCCGCGGTCGATCGGCGCTGACGTTCGCCAGACACAGTTTTTAACAAAGCCGCTGCGACGCAGCAAAACCCCGTCTCTATCCTTCAAACTATACCGGTCCGCCCCCGACCGGACGTGTCAACCATAAGAGGATAGAGCCATGAACGAGCTTATCGGTCGCGTGTTCAGCTTCGAAACCCATGTGTTTCCGAACGAAAGCGCGCTCTACAACCAGCTGGCGAGCCAGGGCCAGAGCCCCAAGGCGCTGATGATCTCCTGCGCCGATTCGCGCATCGTCCCTGAACATATCATGCAGGCCCAGCCCGGCGACCTGTTCGTGTGTCGCAACGCCGGCAACATCGTCCCGCCCCACGCCAGCCAGCTGGGCGGCGTCACCGCGACGGTCGAATATGCCGTCATGGTGCTGGGCGTGCGCGACATCATCGTGTGCGGCCACAGCGACTGCGGCGCGATGAAGGCGCTGGCGACCGAAGCCGATCTCACGTCCATGCCCAATGTCGCCGCCTGGCTGCGCCATAGCCACGCCGCGCAGAAGGTCTGCCGCGACAGCTATCCCGGCGATCTCACCGACGCGGAAAAGCTGCGCAACATGGCGCTGGAAAATGTCATCGTTCAGCTCACCCATTTGCGCACCCATCCGTCGGTGGCGTCGGGTATCGCGCGCGGCGAAATCGCGCTGCACGGCTGGTATGTCGACATCCACGCCGGCCAGATCCTGGGCCTCGACGGCGAAACCAATCGCTTCATGCCGCTGCGCGAAGGGCACAAGCTGCCCGTCGCGCTTCCCCATGGCCGTCGCCTCGCAGGCGTCGAGCCGCTCGCGCAAGCCGCGGAGTAATCCATGCTCAAGGCCTTTTCCGGCGGCTCCTTCAGCCGTGACTTCACAGCTTCCATCGTCGTGTTCCTGGTGGCGATGCCGCTCTGCATGGGCATCGCCGTCGCGTCCGGCGTCCCGCCGGAAAAGGGCCTGATCACCGGCATCATCGGCGGCATCGTCGTCGGGCTGCTGGCGGGCTCCCCGCTTCAGGTCAGCGGCCCGGCCGCCGGCTTGGCGGTCATCGTCTTCGAAATCGTGCGGGAACAGGGGCTTTCGGCGCTTGGTCCCATCCTGATCCTGGCCGGCGCGATCCAGGTGATCGCCGGCGTGGCGCGTGTGGGCGGCTGGTTCCGCGCCATTTCGCCCGCCGTGGTCCATGGCATGCTGGCGGGCATCGGCGTGCTGATCGTCGTCGGGCAGTTCCATGTCCTGTTCGACGACAAGCCGCTGTCGAGCGGCCTTGCCAATCTGGTGGCCATGCCGGGCCAGCTGCTCGGCCTCACCAACCAGGACGCCGCGACCGCCTTCGCTGTCGGCCTCGTCACCATCCTTGGTATGCTGGGCTGGGAGAAATTCCGCCCCGCGTCGATGAAGCTGGTGCCCGGCGCGCTCGTGGGCGTGGTGCTGGCGACGCTGGTCGCCTTCGCGCTCGCCCTGCCGGTTGCTCGCGTCGTCGTGCCCGAATCGATCCTGTCCGCGATCACCCCGCCCGAAGCCGGGCTGATGACGCAGTTGCTCAATCCCACCGTCATCACCACGGCCATCGCCATCGCCTTCATCGCCAGCGCCGAAACGCTGCTGTCGGCGGCGGCGGTCGATCGCATGCATGACGGCGTGCGCACCAATTACAACAAGGAACTCAGCGCGCAGGGCGTGGGCAACCTGCTCTGCGGCTTCGCCGGCTCGCTGCCGATGACCGGCGTCATCGTCCGCTCGTCCGCCAACGTCCAGGCCGGCGCCAAGACGCGCCTGTCGACCATCCTGCATGGCATCTGGATCCTGGGCTTCGTCGCCCTGCTGCCCTGGCTGCTGCGGGAAATCCCGATGGCAGCGCTCGCCGGCATCCTGGTCATCACCGGCGTCCGCCTGGTCAGCGTCGCGCATGTGAAGCATCTGTTCCATCTCTACGGTCCGCTGCCGGCGATCGTATGGGCGGCGACGCTGATCTGCGTGGTGGCGACCGACTTGCTGACCGGCGTGCTCGTCGGCATTGGCCTGTCGCTGCTGGAACTGCTGCCCCATGCCCGCAAGCTGGGCCTGAAGGTGGAGGAGGAAAGCCGGGGCGAAGCGCATGAAGTCGCGCTGCGCGGCACCGCCACCTTCCTCAACCTGCCCAAATTGTCGGCCAAGCTGGATTCGCTGCCGGCCGCGGGCCTCGTCATCCTCAATGTCGAGCGCCTGGGCCATATCGACCATACTTGCGCGGAGATGGTGCGCGAGTGGGTCGAGCGCCGCCGCAAGGCCGGCGCGCCGGTCGAACTGTTCGGCGCCACCGGCAAGATGCGTCAGTTCGCCGCCTGATCCAAACCCCCTTTCAGGCGACGTTCCTTCGCCGCCGTGCCGCCCCGGCACGGCGGCTTTTTCTTGCGCTATACCATCACTGTTGTTGCAGCCGCGCAACAGGCGCATTCTTCATTTCGCAGATGCGGCGAAAATAGGTTTAATATATCAGCCGCCTTGCCTATTCATGGGCGCATCCGCTGATATCGGGGGCGCCAGACAGACTCCCGGACCGGCGGATGCAGGACGGAACATTCCAACGTAAAAGGGGAATGTTCATGAAGTATCAAATCGCCTGTGCCGCTCTCGCGCTTCTCTCCAGCGCTCCGGCTTTCGCGCAGGAAGAACCCACCAGCCCCGTCACCGTGTCCGGCAGCGTCGCGCTGGTGTCCGACTATCGCTTTCGCGGCGTGTCGATGACCGACAAGGGCGCGGCCGTGCAGGGCGGCATCACCGCCACTCATGAAAGCGGCGCCTATGCCGGGGCCTGGGCATCGAACCTGTCGGGCTGGGGCACGTTCGGCGGGCCCAATCTGGAGCTCGACCTGTTCGCCGGCTACGCTTTCCCGCTGGGCGAGAATGCCACGCTGGACGTCGGCCTGACCTGGTACATGTATCCGTCGGGCGCGGACGAAACCGATTTCGCCGAACCCTATGTGAAGCTGTCGAGCCAGTTCGGCCCGGTCAAGGGCCTGGTCGGCGTCGCCTATGCGCCCAAGCAGGAAGCGATCGGCAAATTCTACAACAGCGCCACCAGCTACGCGACCGGCATCCCCGACAATCCGGGCGACAAGGAAGATAATTTCTACGTCTGGGGCGACATCAGCGGCGCCATCCCCAACACGCCGGTCACGCTCAAGGCGCATCTGGGCTGGTCGAGCGGCAATAGCGGCCTTGGCCCCAACGGCACCTCGCCCGCGCCGACCGGCAAATATGCCGACTGGCTGGTGGGCGCGGATGTCGCCATCCCCGGCACGCCGCTGACCCTGGGCATCGCCTATGTCGACACCGACATCGCCCGGGTCGAGGAAGATTATCTGCGTCCCAACCTGTCGGACGCCGACGGCTCCTCGATCGTGCGCAGCCAGGTCGTCTTCTCGCTGTCGGCCGCTTTCTGATCCGCCATGCGCCGGGCCCTGCCGATGGGCCCGGTGCAACCCCGCTTGCCGACGTGACAAATTGTTGCTGCCGTCACGATCGCGGATATGCGCCCTTTGGCGGAGTTGACCACCGATCCACCGCCGCTTATTCCGCGATCATGCCTTGGCTCCTCCCGCTTTCATGACTGCTCCGTCGATCATCCTGGTCGAAGATGATCCGCCGCTGCGCACGCTTACCGCGCGGGCGCTGCAGGAACATGGCTATCAGGTGCGCCCCGCCTCTTCGGGACCCGAAATGTGGGTGGCCTTCGACGCCGGACCGGTCGACCTGGTCGTGCTCGACGTCATGCTGCCGGGCACCAACGGCATCGACCTGTGCCGCCAGATCCGGCGCAAGAGCGATGTTCCCATCATCTTCATCAGCGCCAAGGGCAGCGAGACCGACCGTATCGTCGGGCTGGAACTGGGCGCTGACGATTATCTGGCAAAGCCCTTCGGCACGCGCGAACTGATCGCGCGCATTCGCGCTATCCTGCGCCGCGTCGGCGTGGAGCGCGGTCCCGACGAACATCGCGAAAGCGAAGCGCATTTCGACGGCTGGTCCGTCAATTTCCCCCGACGCGAATTGCGATCGCCCACCGGCGCGATCGTCGATCTGACCGGCGCCGAATTCGACCTGCTCGGCAGCTTCCTCAGCCATCCCCAGCGCGTCATCGCCCGCGAACGGCTGATCGAACTATCGCGCACCCGCATGGGCGACAGCAGCGACCGCAGCATCGACGTTTTGGTCAGCCGCCTGCGCCGCAAGCTGAGCACCCAGGAAAAGGCCGCGCCGATCACCACTGTGCGCGGCGTGGGTTATATGTTCAATGCAGAGGTCAGCCGCGCTTGAGACGGCATATGCGCGGATCGCTGGGGCTGCTCGGTCGGCTCTTCGCGATCCTGCTGCTGACGGTGCTGCTGGAATTTGCCGTCGGCACGCTGATCTACGAGCGGTCGAGCCAGCTTTATCTGCAGGATGACGAGGCGCGGCGACTGGCCGAACATCTGGTGATCGCGCGCAAGCTGCTGACCGAGCAGCCGCCTGAGGATCGACGCCTGCTCGGCCTCCAGCTCACCACCGATCGCTATGATATTCACTGGTCGGCCGCCGCGCCGCCGCCGCCGCCGCTTTCCCCCGAACTGGAGCGGATGCGGCGGCAGATTATCGCCTGGGAACCCAGTCTGGAAAAATCGGGTCTGTGGCTGCGGCTGACGCCCGGACGCCATTCGGAAGTCAATGGCGGGCTGCGCCTGCCCGATGGCAGCTGGCTCTATTTCGGCATGCCCCATGGCGCCGGCAAATGGGCCTTCACCATCGGACGCATGGGGCTGGCGCTCATCCCGGTCTTGGCGCTGCTGCTGGCGGGCTGGGTCCTCATTCGCCGGACGCTGGCGCCGCTGCGCGACCTCACCCATGCGACCCACCGGATCGGGCGCGGATCGGAAGTGATCGTGCCCGAAGCCGGGACCAGCGACGTGCGCAATCTCATCAGCGCGTTCAACGCGATGCAGGCGCGCATTCATCGCCTGATCAACGAGCGGACGGAGACGCTGGCGGCGGTCGGCCATGACCTGCGCACGCCGCTCGCCCGGCTGCAATTGCGGCTGGAGGAGGTGCGGGACAGCGACATTCGCGACGCGATGGGCGATGATCTGGAGGAAATGGGCGCGATGCTGGAATCGCTGCTCGCTTTCCTGGGCGGTGAAAAGGACCCCGAGCCGGTCGTCCGCACCGACATCGCCGTCAGCATCGCCACGGTGGTCGACGCCTTCCAGGATCATGGCCAGGACGTCAGCTATGACGGGCCCGATCATCTGGAAATGGATGTGCGCGGCCTGTCGCTGCGCCGCGCGGTGCGCAACTTGATCGAGAACGCGCTTCATTACGGCCATCGCGCGCGGGTGTCGCTGCTGCGCAAGGATGACGAGGTGCTGATCCGCGTTGACGATGATGGTCCTGGCATCCCGCGCGAGCGGCTGGAGGAAGTGCTGCGGCCCTTTTCACGGCTGGACGATGCGCGCCAGCGCAATACCAGGGGCCTGGGCCTGGGCCTGGCCATCGTGCAGAAGGCGGTGGCGGCCGAAGGGGGGCAGTTGACGCTCGCCAACCGCCCCGAAGGCGGGCTGCGTGCGGAAATCTGCCTCTATCTGCCCCGGTCCGCCAAGCGCGGCTGACCGGGCGAAGCGCGCGCTGCCTCAGCGGGCCGCGCAACTGTCCCCGTCGCCGGCGATCAGGTCGAGGCAGCGGCCATCAATCTCATTCTGCGGCACCGGCAGGCCAATCAGCGCAGCGAGGCTGGGCATGATGTCCACCGTCTCGATGCCCAGCGGCTGCTCGAACGGGCGCATCCCCTTGCGCCAGAACAGGATCGGCACGCGCCGGTCCATATCCCAGGGGGAGCCATGGGTCGCGACCGAACCCATCACCGCCTGTTCGGGAATGGCCATGACATTGGGTTTGAGCAGCAGCAGCAGGTCGCCCGACCGCGCGGGGTAGAAGCTGGCGCGCGCTTCCTCGATCAGGCTCCAATTTTCGGGGCGGCCGGTCGGCGCAGGAGTGGCGGCGATTTGCGCCTTGGTGAAGACGGCCGCGACCTGTGGATGGGCGCGCAGCAGCGCCAGCGTCGCCGTTTCCACCCGCGCGCGCTCGGCGGCGGAGAGGCCCTTGTCGAAATAGAGGTCGCCCGACGGACCGTCACCCCAGATCAGCGTCCGGCCGGGCATACCGACCTTCTGCGCGACGGTGGCGTTCAGCGCCTTGGGCCTCAGCCCGGTGTCGACCCGGCTTTCCATCGGCATCGCATTCATCCGGTGACGCTCGGGCAGGTCATGCCCGCCATGGTCGGCGGTCAGCACCACGACATAGTCGATGCCGTCCTTGTCCAGCCGGTCGAAGAAGGCGCCCAGTTCCTGGTCCAGCCGGGCGACCTGGATGCAGCTTTCGGTGCCTTCGGTGCCATAGGTGTGGCCGACATAGTCGGTCGCTGACAGGCCGATCGAGATGATGTCGCTTTGCGCCTGTTTGCCCAGATCCATGGTCTCGATCGCCGCGGCGGCGAAGGCCAGCGTCATCGCATCCTGCTCGGGCGAGATGCGGAACGCCTGATAGTCGCCCGCGTCCCGCGCGAAGCGGCCGGTGCCGACGGTGCGATTGCCCGCCTTCACCGGGAAGTCCTTCGCCACGCACTGGGCGGGCAGCTCGAAACCGGGATTGGCCTCTGCCAGCCGCTGGGCCATCGCCTGGTTGACCTTTGCCACCAGCGGCGGCGTCGCCACGCCCTTGTAGCTGACATAGCCCTGCGGACCGCCCAGCCACCAGATCTGGTCGGCGGTGGCGCCGCCCATCATGATCGCGGCGCGATCCTTGCCCGCGACCGACACGACGCGCGTGGCGGGATTGGCGGCCTTCATCCGGCCGCCCAGCGTCGGCACCTTCAGGTGCAGGGGGGATGCGACATAATGGTCGCTGTCGCTGCCGGGCTGGCTTTCATCCTCGGCGCAATAGACGGTCTTGTCGGCGCGCGGAGTGCTGAGGTCGATCCAGTTGTTGGCGATGATGCCCGTGCGCGACGGGCGGCTGCCGGTCAGGATGGTCGAATGGCCCGGGCAAGTCTCGGTCGCGGCGTGGCTCTGATAGCCGCGCGGGAACACCGCGCCCTCGCTGGTCAGCCGCTTGAGGCCGCCGACATAATATTGGCGATATTCGCTGAACAGGTCGGCGGAAAACTGGTCGACGCTGATCGCCACGATCAGCTTGGGCGGCGTTGCAGGCGCGGTCGGCTGGCTCGCGGGGGCGGTGGCAGGCGCCTGGGCCAGAGCGGGCATGGCCGTGGCGAGCAACAGGGCGGCGGCGACTCTCTTCAACATCATGCTATACCTTCTCTTGCCTTGACGGCGGATGGGGAGCGACCTAGCCCCCTTGCACCCAGGCGACCAGAGGCCCGATGCGGATTTTTCAAGTCATATTCATGACGTTTGCCCTGCTGGCGGGCTTTCCCGCCGCGTGGGCGCAGGGCGCGTTCGGTGGCGGCCCCGCGCATATCACGGCGGAGCTGGACAGCGAAAGCGACAGGCCCGCGCCCGGCGGTAGCACGACCATCGCCTTCGCCATGACCCCGCAGCAGGGGTGGCACGGCTATTGGGAAAATCCCGGCGACGCGGGGCTGGGCATGACGGTCGACTGGACGCTGCCCAAGGGGGTGAGTGTCGGCACGCTGCGCTATCCCGTCCCCGAAACGCTGCTGATCGCCGGCCTGATGAACTATGTCTATGAAGGCCCCTATGCGGTGCTGGCTGACCTTCGGGTCGCGGCCGACATCGCGCCGGGCACGCGCTTGCCGATACGGGCAAAGGCGCAGTGGCTGGCCTGCACCGACAAGGTTTGCGTGCCCGAAACGGGCGATTTGTCGCTGGACCTGATCGCGGGCGATGGCGCGGTGCAGCCCGCGGCGCGCAGCCGGTTCGACGCGTGGCGCACGCATCTGCCCCGGCCGCTGGGATCGCAGGCCCATTATGCGGTCGAGAACGGGCGGCTGCGCCTGTCCATTCCCTATCCTGCCGGGGCGCAAGCCAAGGACGTGCATCTCTTTCCGCTGGGCGCGGGGCTGGCGCGCTATGCCGCGCCGCAGACCATCACGCGCAACGATAACCAGATGGTTATCGAAACCGCCGCGTCGGCGGAGGAGGCCCCCGTCGGCCAGGTGCAGGCGGTGCTGCGGACGGGCGACCATGTCGGCTTCCTGCTGACCGCCGTGCCGGGCGCGGTCGCCGTTCCCGCCAAAAGCGGGCAGGCGGGCGCGATCCTGGCGGCGCTGGGCGGCGCCCTGCTGGGCGGGCTGCTGCTCAACATCATGCCCTGCGTCTTCCCGATCCTGGGGCTGAAGGCGATGAGCCTCGCCAAAGCGGGCGGGGACGAACGCCTGGTGCGCCGGGACGCGCTGGCCTATGCCGCTGGCGTCATTCTGACCTGCCTTGCCCTGGGCGGGCTGCTGCTTGCCCTGCGCGCGGCCGGCCATGCGGTGGGCTGGGCGTTCCAGTTGCAGGACCCGCGCATCACTCTGGCCCTGCTGCTGCTGGTGACCGCCATTGCCTTCAACCTTGCCGGCCTGTTCGAATTGCGCGCGATGGGCGGCGGCGCGGGGCTTGCGGCCAGAGGCGGCGTGATGGGCGCTTTCTGGACCGGCGCACTGGTCGCATTCGTCGCGACGCCCTGCACCGGGCCCTTCATGGCGGCGGCGATGGGGGCGGCGTTGCTGCTGCCGCTCGCCGCCGCGCTGGCGATCTTTGCGGGCCTCGGGCTTGGGCTCGCCCTGCCATTCCTGCTGCTCGCCTATGCGCCCGCGCTGCGCCATCGCCTGCCGCGGCCCGGCGCCTGGATGGGACGGCTGCAGAAGATACTCGCCATCCCGATGTTCCTGACCGCGCTTGGTCTGGCCTGGCTGCTGGGGCAGCAGCGCGGCGTTGCGGGCATGACCATCGGCCTTGGCGCGGCGCTCATTCTGGCGTTGCTGCTCTGGTGGCTGGGCACGCGCCAGCATCGTGGGAAGGGCGGCGGGCTGGTCGCGGCACTGGCCGCGCTGGCGCTGCTGGCCGGGGCCGCAACGGCCCTGCCGACCACCGCGCCCGCAGTGGCGGCGAACAGCGCCGCATCTGTCGCTTTCGCTGTCGGGAAACTGGACGCGCTGCGCGCCGCGAACAAGCCGGTCTTCCTCTATTTCACCGCCGACTGGTGCCTCACCTGCAAGGCCAATGAGGCGGCGGCGATCGATCGGGAGGATGTGCGCGCGGCCTTCGCCAAGGCGGGCGTCACCGTCATGGTGGGCGACTGGACCAGTGCCGACCCCGCCATCACCCGCTTCCTGGAAAGCCAGGGGCGGTCGGGCGTGCCGCTTTACCTCTGGTATGCGCCGGGTAAGGATGCGATGGTGCTGCCGCAATTGCTGACGCCCGCGACGCTGACCGGGATGGTGCGCTGATGGCCAAGATCCGCGCCGACCAGCTGCTCGTCGACGCTGGCCTCGCCGAAAGCAAGGCGCGGGCGCAGGCGCTGATCCTCGCCGGGCTCGTCTATCTGGGCGACCGCAAGATCGAAAAGGCGGGGCAGCAGGTGCCGGCCGATGCCGAACTCGACGTGCGCGGCCGCGACCATCCCTGGGTGTCGCGCGGCGGCATCAAGCTCGCCCATGCGCTTGAAGCATTCGACATCGACGTCACCGGCTTCGTCGCCATCGATGTCGGCTCCTCGACCGGGGGCTTCACCGATGTGCTGCTGACCAAGGGCGCGGCCAGGGTCTATGCCGTCGACAGCGGCACCAACCAGCTCGCCTGGAAATTGCGCTCTGACGATCGCGTCATCGTGCATGAACAGACCAGCGCGCGCATCCTGACCCATGCCCATATTCCCGAGCCCGTCGACATCATCGTGTGCGACGCCAGCTTCATCAGCCTGGCCAAGGTGCTGGAAAAGCCGATCGGCTTCGCGCGCCCCGGTGCGCATCTGGTCGCGCTCATCAAGCCGCAGTTTGAAGCGCGAAGGGAGGAGGTCGGCAAGAATGGCGTGGTGCGCGACCCCGCGGTCCATGAACGCGTGTGCGCCGACGTGCAGGACTGGGGCGTCGCGCAGGGCTGGACGATTGCTGGCCTGACGCCAAGCCCGATCACCGGGCCGCAGGGCAATGTCGAATTTCTTCTCTACGCCCGGCTTGGCGGATAATGGGACGCGCTTCGTTTTCTGGCGGCGATACATAATGATACATTGCGCGACCAAGGGTCGGCTTGTGTCCCGCGGAAAGGCCCGATAGCCCGTCACCATGCGCCCGTTCCTGCCCCTCATTCTCAGCGCCCTTTGTCTTGCCGGTTGCAATGGCGAGGAACAGAAGGCGCCGCGCGCCGCGCCCCTCGTCACCGCTGCGCCGATCGCCAGGGCGACCTTCACCGACACGGTCGAAGCGGTCGGCACCGCGCTCGCCAACGAACAGGTGGTGCTGTCCGCGCCGGTGACGGAGCGGATCGAGTCTGTGAACTTCGCCGATGGCGGCTTCGTCAAGCGGGGGCAGGTGATCGCAACCATGGCCGTCGCGCAGGAAAAGGCGGAGCTGGCCGCCGCCCAGGCGCAGGCGCAGCAGGCCAGCCAGCAATTGCAGCGCATCCAGGCGCTCAAGGCGCGCGGCTTCGCCACCGCCGCGTCGCTGGACCAGCAGCTGGCGCTGGCCAACGCGGCCAAGGCGGCGGCCGACCAGTCGCGCGCCGCGATCAGCGACCGAGTGATCCGCGCGCCCTTTGGCGGTTGGGTCAGCCTGCGCACCATCTCTGCCGGGGCCATCATTCCGGCCGGCACCGCGATCGCCACGGTCAGCGACATCAGCCGCATCAAGCTGGACTTCACCGTGCCCGAAACGCAATTGTCGATGATCCGCGAAGGCATGCCGATCAACGCCGTCTCGGCCGCCTGGCCGGACCGGCCCTTCGCCGGCACCATCGCGACTATTGATCCGGTGATCGATCCCGCCACGCGCGCGGTCAGGGTGCGTGCGATTCTCCCCAATGGCGACAAGGCGCTGAAGCCTGGCATGCTGCTGACCGTCAGCGTGCGCGCAAGCCAGCGGGAATCGCTCGCCGTGCCCGAACTGGCGGTGCTGGGCGACGGGGAGGAGCGTTATGTCTTCGCGCTGGATGGCCGCACCGCCCGGCGCGTCAAGGTCGATACCGGCATGCGGCAAAATGGCATGGTGGAGATATTGGGCGGGGTGAAGCCGGGCCAGACCATCGTGACCGATGGCGTCGTCAAGCTGAGCGACGGGGCGAAGGTGCGCCTGGCCCAGGACAAGCCGCAGGCCGGTTCCGCCAAGGCCGCTGGCTGAGGAGGCGGCGCGATGCAGCTGTCTGACCTGTCTGTCCGCCGCCCGGTCTTCGCCGCCGTCGTCGCGGTGCTGCTCTGCATCGTCGGCATCGTCGGCTATCTCAGCCTGTCGGTGCGCGAATATCCGGACACCGATCCGCCGGTCGTGTCGGTCGAGACGGTCTATACCGGCGCGGCCGCTTCGGTGGTGGAAACCCGCATCACCCAGTTGATCGAGGACGCGGTCGCGGGCGTCCAGGGCATCCAGACCATCACCTCCACCTCGGAGGATGGCCAGTCCGACATCAATATCGAATTCGATCCCTCGCGCGACATCGACAGCGCCGCCAATGACGTGCGCGACCGTGTGGGATCGGTGGTCGAGGATCTGCCCGAGGATGCGCTGGCGCCCGAAATCCGGAAGGTGGATTCGGACGCGCGCTCGATCCTGTTTCTGGCCTTTTCGCGCCCTGGCTGGAGTTCGATCCAGCTCAGCGACTATATCGACCGTAACATCGTCGATCGCTTTTCCGCCATCGACGGCGTCGCACGCGTGTTCAT
Organism: Sphingobium naphthae; assembly: GCF_043589935.1. NCBI lineage: Bacteria > Pseudomonadati > Pseudomonadota > Alphaproteobacteria > Sphingomonadales > Sphingobiaceae > Sphingobium > Sphingobium naphthae. The sequence continues at coordinate 1,537,700 of NZ_CP171454.1, read as the reverse complement.
CGGGGGCGAGGCGCGGCCGTCGACCCGCATCTGGTTCAACGCGGAAAAGCTGGCCGCCTTTGGCCTGACGCCGGCGGATGTCGAAAATGCGCTGCGCACCCAGAATGTGGAGCTGCCCGCCGGCCGCTTCGAATCCCGCCAGCAGAACCAGACGCTGCGCGTCGAGCGGCCCTTCGCCACGCCGCAGGAATTTGCGGGGCTGGTGGTCGGGCGCGGGGCCGATGGCTATCAGGTGAAGCTGGGCGATGTCGCGCGGATCGAGGAAGGGCCGGAAAATCCCTATAGCAGCTTCCGCTCCAATGGCGGCACGGCCATTGGCCTGGGCATCATTCGCCAGTCGGGCGCCAATACGCTGGAAGTGGCGCAAAAGGCCAAGGCGCTGATCAAGGATCTGGAGCCGACCCTGCCGGCGGGCATGCGGATCGCCATCGGCACGGACGAGAGCCTGTTCATCGAGCGCGCGATCGAGAATGTCTATGACACGCTGCTGGAAGCGGCGCTGCTCGTCATCCTGGTCATCTTCCTGTTCCTGGGGTCGGTGCGCGCGACGCTGGTGCCGGCGGTGACGGTGCCGATCTGCCTGCTCGCCACCTGCGCGGTGATGTGGCTGCTCGGCCTGTCGATCAACCTGCTGACCTTGCTCGCCTTCGTGCTGGCGATCGGCCTGGTGGTCGATGATGCGATCGTCGTCCTGGAAAATGTCTATCACCGGGTCGAGCAGGGGGATGATCCGCTGGTCGCGGCCTATCTCGGCTCGCGGCAGGTGGGCTTTGCCATCATCTCCACCACTCTGGTCGTCTGCGCGGTGTTCGTGCCGATCATGTTCCTGGCCGGACAGACGGGCCTGTTGTTCCGCGAGCTTGCCATCGCGATGATCGCGGCGATCGGCTTTTCCGGCTTCATCTCGCTCAGCCTGGCGCCGATGCTGTGTTCCAAGCTGCTTAAGACCGCGGAGCGCGGACGGCTGGCGCGCTGGGTCGATGATCGCTTCCAGCGGCTGGAGAGCGGCTATGCCCATTGGCTCGACCGCGTGCTGGTGAAGCCGCTCATCCCGGTGGTGGCGGTGCTGCTGTTCCTGGGCGTCGCCGGTGTCTTCTTCACGCGGCTGCCGACCGAACTCGCCCCGGCCGAGGATACGGGCGTGGTCGAATCCAGCATCAGCGCGCCCGAAGGCACGGGCTATGACCAGATGCTGGCCTATATGCTCAAGATCGAGAAGGATCTGAACTTCCTGCGCGAGGACGGGACGCTCCAGAACCTGGTCGTGCGCGCGCCCGGCGGCTTTGGCACCACCGACGATTTCAACAGCGGCAACGTCATCGCCTTCCTGCGTCCGTGGGAGGACCGCAGCATCACCACCGCCGAAGTGGCGACCATCATCAACAAGGTGATCGCCGACCAGCCCGGCGTGCGCGGCAATGCGGCGCCGCGTTCGGGCCTGGGGCGCGGACGCGGGCTGCCGGTCAACCTGGTGCTGGCGGGCGCAACCTATGAAGGGCTGGCGGCGGCGCGCGACCGGATCATGGCGGCGGCCGCCAACTATCCCGGCCTCATCAACCTGGACAGCGACTACAAGGAATCCAAGCCGCAAATGCGGATCGAAACCGATCTGCAACGGGCCGGCGACCTGGGCGTATCGGTCAATGACGTCAGCCAGGCGCTGCAGAGCCTGCTCGGGTCGCGCCGCGTCACCACCTATGTCGATCGGGGCGAGGAATATCGCGTGCTGGTGCAGGCGGAGGATGAGGGGCGCGAGACCGTCGCCGACCTGGAGCGCATCAATGTGCGCAGCCGCACCGGCGGCCTGGTGCCGCTGTCGGCGCTGGTCACCGTCCGCGAAGTGGCGGGGCCGCGCCAGCTCAACCGCTACAACAAGCTGCGGGCGATCACGCTGACGGCGGCGCTGGCGCCCGGCACGTCGCTGGGCGATGCGCTCGGCTGGCTGGAGACGCAGGCGCGCCAGTCGCCCGAAGTCATCGCGCTCGGCTATCGCGGCGAAAGCCAGTCGCTGCGCGAAACCGGCGGGGCGATCTGGCTGGTGTTCGGCCTGACCATCCTCGTCGTGTTCCTGCTGCTGGCGGCGCAGTTCGAAAGCTTCGTCCATCCCGGCGTCATTATCGCCACCGTGCCGCTGGCGGTCGCGGGCGGCGTGCTGGGGCTGGCGCTGACCGGCGGGTCGGTCAATCTCTACAGCCAGATCGGCATCGTCATGCTGGTGGGCCTGGCCGCCAAGAACGGCATCCTGATCGTCGAATTCGCCAACCAGCTGCGCGACGAGGGGATGGCGATCGAGCGCGCCATCCGCGAAGCGGCCAAGCGCCGCCTGCGCCCGATCCTCATGACCTCCATCGCCACCGTCATCGGCGCGCTGCCGCTGGTCATTCGCGGCGGGGCGGGCGCGGCTGCGCGCGAGTCGATCGGCGTCGTCGTGGTGTTCGGCGTCAGCCTGGCGACGATCATCACCCTGTTCCTGATCCCGATCTTCTATTCGCGCGTTGCCAAGCGCACGGTTTCTCCGCAAACCGTCAGCCGCAAGCTGGAATCGGCGCTCAAGGATTCGGCCGAGCCGGCGGAATGACGGACAAGCGCGGGGGGTGTTGCTGCCGATGAACGAAATCGCGTCCCAGGGCCAGTTGCGCCTGGCTTATCTTCGGTGGGCGCTGGTGACGGTGCCCGCCATCGTCTTCCTCGGATTTCTGTCCGGGCGGCTCGCCAATAGCGGCTATGGCAATCGCTGGTTCGATGCGCTGGACAAGCCTGCGCTGATGCCGCCGGGCTGGGCCTTTGGCACGGCCTGGACGATCCTGTATGTGCTGATGGCGCTGGCCTTTGCCATCGTGCTGCACGCGCGGGGCGCGCGCGGGCGGGGCGTGGCGATCGGCCTGTTCCTGCTGCAGCTGGCGATGAACCTGGCCTGGTCGCCGCTCTTCTTTCGCGCGCACCAGGTGAGCGCGGCGCTGATGCTGATCCTGGCGCTGATCGTCATCGTGGTGCTCACCACCCCTTTCTTCTGGCGCATCCGGCGGCTGGCGGGCGTGTTGCTGCTGCCCTATCTCGCCTGGCTGGCCTTCGCCGCCTTCCTCAATTTCGAGATTGGCCGCCTGAACCCCGAAGCGGAAACCCTTGTCGCGCCGGCGCTCAAGACCCAAGTAAGATAGACGAAGGCGCCGGTCGCGCCGCAGGAAGGACAAGAGCAATGCAGAGCGAGAACCGCTTTTTCGACGATCTGGCCAAGCTGGTGAACGGCGCCGCCGGCACCATGGCGGGCATGACGCGCGAATTCGAATCCAACGCGCGGGAACGCGCCAAGGAATGGATCGGCGGCATGGACTTCGTGTCGCGTGAGGAGTTCGACACGGTGAAGGCGATGGCGCAGGCCGCGCGCGAAGAGGTCGAGTTGCTCAAGGCCCGGATCGACGCGCTGGAAGGCAAGGCCGGCGAGCCCGTCACCAAGAGCGTCAAGACGCCCAAGGCGAAGGTCAATGAGCCGCTGGCGCGCAGCATCGAAGGCGTCGCGCCGGTGGCAGACGACAGCGAGTGATCCGTCTGTCCTTTCACCGCTCGCGGTGATAAGGCGCGCCGATGATGGATAGCGACGAATTTGAACATGGCGGGCAGGAAGCCGCGCCGATCGATATGCTGGCTGCCTATTTCGAGGCGCATGGTTGGAGCTTCGACCAGGTCGGCGAAGATGAGATCGTCGGCAACACGCAAGGGTCCTGGGCGCAATATGAGCTGCGGGGGATCTGGCGCGACGAGGATCAGGTGCTCCAACTGCTGGTGCTGCCCGACATCCGCGTCGCGGAGGACAAGCGCGGCCCTATCTATGAAACGCTGGGCCTGATCAACGAACAGCTTTGGATCGGCCATTTCGAGCTCTGGTCGTCCAGCGGCATCGTCCTGTTCCGTCATGGCGCGATGCTTGGCGCGGGCGGGACGTTGACGCTGGACCAGGCGCAGCTGCTGGTCGAAACCGCGATCGACGAATGCGAACGCTTCTATCCGGTGTTCCAGTTCGTCCTGTGGGGCGGCAAGTCACCGGCGGAAGCGATTTCCGCTAGCCTGATCGAAACCCGCGGCGAGGCTTGATCCGATGACCGGCGGCTGGCCCGACCATCTGTTCCTTGTCGGCTGCGGCAATATGGCGGGGCAGATGCTTGCCTGCTGGATCGCCAGCGGGCTTGATCCGGCGCGCGTCACCGTGCTGCGGCCCAGCGGCCGCGCGGTGGCGGACGGCGTGACCGTCGTCACCGACTATCCCGCTGCGCTGCCCCGGGGCACGACGATCTTGCTGGGCATGAAGCCCTATCAGATTGCCGAGGTGGCGACGGCGCTAGCGCCGCTCTGCACCGCCGATACGCCGGTCATTTCCATTCTCGCCGGCACGACGCTGAATGAACTGCGCACGCGCTTCGCGGCGGCGACCGACATTGTGCGCGCCATGCCGAACCTGCCGGTTGGCCTGGGGGAGGGGGTGGTGGCGCTGTTCACCGACGACCGGACGTCGCCAGCCGCTCGCGCGCATGTCGACGCGCTGATCGCGCCGCTGGGTCTGGCCGAATGGATGGCCGACGAAACGCTGTTCAACCGCGTGACGGCGCTGTCCGGTTGCGGTCCGGCCTTTCTGTTCCGCTTCGTCGATACGCTGGCGCGTGCAGGCGAAGCGATCGGCATCCCCGCCGACCAGGCCGCGCGGATGGCGCTGGCGACGGTGCAGGGGGCCGCGAACATGGCGGCAGGTGCGCAGGTCAGCCCGGCGGCGCTGGCCGATCAGGTCGCCAGCCCCGGGGGCATGACTCGCGAGGGGTTGAACATCCTGGACGCCGACGATCGGCTGCTGGCGCTGCTGACCGATACGCTGGCGGCGGCGCGGGATCGCGGCGAGGCCATGGCGCGCGGCGGCTGAAAGGGCGGTTTCAAAGCCGGGAGGCTTGGGCTAGAGGGCGCGCAAACATCCTGCGGAGCCTGCCATGCTGTCCCCCAACGCCCCGATCCTGCTGCTGACCACTGGCGGCACCATCGACAAAATCTATTTCGACGCCCTGTCCGATTATCAGGTCGGCGAAACCGTCATGGCGAAGCTGCTGGAGGTCGCGCGGGTCAAGCGCCCCTTCCGCATCGAGGAAGTGACGCGCAAGGACAGTCTGGAACTGGACGATCGCGACCGGGCGCTGATCGCCGCGCGCGTGGCGGCGGCGCGGGAAAACCACATCGTCATCACCCATGGCACCGACACCATGACGGAGACGGCGAAGCTGCTGCAGGGTCAGCGCGGAAAGACGATCGTGCTGGTAGGCGCTCTGGCGCCAGCCCGCTTCGGCGAGTGCGATGCGAGCTTCAACCTGGGCATGGCCTTCGCCACGGCGCAAGTGGCGGAGCCGGGTGTCTATATCACGATGAGCGGATCGGTGTTCCGCGCCGACAGGGTGATCAAGGATCGCGCCAAGGGCGCCTTCGTGCCCATCGAGGACTGATCGCGGGTCGCTTCGCTTCCGGAACCATCGCACGGCATGGCGCATTGATCCTGCCGGGTGGCATGATGAGGAGGATGACGTTATGGCCGATTATCAGGTCGAGCAGGAGCGCCCGGCGCCCACGACCACGACGGTGATCGAACGGCGCAGCGGCGGTGGCGGCACCACGCTTGCGATCCTGCTGCTGGTGATTGTGGTGGCGGTCGCCGCCTTTTTCCTGATCAGCAGCGAAACCAGCAAGGACAATGCGGTGTCGAGCGCCGCCTCGCAGGTCGGCGAAGCCGCCAGCAGCGTGGGCGATGCGGCGCAGGATGCGGCCGGCGCCGTCAAGGACGAATAAGCGCGCGACCATGGAACCGAAAAGAGACGCCCCGACGGCATGTCGGAGCGCCCCTTTTCACGCGATTATCGAAGCAAGCTTAGCCTTCGACCTTCGCATATTTCGGCGCGGCCTCGTTCAGGATGCGCAGGATCTTCTGCAGCGCGCTGGGCTCGTCCGTTTCTTCCATCGCCGCCAGTTCGCGGGCGAGGCGGCTGGACGCGGCCTCGAAAATCTGCCGCTCCGAATAGCTCTGCTCCGGCTGGTCGTCGGCGCGGAACAGGTCGCGGGTCACTTCGGCGATCGAGACGAGATCGCCCGAATTGATCTTCGCTTCATATTCCTGCGCGCGGCGCGACCACATGGTGCGCTTCACCTTGGGCTTGCCCTTCAGGGTCTCCATGGCTTCCTCCAGCGTCTTGTTGGAGGAAAGCTTGCGCATTCCCACGCCTTCGGCCTTGTTGGTCGGCACGCGAAGGGTCATGCGCTCTTTTTCGAAGCGCAGAACATAGAGTTCCAGCTCCATGCCGGCGATCTGCTCCTTCTGGAGCTCGATCACACGACCGACGCCATGCTTGGGGTAAACGACATAATCACCAACGTCAAAGGACAGCGCCTTGGCAGCCATTTGATACCTTTCCAATTCCTACGGGAGGCGGGCCGTCGCGGAGCAGCGAGGCAAAGCGAGATGCCAGAATGTGCACGGCGCGACCCGTCAAGACATGAAGTTCATTCTCCAGGGCCGCATCTAGGGTAATCCGACCGTTATGGGCGGTTTTAGCAGATTCGTAACAAAATTACCACCCCCAGACACAATGGCTGGGGGTGCGACACGATCTGACACGCTATCGCGGCGATGGGGGGCTCAGTCGCCCTTGCCGGGCTCGGGCGAGAAGAACTGCTCCAGCTTGTTCTCCACGCCGTTCATCGCGTCGGCGTCGGCGGGCGCGTCGCCCTTGACGGTGATGTTGGGCCATTCGGCGGAATATTTGGTGTTGAGCTCCAGCCACTTCTCCAGGCCGTTCTCGGTATCGGGCAGGATCGCCTCGGCGGGGCATTCGGGCTCACACACGCCGCAATCGATGCACTCATTGGGGTTGATGACCAGCATGTTCTCACCCTCGTAGAAACAGTCCACGGGGCAGACCTCGACGCAATCCATGAATTTGCAGCGGATGCAGTTGTCGGTCACGACATAGGTCATTGTTCGAGCACTCTTGTCCTTTGGAAAAGCGCGGCCCTGCTATGCCTGCGACGCGCGAAGGTCAATGAGGATAATGTTGACCGGGGTGTAGGGGCGGTTTGGCGGCCCAGGTGCGGCTATTCGCGGCCTGCGCGGATCGCGGCGCCGCCAGCGAAGGGGGTGATGGCGACCAGCAGCAGCGAGGACGCGGCCAGGAATTTGAGCGCCGCGCCGCTGCCGTCGCCCAAGGTTCCCGCGCCGAAGATCAGCAGCGGCACCGCCAGCGGCAGCGCCAGCAATCCCGCCAGCGCACCGCTGGAGCGCAGGCCCGCCGTCAATGTGGCGACCAGCAGGCCGAGCGCGGCAAGCGCGGGCGTGCCGAAGAGCAGCCCGATCTCCAGCCGCAGGATCGTCGCGCCGCTCAGCTTCAGCAGCGCGGCCGCGGGAAGGGTGGCCACCATCAGCGGTGGGCCGAAACCGATCCAGTGTGCGATCAGCCGGGCCAGCACCACCATCTCCTCACCGATTCCGCGCACGGTGATCTGGTCGAGCACGCCGTTCTGCGCATCCGGCGCGATGAGGCGATCGACCGGCAGCAGGCTGGCGAGCAGCGCGGCGATCCAGATCATGCCGCCGCCCGTCCGGGCCAGCAGCGCCGCGTCCGGCCCGACCGCGAAGGGATAGAGGCTGGCGACCAGCAGCAGGAAGGCGACCGGCAGCCACAGGCCAGCCGATGCCCAGGCCTGGCGCAGGTCGCGGCGGATGAGCAGCCAGAGCAGCGTCATGCCGGCTCCACCGGATCGTCAGCCCGATATTCGTCCAGGGCGATCGTCACGGGCGCGTCGACGGGGAGCGGCTGGTGCGAGGCGGCGACGACGATGCCGCCCGCCGCCAGATGCCGAGTCACGGCATGGCCGAGCAGATCGAGCGAAGCGGCGTCGAGGCCATTGCCGGGCTCGTCCAGCAGCCAGATCGCAGCGCCGCTGGCGATGAGGCGTGCCAGCATCGCCCGTTTGCGCTGGCCGGTCGACAGCATCCGCACCGGCACCGACGACAGCCGCCCCAGCGCCATCGCGTCGATGGCGGCGTCCAGCTGTGCCGAAGTAGCGCCATCGAGCTCGGCCCAGAAGACGAGGGCCTTGCGGAGCGACCAGTTGCTGTCCAGCGCCAGCCTCTCGTCGCAAAGCGCCACGCCGCCGCGCCGCTCGACCCTGCCGGCGAAGGCGGGGAGCAAACCGGCGCAGATGAGCAGCAAGCTGGATTTGCCCACGCCGTTGGGGCCGGTCAACAGCGCGCCGCCGCCCGGTTCCAGCGACAGGTCGACGCCGCGGAACAGCATCCGGCCGCCTCGCAGGCAAGCGACGCCCTCGAGTCGCAAGGCCGCGCCGTTCATGGAGCGACCATGTCCTCCAGCACATGCATGTCGATGTCGGAGAGACCGAAATGATGGCCAATCTCATGCACCACGACATGGGTGATGAGCGCGTCGAGCGGGACGCCGGTTTCAACCCATTCGTCGAGCAGGGGGCGGCGGAACAGGTGGACGGTGGGCGGCGTGTCGCCGGTCTGCGCTTCCTGGCCTACCGGGCGGCCGCTATAGAGGCCGGTAAGCCCAAAGGGATCGTCTATCTCCATTTCCCGCAGCGTGTCGGCATCGGCGAATTCCTCGACGAACAGCACGACATGGGCGAGATGGTCGCGGAAGGGATCGGGCAGGCGACCCAGCGCCTCCAGCGCGAGCGTTTCGATCTCCTGCGCGGTGGGGGCGAAGCGGGGCGGTTGACGGGTCTGCGACATGGCTGCCACATAAGCGCAAAGCGCTGCCGGAGGATAGGGACATGATCGCGAGGCTGAACGATGAGGAGCGTGCCAAGGCGCGCGCCGAACTGCCCGAATGGACCGCGATCGCCGAACCGGATGGTTTGTCCCGCCGCTTCACCTTCGCCGATTTCAATGCCGCCTTCGGCTTCATGACGCGGGTCGCCATCCTGGCGGAGAAGGCGGACCATCATCCCGAATGGTCGAACGTCTATAATCGCGTCGACATCGTGCTGACGACGCATGACGCGGGGGGCGTGTCGCAACGGGACGTGGACCTGGCGCGCGCGATCGACGCGCTGATCGCCTAGGTCAGCGATAGCTCAGCTGCGTCTCGATGCGATCGTCATAGCTTTTGAGCGCCGCCATGACCGACGGATCATCGCCATAGCGCCGGCGCAGCATCGCCAGCCGGGCATCGGTGCCATGGCAGAGTTCAACGATATTTTCCTGAATGAAGGCGCGTCGCTCCGCATCATGGGGCTTTTCTCCCCGGAAATGGTCGCAGCCATCGCGCGCGACCATGAATTCAGTGACTTCCCGCGGGAAAGGTGCGGCGCTGGCCGCAACGTCGGAGGGCGGCAGGTCGAGCGGGAAATAGGGCGCGGGCTGCGCGCGCACGGTGACGACGGGACTGGCGGGGAGTGTCGCGCCGGGCTCCGTCGGCGTGGACGCAGGCGCGGGCGAAGGGACGGGAGCGGGGGGCCGGCGCATGGCGACGGCAGCGGCAGGCTGAATGGCAGCGGTCTGGGCGGCGGCGGGCGCGGCATTGTCCGCCTGCGCGCTGTCATCCGACGCGCGGCAGCCGGCGATCAGCGCCAGCATCATGACCATCGGAACCAGCACAACTCGCCTGCTCACCCGATTTCCTCCCGCAAGCTGGCGATCAGGTCCGCAACATGCGGCAAGCGCGACTCTTCCTCGTCGAGGATCGCCAGAAACGCGGCCCGCCTATAGTCGGCCAGCATGTCGGGCGAAAGGCGGCTTGCCGCAGGGACACTCGAATTCACGATGTCCAGAAGCCGCTCGATGCCGTGCAGCCGTCCCCACAGATAATCATTTTCGCGATACACGCGGCTGAAGAAGGCCCCGAAGTTGTTGAATTCTATCCCTTTCAGCGTCGCCTGGCCGCCGCCTGTCCGGATCGCGCCGCAATCTTCGGGCGAAATCCTGTCGACCTTGACCGGATCATATTCGTCGAGAGTGTCACCCTGAAGCAACGGTAAGGTGGCGATGTCGGTGAAGGGAAAGCCCAGATAGGCGAGCAGCATCGTTCGCCGACCGACCTTGGGAAGGCCCGCAAACGCCTCCGCCAGCATCAGGTCGGCGGCATCGTCGCGCGCCTTGAGGCCCCGCGCCCGCGCCACCGCCTCCAGCGCCGCGGCGGCGTCAGTCGGCACCGCCTTGGCCGCGGCGATGACGGCATCTCCATACATCTCGCTCTCCTCGCACTCGGCATAGAGGGTGAGCGCACCATAGATGGCGTCGTGCATGGCGAGCACCGCCGGGTCGTCGGCCTCCGCCTCCATTTCCAGCGTTTCCGCCAGCCGGCGCGCCAGGAACCGCAGGCGGCGGATGCGGAAGGAAAGATCATGCGCGCGGAAGAAGGCGACCGGTTCCGTGCCCGACCCGCCATTGTCGCCCAGCTGGTCGGCGCCCGCGCTGCGCACCGCCGACCAGATCGCCTGGCGATAGGCTTCGCGCATCATCGCGCTGTCCTCGCCGCTGAGGCGGAAGAGCAGGGTGCAGAGCGATTCGACGATGCCCGACAGTTTGAGATGGCCATAGGCCGGATAGGCGAAGCCGGCCGCGCTGGCCGCGCGCTGCTGCGCCTTGGCGCGCCACGCGGACAGGCGCGCAGGCGTGGGCCGGTCGAGGAAGAGCATGCGGCCGATCGCGGCTTCCACCTCTGCGTCGATCCCCGGCCGCAGCGCGTCGAAGATGCGCCGCATCCGCCGGATCCGCGCCGAATGGCGGTCTATGACGTCCAGATTGTCGCGGATCGGCTGTTCGCGCGGAATGTCGGACAGCGCGCCGAAGATGGTGCGGAAAAATCCCGGCAACGGTGCGCCGGCGCCGGTCGGCGTCTCTTCCTGCTGTCCTTCCTTGTTGAGGCGGATGGAGCGATGGCCCGGCTTGGGATCGATATAGACGAAGCGCCGGTCGACTTCCCGCCGCGAAGGTCGGTTGCGCAACGCGCCGATCGCTTGCGCGAACGGGGCATTGGCCAGCACCGATCCGTCGATCAGCACCGCGTCCTCGGCCGTGCCTCGCGCTGCGTGGCGCGGCAGCGCGCGAGCGAGGAATAAGTCGCGGGTAGGCCAGCTGCGGTGCCTGCTTTTGAGGACCCGGTCCAGTTCCCGCACCGTGAAGGGCGGGAAGGCGCCGGGAAAGCTGGCCGTGGCGCGGGCAGCGAACACCAGTTCCGCCGGGTCGGCGAACAGCCTTCCCCCCCGCCCACGCGCGCGAAAGCCGATCGAGAGCCGATGTTCGGTTTCGATGACCTGGGGCGGGCTGTTGAGGTTGAGGCTTTGCGGATGGCCTTCGAAATCGGTGACGGTGACGAACAGGTCGAGCGGATGGCCTTCGGGCAGCAGCGGGGGGCCGCGATCGGCCGCGGCCATGGCGTCGAACGCGTCGAGCAGCATGGTGGTGAAGATCTCCCCGCCAAAGGGCGGCTCGAACCAGCGCGAACGGATGAAGCGCGACAATTTCATCCGCACCTCCTCACGCGTGGCGGGAGCGACTGTGCGTTCGACCGCGTCGCCGGGATGGCGCGCGGCCATCCACACCAGCGGCGTCGCCCAGAATTTGGTGAGTGCGCGGGCGGGCCGGGCGTCCGGGTCGAGCAGGCGGTCGACATCGGCATTGTCGAGCCACAGGTCGGTCAGCGGCTCCAGCGACTGGCCGGTTTCGATCGCCTGGGCAAGGAAGATGCCGTTAATGCCGCCCGCGCTGGCGCCGGCGATGATGTCGGGCATGATGCGCAGGCGGATCCCGCTCTGCGCCTCGATCGCGCCGAGCAGCGCGCGATACACCGCCTCGCTGCCGCCGCCCGGCTCCGCATTGTCATGATAGGCGCGGCTGGCGCGGGCCAGCCGCCACACTTCCTTGGTGATGCCATGCATGTAGATGGCCAGGCTGATACCGCCATAGCAGACCAGCGCGAGCCGTAATTCCCGCTCCTTCATGAGGGGAAGGTCGCAGAGGCCGGCGGTCTTGTCGAGGGCATCGGCACGGCAGCCAGGCGAATAGCCGCGTCAGCCAAGCGCGAACTCCGCCCATATGGGCAGATGGTCGGACGCCTTGCGAGCGGCGGCGCTGTCATGGACACCGCTGTCCCTGAGCGTCAGCTTGCCGCAATGCATGATCCGGTCGAGCCGGGCGACAGGGCGGCGGGCATGGAAGCTGCGGCCGCATGGCGCAAAACTATAATGGCGGGCGAAGTCGGCGAGGCAGCCACGTCCCGCGCTCCATTCGTTCAGATCGCCCATGAGGATGGTCGGCATGGCTTCGCCCTGAGCGGCGGCATGGATGACCGCCGCAGCCTGCCGACGTCGCCACAGGCCCGACAGGTCGAGATGCATGCCGAATACGCGCACGGTCGCCTGGTTGACCGTGACTTCCGCCATGGTCGCGCCGCGCGGCTCCAGATAGGGAAGATGGAGCACGTCATGGGCGCCGATCTGAGCCTCCTTGCGGACCAATATGGCGTTGCCGTGCCAGCCCATCGAGTCGACCTGCACGTTGATCGGCACGGACTTGTAGCAGCTGAGATTATCCAGCAGCAGCGGCGGAATGGCGGCGGATCGCACCCCGAAGCGGCGATCGGCTTCTTGCAGGGCTATGATGTCGGCATCGATTTCCCTCAACACGTCCAGCACGCGTTCAGGGGCCCGTCGTCGATCCGTGCCTATGGCCTTGTGGATATTGTAGCTCGCGACACGGATCGTTTTCATGCCGTATCAATGCCCGAGCGGCCATGATGTTTCCAGCGCGCGGTGCTTCGTTCTTGAATTGTTCCGATCCATTCGCCATGACAGGTCATGGCCAAGGCAAAGCGCAAGTTCGTCTGTCAGCAATGCGGCACCGTCACCAGCCGGTGGCAGGGCCAGTGCGAGGATTGCGGCGAGTGGAACAGCATCGTCGAGGAGGTGGGCGAGACCGTCTTTTCGGCACGTCATGACTTGCAGAGCGGCGGGCGCGCGATCTCGCTCGTCGCGCTGGATAGCGAAGTTGCGCTGCCGCCGCGCACCAGCACGGGCATCGCCGAGTTCGACCGGGCGCTGGGCGGGGGCATCGTGTCGGGTTCCGCCACGCTCATCGGCGGTGATCCGGGTATTGGCAAATCGACATTGCTGCTGCAGGCCGCCGCGCGCATCGCCGTGCGCGGCCTGTCGGTCGCCTATATCAGCGGCGAAGAGGCGGCCGACCAGGTGCGGTTGCGCGCCCAGCGGCTGGGCCTTGGCGGCGCGCCGGTGCAACTGGCCAGCGCGACATCGGTGCGCGACATTTTGACGACGCTGGGGGATGGCCCGCCGCCGGCGCTGCTCGTCATCGATTCGATCCAGACGATGCACAGCGACCTGATCGAAGGCGCGCCCGGCACCGTCAGCCAGGTGCGGGCGTCGGCGCAGGAATTGATCAAATTCGCCAAGCAGCGCGGCACGGCCATCATCATGGTCGGCCATGTGACCAAGGATGGCAGCATCGCCGGGCCGCGCGTGCTGGAACATATGGTCGACACCGTGCTCGCTTTCGAAGGGGAGCGCAGCCATCAATATCGCATCCTGCGCGCGATCAAGAACCGCTTCGGCGGCACGGACGAAATCGGCGTGTTTGCCATGGTGGCGGAGGGGCTGGAGGAAGTCGCCAATCCTTCCGCGCTGTTCCTGACCCATCGGGACGAGACGGTGACGGGGGCGACGGTCTTTCCCGCGCTGGAGGGGACGCGCCCCGTGCTGGTCGAGATACAGGCGCTGGTGGTGCGGCTGTCGAGCGGCGCGACGCCGCGCCGGGCGGTCGTGGGCTGGGACAGCGGTCGACTGGCGATGATCCTGGCGGTGCTGGAAGCGCGATGCGGCCTCAGCTTTTCTACCGCCGAAGTCTATCTGAACGTCGCGGGCGGCTATCGCCTGTCCGATCCGGCCGCCGATCTGGCGGTGGCGGCAGCGTTGATCTCCGCCCTGTCGGAGCGCCCGGTGCCCGCCGATGTCGTCCTGTTCGGCGAGGTTGCGCTGTCGAGCGAGATACGTCCCGTCGCCCATGCGCCGCTGCGGCTGCGGGAGTCGGCGAAGCTGGGCTTCAACCGGGCCTTCATACCCGCCGCCGCGGCCGATGGGGTGAAGGGCATAGCGGTGAGCGGATTCCGCACGCTTGCGCAGCTGGTTGACCAGATGCTGGGACGCGGATAGCCACGCAGGCGATGAACGCCATCGACATTCTCGTCCTGCTCGCGATCGGCGGGTGTGCCGTGCTGGGCCTGCTGCGCGGCTTCGTGTTGGAGACGCTGTCGCTGATCGCCTGGGTGCTGGCGATCTTCGCCATTCGCCTGTTCCATGCGTCCGCCGCCGAGTTGCTGAGCGCCTTTGTCGGATCGCCCAGCGGCGCGGCGGTGCTGGCGCTGATCCTGGTCTTTGGCGTGACGTTCGGCGCGGGCAAGATGCTCGCCCATGCGATCGGCCGGCGCACGCGGCAGTCGGTGCTTGGCCCAGTCGATCGCGTTCTGGGGGCGGGCTTCGGCGCGGTGAAGGGCCTCATCGGCGCGACGCTGGTCTTCCTCGGCTTCAGCCTGGTCTATGACACCTTCTACGGCAGCGGGGCGCGGCGGCCGGACTGGCTTAGCGACGCCCGCACCTATCCGTTGCTCAACGCCAGCGGACAGGCGATCAGCGAATTTCTGGCCGAGCAGCGTGATAAGCCCGCCGCGCCTGAGGATCGCTGAGGATCAGTCGTAGCTTTGTTCGGTATGCTGAGTGACATTGTTGTCGCCGGTCACCTGATCCTCGTGCAGTTCCTCGCCATGCCAGATGTTGCGGGCCAGGAAGATGACGATCACGATCGCCAAAATGAGGGCGACGATCCAGCATCCCGCGCGTTGCAGGCGGCGGGCGCTGGGCTGTTCGGACGGGGGCATGCGTTCGGTCATGCGGGACAAAGCGCCGACCCGCCATCGTGGTTCCGCGGCCTGCTAACCCAAGATCAGAGCCAGCCCTTTTCCCGATAGGCGGCGACCGTGGCCTTCAGCCCGTCCTCGGTTGGGATCTGGGGCATCCACAGGCGGCGGGGCGGCTGCATCGCTGGCGTGACCACCCAGTCGGGATGGCAGAAATAATCCACGCGATCGGGGGTCAGCCTGGCATTGCCGCGCCGGATCAGCCGATCCGCGCGCGCCGCCATGCCGAGCGCCCAGCGCGGCGTCGCCACCGTTCGCACCGGCCGCCCGACCGCCCGGCCGATCGCCGCGCCGAAATCCCGATGGTCCCAGCCGTCGGGCGTGCCGTCATCGACTTCATAGATGCGGGTGAGGCTGTTTTCCGTTTCCTTCGCCGCCGCGAGCAGCAGCCGCGCTAGATCGCCGACATGGATGACGGACAGGCGTCCGCCCGGCGGCAGCATCATGATGCCGCGCTTGGCCATGCGGAACAGCTCCAGCATCTCGCGGTCATTGGGGCCGTAGATGGCGGGCGGCCGCACGATCGTCCAGTCGAGCCCGCTGGCCTTCACATGGCGTTCGGCCAGTTTCTTCGACCAGCCATAGTCGGACAATTGCGGCTCGCGCGCGGCGAGCGAGGAGACATGGATCAGCCGGCGGATGCCACGCCGGCGCATGGCGTCGATGACCGCAACCGTGCCGCGCGCGTTGCCCGCTTCGAACCCGGCGCGACCCGGCGCGTTGACGACGCCCGCGATATGCACCACCGCGTCGGCGTCGCGCACCAGCGTATCGAGCGCGGCCGCATCCTCGAGCGACCCCGGCACCCATTTCAGCCGTGCGCGCGGCGGCTGCGCCCGGCGCGTCAGCGCATTGACGCGCAGGCCTTCGCCCAGCGCCTGTTCCAGCGCTTCGGCGCCGACGAATCCCGTCGCACCCGTCATCGCAATCCGAAAAGGGCTCATGGTCAGATCATCGCCAGATGGTCGCGATGGACCAGCACGGATCGGGGCATCTCGCCCAGCAGGGCGGCGATGTCCTCGCTGCGGCGGCCGGCGATCTTCGTCGCGGCGCCGCTGTCATATTCGATGAGGCCGCGCGCGATGACGCGGCCATCCTGGGCGACGATGTCGACCACGTCGCCGCGATCGAATGTGCCTTCGACGCGAGCAACGCCGGCTGGCAGCAGGCTGTTGCCCTTTGCCAACGCCTGTTCGGCCCCAGCATCGACGGTCAGCCGCCCCTGCGTCGTCAGGCGGCCCGCCAGCCAGCCCTTGCGCGCGCCCTTGGCTTGTGCGGCGGCGAGGAAGATGGAGCCCCGGCCATCATTGGCCCAGTGCGAAAGAGGCGCATCGACCTTTCCCGAGATGATGGCGAGATGCGCGCCCGCGCCAGTCGCGATGCGCGCCGCCTGGATCTTCGACACCATGCCGCCTGAGCCCATGCCCGACGCAGAGCCGCCATCCGCCATCGCCGCGATCCGCGCGTCGATCGTCTCGATCGTTTCAATCAGCATGGCGTCGGCATCGACGTGCGGGTTGGCGGTGTAAAGCCCGTCGACATCGGAAAGCAGGACAACCGCGTCAGCCCGTGCCGCCTGTCCGATGCGCGCCGCCAACCGATCATTGTCGCCGAAGCGGATTTCCGCGGTGGCGACGCTGTCATTCTCGTTGACCACCGGCACGACGTCGAGCGCCATCAGCCGCTCCAGCGTTGCCGATGCGTTGAGGTAGCGACGCCGGTTTTCCAGATCGTCGAGGGTCACCAGCATCTGCGCGGCGGTGATGCCCTGCTGATCGAGCAGGCCGGCCCAGCATTGCGACAAGGCGATCTGCCCCGTGGCGGCGGCGGCTTGTGCATCGTCCAGGCTGCCGCGGCCGCCCTTGGGCAGCTTGAGGCGGCGCGCGCCGAGCGCGATCGCGCCCGAGGAGACGATGATGACCTGTTGTCCCGCCGCCTTGCGCGCGGCGACATCCGCCACCAGCGTGCGCAGCCAGTCCACCCGCACCTGTCCCGCCGGGTCGACCAGCAGGGCGGAGCCCACCTTGACGACAAGGCGGCGGACAAGGGCAGGGGGAAAACCGGAGAGCGGGTGAGTCACGACAGGGAGGTTCCGTTCGCATCGAGCGACGTCGGGAAGCGGGTGGCGTCACGGTTTCGCGCTTCGCGCGAACCGGCAGGGCTGGCACTGGGCTTCAGATCGGCGACCATGGCTTTTCGGCCTCGGGCGCGTCATCCTCCTCGCCCTCGACCGGTTCATCCAGCATCGGCAGCACCGCGTCCAGCAACGCGCCGACGCCTTCGCCGGTCGCGCCCGAAATGATGAACACATCCTCCACGCCCGCTTCCTCGCGAAGCTGCGCGGCAATGTCCTCCATCAACTCCTGGCCGAGCAGGTCGCCCTTGTTGAGCGCGACGATCTGGGGCTTTTCATCAAGGCCGCCGCCATAAGCCGCCAGCTCGTCGGTGACGATGCGGAAGGCTTCGACCGGATCGTCGCCGGTCGCGTCGATGAGGTGGAGCAGCACTCGGCAGCGTTCGATATGGCCCAGGAACCGGTCGCCTATGCCTGCGCCCTCGGCCGCGCCTTCGATCAGGCCGGGGATGTCCGCCAGCACGAATTCGCGGTCGCGGTGCAGCACGACGCCCAATTGCGGCTTGGTGGTGGTGAAGGCATAGGCGCCGACCTTCGCCTTGGTATTGGTCACCTGGTTGATGAGGGTCGATTTGCCGGCATTGGGCATGCCGACCAGGCCGACGTCGGCCAGCAGCTTCAGGCGCAGCCACACCCACATTTCCTGACCCGGCCAGCCCGTTCCGTGCTGACGCGGGGCGCGGTTGGTGCTGGTCTTGTAGGACAGGTTGCCGCGGCCGCCATCGCCCCCGCGCAACAGCACGATGCGCTGGCCGACTTGCGTGAAATCGGCGAGCAGTTCCTGCTCATATTCCATCGACCCGTCGTCCTCATCCTCGGTTCCTTCGATGGGAACGGGGTCCGAGAGGATTTGCGTGCCAACCGGCACCTTGATGACCAGGTCGTCGCCGCCGGCGCCATAGCGGTTCTTGCCCATGCCGGGCTGGCCGCGCTGCGCCTTGAAATGCTGGGTGTAGCGAAAATCGATCAGCGTGTTGAGGCCGGCCACCGCTTCGAAGATGATGTCTCCGCCCTTGCCGCCATTACCCCCGTCCGGACCGCCATATTCGACATATTTTTCGCGCCGGAAGCTGACCGCGCCGGGACCGCCCCAGCCGGACTTGATGTAGATTTTCGCTTGATCGAGGAAATGCATGGCGCGCCCATAACGCTATTAGCGCGAAAGTTAAACCTTGGCCTGCGCGGCAATCGTCGCGGCCTCCTGCATCAGGGCGAAGGTGAGGCTGCGGGTCGCGATTTCCCGCGCTTTTGCGCGGGGCAGGCCGATCGCGGATGCCATCGCTCCCCCCAGTTGCGAATCGCCCAAGGCAAGCAGGATCAACATCAGCGTATTTTCGCGGATCAGTTCAGCCATATCGGCGCTGAGCGCGCTGCCCGCGAGCCGATCGACCAGGCGATGAATCGCGTCAACCACGGGATCGAGCGCATCCTCATTGCCCGACGCCAGCATCCAGCTCGCCAGCGCGCCCGCGCCCTGCGCGTCGAACGCATCGAATGTCATGTCGACGATGGCGCGTGGACCCACCTCGCCGCGCCGCGCCGCATCCACCGCTTCACCGATGCTGGTGGTGATGCTGTCCGCCAGATGCGCGGCCAGCGCCTTCTGCAGTCCGGCGGCCGACCCGAAATGATGGAGGAGATTGGCGTGAGTGCGCTCGATGCGGCCGGCTACGGCCTTGAGCGTCACGGCCTGGGGCCCCGCTTCGATCAGCAAGGCCCGCGCGGCTTCAAGGGCGGCAAGGCGGCTTTCGTCCGGGCTGAGGCGTGCGCGTTTCATTGACATGCGTGTCAGTTGCTCTTATTTACATCAATGTCAGTAAGCAACGGAGGTGTCCGCATGACTCCCACCGACCTCACCATTACCCCGCGCGACCGTCGCTTCGGTCGGGACCGCCGGGCGGAACGACATTGGCTGAACGGCGACCCGATCGCCACGGCTTTCTTCAACGCCCTGTCGATCACCTTTCCGCGCGGCGAAGCCTTCTTCATCGAGTCCGTGCGCGCCTTCCGCGACGGCGTGCCCGCCCAATTGGCGAGGGAGATTGCGGCGTTCATCCGGCAGGAAGTGGTGCATAGCCGCGAGCATCTCGCCTTCAACCGGCAGGTGACCGATCATGGCTATGACGTGTCGCAGCTGGATGCCGACGTCACAATGGTGCTTGATCTCGCCAGGCAGAGGCCGCCGATCATGAGCCTGGCCGCCACGATGGCGCTGGAGCATTTCACGGCAATCCTGGCGCACGAACTGCTGCGCGATCCCCGTCATCTGGATGGCGCCGATCCGGACATCGCCGCGCTCTGGCGCTGGCATGCGATCGAGGAAATCGAGCATAAAGGAGTGGCGCATGACACCTGGGTTCACGCCACCCGCGATTGGTCGCGCGTCCGGCGCTGGTGGGTCAAGTCGGTGATGATGCTGATCGTGACGAAGCATTTCCTGCATCATCGCGCCCGGGGCATGATGGAATTGCTGCGTCAGGATGGGGTGACTGGCGTGGCCGCATGGGGTGGGTTGCTGCGCTATGCGCTGGTGCGGCCGGGTATATTGCGGCGGGTGGCCCTGCCTTGGCTCGGCTATTTCCTGCCCGGCTTTCATCCCTGGGCAGTGGATGATCGCGACCTGATCGCGCGCGCTGACACGCCCTATGCGGCCGCCCGGCAGGATGCGCCATTGCCGTCGGCGGCTTGACCCGGCCGGCCGCGGCGGCTCTTAATCGCGCGATGATCTCTGCACCGACGCTCGAAACCGCCCGCCTGACCCTGCGCCCGCACCATGTGGACGATTATGCCGCCTGTCGATCGCTCTGGGCCGATGGGCAGGTGGTACAGCATATTGGCGGGGTGCCGCAGGATGCGCAGGCGGTGTGGTTCCGGCTCCTGCGATATGCCGGCATGTGGGCAATGCTGGGCTATGGCATGTGGGCGATCGAGGATCGCGACAGCGGGGCCTTCCTGGGGGAGGCGGGGCTGCTCAGCGCGGCGCGCGGCCTGCCCGAGCTGGATGGAGTGCCCGAAGCGGGCTGGGTCCTGACGCCGGCGGCCTGGGGCAAAGGCGTGGCGTCCGAAGCGATGACGGCAGTGCTGACCTGGGCCGACGCGCAGGTCGAGGCGCCGTCGCTTCGCTGCATCATCCATCCTGACAATGCAGCGTCGATCAAGGTGGCGGAGAAGCTGGGCTTTGCCGCGCTGGTCGATACAGAATTGGCGGGCACGCCGACGCGGGTCTTCGACCGTCCCAAAGCTGTCTGGAGCTGAGCCTTATCACAATGATCCGGCGGAGGATGATCCCCGCTCGCGCGGGGATGACGGGTGAACGTCGGTCAGCCGCCAACGACCTGCTTTGGCTGAGTCAGGCCGCTACGGGCAGGGCGTCGCCATAGAGGTCCATGGCCGGATCGTCGTTCATGCCGCCGCCTTCGCCTTCTTCGAAGATCAGGCAGTCGACCAGCGCATTGCGACCCAGGCTGTGCCGCTTCTGCGTTTCGCCGGTGAAGCGAAAGCCGAGCTTGCGCAGAACATTGCCCGACGCGGGATTGTCGGCGAAATGGCCGGCGCGGATGTTGCGCACGCCGCTCGCACGGGCCATGCTGACGACTGCGCGCGCGGCTTCGGTCGCAAAGCCCAGTCCCCAATAGGGTCGCGCGATCCAGTAGCCGAGTTCGGGCGCCCCATTCTGGTCGGGATGGAGGCCGCAGCCGCCGATGAGGCGCGGTGCGCCGCGCGTGCGCGTGAAGGCCAGCAGCCGCGGCATCTGCGGGTGGTGGGGCAGCGCCAGGAAAGCCTGCGCGTCCTTGATCCCATAGGGGCTGGGGACATGCGCAAGGTTGCGCAGAACGGCGGGGTCGTTGATGGCGGCGGCCAGCGCCGGGGCGTCTTCCGTCCAGCCGGGACGCAGCAGCAGCCGGGGGGTGCGGGCGAACATTCTCGTCTCTCCTCTTGTGCGCGCCGTTAGCCGCCAATGATGACGGCTTGACGACGGTTTCCTCCGGATGATTCCCCGCCCGCAAGACGCGCGAGAAGGCGTTGAGTTCCAGAGACTTGAGGGAATTTTGGAGGGGTTCTTGCCCAACGGAAAAAGGGCGCTCCCTCGCTATGGAGGAGCGCCCTTTTTCCCTCGAACTCCGGGTCAGGCCAAAGGCCGGCACACCGGAAGGATCGCCCCTGTCGAAGGACGATCCGTCATCGATCGTCCGTTATTCGGCGGCTTCGGCCATTGCGTCGACCGACACATATTTGCGGCCGAGCTTGCCGGTGTGGAATACCACCTTGCCTTCGCCGAGCGCGAAGAGGGTGTGATCCTTGCCCATGCCGACATTGCGGCCCGGATAAACGCGGGTGCCGCGCTGGCGAATGATGATGTTGCCGCCGATCACGTCCTGACCGCCGAACTTCTTCACGCCAAGGCGCTTCGACTCCGAATCGCGACCGTTGCGCGACGAACCGCCAGCTTTCTTATGTGCCATGACCTAAACTCCTTGAATTCTCAGTTGGCTCAGGCGCCGATCGACACGATCTTCAGGATCGTGTGATTCTGGCGGTGGCCATTCTTGCGGCGATAATTGTGGCGGCGGCGCTTCTTGAAGACGATGACCTTCTCGCCCTTGGCCTGCGCGATGATTTCGGCCGCGACGGTCAGCTTGGCGGTGTCCTTCAGGTCGCCGTTTTCGCCGGCCAGCAGGACGTCGTCCAGCGTGACCTTGTCGCCGGCTTCGCCAGCCAGCTTTTCAACGACGATCTTGTCTCCGGCGGCGACGCGATACTGCTTGCCGCCCGTGCGCACGATAGCGAACATGGCTTGTCTCTTCTCGTTCAAATCTGCTTTACGCAGATCATCGAGGAGAAATCCTGTCGACCCGCGCGGGAATGTGGCCCGTTAGTGGAATGACTCGCTGCTGTCAACTAAGCGGCGCCGGTTTCACGCCAGATCGTCGAGGAAATTTGCCGCCTGCATGCGCGTCGCCTCGCGATCGGCCGGCTTCATCTTGTCCCAGGTGCGATAGGCCATGGCCATGCGCGGATTGCGCGCCAGCCGGCGTTCGTTGCGGGCGATGAAATCCCAGTAGAGCGCGTTGAAGGGGCAGGCATCCTCGCCGACGCGCTTCTTCACGTCATAGCGGCATCGCTCGCAATAATCTGACATGCGGTTGATATAGGCACCGCCCGCGGCATAGGGCTTGCTGCCGAGCAGGCCACCATCGGCGAACAGCGCCATGCCCAGCGTGTTGGGCATTTCCACCCACTCATAGGCGTCGGCATAGACTTCCAGATACCAGATATGCACCTGATGCGGCGCGATCCCGGCGATCAGGGCGAAGTTGCCGGTGATCATCAGCCGCTGGATATGATGCGCATAGCCATGGTCGATGGTCTGGCCGATCGCCTGGGCCAGGCAATGCATGTCGGTCTCGCCGGTCCAGTAGAAGCCCGGCAGGTCGCGCTTCGCCTCCAGCGCGTTGCGCGCGCCATAGTCCGGCCCTTCGTGCCAGTAGACGCCGCGTATATATTCGCGCCAGCCGATGATCTGGCGAATGAAGCCTTCGGCGCAGTTGAGCGGCACCTTGCCGGCGCGATAGCGCCTGTCGACCTCCTGGCAGAGCGCCAGCGGATCGAGCAGCCCGGCGTTGAGATAGGGCGAGAGGATCGAATGCCACAGAAAGGGCTCGTCGGTCAGCATCGCGTCCTGATAGTCGCCGAAGCGAGGCAGGGCCTCGTCGAGAAATTGCCTTTGCTGGTGCAGCGCCTCCTCATGCATCGCGGCGAAGTGGAAATGATCGAGGCTGCCGATATGGTCGGAAAAGCGCTCCGCCACCATGTCGAGCACGTCGCGGGTGATCGCGTCGGGCCGGAAACGGATCGGCTGCGGCATCAGCAGGTCGCGGCCGGGCGCCGGCTTGCGATTGTCCGCATCGAAATTCCATTGGCCACCTTCGGGTCCGCCATCCTCGTCCAGCAGCAGCCCTGTCTTGCGGCGCATGTCGCGGTAGAAATATTCCATGCGCAGCTGCTTGCGGGCGGCCGCCCATGTGTCGAATTCGGCATGGGAGCAAAGGAAGCGGTCATCTTCATGGATGGTGACGGCTATGGCAAAGCGCGTGTCCCAGCTTTCCAGCATGGCGCGCACGCGCCATTCGCCCGCTTCGGTGACATGGATGGCGCGCGACCTGTGCCGCTCCACCGCACGCGCGACTTCGCCGGTGAAGCTGCCGCTATTGTCAGGCGCGTCCAGCTTCACATAGTCGACCGTCCAGCCAAGGTCGCGCAGCCGCTGCGCATGATGGCGCATGGCGGACAGGATGAAGGCGATCTTGGCCTTGTGATGCTTCACATAGGTCGTCTCGTCGGTGACCTCCATCATCAGGACGATGCTGTCCTTCTTGTCCGCAGCGCGCAAGGCGGCGATGTCAGGCGTCAGCTGGTCGCCCAGGACGGGAATGAGCAAAGGGCCGTCGGTCATTCGGATGGAATGATCGACGGCCCTTCAATATCCCTGCCTGCCCCAAGGGGCATGTCTGCGCGTGGCTTAGCGGCCGCGCGGCGGACCCTTTCGCCCGCCCTTGAAAGGACGAGGCGCATAGCCGCCGGGGCGAGGGCCCCGGTCATTGCCGCGCGGTCCGCGATCATTGGGACGACCCCCCGCGCGCTTGTGCTCGCGCGCCTGATCACGAGGCGCGCCTTCGACCATTTCGAACGCCACATCCGCGCCTTCGTCATTGGCTTCGCCCGTGCGCTTGAGCGCGGAGGTGAAGCGGCTGACGATCGCCTTGGGAATTTCGAACATGGTTTCATTGGCGGCGATGCGGATCGCGCCGATATCCTGGCGCGACACATGGCCGCGGCGGCAGATCAGCGGCAGGATCCAGCGCGGATCGGCATTCTGCCGGCGGCCGATGTCCATCCGGAACCATTGCGTGTCCTCAAAGCCCGGACGCGGCCCGTCATTACGGGCGGGCGCCTCGCTGCGGTCCAGCAGTTCCTCGGGCGCCGGGAGCGCGGCGCGGGCGCTCTTGACCAGCATCGCGGCGATTTCTTTGGCAGACTTTTCGGCCAGCAGCTCGGCGCCCAGCGCCCAGTCGGCCTCGTCCAGTTCCGCCTTTTCCATCAGCGTGGCGCGCAGCCGGGCATTGTCCTGCTCCAGGATCGCTTCCTTGCTGGGCGGGGTGCCCCATTCGACCGGGATCTTCGCCCCACGCAGCATCGATTCGACGCGGCGGCGGCGGGGATAGGGGACGATGAGGACGGCGGTGCCCTTCTTGCCGGCACGCCCCGTGCGGCCCGAGCGGTGCTGCATCGTTTCCGCGTCACGGGGCAGTTCGACGTGCACGACTAGGCTGAGCGAGGGCAAGTCGATGCCGCGCGCGGCGACGTCGGTGGCGACGCAGACGCGGGCGCGCTTGTCGCGCAGCGCCTGCAGCGCATGGTTGCGCTCATTCTGGCTATGCTCGCCCGACAAGGCCACGGCCGCAAAGCCGCGCTCGGTAAGGCTCGAATGCAGATGGCGGACATTGTCGCGCGTGGCGCAGAACAGGATGGCTGTTTCCGCTTCATGATAACGCAGCAGGTTCACCACGGCATTTTCGATGTCGGACGGCGCGACCGTCACCGCCTGGTAGCTGATGTCGCCATGGCCGCGCTCTTCCGACATGGTCGAAATGCGCAGCGCGTCCTTCTGGTACCGCTTGGCCATCGCCACGATGGGCTTGGGCATGGTGGCGGAAAAGAGCAGCGTGCGCCGATCTTCGGGCGCGCTGTCCAGGATCGCTTCCAGATCCTCGCGAAAGCCCATGTCGAGCATCTCGTCCGCTTCGTCCAGCACCACCGAGCGCACGGCCGACAGGTCCAGCGCGCCGCGTTCCAGATGGTCGCGCAGGCGGCCGGGCGTGCCGACGACGATATGCGCGCCATGGCTGAGGTTGCGGCGCTCCTTGGCCGCGTCCATCCCGCCCACGCAGGTGGCGATGCGGGCGCGCGCGGCGCCATAAAGCCATTCCAGCTCGCGGCTGACCTGCAGCGCCAGTTCGCGCGTCGGTGCGATCACCAGCGCCAGCGGCAGGCCCGCAACGGGCAGGCGCTCCGCTTCGCCCAGCAATTCGCCCGCCATGGCCAGGCCGAAGGCGACGGTCTTGCCGGAACCAGTCTGCGCCGACACCAGGAGGTCGCGGCCATGCGCTTCCTTCTGCGTGACTTCGCTCTGGACCGGAGTCAGTGCTTCATAGCCCTTGGCGACGAGCGCCTGGGACAGGAGGGCGGGGAGAGTTTCAAAAGCCATATTCTTGTTTTCCATCGGTAAAAAGCGACCCGCCATTCCCGACGGATACGAAAGACCGTTCATGCTTCCGGATCGGAAGCCCAGGGGTCGGTCGCGCCCCTGGTTCCAAAATCCTCCCCCGCAGGGGGAGGGGGACCGCCGCCGCAGGCGGTGGTGGAGGGGTGTCCCCCTGTCGAGGGTGTGACACCCCTCCGTCAGCACTTCGTGCTGCCACCTCCCCTTTCAGGGGAGGATATTTCCAAAATAAGAAGGCCGCCTTCCCCCGCTAGGGGGGGAAGGCGGCCCCTTTATCTTTTATTCGGCGAAAATCAGACCGAGGCGACTTCCGCCACATCGACCTTCACGCCCGGGCCCATCGACGAGGACAGGGCGATCTTGCGGACATATTTGCCCTTCGAACCCGACGGCTTCGCCTTGACGATCGCGTCGACGAAGGCGTCGAAATTCTTGCGCAGATCTTCGGCGGCGAAGCTCGCCTTGCCGAGGCCCGCATGGATGATCCCGGCCTTTTCGACGCGGAATTCGATCTGACCACCCTTGGCGGCCTTCACGGCTTCAGCGACGTTCGGCGTGACGGTGCCCAGCTTCGGGTTCGGCATCAGGCCCTTGGGACCCAGAACCTTACCCAGGCGACCGACCAGACCCATCATGTCGGGCGTGGCGATGACGCGCTGGAAGTCGATGTTGCCGGCCTGAATCGATTCGAGCAGGTCTTCGGCGCCCACGACGTCGGCGCCGGCGTCGAGCGCGGCCTGTGCCTTGTCATTGCGGGCGAACACGGCGACGCGCACGTCCTTGCCGGTGCCGGCGGGCAGGGTGACGACGCCACGGACCATCTGGTCGGCGTGACGCGGGTCCACGCCCAGGTTGATCGCGATCTCGACGCTTTCGTCGAACTTGGCGGTCGCATGGGTCTTGATCAGGCCCAGCGCCTCATCGACGCCGTGCAGCTTTTCCTTGTCAATGGCAGCGGCCAGGGCCTTCGCCTTCTTCGTCAGCTTTGCCATGGTCTTAGCCCTCCACCACGTCGAGGCCCATCGCGCGAGCGGAGCCTTCGATGATCTTCGTTGCAGCGTCGATGTCGTTCGCGTTGAGGTCAGGCATCTTGACCTGAGCGATCTCGGCGAGCTGGGTGCGGGTGATCTTGCCGGCGACGGCCTTGCCCGGCTCCTTCGAGCCCGACTTCAGGTTGATCGCCTTCTTGATCAGATAGGTGGCCGGCGGCATCTTCGTGACGAAGCTGAACGAACGGTCCGCATAGACGGTAATGATGGTCGGCAGGGGCGTGCCCTTGTCCATCTTGTCCGTCGAGGCGTTGAACGCCTTGCAGAATTCCATGATGTTCACGCCGCGCTGACCCAGGGCAGGGCCGATCGGCGGCGAGGGGTTGGCGGCTCCAGCGGGCACCTGGAGCTTGATATAGCCCGTAATCTTCTTGGCCATTTTCACTCACTCTGTTGCTGGACGCGCCCGAAGGTGCGCCCAATTCAAGTTTAGCGGTTCAGACAGCGGACTTGAAATCCGCCTCCCGCACGATGTCCCTTGAATGTCATCCCGGCAGAGGCCGGGCTCTCAGGCCGCAAGGGGCAGCCTGAAACCATACGACCCCAGCTTTCGCCGGGGAGGCGCATGTTTATTTCGACAGTTCGACCTGTTCGAAATCCAGTTCGACCGGGGTGGCGCGGCCGAAGATCGACACCGACACCTTGACCCGGTTCTTTTCGAAATCCAGTTCCTCGACCACGCCGTTGAAGCTGGCGAAGGGGCCGTCCAGCACCTTGACGCTGTCGCCGATCTCGTAATCGACATTGACCTTGTGCTTGGGCGCGGCCTCGGCTTCCTTCTGCGCGCCGAAATAGCGTGCGGCCTCGCTCTCGCTGATCGCCTGCGGCTTGCCCGACGAACCCAGGAATCCGGTCACCTTGGGCGTGTTCTTCACCAGGTGATAGATGTCATCGTTCATGCTCAGCTTGGCGAGGACATAGCCGGGCATGAACTTGCGCTCGACCTGGACCTTCTTGCCGCGCTTGACTTCGGTCACCGTCTCGGTGGGCACCTCGACCTGCTCGACCAGCTGGGAAAGGCCCATGCGCTCGGCTTCGGCCAGGATGGATTCCTTGACCTTGCTTTCGAAGCCCGAATAGGCGTGGATGATGTACCAGCGCGCCATGTTGCTTTTCTATACTCCCAATCAGGCCTGACCGGCCGCAAGACCCAGCAGCCACTGGACGATCGCGCCGAAGAAGGTGTCGATGCCAAAGAAGAAGAGGCCCAGCAGCGACGTCATGATCACCACCATCACGCCAGTCATGACCGTTTCGCGGCCGGTGGGCCACACGATCTTCGACGCTTCGGTCTTCACCTGATTGACGAATTCGCCGGGGGAAACCTTCGCCATCGCCTGCCTTCTCAACTTCGTATCAACGCCAATTCGCGAAGCAACAGTCCGCCCTCCCGATCCCGCCTGTTCCAGCGTCCGGGGGTGCGGCCGCATGCTCCGCGACCTTGTTTCGCCTGCGCACTTAGCCGCGATCCCTTTGGTTTTCAAGGGATCGCGGCCAGTTCGCTTGGCAGGAGTGGAGGGACTCGAACCCCCGGCATTCGGTTTTGGAGACCGACGCTCTACCAGCTGAGCTACACTCCTGTGCCGGCGAAGGAGGGCGCTTTAGCGTGGCGGGGCAGGGAGGGCAAGCGCGTTTATTGCGATGGCCTCATCGCGCTTCGGGCTCGTCAATCTGCGTGTCCGCGCTGGTCTGGCGCTCGGCTTCCTGGTTGAGCTGCGCGCCGAGCAGGACCACATAGGCCGAGACATAGAGCCACAGCTGCAGAACGACGACCGCGCCGAGCGACCCATAGGTCTCGTTGTAATTTCCGAATTCGGAAACATAGAAGGACACGCCCAGCGTCGCGAGCAGCCACAGGATGGTCGCGGTGATGGAGCCGGCGGTCAGCCAGCGCCAGCGCGCCTTGCGGCGGTGCGGCCCGAAGCGGTAGATGAGCGCGAAGATCAGGCTGGCGAACATGCCAGCGAGGATCCAGGTAATGGCTTTGGTTGCGAAGATGGCGATCGGTCCCCAGCCGCCGGTCAGCGCCTCCAGAAAGCCGATGACGGACGCTGTCAGGACACCGACCACGACAACCAGCACCGCAGAGAAAGTGATGCCGAGCGAAACGCGGTAGAAGGAGAAGATCGACCGGGCTTCCGTTTCCTCATAAATGATGTTGAGCGCCTCGATCGTCGCCGACGATGCGCGCGTCGCGCCATAGACCGCGAAGGCGAGGGCGATGAGCAGGCCAAAGCCGACGGCCGGCTTGGTCGTGGTGACGATCGCCATCAGCTGGTCGAAGATCAGCTTGGCCGCTTCCCTGGGCACGACGGTGATGAGCGAACGGACATTTTCCGCGACGAGCTGCGGATCGCCGATCAGGCCATAGGTCAGGACAACGGCCAGCAACAGCGGCGCGATTGATAGAAAGGCGTAATAAGCCACGGCGGCCGACAACAGGCTGAGATGATTGGCGGAGGTCTTGCCGTAGACGCGCTTGAGAACTTCCCACCAGCCGCGGGGCGGTATCTTCCATGGCGCATCGACATGCACCTGCTGCGCGACGGTATCGGTCATTGCTATCCCCTGCTGGCCCTCAATGGGAAGCAAGCGCGCGAACCGGAAGGCTGGTTCCCATGTCTTGACGTCAACAAGGGCGCGACGGGGTCATTCCGACAGGGCGATGTCCATGTCCGCCAGCGCCAGGCGCAGCAATTCGGCCATGGCGTTGCGCGCGGCGGCGGTGTCGCGCGCGGCGATGGCGCGATGCACCGCCTGGTGGTCGGGCAGGGGATCGCGCGGCAGCAGCTTCTTGCGATGTTTGAAGGTGGTGGTCCAGCTGACCGCGGCGCCGACCGAACTGGCGAGCGCGGCGAGCGCATCATTATGCGCGGCGGCCAGGATGGCGTGATGGAAACGCTGGTCGGCGGCGCGGCCTTCGGGCGTGGAGAGGCCGTAGCGGCTCATTTCCGCCAGCGCGGCATCCATGACCGCCAGCTGTTCCTCGGTGCGGCGGCGCGCGGCAAATTCGGCGGCGGCGGGCTCGATGACGCCGCGCAGTTCGAACAGGTCGCGGATGAAGTCCCGGTCTGGCTCGCCGGCGAACATCCAGGCGAGCATTTCTGGATCGAGCACATTCCAGCGCGCGCGGGGCAGCACGCGGGTTCCCGCCTTGGGCCGGCTTTCCAGCATACCCTTGGCGATCAGGATGCGCACGGCCTCCCGATAGGCAGTGCGCGATACGCCCAGCCGCTCGGCCGCCTCTATCTCGCCTTCGAACAGGTCGCCGGGCTTGTGCCTGCCGGCCAGGATGGCGGTGCCCAGGTCGCGGGCGATCGCCTGATGGATGCGGAGCGCGCCTTCGTCGGTCCCGAACCGGCCCTCCTGTCGCGCGCTCCCCATGGCTTTTCCCTTTATGTCAGTCCTCGAACGCAGCCGTAGGACAATGGCGCCCGCAAAGGAAGGCGTCCGCCACCAATCGCAGCGGCGCTGTGTCGGCATCGACGGAGCGGGTTTCCACCAGATCGACGAAGCGCCGATACATGGATGGATATTCCTCGTCCGGCGCCTTCATCTGCACTTCGCCATCGAGCCGCAGCGTGTTGCCACCTTCCGACAGAAGCAGGCTGCCCCTGTCGGTTTCGACGGCGATGTCCCAGGTCTGCGGACCGGTCTGGCGCCAGTCGAACACGGTGTCGATCGCTGCGCCCGACGCCGTCGCCAGGCGGAGCGTCGCGCCGATCGGCGCCTGCTTGTTGGACGGCACTTCCAGTTCCGCCGACAGGACGGTGATCGGCTCGCCAACAATCTCGGTCAGGATCGACAGGGCGTTTATGCCCGGATCGAACACGCCAAAGCCGCCCGCTTCCCAGATCCAGGGCTGGCCGGGATGCCAGTGGCGGACATCCTCGCGCCACTGAATGTCGATCCGCTCGACCTTGCGCTCGGCGATCCAGGCCTTGGCCTGCGCCACCGCGGCGGCGTAGCGGCTGTGCCAGCTGGCATAGAGGGCGACGCCCTGGCGCCGGGCCAGGGCGATCAGCGCCTCGACTTCGGATACCGTCGCGCCCGGCGGCTTTTCCAGGAACACATGCTTGCCCGCCAGCAGCGCCTGGCGGGCCGCCGCATAACGAACCTGCGGCGGCTGGCAGAGGATAACGGCGTCGAGATCGGGCTCGCCCGCCAGCATTGCGCCGAGATCGGGGTAGTTGTTCACCCCTTCCCCCTGCGCGTTGCGGCTGGCGACCGCGACCAGCGCGATGCCGTCGATCTTCTCGATCGCCGGCAGATGCTGGTCGCGCGCGATCTTGCCAAGGCCGACGAGACCGGCCCGGATCATCAGGCGGCCACTTCCAGCTTGCCTTCGACGCGGCGCGTCAGGCCCCAGGGATTGGCGTCCTGCAGCGCGGGCGGCAGCAGCGCTTGCGGAACGTCCTGATAGCAAACGGGGCGCAGGAAGCGCATCATCGCCAGCGTGCCGACCGAGGTCGAACGCCCGTCGGCGGTCGAGGGGAAGGGACCGCCGTGGACCATGGCGTGCGTCACTTCGACGCCGGTGGGCCAACCATTGGTCAGGATGCGGCCAACCTTGCGCGACAGGGTCGGCAGCAGCTTGGCGGCATCATCCTCATCACCTTCGCCGATCTGCAGCGTGGCGGTCAGCTGACCTTCCAGCCCTGCGATCGTCGCGACGATTTCCTCGATGCTGGAGCAGCGGATGAGAACCGAGGACGAACCAAACACTTCTTCGGCGAGCACGGGGTTGGACTTGAAGGTCGCGCTGTCGGTCGAGAAGAAGGCGGCCTGGCCACGATTGACGCCTTCGGGATCGGTCCCGCGAGCAACGGTGGTGACGCCGTCGGCGCTAGCCAGCGCAGCAACGCCCTTTTCATAGGCTTCGTGGATGCCCGGCGTCAGCATGACCTGAGGGGCGGCGCCCGACAGAGCGCTGGCGGCGGCGGCGACGAAGCTGTCGAGGTCCGGGCCGTCGAGCGCGATCACCAGGCCCGGATTGGTGCAGAACTGGCCCGAACCCATGGTCAGCGAACCGACGAAGGCGGCGCCCATGGCTTCGGCGCGATCAGCAAGCGCACCGGGCAGCAGGACGACCGGGTTGATCGACGACATTTCGGCATAGACCGGGATAGGCTCGGGGCGTTCCGCAGCGATCTTCATGAGCGCCGTGCCGCCGCCGCGCGATCCGGTAAAACCCACCGCCTTGATGCGCGGATCCGCGACCAATGCGCCACCCAGGGCGCGATCGGCGCCTGGCAGGTAGGAGAAGACGCCTTCATGCAGGCCGCAGCTCTTGACCGCCGCCTGAATGGCGCGTGCGACCAGTTCACCGGTGCCCGGATGCGCGCTATGACCCTTGACGACGACCGGCGAACCGGCGGCGAAGGCCGCAGCGGTGTCGCCGCCCGCTACCGAGAAGGCCAGAGGGAAGTTGGACGCGCCGAACACGGCAACCGGTCCGACCGAATGGTTGACGCGGCGCAGGTCCGCGCGCGGCAGCGGCTGACGCTCCGGCATCGCCTTGTCGATGGTGGCGTCGAGCCA
Organism: Sphingobium naphthae; assembly: GCF_043589935.1. NCBI lineage: Bacteria > Pseudomonadati > Pseudomonadota > Alphaproteobacteria > Sphingomonadales > Sphingobiaceae > Sphingobium > Sphingobium naphthae. Next base: position 1,505,726 of record NZ_CP171454.1, on the reverse strand, counting down.
GTCGCCCAGGCGCACATAGCTGGCGAAGAGGCGCAACTGGCCCACGGTGCGGCCACGCTCGCCCTCCAGGCGGGCGCGCGGCAGACCGGTTTCGGCCATGGCGGTTTCGATCAGCAGGTCGCCGATGCCCATGATGTTGTCGGCGACAGTCTCAAGGAAGGTCGCGCGCGCATCGGGCGAGAGGGTGGAAAAGCTTTCGAAAGCGGCGTCAGCCAGCTTGGTGGCTTCCTCCACTTCGGCGGGCATGGCGCTCGAGAAGGCGACATCGCCCTTTTCGCCCGTGGCCGGGTTGATGGCGTGGAAAGGCTGGCCGCCGGTGCGCTCGCTCGCGCCGATGAGGATGGCTCCGTTGAACATGGGCTGTCTCCTGATGGGATCAAAGGGGCTGGCTAGACGAGCGCGCCGCATCGGTAGAAGATGATTTTGCGGCGGTCGTGATGCGAAACAGGATGGAAGGGGACGGCGACGCAGATGGCAAGCCGCCGTCCCACTTTCAATGATCAGTGATTGTCGCGCGGCAGGCCCTTGGTCTGGGCGATGCGCTGATATTTCTCCGCGCCTTCCAAAATGGCGCCGGTGTTCATCTGGCCGACGACCGAGCGCTGGATTTCCTGCCACGGCGTCTGCGAAGCGGGATAGGGGTAGCCGCCCGCAGCCTCCAGCTTCGCGCGGCGCGCAGCCAGTTCCTCGTCGGAAATGAGGACGTTCACCTCTCCCTTGTTGAGGTCCATGCGGACGCGGTCGCCGGTTTCCAGCAGCGCCAGGCCGCCCATCGCGGCTGCTTCGGGCGAGGCGTTGAGGATCGAGGGGCTGCCTGACGTGCCCGACTGGCGGCCATCGCCGATGCAGGGCAAGGCGGAAATGCCTTCGGTGATCAGATAGGCAGGCGGGCGCATGTTCACGACTTCGGCCGCGCCGGGATAGCCGATCGGTCCGGCGCCGCGCATGAACATCAGCGTGTCCGGCGTGATGCCCACTGCCGGATCGTCGATGCGATGATGATAATCCTCCGGCCCGTCGAACACGACCGCCGGGCCTTCAAAGGCGTTGGGATCATCGGGGTTGGACAGGTAGCGTTCGCGGAATTCCTGGCTGATGACGCTGGTTTTCATGATCGCGGCATCGAACAGATTGCCCGACAGCACCAGGAAGCCGGCTTCCTCCTTGATCGGCTGGGCGAAGGGGCGGATGACCTTTTCATCCTCGATCTCCACGCCTCGGCAGTTATCGCCGATGGTCCTGCCATTGACGGTCATCGCGCCTTCGCGGATCAGCCCCTGTTCGATCAGCTGGCTGATGACGGCGGGCAGGCCGCCGGCGCGGTAATAATCCTCGCCCAGATATTCGCCGGCCGGCTGCATGTTGACCAGCAGCGGCACCTTGTGGCCCACCGTCTCCCAATCCTTGAGCGGCAGATCGACGCCCATGTGGCGGGCGATCGCGGCCAGGTGGATCGGCGCGTTGGTCGAACCGCCGATCGCCGAGTTGGCGACGATGGCGTTGTGGAACGCGTCGAGCGTCATGATGTCGGAGGGCTTCAGATCCTCATGCACCATTTCCACGATGCGCTTGCCGGTGTGATAGGCGGCTTCCTGACGATCACGATAGGGAGCGGGAATCGCCGCCGTGCCTGGCAGCATCATGCCGAGCGCTTCGGCCAGCGCATTCATGGTGCTGGCGGTGCCCATGGTGTTGCAGAAACCGGTGGATGGCGCCGAAGAGGCAACGAGCTTGATGAAGCCTTCATCGTCGATCTTGCCAGCGGCGAGCAGCTGGCGGCCGTGCCAGACGATCGTGCCCGATCCGGTGCGCTCGCCTTTATGCCAGCCATTGAGCATCGGGCCGACCGACAGGGCGATCGCCGGGATATTGACGGTGGCCGCCGCCATCAGCAGCGCGGGCGTGGTCTTGTCGCAGCCCGTGGTCAGGATCACGCCGTCGAGCGGATAGCCGTACAGCGCCTCGACAAGGCCGAGATAGGTGAGGTTGCGGTCAAGCCCGGCGGTCGGGCGCTTGCCGGTTTCCTGTATCGGATGCACCGGGAATTCGATGGCGATGCCGCCCATTTCGCGAATGCCCTCGCGCATGCGCTCGGCCAGCACGATGTGATGGCGGTTGCAGGGCGACAGGTCGCTGCCGGTTTGGGCGATGCCGATGATCGGCTTGCCGCTGCGCAGTTCCTCAAGGGACAGGCCGAAATTCAGATAGCGCTCCAGATAGAGCGAGGTCATGTCGATATTGTCGGGGTTGTCGAACCAGGCGCGGCTGCGCAGCTTCGGGGCGGACTTGGTCGAATCGCTCATTGGGCATCCTGACGAAAGAGGCGGGGCGCGTTATGCGCGCTCGCAGCCTCGATATACTCAGACAAATAGGAATTCAAGTTGGCACGCGCAGGGGACGTCGATTTCTCTACGCGCACGGCCTGGGTCGATCGCCGAAGGCTCAGAGCCTGTTGTTCACGGGTTGTCCTTGAATATGACAGAGTGGAAGCGCATGGAACGGCGATGACGATCATGCCCCACCGCTCGGCGCCGCGCGCCATCGCTCGCTGGTTGCTCATCGTGGCGGCGCTCGTCTTTTGCATGGTGGTGGTCGGCGGCATCACGCGCCTGACCGAATCAGGGCTGTCGATCACTCAGTGGAAGCCGATCAGCGGCGCCATCCCGCCCCTGACGCACGACCAGTGGATGGAGGCGTTCCGCCTGTACCAGCAAATTCCGGAATATCGGGAGATCAACCGGGGCATGAGCCTGTCCCAGTTCCAGTTCATCTTTTTCTGGGAATGGGTGCATCGGCTGCTCGGGCGACTGATCGGGGTCGCCTTCGCGCTGCCGCTGCTGTGGTTCGCCTGGAAGCGGGCGATCCCGAAGGGTTATGGCTGGCGGCTGACGGCCTTGCTCGCGCTTGGCGGACTGCAGGGCGCGATCGGCTGGTGGATGGTCGAATCCGGCCTGTCGGAGCGCACCGACGTCAGCCATTATCGCCTGGCGGTGCACCTGCTGACGGCGCTGTTCATCATGGGCGGGCTGATCTGGACCGCGCTCGACCTGCGCGCGTTGGCCCGCCACCCCGGCGCGCGCCCGGCGCGATTGCGACCCTTCGCGCTGGCCGTGCTGCTGGCGCTGCTAGTGCAGCTGATGTTCGGCGCCTTCACCGCCGGGCTGGACGCAGGCTATGTGTCCAACAGCTGGCCGCTCATGAACGATCATCTGGTGCCCGAAGGCATCAGCTGGGGTGGCTCGCTTTGGGCAACGCTGTCGTCCGATCCTTATCTCGTCCATTTCATCCACCGCTGGTGGGCCTGGGCCGCGGCCCTGCTGCTGGTGCTGCTGGCGCGGCGGGCGAAGCGCGCCGGCCAGCGCGGCGCATCAATCGCGCTCCATGCGGCGGTGGGCACGCAGATCATCCTGGGCATCGCGACGGTGCTCACCGGCATCGCCCTGCCGCTGGCGGTGCTGCACCAGGCGGTCGGCGCGCTGGTCGTCGGGGCCGCCGCCTGGGCCGCGCATGCGGCGGGGCGGCAGCGCCTGTGATCGCGATACGCGGGGCCCTGCCGCTGTTGATAGCGGTCGCCGCACAACCGGCCGCAGCGGAGCGGATCGCCATCCCCTTCGCGCCGCCGCTGGGGCAAGGGCTGGCCTATGATATCGACCAGCATCGTCCCGTCGCCGGGCGGGAGAGCCGGTTCAGCGCGCATCGGACGCTGCGCTTCGAACGAGCGGAGGACGGCTATCGGCTTCATGCGATACTGGAGTCGCTGGACAGCGATGCGCCGGAGGCGGCGGCTGCGTCCTTCCGCGCGGCGCTGACCCCGCTGATCGGGGTTGCGCTGCGCTTTCGCCTGGATGGGCAGGGCAAGATCGTCGGCCTGGACGATGATGAAGCCATATGGACTGCCGTCGAGGAGGGGCTGGAGCGGATGATGGCGCATTTCGCCGCCGACACGCCGCGCCATCGCGCCGCGCAATCGGTCAAGACGCTGTTCGCCGGCCTCTCACGCGAAGGGCGGCTGGCGCTGCTGGCCGGAGAATATCAGCCCTTGCTGCTGTTTGCGGCGGGCGAGATCGAAGATGGGCCGCATGGCCGTGGCGTCAGGACGATGGCGGGGTCGCCGCTCGGCCGGCCGGTGCCGGTCGAAGGCGTCCTGGCGCTGCGTCAGCGGACGAGCGACAGCCTGTCGCTGACCGAAACGCTAAGCGGAGAAGGCGTGCAGGTGTGCATGGACTATGCCCTTTCGCCCCGCACTGGCCTGGTCGCTCGCCAGGCTCGCAGATTAACCGTGGGAGAGCGGACGCTGACCGAGGAGCGAGTGCTGCGCCCGGCGCCCTGAAGCGGATCAGGGCTTGGCGGCGTTGTCGGCCGGAGCGGAGGCTCCAGCCTGCTCGGCGCCATCGCGCGGCACGAACACGCGCAGGCTGTCGAGCAGCTTTTCGGCGATGCTCTGATATTGTTCGCTCAGCATTTCGGGATAGACGAAGGTCGCGGTGACGATCGACCCGTCCGGCTGCCGGAGCAGGCGCACGGCGACATTATTGCCTTCGCCGTCATTGGCGGTCCCGCGATATTCATTGTCGCCGATGAAGTCGCCATCGACGCCTTCCGCGCCGCTGCTCAGCGCCTCGACGATCTGCTGCAGCGTCTGGTCGTCGTCATTCTTCTGCCAGAAGACGCGCACGTCCGCGCCTGCGCCGGGATCTTCATAGACGACGCCATCATCGTTGCTCGCGCCCTTGTCCATCACCCATCCTTCGGGAAGGGTGACGGAAAAGCCGCGATCCAGGTTCACATAGTTCCGGCTGTCAGCTGTTTCGTCGACCTGCAGGTTGGAAATGGCGTTGGCGGCCGCGGCATTGGCGGCGGCGGCCAGTTCCTCCTGGCTTGGCATGTCGGCGACCGGCTCGGTCCGGCCGCATGCGGCGAGCAGCAGGAGGGGCAGGCAGGCGGCGAGCGGTGCATGTTTCATGCCCCGTTCCAAAGCATAGCCGCGCGCGGATTTCAACGGCGCAGCATGTGCGATCGACGACAGGTTCAGGCGGCGCTGTCGATGCCCAGTTCGGCCAGCTTGCGATAGAGGGTCGAACGGCCGATCCCGAGCCGCCGCGCCACTTCGGTCATGCGCCCGCGATAATGGCCGATCGCGAGCCGGATCACATCCGCTTCGATTTCGGCCAGCTGGCGGACATGGCCGTCCAGTTCGAACAGGGTGATGCCCGCGCCATCGCGATGCGGCTGGTTGATCGCGCGCACCCGCGGCGTCACCCGATCAATCATATCGCCGGCGCGGATCTGCGCCGCGATCTGCGGGAAATCCTGCGGCGTCAGCGCGTCGCCCTCGCACAGCACGGCGGCGCGGAACAGCGCATTTTGCAGCTGCCGGACATTGCCCGGCCAGGGATGCTGCATCAGCAGCGAGAGCGCGTCGTCGGTCAGGCCCAGGCTGCGCAGGCCAGGCTGGCCGGCGATGCGGGCGAGCAAGTGACGGCAGAGCGCGGGTATGTCGCCCATCCGCTCACGCAGCGGCGGCACGGTCAGTTGCACGACATTAAGCCGATAATAGAGATCCTCGCGGAAGCGGCCGGCTTCGATTTCCTCGCTCAATCGCTTGTTGGTGGCGGCAATCACGCGAACATCGACATGCACGGGGCGGCGCGCGCCGATCGGCTGCACTTCGCCATCCTGCAGCACGCGCAACAGCTTGACCTGCGCATCGAGCGGCATTTCGCTGACTTCATCAAGGAAGATCGTGCCCATGTCGGCGGCGACGAACTTGCCGACATGGCGGTCGAACGCGCCGGTGAAGGCGCCGCGTTCATGGCCGAACAGCTCCGATTCGACCAGGTTGGCCGGGATGGCGCCGCAATTGACGGTCACCATCGCCTGCTTGTGGCGCGGGGAAGCGGCATGGATTGCGCGCGCGATGACATCCTTGCCGACGCCGCTTTCGCCTTCGATCAGCACGGGCACGCGCGCGCGCGCCGCCTTGGCGGCGATGGCAAGGGCGGCGCGGAACTGCGGCGCGGAGCCGACCACATCCTCGAACGACAGCGGAGCGGTGATCTTCTCCGTCAGCGGGCGCAATTCGCCAGCGGCTGCCCCGTCGGCCAGCGTTGCGTTGAGCGCGGCGAGCAGCCGTTCAGGCGCGATCGGCTTCGACAAATAATCGGTCGCGCCGGCGCGCATCGCCTCCACCGCAACCGCTACATTATTGTGCGCGGTGAGGATCAGGATGGGCAGGGCGGGACGACGGGCGCGAATGTCGCGGATCAGGCCTGACGGCTGATAGTCCGGGCTCCATTGATCGAGGATGACGGCATCCAGTTGCATGCCATCCTGCGTACCCAGCATGGCAATCGCCGTTTCGCCGTCGGCCGCGAAGATGGTGCGCCATCCCGCGCGAGACGCGAGGGCCGACACCAGCCGGCGCTGGGCCGGCTCATCGTCGATCAGCATCACTATGGGTACGCCGTCGCGCGCCATTCCAACCCCTCGTCTTGATCAGGGGTCGGACCCTAGACGCCGGCGGTAAAGGCCGGCTTAACCGCGGCTGATTTTTGCGCGGGCGGTTGAGAGCGGCCCGGGGACGGGATAAGAGAAGCGTCAATTCGTCAGAAAGGGGATGATCGCATGGCGTCGGACGGGAATATGAAGAGCGCGAACCAGACCTATCACAGCTTCGTGGGGCTGATGAAATGGGGAACGATCGCCAGCGTCGCCGTCGCGGCCGTCGTGGTGCTGCTGATCGCCAGTTGAGGGCGGCAGCCTGTCCGAACATGCAGGCGGCGTGACATGATCGCCCCGTTGTCGCTGCTCCTTATCGCGCCGCCGACCCTTGCGGCATTGCTGCTGGTCCGCGCTGCCATGCCGCGCTGGCGGCCTGCCATGGTCATGCTGCTCTGCGCCATGTCCGCCGTGCCGCTCGCCGGCGCGTGGATCGTCGCTGCCGAAGTGGGCGGTGCCTGGCCCAAATTGCTGAGCCTTTCGGCGATCCTGCTGGGCAGCATCGCGCTGGTGGCGGGGTTCGGGCTGGTCGAACGCGCCTTGGGCGGATCGAAGGATGATCCGGCGTGACGATGCTTTCGCCAGTGGCGATGCTCGCCTGGACCGGCGCGGTGTCGCTGTTTTTGCTGGCGCTTCGCACCTGGTCGGACGAGCGTGCGGCGCGTCGGTGCGCGCGCATGGGCCTGGCGGGGATGATGCTCGCCATGGGCGCGGCGCTCTACACGCATGATGTCGTCAGCCTGCCTGAAATGCTGAGCATGGCGGCCCTGGGCAGCGGCATCGGCTATCTGATCGCGCGCCGGGCGCCGATGTGGTCGGCATGGCCCATAATAACGCTGCTGCAGGCGATGATCGGCGCGGCGCTGCTGCTGACGGCGTTCGCCATAGACGGCAATGCCATCGCCTTCGCCATGCTGACGCCGGATGATGCGCGGCTCACCGGGACAAGCATGGCGCTGCTTGGCCTCTCCAAGGCATGCGGGGCGATCGTCCTGCTGGGATCGTTGCTGCTGTGCCGGGCAATGGTCGGGGCACGGGCTGGCGTGGAGAGGTGGCTGGCGCTGCTGGCGAGCCTGTCCGGGTGGGGCGGGGTTGCGATCGCGCTGCTGCTGGGCGAGGCGGGGCTCGCCGGGATGAGCGGCATCGTGGGCGCCGGCGGACTGGTGCTCGGCCTGTTGTTGCGCCCGGCGAAAACCGATTAAGCCTTTGACGCGCGCCGAGGGCTTCCCTTAACCCTTGGCCGATTGCATGACACTTTGGGGGCAAGACGATATATGCGTAAACTCGGCCTGATCGGTGGTCTCAGCTGGACCTCGACCGCCCGCTATTATGAGATCATCAACAAGGCGGTGCAGCGCACGCTCGGCGGGCAGCATAGCGCGCCACTGCTGATCGAGAGCCTGGATTTCGCCGCCGTCGCCAGCTGCGTCAGTGATGACGACTGGGATTGCGCGGCGACTCAGCTGATCGATGCTGCGCGCCGCCTGGAAGCGGCCGGTGCGGGCGCGCTGCTGATCTGCGCCAATTCCATGCACCGCGTCTATGACAGGGTACAGGCGGCTGTCGGCATTCCCATCATCCATATCGCCGACCAGGTGGGCAGGGCGATGCAGGCCGATGGCGTGGAGAAAGCAGCCCTGCTCGGCACACGACGCGTGATGGTCGAGAAATTCTATCGCCAGCGGCTGGTGGCCCATGGCGTGTCGCTGCTGCCCCCCGACATGGAACTGGCCGAGCGGATCGACCGGATCTTTTACGAGGAACTGACCATCGGCCGGATCAACCGCGAATCGCAGCGGTTCATGAAGTCGGAACTGACCGACATCGCCAAGCAGGACGTGCAGGCGGTGGTGCTGGCCTGCACCGAACTGGAGATGATCGTCGATGTGAAGGCCAATGTGCTGCCCATCTATGACTGCACCAGCATCCATGCGCAGGCCGGCGTCGAGTTCATTCTGGGATCGTAGCGCGTGAGAGGGTTGGGGCGGCGACGTCAGTCGCCCACTGTCAGCTCCTCATAACAGGCTTGCGCTTCGGGGGCGGGGCCGCGTCGGGCCGGCAGCGCCAGCACCCGCACCACGCGCACCCCGCCGGGATGAGGGAAGGTGATGAGGTCGCCTGTCCGCACCGGCGCATGGGCGCGGTCGATGCGTCGGCCATTGAGGCGCATATGCCCGTCTTCGGCCAGCTTTTGCGCGATCGACCGGCTTTTCGACAGGCGCGCGAACCAGAGATATTTGTCGATGCGCAGGCTGGGGCCGTGACCGGCGCCTGCGACCGGGTCAGCCATTGCGGCCCAGCAGGTCGGCGAGGCCCGCGAAGGCGTTATTGGCGGGGGCTGGGGTCGCGCCGCTGCTGGCGGGCCGCGTCGCATCCTTCGAACGCGACTTGCCGCCGCCGCCTGGCTTGGGCCCGCGCCCGCGCTGCGCCTGCGGCCGATCGCCGCGCGCCTTCTGCCGGCCCTTGAACGCCCAGTTCGCGCCGCTCGGCGCGGGTGCTTCAGCGCCTTCCTCGACAGGAGCGGGCGGCGGCGTTTCGACCGGGCGGAAGCCGGCGGCGCGCATCAGCTGCAGGAATGATTCTTCGGTGAGGCCCAGCGACACGATCTGCGGACTGAGCGCGGTGAAGGGCTCGTTCTTGGCGATCGTTTCATGCGCCGTGCGGGCCATGCGCTCGGCCATGTCGATGCGCAGCATCTGCTCGCCAAAGCCGCGGAAGCCCGCGATGCGCGCGCCCATCTGCGCGGGACGCTCGCCTGCAGGGATCAGGGTGAGGCCGGGCCCCGGCAGCGGCAGGCAAGGCTTGGCGATGCGCGCGGCGAGCAGCGCCGAGCGCCAGCGCGCGGCGCCCGGCTTCAACAAGCCGGGATGATAGATGTCGAGCACGCCGATATCGATGCCCGCCTTGCGCAGCAGATGGCGCTGCTCCTTTTCCAGATGGCCGAGAGCCGGATCGAGATCGGTCCGCGCCATCACCCCGCCGGCGTCCGCCAGCTGAGCGAACACCGCGCGCACGACAGCGGGCACGGCCGGATCGGCGGCGCTCTCGCTCATCTTGACCAGCGGGAGCAGATGCTTCTGCTTCTGCGCGTCGAACCAGGCCGCCAGCCGGGTGACGATCTGCTTCTGCACATCCTGGCCCAGCGCCAGCAGCGCGCGATCGAGCCGGATTTCCGGCGTCAGCAATGTCGGCCCGGCCAGCAGCGCCGCCACCGGCGTTTCGCCCCAGGCGATGCCGGGCGCCTGTCCCGCTTCGTCCAGCAGCGCGAAATCCGCATCCGTCGCAGCAACCAGTTCGTCAGCCTTCACTCGCAATACCTTTCCAAGGCGCCGTTCCGCGGCCGCCAACAGCATCTTTCGGTCTTGATGCCGCGTAGCGGGATCGACCGAGAATCGGAAGCCGTCAAGTCGTCCGATCATTTCTCCATCGACACAGACGCTGCCATCGGGCTCCACCGTCACCGGCAGGTTGCTGGCATTCTGGCCGATGTCGCGCAACAGGACGGAGGTGCGGCGATCGACGAAACGTTGGGTGAGCGCCGCGTGCAGCGCGTCGGACAGCTTTTCCTCCAGCGCGCGTGTCCGCTCGGCCATCTCGCCCGGATGCGCCAGCCAATCGGCGCGATGCGCGATATAAGACCAAGTGCGCGCCGCCGCGATCCGGCCGGACAAGGTCGCGATGTCGCCCTGCACCGAATCGAGTCGCGCAATCTGCTGCGCGAACCAGTCGCGCGGGATATGCCCGCTGCCTTCCGAGAGGAAACGCCAGATCCGCGACACCAGCCGGGCATGATGTTCCGCGCCCAGCTTCTGGAAATCGGGCAGGCCCGATGCCGCCCAGAGTCGTTCGACCTGGCGCTTGCCTCTCGTCCGCTCGATCACCAGGGGATCGTCGGCCAGCCGCCGCAGCACGGCCAGATCGACCGCTTCGGGCGCGGCGCGCAGTTCGGGGTGCTGCGGCTTCTGCTCCAGATCATGCAGCAGATGCTCCAGCCGATCGGTGCGCGGCGTCCCGTCGCGCCAGAAGAGCTGCTCGAGCGGCGGAAAGCGGTGCGCCTCAATCGCTTCGATCTCCTCGGGCGTGAAGGCGGCATCGCCATCCTCATGGCCCAAGCTGCCGAACGTGCCGTCCTTGTGGTGGCGTCCCGCGCGGCCTGCGATCTGCGCCATCTCGCTGACGGTCAGTCGGCGGCTGCGGCGCCCGTCAAACTTACGCAGCGACGCGAAGGCGACATGCGCCACGTCGAGGTTGAGGCCCATGCCGATGGCGTCGGTCGCGACCAGATAATCGACATCGCCGTTGAGGAACATCTGCACCTGCGCGTTGCGGGTGCGGGGGGAAAGGGCGCCCATCACCACCGCAGCGCCGCCCCGGAAACGGCGCAGCATTTCGGCCACGGCATAGACTTCCTCGGCGGAGAAGGCGACGATGGCGGAGCGGCGCGGCAAGCGCGACAGCTTCTTGGCGCCCGCATAGCTGAGGGTGGAAAAGCGCGGTCGGCCGATGATCTCCACATCGGGGACCAGCGCCTTCACCACCCGGCTGATGCTGGCCGATCCCAGGATCATCGTCTCCTCGCGCCCGCGCGCGCGCAGCAGCCGATCGGTGAAGATATGGCCGCGCTCCGGATCGGCGCCCAGTTGCGCTTCGTCCAGCGCGACGAAGGCGAAATCCTCCTTGGGACCCGCTTCGCGCCCGCCCGCCATCGGCATGGATTCGGCGGTGCAGAGGAAATAGCGGGCACCGGGCGGGACGATCTTCTCCTCCCCGGTGACGAGCGCGACCTGTTCCGGCCCCTTGATCGCCACCACCCGGTCATACACCTCGCGCGCGAGCAGGCGCAGCGGGAAGCCCATCATGCCGCTGGAATGGCCGCACATGCGCTCGACCGCCAGATGCGTCTTGCCGGTATTGGTTGGCCCGAGAACGGCAGTGACGGGTGATCGGGCAAAGGAAACCATGATCCCGCCTATGTCGGGCATGGGGCGGCCAGGGGCAAGGGCAAAGGGGGGGCTCCGGCTCGCTTCGTCCGGTTCATTCGGTTCGCGGGTGAAACCTTTTCGTTTTCATGCGTTGGTTCTGCAGACAGAGTGAGGAACAGGCTCATGCAGATCGCATTCGGAACGGCCCGGCCGTCTTTCGCAAGGGGGTATAGCCCGCTTTACCATGCCGGAGAGACGAACCGCTGTCCCTCCTGCACTCGCCAGCACTGGATCGTTGGCCGCATGGTCGCCGAATGCGCCTTTTGCGGGACGGCGCTGCCGCTCGAACAGTTCAGCACTTATGGCGCCAGCCCGCGCATAGAGCGGACCGGCGCGACAATGAGCGAATTGCCAGAGGAATTGCGCGCGATTTCCTGAACGCGATGTTGTCGGGGAGAGCCATCAGCCCTGAAGCGATCCCCAGGCGCCGCCACCGATTGCTTTAAACTGATCACTGGCGACCCCGGCAGGATTCGAACCTGCGACCATCCGCTTAGAAGGCGGATGCTCTATCCAACTGAGCTACGGGGCCGTGCCATGCGCGATAGCGGCAGGGGCGGCGGCTTGCAATCGCCTGTCCACCCGATAAGCAGGACACCATGGACGACGGGGCGGTGCAGAGGATCGGGGCAGGGGCGCTGGGCGCGCGGCCGCTGCGCTATTATGATGTCTTCATGGCGGCCTTCGTCGCCATCCTGCTGCTGTCCAACCTGATCGGCGCGGCCAAGCTGTCGACGCTGGGCGGGGTCACCTTCGGCGCGGGTATTCTCTTCTTCCCGCTCGGCTATGTGCTGGGCGACGTGCTGACCGAAGTCTATGGCTATGCCCGCGCGCGGCGTTGCGTCTGGGCCGGGTTCGCCGCGATGCTGTTCATGGCGCTGATGAGCTGGGTCGTCGTCGCCTTGCCGCCCGCGGAAGGATGGCCGGACCAGCCCGCCTATGAGGCCGTGTTCGGCAGCACATGGCGCATCGTCTTCGCATCGCTCATCGCCTTCTGGGCGGGCGAACTCGCCAACAGCTTCGTCCTGGCGCGGATGAAGCTGCTGACGCAGGGGCGGCATCTGTGGATGCGCACGATCGGGTCGACCATCGTGGGGCAGGGGGTGGACAGCCTGCTTTTCTACCCGCTCGCTTTCTATGGCGACTGGACCAATGCGCAGGTGGCGACCGTCATGGTGACGAACTGGGCGATGAAGGTCGGGTGGGAGGCGATATTGACGCCGGTCACCTACGCCGTGGTGGGCTTTGTCAAGCGGCGCGAAGGGCTGGACATCTACGACGAGGGCACGAATTTCACGCCCTTCCGCGCCAGCATCCCTCAGGGATAGGTCGCGCTTACGAAATACAGGCCGTCGGGCGGCGCGTTGAGGCCCAGCGCCGCGCGGTCCTTCGCATCCAGCGCGTCGCGCAAATCATCGGCGCTCCAGCGTCCCATCCCCACCATCGCGAGGCAGCCCACCATCGATCGTACCTGATGATGGAGGAAGGAGCGCGCGGCGGCATGAATGGCGATGCGCTCGCCAGTCCGCTCCACATCCAGCCGGTCGAGCGTCTTGACCGGGCTTTCGGCCTGGCAATGGGCGGAGCGGAAGGTGGTGAAGTCGTGGCGGCCGACCAGGATCTGCGCGGCCGCATGCATCGCGCCGGCATCGAGCGGCTGCACCACGCGCCACACCAGCCCCGCCTCGAACGTCAGCGGCGCGCGGCGATTGGCGATGCGGTAGACATAGGACCGGCCGACGCAGGAAAAGCGCGCATGCCAGTCGTCCGGCACCGCTTCGCAGGCGAGGATCGCGACCGGCGCCAGGCGCATTCGGGCATTGAGCGCCTCCATCAGGCGAAACGGCGCGATCGGCTTGGCGATGTCGGCATGGGCGCGCATGGCGAGGCCATGGACCCCCGCATCGGTACGGCCGGCGGCATGGACGGTCGCGGGCGCCCCGGTCACTGCCGCGATGGCGTCCTCGATCGTCTGCTGGACACTGGGTCCATGCGCCTGCCGCTGCCAGCCCATGAAGGGGCGGCCGTCAAATTCGACGGTGAAGGCGAAACGGGTCATTGCGTCAGGCGTCGACGCGGCTGTGCGCGGGCATGTCATAGCCGCGCAGCAACTCGCCCGGGCTCATTGCGCCCTTGCCCGCGCGCTGGATCAACGTCGGACGGATCGCATCATGGCCGCAGCCGATAAGCAGGCTGTCGTCCAGCAATTCGCCCGGCGCGCCGGCATGATGTTCGACATGGGCGGCAAGGATGCGGAACCGCTCGCCGCGATATTCGAAGAAGGCGCCGGGAAAGGGATTGAAGGCGCGCACCTGGCGCTCGACGGCGTGCGCGTCGCGCGTGAAATCGATGCGCGCTTCGGCCTTGTCGATCTTGGCGGCGTAGGTGACGCCTTCGGCCGGCTGGGGCATGGGCGGGTGCAGCGACAGGTCGTCCAGCACCTCGACCATCAGTTCCGCGCCGGCAGCGGCCAGCTCCTGCGTCAGCGCGCCGGCGGTCTTGTCTTCGATCGGCGTCACATGCTTGGCGCGCATGGGTCCGGTGTCGAGCCCGGCCTCCATGTCCATGATGGTGACGCCCGTGACATTGTCGCCCGCCAGGATCGCGCGCTGGATCGGCGCCGCTCCGCGCCAGCGCGGCAGCAGCGAGGCGTGGATGTTCATGCACCCCTGGCGCGGCGCGGCCAGGATCGCAGCCGGCAGGATCAGCCCATAGGCCGCGACCACGGCCACATCGGCGTCCAGCGCGGCGAAGGCGGCCTGCGTGTCCGCGTCCTTCAGCGACGGCGGCGTGCGTACCTCCAGCCCCAGTTCCTCCGCGCGCAGATGAACCGGCGAGGCGCGCAGCCCCTTGCCACGGCCGGCGGGTCGGGGCGGCTGGCTGTAGACGGCGGCGATGTCATGACCCGCCTTCACCAACGCGTCGAGCGCGGGAACGGCGAAATCGGGGGTGCCCATGTAGATAATACGCATGATGCGTCCTCAAAGCCCTTGTCTGCCTCGGTTGCAACACTTTATCTCGGCGGATGGCTTCACCTGAAATCGAGATGCTGACGCAAGCGCTGTCCCGCCTGCCGGGTCTTGGTCCCCGATCGGCGCGCCGTGCGGTGCTGCATCTGCTCAAGCGCCGGGAAGGCGCGATGGAGCCGCTGCTGCGCGCGCTGGAGGCGGTCAATGAGCGGCTGGTGACGTGCCATGTCTGCGGCAATGTCGACACGGTCGATCCCTGCGGCATTTGTGCTGATCCGCGCCGCGACCCGCGCGCCTTGTGCGTGGTGGAGGATGTGTCTGACCTTTGGGCGCTGGACAGGTCGCGCCTGTTCCCCGGTCGTTTCCACGTGCTGGGCGGGCGGCTTTCCGCGTTGGAGGGCGTGCGGCCAGAGGATTTGACGATCGACGCGCTGGTCGGGCGGGTGGAGGCGGGCGGCATGGACGAGGTCGTGCTGGCGATGAACGCCACGCTGGAAGGGCAGACCACGGCCCATTATCTGGCCGAACGCCTGGAGCGTTTTCCGATACGGCTGACGCAGCTGGCGCATGGCGTGCCGGTGGGCGGTGAGCTCGACTATCTGGACGAAGGCACGCTGGCGCAGGCGCTGCGGGCGCGTCGTCCGGTCGCCTAGGGTGGTGGGAACCACGCGGAGCGCTTGATAAATGTGCGCGTTCCGCCTATGTTCGTCGCATGGCAATCCGTCCCATCCTTGAAGCGCCCGATCCTCGGCTGCGCACCATTTCGACCCCGGTCGAGGCGATCGACGACGATCTGCAGACGCTGATCGACGACATGTTCGACACCATGTATGATGCGCCCGGCATCGGGCTGGCTGCGATCCAGGTCGGCGTGCCAAAGCGGGTGCTGGTCATCGACCTTCAGGAACCCGGATCGGACGAGGAAGGCGCGCCGCTGGTCAAGAACCCGCTGGTCTTCATCAATCCGCAGATCCTCAAGGGCTCGGACGAACTGTCGGTCTATAATGAAGGGTGCCTCTCGGTGCCCGACCAGTTCGCCGAGGTCGAGCGCCCTTCCGTGATCCGCGCCAGCTGGATGGATCGCGAAGGCCGCATTCATGAGGAACAGCTGGAAGGCCTTCTGGCCACCTGCCTCCAGCATGAGATGGATCATCTGGAAGGCATACTCTTCATCGATCATCTCTCGCGCCTGAAGCGCGACATGTTGCTGAAGAAGCTCAACAAGGCCCGCCGCGCGGCCTGACGCCGGCTTCCTTTTACCTATCGCAAAGGCGCTCTGGCCAGTTGGGCAGAGCGCCTTTTCTTTATGCGCTATTGGGACGACGGAGTCGGTGTCTGACACAAAATGCCAGAGGCAGGGCCAGATATGGTACTCTCAAAGTCAAAATCAGAATTATGATGTAATGATCAGAATTATGGCAAATTGCATCTACAATAAGCTTTATAGTTAAAAACTGAAATTAAAAATAATATTCTGAAGCAACTTTTAATTTAACAAATTTGTCACGGCCTGCGCGCAGGGGAGCGCCCACGGTTCGCATGGATCGCCACGAGCATAAGAAGTCGGGCGGCTGCGACCTGTCCAACGACAAAGGGAATTCGGGTCCATGAAAAAGCTATTGATGTGCAGCGCCGCGATGGTCGTGGCGGCTATGCCGGCGCTCGTCCACGCGCAATCAACCGGGTCGCAGGATTTCGAAGATGCGATCGTCGTCACCGGTGCGCGCGCCGACGAAAGCGTGGCCGGCGTCACCACACCGGACACGCCCAAGGCCAAGGTCACGATCGAGCAGGAACTGATCGCGCGCCAGCGCCCGGGTCAGTCGATCAACGAAACGCTGAACCTTGTGCCGGGCGTCAGCTTCTCCAACCAGGACCCCTGGGGTTCGCTGGGCGGCAGCTTCACCATTCGCGGCTTCAGCGCAGACCGCGTGTCGCAGACGATCGACGGCATACCGCTCAACGATTCTGGCAATTACGCGCTTTACACCAACCAGCAGCTTGATCCCGAAGTGATCGAATCGGCGACCGTCAGCCTCGGCTCCACCGATGTGGACAGCCCGACAGCCTCCGCCGCCGGCGGCACGATCAACATCCGGTCGCTGACCCCCAGCGATGAGATGGGCGCGATGTTCAGCGCCAGCTACGGCAATATTGTCGCGCGCGGTAATGATGACGACCGCGCCTATCACCGCGTGTTCGGCCTGTTCCAGACTGGCGTCTTCACCGCGATCGGCACCAAAGCGTGGTTCTCCGCTTCGCGCGCGGTGAATGATTCGAGCTTCGTCAACTATGGTGGCGTCGACAAACAACAATATAACGGCAAGATCTACCAGCCGCTGGGCAGCAATGGTGACTTCATTTCGATCGCCGGTCATTACAACCAGAACCGCAATACATTCAACGGATCGACCTACACCACCAGCAGCTTTCCCGGCACGGCGGAAAGCCGCTTCTATGAAACGCCCAGCTGCACGACGGATACCGCCGAAGCCGGCGTGACCGACATCGCCGACAGCTGTGGATCGGCGTTCGAGCGTCGCTACAATCCGTCCAACACCGGCAATGTCCGCATCAATTCGCGCTTCACCCTGGCGCAGGGGCTGACGCTGACGGTCGATCCCAGCTTCCAATATACCAAGGCCAATGGCGGCGGCACCTCCTATGGCTATGAAGGGGCGAACGCCGATGGCTATAGCGGCGGCTATTATACCAGTGACAGCCGCAACACGGCGACGAGCAGTTCCACCCAATATTATTATTTCGGCGGCGTGGACCTGAATGGCGACGGCGACACCCAGGATTTCGTCCGTATTCTCTCGCCCAGCCAGACCGAAACCAAGCGTTACGGCGTGATCGCCAATTTGGGCTATGAGATCGATCCGAACAACCGGGTTCGCTTGTCCTACACCTTCGATCGCGCGCGGCATCGGCAGACGGGCGAGGCGGGCTATCTGACGCTGAGCGGCGATCCCGTCGACGTCTTCCCGGTGAACGATCCGATCACCGATGCGGACGGCAACGTCATCCAGAAGCGCGACCGCCTGTCCTATGCAACGCTGAACCAGATCGCGGGCGAATATCGCGGCAGCTTCGCTGACGATTCGATCGTGCTGCTCGCCGGTGCCCGCGCACCCTTCTTCACGCGGGATCTCAACCAATATTGCGTGACCACCGATGCGTCGGGCAACGTCGCATGCCCAGCCACCCAGGCCGGTATCGACGCGCTGCTGGCAGCCAATTCGTCCTACGCTGCGCCGCAGTCGCGCAAGATCACATATAGCAAGCTGCTGCCCAATCTGGGCGTCACCTACAAGTTCAACGACAAGGCGAGCCTGTTCACCAGCTATGCCAAGAACCTGTCGGTGCCGGGCACGGATGCGCTCTACGGCGCGCTCTATTTTGACGAGGACAGCAGTTCCGGCCAGCCCAAGCCGGAAACCTCCGATGCCTTCGATCTGGGCTTCCGTTATCAGTCGGGCATCATCCAGGCGCAGCTATCGGGCTGGTACACCCGGTACAATAACCGCCTGGCGAGCGCCTATGACGCCGATTGCGATTGTACCGTCACGCGCAACCTGGGCCGGGTCGACAAATATGGCATCGATGGCAGCGTCGCCGTGCGGCCGGTCAAGGACCTGATGTTCTACGTCTTCGGCTCCTACCTCAAGTCGGAGATCAAGGACGATGTCCAGACCAGCGCCACCGCCTATGCCGCAACTGCGGGCAAGCGCGAGGCAGGCGCCCCCAAATACACCTTCGGCGGCCGCATCCAGGGTACGCTCGGCCCGGTCGACCTCGGCTTGCAGGTCAAGCGGACGGGCGAGCGCTACGTCAACGACATCAATACGGTGAAGTTGCCCGGCTATACGCTGGTGGATCTCGACGCTCGCTTTTCGCTGGCGCAGTTCGGGCTGGAGAAGACCTTCTTCCAGCTCAACGTCACCAACCTCTTCGACAAGGTCTATATCGGCTATTCGGGGACCAGCCTGACCGGCACATCGGGCACTGCTTATCTCGGCGCGCCCCGCGCCATCAGCGGATCCATGGTCGTCGCCTTTTGAGTGGATCAGGGGGAGGGGCTATGGCGCCTTCCCCTGATCCATCCGACCTGAAAACGAAAAGCCCTCCCCAAATTGCCTTGGGGAGGGCTTTTCGTTTCCATTCGACCGGTCGAAGTGTCAGGCCATGCCTTCGGTGTCGAGCGCATAGCCTGCGGAGCGCACCGTGCGGATGATGTCTTGATATTGGCCATCGGCATTGATTGCCTTGCGCAGGCGGCGGATATGCACGTCGACCGTGCGCAGTTCGATGTCGCTGTCCTGGCCCCAGACGCTGTCGAGCAGGCGCTCGCGCGAGAAGACCCAGCCGGGATGCTCCAGGAAATGCTTGAGCAGGCGAAATTCGGTGGGGCCCAGCGGTATCACCTGGCCCGACCGGCGGACCTTGTGACCGACCGTGTCCATTTCGACATCGGCGAAGGTCAGCGTTTCGCCTGCCAGCGCGGGACGCACCCGGCGCAGCACCGCGCCGACGCGGGCGACCAGTTCGCGGGGGCTGAACGGTTTGGTGACATAATCGTCAGCGCCGGTTTCCAGCCCGCGCACGCGATCCTCCTCCTCGCCGCGGGCGGTGAGCATGATGATCGGCACATTGGCGGTGCCGGTCATGCGGCGCAGGCGCCGGCAGACCTCGATGCCCGAAAGGCTTTCGACCATCCAGTCGAGCAGGACGATGTCGGGGACATTCTCCTGCGCCATCAGCAAGGCTTCTTCACCATCGACGGTGTGGGAAACGTCGAAATCCTCTCGCTTGAAATGCCAGATCAGAAGCTCGGCAAGCGCCGCGTCATCCTCAACCAGCAGCATCTTGGCCCGCGGCATGATCAGTCCTCCAATTGGATGTCGGGGCCGCGCTCCCGTTCGGGCAGGGTCTTGCCCGTCGCGGCATAATAGACCATTTCGGCCACGTTCGTGGCGTGATCGCCGATGCGTTCGATATTCTTGGCGATGAACAGCAGGTGCGCGCATTCGCTGATCGTCTTGGGATTTTCGACCATATAGGTCACCAGCGTGCGGAAGACGCTGTTGTAGAAATCATCCACAACCGTGTCGCGCTCGACGACGGCCAGGGCCAGGTCGGGATCGCGCGCGGCGAAGGCGTTCAGCGCGTCATGCACCATCTCGCCGGCGACCTGGCCCATGGAAGGAAGAAGCGAAATCGGCTCCATGGTGCGGGTGTTGGTGGCGACCAGCGGCACCCGCTTGGCGATATTCTTGGCATAGTCGCCGATCCGTTCGACGACGCTGACGATCTTGAGCGCGGCGATGACGTCGCGCAGGTCGTTGGCCATCGGCGCGCGCAGGGCGATCACTTCGACCACCATCTTCTCGACCTCCGCCTCGATCGCGTCGATGCGCTTGTCGTCGGCGACCACTTCGGCGGCCAGCGTCTTGTCGTGACGCTGCAGCGCGAGCATCGCATTTTCGATGGCGGCTTCGGCCCGGCCGCCCATTTCGGCGATCAGGCCGCGCAGCCGGTCGATGTCCTCGTCAAATGCCTTGATCGTATGTTCTGCCATCTTAGTGCCTCCGCGCGGATCAGCCGTAGCGACCCGTGATATAATCCTTGGTCCGCTCCTGGCGCGGATTGGTGAAGATGTCGGACGTGACGCCATATTCCACCAGCTCGCCCAGGTGGAAAAAGGCGGTGCGCTGCGACACGCGGGCCGCCTGCTGCATGTTGTGCGTCACGATCACGATGCCGTAGCGGCCGCGCAGTTCGTGGATCAGCTCCTCGATCTTGGCGGTCGCGATCGGGTCCA
Source organism: Sphingobium naphthae (assembly GCF_043589935.1). NCBI lineage: Bacteria > Pseudomonadati > Pseudomonadota > Alphaproteobacteria > Sphingomonadales > Sphingobiaceae > Sphingobium > Sphingobium naphthae. The sequence continues at coordinate 1,485,453 of NZ_CP171454.1, read as the reverse complement.
GCGCCGAACAGGGTTCGTCCATCAGGATCACTTCGGGCTCCACCGCGATCGCGCGGCCGATGCACAGCCGCTGCTGCTGGCCGCCCGAAAGCGCGGTGCCGCTGTCCTGCAGCCGGTCCTTCACTTCTTCCCACAGACCCGCGCGGCGCAGCGACTTCTCGACGATGACGTCCATGTCCGCCTTGGATGCGGCCAAGCCGTGGATGCGCGGGCCGTAGGCGATATTTTCGTAGATCGACTTGGGGAAGGGATTGGGCTTCTGAAAGACCATGCCGACGCGTGCGCGCAACTGCACCACGTCCATCGACGCAGCGTAGATATCTTCGCCGTCCAGCGTGATCGTTCCTTCGACCCGCGCCGATGCGACGGTGTCGTTCATGCGGTTGAGGGTCCGCAGGAAGGTCGACTTGCCGCAGCCCGACGGGCCGATGAAGGCGGTGACATTGTCCATGTCGACGTCGATGGAGACGCCCTTGATCGCCTGCTTGGCGCCATAGAAGACCTTGACGTCGCGCGCCGTCATCTTCGGGTCGGCCAGGGCCAGGCTTTTCTGTTCTTCAGTCATGGGGCTGTTTACCACCGTTTTTCAAACTTGTTGCGCAGGTAGATGGCGAGACCGTTCATCGCCAGCAGGAAGACGAGCAGCACGATGATCGCCGCCGAGGTCTTTTCCACAAAGCCCTTGGAGACTTCGTCGGACCACAGGAAGATCTGCACCGGCAGCACTGTCGCGGGATCGGTGACGCCGCCGGGCGGGGTCGCGATGAAGGCGCGCATGCCGATCATCAGCAGCGGCGCGGTCTCGCCCAGCGCACGAGCCATGCCGATGATGGTGCCGGTCAGGATGCCGGGCAGGGCGAGCGGCAGCACATGCTGGAACACGACCTGCACCGGCGACGCGCCGATGCCGAGCGCCGCGTCGCGGATGCTGGGCGGCACCGACTTGATTGCGTTGCGTCCGGCGATGACGATGACGGGCATCGTCATCAGCGCCAGCGTCATGCCGCCGACCAGCGCCGCGGATCGGGGCAAGTGCAGGAAGTTGAGGAAGATCGACAGGCCGAGCAGGCCGAAGATGATCGACGGGACCGCCGCCAGATTGTTGATCGACACTTCAATGATGTCGGTCCACCACGTCTTGGGCGCATATTCCTCCAGATAGAGGGCGGTGGCCACGCCGATCGGAAAGCTCAGCACCAGGGTGACGATCATCGTCAGCAGCGAGCCCTTGAACGCGCCCCAAATGCCGACCTGCGTCGGGTCCGTGCCGTCGCTGGCCGACAGGAAGCTCCAGTTGAAGCCGGTCGACAAAATGCCCGCCTGGTTGAGCCGCTTGACCGCCGCTTCGGCTTCTGGCGACCCGTCGCTATTGGCGGCCAGATCGATGTCCGTGGAAGCGGGCACGCGGATGATCTCGGTGCGGTGGAGGACGGTGGGATCGGCCTTGATCGCGTCGCGCAGGCTGAGCCAGGCGGTGGGCGCCAGCAGAGTTCCGGCATCCTTGCCCAGCATCTTTTCCGCGACCGCGCTGGTCACCATCGGCAGATTGGCGTTGGCCAGCGCCTCGTTGGTGATCGCCTGCGGATCGAGGAGCAGCGGCGAGGCGGGGAAATCGACCTTCAGCGCGATCTCCGTCCGGGTGAAGCCGCGCAGGCCATTGCCCATCATCGTCACCAGCAGGAAAGCGAGGAAGGCGGCCGACAGCAGCACGGCGCCCAGGCCCAGCAAGTGGAAGCGCCGTTCGGCCGCGTAGCGCCGCGCAATCCGCTTGCGCATCGCGTCGGACTTCCAGTCGGTGGGAAGCCGCTCGGCGGGAGATGTGGTCGAGCTCATTCGTAGGCCTCGCGATATTTCTTCACGACCCGCAGGGCCACGATGTTGAGCAACAAGGTGACAACGAACAGGACAAGTCCGAGCGCGAAGGCGGCAAGCGTCTTGGCGCTGTCGAATTCCTGGTCGCCGGTCAGCAACTGGACGATCTGGGTCGTGACTGTCGTCACGCTGGCGAAGGGGTTGAGGGTGAGGTTCGCGGCCAGGCCGGCGGCCATGACAACGATCATCGTCTCGCCGATCGCGCGGCTGACGGCCAGCAGCACGCCGCCGACCACGCCAGGCAAAGCGGCGGGGATGAGCACGCGCGTGATTGTCTCACTCGTTGTCGCGCCCATCGCCAGGCTGCCGTCGCGCATCGATTGCGGCACGGCGGCAATGCTGTCGTCGGCCATGGAGGAGACGAAGGGAATGATCATCACGCCCATGACCAGGCCCGCCGCCAGCGCGCTTTCCGAACTGGCGCCATGGATGCCGATCGAGGCGGCGAGATCCCGCAGGGCCGGGGCGACGGTCAGCGCCGCGAAATAGCCGTAGACCACGGTCGGAACGCCCGCCAGCACCTCCAGCATCGGCTTCATCCATTTGCGGACGGCCGGGCTGGCATATTGCGTCAGGTAGACGGCGCTCATCAGGCCGAGCGGGATCGCCACGATCATGGCGATGATGGCGCCGATGAAGATGGTGCCCCAGAAAAGCGGGACCGCACCAAAGGCATCGTCATTGCCATAGCCCATGGCGGCCGATTGCGGCGACCATTTGAGGCCGAACAGGAAATCGATGGGGTTGACCATCGAGAAGAAGCGGAAGCTTTCCCACAGCAGCGACGCGACGATCCCCAGCGTGGTGACGATCGCCAGCAGCGAGGCGATCAGCAGCGAAATCATGACGAGCCGCTCGACCCGGGTGCGCGCGCGGAACTCCGGCCGGATGCGGGTAAAGGCATAGGCGCCCCCGGCGAAGGCGAGGATCAGCGCCAACACCGCGCCGGCGATGCCATATTCGGTCATCGCTGTGCGATAGGGTTCGACCAGCGGTTCGCTCGCCGGATTGAAGGCGCCCGCCTGAAGACCGCTTGCGATGGCGCGCGCCTCACCCAGGATGGCGGCGCGGGCGAAACCGTCGACGGGCAGGCCCTGCGCCGCCGGATCGGTCAAGACCGACTGCGTCACGAGCCCTGGCGCGAAATTGGCCCAGACGGCGAGAAAAATGCCAGCGGGGATCAGCGCCCACAGCGCGACATACCAGCCATGATAGCCGGGAAGGGAATGGACGGCATCGCGCCGTCCGGTCGCCCGCGCGGCGGTTTGGAGCCGCATGGCGCGCGCGCGCGCGCTGACCCAGGCGATGGCGCCCAGGCCTGCGAGCAGCAGGAGAATGGCAGGTCCGGTCATTGGCCTTCGCTTATTTCAGGTCGGCGCCATCGAGCACGGTCAGCGACTTGACCGTCTCGGCATTCTTCTTGCGCACATCCTCGGGCGCCGGGACCATGCCGCGCTTGGCCAGCACGCCACCTGGACCCCAATTGGCGGCGAAGGTGTTGAGATAGGCATGCAGGCCGGGGACGGCCTGCATATGCGCCTTCTTCACATAGATGTAGAGCGGGCGCGCGCCGGGATACCGCCCGGTCGAAACGGTTTCATAGGTTGCCTGGATGCCGTTGATCGGCACATCCTTGAGCGTGTCCTTATTCTCTTCCAGGAAGCTGAAGCCGAACACGCCCACGGCATTGGGATTGGCGCCCAGCTTCTGCACGATCAGATTGTCATTTTCGCCCGAGTCCACATATTTGCCGTCTTCGCGGATGCGGGTGCAGGCCGCCTTATAGTCGTCCTCGCTCTTTTCCTTGAGCGCTTCCATGGCGGGATCGGTCTGGCAGCCCTTTTCAAGAATGAGTTCCGCGAGCGAATCGCGGGTGCCGCTGGTCGATGGCGGGCCGAAGACGGAGATGGGAATGGCCGGCAGGCTGGCGTCGACATCCTTCCAGGTCTGCGCCTTGTTCGGCCCCTTGCCATAAGGGTTGGCGGCCAGCGCTTCATAGACGATCTTGGGCGTCAGCGAGAGGCCGGGGCCTTCCTTCGATTCCGCGAAGGCGAGGCCGTCGACGCCGATCTGCACCTCGATGATGTCCTTGACGCCATTGGCCTGGCACTGGTCGAATTCGGATTTCTTGATGCGCCGCGACGCGTCCTCGATATCGGGATGCTGGGCGCCGACGCCGGCGCAGAACAGCTTCATGCCGCCGCCGGTGCCGGTCGATTCGATGATCGGCGATTTCATGCCCGGATTGCTCTGGACGAACAGTTCGGCGGCCGCCGTAGCGAAGGGATAGACGGTAGAGGACCCGACCGCGCGAATCTGATCGCGCGTGCCGCCGGCACCGCCGATCTGATCGCCGCAGGCAGCGAGGCTGAGAACGCTCGTAGCGGCAGCGGCGAGCAAGGCGAAAGCTTTCACTGGTATCTCCATCGTCAAAGCCGCGAGTCGCATGCCGCCGCCCCCCTTGGAGCCGGGCCTTAGTCGCGGACCGTCGCGCCTTTGTGACATTGTGGTTTCATTTTCATGACACCGTGCCCGAAAGGGCAGACGGGCGCTTCTTCTCGTCCATCCGCGCAGACGCTTCTTCCGCAGGCGGTGGCAGCAGGACGCAGATGCTGGTGCCCTTGCCCAAGGTGCTGGCAATGTCCAGCCGCCCGCGATGCCGCTCGACAATATGCTTGACGATGGCGAGGCCTAGCCCCGTGCCGCCCATCGCTCGGCTACGGCCTGAATCCACGCGGTAGAAGCGCTCGGTGAGGCGCGGCAGGTGATCGGGGCCGATCCCTTCGCCCTCGTCGGTAACGCAGAGCTTCGCCATGCCGCTGGGGCCTTCCGCCAGCGTCACCCGAATGGGCGTGCCGGGGCGGCCATATTTGACCGAATTGCCGATCAGATTGTGGATCAACTGAGACAGCTGGGCGCGGTCGCCCAGCACCGGGCCGAGCGAAGGCGCGATTTCCATTTCGACGTCGCGGCCGCGTTCGCCATGGCTGGAACGGAACACGCCGACCACTTCGGCTACCAGTTCGCTCAGGTCCACCGGACTGTCGGGCGCGCGATATTTCTCGGCCTCGATGCGCGACAGCGAAATGAGGTCGTCGATGAGCCGCTGCATGCGCCGCGCTTCGCCGTCCATGATCTTGAGGAAGCGCTGGCGGGTTTCGACATCCTTGCCCAGTTCGGGATCGGCCAGCGTTTCGATGAAGCCCAATATTCCCGCCAAGGGGGTGCGCAGTTCATGGCTGGCATTGGCGACGAAATCGACGCGCATCCGTTCGGCGGCGTGAGTGCCGCTATGGTCGACCAGATGAACCAGCCGCCGCATCATGTCGACCGCGCCCACGGGCGCAACCCGCATCTGCCAGCGCTGTTCGCGCGTCCCGAGCCCGACCAGTTCGATCATGATTGGTTCGGCCAAAGGAGCCAGGCTGGCGAGCCGTTCGGCCGCGGCGGGGTGGCGGATCGCGATGCGGGCGTCCTCACCTTCTATATGCGCGCCTAGCAGCCGCATCGCCGCGCGATTGGCGCGCACGATCCGGCCTTTCTCCACCAGCATCAGCGGATCGGAAATCCCTTCCAGCAGGCTCGGGAAATCAGGATGCGCGGCAAAGTCAGGCTGCTCCGGCATGACGGGCGCGGGCAAATCGGCCGGGCGCAGGCCCGCATCCCCCGACGTGATGATCAGCACCAGCACGCCCGCCAGCACGGGCAGAGCGATGCTGATCGGATGCGCGCCCATCATCAGCGCGCCCCCCGTCCCCAGCAACAGCATGGCGAGGGAGGCGGTGATCTGTGATATGCTCAGTCGATTCATGGTTACCGCACTGGATTTGTCGCGCATCTGCTGCGAGTGTCTTGCCCCAATAGCGTGCAATCTTTACGCTTTGGCAAGCGGCGGATGCGAATTGGAGCGATATGACTGAGCCCAAGGCCGATCAGGACGGCGCCTTGCCGCAACAGCCCTCGGCTGCCGATCGGCTGGCGGAGGGCGGCGTGGCGTCGCGTCGGCAGTTGCTGATGGGGGGCGCGGTCGCGGCGTCCACCATCGTGTCGATCCGCCCGGCGCTCGCGAACACGGCGGCGTCGGTCCTCAACTGCACCATCCCTGTGCCCGACCAGGGACGGGCGGGCAACTATATCGCGCCTAATGGGAAAGTGGTGCCGCCTGGCACGCCCGGCGCCTTTCCCGGCACTGGCCGCAGCTATACCGGCGAACAGGTGAAGCAGGCGCTGCGCGGACGTCCCCTGCCGGGCACCAGCTACGATCAGAACCAGGCCTATCTCAATTATATCCGCCGGCTTCAGTCCGGAACGAGCGGCTTTACCTGCTACGCATCGCTGCAGATGCCGCGCTGAGTTGTCGCTCGGGCAAGGTGAGCGCAGCGTAACCACCGTTCGCAATCGGACCCGATACGGATCATGCGCGTTGATGCCGTCGAGCCGCTGAGGTTCATGCGAGCGGCGGAGACGAGATGTATCAGCAAGGCGCCATGTTGACGGCCGATCTGTCGGTGGCGGTCTATCTTTATCAGCCGGGTGATGGCGGGTTGGACAGGGTTGCAATCCTGTTGGCGAATCACTTGGCGCGACGCGGCATCAGGGTCGAATTGTGGATGGCCCACATGCAGGGCGTCAGCGCTCATTTGATCGATTCAAGGGTTCCAGTGCGACGGGTAGCGGCGCTGAACGGCCATCGGCGTTTGTCGATGATTGGCCAGTATCCGGCTCTGTGCGCGATGGTGCAGCGGCATCGGCCCGACATTCTCTATTCCGCCGGCAATCAGAGCAATATGCTGGTGGCGCTTGCCTGCGCCGGCACGCAGACGCGGTCGGTCGCGCGCATTTCCAATCCGATCATCCGGCCCAGGCAGCGCGTGATGGCCGCCTGGGCGCGGTTGAAACGGTTCCGGGCCATCACGCGGCTGAGCGACCTCACCATTGTCATGGGCGAGCATGACCGCGCGCTGCTAGCGTCCAGCGGCGAGGTGCGGCTGTTGCCCCGACCCACTGTGACGCCAGCCATGGAGAAGGCGCGGGCGCTGCGCCGGCCGCGCGAGGCGGACGCGCCTTTTTCCCTGCTGATGGTGGGGCGGCTGGTGACGCAGAAGGATCATGCCACCGCGCTCGACGCATTGGCGCGCTTGGCACATATCGACTGGCGACTGACGATCGCGGGCGAAGGGCCGCTGCGCGGAGCGCTGGAGCGACAGGCGCAGGCGCTCGGCATCGCCGATCGAGTCGACTTCTTGGGCTATGTCGGGGATCCCGAGCGCCTGGCGAGGCTGATGGGCCGAGCCGATCTTCTGCTCCAGCCTTCGCGTTGGGAAGGGCTATGCGCGACGCTCATCGAGGCGCTGGCCTGTGGTTCACAAGTCGTCGCGACTGACAGCACACCCAATATCCGGCCTGTCCTGGCCGCCGCCGGTCAGCATCCGCCGGTGCCCGTGGGCGATGCCGCCGCTCTGGCCCGCGCGATCGGGCGCACGCTGGCGCGTCCGGCTGCGCCCGCCTTGCTGGAGGCCGCGGTGCGGGAACATGGCGCGGCTCGAGCGCTCGACGCCTATCTCGATGCCTTCGCGGCGCTCGTCCGCCGACCCGCGCCGGCATTGTCGCCCTCGCCCGTCCTTCCCTGATACGTTAGGCTCTTGGCTACTCTCCTGCGCTAAGGCGGGGGCATGCCGCAGGAAGAGCCAGCTTTGGACCGGACCCGCATCTACCGACTCGACCCGCGGGATCATTACCGCATCTGCCCTCTCGATGACCTGGTGCTGCTCTACCATGTCCGGTCCGGACAGACCCATATGGTCATCAGCCCGGTGCCGGAGATGCTGGAGGCGATGGCGGACGGCGCGCCGTTGAGCGCGAGCGACCTTCATTCGCGGCTGGCGCGCGACTATGACCTGGGCCCGCCGGATGTGGCCGTCGCGCAGATCGGGGCGCAATTGCAGGCGCTCGAAGCGCTGGGTCTGGTGCGCGCGGCATGATGCACGGCCTCACCCTGCGGATCGGTCCCGCAAGCTTTCGCATCGGCTCCGCCTGGCGCTCGCCGATTGAAGCGCTGGCGAGCCTCTACGCTGCCTATCCCGATGGCGGCGGCACGGTCGCCGACTTCACCGTCCGGCTCCAGCCGACCAGCATGCTGCGGCGTTGGGTGCGGCCGTCCATCTTCATCACCGGCGACCATGGCCTCGCGGACGCCGCGCCGATGAGCCTGGCCCATGGGCTGCTGGCGGCGGAAATGGGGATGAACCTGCAAATGGCGCTGGGCTGGCGGCGACATCTGCTGCTTCACGCGTCGAGCGTCGAGAAGGATGGCCGGGCGCTGGTGATGACCGGCGAATCCGGATCGGGCAAGTCGACCTTGGCGGCGTTGCTCGGCGAGCGGGGCTGGCGGCTGATGGGGGACGAATTCGCGCTGCTCGATCTCGACAGCGGCGCGATCCTGCCCTTTCCACGCCTCGTGTCGCTGAAGAACCAGGCAATCGGCGTGGTGGCCGACGCCGTGACGCCGGACCGGATGGGCCCATTGCTGCGCGCGACGGCCAAGGGGGACATTCGCCATATGGTGCCGCGCGCCGATGCGGTCGCTCGCATGAGCGAAGGGGCGATGCCGGCGCTGCTGCTCTTTCCGCGCTTTGGGCATGAGGTTGCTCTGCGCCCCGTAGGGCAGGGGGAGGCGTTCATGCGCCTGACGCAGGCCTCCACAAACTATGTCGCGCTGGGCGAGCCGGGCTTCGCCGCGCTCACTCGCTTTGTCACTGGCGTGCCGGCCTGCGCGATCGACTTTCCGACGGGCGAGGCCGCCTTCGAGATGGTGGATCGTCTGTGGGAGGGCAGGGCATGAGCGCCGCCTTGCTGGTCCGCGCACTGCGCGATCCGGCTTCTGTCGAGGTGCTGGACGGGGCGGGCTGGAACCGCCTTCTGGCGGCGGCCAAGGCCGAACGGTTGATCGCGACGCTGGCATGGCGGATCCAGGGGATGCAACTGCCGCACGGCGTGAAGCCGATCCTGCAGGACGCCCGGATGGATGCGGAACGAGAGGCACGGCAGGCGATGTGGGAGGCGGACCGCGCAGCCCATGCCCTGTCCGCGATCGGCGTGCCCCTGATCGTACTCAAGGGCACGGCCTATGCGGCGGCGGAGTTGGTCGCAGGGCAGGGGCGCTTCATTGGCGACCTTGATATTCTCGTGCCGCGCGCCGCCATGGAGGCGGTGGAGCGCGCGCTGATGGCGGCGGGCTGGGAATGGGTGAAGGAAGACGCCTATGATGACGCTTATTATCGCCAGTGGATGCATGAACTGCCTCCGATGATCCATGCCGAGCGCGACCGGATGATCGACGTGCACCACACCATCCTCCCGCTGACGGCGCGGCCAAAGCCGGATGCGGCGGCCTTGCTGGCGAACGCGGTTTCGATCGGGGATGGCCTTTGGGCGCTTTCGCCCGAGGATCGAGTGATCCATGCCGCGGCCCACATGCTGGCGGACGGGGATCTGCAGGGGGGATTGCGCAATCTTTGGGACATTCACTGCCTGCTCCGCGACATCGACCGCGCCGCGCTCGAGGGGCGAGCGGCGCGGCATGGCCTGCGGGCGCATGTGCGGCAGGCCCAGCGACTGGCGGATGCGCTCTATGATGGCGGCGCGGCCTTGACGCCATGGGACCGGATCGTGCGCGCGCGCCTGCTCGCCCGGGACGGATGGGGGCGCGAGACGCGCAAGCTGCTGGTCTTCGCTTTTTACCTGCGCTCGCACTGGTTGCGGATGCCGCCGCTGATGCTGGCGCGGCATTTGTGGACCAAGTGGCGCAGGGGCCATCGGCCGCGTTAGCGTCCTTCGGGCTCCAGCATGGCGCGGATCGCGAGCGCGGCCATGTCGGCGATGGCGATCAGACGATCGGTCGCATGGCCCGCGCGCGCATCGCTCGACAGGCCGGACATGACGGCGGCAACATAGTCGGCCACGACCTGCGCTTGTTCGGGATGCGACCGAGCCACGAAGTCGCGGATCGTCGCCACGCTGGCGTCGCGGCAATCCCGCGCGCGGCAGGCGGCGTCGGCGTCGGTGCTGCGGCCATTTTCCAGCACCAGGCAGCCGGCCTGGGCCGGATCGGCTGAATAAGCGCTCGCCGCATTGCGCAGCAGGCGCGCCAGCGCGGCGGCAGGGTCAATGCCGGGCAGGTCCAGCACGTCCAGCAGCGGCGAAGCCTGGGCATAGCGCGCCAATATCTCATCGAACAACTGCGCCTTGCTGCCGAAGGCGGCGTAGAAGCTGGGCGGATTGATGCCCATGGCGCTGGCCAGCGCAGCTACGCCTACGCCCTCATAGCCATGGACGTGGAATAGCGCCTGCGCCTGGTTGAGCGCCTGGTCCCGGTCGAAAGCGCGCGGGCGCCCACGCTTCCGGATTTTTTCTGTATCGGTCACTATGATTATCCTTGAACGGCCCCTCCTTGAATTTATATAGCGATCTCTACATAATTCTCAAGGAAGACAGCATGACTGACCTCCATTCCAAGAAGACCCTCATCATCGGCGGCAGCCGCGGCATCGGCGCGGCCATCGTGCGCCGGTTCGTGCAGGACGGCGCGCATGTGGCCTTCACTTATTCCGGATCGCATGACGCGGCGCAGGCGCTGAGCGCCGAAACCGGGGCGACGGCGATCCGGTCCGACGCCGCCGACCGGCAGCAGGTGGTCGACGTAGTGGCCCAGCAAGGGCCGCTCGACATATTGATCGTCAATGCCGGCGTCGCGATGATCGGCGATCCGCTGACGTTCGAGGCCGATGCGGTGGACCGGATGATCGATATCAACGTCCGCGCGCCCTATCATGCCGCGGTGGAGGCGGCGCGCACCATGGCCGAGGGCGGGCGCATCATCGTTATCGGATCGGTCAATGGCGACGCGGTCCCCTTCGCCGGGGCGGCAGCCTACGCCATGACGAAATCGGCGCTGCAGGGTATGGCGCGCGGCCTGGCGCGGGATCTGGGCGAGCGCGGCATTACCGTCAACATCATCCAGCCCGGCCCGGTCGACACGGACATGAACCCGGCCGATGGCGAGATCGCCGGCATGGTCATGCCGTTCATGGCGATCAAGCGCTATGGCAAGGCGACGGAGATCGCGGGCATGGCGGCTTATCTGGCCGGCCCCGAAGCGTCCTACATCACCGGCGCCATGCACACGATCGACGGCGGCTTCGGCGCCTGAGAACAGCGGGGACGGGGCGCCCCGACGAGCGCCCCGTCCGCTCATTGCTTCTTCAATATGTCGAGCGCCAGGACGGTCATCGCTTCGCTGGCGGTGGCGATGACCTTGTCGGCCTGGGGCGCCCAGAAGGGGCTGTGCAGCGAAGGCAGGCTGATCTGCCCGGCCTTGGCCGCCGCCATCTTCTCGGCGGGAACGCCGCCGACCCAGAAGATGAAGCTCTTGATCGACTTGTCCGCGCGGTAGAAGCGGCCGAAATCCTCGCCGCCCATGACGGCGGGGGTCTGGACCACGCGACCGTCGGGGAAATGGGTCTTGAGCAGGCCTGCCATCTGCTCGGCAAATTCGGGCGGGTTGTAGGTGGAGGGGGTGAATTCATCCTTCACGCTGACGACCGGCATCTTGTCGTCCGGCACGCCCGCGGCGATCGCCTCGCCCCGCGCCACGCGCTTGATCCCTTCGATCAGCTTTTCGCGGGTCTCGTCGGAATAGCTGCGCACGGTCAGCAGCAGCTTGGCCTGATCCGGTATGATATTGTGCGTGGCGCCGGCCTGGAAGCTGCCGACGGTGACGACGGCGGGATCCTGCGGGTCCTGTTCGCGGCTGACCAGCGTCTGGAGCGTGCCGACGATGCGCGATCCCAGCACGATCGGGTCCTTCGCGGTCTGCGGATAGGCGCCGTGACCACCGACGCCCTTCACGTTGATGTCGACGCTGTCGACATTGGCCAGCGCATAGCCGGGCGTGAAGCCGATCACTCCAGCCTCTAGATTGGCCGCGTCGTGGAAGGCGAGGGCGTGGGTCGGGCGCGGGAAGCGGGTGTAGAGGCCGTCCTCCAGCATGTCGCGCGCGCCCTTGCCGACTTCCTCGGCGGGCTGGAGGATCATGACCAGCGTGCCCTTCCAGTCGTTCTTGCGCGCCGCCAACAGCTTAGCCGTCTCGATGAAGGCGGTCATATGGGTGTCGTGGCCGCAGGCGTGCATCACGCCGGTTTCTACGCCCTCGAGCGTCTTGGTGCGCACCTTGGACGCGAACTCCAGCCCGGTCTGCTCGACCACCGGCAGGCCGTCCATGTCGGCGCGGATGAGCAGCACCGGGCCGGAGCCGTTCTTCATCACCGCGACAACGCCTGTCCCGCCGACCTTTTCGGTCACGTCATATTTGAGCGCCTTGAGCCGCTTGGCGAGCTTGGCCGCGGTGTTGACTTCCTTGAGCGACAATTCGGGATTGGCGTGCAGATCGCGGTAGAGCGCCATCATCGCGTCCATGTCCTTGGCGACCGCCGCGCCGATTTCGCTTTGCGCGGGCGGCACCGCGGGTGCGCTCGGCGCGATCTGCGCGGCGGCGATGGACGTGAAGCTGACGGCGGCCAGCACGGCCGCGAGCGATTTACGCATATTCAAAGTCTCCCTTGCTGGGCGAGCATAAGGGCAATTTGCTGCCATTGAAGAGCCAAGTTTTCTTCATCCCATTCAGCGCGACGTGATGAACGCCCGGATGTCGGCGCTGAGTTTGCGCAGGTCGTCGGGGCGGACATACATCATGTGGCCGGCGTCATAATAATGATAGTGGATGCGCGAGGCGTCGAAGCCGGTGCGGCTCATGGCATATTCGGCGCCGAAGAAGGGGGTGGCGAAGTCATACCAGCCCTGGCCGACAAACACCTTGAGCCCGCTATTCTCGCGCAGCGCCTTGCCCAGATAAGGGGCGACGCTGGCATAGACTTCGCTGTCGCGGCCGCGCTGGCCCTGCAGCTTCCAGTCCCAGCCGCTGACCCCGCCGATCGTCACATAGGACCGGTCCGTCCTGTACTTCAGCTCGTCGCGGGCATAGCTGTTCATCGCGGCGGTATAGGCGCCGTCGATGGCGTAGAAGCTGGGATCATTGTCCGGCTCCTCGCCGGCGGCGTCATAATCCTTGCCGGTGTAGCGGGTGTCGAGGCGGCCGATGCTGAGGCCCTGGTCGCGCAGCAATTCCTTGTAGAAGCGGCCGGGGGTGACGCGCAGGTCGGCATGGTCGACGAAGCTTTCGGACAGGCCGGTGAGGCGCGCAAGTTCCGTCCGCACGCTGGCGCGTTCCTGCGGTGAGAGCTGGTTTCCTTTCGGCAGCGCGGCGGCATAGGGGCCGGTGGCGAAGGCGCGCGCCTGCTGCGCGGCCTCCGCAACGGTGGCGGGCGGGTTGCCCATGCGCTTGTGATACCAGGCGGTGGTCGCCATCGAGGGGAGGTTGAGGATATAGGGCATTTCATTGCCCTGCACTTCGGCCGAGGCGCCGAAGTCGAGGATGGTCGAGATCAGGATGATGCCGTTGACGGCGATGTCGTTATAGGTCCCCTCCAGTTCGTTGATGAGCGCGACCGAGCGCGTCGTGCCATAGCTTTCGCCGCCGATATATTTGGGCGAGGACCAGCGGCCATTGTCGTTCAGCCACAGGCGGATGAATTCCGCGATCGATTTGGCGTCGGCGGAGACACCCCAATAATCCTTGGGATCCTTCTTGCCGATGGCGTGGGAGAATCCGGTGCCGACGGGATCGATGAAGACGAGGTCGGTGACATCGAGCAGCGATTCGGCATTATCGACCAGCGGGTAGGGCGGCGCGCCGTCATCCTGCGCATCGGGCAGCACCACGCGCTTGGGACCGAAGGCGCCCATGTGCAGCCAGAGCGAGCCCGAGCCCGGCCCGCCATTGTAGAGGAAGGTGATCGGCCGGTTCCGATCACCGCCATCCTTCACATAGGAAGTAGCGTAGATCGCCGCGAGCGGCTTGCCATCCTTGTCCTTGAGATAGGTTTCACCGGTGGTCGCGGTGTAGCTGATCGCCTTGCCGCCGAACACGCCCTTGTGCCGGGTCACCGAGACATTAGGGGCCGGAACGGGGGCTTCGGCCGCCTCGTCCTTTTTCCTTGGTTCGTCCTGGGCATGAGCGATGGTGGCGGAAAGGGCCAGCGCCAGAGCGGCGAGGCTGGACGTCAAACGCATGATAATCCCCTTATTTTACGTGCGTCTGGCTAGCGGAGGGAAAGGCCGGAGGGAAGAGGCGACGAGCTTGCGACGCGACAGCGACGCCACAGGGCGAAGTTCACACGCTTTTCCAATTTTCGCGCGGAAGCGCCCGCTTCGCGCCCGCAAGGCGACACCGAAGCGACACGGACGCGACAGGCAGGCGACAGGGACGACACAGGGACGCGTCGGGCAGGCGACGGCTGGGGGCGAGCGCGAGGGGCGGGGGGTAGGCTTCATTCCTGATGGTAGATCAGAGGAAATCCTATTTGGGAAGAGGTGGCGTGCGGGGGGCGGGGCGGAGAGTGGGAGGTCCTTTACCGAGAGGGGGACACCCCTCCGTCTGGCCGTTGGCCAGCCACCTCCCCTTGCAGGGGAGGATTATGGTCTGCCTTGGCAATGAGCGCTGACGGGAGGGGTATCGGTATCGAGAGCACTTCGTGATCCCCGCTCCTTATAGGGGAGGATCCGGTGTGTGGGGACTGGCGCTATTGCGCGGTCCAGCCGCCGTCGATGGAGAGGTTGGCGCCGGTGACCTGGGCGGCGGCGTCGCTGCAGAGGTAGAGAGCGGTGGCGGCGACCTGTTCGGCGGTGACGAACTGCTTGGTCGGCTGGCCCGCCAGCAACACGTCGTTCATCACCTGCTCGCGCGTCATGCCCCGCGCTTTCATCGTGTCGGGGATCTGGTTTTCGACGAGCGGGGTCCAGACATAGCCGGGCGAGATGCAGTTGGCGGTGATGCCGAAGGTCGCGACTTCCAGCGCCACCGTCTTGGTGAAGCCGGCCAGGCCATGCTTGGCCGTCACATAGGCGCTCTTAAAGGGGGAGGCGACCAGCGAGTGGGCGGACGCGGTCTGGATGATGCGGCCCCATTTGCGCTCCTTCATCCAGGGGAGGGCGAGACGCGTCGTGTGGAAGGCGGCGTTGAGGTTGAGCGCGATGATGAGGTCCCACTTTTCGAGCGGAAATTCCTCGACCGGCGCAACATGCTGCATGCCGGCATTGTTGATGAGGATGTCCACCCCGCCGAACGCGTCGGCAGCGTCCTTCATCATCGCTTCGATCTGGTCGACCCTGGTCAGGTCATGGCCGGAATAGAGCGCCTTCGCGCCGGAGAGCGTTTCGAGGCCCTGCCGTTCCTTTTCGATCGCGTCCTTGTCGCCGAAGCCGTTGATGACGACGTTCGCGCCTTCGCCCGCCAGAGCCTTGGCATAGGCGAGGCCGATGCCCGAAGTGGAGCCGGTGATCAGGGCGGTCTTGCCAGCCAGGGACGTGCTCATGCCTTTTTCTCCTTGAGGTGATCGGGGGCGTCGAGATCGAAGGTCGCGCTGTTGCCGTCGAGGATGTTGCGGGCGATGAGATCGCCCTTGTGCATGACTTCCTCTACCGCCTCGCGGCCCTGGCTCCAATGATCGAGCATGGTCGAGCGGGAAAATTCGAAGTCCTTCGCGCCGCTTTCCCAGTTGCGCGAGCGATAGATGAGGTGGACGATGTTGACCGAGCCCTGGTCGAGGCACTGGCGCAGCGACTGCGCCTCGGGCGACTCCAGCAGGTCGGGCGGAAGCTTCGCGAGCAGCGCCTCGATCGCGCCATGTTCGCGGCGCAGGCGCAGATACTGGTCCGTCACCTGGCGCGTGCGGCTGCTATACTGAATGTCTTTCATGCGCGAATAAACATCGGTCATCTGCCGCGGCATCGGTCCTTCGGCGGGGAAGAGATCGACCTGGAACACCAGCATGTCCTCAGTCTGGTGCGTAAGGACATGGGAGAGCGGCGTGTTGGAGACAATGCCGCCATCCCAATACCAGCGCCCGTCAATCTCGATCGGCGGCAGGCCCGGCGGCAGCGCGCCCGACGCCATGATGTGGCGCGCGTCGATCCGCGTGTTGCCGCCCGGGCCGCGCGTGTCCCAATAAGCGAAATTGCCGGTTTCGACATCCACCGCGCCGACCGACAGGCGCACCGGCCCGTCATTGAGCAGGTCCCAGTCGACGCAGGCGTCGAGCATGTCCTTGAGCGGCGCGCTGTCATAGAAGCTGATCGCGCCGGGTGATCCTTCGGGCATCAGCGTCGCGGGCCAGATGCGCGGGCGGAACATGCCGGGCACGCCGAAGCTGGCGACGGTGGCGGCGGCGGCCAGATGCGCGGCTTCGCGGATATGGTCGATTTCGGGCAGGACGATATTGGGCATGCCGCCCGAGACGGTGTACCAGAATTTTCGCAGGCGGCTGAGGCGGCGATGCGGCTCATTGCCCGCGATGATCGCGGCATTGACCGCGCCGATCGAGATGCCCGCGACCCAGCTGACGTCAATGCCCAGTTCGTCCAGCCGGTCGAACACGCCGGCCTGGAAGGAGCCGAGCGCGCCGCCGCCCTGAAGCAGCAGGGCGACTTCCCGCGGGAGGGAGAGCGACGTGCGGGCGCGGCGAAGCGGCCGGGGTTGTGCGCGCGTAGGTTCGATGTCTGCCATGTCGCAGTGCAATATAGGCTTTGGCGCGCTCGATCCAAGCGAATGTCTCGCATGAAAGCGGGCGGATCGCGCAACCTTCCCGATCACGGACAGTTTTCCCGCGGCGCTCAATCGCGTAGGCACTGGCGCGTAGGCACTGGTCGGGAAAGGGAGGACGCGATGCGGCTCGACGACGAACGGGAAAGCAGCCATTACGAAGTGCAGGACGGCCGTGGCGGTGGCTTTGGCGGCGGCGGGCTGGGCGGGGGCCTGGGCATGCTGCTGCCGCTGATCGGCAGCCGGTTCGGGTGCGGCGGCATTGTCGTGGTGCTGATCATCATGGTGGTGATGGGCATGAACCCGCTGAGCCTGATCAGTGGCGGGGGAGGCGGCCAGCAGGTGCAGACCGAGCGGCCCGCGACCAGTGAGTTGAGCGCGGTGCAGCGCACGGCGCTGCAGGTGCTGGGATCGACCGAGCGGCGCTGGACGGACATATTCCGCGAACAAGGGCAGGATTATCCACCGCCGACCCTGGTCTTCTACAATCAGAGCGGCCAGTCGGGATGCGGCGCGGCGATGTCGGCGATGGGCCCTTTCTACTGCCCGGCCGACCAGCGCATCTATCTCGACACCGATTTCTTCCGCGAGATGGAGACGAAGTTCAACGCGCCGGGCGACTTCCCGATCGGCTATATCATCGCGCATGAGGTCGGCCACCATATCCAGACCATCACGGGCGAGGCCGACCGCATCCGCAAGGCGCAGCAGCGCGCGTCGGAAGCGGACGGCAATGCGCTGCAGGTCAAGATGGAGCTGCAGGCGGATTGCTATGCCGGCGTCTGGGCGGCGCGCGACACCAATTTGATGGAGGCGGGCGACCTGGAGGAAGGGATGCGCGCGGCCGAGGCGATTGGCGACGATACGTTGCAGAAGGCGGCCGGACGGCGGCCGGTACCCGAAAGCTTCACCCACGGCACCAGCGCGCAGCGCATGCAGTGGCTGCGCAAGGGGCTGCAAACCGGCGACCCGGCGCAGTGCGACACGTTCGGCGGCGCGATCTGAGGGCGCGGGGCGGCGGCGGCTTCAGCCGTCGCCGCGACCGTTCAATATTCGGCGTTGGGGGATCCGGCGGGCGCCTGCTGCGGCGAGCTATAGGGATTGGCGCCGCTATTGGGCGCTGCGGGGGCCTGGGGCAGACCCTGGCCCGGCGCGAGCATGGACATGCCCGCATCCGGCAGGGGCTGGCCCGCGGCAGGCACGGGGGTCGCAAAATCGGCGGGAGGAGGCGGCGCGGGCTGGGCCGGCGGCGCCATGGTGGGCGCAACGACCGGCGGCGGCGCGGCATCGGGATACGGCGCGTCCGCGGCGCGCTGAGGACCGAACGGCACTGTGGGCACGAAATTCTGGACCGCCAGCACGATGAGCGGCGCGGCGACGAGCGTCGCTATGGCAAAATTGCGATACAACATGGCGGCGATCCTCCGACGACCGAGGCTCCCCCAATGAGGGGCCATTATTGGTCGGCAGAAGTTAAGAAAATCTTGCCGGAGGATTAATGTCGATCAAGTTTGTCGAGCAATGCCTTCATGTCGTCGGGCACCGAGTCCCGCGGCGGCGCATAGGTGGATCGCAGCGCCCTGCCGACGCCTTCATAGGGCGCAGGCAGGCCGATGGTGACGATGCGGCCGAGGTCGCTTTCCCGTCCCTGTGCCGATCGGCCGATTAATTTGCGCTGCATTTCCATGTGTTGGAAACGGCCATGGTCCGGAAAAGTTTCTGGCCTTCGTCGCCTTTGCGCGCGATAGCCGCGCCCGACGAGGAGAAGATGGTGTCGAACTGGTCTGAGACGCTGGCGCGAATTCGCGCTCATTCCCCTTTTCTGGCGCGCGCGCTGGATCGCTATCCAACTGTCGCGGCGCAGCTGGAACAGGGGGATATGGACGCGGCGCTGGCCGCAGCCCATGTCGTCGCCGATCCGCAGGACGGCATCGCCCGATCGCTGCGACGGCGGCGCGGGGCAATCGCGCTGGCGGTGGCGGCAGCGGACCTTTCGGGCGCGTGGGACCTGAATCGCGTCACGCGCACCTTGTCGGATTTCGCCGACCAGGCGCTGGAGGAGGCGCTGGCGGCGGTGATGCAGGACCGCTATCCCGACGCCGAGCATAAGGGGTTTGTCGTGCTGGCGCTGGGCAAGCATGGCAGCCGCGAGCTGAATTATTCATCCGATATCGACCCGATTCTGCTCTATGACCCCGCGACGCTGCCCCACGGCGCGCGCGAGGATGTGGCGGATGCGGCGGTGCGGATCGGCCGGCGTGTGAGCGAATTGCTGAGCGCGCGCGATGGCGACGGCTATGTCTTCCGCGTCGACCTGCGGCTGCGGCCATCGCCCGAGGCGACGCCGATCGCGCTGCCGGTCGATGCGGCGATCGGCTATTATGAATCGACGGCGCTGGGATGGGAGCAGGCAGCCTTCATCCGCGCGCGCGCGGCGGCGGGCGACAAGGCGCTGGGCGAGGAGTTTCTGCGCCAGATCCGGCCCTTTGTCTGGCGGCGCAGCCTGGATTTCGGCGCGATCGACGCGATCGTCGACATATCCCGCCGCATCCGCGACCATTATGCGCAGGGGCAGGCGTTCGGGCCGGGTTATGACCTGAAGCGCGGACGCGGCGGCATACGCGAAGTCGAATTTTTTGCGCAGGTGCATCAGCTGATCCATGGCGGGCGCGACCCGTCGCTGCGATCGGGCAATACGCGCGAGGCGCTGCGCGCGCTGGCCGCAGCCGGGGTGATCGAGGGCGAGGTCGCGACGCGGCTGGACGCGGCCTATCGCCTGCTGCGCACGATCGAGCATCGGTTGCAGATGGTGGAGGACCGCCAGACACATGAATTGCCGCCGACGATGGCGGGCATCGACAATGTCGCGCGGCTGCACGGGCTGGACGATGGGGCGGCGCTGCTGGACCTGCTGCGGCCGCAGGTCGAATGGGTCGGGCGCAATTATGACCGGCTGAGCCCCACGCAGGAGGACGCTGCGCTGTCCCATGATGCGGAGAAGCTGACGGCGCAGCTGGTGGAGATGGGCTTTGCCGATCCCGACACGCCGCTCGCGCGGATCGAGCGGTGGCGCGGCGGCACGGTCCGGGCGCTGCGCAGCCCGGCGTCGCGCGAGGCGCTGGAGCAATTGCTGCCGGGGTTGATGCGGACGCTGGCGCAGGCGCCCGATCCGGCGCGGGCGCTCAACCGGCTGGACGACATGATCGGGCGGCTGCCGAGCGCGATCAATTTCTTCAAGCTGCTGGCGGCGCGGCCGGCATTGGTGGAATTGCTGGCGGAAGTGCTGAGCCACGCCCCGACGCTGGCCGATGCGCTGGGCCGGCGCGCGGAGCTGCTGGACGGGCTGATCGACGCCTCCGCCTTCGACCCGCCGCCCGCGGTGCCGCAGCTGGCGGCGCAATTTTCCGCGCTGGAGCCGGGCGAGGATTATCAGACCCTGCTCGACCGGGTGCGGCAGCGGGTGGGCGACCGCCGCTTCGCGCTGGGCGTGCAGATCATTCGCGGCGGCGATCCGATCGAGGCGGGCCGGGGCTATGGCCGCGTCGCGCTGGCGGCGATCGAGGCGCTGGCGTCCGCCACGATCGCGCAGTTCGAGGCGGCGCATGGCAAAGTGCCGGACGGGGAGATGCTGATCCTGGCGCTGGGCCGGCTGGGCGGCGGGGTGCTGACCCATGCTTCGGACCTGGACCTGGTCTATCTGTTCACCGGCGATTTCCTGGCGGAATCGGATGGCGCCAAGCCGCTGGGGGCTACGCAATATTTCAACCGGCTGGGGCAGCGGATCACCAATGCGCTGTCGGTGCATACAGCGTCGGGGCCGTTATACGAGGTCGATACGCGGCTGCGCCCGTCCGGCGCGCAGGGGCTGCTGGCGGTCAGCATCGACAGTTTCGCGCGTTATCAGCGCGAAGAGGCGTGGACCTGGGAGCATCTGGCGCTCACCCGGGCGCGGCCGGTCTTTGGGTCGGCGCAGGCGCGCGCGGCGTTGGACGGGGTGTTGAAGGCGACGCTGGAGCGGCCGCGCGACGTCGAGGATCTGGCGCGGCAGGCGGTCAAGATGCGCGGCGACATTGCGCGCCACAAGCCGCCGGCGAGCGACCTGGACGTCAAGCTGGTGCCCGGCGGCCTGGTGGACCTGGAATTCCTGATCCATGTCACCCAGTTTCGCCATGGCATGGCGTTCCATCCCGACCTTTCGGTCGCGCTGACGCAATTGGTGGAGGCGGGGCATCTGCCCGCGGCGCTGATCGCGGCGCATGACCTCATCACCCGCTATCTGGTCGTGTCGCGCCTGGTGTCGCCCGGATCGACCGAGCCGCCCGCAGCGACGCGGCCGCTGGTGGCGCGCGCCTGCGGCCAGGCGGACTGGGACGCGCTGCTTGCAAGCTATGCGCAGGCGCGGCAATGCGTGCGCGAGACATGGGCGGCGATCGCCGCGCCCTATCAGGAGGACGCATGATGCTGGAGCAAGGAGACGCCATTCCCGCCGTGACGCTGAAGGATGTGCAGGGCGTGGACTTTGCGCTGGACCATTATCGCGGCGAGCCGCTGGTCGTCTATTTCTACCCCAAGGCCGACACGCCCGGCTGCACCAATGAAGCGCGCGATTTCACCGCGCTGGCCGACGACTATGCCGCCGCGGGCGTGCCGGTGATCGGCATTTCCAAGGACAAGCCGGCCAAGCTGAAGAAATTTTCCGAAAAATATGGCCTCAGCGTCATCCTGGCCTCGGACGAGCCGGGCGAGGCGTGCGCGGCGTTCGGCATATGGGTCGAAAAGTCGCTCTATGGCCGCAAATATATGGGGATCGAGCGATCGACCTTCCTGTTCGACGCGCAGGGCATGCTGCAGCGGGTCTGGCCCAAGGTGAAGGTCAAGGGCCATGCCGCCGAGGTGCTGGAGGCGGTGAGGGCGCTTTGAGCCTGCCGCCGGGACTGGAAACGGTCGGCCAAGCCTGCGCGCATGTGCTGCTGACGCCCGAGCCGCAGGCCAAGCTGATGGCGGCGCGCGCGGTGGCGCGGGCGTGGCGGCTGGGCCGGCTGCGCCATGGCTTCGAGGCGGCGATGCCCGACATGCCGGCGCGCCCGGACGCGCCCATGCTGCTGCCGCCCAACCGCATGCCCAAGCGCGGCCGCATGGGATCGGAACGGGCGCGGATCGCGATGCTCCATGCGCTGGCGCATATCGAGTTCGTGGCCATTGACCTTGCGTTCGACCTGATCGGCCGGTTCGGCGGGGAGTTTCCGCCGGACTTCACCGATGAATGGATGCGCGTCGGCGCGGACGAGGCGATGCATTTCGCGCTGATCGACCGGCGGTTGCGGCAGATGGGCAGCCATTATGGCGCCCTGCCTGCGCATGACGGGCTGTGGGAAGCGGCGCGCGAGACGGCGGGGGATGCGCTCGCCCGGCTGGCGATCGTGCCGATGGTGCTGGAGGCGCGCGCGCTCGACATCACGCCGGCAACGGTGACGCGGTTCGAGGAAGTCGGGGACATGGCGTCGGGCCGCATCCTGCGCCGAATTGTGACAGACGAGATTCGGCATGTCGCGGCAGGGACGAACTGGTTCAACTGGGCGACGAACAGAAGAGGGTTAATGGCGCCTGCACATTATCAAATGCTTGTGAAACGCCTTTTTCGCGGAAGTCTGAAGCCGCCGTTCAACGACTCGGCGCGTCGACAGGCCGGTCTGACGGAAGATTTCTAGGCCGCGCTTGCAAGCTGAGCGGCGATTTGCAGTCTGCATTTCCAGCGGGGGCGGCTCATGTCGCCAAACACACAACACGGGAAGCGCCGAGAGACAACTGTCTCCGGCTGATAGTCGGGGTCTGCATGTCGGTTCTTCACTCGGTCAATGCGCGCGGATCGCTTATGTTCCAGTCCGCGTCGAAGTTTTTCACCCTTCTGGGAACCATGGGAATGGCGGGCGCGCTCTGCGCCGCCGCCCCGGCCCAGGCCGTCACGGACGATGATGATCCCTATGGCGAAGTGCCGGCGAGCGTCACCCAGTCCAATCAGAATGACGCGGGCTTCGCCAATCTCTTCGCCAGCCTGCAACGTCTGGACGGCACGACCCAGGCGTCAGCCTATATTCCTTCGGGCCGCCCGGTCGCCAAATTGTCGCTGACCTCCAACTTCGGCGTGCGGTCCGATCCGTTCAACGGCGGGGCGCGGATGCACAAGGGCATCGACATCCCGGGTCCGGTGGGCACGCCGATCTACGCGACCGCCGATGGCGTGGTGAGCCGCGCCGGATGGGCGAGCGGCTATGGCAATCTGGTCCAGATCACGCATGGCAGTGGCATGGAAACGCGCTACGGCCACATGTCCAAGCTGCTGGTCGCATCGAACAGCTATGTGAAGCGCGGCCAGATCATCGGCCTGATGGGATCGACCGGCCGCTCGACCGGCAGCCATCTTCACTATGAAGTCCGCGTCGACGGCGCGGCGATCAATCCCATCCCCTTCGTGTCCGGCCCCGATTATCTGGTGGCGATGAACACCAAGCCGCCGGTCGCCATGGGCGGCCCGACCAAGGCGGAGGAACAGGCGGCCGACTGAGCGCCGCTTTTCTGAAAATTCGCAAAGGCCCGGCGCCCCAAGGGTTGCCGGGCCTTTTGCCTGATCCTATGTTGATCCCCATGGCCGACATCGACCTCACCCCCTCTGCCGCCGCCCGCGTCGCGACGATCGCCGCCAAACAGGGCAAGCCCGCCATCCTTCGCCTGTCGGTGGAAGGCGGCGGCTGTTCGGGCTTTCAATATCGGTTCGGCCTGGCCGAGGCGATCGAGCCCGAGGATATGGCGGTCGAGCGTGATGGTGTGACGCTGGTGGTTGATGACGTCAGCATGGACCTGGTGCGCGGATCGGCGGTGGATTTCGTGTCGGACCTGGGCGGGCAGGCGTTCAAGGTGACCAATCCCAATGCGACCGCCGGCTGCGGTTGCGGCACCAGCTTCTCGGTCTGACGCTTCTTCCGTTTGAAAAGGCGGGCGCGGCTGCGTAGGCAGGCGCATATCCCCTTGCTGAATGGACGGCCTTTTCATGCGCATCGCGACCTTCAACATCAACGGCATCAAGGCGCGACTGCCGCGCCTGCTGGAATGGCTGGACGAGACACGGCCGGACGTCGCCTGCCTGCAGGAGATCAAGACCAGCGACGAGACTTTCCCCGCCAAGGAGATCGAGGAAGCCGGCTATGGCGCCATCTGGCACGGGCAGAAGGGGTTCAACGGCGTCGCGATCCTGGCGCGCGGCGAAACCCCGGTCGAGGTGTGCCGGGGGCTGGAGGGAGAGCCCGAGGACGAGCATAGCCGTTATCTGGAGGCGGACGTGAAGGGCGTGCGGGTCGCGTCCATCTACCTGCCCAACGGCAACCCGCAGCCGGGGCCGAAATTCGATTACAAGCTGCGCTGGATGGATCGGCTGCGCCGGCGCGCGATGGAAATCTGGACGGAGGAAGTGCCGGCGGTGCTGGCAGGCGATTATAATGTCATTCCGCGCGACGTGGACACATTTTCAGTCAAGGCGATGCAGGACGATGCGTTGATGCAGCCCGAAAGCCGGGCGGCCTATCGCCGGATGCTGAACGACGGGTGGACCGATGCGATCCTGACCCGCCACCCCGCCGGCGGCTTATGGACCTTCTGGGACTATCAGGCCAATAGCTGGCCGCGCGACGCGGGCTTTCGCATCGACCATCTGCTGCTGAGCCCGGCGGCGGCCGACCGCCTGATTGATGCGCAGGTCGACCGGGATTTCCGCGGTCGTGAAAAGGCGAGCGATCATGCCCCGACCTGGGTGGAGTTGCGCCCGGCCTGACGGGGCTCGTCAGGCCGCGAGGCGGAGGAAGGGGACCGGCTCGGTCGAGCGCAGGACGATGGGCTTGCCTTCGGAGGCTTCGAACAGTTCGCCGTCCAGGATGACGCTGCTATGGTCGCCCTCGATACGGATCATGTCGCCCTGTTCCAGGTGAATGCCCTGCATCTTGGCCTTGCCGACGCGGCCCCACAGGCTGGCCCACATCAGGCGCAGCAGGGCAGGGATATTCTGATCCACCGCCATCAGCTTCATGTTGCCGCGGCTGCTGCCGCCCGGCTGGACGCCCAGCAGCAGCCGTTCGAGCGTGGTCACGATCAGCACGGCGAAGCGGCCCGCAATCTGGCCGTCGCGGATCAGCGAAATGCTAACCGGCTTGCCCGAGGGCGGGAGGAAGCGGGCGCGGATGCCAAAGAGCAGCGACACGATCACCGCCACCGCAGTGATGAAGTGGCTGAGGCCGTTGGATAGGCCCAGCGGATAAATCTTGTTGCGGCAATAGAGCATATAGTCGGCCAGGCCCGCGCCGCCCAGGAACATGCCCAGCACCGGGCGGCTGCCGACCGCGCCGTCCGATAGGGCGATGAGTTCGCGCGCGACGACATGGTCGTCGACGCCCGACTTGGCGATGGCGACGATTCGCTCCAGCGCCTTGATCGGATCGCCATGGATGCCAAGGTCAAGCGCGATGAGGTTGGTCTTGCCATTGGGCAGGACGGCGATCGGCGGCACCCGGCCGGTGAAATGTTCGCCCTGATAAAGTTCGGTCAGCGACGCCTGCACCGTGCCATCGCCCCCGTTGATGACGATGACGGCAGGGTCGACGCGGGCGATCGTCTGGAACGCCCGGCCGATCTGGTCGACATGCTCCACTTCATAATGGAAGATGTCGGGATTGCTGGCGCAATAGCTGCGGACGCGCGGAAGGGTCTGCCGGTTGCCCGTGGACTTGGGATTGGACAAGAGCGCGACGCAGACCATGGCTGTTCGATCACATATATTGGAGGTTGATCGTGATTTTCGTCACGCCGGGGCCAGCCTGGAACGCGGCCTTGCTGACGCTCGGCTTGCCCAGGTTGAAGATGCTGATCGACGGATTGTTGGAAAATCCGCCGCCGTCGCTGGAAATATCGGTCTTGCCATTGCCATTGCGGTCATGCCGCACGGCGATGCCATAGGTGCCTGCATGGGGCACCGGCATGCAGAAGCGCATGGCTCCGTTCCGGGGCCTGGCCGGCACGTCGATGCGATTGATCCATTCGCCTTTCGCGAGCCATGCGGCCTTGGTGCCGGGATAGGATTGGACGCGCACCTTGCCGGTGGCGGAGGCGAAGCCGCGCACGTCGACCAGCACCGCCGGGCCGGGTGCATTGGCGCCGCAGCGGTCGAGATCGTTCGGGATTTCCTGGCCATGGGCCATAGCCGGCGCCGCGACGAGGATCGCCGCCGCCGACATCAGACCCATTGCAACTTTTACCATGACCATCAGACTCCTGGAAGCTATAGCCACCCGCATGGATCGGATGGCGAGCCCCTGTTCGCCCCGCAAACTTACCGTCCGCATATGAGCGGGGTTTGCGGCCAAAACATGGTGATGGGACGACGACTTAGAGAATGCTGACCGCCACCGACCGATATCTCGCCCGCCTGATCGCCGTGCCGATGCTGGGCACGCTGGTGATCGCCGCGATGCTGCTGGTGCTCGACAAAATGCTGAGCCTGTTCGATTTCGTCGCGGCGGAAGGCGGGCCGGTCAGCGTCGTGTGGCGGATGCTGGCGAACATGCTGCCCGAATATCTGTCGCTGGGCATTCCGATCGGGCTGATGCTGGGCATATTGCTGGCGTTCCGCAAGCTCGCCATGTCGTCGGAGCTGGACGTGATGCGGGCGGTGGGCCTGTCATACGGCCGGCTGCTGCGCGTGCCCTATATGTATGCGATCGCGCTGGCGCTGATCAATTTCGGCATTGTCGGCTTCGTCCAGCCGCTGTCGCGCCATGCCTATGAGGCGCTGCGCTTCGAATTGCGGTCGGGCGCGCTGGGGGCGTCGATCAAGGTGGGCGAATTCACCAACCTGGGGAAGCGGATGACGCTGCGCATCGAACGCAGCCGCGACGGGGGGCGCAACCTGCAGGGCATCTTCGTGCGCGCGACCAGCCGCGACGGCCAGTCGGTGGCGGTGACGGCGGCGCAGGGCACGTTCCTGGCGACGGACGATCCCGACGTCATCATATTCCGCCTGCGCAACGGCGTGCTGGTGAATGACGCGCCCAAATATAAGACGCCGCGAATCCTGTCCTTTTCGAGCCATGACCTGCCGATCGACCTGCCGCAGATCGAGGCGTTTCGCGGGCGCGACGTCGATCGGGAAAAGACGATCCCCGAGCTGGTGGTGATCGGCAAGAATCAGGCGACGCCCGACAAGCTGCGCAACGAGGTGCGCGCCAATTTCCATTTCCGCATGGTCGAGGTGGTGTTCATGCTGCTGCTGCCGCTCGCGGCGCTGGCCTTCGCCATCCCGCCCAAGCGATCGACGTCGGCGCTGGGCGTGTTCCTGTCGATCGTGTTCATCGTGACCTATCACAAGGTCAATCAATATGGCGAAAGTGTGGGGGCATTGGGCAAGATCGACCCGATCATCGCGCTGTGGGGGCCCTTCCTGCTGGCGTCGGGCCTGGTGCTGTGGATGTATCATGTGATCGCCCATCGCCCCGGCGGGCAGCCGATCGCGGCGCTGGAATTCGCCTTCGCGAAGATCGGCAAGCAGATCGGCCGGCTTATCAGGCTGGGCCGCCGGCGTCCTTCGGCGGAAGGAGCCGCCTGACCCATGAACCTCAATTTCTTTCCGTCGCGCCAGATCAGCCTCTATATGGTGCGGCTGTTCCTGACCCGCACCTTCGCCGTGCTGGCGCTGCTGGTGGTCGTGCTCCAGACGCTCGACCTGCTCGGCAATTCGGGCGACATCCTGTCCTATCCGGGCAATGGCGACCCGCAGCTGTGGCATTATGTGGGGCTGCGCGCGCCGCAGATCGTCGCCCGCTTCCTGCCCTTTTCGGTGCTGCTGGGCACGCTGGTCATGCTGGCGACGCTGAACCAGAATAGCGAGATCATTTCGATGAAGGCAGCGGGGCTGTCGGCGCACCAGATATTGGCGCCGCTGGTGGTCGCGGCGCTGGGCGTGTCGATCATCAGCTTCGTGTTCAACGAGCGGATCGTGGTCCGCTCCACCGCCGCGCTGAGCGCGTGGGAGGCGGTCGATTTCGGGCCGATCCCGCCCGACAGCGGCGTCAAGTCCAACCCGTGGGTGCGCGATGGCAACAATCTGGTCAATGTCGCCATCGTCGCCGGGCGCGGCAGCGACGTGCAACTGCGCCAGATCGAGATCTACAACCGGGTTAACAACAGCCTGACGACGATCGTGGAAGCGCCGCGCGGCCATTATGACGCGGCGTCGAAAAGCTGGGTGCTGGAAGGCGCGCGGCAGTTCGACGTGGCGCGCGGCACGGTGCGGGACGTGGGGACGGTGCGGTTCGGGCGCGACATCCGGCCCGATCAGTTCACCCTGGCCAAGGTCGATCCCGATGCGCTGACCTTCCGTGAACTGGAGAGCGCGATCGCCGACCTGCGCGATGCGGGGCGGCCGACCGCGGAACTGGAAGGCAGTTTGTGGCACAAGCTGTCGGGGCCTTTGTCGGCGTTGCTGATGCCGATCCTGGGGTCGGTCGCGGCCTTTGGCCTGGCGCGGTCGGGGCAGTTGTTCATGCGCGCGGTGCTGGGCATGGCGCTGGGCTTCGCCTATTTCGTCGCCGACAATTTCTCGCTGGCGATGGGCAATCTGGGCGCTTACCCGCCGGCACTGGCCGCCTGGGCGCCTTTCTTCCTGTTTCTGCTGGTGGGAGAAACGGTGCTGTTCCGCACCGAGGAATAAGGCAGCAAAAAGGCCCCGGCGACCAAGGGTGTCGCGCGGGGCCTTCCTTGAGGGGGCGTCCCGGTCCTCATGAGGGGGAGGGGAAAGACCGGAACAATCGCGATATGGGTGCGCGGTTGCCGGTTTCAAGCTGCAACCGAAAAAATGTGCCGAGCTGCCTGTTCAGGCGCCGCGCGTCATGGTGCTGCGCGCGATCTTGCCCACCAGCGGCATCATCCCGGCATAATTGCCCTTGCGATAGGGCGAGTCCATGTCGAGCGTGTCCATCAGCCGGGCATGGGCCTTCCCCAGCGCATGATAGGGAACGCTGGGCAGCAGGTGGTGCAGCGCATGATAGCGCAGGCCAACCGGCGCCCAGAGCGCGGGCAGGGTGCCGGGCGGGGGGACATTGACCGAATCCAGATATTGGGCGGTGACGGTCATCGCCTCGCCCTCATTCTCCCAGAGATGCGCGACCAGCGTGCGCAACTGGTTGATGACGGTCATCGCCGAATGGACGGCCATATAGACGAGCAGCGGCTTCCAGCCGAAAGCGAAGACGCTGCCGACCAGCGCCAGCGCGACGACACAGGCGCCCGCTTCCTGCGCCGCCCACTGCCGCGCGAAATCTCCTTCGGGCGCGCGGCGGCGATAGGCCGGGTTGATCGAGAGGGCGGAAAATTCCGCCACCACCTTGCGCCGCAGCGCGGGGATCAGCAGCGAGAGCGGCGTCAGCAGGCCGAAGCGCAGGATCAGCCCGATCGGTGCGAGCGCGGCGATGAGGATGAAAAGCGGCAGCGACCAGGGCTTCATCAGCGCGAGCGGCAGATATTCCGGGTCATCCGCCGTGCCATAACGCGTGCGGGCATGATGCTGGGTATGCACGCCTTCATACATGAAGGACGGGATCATCAGCGGCAGGCCGACCAGCAGGTTCCAGCCCAGTCGGAAACCGGGCAGGGCGCCCTTGCGGACGTGAGTCAGCTCATGGATGAAGCTCGCCGCGCGATAGAGAGCGAGCATCGACACAAGGCCGCAGGCCAGCGCGATCGCCACATTGTCGACCAGGATCGCGCCGGCAAGCGCGCTCCAGCCGACCAGCGCCGAGGCCAGCAGATCAGTCCAGTAGATGCGGGGATTGGCGAGCGCATAGTCGCGCGCCAGTTCGGCGGCGGCACGCAGCATCGCCATGTCGTCGGGGATCGCCGCGCGCGCCCGCTGCGCGGCGGCAAGGATGGGATCATGCACTGTCATGCGGGCGGTCCTAATCTCCAAATGCGCTATATTCATGGCAGCACCATGTCATGTTTACCGTCATAACCACTGCCGGCACGCGCATGATTGACATTGCGCAAACATGGGCCGAACTGCACCGCATCATTTTGCAACCCTGCTCGAAGGCGGCACCTGTGGCGCATACTGATCTGGTTATCACTCCCGTATCCGGCAAGGCCGACATGAAGGCTTTCATCGACTTGCCTTGGCGGCTGTATGCCAAGGACCCCAATTGGGTGCCGCCGCTCAAGGCCGAGGTGAAGGAGCTGCTGGCGCCCGGGAAGAACCCGTTTTTCGGCCATGCCAAGGCGCAATATTTCCTTGCCCGGCGCAGCGGCCGGGTGGTTGGGCGCGTGTCGGCCCATATCGACGAGCTGGCGCTGGGCCAGCCGGTCGAGCAGGGGATGGGGCCGGGCACGGGCAATTTCGGCCTGTTCGAGGCGGAGGACGCGGCGGTGGGCGCGGCGCTGATCGCGGCGGCCGAGCAATGGCTGCTTGACCAGGGCATGACCCGGGTGCTGGGGCCGATTTCCCTGTCCATCTGGGAAGAGCCGGGGTTGCTGGTGCAGGGGCATGACCATCCGCCCACGGTGATGATGGGGCATAACAGCCCCGCCTATCAGGCGATGATCGAAGGCGCGGGCTATGCGCCGGTCAAGCAGCTCAAAACCTATGAGCTGGACATTACCCAGGAATTTCCGCCGCTGATCCAGCGCATCGTCCAGTCGGGCGAGAAGAATGGCCGCATCCGCATTCGCACGGTCGACAAGGCGAAGTTCGACCAGGAGGCCGCGATCATCCTGGGCATTTTGAACGATGCCTGGGGCAATAATTGGGGTTTCGTGCCGATCACCGATGCGGAAGTGGCGCACACCGGCAAGAAGCTGAAGCCGATTGTGTTCGAGGATCTGATCATGGTGGCGGAGCTCGACGGCGAGCCGGTCGCCTTCATGATGACGCTGCCCGACCTCAACGAGGCGATCGCGCCGCTCAACGGGTCGCTCTTCCCCTTTGGCTGGATCAAGCTGCTGCGCTGGCTCAGGAAGCCGCAGGTGCGCACGATGCGCGTGCCGCTGATGGGCGTGGTGCAGCGGCTGCAAAGTTCCCGCATGGCCAGCCAGCTGGCCTTCATGATGATCGAATATATCCGCCGCAACGCCATCGCCCATTATGGCGCGACCCGCGGCGAGATCGGCTGGGTGCTGGACGACAATCAGGGCATGAACGCGATCGCCGACGCGATCGACAGCCGGGTGAACAAGATCTACCAGATCTACGAGAAGGCGCTGTAGCGCGGGGCTGTTATAGCGCGGCGGCGCGATCCTGATCGAGGAAGGCGGCGACATCGTCCAGCGAAACGTCCTTCGACAGGAAGGTCTGGCCGATGCCGCGCGCCAGCAGGAAGGGCAGGGTTCCGGCCGCCATTTTCTTGTCATGCAGCATATGGCCGACCAGCGTGGCGCCATCGGCGGTGACATGGGCGCTGGCGAGATCGTGCGGCAGGCCGACCGCCTGCAGATGCGCGGTGACGCGCGCGGCGTCCTCGGCCGGGCAAAGGCCGAGGCGCGCGGAATAGCGGAAGGCGAGCGCCATGCCCGCCGCCACGCCTTCGCCATGCAGCAGCCGGTCGGAAAAGCCGGTGTCGGCCTCCAGCGCATGGCCGAATGTGTGGCCGAGATTGAGCAGCGCGCGGCGGCCCGACGTCTCGCGCTCGTCATCGGCCACGATCGCGGCCTTGGCAGCCACGCTTTTTTCGATGGCGTGCGTGCGCGCGTCGGCATCGCCGGCGAGCAGGCGATGGCCATCGCTCTCGCACCAGGCGAAGAAGGCGGGATCGTCGATCAGCCCATATTTGACGACTTCGGCATAGCCGGCGCGGGTTTCGCGCGGGGGCAGGCTGTCGAGCGTCGCGGGATCGATCAGCACCAGCGCGGGCTGATAGAAGCTGCCGACCAGATTCTTGCCGGCGCGGGTGTTGATCGCGGTCTTGCCGCCGACCGACGAATCGACCTGGGCCAGCAGGGTGGTCGGCACCTGGACGAAGTGGCAGCCGCGCTTGAGGATGGAGGCGGCAAAGCCCACCAGGTCGCCGATGACGCCGCCCCCTAAGGCGACGATATGATCGCCGCGCTCGATTTCCAGGGCGAGCAGGGCGTCGAGCAGCTGTTCGAGATGCGGCCAGCTCTTGGTCTGTTCGCCGGGCGGCAGGATGATGGGCTCGATCGCCACATCCGCGGCGCGCAGGCTGGCTTCCAGCCGGGGCAGCTGGGCGGCGGCGACATGGGAGTCGGTGACGACGACGAGACGGCCCCGGCGCGCATAGGGGGCGAGCCGGTCCCCGGCGCGGTCGAGCGCGCCCTGCTCGATCACGATGTCGTAGCTGCGCGCGTCCAGCGCGACCCGGACTAATGCCATGCGGTCAGTTGCTCCATGATGCGGTCCACCGCGACTTCGTGCGGGGCGGCGATGCTCTTCACGTGGATGGGGGCGAGCGCGTAGACGGGATTGCGCAGCGTCGCCAGTTCGGTCAGCACCGCGCGCGGATCGCGGTTCTTGAGCAGCGGGCGGCTGTCGCGGCGGCCGACGCGATCGACCAATATGTCGATGTCGGCGTCGAGCCAGACCGCGATCCCCGCGTCCAGGATCAGGCGGCGCGTCTCTTCCTGCATGAAGGCGCCGCCGCCGGTGGCGATCACCTTGGGCGCGCCGTCCATCAGGCGAGCAATGACGCGCCGTTCGCCATCGCGAAAATAGGCTTCGCCATAACGGTCGAAAATTTCGGCCACGCTCATGCCGGCGGCCTTTTCAATCTCCTCATCGGCATCGACGAAGGCCAGGCCCAGGCGCGCGGCGAGGCGGCGGCCGACGGTCGACTTGCCCACGCCCATCATGCCCACCAGGACGATGGGGCCGCGCCGGCCGTTGCTCTCCGGGATTTTGCTGTTTCGTTGCATGGCAGGCGGGGCTATACAGCCAGCCGTCACAGAGGCAAATCGCATCTTTCCATGTCATCCGGCCTTGCAGGCCCGGACAGCCAAGCCAAGGACCTATGAAGAATAATCGCAACTTCAGCAGTTTCGAGGGCAGTTCGCGTCGCCGTGGCGGCCGGTTGCCGATCATCCCCATCATCATCGTCCTGCTGGTCGTCGCCCTGCTCGCCTTCTTCTGGTCGCGCGGTGGCGAAAAGCCGCAGCAGCGCGTCGAAAAGATCATCCCCGCCGAGAAGCTGGGTCAATAAGGCCGATGCGCTGGCCGCGGGCGAACGCCAAATGGGCGCTGGGCAGCTTCGCGCTCGCCCTGACCTTGCCCGTCGTGGCGCAGCAAGCGCCCGAATCGCTGCTGCCGCCCGGCTTTGGCGATGCGCCCGAGACGCCCGCGCCGCAGCCGGCGCGGCCTGTGCGGCCGACGACGCCGGGCGCGCCTGCGCCCGGGGCTCCCGCGGCGCCCGCACCGGTGCCGATGGTGCAGCCGCTCGATCCTGCGCTGACCGCCGCCTTGTCGCAGGAGGCCGACAATGCGGCCGAGGATGAACTGACGCCCGAGGAAATCGCGGCGGAAAAGGCGAAATATGACCTGCCCGACAGCGCGCGCCGGTCGCTGGACCGCATCGGCCCGTTGACGCCGCAGACGCGCGGGTTCGAGCCCGACGCCTTCGGCCATGAATCGGGCAAATATCTGGCGACGCTGATGCAGCGGACCCATGCGCCGATCATGTCGCGATGGGCATCCATCCTGCTGCGCCGCGCGCTGCT
This sequence comes from Sphingobium naphthae, assembly GCF_043589935.1. Classification (NCBI taxonomy): domain Bacteria; kingdom Pseudomonadati; phylum Pseudomonadota; class Alphaproteobacteria; order Sphingomonadales; family Sphingobiaceae; genus Sphingobium; species Sphingobium naphthae. Next base: position 1,452,116 of record NZ_CP171454.1, on the reverse strand, counting down.
GAGCGCGACCGACACGCCGCGCGACATCGACGGCGCGGACTGGGCGGCCGAGCGCGCCTGGCTGCTGCTGCGCATGGGCGAGGCGGACAGCGCCCGGATGATGGTGCAGAGCGTCGATCCCGATCGCTACAGCCCGCGCCTCTATGCCGTGGCGATGGAAACCTATCTGGCGGCTGCCGACCCTGCCGGACTGTGCCCGTTGTCGGCCGGTGCGCTGCGCACCAGCAACGCGCCGGGATGGGACATGACGCGGGCGATCTGCCCGGCGCTGTCGGGCGACCAGGGCAGCGCGAGCGGTGCGCTCAACCAGGCGCAGCGCCGGGGCGTGGTGCGGGGCATCGATTATCGTCTGGCGGAAAAGGTCGTCGGCACCGGCTTCAACGCGCGGCGATCGGTCAATATCGAATGGGACGGCGTCGACCGGCTGACCGCCTGGCGCTTTGGCCTGGCGACGGCGCTCAATGTCGAGATACCCGACGACCTGTATGCGACGGTCGGGCCGCATGTGCGGGCATGGGAGGCGCGCGCGCCGGCGCTCAGCCCCTTGCGCCGGCGGCCGGGCGCGGAGATCGCCGCGCGGCTGGGTGTCTTTTCGAGCGCGGCGCTGGTCGGATTCTACAGCCAGCTGGACAGCGAAGGCGACATATCGGGCGACGTCGCCGATCGCGTCGAGGCGCTGCGCACCGCCTATGCCGGCGCGACCGTGGGCGACCGGATCGCCGCGATGCGCGACTGGTGGGGCGACGGCGCGCAGCCCGATTATGTCGGGTTGATCGCGACCGCGCGCGCGGCGGCGGCGCTGCCGGTGGCGCAGGCCGAGGGGCGCGACGCGGCCAATCTGGTCGCGTCGATGCTGACCGCAGGATATGATCGCAACGCCGCGCGCTGGGCGCGGGCGATCGGCCAGCTGGACGGCGAGGGGGCGAGCCAGGTGTGGGCGCTGCTGGCCGTGGGCGCGCCGAGCACCGTCATCGACATCGGCAGCGGGCGCGTGTCGTCCTATGTCGAGGAGGCGGGCGCGGCCAAGGGGCGGATGCTGATCGGGGCGCTGGCCGGCCTGTCGCGGCTGTCGCCGCAGGAAGCCGCGTCGCTGGCGCAGGATGCGGGCTTCACGCTGAACGCGAACAGCCGCTGGGCGCGGGCGATCGGCGCGGCGGCGCAGCGGGGCGAAAAGGCGACGGTCGCGCTGCTGGCGGCGGTCGGCATGCAGGGCAATGACTGGAGCCGCCTGCCCGCCGCGCATCTTTATCATGTGGTGGCGGCGCTGCACCGGGTGGGCCTGGACCCCGAGGCGCGGATGATCGCGGCCGAGGCGCTCAGCCGGGCCTGACCATGGGGCAGGAGGATGCCGCCCTGGTCGACCGCTTTCTGGAGATGATGGCGGCGGAGCGCGGCGCGTCGCGCAACACGCTGATCGCCTATCGCACCGACCTGAACGGCGCGGCGGACCTGCTGGGCGGGATCGCCGGCGCGACCAAGGAGGGGCTGGACGCGCTCGCGGCGCATTGGGCGACACTGGCGGCGTCTTCGGTGGCGCGCAAGGCGTCGGCCCTGCGGGCTTTCTACGCCTTTCTGGAGGAGGAGGGGCTGCGCGCCGACAATCCGTCCGCCGCGCTGCCGCGCCCGGTGACGCGTCGGCCGCTGCCCAAGATCCTGTCGACGGCGGAGGTCGACCGGCTGTTCGCGCTGATCGCCGAGCGGCTGGACGGCGCGCATCCCGCGCCGCTGGACCTGCGGCTGGCGGCGTTGATCGAGCTGCTCTACGGGTCGGGGCTGCGCGCGACCGAGCTGGTGTCGCTGCCGCGCCGGGCGCTGGCGGCCGATCGCCCGTTCCTGATCCTGAAGGGCAAGGGCGCGCGCGAGCGGCTGGTGCCGATTTCCGACCGGGCGCGCGTGGCGGTGGCCGCCTGGCTGGCGCATGTGCCGGCGGACAGCCCCTGGCTGTTCCCGTCGGGCAAGAGCCATTTGAGCCGCATCCGCCTGTATCAGCTGGTGAAGGCGCTGGCGGGCGCGGCGGGGATCGCGCCCGAGCGGGTCAGTCCCCATGTGCTGCGCCATGCCTTTGCCACCCATCTGCTCGAAGGGGGCGCGGACCTGCGCGCCTTGCAAGCGATGCTGGGCCATGCCGATATCGGCACCACGCAGATCTACACCCATGTCGACAGCCGACGACTGGTCGAGCTGGTGAACCAGCGCCATCCGCTGGCGACAATGACGATGCGGCAGCCGCAACGCCGCGTTGACGACGCGCCGCCATCGCCTTAACGCCATCCGCCATGGTAAGCTTTCTGGAATTCGAAAAGCCGATCGCGGAGCTGGAAGCGCGCATCGTGGAATTGCGCGCCACCGCGAGCGTGGGCGACATCAACATTGATGGCGAGATCGGCACGCTGGAGCAGCGCGCGGCCAAGCTGCTGGCCGACACCTATGCCAAGTTGACGCCCTGGCAGAAGACGCAGGTGGCGCGCCACCCCAACCGCCCGCATTTCAGGGATTATGTCGCGGGCATGTTCGACAATTTCATGCCGCTGGCCGGCGACCGCGCCTTTGCCGACGACCAGGCCATCCTGGGCGGCTTCGCGACGATCGGCGAGCGCAGGGTGATGGTGATCGGCCATGAAAAGGGCGACGACACCGCCAGCCGCGTGCGCCACAATTTCGGCATGGCCAAGCCCGAAGGCTATCGCAAGGCGATCCGCCTGATGGAGCTGGCCGACCGTTTCGGACTGCCGGTGGTGACTTTGGTCGACACATCGGGCGCTTTCCCGGGCGTGCAGGCCGAGGAACGCGGCCAGGCCGAGGCCATTGCGCGGTCGACCGAGGCCTGCCTGAAGCTGGGCGTGCCGATGGTCGCGGCGGTGGTGGGCGAAGGCGGGTCGGGCGGCGCGATCGCGCTGGCGGCCGCCAATCGCGTGCTGATGTTCGAACATGCCGTCTATTCGGTGATTTCGCCCGAAGGCTGCGCGTCGATCCTGTGGCGCACCGCCGACAAGGCGAGCGACGCGGCGACGGCGATGCAGGTGACGGCGCAGCATCTGAAAAGCCTGGGCGTGATCGACCGGATCGTGCCCGAGCCGGTGGGCGGCGCCCATCGCGAGCCGGTGCAGGCGATCGCCAGCCTGGGTGCAGCGATCGAGGCGGAGCTGGACTCGCTCGAGGCGATGGATGCCGATGCTCTGCGCACCGACCGGGCGGACAAGTTCCTGGCCATCGGCGCCTGATCGCCGGGCGGGCATAGCCCGTCGCGATAAGACTGGCATTTTTCGGGAACGTCCCGCCGCGGTCGCTCGTTACGTCCGGGTAACGGCGAAGGGTGAGGGTTTATGAACTGGAAGATGTCGCTGGGCTGCGCCGGCGCTGCTGTCGCGATCGCCTTGAGTGCGCCGGCGGTGATCGGGCAGCAACGGGCGATCCGCACCGTGTCTTCGATCAGCCAGCAGGATAAGGCGTCGGGCGCCAAGCAACATCCTGAATTGCTGAAGGAATTTGGCGGCGCCTATGCCGGGCCGCAGGCGCGCTATGTCGAGACGGTCGGGCGCCGGATCGCGGTGCAATCGGGGCTGTCCAACGCGCAGGGCGATTTCACCGTCACCCTGCTCAATTCCCCGGTCAACAACGCGTTCGCCATTCCGGGCGGCTATGTCTATGTGACGCGCCAGCTGATGGCGCTGATGAATGACGAGGCCGAACTGGCCGGCGTTCTGGGCCATGAAGTGGGCCATGTCGCGGCCGAGCACGGGCAAAGGCGACAGAAGGCGGCGCAGCGCAACGCGATCGGCGGCGCGCTGCTGCAGGTGCTGACCGGCGCGTTGCTGGGCGATTCGGGCTTTGCCGGGCTGATCCAGCAGGGGATCGGCACGGGCAGCCAGCTGCTGACGCTCAAATTTTCGCGCAGCCAGGAATATGAGGCGGATGACCTGGGCATCCGCTATCTGGCGTCGAGCGGCTATGATCCGCGCGCTCTGTCCGACATGCTGGCGTCGCTTGCCGCGCAGAGCAACCTGGACGCGCAGGTGGCGGGAAGCGCCCGGTCCATGCCGGAATGGGCGAGCACGCACCCCGATCCTGCATCGCGCGTGGACCGCGCGGCGCGCGAGGCGCAGGCGACCCGGTCGACCAGCAGGACGCGCAATCGCGATGCATTTCTGATGGCGCTGGACGGCGTGCTCTATGGCGACGATCCCAAGCAAGGGGTGATCGACGGCAGCCGGTTCCGCCATCCCGAGCTGCGGCTGAGCTTTTCCGCGCCGAGCGGGTTCGGGATGGAAAATGGCACGGATGCGGTGTCGATCACCGGATCGGGCGGGCAGGCGCAGTTCAGCGCCGCGGCCTATCGCGGCGACCTCAACGCCTATGTCGACAACGTGCTGTCGGCGCTGGGCGGGGGGAAGGGCGTGCCCGCGGGCGAGATCAGCCGCACCAGCGTCCATGGCATTCCGGCCGCCTGGCGCACGGTGCGCGCGACGAGCCGGTCGAGCCAGGTCGACGCCACCGTCTTTGCTTATGATTTCGGCGGCGGCAAAGCCTATCATTTCCTGCTGCTGACGCCGGCGGGGCGCGGCATTGGCCCGTTTACGTCGATGGTGCAATCGGTGCAGCGCCTGTCGGCAAAGGACGCGGCGGCGATCAAGCCGCGCCGCGTCGATGTGGTGACTGTCAAGGCCGGCGACACGGTGCAGTCGCTGAGCCGGCGCATGGCCTATAGCGACTATCCGCTGGAGCGGTTCCTGACGATCAACGGGCTGAGCGCCAATGCGACGTTGCGGCCGGGCGAGAAGGTGAAGATCGTCAGCTGGTGAGCGCTTAACGCAAAAGGGGCGGCGGACTGGATGTCCGCCGCCCCTTTCAGACGCCGTCAGGCGAGGCGATTAGTCTTCGCCGGCAGCCGTCGACATGTTGTCGCTGACGGTCTGGAATGTGCTGGTCAGGTTGCTGCCCAGGCTGGTCATGGCGCCGATGGCGGCGACGGCGATCAGAGCGGCGATCAGGCCATATTCGATCGCGGTGGCACCCTTTTCATTCTTCAGCATCTTACGGATGAACTGCATATTACGTCTCCTTGATGGACATAAGCTCGATGTAAACTACCCGGCCGCCCCGCTTGGTAATTGGTGGTCAGCTCAGGACGGAATTAGCGTCAGTCTATTGAGAAAGGCTTAATGCGAGACAGAGGATGTAAAAAACTGATGGTTAACTCTCGGTAACCTTCTGCTCGACATTGTCCCACATGTTGATGGTGCGTTCTGCGACGTTGGTCAGAGCGCCGATCAGCACGAGCACGATCAGCGCGAGGATCAGGCCATATTCGACCGCCGTCGCGCCCTTCTCGCATTGCAGAAGCCCCCGACGGGCGATGTGGCCGATAAGCCCGCGCATGCCATTCCCACTTCGATGCAGACAGTCCCCGCCGATGGTGTAAAGGCGTGACGGTTAACAAAATCCCTCTGGTCGGACCGGTATGACGTCTTTTTCTCCGTTGATGGTGGTTGCGGTTGCCCTGGTCGATGGCGATGGCAGGGTGCTGTTGCAGCAGCGCCCGCCCGGCAAGCCGATGGCGGGCTTATGGGAATTTCCCGGCGGCAAGGTGGAGCCGGGCGAGACGCCCGAGGCGGCGCTGGTGCGCGAGCTGGAAGAGGAGCTGGGCATCGAGACGCAGGAAAGCTGTCTGGCGCCGGCGAGTTTCGCCAGCGAACCGCTGGGGGACCGGCATCTGCTGCTGCTGCTCTATGTCTGTCGCAAGTGGCGCGGCGTCGCCGAGGCGCGCCACGCGACCGCGCTGACTTGGAAGCGGCCGGCGCAGATGTATGCGCTCGACATGCCGCCCGCCGACCTGCCGCTGATCGGGCTGCTCGACGCTTTGCTGTGACGAAAAAAAGGGCGTTCCTTTGCAGGAACGCCCCGTGAGCCGGTGCGTCGGCCCGGTGGCGGTCAGTTCTCCGCCGGCTTGCTTTGCAGCTGGATATAATTCTGGATGCCCATGCGTTCGATCATTTCGAACTGGGTTTCCAGCGTGTCGACATGCTCTTCCTCGCTCTTGAGGATATAGTCGAACAGGTCGCGGCTGACGAAGTCGCGGATTGATTCGCAATAGGCGATCGCATCCCGCAGCACCGGCAGCGCTTCATATTCCAGTTCGAGGTCGGCCTTGAGGATTTCCTCCACCGTCTCGCCGATCTTGAGGCGGCCGAGCAGCTGGAAATTGGGCAGGCCGTCGAGGAAGAGGATGCGCTCCGCCAGCTTGTCGGCGTGCTTCATCTCGTCGATCGACTCTTCATATTCGAACTTGGCGAGCTTCTTGATGCCCCAATGGTCGAGCATGCGATAATGGAGGAAATATTGATTGATCGCGGTCAGCTCGTTCTTGAGGACCTCGTTCAGATAATCAATGACCTTCGGGTCGCCCTTCATGGCGTTATACTCCGGGATAATGGGGAACGGGTGGAGTATAACGGCAAGGCAGCAGCCTGTTAAGCCGAAAAGCCTTGAAAATCAGCGCTTTTCCGGTGCGCTATTGCGTCGGGTTCGCGTCTGTTGCTTGCGGATGATTTGCAGTCTTGTCAGGCCGACGCGCGTTCGGCGGCGATGATGGTGCGCGCGAAGGACACGCACTGACCGCATTTGGGGCGGCGACCATATTGGGCATAGGCGCTGCACGGCGTGTCCGCGCCGTTGCGCGCGGCTTCCCGCACATCCTTTTCCCGAATCGCATTACAAACGCAGACGACCATAGAGATGCTCTCCCGATGCACAGGAGATAGCGAACATGATAATGGGTCGCAATAGTAATCAGCTGCTTCTGCGAATCTTTTGCGGTTGGACGCAGACCAAGCTGCGCCAGAGCCATTCGGCAGGGCCGACCGCGAATCGGCGGAGATAGGGCTGCGACCAGAGCAGCATGGCCGCCCAGCCGGCGATGACGAACAGGGGCAGGGCGGCGGGCCGGACATGCGCGAAATTGCCAAGACCCCAACCATAGAAGATGGCGGTCATCACCAGGCTGGTGCCCAGATAGTTGCTGAGCGCCAGGCGACCGGCGGCGGCAAGGCGCGCGACGAGGGCGTGACCGGGCGCGCGCGCGAGCAGCCAGAGGATGAGCGCCGCCCAGCCGACGCTCAAGGGGATGCGGAAGGGGAAGGACCAGGCGAGCGCCGTGCCGAGCGCAGTGAGCGGAGCAAAGCCGCTCCACCAGACCCACAGCGCCAGCGCGATCATCGGCGGCAGGCCGATGGCGAAGCAATGGCGCGCGGTGCGGCGATATTGGTCGGCGTCCCACCGGCCGGTGAGAAAGCCGCCCTTGAGCATCGCCATGCCGAGCAGCATGAAGCCCAGTGTTTCGAGCGCGGTCATGGTGAAGCTCCACAGCCAGTCGCCCGGCAGGCCGGCAAGCTTGTGTCGCAGGATCGGCAGGAAGTCGCCGCGATAGAGAGCGATTTCCTGGCGGATGGCGGGGCTGCCCGGGTCGGACAGGGCAGCCATGAAGCGCGTGAAGCCCTGCGCATCGCCAGGCGCGTGACTCCAGGCATAGAGGCTGGCGATGAAGCCGGCCACCAGCAGGAAATGCAGCAGGAAGAGCAGGAAGGCGGCCTTGACCAGCGCCAGCGGCTCGCGCTGGGCGAAGAGCAGGGCGACGAGGCCGACCAGCGCGTAGAGCATCAATATGTCGCCCCACCACAGCAGCAGATAATGAGCAACGCCGATCGCGAAGAGCCAGCCGGCGCGCACCATCTGGGTGCGGGCGCCATTGCGTCCCGCCATCTCCTCCCGGTCGATCAGCAGCAGCATCGAGGCGCCGAACAACATGGCGAACAGGCCCCGCATCTTGCCATCGACCAGGATCAGGCTGGCGGCCCAGAAGGCGATGTCCCCGCCCGACAGCGGACCGGCCGCCGCCGGATTGGAATAGGCGCTTTGCGGCAGGGCGAAGGCGGTGATGTTCATCCAGAGGATGCCCATGACCGCGCAACCGCGCAGAACGTCCATGGCGGGGATACGGGAGGAGGGCGACATGGGGCAGAGAGTCCTTAGCAATAGGCGCTGTTCGCCACTGGTCAGCGGCGCGCGCCTCTGCCAAGGGGCCTAGCCATGATCGAGGGCCGCAAGCAACGGATAAGCGACGCGTTCGGCGCGGCGGCGGCGCATTATGACGATCATGCCGGGCCGCAGCGCTTTGCCGCGCGGCTGGTGGCGGACCTGGCGCAACGGCAAAGGCCGCAGGGCGCGCGCCGGATATTGGAGATTGGCTGCGGAACCGGGCTGCTGACTCGCGACATCCAAGCGCGCTGGCCGGGTGCGGAGATCATCGTGACGGATCTGTCGCCGGGCATGCTGGACAAGGCGGCGGCGGGCGGGCTGGTCGCCGGCACCTTCCTGGCGATGGACGGGGAAGCGCCGGCCTTCGACGGGCCATGGTTCGACCTCATCCTGTCCAGCCTGGCGTTCCAGTGGTTCGACGACCTGTCGGCCGCGATCGCGCGGCTGGCGGCGCTGTTGCGACCGGGCGGAAGCCTGATCTTTTCCACCATGGGGCAAGGCAGCTTTGCCCGATGGCGCGCCGCCCATGCCGCCTGCGGGCTGGAGGCGGGCGTGCCCGACTATCCTTCGCTCGATGCCTTGCGCGCGATGCTGCGGGGCCACGCGGACAGTTTCGCCTTTGACGAGACGGTCGTACTGGACGGCGGGGCGCGCGGGCTGATTGCCCATCTCAAGGGCATCGGCGCGGTGGTGCCGAGCGCGGGGCGCAGGCCTCTGACGCCCGCGCAATTGCGCGCGGTGATGGCGGCCTATGAGGCGCAGGGCGAGTCGGATGCCTATCAGCTGCTGTTCGCGCGCGTGACGGAGCCGGCGTGACGCGCTTGCGGCGGTTGCGCGGGGTCCGCGCGCCTGCCTATGGTGGGGCATGTCCCTTGTTCCCCTGACCATCCGCCGCGCCGGACCGAGCGATGCCGCGGCGCTGTCCGCGCTCAAGCTGGCGGCGTTCCGCGAGACCTTCCTCGACGGCTTCGCCATCCCCTATCCACCCGCCGACCTCGCGCGGTTCGAGGCGGAGAGCTATGGCGTAGCCACCGTGGCGGGCGAGCTGGCCGATCCGCGCCATGCCAGCTGGGTCGCGCAAGCGGCGGACGGGCGGCTGGTCGCCTATGCTCATGCCGGTCCGTGCAAATTGCCGCACCCCGAAGCGTCGGCGCAGCAGGGCGAGCTGTACCAGCTTTATGCGCTGAACGCGGCGCAGGGGCAGGGCGTGGGCCGGGCGCTGATGGACGCGGCGCTGGAATGGCTGGCGCAGGCCTATCCGGGGCCGGTATGGCTTGGCGTCTGGTCCGGCAATGCGCGGGCGCAGGCCGTCTATGCCAGGCGCGGCTTCGCCAAGGTGGGCGAATATGGGTTCCAGGTGGGCGACTGGACGGATGCGGAGTTCATCCTGCGGCGGGAGTGATGCGGGCGCAGTCGCGCGGTTCCGCGAAGGGAGCGCCGGTCTCCCTGCCGCGAGACGGGTCCCCGCCTTCGCGGGGACGACGGGGTGGTGTTGCATAGCTGTCGATTCGGCACGATCGCAGCGCCGACGAGCGACAGGGTTGTTCGACAAGCGTCCGCGGCGCTTCCGCGGGACGCGCTCAGAGTTCGTTGTTCATGAGGGTCGGGAAGAAGCCTTCATGGGCGGTGCGCAGGGTGGTGAGCGCGACGCCGGCGACGCTGTCGCCGCCGACGGCGCCGATCTTCGTGGCGCCGGGGATGTCGACGCCAGCGGGCGCGGTGACGATGTAGCGGGCCTGGTCCTCGCCGAAGGCCGCGGCGGTGGTGAGCGGCGCATCGAGCGTCGCGCCCTTGCCGCCGGCGAGCGCCATTTCGGCGATGGTGACGAGCAGGCCGCCGTCGGAAATGTCGTGGACCGCATTGATCTTGCCCTCAGCGATAAGCGCGCGGACCATGTCGGCATGGGCACGTTCGGCGGCGAGATCGACCGGGGGCGCGTCGCCCGCTTCGCGGCCGGCGACTTCACGCAGCCAGATGGACTGGCCCAGATGCGCGCCTTCGCCGCCGATCAGCCAGATGGCGTCGCCTTCGTCCTTGAACGCGACGGTCGCCATGATGTCGATGTCGGCGAGGAGTCCGATGCCGCCGATCGCCGGGGTGGGGAGGATGGCGCTGCCGCCGCCCGTCGCCTTGGATTCATTATAGAGGCTGACATTGCCCGAGACGATCGGGAAGTCGAGCGCGCGGCAGGCGTCGCCCATGCCTTCCAGGCAGCCGGTCAGCTGCGCCATGATCTCGGGGCGCTGCGGGTTGGCGAAGTTGAGGCAGTTGGTGACGGCGAGCGGGGTCGAGCCCACCGCCGATAGGTTGCGATAGCATTCGGCGATCGCCTGCTTGCCGCCTTCATAAGGGTTGGCATAGCAATAACGCGGCGTGCAGTCGGTGCTGATCGCGATACCCTTGTTCGAGCCATGGACGCGGACCACCGCGGCGTCGCCGCCGGGGCGCTGCACCGTGTCGGCGCCGACCATATGGTCATATTGTTCCCAGATCCAGCGGCGGCTGGCGATGTCGGGCGAGCCCATCAGCGTGACGAGGTCCGCGCCGATGTCGGCGCTTTCGGGCATGTCGCCCAGCAACTCGACCCTGGCCCAGAGCTTGTATTCGTCCTTGGGCATGGACGGGCGATCATAGAGCGGCGCGTCGTCGGCGAGCGGTGCGAGCGGGATGTCGCAGACGATCTCGCCCTTATGCTCCAGCACCATGCGGCCGGTGTCGGTGACATGGCCGATGACGGCGAAATCCAGTTCCCACTTGCGGAAAATGGCTTCCGCAAAGGCTTCGCGGCCGGGCTTCAGGACCATGAGCATCCGCTCCTGGCTTTCCGACAGCATCATTTCATAGGCGGTCATGCCGGTTTCGCGCTGCGGCACGTCATCCATGTTGAGGTGGATGCCGACGCCGCCCTTGGACGCCATTTCGACCGAGGAGGAAGTGAGGCCGGCCGCGCCCATATCCTGGATCGCGACGATCGCGTCCGAGGCCATGAGTTCGAGGCAGGCTTCGATCAGCAGCTTTTCGGTGAAGGGATCGCCGACCTGGACGGTCGGACGCTTTTCCTCCGAATCCTCGCCGAAATCGGCCGAGGCCATGGTCGCGCCGTGAATGCCGTCGCGGCCGGTCTTGGAGCCCACATAGACGATCGGATTGCCGACGCCGCTGGCGGCCGAATAGAAGATCTTGTCGGTATCGGCGACGCCCACGGTCATGGCGTTGACCAGGATGTTGCCGTCATAGGCGGGGTGGAAGTTCACTTCGCCCCCCACGGTCGGCACGCCCACGCAATTGCCGTAGCCACCGATGCCATGGACCACGCCGGCGATGAGATGCTTCATCTTCGGGTGGTCGGGGCGGCCGAAGCGCAGCGCGTTCATGTTCGCGACCGGGCGCGCGCCCATGGTGAAGACGTCGCGCAGGATGCCGCCCACGCCCGTCGCCGCGCCCTGATAGGGTTCGATATAGCTGGGGTGATTGTGGCTTTCCATCTTGAAGATGGCGGCCTGGCCATCGCCGATGTCGACGACGCCGGCATTTTCGCCCGGGCCGCAAATGACCTGCGGCCCCTTGGTGGGCAGCTTCATCAGATGGATCTTGGAGGATTTATAGGAGCAATGTTCCGACCACATCACCGAGAAGATGCCGAGTTCGGTCAGGTTCGGCTCGCGGCCGATCGCCTTCAGGACGCGGTCATATTCTTCCGGGCTGAGGCCATGTTCGGCGACGACTTCCGGTGTGATCTGAGTGGCGGTGCTGGACATGCCCGCGCCTTTAGCGAGGGCGTCGGCAAATCACAATGAAAAGGGTGCAGGACGCGCGAGCGCGCCTTCAGACGATCCCGACGGCCGCCTGCGCCCACAGGATAGCGCAGACCGCCACCACGCCGCAGCCGGCGAACAGGCGGCCGAGAGGCGAGCGCGGCATGCGGGCAGCCGCTTCGATGCCGAGGCCGGTGCCGCCGAGCAACAGCGCAGCGGCCAGGAAATCCTCGCCGCCCCAGCGCACGGCCTCCGTCATCTGCATGGCAAAAGCGGGGGCGAGCAGAATCGCTGCCAGCGTCGTCCAGAGGATCACCCGCCCATGCGGGACGGACGCTTTGATGAAGGCGCGAGAAATGGTCATGCTGTCGTCGCTCCGATCAGGATCGAAGCTGCATAGCATAGACGCGGTTCGAGTGCAGCTGGCATGAAAAAGGCCGGCCTCTTGCGAGGACCGGCCCTGTGTTTTTTGCGAAGCGGTGCGCGGATCAGACGTGGCAGCTCTGCGCATTCTTGCCGGGGACGGCAATCTGCACTTCGTCGCCCTGGCCCGACACTTCGTAGCCGCCCTCGGCGGTGAAGGGCTGGCCAGCCTCGGCCGCCTTCAGCTGGGTCGGTTCGCCGCCCTTCTTCGTACGGAAGTTGGCGGTCTTGTCGTCGGTCATGAAGTCGACGAAATAGAGGCTGTTGTCCTTGCAGCGATACTGCTTGGTCGCCTTGACCGAAGGCGGCAGTTCGACGGGCGCGGCGTTGGCGAGCTGTTCGGCCATCGGGTCGGCGGGGCCGCCCACGACTTCGGGTTCGTCATTCTTGTTGCAGGCCGACAGCAGGGCGACGCCGACCATGGCGATCATGGGGAAATAAAGTTTCATAGCGATCCTTTTATGTGCATGTGCAACATGCTGCGTCAACGCAAAAGCATGGATTAACCGCCATGCCCCCTGAAATGACGTCATGACGCTTTCATGACAAAGGACGCAATTGCGCGGGCCGGGACTGGCTCAATGCCTGCGCACTTGACCGGGGGCGTGGGCGCGGCCAATGCAGGCGGATGGCTGAGGATATGTCCACCCCCGACCCGACGACCCTGTCCTTCGAGGACGCGCTGCGCGCGCTGGAACAGATTGTGCGCCGGCTGGAAAGCGGGGATGTGCCGCTCGACGAGTCGATCGCGCTCTATGCCCAGGGCGAGGAACTGCGCAAGCGGTGCGCCGACCGGCTGCAGGCGGCCGAGGCGCGCATCGCCAAGCTGACGGTCGACGCCAATGGCGCGGTGACCGGCGCCCAGCCCTTCGGCGCGGACTGACCTGCATGACCCGGAGCGGGGGCGCGGTCGCCGACATGCAGGCGCGGGCGCACGATGTTGCAGTGCAGATCGACATGGCGTTCGACCGGTTGCTCGCCATCCCCGACGATCCGCGACGGCGGCTGTACGAAGCGATGCGTCATGCCGCAATCGGCGGCGGCAAGCGGCTGCGCCCGCTGCTGGTGCAGGCGGCCTGCGACCTGTTCAACATTTCGCGCGAATCGGCGCTGCGCGTCGGGCTCGCGATCGAGTGCATCCATGTCTATTCGCTGATCCATGACGATCTGCCGGCGATGGACGATGACGACCTGCGCCGAGGCAAGCCGACGGTGCACAAGGCCTATGACGAGGCCACGGCGATCCTGGCGGGCGATTGCCTGCACGACCTCGCGTTCGAGGTGCTGGCCGACGAGGAGACGCATCCCGACCCGTTCGTGCGGGTGGAACTGGTCAAGGCGCTGGCGATGTGCAGCGGCCCGGCGGGCATGGCCGGGGGGCAGATGATGGACCTGGAGGCGGAGCAAACCCGCTTCGACCTGGCCACCGTCACGCGCCTGCAGAACCTCAAGACCGGGGCGCTGATCTGCTTCTGCGTCGAGGCGGCGGCGATCATGGCGCGGTTGCCGCAGGGCGCGCGCACCAAGCTGCACGGCTATGCCCGGGACATCGGCCTGGCCTTCCAGATTGCCGACGACCTGCTGGACGTGGAGGGCGATGCGGCGCTGGCGGGCAAGGCGCTGGGCAAGGATGCGGCCGCGGGCAAGGAGACGTTCGTGTCGCTGCTGGGCGTCGAGGCGGCGCGCGAGCGGGCGCATATGCTGGTCGCGCAGGCCAAGGAGCATCTGCGCGGCCATGGCGCGGAGGCCGACCTGCTGCGCGCGATCGCCGACTATATCGTGGAAAGGGACCGCTAGACTTATGAGCAGGCAGCGCATCGGCGTCTATCCCGGCACATTCGATCCCATTACCCTGGGCCATATGGACATCATCCGGCGCGGGGCGAAGCTGGTCGACCGGCTGGTGATCGGCGTCACCACCAACATCGCCAAGTCGCCGATGTTTTCCGACGAGGAGCGGCTGGAGATGGTACGGCGCGAATGCGCGGACATCGACAGCGACATCCTGGTCGTGGGGTTCAATTCGCTGCTGATGGACTTCGCCGAATCGCAGGGCGCCAGCGTCATCATTCGCGGGCTGCGCGCGGTCGCCGACTTCGAATATGAATATCAGATGGCGGGCATGAACCAGCAGATCAACGGCCGGGTCGAGACCGTCTTCCTGATGGCGGACGTGTCGTTGCAGCCGATCGCGTCGCGGCTGGTCAAGGAAATCGCGCTTTATGGCGGGCCGATCCGCAAGTTCGTCAGCCCCGCCATCTGCGCGCAGGTGGAGGCGCGGGTCGCCCAGATCGGGCGCAAGGGCGAGGGATGAAGACGGCCGCCCGGCGGTCGTTTCAGCCTGGGTTCAGTTGCCAATCGCGGTCAGCGCGCTATCAGGGCGGGAAATGACCGGCCCCTTTCGGCACCCAAGATCAAGGAAGTTCTGCCTCATGCGTTTGACTTGCGCGCTCAAGACCGTGGCGATCGGCTTCGCCCTGACCGCGTCCGGCATGGCCTACGCCCAGGGTGGCGGCGGCGGCGGTAATGGCGAGGATCTGAAAAAGGCGGAGACCGCCGCGCGGGCGCAGGAAAACGCCAAGTCGCTGGAAGGCTCCACCGCGCCCAAGCTGCCGCCCGCGACCGTGCCGGTCGAGCCGGAGAATGTGTGGGACCTGGACCTGTCGAGCGGCGGGCGCGTGCGCATTCAGCTGCGCCCAGACATCGCCCCCAACCATGTCGAGCGGATCAAGACGCTGACGCGCCAGGGCTTCTACAACGGGCTGAAATTCCATCGCGTCATCCCCGGCTTCATGGCGCAGGGCGGCGACCCCAAGGGCGACGGCACCGGCGGGTCGCAACTGCCCGACCTGAAGGCCGAGTTCAATCCGATGCCCCATCTGCGCGGCACGGTATCGATGGCGCGCGCGCAGAGCGAGGACAGCGCCAACAGCCAGTTCTTCATCCTGTTCCTGCCGCGCATGCAGCTGGACAAGAAATATACCGTCTTCGGCCGCGTGATCGAAGGCATGCAATATGTCGACGCGATCGCCCAGGGCGAGCCGCCGGCGAACCCGACGGTGATATTGCAGGCGTCGATCGAGAGCGATGGCCGGCCGCCGGTGACCGCGCCGATCGCGCCCTCCGCGGCCGCAGCGCCGGAGGCGCTGCCGTCCGGCCCGCTGACCCCGCCGGCGCAGTAAGCGGCGCCCGCGCCGACGCACCGCCATGCGCGTAGACCTGTTCGATTTCGACCTGCCGCCGGAGAATATCGCGCTGCGGCCGGCATCGCCGCGCGATTCGGCGCGGCTGCTGCTGGCGCGCGGCGCGGCGGCGCTGGAGGATCGCGTCGTGCGCGACCTGCCGTCGCTGCTGCGCGCGGGCGACATGCTGGTGTTCAACGACACGCGTGTGATCCCGGCGCAGCTGGAAGGCCGGCGCGGCGAGGCGCGGATCGGCGCGACGCTGCACAAGCGGCTGGGGCTGCGGCAATGGCAGGCCTTCCTGCGCAACGCCAAGCGGGTGCGCGAAGGCGATCGGATCGATTTCGGCGCGGGCGTCACGGCGATCGCCGGCGCGCGCGATGCGGATGGCGGCGTGACGCTGGATTTCGAAGGCGAGGAGCCGGTGGAGATCCTGCTGGAGCGGGCCGGGACCATGCCGTTGCCGCCCTATATCGCCAGCAAGCGCCCGACCGACGCGCGCGACCGCAGCGATTATCAGACGATGTTCGCGCGCGAGGATGGCGCGGTCGCCGCGCCGACCGCCGCGCTGCACTTCACGCCCGAACTGATGGCGGCGATCGAGGCGGCGGGCGTGCTGACGCAGACGCTGACGCTGCATGTCGGGGCGGGCACTTTCCTGCCGGTCAAGGCCGAGGATACCGACGATCATCGCATGCATGCCGAATGGGGCCGGATCGACGCCGCGGCGGCCGATCGGCTGAACGCCGCGCGCGCGGCGGGTGGGCGCCTCATCGCGGTCGGCACCACGTCGCTGCGCCTGCTGGAAAGCGCGGCCGGCGAGGATGGGGTGATCCGCCCCTTTGCCGACGAAACCCGCATCTTCATCACGCCGGGCTACCGGTTCCGCGCGGTCGACGGGCTGATGACCAATTTCCACCTGCCGCGTTCGACCCTGTTCATGCTGGTCAGCGCGCTGATGGGGCGCGAGCGGATGCAGGCGATCTATGCCCATGCGATCGCGCAGGGCTATCGCTTTTACAGCTACGGCGATTCCAGCCTGCTGCTGCCGCAGGATTGAGGCGGCAACTCACCGCAGGGCAGACTCGGCTTCCCGCATCTTAATGCGGCTTTAACCCCATAGGCTTCACAAGGGCCGCGCGGGCGCATATGCGGTTGGCGGGCGTCGCGGCGGACAGATGCCCTTGGGGGTCGCGGGTTTGTTTCAGGATAGCCAGGTCGGTTTTCAGCAGGGCGGCGCGCCCATGTCGCTATGGATGGCGGAGTCGCTGCGGGCCGGCGCGCCTGCGCGGCCGCAGGACTGGCGCACGCGGCTGCGCGACTGGGCCGAGGATGTGGAGCTGGTCCCCGACCTTGGCCAGCGGATCGGCAGCCGCACCTGGTTTCGCGGGCTTGCCACCTGTTTCGGCCTGTGCGCCAGCGCCCTCTATTTGTCCCCAGGATTTCAGCCGGTGCCCGGCGCGCCCGGACCGACGTTGAGCGATGCGCAGTATGACGAAGTGCGCAGCCAGATGCTCACCCCTCTGGCGCTGGGCGGCGACAGCGGGCATCGCATGGGGGCGACCGATGCGGTGCAGCCGCTGCGCGAGACGCCCGAGCGGCCGCAGGTCGAGCTGAGCGCCCAGGTCGGAAGCAGCGACACGCTGGCCCGCGCCCTGTCGCGCGCCGGCGTCAGCAGCGCCGACGTCGCCGCCGTGGTCGGCATGGCGGGGGCGGACATCAGCGGCGGGATAAAGCCGGGCACCCGGCTCAACATCGTGCTGGGCCGCCGCGCCAGCCGCGACCGGCCCCGGCCGCTGGACCATCTTGCGTTTCGCGCGCGGCTGGACCTCGACATGCGGTTCGAGCGGCTGGGCGGGGCGTTGTCGGTGCAGCGCGTGCCGATCCGCGTCGACGACACGCCGCTGCGCATCCAGGGCGTGGTGGGCGAGAGCATCTATCGGTCCGCGCGCGCGGCCGGCACGCCGCCCAAGGCGGTGCAGGCGTTCCTGCGCGTGATCGCCAAGCAGGTCGACCTGGGCTCCATCGGCGCGGGCGACCGCTATGACATCGTCACCGAATATCGCCAGGCGGAAACCGGCGACGTGGAGGTGGGCGAACTTCTCTATGCCGGCCTGAACCGCGCGCGGGGCAAGTCGGTCGACATGCTGAAATGGACCAGCAACGGCCGCATTGAATGGTTCGAGGCGTCGGGCGTGGGCGAGCGGCGCGGCGTGCTGGCCGCGCCTGTCGCTGGGCGCATGTCGTCGGGCTATGGTCGGCGTCGCCACCCGATCCTGGGCTATACCCGCATGCACGCCGGCATCGATTTCGCCGCGCGCTACGGATCGCCCATCTATGCCGTGACCGACGGCGTCGTGACCTATGCCGGTCGGCATGGCGGCCATGGCAATTATGTCCGCATCCAGCATGGCGGCGGGTTGGCCACCGGCTATGCGCATATGAGCCGGATCGCGGCGGATCGCGGGCAGCGCGTGCGGCGCGGCCAGGTGATCGGCTATGTCGGGTCGACCGGCCTGTCGACCGGGCCGCATCTCCATTATGAACTGTATCGCAATGGCGCGACGGTCAATCCGCTGTCGGTGAAGTTCACCACCACGTCGCAACTGGCAGGCCGCGAACTGGCGGCGTTTCGGGCGAAGCTGGCCGCCTATAAGGGGCTGGCGGTGGGGCCGCATCAGCGCTTCGCCCAGGCTGCCGCTGCGACACCGTCGCAGGCCACGCCGACCCAGCGGGGCAAGTGACCGCCCGGATCGGTGGCCGCACGCGGCGGGTGCGAAACGATCTTTCCGCGGATGCGCGCTTCCGCTAACGGGCGGACATGACAGGCACCGTCACCGCCATCCTGCTTGCAGGCGCGCGTCCCATTCCCGATCCGCTGGCGCAGGCCGCGGGCGTCGCGGCCAAGCCGCTGGCGCCGGTGGCGGGCGAGCCGATGATCAACCGGCCGGCGCGCGCCTTGCTGGACCATCCCGCGATCGGCGAGGTCATCATCCTGACGCAGCGGGCGGACGCCTTCGCCGCCGATCCTGCCACCGCCTGGCTGGCGGCGCATCCGCGCGTGCGGTTCGAGAAGGGCGGGCAGGGGATCGCTTCGTCGCTGCTGGCGATGATGGACGCGCAGGCGCTGCCCTTCCCGCTGCTGCTGACGACGGCGGACCATGTGCTGCTGGACCGGGCGATGCTGGACCAGTTCGTCAGCGAGGCCCGGGGCGCGGACATCGCCGTCGCCATGGTCGAGCGCGAGACGCTGCTGGCGCGCTATCCCCAGTCGCGGCGGACCTGGCTCAAATTCCGCGACGGCTGGTGGTCGGGCGCCAATATCTTCTGGATCGGCAGCGAGAAGGCGCGGCGGCTGATCGCGCTGTGGCAGGAGGTGGAGCAGGACCGCAAGAAGGGGTGGAAGGTGCTGGCGGCCTTCGGGCCGATGGCGCTGATCGGCGCGCTGCTGCGGATTTCCACGCTGCGCGGCGGGATGGCGCGGATCGGGCGGCGCTTTGGCCTGACGGCGCGGCTGGTGGCGATGACGAGCGCGGAGGCGTGTATCGACGCGGACAAGGCCGAGGACGTGACGCTGATCGAGGCGATCCTGGCGGCGCGCTAATCCCCGCGACCGACCGCGCGGCGGCTGGCGAGGCCCATCATCGTGAAGGCGGCGAGCGAGGAGAGGATGTTCGCCATCGCCGCGCCCTTGGTGCCGTAGATCGGCAGCAGCGCCGATTGCAGGCCCAGCAGCAACAGGGTCGAGAGGAAGCTGATCCTCAGCGAAAGGCCGGCGCGGTCCGTGGCCATCAGCAGCGGGCGGTAGCTGACGCCGGCCAGGTCGATGCAGGCCGACATGCCCAGCATCAGCAGCAGTGGATAGGCGGGCAGGAATTCCGCGCCGGCGATGAGCCCGAGCAGCGGATGGCCGATCGTCAGGATGAGCGCGATGATGACCGCGCCCGCGACCAGCGCCAGCCGGTTGGTGCGGCGGAACAGCGCGCCCAGCGCCTCGGTCCCCTGCGCCGAGGTGCGCGAGAGTTCGACGAAGATGCTGCGCGAGAGCAGGCTGGAGATTTTGGTCAGCGAATTGGCGAGCTGGTTGGCGAGGCGGTATAGGCCGGCGCCCGCCGGGCCGACGAAGCCGCCGACGATCAGCACCGCGACCTGCTGACCGATGGAGCTGAGGCTGGTCTGAAGATTGGTGGCGGTGAGAAAGCCGATGATGCCGGGATTTTCGCGGCGCGCGTCGAGCGCGCGGCCGGCGCGCCAGTTGCCGATGCGGTCGCCGCCGACGCGCAGCGCCAGGAACCAGTAGCTGAGCGCGCAGAGCAGTTCGGCAAAGGCCCAGGCGAGCAGGAAGCCGGTGACGCCAGGCATCAGCAGCCAGGCCGCGACCGCGCCGATCATGCGGCCGACCGGGATCATGGTTTCGGCAAAGGCTGCGGAATCGAAGCGGTCGAACAGGCGCAGCACGCCGGTGGGGCTGGAGCGGATGGTGATCATCATCAGCAGCGAGAAGAGCCAGACTTCAAGGCCCATGCCCGGTTCAAGACCGAGCGCGGGGCCGAAGAGCAGGATGATGGCGCCCGCGACGGCGGCGCCCGCGAGCGCGGAGGCGAGATCGATGAGGATGCAGAAGCGCAGCACGCGGTTGAGCGCATCGCCATTGCCGGCGGTCAGATGCGGCTGGCCGTAACGCACGACGATCTGCCAGCTGTCGAAGCTGACCAGCGCCTTGACGACGTTGGCGGCGCTCAGCACCAGCGCGAACCGGCCGAAATCGGCGACGCCCAGCGTGCGCGTGACGATGGCGAGATAGGCCAGGCTCAGGACCGCGCCCACGCCCTTGCCGCCCAGCAGCCAGCCGGTATTGGCCAGGATGCGGGCGAAGGCGTCCGCCGCCGCGCCTGATCCGCGCTTGAACATCACTTGGTTGCCGGCCCTTCCTGTCCCCAGCCGGTCGTCCGGCCCGGCCTATCTAGGGCGTGAAGGGACAGGTTTGAAGCCGCCTTTTTTTCGGCCCAATTGCGCGCTAAAGCCCCGCGCCATGACGATCAGCAAAGCCATCATCCTTTCCGCCGGCCAGGGATCGCGCCTGTTGCCGCTGACCCGCGACGTGCCCAAATGCATGATCGACTTCAATGGCCGCAGCCTCATCAGCTGGCAGGTCGCCGCGCTGGTCGCCAATGGCGTAACCGACATCGTGGTGGTGACCGGGTTCCGCACCGAACGAGTCGAGGACCATGCGCTGCAGCTGTATCGCGATACCGGCGCGCGCATCCGCACGGTGTTCAATCCCTTTTTCCAGGTGGCGGACAATCTGGGCACATGCTGGATCGTGCGCGAGGAGATGGACCGGGACTTCATCATCCTGAACGGCGATACCATCGTGTCGGACGAGATCGTGGCGAAGCTGGTCGCGGGAGCGAAGGACGCGATCACCGTCACCGTCGACGTCAAGCCGCAGGGCGATTATGACGATGACGACATGAAGGTCAGCCGCGACGCCGACGGGCGGCTGCGCGCGATCGGCAAGCGGTTGCTGCCGCCCGACACCAACGCCGAATCGATCGGGATGCTGGCCTTCATCGGGGAAGGGCCGGCGATATTCCGCAACCAGATCGACCAGATGATGCGCACCCCCGAAGGGGTCGAGCGCTGGTATCTGCGTGCGATCGACATCATCGCGAAGGGCAATCGCGTCGGCACCGTGTCAATCGAGGGGCTGGAGTGGCAGGAGGTCGATTTCCCCCAGGATGTCGAGGCGGCGCAGGCGCTGACGGCGAAGTGGATCGAGGAAGGACGTTACGCGCGATAAGAGGCGCGCCGCGCCGGCTTGCCTGCATCGGGACGCTGCGCTAAGGCGCGCCCATTCGCATGGACCCGGTGCAATTCCGGGTGGCTATTCCGGCCGCCGATCCGCCGGACAACATCACACATGATTTTTTTGAAAAGCGCGGGCCATCCGCGTCATGTGCCTTGGTGTGGACTTTCCGACAAAATGACAGACTCTCTCATCCGCTACCGGCAGGAGTGGTTCAGCAGCGCCGCGGGCGCGCGCCATGACGTGCTGGCCGGCATCGTCGTCGCGCTGGCGCTGATCCCCGAAGCCATCGGCTTTTCCATCATCGCGGGCGTCGATCCGCGCGTGGGCCTCTATGCGTCGGTCGCGATCGCCATGACGATTGCGCTGATCGGCGGGCGGCCGGGGATGATTTCCGCCGCGACCGCCGCGGTCGCCGTGCTGGTGACGCCGCTGGTGCGCGACCATGGTGTCGACTATCTGTTCGCCGCGACGATCCTGATGGGCGTCATCCAGGCGATCGCCGGGCTGTTGCGGCTGGACCTGCTGATGCAGTTCGTGTCCCGATCCGTCATCACCGGCTTCGTCAATGCACTGGCCATCCTCATCTTCCTGGCGCAGCTGCCGCAACTGACCCATGTGGGCTGGCAGACCTATGCCATGGTGGCAGGCGGGCTGGCGATCATCTACGGCTTTCCGCGGCTGACCCGCGCGGTGCCCTCGCCGCTGGTCGCGATCCTGGTGCTGACGGCGATCAGCATCGGCCTGGGCCTGCCGGTCAACAGCGTGGGCGACATGGGGCAACTGCCAGAGGGGTTGCCGAGCCTGGCGCTGCCGCAGGTGCCGTTCAACTGGGAGACGCTGCGGATCATCGCGCCCTATGCGGTGACGATGGCGGCCGTCGGCCTGCTGGAATCGCTGCTGACCGCGCAGATCGTCGACGACATGACCGACAGCGAAAGCGACAAGCGGCGCGAATGCATGGGGCAGGGCGGCGCGAACATCGTGTCGGCCATGCTGGGCGGCATGGGCGGGTGCGCGATGATCGGCCAGTCGGTGATCAATGTGACGTCGGGCGGGCGCGGGCGATTGTCGACCTTCGTCGCCGGCGCGTTCCTGTTGTTCCTGCTGGCGGTGCTGGGCCCGTGGGTCGGGCGCGTGCCGATGCCGGCGCTGGTCGCGGTGATGATCATGGTGTCGATCGGCACGTTCAGCTGGAACTCGATCCCCAATTTGCGGCGGCATCCGCCGACATCGTCGGTGGTGATGCTGGTGACGGTGGCGGTCGTGGTGGCGACGCGCGACCTGTCGCTGGGCGTGCTGGCCGGCGTGCTGCTGTCGGGCATCTTCTTCGCCGGGAAGGTGCAAAGGCTGTTCGCGGTGGAGCGGACGCAGGACGCGGAGGGGCGGGCGACCTATCGGGTGCGCGGGCAGATCTTCTTCGCGTCGGTCGATCGCTTCACCCGCGCCTTTCGCGACGCCGCTGGGGCGCGTGCGGTGGTGATCGACGTCACGGCCGCGCATTTCTGGGACATTTCGGGCGTCGGCGCGCTCGACAAGATCGTCGCGCGGCTGCGGGCGCAGGGCGTGGCGGTGGAGGTGATCGGCTATAACCGGGCGAGCGCCGACCTGATCGACCGCTTTGCGCGGCACGACAAGACCGGGGTCGAGATGGGCGCGACGCCGCACTAAAATCGTTGCATCCTGCTACTGATGTGACATGGTCCGACCCCATCATCGTGAGAGGAGTCGGACCTATGATCATCCATGGCGCCAGACCATCGCCCTTCGTGCGCAAGGTCATTGTTTTCGCGGCGGAAAAGGGGATCGCGGCAGAGGTGCGATCCGCCGGTTTCGGGCGCGGGGAGCCAGGCTATCTGGAAGGATCGCCCTTCGGCAAGATACCGGCATTGGAGGATGGCGACTTCCTGCTGTGCGATTCGACCGCGATCATAACCTATATGGATGCGCTGCGCCCGGAGCCCAACCTGATCCCGACAGAGCCCAGGGCGCGGGCGCGGACGATCTGGTTCGAGGAATTTGGCGACACCATCGCCCAGCAGGCGGGGCAGAAGATCTTCTTCAACCGCGTCGTCGCCAAGCGGCTGAAGCGGCCGCAGGACCTGGAAGCGGCGGACCGTGCCGAGGCGGAGGAAATGCCGAAAATCTACGATTATCTGGAAAGCGTGTTGCCCGAGAGCGGCTGGCTGGTGGAGGATCGCTTCACCCTGGCGGACCTGGCGGCGGCGTGTCCGATCATCAATGTCGGCTATTGTTCGGAGGGGCTGGACGCGGCGCGCTGGCCCCGGACGGCGGCCTGGCTGGCGGCGGTGAAGGCGCGGCCGAGCGTGGCGGCGGCGCTGAAGGAGGAAGCGCCGATGGTTCAGGAAATGATCGAGAAATAACCTATCTGGTAATTTACGCTTGACATCGTCACGCTGTTGTGGCAAAGATATGGACAGTGGAAAAATGTGAGTCGCTAACGGCGGCGCGACGACAGGCCGGTTCCGGACGGGAGCCGGCCTTTTTCGTGTCTGCGCCGCGTGGCGGGTTCGGGAGCTGGCGGGCAAGCCGGCGGGGGCGGGGAGGCAAGGATGGCGAAGGCGGGAGAGGCGGCGCTGGTGCCGCAGCGGCAGGCGCGGGCAAGCGGCGCGCGAGTGCAGCAGCGGCGGGAGCGGCGCGACGCCTGGACGAAGGCGGAGGAGCGGGCGTTCCTCGCCACGCTGGCGGAAAGCAGCAATGTCAGTGAGGCGGCGCGCGCGATCGGCAAATGCCGACAGGGCGCCTATGACCGGCGCAAGCGGCGGGCGGCCTTTGCCCGCGCCTGGGACGCGGCGCTGGAGCAGGGCTATTGCGAGATCGAGATGGCGCTGATGCGCGCGGCCCTGTTCGGCAGCGAGAGCGAGGAGATCGTGCTGGACGGCGACGGCGCGGTGAAGAGCCGCAAGGTGAAGCGCGCGCCCGATCTGAGCATCGGGCTGCGCCTGTTGCAGCATCATCGCGCGCGGGTGGCGACGATCCGCGCGGCGGCGGGCGGGCGTGGCGGCGGGGGCCGGGGCGGGGGCGGTCCCGACACGGCCGACGCGAAGGCGCGGGTGCGCAAAATGCTGGACGAAATCCGGCGGCGGCGCGCGGCGGGGCAGTGAGGCGATCGGTGCGGGCGATCCGTGCGGGCGATCCGAAGCCATGATCGTAATGGGGGCGATGGATCGGGCGTGGTTCGCGACGGCCGGTCCGTTAACCATTTTTAAAGGGGAACGGACGGGACGGCTGCGGCATTCGAACCTGCATGACATTGGAAAGCAGGATTTTACAGCAGCTTGGGGCGGGGCCAGTGCGGAAATTGACGCTGGATGGGGTCGACCCCGACGAACTGGCGCTGACGCTGAAGTTCATGGCCGCGCGGCGGCAGATCTGCATGCGTCCCGACCAGATTTCGCTCTATTGGCATCGCCACATGATCCTTTCGCCCATGGCGGCGCTGGTGCGCAAACTGGAAGCGCGGCCGGCGATGGGGGCTTGAGCGGCGGCGCGGGATGGGGCGGTTAGGGTCGGAAAGACCAGGGGCGCGCGCGGCTTCTTGGGGCTGTTGGCGCAGGTGATGTTCTGAGATGGGGCCTCGTTCGAGGCGAGAGGGGATCCCCGCCTTTGCGGGCATGACTGGGGGTGGAAACAAGACATTCTATATCCCTCCCTCTTGAGGGTCGGCCAGAGTCGCGCGCCTCTGGCCGAGGCTGCGCAGGCTTGGCGGCTTGCTGCCTAGTCTTAGCTGGGTTTGGGGGGCAGCAACCTCGCAGGAACAGGCTGATTTCGCGCCAATCCCCCTCATCCAACTCCGCCTAGCCGCTACGCGGCAAGGCTTCGTATCCTTCTCCCTAAAGGGAGAAGGAATGGCTTACTTTGGTCGACATCCGACGCTCAAATTCTGGCGCCGACCCGGTAGCGAGTTGGATTCCCGCTTTCGCGAGCATGACGAGAGTGGTGGTTTTCAGCCATCCTCCCCTGGCAGGGGAGGTGTCGCGCGCGGAGCGCGGGACGGAGGGGTGTCACCCTCACGATGGCGGGACACCCCTCCCTCTGGCCTTCGGTCAGCCACCTCCCCTGCCAGGGGAGGATGAGGGTTTTGCGGCCTCGGGCAGCAGTCGCGACCAAGAGCGGAGAGGCTGCTGACCGGAAAGCCTGGCGTGGATCGGCCCTGGGACTGCGATCGAGGGTGGGAAGCGGACTGTCGGATTTCTTCCGTCATCCCAACGGAAGCTGGGGTCTTTTGTTTCCGACGCTTCGTTAGCAGAAGTGAGATTCCAGCCTTCGCTGGGATGACGACGGTGGTTGGCAATATCTGGTCGAACGTTCTTGGATTTTGTGACGAATGCCAGGTGGAGAGTTGGATTCTCGCCTTCGTCGGAATGACGGAGATAGGGGGGGTCAGGCGTTCTGCCCTTGCAGGGGAGCTGTTGCTCGCGGGTGGGGACGGAGGGTGTCGCGTGGCGAGAGGGGGACACCCCTCCGTCAGCACTTCGTGCTGCCACCTCCCCTTACAGGGGAGGATGCGGGTTGGTCGGGGCGGCGGGTGGAAAGGCGATGGCCGCGTTGCCGGGAAAAGAACCCCCGGCGTGGCGCCGGGGGTCGAGGTTCAGGGGAGGAGTCAGCGGCGCAGAGGGGGACTGCATGGTGCCGCTGACAGGAACCGACTAGGCGGCGGATGCTTCCGGCAGATGTCCGGTTTGTAGCAATTGTGGCGCAGGGGCGGCTGCATCGGGCTGGGCGGCGGCCTGGGCGCTTTGGCGAAAGCCCCTGGCCAGCCATGTTCCCTGATGGGCGCGGTCTGTCGCGCAGCGCGTTCCGCGCGCTGGGGGGGGGGAGGCTTTGTCGTGCGGCGGCGGCTTTACAGATGGGCGGGAGCGGATAAGGTCCGGGTCCATGAAAAAGCTGATCTTCCTCGCCGCCGCGTCCGCCCTTTGCAGCCCCGCCATCGCCCAGACGCGCGCGCCCGATCCGGCGCGGCTGAAGGCGACGGTGGAGACGCTGGTGAGTTTCGGCACGCGCCATACGCTCTCGTCGCCGACCGACCCCAAGCGGGGGATCGGCGCAGCCCGCCGTTGGGGCGGGGCGGAGTTCGAGAGGATTTCGAAGGCCTGTGGCGGGTGCCTGACGGTGGAGACGATCGCGGACCGCTTCACCGGGCCGCGGGCGCCCGACGGGGTGGAGGTGGTCGACGTGCTGGCGATCCAGAAGGGGACGGGGGACCCGAACCAGGTGGTGATCGTCGCCGGGCATATAGACAGCCGGGTGAGCGACGTGATGGACGCGACCAGCGACGCGCCCGGCGCGAACGACAATGCGTCGGGCACGGCGCTGGTGATCGAGGCGGCGCGGGTGCTGGCGGGCGACAAATTCGATGGCACGATCGTCTATGCGCTGTTGTCGGGCGAGGAACAGGGATTGTGGGGCGGCAAGCTGCTGGCGGACACGGCCAAGGCGCGCGGCTGGCAGGTCCGCGCGATGCTGAACAACGATATTGTCGGCAACACGCTGGGCCAGAATGGACATATTGTGGCGGACCGGGTGCGGGTGTTTTCCGAAGGCATCCGCTTTTCCGAGGACGAGAAGGCGACGCGCACGCGCCGGGCGATCGGCGGCGAGGATGACGGGCCGTCGCGCGCGCTGGCGAAGAAGATCGACGGCATCGCGGAGGCCAACCCGCAGGTCGGGCTGGACGTGTTCGCGGTGCGGCGGCTGGACCGGTTCGGGCGCGGCGGCGATCATTCGCCCTTCCTGGAGCTGGGCTTTCCGGCGGTGCGCTTTTCCGTCGGCATCGAGAATTATGACCGGCAGCATCAGGATCTGCGGACCGAGAATGGCCGGGTCTATGGCGACACGGTCGAGGCGATGGACTTTCCCTATCTGGCCAAGGTGACGGCGCTCAACATCGCGGCGCTGCGCGAACTGGCCGATGCGCCGGCCGCGCCCGCGAGCGTGTCGCTGGACGGGGCGGTGTCGATGGACACGCGGGTCTTCTGGGACGCGGTGCCGGGCGCTGCGGCCTATAAAGTCTATTGGCGGCGGGCGGACGCGCAGGACTGGACCGACAGCCGGGTGGTCAAGGGCGCGACCGAGACGCTGCTCAAGGACATTGTGGTCGACGATCATTTCATCGGCGTGGCGGCCGTGGCGAAGGATGGGGCGGAGAGCCTGGTGACGTTCGGCGGGATGGCGCCACGCAAATAGCGCAAGAGGCGGGAGGCCGCCCGCGCGGGGCGGCCGATGCGATCAGTCCCTGGCGGGTTTTGCGCCCGCCAGCGCCATGGCGTGCGCCGTGCCGGTGGCGGGCTTGACCGTGGCCGGGCGATCGGTGAGCGCGCCGGCGGCGACCATGCCGCCGCCGACGATGGCGGCCATGCCGAGGATGGCGAGCAAGGTGCGGCGCTGGCCCGAGGGATCGCGGGACGGGAGCTGCATGGAAGTCCTTTCTGCTGGAGATACCGATGCAGGAAGCCTGGCGCGGTCGTCGCGTTCCGCCGCCGTCCTGTAAGATTTTGTTGCGGCGGAGAGGGCGATGCAATGTTCGGACAGGGAGTGGCTGGCGCGCGCCGACGCGGCCGAGCAGAACGCGATGCTGAAGCTGTTGACGCAGGGGGCGGCGGAACGGATCGCGGTGGACTGGAATTTCCTGGCGCGGCCGGGGCAGCTGGCGCCGGCGGGCGACTGGCGCATCTGGCTGATGATGGCGGGGCGCGGTTTCGGCAAGACGCGGGCCGGCGCGGAATGGGTGCGCGGCATTGCCGAGAGCGACCCGACGGCGCGGATCGCGCTGGTCGGCGCGAGCCTGGGCGAGGCGCGCGCCGTGATGGTGGAGGGCGAGAGCGGGCTGCTCAACATCGCGCCGCACTGGGCGCGGCCGGCCTATGCGCCTGCGCTGCGGCGGCTGAGCTGGCCCAATGGCGCGGTGGCGATGCTGTTCGGCGCGGCCGACCCCGAAGGATTGCGCGGGCCGCAGTTCAGCCATGGCTGGGCCGACGAAATCGCCAAATGGGCGAGCGGCGAGGCGGCCTGGCACAATCTGATGATGGGGATGCGGCTGGGCGCGGCGCCGCGCGTGTTGGCGACGACGACGCCAAGGCCAGTGCCGCTGGTGCGCAGCCTCGTGGCGCGGGATGGCGATGATGTGGTGGTGACGCGGGGACGGACGGGGGACAATGAAGCCAATCTGGCGCCCGGCTTCGTTGCGGCGATGACGGCGGGCTATGGGGGCACGCGGCTGGGGCGGCAGGAGCTGGACGGCGAGCTGATCGAGGAGGTCGAGGGCGCGCTGTGGACGCGCGCGCTGATCGAGCGGTGCCGGGTGGTGCATGTGCCGGGCGTGCTCAGCCGCGTGGTGGTGGCGGTCGACCCGCCCGCGAGCGTGGGCGGCGACGCCTGCGGCATCGTGGTGGCGGGCGTGGGCGGCGATGGACGGGCCTATGTGGTCGCCGATGCGAGCCTATCCGGCGCGCGGCCCGAAGGCTGGGCCCGCGCGGTCGCGGCGGCGGCGATGGTGCATGGCGCGGACCGGGTGGTGGCCGAGGCGAATAATGGCGGCGCGATGGTCGAAAGCGTGCTGCGCGCGGCGGAAAAGGCGCTGCCGGTCAAGCTGGTCCATGCAAGCCGGGGCAAGGCGGCGCGGGCGGAGCCGGTGGCGGCGCTGTACGAGGCGGGCCGGGTGGCGCATCGCGGCGCCTTTCCCGAGCTGGAGGACGAGATGTGCGGATTGCTGGCGGGCGGCGGCTATGTCGGGCCGGGGCGATCGCCGGACCGCGCGGACGCGCTGGTATGGGCGATGAGCGAGCTGATGCTGGGGAAGATGGGGGAGGCGCGGGTCAGGGGGATGTGATAGTGTGCCACGGCAGCGTTGGAGGCAATGAATGAGTGAACGACAGCGCTTCTGGCTTGCCTCCCTTGGCATCCCTCTTTGGCTCGGATACCCGTTTGCCTTCTGGCATGGTCCCATAGTAGCGAGAAATATACGCTGTGCAGGACGCCAGTTTACTGGCGAGTTTGATGATTGGGTCAACGATTATATTCCGGTCCTGGAAATGCTCGCCTTTCCAGTGACGCTATTGTTGCTGCTCCCTTTTCTCCGCTTTGCCTTCGCGCTGTATGGTTCCGCCGATGTGAAGGGGGTCTGGCGCTGGAAGATCGCCGGACGCATGAATGGCTATGCCTGTTTCCCCTTGCTTCAACTATTTGCTGGAATGCTTCTACTCTGGATCGCACTCCACGTCAGAATTTTGCCGGTCGCACCGGCGGCGGGGCTGCTGTGGGCTTACTGGTTGTGCTGGATCGTCTGGCTGTTGATCGGGATCGTGGTGAGTTGGCCCAGCAAATATCGTTTCGAGTGACAAAAGCGGATCGGCCTGCCGCTTTATTTCGGAAGGCTGGATGACGCAGCGGGACCCCGGCTCAAGGCCGGGGTGACGGGTGAATGATCGTTAGCAGGGTAAATGATAATCGTTTCCCTTGCGTCACCCCGGGCTTGATCTGGGGTCCCGCTTTTTCGAGGCTCATGCCATGCGCGAAGGAGCCAGGGGCGGCTGGGACTATATCATGGCCGATCGTCATCGCGGGACGATGTATGTTGGCGTCACCGCCGACATTGTTGCGCGCGTCGATCAACCTAAGCGGGGTAGCGGATCGGATTTCTGCGCGGGTCATGGATTGGGCCGGCTGGTCTGGACGGAATTTGGCGAAGATATTGGGGCGTGCATCGAGCAGGAAAACGCCTGAAGCGATGGCGGTGGGCCTGGAAATTCGACCTGATCGAGCGCGATAATCCGCTGTGGCGGGACCTGGCCGACATGATGGTCTGAAAGGATAGCGGGATCCCGGCTCAGGGCCGGGGTGACGATGTTGGGAGGAGAGTGCCGAGGGGCGTGGCGTTCCACTTTTCGGGAACCTCCGGCCGGGCGTCTCCGTTTTCCTGGCATCATCAGGAGTATGGACCATGAAGACGGTTAAGGTGCTGGCGGCGTTCGTTGGCGTTTCGGTGGCGGCGAGCCCGGTGATCGCGGCGAGCCTCAACAGCAAGGATCGCGCGCGGATCGCGCGGGCGGCGCCCAAGGATCGGGACGATGTGCGCTATTGCCTGCTCAAGGGCAAGGAAGGGCGCGACAAGGGCACGGTGATCGGCGCGGCCGGGGGCGCGGGCGTCGGCGCGCTGGCGGGCGGCAGCCTGGGCGAGAGCCTGCTGGCCGGCGCGGCCGGCGCCGTCGCGGGCCGGGTGATCGGCAAGAGCGAAGGCACCAATTCGGAATGTGACCGGGTGTTGGCGCGAAATCCGTGAAGCTGCGCGCCTGATGCGCCCACCCCGCTGCGACTAAGGCGCTGCGCGCTGAAGTCTCGCTGCCCCTCCCGTAAACGGGAGGGGTTTTTTGTTTGTGTCGGTATGTGGGAGCAATCCATGAAATGGTTCGGGACGAAGGCCGCGCAGGCGGATGCGCGGCCGGTGCTGGCGCGCGCCTGGGGTTCGGGGGCGGTGGCGCTGGGGGAATGGCCGGCAAGCTATGAGGCGCAGTTGCGCAGCGGCGTGATGGGCAATCCGGTGGCGCAACGCGCGATGCGGCTGGTGTCGGAGGGCGCGGGCGCCTGCGCGATCAAGCTGCGCGGGGTGGAGGGTGCGGAGGGGCGGCGCGTGCGGGCGCTGGTGCTGCGCGCGTCGGCGGGCCAGGGGCTGATCGAGACGCTCGCCTGCCACCTGCTGCTGCACGGCAATGGCTATGTGCAAGTGATCGCGGGCGCGGAGGGCAGGCCGGCGGAGCTGTTCGCGCTGCGGCCCGAGCGAGTCAGCGTCGAGGCGGATGCGCGCGGATGGCCGGCGGCCTATCTGTACCGCGTCGGCGAGAGCGTGACGCGGCTGAGCCCTGAGGATGCGGGCGGGCGGACCAGCGTGCTGCATGTCAAGGCGCTGCATCCGCTGGACGATCATTACGGGCTGGGCTGCGTCGGCGCGGCGGCGGGCGCGGTGGCGATCCACAATGCGGCGAGCGTCTGGAACAAGGCGCTGCTCGACAATGCGGCGCGGCCGAGCGGGGCGATGGTCTATGAACCGGGCGATGGTTCCGTGCTGAGCCCCGAACAGTTTGAGCGCGTGAAGCGCGAGATGGAGGCGGCCTTTGCCGGCGCGGCCAATGCCGGGCGGCCGATGCTGCTGGAAGGCGGGCTCAACTGGAAGGCGATGAGCCTGACGCCCGCGGAGATGGATTTCGTGGGGCTGAAGGCGGCGGCGGCGCGGGAGATTGCGCTGGCGTTCGGCGTGCCGCCGATGCTGATGGGCCTGCCGGGCGACAATGCTTACGCCAATTACCGCGAGGCCAACAAGGCGCTGTGGCGACAGGCGATCCTGCCGCTGGTGGCGAAGATCTGCGCGGGGCTGAGCCAGGGGCTGGGCGGCTGGTGGCCGGGCTTGGAGATCGAGCCGGACCTGGACGCGGTGCCGGCGCTGTCGGACGAGCGCGCGGCGCTGTGGGAGCGAGTGGCGGCGGCGGATTTCCTGTCGGCCGAGGAGAAGAAGGCGATGCTGGGGATCGCTTAGCGCTGGCAGGCGCCGAGCGAGGCGGCGGCGGAGGAGCCGTGCAGGCGGTCGTAGGGGCGACGCTGGGCTCCTGCCTTCGCAGGAGCACGGAGTGCCGGGACGGGCGAGCGATGCGGAGGGATCCGGGGCGGTAGGCAGGCGCGAGACTGGGCTTCTGCCTTCGCAGGAGCACGGAGTGTCATGACGGGCGGGCCAGGCGGTCCAGGCGGCAGAAGCCGCCGTCCCAGTTCCAGCGGCCGCCCTGGAGCAGGCAATCGCCCGCGCGATCGAGGCCGAAATGCCAGCCGACAAGGCCGAGCGCGGCGAGGATGAGGACGATCAGGATTTTTTGGGCGGGGCGCTTCATGGCGCGCAGATAGGCGCCTTGTGTGCCGATGAAAAGGAGCGGGCGATGAAGGAGGAGATGCTGGCGCGGCTGGTCGCGCAGGCGCAGGGGCAGGTGGCCGACATGGTGACGATCCGCGCGCTGATCGAGGAAGCGAGCGACCTGGGCGCGGGACGCGCGCTGGAGCGGCTGGGGCTGAGCGATCGGGGCGCGGAAAAGGACGTGCGCGAACTGCGCGAGCTGCTGTCCGCCTGGCGCGACGCGAAGAAGGCGGCGCGCGGCGCGGTGATCGGCTGGATCGTGCGGATCGGCATGGCGCTGCTGCTGCTGGGGGTGGCGATGAAGGTCGGGCTGATCGGGCTGGTGAAGGGATGAGCGCGGGCGATCTGCGCTTTGCGGGCTATGCCGCGATCTTCGACCGGGTGGACCGGGGCGGCGATGTGGTGCGGGCGGGGGCGTTTGGCCCGGATGCCGAGGGAAAGCTGGCGGCGACAGGCGTGCCATTGCTGTGGCAGCATGGGCCGGCGAGCGTGATCGGCGTGGTGGAAAGCGCGCGGGAAGATATGCGCGGGCTGCGCGTGATCGGTCGGATCTCGCGGCGGACGGCGGCCGGGCGCGAGGCGGCGGTGGCGATCGCGCAGGGCGCGGTCGACGGGTTGAGCTTTGGCTACCGGGTGAAGACGGCGCGCGGGAGCCGGCCACGCGAATTGCTGGCGCTGGAACTGGTGGAGGTGAGCCTGGTGACCCACCCGATGCAGCCGATGGCGCGGGTGGTGGCAGTGGAGGGTCCTGTTGAAGCTGTCAGATAACCCGCTTGTCGTTCATTGCCTGTTCCGATCACTTCACCTACCTTATGCAGACGTGTGCAGGGATATATGTTTCGTCTTGTCAATCGTTGACACCTAAGGATGGATATCGCATCTCTGCAAACCAACGTGGAAGGATTAAATATGTCGCTTCGTAAGCGTCGATCGTCGCTTTCACTGATGGCGTCGGGCGTTGCTAATATCACTCTCATGCCTCGGGTAAAGAAAGTGAAATATATTTCCACTGTAGCTGCATTGCGCGGTGATCAAAAAGCGATCATCGGAGATGCAAAAGCTGTATACGGGAAGCAGATACGTGACCTCGAATGCGCCTGAATCATCGGAACCGAAGGAAGCGAAATCAGGCAGCAAAAGCGTTCAGATTCAAAGCGAAAGTGTCGACGAACCTAATTTGACGCATATTCTTGAGGCCTTGCCTGAAGAGATGCGTGGTGAGTTAATAGAAGTTATTGAGCAGACTGTTAGTCATAGAGGTTGGCTTCCTCCTCCAGAAATGCTCAGCCAATATGAGAGCGTGCTTCCCGGACTGGCGGAACGTATCGTTCGCTTGCCGGAGAGGGAGCAGGAGCATCGTCACAACTATATCGAACGTGAGAGCGAGCGCGGCTTCAAGATAAAGCGCCGAGGGCAAGATTATGCTCTCGGCGCTATGGTTCTGTTGTTGGTCTTTAGCGGCTTTTTAGCTGCTATGGGGTCTATCGACGCAGCAGCCAGGGTAGCCATTTTTACTGTTGTTGGAGTTGTTGGTATTTTCGTTATGGGTAAGATCGTAGACGCGAAGAGCCAAGATTAGCGCATATTCACTAATAGATCGTTTTATTTCGAAGTTTTGCAGGCGGTCCCATCCGGGGCCGCTTTTTTCGTATGGGCGGTCCGTTGCGGGCCGCCTTTTTTGTGGAGACGAGCATGACGGATCAGGTGATGGACAGTCTGGAAGCGCGCCTGGACATGGTGGCGCAGGGGGACCGGATCGAGGGATTGGCGAGTGAGGTGGCGGCGCTGAAGGGGGCGTTGCTGGCGCAGCAGCGCGCGCCGCTCGACGGGGTGAAGGGCGGCGTCGAGGACCCGGCGCGAGCGGCGTTCGTCGAGCGTTACCTGCGCCACGGGCAGGAAGCGGGCGTCGAGCTCAAGAGCTTTTCGGGCGCGAGCGGCGCGGCCGGCGGCTATGCGGTGCCGCGCGAGATCGACCAGCTGATCGGATCGACGCTCAAGAGCATCTCGCCGATCCGCAGCATCGCCAATGTGGTGCGCACGGGGAGCGCGGGCTATCGCAAGCTGGTGAGCGCGGGCGGCATCGTGTCGGGCTGGGCCAGCGAGACGGGCGCGCGGGCCGAGACGGGCACGCCCGCCTTCAACGAGATCGTGCCGCCGGGCGGCGAGCTGTTCGCCAATCCGGCCGCGAGCCAGGCGATGCTGGACGATGCGCAGTTCGATGTCGAGGGCTGGCTGGCGAGCGAGATCGCGCGCGAGTTCGCGGCGGCGGAAGGCGCGGCCTTCGTCAGCGGCAACGGCGCCAACAAGCCCAAGGGGTTCCTGACCTATGCCGCCACGAACGAGGCGGACGGAACGCGCGCCTTCGGGTCGCTGCAATATGTGGCGTCGGGCGCAGCCGGGGCGTTCCCGGCGAGCAATCCGCAGGACAAGCTGATCGACCTGATCCAGAGCCTGCGCGCGCCCTATCGCCAGGGCGCCAGCTTCGTCATGAATTCGGCGACGCTGGCGGTGATCCGCAAGATGAAGACCAGCGACGGCGCGTTCATCTGGCAACCGGGCCTGGCCGCCGGCCAGCCCGCGACGCTGCTGGGCTATCCGGTGGTCGAGGCGGAGGACATGCCGGACATCGCGGCGAACAGCCTGTCCATTGCCTTCGGCAATTTCGAGGCGGGCTATGTCATCGCCGAGCGCAGCGAGACGAGCATCCTGCGCGATCCGTTCAGCAACAAGCCGTTCGTCCATTTCTATGCGGTCAAACGCATCGGCGGCGGCGTGGCGAACAGCGAGGCGATCAAGCTGATGAAGTTCGCGGCGTCCTGAACCGGCGGAGGGGGAGCCAGCGCGGCTTCCCCTTTTCGCAGGATGCTGGTGAGGCCCGTGGCGGGGCAGGCGGGGGGAGCAAGATCAGATGAGCCTGTTTGTGAAGGATCCGCAGGCGCGGATCGACCATGCGATCGACTGGTCGGCCTGTCTGGCCGGGCAGACGCTGGCGGCGAGCGAGTGGCGGGTGGAGCCGGACGAGGCGGATGGCGTGACGGTGGAAGCGGCGGCGTTCGAGGCGCAGCGCAGCAGCGCGCGGCTGACCGGCGGGCGGTTGGGCCGGGTCTATCGGCTGACCAATCGCGTCACGCTGACCGACGGGCAGGTGGCTGATCGGTCGGTGACGATCCGGGTGGAGGAACGCTGATGCTGGCGGAACAGGAGAGCGGGGCGCTGGCGGCGCCGCTGGCGGAGCTGAAGGCCTATCTGCGGATGGAGCAGGATGGCGAGGATGCGGTGCTTGCCGGCCTGCTGCGCGGGGCGGCGGCCCTGTGCGAGCAGTTCGTCGGCCAGTGGCTGATCGCCAGGGACGCGCGCGATACGGTGGCGGGCGGCGGGGGCTGGCAGCGGCTGGCGGCGCGGCCGGTGCTGGCGGTCACCCAGGTGAGCGCGGTGGATGCCGACGGGGCGAGCGCGCCACTGCCGATCGACGCCTATGCGATCGACATCGACGCGGCGGGTGATGGCTGGGTGCGCTCGACGCGCGCCGGGGACGATCGCGTGCTGACGGTCGCTTATCGCGCCGGCATGGCGGCGGAGATGAACGGACTGCCCGAGGCGTTGCGGCAGGGGATCATCCGGCTGGCGGCGGACCATTATCTGGCGCGCGGCAGCGAGGATGCGGCGCCGCCCGCGGTGGTGAGCGCCTTGTGGCGGCCATACCGCCGGATGCGACTGGCATGAGGGCGGCGCTGGCGCGGCGCGTGGAGGCGCGGGCCGCGGCGGTGCGGGCGCGGATCGCCGGCGCGCTGGAGGCGGAAGGCGTGACGACGCAGGTTGCGGGCGAGACGGTGCGGCTGACCGCGCCGGGACTGGGCGCGCGCTGGTGGCGCGAGCTGGCGCTGCGCGAGGCGGGGAGGAACGGGCGATGAGGAGCAGGCGATGAGCGCGGAAGTGGCGATACGGGCGGCGGTGATCGAGGCGCTGCGCGGCGACGCGGCGCTGATGGCGCTGGCGAATGCCGTGCATGACGGGGAGCCCGCGCGCGCCGCCGCGCCCCATGCGCATGTGGGGGAATGCCTGGGCGCGGACTGGGGCGGCAAGGATGTAGCGGGTCGCGAGTTGCGGCTGACGATCGGGCTGACCGTGGCGGACGAGACGCCTGCGCGGCTGGCGGCGATGATCGCGCGGGTGGACCCGGCGCTGGGCGCGGCGGGCGTGCGCGAGGGATGGCGGATCGTCAGCGCGCGGCTGCTGCGATCGCGCGTCGCGCGCGCCGGCGGAGGCGGGGGCGCGGGATGGCGCGCGGTGATGGACTATCGGTTGCGGGCGGTGCGGGAGGGGTGAGGGTGTGAAGGGATGGCCTGGTCTGGCGATGGCGGGAGAAGCGGAGGGTGTCTCGCCAGCGAGAGGAGGACACCCCTCCGTCAGCACTTCGTGCTGCCACCTCCCCTGCCAGGGGAGGATGATTGGGCTGACGGATGGGGCATGTCGGGCGGGGGTCAGCCGGGGCGGGTGGTGTCTTCATATTCGCTGGTGATCTTGTCGACATATTCGGCGATCTGATCGTCCGCGTCGGCATTGGCCTGGGTGTCGGACAGGCCGTCGGCTTTGCCCTGGGCGACGAGAGCGGCGCGGAAGGCGGCTTGCTTGTCCGCGCAGGCTTGTCTGAGGGCAGACTGGAAGTCGCCGAGCGACATTTTCCGGTCGAGCGCAGGCTGGACCTGGGCGCTGAGGCATTTGGCGAAATCCTTGCGGCCCATGCCGACGGCGTCCGCGGACGGCGTGGCGGCCAGCAACAGGATGAGCGAAGCGGCAAGCGGCATCATATCCTCTCCTTGGTCCTGACGGACTGTTTGTGACCGGCCGGGCAGAACCCGCCGGACTTTCTTGTTTTTCCGCGATTTTCGGGATCCGAGCAGCGGGCTTTGATCCCGATCGTCGCTAATGGGGAGAATGCGCCATGGGCGTCGAAAAGGGAAGTGCATTTCTGTTGAAGGTGGGCGACGGCGCGGCGCCGGCGACCTATGCCACGGTGGCGGGCATGCGGACCACGCAATTGTCGGTGAACGGCGAGGCGGTGAACATCACCAGCAAGGATTCGGGCGGCTGGCGCGAATTGCTGTCGGGCGCGGGCGTGCGGTCGGTCAGCGTGTCGGCGGCCGGGCTGTTCACCGGGTCCGAAGCCGAGGTGCGCATTCGCAACCATGCGCTGGCCGGCACGATCGAGGATTATGAGCTGAGCTTCGAGAGCGGCGAGCGAATGCGCGGACGGTTCCTGGTCACGCGGCTGGACTATGCCGGCGACTATAATGGCGAGCGCAATTACGCGCTGAGCCTGGAAAGCTCCGGCCCGGTGGTGAGCCTGTGAGCGCCGCGCAGGGTGCGAACCCGGAGCGGGGCGAGGCGGCGCTGATGATCGGGGGCGACCGGCTGGCGCTGCGGCCGAGCTTCGCCGCGCTGGTGGAGGCGGAGCAGGAACTGGGGCCGCTGTTCGACCTGGTCGAGCGGGCGGCGGACGGGAAGCTGTCGCTTGCCGATCTGGTGGTGCTGTTCTGGCATTGCCTGGTCGATCGCGAGGCGTTGAGCCGGGAGGCGCTGGGCGAGGCGGTGCTGGCGCTGGGCCTGGCCAAGGCGACGCCGGTGCTGCGCGCGGTGCTGCAGCAGATATTGGCGGGCAAATGAAGCGCTTTGCGGAAGCGGCCGGGCGGCTGGCCGGGATCGCCGGCTGGCTGCTGGGCTGGCGGCCGGACGAGTTCTGGCGCGCAACGCCGGCCGAACTGGCGAGCGTGCTGCGCGCCGCGCGTGGTCAGGAAGCGCTGGGCGGGGAGACGCTGGGCGGGGCCGGGGTGGATGGCGCGGAGCTGGCGCGGCTGATTGGGGCGATGCCGGATTAGCAAGCCGAGCGCCTGCGAGAGCAGGAACCCTGTCGAGAGGGCAGAACTGGGCTCCTGCTTTCGCAGGAGCACCTGTCCGCTGTGTGGGAGCGGGGGGATGATATGGACGAGGATGTCGAGACTTTGGTGGTGCGGGTGCGGGCCGATACGCAGGGGCTGAGCCGCGATGTCGAGGCGATGCGGGCGAGCCTGGAGGGGCCGCTGGCGAGCGGGGCGGAAAGGGCGGGACTGCGGATCGAGCAGGGGCTGCTGCGCGCGGTGCGGACGGGCAAGTTCGGCTTCGAGGATCTGAAGCGGCTGGCGCTGTCCGTGCTGGACGAGATCGCGGCGAGCGGCCTGCGATCGGCGCTGGGGAGCAGCGGCGGCGGGAGCGGCGGGCTGGCGGGGCTGGGCGCGACGTTGCTGACGTCGGTGCTGGGGCTGCCGGGGCGAGCGACCGGCGGGCCGGTAGCGCCCGGCCGCGCCTATATGGTCGGGGAGCGCGGGCCGGAGGTCTTCGTGCCGACGACGAGCGGGCAGGTGCTGGCCCATGGCGCGGGCGGCGGGCGCGATGTGCGCGTGAGCATCGCGGTGAACGGGCGCGGCGGTGAAAGCGAGCCGCGGCTGCTGGCGCGCAGCGC
This sequence comes from Sphingobium naphthae, assembly GCF_043589935.1. Classification (NCBI taxonomy): domain Bacteria; kingdom Pseudomonadati; phylum Pseudomonadota; class Alphaproteobacteria; order Sphingomonadales; family Sphingobiaceae; genus Sphingobium; species Sphingobium naphthae. The sequence continues at coordinate 1,413,508 of NZ_CP171454.1, read as the reverse complement.
GCGGCAGGTGGCGCGGGCGGTGCGGGGAGCGTTGGAACGATGAGCATCGGCTATTGGCTGGCGGACGCGCGGCGCGGGCAGGAAACGCGCTGCATCAAGCGTTTCGCCGCGACGCATTGGACGGTGAATTTTCCCCGGCCGATGATGGCGAGCGTGGTGACGAGCGCGCCCGACGCGCTGCGGGTAGATACGGTCTTCTACGGGTCGGGCGACCTGGCGGGGCTGATCTGGGAGGCGGAGGACCGGTGGAGCCATCCCCTGCTGGCCTATGAGACCAACCGGGATTTTCGGGACTGCATCCTGTCCTTCCGCTGGCGCAGCGGCGGGCTGCGGCGGCTGGACGAGACGCATGGGCCGACGCTGACGATCGAGGGGCGGGACGCGGACGGGCAGGCGCGCGCCTGGTATGTGCGGCTATGGAACTATGCGCAAGGCGCGCCGGAAGATGCTGAGATCAAGCTGGATTTTTCAGCCCTGGTGGCGGGCTATGACTTGCCCGAGGATGCCGACCCGGTGTGGGCGGGCGATGTCGACCGCCTGTTCATTTCGCTGGTGCCGCCCGGCTATGACGCGGGCGAGACGCCCTTCGCCAGCGGGCAGGAAGGCTGGGCGGAGCTGAGCGCCATCCGCTGCGACGGGGCGGGATCGGTGCTGACGGTGGGCGATGTGATGCTGCCCGAACATGGGCTCGGCATGGCGACGGGCTATGACGATTGCTTCAACCAGACGCCCGAGCGCGTCGTCGCGGCGATCCATGCGCTGGGCTATCGCGGGGCGATCAACCATTATGTCGGCATGAGCCATTATTTCCGGCTCGAGCCGCTGGGAGGCGGCCTGTATGTGAGCCTGGCCGGCGGGGTGCTGAACGCGCCATGCGCTGCCTGGCACAGGGACTTCGCCGCGCGCGCCAAGGCGTTGGGCCTGGGCTTGATCTGGTCGCTGTCCTATGAATTGTTCGACGCCCATTGCTGGAACGACTGGAAGCAGCGGGCGGACAATGGCGAGCCGGCGCTGACCGGATGGGAGCCGCCATCGACATTGCTGTCGCCGGCCCATGGCGGGGCGATGGCCTATCTTCAGGCGGTGGCGGGCGCCTTTGTTTCCATGGGCCTGGAGGCGGGTCAGCCGATCCTGTTTCAGGTGGGCGAACCCTGGTGGTGGGTGATGCCGGGAGACGGGCGCATCTGCCTGTATGACGATGCGGCGCGCGCGGCATTGGGCGGCGCGCCGGTGTCGATCCCGAGCATCTGGGGCGAGCTGGACGCGGCGCAATGCGCCCTGCTGGATGCGGCGGGCGCGCTGCTGGCGGCTTCGACGGCGGCGCTGTGCGCGGCAGTGAAGGCGATGGCGCCGGGCGCGGTGACGCATCTGCTGGCCTATCTGCCCACGATCCTGGACTCGCGCGCGCCCGAAGCGAAGCGCGCGAACATGCCGATCGGGTGGGCGGCGCCGGCGTTCGACGTGCTGCAGCTGGAGGATTATGACTGGGTCACCGAGGGGCGGCCCAACCTGACTGCGCGCGGCGTCGCGCTGGCGACCGCGCGGCTGGGCTATCCGGTGGAGGAGCAGCATTATCTGGCCGGCTTCGTGCTGTTGCCGCAGCAGGCGGGGCAGTGGCGCGCCATCACCGCGGCGGCGCGGGCTTCGGTGGCGCGGGGCACAGCAGCGACCTTCGTCTGGGCGCTGCCGCAAGTGTGCCGCGACGCCTTCACCTGTTTCAGCATCAATGGGGAGGATGACATGCAAGCCTTTGACGATGTGCGCTTTCCGCTGGCGATCGGGCGTGAGGCCAGTGTGAGCCCGGCCTTTTCCACGCAGATCGTCGAAAGCCCGTCGGGCCATGAGCGGCGGTCGAGCGACTGGGCCGATGCGCGCCTGTCCTATGATGCGGGGCCGGGCATACGGTCCGAAGCGGACATCCGCGCGCTGGTCGACTTTTTCCGCGCCCGGCGCGGGGCGGCGCGCGGCTTTCGCTTCACCGATCCCTATGACGATCGCAGCGGACCGGCGGGGGCGGCGCCATCGCCGATCGACCAGCGGCTGGGCGTGGGCGATGGCGTGCGATCGCAATTCCCGCTGATGCGCCATTATGGCGCGGGCGAGGATGCGCAGGCGCGGCGGATCACCCGGCCGGTCGCCGGGAGCATCCGCGTCGCCGCCGACGGGATCGAGTTGGTCGAGGGGTGGAGCCATGCGGGGCTGGGCATGATCGCCTTCGACGTCGCGCCGGCCGCGGGCGTGGCGCTGACCGCCGGCTATCGGTTCGACGTGCCGGTGCGCTTCGCCGAGGATCGGCTGGAGATCAACCGCGCGACCTTCGCCGCCGGGGAAGCGGTGTCGGTGCCGCTGGTGGAGATACGCGAATGAGCGGGGGGCTGGACGAGACGCTGTGCACCCTGGCCTTTTGCTGGCGGATCGAGCGGCGCGATGGGGTGGCGATCGGGCTGACCAGCCATGATCGCGACCTGGAGATTGGCGGGCTGGTCTACCGGGCTGCGCCGGGCATGACGCCGTCCGCGGTGCGCAGCGGCATCACGCTGGAGGGCGAGGACAGCGACGTGGCGGGCGCGCTGTCGAGCGACGCGATCAGCGAGGCGGACCTGGCGGCGGGACGATGGGACGGCGCGGCGCTGGAGCTGCGGCTGACGCAATGGGAGGCGCCGGGCGAGACATGGCTGCTGCTGGCCCGCGGAGAGATTGGCGCGGTATCGCGCAAGGGACGGGAATTTTCGGCCGAGCTGATCGGCGCGGCGGCGGTGCTGGGCGCGCCGGTGGCGCCGAGCACGACGCCCGATTGCCGCGCGCGGCTGGGCGACAAGGCGTGCCGGGTCGATATGGCGGGGCGGCGGCGGATCGTCGCCGTGACCAGCGTCGCCGGCGTGCGCCTCGAAGTCGGAGGACTGGCGGCGGGCGCCTATGCCTTTGGCACGCTGCGTTGGATGACGGGCGCCAATGCCGGGCTGACGCAGGCGATCCTGGACAATGACGGCGCGGGGCTGACGCTGGCCGATCCGCCCGGCTTCGCCGTGGCGGCGGGCGCGCTGGCGCTGCTGACCGAGGGATGCGACCGGCAGGCGGCGACCTGTTCGGCGCGCTTTGGCAATATCGCCAATTTCCGGGGCGAGCCTTTCCTGCCGGGCATGGACCTGCTCACGCGCTATCCCGGCGCATGAGCGCGGCGGATCGAGCGGCGCAGGTCGTCGCGGCGGCGCGCGCGCTGGTGGGCGTGCCGTTCCGCCTGCATGGGCGCGACCGGGACGGGCTGGATTGCGTCGGTGTGGCGGCGCTGGCGCTGGGGCGGACGGGGCCGGGCGCCTATGGACTGCGCAGCGGCGATGTCGCGCGGGCGCAGGACTGGCTGGCGGCGGCGGGGCTGCGCCCGGTGGCGACGGGCGGGGCGGGCGACCTGGCGCTGGTGCGGCCGGGCCCGTTGCAGCTGCATCTGATGATCGGGACGGGCGCGGGCTTCGTCCACGCCCATGCCGGGCTGGGCCGCGTGGTCGAGACGCCGGGGCCTTCGCCCTGGCCGATCCTTGGCTGGTGGCGGGAATAGAAAAGGAACGAGCATGGCGACGATAGTGCTGAGCGCGGTGGGCACGGTGCTGGGCGGGCCGATCGGCGGCGCGATCGGCGGGCTGATCGGCAATGTCATCGACAATGAGGTGCTGTTCAAGCCCAAGGGCCGGGAAGGCGCGCGCCTGTCCGACCTGCAGTTGCAGACGTCCAGCTATGGCACGCAGATTCCGGCGCTGTTCGGCACGATGCGCGTGGCGGGCACGGTGATCTGGGCGACGGACCTCAAGGAAACATCGAGCCGAAGCGGCGGCGGCAAGGGGCGGCCGAGCGTCACCAGCTACAGCTATGCGGCCAGCATCGCGGTCGCGCTGTCGTCGCGGCCGATCCGGGCGATCAAGCGTATCTGGGCGGACGGCAATCTGCTGCGCGGGGCGGCGGGCGATTTCAAGACGGAGCTGGGCGCGTTCCGCGTTCATTCCGGCGACGAGGCGCAGGCCCCTGATCCGCTGATCGCGTCGGCGCAAGGGATAGGCGCGACGCCCGCGCATCGCGGCATCGCCTATGTCGTGTTCGAGGATCTGGCGCTGGCCGATTATGGCAATCGCATCCCGTCGCTGACCTTCGAAGTGGAGGCGGACGAGGGCGCGGTGGCGATCGGCGCGATCGCCGGGGCGCTGAGCGATCATCGTCTGGCGGGGCCGGCGACAGTCATGGTCCATGGCTATGCCGGCAGCGGGCAGGATGTGCGCGCGGCGATGACCCCGCTGGTCGAGGCGCATGGGCTGGCCCTGCAATCGGCGGCGGACGGGCTGGCGCTGCGGGCGGCGGGGGCGGAAAGCGCCATGGTGGCGACGGAGGGGCTGGCGCGGCGCGTCAATGGCCGGGCGATCGACCCGATCGAGCAGGCGGGCGGAGCGGCCGATGGCGTGCCGGTGGCGCTGAGCCTGCGCTACCATGATGCCGCGCGTGACTATCAGGCAGGGTTGCAGCGCGTGACGCGGCCGGGGCCGGGCCGCGTCGAGAGCGGCGTCGAACTGCCCGCGGTGCTGGACGCCGATGCGGCGCGAGCGCTGGCGAGCGCGCGGCTGGGCGCGGCCTGGGCCGGGCGGGCGCGCATGACGCTGCGTTGCGACTGGCGGGCGCTGGCGCTGGCGGCCGGGGATGTCGTGACGATCGAGGGCGCGGCGGGACTGTGGCGGATCGAGGAGCGGGAATGGGAGGCGATGGCGGTGCGGCTGGCGCTGCGGCGCGTGCCGGGCGGCGATGGCGCGCTGCCGGCGGGCGCAGGATCGGGCGCGATCGTGCGGCCGGTCGATGCGCCGCATGGGCCGACGCGCCTGATGCTGGCGGACCTGCCCTTCATCAAGGATGGCGTGGCGAGCGCGCCGATGATCGTGGCGGCGGCGAGCGGCGGGCCGGGCTGGCGCAGCGCCGCCCTGTTCGTGACGGCGGCCAGCGGGGAGGCGACGCCGATCGGCCGCAGCGCCGGACGCGCGGTGATGGGCGCGGCCGATACGGCCCTGCCGCCGGGCAGCGCACAGATGGTCGACCGGCGCCATGCGCTGTCCGTCACCCTGTTGGCGAGCGACATGGCGCTGGCGGGGGCGGACGAGGCGGCGCTGGCGCTGGGGCGCAACCTGGCGCTGATCGGCCGCGAACTGATCCAGTTCGAGACGGCGGAGCGGACCGGGCCGGTCAGCTATCGGCTGGGCGGGCTTCGCCGGGGGCTGCGCGGCACCGAATGGGCCATGGCGGACCATGTCGCGGGCGAGTCCTTCCTGCTGATCGAGGAGGGGCGGCTGGTCGAGCCGATCGGGCTGGCCGGCGCGGAAGGCGAGGCGGGCGGCCTGTTGCAGGTGGCGGCGGTCGGCATCGGCGATGTCGCGCCGGCCGAAGCGATGCTGACGATCCGCGGCGAGGCGCTGACGCCGCTGTCGCCGGTCCATCTGACGATGCGGGGCGATCGCGCGGGGGGATGGGCGATCGGCTGGACGCGCAGAAGCCGCAACGGGTGGCGCTGGCTCAATGGCAGCGACGCGCCGCTGGCGGAGGAAAGCGAGCTTTATGCGCTGCGGCTGCTGGACGGCGCGACGGTGGTGCGCAGCGTGGAGACGGGCGATCCGCGCTGGACCTATACGGCGGCGATGATCGCGGAGGACGGGACGACCGGCCGCATGCTGGAAATCGAGGTGCGGCAGCGCGGCACCTATGCGCTGGGTCGGCCGGGGCGAGCCATATTGGCGCTGTGACAAGGGACGGCGCGGGCTGCGCCATGGATTGGGAGGATCAGGAACGATGGACGCAACGCCGCGATGGGGCCTGCCGCTGCTGTTCGCCGGGCAGGCGCAGAAGGAACTCTTTCACAATGAAGCGCTGATGCTGGTGGATGCGCTGCTGCACGGGCGCGTGGAGAGCGCCGACCTGGGCGCGCCGCCGACGAATCCGGCGATCGGGCAGTGCTGGATCGTCGCGGCGCCAGCGCAGGACGCGTGGAGTGGAGAGGCCGGATCGATCGCCTGCTGGACCGAGGGCGGATGGCGCTTCGTCGCGCCGCGCGCCGGCCTCAGCATGGCGATCGGCAACCAGGGCCAGGCGCTTTTTCATGACGGGAGCGAATGGCGCGCCGGCGCGATCCGCGACGATGGGCTCTACCAGGCCGATGAAAAAGTGGTCGGCGCGAGACAGCCGGCTATTGCCGATCCGGCGGACGGCGGCGTGATTGACGCCCAGGCCCGTTCGACCATCGCCGCCATTCTTGCTGCACTGCGCGCACATGGGCTGATTGCTGCCTAATATTACAGTATTTGGGATTTCTTGTTGCAGGCGCGCGTCAATAGTCTAGGATTCTGTTGCATTAGCCTGACGGGGCGCTGTTAAGCGGGCTAGTGCGTTATTTTTGCAACGGTTTCACTAATTGTGGACTTGCCATGAAACCTTCTCGAAGTTACAGGGTTTCAGCAGTCCTTCGTGACACTTTTGAAAGGGGAATCCATATGCGGAAGCTTGCCCTCGCGGCTGCGCTTGCGACCAGTGCCCTGGCCACTCCGGCCCTGGCGCGTGATAACAGCTGGTATGTCGGCGTGGACGCCGGCGTGCTGCTCGTCGAAGATCAGAACCTGACCTTCGATGAAGTCCCTGTTGGTGGTTCGGCGGTTCCGTCGATCGACTACCACAAGGGTTATGACTTCGACGCCAACATCGGTTATGACTTCGGCGGTTTCCGTCTCGAAGCCGAAGCCGCTTACAAGCGTGCGAAGATCGACCTGGACAAGACCGGCTTTGGCGGCGCGGCTTCGGCCCTGTCGTTCATGCTGAACGGTTTGCTGGACTTCGGTCCCGATGATGGCCTGCAGGGCTTCGTCGGCGGCGGTGTCGGCGTATCGCGCGGCAAGCTGGCTTCGGATCTGGTGAATGACAGCGACACCGGCTTCGCCTGGCAGGCGATCGCGGGCGTTCGCTACCCGGTCACCAACAATGTCGACGTCTCGCTGAAGTATCGTTTCTTCAACCAGGACGATATCAAGCTGATCCCGGCTTACACGACCGCTTATGGCGTCGCTGGTTCGAACGCCGAAACCAAGCTGCGCACGCACAGCGTCCTGCTGGGCCTGACGTACAACTTCGGTGCGCCGGAAGAAGCGGCTCCTCCGCCGCCGCCCCCGCCGCCCCCGCCGCCCCCGCCGCCGCCCCCGCCGCCCCCGCCGCCTCCGCCGGTTGCCGAGTGCCAGCCTGGGCCGTACATCGTCTTCTTCGAATGGGACAAGTCGGACATCACGCCTGACGCCGCCACCATTCTGGACAATGCGGTTTCGGCCTACAGCAGCTGCGGCAGCGCGCAGGTCATGCTCGCCGGTCACGCGGACAAGTCGGGTTCGGCTTCGTACAACGTCGGCCTGTCGCAGCGTCGTGCTGACGCCACCAAGGCCTACCTTGCTTCCAAGGGTATCCCTGACGGCGTGATGACGACCCAGGCCTTCGGTGAATCGAAGCCCCGCGTCGAAACCGCCGACGGCGTTCGCGAAGTCCAGAACCGTCGCGTGGAAATCACCTACGGTCCGGGCGCGGGCATGTAATCGGATTGTCCCTCCTTCGGGATGGACGACAGAAGAGGGGCCGGTCGCAGGACCGGCCCCTTTTTCGTGCGTGTTCCTTCATGACTGATGACGCGCAAGCGTTAGCGCGCGCGTGGGGCGACCATGGTCCACGGGCGTGACGACGATCTGCGGGCGCGACGACCTATGCAACCGGCAGGCCGCGACCATCGGCGGTGCGCCTGTTCCTTACAGGTGTTTCACTGGCCGGTATGGCGCGCGAATTAGTGCGGAGGGGCGCTGAATCGCGCAATCATGTCGGCGATGGTGAGGCGCGCATCAATCGTGGTGTAGACGCGCATGGCGCGACCGCCAGGATTAGGCCGGTAGCGCCCATCAGCGAGCAGATGCGGCTTCGGGAGGATGCGATAGGTGCTGGAGGAGGTGTCCGGCTGAACAGGCGAGAGCAAGGCCGACAAAGTGACGAGAGGGCTGTCCCCGAGAATCATGGCTTCGGTCTGCGGCATGGCGGCAAAGGCGGGGATGGACGCGAGCTTGTCCTCCATCAATGCGACCTGCTGCGCGAGATGATGGCCCAGCGGGCTTTTACGCGCAAGGTCGGCCAGTTCGGCCTTCGAAAGCAGCATCTGTCGATAGACATTGCGTGGAACCTGCCAGATTTCAATGTCGCTTTCGTTGAAGATCACCTGTGCCGCAATGGGATCCGTCGCGAGGTTGAATTCCGCTGCCTGAGGACCGGGCGGCGGCATGGCCAGCCCGTCATGTTCCGGCCCGCCGATCCACAGCAGCCTGACGCGCGGGCCGATGGCAGGGTCGGCCAGCCAGGCAAGCGCAAGCTCTGTGAGGCTGGCGCCGGCTGCATAGAGAAGCGGCTGTCCCGGGACGGCGCGGCGCGCCTCTCGCACGATCGGCGCAGTGGCCGGCGCTCGGTCGGGATCGCGCGCGAGACCCGATCGGCAAGGATGCCCCCTCCACCAGAGGATGAAGGCCGGTCTGGTTCGTGACGGCGAGAAGGGCCCGCGAACCTTGGCGACGGCATCCGCTGCCGAGGTTTCGCCACCCCAAGGCGGGGGGCAGGTGCGAGCCGACAACGAGGGCGACATCTACCGACGGACATAATATATGATGCGCCAGTTGGAACAATCCGTCCGGGTCGCCGGCGAAATCATTGTCGATAATGACGCGGGTTGATGGGCGAGCCTCCACGCGGGCCGGACGCGCAGTCGCCGTCATCAGCATCGCCATTGCGCCCAGGCAGCGCCGACGGCTTAACATCATCGCCATGCTCCCTTCCCATCCTGAAAGATGGCACAGCATGGTCTTGCATCATGGGGGTGTAAAATAACGATCATGCGGTGGGCCGTAGGGAATGCCTATGGAGGACCCAAAGGTCAGCCGAGGACTGGCACGCCTTCGCCCCGATAGGCGGTCTCGTCCAGCAGTCCTTCGCGCTTGGCGACCAGGGTGGCGACCAGCACCTGGCCCGCGACATTGACGGCCGTGCGGCCCATGTCGAGGATCGGGTCGATGGCGAGCAGCAGGCCGGCGCCCTCCAGCGGCAGGCCGAGGGTCGAGAGGGTGAGCGTCAGCATCACGATCGCGCCGGTGAGGCCCGCCGTCGCCGCCGATCCCAGCACCGACACGAAGACGATCAGCACATAATCAACGAAATGCAGCGGGATGCCGTAGAAGCCCGCGACGAAGATGGCGGCGAGCGCAGGGTAGATGGATGCGCAGCCGTCCATCTTGGTGGTGGAGGCGAGCGGGATGGCAAAGGCGGCATAGCCCTTGTCCACGCCCATGCGTTCGGTGACGGTTTCGGTGACGGGCAGGGTGCCGACCGAGGAGCGCGACACGAAGCCGAGCTGGATCGCGGGCCATGCCTTGGCGAAAAACGGCCCGGGCCGCAGCCCGTTGGCGAGCAGCAGCGTCGGATAGACGACCAGCAGCACCAGCGCGAGGCCGAGATAGATGGCGGCGGTGAAGACGCCAAGCTGCGCCAGCGCGCTCCAACCATAGGTGGCGATGGCGGTGCCGATGAGCGCGGCCGAGCCGATCGGCGTCAGGCGGATGATCCAGCCCAGGATCGCGCGGACCACCGCCAGCAGCGACCGGACGAAGGCGAGAAACGGTTCGGCCTTGTCCCCGACCTTCAGCGTCGCGAGCCCGACCGCGATCGAGATCACCAGCAATTGCAGGATGTTGAAGGACAGGCTGGTGGTCGCGGCGCCATTTTCCAGCTTTGTGCTGCCCGACAGGGCCAGGCTGTTGCCGGGAACCAGCCCCTTGAGGAAATCGAGCCAGCCGCCATAGCTGTCGGGCTTGCCGACGGCGAGCGCGGTGCCGCGCAGGCCTGCGCCCGGTTCCAGCAGCAGGCCGATCGCGATGCCGATGCTGACCGCGATCAGGCTGGTGATGGCGAACCAGAGGAGGGTCTGGCCGGCAAGGCGCGCGGCATTGTCGAGCGCACGCAGATTGGCGATCGACGCGACGATGGCGGCGAAGACCAGCGGCGGCACCACGGCCTTGAGCAACGACACGAAGATCGCGCCCAGCGTCTTGAGCGCGGTGGCGAGCCAGTTGAGGTCGCCGTCCGGCCCCGCGCCCATCTGTCGCGCGACTAGGCCGAGCAGCAGGCCAGCCACCATGCCGACCAGAACCTGGAACCCGAAACTGCGATAATTCAACGCCATGACGCTTTTCCCCTGGGGCGGACGGGCGCCTATATCGGATGACAGCAGCCTGATTGCGCGCAAGCAATTCTTTCAAGGGGGTGCAGCGCGGATAAGGGCGCGGCAAAGCGATTGGCCGCGCCCGGCGGCTGTGCCAGAGAAAGGCGAATCCATCATCGGGGGAGCAGAATATATGCAATTGCGGGGCGCATGTCTGGGACTGGCGCTGCTGGCGGCGCCGCAGGGCGCGCAGGCGGCGGCGGACGCCGGGACGGCCAAGGCCATATTGATGCGGTCGGTGGCGTTCCGCACCGTCCAGGGCGCGGGGCAGGTGCCCAAGCTGGCGGCCTATTATGCCGACGTGCTGCGCCAGGCGGGCTTTGCCGAGGAGGACATCGTGATCACGCCGATGGGCGAGACCGCGACCTTCGCCGCGACCATCAAGGGGCGTGACGCGGCGCTCAAGCCGCTGCTGATGATCGGCCATATGGACGTGGTCGAGGCCGATCCCAAGGACTGGACCCGCGACCCGTTCGTGCCGGTCGAGGAAAATGGCTATATTTTCGGGCGCGGGGCGGAGGATGATAAATATGACGTTGCGATGATGGTCGCGACGCTGGCGCAGCTGAAGAAGGAAGGCTGGACGCCGCGCCGCACGGTCACGCTCTTATTGTCGGGCGACGAGGAAACCGACATGGCGACCACGCGCGCGCTGGCCGCCCGGTACAAGGATGCCGAAATGCTGCTGAACGGCGATGGCGGCGGCGGGTTGCTGAACGAGGCGGGCGAGCCTGTCCTCTACCAGCTGCAGGCGGGCGAGAAGACCTATGCCGATTTCGAGATCGGCTTCACCGACGCGGGCGGCCATTCGAGCGCGCCGACGGCGGGCAATCCCATCTACAGGCTGGCGAAGGCGATCGACCGGATCGCGGCCTATGAATTTCCCGCGATGCGCAACGAACTGACCCAGGCGTCGCTGGCGCTGTCGGCCGACCGGATCGGCGGTGACGTGGGGCAGGCGATGCGGCGCTTTGCCGAAACCGGCGATCCGGCGGCGGCGAAGATCCTGTCGAGCCGGCCGGAATTTGTGGGGCAGGTGCGCACCACCTGCGTCGCGACCATGGCGCTGGCGGGCCATGCGCTCAACGCCCTGCCGCAAAGCGCCAAGGTCAGCATCAATTGCCGCATCTTCCCCGGCGTGCCGATCGAGGATGTGAAGGCGCAGCTGGTGAAGGTCGTCAACGACCCGAGCGCCACGGTGACGACGCTGAACGATCCCACCGGCAGCGACGCATCCCCGTTGCGCGCGGATGTGATGGACGCGGTGCGCGACGCCGTGTCGGCCCGCGCGCCCGGCATCGCGATCATGCCCGGCATGTCCGCCGGCGCGACCGACAGCGTCCATTTCCGCGCGCTCGGCGTGCCGAGCTATGGCGTCTCCAGCCTGTTCATGCGGGCCGAGGACGGCTTTGCCCACGGGCTGAACGAACGCGTGCCGGTGGCGGGCATCCGCGAATCGCTGGAGCAGTGGGACCGGGTGCTGCGCGCGCTGGCGCGATAAGGGCGCGCGCCCAGGACAGGCATCGAGAGTGGCGAAGTCAGCAGGTGGACCATCTTCCGGACGGTACACCTGCTTCACCTGTCGAAGGGTGCTTCGATACGGGACTGCGACAAGCCCGGTCCCTACTCGGCACGAACGAATGAGGCTGCCGGGGGGCGCTTACCCCCGCACCGCAATTCCGTTGGCGGCCGACAGCACGGCCTTGACCGAAGCGGTCGCCACATCGCTGTCGGTGCCGATACCGAAGACGGTGCGGCCGTCGGGCGTGCGGCATTCGACATAGGCGGCGGCGTTGACGTCGCTGCCCGCGCCGATCGCATGTTCGCTATAGTCGGCGATCTCCAGCTGGACGCCGAATTCGTCGCGCAGCGCGGCGAGCACCGAGGAGAGCAGGCCGTTGCCGCGGCCGGAAATCGACCGCTCGCTGCCCTGATGCGCGATCTTGCCGGTGAAGATGCGGTCGCCCGCCTGGCCGCCTTCCTGATAGTCGATCAGCGCATAGGGCTGCTCGCCCGTCAGGCAATAATGGGCGTCGAACGCCTCGCTGATGTCGGCGGCGTTGAGTTCGCGGCTGGAGCTGTCGGCCAGCGCCTGCACCACCTTCGAAAAGTCCGCCTGCATCCGCTTGGGCAGCTTGTAGCCCTTGTCCTGTTGCAGCACCCAGGCGACGCCGCCCTTGCCCGATTGCGAATTGACGCGGATCACCGCTTCATAGTCGCGGCCCAGATCCTTGGGGTCGATCGGCAGATAGGGCACGTTCCAGATGAGGTCGTTGCGCGCTTCCTGCGCGGCGAAGCCCTTCTTGATCGCGTCCTGATGGCTTCCGGAAAAGGCGGTGAAGACCAGTTCGCCGGCATAGGGATGGCGCGGGTGGACCGGCAGCTGGTTGCAATATTCGACCGTCTGGATGACGTCGTCGATGTCGCTGAAGTCGAGGCCGGGATTGATCCCCTGGGTGTACATGTTGAGCGCAACGGTCACCAGGTCGCAATTGCCGGTGCGTTCGCCATTGCCGAACAGGCAGCCTTCGACGCGGTCGGCGCCGGCCATGATGCCCAGTTCCGCCGCGGCGACGCCGGTGCCGCGATCATTATGGGTGTGCAGCGAAATGACGACGCTGTCGCGGCGCGAGATATTGCGGCAGATCCATTCGATCTGGTCGGCATAGATGTTGGGCGTGGCGCATTCGACCGTGGCGGGCAGGTTCAGGATCAGCGGCCGTTCGGGCGTGGGGCGCAGGATGTCCATCACCGCCTCGCAGCATTCCAGGCTGAAATCCAGTTCCGCCGTCGAAAAGGTTTCGGGCGAATATTCGAAATGCCAGTCGGTGTCGGGCTGGGCGGCGGCATGGTCGCGCAGCAGCTTGGCGGCGTTGACGGCGATCTCGCGCACCTGGCTGCGCTCCATCTGGAAGACGATGTCGCGCCAGGCCGGCGAAATGGCGTTGTAGACATGGACGATCGCCTGTTTCGCGCCGCGCAGGGAATCGAACGTGGTCGCGATCAGGTCGGCGCGGGCCTGGGTCAGCACCTGCGGCATGACATCGTCGGGGATGGCGCCGCTCTGCACCAGGCCGGAAATGAAATCGAATTCGGTGGCGCCCGCAGAGGGGAAGCCGATCTCGATCTCCTTGACGCCGACCTTGACCAGCAGGTCGAAGAAGCGGCGCTTCTTTTCCGCGTTCATCGGGTCGATCAGCGACTGGTTGCCGTCGCGCATGTCGGTCGACAGCCAGCGCGGCGGCGCGGTGATGACGCGGCTGGGCCATTGGCGGTCGGGCAGGTCGACCTGCGGGAAGGAACGATATTTCTGGGAAGGGTCGGTCAGCATCATGGGATCGGATATTTCCTGCGACAGGCGCGGCGGCGCGCCCGTGGAGCGACTTGACTGTGATGGATGCCCTTAGGCGGATCGACGCTGCCCTTAGCCGGAAGGCAGCACAAAAGCCACGCCTAAGGGCGCGTAAGTCGTAGCAGGGGAAGAAGCGCGACGCTCTGCATGATGCGCGCCTCATACGCAAAACGGGGCCGACGCGCAAGCCGGCCCCGTCCGTCGGGCAATATAATGTCCTGGCAGGCTGCCGAGCTTATTGTTTTTCGAAGCCGGCGATGATCTTCAGTTCGATCGCGTCGCTGACCATCGGCACGGCATAGCCCATGCCGAATTCGCTGCGCTTGATCGTCGTCGTCGCGATGAAGCCGACATTTTCCTTCTTGCTCATCGGCTGGACGCCCGCGCCGTAGAATTCGGCGTCCAGCGTCACCGGCTTGGTCACGCCCTTGATGGTCAGATTGCCGGTGATGTCGGCGCCGGTCGCGCCGTCAGGCTTGACGCTGGTCGACACGAAGGTCGCGGTCGGGAATTTGGCGGCGTCGAAGAAATCCGCCTTCATCAGATGCTCGTCCAGCTTGGCGACGCCGGTGCGGATGTTGGAGACGGGGAATTCGACCGACACCTTGGACGCGGCCGGATTGGCCTTGTCCAGCGTCAGCGTGCCGGTGGGCTCGGCGATCGTGCCCATATTGTTGGTGAAGCCCATATGATCCCAGGCGAACACGACCTGGGTATGGCCGCCATCGACCTTGTAGGTACCGCCGGTCACCTTGGCGGCGTCCTTCGTGCCGGGGGCGGCGGTCGGCATCTGCGCGACCAGCGCTGTGCCGCCGGCGACAAGCATGAGGGCGGCGGCGGGGATCAGGATTTTCTTCATGAGAGGTCTCTCCGAAATGCTCAAGGGCGCGACAATAGTATGCCGCGCCCTTGCCAAGTTCCAGAGGCATGAAGCGGAACGGATCGTTTCGCTTATGACCGCATCCCATCCCTTACCCTGCCGGGGAGGGGGAGGATGGCCGGATCAGTTCTTGTCCTGATCGACCAGCTTGTTGGCGCTGATCCACGGCATCATCGCGCGCAGCTTGGCGCCGGTCTCCTCGATCGGGTGACGCTGGGCGGCGATGCGGCTGGCCTTCAGTTCCGGCTGGCCGGCGCGGTTGTCGAGGACGAAGTCCTTGACGAAGCGGCCCGACTGGATGTCGGCCAGAACGCGCTTCATTTCCTTCTTGGTTTCTTCGGTGATGATGCGCGGGCCGGTCTTGATGTCGCCATATTCGGCGGTGTTGCTGATCGAATAGCGCATCGTCGCGATGCCGCCTTCATACATCAGGTCGACGATCAGCTTCAGCTCGTGCAGGCACTCGAAATAGGCCATTTCGGGCGAATAGCCAGCTTCCACCAGCGTTTCGAAACCCGCCTGCACCAGCGCCGTGGTGCCGCCGCACAGCACCGCCTGCTCGCCGAACAGGTCGGTTTCGCATTCCTCGCGGAAATTGGTTTCGATGATGCCGCTGCGGCCGCCGCCCACGCCGCTGGCGTAGGACAAGGCGATGTCATGGGCGTTGCCGGTCGCATCCTGGTGCACCGCGATCAGGCAGGGGACGCCGCCGCCGCGGACATATTCGCCGCGCACGGTATGGCCCGGCCCCTTGGGCGCGATCATGATGACGTCGACATCCTTGCGCGGCTCGATCAGGCCGAAATGGACGTTGAGGCCGTGCGCGAAGGCGAGCGCCGCGCCGGGGCGCAGATTGTCGTGCACGTCGGCGGCGTAGATCGCGGCCTGATGCTCGTCGGGCGCGAGGATCATGAACACGTCGGCCCAGGCGGCGGCTTCCGCATTGGGCATCACCTTGAAGCCGGCGCCTTCCGCCTTCTTGGCGCTGGGCGACCCGGCGCGCAGGGCGATGGCGACTTCGGCGACGCCGGAATCGCGCAGATTCTGCGCATGGGCGTGACCCTGCGAACCATAACCCAGAATGGCGACCTTCTTGCCCTTGATCAGGCCGATGTCGGCGTCGCGATCGTAATAAACCTTCATTGTCCGTCTTCCCTTTTCATATCCTGGCCCTCTCCCTTGAGGGAGAGGGGTCAAATCCTTCAGTTAGCCTCTTTCCCGCGCATCAGGCCGACCACGCCGGTGCGGCCGACCTCGACCAGGCCGATCTGGCGCATGAGCGCCACGAAATTGTCGACCTTCTCGGTCGTGCCGGTCAGTTCGAAGATGAAGCTGCCGATGGTGGTGTCGACCACCTTGGCGCGGAATACGTCGGCCAGGCGCAGCGCCTCGATCCGGTCCTCGCCCACGCCAGCGACCTTGACCAGCGCCAGTTCGCGCTCGACGAAGGGCCCCGCTTCGGTCAGGTCGGTCACCTTGTGCACCGGCACCAGCCGGTCGAGCTGGGCGATGATCTGGTCGATCACCTTGGGCGGGCCGCTGGTGACGATGGTGATGCGGCTGATCGCATGATCGTCGGTGATGTCGGCCACGGTCAGGCTGTCGATATTATAGCCGCGCGCGGTGAACAGGCCTGCGATGCGCGCCAATATGCCCGCCTCGTTGGAAACGGTCAGCGACAGGACGTGGCGCTGGCTGAGTTCTTCCTGGATATGCATCAGATGGTTCCGTGATCCTGATGGTCTGCGACGGGCTTGTCATGTCGCTGCGAAATCATGGCGACGAAGGCATAATGCCATTCGCCCTCCTGCCGGTGGGCAAGCCGCACCGGGAAGCCCGATACCGCATCGAACATCCGGTCCAGCCGTTCGCCGACATAGCGGGGCCCGGCCAGCAGGGTGCCGATATGCCGCTTGTTGAAATCGAACCCCTGATCGAGATGCACTTCCCATTCCTCATTTTCGGGATCGGCATGATCGATGGTCCAGCCGGTCAGCTCGGCCGATCCCGTCAGCCGCTCGAAATCCCAGGGCTCCGTCACATGGATGCGGAGCTTCAGATGCTGCGTCACATGCCTGTCCTTACACCAGCGCCTTGGCTTCGTCGGACATGATGCCCGCGATCTGGTTGGGATCAAGCAGCATGTCGGTATGCGCCGCGCCCGACGGGATCATCGGGAAACAGTTGGACAGCTTGGCCACGCGGCAGTCGACGATCACCGGCCCCGGCGTCTCCAGCATCTGGCGGATGCCCGATTCCAGATCCTGCGGTCCTTCGATGCGGATGCCGGTCCAGCCATAGGCTTCGCCCAGCTTCACGAAGTCGGGCAGGCTGTCGGAATAGCTGTTGGAATAGCGGCTTTCATAGGTCAGTTCCTGCCACTGGCGGACCATGCCCATATATTCATTGTTGAGGATGAAGATCTTGACCGGCAGGCGATATTGAGTCGCCGTGCCCAGTTCCTGGATGTTCATCTGAATGGATGCGTCGCCCGCGATGCAGATGGTGATGCTGTCGGGATTGCCCATCTGCGCGCCGATCGCCGCCGGAAAGCCATAGCCCATCGTGCCCAGGCCCCCGGACGTCAGCCATTTGTTGGGCGCTTCGAACCCGAAATGCTGGGCCGCCCACATCTGGTGCTGGCCGACTTCGGTGGTGATGATGACATCCTTGCCGGTCGCGACGCAGGCCTGATACAGATCGGCGATCGCGCGCTGCGGCATGATCTCCTCGCCCGTTTCGGGATAGGAGAGGCTGCGCTTGGCGCGCCAGTCGGCAATCCGCGCCCACCAGCCGGACAGGTCCTGCCGCTGATGCCCCCGCTGCTTCCACAGGGCGATCATGTCGTCCAGCGCGCTGGCGACATCGGCGACGACGGGCAGGTCGACATCGACGGTCTTGTTGATCGAGCTGCGGTCGATGTCGATGTGGATCTTGCGGCTGTTGGGGGCGAAGGCGTCGAGCCGGCCGGTCACCCGGTCGTCGAAGCGCGCGCCGATGCACAAGATGAGGTCGGCCTGGTTCATCGCCCAATTGGCTTCGTAGGTGCCGTGCATCCCCAGCATCCCCAGCCACTGGTCGGAGGACGCGGGAAAGGCACCCAGACCCATCAGCGTCGACGTGACGGGCGCGCCGGTCAGCGCCGCCAGCTCGCGCAGCAGCGCGCTCGCCTGCGGGCCTGAGTTGATGACGCCGCCGCCGGTGTAGAGGATCGGCCGCTCGGCCGCGGCCAGCATCTCGACCGCCGCATCGATCGCGGCGGCGTCCGCCTTGGTCTGGGGGCGATAGCTGGCGTGCACCTTCAGTTCCGGCCGGGCATAGGGCGCGGTCGCGATCTGCACATTCTTGGGAATGTCGACGACGACGGGGCCGGGGCGCCCGGTGGTCGCGATGTGGAAGGCTTCGTGCACGACCTCGGCCAGGCGGCCGGGCGTCTTCACCAGATAATTATGCTTGCTGCAGTGGCGGGTGATGCCGACCGTGTCCGCTTCCTGGAACGCGTCGGTGCCGATCAGTTGCGTCGGAACCTGCCCGGTGATGACGACCATCGGGATGGAATCGAGCAGCGCGTCGGTGATGCCGGTGACGGCGTTGGTCGCGCCGGGGCCCGACGTGACGAGCACGACGCCCGGCTTGCCGGTGGAGCGGGCATAGCCCTCCGCCATGTGTGTCGCCCCTTGTTCGTGGCGGACGAGCACATGGCGGATCGTGGGATGATTATAGAGCGCGTCATAGATGGGCAGCACCGCGCCGCCCGGATAGCCGAACACGACTTCGACGCCCAGATCGACCAGGCATTCGACCAAAATGTCCGCGCCGCTCTTTTCGGCCACGATGAAACTCCTCTTGTTGGTGCAAGCCGCGTGTTTGCGCCGGGGCACCCGCGATGGCAAGGCGCCTGCCTCTAGTGGACATAAAATGGCCGGTCAAGCACTATTGCTGTAATATAATTGCTAATTCGTCCGCGATATTATCATCTATGTGCCGGCTTTCGCGCGGCCAGTCGGCCGGCGGCTGGTGCGCGAACCAGGTATATTGGCGCTTGGCATATTGGCGCGTGGCGCGTTGGCCGCGTTCGATCATGCTGTCGCGTTCGCTGTCGCCATTCAGCCAGGCGGCGATCTCCGGCACCCCGATGGCGCGCATCACCGGCAGGTCGGGATCGAGCCCGCGAGCGAGCAGCGCCTCGACCTCCGCCACTGCCCCCTGATCCAGCATCTGGACGAACCGCCCGTCGCAGCGCTCCATCAGCCACGGGCGGGGGGGCAGCAGGATGAGCGGGGAAAGGGCGATGCGATCGGCAATGCCGCCGCTCTTGTGCGCCTGCCATTCGCCGATCGTCCGCCCGGTCGATCGGATCACTTCCAGCGCGCGCGCGACCCGGGTGGTGTCGGCGGGCGCCAGCCGAGCGGCCGCCTGCGGATCCTCCTGCCGCAAGGCCGCATGCGCCTGCGCCACGGGCAGCGCGCGGACGGCGGCGCGGATCGCCGGGTCGATCTCCGGCACCGGGGCGATCCCGTCGAGCAGGGTGCGGATATAGAGGCCGGTGCCGCCGACCAGCACGGGCAGCTTGCCCGCGGCATGGGCGGCGTTGATCTCCGCCCGCGCCTCGGCCGCCCAGCGCGCGGCGGTGCAGGCCTGCGCCCCGTCGATATGGCCGAACAGCCGATGAGGCACGTCGCCCATCTCCTCCGCCGATGGGCGGGCGGACAGGATCGACAGGTCGGCATAGACCTGGCTGGCGTCGGCGTTGATGACGACACCACCGGCCATGCGGGCGAGGCGGATGGCGAGCGCGCTCTTGCCGCTGGCGGTAGGCCCGGCAATAAGCGCGACCCGTGGGCGGGATTCGCCTGTTATGATGTTGGAGTGTGGCATGTTCGTCGCGACCTTAGTGGCAAGTAGCTCCATGGGGCAGGGGGATATTGCCGAAGCGGCCGACCGGCTGCGCGATGCGGGATGCGCGCCCGGCGATTGCCGCTGGCTGGACGCGGACAAGGCGGCCGACCTGTTCTTCGGCGCCGATCCGGTGGCTGCCCGTGCGGCGCTCGCGGGGGTGGGCACGGGTATAGACATCATCGTGCAGGCGATCGAGACGCGCGAGAAGAAATTGCTGATCGCCGACATGGATTCGACCATGATCACCGTCGAGTGCATCGACGAGCTGGCCGACTATGCGGGGATCAAGCCACAGATTGCGGAGATCACCGAGCGGGCGATGCGCGGCGAACTGGACTTCGCCGGCGCGCTGCATGAACGCGTGGCGCTGCTCAAGGGTCTGGAGGATGCCGCGATCGACCTCTGCCGAGCGGAGCGAGTCGTCATCATGGGCGGGGCCAGAGCGCTGGTGCGCACGATGAAGGCGCGGGGCGCGCGGACCTTGCTGGTGTCGGGCGGCTTCACCCGGTTTACCGGCCCCGTCGCCGAAGAGATCGGCTTCGACGCGGCGGTCGCCAATGTGCTGGAAATCGCCGACGGCGCGCTGCTGGGCACGGTGACCACGCCGATCGTCGATGCCGCGCGCAAGCGGGCGGAACTGGAAGCGGCGATCGCAAGCGGCATCGACCGCGCGCTGACGCTGGCGGTGGGCGACGGCGCCAATGACATACCGATGATCCAGGGCGCGGGCCTGGGCGTTGCCTATCACGCCAAGCCCCGGACGCGTGAAGCCGCCGCGGCCGAAATCATCCATGGCGACCTGTCGGTGCTGCTCTACGCGCAGGGCATCGCGTCGGCGGCGTGGGTGGAGGGCTGAACGGGCTGGCGCTGATATGCCACCGTTCGCCGTCATTGCGATCCGGTAATGGATTGTTTCGTTCGCTTGGACGTTGGGATCGAGCCGCGGGTCGCGGCAAGAGGTCTAACGGCGCATGCGGCTTGGCCGCGCCGCGTCCAGGGAGATGTTATGCAACTCAAATATGTGGCTTTGGCCGCTGGCGGGCTGATGGCGCTGAGCGCCTGTTCCAAGAATGAAGCCCCGGTGACCACCGCGCCGCCAATCGGCCCTGGCGCCATCGCCGGCACCGTCGCCGCCGATCGCGACGGCGACGGCTATGTCGATGGCTATTACACGGCCGATGGCATTTATCACGCGATCCAGGGTCCGCCCTGTCCGCCGCCGCCGCCGCCGCCGCCCCCGCGCGCGGGAGAACGCGGCTGATCCACTCGTCTGTTCGGGCGCGGCGACCTCGCCGCGCCCCTTCGCTTCGCGCTTCCCTGATCCCCTGCCTGCTGATCGCTGCAGCGCTGCCGTCCATCGCGGCCGCGCAGCCCGATGCCGCGCAGGCCACCAGGTCGAGCGTCGCGGCCGAAATCCGCGCGCAGGTCGGGGGCAAATACAAGAATTTCTATGGCCGGCGCGGCTATTGGCCGATCTGGGTCGATCAGGACCGGATCGGGCCGCAGGCCGATCCGTTGCTGGCGCTGATCGCGGATAGCGAGGCCGATGGCCTTGATCCCGACGATTATGATTCGCAGGCGCTGAAGCAGCGGATCGCGGCCGCCGGCAATGGCGATCCCAAGGCGCTGGCGCGCGCGGAGCTGGCGCTGTCGCGCGCCTTCACCGACATCGTCGCCGACATGCGCCGCCCAGCGCGCGACGTGCGGATGCGCTATCTGGACAAGGAGGTGGAGCCGCAGGAGGCCGAGCCGTCCGAGATATTGCGAATCGCCGCACTCGCCCCCTCGCTGAGCGACTATGTGCGCGATGCCGGCTGGATGAGCCCGCTCTACATGCGACTGCGCAACGCCCGCGCGCGCTATGACGCGCAATGGGCGCAATTGCCCGACCTGCCCGTGCCCGAAGGCGTGCGGATGCGGCCCGGTGGCCGCAGCGAGGCGATCGCCATGCTGCGCGAGCGGCTGGGGATGGCGGGCGGCGACGCCTATGACAAGGCGCTGGTTGCCCGCGTGAAGGCCTTTCAGGGCGATCATGGGCTGAAGCCCGATGGCGTGGCGGGCGCGATGACGATCGCTGCGCTCAACAAGGGGCCGGGCCATTATCGCCGGACGCTGGCGCTCAATCTGGAGCGGGCGCGGCTGCTGCCGGGGCCCTGGACGCGGCATGTGGTGGTCGACGCCGCCTCGGCGCAGCTCTGGTATTACAGCAAGGGCGCGCTCGACGGGTCGATGAAGGTGGTTGCCGGCACGAAGGAAACGCAGACCCCCTTCATGGCGGGGATGATCCGCTACGCGACGCTGAACCCCTATTGGAACATCCCGCCCGATCTGGTCGCGAACAAGGTCGCGCCCAAGATATTGGAGGGCGGCTCGCTCAAGGCAATGCGCTATGAGGCGCTGGCCGACTGGAGCGCCAATCCCGCCCCGCTGGCGCAAAGCGCGGTCGACTGGGATGCCGTGGCGGCGGGTCGGCAGGAAGTGCGCGTGCGCCAGCTGCCGGGCGGCAGCAACGCCATGGGGAAGGTCAAGTTCATGTTCCCCAACGACCTTGGCATCTATCTGCACGACACGCCGCAGCGAAACTTGCTGGCCAAGGACGACCGTCATTTCAGCAATGGCTGCGTGCGGCTGGAGGATGCGCAGCGGCTCGGACGATGGTTCTTCGGCGAAATGCCCAAGGCCAAGAGCGACGCGCCCGAACAGCATGTGCCGCTGCCCCAGCCGGTGCCGGTCTATCTCACCTATCTGACCGCAGTGCCAACCAAGGATGGCGTGACCTTCCTGCCCGACGTCTACGGGCGCGACGGGGATTAGCGCGGCGCGCGCCGGTCGACTTCAGTGGATGCCGGCCAGCATCCACAGGGCCATGGCGATCATCATCAGATTTTCGGTGAGCGAGACAAAGCCCAGCGGCACGTTGCTGCCGCCCCCGACACAGGCGCATTTGAGTTCGCGCTTGTCGAGATAGACCGCCTTGAACACGGACACAGCGCCGACGCCGCCGATGAACAGCGAGACCGGAATGGACAGCCAGTCGAGCAACCGCGTCAGCATCAGCATGCCCGCGCCCAGTTCCAGAAAGGGATAGGCCAGGCCATAGGGTGGCAGGCGGCGGGCGAGCAGGTCATAGTTCAGGAACATGGTGGCGAAGCGATCAACATCCTGCAGCTTCAGCATGGCGAGCAACATCATCGCGACGGCGACGACGCGCTCGATCGTCACCAGCGACAGCAGCGGCAGGAAGGTCAGCCAGTTGATCGCCAGCGCCAGCAGCGCGGCGACCGCGAAGACGGCGAGCACGGGCACATAGCTGGTGGCGTTTGGGTCCCGCACCTTGAGGCCCAGATAACGGCGCAGATCGTCATGGCCGCCGATCCGTTGCCCGTCGATGAAGGTCTGCGGCGTGGTCTTCACGTCATGCTGCGCCTTGAAGGCGTCCGTTTCCGCGCGGCTCTTGAGCCAATGATCGTCCACCTCGTAGCCATGGCGGCGGAGCAGCCAGCGCGACTTGATGCCATAGGGGCAGATGTGGCTGGGCATCACCATGCGGTACAGGCTGGCGGTCTTGCGGGGCGTATCGGCCATGGGCGCATCCTTGGGGCTTGAGGGGCGGGGATGCAGGCCCATATAGGGTCCGTACCATGGTACGGAGTCAAGACATGGGCATGACGATTTCCGGCCTCGCGCGGTCGGGCGGCGTGAATGTGGAAACAGTGCGCTATTATCAGCGGCGCGGGTTGATCGAAACGCCGCCGCGGGGCGCGGGCGTGCGCCGCTATGGCGCGCAGGATGTGCGGCGGCTGGGCTTCATCCGCTCGGCGCAGGCGGCCGGCTTCACGCTGGATCAGATCGGCGAGCTGCTGGCGCTCGACGCCGGGCAGGACCGGGCGCGGGCGCGCGAACTGGCGGCGGAGCGGATCGCCGCGCTGGACGGCAAGATCGCGGAACTGCAGGGCGCGCGCCGCGCGCTGGAGCGGCTGGCGCGGCAATGCCATGCCAGCGAGGAAGGACCATGTCCCATCATCACGGCATTCGACCGGGAGGGGCTTGCGGCGGCAGGTGACGCGCGGCAGCCGCTCGGCTAGTCTGACAGAGGCCCGAGGGAGACGCAGCCATGCCCCATTTTCTCGCCGTCTACACGATGACGCCCGAAAGCCTCGCCCGCTTCCGCGCGCTGCCCAAGGATGAACAGGATGCGGTGGACGCCGCCGGCCTGCCCGCATGGAAGGCGTGGGAAGCCGCGCACCCGCAGGCCTTGCCCGACCGCGGCGGCATGGTGGGCAAGACGATGCGCGTCACGCGCGACGGCGTGGCGCCGGCGTCGAATGACTGTTGCGGCTATGTCGTGGTCGAGGCGGACAGCATCGAAGCGGCGGCGCGCCTGTTTGAAAGCCATCCGCACTTCACCATCTTTCCGGGCGATGGCGTGGACATCATGCCCTTTCTGGCCGGTCCCGCACCCTGCTCCCCGGCGGGCTGAGCGGCTATTCCAGCCCCGCGACCAGCCCGTCGATCGCGCCCTGAAGGATATAGCTGGCGGCGAGCTTGTCGACCAGTTCGTCGCGGCGCGCGCGGCTGGCGTCGGCCTCCAGCAGGGTGCGCGTGACCGCCTGCGTCGACCAGCGCTCGTCCCACAGCAGGATCGGCAGGTTCAGGTCCGCGATATTATGCGCGAAGGCGCGGCTGGCCTGCGCGCGGGGCGATGAACTGCCGTCGAGGTTCAGCGGCAGGCCGATGACCACGCCCTTCACCTGCTGCTGCGCGATGAAGGCGGCCAGGCCGATCTTGTCCTTGCTGAACTTGCCACGCGTCACGGTGTAGGCGGGGCTGGCGATCGTCCAGCCGGCGTCGCACAGCGCCAGGCCGATCGTCTTCGTCCCCACGTCCATGCCGATCAGCCGCCCGCCAGCGGGCAGCGCCTGGCGGAAGGCCGCCCGATCCGTCGTCACCAAGGTCATGGGGCGATCCCCTGTCACGACTGGCCGGCGAAGTCACGGCTTTAGGAAAGCGGCGAGCCTTTTCTGCGCATCCTCGCGCACATTGCCCCAGAAGAGGCTATAGTCATAGACATGGTAATTGTTGCCGGGGAGGGTGAAGGGGCCCATGTCCACCGGCTCCCCGATCATCAGCACGCCGCTGGTGTCGCAGCGCGCGGGGACGATGCCGGGAACGAGCTTGGGCGGCTGGCCCTGTTCGCGCGCGTCGAGCGTACCCTTGTTGGCGCTGGCGGGCGCCTTGCCGTTGAACGCGCCGGTGATGGGGTTGGTGCAGAGCATGTGCGTGCCCTTGCGCGGGCGTCCGGTATAGCCGGTCTTGCGCTCGAAACTTTCGACCACGGCGGACGGGTCGGCGGGTTCGGCATAGCTTTGCCAGCTGACGATGCAATGCGCCTGGTCGCGGCGGGCGCAGGCGGGCAGGCCGAGCGCGGGCAGGTCGGCCTCCACCGACACCGGCCAGCCCACGACATAGGCGGCGACGATGCGGTCGGCGATCGGCTTGCCCGCAATCTCCTGTCGCAGCAATTCCAGCAGATGGCGCGACCCCTGGCTGTGCGCGGCGAGGATCAGCGGGGCTTTGGGATTGGCCCGCAGGAAGGCGGCGAAGGCCTGCCGCACATCGCCATAGGCGGCCGCCAGCGCCTTGTCCGCTTCGGGCTTCTGCGTCAGGAATGCGCCATAATTGGCCTGGCGATAACGGGGCGCCCACACCGCGCCCGCGCCGTTGAAGGCGCTGGCCTGGCTGGCGACGAAGCGGCGGGCGGTGGCGTCGGTTTCGCTGTCGTCCAGCCGCGCATTCCAGTGCGCCCCGCCAAAGGTGGTGATGTAGCTGGTGGGGTGGATGAAGAAGACGGCCGCCTGCGGGCTGGCCTGCGGATTGGCGACGCCCGCGGGCGTCCAGAGCGCCGGATTGTCCTTCACGATGTCCGGCCGGGCGATCCACATCTTCGCATCGGCATAGGCGCCCGGCGGCAGGGGCTTTAAAGGCTCGAACGGTTCGCGGGGCACCATCACCGCGCGGATCAGCGCATTGCCCCACAGGGCGTAGACTGCGCTTGCGCCGATCGTGAGGACGACCAGCGCCGCGATGACATAGAGGAATTTGCGCGCCACCCTTGTCTCTCCGCCCCGCGGGGCATGTCGCCCCTCTTCACCATCCTGTCTGGCGCAAGGACCGTGCCCGCGCAAGAGGCGCGAAAGCCGCTTGAAGCAGGGCGGTGCCGATGGTAGCGGCAGCCCATGTCGATAGACCTTCAGACCGTGAAAAAGATCGCCAGCCTGTCGCGCATTTCCGTGACGGATGCCGAGGCGGAGGCGATGGTGCCCGAACTCAACAACATCCTGGGCTGGGTGGAGCAACTGGGCGAGGTGGACGTGACCGGCGTGCAGCCGATGACCGCCGTCATCCCCAACCAGCAACGGCTGCGCGACGATGTGGTCACCGACGGCAATGTGCGCGACAAGGTGCTGGCCAATGCGCCGCAGGCCGAACATGGCTTTTTCGCGGTGCCCAAGGTGATCGAGTGACCTTTCCTGTCGCCGTTCGCCCTGCGCTGGACGAAGGGCTGCACTTCTCTTCAAGAAGGACTGGGCTTTGACAGGCTCAGCCCGAACGGGGTTAGAGTTTTGACTGATCTGACTGATCTCACCGTAGCCGACATCCGCGACGGCTTTCGCGGCGGCGACTTTTCGGCGCGCGAGGTGGCGGAGGCGTTCAACGCCAATGTCGCCGCGGCCAAGGCGCTCAACGCCTTCATCGTCGAGACGCCGGAAAAGGCGCTGGACGCGGCCGATGCCGCTGACAAGGCGAAGGCCGCGGGCGAAACGCTGGGGGCGCTTGCGGGCGTGCCCATCGGCATGAAGGACCTGTTCTGTACCCAGGGCGTGCAGACGACCGCGGCCAGCCACATGCTGGAGGGCTTCACGCCCACTTATGAATCGACCGTGTCGGGCAAGCTGTGGGCGGCGGGCGCGGGCATGCTGGGCAAGCTCAACCTCGACCAGTTCGCCATGGGATCGTCGAACGAGACCAGCTATTATGGCAATGTGATCTCGCCCTGGCGGCGCAAGGATGGCGGCAACGCCGCGCTGGCGCCGGGTGGCTCCTCGGGCGGGTCGTCCTCGGCCATTGCCGCGCGGCTCTGCCCGGCGGCGACCGGCACCGATACCGGCGGGTCGATCCGCCAGCCCGCCGCCTTCACCGGCATTTCGGGCATCAAGCCGACCTATGGCCGCTGCTCGCGCTGGGGCATCGTGGCCTTCGCCTCGTCGCTCGACCAAGCCGGGCCGATGGCGCGCACAGTGCGCGACAATGCGATCCTGCTGGAAGTCATGTCGGGCTTCGACCCCAAGGATTCGACCTCGCTCGACCTGGCCGTGCCCCAGTGGGAAGCCAATCTGTCGAGCGACCTCAAGGGCAAGACGGTCGGCATTCCCAGGGAGTATCGCCCCGATGGGCTGAACGCCGAAATCTCCGCCATGTGGGATCGCGGCATCGAATGGCTGAAGGACGCTGGCGCCGAAGTGGTGGAGGTGTCTCTGCCGCATACAAAGTACGCGCTGCCGACCTATTATATCATCGCGCCGGCCGAAGCCTCGTCCAACCTCGCTCGCTATGACGGCGTGCGTTACGGCCAGCGCGATCTGCCCGATGGGGCGGGGTTGCAGGATATGTATGCCGCCACCCGCGCTGCCGGCTTCGGGCCGGAAGTGAAGCGTCGCATCATGATCGGCACCTATGTGCTGTCGGCCGGCTTCTACGACGCCTATTATACCCAGGCGCAGAAGGTGCGGGCACTGATCGCGCGTGATTTCGAGCTGGCGTTCGAAAAGTGCGACCTGCTGCTGACGCCGACCGCACCGAGCGCCGCCTTTGCCTTGGGCGAGAAGCAAGCCGATCCGCTGGCCATGTATCTGAACGACGTCTTCACCGTGCCCGCCTCGCTGGCCGGGCTGCCGGCGATGGCGGTGCCGGGCGGGCTGGACTCGGCGGGGTTGCCGATCGGCCTCCAGGTGATCGGCAAGGCGCTGGACGAGCAGACCGTGCTCAACGCTTCGCTGGCGATCGAGGAGCGGGCTGGCTTCACCGCGCGGCCGGAGAAGTGGTGGTAAGATGATCTACACTTGGGATCAGGTCATTGCGTGGCTAGGACTGGTTTTGCCACTGACAGCTATAGCTTGGTCAGCAACGCAACACGTTCGGAATGAGCGTCGGAAGCAAGCGCATGAGCAGTTCGAAAAATTCCGGGCTTTGACTATTAGGTTAGGCGAACCAAACAAATATGGGTTCGAAACTGGTGCGATCATCAACGAATTGAGAAAATTTCCAGAGCGGAGAGACTACATCAAGCGGATGTTTCAGCACTTCCCAGTGAGCGGCCCAGATGCAAATTTTCTCGCTGCGGAAATACACGACACGTTGAGGCACTTGGAGCGATAATATGACTGAATCAACCTATCGCATCCAGGGCGCAACCGGCGAGTGGGAGGTCGTGATCGGCCTGGAGGTCCATGCGCAGGTGACGTCGAATGCCAAGCTCTTTTCTGGCGCGGCGACGGCCTTCGGCGCGGAGCCCAATACGCAGGTCTCGCTGGTCGACGCGGCGATGCCCGGCATGCTGCCCGTGCCCAACCGCGAGTGCATTCGTCAGGCGGTGCGCACCGGCATGGCGATCGACGCGCAGATCAACAAATGGTCGCGCTTCGACCGCAAGAATTATTTCTATGCCGATCTGCCGCAGGGCTATCAGATCAGCCAGCTCTACCACCCGATCGTGGGCGAGGGGCAGATCGAGATCGTGCTGGACGAGAAGAACCCCGAGGCCAGCACCAAGGTGATCGGCGTCGAGCGCATCCATGTCGAGCAGGATGCGGGCAAGCTGATGCATGACCAGCATCCCACCAGCTCTTATGTCGATCTCAACCGGTCGGGCGTGGCGCTGATGGAGATCGTGTCGAAGCCGGACATGCGCTCGCCCGCCGAGGCCGGCGCCTATCTGTCGAAGCTGCGGACTATCCTGCGATATGTCGGGTCGTGCGATGGCAATATGGACCAGGGCTCGATGCGCGCCGACGTGAACGTGTCGGTCCGCCGGCCCGGCGAGCCGTTCGGTACGCGCACCGAGACGAAGAATGTCAATTCGGTCCGCTTCGTCATGGCCGTGGTCGAGCATGAGGCGAGCCGCCAGGTCGACGTGCTGGAATCCGGCGGCACGGTGGTGCAGGAAACGCGCCTCTACGACCCCGATCGCAACGAGACACGCTCGATGCGGTCGAAGGAAGATGCGCATGACTATCGCTACTTCCCCGACCCCGACCTGCTGCCGCTGGAGCTGGACGACGCCTTTCTGGAGGAATGCCGCCAGTCGCTGCCCGAACTGCCCGACGTCAAGCGCAAGCGCTACGAGCAGGGGCTGGGCCTGTCCGCCTATAATGCCGCGACGCTGACGGCCGACGCCGACACGGCGCGCTGGTTCGAGGCGCTGCTGGCCGAAGGCGCGCGCATCCAGAAGAAGAGCGAGGGCGAAGTCGCCAAGGCGTCGGCCAACTGGCTGCTGTCGGAACTCTATGGCGCGCTGAACCGGCTCGGCAAGAGCCTGGAGGAAAGCCCCGTCAGCCCCGAGGAAGGCGCGGAGCTGCTGGCGCTGGTGGCCGATGGCACGATCAGCGGCACGATCGCCAAGCAGGTGTTCGAGATCATGCTCGAAACCGGCGAGCGGCCTGCGGCCATCGTTGAGGAAAAGGGCCTGAAGCAGACGTCCGACACCGGCGCGATCGAGGCGGTGGTGGCCGATGTGCTGGCCCGAAACGCCGACAAGGTCGCGCAATATAAGGGCGGCAAGGAAGCCTTGTTCGGCTTCTTCGTCGGCCAGACGATGAAGGCGATGCAGGGCAAGGCCAATCCCCAGATCGTCAACGAACTGGTGAAGAAGGGGCTGGCCTGAGCCGGCCCCGCCTGCTTGGCATGTGCGTGCTTTTGCGCGAGCCTGTGCAAGGCAACGGCGGACCTCGCCTCTATGCGGTCTCATGGATCAAGATCCATGCGCTGCGCGGTGCGGCTCCCAACGTGGCGATTCCCGGTTCTGCCGCCGCGAGTCGATGGCAAGATGATAATCGGCAGCTGGGTGCGCATCCGCATTGATTACAATCGCCGCGTCGCGCCTGCCGGCGGCTAACGGGGCCAATGGTTCGCAGCCGGCCCGCGCGCCCGTTTCGTCACGCGCCTAGGCTTGCCTAGGATGAACGGGAGGCGAAGCGATGCAGATAGCGATCCTGACCTTTGACGGCTTCAACGAACAGGACAGTTTCGTCGCGCTGTCGCTGCTCAATCGCGTGAAGGGCTGGCGTGCGATGATCTGCGCGCCGGGTGAGACCGTCACGTCGATGAACGGGGTCATCGTGACGCCCGGTATCGGGCTGGATGTCCTTCCGGAGATGGACATCATTCTGGTCGGCAGCGGCGTGCGGACTCGTGCGGTCGCGGCGGACGCAGCGCTGATGGCGCGGCTTGCGTTCGACCCTGCGCGGCAACTGATCGGCGCGCAATGTTCCGGCGCGCTGGTGCTGGCCGCGATGGGGCTGCTGCAGGACGTGCCGGTCTGCACCGATAGCACCAGCCGGCCCTGGGCGGAGGAGGCGGGCGTCCGCGTGATCGAAGCGCCATTTCACGCGTCCGCCAATGTCGCCACGGCGGGTGGATGCATGGCAGCCTATTATCTGGCCGCCTGGGCGATCGCGCGCGGGGCAGGAGAAGAGGAGGCGCGGGCGGTGATCGACTATGTCGCGCCGGTCGGCGAAAAGGCGGAGACGGTCGCGCGCGTCATGGGCATTGTGACGCCTTTCCTGCCGGTCATGGCCTAATCGTTGGTGGCTTGTGGGGAACAGCGCATGTTGAGCGCCAAGGCAGGCTAAGGGATCGCGCCTCTTCCCGTTCCAACACGCCCCAGGGCCATGCAGCCAAAAAAGAAGGGCGCCCGGCGGACCGGACGCCCTTTCGCTTGGGAGGCGCAATCGGCTCAGGCCTTGTAAACCTTTTCCACGGCGGCGCGGAACTTGGCCATATCCTCGGCCGATCCCACCGTAACGCGCGAAACGGTGGGCCAGATCGCCCAGTTGCGGCCGATCTGCACCTTTTCCGGTGTGTTCAGCATCGCCGTCTGCATCTCCTTGGCGGGCTTTTTCCAATCCATCATGAACATGTTGGCCTCGCTGCCCGTCTGGACGTCGATCCCCTTCTTCGTGAGCCAGGCGATTGTCTCTTCGCGGTTGGCGATCATTTCCTCGCGGCGCGCCTTGATCAGCGACGCTTCGGGATAGACCGCGTTGCCGCAGGCCATGGCGGTGATGGACAGGCCACCGGCGGTCGGGCCGAAAAGCATGATCCGCTTCTGCAGCTCGGGATCGGCGAAGGTGAGGCCCAGGCGCACGCCCGCCATGCCGAACAGCTTGGAGAAGGTGCGCATGACGATCAGATCCTTGCGACCTGCGACCAGCTTTGCCGCGCTCGGCGCTTCGGAGAAGTGGATATAGGCTTCATCGACCAGCAGCATCGAATCCTTGGGCTTGTTGGCGAGCAGCCATTCGATGTCGGCGAGCGGCGTGATCGTGCCGGTCGGATTGTTGGGCGTGCAGATATAATAAAGGCCCGCATTGGGATTGGCTGCCAGCATCGCCTTGACGTCATGGCCCGCGCCCGGCGCCTGCGGCGCCTTTGCGATCGGCGCCTTGAGATAGTCGGCCGTCCGCCAGGCCGATTCGAAGGTCGGATCGGCGGTCACCAGTCCCTTGGTGGGCGAGCAGAAGGCGGCGACGGTGCTGACCAGCGGGCCGCCCGAACCCGGCCAGAGCATGACATGGCTTTCGGGGATGCCTTCCACCGAGGCCACGGTCTTGACCAATTCGCCGCGATAATTGTCGGGATCATACCAGTTGCCGAGCGATGCGGCCTTGGCAGCGGCGTCGACGCCCGACTGGAAGGGGCCGGTCCAGCATTCGTTCGACCCGATGCGCACCGCGCCCGCGACGCCGCGGGCGGCCTGCTGCTGCGCCTGGGCCGCCCCGCCCAGCAACGAACTGGCGGCGACGCCCGCGCCGACCAGCGCGGCGACTTCGGCCAGTTGGCGGCGCGAATAGCCGCGGTCCATCAGGTCTTCCCTGGCATCCTTGTTCAGCATCATGGTCATGTCGTCCGTCCCCGTTCTGCAAGAAACACACACAGGAGAAAGACGAAGCGGCGACACATTTCCGCAATGTGCCGCCGCCCGATACCGATTTTATTTTGCATTGTTGAAGCGAGCTTGCGTCAGGCCTTCCAGACCTTGTCCACCGCTGCGTTGAACGCCTCCATTTCCGCCATCGATCCGACCGAGACGCGCGAGACATTGGGCCAGATCGGCCAGTTGCGGCCGATCTGCACATTTTCGACGAGGATGGCAGCCTGCATATCCTTGGCGGGCTTGCCCCAATCGACCATGAACATGTTCGCCTCGCTGCCGGGGATCACCTTCAGCCCCTTGGCCTTGAGGTGATCTACAGCCTTGGCGCGGGCGGCGACCATCTCGGCCCGGCGCGCCTTGATGAGGTCCGCCTGCGCGACCGACACCGTGCCGCAGGCGACCGCGGTCATGGGCAGCATCGCGGTGACCTGGCCGCCATCATAGCGCATCATCTTTTCCATCAGCGTCGGGCTGGCGAAGGTAAGGCCCAGGCGCATGCCCGCCATGCCGAACAATTTGGAGAAGGTGCGCAGGATCAACACGTCATCGCGCGAAGCGGCCAGTTTGGCGGCGTTGGGGCCGTCATACCAATGAATATAGGCTTCATCGACGACCAGGATCGAACCCTTGGGCTTGTTGTTGGCCAGCCATTCGATGTCTGCCAGTGGCGTCACCGTGCCGGTCGGGTTGTTGGGCGAGCAGATATAATAGACGCCCGCATTGGGATCGGCGGCCAGCATCGCCTTCACATCATGGCGATAATCGCTGGTGAGCGGCACCTTGGTGACCTTCGCGCCCAGCCAGTCGCCAGTGCGCCAGATCGCCTCATAGGTCGGGTTCGCGGTGACGATGCCGCGCGTGGGCGAGGCATAGGCGACCGCGACGCGGCTCAGCGGGTCGGACGATCCCGGCCATGCGGTGACATGGTCGGCCGGAATGCCCTCCACGGCGGACACGGCGGCGAACAATTTCTGATGCTCATCGTCCGGCTCGTAGCGATTGCCCTCGTTCACCAGCTTGTAGGCGGCTTCTGCCGCCACCGGGAAGGGACCGGTCCAGCATTCGTTGGCGCCGATGCGCACGGCGCCTTCGACCGGCTTGGCCGCCTGCTGCGCCGCAGCCCCCGTCACACGCAGCGTCGCCGTCGCCGCGCCCAGCAGCGCGGCCGCCTTCGCCAGTTGGCGGCGCGAATAGCCGCGGTCGATGAGATCCTGTTCGAAATGCGTCATGTCGGGTTGCGTCGCCATGGTCCTGTCTCCCTGCCGGCCCGTGCGTGAAAGGCCGCTCATCCCGTTGGACGAATGTACAGAATGTTTCCGCCATGCAAATGGCCTGGCTTGCAGGCGGCGCAGCTTTTTTTGCCGCCTCTGCCACGCATGAATCTTGGAAGTCGCAAGAGCAATCTGTTAGCGCTTGTCCATGCCCACGACGCCCGCCGCCGCCGCCCGCCAGATCCTTGTCCTGCTGCAGGAGGTGATGGCGTCGCGCAACAGCGCGCAGGCGAAACTGAACAAGGTGGTGGAGATCATCGGGCAGTCGCTCTCGAGCGAGGTCTGCTCCATCTATCTGGTGCGCGAAGGCGTGCTGGAACTCTTTGCGACGCGCGGCCTGAAGCAGGAGGCGGTGCATGTCACGCGCATGGCGATGGGCGAGGGGCTGGTGGGCCTGATCGCCACCAACGTCGAGACGCTGAACCTGGACGAAGCGGCGGCGCATCCCGATTTCTCCTATCGCCCCGAAACCGGCGAGGACCGGTTCCACAGCTTCGCCGGCGTGCCGATCGTACGGCGCGAGCGCGCGATCGGCGTCCTGTGCGTGCAGCATGTGGAGCCGCGCCGGTATGAAGAGGTCGAGATCGAGGCGTTGCAGACGGTCGCCATGGTGTTGTCCGAATTGATCGCCAATGCGGAACTGGCCGACGACGGTCCGGCGGACGCGCGGGTCGCGGAGACCGGCACGACCATGTTGCACGGGTTGCAGCTGGTCATGGGGATGGCGCGCGGCCACGCCGTCTTCCATCAGCCGCGCATCCATGTCGAACATACGGTGGCGGAAGATACCGAGGCCGAGCGGCAGCGCGTCATTTCCGCCTTCGCCAAGATGCGCGAGCAGATCGACCGCATGACCGGCGCGGCCGAATTCGGGACCGAAGGCGAGCATCAGGAGGTGCTCGAAACCTACAAGATGTTCGCCTATGACGAAGGCTGGATCCGGCGCATCAATGAGGCGATCGACAGCGGGCTGACCGCCGAGGCCGCGATCGAGCGCGTGCAGCAGCGTACGCGGATGCGGATGCGGCAGATCGACGATCCGCTGCTGCAGGACCGGATGCACGATCTGGAGGACATGGCCAATCGCTTGCTGCGCATCGTGTCGGGGCAGCTGGGCACCGCGGCGCAGTTGGGGCTGCGGCAGGACGCCATCCTGATCGCGCGCAACCTGGGGCCGGCCGAGTTGCTGGAATATGACCGGCGGCGGTTGAAGGGCGTGATCCTGGAGGAAGGATCGCTGACCGCTCATGTCACCATCGTCGCGCGCGCCATGGGCGTGCCGGTGCTGGGGCGGGTCAGGGACGTGCGCCACCAGCTGAACGAAGGCGACCTCATCCTGATGGACGTGGCCGAGAATACGCTGTTGATCCGCCCGAGCGCCGACATGGACGAGGCGTTTGAGAACAAGCTGCATGTGACGCAGAAGCGCCGGGCCGAATTCGCTGCGATGCGCGACTTGCCGTCCGTCACCACCGACGGGCAGCGGATCGAGTTGATGGTCAATGCCGGCCTGCGCGAGGACGCGCAGGCGCTGGACCTTGTCGGCGCGGACGGCATCGGCCTGTTCCGCACCGAATTTCAGTTTCTGGTGTCCGCAACCCTGCCGCAGCGGGAAAAGCAGCAGCGGCTTTACAAGGATGTGCTGGATGCGGCGGGCGATCGTCCGGTCATCTTTCGCACGGTCGACATCGGCGGCGACAAGGCATTGCCCTATATGCAGCGCGATGGCGAGGAGCTGGAGGATAATCCGGCGATGGGCTGGCGCGCGCTGCGGCTGGCTCTGGAGCGTGATGCACTGATGAAGGCACAGGCGCGCGCGCTGCTGGAGGCGAGCGCGGGCAAGGTGCTGAACATCATGTTCCCGATGGTGTCCGAACCCTGGGAATATGAGCAAGCGCGCGCCCTGGTCGAGCATCAGCGCGACTGGCTGCAGGGGCAGAAGAAGAAGCTGCCGATCGCCGTCAAATATGGCGCGATGCTGGAAGTGCCGGCGCTTGCCGAGGTGCTGGACCTGCTGCTGCCGCGCATCGACTTCCTGTCGATCGGCACCAATGATCTGACTCAGTTCCTGTTCGCGGCGGATCGTGCGCATCCAAAGCTCGCCGAACGCTATGACTGGCTGAGCATCGCCATTCTGCGCTTCCTGGATCGGGTGGTGCGGGCCTGCGCGACGCACCAAGTGCCGGTCGGCGTCTGCGGCGAAATGGGCGGGCGGACGCTGGAGGCGATGGCGCTGATCGGCCTCGGCATCCGGCGCCTGTCGATCACACCTGCATCGGTCGGCCCGGTCAAGGCGATGATCCGCGCGATCGACGCCAGCGCATTGCAGATGATGATGCGCGAATGGCTGAATGACGGGGTGCTGGACATCCGTGCGCGGCTGACGCAATGGGCGGTCGAGCGGGGTGTCGAACTGAGTTGAAACGGCGGCAGCGGCGTTGACAATGCCCGTCCCGCAATGAGACAAGGCCGACCACCAAAGGTCGCGGAGCAGCATGGCAGAAGAACCAGAAGTCGAACCCGGCGCGACGCCGGTGGAAGAAACGCAACCCAGCACCCCCGGGGCGAAGCTGCGCGCCGCCCGCGAGGCGCAAGGCCTGTCCCTGCAGGATGTCGCCACCCGCACACGCATCGCGCAGCGCCAGCTGGAAGCGGTCGAGCGCGACGATTATGGCGCGCTGCCCGGCATCCCCTATGCGGTCGGCTTTGCGCGCGCCTACGCCCGGGCCGTCGATCTGGATGAGGTCGTGATCGCGGCGGAAGTGCGCGAAGCGGTGCATGGATCCGACCTTGGCGCCAATCGCTATGAGGCGTTCGAACCCGCCGATCCCGCGCGTGTGCCGTCGCGCACGCTGGCCTGGACGCTGGCGGCCATCGTGCTGCTGCTGATCGGGGGCTACATCATCTGGCGGACGCAATTGTTCACCCCGCCGACCAGCGAGGAAATCGCTGCGCAGGCGCCCGCCCGACCCGCCGCGCGTCCGGCCGGCGTCACGGCGCCCGCCGCGCCGGTGCCGCAGACGGTCGTCTTCACCGCCGTCGACGACGTGTGGCTGCGCATCGTCGATGAAGCCGGCGAGCGGCTGAAGGACGGCATGATGAAAAAGGGCGAGCAGTTCACGCTGCCGGCGGGCGCACGCAATCCGACCATATTGACCGGCCGCCCGCAGGCATTGAGCGTGACCGTCGGTGGCAAGCCGGTCGCGCCGCTGGACGAGGCCGATCGCACCATCGCCGATGTTCCGGTCAGCGCCGAAGCGCTGGTGGCGCGTGGCGCTGCTGCGGCCGGAGCGCAGGCAGCGCCTGCAGCGGGTCAGGCTATGCCGGCATCGGCTCCGGCAAACTGACCGCAGCGCAGGTCCCGCTTTACCGCAGGAAATAAGGCTATATGGTTAAGGCGGGCAGCGGCCGTTTCGAGCGGGGCGGCGCTGCCACTTGGATTTAATGCGTTTTCCGGCAGGGCAGGCTTATGGCCCATGCCGGGCGGCGCCGCAGTCGGGGAACATCATGCGTCACGCCTTTTACGCGACCTCAGCACTGATCGGGGGCGCGCTGATCGCGCTTGCGCCGCCAGCCGTTGCGCAGAGCAGCGTCGAAGGGCGGGTCGACCGGCTGGAAAAGGAAATGCGCGCGGTGCAGCGCAAGGTCTTTCCCGCAGGCACGCCGATCGAGGCCGAGATTACACGGCCGGCGACGCCGCTTCCGTCCCCTGGCACGCCGGCTTCCACGCCCATCGCCGACCTGACCGCGCGCGTGAACGCGCTGGAATCGCAGCTTGCCTCCATCACCGGCCAAGTGGAGGAGAACAGCTACAAGCTGCGTCAGCTGGAAGAATCCTTCACCAAATATAAGGCGGAGGCGGATTCGCGCATGGCGCCGGCGGTCGCTCCGCCCGCCATGGCGCCGACCGCGCCGGCTGCGCCCCGGCCTGCTGCGCCCGCGCCCAAGCCGGCCGCGCCGGCCGGCGCCAGCGATGCGCGCAAGACAGCGGTCGCCGCCATCGAACGGCCCGACACGGGCGACGCCGCCAATGACGCCTATACCTATGGCTTCCGCCTGTGGGACGCAAAATTCTATCCGGAGGCGCAGGCGCAGCTGAAGGCCACGGTCGACAAATATGGCGACAGTTCGGTCGGCAGTCGGGCGCAGAATCTGCTGGGCCGCGCCTATCTGGACGATGGCAAGCCGGCGCTCGCCTCGGTCGCCTTCTACGAAAATTACCAGAAGCGCCCGCGCGGCGAGCGTGCGGCCGACAGCCTCGCCTATCTGGGCGAGGCGCTGATCCAGCTCAAGAAGCCGGCCGACGCCTGCAAGGTCTATCAGGAACTGGATCAGGTCTATGGCGGCAGCCTGTCGTCCAGCCTGCGCGGCATGATGGACAAGGGCCGCGCTCAGGCGAAGTGCAGCTGACAGGCGACGACGCGGCGCTGGAGTCGCGACTGATCGTCGCAACCCAGGCGCTGGTGGGTGATGATCATGCGGCGCGATTCGGCGTCGCCGTGTCGGGTGGGCCGGACAGCATGGCGCTGCTGTATCTGGCGGCACGCGCCTTTCCCGGTCGCGTGGCGGCGGTGACCGTCGATCATGGATTGCGCGCGGAGTCGGCGGGCGAGGCGGCCATGGTGGCGCGCTGGTGCGCGGGGCAGGGCATTGCGCATGCGACGCTTGCGCCTGACGCTCCTGTCACCGGCAATGTGCAGGCCTGGGCGCGCGCCATGCGCTATCGGCTGATCGAGCAGTGGCGAGTCCGGCAGGGACTGGACTGGATCATGACCGCGCATCATGCCGACGACCAGTTGGAAACGCTGTTGATGCGCCTCAATCGCGGGTCTGGCGTAGGCGGCCTTGCCGGGGTGCGCGCGCGATCGGGCCGGGTCATCCGGCCGCTGCTGGGCGAGCGGAGGGCCGTGCTTCAGGCTCTGGCCGACGCGCAAGGCTTGCCGCATGCACAGGATCCCTCCAACATCGACCTGCGCTTCGATCGCGCGTTCCTTCGGCGCGCTCTGGCGGATGCGCCGTGGCTGGATGCTGAAGCGGCTTCGCGCAGTGCGGCGGCGCTGGCGGAGGCGGAAGCGGCGATCGCGTGGAGCGTGGCGCAGCTTGCCGAGGCGCATGTCCAGGCCGAAGGCGACGGGTGGCGACTGGATCGGACCGACCTGCCGCGCGAATATCTGCGGCGTCTGGTGCTGCACATGCTGATGTTGGCAGGGGCGCCTTCGCCGCGCGGCGACAGCCTGGACCATGCCATGGCGCAAGCAGCGGCAGGGAGGCAGGGCAGTCTGGGCGACTGGCTGCTGCGTGGTGGGCATAGCTGGACCCTTTATTCCGCCCCCGAGCGACGATAGTCACTCAACGGTCGTTACGGAAAGGTTCCGCAGATCGGCGCGCCCTGCTCACAACTCGCCGCATTGTGAGGCGCAGTGACGCTTGGTTAACGCCCGCTATGCTATGGGCCCGGCTTTCTAGCGGGAATGTTCATGCATGTTTGAATTCGCGGCTTTGTCCTACGGCCTGTTGGCGAGCATCATCCTGTCGGCGGCGCAGCGCAATCGGAAGCTCGCTCGTCCGCATCCGCCGCTTCTCCTCTATATGGGCTATGTGCTGTGTGGTCTATCGGGGGGCTTGGCGCTTGCGCTCGGCTATCTGGCGCTGACGATCGCGGGATTCGCTTGAAGCCCCGTCAGCCCTGGTAAATCGCGGCTGTGGCAGGGTGCGCGCTCCGCTTGCGCTTTTGCCGGCGTGCCCTATCTTGGCGGGTGAAAGAGAGTGATGATGAACGACGAGAAAGACCCGCAGGGTAATCCCTGGATCAAGAGCGCGATGATTTGGGCCGGCGTGATTGTCGCCCTGTTATTGTTCGTGTCGCTGTTCGACAGCCGCACCGCGACGACGGCCGGCACCGGCATCGCCTATTCCGAATTCCGGTCGAAGGTGCAGGAAGGCGAGGTCAAGGAAGTCGCGATCGCGCCCGATCGGATCACCGGCACGCTGGCGGGCGGACAGAAGTTCAGCACCGTGCCGGTCAATGATCCCGGCCTCCCCAAGATGCTGGACGACTTCAACGTCAAATATTCGGGCCAGGCGGAAGAACAGCCGAGCTTCTGGATGATCCTCATCTATCAGTCGCTGCCGTTCCTGCTGATCCTGGGCATCGCCTTCTTCGTGCTGCGCCAGATGCAGAAGGGCGGCGGCGCGGGCGGCGCCATGGGCTTCGGCAAGTCCAAGGCCAAGCTGCTGACCGAAAAGCATGGCAAGGTGACGTTCGATGACGTCGCCGGCATCGACGAAGCGCGTGAGGAATTGCAGGAGATCGTCGAGTTCCTGAAGGATCCAAGCAAGTTCGCGCGGCTGGGCGGCAAGATTCCCAAGGGTGCGCTGCTGGTCGGGTCGCCCGGCACCGGCAAGACGCTGCTGGCCCGCGCCATTGCGGGTGAGGCGGGCGTGCCCTTCTTCACCATTTCGGGTTCGGACTTTGTCGAGATGTTCGTCGGCGTCGGCGCCAGCCGCGTGCGCGACATGTTCGAGCAGGCCAAGAAGAATGCGCCGTGCATCGTCTTTATCGACGAAATCGACGCGGTCGGCCGCCATCGCGGGGCGGGCCTGGGCAACGGCAATGACGAGCGCGAGCAGACGCTGAACCAGCTGCTGGTCGAAATGGACGGCTTTGAAGCCAATGAGGGCATCATCATCGTCGCGGCGACCAATCGCCCCGATGTGCTGGACCCCGCGCTGCTGCGTCCGGGGCGCTTCGACCGTCAGGTCGTGGTGCCGCGTCCGGACATTGAGGGGCGCGAGAAGATCCTGGCCGTGCATATGAAGAAGGTGCCGCTGGCGCCCGATGTCAATCCGCGCACCATCGCGCGTGGCACGCCGGGCTTCTCGGGCGCGGACCTCGCTAATCTCGTCAACGAAGCAGCGCTCATGGCAGCCCGTCGCGGCAAGCGCCTGGTCGCGATGGACGAGTTTGAGGCGGCCAAGGACAAGGTCATGATGGGCAGCGAACGCCGCTCCATGGTCATGACCGACGACGAAAAGAAGATGACGGCCTATCATGAGGCCGGCCATGCCATCGTCGCGGTCCATGAGCCGGCGTCGGATCCGATCCACAAGGCCACCATCATCCCGCGCGGCCGTGCGCTGGGTATGGTGATGCGCCTGCCGGAGCGTGACAGCTACAGCTATCATCGCGACAAGATGCACGCGAACATGGCCGTCGCCATGGGCGGGCGCGTCGCCGAGGAAATCATCTTCGGCTATGACAAGGTGTCGAGCGGCGCGTCGGGCGACATCCAATATGCGACCAAGCTCGCGCGCGACATGGTCACTCAGTGGGGCATGTCGGACAAGCTGGGTCCGCTGCAATATGAGGAGCAGCAGGGCGAGACCTTCCTTGGCTATTCGCAGAGCCAGCGCGTCCATATGTCGGACGAGACGGCGAAGCTGATCGACAAGGAAATCCGCGGTCTGGTGGAGCAGGGCTATGCTCGCGCCCAGGAAATTCTGAAGGGCCATGAGGACCAACTGCACCTGCTCGCCAACGCCATGCTGGAATATGAGACGCTGACGGGCGAGGAGATCAAGACGCTGCTGGAGCAGGGCGAAATCACCCGCGACGACGGCACGACGATCAAGCCTTCGGTCATCCCGGCGGCCGGTTCTTCCATCCCGAAGATCCGCAAGCGCAAGGGACCATTCGGCGATCCCACGCCCGCCGGCGCGTGAGGCTGGGAAGCGATTGACGCAAAAGGCGCTGCCGCAAGGTGGCGCCTTTTTCGTTGGGTCAGTGCGCCGGCCTTCTGTGACTGACCAATATCACCTGATCCCGACGCGCTACGTGGTCGTCTTGTCAGCAGAGGCGAGAAGGGTGGGCGATGGGTCCCTGGCCGGCTGACAGGTACAGGACATTCCGAGCGGCACATCGCCTATACCCTCGTCATCCCCGCGAAGGCGGGGACCCCCATCGCCACTTTGACCGCGCTGCCGACGGTGAGTTGGATCGCCGCTTTCGCGGAGACGCCGGGAGAGGAGGTGCGGGCCGCTCAACTCCCCGGCCGAAAAAAACAAGTCGGCACATGAAGCGCCGATCAATCTCACCGCCCAACTGTGACGATGCGCTGAAGGCCCGCGAACAACAAAAAAGGCGGCCCGCCATACGGACCGCCTTTTCGCTATCGCTTCGTCGCTGCTCAGTTGGCCGGCGCGACGCCCTGATCGGTCATGAGCTGCTGCAGCTCGCCCGCCTCGTACATTTCCATCATGATGTCGCTGCCGCCGACAAATTCGCCCTTCACATAGAGCTGCGGGATGGTAGGCCAGTCGGAATAGGCCTTGATGCCCTGGCGGATCGCCTGATCCTGCAGCACGTCTACCGTATCATAGCCCACGCCCAGATGCTCCAGGATCGCAATGGCGCGGCTGGAAAAGCCGCACTGGGGAAAAAGCGGCGTGCCCTTCATGAAGAGCACTACATCGTGGCCGCCCACAATTTCTGCGATCCGCTGCTGCACGGCGTCGGTCATTTTAGTTTCCATTCCTGTCTGTCGTCGCTGCCTGGGAGCGAGCGAAAAATCATGTGAACCGTTAGTTGGGAACAGCGGTGGTGAGTTGCAAGGCGTGGAGCACGCCCCCCATGCGCCCGCCCAGCGCGGCGTAGACGGCGCGCTGCTGCGCGACGCGGCTCAAGCCCCGGAAGCTTTCCGAGACTACGCGCGCCGCATAATGATCGCCATCGCCCGCCAGATCGGTAATTTCGACCTGCGCGTCGGGAATGGCGGCGCGGATCATGTCCGCAATGTCGTCGGCGGCCATCGGCATGGTCGTCGCGTCCTTATTGCGCTTCCATGAACATGCGGCGCGCGATCACCGCCTGTTCGTCCAGCGCGGCGCGCACGCCCGCTTCATCGATGTCGATGCCCGCCAGGGTCATGTCGCCGACCAGCTTGCGGATGACATCCTCATCGCCCGCTTCCTCGAAATCGGCCTGCACCACCGCCTTGGCATAGGCGTCGGTTTCTTCAGGCGTCAGGCCCATCTTCGCCGCGGCCCATTCGCCCAGCAGCCGGTTGCGCCGCGCCTGGATGCGGAATTGCATTTCCTGGTCATGAGCGAACATATTTTCGAACGCCTTTTCGCGATCGTCGAAGGTGGTCATGCGATTATGCCCCGTTGGATGGCTTGTTGCCGACAGGTGATAGGAAGAAGCGCGCGGTTACGCAACGGCCGCAGCGGAAGCGGGCACGATCCAGGGGCGTTCCTGCGCCTGCGTCGCCTCATAGCGGTCGATCACATCGGCGTCGCCCAGCGTCAGGCCGATTTCGTCCAGCCCACCGAGTAGGCAATGTTTGCGGAACGGGTCGATCTCGAACGAGAAGCGATCCTGAAACGGGGTGGTGACGCTTTGCGCGTCCAGATCGACATGGATGCGGTCGGTCCGGGCGACCTCCATCAGCCGGTCCACCGCCGCCTGCGGCAGGACGACCGTCAATATGCCGTTCTTGAAGGCGTTGCCCGAAAAAATGTCGGAAAAGCTGGGTGCGATCACGACCTTGATCCCCAGATCCGCCAATGCCCAGGCGGCATGTTCGCGGCTGGAGCCGCAACCGAAATTGTCCCCCGCGATCAGGATCGGACTGCCCGCATAGGCGGGGTCGTCGAAGACATTGCCCGGTTCCTTGCGCAGCACTTCGAACGCGCCCTTGCCAAGGCCGGTGCGGGAAATCGTCTTGAGCCAGTGCGCGGGGATGACGATGTCGGTATCGACATTCTTCATCCCGAACGGATAGGCGCGGCCTTCGACCGTGGTGAGGTTGTCCATCAGTTCGCCTTCTGCACCTCGGGCGCCGGCGTGTCTTCGGCGCGGCCCAGCGTCGCGGCCACCGCCGCACTCGCCAAGGCGCCCAGCGTCAGCAGCCAGAAAATCTTCTTCACGCGACCGTCCCCTCTTTGGTGGCAAGCAGTTCCCGAACATCGGTCAGCCGCCCGGTAATGGCGGCGGCGGCGGCCATGGCGGGCGACACCAGATGCGTGCGCGATCCCGGCCCCTGGCGGCCCATGAAATTGCGATTGCTGGTCGATGCGCAGCGTTCGCCAGCCGGCACCTTGTCCGGGTTCATCCCCAGGCAGGCCGAACAGCCCGGTTCGCGCCATTCGAAACCCGCGTCCAGGAAGATGCGATCCAGCCCCTCTTGCTCGGCCTGCGCCTTGACCAGGCCGGAGCCCGGCACAACCATCGCATGCTTGATGCCGGGCGCAACATGCCGGCCCTGCAGCAGCGCGGCGGCGGCGCGCAGGTCCTCGATCCGGCTGTTGGTGCAGCTGCCGATGAAGATATGTTCGATCGCGACATCCTGCATCCGCTGGCCCGCGGTCAGCCCCATATAGTCGAGCGACTTGCGAGCGGCCGCCTGCTTGGATGGATCGGCGAAGCTCATCGGGTCGGGCACGGCGCCGGTGATCGGCACGACATCCTCGGGACTGGTGCCCCAGGTGACGGTGGGCACGATATCCGCCGCATCGATCACGACGCTCTTGTCGAAGACGGCGCCCTCATCGCTATGCAGGGTGCGCCAATAGGCCACCGCCGCATCCCAGTCTGCCCCCTTGGGCGCCATCGGTCGGCCCTTGAGATAGGCGAACGTATTTTCGTCGGGTGCGAACAGGCCCGATCGCGCGCCCGCCTCGATCGACATGTTGGCGACCGTCAGCCGGCCCTCGATCGACATGTCGCGGAAGACCGACCCGCGATATTCCATGACATGACCCGTGCCGCCCGCCGTGCCGATCGCGCCGCAAATGGCGAGCGCCACATCCTTGGGCGTGACGCCGGGAGCGAGTTCGCCCTCGACGACGACTTCCATTGTCTTCGACTGCTTGAGCAGCAATGTCTGGGTGGCAAGCACATGCTCCACCTCGCTGGTGCCGATGCCGAAGGCCAGGGCGCCCAGCGCGCCATGCGAGCTGGTGTGGCTGTCGCCGCAGACCAGCGTGGTGCCGGGCAGGGTAAAGCCCTGTTCGGGCCCCACAACATGGACGATCCCCTGTTCGCGATCGGCGTCGCCGATCAGGCGCACGCCGAATTCGGGCGCGTTGCGCTCCAGCGCGGCGAGTTGCTCGGCGCTTTGCGGATCGGCGATCGGGATGCGGTTGCCCGCCGCGTCGCGGCGCGGGGTAGTGGGCAGATTATGGTCGGGCACCGCCAGGGTAAGGTCGGGCCGGCGCACCTTGCGCCCGGCAAGGCGAAGACCCTCGAACGCCTGCGGGCTCGTCACCTCATGCACGAGATGACGATCGATATAGATGAGGCAGGTGCCGTCCGGACGCCGTTCGACGACATGCGCGTCCCAGATTTTTTCGTAGAGAGTGCGGGCATTGACCATGATGCTCAC
The DNA here is from genome assembly GCF_043589935.1 of Sphingobium naphthae. Classification (NCBI taxonomy): domain Bacteria; kingdom Pseudomonadati; phylum Pseudomonadota; class Alphaproteobacteria; order Sphingomonadales; family Sphingobiaceae; genus Sphingobium; species Sphingobium naphthae. The sequence continues at coordinate 1,369,211 of NZ_CP171454.1, read as the reverse complement.
CCCCTAGACCCGTCCGGCGAATCGGGAAAGGGGGTGTGCGACCGAAATCGGCTGTTTTTCACCGCAAGCTGGCAAGAAAGTTACGCTGTGGTTACGCCGCCCGATAATCAGCGATGATCTTCCCAGCCGCGCCGATCTCCGCCTCATGGCTTTCCTCGCGCCAGCGTTCCGCCAGCGCCTCGTCTTCCCACTGCTTCATGGCCGGATGGGCGAGCATATGATCGACCCAGTTCTGCCCCGCCGGGCCGACATCCAGTCCATAGGTGCGCACGCGAAAAGCGACAGGCGCATAGAAAGCGTCGATCGCGGTAAAGACCGAGCCCGCCAGGAAGGGGCCGCCGAAGCGATCGAGCCCCTGTTCCCACAATTCGCGCAACCGGGCGATATCACGGCCAAGCGCGGGCGAATGGATATTGGGTTCCACCCGCACGCCTACATTCATGATGCAGTCGCTGCGCAGCGTGGCGAAGCCGCTGTGCATTTCCGCCACGGCGCATTGTGCGAAGGCGCGGGCGGCCTCGTCCGCGGGCCAGACGCCGGCGTGGCGATCAGCCAGGTAGAGAGTGATGCCCAGCGAGTCCCAAACGGTGCGGTCGCCGTCGATCAGCGCAGGCACTTGTCCCGTGGGAGAGAAGCTGCGGAACGCGGCATAGTTGCTCGCTGCGGCGAAGGGCTCGATCCGGTCCTCAAAGGGCAGGTTCAGCGCCTTCATCAACACCCAGGGACGCAGCGACCAGCTGCTGTAATTGCGGTTGGCGGTAATGAGCGTGTAGGTCATGGCGCGAAATGCTCCCTTCAACTGGTGGGCGCGGCTTAGCGGATCGGCGCGGCGCGATATAGCCGCTACGATCGCGCCTTACAGAAGGGCAGCTTATGCGAGCGGGGGCTTAGGCCCTAGCCAAAGCTCTGATCTGGCGGCACAAGGGCGGTCATCCTGCGCGGTGCATTCGTATCGCCTCCTCCCGATCATGGAGCTATCCAGCCGTGAACCGACGCCAATTTCTTGCCACCAGCGGCGCGACTGCGATCGCCGCCGCGACTCCCTGCCTCTTTGCCCAGACCGCGACTGCCGATGCCCAGTTCCGGGCGATGCTGGACCAGTTTTTCTACGAACGGCTGGAATCATCACCCGAAAGCGCGACCCGGCTCGGCCTTGACACCGGGGCGCGGGCGGCGCTGCGCGGCCAGTTGAGCGACACCAGCGCCGCAGGCGTCGCCGAAGATGTTTCGCGGGTGAAGGCGCAAGCCCGCCGCCTCGCCAGCGTCGATCGCGCAACGCTCAGCGAAGCGAGTCAACTCGACTATGATGTCATCTCCTATCAGTTCGACCGGTCGCTGGGTGGCGAGCAGTTCGGCTATGGCGAGACCATGGGCCGCTATGCGCCCTATATTTTGTCCCAGCTAACCGGCAGCTATCGCGAAATCCCCGACTTCCTCGATTCGCAGCATCGCGTGAAGGATGCGGCGGACGCCGACGCCTATCTCTCGCGCCTCGAAGCCTTCCCCGCGGCCATGGACGGCGAGCTGGAGCGGCAGAAGGCCGACGCCGCCCGGGGCGTGTTCGCGCCCGACTATATCCTGGACACGACGATGAAGATGCAGGCGGCGCTGCGCGACCAGCCGGCGGCGCAGACGGTGCTGGTCACCTCCTTTGTCAAGAAGCTGAGCGAGGCCGGCTTGCCGCCCGAACGCGCAGCGCAGGCGGAAAGGATCGTGGCGGACAAGATCTTCCCCGCCGTCGATCGCCAGCGCGCGCTGGTGCAGGCGCTGCGGGCGAAGGCGGTGCATGACGCGGGCTGCTGGCGTCTGCCCGATGGCGAGGCCTTCTACGCCAATGCGGCCGAAGCGGCGACCACGACCAAGCTCAGCGGCGAGGAAATCCACCGCATCGGCCTGGATCAGGTGGCGCAGATCAGCGGCCGCATCGACGCGATCCTCAAGGGCGAGGGCATGAGCCAGGGCAGCGTGGGCGAACGGCTGGTGGCGCTCAACAAGCGGCCCGACCAGCTGTATCCCAACACCGATCCGGGGCGCGAGGCGCTGCTGGCGCAGCTCAACCGCCAGATCATCGCGATGAGCAAGCGATTGCCCGAGGCATTCTCCCCCAGCACCCTGCCCAAGGCGCCGGTGGAAGTGCGGCGCGTTCCCGTGACGATCCAGGCTGGCGCGCCGGGCGGCTATTATCAGAACGCCTCGTTGGATGGATCGCGGCCCGCCATCTATTATATCAACCTGCGCGACACGTTCGACCGGCCGAAATTCGGCCTTGCGACGCTCACTCATCATGAAGCCGTGCCGGGTCACCATCTCCAGGTGTCGGTGGCGCTGGAATCCGATGCCATCCCGATGATCCGCCGGCGCGGTGGCTATAGCGGCTATTCGGAAGGCTGGGCGCTCTATTCCGAACAGCTGGCGGACGAAATGGGCCTGTATGAAGGCGATCCGCTGGGGCAGGTCGGCTATCTGCAATCGCTGCTGTTCCGCGCGACGCGTCTGGTTGTCGATTCGGGCATGCATGCCAAGCGCTGGAGTCGGGAGAAGGCGACCGACTTCCTGATCGCCACCACCGGCATCGCGCGCGGCCGCAGCCAGGGCGAGATTGACCGCTATACCGTCTGGCCGGGCCAAGCGTGCAGCTACAAGATCGGTCACACCGTCTGGAACGACCTGCGCGAGGAAGTGAAGAAGAAGCAGGGCGCGGCCTTCGACATCAAGCAGTTCCATGAAGTGCTGACGCTGGGCGCGATGCCGCTCGATATTCTGAAGCAGACGGTACGCAGGCGCTCGGGCATCGCGTCCTGAGCGATCCGCTCGCGTCGGCCGAAGAATAGTCGGCATCCTTCGGCCGACGCGACATGGCCTCAGCGGCGGAACGTTTCCGCCGCTGCGCAGGCCAGCTGGTCGGCGCGTTCATTTTCCGGGTGGCCGGCATGGCCCTTGACCCATTTCCACGTCACCTGATGCCGCGCCGCCGCCTTCACCAGCGCCTGCCAGATCTCCACATTCTTGACCGGCTTGTTGTCGGCGGTCCTCCAGCCCTTCTTCTGCCAGCCGAACACCCATTTGGTGATGCCGTCCATCACATATTTGCTGTCGGTATGGACCGTCACCGCGCACGGCTTCTTCAGCAGGTTGAGCGCCTCAACCGCCGCCATCATTTCCATGCGGTTGTTCGTAGTCTGTGGCTCGCCGCCCGAAATCTCCTTCTCCGTGTCGCCGAAGCGCAGCACCGCGCCCCAGCCGCCGGGGCCCGGATTGCCCTTGCACGCGCCGTCGGTGAAGATGTCGACATGGGGAAGATCGCTCATGCGCCCAGCAGCTCCGCCGGATCAGCCTTGGCGTAGAAATCCAGCCGGCGCAGATAGGCAAGCGGGTCCTTGCGCGTCACCAGCGCGTCGGCCGGCGTGTTGATCCAGTCATAGGCGCGCGTCAGCAGGAAGCGCAGCGCCGCGCCCCGGCACAATGCGGGGAAAGCGGCGCGCTCGGCGTCGGTCAGGCCGTGCGCTTCGGCATAGCCGGCGCCCAGCGCCGCCGCGCGCTCGCCAAACCAGGTCGCGCCATCATTGCTGAAGCACCAGGCGCTGTGCGTTACCGCCAGGTCATAGGCGCGGACATCGGTGCAGCTGAAATAAAAGTCGATCAGGCCCGTCACTTCGTCCCCCAGCATCAGCACATTGTCGGGGAAGAGATCGGCATGGATCACTGAATGCGGCAGGTCGCCGGGCCAGTGCGCGTCGAGCCAAACTAGTTCGTCGGCGACGCGTTGGGAAAGGCCGGGCTGAATCTGGTCCAGGTCCGCGCCGCACCGAGCGGCGAGGGCGTGCCAGCCAGCCTTGTCCAGCGCATTGCGCCTTTCGCCGGCAAAACCCTGCGCCGCCTTGTGCAGGATTCCCAGCGCCGCGCCCGCCGCCCGCGCCTGCGCGGGCGTGGGTTCGGTAACGCTGATCCCGGTCAGAAATTCGATCAGGCAGGCGGGGCGCCCGGCCAGTTGCTGCAGCCGCCGGCCATCGCGATCGGCGATGAAGCGCGGCACGCGGCACCCGCGCGCGCCCAGATGATCGAGCAGGTCCATGAAGAAGGGCAGGTCGGCCTCATCCACCCGCTTTTCATAGAGCGTCAATATATAGCGCTGCCCGCCGCCGGCCTGACTGTCCGGCCCGGTGGTTTCCAGCAGATAATTGCTGTTCTCCACCCCTTCGGCGATGCCCTTGGCCGACACCAGCCGCCCGGCATCATAGCGGGCGAGGAAGGCGTCAATGTCTTCGGCGGGAACATGGGTATAAACGGCCATCAGCGATCAGCCCTGATCTTGATTTGGTGCGAACGTCGCCAAGGGGGTGCGGTCACGCGCTCTCCAGCCCACGCGGCAGCTTGAAGGAAATGGTTTCCCGGGCGGTTTCCACCTGTTCCTCGGTGACATCGAAGCGGCTGGCGATACGATCCACCACTTCGCGCACCAATATCTCGGGGGCGGAGGCCCCCGCGGTGAGGCCCAGCGTGCGCACATCGTCCAGCCAGGCGAAATCGACATCATCCGCACGCTGGATCAGCCGGGCCGGCGTGCCTTCGCGCTCGGCGACTTCGACCAGGCGCAGCGAATTGGAGCTGTTGGGCGCGCCGATCACATAAAGCGCATCGCACTGCCCGGCGATCGCCTTGACCGCGGTCTGCCGGTTGGAGGTCGCGTAGCAGATATCCTCGCCCCTGGGCGCGGCGATCGTCGGGAAGCGCCGGTGCAGGGCAGCCACGATCGCTGCCGTGTCATCCACCGACAGCGTGGTTTGCGTCAGAAAGGCCAGATTGTCGGGGTCGACAGCGACGAAACGCTCCGCATCCTCGACCGACTCGATCAGCGTCATGGATCCTGCGGGCACCTGGCCAAAGGTGCCGATCACTTCAGGATGCCCCTTATGTCCGATGAAGAGGATATGGCGGCCGCTGTCCACCTGCCGTTCGGCCTGGCGATGCACCTTGCTGACCAGCGGGCAGGTGGCGTCCAGATAGTCGAGCCCGCGTTCCTGCGCCTTTTCGGGCACCGCCTTGGGCACGCCATGGGCGGAAAAGACGACCGGCACGCCATCGGGCACCTGGTCCAGTTCCTCGACGAAAATCGCGCCCTTCGCCTTCAGATTGTCCACGACATATTTATTGTGGACGATTTCGTGACGGACATAGACGGGCGCGCCATATTTCTCGATCGCCCGCTCCACGATGATGATCGCGCGATCGACGCCGGCGCAGAAGCCGCGCGGCGCAGCGATCAACAGGGTCATGGGGCGAAGGGGATCGGGCGCGTGCGTCATGCGCAGCGGCTTAGGCCAATGACGCCGCGGAAGAAAGAGGCGCAATGAAAGCGGTCGGCTGGCAGTTGCGTGGCGCGCGGGGGATGGATAAGGAAGCCCAAAGCGTCCGGCCCCGCCAAGGAATATCTGCCTGTGAAAAAATCCTCTATCGCCCTGACCGCCATGCTGGCTCTCGCTCTGGCAGGCTGCTCGCGGCGCGGTGAGATCGATCCGACGGGCGGCATCGTGTCGGTGCGGTCTGCCTGCCCGACGGCGGCAATCCCTGCCCAGACCGGCGACATCACGCTGTTCAACCCGGCGAACAGCACGGATGCCTCGGCGATCGACGTGGTCGCGAACATCACCGACCTGCGCTCCACCTGCGCCGATGGCGAGCAATTCTATACCGAGGCGACCTTCGTGGTGAACGCCCGCCGCACGGACGCCAGCGCTGCGCGGCAGGTGGTGCTGCCCTATTTCTCCGCCGTCGTGCAGGGGGGCAGCGCCGTGGTCGCCAAGCGGATCGGCCAGGTGACGCTCAACTTTGCGGCCGGCGAATATCGCGCCAGCGCGCAGGCCAAGGCCGGGTCCTATGTCAACAAGAGCGCGGCGACCCTGCCGGCCGAAATCCAGCAGAAGATCACGCAGAAGCGCAAGGCCGGTGATGCCGACGCGGCGATCGACCCCTTCGCACAGCCCGACGTCAAGGCGGCCCTGCAGCGCACCAGTTTCGAGCTGCTCGTGGGCTTCAACCTGACCCAGGACCAGCTGCGATATAACGCGACCCGCTAAGCGCAAGTTCGACCCACTCACATTGCCGTTCGTGCTGAGTAGGGGCTGAGCTTGTCGAGGCCCGTATCGAAGCATGGGATTGGAACAGACCCTTCGATACGCCACTTCGATAAGCCCGGTGGCTACTCAGGGCGAACGGGACAGACAGGAATCTCCGCGTGTCCCTTTACACCCGTTTCACCGCTCATCTCGACGCCGTACTGGATGCGCTGGAAGCCGAAGGCGTGCTGCCCGCCGGCCTCAACCGCAAGCCGGTGACGGTCGAGCCGCCGCGCGACCCCAGCCATGGCGATCTCGCCACCAATGCCTCCATGGTGCTGGCCAAGCCCGCCGGCACCAATCCGCGCGCGCTGGCCGAAGCGATCGTCGGCAAGCTGCAGGCGCTGGACGAGGTGACGAGCGCCACGATCGCCGGACCGGGCTTCATCAACATGACGCTGACTGACGCCACCTGGCGCGCGGAACTGGCCGCCATCCATGGCGACGCCGCCGATTATGGGCGTTCGCAGCTGGGGCAGGGCGTCACGGTCAATGTCGAGTATGTGTCGGCCAATCCGACCGGTCCCATGCATATGGGCCATTGTCGCGGCGCGGTGGTGGGCGACGCGCTGGCGACGCTGCTGGAATATGCGGGTCACAAGGTGATCCGCGAATATTATATCAATGACGCCGGCGGCCAGGTGGACGTGCTCGCTCGCTCGGCGCATCTGCGCTACCGCGAGGCGCTGGGCGAGGATGTGGGCGCCATTCCCGAAGGCCTCTACCCCGGCGACTATCTGGTGCCGGTGGGACAGGCGCTGGCGGCGGAATATGGCGACCGCTTCGTCAATGCGCCGGAGGCGGAATGGCTCGTCCCCTTCCGCACCTTTGCCGTTGCCCGGATGATGGACATGATCCGCAGCGATCTCGCGCTGCTTGGCATCCATCACGATATTTTCGCCTCCGAGGCCGAGCTGCAGGCCGCCGGCAAGCCGGCCGAGGCCGAAGCCTGGCTGCGTGCCCATGATCTGGTCTATGACGGCGTGCTGGAAGCGCCCAAGGGCGAATTGCCCGACGATTGGGAGCCGGTGGAGCTGCCGCTGTTCCGCTCAACCAAATTCGGCGACGATCAGGATCGGCCGATCAAGAAATCGAACGGCAGCTGGACCTATTTCGGCGCCGACATGGCCTATCATTTCCAGAAGGCGCAGAGCGCGGATCAGCTGATCGACATTTGGGGCGCCGACCATGCCGGCACGGTCAAGCGCATTCAGGCGGCGGTCGCCGCCCTGACCGAAGGCCGCGCGCGCTTCGACGTGAAGCTCATCCAGATGGTCCGCCTGCTGCGCGATGGCGAACCGGTGAAGATGTCCAAGCGCGCGGGCAACTTCGTCACGCTGGCCGATGTCGTGCGCGAAGTAGGCAAGGACGTGGTCCGCTTCACCATGTTGACACGCAAGGCCGACGCCCAGATGGACTTCGATTTCGCCAAGGTGGTGGAGGCGTCGAAGGACAATCCGGTCTTCTATGTGCAATATGCCCATGCCCGCATTTCCTCGCTCGGCCGCCGGGCTGAGGAAGCGGGGATCGACCTGCCTGCGCCCGACCTGTCCCTTCTTGGGACGGCGGAATTGGGGCTGGTGAAGCTCGCCGCGCAATTTCCGCGCGTCGTCGAGGGCGCGGCCCAAGCGCGCGAGCCGCACCGCATCGCCTTTTATCTCAACGACTTGGCCTCTGCCTTCCACGGCTGGTGGAATATGGGCAATGATGATCCGCGCGCCCGCGTCATTCTGGCCGATGATCCGGCGCTCACTGCCACGCGACTTTTCCTGGCGCAGGGAATAGGGCAGATTATCCGCAACGGGCTGGCGCTGATGGGTGTGGTCGCGCTGACCGAGATGCAGTGACGAGCGAGGTGTTTTGACGATGGGCGATTATGCGCGGGGCCGACTCGATCTGGATGATGAGGATCGGCTGCCTTGGCTCGAGCCGGCGATCGACGAGGAGGAGGAGCGGATTTCGCCGCTCCGGATGCTCGGTCTGATCCTGCTCGGCCTGCTGCTGATCGGCGCCGTCGTCGCCGGCATCTGGTGGGTGAATGATCGCCATGGCGCGGGCGGCGCCGGCGAGCTGATCGCCGCGCCCGAGGGCAATTACAAGATTCCCGCCAATGAAGCCGACGCTCGCAAGTTCGAAGGCGAAGGCGATGCCAGCTTCGCCGCGAGCGAAGGCGTGGCCCGCGACGGCCGCATTGATCCCAGCCGCGTGCCCGAAGCGCCGATCACCGGAACGGCGCCCGCGCCCGGCGATGCCAGGCCTTCGGTCGCGCCCAAGGCGGGGCAGAGCGTGTCGGCGCCGGTCACCGACGGCACGGCGGAAAAGGCGGCGCCCGCGAGCCAGGCCAAGGCGGCGGGAGGCACCATCCAGCTCGGCGCCTATGGCAGCGCGTCCGGCGCGAAGGATGCCTGGGGGCGCCTGTCCAAGCGCTTCGCCTATCTGGCGCCGCTCGCCATGACGGTCGAAGAGGCGCAGGTCGGCGGCGGCACCGTCTACCGGTTGCGCGCCAGTGCGGGCGCCCAGGCGGCAACCATCTGCGGCCGGCTCAAGGTCGCTGGCGAAAGCTGCCTGCTGGTGAACTGAGCGGCGACGCTGCCGGCGGCACCGCATGTTATGCTCTGGCCATCATTTGCGCTTCGACAGCGTGCCCTGCCGCCGCTAGGGTTTGAGACATGAAGCCTGTCATTTTCGGCCTTGCCGGCGAAACCCTCTCTCCCTACGAACGCGCTTTCTTTGCCGAGGTTGAGCCCGCCGGCTATATCCTCTTCAAGCGCAACATCGTCGATCGCGCGCAGTTGCGCGCGCTCACCGATGCGCTGCGGTCCCTCCATGGCCGCGAAGACCTGCTCATCATGATTGATCAGGAAGGCGGGCGCGTCGCGCGGATGCAGGCGCCGGTCTGGCCCAGCTTTCCGCCCGCCGCGCTATTCGATCGGCTATATGATATCGCGCCCGCCAGCGCGATTGCGGCGGCCCACGCCAATGCGCAGGCGATTGCGCTGACGCTGGCGGAGGTCGGCATCACGGTCGATGCGCTGCCGCTGCTCGACGTGCGGCAGGACGGAGCGAGCGACATCATGGGTGACCGCACGCTGGGCGCGGAGCCAATGCGGGTGGCCGCCCTGGGACGTGCTGTGCTGGAAGGGCTTGCGGCGGGCGGTGTCGTCGGCATCGTCAAGCATATGCCCGGCCACGGCCGCGCGCTGGTGGACAGCCATCTGGACCTGCCGGTGGTCACCGCCGATGGCGATGCGCTGGAGAGCGACCTTGCCCCCTTCCGCACGCTGCGCAGCGCACCGATGGGGATGACGGCGCATGTCGTCTATACGCAGTGGGACACCGACCGCCCCGCCAGCCTGTCGCCCACCGTGATCGGCGAGGTCATCCGCGAGCGGATCGGATTTGACGGTCTGTTGATGTCCGATGATCTGGACATGAAGGCGCTCAAGGGCAGCATTCCGGATCTGGCGGCAGGCGTGGTCGCCGCCGGCTGCGACCTCGCGCTCAACTGTTTCGGCCGCATGGACGACATGATCGGCATCGCCAATGTGCTGCCCGACATCAGCGAACGGGCCCGCGCGCGCCTCGACCGCGCCATGGCGAGCGTGACGCGCGGCGGCGATCAACCGCCGCTGGAGCAGCTGCTGGCGACGCGCGATCAACTGCTGGAGCCGGTGGCGGCTTGATTGGCCTGAGGGCGGAGAGGGCCGCCGGTACCTTTTCAAATTCAGCCATCATTCCAGCACATGCTGAAAGCTCGGGCAATGACGCGCCAAACCTCCTGAGATACCAGCCTCCGCTGGCATGACGCATTATGTTGCCGAAGTGTCGGCCTCCCATCATCCTCCCTGGCAGGGGAGGTGTCGCGCGCGACGCGCGTGACGGAGGGGTGTCACCCCCACAACGGCAGGCTATCCTTCCGTCCGGCCTGCTCCCCTACGATCAAGAGCGATAAGCCGGCAGCTCCAATCATGCCGGCTCCCGCTTCTCACCCAATGCAATGCCGAAGCGCGACAGTCACGCCGGCAGCCCGCCTCAACCGCCCCCCGGCGAATTATGCCCGCCGGCCGGCACGGGGCCGCCGCTCGGTGCATGGCTGTGGTCGGGCGTGCTGTCCCAGTCGATATGATAAAGGTCGAACCGGCGGTCGCGCAGGTTGCGCACCGTGCCTTCGGCGCGGGCCCAGCTGAGGTCGGCGAGGTTCACGTCCGCCATGGTCAGCGTCTCGACATTCTCGGTCGATTCCGCCGCGATACCGTCGCGCGCGAAGGGGAGATCGCACGGCGTCAGGATCGCGCTCTGCGCATATTGGATGTCCATATTGTCGACGTTGGGCAGGTTGCCGACGTTGCCAGACATGACGACATAGCATTGATTCTCGATCGCGCGCGCCTGCGCGCAATAGCGCACGCGCATATAGCCCAGGCGCGAATCGGTGCAGAAGGGCACGAAGATGATGCGCGCGCCCTGGTCGACCAGCCGCCGGGCGAGTTCGGGAAATTCGCTGTCATAGCAGATCAGCACGCCGATCGGCCCGCAGTCGGTCTGGATCACGTCGAGCGAGTCGCCGCCCTTGATATTCCACCAGAAGGCTTCGTTGGGCGTGGGATGAATCTTCTCCTGCGTGTGGATCGAACCATCGCGCAGCGCGACATAGGCGATATTCTGGATGTCGCCATCCTCGGCGCGCGTGGGATGCGACCCGCCGATGATGTTGATATTATATTCGAGCGCCATGCGGCCCAGCTCGCGCGTCAGGCGCGGCGTGTAGTTGGTGAGCTTGTCGATCGCTTCCATCGGCGACAGCTTCTTAGTCTCGAAGGAGAGAAGCGGCAGGGTGAAGAGCTCGGGAAAAATGATGAAGTCCGACCGGTAGTCAGCCGCTACGTCGACGAAATATTCGATGTTGCGGACGAACTCGTCGAAATCCTGAACCGCGCGCGCCTGCAACTGGCAGGTGGCGAGGCGCACGCTTTCCACGCCGCGCGGCACGCGCATTTCAGGGGCCTCGTCGGGATCGACATAGGGGTTGCGCCAGACCAGATGCGCGGCATGGCCGTCCGATTGCTTGTCTTCGGGCAGGTAATTTTCCAGCACGCCCAGCGGCTCGAACTGGTTCTTGAGCTGAAAGCTGATCACCTGGTCGCGCAGCTTGCCGCTGACCACTTTTTCCAGATAGTCGCGCGGGCTGCCGGCCCGGCGCTTGGCGCGGGCATAGCCGGGCATGCGGCCGGCGATGACAATGCCGTGCAGGTCCAGCTCCTCGGCCAGTTCCTTGCGCTCGTCATAGAGCCGCTGGCCTATTCGCAGCCCGCGCAGCTTGGGATCGACGGCCATCTCATAGCCGTAAAGCCACTCGCCCGCCGCGCTGTGCCGCGTGCCAAAGCCGTTGGCGGTGATCTCCTCCCAGTCATGCTTGGCGAAGGCCATCGCCTTGCTGACGCGCATCGTGGCGCAATAGCCCACCACCTTGCTGTCATAGAGCGCAACGAAGCAGCCATTGGGGAAATTGTTGATCTGGCCGCGGATCGTGGCCAGCGAATAATTGGGCATGCCGGGATAAGCGCGGGCGATCAGTCGCTGGATGCCCCGTACATCCGATGGCACCGCGGCGCGCACCTCCAAACGCTTCTTGCCCGTCGTCGTCACTTGCCGCCTCCATATGTCACACGCAAAGAAAAAGGCGGCGTCGGATGCCCGGCGCCGCCTCGTTCCGTTATCGTATTGAAACCGTGGGGGTGGAGATCAGTTCCAATTGCCCATTTCGGTTTCCAGGTTGACGCGGATCGCCTCAAAGAACTGCTCGGTGGTCATCCACGACTGTTCCGGACCGATCAGCAGCGCCAGATCCTTGGTCATCTTGCCGCTTTCGACGGTCTTGATGCAGACCTGCTCCAGCGTTTCGGCGAAGCGCACGACATCGGGCGTGTCGTCGAACTTGCCGCGGAACTTGAGACCGCCGGTCCAGGCGAAGATCGACGCGATCGGGTTGGTCGACGTCGCCTTGCCCTGCTGGTGCTGGCGGTAGTGGCGGGTGACGGTGCCGTGCGCGGCTTCGGCCTCGACGGTCTTGCCGTCGGGCGAGAGCAGCACGGAGGTCATGAGGCCGAGGCTGCCGAAGCCCTGCGCCACCTGGTCCGACTGGACGTCGCCGTCATAATTCTTGCACGCCCACACGAATTCGCCGCTCCACTTCAGCGCGGAGGCGACCATGTCGTCGATCAGGCGATGTTCGTAGACGATGCCGGCATCCTTGAACTTCTGCGCGAAGCCTTCGGTCTCGAACACTTCCTGGAACAGGTCCTTGAAGCGGCCGTCATAGGCCTTGAGGATGGTGTTCTTGGTCGACAGATAGACCGGCCATTTGAGGTTCAGGCCATAGTTGAACGAAGCGCGGGCGAAATCGCGGATCGAATCGTCCAGGTTGTACATCGCCATGGCGACGCCCGAACCGGGAAAGTCGAACACTTCGCGGTCGATGGTCTCGCCATTCTCGCCTTCGAAGACGAGGCGCAGCTTGCCCGGGCCGGGCACCTTGATGTCGGTGGCGCGATACTGGTCGCCAAAGGCGTGACGGCCGACCACGATCGGCTTGGTCCAACCTGGGATCAAGCGCGGCACGTTGGAAATGACGATTGGTTCGCGGAAGACGACGCCGCCCAGGATGTTGCGGATCGTGCCGTTGGGCGACTTCCACATGGACTTGAGGTTGAACTCCTCGACGCGCGCTTCATCGGGGGTGATGGTGGCGCACTTCACGCCCACGCCATATTCCTTGATCGCGTTCGCGGAATCGATGGTGATCTGGTCGTTCGTCTCGTCGCGCTTCTGGACGGACAGGTCATAATATTTCAAGTCGATATCGAGATAGGGGAGGATCAGGCGCTCGCGGATCCATTCCCAGATGATCCGGGTCATTTCGTCGCCGTCGATCTCCACGACGGGGTTTTTCACCTTGATCTTCGCCATAGCGCCTATTCGCCTTCTACTCTTGGGTGGAATATGCCGACGCCCTAGGCAAAGCGGCGGCAATGTTCAACTGTTGAAGCCGCGGGCCTGCGGCCCATGGACGGAGCCGGAACACGGCATCGGTCGTTGTCAGGGCAACAGTCTCTGCCTAAGACGGTGGCCATGGAAAATAATGAAATCACGATCGCCGCGGGCGGTAATGTCAAATGGCGCTGGCCCTCCGTCCATCCCGAGGGGATGAAGTTCGGCCTCATCGCTGCCGCGATCACTGCGGTCCTGTTCCTGGTGGGTTGGGACATTGTCGGCTGGCTGATGCTGATGGTGACGATCTGGGTATTCGCCTTCTTCCGCGATCCCGTGCGCGCGGTGCCCCAGGATGAAGGCGCGATCATCGCGCCGGCCGATGGCTTGGTGACGTTGATCCAGCGCGTGCCGCCGCCGCGCGAAATGGCGGGGCCGGACGGGCTGGGCGACCAGCCGCTGATCCGCGTATCGATTTTCATGAGCGTGTTCGACGTCCACATCAATCGCACGCCGATCGGCGGGACGATCAAGTCGGTCGTCTATATTTCGGGCAAGTTCCTCAACGCCGATCTCGACAAGGCGAGTGAGGATAATGAGCGCCAGCACATATTGGTCGAGCGGCATGACGGGCTGCGCATCGGCTTCACCCAGATTGCGGGGTTGGTCGCCCGGCGCATCGTGCCGTTCGTCAAGCCCGGCGACATGGTCGCGGCAGGCCAGCGCATCGGCCTGATCCGCTTCGGCAGCCGCGTCGACGTCTACCTGCCCGCTGGCACCGCACCGCGCGTGATCCTGGGCCAGCGCACAGTCGCGGGCGAGACGATCCTGGGCCAGATCGGCGATGCGCGCGTCGTGCCGGGCATCCAGCAATGATGGCGGCTTTGCTTTCCCTCCGCGCCAGCCATGGTGCGATGTCAGCGGGCATCTGGTCCTGCCTTGGTTCACGCGCAAGCCCCGCGCCCGCGTGCATTCGATCGGCGGTGCGGCCATGAGCCGCCAGCGTCGCGCCATTCCGCGCGGATTGCGCCGTGGCATCACCTTGCGCATGGTCGCGCCCAACGCCGTGACCGCCATGGCGCTATGCTTTGGCCTGACGGGCGTGCGCTATGGCATTTCGGGGGAGTGGGAGCGGGCGGTGCTGTCCATCCTCTTCGCCGGCGTGCTGGACGGGCTCGACGGCCGCATCGCGCGCCTGCTGCGCGGGGAAAGCCGCTTTGGCGCGGAACTGGATTCGCTGTCCGATTCGATCGCCTTCGGTGTCGCGCCGGCGCTGATCCTGTACCTCTGGTCGCTGCACGCCATGCCGAAATTCGGCTGGATTTTTGCGCTGGCCCATGCGCTGTCCTGCGCGCTGCGGCTCGCCCGCTTCAACGCCAATATCGATGCGGACGAACAGCCCCACAAGTCGGCCGGCTTTCTGACCGGCGTTCCCGCGCCGGCCGGGGCAGGGCTTGCCTTCGTGCCGCTCTATCTCTGGCTCGTGACCGGCGCCGACATTTTCCGCGCCTGGTATGTGGTCGCCCCCTGGACGGCCTTCACCGCTTTCCTGATGATTTCCAGCGTCGCCACCTACAGCTGGTCGGCGCTCCGTTTGCGCAAGCGCATCCGATTGGAGGCGATCGCGGTGGCGGGGCTGCTGGCGGCGCTGCTGGTGACCGACCCCTGGCTAACCCTGCTGATCCTGTGCGCGGGCTATATCGCGCTTATTCCCTTCGGTATCCTGTCCTATGCGCGCGTGAAGCGGCAACGGGAAGCGACCTCTGCCGTCTGATCCTCAGGCGGCAAACAGCGAAGATGAGGCGGGTGCGGCGGCATCCGCCTTGCGCAGCCGATGCGTGACGCGCGGTCGGCTCACCCGGATATGATAGACTTGCGGCGTCTGGGGAATGGGCTGGAACAGAAGGGCTGCCACCATCTTGTCATGATAGGCTGCAAACATCCAGGCGATGGTCCCAGCCGCCAGCAGAAAAGCGGCGGAAAACAAGGTTGCGGCAACAAGCGTGAACATCGTCGTCACTTTCCGTCTTGCCATTTGCACGGCATGGCTCACTATGACGGTTCGAACGGGCGTTAACCGTTTTTGTTCCGTCTGTTCCCCTTATGTTCCTGTTTCAGGCGGGCGTCAACCCTTGCCACGCGCTTTTTTCAGCGCTAAAGGCGCGCCCATTCCACATGGGAATCACCATATCCGGTGCCGGACCGGCCTTTCAGGTCGCGCGACGGTTCCCGATTCCCAGAGGTAGCAACCGGAAGGAGAAAAGATTATGGCGACCCCTGTCGTCACCATGCACCAATTGATCGAGGCTGGCGCCCATTTCGGCCACCAGACCCATCGCTGGAACCCGCGCATGAAGCCGTATATCTTCGGCGAGCGCAACGGCATCCACATTCTTGACCTGTCGCAGACCGTGCCGCTCTTCGGCCGCGCGCTCGACTTCGTGTCGGCCACCGTCGCCGCCGGCGGCAAGGTGCTGTTCGTCGGCACCAAGCGCCAGGCGCAGGACCCCATCGCCGAAGCCGCTCGCAAGTCGGGCCAGCATTTCGTCAACCATCGCTGGCTGGGCGGCATGCTCACCAACTGGAAGACCATTTCGGGCTCGATTAAGCGCCTGAAGACCCTCGAGGAAAAGCTGTCGGGCGACACCCACGGCTTCACCAAGAAGGAAGTGCTCCAGATGACTCGCGAGCGCGAGAAGCTGGAACTGTCGCTGGGCGGCATCCGCGACATGAACGGCATCCCCGATGTCATGTTCGTGATCGACGCCAACAAGGAAGAGCTGGCGATCAAGGAAGCCAACACGCTGGGTATTCCGGTCGTCGCGATCCTCGATTCGAACGTCTCGCCCGACGGCATCGCTTTCCCGGTTCCGGCCAATGACGACGCCAGCCGCGCGATTCGCCTCTATTGCGAAGCCGTCGCCGCTGCCGCCACCAAGGGCAACCGTGGTGCGCAGCAGGCCTCGGGCGTCGATCTGGGTGCTCTGGACGAGCCCGAAGTCGAGCAGGTTGTCGCCGAAGCCTAAGAGCGTCGCGCAACTGCAAACATGACAGGCTAGGGCGCGCTCCACCGGAACGCGCCCAGTGTGTATCTAGATTACCTGTGCATCTAAATTACCTGTGCATCAAAATTACCGCCTGTTTGAAACATCGAAACTTAGGAGCCGAAACATGGCCGAGATTACCGCTGCCGCCGTCAAGGAACTGCGCGACCGTTCGGGCGCGGGCATGATGGATTGCAAGAAGGCGCTCACCGAAGCCAATGGCGACCTGGAAGCCGCGACCGACTGGCTGCGCGCCAAGGGCCTGGCCGCCGCGCAGAAGAAGTCGAGCCGCACCGCCGCGGAAGGCCTTGTCGGTGTCGCCGTCGCCGGCACCAAGGGCGTGGCCGTCGAAGTGAACAGCGAAACCGATTTCGTCGCCAAGAACGACCAGTTCCAGGATTTCGTCCGCACCGTGTCGGCCGTCGCGCTGGAAACCGGTGCTGCGGACGCTGAAGCGCTGTCGAACGCTGCCTATCCGGGCGGCGGCACCGTCGCTGAAAAGCTGGTGTCGAACATCGCCACCATCGGCGAGAACCAGACTGTCCGCCGCGTCGGCCATGTCGAAGTCAGCCAGGGCGTGGTCGTCCCCTATGTCCACAACGCCGCTGCGCCGGGCCTGGGCAAGATCGGCGTGCTCGTCGCGCTGGAAGGCGATGCGCCCGCCGACGTGCTGGAGCCGCTGGGCAAGCAGCTGGCCATGCACATCGCCGCTGCCTTCCCGCTGGCGCTGTCGGCCGATGACATCGATCCCGCGCTGCTGGAGCGTGAACGCGCCATCGCCGCGGAAAAGGCCGCCGAATCGGGCAAGCCCGCCGAGATCGTCGCCAAGATGGTCGACGGCGCGGTCGCCAAGTTCGCCAAGGAGCAGGCGCTGCTCAGCCAGCTGTTCGTGATGGACAACAAGACCCCGGTCGCCGACGTTGTCGCCAAGGCGGCGAAGGATGCGGGCGCGTCGATCACGCTGAAGAACTATGTCCGCTTCCAGCTGGGCGAAGGTATCGAGAAGGAAGTCAGCGACTTCGCCGCCGAAGTGGCTGCCGCCGCCGGCGTCTGATCCTTCGATCGGATCGAAAAATGAGAAAGGGCGCTCGCAGGAGCGCCCTTTTTTTGTGGCGCTGTTGGCTAGGCGACGACGCCCAGCTTGCGCCAGCGCTCCAGCGTCTGGTTGAGGAAGACAGCGGCGCGTTCCGGCGTGATGCCAGTGTCTCCCGCTGCCAGCGCGCCATCTTCCCCGCATGCCGCAGCCAAGGATATGGCGTCGGTCCGTTCCTCGGCGGCCAGCCAGGCGTCGAACAGCCGCAGATCGTCCGACGTTACGGCCACCGCCGATCCCAGCGCAGCGGCCGCGAGATGATCATAGCGGCGTCCTCGCGCCGCTTCGTTTGCGATACATTGATTGAGACCCTGCACCGCCTGGATCGGCGCGGGTGCGCTTCGCCCGATGCCTGCGATCCGCGCGTGCAGCAGCAGGGCGATGATCTGCAGCGCGTTCGATCGTCCCTGTTTGCGCATCGCCGGCAGCGCCAGCACGTCGCCCATCGACCGCGCGCCGGAGCCCAGTGCGGCGACGATCTCCGCATAGGCGGGCGCCTGCAAGGTGATTTCGCTGAAGCTGGTGGCGATGGTCAGGCTGTCGGCGTCCACCGGCTTCAGCAGGTGCAGCATCATCGCGTCGAGCACAGCGTCGCTTGCCACGTTGGCCGATGAAGTGGCGGGACGAAAGACGTCGCGGCGGAACGACTGGTTGATGACCAGGTCCTGCACATCCATGCGCAAGACGTTGCTCGCCTGCTCGGCGATCGTGGCGCGCAAGGGCGGCGGCAGTGCGCCGGGCAGCAGCGTTTCGGCCAGCGACGCGGTGCCGACAAACGCCAGACCCCCGTCGGCCACTTCCTTCGCGACTTCCGAATGCCAGAGCGGATGCCATCCCTCATGCAGATATTCGTGGATCAGGTAATTGCTGGCCTGCTGCTTGACCGCGGCAAGCCGGCTTTTGAGGCCGGGCAGGATGCGGAAGCTGTTGGCGCCGCCCGCCGCCAGCTGGTCGAACAGGGCGATCGACGCCTGCATGACGGCTTCGCTCGGCTGATCGCTTTCCTCCTTCAACAGGCGGCTGATATGGCGGAACGGGATCGATCCGAGCCAGCCGGGCTGCGCATTATAGCCGATATAGACAAGGCCACAGGGCGCGGTGGCGTGACCGAGGCAGCGGACGAGCGCCGCGCGCACCGGCGGCGTGATCCAGCTATAGACGCCGTGCAGCGTCACATAGTCGAACTGGCCAAACGCGGCGGGCCATTGCTGCGCCAGCGCGACGAAGTCGCCGTCGCTGAACTGGATGTTGGTGAGGCCAGCGGCCTGCGCTACGGCGCGGCCATGGTCGACATGTTCGGGCAGGAAATCGACGCCGACGAACTGGCCCTGGGGATTGGCGGCGGCCAGCAGGCATAAGCCCATGCCCTGGCCGCATCCCAGCTCAAGATAGCGGAACGGCGCGTCGCCGCTGGCCCTGGCGGGCGCGGACCCCGCCAATGTCGCTGCCAGGTCGAGCCAGTCGGGCGCCATTTCCGCGCAGAAGCCATAGGTGTAGCCGGCGGAGGCATCATAGCCGTGAAAATCCACCGCTGGCATGATCGCTTACCCCGTGCCGCTGATCTGCCGCTGGTTAGACAGGGCTTGCAGCCAGGGCGCAATATCGAAACATCGCCGGCAATATTTTGCTACATTGAGCGCTGCGGCTGGGTCTATTTCAGCGTGGCGAGATAATCGATCACGCGCTTGCGCTTGGCGGGATCGGAAAAGCCGGCGAACGGCATCTTGGTGCCCTTGACCATGGCCTGGGGATTGGTGAGCCAGGTGTCGAGCGTCTTGGCGTTCCAGCTGATGCCGGATTGCCTGAGCGCCGCGCTATAGGCATAGCCCGGCAGGCTTGCCGCCTTGCGGCCGACGACCCTCCGCAGATTGGGGCCGAAGCTGGTCTTGCCGGGCGCGGTGGCGTGGCAGGCGGCGCAGACGGCGAAGTCCGCAGGCGGCTGGGCGGCCGCAAGCGCCGGCCAGCTCAGCGCCGCCAGCGCGGCGGCAAAGGTCAAGCGATGGGGCATGAATCTCGTCGTCCAGAAAGGAAAGGGCGGCCCGACCTCCAAAAAGCCAGGCCACCCCACAGGCGGATCAGAAGCGATCCGCGTTCATCACCTTGGTCCAGGCGGCGGCGAAGTCGTCGACGAACTTCTGCTTGGCATCGTCCGACGCATAGACTTCCGCCACGGCGCGCAGCTCGGAATTGGAGCCGAAGACCAGGTCGACCGGCGTGGCCGTCCACTTGGCGGCGCCGGTCTTGCGATCCTTGCCGTCATAAAGGCCCGGCGTTGCCGCCTTGCTCCACACCGTGTCCATCGTCAGCAGGTTGACGAAGAAGTCGTTGCTGAGCGTGCCGGGACGCGTGGTGAGCACGCCCGCCTTGGTCGCGCCGGTGGTCGCGCCCAGCGCCCGCATGCCACCGACCAGAACGGTCATTTCGGGCACGGTGAGGTCCAGCGCATCGGCCTTGCCCACCAGCGCCTCGGCCGGCCCGACTTCCGCCTTTGCCGTATAATAGTTGCGGAAGCCGTCCGCCTTGGGCTCGAGATAGGCGAAGGAGGCGACATCGGTCTGGGCCTGCGCCGCATCGACCCGGCCCGGCGTGAAGGGCAGGCTGATGCGATGGCCGCCGCGCTGCGCCGCCTGTTCGATGGCGGCGTTGCCGGCCAGGACGATCAGGTCCGCCATCGACACCTGCTTGCCCGATTTGGCGAAGTCGGCCTGGATCGCGGTCAGCCTGGTCAGCACCTTGGCGAGTTCGGCCGGATCATTGACCGCCCAGCCACGCTGCGGGTCGAGCCGCAGGCGCGCGCCATTGGCCCCGCCGCGCATGTCGGTGCTGCGGAAGGTCGATGCCGAAGCCCAGGCTGCGCGGACCAGTTCGGGCGTGGTGAGGCCCGAGGACAGGACCGCAGCCTTCAGCTTGGCCTGATCGGCTTCACCAATGGCGGCGAAGCTGGGTTCGGGCAGCGGATCCTGCCAGCTATAGGTTTCGGACGGAATGTCCTTGCCCAGATAGCGGGCCTGCGGGCCCAGGTCGCGATGAGTCAGCTTGAACCAGGCGCGCGCGAAGGCCTTGCTGAACAGCTCGGGATTCTTCTGCCAGCTTTCCAGGACCTTGCGGAAACCCGGATCTTCCTTCAGCGCGATGTCGGTGGTGAACATGATCGGCGCGTGCCGCTTGTCCTTCAGATGCGCATCGGGCACCAGCTGCGCGGCGTTGGGATCGGTTGGGATCCACTGGGTCGCGCCGGCCGGGCTCTTTGTCTTGACCCAGTCGAAGTTCAGCAGATTGTCGATATACTGCGTCGTGAACTGGGTCGGCGATGCGGACCAGGCGCCTTCCAGGCCGGACGTCAGCGTATCTTCGGCCATGCCCTTGCCGCACTTATTGTGCCAGCCAAGCCCCTGTTCCTCCAGGGTCGCAGCGGTGGGTTCCGCGCCCAGGCATACGTCGGGCTTCTTGGCGCCATGCGCCTTGCCGAATGTATGGCCGCCCGCGATCAGCGCCAGCGTTTCCTCGTCGTCCATCGCCATGTTGCCAAAGGCCCGGCGGATGTCGGCGGCGGCGCCGATCGGATCATGATTGCCGCCCGGGCCTTCCGGGTTCACATAGATGAGGCCCATGGTCGTCGCCGCGAGCGAGCGCTTGAGCGTACCGTCCGGGTTGGAGCGGTCGGTGCCCATCATCTTGGTTTCCGGACCCCAGAAGACGACGTCGGGCTGCCAGGCGTCGATACGGCCGCCGGCAAAGCCCACGGTCTTGAAGCCCATATCCTCCAGCGCGACATTGCCCGAAAGGACCATCAGGTCGCCCCAGCTCAGCTTGCGGCCATATTTCTGCTTGATCGGCCAGACCAGGCGGCGCGCCTTGTCCAGGCTGACATTGTCCGGCCAGCTGTTGAGCGGGTCGAAGCGCTGTTCGCCGCCGTCCGAACCGCCACGCCCATCGCCCACGCGGTAGGTGCCGGCGCTGTGCCACGCCATGCGGATGAAGAAGGGGCCATAATGGCCATAGTCGGCCGGCCACCAGGGCTGCGAGGTGGTCAGCACCTTGCGGATGTCGGCCTTGACCGCTTCCAGGTCCAGGCTGTTGAATTCCTTCACATAGTCATAGTCGGCGCCATAGGGGTTCGACATGGATTCATGCTGGCGCAGAGCGGTGAGGTCCAGCCGGCTCGGCCACCAGTCCTTGTTGGTCATGCCGCCGGGCTTTTCCTTGACCGGGGGCTGCGGATTTTCGCTGACGGTCTCGGCTTCGGTCGCCTGGGTCTTCTTGGGCGCATGCTCCTGCGCGAATGCCGGCGTCATGGCCGCGGCGACGAGCAGCGCCAGGATAGAGGTGGATGTCCTTCGCATATCATTCTCCCTGTTTGGTGCAGGCGGGTGCCTTGGCTTTTGCGGATAGGGGCCGGCGGGAAAGAGGGAAAATTGATTGATCTGCTCACAATCATCGGCCTTGGCGATCAATCGGTACGCTATGGCAACAAGCAGGCGGGCAGGAGCGGGCGGATCTTCTTTTGTGCGCGAAGCGCTTTTCGGGCCGCAAACGCCGCTTGGCTTTGCCGCCGCGCCCGACTAAGGTCCGCGCCGCTTCCGCCCAATCGCCAAGGATGATCGACCGCCCATGACCCGGCCTGCTTTCAAGCGCATATTGTTGAAATTGTCGGGCGAAGTGCTGATGGGCCAGGGTCAGTTCGGCATCGAGCCCGAGACGGTCGCGCGCGTCGCGGGCGAAATCGCGGCGGCCAAGGATGCCGGCTTTGAACTGTGCGTCGTGGTCGGCGGCGGCAACATCTTCCGCGGCTTGGCTGGCGCGGCGGCGGGCTTCGACCGGGCGAGCGCCGACTATATGGGCATGCTCGCCACCGTCATGAACGCGCTGGCGGTGCAGAATGCGCTGGAAAAGCTGGGCTATGACACTCGCGTTCAGTCGGCGATCCCGATGGCGTCGGTGTGCGAACCCTATATCCGGCGCAAGGCGGTGCGGCACATGGAAAAGGGCCGGATCGTCATCTTCGCGGCGGGCACCGGCAGCCCCTTCTTCACCACCGACACGACGGCGGCTCTGCGCGCGGCGGAAATGAGCTGCGACGCGCTGTTCAAGGGCACCAGCGTGGATGGCATCTACAATGCCGATCCCAAGAAGGTGCCCGATGCCGCGCGCTATGACGAAATCGGCTTCGACCAGGTGCTGAACGACAATCTCAAGGTGATGGACGCCAGCGCCATTGCCCTGTGCCGCGAGAATAATATCCCCATCGTCGTCTTCAACATCCGCGAGACGGGCAATCTGGCCAAAGTGCTCGCGGGCGAAGGCGTGGCGACGATCGTGCAAAATCAGGAGCGTTGAAAGACCATGCCGCAATATAACAAAGCCGATCTGGAGCGCCGCATGGCCGGCGCGCTCGAATCGCTGAAGGGCGACCTTTCCGGTCTGCGCACCGGCCGCGCCAATGTGCAGCTGCTCGATCCGGTCACCGTCGAAGTCTATGGCGCGCACATGCCGCTCAACCAGGTCGCGACCGTGTCCGCGCCCGAGCCGCGGATGTTGTCGGTGCAGGTGTGGGACAAGAGCAATGTCGGGCCCTGCGACAAGGCGATCCGTTCGGCCGGCCTGGGCCTCAACCCGATCGTCGACGGGCAGACGCTGCGCCTGCCAATCCCTGACCTCACCGAGGAGCGCCGCAAGGAACTGGCCAAGCTCGCCAGCAAATATGCCGAAGGCGCGCGCGTCGCCGTGCGCAACGTGCGCCGCGACGGCATGGACAGTTTGAAGGCCGACGAGAAGAAGGGCGAAATCAGCGAGGACGAGCGCAAACGCCTGGAGACCGAGGTGCAGAAGCTGACCGACAGCACCATCGCGGACATCGACGCGGCGTCGAGCGCGAAGGAGAAGGAAATTCTCGGCCAGTAAGCCGGGGCTTTCCTTTCGCGGCCAACGCACGCATTGTCTTTCTGATGGCCACTCAAGCCCAGCCCGATCTGCCCAGCGTCGCGCCCCTGCACGGGGCGCGTCATGTCGCCATCATCATGGACGGCAATGGCCGCTGGGCCAAGAAGCGGCTGCTGCCCCGCATCGCCGGCCATCGCGCCGGGGTGGAGGCGGTGCGGCGCGTCGCGCGCGCGGCGCAGGACATGGGGCTGGAATGCCTGACGCTCTACGCCTTCTCCTCGGAAAACTGGAAGCGGCCCGCGAGCGAAGTCGCGGACCTGATGGGCTTGCTGCGCCACTTCATCCAGAGCGACATCGACGAATTCCACGCCAATGGCGTGCGGCTGAAGGTGATCGGCAATTATCGCGCGCTTGAACCGTCGCTGGTCGACCTGATCGACGGCGCAATGGCGCGCACCGCGGGCAATGGCGGCCCGGTCATCGCCATCGCGCTCAACTATGGCGCGCAGGACGAAATGGTCCGCGCGGCCCAGCGCATCGCGCAGAAGGTCGCGCGCGGCGAACTGGCCGCGCAGGACATCGCGATCGAGAATATCGACAGCGAACTGGACACGTGCGAGCTGCCGCCGCTCGATCTGCTGATCCGCACGTCGGGCGAATTGCGCCTGAGCAATTTCATGCTGTGGCAGGCGGCCTATGCCGAACTCTATTTCACCGACATGCTCTGGCCCGATTTCGACGGCCGCGCGCTGGCGGCGGCGCTCGACGCTTTCCGCATGAGGGACCGCCGCTTTGGCGGCTTGTGATCCATGGCCAGTGAACTTCGTACCCGCAGCATCGTCGGTGTCGCGCTCATCGCGCTGGCGCTGGGGGCGCTGCTGGCCGGCGGCCTGCTTTTCTGGCTGCTGCTGGTGGTGGCGGGCGTGCTGATGCAGGGCGAATGGGGCGACCTGACCGGCGCGACGCCCGAACAGCGAAAGGCGGCGATGTTCGCCGTCTCCATCCCGCTCGCCTTGCTGTGCCCGCTGGCGGCCGGCCTCGACTGGCCGGTGCTGGTCGCGGGCGCGGCGGCCTTCTTCTTAGTCGCCTTCACCAGCCGCAAGCCAGCTCTGGCGCTGGGCATCCCCTATGTCTGCCTGCCGGTCACCGCCTTGCTGTTCCTGCGCGGGGAGCAGCCCTATGCCTATGGGCTGCTGCTCGCCTTCTGGGCGCTGGGGCTGGTCTGGGCGACCGACATTGGCGCCTATTTTGCCGGACGCGCCATTGGCGGGCCCAAGCTGGCGCCGCGCGTGAGCCCGTCCAAGACCTGGGCGGGGCTGGCCGGCGGCGTGCTGGCGGCGCTGGTGCTGGGCTTCCTGCTCCATCGCTTCGCCGGCCTGCCGATCCAGCTGGCGGCGGCGAGCGGCCTGCTCGCCGTGGCGGCGCAGCTGGGCGATCTACTGGAAAGCGCGATGAAGCGGCGCGCAGGCGTCAAGGACAGCGGCGCGTTGCTGCCCGGCCATGGCGGGGTGATGGATAGGCTGGATGGCGTGGTCGCCGCCGCGCCGCTCGCCGCGCTGGTCTATCTGGTGCTGGCGCAGGCGGCATGAAGAGCGTCTCCATCTTCGGCGCGACCGGGTCGGTCGGCCTGTCGACGCTGGATCTGGTGCGGCGTGACCCCGACGCCTATCGCGTCGTCGCGCTGACCGCCAACAGCGATGTCGATGGCCTCGCCGCTCAGGCAAAGGCGGTCGGCGCGCAGATCGCGGTCATCGCCCAGGACAGCCTCTATGGCGCGCTTCGGGACGCGCTCGCCGGTTCGGGCGTCGAGGCGGCGGCGGGCGAGGCGGCGCTGGTCGACGCGGCGGGGCAGGGCGCGGACTGGACCATGGCCGCGATCGTCGGTTGCGCGGGCCTCCCGCCCACCATGGCGGCGCTCAAGGCCGGCGGCACGGTGGCGCTCGCCAACAAGGAATCGCTGGTGTCGGCGGGCGGACTGATGATGGCAGCCGCGCAGGAGTCGGGCGCCACGCTGCTGCCGGTCGACAGCGAACATAACGCGATTTTCCAATGCCTTGCGGGCGGCGCTGTCGACGATGTCGCAAGGATCATCCTGACCGCCAGCGGCGGCCCGTTCCGCACCCGCAGCCGCGCCGAGATGGTCGGCATCACCCCGGCGCAGGCGGTGGCCCATCCCAATTGGTCGATGGGGGCGAAGATCAGCGTCGATAGCGCGACGATGATGAACAAGGGGCTGGAACTGATCGAGGCGGATCATCTCTTCTCCGTCGGGCTCGACCGGATCGAGATACTGGTCCATCCGCAGTCGGTCATTCATTCGATGGTCGAATATCGCGACTGTTCGACGCTGGCACAGCTTGGCGCGCCCGACATGCGCATTCCGATCGCCCATGCGCTCGCCTGGCCCGATCGCATTGCGACGCTCTGCCAGAAGCTGGACCTCGCAACCATTGGCAGGCTCGACTTCGAAGCGCCTGATGCGGAACGTTTTCCCGCGCTGCGGCTCGCCCGCGCGGCCGCCGCGGAAGGGGGCGCGACGCCCGCCATCCTCAATGCCGCCAACGAAGTGGCGGTGGCGGCTTTCCTGGACGGCCGCATCGGTTTCCTTGATATTGCCATGATTGTGGAGGATGTGTTGGGCCGGTATAGCGCAGGGCGGCCCGGCACGATCGGGGACGTGCTGGCGGCCGATGCGCGGGCCCGCGACGTCGCCTGTCAGGTGATGCGGCAGGCCAGCTAATGGAAAGATTGACCGCTTGATCCAGAATCCCGGCTTCCTGCTGACCGTGCTGGCCTTCGTGGCGGTCATCGGACCGCTCGTTTTCGTCCATGAGCTTGGCCATTATCTTGTCGGCCGCTGGTGCGGGGTGAAGGCGGAGGCCTTCTCGATCGGCTTTGGTCCCGAACTGTTCGCCTGGGTGGACAGGCGCGGCACCCGCTGGCGCGTGGCGGCGCTGCCGCTGGGCGGCTATGTCCGCTTCAAGGGCGACATGAACGCCGCCAGCATGACCGATCCGGCCTGGCTGCAACTGCCGGCGAAGGAGCGGGCGGAAAGCTTCCCGGCCAGGCCGCTGTGGCAACGCGCCGCCATCGTCGCCGCCGGCCCGGCGATCAACTTCCTGTTTGCCATCCTCATCATCGCCACCTTCGCCTTCGTCCATGGCGAAAGCCGCACCCCCGCCGTCGCGGGCGTGGTCGAGCGGGGCAGCGCCGCCGATGCCGCGGGCATCCAGGTCGGCGACCGCATCCTGTCCTTCAACGGGCGAGCGATGGACACCTATACCGATATGGTCATGTACACGCGCATCCGGCCGGGCGAGCCCGTCGACGTCGTGATCGACCGGGGCGGCAAGCGGCTGGAGATCCAGACGCGCATCGGCGCGGTGATGGAGGATGACGGCTTCGGCCAGCAATATCGCGTCGGCCGCCTGGGCATCGGCGCCAGCGATCCGGTGGTCGAGCGGGTCGGCCTGCTGCGCGCGCCGGTGGTAGCGATCGAGCGCACTGGACAGATCGTGCGCACCATGGTCGAGACGCTGGGCCAGATCGTCACGGGCGGACGATCGGTCAAGGAACTGGGCGGCCCGCTCAAGATCGCGCAGGT
Organism: Sphingobium naphthae; assembly: GCF_043589935.1. Taxonomy (NCBI): domain Bacteria; kingdom Pseudomonadati; phylum Pseudomonadota; class Alphaproteobacteria; order Sphingomonadales; family Sphingobiaceae; genus Sphingobium; species Sphingobium naphthae. Next base: position 1,342,490 of record NZ_CP171454.1, on the reverse strand, counting down.
GTCGGGCCAAGCGGCGACGCTGGGGTTGGAGAGCTTCATCTTCTTCACCGCGCTCATCTCGATTAACTTGGGGTTCATCAACCTCTTGCCAATTCCCATGCTCGATGGCGGGCATCTGCTCTTTTACGGGATCGAGGCGGTGCAGCGGCGTCCGGTCAGTGCGCAGGCGCAGGAATGGGCCTATCGGTCGGGCCTGGCGGTGCTGATGGCGATGATGCTGCTGGTGACTTTCAACGATTTGTCGTCTTTCGGGCTTTGGAAAAGCCTGTCCGGCTTGATCGGCTGACGCGCTTCGGGCAGGGAAGCGCGGCTTGGCGTCGTCTGTTGCGACGGAAACATTCTTTTTGCGTTTGAGGTGAGCGGGTGAAAGCGATGAACAGCAGCATGAGGCAGCGCCCGGTCGTGGCCGCCCTGTTGGCGACGACGATGATCGCGGGCCTCGTGGGCGTTCCGGCGATGGCGCAGGATGCGACGGCGCCCGCCGCGGCCCCGGCCGCCGCGCCCACCATGGCGCCGCAGGGCACGATCCGCGCCATCACCGTGACGGGCACGCAGCGGCTGGAGCCGGACACGGTCCTGTCCTACACCAAGCTGCGCATGGGCCAGCCCTTCAGCCAGGAAAGCCTCGACCAGGCGCTGCGCGACCTGTACGAAACCGAATTGTTCGCCGACGTCCAGATCCGCAACGACAATGGCGCGCTGACGGTCGAGGTGAAGGAAAACCCGGTCATCAACCGCATCGTGCTGGAAGGCAATAAGCGGCTGAAGGACGACAAGATCCGTCCCGAAATCAAGCTCGCCCCGCGCCAGATCTACACCCGCTCCAAGGTCCGCGCCGACGTGGCGCGCATCGTCGAGCTGTATCGCCGCCAGGGCCGCTTCGCCGCAACGATCGAGCCCAAGATGGTCCAGCTGGACCAGAACCGCGTCGACATCGTCTTCGAAATCTCGGAAGGGCCAAAGTCCAAGGTCCGCCAGATCAACATCATCGGCAACGACAAGTTCAGCGACGGCGAACTGCGCAGCGAGATGGTGACCAAGCAGTCGCGCTGGTTCCGCATCTTCTCCTCGGGCACCAGCTATGATCCCGACCGCCTCGCCTATGACCAGCAGAAGCTGCGCCAATTCTACCTGACCGAAGGCTATGCCGACTTCCGCGTCATTTCGGCGGTGGCGGAACTGACGCCCGACAAGCAGGACTTCATCATCACGTACGTCGTCGAGGAAGGCGACCGGTACAAGTTTGGCGATGTGAAGGTCGAATCGGACATTCGCGACCTGTCTGGCGAAAATCTGACCAAGCGCCTGCCGATGAAGACGGGCGACTGGTATAATGCCAAGCTGGTCGAGGACACGGTCGACACGCTCAGCGAGACGGCGGGCCTGTTCGGCTATGCCTTCGCCGACGTCCAGCCGGACTTCAACCGCAACAAGGAAGACCTGACGATGGGGATTAATTTCCGCATCGCCAATGCGCCGCGCGTCTATGTCGAACGAGTCGACATCAACGGCAACACGCTGACGCAGGACAAGGTCATCCGCCGCGAATTCCGTCTGGCCGAAGGGGACGCGTTCAACAGCTTCCTCGTCAAGCGCTCGAAGGACCGCATCAACTCGCTCGGCTATTTCCAGGAAAAGCTCGACATCGAGCAGAAGCCGGGCTCGGCGCCCGACCGCATCGTCCTGGAAACCAATGTGCAGGAAAAATCGACCGGCGAATTGTCGCTGTCGGCCGGCTTCTCCTCGCTGGAGCGGTTCATCGTCGCGGCGTCGATCACGCAGCGCAACTTCCGCGGCAAGGGCCAGGAACTGCGCACGTCGGTCAATTATTCGGCCTATTCCAAGTCGGTCGAGGTGGGCTTTACCGAGCCCTATTTCATGGACAAGAATATCGCGCTGGGCGGCGACATCTATCGTCGCGATCTCAACAGCTTCCGCTATCTGACCAATAACGATCGCGACACGACCTACGAACAGACGACCACCGGCTTCCAGATCCGCGCCGGCGTGCCGATCACCGAATATATGTCGCTGGCGCTGCGCTACAGCCTCAATTTCGATGACGTGACGCTGGACGAGGATACCTATTATTCGGACACGGACGGCGATGGCGACACCGAGTGCGACCCGCTGCTGGCCGGCCGCTATCTGTGCGACGCGATCGGCAAGCGCACCACCTCGTCGGTCGGTTATTCGCTGATCTACGATACGCGCGACAATCGCATCCGCGCGACGCGTGGTCATAACATCACGCTGAGCCAAGATTTCGCGGGCCTGGGCGGCGACGTCAAATATGTGAAGACCCGCCTGTCCGCGTCCAAATATTGGCCGCTGGGCGGTGGCTTCATCTTCTCGCTGTCGGGCGAGGGCGGCTATATCCACAGCTTGGAAGGCGAACGGCGCGACGCGGCCGGCAATCTGGTCGACAAGGTCCGCCTGGTCGATCGCTTCTTCCTGGGCGAACCGCAGATTCGCGGCTTCGACATCCGCGGCATCGGCCCGCGCGTGAAGCGTTACTATCTGACCGCGCAGACCGACGACGACGGCAACACCACCGGCTACACCCGCAGCAACAGCAACAACAATGTCTCGGACGACGCGCTGGGCGGCAAGGTCTATTATCTCGCTCGCGCCGAAGTGCAGATCCCGCTGGGCTCGGCTGCGCGCGAAATGGGCCTGCGCCCGTCGATCTTCGTCGATGCCGGTGCGGTCGCCGGCTTGCGTGATCCTGACACGATCCAGTTCAACGGCTATTGCGCCCCCACGTCCGGCTCCGGCTCGACGGTCGAAGCGGGCGGCACGCCGCGGGCGCCGACCTGCCCGGTCAACTACAGCTTCTCGGGCGGCAATTTCGAGGAGGAATATCTCGGCGACACGCTCAAGCCGCGTGTTTCCGTGGGCTTTGGCGTCAACTGGAACTCGCCCTTCGGCCCGTTCCGCATCGACATCGCCAAGGCCCTGCTCAAGGAACCAGGGGACGACAACAAGCTCATCACCTTCAATGTGGGGACTCAATTCTGATGAAGACTATCGTTAAAGCCGCGGCGCTGGTTCTGGCGCCCATGACCGCCATCGCGCTGACCGCTGTCCCGGCCGCCGCCCAGACCAAGTCGGGCATCGCTGTCGTCGACCTGGAGGAAGCCGTCGCCAAGAGCAGCGCCTTCACCACCGCGATGACGCAGATGCAGACCACCTACAAGCCGCAGCTGGACCAGATCAACAGCCGCCGCACCGCGATCGAAACCGATCTCAAGAGCAAGAATGATGCGCTGCAGGCCGCCTACAAGGCCGCCGGCAACAAGTCGACGCCGGCGCTGGAAACCCAGTTCCAGCAGCTGCAGCAGGCCCAGCAGAGCGGCCAGGCCGAACTGCAGCGCCTGACCCAGCCGGTGGCGCTGGCCCGCGCCTATGTCGAGCAGCAGATCGTCGACAAGCTGGACGAGGCGCTCAAGGCCGCGACCGCCAAGACAAAGGCCGAAGTCGTGCTCAAGAAGGCTGCGACCGAAAGCTTCGCCTCGGGCGCGGACATCACCCCGGCGGTGATCACCGAACTCAACGCGCTGGTGCCCAGCGTCGGCATCACCCCGCCGGCCGGCTGGCAGCCCGGCGGCCGCCAGGGTGCAGCGCCCGCCGCTGCCGCTCCGGCGACCCCGGCGCAGGCGCCCAAGTCGCGCTGACACAGGAATGAACGGAGAGGTTGAAACGACCGCGCGTGGCCCGATGGATATCCGTCGGGTCATGGCCGCGCTGCCGCACCGTTATCCGATGCTGCTGATCGATCGCGTGGTGTCGCTGGTGCCCAGCCAGTCGATCCATGCGGTTAAGGCGGTGTCGGTGAACGAGCCCTTTTTCCAGGGCCATTTTCCCACCCGGCCGATCATGCCCGGCGTGCTGATCGTCGAGGCGCTGGCCCAGGCGGCCGGCGTGCTGGCGGTGGAATCGATGAACCTGGCCGATTCGGGCAAGCTCGTCTATTTCATGAGCATCGACGGAGCGAAGTTCCGGTCGCCGGTGGAGCCGGGCTGCCTGCTCGACCTGCATGTCGAAGTGACCCAGAATCGCGGCGCGATCTGCAAGTTCAGCGGCAAGGCGATGATCGAGGGCAAGCTGGCGTCGGAAGCCAATTTCGTCGCGATGATCACCGACCCGCCGCAGGATTGATCGCACGGCCATCACCATGCTTGCTTTGGCGCGCCGAAACCGCTAACGGCGCGCCTTCGCTTATTTTCGCATCCGGCCGGTCGGAAACCGGCCATCAGAGGAGCAGTTCGCCATGAAGGCCGATACCCACCCCGATTACCACATGATCACCGTCCAGATGACCGACGGCACCACCTTCCAGACCCGCTCGACCTGGGGCAAGGAAGGCGACACGCTGGCGCTCGACATTGATCCCAAGTCGCACCCGGCCTGGACGGGCGGCAACCGCCAGCTCGACACCGGCGGCCAGGTGGCGCGCTTCAACAAGCGTTTCGGTGGTCTGACGCTGAAGAAGTAATCGGCCTCACATGGCATGGCAGGATAAGGGCGCCCTGAAACGGGCGCCCTTTTTCGTTGCGGCGGAGCAGCGGGGTCAGCAAGGGGTCATGCGTCGGCCGCCACCGCCACCTCGATTGCGCCGGGCGCGATCTTCACCATCACCGGCGTGCGCGCCAGCACTTCCCCGTCAATCGAGATGCGCTGGGGCGGGCGCGTGTCGATGCGGAACGCCCGGCCGTGAAATTCCAGCGTATGCGCGTCGCGATCGCGCAGCTTGAAGAATTTGGCATACCAGTCCCAGGCGAGCCGCGGCTTGCTGCGCCCGACCACCGCCTGCACTACGATCTCCCCGGTATCGACGTCGGCATGATCGGACAGTTCGACCCCGCCATGATAGGGACCGTTCAGGATGCGCACCTCGGTCGACCATAGCCGATGTTCCTGCGTCCCATCATCGATGATCAGGCGGAACGGGCGGAAGCCGACCGAACATTTCGCTGCCCAGACCAGATAGCCGACGCGGCCCAGATAGCGTTTCAGCTTGTGCGGCACCGTCTGCCCGATCATCGGCGACAGGCCCAGCGAGGCGGCGTTGACGAAATAGTCGCGGTCGATCATCCCCAGGTCGACGCGCCGGCGCCGGCCCGTCGCGATCGCCCGCACCGCGCCGTCCAGGTCCAGCGGCAGGCCCAGCGTGCGCGCGAAGCTGTTGGCGGTGCCCAGCGGCAGCAGCGCGAACACGCAGTCCTTGCCGACAAATTCGTCCACCGTGCTCGACATGGAGCCGTCGCCGCCGCCCACGATCACCATCGGCGCGCCACTGTCGATCGCTTGCCGCACCGTTGCGGCCATCTGCTCGGGATCCTTGACCGCATGCGCGGCGATCAGCCGCACGCCGGCCGCCTCCAGCTTCTCGCGCGCCTGATCGAAATTGTCCTGGCCGCGTCGGCTATGGGCGTTGACGATCAATATGGCGTCTTTGGGCAGGGTCGTCGTTTCCATGTCGCAATAACTCCGCACCGGTGAATCGGCTCCGGCCGGAAACCCTTTCCGCGCGATTCGTTACTCAGCCATGGCCCGTATCGCTCATCTGTCCGACATTCATTTCGGCGCGAACGATCCCAAGATCGTCGACGCCGCCACCGCCTGGCTGCAGGAGCGCCAGCCGGACCTGGTGGTCATCAGCGGCGACTTCACCCAGCGCGCCCGCATCGACCAGTTCCGCCAGGCCGCCGCCTGGCTCGGTCGCCTGCACGCTGCGGGGCTCAGGACGCTGGTCGTGCCGGGCAATCATGACGTGCCGCTCTACGATGTCGTGCGCCGCTTCATGGCGCCGCTGCGCCGCTATCGCCGCTATATCAGCCATGATCTCTGCCCCTTTTACGAGGATGCCGAAGTCGCAATTCTGGGCATCAACACCGCTCGGTCGCTAACGATCAAGGACGGGCGGATCAATCATGATCAAATGGACATGCTTCGCGACCGCTTCGCCTCGGTAGCGCCGGACAAGACTCGTATCCTGGTCACCCATCATCCGCTGTTCGCCATGCCCATCGGCAAGGGCGGCGAACTGAGCGAAGCCGTGGGGCGGCATGAGGATGCCGTCAGAGCTGTCTGCCAGGCCGGCGTCCATGTCGCGCTGGCCGGCCATTTCCACCGCACCTATGCCGAAGCCGCGCAGAAGATGGTGGCGCATAGCGGCGGCGCACTTGTCATCCAGGCGGGCACCGCCACCTCCACGCGCCTGCGCAATGCCGAACCGCAAAGCTTCAACTGGCTCCACGTCCGCCGCAACAATGCAATGGAGTTGCAGGTCATCGTCTGGGACGGCGCCAGCTTCCGCCGCGCCAGCCATGTGGAATATGTCCATGACGGCGAAGGCTGGACCTCCCGTGACGTGGTGGAGCCGCCACGGGTGGGGAAAATTCCGCCGCATCAGGTCCTGCGCGGCTGACGCCGCGACTTGGCGCTACTGCGCCTTGCCTTTCAACGCCTCCGCCAGCGACATTGTGGCGCTGCCGCGCCGCGCGGGTTGCGCCTGGCTGGGATCGGGTTTCCAGCCGGACAGATAAATGACCGCCATCTGCTCGGCGATGCGGCCATCGGGATCGGCGCTGTCGGCGAAATGCGCGGCTGCGCGCATCAGCACCTCGCGCGTCAGCGGTGGGGGGCGATGGGCCAGCATGTTGCCAGCGCCCATGCCGCGCAGGTCGTGCATCAACCGCACGATGTCGCCATAGCGGATCGTCAGCATCTCCCCGTCCGCCACCGGCATGGCGAAGCCGGCGCGGCTCAGCAGGTCGCCGGCGGCGCGGACGTCGACCTGGGGATGGACATGCTGGCCGGGTCGATCACCCTCGGCGGCGAGCAGCGCGGACTTGAGCCGGGGCAGGCTGCCCGCGCCCGCAAAGGCCGCCAGCATCAGCCCGTCGGGCCGCAGCACGCGTCGCATCAGGATCAGCCCGCCGGGCAGGTCGTTGACGCTGTCGAGCGTGCCGCAGGCCAGCACCAGGTCGAAGCTGGCGTCGGCAAAGGGCAGGGCGTCCTCGTCCGCCTGCACGCCTCCGGCCTTTCGCGCCGCCAGGAAGGCGGGATCGACGCAGGCGACGCGCTTGCCCATCGCTTCCAGCGCGACGCGGGCGCTGTCGTCCGGACACCCGATCAGCAGCGCTTCGGGCAGGTCCCGCTGCACATCGCCCAGCCGTTCCAGCAATTCGTCCAGCATCACCCGGTGCAGGAAATCATGCGCCGCAAAACCGGGCAGCATCCGGTCGCGCCGGCGCGCGCGCAGCGATCGGTCGAAAATGTCGGGGCGGGTGTCCATGGCGGGCCTTGTGCATGCGCGGCGAAGCGGGAACAAGGCAGATGATGCCTCTCGCCCCGCTTCTCAAGGCCGCGTTGCGCCCCGCGCTCGATTATGCGCTGCCGCCGCGCTGCCCGGGCTGCGGCGCGATCGTCGGGGAGGATTTCGCCTTCTGCCTCGACTGCTGGAGCAGCATGGAATTTCTGGGCGAACCCTGCTGCGTGCGGTGCGGCCTGCCCTTTCCCCATGATCTGGGGGAAGGGGCGGCCTGCGGCGCCTGCCTCGCCGATCCGCCCGCCTGGGACGGCGCGCGTGCGGTGCTGGCCTACGGCGCGGTTGCGCGCACCGTGGCGCTGCGTCTCAAATATGGCCGGCGCATCGGCCTGGCGCGGCTGATCGCGCGGCAGATGCTGCGCCATGCCGGCACGGGGGAGGCGGGCGATCCGCCCCTGATAGTGCCGGTGCCGCTGCATCGCTGGCGGCTGTGGAATCGCGGCTTCAACCAGTCGGCTCTTATCGCCGATCATCTCGGCCGGCTGACCGGATGGCCGGTGGATCGGCACGGATTGCGACGCATCAGGCGGACGCAGCCGCTGCGCGGCATGAACCCGGCGCAGCGGGCGCGCGCGGTGCGCGGCGCCTTCGCACTGGCGACTGGCCATGGCTTTGGCGGGCGGCGCGTCGTGCTGGTCGACGATGTCCATACCAGCGGCGCGACCGCCGCCGCCTGCGCCCGTGCGCTCAAGCAAGGGGGCGCGGTGGAGGTGCGGCTGCTCTGCTGGGCGCGGGCGCTGCCGGACCGCGATGCCGCGCCTGCCGGCGGCTCCGCGGATGCGTCCGATTGACAAAGCCGCGCGTTCCCCCATCTTCAGGACAAAGGAGCGTTTATCTTCATGGCGAAAGTGGAAATCTATACCAAGGCCTGGTGCGGCTATTGCGCCCGGGCCAAGTCCCTGCTCGACAGCAAGGGCGCGGCCTATCAGGAATATGACATCAGCATGGGCGGCCCCAAGCGCGACGAGATGCTGGGCCGCGCGCCCGGCCGGACGACCGTGCCGCAAATCTTTATCGACGGTAAGCATATCGGCGGCAGCGACGATCTCGCCGCGCTGAACCGCGAGGGCAAGCTGGACGCGCTGCTCGCCCAGTGACGATCCTGCGCGCCGCCCTGTTCCAGATGACGAGCGGGATCGATCCCGCCGCCAATGCCGCCGCGATCGTGGAGATGGTCCACCGCGCCAAGGGCGAGGGGGCGGACATGCTCTTCACGCCGGAAATGGCGGGCTATCTCGATCGCGATCGCAAGCGCGCGGCGCAGACGCTGCGCAGCGAAGCGGAGGATGCCGTGCTGGCCGCCGTGCGCGATGCGGCCGCGCGCGCGGGCCTGTGGGTGCATCTGGGCTCGCTGCCGCTCAGGGACGAACGCGCCGATGGCCGCTGGGCCAATCGCAGCCTGATGATCGACGCCAATGGCGACATCCGCGCGCGATACGACAAGATCCATTTGTTCGACGTCGATCTCGCCAGCGGCGAAAGCTGGCGGGAGTCGGCGGTCTATGGGCCGGGCGAGCAGGTCGTCGCGGTGGATACGCCCTGGGGGCGAATGGGCCTGTCGATCTGCTATGATATGCGGTTTCCCGATCTGTATCGCGCGCTCACCGATGCCGGCGCGACGATCCTGCTCGCGCCGGCCGCCTTCACCGTGCCGACCGGGCAGGCGCATTGGCATGTGCTGCTGCGCGCCCGCGCGATCGAGGCGGGCTGCGTTATGATCGCGACCGCGCAGGCCGGGACGCATGCCGATGGCCGCGTCACCTATGGGCACAGCCTGGTGGTCGATCCCTGGGGCGATCTGCTGCTCGATATGGGGGACGCGGCGGGCTTGGGGCTTGCGGACATCGACTTGTCGCGCATAGGGGATGTGCGCGCGCGGGTGCCCGCGCTCGCCAACCGCCGGATCATGCCCAGGGACGTGACAATTTCGTGATCGTGTTCGACCTTAAATGCAGTGGCCAGGGCCATGTGTTCGAAGCCTGGTTCGGCTCCAGCGCGGACTATGAGGCGCAGCAGGCGCGCGGCCTCATCGCCTGTCCGATCTGCGGCGATGCTGCCGTGACCAAGGCGGTGATGGCGCCCGCCGTCGCGGCCAAGGGCAACAGCCGCGCGGTCGCGCCCCTGCCTGACACGCCCGCGCCGGCCGCCAGCGGCATCGACATGGCGAAGATGCAGGCGCTGGTCGAAGCCGTCGCCAAGGCGCAGCAGAAGTTGCTGGCCGACTCCACCTGGGTCGGCCGCGACTTCGCCGACCAGGCCCGCGCCATGCACTATGGCGAACAGGACCGCGCCAGCATCCACGGCGAAGTCGCTCCCGCCGAAGCCAAGGCGCTGATCGACGAAGGCGTCGAGGTTGCGCCCCTGCCGCTTCCGGTCGTCCCCCCGCACGCGAAGAATTGACCGAAACGCGCGCGCGCAATAGAGCCGTGGCCGGGCACCCATAGCTCAGCAGGATAGAGCATCAGATTCCTAATCTGGGGGCCACTGGTTCGAATCCAGTTGGGTGCACCATTTCGATGGACGCCATCAGCGTCCGGCAGCGCTGCTCTGCGCCCGACACCATGGCTTTGCAGGATTTTTGCCCAGCCGCTCCCTCGCGAAATTTCCAGAGTGACGGGAACATCGAATGTTCTGACGCCGTTATGACGATGTCACCATCGAAACGACGGAGTGTCAGAAAATGGGAGCCCTCAAGACGTCAATGATGATTTTCACGCTCAGCGCCTGTCTTGGCGCCTGCGCGCCGACTGATTCGATTGTTGACGCTGCTCCCGCGCACAATGCCCGCAATTCGCTGGATTGGGTGGGCACCTATAGCGGGATACTTCCTTGCGCCGATTGTCCGGGCATCGCCACGAGCGTCACCTTGAACGCCGATGGGACGTACAGCATGCGATCGCGATATATCGGCAAGTCAGCGCCGGTGACGGCGAGCGATGGACGTTTCACTTGGAGTGCGGATGGGCGCAGCATCCTTTTCTCCGGCGCTGAGCCCGCCCGGTTTCAGGTCGGCGAAAGCCGGCTGACGCGAATTGCGCTCGATGGATCATCGACGACCAGCCTGACGCCCGACCACTATGTGTTGACCAAGGCAAACGATCCGATCAGGGAAAAATATTGGAAGCTCGTTGAACTGCGCGGCCAGCCAGTCGGGGCGATGGAGCGGGAGCCTCATCTTATCTTGAAGGCAGAGGGCGACCGCGTCACCGGGTTCGCCGGATGCAATATGTTCAATGGCCGGTATGTGGTGGACGAACGGACGGCTCGTATCCGCTTCGATCAGCTTGTCATGACGCGAGTGGCGTGCAGCGATGGCATGCAGGTCGAGCGGGTCTTCAGCCAAGTGCTGGAGCAAGTCGATAATTATTCGCTCGACGGCGATCATCTCTCGCTCAACCGGGCGCGAATGGCGCCCCTCGCGCGCTTCGAGGCCGTGCAGCTGCCATAAGGTCTAACGCCGCCGTTCGGGGTTGGGCCCGCCATTGCGGTCAAGGTCGGTTGAGTGGCAGGCGATCATCACGCCCGCGGGCTGGACAAGGACTGGGCTTGCTACGTCATTTGCAACATGCCCGCTCAAAACGCCTTTATTTCGCTATCGAAATGAAATTTCAGCATGTCGCGCAAGCTGTCCAGTTCGCTGTCCAGCTTGATCGCGGAGCCCAGGTCGGGCTGGCCCGGCCAGCCCGCGTCGCGGATCGTGAGGCCCGCGGCGCTGCGGCTGCCTTCGTAGCGGGGGATGACATGGAAATGGACATGGGGATCGACCATCATCAGCATCAGATAGTTGATCTTGTCATAGTCCACCGCCCTGGCGAGCGCCGCTTCGATCGTGGCGGTGACGGTCTTGAGTTCGGCATGCGCCGCCGCCGGCAGGTCGCCAAAGGCGGTGGCCTCGCTCCTGGCCGCCAGCACCAGCGATCCCAGCGTCGGCTGGGCCGGGCGCAGCAGCACCAGCCAATGGTCGAACTGCGCGATCAGCGTCGCGGGATAGCCGAACTTTTCGATCGTGGCGTTCATGCGCGCCGGCCCTCCAATGCCGCTTCGGCTTCGTCCATCCAGCTGACGACCGGCCGGCCCGACGCGCGCATCGCATAGGCCTGCGCCAGACGCACCGCGTGGACGATCAGCGAGATGATGGTCCACCAGGCAAGCGCGATCAGGCCGATGTCCGGCCGCCCTGCCAGCAGGGCGACGAACAGGATCACCATATTGGGGTTGCGCCGCGCGGTGATGAGGCGGAACTGGCTGTCGAAGCGCCGCCAGACATGGATGTGCATGTTGAAGCTGCGCAGGAACAGCCCCTCGATCACCCGTTGCAGCACATAGCCGGCGATCACCGCCGTCATGATGAAGGCAAAGGTTTCGTCCGACAGCGCCAGCCCCCAATAGACGAGCCCGGTTCCCCAGAAATACCACCAGAAGGGCGGGTGGACGAGGTCGACGCCATGGTCGATCACATTGCCCCATTTGGACGAGGTGATGGTGCAGCGGGCAAGCTTCCCATCGACCGTGTCGAGCACCATGAAGATGAAGCCGGAGAGGAAGCCGGTCCAGTAAAGCCCCTTGGCGAAGAGGACGGTCGCGACGACGCACAGAGTGACGCCGATCACCGACACCATGTTCGGCGTCATGCGCAGTTGCGCCGCGATGCGGGTCAGCACCAGCGCCAGTTCGGGCCAGAGATATTTTGTGAGGATGTCGGTCACGCCCTTATAGGCGCCGAAATAGCTGCGCCGTTCGATCTCCCGCCGGTTCGCCGGCGTGAGTTCGCGCACCATGGGCTGCTCCAGCTTGCGCAACTGGCGATTGTAAAGCTGTCGCCCGTCCGACAAGTCGACGATATGGGGGGCGCTCAGCAGGTCAGCCCCCTGCGCTACCTGCCCGACGATCGGCGCGTCGCCCCAGGTGAAAAGCGTCCCCGGCGTGTCCAGCACGAGGGTCAGCAGCAGCGGATCGAAGGCATAGGCCAGGTTGAACAGCAGCTCATGTCCCGGTGCGAGGCGGCTGCCATTCTTCGCCGCGCTCTGCGCCATGCGCCGGTTGCGTTCGGCATTGGACATGCCCCAGATCGGCGTCGCATTGTCGCCGATCAGCCGGACCGGGCCCAGATTGGTGGACAGAAGCTGGCTCATGCGGCGTCCTTCAGAAAGTCGAGGATGATGTCGGCCTGTCGGCGCGAAGCGGGGACGGGGGACCGGTCGATGGAATCGCGCATCGCGGCTTCCTGCACGCCAAGGAACCCGGCTTGCAAGTTGTTCGCGCGGGCAAGCGCTGCGGGCAGGGCGTCCATCGTCTCGATCACCTGCCCCAGCCGCCAATGAGCGAAGGCCTCGCAACTGGCGTCGCGATGGTCGAGGTTGAGGAAGATGCAGGGCCGCGGCTCGATCAGAAATTCATAGACCTGGCTCGATACGTCGCCCAGATAGACGTCCGCGCTCATCGTATAGCTCATGTCGATCGACCGGCGACTGCCCATGTCCACCCGGATGTGAGGTGCCGCGCTGCTGATCGGCGGCACCCGCCGGGCCAGCTTGGTATGCGGCGCAATAAGAACGTTCCAACCCTCCAGCGACTCCAGCGCCGCCATCACTCCCGGGCCATGCCTGATCCAGGAAGACAGGATCGGGTCGAAATGCGGATTATAGAGCAGCACCGGCTTGTCGTCGGCGAAGAAGCGCTGCCGGGCCGCCTTCAGCTCGAATTTGGGATAGCCGCCGATCGCGATGCGCGTGTCGACGCACAGACCGCGCTCGATCATGCGCCGGCGATCCTTCTCGCCCGCGACCAGCGTCAGGTCGAATTCGGCGTGGCGCTTCTTGTACCCGCCCTCCCGGTCGCCCGCGCCATGTTTGATGAGGATCAACCGCGAGGCGAAGCCGGGCATCCGACGCAGCCAGGCGCTGCTGATCTCGGTCGTGACGATTGCGGGATAGCGTGCAATCCGCCGATGGTTGAGCAGCAGCGTGGCCAGGCGCGAAGGCTGGCGGAACAGCGAGTCGGGGCCGGACGGCGGCCGCGCCAGCCGGACCTGCGCCAACCGCCCGTCGGGATCGTAGCTGCCGATGAGCGCCAGCAGCTTGTCCGATGGCGACAGGACGCTCACCCGCACGCCTGGCCGCCGCGCCAGTTCCAGCGCGGCCGGGAGCCAGTGATAGAGCTGCTGCGCTTCGGCGATGGCGAGAAAGGCGATGTCGGTCGGCAAGCGAAGGGTGATCCTGCAAGCGGTTGAGGGACGAAGGGGCGGACCTGCCGCTTTCTCATTGCCCTAGCGCGACCGGCAGAGGAAGCAAGCCGCCGCCCGTAGTTCTGCAAGCCATTTGCAACAAGGGCTTGGGGGGAGAAACATCGCCCTCGACGCTGGACCTTTGCAGATTTTTTGTTATTCGGGCCCCGACTGACAGACACATTCCCGAAGAGGCTCGACGAGCGATGGCCGAATTTGCGTTGCCCAAGAACAGCAAGATCAACGGCAAGGGCGTGACCCACAAGGCGCCGGACGGGGCGACCAATGTGCGCAGCTTCAAAGTCTATCGCTACGATCCCGACTCCGGCGAAAATCCGCGTTATGACACGTTCGAGATCGACCTCGACACTTGCGGCCCGATGGTCCTCGACGCGCTGCTGAAGATCAAGAATGAATATGATCCGACGCTGACCTTCCGCCGGTCCTGCCGCGAAGGCATTTGCGGGTCCTGTTCGATGAACATGAACGGCAAGAACGGACTGGCCTGCACCACCGCGATCGACGAATGCGCGGGCAAGCAGGTGCAGATAACGCCGCTGCCGCACATGGACGTGATCAAGGATCTGGTGCCCGACTTCACCCATTTCTACGCGCAGTACAACAGCATCAAGCCCTGGCTGCAAACCGTCAGCCCCGCGCCCAGCGGCAAGGAACGGCTCCAGTCGCCCGCCGACCGCGAGAAGCTGGACGGGCTCTATGAATGCATCCTGTGCGCTTGCTGCTCGACCAGCTGCCCCAGCTATTGGTGGAACTCCGACAAGTTCCTCGGCCCGGCTATCCTGCTCCAGGCCTATCGCTGGCTGGCCGACAGCCGCGACGAATATACCGGCGAGCGGCTCGACGAGTTGGAGGATCCCTTCCGCCTCTATCGCTGCCACACCATCATGAACTGCGCGAATGTCTGCCCCAAGGGGCTCAGCCCCGCCAAGGCGATCGCCGAAACCAAGAAGATGATGGTCGAGCGGCAGCTGTAAGTTGACGAGTGACGGCATTGCCGGCGGCGCGCCGCTGACCGACGGGAAATGGGCGGGCTGGACCGAATGGTTCGACCCCCATCCCGATACCTTCCTGCAGGCGATCGGCCGCGGCTACATGCATGCCGACGGCCCGGCGCGGGCCCGCGTGGCGCTCGAAACCCGCTCCAGCCACCGCAACCGGCTCGATACGCTGCATGGGGGCTTTCTCGCCGCTTTCGCGGATCACGCCTATTTCGGCGCGCTCTGGATATTGGGGCATGAGGAGCAACTGAACGGCGTCACCATCGACCTCAGCATGCAATATCTGGGCGCGGGCAAGGTCGGGCCGGACCTGGTGGCGCAGGTCGACCTGTTGCGCGAAACCGGCCGGCTCTTCTTCCTGCGCATGCTGCTGACCCAGGACGGCGCGCCGGTTGCGGCCTCCACCGCCACCATCCGCAAGGCGCCAAAGCCGCGGTGACCAGCGTCCTCGCCCGCTATGACGCCCTGGTGAAGGCCGGCGAATTGCGGCCCGACCCGGACCAGCGTGCGGCGGCGGAGCGGCTCTGCCGGCTGCAGCAGGAACTGGAAGCGACCCCGGCGCGCGGCTCCACCCTCTGGAAGCTGCTGCGCAAGGCGCCCGAGCCCCCGCGCGGCCTCTACATGTGGGGCGGGGTGGGGCGCGGCAAGTCGATGCTGATGGACCTGTTCTTCGACACGGTCCAGGTCCAGCGCAAGAAGCGCGCGCATTTTCACGAATTCATGCTGGACGTCCATGCGCGCCTGGCCGAGGCGCGCAAGTCCGAGACGGGCGATCCCATTCCGCCGGTGGTCGAATCCCTGGCCGAGGAGGCGCGGCTGCTCTGTTTCGACGAGATGGTCGTCAACAACATGGCCGACGCCGCGATCATGTCGCGCCTGTTCACCGGCTTGCTCGACAAGCGCGTGACGATCGTCACCACCTCCAACCGCGTGCCCGACGATCTCTACAAGGACGGGCTCAACCGCCAACTGTTCCTGCCCTTCATCGACCTCATCAAGGCGAAGCTGGACGTGATGACGCTGAACGGGCCGGTGGATTATCGCCGCGACCGGCTGGGCGACGCGCAGCTATGGCATTGCCCCAACGGACCGGAAGCGACCCGCGCCCTGTCGGAGGCCTTTTTCCGCCTGACCGACTTTTCGGTCGAGGATCGCGCCAAGGTGCCGGCCGAGGACATAGCGGTGCAGGGCGGCCGCACCCTGCACGTGCCCAAAAGCCTGAAGGGCGTCGCCGTTTTCTCCTTCAAGCGGCTCTGCGTCGAAGCGCGCGGTGCGCCCGACTATCTCGCCATCGCGCGCAAATATCATACGGTGATCATCGTCGGCATTCCGGTGCTCGGGCCCGAAAAGCGCAACGAGGCGGCGCGCTTCGTGATGCTGATCGACTCGCTCTACGAATATAAGGTGAAGTTGTTGGCGTCGGCCGATGCCGCGCCCTCGCGCCTTTACCCGGAAGGCGATGGCGCCTTCGAATTCGAGCGCACCGTCTCGCGCCTGCTGGAAATGCAGTCGGACGACTATCTGGCGCTGGGCCACGGCTCCAAATAGGGCGCGCAGCCCGTCCCGGCGCACCGGTCCGCCCGTCGCAGAGCAGCGGAACCCTTCATCAAGACGCAACTTTATTGCAAGAAAACAGGCCGGGCGCCCCCGAGGAGAAAGGCGCCCGGCAGGGTAGCTCTGCAGGGAAGGCTCGCGGCCAGGGTAGAAGCCGGCGAGCAACAGGCTGTGCGACTCCTCTAATGCAATTGCGAACTAATTGCAAAGATAATTTGTCATCCGCGGGTTTCCTAGGTTGAAACCCCCGCGTGAAGGGCGTAGGCGAGCCAGCAATTCCAGCAATCATGACTTGGAGGATGACAAGCATATGGCCCGTAAGAAGATAGCGCTGATCGGCGCTGGCAATATCGGCGGTACGCTCGCCCATCTGGCGGCGCAGAAGGAACTGGGCGACATCGTCCTCTTCGACATCGCCGAGGGCATTCCGCAGGGCAAGGCGCTGGACCTGTCGCAGTGCGGGCCGGTCGAAGGGTTCGACGCTGTCATCACGGGCACGAATGATTACAAGGACATCGAAGGCGCAGACGTCGTCATCGTCACCGCCGGCGTTCCCCGCAAGCCGGGCATGAGCCGCGATGACCTGCTGGGCATCAACCTCAAGGTCATGAAGTCGGTGGGCGAGGGCATCAAGCAATATGCGCCCGACGCCTTCGTCATCTGCATCACCAACCCGCTCGACGCGATGGTGTGGGCGCTGCGCGAATTTTCGGGCCTGCCCCACAACAAGGTCGTCGGCATGGCCGGCGTGCTCGACTCGGCGCGTTTCTCGACCTTCCTCGCCTGGGAATTCGGCGTTTCGGTGCGCGACGTCACCAGCTTCGTGCTGGGCGGCCATGGCGACACGATGGTCCCGGTGGTCGAATATTCGACCGTCAAGGGCATCCCGGTCCCCGATCTCATCAAGATGGGCAAGTCGACGCAGGAGCGCATCGACGCGATCGTCAAGCGCACCGCCAATGGCGGCGGCGAAGTCGTTGGCCTGCTCAAGACCGGTTCGGCCTTCTACGCGCCGGCCGCCTCGGCCATCGCCATGGCCGAATCCTATCTGGGTGACCAGAAGCGCGTCCTGCCCTGCGCCGCCTATCTGGACGGCCAATATGGCGTGGACGGCCTCTATGTCGGCGTGCCGGTGAAGATCGGCAAGGACGGCGTCGAGGAAGTGATCGAGATCGAACTCAATGACCAGGCCAAGGCCGGGCTCCAGGTATCGATCGACGCCGTCAAGGACCTGCTGGTCGCCTGCAAGGGCATCGACAGCACGCTGGCCTGATCGCCTGACCCCTTCAAGCCCGCCCCGGTATGTGAGCAGCCGGCGGCGGGCCGATTTTCATCCAATTGCCACGTCCGCAGAAGAAAAGGGACACGCATGTCCATTCTGGTGAACAAGAATACCAAGGTCATCACCCAGGGTATGACCGGCGCCACCGGCACCTTCCACACCGAACAGGCGCTGGCCTATGGCACGCAGATGGTTGCGGGCGTCACCCCCGGCAAGGGCGGCACGACCCATATCGGCCTGCCCATGTTCGACACCGTCGCTGAAGCCAAGTCGAAGACCGGCGCCGATGCGTCCGTCATCTATGTTCCGCCGCCGTTCGCGGCCGATTCGATCCTGGAGGCAATCGACGCGGAAATCCCGCTGATCGTCTGCATCACCGAAGGCATCCCGGTCCTGGACATGGTCCGCGTGAAGCGCGCCCTGTCGGGCAGCAAATCGCGCCTGATCGGCCCGAACTGCCCCGGCGTGCTGACCCCCGATGAATGCAAGATCGGCATCATGCCCGGCAGCATCTTCAAGAAGGGCAGTGTCGGCGTCGTTTCGCGCTCGGGCACGCTGACCTATGAAGCGGTGTTCCAGACCTCGAACGCGGGCCTGGGCCAGACCACGGCCGTCGGCATTGGCGGCGACCCGGTCAACGGCACCAACTTCATCGACGTGCTGGAGTTGTTCCTGGCCGACGATGCGACCGAATCGATCATCATGATCGGTGAAATCGGTGGCGACGCGGAAGAGCAGGCCGCGCAGTTCCTGATCGACGAGGCCAAGAAGGGCCGCAAGAAGCCGATGGCCGGCTTCATCGCGGGCCGCACGGCGCCTCCGGGCCGCCGCATGGGCCATGCCGGCGCGATCGTGTCGGGCGGCAAGGGCGACGCGGAAAGCAAGATTGCGGCGATGGAAGCCGCCGGTATCAAGGTCGCGGCCAGCCCGTCAGAGCTGGGCTCCACGCTGGTCGAGGTGTTGAAGGGGTAAGTTAACTCCTGCATATAAGGTGGCCGGGCTGCACCCCGGCCGCCATTCTCCCCTTTCCGCGACTGCACGCGGCTGGGACGGACAGACGATGGGTTACGAGAACCAGGATTTCGAGATCGAGCGCGGACCGAGCTGGGCGCGCGACAATTGGCCGCTGACGGATACGGATGATCTGACCGGCGCGCTGGACCCCACGCAGATGCAGGTGGCCGTCAAGGCCGCCGCCAAGGCGCAGGGCAAGGCCGTGTCGGACGCGGACATCGCCGCCGCCGCCGAAGACAGCATCCGCGCCATGATGCTGATCCGCACCTATCGGGTGCGCGGGCATCTGGCCGCCAATCTCGATCCGCTGCGCCTGGCCAAGCGTGACCAGCCGGCCGACCTGACGCCGGAATATCATGGCCTGACCGACCTCAACAAGAAGATCTACCTCGGCGGTTCGCTCGGTCTGCAATATGCGACCGTCAGCGAACTGGTGGCGATCCTGCGGCAGAATTACTGCGGCAATGTCGGCCTGGAATATATGCATATCTCCGACGTGGAGGAGCGCCGCTTCCTGCAGGACCGGATGGAAGGCAAGGACAAGGAAATCCACTTCACGCCCGAGGGCAAGAAGGCGATCCTGGCCAAGGTCATCCAGGCCGAGCAGTACGAGAAGTTCCTGGGCCGCAAATATGTCGGCACCAAGCGCTTTGGCCTGGACGGCGGCGAATCCATGATCCCCGCGCTCGAAGCCGTCATCAAATATGGCGGGTCGAGCGGCGTGCGCGAAATCGTGTTCGGCATGGCGCATCGTGGCCGCCTCAACGTGCTGGCCAATGTCATGGCCAAGGGCTTCCGCGTCATTTTCCACGAATTTTCCGGCGGCACCGCCAATCCGGAGGATGTCGGCGGATCGGGCGACGTCAAATATCACCTCGGCACCTCGACCGACCGTGAGTTTGACGGGATCAAGGTCCACATGTCGCTGGTCCCCAACCCCTCGCACCTCGAAACCGTCGATCCGGTGGTCCTGGGCAAGGTGCGCGCGCAACAGACCTTCCGCGACGACCTTGCCAGGCATGAGCAGGTGCTGCCGGTGCTGATCCATGGCGACGCGGCCTTCGCGGGCCAGGGCATCGTGTGGGAATGTTTCGGCTTCTCGGGCGTGCCTGGCTACAACACCGGCGGCTGCGTCCATTTTGTCGTCAACAACCAGATCGGCTTCACCACCAGCCCGCAATTCTCGCGCGGCTCGCCCTATCCCAGCGATGTGGCCAAGGGCGTCCAGGCGCCGATCCTGCACGTCAATGGCGACGATCCGGAAGCCGTGACCTTCGCCTGCAAGCTGGCGATGGAATATCGCCAGAAGTTCCATCGCGACATCGTGATCGACATGTGGTGCTATCGCCGCTTCGGCCACAATGAAGGCGACGAGCCCTCGTTCACCCAGCCGCAAATGTATGCCAAGATCCGCCAGCATCCGGCGGTCAGCGACATTTATTCCGCTCGGCTCAAGGCCGAAGGCCTGGTCGACGATGATTTCGTCAGCCAGACCACCGGCGACTTCGTCAACCATCTGGAGGACGAGTTCGAAGCGGCCAAGAGCTACAAGGCCAACAAGGCCGACTGGTTCGCCGGTCGCTGGTCGGGCCTGCACAAGCCCGCCGATGCCGAAACCGCGCGCCAGACGGTGGAAAGCGGCATATCGCAGAAGTTGCTCGATAGCCTGGGCCGCACCCTGACCACCGTGCCCGAAGGCCATAATGTCCACAAGACGCTGAAGCGCGTCCTCGACGCCAAGGCGGAGATGTTCAAGTCGGGCGCGAATTTCGACTGGGCGACCGGCGAGGCGCTGGCCTTCGGCTCGCTCCTGTCGGAAGGCTATGGCGTGCGCCTGTCGGGCCAGGATTCGGGCCGCGGCACTTTCAGCCAGCGGCATGCCGTCTGGGTCGATCAGGAAAATGAGAGCAAATATATCCCGCTCTCGACCGTGCCGCACGGCCGGTTCGAAGTGCTGGATTCGCCGCTGTCCGAATATGGCGTGCTGGGCTTCGAATATGGCTTCGCGCTCGCCGACCCTAAGAGCCTGGTGATCTGGGAAGCGCAGTTCGGCGATTTCGCCAATGGCGCGCAGATCATCTTCGACCAGTATATCGCCTCGTCGGAAACCAAGTGGCTGCGCTCCAACGGCCTCGTCTGCCTGTTGCCGCACGGCTACGAAGGGCAGGGCCCCGAACATAGCTCGGCGCGCCTGGAGCGGTATCTGCAGCTCTGCGCCGAAGGCAATATCCAGGTCGCGAACATCACGACCCCGGCCAATTATTTCCACGCGCTGCGTCGACAGATGCTGCGTCCCTTCCGCAAGCCGCTGATCATCATGGCGCCCAAGTCGCTGCTGCGGCACAAGGCGGCGGTCAGCAAGGCCGAGGATTTCCTGGGCGAAACGCACTTCAAGCGCATCCTGTCCGACCCCAACGGTTCGGCGGACGCGAACACGAAGCGCCTCGTGCTTTGCTCGGGCAAGGTCTTCTACGACCTGACCGAAGCGCGCGACGCCGCGGGCGACCAGGACACGCAGATCGTGCGCATCGAACAGATTTATCCGTTCGCCACCGATGCGCTGGCCAAGCGCATCGAGCGCATGACCAATCTGGAAGATGTGGTCTGGTGCCAGGAAGAGCCGCGCAACAATGGCGCCTGGTTCTTCGTCGAGCCCTATGTCGAGGAAGCGCTGGCCAAGGCCGGCAAGGCGCCGATGCGCGCTCGCTATGCGGGTCGCAAGGCGTCCGCTTCCCCCGCTACGGGCCTGGCCAAGCGCCATGTCGCTGAACAGGCCGCCCTTGTTGCCGATGCGCTGGGTCACAGCGTGCGTGAAGAAATCCGTCGCCAGAAGAAAGGCTGAGAAAGCGCATGGCTACCGAAGTCAAAGTCCCTACCCTGGGCGAATCCGTTACCGAAGCAACCGTCGGTCAGTGGCTCAAGAAGCCCGGTGAAGCCGTCGCCGCCGACGAACCCATCGTCAGCCTGGAAACCGACAAGGTCGCGGTCGACGTGCCCGCGCCGGCGGGCGGCACCATGGGCGACATCGTCGCCAAGGAAGGCGACACGGTCGAGGTCGGCGCGCTGCTGGGTTATGTGAACGAAGGCGCCGCCGCCGCGGCATCGCCTGCGCCCGCGCCCGCTGCTGCGCCCGCCAAGGCCGAAGCCGCCGCGCCCGCGCCCGCCGCTTCGGCGCCGGCGCCCGCCGCCGACGATGAGGGCGAAGGCGAAGGCAGCAACCTCACCTTGTCGCCGGCGGTCCGCCGCCTGGTGCTGGAGCATGGCCTTGACCCCAGCAAGATCAAGGGCACCGGCAAGGATGGTCGCCTGACCAAGGACGACGTCATGGCCGCCGCCGCCGCCGGCACCGCCAAGGCCGCTGCCGCGACGCCTGCCGCCGCGCCCGCCGCCGCCGCGCCTTCGTCGGGCCCGAGCCGCGCGCAGGAGCGCGTCAAGATGACCCGCCTGCGCCAGACGGTCGCCAAGCGCCTCAAGGAAGCGCAGGACACCGCTGCGCTGCTCACCACTTTCAACGACGTCGACATGACCAACGTCATTGAGGCGCGCGCGAAGTATAAGGACCTGTTCGAGAAGAAGCATGGCGTCCGCCTGGGCTTCATGGGCTTCTTCACCAAGGCCGTATGCATGGCGCTCAAGGACATTCCGGGCGTCAACGCGCAGATCGAGGGCGACGAGATCGTCTATAACGACTTCGCCGACATTTCGGTCGCGGTGTCGGCGCCGACCGGCCTGGTCGTCCCCGTCATCCGAAACGCCGAATCGCTCAGCGTCGCGCAGATCGAAAAGACGATCGGCGACTTCGGCAAGAAGGCCAAGGAAGGCAAGCTGACGATGGAGGACATGAAGGGCGGCACCTTCACCATCTCCAATGGCGGCGTGTTCGGCTCGCTGATGTCGACCCCGATCATCAACCCGCCCCAGTCGGCGGTTCTGGGCCTCCACCGCATCGAGGATCGCCCGGTCGTCCGCAACGGCCAGGTCGTCGTCCGCCCGATGATGTATCTCGCCCTCAGCTACGACCATCGCCTGATCGATGGCCGCGAAGCGGTGACTTTCCTGGTCGCGGTGAAGAACGCGATCGAGGACCCAACCCGTCTGCTGATCGACCTGTAAGGCCGGTTGGGCCAGTCCGGCGTGCTCCTGCGAAAGCAGGAGCCCAGGGTGGAGAAGCGCTACGACAGGGGGTTTCGTCTACCTGATGGCCAGCGGTCGCAGCGCCACCTTGTATCTGGGGGTCACGAACGATCTGGTCCGGCGGGTCTGGCAACATCGGAACGGCTTTGGCGGGGAGTTCAGTTCCCGCTATGGGTGTCGCCATCTTGTATGGTTTGAAGCCTATGACGATCTGCAGGAGGCGCGGCAGCGTGAACTGCGGATGAAGAAGTGGAAGCGCGAATGGAAGTTGCGGCTGATCGAGGACGGCAATCCTGGTTGGCGCGATCTGTTCGATGACATAGTGGCATGATGTGCTCCGGCAACGGCAGGAGCCCAGTTGGGGCCTGATCGCGGGATGTCGGCGATGGGCCTAGGTTCCTGCCTTCGCAGGAACACCGATGGGAAGGTGAGAGATGGCAGACTTCGATTATGACGTTCTGGTGATCGGCGCTGGGCCGGGTGGCTATGTCGCGGCGATCCGCGCGGCGCAGCTGGGGCTCAAGACCGCCTGCGCCGAAAGCCGTGAGACGCTGGGCGGCACCTGCCTCAATGTCGGCTGCATCCCGTCAAAGGCGATGCTGCACGCGTCCGAACTCTATGACGACGCGGCCAACGGCATGCTCGCCAAGCTGGGCGTCAAGATCGACGCGATGAGCCTGGACCTGCCCACCATGCAGGGCCAGCGCGTCGACGCGGTCAAGGGCCTGACCGGCGGCATCGAGTTCCTGTTCAAGAAGAACAAGGTCACTTGGCTCAAGGGTCTGGCGAGCTTCACCGGCGCGAACACGGTCGAGGTGGCGGGCGAGAAGGTGACGGCGAAGAATATCGTCATCGCCACCGGTTCCTCGGTCACGCCGCTGCCCGGCGTCACCGTCGACAATGCGGGCGGCAAGATCGTCGATTCGACCGGCGCGCTGGAACTGGACAAGGTGCCGGGACATCTGGTCGTGGTCGGCGGCGGCGTCATCGGCCTGGAACTGGGCAGCGTCTGGAAGCGCCTGGGCGCCAAGGTCACCGTGGTCGAATATCTCGACCAGATCCTGCCCGGCATGGACGGCGAAGTCCGCAAGGAAGCCAACAAGATCTTCAAGAAGCAGGGCTTCGAGTACAAGCTCGGCACCAAGGTGACGAGCGCCGAAATCGTGGGCGAAGGCGTCAAGCTGACGGTCGAGCCGGCCGCCGGCGGCGAGGCCGAAACGATCGAGGCCGATGTCGTGCTGGTGTCGATCGGTCGCCGTCCCAACACCGAAGGGCTGGGCCTCGACAAGATCGGCCTGGAGGTCAATCAGCGCGGCCAGATCGAAATCGATCATGACTTCGCCACCAAGGCGCCCGGCGTCTGGGCGATCGGCGACGTCGTTACGGGCCCGATGCTGGCGCACAAGGCCGAGGATGAAGGCATTGCGGTGGCCGAGAATATCGCGGGCCTGACCGGCATCGTGAACCATGACGTGATCCCGTCCGTCGTTTACACGAGGCCGGAAATCGCGGGCGTCGGCCTGACCGAGGAAGCCGCCAAGGAAAAGGGCGCGGTCAAGGTCGGCAAGTTCCCGATGCTGGCGAACAGCCGCGCCAAGACCAATCATGAGCCCGACGGCTTCGTGAAGATCATCGCCGACGCCGAAACCGACAAGGTTCTGGGCGTCTGGATCATCGCGACGGTCGCCGGCACGATGATCGCCCAGGCAGCGCAGGCGATGGAGTTCGGCGCGTCGAGCGAGGATATCGCCTATACCTGCCATGCGCACCCGACGCACAGCGAAGCGATCAAGGAAGCGGCCATGGCCGTCACGGGCAAGCCGATCCACATGTGATCCGCCGGCGCTCTGCCGATCGAACGGAAAGGCCCCCATTTGGGGGCCTTTTCTTTTGCCCGCCGCCCGCCGCGCCCACTCGGAACGCGGCGCAATAATCTGTCAAAGGGTCTGGCCGTTTGGGGGTGGAGTGGTTACATGGGCCGCCACGAATCCCCATGGGACGCGCCCGCCGTCCCGCAGCAGAAAGTGGCTTTCACATGGACATCCGCCTCGGCCTCACCTTTGACGACGTGCTGTTGCAGCCCGCCGAATCCGATGTGTTGCCCAGCCAGGCGGACACCAGCACGCAAGTCACGCGCGCGATCAAGCTGAACATCCCGATCCTGTCGTCCGCCATGGACACGGTGACGGAAGCCGACATGGCGATCGTCATGGCGCAGCTAGGCGGCATCGGCGTGCTGCACCGGAACCTCACCGTCGAGGAGCAGGCCGATGCCGTCCGCGCCGTGAAGCGGTTCGAAAGCGGCATGGTCGTCAACCCCATCACCATCCTGCCCACCGCCACGCTGGCCGACGCGCAGATGCTGATGCAGCGGCACAAGATCAGCGGCATCCCGGTGGTCGAGGATTCGGGCAAGCTGGTCGGCATCCTGACGCACCGCGACGTGCGCTTCGCCGAAAATCCCGCCCAGCCGGTCAGCGAACTGATGACCAGGGACAATCTCGCCACGGTCAAGGCCGGCGTCGGGCAGGAGGAAGCGATGCGCCTGCTGCACCAGCGGCGCATCGAAAAGTTGCTGGTGGTGGACGATGCCTATCATTGCGTCGGCCTCATCACCGTCAAGGACATTGAAAAGGCCGTCACCTATCCGCAAGCGACCAAGGATGCGTCGGGCCGCCTGCGCGTCGCCGCCGCCTCCACCGTGGGGGACAAGGGGCTGGAGCGCAGCAAGGCGCTGATCGACGCCGAATGCGACCTCATCGTCATCGACACCGCGCATGGCCACAGTCGCCAGGTGGCGGTCGCGGTGGAAGCGGTCAAGAAACTGTCCAACCATGTGCAGGTCGTGGCGGGCAATGTTGCCACCGCTGAAGCGACCAAGGCGCTGATCGGTGCGGGTGCGGACTGCGTGAAGGTCGGCATTGGCCCGGGCTCCATCTGCACCACCCGCGTGGTCGCGGGCGTCGGCGTGCCGCAGCTGACGGCCGTCATGGATTCGGCCGAGGAAGCGCACAAGCATGGCGTGCCGGTGATCGCCGATGGCGGCCTGCGCACGTCGGGCGACGTCGCCAAGGCGCTGGCCGCGGGCGCGGGCTGCGTCATGGTGGGATCGCTGCTGGCCGGCACGGCCGAAGCGCCGGGCGAAACCTTCCTCTATCAGGGCCGCGCCTATAAGAGCTATCGCGGCATGGGCAGCGTCGGCGCGATGGCCCGGGGCAGCGCCGACCGCTATTTCCAGGCCGACATCAAGGACCAGATGAAGCTGGTGCCCGAAGGGATCGAGGGCCAGGTGCCGTTCAAGGGGCCGGCCAAGGATGTCATCCACCAGCTGGTCGGCGGCGTGAAGGCGGCGATGGGCTATACCGGCAGCCGGACCATCAAGGACCTGCAGGAACGCGCGCGCTTCGTCCAGATCACCAATGCGGGCCTGTCGGAAAGCCATGTCCACGACGTCACCATCACTCGCGAAGCGCCCAATTATCCGACGCGCTGACCCGTCCTCCCCGCGTCGGGGAGGGGGACCGCTGACCAAGCCAGTGGTGGAGGGGGCGCACCAGCGGGCGCTGCCTCCGCTGACGTTGCGCCTGACGCCAGCCTTCACCAGCACGTCGCTGCATCGCCCTCTTCCCCTGCGAGGGAGAATATGACCCCCTCCGCGCGCATCCAGGCCGCGATCGACCTGCTGGACGCCATCATCGCATCGGCGCGCGACGGCGGGCCGGCGGCCGACACGCTGATCGCCCGCTATTTCAAGGAGCGGCGCTATGCCGGGTCGCGCGATCGCCGTGCGGTGCGCGATCATGTCTATGACGCGATCCGCCGCGCGGGCGAGCGGCCCGACACCGGCCGCGCCGCAATGATCGGCCTGGCGCAGGACCAGCCCGCTCTTGCCGCCTTGTTCGACGGGTCGCCCCATGCGCCGCTGCCGATCGAGCCGGGGGAGGCCAGCGCATCGGCGGGCGCCGTTCCGGCCTGGCTCCAACCGCTGCTGGCTGCCCCCGTGGAGCAGGATGCGCTGCTTGGCCGCGCGCCGGTCGACCTGCGCGTCAATCGGCTCAAGGCCGCGCCGGCGGATGTCGCGCCCTTGCTGCCCGACGCCGCGCCCATTCCCGGCCTGCCAGACGCGCTGCGCCTGCCCGAAGGCTGGCCGATCGAGCAACAGCCCGTCTGGACGGATGGGCGGGTCGAGGTGCAGGATGCCGGCAGCCAGTGGATCGCGGCCGCCTGCGATGCGCAGCCGGGGATGACCGTGGTCGATCTGTGCGCAGGCGCCGGGGGCAAGACGCTGGCGCTCGCCGCCGCCATGGCCGGGCAGGGCAGGCTGATCGCCGCCGACACCATCCGCACTCGCCTCGCCCGGCTCGAACCGCGAGCGCAGCGCGCGGGCGCGACGTTCATCGAAACGCTGCTGCTGGATCAGAGCCATGAGGCGCGCGGGCTGGCCGCGCTGCAGGCGCAGGCCGATCTGGTGCTGGTCGACGCACCCTGTTCGGGCACCGGGACCTGGCGGCGCAATCCCGAGGCGCGCTGGCGGCTGACCCCCGCGCGGCTCGACCGGCTGGTCGGCGAACAGGCGCGTATCCTGGATTTCGCCGCGCCGCTGGTGAAGCCGGACGGGGTGCTGCTCTATGCCACATGCGCGCTGGTGGACCGCGAAGGCCGCGATCAGGTCGCAGCCTTCCTGGGTCGCCATGCCGGCTGGACGGCCGACGCGATCGACCTGCCGGTCGGGCGGGCGCATGGCGGCGGAACCCTGCTGACGCCCGGCCATGATGGCAGCGACGGCTTCTTCTTCGCGCGGCTGCGCCGAGGCGCATGAATCAGCCCATGGACAAAGCCGCGCGAAATCGCGACACTTGCCCCTTGGACCCGAGCCCGGAATCATCGCCTGAAACATGGCTGGAGAAGATAATGCGTTTCACCCCCGCCTCGATTGCCCTTGCCGGGCTGCTGACCACCGTGTCCAGCATGGGCCTCAGCCAGCGGCCGGACAATCAGATCAGCCCGCGCTCGATCGAATGGCAGAAGGCCGGTGAAGCCGCGCGCAAGGCGGGCAACCTTGCGGGCGCGACCGATGCGCTGGAAAGCGCGCTGGCGGTCGACCCGCGCAACCGCGCCGCCTATGTCGAACTGGCCGAGGTGGCTCGCGCGCAGGGCCTGCAGGGCAAGGCGATCCGCCTCTACAAGGAAGCCTTGCTGCTCGATCCCACCGATGTCGTCGCGCTGGCGGGGCAGGGCGAGGCGATGATGGAAAAGGGCGCGGTCGCGCGCGCCAAGGAAGTGCTGGCGCAGGCGCAAAAGCTTTGCAAGGCCGATTGCACGCCGGTCGGCCAGCTGGCGGCCGCGATCCAGAAGGGCCCGCCCGCCGTCGCCATGACCACGAAGGACGCCGTGCCGTCGCCCAAGCGCGAGACCACCGAGCAGCCCTGATCCCGCCGGTTCAGACGGTGACGATTTCCGGCAGGATGGCGTCGAGCAGCAACATGCCGGTCGCCGCCACCTGAAGCCGCGGCCCCTGCCGGTGAAGCAGGCCGATGTCGATCAGCTGCGCGATCGCGCGTTCGTCCACCAGCTGCGGCGCGGAAACGCCCGAGAGCGCGGCGATCCGGTCCAGGTCCACCCCTTCGCCCAGCCGCAGCCCCATCAGCAGCGCCTCGCGCGCGCGGTCCTCGCCCGCCAGCGGCTCCTCGCTCTGCGCGCCATGACCATTGCGCGCCACCGCGCTCATCCAGTTTTCCGGCTTCTTGTGGCGCATCGTCGCCTGGCCGGTCCGCCGGCCATGCGCGCCGGGGCCGATTCCGACATAGTCGCCATAGCGCCAATAGGTCAGATTATGCCGGCTTTCCTGCCCCGGCCGGGCATGATTGCTGATCTCATAGGCGGGGATGCCCGCCGCCCCCGTCATCGCCTGGGTCAGCTCGTAGAGCGTCGCGCCATGGTCGGGATCGGCCGGCGTCAGCTTGCCCTGCGCGACCAGCGTGGCGAAGCGCGTCCCCGGCTCGATCGTCAGCTGATAGAGCGACAGGTGTCCGGTCCCGTAACCCAGAGCCCGCGCCAGTTCTGGTTCCCAGTCGGCCTCGCTCTGGCCCGGCCGGGCGTAGATGAGGTCGAAGCTGACGCGGTCGAACACGCGCTGCGCCGTCGCCAGCGCCGCCAGCCCTTCGTCCACCCCATGCGCGCGCCCCAGGAAATGCAGCGCCTCGTCGTTGAGCGCCTGCAGCCCCAACGACACGCGGTTGACCCCCGCAACGCCCAGATCGGCGAAGCGCGCGGCTTCGACCGAATTGGGGTTGGCCTCCAGCGTGATTTCAACGTCCACCGACAGGCCCCAATGGCGATCGGCCGCCGCGATCAGGTCCGCGACCAGCGCCGGCGGCATCAGCGAAGGCGTGCCGCCGCCGAAGAAGATCGACGTCACTCGACGCCCGCGCGTCAGCGCCGCTTCATGTGCCATGTCCGCGAGCAGCGCGCCGCGCCAGGCGTCGTTGTCGACCTGATCGCGCACATGGCTGTTGAAATCGCAATAGGGGCATCTGGACACGCAGAAGGGCCAGTGGATATAGAGCGCCAGAGGCTCCGCGGCGCGCGTGGCGGATGAGGGGAGGGCGGAGACCGACATTGCCCGCCGCCCTTAGCGGGGATCGCGCGCCGGGGCCAGCATCGACCAGCGCCGCTGACACATCGTTCCGGGACGCTTGAAACCTGTCGTCTGAGTCTTCAGAACACCGCCTTGACCATCTGCGCGAACGCGTCGGCGCGATGGCTCATCGCGTGTTTCTTGTCCGGGTCCATCTCGCCAAAGCTGATGGCATGGCCATGGGGCTGGAACATCGGATCATAGCCGAACCCCTTGTCGCCGCGCGGCGGCCAGATGATCGTGCCGTCGACCCGGCCTTCGAACGCCTCGACATGGCCGTCCGGCCAGGCGAGCGCCAGCGCGCAGACGAAATGCGCGTCATGCCCCGCCTCCGGCCCCTTGGCCTTGATCCCGTCCCAGACCTTGCGCATGGCCAGGTTGAAATCCTTGTCCGGCCCGCCCCAGCGCGCCGAAAACAGCCCCGGGTCGCCGCCCAGCGCCTCGACGCACAGGCCGCTATCGTCGGCCAGCGCCGGCAGGCCGGACAGGTCGGCCGCCTGCAACGCCTTCAGTTCTGCGTTGGCGATGAAGGTCGTGCCGGTTTCCTCCGGTTCGGGCAGGTCCAGGCTCCCGGCCGAAATCGGCTCGATGCCGTAAGGGCCCAGCAGCGCCGCGATTTCGCGCACCTTGCCGGCATTGTGGCTGGCGATCACCAGCTTGCCCGGCTGCAACTTGCGGATCGCCTGTTCCTGTCCGAAATCGTCGCTCATTGAATCTATTATCTCCGTTCGCTCCGAGCTTGTCGAGAAGCGGTTTGAAAGGATGGTTCTCGACAGGCTCGAACCGAACGGGGGCGATTACCGCCCCGTCGCAACATCCTGCGCCGCGAAGATCTTGGCGCAACCGATCCGCGCCAGCCGCAGCAGGCGCAGCAGCTCTTCCTCGTCATAGGCCGCGCCCTCTGCGGTGGCCTGCACTTCGGCGAACTTGCCGTCGCCGGTCAGGATCAGGTTGGCGTCCGTTTCCGCATTGCTGTCCTCGGCATAGTCCAGGTCGAGCACCGGTGTGCCCTCGTAAATGCCGCAGCTGATCGCCGCGACCTTCTGGATGATCGGGTCCTGCGTCAGCGCGCCCGACGCCAGCAGCTTGTCCACCGCAATGCGCAGCGCCACCCAGCTGCCAGAAATCGCGGCCGTGCGCGTGCCGCCATCGGCCTGGATCACGTCGCAATCGACCACGATCTGCCGCTCGCCCAGCGCCTTGAGGTCGACGACCGTGCGCAGCGATCGGCCGATCAGCCGCTGGATTTCCTGCGTGCGGCCCGACTGCTTGCCCTTGGCCGCTTCACGGCTGCCGCGCGTGTGGGTGGCGCGGGGCAGCATGCCATATTCGGCCGTGACCCAGCCCTGGCCCTTGCCGCGCAGGAAGGGCGGCACCTTCTCCTCCACCGACGCGGTGCACAGCACGCGCGTGTCGCCGAAGCTGACCAGGCAGCTGCCCTCGGCATGGATGGTGAAGCCGGGCTCCATGGTGATGTCGCGCATCTGGTCGGGCGCGCGGCCGGAAGGACGCATAGTCAGTCTCCAACTAGGATCAGGCCGGCAGGCCCTCGTTGGGCCGATGCCGCCAATGCGCCGAAAGGCGCACTTGCAGCGCCGCTTAGCGCCCGGGGACGCGACTTGCCAGTGTCCAGCGCGCCAATTGGACGATATGAGGGGGTATGACGACGAAAATCATGATCGTGGCCGGCCTCCTGGTGCTGGCGGGATGCACGAGCGAAAGGGAGGGGCTGGAACCGCCAAAGGCGCCGGGCGACGTGATCCGCTTCACCGCCGGTCGCTGCTTCGGCGCGTGCCCGACCTACACGGTGCAGGTGTCGCCCGACGGATCGGGCCTGCTGGAGCCCGAGCGCAACACCTCCGTCCCCGGCGCGACGCGCTTCACCCTGTCGACCGCGCAATATCGCCGGCTCGTCACCACGCTGGCGCCGCACCGGCCGCCCACGGGTACGACGCGGCGCATCGCCCATGGCGAAAATTGCGACAGCTTCGCCACCGATCTGCCGGCCTATAAGGTCGAATGGAGCCGGCCGGGTCAGGACGCGACGAAGCTGGAATTCCAGTCGGGCTGCATGGACCCGCGCTATGGCAAGTTGCGCGTCGCGATCGCGTCCGTTCCCAAAATCCTCGATGTCGAACGGATGCTGAACCCGCGCGCGGTGACGCCCTGACCATCTTGAGCGGGACGGCCGCCTTGCCTAGATAGACGCCATGTCGGTCATCCCGATCCCTGAACTGAATGATCGCGCGCGCGACGTTTTCCGCCTGGTGGTGGAAAGCTATCTCGGCACGGGCCTGCCCGTGGGGTCGCGCACGATCAGCAAGATGGCGTCCTTGAGCCTGTCGCCCGCTTCCATCCGCAATGTGATGCAGGATCTGGAGGAGCTGGGCCTGCTCGCCGCGCCGCATACGTCGGCGGGCCGGATGCCGACGGAAACGGGCCTGCGCCTGTTCGTCGACGGCATGATGCAGGCGGCCGAACCATCGGTGGAGGAGCGCCGCGCGATCGAGGCGGGGATCGCCGAAAGCGGCCCGATCGAGGAAGCGCTGTCCGCCGCGACCGCGACGCTGAGCGGCCTGTCCGCCTGCGCCGGCATCGTCATGGTGCCCAAGCGCGAGCCGGTGCTGCGGCAGTTCGGCTTCGTGCCGCTGAACGCGCGCCAGGCGCTCGCCGTGCTGGTGGGGCAGGACGGGTCGGTGGAAAATCGCGTGCTGGACCTGCCCGAGGGGGTCAGCCCGGTGATGCTGAACGAAGCGGCCAATTTCATGTCCGCGCGCTTTGCCGGGCTCACCTTGCGCGAAGCGGGCGAAGCGCTCAGCCGCGAGATGGAGGCGGAGCGCGGCGCGCTCGACCGGGCGGCGCGCGATCTGGTCGCGCGCGGCATCGCCACCTGGTCGCATGACGCCGATGATCGCCCGGTGCTGATCGTGCGCGGCCAGTCGCGCCTGCTCGATGAAAGCACCGCCGCCGACCTGGAACGCGCGCGCCAGTTGCTGGAGCAGCTGGAGGGCAAGCAGGAAATCATGGACCTGCTGCGCGGCGCGCTGGCGGGCAGCGCGACCAAAATCTTCATCGGCTCGGAAAACAAGCTCTTTTCCCTGTCGGGTTCTTCCGTCATAGCCGCCCCCTACCGTGGCGCGGACGGCCGGGTCGTCGGCGTCGTCGGCGTGATCGGCCCCACGCGCTTGAACTATGCGCGGGTGATCCCCATGGTGGACTTCACTGCACAGACGCTGTCGAGATTGATGAGATGAGCGAAGACAATCAGAATCTGGAAAATACCGAAGTCGTGGACGCCCTGCCCGAGGACGCGGCGCCGGCCGGCGACGCCACCGCGGAGCGGATCGCCGCTCTGGAAGCGGAACTGGCGAGCGCGAAGCAGGATATTCTCTACGCCCATGCCGATACGCAGAATGTCCGCCGCCGGCTGGAAAAGGAACTGGCCGACGCGCGCGCCTATGCCGCGACCGCCTTTGCCCGCGATATGCTGTCTGTCGCCGACAATCTCAGCCGCGCCCTGTCCGCCATTCCGGCGGACCTGCGCGAGGATGAGAAGTTCAAGGGCCTGGTCGTGGGGCTGGAAGCCACCGGCCGCGAGCTGGAAAGCGTGTTCGGCCGCAACGGCATCACCAAGCTTGAATCGGTCGGCCAGCCGCTCGATCCCAACAAGCATCAGGCGATGATGGAAGTGCCGTCCGCCGACGCGGAGCCCGGCACCATCCTGGTGGAAATGCAGGCGGGCTATATGATCAAGGATCGCTTGCTGCGCCCCGCCATGGTGAGCGTCGCGAAAAAGCCTGATTGACGCGATGGGCCTTCCGTCCCGCAGGGGAGGGGAGGCCCTTTCGTCAGCGACGGCTCAGCCCGCCAGCTTTGACCGAGGCGCTTGCGCCTCCATCAGTCGGTCGATGGCCGCGCGTTCGATGCCCCAATGGGCCGGATCAACCTCCTCCAGGATCGCGTCGCGCGACAGGCTTTCGCCGATGACGACAATGTCCTTTTCGATCCATTCCTGGTCGCGGGTCGAATAGAAGGCGAGCACCTTGGGCCGCGATGCGCGCCGGCCATTGTCCAGCACCACCCCCAGCCGGTTCGATCGCAGCCGCACGACCATGCCCACGGGAAATGTCTCGATGCTCTGCATGAAGCTGAACAACAGGGCGGAGTCGAAATGCCCCTCCCAGCTGCGCATCCGGGTGATCGCTTCGACCGGGGTCCAGGCCTGCTTGTAGACGCGATTGGACGTGAGCGCGTCATAGACGTCGCAGATCGCACCCATGCGCGCCGCCAGGCTGATCTGCGCGCCGGGCAGGCGCGACGGATAGCCGGTGCCGTCCATCTTCTCATGATGGTGCCGGCACACGTCCAGCGCCAGGTCCGGCACCGCGCCGATCTCCTCCAGCAGCTGTGACCCGCGCTCGGCATGGGTCTGGATGATCGCGAACTCCTCGGCCGTCAGCCGGCCGGGCTTGTTCAGCACATCGGCCGGCACCAGCATCTTGCCGATGTCGTGCAACAGGCCGGCCGTGCCAAGGTCCGCGATGCGGGCCTCGTCCAGCTTGAGCTGCCGGCCCAGGTTGATCATCAATGCACAGACCGCGACCGAGTGCAGATAGGTATATTCGTCCTTCGACTTGAGGCGCAGCACCTTGAGAAAAGCCTGGCGGTTCTTCTCGATCATGCTGGTGACGTCCGCGACCACGGCCGTCACCGACGCGCATTGCACCGCCTTGCCCAGTCGCGCTGAATCGAAAATCTCGCGCATCACCTTCTTCGACTGGTTGGTGACGCGCGTTGCCTCGATCCGCGCCACTTCATGGCCGTCGTCCGGCCGCAGCGGCGTCGCGCGTACGGGCTGCGGCGTTTTCGCGGGACGCGCTGGCGCAGGTGCTGCGGCCGGCCGGAGCGGGGGCGCTGACTGGGGCTCCTCCACATCGACGCCCTTATCGGTGTCGATGATCAGCCGCTCGATCTCGCTGTCCAGCACGGTCGCCAGGTCCTCGTCATCCTCCAGCAGGAAGCGCGCCCGCCAGAAGGGATGCTTGAACCAGGATCCTTCGAAACGGTGGATGAACATGCCGAGCCGCAGCTGGTCGCGCCGGATGGATTTGCGCATCAGCGACAGCCCCGACGCCGATAATGGGGCGCAATGCCGGATCGAATCGATGCGCGAACGGGTGGCGTATCCCACGCATCATCCGCCATCCATCGGGCTGCGCCAACGACCATCATGTCTCCACCGTATGGCCTTTGCTAGCGCCCCGCCGGTCAAAATTTCTTTAATGGACAAGGCATAGCGGCGTTGGCGGCGACAAAAATTAGAATGCGGTCTTGACGTTCAGATGTTTTAAGATATATCTCAAAGCATCTAGATACTATGAAAGAACCCTTGATGCGTTTTCTCAAATCCCCCTCTCACCACCGCCATGGCGGCGGCTTCCATCATCCCCGCGCAGCTGTCGCTTTCGCTGTCGGTCTTCGCGCCGCGCGCGACGGGCGCAACCCGTTCAGCGGCGACTCCTTCGGCAGTGATCCTTTCGGCGGAGACGGCCCGCGCGGCGGCGGACGTGGCGGGCGCGGCGGTGGCCGTCGTCGGCTGTTCGACAATGATGCGCTGCGGCTGATCCTGCTCAAGCTGATCGCCGATGAGCCGCGCCACGGCTATGAACTGATCCGCGCGATCGAGGCGCTGTCGGACGAGGTCTATGCGCCCAGCCCCGGCGTCGTCTATCCGACGCTGACGCTGCTGTCGGACATGGAACTGATCGTCGAGCAGCCCGGCGATGGCAGCCGCAAGCGCTTCGCCATCACCGATGCGGGTCGCACGAAGCTGGCCGAAGATCAGGCCGCGCTCGACATCGCGCTGGAACGGCTCGCGCATCTCGCGCGCAAGGCCGACCGGATTGACCCCGCGCCCGTCCGCCGCGCCATGCACAATCTGCGCTACGCCGTGCAGCAGCGCCTTGAAAAGGAAGGGGCGGACAACCAGACCATGTTCGACGTCGCCGCCCTGATCGACGAGGCCGCCGGCAAGATTGAAAGGCTCTGATTCATGACCCTGACCGCAACCGTTCCGACCACGCATGGCAGCCGCTATCTGCAGCAGCTGTGCAAACATTGGAGCCACAAGTTCGACGTCGATTTCGACGCGGAGAAGGGCGAGATCGGCTTCCCAATGGGGCCGATCCGCATGGAGGCGCAGGCCGAGGCGCTGGTCGTCACGCTGGAGCCCAATCCGGACACTGACGTCGATCGCTTCAAGCAGGTGGTCGCCGACCATCTCGACCGCTTCGCCTTCCGCGAAGCGCCGCTCAGCTTCGACTGGCGGTAAACCCAAAGGGGGCGGGCGCTCCGCCCCTACTTCACCGGCGCGGGATGCGCCGCGCGCTCGCCAGATGATGGGCATGGGTGATGGCGACCGCCAGCGCGTCGGCGGCGTCCGGCCCGGCGATCTTCGCGCCGGGCAGCAGCCGCTGCACCATCGCATGGACTTGGTCCTTGGATGCATTGCCCACGCCGACGACCGATTTCTTGACCAGGCGGGCGGCATATTCGCCCACCTCCATGCCCGACCGCGACGCGGCGAGCAGCACCACGCCTCGCGCCTGGCCCAGCTTCAGCGTCGATTGCGGGTTCACATTGACGAACACCTCCTCGACCGCCGCGCCATCGGGCCGATGCTCCAGGATGAGGTCGGTCAAGGCAAGGTCGATCGCCAGCAGCCGCGTCGCCAGCGCCATATCGGCATCGGTCTTGATCTGACCGTTGCCGATATGGGTGAGGCGGTTGCCATCCGCGGCGATCAGGCCCCAGCCCGTAGTGCCAAGGCCGGGGTCCAGTCCCAGAAGGATCATGCGGCAGGGTCCGTTCGCACGGAACGGAAGGCCGGGCCTCTCAGCCCAGCTTCTCCATCACTTCGTCAGACACTTCATAATTGCCCCACACGGTCTGGACGTCGTCATCATCCTCCAGCGTGTCGACCAGCTTCATCAGCGTGCCGGCATTGCTTTCGTCGACCTCGACGGTGGTGGTGGGCTTCCAGGCCAGCTTGGCGCTGTCCGCCTCGCCCAGCTTGCTTTCCAGCGCCTTGGCGACCTCGTGGAGCGCGTCCATCGCGGTCCAGATCTCATGCTCGTCCTCGTTCGACGACACATCGTCCGCACCGGCTTCCAGCGCGGCTTCGAACACCGCGTCGGGATCGCCCGCGCTCGCCGGATAGGTGATGAGGCCCAGGCGTTCGAAGCCATGGCTCACCGCGCCTGACGCGCCCAGATTGCCGCCATTTTTGGAAAAGGCGGTGCGCACATTGGTGGCGGTGCGGTTGCGGTTGTCGGTCAGCGCCTCGACGATGATCGCGACGCCGCCGGGCCCATAGCCCTCATAGCGCACTTCCTCGTAATTCTCCATGTCGCCGCCCGACGCCTTGTCGATCGCGCGCTGGATATTGTCCTTGGGCATGGACTGCGCCTTGGCGGCGTTGACGGCCAGGCGCAGGCGCGGGTTCATGTCCGGGTCGGGCATCCCCATCTTGGCCGCGACGGTGATTTCGCGGCTCAGCTTGGAGAACATCGACGAGCGCTTCTTGTCCTGCGCGCCCTTGCGATGCATGATGTTCTTGAATTTGGAATGGCCGGCCACGGCCTGTCTCCTGACATTTTCTGTGATCCGAAGCGCGCTCTCTAGCGAGCGCGCCCCGATCCTGCAATGTCGGACGGCGTGTCGCCGCCCGATGCGCGTTCGTCACGCACTGCGCTTATTCCATGCCCAGCGCGGCGAGATAGGTCTGGAGGATCGCCTCCATCTCCTGCCGGTCGTGCGGCTGCATCTTCCGCAGGCGCACGATCTGGCGCATGATCTTGCCGTCATAGCCGTTGGCCTTGGCCTCCAGATAGACGTCCTTGATGTCGTCGCCGATGCCCTTCTTCTCTTCTTCCAGGCGCTCGATGCGCTCAATGAAAAGGCGTAGCTGGTCGGCCGCGACGTTGCCCTCGCTCATGGGGTTCTCCGTATGTGAGTGTGAATCGGTTGGCGCTCGCCTCTAATGGCTGTCGGCGTTCTTCGCCACACTCTCCTGCATCTTTGCGATCTGCTCGGGCGTCGCCTCGCTCTGGTGCTGTGCTTTCCACTGGGGGAAGGGCATGCCGTGGATGATCTCGCGCGCCGCCTCGCGGCTAAGGTCCCCATGCGCTTGCGCCACCCAGTCGGCCAGGCAGTTGCGGCAGAAGCCCGCCGTTCCCATCAGGTCGATATTCTGCACGTCGGTCCTGTGCTGCAAATGCGCCACGAGGCGTCGGAAGGCGGTTGCGGCAACCGCATCCGTGAGTATGGTGTCGGCCATCGGCGATCCTTTCGCTGATCTACATCATCCTGTCGTGCAGCACGGATAACCCATAACGACGCGCTGGCAAGGCCATGAGGCCGGGCCAGGAGCGATCATGACGGTCAGGAGAAGACATGACTAAGTTGCCGCCCCGCTCGCGCAAGGTTCGCATCCTGGCGACCCTTGGCCCTGCCAGCGATACGCCGGACATGATCCGGGCGCTGTTCGTCGCCGGGGCCGACGCCTTCCGCATCAATATGAGCCATGGCGCGCATGAGGATCATGCGGCGCGCATCGCCGCGATCCGCGCGCTGGAAAAGGAATTCAACCGTCCGACGACCATCCTTGGCGACCTTCAGGGGCCCAAGCTGCGTGTCGGCACATTCGAAAAAGGGCTCGCCATCCTGGAAAAGGGCGCGTCCTTCGTGCTGGACCGCGACGAGACGCCGGGCGATGCGCGCCGCGTCAACCTGCCCCATCCCGAAATCTACGCCGCTCTGGTGCCCGAAACCCGCCTGCTGCTGGACGATGGCAAGCTGGTGCTGCGGGTGAAGACGGTGAGCGATGACCGCATCGACACCATCGTGGAAGTCGGCGGCACCCTGTCCAATCGCAAGGGCGTCAATGTGCCCGACGTGGTGGTGCCGGTGCCGGCGCTCACCGACAAGGATCGGCGCGACCTTAGCTTCGCGGTGGAGCAGGGCTGCGACTGGATTGCGCTGAGCTTCGTGCAGCGGCCCGAGGATCTGGCCGAGGCGCGCAAGCTGATGGGCGGCCATGGCGCGCTGATGGCGAAGATCGAGAAGCCGTCCGCCGTGCAGCGGCTGGAGGAGATCATCGAACTGGCCGACGGCGTGATGGTCGCGCGCGGCGACCTGGGCGTCGAACTGCCGCCGCAGGCCGTGCCGCCGCTCCAGAAACAGATCGTCGCCACCGCGCGCACGCTCGGCCGGCCCGTGGTGGTCGCGACCCAGATGCTCGAATCGATGATCAAGTCGCCATCGCCCACGCGCGCCGAAGTCTCCGACGTGGCAACGGCCGTCTATGACGGGGCCGACGCGATCATGCTGTCAGCCGAGACAGCGGCGGGCGACTGGCCGGTCGAGGCGGTGACGATGATGGACAGCATCGCCCATAGCGTGGAGCGCGATCCGGGCTATCTCGCGCGGCTGCACTTCACCGAAACGCGGCCCGATCCGACCACCGCCGACGCCTTGGCCGAAGCGGCGAGCAGCATCGTGTCGGTCATGGGCGCCAGCGCCATCACCTGCTTCACTTCGTCTGGCAGCACCGTGCGCCGCGTCGCGCGCGAACGGCCGTCTGCTCCGATCCTGGCGCTGACGCCGCGATCCGACACGGCGCGCAAGCTGGGCCTGACCTGGGGCGTCCATGCCGTCCGGACGAAGGATATCGGCAATTTCGAGGAGATGATCGGCAAGGCCCGGCGCATGGCGCTGCGCCATGGCATGTCCGAAAAGGGCGGCAAGATCGTGGTTCTGGCCGGGGTTCCCTTTGGCACGCCTGGGTCGACGAACGTCCTGCATGTCGCGGCCATTCGCGGCGACGAACTCAAGGGCCGCGACGAATCGCCGTCCTTTTGATGGTTGCGGCTCCGGCAAGAGGGTGCGCCCTCTTGCCGGAACAGGCGGCGTCATCTGCCTGGGCAACGCGAAAAGGCGCCCGATCATCGACCGGGCGCCCTTCATATGTCTTTGCGTTGCTTCCTGAAGGAAGCGACGATCGTTTAGCCCTGGCGAGCCTTGAAGCGACGATTGGTCTTGTTGATGACATAGGTGCGGCCGCGACGACGGATCACGCGGTTGTCCCGGTGGCGGCCCTTGAGCGACTTGAGCGAGTTGCGGATCTTCATGGCAATCGGCCTTTGGTGAATCTGGTTTCGGTCTGAATTTCGAAGCGCTGCCCCTATGGGTCGGGACGTCGAAAGTCAAGCGCGATGCGCCGCTTTTTGCCCCTGTTCATCGTCCATGCAGCAAGTTCATGGCTTCGCGCGTTGGAGGGGATTATGCCCGTCGCGCCGTGTATGCGGCAAATGCCCGTTGGAGTGAAGTCATGTCGAAGCGTCCCCTGATCGCCGCCATCCTCGCCTTGCCCCTGGCCGCCTGCGCGACCGTGCCGCCGGTCGAGGTCACTCGTTTCCATATCGACAATCCCGCGCGGTCGGGCACGCTCGCCGTGGAGGAAATGCCCGGCAATCCCGATGTCAGCCTGGAATTCCGCACTTATGCCGCGGCCGTGCAGCAGCAGTTCCAGCAGGTCGGCTTTTCCGCAGTTCCGGCCGGCGCCAGCAGCGACTATGTCGCGCTTGTCAACTTCCGCCGCAGCTTCCGCCCGAGCGGCATCGACCGCAGCGGCAAACCCGTGTCCGTCGGCGTGGGCGGCGGCATCGGCAGCGGCGGCTATTCGGGCCTGGGCGTGGGCGTCGGCATCAACCTGTCGGGCAAGCCCAAGGACATTGTGACCACCGAATTGCAGGTGCAGCTGCGCCGCCGGTCCGATTCGACCACTATCTGGGAAGGCCGCGCCTATACCGAAGGCAGGCAGGGCTCGCCCGCGGCGCAGCCGGCCGCCGCAGCGCAGAAGCTCGCCGCCGCCTTGATCGGGGGCTATCCCGGCGAATCCGGCCGCACTATAACGGTCAAATGAGCATCAGCATTTCGAGCGCTTTCGATAGCGGCAATATTCGCGTCCTCTCCATCACCGACACAGCCGCCGGCGTCCGCGCCGAGCTGGAAATCGTCACCGATCACCAGAGCGACTTCTATCAATGGTTCCACTTCCGCCTCGCCAACGCGGCCGGGCGCGAGGTGGAACTGGCGATCGTCAACGGCGCGGGATCGGCCTATCCCGACGGCTGGCCGGGCTATGCCGCGCGCATGAGCGAAGATCGCGAAAACTGGTTCCTGGCCGATACAAGCTATGCCGACGGCACGCTGACGATCCGCCTGACGCCCGACAGCAATGCTGTCTGGATCGCCTATTTCGCGCCCTATTCGATGGAGCGCCACCATGACCTGATCGCCTGGGCCGCGGGCCAGCCGGGCGTCGTCCATCGCGAACTGGGCCTCACGCTCGATAAGCAGCCGATGGATCTGCTGACGCTGGGCGACGGCCCCAAGCAGGTATGGCTCTATGCGCGCCAGCATCCCGGCGAAACGATGGCGCAGTGGTGGATGGAAGGCGCGCTGGAGCGCCTGTGCGACGAGGAGGATGCGGTCGCGCGGCTGCTCCGCCAGAAGGCGACGATCCATCTCGTCCCCAACATGAACCCCGATGGCAGCCGGCGCGGCCATCTGCGCACCAATGCGGCAGGGGTGAACCTCAATCGCGAATGGCATGAGCCGAGCGCGGAGCGAAGCCCCGAAGTGCTGCTGGTGCGCAATGCGATGGACGAAAGCGGCGTCGACTTCGCGATGGACGTTCATGGCGACGAAGCGATCCCCGCCGTGTTCATCGCCGGCTTCGACGGCATTCCGTCGATCACCGAACGCCAGTCGGCGCTCTATCATCGCTACCGCGATACGCTCGCCCGGCGCACGCCCGACTTCCAGACGCGGCTCGGCTATCCCGTCGCAGCCGCGGGCAAGGCCAATCTGTCCATGTCGACCAACCAGCTTGCCGAGCGATTCGGTGCGGTGGCGATGACGCTGGAAATGCCGTTCAAGGACAATGACGACCTGCCCGACGCCGATTATGGCTGGTCGCCCGCCCGGTCGATGCAACTCGCCAAGGACTGCCTCGCCGTGCTCGCCGAGATGATCGACGAGCTGTGAGGCGAGGGCCCTTGCGGTCTAGTCGAACAGTTCGGACAGGAAGTCCGTCATCGCCTTGAAGCTCCGCCGATCGGCGACGGGGCTGTAGGCCAGGCCCTTTTCGGGCATGTGCACCGATTCGTCGGTGAAGGCGTGGCCGGTATGGCCATAGGCGTGGATCTGCCAGTCGCAGCCGGACGCGGTCAGTTCGCGGGCGAGGCCGACGGTTGCTTCGGGCGGCGCGATCGGGTCTTCCCAGCCATGGCAGACCAGCAGCTTCGCACTGATCGTGGCATTGGGGAAGGGCGGCGCGTCATAGACGCCATGGAAGCTGACGCCGCCGGCGATGTCGGCGCCGCTGCGGGCAAGGTCGAGCACGCACAATCCCCCGAAACAGAAGCCGATCGCCGCCGTCCTTGCAGGGGCGACGCTCTCCTGCTGCTTGAGCAGTCGATGCGCCGCGTTGACGCGGTCGCGCAGCAGCGCCCGGTCGTTCTTCAGGGCGTTCATGTAGCGAGCCGCGTCCGGCTCCGCCCGCGTGCTGCGCTTGCCTTCGCCGAACAGGTCCACGACCAGCAAGCTGTAGCCGAGCGCCGCGACCTTTTCGGCATAGGCGAAGTCAGCTTCCTTGGTGCCGAGGACATTGGGAAACAGCAAGATGCCAGGGCGCGGACCCGCGGCGAGATCGGCCACGACCATATGGTCGAACGGCTCGCCGTCGATGGCGTGGATCAGCCTCTCGCGAGTGATGCTCATGATCGTCTCCTTGGTTCTTTACAGACTGCCGAATCCGGGGGCCTCGCCGCGCGCCCCCGCGCGCAGCCGCTGCGGTCGCTTCCACCCGATGCGCGGGCGCTTGCGCAGCCGCAACGTCGGCCAGTCGCCGCGGTCGCTGCGTTCGGCAAGGCGCATGCCCTGCGCGCGATAGGCGGCCAGCACGGCGTCCGCCTGGCTGTCGAGCAGGCCGGCGAGCAGGATGGTCCCGCCCTCTTCGACAAGGGCGCAGAGCGCGGGCGCCAGTTCGATCAGCGGCCCGGCCAGAATATTGGCGATCAACAGGTCATAGGGGGCGCGGCCGATGATCGCGGCATGATCCGCGCCCGCCGCCGTCACCAGCGCCAGCTGTCCCGCGCCGCTGCCCAGCGCCACGCCATTGGCGCGCGCATTGTCGGCGCTGATCTCCACCGCGACCGGATCAATGTCGGACGCGATGGCATGAGCGCGGGGCCACAGATGCAGGGCGGCGAAGGCGAGCAGGCCGGTGCCGGTGCCGATGTCGGCGATGTTGCGCGCGCGCATGCCCACGCGCCGCATGCGGTCGAGCATGGCGAGGCAGCCGGCGGTGGTTTCATGCTGGCCGGTGCCAAAGGCGCGGCTCGCCTCGATCAGCAGATTGACATGGCCGGGCGCTTGCGGATCGCTCGCCAGATTGCGGACATGAAAGCGGCCGGCGGTGACGGCCTCCAGGCCCTGCTGGCTGATCGTCACCCAATCCTCGTCGGGCAGTTGCTCGATCAGCGGCTTCACCCCGGCGGCGCTGGGCACCAGCGTCTTGAGCAGCTTGACCGCGGCGGGGCTCGGCTTGCCTTCGAAATAGGCGTCGAGCTGCCATTTGTCTTCGTCGTCGGGCGCGGCCTCGCTGGTCATCAGCACCGGCGGCCGGTCCATCAGGGCGAAGGCGGCGATGTCGCCATCCAGCGCCTCGGCTTCGGCGCGCGTGCAGGGGAGCGTGACTTTCCAGCTTTGCGCGGCTGGCGCGGCGACATCGTTCATGCCGCCGCCCTTACTCCAGCATCGGGGGCAGGGGAAGCGTCAGGCGACCTGCCGGCCGAAGTCCGACGAAGCGTGGCGCAGGCCCGCCAGCTTGCCCTCGACGCTCATGAAGCCGCGCTCCAGCTGGTCGATTTCCGACGCGACGATCTCGGTATCCTGGCGGATCGCCGAGATGGT
The DNA here is from genome assembly GCF_043589935.1 of Sphingobium naphthae. Lineage (NCBI taxonomy): Bacteria > Pseudomonadati > Pseudomonadota > Alphaproteobacteria > Sphingomonadales > Sphingobiaceae > Sphingobium > Sphingobium naphthae. The sequence continues at coordinate 1,299,251 of NZ_CP171454.1, read as the reverse complement.
GCTCGACATGGAATCGGCGGCGAGCGCGGTTTCGTCCACCGCCGCAGTGATCATGGTGACGGTCTGCGCCTGCGCGTCCATCGCATGGCGGATGCGTTCGGCGCTGGCCTGAACCTCGCCCACCGTGTCGCGGATGCGTTCGTTGGTCTCGACCGACTGGCGGGTCGAATTCTGGATGTCGGCGATCTTGCCGGCGATCTCGTCGGTGGCGCGCGCGGTCTGGTTGGCGAGGCTCTTGACCTCCTGCGCCACCACCGCGAAGCCGCGCCCGGCATCGCCCGCCCGCGCCGCCTCGATCGTGGCGTTGAGCGCCAGCAGGTTGGTCTGGCCGGCAATGTCGCGGATCAGCCCCAGGATTGATTCGATCGACTTGGCATGTTCGGACAAGGTGGCGGACATGCTGACCGCGTCGCCGGACTGCTCCGCGGCGCGCTGGGCGACATCGGCCGCCCCCTCGACTTCGGTGCGGGCGTCCTCGATCGCGCGGATGAGGCCGGCGGACGTGCGCGCGGCTTCCCGCATCGCGAGCGCCGACTGCTCGGCCGCAGCGGCGACTTCCGACGCCTTGCCCAGCATGCCGCGGGTGGCGGCCGACGCATCCTTGGCCTGTTCGCGCAGCGATTCGCCCAGCTTGGTCGCGCCGTCGATCTCACCCATGATGCGCTGTTCGAACAACAGGCCATAGCGCTGGCGCTCGGACCGCTGGGCTTCGGCTTGGTCGTTGGCCAGCACGTTGCTCATCAGGCCCGAATCGAGCATCGCAATCTGCAGCATGGTCCGTTGCAACCGGCGCGCGCAGGCTTCATCGTCGGCGCAGCGTTCCCAGATCAGGTCCAGGATGGTTTCGTTGGCGGCTGCGACGGCAGTCAACACCGCGCGGACCGACACGTCATGCTTGCGCGCGTGGCGCACGCAATTGGCAGCCGACTGCGCCCATTTCCCTTCCTGGAAATGCAGCAGCTTCTGTTCGATATAATTGTGGGTCTCGACGCGGATCCGCTCCACGACGGCCGCGCTCAGCCGCTTTTCGAGGCCCGTGTCGCGCATATAGGCGGTGAAAAACGCTTCGGCGACCTTCCCGATGTCCCCCTCGATCAGCAGGCCGATTTCGCGGGCGTCTCGCCCCACGGCGCTGCTGGCGTCAATTTCCGCCACGAGTTCGGGATTGAGGGTGGCGGTGGAAACGAAGGACGGCATGGATGACAGGCCCCTGCTGGTCATATGTGCTTTGAACGGGTTCATCCTAGCCGCCTTTGGTTAATCACTTCTTATGATTGGCGTCCGCGCGAACAAGTCTTTCGCGCCGCTCCGCTGCTTGCCCTCTTCGCGCTTCGCTCCTAAGGGGACGGGACTCGAGCACAAGCATCAGGGACAAGGGTAGACATGGCGCGAACCACCAGCCGGCCGCTCTCGCCGCATTTGACGATCTGGAAATGGGGCCCGCACATGGCCGTTTCCATCATGCACCGCGTGACGGGCAATGGCCTGGCCACCGTCGGCGCGCTGGGCCTGGTCTGGTGGCTGATGGCGGCCGCGATCGGCCCCGAAGCCTATGCGACCTTCGTCCGCTGCGCGACATCGCCGATCGGCTATCTGGTGATGGTCGGGTTGAGCTGGTTCTTCTTTCAGCATCTCTGCTCGGGCCTGCGTCACTTCGTGCTCGACATGGGGGCGGGGTATGAACTGCGGACCAACAAGAGCTGGTCGATCGCGACCTTCATCCTGTCGGCGCTGCTGACCATCCTGTTCTGGTCCTACATCTTTTTCGGAAAGGCGTTCTGATGGGCACCGGAACTGGTATCGGCCGCGTCCGCGGCCTTGGCTCGGCCAAGCATGGCGCGCACCACTGGCTGGCACAGCGCTACACCGCCGTCGGCAATCTGCTGCTGGTGCTGTGGCTGCTGTTCAGCCTGATCAGCCTGCCGGGGCTGGACTATGAAAGCGTCGTCGGCTGGATCGCCAACCCGCTGGTCGCGGTGCCGATGATGCTGATGCTGGTCAGCATCTTCTATCACCTGCGCCTTGGCATGCAGGTCATGCTGGAAGATTATGTCCATGATAAGGGCCTGAGCTTCCTTTCCGTCCTGCTGCTCAATTTCTATGCCATTGGCGGCGCGGCCGCCGGCATCTTCGCGATCGCCAAGATCGCCTTCACGGGGGCTGCCGACTAATGACCGAAGCCTATAAGATCATCGACCACAGCTATGACACCGTCGTGGTCGGCGCGGGCGGTTCGGGCCTGCGCGCCACCATGGGCAGCGCCGAAGCGGGCCTGAAGACCGCCTGCATCACCAAGCTGTTCCCAACCCGCAGCCACACCGTGGCGGCGCAGGGCGGCATCGCCGCGAGCCTTGGCAACAATTCGCCCGACCACTGGACCTGGCACATGTATGACACCGTCAAGGGGTCGGACTGGCTGGGCGACCAGGACGCGATCGAATATATGGTGCGCGAAGCGCCCGCGGCCGTCATCGAGCTGGAACATGCCGGCGTGCCGTTCAGCCGCAACGAGAATGGGACGATCTACCAGCGTCCCTTTGGCGGCCATATGCAGAATATGGGCGAAGGCCCGCCGGTGCAGCGCACCTGCGCCGCGGCCGACCGCACCGGTCACGCCATGCTGCACGCGCTGTATCAGCAGTCGCTGAAATATGACGCGGACTTCTACATCGAATATTTCGCCATCGACCTGATCATGGAAAATGGCGAATGCCGCGGCGTCATCGCCATCTGCATGGAGGATGGCAGCATCCACCGCTTCCGCAGCCATGCCGTGGTGCTGGCGACGGGCGGTTATGGCCGCGCCTATTTCTCGGCGACGTCGGCGCATAGCTGCACCGGCGACGGCGGCGGCATGGTGCTGCGCGCGGGGCTGCCGCTGCAGGACCTGGAGTTCGTGCAGTTCCACCCGACCGGCATCTATGGCGCGGGCGTGCTCATCACCGAAGGCGCGCGCGGCGAGGGCGGCTACCTCACCAACAGCGAAGGCGAGCGCTTCATGGAACGCTATGCCCCATCGGCCAAGGACCTGGCGAGCCGCGACGTCGTATCGCGCTCCATGGCGATGGAAATGCGCGAGGGGCGCGGCGTTGGTCCCAACAAGGACCATATCTTCCTGCACCTCGACCATATCGATCCCAAAGTGCTGGCCGAGCGGCTGCCCGGCATCACCGAAAGCGGCAAGATCTTCGCGGGCGTCGACCTGACGCGCCAGCCGCTGCCCGTCACGCCGACGGTCCATTACAATATGGGCGGCATTCCCTGTAACTATCACGGCCAGGTCGTCACCAAGGTCGGCGACGATCCCGAAGTCGTGGTGCCCGGCCTTTATGCGGTCGGCGAAGCGGCCTGCGTGTCGGTCCATGGCGCGAACCGCCTGGGCTCCAACAGCCTGATCGACCTTGTCGTGTTCGGCCGCGCCACGGGCCTGCACCTCAAGGAGACGCTGAAGCCCAACGCGCCGCACAAGCCGCTGCCCAAGGATGCGGCCGACCTGGCGCTGGGCCGCCTCGACAAGTATCGCAACGCCAAGGGCGGATCGCCCACGGCGGCAATCCGGCTCGAAATGCAGCACACCATGCAGAAGCATGCCGCCGTGTTCCGCGACAGCGAGTTGCTGGCCGAGGGCGTCACCAAGATGGAACAGGTCAACAAGCGGATGGAGGACGTGTCCGTCGCCGACCGCTCGCTGATCTGGAACACCGACCTCATCGAGACGCTGGAGCTGGACAATCTGATGGCGTCGGCGGTCTGCACCATGGTGAGCGCTGAAAATCGCAAGGAAAGCCGCGGCGCGCATGCGCATGAGGATTTCCCCAATCGCGATGACGAAAACTGGATGAAGCACACGATCAGCTGGTTCGACGGCTGGGGTGGTCAGGGCGGCAAGGTCAGCCTCGATTATCGTCCGGTCCACGACTATACGCTGACCGACGAAGCGGATTATATCAAGCCCAAGGCGCGCGTGTACTGATCGCGCCGCCAGGCGTCGGAAGCGCAAGGGGGCGGGCCGCAGGGTCCGCCCTTTTTCGTTGGCGCAGACGGCGCGACGGGGCGCAGCGAAGTTCACAGTGTCGTCGGCCTTTTTCGGCCCGAAGCGACCGGAACGCGCCCGCGACGCGACAACGACGCGACCGGGATGCGACAGGAACGCGACACCGGCCTCGGCCCGTTGCAGGGCGTCGGAGCGGGCCGAACAGGTTCGGAAGGAACGGGGCGGAAGCACCGGCATGATAGATCATGCTTCGCCGCAATAGGACAGCGGTAACGAGGAGCCGCATCCCGGCTGATCGCTCGGATGATCCGCCAGATGTTGCTCTGCTATGCGCGCCCTTCAGCGCGCGAACGGCAGTAGCGCCTCATAGACGGCCCGGCCCGGCTTGCCGTCGACGGCGCGGCCGTGGCGCAGGTAGAAGGCGTGCTTCACGATTTCCGCCTGCTGTTCGATGCCGTAGCGGGCGAAGGGCTTGCCGGGGATGATGGCATAGCCATAGCGGCAGAAGGGGTGGCGCATCAGCGGCAGCCACCATTTGCCCGATCGCTGCGCCTGCCAGACATGCGTCATTTCGTGCAGGAAATGGCCCTGGAGGTGGAGCGGCTGGTCGCTAAAGTCGGCGCAGAACAGGCCGCCCTGCGGATGGAACCACAGGTCGCCGTCGGGCGCCATGGTGACGCGGCGGGGCTGGAGCGGCCACCAGGGGCGGTTGTGCACCCGCACCCGCGCGTAGTCGATCGCATCGCCGAACAGCGAGCGGGCGAGCGCCACTTCGCCCGGCGTAAGCGAGCGGCTGGTCAATGGGCGCTATTATCTGCCGGCTGCGGGGCGGGGGCGGGAGTGGGGGCAGCGGCGCCTTTGGGCTTGCGGATGACCGCGTCGACCAGCAGCCGGTCGCCATTGGCGAGCAGGAAGGTGAGCTGCATCTTGCCGCGGCTGATGGCGGTGTCGTTGACGCCCCACAGCATCAGATGCTTGCCGCCCGGCGCGAAGGCGACCGTGCCCTTGGCCGGGATGTCGACGCTGCTGACCGGCTTCATCGTCATGACGCCGCCTTCGTCCACTGTTTCGTGCATCTCGACCTTGAGCGCATAGTCGGTCAGCACGCCGCGCAGTTGCGTGCCGGCATCGCCCCCATGCGCGACGAAATAGCCCGCCGACGGGCGGTCCTTGTTGGGCGACAGCCGCACCCAGGCCTGGTCGATATAGGTGGGCGCCGGGTCGCCGCAGGCGCTCAGCGCCAGCGGCGCTGCAAGGGCGATGAGGGCAAGGCGACCGCGCATCCGTCACTCCATGTCTGTCTCGTTTCAGATCGGTTGCATAGGTAATCGCCCCAGCGCCTTGTGCCAAGGAAAAGCACGCCTATATCCCCCATGCAAACCGGCCTTGCCTTGGCGCTTTCGTGAGGTATGGGGCCTTCAACCGCTGAATTCGGATTTGGGGTTAAAAGAGGAAACAATGGCAAAAGTTATCGGGATCGACCTTGGCACCACCAACAGCTGCGTGGCTGTGATGGACGGCGGCAAGCCCAAGGTCATCGAAAATGCGGAAGGGGCGCGGACCACGCCCTCGATCGTCGCCTTCGCCAAGGATGGCGAACGCCTGATCGGTCAGCCGGCCAAGCGCCAGGCGGTCACCAATCCGGACAACACGATCTTCGCGGTGAAGCGCCTCATCGGCCGCCGCTTCGATGATCCCATGACCAAGAAGGACATGGAACTCGTCCCCTATTCCATCGCCAAGGGCCCCAATGGCGACGCCTGGGTCAAGGCCGGCGGCCAGGATTACAGCCCGTCGCAGATCAGCGCCTTCACGCTGCAGAAGATGAAGGAAACCGCCGAATCCTATCTGGGCGAGACGGTCACGCAGGCGGTCATCACCGTCCCTGCCTATTTCAACGACGCCCAGCGTCAGGCGACCAAGGACGCCGGCCAGATCGCAGGCCTGGAAGTGCTGCGCATCATCAACGAGCCGACGGCCGCGGCGCTGGCCTATGGCCTCGACAAGCAGGACGGCAAGACGATCGCGGTCTATGACCTTGGCGGCGGCACGTTCGACATTTCGATCCTGGAGATCGGCGACGGCGTGTTCGAAGTGAAGTCGACCAATGGCGACACCTTCCTGGGCGGCGAGGATTTCGACGCCAAGCTGGTGGAATATCTGGCGGCCGACTTCCAGAAGGCCGAAGGCATCGACCTCACCAAGGACAAGCTGGCGCTGCAGCGCCTGAAGGAAGCGGCCGAGAAGGCGAAGATCGAACTGTCTTCGGCGCAGACGACGGAAGTCAACCTGCCCTTCATCACCGCCGACCAGAATGGTCCCAAGCATCTGGTGAAGACCGTGACGCGCGCCGATCTGGAGCGTCTGGTTGCTGACCTCATCAAGCGGACGATGGAGCCGTGCAAGAAGGCGCTGGCCGACGCCGGCGTGTCGGCGAGCGAGATCAGCGAAGTGGTGCTGGTGGGCGGCATGACCCGCATGCCCAAGGTGCGCGAAGCCGTGAAGGATTTCTTCGGCAAGGAACCGCATACCGGCGTCAACCCGGACGAAGTCGTCGCCATGGGCGCGGCGATCCAGGCGGGCGTGCTGCAGGGCGACGTCAAGGACGTGCTGCTGCTGGACGTCACGCCGCTGAGCCTGGGCATCGAGACGCTGGGCGGCGTGTTCACTCGCATGATCGACCGCAACACGACCATCCCCGCCAAGAAGTCGCAGACCTATTCGACCGCTGACGACAATCAGCAGGCGGTGACGATCCGCGTGTTCCAGGGCGAGCGCGAAATGGCGGCGGACAACAAGCTGCTGGGCCAGTTTGACCTGGTCGGCATCCCGCCCGCGCCGCGCGGCGTGCCGCAGATCGAGGTGACGTTCGACATCGACGCCAACGGCCTGGTCAACGTGTCCGCCAAGGACAAGGGCACCGGCAAGGAACAGCAGATCCGCATCCAGGCGTCGGGCGGCCTGTCTGACGCCGACATCGACCAGATGGTCAAGGACGCCGAGCGCTTCGCCGAAGAGGACAAGAAGCGTCGCGAGGCGGCCGAAGCCAAGAACAACGCCGAAAGCCTGGTCCACACGACCGAGGCGCAGCTGGCCGAGCATGGCGACAAGGTCGATGCGAGCCTGAAGGGTGAGATCGAGACCGCCATTGCTGCAACCAAGTCGGCGATCGAGAGCGGCGATGCCGAAGCCATGAAGACCAAGGCGCAGGAGCTCGCCACGGTCGCCATGAAGCTGGGCCAGGCCATTTACGAGAAGGAGCAGGCCGCGGCCGCATCGCCCGAGGCTGACGCGCCCAAGGCGGATGACGACGTCGTCGACGCCGAATTCTCCGAAGTGGACGACAACAAGGCGTAAGCCGCTAGACTGTCCCCGCTGCACCGCAATCATGGTGCCGCGGGGACAGCCGGGAATGCTATGACTGAAACGGATTATTATTCGCTGCTCGAAGTCGAGCGTACGGCAGACGGCAAGGCTATCAAAAGCGCGTATCGCAAGCTTGCGATGAAATATCACCCGGATCGCACCGGGGGATGCACCGACAGCGAGGCCAAGTTCAAGGCCGTGTCGGAAGCCTATGAGTGCCTGAAAGACCCCCAGAAGCGCGCGGCCTATGACCGCTATGGCCATGCCGCCTATACCAATGCGCAGAACGGCGGAGGCGGCGGCGGGTTCCGTGGCCAGGCCGGCGGTTTTTCCGATCTGGGCGATATTTTCGAGACGATCTTTGGCCAGGCCGGCTTTGGCGGCGCGGGCGGACGCCAGCAGCAGCGGCGGGGCGCCGACCTGCGCTATGATCTGGAGATCAGCCTGGATGAAGCCTATCATGGCAAGCAGACGCAGATCGAGATCGAGGTGTCGGCCGCCTGCGACAGCTGCGATGGGTCCGGCGCGCAGCCGGGCACCGGCGTCAAGACCTGCGCCACCTGCGGCGGTCACGGCCAGGTGCGGGCGCAGCAGGGCTTTTTCGTGGTCGAGCGCACCTGCCCGTCCTGCCATGGCGCGGGCCAGGTGATTGAAAGCCCGTGCCGCGCCTGCCGCGGCGAGGGGCGAGTGGACAAGCCCAAGTCGCTGTCCGTCACCATTCCCGCGGGCGTCGACGAAGGCACGCGCATCCGCCTGACCGGCGAGGGCGAAGCGGGCGCGCGCGGCGCGCCGGCGGGCGACCTGTATATCTTCCTGCATGTGAAGCGGCATCCGATCTTCGAACGGGACGGCACGACGCTCTTCTGCCGCGCGCCGGTCAGCTTCACCACGGCGGCGCTGGGCGGCGTGATCGAAGTGCCGGGGCTCGACGGCAGCCGGCACGAGATCAAGATTCCCGTCGGCATCCAGTCCGGCAAGCAGATCCGCCAGCGCGGCGCAGGCATGCCGGTGTTGAACGGCCGGGGACAGGGCGACCTCGTCATCCAGGTCGATGTCGAAACCCCCACGCGCCTCAGCGCACGGCAGAAGGAATTGCTCGAAGCCTTCCGCGAGACCGAGACGGGCGAGGAATGCCCGCAATCGACCGGCTTCTTCGCCAAGCTCAAGGAAATGTGGGGGGACTGATTCTTCCCGATTGGGATGACGTGCTCCTGCGAAGGCAGGAGCCCAGTTCCGGGCGTTGAACTGGGTTCCTGCCTTCGCAGGAACATGCTGTCCTTCATGTCTTTGTGTGCCGCTCCCGCCGCGCCCAGGCATAGAAGGGCAGGCCGGCGAGCATCAGCAGCAGGCTCGATCCGCTGGCGACAAGGCCCGCGCCCCACAAGGTCCAGAGCGCATAGCCCAGGCCGATGACCGCGGCCGGCACCACCAGGCGGAAGCGCAGGCTCGCCAGCGCGCAGCCGACATAGAGCCACAGCGTCGCCGACGTCGCCAGCAGCGCCATTGCCGTGAACAGCGCCACCAGCCCCTGCAGGCTGTTGGCGACCAGCATCAGGCTGGCGAGGATGGTGGAGAGGATGAGCGCGCGGCGCGGCGTGCCCTTTGCATCCGTCGCCGCCAGCCAGCGCGGCAATTCGCCGCCGCGCGCCATCGCCAGCGGCACTTCGCCCTGCAGCAGCGTCCAGCCATTGAGCGCTCCCAGGCAGCTGACCACGACGAACATCGCCACCAGCCCGGCGGGTCCGGGCGACCAATAATGGCTGACGAACGCGCCGAAGGGCGAACCGGTCTGCGTTTCCGCCGCCGGCAGGGTCAGGGCGATGCCTGAACAGACGAGCAGATAGATGAGCCCCGTCACCGCCGTGCCGATCAGCGTTGCGCGCGGTATGGTGCGCGCGGGATCGCGCACCTTGTCGGCCGCGACGCTCGCCGATTCAAAACCCAGCAGTGCCCAGAGCGTCAGCGCGGCCGAAGCGGTGATGCCGGCGCCGGTCAGGCCCTGCGCGGGGAAGGGCGCGATGTCCGCCCGGCCGCTGCCCAGGATCAGCAGCAGCAGGATCAGGACGACGACGATCGGGATCAGCTTGATCGCCGTGGTGCCGATCTGCGTCAGGCCCGCCGCCCGCGCGCCCGCCAGGTTGATGCCGGTCATCAGCCAGAGAAAGCCGATCGAGCAGAGCGCCCCCATGCCCGGCCGGGCGAGCGCGGGCGCAAGGCTGCTGAGATTGGCGGTCGCCGCCACCGCGATGGTGACATTGGTGATGATGAGCGAGATCCAGTAGATCCAGCCGATCGCAAAGCCGGCGAGCGGCCCATAGGCGCGCGCGATCATCTGCGACGCGCTGACATCGGGCATGGCGACGGTCAGCCGCGCGATGACGAAGGCCAGCACCAGCGACCCGGCGATGGTGAACACCCATCCCGCCACCGCGTCCCAGCCGAAGGGGGCAAGGCTGGCTGGCAGCAGGAAGACGCCCGATCCGATCATGTTGCCCATGACCAGCGCGATGCAGGCGGCAAGGCCCAGCGTGCGGGAGGAGGGCGAGGGGGAAGGGGATAAACGGTCGTTCATGGTCGTCCCGCCTAATGATCCGCTGGCGCAAATGCTAGGCGGCACTTGGCTGCCGTCCGCTGGCCTGCATAGGGGCGGGTTCGGCGCATGAGTTTCGTGCAATCGCGTTCGATGTCATTGCATTTGCGAAGACAGCGCGGGAAGCGCAGATAGGCTGCGATGCTGCAACGCAGCAAAACCGATCAATTCGAGGTTATACCCATGTTTTCGCTTATCTCGCTTTATTTCGCCTATCGCCGTGATGTCGTCACCGCGGAGCGCTATATCGCCGGCCTGAACCTGGCTGAAACGCCGGTGGCCGATGGCGTGACGCCGATCGAAGCGGACGAGCCGCTGCCGCTCGCGGCCTGATCTTCATGCAAAAGGGCGGCCGTGATGGCCGCCCTTCGCGTGCAATATTGGTTTCTGGGCCGGCTCAGGCAGCCAGGAACAGGTCCGGATCGAGCGCCATCAGCGAATCCGCGCCGCTTTCGATCTTGCGGCGCAGGGCGCCCGCGTCGGGCATCACGCGCTCGGCGAAGAAGCGGGCAGTCACCAGCTTGGCTTCCAGGAATTTGGCGTCGCCTTCCCCGGCCGCGAGCAGCGTGGTCGCCGCCTTGGCCATTCGCAGCCACATCAGGCCCGTCGCGACGATGCCGAGGATGTGCATGTAGTGATGCGCGCCGGCCCCGGCATGATCGGGGTTCTTCATGGCGTTCTGCATCAGCCACATGGTCGCCGCGCCCAGCTGGCCGCTGGCCTTTTCCAGCGCATCGGCGATCGGGGCGAGCGTCTCTTCCGCCTTGGCCGCGGCGACATCGTCGCTCACCATCTTGAGGAAGGACTGGAGCGCGCGGCCGCCATGCATGGGCAGCTTGCGGCCCACCAGATCCATCGCCTGGATGCCGTTGGTGCCTTCATAAATCTGGGCGATACGGGCGTCGCGCACATATTGTTCGACGCCATTTTCCCAAATGTAGCCATGGCCGCCGAACACCTGCTGGCAGGCGACCGTCACGTCGAAGCCCTTGTCGGTGCCATAGCCCTTCACCACCGGGGTGAGCAGCTGGAGCAGGTCGTCGGCCGCCTGGCGCTCCTCCTCGGTCGCGGCATAGTGCGACAGGTCGACCTGAAGCGCGGTCCAGAGCGTGAGCGCGCGCAGTCCTTCGGTCAGCGCCTTCGATTCCATCAGCATGCGGCGCACGTCGGGATGGACGAACAGCGTATCGGCCTTTTCGTTCGGCTCCTTGGGGCCGGTGAGCGCGCGGCCCTGGCGACGGTCGCGGGCGTAATGGACCGCGTTCTGGAAAGCGATCTCGCCCTGGCCCAGACCCTGCAGGCCCACGCCCAGACGCGCCGCGTTCATCATGATGAACATGGCGGCGAGCCCCTTATTTTCATCGCCGACCATCCAGCCGGTCGCGCCGTCATAGTTCATGACGCAGGTGGCGTTGCCGTGAATGCCCATCTTGTGCTCGATCGAGCCGCAGGACACGGCATTGCGCGCACCCAGCGTCCCATCATCCTGCACCATCATCTTGGGCACGACGAACAGCGAGATGCCCTTGCTGCCTTCGGGCGCGTCGGGCGTCTTGGCGAGGACCAGGTGGATGATGTTGTCGGCAAGGTCATGCTCGCCCGCCGAGATGAAGATCTTGGTGCCGGTGATGGCGTAGCTGCCATCGGCCTGCGGCACGGCCTTGGTCTTGATGAGGCCGAGATCGGTGCCGCAATGCGGTTCGGTCAGGTTCATCGTGCCGGTCCATTCGCCCGACACCATCTTGGGAATATAGCGATGCTGCAGTTCGTCGCTGCCCTTGGCCAGCAGCGCGGAGATCGCGCCGGTGGTAAGGCCGAAATACATTTCGAAGCCCTGATTGGCCGAGGTCATATATTCACCGAGCGCGGTCGCCAGCACCATGGGAAGGCCCTGGCCGCCAAAGACCTCGGGCGCGTGCAGCGTGGTCCAGCCGCTTTCGACATATTGGTCATAGGCCGCCTTGAAGCCGGTCGGCGTGGTGACGCTGCCGTCTGGGTGACGGACGCAGCCTTCCTTGTCGCCAACGGCGTTCAAGGGGAAGAGGACTTCCGACGCCATCTTGCCGCCTTCGGTCAGGATCGCCTCGACCAGGTCGGGCGTGGCATTTTCGAAGCCCTGGAGGTTGGCGTAGCGGTCGAGCCCGACGACATGATCCAGCACGAAGCGGGTGTCGCGAACGGGGGCGGCGTAGCTGGGCATGATCTTCTCCTGAAACTCTCTTATGCGGGGGAGGGGGATTATCTTTGTTCGATGGTGGCGACGAAGGAGGCCAGTTCGGCAATGGCGGCGTCGATATCGTCCTTCTGCCGGGTGAGGAGGTCGATCCGCGCCTTGCACTTGTCGACCGTGACGCGCCGCTGCGCCTCATGTTCCTCATCGGCGTCGTAGAGATCGATCATCTCGCGGATTTCGGTGAGGCTGAAGCCGACGCGCTTGCCGCGCAGGATCCAGGCCAGCCGCGCGCGGTCGCGCCGCGAATAGATGCGCGTCAGGCCCTGGCGCTCGGGCGAGATCAGCCCTTCATCCTCGTAAAAGCGCAGCGCGCGCGCGGTCACGCCGAATTCTTCCGACAGGTCGGTGATGCTGTAGCTTTGCCGTTCGCTGTGATCGGGCAATTCGATGCCGGCGATGCTGCTGCGCTTGTCCATGGATATGATGTAATCCCGCTTTACGTTTACGTCAAGGTGATGCGACGGCTTCCGCCGTTCGCCGCATCCATGGTCCTTTTGCCCCAGTGACAAGCCCCGGCCAAGCCGCTACCGCCAGGTGCATGACAGGGGCGATCAGACGAAGCGAAGGCGCGCGCGGCCTGCTGGCGGCGCTGGCGCTGCTCGTCCTGGCGATCCAGATCATCGCGCCGTCCGGCTTCATGCCGGTGCGCACAGACAGGGGCGTCATCGTGACGCTGTGCACCGGACAGGGCGCGGTCAATGTCATGGTCGACCAGGATCAGGCGCCCATGCGTGACGGCCACCGGCCCGACGACGGCATGGGCGGGCAACAGCATTGCCCCTTCGCTGCGTCGGTCCAGCCCGCCGTGCCGCCACTGGTGCTCGCCGACTCGCCGCTGCCGGCCTGGCAATTGGCCTTCGGTGCGATCGCCTTCGCGCTCAAGACCGGGATCATCGCGCGCCTGGCGGCGCCGCCGCCGCCATCATCCGGACCGCCTGCGACCGTCTGAACATGCTTCACTTCCGTTCGGCCTGAGCCAGGCGTTCCGCGTATGCGCGCGGCGCTGGGCACAGGCCGAACGGATTAGGTCAGATCAGACGTTCGTCGCCTTGAAGAGGCGCGCGGGCGGTATCCCGAAAGTTGAAACACCATGCGTCCCATCCAAGCCGCACGCAGCCTGCCGCTGTGCGCCCTCATCCTTATCCTGTCCGTCCGCCCCGCTTTGGCCGAAGACGATGCCGAGCAGAGCGCGATCATCGTTACCGCCAACCCGGTCGTCGAGGCGGCTGCGGCGCGGGTCCAGCGTACGCCAGGCGGAGTCGATGTCGTTGCCGCCGATGCCTATGAAGACAAGCTCGCCGTGTCGCTGCGCGATGCGCTCGGCTTTTCGCCCGGCGTCTACACCCAGCCGCGTTTCGGGCAGGAAGTGCGCCTGTCGATTCGGGGGTCGGGCTTGTCGCGCGGCTATCATATGCGCGGGTTGACGCTGTTGCAGGATGGCATCCCGATCAACGCGGCCGACGACAATGGCGATTTCCAGGAGCTGGACCCGCAGGTCTTCCAGCATCTGGAGGTCTATCGCGGCGGCAACGCGCTGCGGCTGGGCGGTTCGACGCTGGGCGGCGCGATCAACGCGGTGACACCGACCGGGCGAAGCGCGCCGGGAGCCGAGCTGCGCATCGACGGCGGCAGCTTCGACACGTTGCGGGGCAAGATGGCCTATGGCTATGCCGATGACCATGGCGACGCCTATGCCGCCATCACAGCCGATCGATCCGACAGCGATCGCGCGCATGGCGATCGCAAGGCGTTGCGCTTCAACGGCAATGTCGGCCTGAAGCTGAGCGAGCGGGTGGAGACGCGCTTCTACGCCAGCGCGCAGACGATCCGCCAGCATCTGGCCGGCGCGCTGAGCGAGGCGGACGCGATCGCTCATCCGGGCAAGGGCAACTTTACCGGCGACCAGGCGCGCGACATTGATTCGATCCGGTTGCAGAATCGCACCACCGTGGCGTTGGATGGTGCGACGGTCGCGTTCGGCGTCTTTTTCAACGCCAAGCAACTGTTCCACCCAATTTATCAGGTGATCGACCAGAAGTCGGAAGATCGGGGCGTTTTCGCAAGCCTGGACATGAGCGGCGAACTGGGAGGCATGGCGGTCGCGCTGACGCTGGGCAGCCAGGCCCGCTTTGGCCGGACCATCGCGCGGCAGTTCGTCAATGTCGGCGGCCAGGCCGGCGCGACAACCGCGCATGCGGTGCAGAAGGCGCAGACCATCAACAGCTATGGCGAGGCGCGGATCGCGCCGGTGACGGACCTGTGGCTGGTGGCGGGCGGCGTCTACAGCCATGGCGAGCGCGCAATCGACAACCGCATGGCCCCCGCGCGCAGCGGCCGCGCGGAGTTCGACAGTTTCGCGCCCAAGATCGGCCTGCTGTACGAGCCGGGCGAGGCGCTGCAATTCTACGCCAATTACAGCCGCTCGGTGGAAATGCCGGGACTGGGCGAACTGAGCCAGGCGCCGGCGGGCGGCGCGCCGGGCTTCACCCCGGTCGGCCTGCAGAAGGCGTGGACGGCCGAAATCGGGACGCGGGGCCGGGTGGGGATCGCCGCCTGGGACATCAGTGTCTATCGCGCCGACATCGAAGGCGAGATGCTGCAATATAGCGTCGTTGCCGGCACCATCCCTGCGGCGACGTTCAACGCCGACCGCACCCGGCATCAGGGGATAGAGGCGGGGCTGGACCTCAACTTCGCGCCATGGGCGCGGTTGCGGCAGACCTATCAATATAGCGACTTTCGTTTCCGCAACGACATTCAGTTCGGCGACAATCGGCTGCCGGTGATCCCGCGCCATTTCTATCGTGCGTCTCTGACGCTGGGGACCGAGCGGCTGTCGGTGTCGCCAGCGGTCGAATGGCTGCCGCAGGGCGCCTGGGTCGACTATGCCAACACCAAGCGGGTCGGGGGCTATGCGATGCTGAACCTGTCCGCGCAGGCGCAGCTGCGCGATGGCGTGACGCTGTTCCTGGACGCGCGCAACCTGACCAAGGAGCGAGCGATCGGCGACATCAGCGCGCTGGTGCGCTATAACGCCGACGATCCGGCCACGGCGGCTGACGAAGGCAGCGTCGCTTTCTATCCCGTGGAGCGCCGCGCGATCTATGCCGGCATGCGGGCGCGCTTCTGATGGGTGCGGCGAGCGAGCAGGGCGCATTCTATCGCGCCATGTGGCGATGGCATTTCTATGCCGGGCTGATCGTGCTGCCGGTGCTGGCGCTGATGGCCGTGACCGGCGCGCTTTATCTCTACAAGCCCGAGCTGGAGGCGCTGGCCTATCCGGTGCGGTTGCCATCGGCGCAGGGGCCAATGCTGCCGCCATCGTGGATCGTGGCAGCGGCGGAGAAAGAAGCGGGCGCCAAGGCGACGCAGTTGCTGCGCCCGGCGAGCGACGCGGAAAGCTGGCGCGTGATCACGGGCACGGAGGGCGGCGGCACCATCACCCATTTCGTCGATCCGCGCGACGGGCGCGTGCTGGGCGCGATGCGCGACGGCGGCGTGATGCAGACGGTCAAGACGCTGCACAGCCTGACCATCGCCGGCCCGGTCGGCAATCGGTTGGTCGAAGTGGTGGCGGGATGGGCGATCATCCTGTGCGTCACCGGCCTGTATCTGCGCTGGCCCCGAAGCGGCCGGCCGGCGCTGGCGGTGCGGGGCAGCGTCAGGGGGCGGCTATTCTGGCGCGACCTGCATGGCACGCTGGGCTTCGCGTCGGCGACGCTGATCCTGTTCCTGGCGATCACCGGCATGCCCTGGACCGATGTCTGGGGCGGCGGGCTGCGCGCCGTGATCGCCGCCAACGGGGCCGGCCGTCCGCCGATGAAGGTCAATCCCTGGGCGCATGCGGCGAAGGAAGCGCTTCCCTGGACATTGCGGGAAAGAGATGCGCCTGTCGGGCATGCGGCGCGGGACATCGGCGTCGATGCGGTGGCCGAGATCGCGGCGCGACGAGGATTGCGTGCAGGCTATCAGCTGTTCCTGCCGGCTGAGCCCGGTGCGCCCTATCTGGTGACGGCCATGACGATCCGCGCCGATGATGCGCGCGCCATCACCATCGACGCGTCGAGCGGCGCGGTGGTGCAGGACATGAATTGGCGGCAGTTCGGCCGCGGCGCGCAGGTCGTGGAATGGGGGATCGCCACGCATCAGGGCCAGCAATATGGCGAGGCCAATCGGTTGTTGATGCTGGCAGGATGCCTGTGCCTGCTGCTCTTGTGCGTCACCGCCCCGGTCCTGTGGTGGAAAAGGCGGCGGGACGGCCGCTTGTCCGCGCCGCCCCCGGCCAGCCCAGGTGCGCGCCGGACGGTCGCAGGGCTGATGATCGCGCTGGGCGCGCTTTTCCCGCTCACTGGCCTGTCGATGCTGGCGGCGCTGGCGGGCGAGTGGATCGCGGGGCGGCTGCGTCGCGCCTAGTTTTCTTTCGGCCGGGGAGGGACTATGGGCTGCGCCCATGATCCGACTGTCCGGCCTGAAACTGCCCCTCGACCATGCGGCCGAGGCGATGCCCGCCGCCATCTGCCAGCGCCTGGAACTGGAGCCGCACGAACTGCGCGGACATAGTCTGGTGCGGCGGGGCAATGACGCGCGCCGCCGCAATGCCATCCAGCTCGTCTACACGCTGGACGTCGATGTCGCCGACGAAGATGCGGTGCTGGCGCGCTTTGCGAGCGATCATGACGTGCGGCCGACGCCCGATACCGGCTATCGCTTCGTGGCGCATGTGCCCGACGGCTGGCGCGGCAAACGGCCGGTGGTGATCGGCGCGGGGCCGTGCGGCCTGTTCGCAGGGCTGATCCTTGCCCAGATGGGATTTCGCCCGATCATTCTCGACCGCGGCAAGCCGGTGCGTGAGCGGACCAAGGATACCTGGGGACTGTGGCGGCGCGCCGAACTCAACCCCGACAGCAATGTCCAGTTTGGCGAGGGCGGGGCCGGCACCTTTTCCGACGGCAAGCTCTATTGCAGAGTGAAGGATCCGCGCTTCCTGGGCCGCAAGGTTCTGGAGGAATTCGTCGCCGCCGGTGCGCCGGACGACATATTGTGGGAAGCGCACCCCCATATCGGCACATTCCGCCTGGTTTCCATGGTCGAATCGATGCGTCGGCAGATCGAGGCGCTGGGCGGCGAATATCGATGGCAGACGCGGGTCGACGACCTGGTGCTGGAGCCCGCGAGCGACGGAGCGCAGCGACTGCGCGGCGTCGTCCTGCAGGACGGCAGCGTGATCGAGGCGGATCATGTCGTGCTGGCGATCGGGCACAGCGCTCGCCCGACATTCGAGATGCTGCACCGGCAGGGTGTGCATATGGAGGCCAAGCCCTTTTCCATCGGCGTGCGCATCGAGCATCCGCAAAGCTGGATCGATCGCGCGCGCTACGGGAATTGCGCTGGCCACCCGGACCTGGGCGCGGCGGCCTACAGCCTGGCGCATCATTGCGGCGATGGGCGGACCGTCTACAGTTTCTGCATGTGCCCGGGCGGGCGCGTGGTGGCCGCGACATCCGAGGAGGGGCGCGTCGTCACCAACGGGATGAGCCAGTATAGCCGGGCCGAGTTCAACGCCAATTCCGGTCTGGTCGTGGGCATCGATCCGGAACGCGACTATCCGGGCGGGCCGCTTGCCGGCATCGATTTCCAGCGCCATTGGGAAAGCCTGGCCTATGTGGCGGGCGGCTCCAGCTATTGGGCGCCGGGGCAGACGGTGGGCGATTTCCTCGCCGGGCGTCCTTCCACCTCGCTGGGATCGGTCGAGCCATCCTACAAGCCCGGCGTGACTCCGACGGACCTGGCGCAATGTCTGCCGCCCTTCGTGCTCGACGCCTTTCGCGAGGCGCTGCCGGTGTTTGGCCGGCAGATCGCCAATTACGATCATCCCGATGCGGTGATGACGGGGGTGGAAACCCGCACATCGTCCCCGGTGCGGATCACGCGCGGCAAGGATTTCCAGAGCCTGAATGTCGCAGGACTCTATCCGGCCGGCGAAGGGGCTGGCTATGCCGGCGGCATATTGTCGGCCGCGATCGACGGCATCAAGGTGGCGGAAGCCGCCGCCCTGGCCATGGCCGACGCGCCGGCGTAATGGATGCAGGGCGGCGGCGCCGTCCTGACATCGTTGCGGCATAAAAGGGTCATGCCCTTGTCGCGCAACGGTCGCGCCGTCGTCACGGCCGCGTCAAGGGCGCGTCATGCAGTCGGGCTATCCATCCGGCATGGTGACCCATATCGATCGCTGCGTGCGCATTTCCCCCGCCGACAAGGCGCGGCTGCGCCTTCTGTTCCTGGCCAAACATGCGCAGGCATCCGGCGCGCCCGATGCGGTGGACGGCAACCATGCCGTCTATCACCACGAGATGCGCACCACGCTGGAGGAGATCGGGCTCAATATCCGGGTCGCCAACAGCTATGAAGCGCTGTTCGAGCGGCCGGATGTCGACTTTGTCGTGACCCTGCTCAATCGCGGCGGATTCCAGAATAGCGAAATGATGGCGCCGCTGTTGCTGAGCTGGCGCGACATGCCCTTCATGGGCGCGAGCCCGATCCTGCGCGGCGTGTCCGACGACAAATATCTCAGCAAGCTGATCGCCAGCGCGCATGGCGTGCCAACGATGCCGGCGCAGATCTTCCGTCGCGGCGGGCTGGTGGCCGAACCGGCCTTCCGCGCCGAGCGGCTGGTGGTGAAGCCCAACGCGTCCTCCGCCTCCTGGGGCCTGGCGATGGTCGACAGCTGGGCCGAAGCGCAGGCGCAGATCGACTGTCTGCATGGGCAGGGTCATGACGTGCTGGTCGAAGCCTGGGCTCCGCTGCTCGACGTTGCCGTGCCGGTGGTGGGCGGCAGCGGCGGCCAGCCCTGGATCCTGCCGCCGATGATGTATGTGCCGGCCGATCCCCATCGCGCCCGCAGCCATGAAGAAAAGCGCGGGCTGATCGACGCGGGCGACGATCCGCTGGTGCTGGTCGAGGATCGCGCCCTGCTGACGCAGCTGGAGGACATGACTCGCCGGCTGCTGCCCGAATTATGGCCGTTCGACTATGGCCGGTTCGAATTCCGCTACGACCCGGTGAGCGGCGCGGCGCAGTTCATGGAAGTGAACCTGTCCTGCAATCTCTGGTCGAAGAAGACCATCTCGCGCTCTGCCCGGGCGATCGGCGTCGATCACCAGATGCTGGTCGAAACCATCATCGGTCACAGCCTGGAGCGACAGGGGCTGCTGACCGAGGCGCCGTTGCAGGTCGCGGCCTGATGTCGATGGGCATGGCAGGCCGGACGACGGCGCTGGTGCTGGCGGGCAAGCGCGACGGAGCGACCGATCCGCTGGCGCAGGGCGCGGGCGTCACCCACAAATGTCTGGTGCCCGTGGTCGGTCAGCCGATGCTGGTGCATGTCATCGACGCGCTCGCGGCCAGCGACAGGATCGGGCAGATCCGGGTGGCGATCGAGGAGCCGGCGGTGCTGGAGCAACTGCCGCAGCTGCGCGGGCTGATCGCGACTGGCCGGCTGGCGCCGATCGCGGCGCAGCCCAATCTGGTGGATTCGGTGCTGGCGGCGGCCGACGGCGCGGCCTTTCCGCTGCTCATCACCACCGCCGACAATGTGCTGCTGACGCCGGATTCGGTCGCCGAGATGCTGGAAGGCTGCAAGGCGCAGGGCGCAGCCGCCGCCATCGCCTTCACGCGCCGCGACTTCGTGCTGGCCGCGCACCCCGAGGGGCAGCGTAAATTCTATCGCTTCGCCGAGGACAGCTATTCCAATTGCAACACCTATTGGCTGAACGACCGGCAGGCGCTGGCCGCGGCCGAGACGTTCCGCAGCGGTGGTCAGTTCGTCAAGCATCCGATGCGCATCATCGGCGCGTTCGGCCTTCTGAACCTGATCCGTTTTCGGTTCGGCATCGGGACCTTGGCAGCGACCTTCGCACGCTTTTCGCGCCGTTTCCGTATGACCATAGCGCCGGTCATCCTGTCCGACGGCGCGGTGGCGATCGACGTGGACAATGAACGCTCGCACGGCGTCGCCACGCAGTTGCTGGAACGGCGCGCGCCGATGATGCAGGCTGCGGAGTAAATCTTGCTCACGATCCGCGCGGTCCCGCCCCGGGACGAGAATAGCCTGGTGGCCGCCTATCATGGCGGGCTGCGCGCGCATTGGGCCGCGCCCGAGCGCGCCTTGTCACTGGGGTTGGCCCGCATGGGTCGCGGCGGGTGGAGCCCGGCAGAGCGGATGTTGCTGCCCGACGCGGTGCGGCGATCGGGCTTGTCGATGCGCGACCGCAAGGGGCTGCACCGACTGCTCAACCCCGCCGCTTTCCCCTTCATCGCCAATTCGCTGAAGAACAAGCAATTATTCGCCACGGTCGCGGCGCAGGCGGACTTGCCGATCGCGCCATGCTGCGACCCTGGGGTGCAGGATCTGGCGGAATGGCTGGGACGCGAAACGGACATCATCGCCAAGCCCAGTTTCCGGTCCAAGGGGCAGGGGGTGGAACGTTACCAGCGCGAAGGCGCGACATGGCGCGGCGCGGCAGGGCCGATCAGCGACGGCGCCCTGCGCGCGCGGCTGGCGGAGCTGTGGCGCGAAGGCGGCGTCATTCAGCGACGGCTGCCGACTCATGCCGCGCTGGAAGCCTTGTCGCCCGGCGCATTGCCGACGCTGCGCGTCGTCACTTGCCTGGACGAGAGCGGAGCCCCTGAAGCCTGCGACCTGGCGCTGCGCCTGTCGGCGAGTGGCGCGCGGCCGGTCGACAATTTCAATGCCGGCAATCTGGTGCTGGGCATCGATACGCAGGGGACCTGCATGGCCGCCTGGCGCGGCGGCGCGATACGGCCGGCCGCGCATGAGCGGCACCCCGCCACGGGCGAGCGGATTGTCGGGACCAGCGTTCCCGACCTGCCGGAGGCGATCGCGCTGGCGCTGCGCGCGCACAAGGCGTTCGCGGGCTTCACGGTGATCGGCTGGGATGTCGGCCTGACCCGCGACGGACCGATGCTGATCGAAGGGAATTGGAATCCCGGCACTGACATATTGCAGCTGGTGAATGGCCAGGGCGTGTCGGATACGCGGCTGGGCGCGCTCTATCGCCATCATCTGGAGCGGCTGCCGGCCGAGCGCTGGCGCGGTGCGCAGGTGGTGGAATGGGATCGGCGCGGCCGTTGATCTGCATCTATGTTCATGCGCTGGTCGCAACCGGCGTCGTGCGCAACGCCCGGTTGATCGCGGCCGACCTAGCCGCGCAGGGCTATGCGGTGCAGCTGGTGACGGCGCTGCCCGGCGGCGAGGGCGTGCCGGGGGTCGTGCATCATGCCTTGCTGGCGCGTGTGGGGCGCTCCCGCCTGCGCGAAAAGGCCGATGCGGCGCTGGCGCTCAACCGGCATTTGCACGAACAGCGCCCGCGCCTGCTGATTTCCGCGGGCAATCATGGCCATGGCACCGCCTGGGCGGGAAGTCGGGGCATCAGCGATCTGCAGCGTGTCTACCGGGTCAGCAATGATATCATGCGCACCATTGCCGGCGCGCCCGCCGGAGGGGTGAAGCGTTGGGGCCGGATCGCGATGGCGCGGCTGGTGGCTGCCGATGCCGCGCATCTGGTGCTCGTGTCGCCGACGCTTGAGCTTACGCCGGCCTTCGCAGCGGCGCGCCGCAAGGGCCGCCTGAGCGTCATCGCCAATGGCATCGACGCGGCTGCGGCGCGGGCGCGGGTGGGGACGGAGGTGCCTCACCCTTGGCTCAGGAGCGGGACGCCCGTCATCCTGGCCATTGGCCGGCTGGCGCCGCAGAAGAATTTCGGCACCTTGCTGCGCGCCTTCGCTCTGCTGCGGCGGGAGCAGCCCGCACGCCTGCTGATCCTGGGGGAAAGCCGGGACGACGCGCGCGCGCGGCTGATGGCGCAAGCGGCGGACATGGGCCTCGCCGACGATCTTGCCCTGCCCGGAGCGGTCGACAATGTCTTTCCCTGGCTGGCCGCATGCGATGCGTTCGTGCTGCCATCCTGGTGGGAGGGCTCCGCCAATGTGCTGCTGGAGGCGATGGCCGTCGATGTGCCCTGCGTGGCGTCGCGCAGTGCTGGCAACGCCGCGCAATTGCTGGACGAAGGGCGCTGTGGAGTCCTTTTCGATCCGGCGGATGCGGGCGCTATGGCGCAAGCGCTGGCGAGGCAGATTGATCCCGCAACGCAGACGCGTCCGGGAACGCGGATAGAGGCGTTCGGCATGGAGGCCGTGTCCGCCGCCTGGGCGCAGCTCGCGCGTGTCCTGCTGGCCTAAAGGCCGACGGTTCAGCCCAGCAAACGCCAGCCCGCGATGACCAGCACGACGGCGAGCAGGGGCTGCAGCACGCGTTCGGGCACTTTGGACGCGAGCATCGACCCGATGATGATGCCGGGGATCGAGCCCGCCAGCAGGTTGAGGAGCAGCATCAGGTTGAAATTGCCGATCCACAAATGGCCGATGCCCGCGACCAGCGTCAGCGGCACGGCGTGGACGATATCGGTGGCGATCAGCCGCTGGAGCCGCATCCGTAGGGGATAGAGCGCCAGCAGCAGCGTCGCGCCCAGCGCGCCTGCGCCGACCGAGGTCAAGGTCACCATCGCCCCCAGCAGCGCGCCCGCCGCCACCGTGAGCCCCGCCTGATAGCGCAGGAACGTCTGCGCCGTATCCTTGCGGGCATGGACTGCCATATGATGGAACCGGCCGCGCAGCAGCGTGGCGAAGGCGGTCAGGATCAGCACGATGCCGAGCGCGTTCATGATGAGCCCGCCCTTGATCTGCTGCGCGTCGATCTGCGACAGCAGGATCAGAATGATGACGGCGGCGGGGAGGCTGCCCAGGCACAAACGCCGGATCACTTCATAGTCGGGCTTACCATCGGCTCCGCCATGATGATGATGGACGAAGCCGCCCACCGACTTCGTGATCGCTGCGAACCAGAGGTCGGTGCCGACCGCCGTCGTCGGCGCGACACCGAACAGCAGGATGAGGATCGGCGCCATCAGCGATCCGCCGCCAACGCCCGTCATGCCTACCATGACACCGACGAACAGTCCGGCGATCGCGTGCAGCCAATCCATTCACATCCCTGTCCAGATTCTTCTACTTGGAAGGCTGTAGCGACATGTCTTGTGCAAGGGGAGGCAAGATTTCGGTCTGCATTTCCGCCAACCGGGCGATGCATTTTCGTCCTGCCCTCCGACGACAGCAGCGCTCCGCTGCAGAAAAAGCCCGCCGGCGCATCGCTGCATCGGCGGGCTCTTCTTTGCGCCTGATTGATGACGCGATGGGCTTGGGAGCCGCTTCCTAGATAGGAAGCGGCTCCCGATTTTCAAAGGCCTCAGCCCTCGTCGCTCTTCTGCAGGTAATCGCCCGCGTCCGCGTCGGTGCCGTGGGTCTCGCCTTCGACCAGCGCCAGCGGATCGTCGCCGATCGCGGCTTCGGGACCCTGGGCCAGTTCGGCGGCATGTTCCTCGGCGGCGGTCTTCGGCGCGATCAGATGCGCTTCGTTCGACGCCCGCAGCGCGGCGCGCAGCGCCGCGTCACGCGACGAGGCGGCGACCCGCATGCGGTTCATGCCAGCGCCTGTACCCGCCGGGATCAGGCGGCCGACGATGACATTTTCCTTGAGGCCCACCAGCGTGTCCTTCTTGCCCTGGACCGCCGCTTCCGTGAGGACGCGGGTGGTTTCCTGGAAGGACGCGGCCGAGATGAAGGAGCGCGTCTGCAGCGAAGCCTTGGTGATGCCCAGCAGCACCGGCTTGCCTTCGGCCGGCTGCATGCCGGCGCCCAGCTTGGCGTTCACCTCGTCCATCTCCTCGCGGTCGACCTGCTCGCCCACCAGCAAAGTGGTGTCGCCCGACACGGTGATCTCGACCTTCTGCAGCATCTGACGAACGATCGTCTCGATATGCTTGTCGTTGATCTTCACGCCCTGCAAGCGATAGACTTCCTGGATTTCCGCGACCAGATATTCGGCCAGCGGCTCGATGCCGAGCACTTCCAGAATGTCATGAGGGTCGGGCGAACCACCGATCAGATTGTCGCCGCGCTTCACATAGTCGCCTTCCTGAACGTCGATCACCTTGCTCTTGGGGATCAGATATTCGACCGGCTCGCCGCCATCCTCGGGATTGATGGCGATCTTGCGCTTCGCCTTGTAATCCTTGAGGAATTGGACGCGGCCCGACACCTTGGCGATGATGGCGTTGTCCTTGGGCTTGCGCGCTTCGAACAGTTCGGCGACGCGCGGCAGACCGCCGGTGATGTCGCGGGTCTTGGCCGCTTCACGGCTGACACGCGCCAGCACGTCACCGGCCTGCACCTGCGCACCATCGTCGACCGACAGGGTCGCACCGATCGCCAGCATGTAGCGAGCCGCTTCCCCCGACTGGTCGTCGAGCAGGGTCAGGCGCGGACGCAGATCCTCCTTCGAGCGAGCCGAGCCACGGAATTCCGTGACCACGCGCTGGGCGATGCCGGTCGCTTCGTCGGTCTGCTCGGTCAGCGTCTTGCCGTCGATCAGGTCCTGATACTTCACGATACCCGGCTTTTCGGTGATCACCGGCATGGTGAACGGATCCCATTCGGCGATCCGGTCGCCCTTGGTCACCGCGGCGCCATTTTCGAACAGGATCGTCGCGCCATAGGGCAGGCGATGAGTCGCGCGCTCGCGGCCCTCGCTGTCGATGATCGCGATCTCGCCGTTGCGGGCGAGGCTCAGGCGACGGCCATTCTTGTCGGTGATGGTCGGCATGTCGCGCAGTTCGATCGTGCCGTCCGCAACGCTTTCCAGGTTTGACGTTTCGTTGAAGTTCGCCGCGCCGCCGATGTGGAAGGTCCGCATGGTGAGCTGCGTGCCCGGTTCACCGATCGACTGGGCCGCGATGACGCCGACGGCTTCACCGATATTGACCGGCGTACCACGGGCCAGGTCACGGCCATAGCATTTGGCGCACACGCCCATCTTGCTTTCGCAGATGAGGGGACTGCGAATCTTCACCGCCTGCGTGCCGATCGCCTCGATCTGCGCGATCATCGGCTCGTCCAGCAGCGTGCCGATCGGAATTACCACGCTATTGTCCTTGGTGTCGACGATGTCCTCGGCCGTGGTGCGGCCCAGGATGCGCTCGCCCAGCGAAGCGATGACGCTGCCGCCCTGGACGATCGCCTTCATCTCCAGCGCCTTTTCGGTGCCGCAATCCTCCTCGACGACGGTGCAGTCCTGGCTGACGTCCACCAGACGGCGGGTCAGGTAACCCGAATTCGCCGTCTTGAGAGCGGTGTCGGCCAGACCCTTGCGGGCGCCGTGGGTGGAGTTGAAATATTCAAGGACGGTCAGGCCTTCCTTGAAGTTCGAGATGATGGGCGTTTCGATGATCTCGCCCGAGGGCTTCGCCATCAGGCCGCGCATGCCCGCCAGCTGCTTCATCTGCGCCTGGCTGCCACGCGCACCCGAATGAGCCATCATGTAGATCGAATTGATCGGCGCCATCCGGCCCGTCTTGGGGTCCTTGGGCTGGGCCTTGATCTCGTCCATCATCGCGTTGGCGACCTGATCGCCGCAACGCGACCAGGCGTCGATCACCTTGTTGTACTTTTCCTGCTGGGTGATCAGGCCGTCCTGATATTGCTGCTCATAGTCGGCCACCAGCGCCTTGGTCTCGTCGACCATGGTCACCTTGCTGTCGGGGATGACCATGTCGTCCTTGCCGAAGCTGATGCCGGCCTGGAACGCGTGGCGGAAGCCCAGCGCCATGATGGCGTCGGCGAACAGCACCGTGTCCTTCTGGCCGGTGTGGCGATAGACCTGGTCAATGACGTCGCCGATTTCCTTCTTGGTGAGAAGGCGGTTGACGACATCGAAGGGCACGCGATGCGACTTGGGCAGGCATTCGCCCAGCAGCATGCGACCGGGGGTGGTCTCATACCGCTTCATATACTGGTTGCCATTCTCGTCGGTCTGGGGAACGCGGCTGACGATCTTGGAATGCAGCGTGACCGCCTTGGCATAGAGCGCCTGGTGAACTTCCTGCATGTCGGCCAGCAGCATGCCTTCGCCCGGCTCGCCTTCGCGCTCCATCGACAGATAATAGATGCCCAGCACCATGTCCTGCGACGGCACGATGATCGGCTTGCCGTTCGCGGGCGACAGGATGTTGTTGGTCGACATCATCAGCACGCGCGCTTCCAGCTGGGCTTCCAGGCTCAGCGGGACGTGCACGGCCATCTGGTCACCGTCAAAGTCGGCGTTGAAGGCCGAGCAGACGAGCGGATGCAGCTGGATCGCCTTGCCCTCGATCAGGACCGGCTCGAACGCCTGAATGCCCAGACGGTGCAGGGTGGGCGCGCGGTTCAGCATCACCGGATGCTCGCGGATCACCTCGTCCAGAATGTCCCAGACTTCCTTGCGCTCCTTCTCGACCCACTTCTTCGCCTGCTTCAGGGTCATGGACAGACCCTTGGCGTCGAGGCGGGCGTAGATGAACGGCTTGAACAGTTCGAGCGCCATCTTCTTCGGGAGGCCGCACTGGTGCAGCTTGAGCTCAGGCCCGGTCACGATCACCGAACGACCCGAATAGTCGACGCGCTTGCCGAGCAGGTTCTGGCGGAAGCGGCCCTGCTTGCCCTTGAGCATGTCGGACAGCGACTTGAGCGGACGCTTGTTCGCGCCGGTGATGACGCGGCCGCGGCGGCCATTGTCGAACAGGGCGTCGACCGCTTCCTGCAGCATGCGCTTTTCATTGCGCACGATGATGTCGGGCGCGCGCAGCTCCATCAGACGCTTGAGGCGATTGTTGCGGTTGATGACGCGGCGGTAGAGGTCGTTGAGGTCCGACGTCGCGAAGCGGCCGCCGTCCAGCGGCACCAGCGGGCGCAGTTCGGGCGGAATGACCGGCACGACGTCCAGGATCATCCATTCGGGGCGATTGCCCGACTCCAGGAAGCTCTCGACGACCTTCAGGCGCTTGATGATCTTCTTGGGCTTCAGCTCCGACTTGGTCGTCGCCAGTTCCTCGAGCAGGATCTGCTTCTCGCCTTCCAGGTCGAGGTCCATCAGCATCTGCTTGACCGCTTCCGCGCCGATGCCGGCGGAGAAGGCGTCTTCGCCATATTCGTCCTGCGCGTCGAGCAGTTCGTCCTCGGTCAGCAGCTGGAACTTCTCCAGCGGGGTGAGGCCAGGCTCGGTGACGATATAGCTTTCGAAATAGAGCACGCGCTCCAGCTGCTTCAATTGCATGTCGAGCAGCAGGCCGATGCGGCTCGGAAGCGACTTCAGGAACCAGATATGCGCGACGGGCGCTGCCAGTTCGATATGGCCCATCCGCTCGCGGCGGACCTTCGACACCGTGACTTCGACACCGCACTTCTCGCAGACGATGCCCTTATACTTCATGCGCTTATACTTGCCGCACAGGCATTCATAATCCTTGATGGGACCAAAGATGCGCGCGCAGAACAGGCCGTCACGCTCGGGCTTGAACGTGCGATAGTTGATCGTTTCCGGCTTCTTGATCTCGCCGAAGGACCAGGACCGGATGCGCTCGGGCGAGGCGAGGCCGATCTGGATCTGGTCGAAGGTTTCCGGCTTCTGGACCGGGTTCGCGAAATTGGTCAGTTCGTTCATTTGATAGCTCCTAAGCCAAAGGCTTCAGGTCAAAATTCTTCCGTTCGTCCTGAGCAGGGACTCAGGACGAACGATCATGGCATCGATCCCGGCTTATTCCGCCGCCGCCGCGAAGCCGTCGTCATCCTCGACCTCGTCCATGGACGCGAGTTCGACGTTGAGGCCCAGCGAGCGCATTTCCTTGACGAGCACGTTGAAGCTTTCCGGGATGCCGGCCTCGAACGTGTCGTCGCCCTTGACGATCGCTTCGTAGACCTTGGTGCGGCCGACCACGTCGTCGGACTTCACCGTCAG
Source organism: Sphingobium naphthae (assembly GCF_043589935.1). NCBI lineage: Bacteria > Pseudomonadati > Pseudomonadota > Alphaproteobacteria > Sphingomonadales > Sphingobiaceae > Sphingobium > Sphingobium naphthae. Next base: position 1,271,167 of record NZ_CP171454.1, on the reverse strand, counting down.
CATTTCCTGCAGCGTGTAGGCGGCGCCATAGGCCTGGAGCGCCCACACCTCCATCTCACCGAAGCGCTGGCCGCCGAACTGCGCCTTACCGCCCAGCGGCTGCTGGGTGACGAGGCTGTAGGGGCCGATGGAACGAGCGTGGATCTTGTCATCGACCAGGTGGTGGAGCTTGAGCATATAGATGATGCCCACGGTCACCTTGCGGTCGAACTTGTCGCCCGTGCGGCCGTCATACAGATCCGACTGACCCGACGCGTCGAGACCCGCCAGTTCCAGCATCCGCGACACGTCGGCTTCCCGAGCGCCATCGAATACCGGCGTCGCCATCGGGACGCCGCGGCCCAGATGTTCAGCCAGGTCGACGATCTGTTCGGCGTCACGCCGTTCGATCTGATCGACATATTGCTCGCCATAGGCGTCGAGCAGCCGCTGCTTGACCGCGTCCGGCATCGCGCCCGCTTCCGCGTTCGGATTGGCCTCGCGCCAGTCTTCCAGAGCATGCTTGATCTGCTGGCCAAGGCCGCGCGCGGCCCAACCCAGATGCGTCTCGAAGATCTGCCCGACATTCATGCGGCTCGGCACACCCAGCGGGTTGAGCACGATGTCGACATGCGTGCCGTCCTCCAGGAACGGCATGTCCTCGATCGGCAGGATGCGGCTGATGACGCCCTTGTTGCCGTGACGGCCGGCCATCTTGTCGCCCGGCTGCAGCTTGCGCTTCACCGCGACGAACACCTTGACCATCTTGAGCACGCCCGGGGGCAGCTCGTCGCCGCGCTGCAGCTTGTCGACGCGATCCTCGAACTTCTCGACGATCAGCTTCACCGCTTCGTCATACTGCGCCTTGACGGCTTCGATGCCGGCCTGGCGCTGGTCGTCCTCGACGGCGAACTTCCACCATTCGTGACGCTCGACCTCGCCCAGCAGGGCTTCGTCGATGACCACGCCCTTCTTGACGCCCTTGGGCGCGGCGGAAGCGGTCTGGCCCAGCAGCATTTCCTGCAGGCGGTTGAACGTTGCGCGATTGAGGATCGCGCGTTCGTCCTCGCGGTCCTTGGCCAGGCGGTCGATTTCCTCCCGCTCGATCGCCATGGCACGCTCGTCCTTGTCGATGCCGTGGCGGTTGAAAACGCGCACTTCCACAACCGTGCCGGCGACGCCCGGGGGCAGGCGCAGAGACGTGTCGCGCACGTCGCTCGCCTTTTCACCGAAGATCGCGCGCAGCAGCTTTTCTTCCGGCGTCATCGGCGATTCACCCTTGGGGGTGATCTTGCCGACCAGAATGTCGCCCGGCTCCACTTCGGCGCCGATATAGACGATGCCCGCCTCGTCGAGATTGCGCAGCGCTTCCTCGCCGACGTTGGGGATGTCGCGGGTGATGTCTTCCGGGCCCAGCTTGGTGTCGCGGGCCATGACCTCGAACTCCTCGATGTGGATCGAGGTGAAGACGTCATCCTTCACGATCCGCTCGGAGATCAGGATGGAGTCTTCGTAGTTGTAGCCGTTCCAGGGCATGAACGCGACCAGCGTGTTGCGGCCCAGCGCCAGCTCGCCAAACTCGGTCGACGGGCCGTCGGCGATGACGTCGCCGGCTTCGATCAGGTCGCCGACATTCACCAGCGGGCGCTGGTTGATGCAGGTGTCCTGGTTCGACCGCTGGAATTTCTGCAGCGTGTAGATGTCGACGCCCGACTGGCCGGGTTCGACATCGCCGGTGGCGCGGATGACGATACGGGTGGCGTCGACCTGGTCGACGATGCCCGCGCGCTTGGCGGTGATCGCCGCGCCCGAATCGCGCGCGACCGTGCCTTCCATGCCGGTGCCGACGAACGGCGCCTCGGCGCGGACCAGCGGCACCGCCTGGCGCTGCATGTTGGAACCCATCAGCGCGCGGTTGGCGTCGTCATTCTCCAGGAAGGGGATGAGCGAAGCCGCGACCGACACCAGCTGCTTGGGGCTGACGTCCATCAGCGTGATATGGTCCTTGGGCGCCATCAGGAATTCGCCCGCTTCGCGCGCGGAGATCAGATCCTCGGCGAAGCTGCCATCCTCGTTCAGCTCGGCGTTCGCCTGCGCGATCGTGTGCTTGGCCTCTTCCATGGCGGACAGGTAGACGACCTCGCCCGACACCTTGCCATCGACCACCTTGCGATAGGGGGTTTCGATGAAGCCATATTTGTTGACGCGGCTGAACGTCGCAAGGCTGTTGATCAGACCGATGTTGGGGCCTTCGGGCGTTTCGATCGGGCAGATGCGGCCATAATGGGTGGGGTGAACGTCGCGGACTTCGAAGCCGGCGCGCTCGCGGGTCAGGCCGCCCGGCCCAAGCGCCGACACGCGGCGCTTGTGGGTGACTTCCGACAGCGGGTTGGTCTGGTCCATGAACTGCGACAGCTGCGAGGAGCCGAAGAACTCACGCACCGCGGCCACGGCCGGCTTGGCGTTGATCAGGTCGTTCGGCATCACCGTCGACACGTCGACGCTCGACATGCGCTCCTTGACCGCGCGCTCCATGCGCAGCAGGCCGACGCGATACTGGTTCTCCAGCAATTCGCCGACCGAACGGACGCGACGGTTGCCGAGATTGTCGATATCGTCGATCTCGCCCTTGCCGTCCTTCAGGTTCACCAGTTCCTTGACCACGGCCAGGATGTCCTCGGTCCGCAGCGTGGTGACGGTGTCCTCTGCGTCGAGGTCGAGACGCATGTTCATCTTGACGCGGCCGACGGCCGACAGGTCATAGCGTTCGGGATCGAAGAACAGGCCGGCGAAGAGCGCGTCGGCGGTCTCGCGCGTCGGCGGTTCGCCGGGGCGCATGACGCGGTAGATGTCGGCCAGCGCCTGGTCGCGGTCCTCGGCCTTGTCGGCCTTGAGCGTGTTGCGGATCCAGGGACCGGTCGACACATGATCGATGTCCAGCAGTTCCAGCCGGTCGATGCCGGCCTTGTCCAGCTTTTCGAGATTTTCCGGTGACACTTCGTCGCCCGCCTCGATATAGATTTCGCCGGTGCTCTCGTTGATCAGGTCATAGGCGCTGTAGCGGCCATAAACTTCCTCGGTCGGGATCAGCAGCGTTTCGAGGCCATCCTTCTCCGCCTTGTTGGCTGCGCGCGGGCTGATCTTCTGACCGGCGGCGAACACGACTTCGCCCGACTTGGCGTCGACGATGTCGAAGGCCGGCTTCATGCCGCGCCAGGCTTCGGCGACATAGGGGATCTGCCAGCCGCCTTCGCCGCGCAGGAACACGACCTTGTTGTAGAACTGGGCCAGAATGTCTTCGGCAGTGAGGCCAAGGGCATAGAGCAAGGCCGTGACCGGCAGCTTGCGCTTGCGGTCGATGCGGACGTTGACGATGTCCTTGGCGTCAAATTCGAAATCGAGCCACGACCCGCGATAGGGGATGACGCGCGCGGCGAATAGATATTTGCCCGACGAGTGAGTCTTGCCGCGATCATGGTCGAACAGGACGCCCGGCGAACGGTGCATCTGGCTGACGATCACGCGTTCTGTGCCGTTGACGATGAAGGTGCCGTTCTGCGTCATGAGCGGCATGTCGCCCATGTAGACGTCCTGCTCCTTGATATCGAGCACCGACCGGGTTTCGGTGTCCTGGTCGACTTCGAACACGATCAGGCGCAGCGTGACGCGCATCGGCGCCGCATAGGTGATGCCGCGCTGACGGCATTCTTCGACGTCATATTTCGGCTCTTCCAGCTCGTAATGGACGAAGTCCATTTCGGCGGTGCCGGCGAAGTCGCGGATCGGGAAGACGCTGCGCAGCGTCTTTTCCAGGCCCGACACATAGCCGATCTTGGGGTCGGACCGCAGGAACTGTTCGTAGCTCTCCCTCTGAACCTCGATCAGGTTCGGCATCTGCACCACTTCGTGGATGTCGCCGAACACCTTGCGGATGCGCTTTTTCGCGCCGGTGTTGCTGATGGGGGGAAGAGCCTTGGTCGCCATGCGTGTCCTGCCTGTACCTGTCTAAGAGGTCGTCTGTTCGTCGCGTTTTTCCGCATCGCGGCGGAATTTCAGTCAGAGGCCATGAGCGGGACGGGGTGATTCGCCCATCCTGCCCACGCAAAAAAGTGCGGGCCGGGACTGTCCGATCCGCACTGCAGCGTCTGTGAAACCCGCGAAAACCGCCCTATTCCTGCCGCCGGTCGTGCGCAACGCGACCGGGGCGCCCGAGCGATCCGGGCGCGGCGCTCAATGTCCAGGGGACATCATTCGCCGACTTGCGAACGGCCCATATAGTCCTGGGGCAGGGACTTGTGAAGGGGGAACGCGCGATTTGCCCAGCGGTTTCATTTGCATGGCAGACAGTGACGACAGCAGGCCCGGTCGACTGGACCTGGCGCAGGACCGCACCGACCTGGCGGAGGATCGCACGGTCCTGGCGCATGAGCGCAGCTTTGCCGGCTGGGTGCGCACCGGCATGGCGTCGGTCGGCATCGGCCTTGGCTTTCATGCGCTGTTCCAGGCGCTGCGCCCACTCTGGGTGTCGCAGGCGATCGCCTCGGCCTTCCTCCTCATCGCCATCTTCATCTTCCTCTCGGCCGAGCGGCGCGCCTGTGCGATTATCCGCCGGCTGGAAAGCCACCAGGTCGCGGCCTTCAAGCCCATGCGCATCCGCCTGCTGACCTGGTCCTTGGTGCTGGCGACAACTGCGCTGCTCGCGGCCATCTGGCTGCTGATTGGGAAATAGCGCGACCGGGGCGGACCTCTCGGCCGAAACAGGCGTTCAGCCGGCGCGATGCAGCGCCTCTGGTTCATCTCCAATATCCGGTCCGGATCGGCGACGCAGGCCGGCTGCGAGGCGATCGAGGCCGTTTGCGCGGAAAAGGGGCTGGCGCTCGCCGGCCGTTCGCGCTTTCCCGACGATCCGCTGCCCGACCCGGCCGAACTGGACGCCGCGCGCGTCGATACGCTGATGCTCTTTGCCGGGGACGGCACGATCAACGCAGGTTTGTGCCATTATGCCGACTGGGACGGCGCCATATTGGTGCTGCCCGGCGGAACGATGAACCTGCTGGCCAAGACGCTGCATGGCGACAGCGCGCCGGCCGACATCATCCATGCCGCGCATCTGCGCCAGCATCGCGTCGCCTTGCCCTTTGCGGAGGCGGGGCGGCTGCGCGCCTTTGTCGGCCTTATCGTCGGGCCGGCGGCGCATTGGGTGCGCGCTCGCGAAGCCGCGCGGGAAGGGCGGTTCGCCCGGCTGTTGCGCGCCGCCATGCAGGCCTGGCGGCGGACCTTCGGCGATCATGTTCGCATCACCGGCGTGCCGGGCCTTGGCCGCCGCTATCAGGCGATCCTCGCCACTCCTGGCGCGGACGGACTGGCCGTCGCCGGGATCGACGCGCGGGACTGGCGCGCCATCATCGAACTGGGCTGGGACTGGCTGAAGGGCGACTGGATGGCCGCGCGCGCCGTCACGGCCACCCGGGCGACGGACTTCACTGTCGTGGGGCGCAAGCCCGTGCTTGCCCTGTTCGACGGCGAGCCTGAACGCCTGCCGCCCGGCACGCGCATCCGCGGCGGCATGACGCGTCCCTTCTTCCTCGCGACGCAGGAGCCGCCGCCATGATTCGCCTCTTCCATGTCAGCGACCTGCATTTCGGCGCAGAGGACAGGGCTGCGCTCGACTGGTTCGCCGCGCGCGTGGCGGCCGACCAGCCCGACGCCGTCATCGTCACTGGCGACCTCACCATGCGCGCGCGCCATAGCGAATTTGCCGCGGCGGCCGAATGGCTGAAGGGTCTGGGCCGGCCGCTCACCGTGGAAGTAGGCAATCACGACATCCCCTATTTCAACCTGTTCGCGCGCTTCGTCCGCCCCTATCGCCGCTACCAGGCGATCGAACGGCTGATCGAGCGGCCGATCGACCTTCCGGGCCTCAGCATCGTGCCGCTCAAGACCACTGCGCGCTTTCAGTTCCGTCTCAACTGGTCGAAGGGCGTGGTGAGCGACGCCAGCCTGCGCGCCGCGCTCGCCGAGATCGACGCAGCGCCGGCCGACGCCATGATCCTCGTGGCCTGCCACCATCCGCTGCTGGAGGGCGGCACGGCCATGCATTCGCGCACGCGCGGCGGCAAGGCGGCGCTGGAGGTGCTGGGGCGGGCAGGGGCGCATGCGGTGCTGAGCGGCCATGTCCATGACCCCTTCGATCTGCCGGCGCCGGCCGGCGGCCGCACCCTGCGCCTGATCGGCGCCGGAACCCTCTCCGAACGCACGCGCGAAACCCGCCCGTCCTTTAACGAACTGCGCATCGAAGGAAAGGCGCTGGAAACGCGCGTCCATGCGATGGACTAGCCTTCCGGGCGCGAACGTTCCTCAGATCACGCGCTCTCTTAAAGAGAGCGCACTTCAGGCGAAAAGCCTCCGCTCCGCCTTGATCGCGGCGACCAGCCGGTCCAGTTCCGCGCTGCTGTTGAACAAGGCGGGCGTCACGCGCAGCACCGGCCCGCTCGCAAGCCCCGCCTTCGCCACCACCAGCAGCCGATATTTGTCGAGGAACAGCTTGGCCGCCTTCTTCGCGTCGTCCGGCCCACGCATGCCCGGCAGGCGGAACCCGGTCACCGCGCCATATCGCCCCGGCTCGTCGGGCAGCATGATCTCCAGCCCGGGCACGTCGCGCACGCGGTCCACCCAATAGTCGCGCAGCCGCAGCAGGTGGCGATGCTTGGCCTCCAGCCCGATCACATCCTGCATCGCGATGGCGCTCGGCACCGTCAGCCGCGCGGCGAAGTCGACCGTGCCGGTGGGGATGCGCGCGCGGATGTCGTCCGCTTCGTGAATGCGGTTGCCCAGCCACGGGGAGATGTCCTGCAGCCGATCCTTCGCGATATAGACGCCGCCGGTGCCAAGCGGCGCGGCCAGCCATTTGTGCAGCGAAAATCCAATGAAGTCCGCGCCCGTTTCCGCCACGGTGAAGGGGATGTGACCGACCGCCTGAGCGCTGTCCAGGATCACGTCGACGCCGCGTGCCTTGGCCATGGCGACGATCGCCTTGACCGGCGGCACCAGCCCGTTGCGATTGGACAGATGCGTCAGCAACAGCAGCTTGGCGCGCGGCGTGTCCCGCAAAATCTTCTCATAGGCGGCCAGGATATTGGCCTGCGTATGCGGCTCGGGCAGGGAAAAGCGCACCAGTCGCGCCCCCCGGCTCTGCGCCAGATAGTCGCAGGCGAACTGCATCTCGTCATAATCGACATCGGCGTAGATTACTGCGTCGCCCGCGCGCAGCGGCGCATAATTGGCGATCAGCGCATAAAGCGCTTCGGTCCCGCCAGCGGACAGGGCGATTTCCGGCGTCGTCGCGCCCAGCATCTTCGCCACCGCCGCGCGCGATGCGTCCAGTTCGGCATCGCGCGGGTGACCCGGCGACCCGCCGCGCAGGAACAGCGCATGATTGCGGTTCACCCATTCGGATCGGGCGCGATAGGCGGCCTGCACTGGCCGCGTCATCACGCCATAATAAGCCGCGTCGAAGGTCGCGAAATCGCGCCGTACGTCATAGAGGGGAAGGAGGGCGGCCTGCGCCGCATCGAAATCGGCCATGTCGCCATCGAAGCGGAAGAGCGGGTCGGCGGGCCAGTCGTCGCTGCCGCTGGCCGCGAATGTCGGACGGGCCGCCATGGCCATCCCCAGCGCGCCACCCATCATGCCACCCGACCCGCTCAGGAAATTCCGTCTTGAAACCATCGACGCTCGCACTCCATTTGGCAATGCTATATCGTAACGAAGCAATTCCGCGAAGCCGCCATGTCGATGCGCGACATTAACCCGTGGGCGATGGCTCCGGCGGCACGGTGATAACCGGCGTGATCTTTACCGTTTCGAACCGTTCCTTGCGTCTGACGCCAGCCAATCCCGCGTCGCTCCCAGCCGCGGGCGCAGCGGCTTTCGGCAAGCGCTCGCGCATGCACTGGGTTTTGATGGGACGGCGGACGAGCGCGCAGTTCCAGAGCGCACGCTGCAGACCGCTGGCTGTGTCATGAATATAGGAAAAGCGCATGGCGGACAGGTCGTCCAGGGTGAGCGGCAATTGCTCGGGCGCTTCGGCAGGAGTCCACCCCATGATGCGGCACCGGGGACGTCCGGCACAAAAAGTCTGCGCGCTGGCGGGCCAATCGTCGGGCTTGCTGCCCTGCGGGAGCGCGACGACGAAGCTGCGTGCGTCCGCCAACGCGATCAATCGGACCCCGCCGACGCTTTTGCCGATCTGATCCAGTCCGATAGCGCGACGAACCTGCGCGGCCAGGGCGTCCGCGCTCTCATTGCCGCGCAGTTCCGGATTGAGCGCAGGTGGGTCGACCGCGCGGTGAACCAAGGAGAATGGCATCAGTTTCGCGATCAGCGGCTCGCCGCCTCTGGGCGCAAATCGGAAGGCGGGCGGCGTCCCCCACCAGCCGCGCCAGCGGAAGAAGAGATGCGTTCCCACCGATGTGATCTTGTCCAGACTGCCGCTCCAATAGGGCACGACCCAGTCGGTATGATAATGGGTGGCGTAGCCGACCGGCTTGTAGACCTTGCCCGCCAGCGCCGCTCTTGCGATCTCGCGCGCCCGGCTCCAGGCTGCGGGGCCGGGCGTGCGCGCCAGCGCCCCGTCGCAGGTGAAGGTGAACTGGCAGCCGGTTCGCCGCTCCTGCCCCTGGAACACGACTCCGCACACCGTCTTGGGAAAGGCGGGATGGCGCACCCGGTTCAGCACGACCTGCGCCACCGCCTGCTCGCCGACCGCATCGTCTCCGGCCTCATAGAGTTCCGCCGCCGCCAGGCAGTCGATCGCCCGCGCCAGATCCTCCTCCGACCCGGAAAAGACGAACGGCCGCGCCGCCGGATTGGCGAGGCGGGAAAAGGGCACCGCCGCGTTGAACCGGCGCGCCTCGTCCCGGTCCAGCGCATAGACCTCCACCGGCTCGACGGGCGGCGGCGGGGTCGGCGGCCGCACCCTCCGTACCGCGACCGCACGATGCGACCGCGGCGCTTGCGCGCTGTCGCCCGCGCGCGTTTCCCAGCCGGCCACCGCCATCGGCAGCCCGATCAGGATCAGCGCCCAGGTGATCCAGGCGAGCGGGGAGGGGGCGTCGGCGCGCGCAGGCATGAAGGCGACTTACTCCGGCAGGAAATCGGGCACCGACAGGTAACGCTCGCCGGTGTCATAGTTGAAGCCCAGCAGCCGGCTGCCCGCCGGCAGCTCCTTCAGCTTCTGCGCGATGCCGGCCAGGGTTGCGCCGGACGAGATGCCGACGAGCATCCCTTCCTCGCGCGCGGCGCGGCGGGCATAGTCCTTGGCATCGGCCGGATCGACCTGCACCACGCCGTCCAGCAGCTGGGTATGCAGGTTCGCCGGGATGAAGCCCGCGCCAATGCCCTGGATCGGGTGCGGGCCGGGCTGACCGCCGCTGATGACGGGCGACAGCGTCGGCTCGACCGCGAAGACCTTCATTGCCGGCCACTGCTTCTTGAGCACTTCGGCGACGCCTGTGATGTGGCCGCCCGTTCCCACGCCCGTCACCAGCGCATGAATCGGCGCATCGGCGAAATCGGCCAGGATTTCCTGCGCGGTGGTGCGCACATGCACGTCGATATTGGCGGGATTTTCGAACTGCTGCGGCATCCAGCTGCCCGGCGTCTGCGCAACCAGTTCCAGCGCGCGCTCGATCGCGCCCTTCATCCCCTTTTCGCGCGGCGTCAGGTCGAAGCTGGCGCCATAGGCCAGCATCAGCCGCCGCCGCTCGATCGACATGCTTTCGGGCATCACCAGCACCAGCTTGTAACCCTTGACCGCCGCCACCATGGCCAGGCCCACGCCGGTATTGCCCGACGTCGGTTCGATGATGGTGCCGCCCGGCTTCAGTTCGCCCGACGCCTCCGCCGCCTCGATCATGGCGAGCGCGATGCGGTCCTTGATCGACCCGCCGGGGTTCGACCGTTCCGACTTGATCCACACTTCGGTGCCTGCGGGCGCATCGCCGAACAGGCGCTGCATCCGGATATGCGGCGTATGGCCGACGGTTTCGAGTATCGTGGCTGCTTTCATGATGCCTTCTCCTGGCTGATTTCCGCGCGCCCGATGTCGGGTGGATCGAAGCTACGTGCAAGACGCAATTCTGGAAAGAGGCGCGACCATAGCAGGGTGATGATGATCGCGCCGACGCCCCCGCCGATCACTGCGGCGACCGGCCCGACCAGCGCGGCGAGAAAGCCCGATTCCGCCTCACCCAGTTCGTTGGAGGCGGATATGGTGAGTTGCGACAGGCTCGACACGCGGCCGCGCATCGCGTCGGGCGTGTGAAGCTGCACCAGCGACTGGCGCACGAACACGGACACCATGTCCGCGCCGCCCAGCACGACCAGCGCGCCCAGGCTCACCTCCATCGCAAGGTCGCGCGGCAGGAAGGCGGTGCAGCCGAAGATGATGGTCGCGATCCCGAACAGGATCACCGCGCCCAGCATCTTCAATCCCACTTCGCGCTTCATTGGGCGGAAGGAGAACCACAGGGCCGTCAGCCCCGCGCCGATCCCCGGTGCGGCGGCCAGATGCCCCAGGCCCGCCGATCCGACATGCAATATGTCGCGGGCATAGACCGGCAGCAGCGCCGTCGCCCCGGCCAGCAGCACCGCAAACAGGTCCAGCGTGATCGTCGCCAGCACCAGCCGGTTGCCCTTTACATAGGTGAAGCCGTCGATCATCTGGCGGATCGGGTGACGCCCCATGTCGCGCGGCGGCTGCGGCACTGGCCCGATCATCAGCATCGCGCACAGCGCCACGGCGAACAGGCCCGCCGCCAAGGCATAGGCGCCCCAGGGAGTCGCTGCATAGGCATAGCCGCCCAGCGCCGGCCCGGCGATCATGCCGACCTGCCACACGACCGACGATATGGCGATCGCATTGGGCAGCACCGCCACCGGCACCAGATTGGGCGCGAGCGCGCCATAGGCCGGCCCGTTGAAGGCACGGGCGATCCCCACCACCACCGCCATGCTGAAGATCAGCGGCAGGCTGACCCAGCCTTCATAGGTGGCAAAGGCCAGCAGCGCTGACGCTGTCGTCAACAGCGCCAACGTCACGCGCGTGATGATCCGCCGGTCATAATGATCCGCCACCCAGCCGGTGACGGGCGTCAGGAAGAACAGCGGCAGGAACTGCGCCAGCCCGATCAGCCCCAGCTGCGCCGATGCGCCTGCGGTCGTCATCGTTTCGCGCGCGATATTATAGGCCTGCCACCCCAGCACGATCATCATGCCATATTGCGCCAGCACCGCCGCCAGCCGGCCGACCAGATAGGCCCGGAAATTGGCAAAGCGCAGTGGGTGGCGGGGCAGGGCGTCGGGCTCGGTCATGCCCGCGCCTTAGCCGGGGCAGGGGAGCCGGGCAACGGCCGCGCGCATGGCAATGCCACTCGCGGCCTAGGGCCTTCGATGGAGCGGACGCGCTGATTTTTACCGCTTGCTAATGCAGGGTCGGGCGATGGTTGGAACAGCTATTGCAAATTATTCGCATTGTGATTAGCGGGCCGCAACGAACATATATGGGGGACAATCGCACCATGACACGGACTTTCGCCTGGCTTTCCACCGCCGCCCTGTGCGCCTTCGCTGCGCCGGCCTTCGCTCAGTCGCCCGACGCCGCCAGCGCGCCCGGTGAAGAGACGATTGTCGTCACCGGCACTTACACGCTGCCCAACAAGATCGACACGGCGACCGGCCTTGGCCTCACCACGCTGGAAACGCCCCAGTCGGTCAGCATCATGACCGCGCAGCGCATCCTCGACCAGAATCTGATCACTGTGAAGGACGTTATCACCAATGCGGTGGGCGTCGCGGCCAACGAATATGACGATGTGCGCAACACCTTCTTCGCGCGCGGCTTCGAAATCCGCAACACGCAGATCGACGGCGTGCCGGCGGCCTGGACGCTGGCTGGCGGCAATGGCGAAACCAGCATCGACGTATCGATCTACGAGCGGGTGGAGATTGTCCGCGGCGCGACCGGCCTGCTGTCGGGCGCGGGCGATCCGTCCGCCTCGGTCAATCTGGTGCGCAAACATGCCGACGCCACCGAACTCACCGGCTATGCGAACGCCAGCATCGGCAGCTGGGATACGTGGCGCCTGTCCGCCGATGTCGCGGGGCCGCTGACCGCCGACGGCCGCATCCGTGCCCGCGTCGTCGGTCGCTATGAGGAAGGCGAAAGCTATATCGACATCCAGCACCGCAAGAAGTGGGTGCTCTATGGCGTGGTCGATGCCGACCTGACCGACAGCACGCTGGTGCGCGTGGGCATCAGCCACCAGGACACCCAGCCGCGCGGCGCCACCTGGGGCGCGTTGCCCACCTTCTACAGCGACGGCACGCTCACCGACTTGCCGCGCTCGCAGACGACGGCGGCGGACTGGACCTATTGGAACACCACCAACCAGAATATCTTCGCCACCATACGCCAGGAATTCGGCGATCGCTGGAACCTTACGGTCAATTATAACCGCCTCAAGAACACCGGTTCTACGCAGCTTCTCTACCTCTACGGCACCGTCGACAAGGAGACGGGGACGATGGACGGCACAAATCCCTACAAGTCCGAGGGGCAGAGCATCCAGAACAGCTTCGACGCGCAGCTGAAGGGGCTGGTGCCGCTGTTCGGCCGCGACCATGAGGTCGTGCTCGGCGCGCTGCACAGCATCCTCAAGCGCCACACCGACAATTATGAAGCGCCGATGCCCTGGCTCACCGACGTGCCGGTGATCGGCCAGGAAGGCGTGCCGTATCCCGAGCCCGTCTGGGGCACCACGCCCGTGCGGAACGAGCAGGAGCGGATCAAGCAGACCGGCTATTATGGCGCCATGCGCCTCAACATCGCCGATCCGTTCAAGGTCATCCTGGGCGGCCGCATCGCCAGCTGGGAGCAATCGGGCTATGCCTGGGGCACGACCAGCGACTATGGCGACGACAACGTCTTCATTCCCTATGTCGGCGCGCTCTACGATCTGACACCCAACCACCGCGTCTATGCCAGCTTCACCAAGATCTTCCAGCCGCAGAATCTCTACGATCGCGAACGCCGACTGCTCGATCCGCTCGATGGCAACGCCTATGAGATCGGCCTCAAGAGCAGCTTCTTCGGCGACGCGCTGCAGACCTCGGTCGCGCTGTTCCGCATCGAACAGGACAATGTCGGCCAGGTCGACGGAGAGCCGATCACCGTCAACGGCCTGACCTTCCAGCCCTATCGCGCGGCGCAGGGCGTGGTGAGCAAGGGCTTCGAACTGGAAGCCACCGGCCAGCCGATGCCGGGCTGGAACGTCAACGCCAGCTACAGCCAGTTCAAGGCCGAGGATGCGGACGATGTTCCCGCCAACACCGACCAGCCCCGCAAGCTGCTCAAGATCTTCACCACCTATGATCTGGGCGGTGCGCTCACCGGCCTCACCATCGGCGGCGGCGTCAACTATCGCAGCAAGGCCTATTCGGACGGGAACAACCCCGTCACCGGCGACGCCTTCCGCTTCCAGCAGGACGGCTATACGCTGGTCGCCCTGATGGCGCGCTACGCGGTAACGCCGCAGCTTCAGCTGCAGGCCAATGTCGACAATCTGTTCGACAAGAAATTCTACAGCAATATGGGCTCGTTCAGCCAATATCGCTACGGCGCGCCGCGCAACTTCACCATCGGCGCGACCTACCGCTTCTGATGCGGCCGGGGGGACGCGGCGCGCGCCGCGTCCCTCAATCCGCCACGGCCACCTCATAGGCGTCGCCGCTCGTCCCGATCGGATAGACCGATGCGCTGAAACTGCCCTCGACATAGAGGACGCGGCCGCCGGGCATCGCCTGCACGAACTGGCGGGCATGATCGTCCAGCCGGCGCCATTTGCCCCAACCCTGCAGGTCGTCGGCGCTCGCCAGCCGCGCCGTCACGTCGGCGCAGGGCTCTTCCCAGAACAACGTGTCGGGCGCATGGCCGGCATAGGCATAGGCGATCTTGCAGGCGGGCTTGCCGCGCAGGGTGAAATCGCTCTTGCCCAGCAGGCGCGACTGCGCGCTTGAACCGGTCGTTCGCGCCGTGATGGCTCCAAGGGAAGGGGAAGGGGAAGGAGCTGAGGCGGCTGCGGCAGGCGCGCCAGTCTCCTCCGCCTGCCGCTCGGATGCGTCGCCCGCCGGCGCGCAGCCCGCACTTGCCAGCAACATCATCGCCCCGGCCGGGGCCAGCCTCCATCGCCGCATCGCGTCAGTCCCTCGGTTCAATCCGGGTCGAACTCCACATGCAGGTGATTGTTGCTGCTGTTGGCGAAAGTTTCAAACTCCACGTCATAGCGTTCGCCCAATATCGCGCGCACTTCGTCCTGAAAGGCCTGGCCCTGCGCCGTGCTGATATTGTTGCCCCGGAAATCGAGCGCCTGGTCGTTATAATGGAGCGACCCGTTCATGTGCCGGCTGTCATTGCCCGACGTGATGACCGGCGTGGGCAGCCCCAGCCGCTGCGCCGCCTGCGCGACCGCGCGGATCGCCGGCTCCATCTCGGCGTCCAGCCGGCTGATCTGCACCGCCTCGCTCTTCACCTGCACGCCATGGTCCGCCGCCACGGCGCGTCCGTCGATCGGTCCGCCGGCCGGCGTCTCGGCAGCCGGCGCAGTCGCGCTCGACCCAGCCCCTGGCAGCGCCACGGCGAAGTCGTCTGGGCGATAGCGGTCCAGTTCGGGCACCGTGCCATGATGATGAACCGCATCTCCGCGGCCCAGCACCGGTCCGTCCAGCGCATTGATCCAGCCCAGATTATTGGGGCTGCTGTAATTGGGATTGGCATAGTTGAGGTGCGAGCCAACGGAGGACGGCGTGCCCCCCGCGCGCTCGGCCAGATAATCGTCGACCAGCTGATCGACGCGGGTGCTGATCTGGCTTTGGGGAATATCCTCCACCGCATTGCGCCCATCGGCGCGCGCGATCGGCCCGTTGATGTCGGAAAACTGATTATAGGCGTTCACCACGTCCGACACGCTGTCGCCCCAATGGCCTGACGCGGTGCGGTTCAGGATGGTGTCGATGATGCCATGCGCCTGCGCGTCGCCGGCCGACTGCACCCATTCGGTCTGCAGCGTCTTCTTGATGTTGGTGATGTCGGTTTCGCTCAGCGCCAGCGTGCCGCCCTCGACGCGCGTCACGCCCTCGACCGGCGCGACCTGCTGCGTTTCGCTCGCGGGCGCGGCTATATCGTTGGCCGGGATCGACAGCTGGTCGCCCGGGAAGATGCGATTGGGGTCGGCGATCTGCGGATTGGCGGACAGCAACGCGTCCAGCCCGACGCCGTGGCGCGCCGCGATCTTGCCGAGCGTGTCGCCGAACGCGACCTCATAACCCTGTGCGGCGCCCGCCGGCAGCGTCAACTGATCGCCGACATGGATCAGGTCGGGATTGCGAATGTCGTTGAGCGCCGCCAGCGTGCCGACATCGGTGCCGTAGCGCTGCGCGATCTGCGACAAAGTCTCGCCGGCGCGTACCTGATGGCTGCCGCCCGGCTCGTTCGTCGCTGTCTGCACAGTGTGGGTCGCGCCGCTTTCGGCCGCAGAAACGCCACTCACCATCGACCCTGCTCCTGTTGTTGCGTCAGGGCAGGATAGTCTCAGGCGCTGGTCGCCGCGTCTCTAGTCGGACCGACTAGGCAAATGCGATTGAACGCGCGTCAGCCGCCATCTATCGAACGCATAACCATATGGCTATAAGTGCGTCTGGAGAATAGCGGCGCATATGTCCGGTTCGCTGTCGGCTTGAGTCTATTTGAACAGGCCGCCCAGCAGGCCGCGCACCAATCGACCCGCGATTCCGCCCGATGCCTTGCGCCGCGACGATCCGCCGAACATCGCGCGGCCCAGTTCGTTCGCGACCTGCCGCCCGACCGAGGATGCGGCCGATCGCGTGGCCGATTGCACCGCGCGGTCGAAATTGCTCGGCCGGGCCGCCTCGCGCGCTTGGCGCTTCAGCTCCGCCTCGCGCTGTTTGGCTTCCAGCCTGGCCTGCGCGGCGGCTGCTTTCTCCGCTTCCGCCTCGGCCTTTTGCGCCTGCGCCGCGGCCGCGGCCGCTTCCGCCCGCGCCGCCAATATCTCCTCCGCCGACTCCCGGTCGAGCGCGTCGTCATATTTGCCGGCGCATGGGGAAATGGACTGGATGATCGCGCGCTCCTTGGCGTCGATCGGCGCCAGGCGCGATCGCGGCGGGGCGATCAGAGTCCGGTGCACAATGCCGGGCGCGCCATCCTCCTGCAACAGGGACACCAGCGCTTCGCCCACCTTCAGTTCGGTGATCGCCGTTGCGACGTCCAGATCCGGGTTGATGCGGAAAGTCTCGGCCGCCGCCTTGATCGCCTTCTGATCGCGCGGGGTGAAGGCGCGCAGGGCGTGCTGGACGCGATTGCCCAGCTGCCCCGCCACATCCTCGGGCACGTCGATCGGGTTCTGCGTCACGAAATAGACGCCGACCCCCTTCGACCGGATCAGCCGCACCACCTGCTCGATCTTGTCGATGAGCGCCTTGGGCGCGTCCTCGAATAGCAGATGCGCCTCGTCGAAGAAGAAGACCAGCTTCGGCTTGTCTGGGTCGCCGACCTCGGGCAGCGACTCGAACAGTTCGGACAGCAGCCATAGCAGGAAGGTCGCATAGAGCTTGGGGCTCTGCATCAGCCGGTCGGCCGCCAATATGTTGATATAGCCGCGGCCCTTTTCATCCACCTGCAGCATGTCGTGGATGTCGAGCGCCGGCTCGCCGAAGAAATGATCGCCGCCCTGGGACTCCAGCTGCAGCAATTGCCGCTGGATCGCCCCGACGCTCGCCTTGCTGACGTTGCCGTAGCGGATGGTGAGATCGGCAGCGTTTTCGGCGCAATAGGCCAGCATCGCCTGCAGGTCGCCCAGGTCCAGCAGCAGCAGACCTTCCTCATCGGCATATTTGAACGCGATCGACAGCACGCCTTCCTGCGTGTCGTTCAGCCCCATCAGCCGCGCCAACAGCAACGGCCCCATCTCGCTGACGGTCGTGCGGATCGGATGACCCTGCTGCCCATAGAGATCCCAGAAGATGGCGGGATTGTCGGCATAGCTATAGTCGCTGACGCCGATCTCCTTTGCGCGCGCGACCAGCACGTCGGCATTTTTCGCGGTCGGCGATCCCGCCATGGCGATGCCCGACAGATCGCCTTTCACGTCCGCCAGGAACACCGGCACGCCGCGCGCGGAAAATCCCTCCGCCATGGTCTCGAGCGTCACCGTCTTGCCCGTGCCGGTCGCGCCCGCGATCAGCCCGTGGCGGTTGGCGCGACGCAGGTTCAGCAGCTGGGCGACGCCGCCCTCCTTGTCCGGTGAACCAAGGCCGATGAAAAGTCCGTCGCTCATCTCGATCCCCAACAAAAAACCGCCACCCCCGCACGCGCGGGGATGACGGAATTAGCCGAACATCGTCCTCACCTACAAGGGGAGAGGACCGGTGCTCCTTACTTGTCGCGCAAACGCACCGGCAGGAAGATCGGCGGCTGGCCGCGACGCAGCACCTGCAGCAGGATGGCGTTGCGGCCCTGGCCGGCCACGGCCCTTACCTGCGCATCCAGTTCCGCCTGGCTCGTGACCGGGCGATTATTGGCGCTGATGATGACATCGCCGCGGCGCAGGCCCTTGGCGCCCGCATCGGTGGAGCCATCCACCGCCGTGATGACGATGCCGCGCGTGTCGGTCGGTATCCCGAGCTGGCGGATGATGCCAGGCGTCAACGGGATGGCGGCGATGCCCAGCGACTGTTCGGCGGCCTTGCCAGGTGCCTGCTGTTGCTGCTGCTCGCTGAAATCCTCGTCATCCTGGCTCTGGGCAAAGCTGTTCAGCTCATCCTCGGGCGGACGTTCGCCGACGACTGCGGTCACCGTCATGCGCTGGCCATTGCGGATGAGGACGATCGGCACCTTGGCGCCGATGGGCTGGTTGGCGACGATGGACGACAGATTCTGGTCGGGGTTCACTTCCTGGCCATTGACGCTGACGATCACGTCACCGGCCTTGATCCCGGCCTTGTCCGCGCCCCGGCCGGGCTCGACGCCCTGGATGAACTCGCCGCTATTCTTGGCCAGGCCGAGCGATTCCGCCAGGTCTTCGCCCAGCGGGCTGATCTGCACGCCCAGATAGCCGCGCCTGACCGTCTGGCCCTTCATCAGCGTCTGCACGATCGGCGCCGCCTGCTCCGACGGGATGGCAAATCCGATGCCGACATTGCCGCCCGACGGGGACAGGATCTGACTGTTGATGCCGATCACATTGCCGCGCATGTCGAACATGGGGCCGCCGCTATTGCCCTGGTTGATCGACGCATCGGTCTGGATGAACTTGTCATAAGTGCCGCCGGTGCCGCGATGCACGGCCGAAATGATGCCGGCCGTCACCGTGCCCGACAGGGCGAAGGGGTTGCCGATCGCGACGACCCAGTCGCCGACGCGGGCCTTGGTGCTGTCGCCGAACTTGACGAAGGGCATCGCCTTCTTGGGCTCGATCTTCAGCACCGCTATGTCCGTGGCGGCGTCGCGGCCCACCAGCTTGGCGGTATATTCCTCGCGATTGGTCAGCGTGACCGTGATCTGCTCGACAGTGGCGCCTTCCGCACCGGCCGACACGACGTGATTATTGGTCACGATATAGCCATCGGCGGAAATGATGAAGCCCGAACCCAGCGACTGGGCCTGGCGCGTCTGCGGCTGGCCCTGGCCAAAGCCGAACAGGTTGCCGAAAGGCGTGCCGGCGAAGGGATTCTGCACCTGCACGCGCTGCTTAGTCGAAATATTGACGACGGCCGGCTGCAGCTTCTCGACCATGTCGGCCAGGCTCGCGGGGGCGCCGGCGGGCGCCGCCGCCTGCAAGCCTTCATTCTGCGCGACCTGGGCTCCGACATTGGAGCTGGTGGTGACAGCGATGGCGGTGCCGCCAAGCAGCAGGGCGCCGGTGATGGCATAAGCGTAACGCACTCGTGAAGGTCCTCTTCTGGTCTTCAGGAAATGGAAGGCGGGACTCTGGGGAGAGCCTGAAATGCGCCGCCTTGCCTTAACCCTCATTGAATGACGCTGGTTCCGTAACAAAGCGGGCGCTTCGCCACGGAGCGTTAACGTCGGCCCTGGAACTGCCGCAGGAATTCATTGTCCGGCGACAGGATGATGTTGGTGTCCCCGCTCCGTTCGGGCGAGAAGGTGTAGCGATAGCTCTGCATGGCCCGATAGAAGTCGTAGAATTGCGGGTCCTTGCCATAGCTTTCGGCATAGATGCGCGCGGCGTTCGCATCCGCCTCGGCGCGGATGATCTGCGCCTGCTTGGCGCCCTGCGCGCGGATGGTCAGCGCCTCCTGCGACCGGGCGGTGCGCATGCGGTTGAACGCGCTTTCCAGCGGCGCGCCATCGGGCAGGTCGGCGCGCTTGATCCGCACGTCCACGATCTGCGCGCCATATTGACGCGCGACGCGGTTGAGGCCAGCCTCGATATTGTCCATCACCTGGCCGCGCTCGGGGCTCAGCAGCGCGGCGAAGGGCCGCTTGCCCAGCTCGTTGCGCAGCGCCGATCCCAGGATCGGGCGCAGCGCCTCGCTCACCCGCTCCTCGCTTCCCGCCGCGATATACATGCGCAGCGGATCGACGATGCGATACCGGGCGAAAGCGTCGACCTGCAGCCGCAGCTGGTCAGTCGAGAGCACCTGCTGCCGCTCCATCTCGACCGACAGGACGCGCTTGTCGATCCAGACGATCTGGTCGACGAAGGGCAGGCGCAGGATGATGCCCGCGCCGGCCTGGCCGAAATTCTCATTGGGGCGATAGCTGTTGACGATCGTCTTGGGCTCGCCGAAGCGAACGACCACGCCCTGCCTGGTTTCAGGCACGATCGCGACCGTGCTGCCGACGATGATCAGCAGCACCAGCGCGATGATCGCCAGCGCGACGGGATGACGCAGAAATGTGGGCATCACTGGCCCTCCGTGCTGGACGCTTCGGGCGCCGGGGTCGCCTGCGCGCGCCGCTTGAGTTCGGGCAGCGGCAGATAGGGGGTCACATTGCTTCCTTCGACGATGGTCTTGTCGACGTTCGACAGGACGCCCTCCATGGTTTCATAATACATGCGCCGGCGCGTCACATCGGGCGCCAGCCTATATTGCTCATAGACCTTGTCGAAGGCGGCGGCTTCACCCTGGGCCTTCGCCGTCACCTGCTGCGCGGCCGCCCGCGCTTCGTTGAGGTATGTCTGCGCGGTCTGCTGCGCGGCCGACACTTCCTTGAACGCGTCATTGACGGCGGTCGGCGGGTCGGCCTGCTTGATGGCGACGCCCTGGATGCGGATGCCCGACTTGTAGCCGTCCAGTATCTCCTGCATCCGCTGCTCGACCTGCTGCTCGATCGTCGTGCGGCCCGCGCCCAGCGCATCGTCCAGGCTGACGCTCGCCAGCACCGCGCGCATCGCGCTTTCGGCAACTTCGCGCACCGTATCGTCCGGGTCCGACAGCTGGAACAGATAAAGTTCGGGATTGCGGATGTTCCACCGCACCGAATAGGCCAGGTCGATGATATTCTGGTCGCCGGTCAGCACCAGATTTTCGCTTTCCGCGCTCACCGACCCGATGTCGATGGCGCGGATTTCCTCGACATCCACGGTCGTCACCGCTTCGAACGGGGCGGGCAGGGTCAGGCTGATGCCGGGGGAGAGGGTGCGGCTATATTTGCCCACGAATGTCACGACGCCGCGTTCCTGCGGGCCGATGCGATGCACGCTCGTCAGCAGCAGCCACAGGATCAGGACGATGCCGATGGCGACCGGCCACAAAGCCTTGCCCGCACCGCGCGGGGGCATTCCGCCAAAGCCGCCATCGCGGCCGCCGCCACCCTGGCCGAAGCTTTCGCGTCCACGGCGCAGCAGTTCCTCGATCGCCGAAGGGCCCTTCTGGCCGCCGCCGCCCGGCTTGCCGGGCTGAGTCCAGGGATTGCGCGGGCCGCCATCGCCGCCCTTCTGTCCGTCCCCGCCGGGTCCGTCATTCTTGCCCCCCCAGGGGCCTTGGACCATCGCTGTGATCGCGGGCATCCACCCGAATAATCTGTTCATGCCTCCCTCTATAGGAAGGCTCTTGTCCGAAAAACAGTGCCAATGGGCGCGAATATTGCCTACAGCGCGTCGCCATGACCGAACTCGCCGATTTCGCCGCTCGCCTGACTGCCCTGACCGATGGCCGCGCCAGCGCGCCGCGCATCCGCGACGGGGTGATGACCCTGTCGCTCGATGTCGGCGGCCTGGGGGCCGATCAGCGCGACGGCCTCGCCGCCGCCATTCGCGAAGGCGGGATGACCGTGCCGGGCGTCAGCGACGTGCGCATCGCCA
The DNA here is from genome assembly GCF_043589935.1 of Sphingobium naphthae. Classification (NCBI taxonomy): domain Bacteria; kingdom Pseudomonadati; phylum Pseudomonadota; class Alphaproteobacteria; order Sphingomonadales; family Sphingobiaceae; genus Sphingobium; species Sphingobium naphthae. The sequence goes on along the minus strand of NZ_CP171454.1, from coordinate 1,249,790 downwards.
TGACGGCCGAGCGCCGACCGCTCCGCATCCTGGCGGTGGCATCGGGCAAGGGCGGCGTGGGCAAATCCACGCTGTCGGCCAATCTCGCCATCGCGCTGCACCGGCTGGGCATCAAAGTAGGGCTGGTGGACGCGGATATTTACGGTCCGTCGCAGGCGCGACTGATGGGTAGCGAGGACCAGAAGCCGGTCGCCCGCGACAAGAAGCTGTCGCCCGTCAGCGGCGTCATGGACATTCCGATGCTGTCGATGGCGCATCTGGTGGAGCCGGGCAAGGCGCTCGCCTGGCGCGGCCCGATGGTGAGCGGCGCGCTGGGCCAGCTGATCGATGCGGACTGGGGCGACACCGAATGGCTGGTCGTCGACCTGCCGCCCGGCACCGGCGACATTCAGCTCTCGATGGTCCAGAAGCACAAGCCCGCCGGCGCTGTGATCGTTTCCACGCCGCAGGACCTGGCTCTCATCGACGCCACGCGCGCGGTCAGCCTGTTCGCGCAGGCGGGCGTGCCGATGGTCGGGCTGGTGGAGAATATGTCGGGCTATGCCTGTCCGCATTGCGGCGAAATTTCCGATCCCTTCGGCCAGGGTGGCGCGCAAGCCACGGCGCAGGATCTCGCCATGCCGTTTCTGGGCCGCATCCCGCTTGCCATCGACATTCGCCGCCGCTCCGATGCCGGCGACCCGCCCGCTGCCGGGGAGGGCCCCCACGCCGATGCCTTCCGAGCGATCGCGCAAAAGGTCGCGGACTGGGCAAAGGCAAACTGAAGCGGTCGCTTTAGAGAGCCGACCATGAGGTGCGTAGCGGTGAGCCTGCCCTAGATCTGCCTGTGCAGAAACTGGTTGAAGGCGCTTCTCTCATAATCGCCGAACGGCTCGCCATCGACGAAACCATGCGCCCGGTATAGCGCCAGCGCCGGATCGAAGGCGGGGCCGCTCCCCGTCTCCAGGCTCAACCGTCGCAGGCCGCGCGCGCGGGCCTCTTCCATGATGTCGCGCAGCAGCGTCGCCGCCACGCCGCGGCGCAGATGATCGGGATGGGTGCGCATCGACTTGATCTCGCCCTGATCCTTGTCCAGCGTTCGCAGCGCGCCGATCCCCGCGATCCTCGTCCCGTCCCACAGACTCCACAGCGCGATGTCCGGCGCTTGCAGGCCGCCAAGATCGAGCGCGAACACCGCCTCGGGCGGGCTGTTGTCCTGCATGCCCGCCAGATGCAGCGCCAGCAGCGCACGGGTCTGCACATCGGTCAGGTCGGCGGCGCGAATGTCGAACATGGCCGTGTGAATAGCGCGGCCGCGGGCCGGAGGGAACGTCTTGCCGCGCCGTGCATCTTCCCTCTGTCTATCGTCAAGGAGGATGCCATGCCGCTCACCAATTCGCAGGATATCGCCGCCCTGCTCGAACGCACCCGCACCATAGCCCTGGTCGGCATATCCGACCGGCCCGATCGTCCCAGCTACAGCGTCATGGCCTTCCTTCAGGACCATGGCTATCGCGTCTTGCCGGTCAATCCGCAGATCGCGGGGGAGCATGTCCATGGCGAGTTCGTGTGGGCCCGCCTGTCCGACATCGGCGTGCCGATCGACATGGTCGACATCTTCCGCCGTAGCGAAGCCGCGGGCGAGGCAGTGGAGGAGGCGATCGCGATTGGCGCGAAATCGGTCTGGATGCAGATCGGCGTCGTCAACGAAGCGGCCGCCGCCCGCGCGGAAGCGGCAGGTCTGGACGTGGTGATGGACCGCTGCCCTGCGATCGAGATACCGCGGCTCGGCATCGCGCCGATCGCCGCCGAATAGCCCTAGGCAGCGGCAGCGCGCGCCATTATCAGGCTGCCCATGGCGCGCGCACCGCGGAAGCAATCGGACAGGAACAGGGGGCTCAGCCGGCGGACATTGCTGGTGGGGGGCGGCGCGGCCGCTGGCCTGCTGATCGCCTGGGGCGTCTGGCCGCGCAGCTATGCGCCCAATCTCAATGCCGGTCCCGCCGAAACCATCGTCAACGCCTTCCTGAAGATCGACCGGTCGGGCCAGATCATCGTCATCGTGCCGCAGACGGAGATGGGGCAGGGGGTGACGACTGTCCTGCCGCAGATATTGGCCGACGAACTGGGCGCCGACTGGCGCACGGTGGCGGTGCAGAGCGCGCCGATCAGCCCGCTTTACGCCAATGATCTGCTGGCGCGCCAATGGCTGGCCAATGACTGGACGCGCATGCTGGGGGACGCGGGGGACTGGGCGATCGGCCAATATGCGACCCGCAGCGCGTTGATGCTGACTGGCGGCGGCACATCGGTCCCGATGTTCCACGACGCCTATCGCGACGCGGGCGCGGCGGCGCGCGTGCTGCTGTGCAAGGCGGCGGCGGCGCGCTGGGGCGTCGCCTGGGAAAGCTGCGACATACAGGAAGGGCTGATCTCCGACGGGGGGCAGCGGCGCATGAAGATCGGCGACGTCATCGACGATGCCGCGCGGCATGTGCTGCCGCCGATCCGGCCCTATCGGCAGGGACAGGATGGCCGCTTGTCGGGACAGGACCTGCCCCGGCTCGACACCCCGTCGAAAATCGACGGCAGCCACAATTTCGCTGCCGACATTCGCTTGCCCGACATGGTCTTCGCCTCCGTCCGCCAGGGGCCGATCGGCGATGCGGTGCTGGCGGGGCTGAACGATCGCGCGGCCGGCGGCGTCACCGGCTTCCTCAAGCTGGTGAAACAGGAACGCTGGGTCGCGGCGGTGGCGAGCAACTGGTGGGCGGCGAACAAGGCGCTCGACCTCGCCGACCCCATCTTCACCCTGCGGGGCGCGCCGGTCAGCAGCAACGCCATCGACGATACGCTCGAAGCCGCCTTTGCCGGCTCGTCGGGACGGCGCCTCTATGCGCAGGGAGACCTAGGCCCCATATTCGAAGGGGCAACGATCCTCGCCAGCGAATATCAGGTCGATGCCGGCCTTCATCTCGCGCTGGAGCCGCCCTGCGCCACGGCGCGCGTGACGGACGATGGCGCCGAGATATGGATGGCGACCCAGGCGCCCGGCCTGGCGCGCGACGCCATCGCCGACGCGCTGGGCCTGCCGGGCGAGGCGGTGACGCTTTACCCGCTGCACGCCGGCGGCTCCTTTGGCCGGGCGATGGACTGGGACGTGGGCGTCCAGGCCGCGCTGATCGCGCGCGACGTGGGGCGCCCGGTGCAGCTGCAATGGTCGCGACTGGAAGATGTGATCCAGGACCGGCCGAGTGCGCCGGCCCATGCCCGCATGGCAGCCAAGCTGGGCCGCAACGGCGCGATCGAAGGCTGGCTGGCCAAGGTCGCCGCGCCTTGCGCGCTCACCCAGACCTGGTCGCGCATCGCCGATGGCGCGCTGCCCCATGTGGCGGCGCAGCAGGCCGCCGACGCCTCGACCCGGCTCGCCGTAGCCGGCATGGCGCCGCCTTATGCCATCCCCAACTGGGCCGTGGACCATTATCCCGCCAATGTCGGCCTGCCGCTCGGCTTCATGCGCGGCAATGCGCACATGCACGGGACCTTCTTCACCGAAAGCTTCATCGACGAACTGGCGCACCTCGCCAATATCGAGGCGATGTCATTCCGCATCCAGATGCTGGGCGGCAATCCGCGCCTCGCCCACTGCCTCTCGACCGCAGCCGCGCTCGGCGGGTGGCAGGGCGGCATCGCTGGCAGCGGGCAGGGGATCGCGGCCCATATGCTGGACGGCGCCTATGCCGCCGTCATGGTCGAAGCGGGGATGGAGGGCGACCGGCTGGCCGTCGGGCGTATCATCTGCGCGGTCGACGCCGGCGATCAGGTTAATCCCGACATTGCGCGGCAGCAGATCGAAGGGGGGCTGATCTTCGGCCTGGCTTATGCGACCGGCGCATCGGTGCGCTATGCCGGCGGGCTGCCGACCCGCGCGATCCTGGGCCGGATGAACCTTCCGCTGCTGGCGGACATCGGCGAAGTGTCGGTGGGAATGATCCGCAGCACCGCCGATCCCGCAGGCGTCACTGATCTTGTCGCGCCGCTGGTGGCGCCAGCCATCGCCAACGCCTTATATAGCTGGACCGGGCAGCGGATCCGCAGCCTGCCCCTTGTAGGATCGCCATGACACCTCCGACCGACCATCCCGCCATTTCGCCGTCCCGGATCGGCATCCTGCTCATCAATCTTGGAACGCCCGACGCACCCGACACCGCATCGGTGCGCCGCTATCTGGCGGAATTCCTCTCCGACCCGCGCGTCGTCGAAATTCCGCAACTGGTCTGGCAGCCGATCCTGCGCGGCGTGATCCTGACGACCCGGCCGAAGAAATCGGCGCATGCCTATCAGCAGGTCTGGATGCCCGAAGGATCACCGCTGGCGGTGCATACCCGCACCACGGCGCAGGCGCTGCAGCAGGCGATGGGCCCGCGGGTGCTGGTCGACTGGGCGATGCGTTACGGCAATCCCGCCATCGCGACGCGGCTGAAGACGATGAAGCAGGCCGGGTGTGATCGCATCCTGATCGCCCCGCTTTATCCGCAATATAGCGCCGCCACCACGGCGACCGCCAACGATGCCGCCTTTGCCGCGCTGGCGACGATGCGGTGGCAGCCGGCGGTGCGCACCCTGCCGCCCTATCATGATGATCCCGCCTATATCGACGCGCTGCGCGCCTCGATCGCGCGCAGCATCGCGGCCTTGCCCTTTCGGCCAGACGCCCTGCTCGCCAGCTTCCACGGCATGCCGGAACGGACGCTGAAACTGGGCGATCCCTATCATTGTCAGGCCGTGAAGACGGTGCGACTGCTCGGCGCGGCGCTGCCGCTGCCTGTCCATATGAGCTTTCAGTCGCGCTTCGGCCGCGCCAAATGGCTCGAACCGGAAACCGAAGCGACGCTCGCCAATCTGGTGAAGCAAGGTGTCCGCAATATTGCTGTTGCAACACCCGGCTTTTCGGCGGACTGCCTTGAAACCCTAGAGGAAATCGCCCTGCGCGCCAAAGAGGTGTTTCTCGCGGAAGGAGGCGAAAATTTCGCCTATTTGCCCTGTCTAAACGCATCGGCCGAGGCTATCACCCTTTATCAGAGGCTGATGGGCCGCGAGCTTGCGGGTTGGATGGACTGACCCTGTTTGGAAGAGGACGCTGATATGTCGAGAGTGGCGATCGTAACCGGCGGAACGCGAGGCATCGGGGAGGCGATCAGTCTCGCGCTCAAGGATATGGGCTATGCCGTCGCCGCCAACTATGCCGGCAATGAAGAAAAGGCCAAGGCCTTCACCGACAAGACCGGCATCGCCACCTTCAAATGGGACGTGGGCGATCATCAGGCCTGCCTCGATGGTTGCGCGCAGGTCGCCGAAGCGCTCGGCCCCGTCGACATCGTCGTCAACAATGCGGGCATCACCCGCGACGGCGTGCTCGCCAAGATGAGCTTCGATGACTGGAACGAAGTGATGCGCATCAATCTGGGCGGCTGCTTCAACATGGCGAAGGCCACCTTCGGCGGCATGCGCGAGCGCGGCTGGGGCCGGATCGTCAATATCGGCTCGATCAACGGCCAGGCCGGCCAATATGGCCAGGTCAACTATGCCGCCGCCAAGTCGGGCATCCACGGCTTTACAAAGGCGCTGGCGCAGGAAGGCGCGAAATATGGCGTCACCGTCAACGCGATCGCGCCCGGTTATATCGACACCGACATGGTCGCTGCCGTGCCCGCGCCGGTGCTGGAAAAGATCGTCGCGAAAATCCCCGTCGGCCGCCTGGGCCAGGCGCATGAGATCGCGCGCGGCGTCGCTTTTTTCTGCAGCGAGGATGGCGGCTTCGTGACCGGCAGCACGCTGTCGATCAACGGCGGCCAGCATATGTATTGATGACGACGGGCGATCCTGCCGACCCGCACGGGTCGCCCTTCGCGCCCCCGGTGAAGCGCAGCGTCACCATCGCGGGGCATCAGACCGCGATCAGCCTGGAACCGCTTTTCTGGGAAGCGTTGCGCCACGCCGCGGCTCAGGAGAATGTGCCCGTGAATGCGCTGATCGCTCGCATCGACCTTGCGCGCATGGGCGTTGATGCTCCGCCCAATCTTACCAGTGCGATCCGCTGCTGGCTGTTCGATCGGGTCATGCGATCAGCGTTATAAGAATTATTCGCATTAGCGTTGACTCTAAGAACGATTCTCAATAGCAGCCTCTCTGAATAGGACAGAGGGGGATTTCGCTCGATGAGCAAGACTATATCGGCCACATCATTCCTGGCGCTTGGCTGCGTCGGCGCGCTGGCATTCACCAGCACTGGCCATGCGCAGGAGCAAGCGCCCAAATTGGGCGGCATGACCGTCACCGACACCGCGCTCGACGAGCCCACAGTGAAGGTCGAACAGGCGGAATCGCCCAAATATGTCCGGCCCCTGCTCGACATGCCGCAAACGATCACCGTCATCGGCAACCAGACCATCCAGAAGCAGAATCTGCTCACGCTGCGTGATGTTCTGTCGACCATTCCGGGCATTACGTTCGGCGCGGGCGAAGGCGGCGGCGGCTATGGCGACAATATCAACCTGCGCGGCCAGAGCGCCAATACCGACATCAGCATCGACGGCGTGCGCGACAGCGCGCAATATAGCCGCACCGACCCCTTCAACATCGAACAGATCGAAGTCACCAACGGCGCCAACTCCGTTTATGGCGGGTCGGGCGCAATCGGCGGCAACATCAATATCGTGACGAAGCGGCCCAAGGGCTATGACGAAACGCTGGTCCAGGCCGGCATCGGCACGTCCGACTATTATCGCGCGACGATCGACAGCAATGTGCGCGTGTCGGATTTCGCAGCGGTCCGCCTCAACGCCATGTATCATGAAAATGATGTGCCGCGCCGGGATCATGACCGGTATGAGCGCTGGGGCGTCGCCCCTTCGGTAAAGTTCGGGCTGGATGGTCCGACTTCGCTGACGCTGCTCTACACCCATCAGGAAGATGAGAACACGCCGCTCTATGGCGTGCCCTATTACAAGAATGGCGTGTATGACGGCCCGCTGCCCGGTGCGCCCTATAGCGGCTATTATGGCTACAAGAATATCGACCGGCAGGACCAGACGATCGATCAGGCCACGGCGATCTTCGACCATCGCTTCAGCGACGTCTTCTCGATCCGCAACCTGTCGCGGTGGCAGCGTGTCGAGCAGCAGCTGGTGGTCAACCCGCCGCAGGGCACCTATTGCCTCGCCAACGGCACGCTGCCGAGCGGCGCCGCCTGCGGGAGGGGCCAGCTGCCCGGCACCTATTATCCCAGCGGCCCGCGCGGCGGCTTCCGCAACAGCGAGAACCAGACGCTCTACAACCAGCTGGACCTGACCTTCTCCATCCCCGGCGGCCATTCGCTGGTGCTCGGCACGTCGGCGCTTCAGGAGGACTATGTTCTCGACAATGGCAACGTCCTGCGGAACGCGGGCGGCGCCACGCCCAATCCGGCGCTTGACCCCATCAGCATAGGCAATCCCGACGGCATCTATACCGGTCCGGTGAACGCCGTCCGCACCGGCCATCAGGACGGGGACTTGTTCAACATCGCTGCCTATGCCTTCGCGGCGGTCAAGATCGTCGACCAACTGGAGCTGAACGGCGGCGTTCGCTACGAGCATAATCGCGCCAGCTTCCGTTCGGACACAATCACCCCGTCGGCGCTGCCGATCCCGGCGGGCCAGGCCACGCGCTACCTTGCCGGGGGCCGGCAGGATTCTAGCGACGACCTCTTCTCCTACCGCATCGGCCTGGTCTTCAAGCCGGCGGACAATGTCAGTCTTTATGTCGCCTATGGCAATTCGCGGAACCCGACCAGCACCACGGTCCGCTCGGGCTGCGGCGTTGCGGCCGCGGCGAACCTGAACATCGATCCGTGCGATCTGTCGCCCGAACAGGCGAAGAATTACGAGGTCGGGGGCAAAATCGACCTGTTTCAGGGCGGACTGCAACTGACCGCTGCGCTGTTCCGCAACGAACGCACCAATTACCGCGTGACCAGCAACGATCCCTTCGTCGGCAACCTGCCGGTGGGTGATGGGCGCAACAAGGTCGACGGCATCACGCTCGGCGCTTCGGGCAATGTCACGCCAGAATGGACGATCTTCGCCAACTACACCTATCTTGACAGCAAGGTGAAGCAGTCGATCTCTGACTATTGCCTCGAAAATCCCAATGCGAGCTTCACGCCGCCTGGCACGACCACGGCGCTGACCTGCCCCGCCCTGGATCCGCAGGCGGGCAATCCGATGACCAACACGCCGAAACATTCGGGCAGCCTGTTCACCACCTACAACCTGCCGTTCGGCCTGCAACTGGGCTACGGCCTGACCTATCAGGGCAGCTTCTATCTGGCCAACGTGACCGGCGCGCCGATGTATAAGTCCGATTCCTACCTGGTCCACCGCGCCATGCTGTCCTACCCGATCACGGACAAGTTCAGCGCGCAGCTCAACGTGCAGAATTTCACCAACGAGAAATATTATACCAGCATCCGCAACAACGGCTGGGCCAATCCCGGGGAGGGGCGGTCCTGGGTGCTGACGCTGGGCTACAAACTCTGATCACGGCTTTCCCCGGCAGTCCCGGCCGGGGTCCGGACGGGCGGCGATGCACTCACTTCCTCCTCGGGTCGCCGCCCGTCCATCCCCTGGTTCTGTGACGCAATTGATTCGCATTATTGATCGCGCTATGGCGAGCGAGCACGGGTAGGGAGGCGCTTTCATGCTGCAGATGGCGAGCCGCAACAGCAATGGAGACGTCCCATCGCCCACTGACGCGCTTGCCCTGGTGCCCTCGCACCCTGCGCCCGTATTCGCTTCGGCAAGCGGTGGCGCAAGCCGCTACGGGCAGGGCGCGCGGCCGAACATCGCCGCCGTCGCCGCGATCCTGCTGGTCCATGCCGCGCTGATCGGCGCGGTGCTTCAGGCCCGCTCGCAAGTTCGTAAGGCGCAGGAGACGCGACTGACGGTCGTCAACCTCACCGCAGCGCCGCCGCCACCCGCGGCTGAGACGCCCCCACCGCCGCCGGCAACGCCGCAGGTCGTAGCGCCGCCGCCGATCGTACGAACGCCGACGGCAACCCCTCCCGCTATCCAGACCATCCCTGATCCCGTGCCGGTAGCCGCTCCGGTTCCTCTCGCCATGATCACGCCTGCACCGGCGCCGGCGCCACCCGCTCCGCCTGCGCCGCCCAGCCTCATCCAGGCAGGCGACCTCGGCACGCAGATGGTCTCCGGCAAGCCGCCGCGCTACCCGATCGAAAGCCGGCGCAAGCGCGAGCAGGGAACGGTCGTCCTGGCCTTGACGCTTGGCGTCGACGGCTCGGTCGAAAGCATTGCCATCAACCGCAGCAGCGGTCATGCCCGGCTGGACAGCGCCGCGCGCGACGCGGTGCGCGGTTGGCGGTGGCAGCCGACGATCCGGAGCGGTCAGCCGGTTCGCGTCCGCGGCATCGTCGAAATTCCCTTCATCCTGCGCGGCGACGCGCTGACCGGTTGAACCCCACGCATGCTGATTCCCATTCCCGACCTTCTCGACGCTGACGGCGTCGCCGCCATTCGCGCGCTGATTGATGCCGCCGACTGGGTGGATGGCAATGTCACTTCGGGGCACCAGTCGGCCCTTGCCAAGCGCAACCTGCAACTGCCCGAAGAGTCGCCGGCGGCTCGCCAGGCGGGGCAGATGGTGCTGGACGCGCTCGGCCGCTCGCCGCTCTTCATCGCCGCGGCGCTGCCGCTGCGGATCTTTCCGCCGCTCTTCAACAGCTATGCCGGTGGGCAGTCCTTTGGCGTCCATGTCGACAATGCCGTGCGCATCCAGGCCGGGACCGGTCTGCGCGTCCGGTCGGACCTCTCGATCACGCTCTTTCTGGAGCCGCCCGAAGCCTATGGGGGCGGCGAACTGACGGTCGAGACGCAATTTGGCGTGCAGCAGGTGAAGCTGCCCGCCGGCCATGCGGTTCTCTATCCCTCATCCTCGCTCCATCGGGTGGAGCCGGTGACGGCCGGGCGCCGCGTCGCCAGCTTCTTCTGGCTGCAATCGATGATCCGCGACGATGGCGCGCGGCAGATGCTGTTCGACCTCGATCGCAGCGTGCAGGGCGTCGCGGCGCAGCTGGGGCAGGGCCATGCCGAGGTGATCCGCCTGACCGGCGTCTATCATAATCTGCTGCGCCGCTGGGCGGACGTCTGATCCGCCCGGCAGGTCTCAGATGTCCTGCGCGATGCGCGCATAGAGTTCCGGCCGGCGATCGCGGAAGAAGCCCATGCCGGCGCGATGGATGCGTGCGCGCTCCAGGTCAAGCGTCGCCACCAGCGCCCCATGGTCCCGGGCGCCCGCTTCCGACACGAAGTCGCCCCATTCGTCGCTGACGAAGCTGTGGCCATAGAATGTCTGGCCCTCTTCCTCGCCGATGCGGTTGGCCGCGATCACGGGCATGCAGTTGGACACCGCATGGCCGATCATCGCGCGGCGCCACATGCGGCTGGTGTCGAGGTCCGCATCATAGGGTTCGGAGCCGATCGCGGTGGGGTAGAACAGCATCTCCGCGCCCATCAGCGCCATGCAGCGGGCGGTTTCGGGATACCATTGGTCCCAGCAGATGCCGACGCCGATCGTGCCGTAGCGGGTGTTCCATACCTTGAAGCCGCTATTGCCGGGGCGGAAATAATATTTTTCCTCATAGCCCGGCCCGTCGGGAATATGACTCTTGCGATAGACGCCCATGATCTCGCCCTGGTCGTCGATCATGGCGAGCGAATTATAATAATGCTGGCCGTCGCGCTCGAAAAAGCTGGTCGGGATATAGACGCTCAGATCCTTGGCCAGCTTGCGCATTTCCTGCACGGCTGGATGGCTGTCGGTCGGCTGCGCGGCGGCGAACAGCGCCTCGTCCTCCACCCGGCAGAAATAGGGGCCTTCGAACAATTCGGGCGGCAAGATGATCTTGGCGCCGCGCGCCGCCGCCTTGGTCACATGATCGGCGACCAGCGCGACATTGTCGGCCATGTCGTCGGAAAAGGCGAGCTGAAGGGCGGCAACGGTAACCTTGGTCATTCTTCTGTCCCGATCGATCAGAGCGATGGCATCTGCTGGCTGCAGCAATGGAAGCTGCCGCCGCCCGACAATATGGCGTCGCTGCGCAATCCTACAATCTCCCTGCCCGGAAAGAAGGGACGGAAGGCATCGAGCGCCGCCTGGTCATTGGGTTGGCCATAGATGGGAACGATGACGGCGGCGTTGCCGACATAGAAGTTCATGTAGCTCGCCGGGATGGGCGCGCCATCAACCAGCACCAGGCCGGGCGAGGGGATGTCGACCACCTCCAGCCCATGCGCCTGTGCGCGGGCGCGGGCGTCGGCATAGACGTTTGCATTGGGATCATCCTGCGTCGTCGCGATCGGCAGCGCCAGCATGCCGGGCGCCACAAAGCGGGCGAGATTGTCGACATGCCCGTCAGTATGATCGTTCATCAGCCCGTCGCCCAGCCATAGCATGTCGCACAGGCCCAGGCTTCCCGCCAGCAGCGTCTCGATCTTGCCGCGGTCCAGGTCAGGATTGCGGTTGGGGTTGAGCAGGCATTGCTCGGTCGTGACGAACAGGCCCGTCCCATCGGTGTCGATCGCGCCGCCTTCGAACACCCAATGCTGCGTCGATGTCGGCAGCCCCGTCGTCGCCGCCAGCCGCGCGCCGATATCCTCGTCGCCCGGCATCTGATATTTGCCGCCCCAGCCATTGAAGCTGAAATCGACCAGCGCTCGCGCGCCTTCGCCGTTCAGCACGGCGATCGGCGCGGTGTCGCGCAGCCATACGTCGCCCAGTTTCGCGACAACGATCGCGACAGATGGATCAACCAGCGCGCGCGCCGCCCCCGCATCCGCCTCATGCGCGACGACGAGCCGCACCTCCTCGCCCTTGCCACCGGCGTGCAGCGCATTGGCGAAGGCTGCGATCTGGCCTCGCGCGGCATCGAAAGCGTCCGGCCATTCGTCGGGGTTGGTCGGAAAGCCGATCCAGGTCCAGTCGTGCGGCGCCCATTCGGCAGGCATGCGGAAGGTCATGAGCAATATCCTTGCCCGGCCCGGCGCGCCGGACCATGATGGAGGGGATGTGATGCGCGCTCCATAACGCGCGATGACGGGTCTGGACAGGGGGTCGCGATGACGAAGCTAATGCCGGCGCTGGCCTATGGCCTGCTCCTGTCGCTTTCGCTGTCGGGCAAGGCGCGCGCGGGGGACCTGCCGGAATGGCTGACCGGCGAATGGATCCAGCAGCGGGGCGATAGCTGGGCGGAGGAGGTCTGGACGCTGCCGCGCGGCGGCACGATGATCGGCGTGGGTCGGAACGGGCGCGGCGAAAGCCAGCTCGGCTGGGAAGTGCTGCGCCTGGTGCGCGCGGCCGACGGCACGCTGACGCTGCATGCCGCGCCCGAGGGCGGCGAGCCGACGATGTTCGTGCTGGTCGAACAGGGCGTGCGCGACATCAGCTTCGCCAATCCCGATCATGATTATCCCCAGCGCATCCGCTACTGGCGCGAAGGCCGCCTGCTGATGGCGGAAACATCGAAGATGGACGGTAGCGGAACCCAAAGCTGGACCTACGCTCCGGCCGGGGAGTAGGTCCAGGGGCCTGGCTTACTTCCCCGCGCGGTCCTTGTCGCGGATGGCGCGGAATTCGTCGCCTTCCACCCAGTTGGGCCAGTCGCTCGTGTCGGCCAGCGCGCGGCCCACGTCATAATAGAGCTTCAGGTCGGCGGCTACGCCGGTCCAGTCCCAATTGGGATCATATTCGTCCTTGGGGCCATGATAGCGGTTTTTGGTATAATCCTCGGCCGCGGCCATGCCCGCCGCCGTGCCGCCATTCACCAGATCCTCGCCGCCCTCGAAATAGAGCATCGGCAGGCCATGCTTGGCGAAGCTGAAATGGTCGGAGCGATAATAATAGCCCTTTTCCGGCGTCGGCTCCAGCGTGGCGACGCGGCCCTGCGCCGCCAGTGCGCGGTCGAGATAGGCGTCGAGCTGCGACTTGCCCTTGCCGATCACCACCACATTCCGGGCGAGTCCGGAGACGCTGAGCGCGTCCATGTTGACGCCGCCAACGGTCCTGGCGAAGGGGAAGACGGGGTTCTCGCCATAATAGGCCGAACCCAGCAGGCCCGATTCCTCTGCCGTCACCGCCAGGAACACCTGGCTGCGGTCGGTCGGCCCGGCCTTCACATTGGCTTCCGCCAGCGCGACCAGCGCGGCGGTGCCAGTGGCGTTGTCGACCGCGCCGTTGCAGATGTCGTCACCGTCGGGCGCCGCCTGGCAGCGGCCCAGATGATCCCAATGCGCGCTGTAGAGCACATATTCGTCCGGGCGGGTTTTGCCCGGCAGCAACGCGACGACATTTTTCGAGCTATGCTTGCGCAAGTCGTTGTCGAAGGAGACGTTCGCCTTCACGCCGGCCAGAGGCACGGCCTTGAAGCCGGGCTGCTTGGCGGCCCGCATCTGCGCGTCAAGGTCCATGCCCGCGCTGGCGAACAGCGCCTGCGCCTTGTCCTTCTGGATCCAGCCGATCGCGGTGGACTGGTCAGCATTGCCATTGGCGCTGTCGGCGACATGCTGCGCGCCGGTCCAGCTCGACTGCACGACATTCCAGCCATAGGCGGCGGGCACCGTGTCATGGACGATGATCGCGGCGGCTGCGCCCTGGCGCGCGGCTTCCTCATATTTGTAGGTCCAGCGGCCATAATAGGTCATCGCGCGGCCGTTGAAGGTGCCGGTCAGGCCGGTCGTCTCGTAATCGGGATCATTCACCAGGATGATGACGGTCTTCCCCTTCACATCCACGCCGGCATAGTCGTTCCAGCCCTTTTCCGGGGCGTTGATGCCATAGCCCACGAAGACGACGGGGCTGTCCTTGACCGCAATATGCGGCTGGGTCGTGCGATAGGTGCCGATCACCATTTCGGGGCCATAGGCGGCGGTGACGGGGGCTTTGCCGCCGGTGAAGGTCAGCGTCGAGACATTCTTCGCGGTGATCTCGACCAGCGGGACATCCTGGAACCAGCTGCCGTTATTGCCGGGCTTCAGGCCCAGCTTCGCGAATTCGGCGGAGAGCAGCGCCAGCGTCTTCTCCTCGCCCGCCGATCCGGGCGCGCGCCCTTCATAGGCGTCGGACGACAGTTCCTGCACGAGCCGCTTCATCGTGTCGACCGAGGGGCTTGCGGCGGCGGCCGCCGGCTGCGCGGAGGCGCTGGCGGGCGAAGTGTCGGACATGGTCGTGCAGGCCGGCAGGGCCAGGAGGATGGCGATCGCCAGAATGGAGCTGCGCATGATGAGATCCCTTTTTCTTATCGATGCCGGGGTGATGCCACCGGCCAGCGGCAAGGGCAAGGAAGACGCACGCTTCGAGAAACGGGGCGACACCGGGAACGGCAACGTCGTCCGGCGAGCGTCATGACAGGGCGGCCGGTGGTTCCGCGGCGCGCTTGACGGGCGGCGGCAACCGGCCTAGCCGCTCGCTCTGCCGGATGTAATGGATGTTACATAATAGCGGACGTCGCGGCAGGAACGGGTCGGCTCACCAGGAGAGCGAGTGGCGGCCCTGCTGGGGATATTCTATGCTGTTGCCGGCCGTTGCCGCAGGAATGATGATGATGGGCGCTGTGGCGCAGGACGAAGCGCCGCCGGCGACCGTGGTCGGCCCGCCGCCCGCTGCGCAGCCAATGGCCGCGCCTGCGCCGCAGCCGGTAGAACCGCCCGCCGCGGATGCCGAGGAGCCGGTGCAGGACATCGTCGTCACGGGCGAGAAGGGCGCGCCGCCGGGCGATCCGCTGGAGCAGCTGAACGCCAAGAGCTTCGAGGCGGTGCAGTCCGTCGACAAGGCGGTGGTCGAGCCGGTGGCCAAGGCTTATAACAAGGGCCTGCCCCGGCCGGTGCGAAAGGGGCTTCGCAATTTCTTCTCGAACCTGGGCGAGCCGATCGTCTTTGCAGCCTATATGCTGCAGCTGAAGCCCGGCAAGGCGGCCGAGACGGCGGGGCGCTTCGGCGTCAATTCGACGCTGGGCTTCCTGGGGCTGTTCGACGTGGCGCGGCGCAAGCCCTTCCACCTGCCGCACCGGAATAATGGCCTGGCCAACACGCTGGGCTATTATGGCGTCGGACCCGGCCCGTATATGTATCTGCCGGTCGTCGGCCCGACCACGCTGCGGGACATTGTCGGCGACACGGTGGGCAAGATGATCCTGCCCATGGCCGTGGGCGATCCGTTCAACAAGCCGACCTATGTAATACCCGCGACCGTGCTCAACCAGCTGGGCGAGCGGGCGGCGTTCGACGAGACGATCCAGGACCTGCGCAAGCAGGATGATCCCTATGCCAGCTATCGCGACCTGTATCTGAAGCAGAGGCAGGCGGAGATCGACGCGCTGCACGGGCGGGCGCCGGCCGAGCCGATCGTGCCGGTCTATGGGCCGGGGATCAAGACGCCGGGCAACGCGCAGGCCGCGTCCGACACCAATTGAGCCTGCGGTTCATGAGGCGGGACACATGTCCCGCCTCATGTCGCATCAGCGTCCCAGCAGCCCGCGCGCCTGTCCGGCGATTTCCGCCAGCATGGCGACATTGGGGTTGGCCGCGGCCTTGGCCCGTTGGACCAGCGTGCGGAACTGGCGGATGCGCGGTCCCTTGGCCTTCAGCCATTCCTCGACATGGGCGGAAACATCCTGGCCCTTTGCTTGCGCCAGGAAGTCGAGCCGCACCTGCTGCATGTCGCGCGCCACGCCGGAGATGAGCAGCCGCTCCCAAGGGTCGGACGGCTCCATGCGCGCTGCGGTGGACTGCACCCAGTCGATGCCGACGGCCTCGCCCAGATGGGTGAAGGCGCGGGTCAGCAGCAGCTCGTCCACATCCATCCGCGCGGCGAGTGCGGCAATGCCCACGGCGCCGTCCAGCTTGAACAGCCCCGACGCGCGGCGCGCCAGCCCTTCGGGCGCGCCGAGGCCGAGCAGCCGGTCAGTCACGCCGCTGGTGCGCCGCTGCGCCTCGCTGGTCAGCAGGTCGTCGACCTGCGAGGCGAGCTTGTGCACGCCGGGAACCAGCCGTTCATGCCCCTGCGCCGGCAGCGTACCGGCGGGCAGGGCGCGCAAGATATCGGCGATCTGCGCGCGCATCCCGCTGGCGACGGTGGCGAAGAGGCCAAGGCGCGCATCCTCGCTCATGTCGGCCGCGTCGATATCCGCCCACAGCTCGCCAATGCCGTAGAGGCGCTCGGCGATCAGGAAGGCGTTGGCGAGATCGGCGAGCGAGCAGCCTTCCTCCTCGGCCAGTTCGAACGGGTGGATAAGGCCCAGCCGATTGACAATCCGGTTCGCCACCTTGGTCGCGATGATTTCCTTGCGCAGCGCATGGGCGGCGATGGCATCGGCTTCCTTGTCCTGCATCGCCGGGGGGAAGGCCGCCATCAGTTCGCCGATCATGCTGTCGTCGCTGGCAAGGTCGCCATGCTCGATCGCGTCCTGCAGCGCCAGCTTGGCGGTGGAAAGCAGTACCGCCAGTTCCGGCCGCGTCAGGCCCTGGCCATCCTGGCCGCGCCGGAGCAGCTGGTCATTGGCGGCCAATCCTTCGACCTGGCGATCGAGGCGGCCCGATTCCTCGAAGGTTTCGATGAGCCGGACATAGCTCGCCAGATCGTCGCCGCCGCCGGCTTCCGCGATGGAGAGGCCGAGCGCCTGGAGCCGGTTATCCTCCAGCACCAGGTCGGCGACCGCATCGGTCATGCTTTCCAGCAGGGCGTTGCGCGCGTCGAAGGGCAGGCGGCCTTCGGCCATCTCCTTGTTGAGCGCGATCTTGATGTTGACCTCATTGTCCGAACAATCGACGCCGGCACTATTGTCGATGAAGTCGGTATTGATGCGCCCACCCTTGAGCGAGAAGGCGATGCGGCCCGCCTGGGTGACGCCCAGGTTCGCGCCTTCGCCGATCACGCGCACGCGCAACTGCTCGGCGTTGACACGCAGCCGGTCGTTGGCCGGATCGCCGACATCGCCCTGGCTTTGCGCGGCGGCCTTCACATAGGTGCCGATGCCGCCGAACCAGAGCAGGTCGGCCGGCGCCTTGAGGATGGCGGAAATAAGCGCGGAGGGCTCCATCTCCGCGTCGGTGACGTCCAGTATCGCCTGCATCTCGGGCGTCAGCGCGATGCGCTTCAGACTGCGCGAGAAGACGCCGCCGCCCTTGGAGATGAGCGACTTGTCATAATCTTCCCAGCTGGAGCGCGGCAGCTGGAAGAGGCGGTTGCGCTCCTCCCAGCTGCGCGCGGGATCGGGCGTCGGATCGAGGAAGATATGGCGATGATCGAAGGCGGCGACCAGCTTGATCGCCTTGCTCAGCAGCATGCCATTGCCGAACACGTCGCCCGACATGTCGCCGCAACCGACAACGCTGACCGGCTCGCTCTGCACGTCGATGCCCATTTCGGCGAAATGACGCTGCACCGAAATCCATGCGCCGCGAGCGGTGATGCCCATCGCCTTATGGTCATAGCCGTTGGAGCCGCCGCTGGCGAAGGCATCGCCAAGCCAGAAGTCGCGATCCTGCGCAATCGCATTGGCGACGTCGCTGAAGGTCGCGGTCCCCTTGTCCGCGGCGACGACGAAATAAGGATCGTCGCCGTCGCGCACGACGACGTCGGCCGGATGCGTGACATTGCCCTGCACGATATTGTCGGTGACCGACAGCAGCGCGCGGATGAAGATGCGGTAGCTTTCCGTGCCTTCGGCCAGCCAGGCGTCCCGGTCGACCTGCGGGCTGGGCAGCTGCTTGGGATAGAAGCCGCCCTTCGCGCCGGTCGGCACGATGACCGCGTTCTTGACTCGCTGCGCCTTCATGAGGCCCAGAATTTCGGTGCGGAAATCGTCGCGCCGGTCCGACCAGCGCAGGCCGCCGCGAGCGACCGGCCCGGCGCGCAGGTGGATGCCCTCGACGCGCGGGCTGTACACCCAGATCTCACGCCACGGCAGCGGCGCCGGCAGGCCCGGAATTTGCGCGCTGTCCAGCTTGAAGGCGAGCGCCTCGGCGGCGGCCGCGCCGAAGAAATTGGTGCGCAGCGTCGCGTCGATCACCGCGCGCAGCAGGCGCAGGACCCGATCCTCGTCGATCGCCGTGACTTGTTCCAAGCCTGCGTCGATCGCCGCTTCGGCCGCCGCGATGCGCTCCTGCGCATCGGTCTGGGCTGCCGGATCATGCAGCGCCTCGAACAGGGCGACGAGGTTCAGCGTCACATCCTGCGCGCGGCGCAGCGTCTCGGCGAAGGTCGCCATCCCGTAGGCGACGCCGGTCTGGCGCAGATAGCGATATAGGGCGCGGAACAGCACGACCGACCGGGGCGACAGGCCGGCGGTAACGATCAGCTCGTTGAACCGATCATTTTCCGCCCGGCCTTCCAGCACCTGCGCGATCGCTTCGGTCACCACGCTGGCGCGGTCGACCACGGCCGCGGCATCGCCGCCGGCCGGCAGCTCCAGCACGAAGCGCTGGACATGACCGAGCGCGCCGCCGTCGATCGGCGTCGTCATCTCCTCGATCACGCGGAAGCCGAAATTCTCGAACGCGGGCACCACTTCCGATAGGGCGATGGTGTCGTGGCTGTAGAGTTTCAGGCGCAGCCGCTCGACGCAATCCTCGGGATTGCGATAGATGCGGATTGACTTGTCGCCCGCGCCCGACAGGCTGTGGATCAGGCGAATGTCGATCGCGGCCTCGGCCGGCCCGGCGCCGTTGCGATAGGCAAGCGGGAAGCCGGCGGCGTAGCGCTGCGCCAGAGCCGCGGCGCGGCCGGGCTCCTCGGTCTCGGCCAGGCTCTCCTCGACGGCGGGCACCCAGCCGCGCACCATCTGCTGCAACTGGCGGTCCAGCGCCGCCGCGTCGGGAACGATGCCGCCGTCGCGCAGGTCGAGCGTGATGCGCAGCAGCGCAAGGCCGCCTTCCTCCAGTGCGATCGACCAGCTGAGCACCGGGCCGTTGGCGGCCTTCGCAAGCATGTCCTGCACTGCGACGCGGCGCGCGGTCGACAGTTCGTCGCGCGGCAGCCAGACAAAGGCATAGAGGTGACGCGCCAGCGCGCTGGTCGCGAGCGCCAGCTTCGGGCGCGGGCGATCGGTCAGCGACATGAAGGTGAGCGCCAGCCGCTCCAGCGTGTCGCGATCGAAGCCGATGGTGATGTCATGGGGCAGGGCGGTCAGCGCATGGGCCAGCGTCTTGCCGGCATGGCTCATCGGATCGAAGCCGAACTTGTCCATCAGCGTCGAGAGCGCGGAGCGCAGCAGCGGCACCTTGTCCGGCGTCGCGGCAAGACCGGAACTCGTCCACATGCCGGCGTGGATCGAAAGGGCGGTGACATCCCGGCCCGACCGGATCGGGATGATGATGAGGTCCAGCAGCACATGGCGGTGGACCCGCGACAGACGGCTGGACTTGATGATGAGCGGCGTGCGCTTGCCTTCCTCGAACCAGGTGAAGGCGGCGTCGAGCGACGCGGGCGCGATCAGGGCGCGCTCGTGGCGCGTGCAGATGCCGAGCGCCGCGCTGCTGCTGCCGTCGCGGGCGACGACTTCATGGCCGGTCTGGGTGAAATGGCGCGCCAGGAACCAGCGCAGCAGCGCCGCGCCTTCCTCGTCGGAAACGGCATCGGCATCCGCGGCCATGGCGGACTGCATCTGCGCCCAGTCGGCGACGGCGGCGCGGACATCCTCCAGCGTCTCGGACAGCGCCTTTTCGAGCGCGCGCCGCGCCTTCGCGTCCGCCCGGTCGGCTTCGATATAGATCATCGATTCGCGGCGAGCGCCCGGCGCGTCATCGTCCAGCACCGCGGACAGGGCGCCATCGGCATCGCGGGCGACGGACAGGATGGGGTGGAGCAGGCGATGGATGGTGACGTCGGCGGCCGCCATCGCATTGGCGATCGAATCCACCAGGAACGGCATGTCGTCGTTGATGATCGCCAGCCGCATGAAACGGCCAGTGGCGCCTTCGCCCAGCGTCTCAATCGCGATCGCGCTTTCGCCCGGGCGGCGGCCATTGGCGACGCGTCCCAGAAAGCCCGCCGCCGCGGCGAGCGCCGCCTGGTCCAGACCTTCGCTCTCGCCCGGTAGCGCACCCTTGCTCAGCGCGCCTTGCAGCGCCTCCAGGATGCTCGTGTCGACTTCCTTGTTCTTCGCTTCAGCCAGCGCCGTCATTCGCTCACCTCTCAACAGCGGTATCGCCCGCCCTTGTCTGAACGGAGGAGGCACTGGATGGCCGCCATGCGACTCCTCGGCTCGGGAGCGCCTATATGCGCTCCGGAGAAGGGCGGCTCAAGTATTGCGCGAAATAAAATTTCGAGTCTTTGAAATAAAAAGATGCAGCGCAACATGGCGCGCAGGAGGCGCACGGGGAATGCAGGCTGCTTCTATCGCGCGGCAGCAGACGAATGTCGAGGGGCGGCATCAGCGCCCCATCCGACGGAAGCGTCAACGTGCGGCGGCGACGATTACGCGCTGGCCCAGATCCGAGCCTTCGGGCAGGGCGGCGATGATGGAGAGGCTGCCATCTTTTTCCCGACGCGCCACCACCACGGCCAGGCCGTCGGGATCGGTCGAGACGGACACGGGGTCCAGCGCGGCGGCGTTTCTGATCGTGTCGCGCGCGCTCTGGCGGCGATCGGGACGCGCGGGCAGCGCCGCGCGGCGCTTGGCGCGCTCGTCGCGCACCACCGCCTTCAGCCCGCCGGTATAGGTCGCCAGATATTCCACCAGCATGCCTACGCCCAGCTCAGCCGCCAGCGCATGATCCAGCGCGGTCGCATATTCGGTAATCCGCGTCTTGTCATAGGTGGCGCCGAAAACCAGCTTGATGATCGCGGTCATCGGGCTGCGCGCCTGCGCCTTGATGCCATAGTCGGCCAGCAACTCGGCATAGTCATCGGGGCGGGCGCGGGCGACGAGCGCGAAGTCATAGCACAGGCTGACGGCGCGATAGAGAGCGGCATGGCTGCGCGCTTCGCTGACCCGCACGCGGGCCGCGCCATCGCGGGCGAGGGCGAGCCAGTCGGCGAGCGACGCGTCTTCGGCCGGGCATTCCATGCCGGCGAGGTCGAGCGTGTCGTCCTCCTCATCCTCACTCGCATCATCATAACGGCGCGTGCCGCTCTTGGCGGCCATGCTGTCGCTGGCGGGGCCATCCGCCCAGATGGGCGTAGCCGGACGCTGGGCGGGCGCACTGCGCAGCGCGTCGCCGACTTCCTGCTCCAGCCCCTGCAGTATCTCGCTGCTGACGACTTCCTTCCAGTTGATGACGCCGAACACGAAGTCGATCGTGTCGCCATCGGACGAGAAGGGCATCAGGATGCCGCGATAGAGGATTTCCGCGTCGCGCTGGTTGATGAATTCGGCTTCGAAGCCGATCGGCGCGGCATTGGCGATGATCTGAAGATAATGGTCGGTCAGACGCGACAGCAGCGACCGCGCTGGCACATCGTCAATATAGTCGATCGCGCCTTCGATCTCGCATTCCTGGCGCAGCGCCGATCCCAGATAGACGATAGCGGGATTTTCGAGGCCGGTGCTGAAATCCAGCAGCACGCTGTTGGGGCCGAAATCCTCAAGCTGTTCGGGCGCCAGATCCTCGATCGAGGGCAAGGGCCGGTCGCCAAGCAGCGAGGCCCAGTAATTATAGGCGCGCACCTGCATACGGCGCTCGTCGGAGCCGACCGCAGGCGGCGTTTCGATCGCGGCGTCATCGCCGCTGTCGAAATCATCCTGGTCGTTGGCGACGTCATGCCCCCGCAGAGTGTCCATCCAGTCGGTTCCTAATATGCTGCAAAGCCTTGCCCGGGACTCGACTGTGGCACGGGATGGTAAAGAGGGCGTAAAGACGGGCCGCAAGAAAAGCGGGGGGCGGTGCGATTTGCCGGCTTGTCCTATCGTCCAACCGCTGTTATCTGCCCGCGCCAACGCCGCAGTAGCTCAGCTGGTAGAGCACGACATTCGTAATGTTGGGGTCGGGGGTTCGAGTCCCTTCTGCGGCACCATATTTTGAAATCAGCGGGAATGCTGAGTTTCGACAGACCCCATTGACGACAATCTAAGAACCGGCCGTGTTGACCTGCGCGCTCGTAAGTATGCGCAGGACCGACGTATATTTAACAGATGAAGCTGGAACTACAGGCTATACCGGCTTGACTTGTTGGATAATGTTTCTGAAATGTTCTCACCTCATTGCCGGGGTGATGCAGTATGATCGAGATGTCAGAAGAGGAATGGCGTCGCGCCTTTCCGATATGATTGCGCACAGGAACCCTCCTTTCCTATCCAAATGGCAATCGGGTCGAGTGCAAGTTCAATCCCTGGCATGATCCGGAAAATGGGCGTTTCACATTTTCTGGCACAGGACGATACCACGGCGGAGGCGGGAGCTTTGGCGGTGGCGGGGCGACAGGTACGTGGAAACGGTCCGCGTCGCATCAGGGCTGCCGTGCGCGAGCAGAGCACGATCTCGGTGATCCCGGTCGTCGTAGTCGAAAGCGCCCGATCCAATATGATGAGCGCCGCTATAAGGACCGCTGGCGCGTCTAGGCCTTGTTCTGCCGCCTAAAGGACTTCCGTCGCGTCGCTACCCGATACGACAAGCTCGCCCGAACTTCCTGTCAGCCGTAGGCCGCTGCCGCAGGGGCCTTCTGGCTTTGAACGCGTCTCGACCCTAACGAACGATCGGAATAAAGCCATGGCAAGTGATGAAGCGGAAGGCCTGCTGAATGAGATCGGGCGATTGCTGGCGGAAGATAGCGAATATCCGTTCGAGCCCACGTTGCTCTATGCACAGCTCGATCACAACATGATCGGAGAATCGATCTTCAAGGAACTTGGCAATCAAATTCTGTATCGGTGGCCGGTCGTTGAGAGGCTGCCTTACGCGCTTCTCGATCTGTGGGAAATGCAGGAGGGTGATGATCGGTGGATGGAGATGGAGTATCTAATCCGCGACGGCAGATTTGAAGTTGCGTATATCTACCCTGACGCCATCGATCCGAATGAGGATGTGATAGAGCGTCGCGAGCGGTCGGTTCTGCGGCACTTTGGCGAGAAGCCGATTATATACCCACCTTGGCCTCCCGAGGACGATGTCGCGGAATATGCCGTATAGATCACAATCTTGAGCAGCTTTTCGGCGACAGACGTAAATTATCCAGTGATTTGAGTGCCCATCTTTTGCACCCATGCGGCACCATTTCCTGCAACTCCGCTGCCCGCCACCATGGCGCTGCCTTCAGAGCCGCCGTGCGATCGCGCCGGCGGCCCATCCCATGCTCACGGCCAGGGCGATGGCGGTGAGGCCGTAGAAGAAGGGCCATTGTTCGGCCGCCACCGCCATGAACTGCTCGAAGCCCGATTTGCGCACCGTGATGTCGCGCACCGCCGCTGCGACGACGCGGCCGTCCTGCACCAGAAAGGTTTCGGCCGTATAATCGCCCACGATGACGCGTGCGGAAAGGGGCAGGCGCGCGCGGTAGAGGACGCCGTCGGTGATCTCCACCGTTCCTTGGCGCTCGACGAACAGGCCGGCGCGGTCGCGCAAATCGACCAGGCCCGCCTGAAACCGGTCCAGTTCCGCGCTGTCGTTGAGCGAGGAGGGGGATAGTTGCAGCTTGTCCACGCCCAGCTCGTAAATGGCGGCAGTGCGTTCATCGACGATCTGGGCGATGGGACGGGAAGACGCCATGGCGTAGAAGCTGGGCGCGGATTCGAAGCGCGCGCTGTCGGCATTGACCCAGATGCCCGCGACCTTCTGCTTCTCGCGCATTTGGATCGACTGTTCGGGGCCCTTGAGCACGACGACGATATCCGCCGGCTTGTCCGGTCTCACGCCGCCCGGATAGACGATCGCGCCGAACAGCAGCAGGTCGGCGCCGGTAAAGCTGTACTGGATCTGCACTTCACGCTGCGACACGTCGGGCACCAGTTGCGGCTCGTCCGCCCCCGTCAGCAGCAGGGCGGCCGCGATCAGGGCGCTGGCGCGGCGCAGCATCAGCGCACCTCGATCGTGAAGATTTCGTCGGGACGCCAGCCCAGGCCCAGCGCCATGCGCGCCGCCACCAACAGCACGATCGCCGCCAGCAGGATGCGCAGATATTCGGGCCGCAGCGTCATGGAAATGCGCGTGCCGATCTGTGCGCCGGTGACGCTGCCGATCAGCAGCAGCATGGCGAGCACCAGATCGACCGCCTTGGTCGTCATCGCATGCATCATGGTCGTCGCCATGGTGACGAACAGGATCTGGAACAGCGACGTGCCGACCACGGACTGGGTCGTCATGCCCAGCAGATACAGCATCGCCGGCACGAGGATGAAGCCGCCGCCTACGCCCAGCAACATGGTGAGGATGCCGGTCGCCATGCCCAGCAACAGCGGCGCGAGCGGCGAGATATAGAGGCCCGACCGGTAGAAGCGCCAGCGCATCGGCAACGCTGCGACCAGCGGGTGGTGGCGCCGCTTGCGCGCCTGCGCCTTGCGCCCGGTCTTGAGGGCGATCAGCGCCTGGATCGACTCCTTGGCCATCAGCCCGCCGATGCCGCCCAGCATCAGCACATAAAGAATGCCGATGACGGTATCGATCTGGCCCAGGCTCTGCAGCAGGCGGAAGATGAAGACGCCCATGCCCGCGCCCACGATACCGCCGGCGATCAGCACGCCGCCCATGCGGAAGTCGACGGTCTTTCGCGCCATGTGCGTGACCACGCCCGAAACGCTCGCGCCCGTTACCTGCGACGCTGCCGAAGCGGCCGCGACAGTGGGGGGGATGCCGTAGAAGATCAGCAGCGGCGTCGTCAGAAAGCCTCCGCCAACGCCGAACATGCCCGACAACAGGCCCACCAGTCCGCCAAGGCCAATGATGACCAGCGCGTTCACCGACAGATTGGCGATGGGCAGATAAAGATCCATGGCGTTTCAGGGCCTAATCGCAAAGCGGCACGATATAAAGCCGGCTTGGACCCCGGGGTTCAAAAATCCGCCGCCAGGGTGATCGCGATGCCGGACGACGGCGCGGCGTCGCCGGCGATCCGCTCGCGCCATTCGATCGACAGGCGGGCGGCCGTGCGGGGCAGAGGCAGGCGCACCTGTATCTCGGGGCCGATGTCGAGCCGGCTGACGCCAGGCTGGGCGCCGCCCGATATGGCGGCGCCGACCTTCACCGGCGTGCCTTCGATCGGCTTGAACAAAGCAAAGCGCCCATCGACGAAGGCGTCGCGCCTGTTGAAGCCGACGATCCCGGCCTGCGCATAGGCTTCGGCCTGCAAGCCGGGCGCGATGTCGACCGGGCCGAAACCGCCGGCGGCGACGGCTGCCATGGCGTTGCGCGCGCCGTTGCCAAGCGCGATGCGCCGCTCGACGCCGATGCTGACGGGCAGTGCGGGCAGAGGTCGGATGGCGAGGCCGACGGCCGCTTCGGGCGCTGCGGGTTTATGCAGGGCGCTGGTTATCCGGCCGTAGACGGCCGGGCGATGCGGCGAGCGCGGCGCAAGCGCATAGTCGATCCGCAGCCCGGCCTGCGATCCGCCAAGGCGGCCCACCGTTGCTGCCTGCACATCATTGGCGCCGTTCGGGCGGAGCAGAAGCCAGGCGCTTGCCTGCCACCGATCAGCGGGCGTTTGCGCCGCTTGCGCTGCCGGAGGCGCCGCGAAGGGAATGGGCGAAGGCGCGGCGCTCATGTCCTGGCTCGCGAAATGGCGATTGGAGAAGGCGACGGTGAAGCGAATGAAATCCAGCAAATCGGTGGTTTCGCCGAAATTGGCGGTGCTGGTCTTTGCCCCAGGGGCGCGTCGGGCATAGCCCAGGTAAGGCGGCATCAGGAGTGACAAGGCCGATGATGCCGCCCGATATGGCGGGCGGATGGCCTGTGGTCGCGCAGGCGTCGTCGCGGCGGCAAAGGTCGGCTTCTGTCGTGGATGCGCAGCGATGGCCCGTGTCGGTGGAGCAGCGGGGATCTCGACATGGGCCGCGAGCCGCAGGCCGATCCAGCCAACCATGAGCATCAGGAAGACACGCAGTGGACGCCCCTGCACCGACCTGATCATGAATCCGCCTGCAGGTCGGGGAAATGATGCTGAGTCTTGTCCCAGTGAAGCGGGTGGCCCGAGAGCGAGCGCAGATAAAGGAATACGGCCCGCCGCGCGGCCAGGATCGCGACATAGTTGGCGATAAAGGTCCTCGGGACGGCGCCCAGGCCCGCCCGCAAGCCATAGGCGCGCGACACGAACAGCAATCGCATCGCCATGCGCCAGAGCATAAGAAACAGGTTGAGCCAAAGCAGCGCCGCCATGGCCGGCGACAAGGGGCGGTGCGGCACCGGCATGATCTGCCCCCAAAGCCACAGGATCAGGGACAGGAGCAGCGTCAGATAGGCGGCGAACAGCACCAGCGCGGCCAGTGCCGCCCGACGGTCGCGCAGGCGCATCCACCATTCGGCCGGGCCGCCCTGCCACCCCAGCCGATCCCATCCCGCGAGCGAAATGCCGATCGTCCAGCGCGCCTTCTGACGAACCGCAGCGCCGATCGTGTCGGGAAAATATTCGCGCGTCGCCACCAGTTCGCCCTTGGCGTCGCGCATGCGGACGAAGGCGCTGCGTCCGCCCATGTCGCGGATGCGAAGGCCAGCCTCATAATCTTCCGTCAGCGATCCCGGATCGAAAGGACCCTGCGCGGAGTCGCGGGATAGCGCTTCGAGCATGTTGCGTTCGAAGGCGCAGGCCACGCCGGCGGAGGGGACCGATGCGCCGACGGCTTCGCGCACCGTCAGCAATTTGCCATGGCTCTCCGCAAATTCGTCGCCATAATGATCGGCGATCGCGCGCCGCCACCAACCGCCGCGGCCTGGCAGCGGCAGGACGGGCAGTTGCACCAGGTCGAACCGGTCGACCATGAAGTCGAACAGGCGGATTTCGTCGGCATGGACGACATCCTCGGAATCATGAAGAACAACGGCCTTGTAGCGGAATGTGCCGGCCGTCTCCTCCGCCAGCATCGCGCGCCATAGCAGGTTCAGGCAGTCCGCCTTGGTCGTAGGGCCGGGACGGTCATTGATGCAGAGCATCAGCCTGTCGTCATTCGCGGCGATCTGCCCCACCGCATCGATGGTCGCAGGGTCGTTCGGGTAGGTGCCCACGAAGATGCGATAACGTCCGTCGCCCCAGCTTTGCAGCGCATGGCGCAGCATGGGAGCGATGACGTCGGATTCCTGCCAGGCGGGAACGAAGATCGCGATCTTGCCGGGATGCTCGGGGGCGGGCAGGCCGGACGTGGTCATCCGTGGAAAGCGCGCATAAATGGTGATGTCACGCCAAGTCGTGCGCAGGAAGAAGAGGAGGTCGACGACAAAATCATCAAGGCCGCCGAGGGCCAGGCCGACAGCGGCGAAAAGCAGGATTTCATGATGCAGCGCGACGAATAGCGCGGCCGTTCCTTCCCCCAAAGGCTTGACCCCCATGCCCAATCGGGGGAGAGGATGCCATCAGCGCCGCCGCTCTCCAACCCCCCTGCACGATCATCAGAGGAATTATTTGCGTATGTTGCAACGCCCATCTTCGGCTCTCAGGCAGTTCCTGGCGGGGGAAGCGGGCGGTGCGGTCTTGCTCATCCTGGCGGCGGCGCTGGCCATGGTGCTGGCAAACCTGCCGGCGGCGGGGCATTTCTACCATGATTTGGTGCATGCGCAGGTCGGGCCGACGCTGTCGCCCAAGCTTGGGCCGATGACGGTCCATCTTTGGATCAACGACGGCTTGATGGCGATTTTCTTCCTGGTCGTCGGGCTGGAGATCAAGCGAGAATTTCTCGACGGCGGCCTGTCCACCTGGGACCGGCGGCGTCTGCCGGTGCTGGCGGCGGCGGCGGGCATGATCGTCCCCGCAATCGTCTATCTGCTGGTGACGGCGTCGCGGCCGGACCTTGCCAATGGCTGGGCCATACCCGCCGCGACCGACATCGCTTTCGCCATCGGAGTGCTGGCGCTGCTGGGGGATCGTGCGCCGGCCTCGCTCAAGCTGTTCCTCACCGCGGTCGCGATCGTCGACGACATGGGCGCGGTGGCGATCATCGCGCTATTCTACACCCAGGGTCTGGACCTTGCGGCGCTTGGCGGCGCGGCGGCGGTGCTGGCGCTGCTCTACGGGTTGAACCGCGCGGGCGTGAAGTCGCTGCTGCCCTACATGATCGGCTTTGGCTTCCTCTGGTATCTCACTCTGCTGTCGGGCGTGCACGCGACGGTGGCGGGCGTGCTGGCGGCGCTCACCATCCCGATCCGCTGCACCCCGGGCGCGCCCGATGCCGAGGACAGTCCGCTCCACCGGCTGGAACATGCGGTGCATCCCTGGAGCGCCTATGCGATCATTCCGCTCTTCGGCTTCGTCAATGCCGGGTTGGCGCTCAATGCGGAAATGTTCGGCCTGTTGTTCGCGCCGCTTTCACTGGGCGTGGCTATGGGGCTGTTCGTCGGCAAGCAGCTTGGCATCTTCGGCGCAATCTGGGCGGCGGTGCGGCTCGACATCGCCGAGCGGCCGTCGGGCGCGAGCTGGACGCAAATCTACGGCATGGCGTTGCTGTGCGGCATCGGCTTCACCATGAGCCTGTTCATCGGCGCGCTCGCCTTCCCGGGCCAGGCGCTGCTGGTCGAAGAAGCCAAGGGCGGCATATTGATGGGTTCGGTACTCTCCGCGCTGGCCGGCTTTGCGGTGCTGCGCTGGGCCGCACCGGCCAGGAAACGCGACAAGGCGGTTCGCCGAGCGGCCTGAACATGCTATAGCTATTCCCTGGCCGGCGAGGACTCGCGGCCATATGTTTCGACCAGACCCGTCAAACCGGAGGAGGGCGATCATGATCAGGGAGACCGACGTCAATTATCTGCTGCTGCGTCAGCAGATGTCGCTCATCCGCGCGCAATATTGCCCCTCGAAACAGGGGCGCGCCGCCTATGAAGGGCTGGCGCGCGGCTATGGCGATAGGATCGACGCCTATCGCCGCGAAAATGAGGCGATGACGATCCGCGCCCATTGAACGGCATGTCAGCGACGCTCGATCAGGCGCTCGATCGACAGCTTGTGCGTGGCGTCGTCGCCACATGCCTGTTCCAGGACGCGCTTGATGCGCTCCAGCTCGGCTTCGGTCAGATGTTCGATGCCGATAAATTCGTTGCGCGCGCCCTCCACTGCCCGGATCAGTTCGTCGAGCTTCGCCTGAATGGCGGACCCGTCGCGGTTCTGCGCATTCTGGATCAGGAACACCATCAGGAATGTGACGATGGTGGTGCCGGTGTTGATGACCAGCTGCCACGTACCGGAATAGGCGAAGATCGGTCCCGTCACCAGCCACAGCAGGACGACCAAGGCGGCCAGTATGAAGGCCGCCGGCTGCCCTGCCCAGCTGGCGATCCGATGCGATAGCGCGGCAAAAATCCTGTCCATGAGCGCATGTCCTTATGTCTGGCCTGTTTAGGCATCGTTCAGCCCTGCGGTGCCATGACAGGCGCATGATCGCCATGCCTATTCGTCTGCTCTCTCCTGTGCTGCTGCCCGCGCTGCTCGCGCTGCTCGGCGCCTGTTCCAGCCTCTCGCCCGAATCGCGCCTGCGCACCGGGCTGGAACAGGCGGGGCTGTCGCCGCGCATGTCCGCCTGCATGGCGGAGCGGATGGCCGACCGGCTCAGCCTGACGCAGCTTCGCAAGCTTCAGTCGCTTGGCGCGTTCCGCAAGTCTCACAGCGAACCGATGTCGGTCGATCGGCTGCTGCATGACCTGCGCGCTTTGGGCGATACGGAGATCGTTGCGGTGACCGGGAAGGCGGCTCTTTCCTGTTCCTTTTAAGCGCGGTTTTGCAAGCCTGGCCGCCACAAAAGCCTGCGCCGATTTGCAATTTTGCAGAGTGAATTTGCAAAATCTTCTGGCCAGCCGATTCCGCCTGTGCTTAGCCGCTGGACATCAGGTTCAACGCAAAAGGACGGGCGAGCCCATGAATATTCATGAATATCAGGCCAAGGAATTGCTGGCGAAATATGGCGCGCCGATCGCTGCCGGCTATCCCGCCTTTTCGGTCGAGGAAGCGGTCGAGGCCGCCAAGAAGCTGCCCGGGCCGCTCTATGTCGTGAAGTCGCAGATCCACGCCGGTGGCCGCGGCAAGGGCAAGTTCAAGGAACTGGCCCCCGAAGCCAAGGGCGGCGTCCGTCTGGCCTTCAACTTGGACGAGGTGAAGGCCCACGCCACCGACATGCTCGGCAACACGCTGGTCACCATCCAGACCGGTGAAGCCGGCAAGCAGGTCAATCGCCTCTACATCACCGACGGCGCCGACATCGCCAAGGAATTCTACCTGGCGCTGCTGGTCGATCGCGCCACCAGCCGCATCGCCTTCGTCGTGTCGACCGAAGGCGGCATGGACATTGAAGAGGTCGCCCACTCGACCCCCGAAAAGATCCACAGCTTCTCGGTCGATCCCGCCTCGGGTTTCCAGCCGCACCATGGCCGCGCCGTCGCCGCCGCGCTGGGCCTCACCGGCGACCAGGCGAAGCAGGCCGCCAAGGTGGCGTCCTCGCTCTACGCCGCCTTCCTCGACACCGATGCCGAGCAGATCGAGGTCAACCCGCTGGCGCTGACCGATCAGGGCAACCTGCTCGTGCTCGACGCCAAGGTCGGCTTCGACGGCAACGCCATGTTCCGTCACAAGGACATTGCCGAACTGCGCGACCTGACCGAGGAAGATCCGGCCGAAGTCGAGGCGAGCGAATATGACCTCGCCTACATCAAGCTGGACGGCAATATCGGCTGCATGGTGAATGGCGCTGGCCTTGCCATGGCGACGATGGACATCATCAAGCTGAACGGCGAATTCCCCGCCAACTTCCTGGACGTCGGTGGCGGCGCTTCCAAGGAGAAGGTGACCGCGGCCTTCAAGATCATCCTGAAGGACCCGGCGGTGAAGGGCATATTGGTCAACATCTTCGGTGGCATCATGAAGTGCGACATCATTGCCGAGGGCATCGTCGCCGCGGCCAAGGAAGTCGACCTGGCGGTTCCGCTGGTGGTGCGCCTGGAAGGCACCAACGTCCAGCAGGGCAAGGACATTCTGGCCTCGTCCGGCCTCGCCATCGTCCCGGCGGACGATCTGGGCGACGCTGCCAAGAAGATCGTGGCGGAAGTGAGGAAGGCGGCCTGATCGCTCTCTCCGCCTAGACTCAGACATCCAACGGGGTGCGGGTGGTCCGGAAACGGACTGCCCGCGCCCGCGTTGGCGTTTTCATAAGGAGGATGTTGAAATGAAGATCCTTGTGCCCGTGAAGCGGGTGATCGACTATAATGTGAAGCCGAGGGTGAAGGCGGACGGGACGGGTGTCGACCTGGCCAATGTCAAGATGAGCATGAACCCGTTCGACGAGATCGCCGTCGAGGAAGCCATTCGCCTGAAGGAAAAGGGCGTGGCGACAGAGGTCGTGGCGGTGTCGATCGGCGTTGCCAAGGCGCAGGAAACGCTGCGCACGGCGCTCGCCATGGGCGCGGACCGCGCCATCCTGATCCAGACCGATGAGGAGGTGGAGCCGCTGGGCGTCGCCAAGCTGCTCGCCAAGGTGCAGGAAGAAGAGCAGGCTGGCCTCATTATCCTGGGCAAGCAGGCTATCGACGATGACAGCAACCAGACCGGCCAGATGCTGGCCGCGCTGCTGAACCTGCCGCAGGGCACCTTTGCCAGCAAGGTCGAGGTCGAAGGCGACAAGGTCAGTGTCACGCGCGAGGTCGATGGCGGCCTGGAGACGGTCAAGCTGTCGACCCCGGCGATCGTCACCACCGACCTGCGCCTCAACGAGCCGCGCTATGCGTCGCTGCCCAATATCATGAAGGCGAAGTCCAAGCCGCTGGCGACGAAGACGCCCGCCGATTTCGGCGTCGACATCGCCCCGCGGCTCGAGACCGTCTCGGTCGCTGAGCCCGCCAAGCGCTCGGCCGGCGTCAAGGTCGCCGATGTCGATGAACTGGTTGCCAAGCTCAAGTCCATGGGAGTTGCCGCATGAAGACGCTTGTCTGGGTTGAACATGAAGGCGGCGCGGTCAAGGACGCCACCCTCTCCGCCGTCACCGCCGCCGCCAAGCTGGGCGAAGTCCATCTGCTGGTGGCCGGTGAAAGCGTCGGCGGGGTCGCCGAAGCCGCGGCCAAGATCGCTGGCGTGGGCAAGGTCCATGTTGCCGACGACGCCGCGCTGGGCCATGCACTCGCCGAGAACGTCGCGCCGCTGGTGGTGCAACTGATGGCCGATCATGATGCCTTCGTTGCGCCGGCGACCAGCAACGGCAAGAATATCGCGCCACGCGTTGCGGCCTTGCTGGACGTGATGCAGATCAGCGACATCCTGTCGGTGGAAAGCGCAGATACGTTCACCCGGCCCATCTATGCCGGCAACGCGATCGCCACGGTGAAGTCGAAGGACGCCAAGAAGGTCATCACCGTTCGCGGCACCGCTTTCGAAAAAGCAGCGGCCGAGGGTGGTTCGGGCACGGTGGAGGCGGTGGCCTCGACCGGCGACGCGGGCCTGTCCTCCTTCGTCGGCGCCGAGATTGCCAAGCTGGAGCGGCCGGAGCTGACCAGCGCCAAGGTGATCGTGTCGGGTGGCCGCGCGCTGAAGGACGGGGAGACGTTCGAGCAGCTGATCTTCCCGCTGGCCGACAAGCTGGGCGCTGCAATCGGCGCCAGCCGCGCCGCCGTCGATGCCGGCTACGTCCCCAACGACTATCAGGTCGGGCAGACCGGCAAGATCGTTGCGCCGGAAGTCTACATCGCTGTGGGCATTTCCGGGGCGATCCAGCATCTGGCCGGCATGAAGGACAGCAAGACCATCGTCGCCATCAACAAGGATGAGGACGCGCCGATCTTCCAGGTGGCCGACATCGGCCTCGTCGGCGATCTGTTCAAGGTGGTGCCGGAGCTGACCGAGAAGCTCTGATCCCCCGGCATGGGAAAGAAAGGGCGCGGGAGATGTTCCGCGCCCTTTTTCATGTCATTCGCAGCTGATGTCGTTGCGGTCGATCGCTCGGCCGGCGAGCGCGCCGGCGCCGCCGCCCAGGATGGTGCCGAGCGTCTTGGAGCCGCCCGGAGCGATGACATTGCCCAGCACGCCGCCAGCAATGGCGCCGACGATGGTGCCGGTGGTGCCATCGTCCCGCTTGCAATAATAGCGGCCGTCGCGGTCGCGGTAGATCTGGTCATTGTCGCGAAGCGGGCGGCGATTGGGCCGAGGCGGGCCACGGCGGTCGCTGGGGCGGTCATAGCCATAGCCGCCGCCATAGTTGTCCGAGGTGCAGGCGCCCAGGGGAAGCATGGCGAGGATCTCCGCTGCCAGGATGGGTTTGCGCATTATCAGTCTCCTTCTTCCTAACCCTGTCGGCGGATCAACCCCCGGAGCGCCCGGATGGTTGCGTGAGGGTAACATCCCTTCGCCAGGCAAAAATAAACCGCCCGCCGCTGCCGTGAGAGGGGGAGTGCGGCAGCGGGCGGACGGCGACCGACGGCGCCTTGGGGGGGCGGCACCGCCGGAAATCAACAGGGAAAAGGCGGTTTAGTGCGGCAGCGGCTGGGCCGGGCTGGTCGCAGGACTTACCACCGGCGCGGTGCTGGAGCCGTCGCTGTCGCCGCGCTGTTCGTCCAGCTTCGCCTTTGCGTCGTTGAAGCGGGTGGTGAGATCATTCTTGAACTCGGTCAGCTTGCCCTCGTCATAGAGCTTCTTGCCGACATAACCGGCGATGGCGCCGAAGATCAGAGTACGGATCATGTTGCTTCTCCTTGGCTGCGCCCCGTGGGAGGCGTTTGACCCAATAACCGGTTGACCGCCGCCCGGTTCCAAAGCGATGTGCCAAGGCGTGTCCGGGGCGATGGCCCTTGGCGCATGTGCGACGAATGGAGTGCAACGGGGGCAAAGGGGGGGGCAAATGTCGGCGTTCGACCTGGTATTCGCATTGTTCGGCCTGCTGCTGGGCCTTGCCTTGTGCGAGGTGCTGGCCGGGTTCGCCCGGGTGCTGAAGCTCAAGCGCGGGGCGCGGCCGGTGCGGATCGGCTGGCTGACCCCGCTGCTGGGCCTGTTCGTCATGCAGGACCTGACCAGTTTCTGGGGCATCGCCTTCATGGCGCGCGACCAGATGGATGCGAGCAACCTGACGCTGGTCGCCGTGCTGGCGATCACCGGCGGCTATTATCTGGTCGCGTCGCTGATCTTCCCCGACGATCCTGCGGACTGGCCCGATTTCGACCTGTGGTACGACCGGCAGAACCGCATGGTGCTGGGCGGGCTGCTGACCATCAACGTCACCACGATGATCGGCACCGGCATACTCGACGCGCTGCACCCGATGCCCGAAGCGCCGGCGGGACCGGCGGGCGAGATCGGCTTCCTGATCTACGGCCTGAGCGCGCTGGCGCTGTTTGCGTTGCTCATCGCGCTGCTGTTCGTCAATAATCGGCGGTGGAATGTGGCGATGCTGGTGGCGCTGAACCTGATCCTGCTGGGCGGGAGCATATTGGAGGATTTCATCTGAATAGACCGCGGAACCAAGCCTGGGTCGGCAAATCAAAGCTTCGTCGCCATACCGCTATATCAACGCCGGTGGGTCAACATCTGAAATCAGCACGCTCATCGGTAGCTCCGCCCTTAGTTTGAAGCCCACAGCTCGATAAAGGGCGATTGTTTTCTCGTGGCTGGCGTAGGCGTGGAGGAACGGCGTTTCGCCGCGTGCCTGCATGGTCTGCATGACCTGGCGCATCAGCCGGCCGGCGAGGCCGCGGCCTCGGAAATCGGGATGGGTGCAGACGCCGCTCACCTCCGCATAGCCGGGCATCCGCATCCGTTCGCCCGCCATTGCGATCAGGCGGCCTTCTTCACGCACACCGATGAAGCGGCCAAGGCGGTGAGTGCGGGCGCGGAAAGGGCCGGGCTTGGTCAGCAGCGCAAGCGCGTGCATGTCCGCCGCGTCGGCTTCATCCAGCTCGCGCCAGTCCAGCCCGTCGTCGCACGCAGGCACCGGGTCATACGCCACCATCTGCGCCAGCAGGGCGGTGCGCTGGACGGAGAGGCCTGCGGGCGTGGGCGCCAGCGCGTCGCGCCCCAGCAGCCACAATTCCCCG
Source organism: Sphingobium naphthae (assembly GCF_043589935.1). NCBI lineage: Bacteria > Pseudomonadati > Pseudomonadota > Alphaproteobacteria > Sphingomonadales > Sphingobiaceae > Sphingobium > Sphingobium naphthae. The sequence goes on along the minus strand of NZ_CP171454.1, from coordinate 1,214,637 downwards.
CCCTGCGGGATCAGCCCGGCCAACGCCGCCATCTCAGCGGGCGCGGCGGAGGCGGTGGCGGCGAAGGGCCCATGTTCCGGGTCAAGCCGCACGACATGTGCATCGCCCTGCGCCAACTCCGCCCAGCCGGCCTGCAGACTGTTCCAGATCGGCGCGTCGAGCGGGTGCATGGCGGCTCCTTGTTCACAAGCTGGGTTCATAAGCTGGCCTGGAGATTGCTCAGCCTGCGCCGGCTGTCAACGCAGGCAGCGCCGGCCCCCCCCTTGACATAGATTAGTCGCTTTTGACGGAACGCAGCGCTGGTCTCCGGGATTTGTTCGGCAATGGAATAGGAAAGGTCTGAACGTGGCGACCCAGCTCAAGGATGATGAATCCCAATTTCTGCAGGACTCGTTCCAGCAGCAGCTCAGCCGATGGAACCGACGACGTCTCTCGCCCGCCTTCCCCGATGACTGGTCGGCCGACCGGTTCAACGAGGATCAGCGGATGCTGCGGCTGGAGCATGGTTTTATCGAGGAACTGCGCGCGGACGTGCGCGAAGAGGCCGCGCAGGCGCCGACTGATGTCGATGGCTTCATCGCCTGGTTCGAGGAGCTGAAAGCCTCCGGTCCGGGCCAGCATGATCTGCTCTTTCCCTGGCTGGCCGAAGAAGCGCAGATGGACCATCTGCGCTGGTTCCTGTCGCAGGAGGCGGCCGGCGAGGCGGGCTTCGACGACTTGGTCGCGATGACGCAGGTCAAGCTGCCCGACCAGGCCAAGATGGAGCTGGCGCGCAACTATTGGGACGAGATGGGCCGCGGCAATATCAAGGGCATGCATGGTCCGATGCTGGGGCAGCTGGTCGACCTGCTCGACCTGGATACCCGCATCGATCACACAGTGTGGGAAAGCCTGGCGCTGGCGAATGCGATGACCGCGATGGCGACGCAACGCTGCTATGCCTGGCACAGCGTGGGCGCGCTCGGCGTGATCGAACTGACCGCGCCCGATCGATCGGCGTATACCGCCAAGGCGCTTCGCCGCCTGGGCCTGTCGAACAGCCAGCGCCGCTATTTCGACCTCCATGCCGTGCTGGACATCAAGCATAGCGCGGATTGGAACGAGGAAGCGATCAAGCCGCTCGTCGCGGAAGATCCGCGCCGCGCCATCGCGATGGCAGAAGGCGCGCTGATCCGGCTGCGCTGCGGCGCGCGCTGCTTCGACCGCTATCGCGCGCATTTCGGGCTGGAGTGACCGCCATGGCCGAAGAGCGCCGCATCCTGGTGGTGGAAGATGATCCCGCCATCGCCGCGTTGATCACCGACATGCTGGCCGATGCCGACTATGCGGTCGATGGCCCTTATGCGACGCTGACCGATGGAATGGCAGCGCTGGCGGCGCATTTCCCCGCCGGCGCGGTGCTCGACCTGTCGCTGCGCGACAGCGACGCCGGTCTGCTGGCGGACGATCTGGAGAATTATGACATTCCCTATATCTTCTGTTCGGGATTGGAGGGGCATCCGGTGATCGGCGCGCACCCCGACGCGCCGGTGCTGACCAAGCCCTTCGGCGTGCGCCGGCTGGTTCGGACGCTCGACCGGCTGGTGCATTAGGCGGCGCAACTGTCTAGCGCTTGCGGGTGAGTTCCCGCATGGCCGTGTCGATGCCGGCAAGGGTGAGCGGATACATGCGGTCCTGCATCAATTCGCGGATCATGCCGGTCGAGTGGCTATAGGCCCAATGGGCTTTGGGCGTGGGGTTGAGCCAGACCGCGGCGGGATAAGTGCGGGTGACGCGCTGGAGCCAGACGGCGCCTGCTTCCTCGTTCATATGTTCGACCGATCCGCCCGGATGGCTGATCTCATAGGGGCTCATCGCCGCGTCGCCGACGAAGATCAGCTTATAGTCATGTCCATATCTGTGCAGAATGTCCCAGGTGGGAATACACTCGGAAAAGCGGCGTCGATTATCCTTCCACACGCCTTCATAGAGGCAGTTGTGAAAGTAGAAGAATTCCATATTCTTGAACTCGCCGGTCGCGGCGGAAAATAGCTCCTCGCATAAGGTGACGAACGGGTCCATCGATCCGCCCACGTCCAGGAACAGCAGCAGCTTGACCGCATTGTGCCGTTCGGGGCGCATGTGGATGTCGAGCCAGCCCTGGCGCGCGGTGCCGCGAATGGTTGCGTCCAGGTCCAGTTCCTCGGCCGCGCCTTCGCGCGCGAAGCGGCGCAGCCGGCGCAGAGCGACCTTGATGTTGAGGGTGCCCAGCTCCTTCTGGTTGTCGAGATTGGCGAATTCGCGCTTTTCCCACACCTTGATCGCGCGCTTGTGGCGGCTGGAACCGCCGATCCGCACGCCTTCGGGATTATAGCCGCCATGGCCGAAGGGGGAGGTGCCGCCCGTGCCGATCCATTTGTTGCCGCCCTGATGCCGCTCCTTCTGCTCCTCCAGCCGCTGCTTCAGCGTCTTCATGATCTCGTCCCAGTCGCCGAGCGACTGGATCCTGGCCATCTCTTCTGGACTGAGGAATTTTTCCGCGACGAGGCGCAGCCATTCTTCGGGAATTTCCGCCTCGTCGCCTTCCGCGCCCAGCACGCCCTTGAACACGCGTGCGAAGACCCGGTCGAACCGGTCGAGCAGCGCTTCGTCCTTCACATAGGTGGCGCGGGCAAGATAGTAGAAATCCTCCGGCCGGCGCGCGATGACGTCGCGGTCCAGCGCCTCCAGCAGCAGCAGATGTTCCTTGATGCTGGCCGGAATGTCGGCGGCGCGAAGGGCGTCGAGGAAATTGAGCAACATGGATCGCCTTGTCGGACAGGGCGCGCGCGGATGCAAGTTTTCGTAAATCGCCTGCCTTGTCCGAACATTAAGTGTTGCAGTGCATGGTTAATCCGGCACTATCCAGCGCATGGGGCAAATAAGCGGGGCGGGATTGGAAAACAGGGATTTGTTGGCTGACTTGGGGGAACAGTCGGGCGACATAGCATTGCAGTGCAGCGAGACTGTGGGCTTTCTGGGTGAGGTCAATCGCCGCATCCAGGGCGATGCCGCGCATCTTGAACGATTGCAGAGCCATATGGCGCGGCTCGCCGCGAGCCAGGGCGAAAGCGTCGCCGCGGCGCGGGAACTGAGCCACACGGCCGAACGCGCGGAACAGATCATTGCCGATGGCCATGACGTCATCGGCCTGTCGCTGGGCGAAGTGGCGGCGCTGGTCGATCATGTCACGGGGCTTGAGGGGCATCTGCGCCAGTTCCTGTCGGTGATCGAGGCGGTGGGCGACGTGTCCGGGCAACTGGGCGCGATCGCGCGGCAGACCCGGCTGCTGGGCGTCAACGCCGCCATCGAAGCAGCGCGCGGCGGCGAAGCGACGCAGGGCTTCGCCATCGTCGCGGAGGAGATTCGCCGCTTGGCCGAACAGGCGGGCGAATCCTCCGCATCGGTCGCAACCAAGCTGGGCCAGCTGGATCAGGATGCCCGGCGGCTGATCGAGGGGGTGGAGGATAATATCCTACGCGGGCGGGACGCGGATGCGCATATCGACCAGCTGCGCCTGCGCCTGGCGGAGATCGCGTCGCTGGTGACGCAATTTGGCGAGCGGTCCGGCGCGATCGTGGGCTGCACCGATGCGGCGGACCGCGAAGTCGCGGCGTTGCGGCAGGGGCTCACCGAATTCGGCCGCTCGGCGCGGGAAAGCACGGCGCGGGTCGATGCCGCGCGCGAACAGCTGGAAGGGCTGGAGGGTATGGCCAACGCCATGCTCAACACCGCCGCCCATGGGCCGCAGGTGACGCGCAACAGCCGCTATATCGCCATGGCGGAGGAGGGGGCGGAGGAGGTGCGCGGGGTCATCGGCGCGGCGCTGCGCGACGGGTCTCTCAGCATCGACGCGCTGTTCGACACCGACTATCGTCGCATTGACGGTTCCGACCCGCCGCAATATCTGACCGGCTTCACCCAATTCGCCGACGACATGCTGCGCGCCATGCTGGACCGGCACAGCGCGCAGGACAGCGCGGTCATCGGCTGCTGCCTCATCGACATGAACGGCTATCTGCCGACCCATGTGAATGCGCGCTGCCAGCCGCAGCGGCCCGGCGAGCGGCTGTGGAACATGGAACATGCCCGCAACCGGCAGATCTTCATGAACGACCAGACGCGCCGCGCGCTGGATGGGGCGAGCGATTTCTTCCTCTTCACCTATCGGCAGGACCTGGGCGAGGGGCGATACCGGGCGCTGCGCAGCGTGTTCGTGCCGCTGGTCTTCGCCGGGCGGCGCTGGGGCCTGTATGAGGTCGGCTATCTGATCTGATCGCGATCGCGCCGAATGCCGTGGATCAGCGATACGAGCACGAAGCTGATGATCATCAGCAGATACCAGCTGCCGAGCTTCGCAAAGCCGACCATGCGCCAGCCCGCGCGCTGGTCGGGATAGGTCCAGGCGTTGGCGAAGGTGCCGATATTCTCGGCCAGCCAGATGAACTGCGCGACCAGGAAGAAGCCGAGCAGCAGCGGCATGGCGCGCGGCGTGCGCCAGGGCGTGAAGATGATCCAGCTGCGCCCGAACAGCAGGATCGCGCCTGCGAACAGGAACAACCGGACATCGGGCAGCCAGTGATGCGCGAAAAAGTTGACATAGATGGCGGCGGCGAGCAGCGCCGTTGTCCAGACCGGCGGATAATGGGTGAAGCGGAAGCCGAAGATGCGCCAGATGCGCGCGATATAGCTCCCGACCGCCGCATACATGAAGCCCGAGAAGAGCGGCACGGCGCCGATGTGGAGCAGGCTGGCTTCGGGATAGATCCAGGAGCCGGCCTGGGTCTTGAACAATTCCATGACCGTGCCGATCAGGTGGAAGGCGAAGATGACCTTCGCTTCCGCCCAGCTTTCCAGACGAAAGGCCAGCATCCCCGCCTGAATCGCCAGCGCCGCCAGCGTCAGGAAGTCATAGCGATGCAGCGGCGCATCGGCGGGATAGAGAAAATGGGTCATCAGCAGCAGCGCCAGCATCAACCCGCCGAACAGGCAGGCCCAGCCTTGCTTGAAGCCGAAGAGCAGGAATTCGAACGCCCAGGCACGGGGTCCGGGCGCAATGCGGATCGCCTCCAGCCGGGCGCGGATGCGGGCAAAGCGGGTCGCGCCGACGGGCTGGATCATGCCGCGGGTCTAGGGCTGCGCCGCGGCGAGGGAAAGGGCTTTCAGCGGCCGCTGGCCACGCCGGGCTGCATCGTCGCCTCGCCATTGGCGGCATAGGCGACGATCGCCTGCGCCTGCGCGGTCTGCGGGTCCTTGCCATCGAGGATCGCGGCGACCTGACGCGGGCTCGGCACCTTGTCATAAGTGCCGTAAAGGTCGGTCTGTCCGACCATATGGATCGACAGCTTGTATCCCTGCGCATGCGCCGCGGGATCGAAGGCGAGCACGGTGCCGCTGTCGTCGACCGGGACGATGATCGCGCCGTCGCTGCGGCCCGCCTGTTGCAGCATGTCGTACCGCCCCTCGGCGGTGGTCACGGTGCCGCGAACGCATAGCGCATCCTTGCCATCGCGCGGGATGCGCACCGCCTGCGGCACGGCGTTTTCGCCCGGCGCCGCCCGGGCCAATTCCGCGTCGCCTGCGTCGGCGGCGGGACAGGCGCCGAAGCGCGCCGGCGCGATCGCCTGCAGCGCGGCGGGATTATCGACCTGCAGATTAGCCAGCATCGCGTCCAGCCCGGCCAGGACGGCATCGCGCTGATCGGTGGGGCCGGTGACGCGGATCTTGACGATCCAGCGCCCGGCATGGACGAAGCCCGCGGCCGTCGTCAGCGCGCCATCGGCGGCATCGTCATAGACGGCCCGGATCGCGCGTCCCGGCTGCCCGGCGACCGCGGCGCTGTCATAGGCGGTGCGGCGAGTCTTCGCGCCGAACCGCTCCATGATCGCCTTGTCGGTCATATAGGCGGCGAGCGAGGCGTCGGCATAGGTGGGCATATAGACATAGAGGGTCGCCTGGACCGCGCCATCCTGCGACAGATATTGCGCGTAATTGTCGACCGCGCGACCGCCGTTCGACGCCTCGCCGCTCTTGGCGAGCGAAAGCCCGCCCACCGTCTGCGGCAGGCTGATGCCGGCGGCATTGGCGCGCAAGGCTGTCGCGGTCGGCGTCCAGGCCTCTGCATCCTCGGTAGCATGGGCGAGCGCAGGAACAGCTAACCCGAGGGCCGCGGTCAGCAGAATCAAGGCGCGTGTGGGCATCAGCATCCCTCTCCAGAACCAGACCGTCTTGGCGCGGCCTTGAACTATGACAGGGAGGCTACAGACTATCCCGACGCGCGCAAGCGGCTTTTCACGCCACTGGCGGCATTTGCGCCGGATGGTGCGGCAGCGCGGGATCATGATGGGCCCAGTCGGGAGCGGCGTCGGTCCAGATCACCGCCTGCGGCCCCATCAGCGAGGGATTGTCCAGCGCGCCGGCGCGAATGAAGGTCAAATGCGGGCGCGCCTCCGCCAGGCTGAACAGCGGCGTGCCGCATTGCGGGCAGAAGCCGCGCTTCATCGCATTGCCGCTGTCGGCGACGCTGTCATGCCAGCGCACCTCGCCCTGCGTCGTGACCGCTTCGCTGGGGAAGCAGACATTCACCGTGGCCGACCCGCCGCCCAGATATTGGCACAGGCGGCACCAGCACATGCGCGCGGCCATGGGTTCGGCGTCGATGGTGATGCGGACCTGGCCGCAAAGGCATTGGGCGCTATGGGGCATGGCAAATCTCCCTCCGGCAACAAGCTTCGCTGGTGACGAGCGAAGGCGACAAATTGATGACCCGGCGCGTTCCGTGTTTCGGAGCGACCGGCGCGCGCCGGCGGGACCTTACCGCCCCTGCCGCCGCGCCATGAAGGCCAGCCGTTCGAACATCATGATGTCCTGTTCATTCTTGAGCAGGGCGCCGTGAAGCGGCGGGATCGCCTTGGTCGGATCGCTGTTCTGCAGCACGTCGATCGGCATGTCCTCGGCGAGCAGCAGCTTCAGCCAATCGAGCAATTCGCTGGTGCTGGGCTTTTTCTTCAGGCCCGGAACATCGCGTATCTCGTAGAAAATCTCCATGGCCCGCGACACGAGGATCTTCTGGATGCCGGGGAAATGCACCTCGACGATCTTCTCCATCGTCTCGCGATCGGGGAATTTGATATAGTGGAAGAAACAGCGGCGCAGAAAGGCGTCGGGCAGTTCCTTCTCGTTGTTCGACGTGATGACCACCACCGGCCGCTCCGCCGCCGCGATCGTCTCGCCCGTTTCATAGACGTGGAAGGCCATGCGATCGAGTTCCTGCAGCAGGTCGTTGGGAAACTCGATGTCGGCCTTGTCGATCTCGTCGATCAGCAGCACGGGCAGGCGCGGCGAGGTGAAGGCCTCCCACAGCTTGCCCTTGCGGATATAGTTGGAGATGTCATGGACGCGCGGGTCGCCCAGTTGCCCGTCGCGCAGCCGCGCGACGGCGTCATATTCATACAGGCCCTGATGCGCCTTGGTCGTGGACTTGACGTTCCATTCGATCAGCGGCGCGTCCAGCGCCTGCGCGATCTCCTGCGCCAGCACGGTCTTGCCGGTGCCCGGTTCGCCCTTGACCAGCAGCGGCCGGCGCAGCAGCACCGCAGCGTTGACCGCGACCTTCAGATCGTCGGTGGCGACATAATCCTGCGTGCCTTCAAAGCGCATCAAATCCGTCCGCTCCCGTTGCTGCCTGCAACCGGACTAGGGAAAGCGGCGGCGGGGCGCAATCGGGAAAGCGGCGGTCAGCCCGCGCGGGCGCGCAGGTCGGCGCGCGCGGACAACAGGTCCCACAGGCCGCGATGCTGGTTCAGCAGCTGCCGCGCGCCGAACTGGATCGCGCGGTCGATGATGTCGTCGCCGCCGATAGCGCGCGCCACCTCCAGCGTCGCGGCGCGATCGGGCAGGGCGCAGGGATGCGGCTCCAGGCCTGCGCGGATCGCGGCCATGTCCAGCATCTGCCGCATGCCGCGCCAGTCGAGCACCAGCGCCATCGCCGCGCCCATGGCGCAGCCGCGGCGGTCGGACTGGGCGAGCGTGTCGAGCGCATGGCGCTGCTGGCTGACGGCGGCTTCGCAATCAGCCTGGCCAGCCGTGCTGGGGGCAGGGCCGGCGGCGACCGTCACTTGCGTCAGATAGGCGCGCTCGGCGGCAAAGGCGTCGGCCGCCTCGATCAGCCACTGGCGCGCGGCATTTTCGGCCGAGCGCGTCGCGGCATGATCGATGACGCCGGGATGGCGGCCGTGGAGCAGGCACATATAGGAGGCGGCGTCGGCAAGGTCCGGCAACGACAACAGACCTTCGCTGGCCATGCCGGTGCGGGCGCGGATGACATAGGCATGGGCCGCCGTGCCGTCAGCCGCGACCAGCGCGTCGAGCACGCGCGCGATGTCGCCGAACTGAATACGCGGTGCCGCTTCGCTCATGTCCGATTCCCTGTTCGGCCCCGGCCCATGCGGGGGTTGTCACCGGCATAAGCGGTCCAAGTAAACGCCGGGTTTACGGAATCAGAAAGGGCGGCCGTGAAAGCCGCCCTTTTGCGTCAACCATGGTTAAGATTGTTTTACTGATCCAGGAAGCTGCGCATTTTCCGCGAACGCGAGGGGTGTTTGAGCTTGCGCAGCGCCTTCGCCTCGATCTGGCGGATGCGTTCGCGAGTCACGCTGAATTGCTGGCCCACTTCCTCCAGCGTATGGTCGGTGTTCATGCCGATGCCAAAGCGCATGCGCAGCACGCGCTCCTCGCGCGGGGTCAGGCTGGCAAGGACGCGGGTGACCGTTTCCTTCAGGTTCGCCTGGATCGCGGCGTCCACCGGGATGATGGCGTTCTTGTCCTCGATGAAATCGCCCAGATGGCTGTCCTCCTCGTCGCCGATCGGCGTTTCGAGGGAGATCGGCTCCTTGGCGATCTTCATCACCTTGCGCACCTTTTCGAGCGGCATGGACAGGCGCTCGGCCATTTCCTCGGGCGTGGGCTCGCGGCCCTGCTCGTGCAGGAACTGGCGGCTGGTGCGGACCAGCTTGTTGATCGTCTCGATCATGTGGACTGGGATGCGGATGGTCCGCGCCTGGTCCGCGATCGAGCGGGTGATTGCCTGGCGAATCCACCAGGTGGCGTAGGTCGAGAACTTGTAGCCGCGGCGATATTCGAACTTATCCACCGCCTTCATCAGGCCGATATTGCCCTCCTGGATGAGATCCAGAAACTGCAGGCCGCGATTGGTGTATTTCTTCGCGATCGAAATGACGAGGCGCAGATTGGCCTCGACCATTTCCTTCTTCGCGATCCGCGCCTCGCGCTCGCCCTTCTGCACCATGTTGACGATGCGGCGGAACTCGCTGAGCGACATGCCGGTCGCCTGCGCGATTTCGGCCACTTCGTTGCGGATGCGATCGACCGATCGCCCTTCGGCGGCGGCGAAGGCCGTCCACTTCTTGTCGAGCCCGCCCACCTTGTCGAGCCAAGCGTCGTCAAGCTCATGATTGACATAGCGGTCGAGGAAATCCTTGCGGCTGACCTTGTGCCGCTCGGCCAGGCGCAGCATCTGCCCGCCCAGCGCGGTCAGGCGTCGGTTATAGGCATAGAGCTGGTCGACCAGATATTCGATCTTCTGCTGGTGGAACTGGACGCTTTCGACCTCGGCGGTCAGGCTTTCGCGCAGCGCCTGATAATCATCCTCGGCCTTCTGGCTCAGCGAATCGCCATTGGCCATCGCCTGCATGCGCGTTTCCTGCGCCTTGGAAAAGCTGCGGAAAATCTCGGTGATGGTCGCGAACTTCTCCAGCGCCATCGGCTTGAGCGTCTCTTCCATCTGGGCGAGGCTGAGCGTGTTGTCCTCCTCATCCTCCTCCTCGGTGCGACGGGCGCGGCGCTCGGTCAGGCCGTCCTCATCCTCGTCTCCATCGGCCGATTCCTCCTCCGGCTCTTCCTCTTCCTTGAAGCTGGGGCCGGCGGTCTTCTCGCTGATCTCGCCGTCATCCTCCTCGGCGCCGTCCTCCAGGCTTTCGGGCGCAGGGTCCTTGGACAGCATGGCGTCGAGATCGAGAATCTCGCGCAGTTGCATCTCGCCATTGTTGAGCGCGGTCGACCATTCGATGATCGCGTTGAAGGTCGTGGGACTTTCGCATAGGCCCAGGATCATCGTGTCGCGGCCGGCCTCGATCCGCTTGGCGATGGCGATTTCGCCCTCGCGGCTCAGCAGTTCGACGGCGCCCATTTCGCGCAGATACATGCGCACGGGATCGTCGGTGCGATCGACGGTTTCCTTCTTCTTTTCGGTGACGAGCTTGGGGCCGCCATCATCCTCGGCAGTGTCGTCCGCCGAATCATCGTCGCTGTCGTCGCGCTGATCGTCGCCGTCTTCGCCGGCTTCCTCATTCTCGACGATGTTGACGCCCATTTCGTTGAGCGCGGACATGATATCCTCGATCTGCTCGGAGGACATCTGGTCCTGCGGCAGCGCGTCGTTCAGCTCGTCATAGGTGATGTAGCCGCGCTTCTTCGCGCGCGCGATCAGCTTCTTGACGGATGCTTCGTTGAGATCGAGCAGCGGGGCGTCGCCGCCATCCTCGCCTTCTCCCACGCCGCCATTCTTGCTGTTCGCCTTGGTCGCCATCTATTCGCCTTACTTCGTTGCCCTTGGGTGAAGGGCGAACCTTGTTCAAATACTATCTTCGGACTGCGCCAGTTCCGCCAGGCGACGATCATGATCGGCTTTCAGCGCGCGGATGCGCTGCTGCTCGGCGAAGTTCGCCTCGCTGAAGTCGCTCTCGAACCGTCTTGTGGCCTCCACCAGCGCTGCTTCCAACTCCGGCCCCTGCGCCATCACCCGAACGGCCTCCTCCAGATCGCGGGCTACGCGATCAGGGTCGGGGGTCATCCTGTTTGGGGTGAGTGTGAACGTGTCGGCCCGGAGCATCCCCTTGGCCATATTATACACTTCACCTTGCCCCAATATGGTAAGGAGGGTCTGCGTTTCAACTGTTTCTTTGCGCAGCGAGCAACGCACCATCGCAGCGAGCAGCTGGCCCAGCAGCGGGTCGGCGATCTGCAGGCTCGACAGCATCTCGCGATGGGGCGCGATCTGTTCGGGATGGCGCAGCAGGCTCGCCAGCACGGCGCGCAGCAGCCGCTGTTCCATGCCGCCCGCGCCGATCGCGCGCGCTTCCGTGCCCGCGGGCGGGATGGGCGGCTTCCAGTTGCCGCGCCGGTCGCGCTGCCAGCGCTGCGCGCCGCCGCCGCCCTGGGCGCGCGGCTGGAAGGGCGCCGCCTCGCGCCGCGCGAAGAAGAGCGCATCGTAGCGCTGGCGGAACTCATGGGCATAATGGGCGCGCACATCGGGATGGGCGATCGCGTCCGACAGGGCGCGCAGCCGCTGCTTGAGCGCGGCTTTCTGCTCGGGCGTGTCGAGCGGGGCGGCCGACGTCTCATGCGCCCAGAGCCGCTCGATCAGCGGCTGCGCGTCGTCCAGCACCGCCTGCATCGCCGCCGGTCCGCTGGCGCGGATCAGGTCGTCGGGGTCCTGGCCGGCGGGCAGGGTGGCGAAGCAGAGGCTGTGGCCCGGGCGAAGCAGGGGCAGGGCGCGCGTGGCGGCGCGGATCGCGGCTTTCTGCCCCGCCGAATCGCCGTCGAAGCAGAGGACCGGCACCTCCACCATCTTCCACAGCCGCTCGATCTGATGTTCGGTGAGCGCCGTGCCGAGCGGCGCGACTGCGTCAGCGAAGCCCGCCTGGGCCAGCGCGATCACGTCCATATAGCCTTCGACCACGATGATGCGGCCGGTCTGGCGGCTGGCGGGCGACGCCTTGTCGATATTGTAGAGAGTGCGTCCCTTGTCGAACAGCGGCGTGTCGGGGGAGTTGAGATATTTGGGCTCGCCCTGGCCGATGATGCGGCCGCCAAAGGCGATTACGCGTCCGCGAATGTCGCGGATGGGCAGCATCAGCCGGCCGCGGAACCGGTCATAGCTGTCGCGCTTGCTGCTGTTGCCGCCATTGGGCTGGGCGCCATCCGGATCGATCAGCAATCCCGTCTCGACCAGCATGCCCTCGCCAAAGTCGCGCAGCGCGGTCTTCAGCTTGCCGCGCGCGTCGGGCGCATAGCCAAATCCGAAGGCGCGCCGGGTCGCGTCGCTGATGCCGCGCTTGTGCAGATAGGCGCGCGCGTCCCCGCCATCGAGGCCGCCGAGCTGATCCTCGAAGAAGCTCTGCGCGGCCGCCATCGCGTCATGCATTCCCTTGGCCCGCTCGGCGCGCTTGGCCGCGCGCGGGTCGGGCGCGGGCACCTCCATGCCGGCGGTCGCCGCCAGTTCCTTCACCGCCTCCATGAAGGGCAGGCCGCGCTGGTCGGTCATCCACCGGATCGCGTCGCCATGCGCGCCGCAACCGAAACAATGGTAGAAGCCCTTCTCGTCGTTGATCGTGAAGCTGGGCGTCTTTTCGTTATGAAAGGGGCAGCACGCCTTATATTCGCGCCCCGCCTTCTGCACCTTGATCGACTTGCCGATAAGCGTCGACAGGGACGTGCGCGCGCGCAGCTCGTCCAGCCATTGCGGCGTCAGGGTCATTTAAAGCCCCTCTCTACTTAGCGAGGGGTTGGGGTGGGTGATCTTCTGCCTCTCGGGCAAGGCGCTCGCGCGCTCGAAGATCGTGAGCAGCACAGCCTCAAGATTGTCGCGGACATCGGCATTGGAAAATCGCAAAACGAGATAGCCCTGATGCGCAAGGTCGAAGTCGCGGTCCCGATCTTTGACAGGATCATGGCGATCGTCATCAACTTCCACGACAAGTCCGATCGAAGGACAGAGAAAGTCGCAGATATAGGGCTCGATCACGGCCTGTCGGCGAAATTTGAATCCGCCCAGTTGCGAGGCGCGCAAGGCGCCCCACAGACGGCGTTCGGAATCGGTGGGTTCGCGGCGCATGTCGCGCGCATATTGGCCGAGTTTCGCATTGATGCGTAGCGCCATCACCCACCCCAACCCCTCCCTAGGTAGGGAGGGGCTTTCCATGTCACCCCAAGGCGGCCTTCACCAGCCCGCTCGCCTTGCTCATGTCGATGACCGTGCCGTGGCGTTCCTTCAGCACCGCCATCACGCGGCCCATGTCCTTGACGCTTTCCGCGCCCACCTCGGCCTTGATCCCCTCGATCGCGGCGCGGGTTTCGTCCTCGCTCATCTGTTGGGGCAGGAAGCTTTCGATCACGTCCAGTTCGGCCTGTTCCTTGGCGGCGAGTTCGTCGCGGCCGCCATTCTTGAACATGTCGATCGATTCGCGGCGCTGCTTCACCATCTTCTGCAGCACGTCCACGACCACGGTGTCGTCGTCCGGCACGCTCGACGCGGTGCGCAGTTCGATGTCGCGGTCCTTCAGCTTCGCCAGGATCAGGCGCACCGCGGCCAGCTTTTCCTTGTCGCCGGCCTTCATCGCTTCAACCTGGGCGCTCTTAACCTGCTCGCGAATCATGGGCGATAGAATCCTGTCTCTTTCGGAAAGGAGCAGATATAGCGGCAAAAGAGATTTTTAACAGACGTTGACCTTGTGGGAACGCCCGCCTACCTGACCGGCCGTTTAACCCGCACCAGACGGGTTCCCGCAAAAGCATAAAGGAACCGCAGACCATGGCTGACGCCAAGACCCTCACCGTGCCCAAAGGAGCAACAGGGGTATTGGTTTTCGCCGATGGCAGCGCGGTGTTCGGCCGCGGCTTCGGCGCTGTGGGCGATGCGGTGGGCGAACTCTGCTTCAACACGTCGATCACCGGCTATCAGGAGATCATGACCGATCCCAGCTATGCCGGACAGATCATCAACTTCACCTTCCCCCATATCGGCAATGTCGGTACCAATGACGAGGATGTGGAGGCCGACAACCCTTACGCGCTGGGCTGCGTCGTGCGGCAGGATGTGACCGAGCCGAGCAATTTCCGCAATGTCGCGCCGTTCGACGAGTGGATGAAGGCGCATGGCCGCGTCGGCCTGTCGGGCGTCGACACCCGCGCGCTCACCCGCATGATCCGGGAAAAGGGCGCGCCCAATGTGGTCATCGCGCATGATCTCGACGGCGCGTTCGACATCGCCGCACTGGCCGCCAAGGCCGCGCGCTGGCCGGGGCTGGAAGGCATGGACCTCGCCATCGAAGTCACGGGCAAGGAAAGTCGCTTGTGGAAGGACGGCGTGTGGCGCCTGGGCTTTGGCTATGGCGCGGGCGAGGCGACCGACGAGCGCCCGCATGTCGTCGCGATCGACTATGGCGCGAAGAACAATATCTTCCGCAACCTGGTGAAGGCCGGCGCGCGCGTCACCGTGCTGCCCGCCACCGCGGCCTATGAAGAGGTGGTGGCGCAGAAGCCCGACGGCGTGTTCCTTTCCAACGGACCGGGCGATCCCGCCGCGACCGGCGCTTATGCGGTGCCCGTCATCGCCGCGCTGCTGGCGGATGATATTCCCGTCTTCGGGATCTGCCTCGGCCACCAGCTGCTGGCGCTGGCCGTGGGCGCGAAGACGATCAAGATGCATCAGGGTCACAGAGGCGCGAACCATCCGGTCAAGCGGCTGTCGGATGGTCTGGTCGAGATCACGTCGATGAACCACGGCTTTGCGGTCGACGCCGACACGCTGCCCGCCAATGTGAGGCCGACCCATGTCTCGCTCTTCGATGGTAGCAATTGCGGCATCGAACTGACGGATCGGAATGCCTTTTCGGTCCAGTACCACCCCGAAGCCTCGCCAGGGCCGCAGGACAGCTTCTATCTGTTCAAGCGGTTTGTGGAGGGGTTGCGGTGAGCGTAGATCCCCAGTTTGCTCAAGTTACCAAAAGGCTAAGAACGAGCAGCGCTGTCGTTCCAGCCTTGGTCCTAACCGCTATTTGCACTCCTTGTGGCTTGTTGGCCGCTCGTTTCTTTGAAGGTGCACTTACCTTTGCATGTTTCGTATTGGCGATGCTTCCTCCGTTCGTTGCCATCAGCCAAGTCATATTCTTCACGTTCATTGATAGAGACCGTCTTCAAAATGAGGATCACGTTGAAAGAAAGATGATGATTGCGAAGGGGATAGGTGATGCTAGGGGAGTCATTCTAAATCCAGTGCAAGGACATTTAACGTCGAATCCTGAAGCGGACGGTGGTCGCATTGTATAACACTTTCCTCATGTCATTCGACCCGAACATCACGGACCCTAGCCCGGCAAAGCTGTTGGAGTTCGTCAAGTCAAACAAATATACGTATCAATATTTGGTCCCCTATAATGGCAGTATATTCATTAAAACATCTGCTCCGATGCAGCAGGTGATAGATAGTTACCTTCCTGTTATCACTCCCCACTTTTTTGTAGTCGTCGATGTAAGTTCTTCCGCCAAAAACGGTTGGCTGCCTGGAGGCTACTGGAATTGGATCAACGCTGCGTTTCCTCCAGCTTTAATCGAGAACGGTTCCTAATGCCCAAACGCACCGACATCTCCTCCATCCTCATCATTGGCGCTGGTCCGATCATCATCGGCCAGGCGTGCGAGTTCGATTATTCGGGCACGCAGGCGGTGAAGGCGCTCAAGGAGGAGGGCTATCGCATCATCCTGGTCAATTCCAACCCGGCCACGATCATGACCGACCCGGAATTTGCCGACGCGACCTATGTCGAGCCGATCACGCCCGAGATTGTGGCGAAGATCATCGAGAAGGAGCGGCCGGACGCGGTGCTGCCGACGATGGGCGGGCAGACCGCGCTCAACACCGCGCTGGCGCTGTTCAACGACGGCACGCTGGACAAGTTCGGCGTCAAGATGATCGGCGCGGACGCCGAAGCCATCGACAAGGCGGAGGATCGCCTCAAGTTCCGCGACGCGATGGACAAGATCGGGCTGGAATCCGCCCGCTCGCGCATCGCGCACACGATGGAGGAGGCGCTCGAGGCGCTGGAGTTTACCGGGCTTCCCTCGATCATCCGCCCCAGCTTCACGCTGGGCGGCACGGGCGGCGGCGTCGCCTACAACAAGGACGAGTTCAAGCAGATCGTGGCCGCCGGCCTCGACGCGTCGCCCACGACCGAGGTGCTGATCGAGGAATCGCTGCTTGGCTGGAAAGAATATGAGATGGAGGTCGTGCGGGACCGCAACGACAATTGCATCATCATCTGCTCGATCGAGAATGTCGATCCGATGGGCGTCCATACCGGCGACAGCATCACCGTCGCGCCGGCGCTGACGCTGACCGACAAGGAATATCAGATCATGCGCAACGCATCCATTGCGGTGCTGCGCGAAATCGGTGTCGAAACAGGCGGTTCGAACGTTCAGTTCGCGGTCAATCCCAAGGACGGCCGCCTGATCGTGATCGAAATGAATCCGCGCGTGTCGCGCTCCTCGGCGCTGGCGTCGAAGGCGACCGGCTTCCCGATCGCCAAGGTCGCGGCCAAGCTGGCGGTCGGCTATACGCTCGACGAGATCGAGAATGACATCACCGGCGCAACGCCCGCGTCGTTCGAACCGACCATCGACTATGTCGTCACGAAGATCCCGCGCTTTGCCTTCGAAAAGTTCAAGGGTTCCGAGCCTTTGCTGGGCACTGCGATGAAGTCGGTCGGCGAGGTGATGGCGATCGGCCGCAACATCCATGAATCGATGCAGAAGGCGCTGTGCGGCCTGGAAACCGGCCTGTCAGGCTTCAACAATGTCGATCATCTGGAAGGCGCGTCGCGGGACGACATCGTCGCCGCGCTCGCCAGGCCCACGCCCGACCGGCTGCTGATTGCGGCCCAGGCGCTGCGCGAGGGGCTGTCGGTTGTCGAAATCCACAGCATCGCCAAGTTCGATCCCTGGTTCCTGGAGCGCCTCAAGGAAATCGTCGACGCCGAAGCGCAGGTGCTGGACAATGGCCTGCCGCAGGATGCCGAGGGGATGCGGCGCCTGAAGTCGATGGGCTTTTCCGACAAGCGCCTCGCGCATCTGGCGCTCAAGTCCGCCAATCTGCGCGGCATGGAGCGCGGCATCGCGCGCGGCTCCGGCCTGATCCACGACGCGGTCAAGGCGATGACCGGCGGCGTCACCGAGGACGAGGTGCGCGCGCTGCGCCACAAGCTGGGCGTGCGCCCCGTCTTCAAGCGCATCGACACCTGCGCCGCCGAGTTCGAGGCCAAGACGCCCTATATGTACTCCACCTATGAAGCGCCGATCTTCGGCGAGGCGGAGAATGAGGCGCAACCCAGCGACCGCAGGAAGGTCGTCATCCTGGGCGGCGGACCCAATCGGATCGGGCAGGGGATCGAGTTCGACTATTGCTGCGTCCACGCCTGCTTTGCGCTAGCGGAGGCGGGCTATGAAACGATCATGGTCAATTGCAACCCGGAAACCGTGTCGACCGACTATGACACGTCCGACCGCCTCTATTTCGAGCCGCTGACGGCCGAGGATGTGCTGGAGATATTGAGCGTCGAAATGTCGGCGGGCAGCCTGGCCGGCGTCATCGTGCAGTTTGGCGGCCAGACGCCGCTCAAGCTGGCGCAGGCGCTGGAGGACGCCGGCGTGCCGATCCTTGGCACCAGCCCTGACGCGATCGACCTGGCCGAGGATCGCGAGCGCTTCGCCGCGCTGATCGACAAGCTGAAGCTCAAGCAGCCCGCCAATGGCATCGCCCGCAGCCGCGAGGAAGCGATCGCGGTCGCCAACCGCATCGGCTACCCGGTGCTGATGCGCCCCTCCTACGTCCTTGGCGGCCGCGCGATGGAGATTGTCGACGGGCAGGCGCAGCTGGAGGAATATATCGCCACCGCCGTTCAGGTGTCTGGCGACTCGCCGGTGCTGATCGACCAGTATCTGCGCGATGCGGTCGAGGTGGACGTGGACGCGCTGTGCGACGGCGAGGATGTCGTGGTCGCGGGCGTGCTCCAGCATATCGAGGAGGCGGGCGTCCATTCGGGCGACAGCGCCTGTTCGCTGCCGCCCTACAGCCTGTCGGCCGACATCATCGCGGAAATCGAACGGCAGTCCGATGTGCTGGCTCGCGCGCTGCATGTCCGCGGCCTCATGAACATCCAGTTCGCGGTCAAGGACGGAGTCGTCTACCTGATCGAGGTGAACCCGCGCGCCAGCCGCACCGTGCCCTTCGTCGCCAAGGCGATCGGCATGCCCATCGCCAAGATCGCGAGCCGCGTGATGGCGGGCGAGAAGCTCAAGGACCTGCCGGTGATCGACCGCAACGCGATCGACCATATCGCGGTCAAGGAAGCGGTCTTCCCCTTCGCCCGCTTCCCCGGCGTCGATCCGGTCCTCTCGCCCGAAATGAAGAGCACCGGCGAAGTCATGGGGATTGACAAGGATTTCGCCACCGCCTTCGCGAAAGCACAGCTCGGCGCGGGCACCGTCCTGCCGACCGGCGGCACCGTCTTCGTGTCGGTCAAGGACAGCGACAAGCCCGTGATCCTGCCCGCCGTGCGCAAGATGGCGGCCATGGGCTTCACCATCATCGCGACCGGCGGCACCGCCAAATATCTGGAAGCGGAAGGGATCGACGTCACCCCGGTCAACAAGGTGGCGGAAGGGCGGCCGCACATCGTCGATCGCATCACCGACGGCGACGTCGACCTCATCTTCAACACCACCGAAGGTTGGCAGTCCTTGAAGGACAGCAAGGCGATCCGCACATCGGCCCTGCGCGCGAAGATCGCCAGCTTCACCACGGCGGCCGCCAGCGTCGCCGCCGCCGACGCGATCGAGGCATTGCGCAGCCGCGCCCTTGAAGTGCGGTCGCTCCAATCCTATTATCCCGGGTCGCACGCCTGATCCCCTGCACAAGGAATGACGCTGCGGGGCGGCTCGATGACGGGACCGCCAAAGGGAAGTTTTGACGAAGGATTTACAGGAATGGCGACCGTCGAAAAGATGCCGATGCTGCAAATGGGCTATGACAAGCTCAATGCGCAGCTCCGCGAACTGAAGGCCGAACGGCCGCTGATCGTGGACGCCATCGAGGAAGCCCGTGCGCATGGCGATCTGTCGGAAAATGCGGAATATCACGCCGCCAAGGAGCGGCAGGGCCAGGTCGAAGCGACCATCTCCGACCTGGAGGACAAGCTGTCGCGCGCCCAGGTGATCGATCCCACGACCCTGTCGGGCAACAAGATCGTTTTCGGCGCGACCGTGACCTTGCTGGACGAGGACGACAAGCCGGTGAAATATCAGGTCGTGGGTCAGGCCGAAGCCGACGCCAAGGCCGGCATGATCAGCTATTCCAGCCCGCTCGGCCGCGCGCTGATCGGCCGCGAAGTCGGCGACGAGGTCGAGGTTTCCGTCCCGTCGGGCGACAAATTCTACCTGGTCGACAAGATCGAGTTCATCTGACGCCGTGCGTCTGCCGACGGGCCGGGCCACCAACGCGCTGGCGGCGATCAGTTTCGCCGCCTTTCTGCTGCTCATCCTGGCCAACCGGGTGGATGACGCCGCGATCATGGCGGGCTTCATCCCGGCGCGCATCGGCGATCCTGACCTCCTCGCCGGCATGGCGGCGGTTCCGGCCTGGCTGACGCCGCTCAGCTGCACGCTGGTGCATGCCGGATGGCTACATATCGGCTTCAACATGCTGATGCTGGTCTTTTGCGGCCGGCAGGTCGAACATGTGCTGGGGTGGAGCGGCACGTTGGCGCTTTATGGTGTCGGAGCCTACGCCGCCTGCCTGGCGCAATGGCTGGTCGATCCGGGCTCGACCAACCCGATGGTGGGGGCGAGCGGCGCCATTTCCGCCATCATCGCCACCTATTCGCTGCTCTACAGCCAGCAACAGGTGCGCAAGGTGGGGCCGCTGTCGGCCAATCTGGTGCGCGTGCTGTGGCTGGCCGCGGGCTGGATCGCGATCCAGCTGATGATCGGGGTCGCGACCTCCGGCGGGGTCGGCGACCTGGGCCAGATCGCCATCGCCGCGCATATCGGCGGCTTCCTCGCAGGTCTCGCCCTGACGCGCCCGCTCCTGCGCTGGCGCTTCCGCAAAAAGCCGCGCGCTGTGCAGTGAGGCGAGGGGCGGTGCGCCGGCATCGGTAGGGACGCTCGTCTGCGCTCTCCGCTGGCCATCGCGCTGGCCTGATGGCGCACCATCTCTGATTGGGACATTAGTGCTCCTGCGCAGGCAGGAGCCCAGTTCCGGCCTTTCAGCTGGGCTCCTGCCTACGCAGGAGCCCGATGTAGAGTGACGCCGGCGGGACGGCCGGCACCGTTCTGGGCGTGCAGCTTGCAAGCTGCCAACAGTGCAATCTGCTCACTGGCCGCCGACAGCGCTTCAGCTCGGCTCCTGCCTGCGCAGGAGCACGGAGCTGGGGGAAGCCGGCGGTGCTGTCGCGAAGTTTAGGGCATGCGGAGTGCAGATCGTGAGCGCCTGGCAAGCGCATCCATGCTCAGCCACCGGCGCCAATTGCCACTGGCCTGCTATCGCACTCAGACGATTTGAGAAACGGCTCCCGCAGGCCAGGAACCCGGTTCCGCCGCCTCGATCCAATTCCTGCCGCTTAGGCTATGTCGACAGAGGCTGGCGGTTCCGTGGGGCAGCGCGTCAGGCCGGCTGCCCGGCCCCGGGCAGTTCGGGTTCCAGCAAGCGATGCAGGTGGACGATGACATAGCGCATTTCGGCATCGTCCACGGTGCGCTGCGCCGCGCCGCGCCAGGCCTTCTCGGCCGAGGCATAGTCGGGATAGACGCCGACCAGGTCGACCTGGGTCAGGTCCTGAAATTCCAGCGTCTGCGGATCCTTGACGCGACCGCCCATCACCAGATGCATTTTGCTCATGGCGTTATCTGTTCTCCTTTGGATGATCGCGGAGCCTTAGCATCGTCCCCGCGATCCGCCAAGAAGAGGCGCCGGCCGCACGATTGCGTTTGACGCAATCGCGATTAGCTTTTGGGCAACCGCGCCTTGACCGCATCGCTGATCGCATCGACCCTGGCCGCGACCAGCGCGGTGACGTCATCCGCCAGTTTCGACGCCTTGGCGCTGAGGTCGGCCGCCGCGACATTCGCCCTGGCGCTGGCGGCGGCGTCGCCCGCCGCGTGCAGCGCATCGCTCGCCTTGTGCTTCACGCTCTCCGCGCCCTCGGCGGCGGCGGCGCGCGCGGCGACGGCGGCTTCCAGGATCTGCGCGCCCGCCGCGGTGGCCAGGCCCGGCAGCGCCTTCATCGCGCGGCGGCTCTTGGGGAACATCCAGGCGACCAGCGCCCCGGCGGCGACGGCGCCCGCAACGGCCATGACGGGATGGTCCTGCACGATCTGGTTGGCGCGGGTCGCGGCGCGCTGCGTCTTGTCGCGCGCGTCGGCATAGGCGTCGCTCGCTTTCTCGCGGCTGGTATGGATCAGTTCGCTCGCGCTTTCGCGCGCCTTGCCGCTGCTTTCCTTGATACGATCGGATGCGCTGGTTGCCGCATCGTTGGCGGCTTCCCGAGCGCGGGAAATCTGTGCGCGAATGTCAGCCATCATCAGTCTCCGAATTGTCGATGTTATGGGGATCGATGTCCCTGTCCCTGAAGCGAACGTATAGCCCGCACAAAAGTGCCCCGATCGGGCGACGCGCCAGAAAGAGTCCGAGCCCGCCGGCCGCCGCCGCGACCGGCCGCTGCTGCACCTTGGCGCCGACATAGGCGACGCCGTCGAGAGCGGTAGCCGAAACCTTATCCTTGGCGTCCTGCTTCAACCGGGCCGGCGCGATGCGCGCCTTGGCGGCCTGCGCGCTCTCCTTGAGCCGCGCGCGCTGGGCGTCGGCATGGGCGATCGCGGCGCGATAGGCGCTTTCCTGCGGCGTCATGGCGCGATCGCCTTCTTCATGCGGGTGATGCACCCCTTGGCCGTCAGCGCGAGGATGATCGTGATCACCAGTCCCGCGCCAAAGACCGCCAGCGTCGCGCCCAGCGGCCCGATCAGGGGTTCCAGCATATGGATCAGGCCGACAAGCAGCGCGACGATACTGGCGAATAGCAGAATGAAGGCGAGAACGCCCAAGATCGCCGCGTTGCGCACGCCGGTCGCGACGATGCCGGCGCGCAGTTTCTGCTTTTCCGCCTCTGCCGCCGCATAGGCGCGGGCATCGGCATAAAGGCGCGTGAACGCATCGCGTACGCTGTCCTCACGGGCAGCCTCTTCCGGCCCGTCGGTGTGCGGCGCGATCGCCGTTTCCGCTGGCTGTTCGATCAAATTACCCTCCGCTGCGCGGGAATGGAGCAGGCACGGCGTTCCCGCCGGGCCGCTGCCTCAAGCCTTGTCGTCGGATCCTTTGGCGAGGCGCATCAGCACATAGCCGACCACGGCGGCCGCGCCGATCGCCACGGCAGGGCTCTTGCGCACGAAATCGCGCGCCTCGTCCATCAACTGGTCGACATCTTTGCTATCCAGCGTCTCGGCAGCGCCCGCCACCTGCTCGGCAGCCTGGCGCGCATAGTCGCCATATTGCGGGCCCAGCTTCGCGTCCACAGTGCCGGCGGTGTCGGAAATCAGCTTCGCTAGGCTCTGCATCGCCGTCCCGGTCTTGTCTTTGGCGACGCTGGCAGCGGACTTGGCGGTCTTGCTCGCCTGGTCCTTCAGCGGATCGACATGCGCTTTCCAGTCGACCGAATTGATCTTGTCCTTGGCGGCCTTTGCCGCCTTTTCGGCCTGCGCCTTGATCGGGGCGATCTGGGCGCTCCAGCCTTCCGCGGTAGTGCCGTTGCCCGATATATTGGGCGCGCTGCGGGTCGCGGCGGGCTTCACCGGCGCGGCCTCGACCGGCGTGGATGTGGCGACGGCCGCGGCGGGCTTCACCTTCACGGGCTTGTCGGCGGCAGGCTTGCGGCCGCGCTTGACGGGCGGGGTTTCGGGGGTGTCGGGCATCGTCCTCATTCTCCCTTTCGATACAGCGTTTCGGCTGGCGTTAGAGCCCCTAATGCTTCGCGGGCGGCTACAGTTCCGTTGCCGTTACATTTTGACCATCGGCATTTTTTGGTCGCGTGCAAGCCCCCGCATTGCCATCGGCACGGCCGCTGGCTAAGCGAAGCGCGAAATCGGCGACCGGCCGCGATGCAGGCCCTTCATTCAGGAGCGATCATGACCGCCATTCTCGACATTCACGCCCGCCAGATCCTCGACAGCCGGGGCAACCCCACGGTCGAAGTCGACGTCATGCTGGAAGATGGCAGCTTCGGGCGCGCCGCCGTGCCGTCGGGCGCCTCCACCGGCGCCTATGAAGCGGTCGAAAAGCGCGATGGGGACAAGGCGAAATATCTGGGCAAGGGCGTGCTCCAGGCGGTCGCGGCGGTGAATGACGAGATTGCCGAGCAGCTGATCGGCCTTGATGCCGAGGATCAGGGCGAAGTCGACGCCGCGATGATCGACCTCGACGGCACCGAGAACAAGTCGCGCCTGGGCGCCAACGCGATCCTGGGCGTCAGCCTTGCCACCGCGAAGGCCGCCGCCGACGCGCGCGGCCTGCCGCTCTACCGCTATGTCGGCGGCGTTAGCGCCCATGTGTTGCCGGTGCCGATGATGAATATCATCAATGGCGGCGAGCATGCCGACAATCCGATCGACTTCCAGGAATTCATGATCATGCCGGTCGGCGCGGAGAGCATCGCCGACGCCGTGCGCATCGGATCGGAAATCTTCCACACCCTGAAAAAGGGCCTGCACGACAAGGGGCTGGCGACTTCGGTCGGTGATGAAGGCGGCTTCGCCCCCAACATCGCCTCGACCCGCGATGCGCTGGACTTCATCCTCGCCAGCATCGAGAAGGCGGGCTACACGCCGGGCGACGACGTGGAGCTGGCGCTGGATTGCGCCGCGACCGAATTCTTCAAGAACGGCAAATATGAGATTTCGGGCGAGGGCCTGTCGCTCTCGCCGGTCGAAATGGCCGATTACCTTGCTGCCTTGTGCGCCGACTATCCGATCAAGTCGATCGAGGATGGCATGGGCGAGGATGATTTCGAAGGCTGGAAGGCACTGACCGACAAGATCGGCGACAAGGTCCAGCTGGTCGGCGACGACCTGTTCGTCACCAATCCCGCGCGCCTTGCCATGGGCATCGGCAAGGGGCTCGCCAACTCGCTGCTGGTCAAGGTCAACCAGATCGGCACGCTGACCGAAACGCTGGCCGCCGTCGATCTGGCGCACCGGTCGCGCTACACTGCGGTCATGTCGCACCGTTCGGGCGAGACCGAGGATGCGACGATCGCCGACCTCGCCGTCGCAACCAATTGCGGGCAGATCAAGACAGGCTCGCTCGCCCGGTCCGACCGGCTCGCCAAATATAATCAGCTGATCCGGATCGAGGAGGAATTGGGCGACGTCGCCGTTTATGCGGGGCGCTCGATTTTCCGCTGAATCAAGGCTTTTGAGGCCAAAATGATCGGCCGGTCGCAAGTTGGCGATTTTTCGCTTGCGGCCGGCCTTTGGCTGTGATTCCAGTAACGCCATGGCGCATATCGCGAAACTCAGACTGTTGTTGGCGTCGGCCTTTGCGCCGGCGATCGCGTTGATGCTGCTGCTGTCCTTCGCCGGCTATGTCGTGCTCGGCTCCAACGGCGTGCTTGCCTGGGGCGACTATACGCGCCAGCTGCGCAGCGCGAAGCTGGAGTTGAAGAAGACGCAGCAGGCGCGCGCGGACCTGCGCAACCGGGTGGAGGCGCTCGATCCGCGCCGGGTCGACCCGGATCTGGCGGACGAACTGGTCCGGCGCCAGCTTGGCGTCATCCACCATGACGAAGTGATCGTGCCGCTCAACTGAGCGCCGCGAGTCAGCGCGTGTCGGCCGACTGCGCAAGGATTATGCGCCGGAAATAGCTGCCCGGCAATTTTGCTACCCTACCTTCCGCAAGCGGAAACGCGTTAGGCTCGGAGAGGGCATAAATTTACCCTCGCACCTATTGGTTCTGGCCGGATTCCCCAGCGTCCGCAGTTGCAATATATGCAACGCTATCGCTATATCGGCCTTCCTTCCATCCTACCCACGCAAAAGGATAAGAGCCTTGGCGAAACCAACAACGCCGCGTGCTTCGAGTGCAAAGGCACAGGCGGCTGCACCCGCCGCAGGAGCGGACCATAATCGGCCGCGCCCCGAAACGCCCACCGATTATGAGGCCAGCAAGGAAGAGCTGCTGGAATTCTACCGGCAGATGGTTCTCATCCGCCGCTTCGAGGAAAAGGCCGGCCAGCTGTATGGCCTGGGCCTGATCGGCGGCTTCTGCCACCTCTATATCGGTCAGGAAGCGGTCGCGGTCGGCATCCAGTCGGCGCTCAAGCCCGGCAAGGACAGCGTCATCACCGGCTATCGCGATCATGGCCACATGCTCGCTTATGGCATCGATCCCAAGGTCATCATGGCCGAACTGACCGGCCGCGAAGCCGGCATTTCGCGCGGCAAGGGCGGTTCGATGCACATGTTCAGCGTCGAGCATAAATTCTACGGCGGTCATGGCATCGTCGGCGCGCAGGTGTCGCTGGGCGCGGGCCTGAGCTTCGCGCACAAATATAATGGTGATGGCGGCGTGTGCGTCGCCTATTTTGGCGATGGCGCGGCCAACCAGGGCCAGGTCTATGAAGCCTTCAACATGGCCGAGCTGTGGAAGCTGCCGATCATCTTCGTGATCGAAAACAACCAATATGCCATGGGCACCAGCGTCAACCGCGCCTCGTCCGAGGATCAGCTGTATCGCCGCGGCGAAAGCTTTCGCATCCCGGGGCTTCAGGTCAACGGCATGGACGTGCTCGCCGTGCGCGGCGCGACCGAGGAAGCGCTCAAATGGGTGCAGGGCGGCAACGGCCCGATCCTGCTGGAAATGAAGACCTACCGCTATCGCGGCCACTCCATGTCCGACCCGGCCAAATATCGTTCGCGCGAGGAAGTGCAGTCCATGCGCGACAACAGCGATCCGATCGAGGGCGTGAAGAAATATCTGATCGAGGCCGGCGTCAGCGAGGACGAGATCAAGGTCATCGACCAGGATATTCGCAAGACCGTGAGCGAGGCGGCCGATTTCGCCGAAACCTCGCCCGAACCGGACATGGCTGAACTCTATACCGACGTGCTGGTGGAGCAATATTAATGGGTATCGCAATCAAGATGCCGGCGCTCTCGCCGACGATGGAAGAGGGCACGCTGGCCAAGTGGCTGGTGAAGGAAGGCGATGAGGTCAAGTCCGGCGACATCCTCGCCGAGATCGAGACCGACAAGGCGACGATGGAATTCGAAGCCGTCGATGAAGGCAAGATCGGCAAGATCATGATCGCCGAGGGCACCGAGGGCGTAAAGGTCGGCACCGTCATCGCTGAAATGGCGGGCGAGGGCGGCGAGGCTGCTGCGCCCAAGGCCGAGGAAAGCGCACCCCCGGCCGCCCCGCAAGCGGCGCCCGACGCGCCAAAGAAGGCCGAAAGCGGCACTGCCAAGCTGGCCGCCGATGTCAAGGCGACGGTGCAGGATCCCGCGATCCCCGAAGGCACCGAATTCGTCAAGACGACCGTGCGCGAGGCGCTGCGAGACGCCATGGCCGAAGAAATGCGCAAGGATGAGCGCGTCTTCGTGATGGGCGAGGAAGTCGCCGAATATCAGGGCGCGTACAAGGTGACCCAAGGCTTGCTCGACGAATTCGGTCCCCGCCGCGTCATCGACACGCCGATCACCGAATATGGCTTCGCCGGCGTCGGCACGGGCGCGGCTATGGGCGGCCTGCGTCCGGTCATCGAGTTCATGACGTTCAACTTCGCCATGCAGGCGATCGACCACATCATCAACTCGGCGGCCAAGACCAACTATATGTCGGGCGGCCAGATGCGCTGCCCGATCGTGTTCCGCGGCCCCAATGGCGCGGCGAGCCGCGTCGGCGCGCAGCACAGCCAGAATTACGGCCCCTGGTATGCATCGGTCCCGGGCCTGATCGTGATCGCGCCCTATGACGCAGCCGATGCCAAGGGGCTGATGAAGGCGGCGATCCGGTCCGAAGACCCGGTCGTCTTCCTGGAAAATGAACTGCTCTATGGCCGCAGCTTCGACGTGCCCAAGCTGGACGATTATGTCCTGCCCATCGGCAAGGCGCGGATCATGAAGCCGGGCCAGGACGTGACCCTGGTCAGCTATTCGATCGGCGTCGGCGTCGCGCTGGAAGCTGCCGAGACGCTGGCGGGCGAGGGCATCGACGCGGAAGTCATCGACCTGCGCACGCTGCGTCCGCTCGACACCGACACCGTGCTCGAAAGCCTCAAGAAGACCAACCGCATCGTGGTGGTCGAGGAAGGCTGGCCGACCTGTTCGATCGCATCGGAAATCGCGGCGGTCGTGATGGAGAAGGGCTTCGACGATCTTGACGCCCCGGTGCTGCGCGTCACCAATGAGGATGTGCCGCTGCCCTATGCGGCCAACCTGGAAAAAGCGGCGCTGATCGACGCCGCCCGCGTGGTAGAAGCGGCCAAGAAGGTCTGCTACAAGTAAAGGGCTTCCAGGCCAGTCAGAGAGGGCGGTCCCGTCGGGGCCGCCCTTTTTTCGTCACAACCCGGTGACGGACGCGCATTTGGTCTTGGGGGGAAAGCGCGTATCGGCGGTCGGCGTCTGGAACTGGGTGGACCGGGCGCGGAACATGGCGTGCCGCGAGAAATCGACCGGCAGCGACAGCATCTGGAACGGCACGCTGCTGAAGATCGGCTGGTAGCGATAGGTGACCTGGACATGGAACAGCAGCTCGTCCAGCGCCATCGTCCGGTTGTCGGGCAGGGTGGCGAGGCTGGTGGTCTGGTTGCAGCCCACTTCGGGCGTCACGACATAGTGGCCGTCGAACCTCTGCCACAGGATGCGGCTTTCGACTTTGCTGTCCGCATTCTGGTCGGTGCCCTTGACCGCGGTGATGACGATGCGCCCATCATTGCGCAGGTCGAACGGCTGCGCCGTCAGGTCCAGTGCGGAAAACAGGTCGTAAATCTGCGCTTCGCTCGCGCCGATCGCGCCGGCGCCGCTCTGCGCGACAAGGTCGGCCGCCATGGTGGCAAGGCGCTGGGTGCGGTTGTTAGCCATGACATAATTGGCCATTTCGATCCCGGCGAGCACGAAGCCCAGGAACAGCGGCAGGGCGAGGCCGAATTCGATCAGCGCGACGCCCGACCGATCCGTCGCCAGCCGTGTCAGCAAGCGGCGCATGCGCATCAGGACGTCCTCCGCACGACAGATTCGTTGCGCACCACCGTGGTCGCGTTCAGCGTGATGCGGTCGCCCATCAGCCAGTTCATGCCCAGAAAGCCGAACAGGATGCGCTTGGGGAAGTGGACGGTATAGCTTACCACATCCCCCGGCCCGCCGAGGGTTCCAGATATGGGCGATGCGGCATCCCATTTGCCGTTCGCATTGCGGTCCACATAGGTTTCGCCCAGATCATATTGGCCGTTCTCGTTGGCGTCCTCATAGGTTTCGGGATGCGCGCTGCTGAAGTCGCTGTAGACGGTGGTCTCCACGCCGACGTGCGCCCCGGCTGCGAGGGGGAAGAAGCGCATCGCCTGCTCGATACTCTCTTCCATGATCGCAGTGCGCTGCGCCTCTGCGGTTTCCATGGACGCGGTCGAGATGCGCGCGGCTTCCGTCATGGCGCCTTCCAGCACCACGCGCGCGAAGAGCATATGTCCCAGTTCGATCGAACCGCAGATCAGCGTCAGCAACGCCGGCAGGAGGATCGCGAACTCGACCGTCGAAAGACCGGCCTGGCTTTTGATGAGGGCGCGTAAATGTCTCATTGGATCAGATGCAAGTCCACAAGTTCGGCCGCCACGTCCTGAAAGGCGCGGCGCAGCTCATCCGTGCTGCTGGTGCGATAGACGCGGCCCGGCGCGCAATTGTTGAACGCGGTGTTGATCGCGGTGCTGTTGGCGACCAGCGCGATGATGTAGATTTCCGGCGGGTTGGTTTCCCGCTGGATATTGGCGCAGGTCTTTTCGAACCGGCGAAGCATCTGGGTTTCCGTATTGGACTGGTTCGCCGAGATGCGCAGGTCGGTCCAGCGGCCGTACCAGGTGAAGGTGCGGTCCAGATAGCCATTTTGCGACTCGCCGATCTCGTTCAGGCCATCGGTCATGAAGACGAGCGCGCGACGCGGCCTTTCATTGGTCGGATTGGTGCGGGTGAAGACATCGTCGCGCACCAGCAGGCGATAGCCCCATAGCAACCCGGCATGGTGGATCGTGCCGTTGGCGGGATAGATGGCGCCATGCTGGTTGG
Source organism: Sphingobium naphthae (assembly GCF_043589935.1). Classification (NCBI taxonomy): domain Bacteria; kingdom Pseudomonadati; phylum Pseudomonadota; class Alphaproteobacteria; order Sphingomonadales; family Sphingobiaceae; genus Sphingobium; species Sphingobium naphthae. The sequence continues at coordinate 1,185,449 of NZ_CP171454.1, read as the reverse complement.
TGATATGGCTGAGATAGGAGCTTTTGCTCCGACCATAGACGACGGGCATCGCCTCTTCGGGGCATTGCCAGTTGGGCGACGGCATCGGCGTGGTGTTGGCGCTGCCGGATGCCGTCGAACCACCCAGCGGGTTCACCCTCGAACTGGTAGGGTCCTTCCAGTGCGAACTGCTGTAATAATTGGGAATACGCTTCCAATCCACATACCAGTCATTGGCCGCGCGATTGGCGGCTGACGGCGTGTAATAGCTTCCATCCCTGCGCCGGATAACGTCATCGCTTTTGTTGGCGTCGCCATTGTTGAGGCCGATATAATAGTCGTAAAAATATTGGCGATACAGTTCGGTGTTGGCCAGATAGTCCGCGCCTGCATCACCATATGAAGATTTGTCGATGCGATACAGATTGTTGCCCGGTTCAGAGTTGTAGCTATTATAATAGCTGCTTGTTGGCGTGTTGGCGCCCGTGTTCGAAGTGGCGTTGGGCACATACATGGGCGGAACGAAATAAGGGTCCACGCGCGGATGGCTGCCCTCGCCCGGCAGGGACCGGACCAGGTCCCATGCGCCGGCTTCGGACGTCAGCCGGTTGCTGCTGACATCCTTCACCGTCGTATCGGCCATCACGCAGCCCTTCCAGGCCAGGTAATTGCCGCTGGCGTGATTCGGGATGGACAAGCCGTGCGCCGATGCTGCGGTGAAGCTGTTAAAGCCTTCAATCTTGTTCACCGCAGTGCTCGGCAACAGATTGCCGACATTCACCGTGACGTCATAGCCGATGAAGCCCAGGGCGAGGTCGCGGCGGCTTGACGCGCCCTGATGGAGGATTTCGACGAAATCGGTTGCCGCTTCCTTGAGCGCCACCATGCGGGTCCGCCCACCCGACAAATTGTCTTTCATGGACCCGGTGTCATCGAGCACCACCATGACTTCCAGCGGGCGCGGCTGAAGCTCGGCCTTGGCCACCGCCTGCATGGTGCGGGGGGCAAAGCCGAATATGCGCATGAACGTCATCGGCACGCGCGCGCGGGCGGTGACCGTCGTTACGTTGATCCCGCTGACGGTCTGGAAATCGGGGATCAGCTCCAGATTGCTCACGCCCATATAGCCGGCCGTGAAATTCCCGTAAAAATAGGCTTCGGCCTGTTTATTGCGGGCGGCGGGCGAATTGTCCGTCACGGCGAAGGCGCGCGCCCCCGCCAGCGCGGCGGCATCGACCCCGGCCTGGAGCTGCGACTTGACCAGATAGAGCCGTCCGGCGTCGACGCCAGCGCCCAGCGCCGCGATCACGGGAATGAGCCCGGCGGCCATCAGCGCAAGCGTCGAACCTCGGCGATCCGCTACCAGTCGCCTGGCGTGCGGTCCGATTATCCTGCAGAGGCTGCCGGCTCCCCCCATCAACTTCCGACTGAGCAAGTGCATATTGATCCGTTCTCGTGTAATGTTCTGCAATATGGCGCAAAATCCCTAATTTTTTCTTGGTGCGCTGCGGCATTGGTGGGCGGCTTCATCGCAGGGCGCGAAGAAGCGCCGCGTCTTCGGATCGAAAGACCTTCGGACGCGTCGCCTCGGTCGCGAGAACTGGGCGCGTTGGTAATGGAGAATGAGGATTAGTGGCGGCGCCTGCGTATTTAGTAGGGCCGCATGGTCATCGCGCCCGTAAGCCGTCTGGGGCAGGTCGCTCTTGCGCCGTCAGGTGCAGCGGGCGGTGTTGGCGGCCGACAGGTTGCCGGCATTCTTGATCGCCTGGTCGGTCCGTTCGCGCACGTTGAAGGCGCTGGTGTAGCGGATGATCTTGGGGCCGAAAATCTCGTCGCTGACGATCGGCTGGTAACGATAGGCGACCTCTACGAACATGACGGCGGTGCCGCTCATCGCCTTGACCTTGGTCGCGGCGGTCGTGCCCGGACCCATGCCGTCCTTCATGCTGGCATCGGTCTGACCATTGCCCGCGACGCCATAGCTGGACGTGAAGGCGCCATTGCCCCAGCATCGCTGCCAGCGGATATATTGCCCTTCCTTCGACCCGGTGAGGCCATTGGGCTCAAGGTCGGACAGGAAGATGCGGCCATTGGCCTGCAGCCCGAGCGACTGGGTCGACTGGTTCGCGCCGATCATGATCTCGTTGACGTCGGCCTCGTCGATCGACGTGCGCACGCGCGAGGCATTGTCAGCCACCAGCATTGCCATCTGGCTGATGCGCAGATGGGTGAGCGCCAGGTTCGCGGCCTCCAGCCCGAACATGCATAGGATCAGCAGCACCGGAAGCGAGATGGCGAACTCGATCAGCGCCACTCCGCGCTCGTCGCGGCCCAGCCGGCGCATGACAGGGTGGAGCGGCGGGATATTCCTCATGAGCAGCGGATCACAGGCGTGGTCTGATTGGCCCAGGGCTGGTTGCGCACCATGGTGGACACGGTGACCGACTGGGTAGCGCTCCACCCCATCAGCTTGGCCATGGGGAACAGGCGCGGCTGCGACACCGTCACTTCATAATAGACGATGTCGTCCGCGCTGCCGAGGCCCGTGCCTCCCGCCGACGCGTCAAAGCTGCCATTGCCATTGGCGTCCTCGTAGCAATCGCCGCTGTTATAGGTGCCGAGCGGCGCGGTGTCGGACGTGATCTTCTCCGGCTTGCCCACGCGCGAAAAATTATAATAGCTTTTCTTGACGATCCTTGGCGGGGTGGCGTTGCGGGCGGTGATCGTCGCCATTTGCTGCGTGATATAGGCGTCGAACTGCGCGCCGGTGAGCGTGCCGACCGACGCCGCGCGCGCCGCCTTTTCCAGCACGCCCCGCGCCACCGCATGCAGATAGGATCGATAGCCCAAATCGCCGATCGCCATGATGGTCAGGATCAGCGCGGGCGAAATCAGTCCGAACTCCAGCAACGTCACGCCCCGCGCGTCATGGCGCAAGCGGGCCAGCAGGGTAGCGATGCCTCCGATCATCGCGACACGCGCAGGCCGCCGATATTCTTGGCGATATCCTTGAACTTCTGGCTCAGCGCCGAAGCGGTATAGGCCATGGTCCAGTGATTGGCGCTGGTGGCGCAATTCTGCAGCGGCGTCTGGATGTCGCCTTCCGACTGGTTGCGGAAGCCGATGACCCAGATGGTGATGCCCTTCGCCTTGATCGCGTTGCACAGCATCTGCAGCCGCGTGTTGTGGATAGCCGTCAGACTGCTGTCGCTGGTGCTGCCCGAGGCGACGCGCGCATCCAATTGCTGAAAGCCATAGGCGCCATAGACCTGCTGATAGGCGCTCATGTCGCCGTCCGTCATGAAGACGATATGGCGTGATATGTTGAAGCCGTTGGGCGCGTTGGCGTTGTCGCTCGCGAAGATGCCGGTCGGCGACAGGAAGCGCGCACCCCACAGCATGCCGATGTCATGATAGGTGCCGCCGACGGCGATCAACCCGTTCACATAGCTGTCGAAACTGCTCGACTGGCCGGTCGGGGTCGCCGTCCGGCTGGCGTAGCTGGTCAGCCGGCGCGCCTGGCTGGGGCAGGCGTTCCACCCGCCGCTGACTCGCGACGATGTATTGAGCCAGGTGCCGGTCGAGGAATTGCTGCGCGTGAATTCGACATCGGGCCAATGCGGGCGCCATTTGCTGCCCTTCTGCGCAGGATCGGGGATGGCGTCAATATTGAGGTCCTGCGCATTGGATGGCGTGCTGCTGGTCGCGGTGCTGGACGTGATGCTGCTGTCGGTGTCCCGCTCCTCGATACAGCCGGCCCAGGTTGATGTGGACGCGACGGTGTTGCCGCTCGAGTCTTGAGTGGAACTGCTGTGATAGGCGGGATTGGGCACCGCATTGCCGGTGATATAGGCGGACACGTCCCACGGCCACTGGCGATATTCCCAGCTCCACACCGGCGTCTGTGTCGTGGTAACGGTCCGCCGCTCAACATAGCTGTTGTAGGTTACGGACGTCCAGTCGCGACGGTAGCGGTTGCTGGATGTATAGCAGTTTCCAGTGGTGTAATCGATCCCGGTCGTCGTGCGGGTTTCGGTGCTCGTTGTCGTGATCGTCCCGTCGGACGCAGTCGTCGGATTCCCCATCGTCGTGCTCGATGTCTGGTTTACTGTATCGGCGCGAACGCTTGGACAATTTGACCGGTCGGAATCCTGACCGCTGCCGCTGGTTGTCGATCCGGAGATCCTCGTCCAGCTGCCATTGTTCGTCGAGCTGTTGTAGCTGCTGATGTAGCGCCGCCGCGTCTGATAATCCCAGGTTTCGCCGCTGATACCGCCCACCAGATAGCTGGACGGCAACTGGTATCCGACATTGACCGTCGAGCTATAGGGCATGAACCCGTAACGGATGCGCCCGGTGCTGTTCGACCCCGCGCCCAGCGTGTCGTAAAAATCCTTCACCGCCTGCTTGAGCGCCGCCAGGCGCGTGGTCGTGCCGCCCTTGCCGTCGGAAATGGAATAGGCCATCGACCCGGTGGTATCGAGCACCAGCATGATGTCGGTATTGCCGATGTCGAACCGCGATTCGCACGTCACCGACAGCGGCAGCGTCTGGTACCCGAAAATCTTCATGACCGTCGTGGGCAGGGTGGTGGACGCCGTAACCTGCACGGTGGTCGTCTCGCCCGGCTTGCTGCGGATCACGGGCGAGAATGCCGCCGCCTGAAACGTGCCCTGGGGAAAGTTGAAGTCGAAGAATTTGCGCGCTTCGGTGATGTTGGCGGCGGTCATGGACGACGTCGTCATCGCCCGGCGTCCGGCCAGAGCGGCGGCGTCGCAGGCCTGCTGCATGCGTGCGCGGGCCATATAGGCGCGGCCCATGTCCAGCCCGCCGCCGATCAGCGCCGCGAGCGGGATGATGGCCGCCGCCACGATCGCTATCACATTGCCCTTCTGGCTCCGCGCCAGGCGGCTCATGAAACCCCGAAGATGCTCGTTGGTCTTGCCCATTACTCCGCAATCACTCATGTCGCGCCCGTCGGCCCCCCACATCAAGGCTGGGCAGTACGCCTATGCGGGCGCACTAGTTAGAATGTGTAAGAGGAAAATGGTTAAAAACTCTCAAACCAGCCTGGTCCGCAATGGCCGCATCATGTCCGTTTCGGCATGACCGACGCGTCGCTGCCGCCGCTGCCGCTGCTGCTGTCTGGCCATGCCGGCGCGGATGCCGCGCGGCACCGGGCGATCTGGGCCTATGATGGGCGATTGGCCGGGATCGCGCGCACGACGCGTGAGCGCGCGATCGGGCAGATGCGCCTCGCCTGGTGGAATGACGTGATGGAGGATGACGCCGGTCTGAAGGGGCAGGGCGAGCCCGTAGTCGACGCGTTGCGCGCCACCGGCGCCATGGCGGCGCCCGGCCTGGTCGCGATGATCGACGGCTGGGAAGTGCTGGTGGTGGAGGAGGAGATCGACGCCCAGGGTCTGCGCGACTATGCGGCCGGGCGCGGCGGCGGCCTCTTCCGCGCGCTCGCGCGGCAGGACGCCGCACCCGACTGGCTGACCGCCGCGGGGCAGGTATGGGCGCTGTGGGACCTGGCCGGCCATGTCGAGGATGCAGCGCTGGCGGACGCGGCGCTGACGCTCGCCCGGGCCCAATTGCCGCTGGTTGCCGATGCGCGCTGGACCAGCGCATGGCGGCCGCTGCGCATTGCCTTCACCCTTGCGCGGCAGGATGTGCTGGCGCGCCGCGGCGCGCCGCGCGGCATGCCCCGCGGACTGGCATTGCGGCTGCTGCGGATCGCGCTTGTGGGACGCTGACGCCTCGGGCTAAGCTGCCGCCGGGATCAGGCGGAGGAGGGCGGACATGGGGCGACTGCTGGCGGGCGGCATGGCGGCGCTGCTGCTGGTGGCGGGCGGCCTTTTCTGGTGGTCCAGCCGTGCGGGCCAGACGCCCTTGCCCCAGCTCACCGCCGCCCCGCCGCCACCGCCCGCGATCGAGCCGTTGCCGCAGGGCGATCCCGACGCAAAGGGCAAGCCGCCGCCCATGCCGGCGCAGGCGCGCCCCGAAACGCGCGAGCAGAAGCGCTTTGCCCGCTACGACCGGGATCGCGATGGCGTCATCACCCGGCTGGAAATGATGGGCAGCCGCACCAAGGCCTTCAAGGGCCTCGACAAGGACGGCGACAATCTCCTCTCCTTCGAGGAATGGGCCGTCGCCACATCGGATCGCTTCGGCGCGGCGGACGGTGACAAGGACGGGAAGCTGACACCCGCCGAATTCGCCACGACCGCCCCCCAACGATTGCCCAAGCCGAAATGCAAATGCTAGGCTGGCGCGGAAGACGTCGCCGCCGTAGCTCCTGCTTTCGAATGAACCTCAGGCCAGTTCCATCTCGCCCATCCACGCGCCCAGCGACGCGCGGGCGCGGGCGGTATAGGCTTCCTTGCGCTGCTTCTTCTTGACCTCGTCCAGCGGCGGGAACAGGCCGAAATTGACGTTCATCGGCTGATAGTCGGCCGTCGCCACATTGCCGGTCACATGGCCCAGCAGCGCGCCCAGCGCCGTATCGGCGGGCGGCGGAGCCAGCGCGCGGCCCAGCAGCTCGGCGGCCGCGAACCGCCCGGCCAGCAGCCCGATCGCCGCGCTTTCGACATAGCCCTCGCACCCCGTCATCTGCCCGGCAAAGCGGATGTGCGGTGCGCTCTTCAGCCGCAGCGTCGGGTCGAGGAGCTTGGGGCTCTGGATGAAGGTGTTGCGGTGCAACCCGCCCAGCCGCGCGAACTCCGCCTTTTCCAGGCCGGGAATGGTGCGGAACAGTTCGACCTGCGCGCCATGCTTCAGCTTGGTCTGGAAACCGACCATGTTCCACAGCGTGCCCGACGCATTGTCCTGCCGCAACTGCACCACGGCATAGGGCCAGCGGCCCGTGCGCGGATTGTCAAGGCCCATCGGCTTCATCGGTCCATGGCGCAGCGTTTCCGGACCCCGCGACGCCATCACCTCGATCGGCATGCAGCCTTCGAAATAGGGAGTGTTCGCCTCCCATTGCTTGAACTCGGTCTTCTCGCCGTCCAGCAGTCCCTGGACGAAGGCCTGATACTGGTCCTTGTCCATCGGGCAGTTGATATAATCCTTGCCCTCGCCGCCGCCCGGGCCGATCTTGTCCCAACGATTGGCCATCCAGCACTGGTCCATGTCGATGCTGTCGACATGGACGACCGGCGCGATCGCGTCGAAAAAGGCGAGATGCTCCATCCCCGCCACCTGGCCGATACTGTCGGCAAGCGCCGGCGCGGTCAGCGGCCCGGTGGCGACGATGGTCATGCCCTCGGTCGGCAGCGTGTCGATCCGCTCGCGCACGATCTCGACATTGGGATGCTCGGCCAGGGCGCGGGTGACCGCGTCGGAAAAGACATGGCGATCGACGGCGAGCGCAGACCCGGCGGGCACTTTCGCGGGCTCGGCGCTTGCCATGATGAGCGACTCCAGCCGCCGCATTTCCTGGTGCAGCAGGCCGACGGCATTCTTGTCGGCGTCATCAGACCGGAAGCTGTTGGAGCAGACCAGCTCGGCCAGCCCCTCGGTCTGGTGCGCCGGCGTCATGTCCCCCGCGCCGCGCATTTCTGACAGGCGGACGCGGATACCAGCCTGCGCCAGCTGCCAGGCGGCTTCCGACCCGGCGAGCCCGCCGCCGATGATGTGAACCTGATAATGGGGCATGACTTCGCCTGACTTCGCACTCTTCGTAGATGGATTGGTGGCGCCCGCCAGTGGGGCATATCGGTGAGCGTAGCAAGGATTAAGCTGGTCGGAGTGGTCAGCGGCAGGCCGGATTGTTGGCTCGGGGCATCGTTATAAAGCTGATCGTGCGGGGAGCAAAGGACGCCAGACCTGCGGGCCGGGCGCTTCCGGTGAGCGGCGGCAACCGGTCGCTCGCTCCCAGCGCCAATATCGTGCCGTTCAACAGCGCGCCTTGTCCAGCCGTGGGCGCGGATAGGGTATAGCGTCGGCCGTCATGCGGCAGGTCGATCACCAAGCGCGCGCGGTCGCTATTGTTGATGATGAGCAGGGACACGGAACCATGTCCTTCCGGCCGGCAATGCGCATAGATGTGCATGCCCATCCGAATGGGCACGCCGCTGTCCAGAACCTTGCTCCCCATGAGCCGGTGCCACAGCAAGGCGGCCCAGTAATTGGCCTTGGGTGTAAGGTCCCGAGGATCAAGGAGGGCGTAGTCACTGGCGGCCAATGTGTTGTGCGCGACGACCTTCACGCCCGCGCGGGCAAGGCGCCCCAGTTGATCGAGATAACGGAAGCTGTCAGTGAAGCTGCCGCTCCACGGATTGCCTCCGCAGGCGGCGTCCGCGCTTTCGGTCAGCCAGACCGGTTTGCCAGGCGCATAGCGATCACGCAGCGCGGCATAATGGTCATAGGTTTCGATGGTGCGGCCTAGCCATTCCTCTGACAGCGCGTCTTCGATCCTGGTCTGCGGCAGGCGCGCGCCTGCGCAGCGCAGCGACGCTGCGCCATAATGATGGTATGAAAAGGCGTCGACGCCCGGACCAGCGGCAGCCATCAGGTCCGGGGTGGCGATCGCGCCGGGCAGGTGGGGCGGCATGCCCCAGGGGCGTGGGGTTTCGGTCGCAGAGCCGGGGCCCAGCAGGATGGTGGTGGGCGAAAGGTCGTCCATCAACGCCTTGAAACGCTTGAAGTCGTGTCCGTAGGCGACGGCGTCATAGCCCTTGGGCGCACCGCCTATGCCAGCCATGGACGGTTCATTCATGAATTCGGCTGCGGCGATCCGGCCCCCACTCCGCTGGGTGAAGGCCAGCCATCGGCGCGCCTGATCGGGCATCCAATCGCCTGCGGCGTTCCGCGTGCCTGGGCTGATAGCGAAGGAGGTGATGATCTCCGCGTCAACGCTGCGGGCAAAGTCGAGTACGGCCCGCCAGCGCTTTGCGCTCAGTATATTCTTGAAGCCTGGGGGTGGCTGATCGGAAGGTGTTTCGTCCTGAGAGAAATAGATGCTGTTGGCCCAGGTGCCGCTGACGCGCAGATAGGCAGGGCCGAGCGCACGCGCCAGCGCGATCAAGCGTCGACTGGAAAAATCGATCGGCGGACGATATTGATAAGCGGTCGCGGAAATGCCGCCGTGACCGGCATCATCCTCAGGCTGCGCAGCACGATCGCTGTCATAGGGTTTCCAGAAGGCGCCGCCCACGACCTCCAGCATCTCGATGTTATAGGATTGGAAGCGTGGATCGGTTTCGGTGAGCAGGGGAAGCGTTGCCGCATCCAGCCGCAGCCCCGAAGAACTGGCAGGCGGGATAGTGGTGAACGGCTGGACGCCGCCAGCCGGCATGGTCGCCGTCAACAGGGCCAAGGCCAGGACACTCGCGTCACGCGTCATCGATCTCTCTCCTTGACGCCGCTTATTCAAAGCCAGGTCGATCGGGTCAAATAGCGTTTTTGGCCATGGGCATAGGTGCTGCCTATGGACGAGACGAGCTGGCATTGCGGAAGCAAAGTGACAAATCGGTTCGCATCGGCAACAAACAGCGGCGTGCCGCGTTCGCGAAGTAGATTTCGTGCTTTCCCCGGGAGAATTGCCGATGAAGATCACCCCCATCCTGCTCGCCCTGCCGCTTGGCGCTGCCCTGTCCGCATGCGCCACCACCAGCACCTCTGCTTCCGCTCCGCCGGCCGAAGCGCCCGTGGCCAGCACCAGCCTGATGGCGGGCGACGGCAGCGCGCGCGGCACCGCGACCGTGACCGAGGCGGCCGACGGCCTGCATGTGCTGATCAAGGTGCAGGGGCTGACGCCCGGGATGCATGCGGTCCACATCCACACCACCGGCCAGTGCACCCCGCCGGATTTTACCAGCGCAGGCGGCCACTGGAACCCGACCGGGCGCGAACATGGCAAGGATAATCCGGCCGGCAAGCATATGGGCGACATGCCCAACATGCTCGCGGGCTCGGACGGCGCGGGCGAGATGGAATATGTCGTGCCCGGCGGCATGATCCAGGGCGGGTCGATGCCGCTGCTTGATGCCGATGGCGCCGCGGTCGTGATTCATGCGCAGGCCGACGACAATAAGAGCGATCCGGCGGGCAATGCCGGCGGGCGCGTCGCCTGTGGCGTGCTGAAGGCTGGTTGACGAAGCCCGGGCCAGTTCAGAGGGCGGGGGCCGCGCTCCCGCCCTCGCCAGGATAGTCGGCCACCGCTTCATAGCGGGCGCCGTCATGCCCGATCCGGCTTTCGAAGAGGCTGAAGCCATCGACCCGGAAGGCGGGGCTCGACAGACCCGCATGGACCGCCAGGAACCCGTCCACTAACCCGCCGCTCCTGCCGAAACGCGCCAGCGTGACATGCGGCAGATAGGTGCGACCCTCCGGCGCCAGCCCCGCGCGCACGCAGGCCCGGTCGATCTTGCGATGCAGCTGCGCCAGCAAATCGCGCGGCTGGACGCCAGCCCACAGCGTATCGACCACCCCCTTGCGATCGAAGCTGCCCACGCCTTCGATCCGCACGTCGAACGGCGCGAAGCGGATGCCGGCCAGCAGGTCGGCGATGTCGTTGGCGCGATGCCGATCGACCTCGCCGATGAAGCGTAGCGTGAGGTGCAGCTGCGCATCATCCTGCCATCGCGCGCCTTCCACCCCGCCGCTCAGCGACAGCAGCAGGGATCGGATCGCGGCGGGCGGGCGGATGGCGACGAACAGGCGATGCATGGGGCCGATATAGATGAGTCCCGCCAATGTGCCATGGCCGATCCGGTTTGGCTTGAAGTCGCGGGCCGAAGCGCCGATAATGAAGGCACCGGCGAACCATGCCGGCAAAGGAGATGATTTTCATGGCCAACTGGTCCGACCCCCGTTCCGGCGTTGCGGGTTATGGCAACGCCACCACCGCACGCGGCGAGGCGTTCGACGCCGGGCTGCGCCGCTACATGCTTTCCGTCTATAATTATATGGCGAGTGGCGTGCTGCTCACCGGCATCGTCGCGCTGCTGTTCGCGTCCAGCGGCCTCGCCTACCAGATCCTCGCTGGCCCGGGCATCCTCAAATATGTCATCATGTTCGCGCCGCTGGCGTTCGTGATGGTCCTGAGCTTCGGCATCAACCGGCTGTCGACCGCGACCGCGCAGGCGCTCTACTGGGCCTATGCCGCGGTGATGGGCCTGTCGCTCTCGTCGATCTTCCTGGTCTATACCGGCACGTCGATCGCGCAGACCTTCTTCGCGACCGCTGCCGCCTTTGCGGGCCTCAGCCTGTGGGGCTACACCACCAAGAAGGATCTGTCGGGCTTCGGCACCTTCCTGATCATGGGCGTCGTTGGCCTTCTGGTGGCCAGCCTCATCAACCTGTTCCTGCGCTCCAGCGCGATGGATCTGGTGATCAGCTTCCTGGGCGTGCTGCTCTTCGCGGGCCTCACCGCCTATGACACGCAGAAGATCAAGAGCATCTACGCGCATGTCGCGGGCACCGACATGATGGGCAAGTCGGTCGTGATGGGCGCGCTGAACCTCTATCTCGACTTCATCAACATGTTCCTGTTCCTGCTGCGCTTCATGGGCGGCAGCCGCGACTGATCGCGGTTCTCGGGCGAGATAGGCAAGGCCCGGCGGGATCGTCCCGCCGGGCCTTTTGCTATGCCGCGCGCATCGACGGCTCAGCGCGCGGCCGGCGATCGGAGGCCCTCGCGCCTACTCCGGCTTCTGCATCTGCGCGATCAGCCCGTTATCGATCTCCTTCTGCCGCTTGTAGGCGGGTCGGTCGCGCAGTCGCGCGACATAGGATTCGAAGCGGGGGCGGGAGGGGATGGATTTGAAGCTGAGGGCCCAGTCGATCTGCGATCCGACATAGACGTCCGCGGCGGTGAATTGCTCGCCGCAAATCCACTGGTCCCCCGCTACGGCCGTTTCCAGCGCGTCGATCGTGTCGTCGAAGCTGCCATAGCCCGCCATGCGCTCGCGTCCTTCCGGCACGATGAAGCCTAGCGCCTTGTTGGTGACTGCGGCCTCCACCGGACCGGCGGCGAAGAAGAGCCAGCGATAATAGGCATGGCGTTGGTCGGGCGGCGGCGCCAGGTTGGCGGCCGGAAAGGCATCGGCCAGATAGGCGCATATCGCCGCGCATTCGGTGACGACCTGGCCGCGATGAACGATGGCGGGAACCTTGCCCATCGGGTTGACGGCGCGATAATCGGCGGACTTCATGCCCGCCTCGCCATAGTCGAGGATCACGCTTTCATAGGCTTCGCCCACCTCCTCCAGCATCCAGCGGGCAATCTGCCCGCGCGACATGGGATTGGTGTAGAAGATGAGGTCGAGGGGCATGGTGGCGGCTCCTTCCGTCATGAGGGCTGCAGGATGACGCAATCCTGGGCGTAGCGCCACCCGCCTGCATCTCATCACGCCCGCCGGCGCGATGATGCGCCCCCTCGATCAGGCGGACATGGGCAGCAAGCCGCCCCCGCCGGGTGACGCGGGCACACAAAAAAAGCCCCGGATCGCTCCGGGGCTTTCTGCTTGGGAAGGGGTAGGGATCAGGCGCTGGCGAGCCGCGCCATCTTGTCGAGCCGGCCGCCGGCGATTCGCATCATCGCCTTCTGCAGCTTCTCGAACGCCCGCACCTCGATCTGGCGAACACGCTCACGGCTGACGCCATAGACCTGGGACAATTCTTCCAACGTCTTGGGCTCCTCGGCCAGGCGGCGCTCGGCCAGGATATGCTTTTCGCGATCGTTCAAATCGTCCATCGCCTCGACCAACATGTCGTGGCGCAGCACCTTTTCCTGCTCGTCGGCCACGCGCTCGTCCTGCAATGGATCGGTGTCGGCCAGCCAATCCTGCCACTGGCCTTCGCCATCCTCGCGCATCGGCACGTTGAGCGACGTGTCGCCGCCCATCGCCATGCGACGGTTCATCGAGATGACGTCGTCCTCGCTGACGCCCAGATCGGTCGCGATCTTGGTCACGTCCTCGGGGCGCAAGTCGCCATCCTCGAACGCCTCGATATTGTTCTTCATCCGGCGCAGGTTGAAGAACAGCTTCTTCTGCGCCGCCGTGGTGCCCATCTTGACCAGGCTCCACGACCGCAGGATGAATTCCTGGATCGAAGCGCGGATCCACCACATGGCGTAGGTCGCCAGGCGGAAGCCGCGATCGGCCTCGAACTTCTTCACGCCCTGCATTAGGCCGATATTGCCTTCGCTGATCAATTCGCTGACCGGCAGGCCATAGCCGCGATAGCCCATCGCGATCTTGGCCACCAGGCGCAGATGCGACGTCACCAGCTGCGCCGCCGCCTCAGGGTCCTGATGCTCCTGATAGCGCTTCGCCAGCATATATTCCTGCTCGGGCGTGAGCAGCGGAAACTTGCGGATCTCAGACAGATAGCGGTTGAGGCTGGCTTCACCGCCCAGCGCCGGAACCGCGGGGACATTGCTTTTGGCCATGTCGTCACCTTTCCCTTTCATGCGCGGCGGGACCCAGAAGAGGCGTCTCAGGCGCCGTCGCAAATATGTTGAAACCTATACGTGGAGCGCGCTTAACAGTTCCTGCATATCGATAGGCAGTGCGCTATGGAACGTGAGAGGTTTTTCCGTCACCGGATGTATGAACCCCAGCGTTTTTGCGTGCAATGCCTGACGTTTGAAACTCAGCGTTTCCAGTATTGATTTGAAACCTTTTCTCTCTCTACCGTAAACCTGGTCCCCGATCAAGGGGTGGCCAATATGCGCCATGTGGACGCGAACCTGATGTGTCCGGCCGGTTTCCAACCGGCATTCCATGAGCGCCGCGCCGCGCAGACGCTCCATCGTGCGATAATGGGTGACGGCATGTTTGCCGCGCCCTTCCCGATGAACCGCCATTTTCTTTCGATCGGCGTCGGACCGCGCGATCCAGCTGTCCACCGTGCCCGCTGCAGGCACCGGATGGCCATAGGCGATCGCCGCATATGCCCGATCAATGCTATGGTCCTTGAACTGCCGAGCCAGCCCTTCATGAGCCTTGTCAGTCTTTGCAACGACCAGCAGCCCGGATGTATCCTTGTCGATGCGATGAACGATGCCGGGCCGCGCCACGCCGCCAATGCCGGACAGTCGCCCGGCGCAATGGTGCAGCAGCGCATTGACCAGCGTGCCGTCCAGATTGCCGGCGGCCGGGTGGACGACCAGGCCCGCGGGTTTGTCGACGACGATCAGGTCCGCATCCTCATGCACGATCGTCAGCGGAATATCCTGCGCCACCGTGTCGTGCGGCGCGGGGGCGGGGAGGGTGATGGCGAATTGCTGGCCCTCGACGACCTTCATCGATCCTGTCAGCTTGCCGCCGGCCGAAGAGCGGACTTGCCCTTCGCCGATCAGCGCCTTCAGCCGCTCGCGCGACAGGTCGGGCAAAAGATCCGCGAGCGCCCGATCCAGCCGCAGCCCGTGCTGCGCCTCGCCGATCGTCGCTTCGATGATGGAATCCCCCGGGACCATGGACTAGAGACATAGGAATGAAGGTCGAAATAACAAGAGCCGTGCTGGAACAAATCAGGGCCTTGTGCGTGACCGACGGCAATGAAGTCTGCGGACTGCTGCTGGGCGCGGGGCGGCGGATCGACGCGATCCTGCCCGCCGCCAATGTCGCGTCCGAACCCGCGCGCCATTTCGAACTGGACCCTGCCACGCTCATCGCCGCCCACCGCGCTGCGCGCGCGGGCGGGCCGGCGGTGATCGGCCATTATCATTCCCATCCGTCCGGCGTCGCGGCGCCATCGCCGACCGACGCGGCGTGCGCGATGCCCGATGGCACGCTCTGGCTGATCGTGGCGGGCGACGACATGCGCGCGTGGATCACGGGCGCCGGTGAGGACGGGGCGGTGCGCTTCACCGAAGCGATGCTCGACGCAAGGTGAAGGAAAGGCGGCGAGCCGGGCTTGCATCGCGGCAACGGCCGGCGCATTAGCCGCATATCCCCCGTTTTGATTGGCGATCCGACATCCGCATGACCAACCCGACCGACAGCATTGAATTTGCCAGCCTTCTCTGCTCGCGCCTGTGCCACGACCTGCTGAGCCCGGTGGGCGCGCTCAACAACGGGCTGGAGCTGATGGCGGACGAGACCGACCCGGCGATGCGCGAGCGCTGCCTGGATTTGCTGGGCGACAGCGCGCGGACATCGGCCAACAAGCTCAAATTCTTCCGCCTCGCCTTCGGGTCGGCCGGCGGCTTTGGCGAAGCGGTGCCGCCGCACGAAGCGAAGGTCGCGATCGAGGGGATGTTCGCGGGATCCGGCCGGGTCAAGGTCGGCTGGATGGTCGATGAACAAATGCTGGGCAAGCTGGCGGCGAAGATCCTGCTGAACCTGGCGCTGATCGCCGGCGACGCGCTGGTGCGCGGCGGACAGCTCGACATCGGCGCGGAAAGCCGGCCGGGCGTCACTGAAATCGTGGTGCGGGCCGAAGGGCCCAAGCTGGTGCTCGATCCCGACCTGCGCGCCGCGCTGGCCGGCACGCTGCCGATCGAGGGCCTGGCCTCGCGCACGGCCGCGGCATGGATGGTGCGCCAGCTAGTGATGGAAGCGGGCGGCCAGATCGTCCTGTCCCCTGCAGGCGAGCCGACCTTGCTATTCGGGGCAGTGATCCCGGGTTAAGGCGCTGCCATTTCGGCGGCAATCCGCGCGACCAGTTCGGCCGCTGGCAGCGCTCGCGCGAGCGGCGCGCCCTGTCCGGCCCATTGCGCTCCATAGCCGCCGTCGCCATGCGCCTTCGCCGCCTGGTTCAGCGCCTTGCCGGCGTCATAGGCGATCGGATAGTCAGGCGGCGTTAGCTGGATGTCCTCGCCCCAGGCGATGAAGTCATTGCGCAGGCACCGGGCGGGTCGGCCGGAAATGACGCGCGTCATCGCGGTATGCGCCGCCGCCGGGCCGAACAGCGCGTCGCGATAGGCGGCGTCGGCGCTGCTTTCCGGGCAACCAATGAAGGCCGTGCCCATCTGCGCGGCGATCGCTCCCAGATCCAGCGCAGCCCGCACGCCGCGACCATCCATGATGCCGCCCGCCGCGATAACCGGCAGGCCCGATCGCGCCACCAGCAGCCGGGTAAGGGCGAAGATGCCCAGTTGGTCGTCGGGCGCATCGGGATCGAACATGCCGCGATGGCCGCCCGCTTCATAGCCCTGCGCAACCAGCAGATCGACTCCGGCTGCGCGCGCCGCCTGTGCTTCGGCAAGGCTCGTGACGCTGGCGAGAAGGATGCAGCCCGCAGCCTTCAGGGCGGCAATGCGCCTGTGGTCGGGCAGCCCGAAATGGAAGCTGACCACCGCGGGTCGCGTTTCCACCAGCAGGCGGAGCATCGCCTCATCCTCCGCAAAGCTGCGATAGATTTCGCGGAGCGTCGCGGGCGGGGCTGCGCCAAATCGGGCGAAGAGCGGTGCCATCGCCGCGCGCCATTGCGCCTCGACCTCTGCTCGGCGCCTCGCTGGCCGATGGACGAACAGGTTGACGTTGAATGGCCGGTCCGTGCGCTGGCGCACGGCGGCGATCATTTCCCGGGCCGCTTCCGCGTCGGCGGCGCCCAGCGCAATCGAGCCGAGCGCGCCGGCATTGCTGACGGCCGCCGCCATGGCGGGCGTGGATACGCCCGCCATCGGCGCCTGGATGATAGGAACGGACAGGCCAAGCGGAGCGAGCGCGGTCATGCCGCGGATGTGGCATCGAGTCGGGCACCGCGCAACCATGGCAAAAAGAAAGGCCCGACCGCTTGCGCGGCCGGGCCTCTGTTCACAACGCCTGGGAAAGGGGTCAGGCGCTGTAATACATGTCGAATTCGACCGGCGACGGGGCCATTTCCCAGCGATAGACTTCGGGCCACTTGAGCTCGATATAGGCCTCGATCTGGTCCTTGGTGAAGACGTCGCCCTTCAGCAGGAACTCGTAGTCGGCTTCCAGGCTGGTCAGCGCTTCGCGCAGCGAACCGCAGACGGTCGGCACCTGGCTCAGTTCCTCGGGCGGCAGGTCGTAGAGATTCTTGTCCATCGCGGCGCCCGGATGAATCTTGTTCTCGATGCCGTCCAGGCCCGCCATCAGCAGCGCGGCGTAGCAGAGATAGGGGTTGGCCATCGCGTCGGGGAAACGGAACTCCACGCGCTTCGCCTTGGCGCCCGCGCCATAGGGGATGCGGCAGGAGGCCGAGCGGTTGCGCGCCGAATAGGCGAGCAGCACCGGCGCTTCGAAGCCGGGCACCAGCCGCTTGTAGCTGTTGGTGGTCGGGTTGGTGAAAGCGTTGAGCGCCTTGGCGTGCTTGATGACGCCGCCGATGAAGTAAAGGCAGGTGTCAGACAGGCCGGCATAGCCGTCGCCGGCGAAGAGCGGCTTGCCGCCTTCCCAGATCGACATGTGGGTGTGCATGCCGCTGCCATTGTCCTGCGCGATCGGCTTGGGCATGAAGGTCGCGGTCTTGCCATAGGCCTGCGCGACCATCTGCACGACATACTTGTAGATCTGCATGCGGTCGGCGGTCTGCACCAGCGTGCCGAAGGTCAGGCCCAGTTCGTGCTGCGCAGCGGCGACTTCATGGTGATGCTTGTCGCAGGGCAAGCCCATTTCCAGCATGGTGGTGACCATTTCGGCGCGGATGTCGGTGCATGGATCGACCGGAGCGACGGGGAAATAGCCGCCCTTGGCGCGCGGACGGTGGCCCAGATTGCCGCCTTCATATTCCTTGCCGCTGTTGGTCGGCAGTTCAATGTCGTCGATCTTGTAGAAGGATTCGCTATAGTCCGAATTGAAGCGGACATCGTCGAACATGAAGAATTCGGCTTCCGGACCGACATAGACGGTATCGCCGAAGCCAGCCGACTTGACGAAGGCTTCCGCGCGCTTGGCGGTCGAGCGGGGGTCGCGGGCGTAGAGTTCGCCCGTGTCCGGCTCGACGATGTCGCAGAAGAGGATCAGCATCGGCGTGGCGCTGAACGGATCGACATAGGCGGCTTCGAGGTCGGGCTTCAGGATCATGTCCGACTCGTTGATCGCCTTCCAGCCCTCGATCGAGGAGCCGTCGAACATCAGGCCGTCGGTCAGTTCATCCTCGCCCAGCACCGAAGACACCATGGTCAGGTGCTGCCACTTGCCCTTCGGATCGGTGAAGCGAAGATCGACCCATTCGATCTCCTTGTCCTCGATCATCTTCAGGATGTCTTTCGGCGTGTTGGCCATATGAACTTGCCCTTCTTTCAGAAAACCCCCCCGAAGGGGTCGTTGATGCCTGGCCGGCCGGCGCCCGCGGGCCCGGCCGCATGATCAGATCGCGTCGCTGTCGCGCTCGCCGGTGCGGATGCGCACCGCGCCCTCGATGTTCGAAATGAAGATCTTGCCGTCGCCAATGCGGCCGGTCTGCGCGGCGGCGGAGATGGCTTCGACGACGCGGTCGGCGAGCGAATCGTCGACGACGACCTCCAGCTTCACCTTGGGCAGGAAATCCACCACATATTCCGCGCCGCGATAGAGTTCGGTATGGCCCTTCTGCCGGCCAAAGCCCTTCGCTTCCGTGACGGTGATGCCCGAAACGCCGACTTCGTGCAGCGCTTCCTTGACCTCGTCCAGCTTGAACGGCTTGATGATCGCCTCGATCTTCTTCATCGTAATCAGTCCCAACCCATGACGCTCGCCCGACATGCGGGCGTCGCCCTCATGCCTCTCCTCAAGCGACGATCCTCCTGCCCCCGCAGGGCTGATGTCCGTCCCTCTTGGCAATCAATTACCGTGCCAAATGGCGAATCGCTAGGACTGCTTTCGGCGATGCAGCAATCTTTGTCCATATTGCCCGGATTCCGGGCAATTTCCTGTCGCGCTGCCCAATAATTGGGCAGCGCGCGCATCAGCTATAAGGCGGACTGTCAAGGCCGGCCGGGCTCTTGGTGAAGATCTCGCAGCCCGTCTCGGTAATGCCGATGCTATGTTCGAACTGCGCCGACAGGCTGCGGTCGCGAGTGACCGCGGTCCAGCCATCGTCCAGCATCCGCACGTCCGGCTTGCCGATGTTGATCATCGGCTCGATAGTGAAGAACATGCCGGGGCGCAGCTCCGGACCGGTGCCGGGCCGGCCGATATGCACGACCTCCGGACTGTCGTGGAAGACGCGGCCGAGGCCATGGCCGCAGAAATCGCGGACCACGCCATAGCGATGCTTTTCGGCATGGCGCTGAATGGCGTGGCCGATGTCGCCCAGATGATTGCCCGGCTTCGCCTGCTCGATGCCCAGCATCAGGCATTCATAGGTGATGTCGACCAGCCGCCGCGCCTTGATCGACGCGTCGCCCGCAATATACATGCGGCTGGTATCGCCGTGCCAGCCATCCACCTGCGGCGTCACGTCGATATTGAGGATGTCGCCATCCTTGATCTTCGTGTCGCCGGGAATGCCGTGGCAGATCACATTGTTCAGGCTGATGCAGCAGCTATGGGTATAGCCCCGATAGCCAAGCGTCGCGGGCACGCCGCCGCCCTCCAGCGTCATGCGGCGGACGATGTCGTCCAGTTCGCCCGTAGTCACGCCGGGCACGACATGGGGGACCAGCGCATCGAGTATCTCGGCCGCGAGCCGTCCCGCCTTGCGCATGCCGGCAAAGCCCGATTCATCATGCAGCTTGATCGCGGTCGATCGGGAAATCGGCGCATCGGCCGTCATCGTCATATATTCGGTCATGGGCTGGTTATAGGCGCTTGGACCGCATAATGCGAGGGGGCGGCTAGGCAGGCTGCGCGGCGGCGGCTATGACCGCGGCATGCCTGATCCCACTCGCACCTGGACCGCCGCGCTGATCGTGATCGGCGACGAAATTCTCTCGGGCCGGACGCAGGACAGGAATGTCGCGCAGATCGCGACCTGGCTGAATGTGCAGGGTATCCGGTTGCGCGAGGTGCGCGTGGTGGCGGACGATCAGGACGCCATCGTCGAGGCGGTGAACGCCCTGCGTGCGCGCAACGACTATCTGTTCACCACCGGCGGCATCGGCCCCACCCATGACGACATCACCGTCGACGCGATTGCGGCGGCGCTGGGCGTGCCGGTGGAGATCCACGAAAGCGCGCGGGCCGTGCTCGCTGCCTATTACGAGTCGCGCGGCGGCCTGACGGAGGCGCGGCTGCGCATGGCGCGGGTGCCCGCCGGCGCGAGCCTGATCGAAAACCGCATGTCGGGCGCGCCGGGCATCCGCCACGGCAATATCTTCATCATGGCGGGCGTCCCGTCGATTACGGCGGGAATGCTGGAAAGCCTCACCGGCGCTCTGGAAGGGGGCAGGCCGCTCCTGTCCGCCACGATCGGCTGCTGGGTCGCCGAAAGCGAAGTCGCCGACCTGCTGGGCGCGACCGAGCGCGCGCATGAAGGCTGCCAGATCGGCAGCTATCCCTTCTTCCGCGAAGGCCGCACCGGCGCCAATTTCGTCGTGCGCTCGACCGATCAGGATCGGCTTGACGCCTGCATGGCATCGCTGACGGCGGCTTTGGAGCAGGGCGGCTGGCCGGTTCATCCCGGCGGCATCTGAAGCCGCTCAGCGCGGGCGGGGATTGCCGAGCGCGGACAGGACTCCGCGCAGCGTCCGCACCTCCAGATGGTTCCAGCCCGGCTTGGTCAGCAGGTTGCGCAGCGTCCGCTTGGTCGCGGGCGCGCGATCGGGCGGAAAGAAATAGCCCGCCCCCTCCAGCAGCGTTTCCAGCTGGCCGATCATCCCTTCCAGTTCGTCCTGCGGCGCGGGTTCGCCCAGGTCGGTGACGGTCGGCTGTTCCAGCGCCGCCTGTTTCGACCATTCATAGGCGCACAGGATCACCGCCTGCGCCAGGTTGAGCGATCCGAATTCCGGGTTGATCGGCACGGTCAGGATCTTGCGGGCGAGCGCCACATCGTCCGTCTCCAGCCCCGACCTTTCGGGTCCGAAAACGAATGCGCTGCGACCCGAAGCGCCATGCACCTCGCGCGCGGCCTCTTCGGGCGTCACGACCGGCTTGGTGACGCCGCGCTTGCGCACGGTGGTCGCATAGACATGGGCGCAGTCCGCAACGGCATCGGCCAGCGTCTCGAAAACCTGCGCGTCGTCCAGCACGACATCGGCCCCCGCGGCTGCCGGGCCTGCGTCCGGATTGGGCCAGCCGTCGCGCGGGCTCACCAGCCGCATCTCGGTCAATCCGAAATTCAACATGGCCCGCGCTGCCTTCCCGATATTCTCGCCCAGTTGCGGGCGGACCAGGACGATGACGGGGGGGAGGGTAATTGAGGTGTTCATAGGCATTATCTCTGGAGCACCTCCCATGTCCGTTCGCTCTGAGCGAAGTCGAAGGGCTTCACTGAGCGAAGACGAAGTGCGCGAACTCGGTCCTGGCTTTCG
The DNA here is from genome assembly GCF_043589935.1 of Sphingobium naphthae. Classification (NCBI taxonomy): domain Bacteria; kingdom Pseudomonadati; phylum Pseudomonadota; class Alphaproteobacteria; order Sphingomonadales; family Sphingobiaceae; genus Sphingobium; species Sphingobium naphthae. The sequence continues at coordinate 1,164,151 of NZ_CP171454.1, read as the reverse complement.
ACTTCGCTCCGGCCGAACGGGGTGGATGTGCCTAGAACGCCCCTCATTCCCGCCCGACTTCCTTCACTGTGCCGGCGAATTCCTCGAAGTCGCGGGCGTCGGTGAAGTCCTTGTAGACGCTGGCGAAGCGTATATAGGCGACGCTGTCCAGGCGCTTGAGCCCCTCCATCACCATTTCCCCGATCGCACGGGCGGGCACTTCGCCGTCGCCGCTGGTTTCGAGCTGGCGCTGGATGCCGGAAATCAGTTTTTCCAGCCGGCTGGGGTCGATCGGCCGCTTGCGGCAGGCGATGCCGACCGATCGCGCCAGCTTGTCCCGGTCGAACGCTTCCTTGCGCCCCTCGCTCTTCACCACCCAGATGTCGCGCAGCTGGATGCGTTCGAAGGTGGTGAATCGCGCCCCGCAGGCTTCGCACTGGCGGCGGCGGCGGATGGCGGCGCCATCCTCCGTCGGCCGGCTGTCCTTCACCTGGCTGTCCTCATGGGTGCAGAAAGGGCAGCGCAAGCGGGCTTATCCTTCGTAGATGGGGAAGCGGGCGCACAGCGCCCCCACGCGGTCACGGACATTGGCTTCGATGGCTGCGTCGCCGGCTTCACCCTTGTCGCGCAGCCCTTCCAGCACATCGGCGATCATGTCGCCGATCGCCTCGAACTCGGCCACGCCAAAGCCGCGCGTCGTGCCGGCCGGCGAACCCACGCGGATGCCGCTGGTCTTGGTCGGCGGCAGCGGGTCGCCGGGCACGCCATTCTTGTTGCAGGTGATGAAGCTGCGCTCCAGCGCCTCGTCGGCATCCTTGCCCGAAATGCCATAGGGGCGCAGGTCGATCAGCGCCAGATGCGTGTCGGTGCCGCCGGAAATGACGGCCAGGCCGCGCTGCTCCAGCCGGCCCGCCAGCGCCTTGGCATTGGCGACGATCGCGGCGGCATAGGTCTTGAACTCGGGCTGCAGCGCTTCGCCGAAGGCGACCGCCTTGGCGGCGATGACATGCATCAGCGGCCCGCCCTGCAGGCCGGGGAAAATCGCCGAATTGATCTTCTTCGCCAGCGCCTCGTCATCGGTCATGATCATGCCGCCGCGCGGCCCGCGCAGCGTCTTGTGCGTGGTGGTGGTCACGACATGGGCGTGGCCGAAGGGGGAGGGGTGCGCGCCGCCCGCGACCAGACCCGCGAAATGCGCCATGTCGACCATGAACAAAGCGCCGACCTTGTCCGCGATCGCGCGGAAGCGGGCGAAGTCGATCTGGCGCGGATAGGCGCTGCCGCCGGCGATGATCAGCTTGGGCTGGCATTCGATCGCCTGCCGCTCGACATCGTCATAGTCGATGAGGTGCGTATCCTCGCGCACGCCATATTGCACGGCGTTGAACCACTTGCCCGACATGCTGGGCTTGGAGCCATGGGTCAGGTGACCGCCGGCGTCGAGGCTGAGCCCCATGATCGTCTCGCCGGGCTTGACCAGCGCCAGCATCACGCCGCCATTGGCCTGCGCGCCCGAATGGGGCTGGACGTTGACGAAGTTGCAGCCGAATAGCTGCTTCGCGCGGTCGATGGCGAGTTGCTCCACCACGTCGGACGGGGCGCAGCCCTGATAATAGCGCTTGCCCGGATAGCCTTCGGCATATTTGTTTGTGAAGACCGAGCCCTGCGCCTCCAGCACGGCTTTGGACACGATATTTTCCGACGCGATCAGCTCGATCTGGTTCTGCTCGCGCTTCAGTTCCTGCTGCACGCCCCCGAACACGGCCGGATCGGCGTCGGCAAGGCTGCGCGTGAAATAGCCGTCCGAACGGATGTCCGACAGGGCAGGCGGGTTCAAGGTGTCGGTGCTCATCTTCGGGATCCTTTCAGAGCGCGGGCTGGGACAGTTTGTCGACGCGGCCGGCATGGCGGCCACCGCCGAAGTCAGTGGTGAGGAAAGCGGTGACGCAGGCCTTGGCCATGTCCACCCCGGTCAGGCGCGCGCCCAGGGCCAGGACATTGGCGTCATTATGCTCGCGCGACAGGGCTGCCGACAGCGGCTCGCCGACCAGTGCGCAGCGGCAGGCCGGATTGCGGTTGACCGCGATCGAGATGCCGATGCCCGAACCGCACAGCGCGATGCCGCGTTCGGCGGCGCCCGATGCGACCGCTGTCGCGAGCTTGTAACCATAATCGGGATAATCGACCCGGTCGGCGTTCGCCGGCCCCAGATCCTCGACCTCATGGCCTTCCCCGCGCAGCCACTGCGCAAGCTCCGCCTTCAATTCGACGGCGGCATGATCGGAAGCGATGGCGATCTTCATGGGTGAAACGTCCCTTCACCGACAGGTGATTCGTGTCTGCGCGCCTCATAGGAGGAGAGGGCGGCAATTGCCACAGTCCAGCTTGCCGCCTATGGCATGGCCATGGCCGGCACCCTTCTTTCCATCCTGATGCTCGCCGGCGTGCTGCTGACGGGCGGCGGTGTCTACGCGATCCTGCGCACCCGCGATCGCAAGCGCGGCGCGCTGATGATTGTCGCCGGGCTCGTCATGTTCGCCAATGTGGCGATCACGGCGATGCCGGGACCGGACGCGCCAGTGTCGGGGCAGCGCTGACTCGCAGCGCCAGCGACGCCAGCAGGTCCGTCTGCGTGACGAGACCCAGCAAATGTTGCGCATCATCCACGACGATGGCGGCGCGATGGGCGCCGCTGCTCAGCGGTCCGATCAACCGAGATACCGGCGTGTCGGCGTGAACCAGCAGCGGCCGGCGTGCCATGTCGCCAGCGCACCCGCCGTCCCGTGTCAGGTCAATCGCGTCGATAATTCCTTGTACCCGGCAGTCGCGATCCAGCACCGGCACTGACAGCAGTTCCCGCGCCCGCATCAGCGCGCGCACTTCGGCGACGGAATGCTGCGCCCCGACATGCAGGACATCCTGCGACATGATGTCGGCGCAGCTGGCCGCCCCATGCAGCCGCTCTGCGGCCCGTAGCTCTGCATCCACGATCAGCTGACGCAGGTCGGCCTCGTCCACGTCCAGCATGTCGCCAAAGCCTCGCAGCGCATCGGCCACGTCCTGTTCCGATGGCCCGGCGCGCAACAGGGGCGGGGGATCATCCGTTCCATGACGCTGCGATGTGGCAGGGGCCACATGGGGATAGCTGTGGCCCGCAAGGCGATGAAAGAGCATCGCCACGATCAGGAGCAGCAGCGTGTTGATGCCGACCGGGACCAGGGCGAACATATAGCTGGCCGCAACGCTCTTGACGCCCAGCGCCGCCGAGAGCGCCACGGCGCCGCCCGGCGGATGCAGGCAGCGCAGCAGCGACATCACCGCAATCGCTGCGCCGACGGCCAGCGCCGCCGCAAGCGTGGGATCAGCGATCGCCTTCGCCACGGCGATGCCGATGACGGCCGAAATCACATTGCCGCCCAGCACTGGCCAGGGCTGCGCCAGCGGGCTCGCGGGCACGGCGAACAGAAGGACGGCCGAAGCGCCCATCGGCGCCACCAGCAGAGGATGGGCCAGGCCATTGCCCCACATCAGGCCGCACAGAAGGCCCGTGATGGCGATGCCACCGATCGCGCCGCTCGCCGCCTTTAGTCGATCGAACAGGCCGGGGCCTGCGGGACCGGCCGGCACGAAGGCGCTGTAATAGCGGCTCCAAACCAGCCGGCCATGTTTCTGCGGATCGTCGGCCATGGCGCTTCGCTAGAGATGTGCGGTGGTTCGGCCAAGCGGTAAAATGCTTGCGCCCTGCAAGCCCCGCTATCGCCCCGTCATCGCCCGCGCATTGGCGAGGAAGGTGCGGCCGATGCGGATTTCGCCACCATCGCCAAGCGCGGCGAACCAGACGCCGCTGCCGTCGTGGCGCAAACGCGCGATATGATCGCGGCGTACGATGTGCGATCGGTGCAGGCGGACGAACTGCTGCGGGTCGAGCCGCTCCTCCAGCGAGCTGATCGTCTGGTGCAGCAAATAGCTGTGCTGCCCGACATGCAGCCGCATATAGTCGCGCTCCGCTTCGATCCGGTCGATCTGGTCGGCGGCGATGCGGATCAGTTCCGACCGGTGTGGCACCCAGAATTCCTCGGCCCATTCGGGCGATGGCGCCTCGGGCTTGGCCGCGCTGTCGGGCAGGCGATTGCGCAGCGCCGCTTCCACCCGGTCGATGGCGCGGGCCAGGCGATCATGCGCGACGGGCTTCAGCATATAGTCGACCGCCGCCAGGTCGAACGCCTCGACCGCGAAACCCTCAAACGCGGTCACGAAGATCACGGCGGGGCGCATGCCCAGGCGCCCCACCGCGCGGGCGACGCCGATGCCGTCGAGCAGCGGCATGGCGATGTCGAGCATCACGAGATCGGGCTTCAGCCCCTCAATCAGGCGCAGAGCCGCTTCGCCATCGCTGGCGGTGCCGACCAGCGCGATCCGCGGCTCCCGCGCGCACAGCATCTGCAGCCGCTCGATCGCGAGCGGCTCGTCATCGACGATCATCGTGCGGATTGACATGGCGGTATCAACAGCCCCGGCGGATGATGGGAAGGGTCAGCAGCACAGCGAAGCCGCCCGCATCGCGCGGACCATAGACGATCCGCCCGCGATCGCCAAAGCGCGCCGTCAGCCGATCGCGGACTTTGGCAAGGCCGATGCCGCTGCCGCCGTCGCCCTGGCCCGGCGGGTTGGGTCCATCATCGGTCACGTTGATATGCATCAGGTCGCCATCCTCGCGCGCGGTGATGCGAATCTCCACCGGCTGCGATGTCCGCGACACGCCATATTTGATCGCATTTTCGACCACCGGCTGCAGGATGAGCCCCGGCACGCAGGCGTTGAGCAGGGCGGGCGGAATGTCGATCACCGTCTTCAACCGGTCGGGAAAGCGTACCGCTTCGATGTCGAGATAGAGTTTCTGGAGATGCACCTCTTCTGCCAGCGGCACATCCTCAAGCGGGTCGCCCGTCAGGCTGGTGCGGTAGAAATTGCTGAGCGACATGATCATCTGCTCCGCCTCGTCCCGCCGGTCCTTCATCACCAGCGAGGAAAGCGAATTGAGCGTGTTGAACAGGAAATGCGGGTTCACCTGATAGCGCAGCGATCGCAATTCCGCCTGCTGCGCCGCCTGTTCCAGCCGCGCCGCGCGGCGCTCGACCCGGCGCGCTTCGCTGGCATAGGAAAGGGCGAGATACAGCCCCGCCCAGGCGGACAGGAAGAAGAAGCGGCTTATCGCATCCTCGACGATGCTGATCAGCGCATAATGCTCCTCCGCCGCCTTCTTCTGCATTTCGGCATCGGCGAACATCGTGGGATCATAGACGTTGAACATATAATAGTTGGTCGCCGCCATCGCGAGCGCGAAGGGCGCGGCGAGCGAGAAGGCCGCCACCACGCGTAGCGCCAGCGGTCGCTGGTCGAAACGTCGCAACACCAGATAGAGTATCCAGGTGATGATGATCCCGATCACCGCCACCACCATGCGGCGCGCGGCCATCTCCACCTGGGAATCGAACCCCACGACGGCGGCGCGCAAGCTGACCAGCACGGTATAGAAAAGCCAGAAACCCAATATGGAATAGAGCGCGATTGCGGGCGAAACGCCGCGATCGCCATCGTCGGGGAACAGTGTCATGCAACGGGTCTACGCCGATCCGGCGCGCTTGTCGCCCTGTGCCCCTTGTAGCTGGTCGAAGGGCAATGCTTGTTGGTCGAACGATCAACAGCGGAACCGCGCTCGGGACCGCATCGTTTATCGCCTTGAAGACGCGCCGCGCAGGCGCGTGGAAGGAGAGTGACATGAGCGACAAGTGCGACATTCGCCCCAACAGCCGCGAGGAAGCCGGAGACGAACGCGAAACCGATCATCAGGATCATGTGGTCAGCACCGACGAGAAGCTGGAGGAGGGCCTCAAGGACTCGATGGACGCTTCCGATCCGCCATCGACCGCGCGCTCCGGCGACAATGGCGATCCGGTACCTTCGTCGGGCTATCGCGAAGAGGATTGACGGGGGTCGCGGCCGATGATGCTATGCTCGCCCAAAGCTGGCGGCATCATCAACCGCGGGCAAACTTGCTGAGAGGAGGGACAATTTCATGCCGACATCCTGTACCCCCGCTGTCGAGCGGATTGCCCGGGTTCTGGCCGGGCGGCATCTCAGCCTGAACGGCGAAGGGCAGGACCCTCATGCGTCCAGCGCCGTGGACGCGGCATGGCGCGACCATGTGGAGGACGCTTATGCCATCCTCCACACGCTGCGCGAACCCGATGCGCAGATGGCGGAAGCGGGCGACGTGGCGGTATGGCGCAACATGATCGGCGCCGTGCTGGCCTCGCGACCGACCGCGTAAGGCATTTTCTAACCTCTGTCGGGCAGGGACCTGCGGACCGGAGATCCGCTTCATGTCCCATGTCCATTACAGCATCGTCTTCCGCCATGACCTGCGCTTGATGGATGTCGCCTGGCATCGTCATTTCGCGGCCGGGGACGTTGGCCCGTACGCGCGAGAATGCAAGGTCGAGTTCGCCCGCCAGGGATTTCGTCCAGGCTATCTGCTGCGCATGGACATGAGCCAGAGCGCGGTGCAGCCGCAGGACGCGATCGCCATGTTCCGCACGCATTTCGACGGCTTTCCCCGCGCGCGCCGCATTGCCGTCGTCACTGCCAGCGCAATCGCGCGGTTGCAGGTGAAGCGGGAGATGACTCAGTCCTATCTGCAGATTTTCGATCGCGCCGACACCGCCTTCGCCTGGCTCACGCATGACGCGTCGATCCTTGCCTGATTAGGCGATCTAACGCGCTGTCATCCTTCTGTCGCAAAGTCGGGATTTTCATGTTGCGCTGCACAACCAAATCTGATTCCTTGTGAACGACGACAGAATGGGCGCTTAAGCCTTCGGTAACCATGGCGGGCGCATTCTCTGTCGTACGACTTGACGTCGGAGGGCATGAGCATGGGCACGAGTGCAAGACCAGCGGACGGGGCCGTCACCTTGGCGGAACTGCGCGAATTCGCGAGCTTCCCGTCTGCGACGCAACGCTATATCCGCAGATCGCTCGACATCGGGCTGCATCGCCGCGACGCGATGAAGCTGTGGTCGCGCGACATGGTGGAGGAAGCGTCGATCCGGGCGCAGGCCCGCATCTACGGGCGGCTGGACGAAATCAAAACGCGCGTGCCGGACGATAGCGGGCTGGAGCAGGTGGAGCCCTTCATGGCGCCGTTGGTGACCCTGTCGGCCTTCGACCTGGGGCAGGACCGGCTCGGCAGCTTTTCGGCCTATCGCTTCCTCTATGAGCGGCTGCTGGGCGCCGGATCGCGCCCCTGGCTGCCCGGCGCCTTTTGCGCCGCCGCCAGCTTGCCGCATCTTCATCCCGAAAAGCGCCGCGCGCTGCTCCAGTCGATCAGCGAAGCCGCCGCGACCGCCGCGGGGTGGTCCAATCGCGAGCCGACCTTCTACCCCGAATGGGTGGAAAAGGTGGACATGAGCAAGGCCAATTGACTCGCAGGCCGGCGCTTCCGGGGGGAGGGCCGGACAGCAAAAGGGCGCGATGGCCGATGGCCGCCGCGCCCTTTTTGCTGCGTGAGGCTCCCAATCAGCGGATCGGCGAATCCGGCGACAGGCGCATGTCGAGATAATTGTCGACCGACTTCATCAGCTGATCGAGTTCATGCTCGAAAAAGTGATTTGCGCCGCGAATCTCGTCATGATGAATGGTGATGCCCTTTTGCGTGCGCAGCTTGTCGACCAGTTTCTGCACCGCGCTGGCCGTCACCACTTCGTCCGCCATCCCCTGCACGATGATGCCGCTCGACGGGCAGGGTGCGAGGAAGGAGAAGTCATACATGTTCGCCGGCGGCGCGACCGAAATGAAGCCCCGGATTTCCGGTCGCCGCATCAGCAGTTGCATGCCGATCCAGGCGCCGAAGGAAAAGCCCGCGATCCAGGTCGTCTGCGCTTCGGGATGGAAACTCTGCACCCAGTCGAGCGCGGCTGCCGCGTCGGACAGTTCGCCAATGCCATTGTCGAACGTGCCCTGGCTGCGGCCGACGCCGCGGAAGTTGAAGCGCAGCGTGGCGAAGCCCCGCTTCACGAACGTCTTGTAGAGCGCCTGGGTGATGCGGTCGTTCATCGTGCCGCCGCCCTGCGGGTGGGGGTGCAGGATCATCGCGACCGGGGCGCGCGGGCGCGGCGGCGGGCTGAAGCGGCCTTCGAGGCGGCCTTCGGGTCCGGGGAAAATGACGTCGGGCATGGCACCTGTTATCGTTCTGGGTCGCCCATTCCTCACACGGATCCGGGCGGCTGGGGATAGGGTCGGCGCGCGCCAAGCTTTGCTGGCGCGGCGCGGCAGACCGCCTATATAGAAGGCGCCGCCATTTCCGCAATCAATGAGTAACGCCCGCTTGGCCGCCGACCGCCTTTATCTCGATCATGCCGCGACTACCCCGATGCTGCCGCAGGCGCGCGCCGTCATGGTCGCCGCGCTGGACAGCTGGGCCAATCCGTCCAGCCCCCATGCCGATGGTCGCGCCGCCCGCGCGGCGCTGGAGGATGCGCGCGCGCGCATCGCCGACGCGCTTGGCTGGAACGGCCATGTCATCTTCACCTCTGGGGCTAGCGAGGCGATCGCCATCGCGCTGAAGCGCGCCAAGGCGGCGCGGATCGTCACGTCGCCGGTGGAGCATGACGCCGTGCTGCGCGTGACGGAGGGAGCGGAGCGGCTGAAGGTGGACGCCAACGGCCTCATCCTCCAGGGTCGTCCCGGCGAACGCGGCGGCCCTGCTTCTTCCTCCCCGCAGCAGCAACAGGGCGCTGCCAGCCCTTGTCAGCCTGATGGCGAGCGTTCGTTGATGGCCATTCAGCATGTCAACAACGAGACGGGCGTCATCCAGCCTCTCGACCAGGTCGACCGCGAAGGCGCGATCCTGTTCGCCGATTGCGCCCAGAGCGCAGGCAAGCTGCCCCTGCCGGACGCGGACATGATCGCTATCAGCGCGCACAAGTTCGGCGGCCCGCCGGGCGTCGGCGCCCTGCTGATCCGGGACCTCGGCCTGATCGCGCCCAGCGGCGGACAGGAACAGGGCTACCGCGCCGGCACCGAAAATCTGCCCGCCATCCTCGCCATGGCGGCGGCACTGGAGGCGCGAAACGACTGGCTGCAGCAGGCCGCGACGCTGCGTGCGCATCTCGACGCGGGGATCGAGGCGGCGGGCGGCGCGATTGTCGCGCGCGACGCGCCGCGCGTCCCCACGATCGCCAGCTACCGCATGCCGGGCGTTCCCGCCCGCGCCCAGTTGATCCAGTTCGATCTTCAGGGCCTATCGGTATCGGCGGGCAGCGCCTGTTCCTCGGGCTCGCTCAAGACCAGCCATGTGCTGGGTGCGATGGGCTGGGACGAGGCGGCCGCCGCTGAAGTGGTGCGCGTCAGCTTCGGTCCCGGCACAGCCATGGCGGACGTCGACCGTTTCCTGGCGGCCTGGGCCGACATGGCGGGGCGGGCGCGGCGATGATCTATCTCGACTATCAGGCGACGACGCCGCTCGCGCCCGAAGTCTTCGATGCGATGGCGCCGCTGCTGCGCGACCAGTTCGCCAATCCGCACAGCGCGCATCGCGCCGGTCGCGCCGCCGCCGCGCAGGTCGAGGTCGCGCGCGAAGAAATCACCGGGCTGCTGCCGCCCGACGGCAGGCTGGTCTTCACGTCCGGTGCGACCGAAGCGCTCAACATCGCGATCCAGGGCGCGCCGACGGGCGACATCGTCACCATCGCGACCGAACATGCCGCCGTGCTCGATACGGTGGAGGCGATGCGGCGGCAGGAGCGGCGCGTCACGATCCTGCCGGTCGGCCCGGACGGGATCGTCGATCTGGACGCCGCCCGCGCCGCGATCCGGCCGGGCGTGGCACTGGTCGCGGCGATGCTGGTCAATAATGAGATCGGCGTGATCCAGCCCGTAGCGATGCTGGCCGATCTGGCGCATCAGGCCGGCGCGCTCTTCCTGTGCGACGCCGTGCAAGGCTATGGCCGGGTCGCCATTCCCGATGCGTGCGACATCATTGCGATCAGCGCGCACAAAATCCACGGGCCCAAGGGCATCGGCGCGCTGTGGCTGCGCGAGAGTGTCCGGCCTGCGCCGCTGTTGCATGGCGGCGGGCAGGAAGGGGGCGTTCGGTCCGGAACCCTGTCGCCGGCCCTGTGCGCCGGCTTCGGTGTTGCCGCGCGGCTGATGCGCGACCGGGCGGAGGCGGACCGCATCCATGTCGAAAGCCTGGCTGCGCTTGCCCAGACCCTCTTTTCAGGCTGGACGTTGAACGGCAGCGCCACGGCGCGCTATCCGGGCAATCTCAACCTGCGGCAGGAGGGAATCGATGGCGCGCAGCTGTTGTCTTATTGCCGCAATATCGCTTTTTCGCTCGGCAGCGCTTGCGCAAGCGGGTCCGGCCGGCCTAGCCATGTGCTGCGTGCGCTGGGGCTGACGGAGCGTCAGGCGCGGGGATCGGTGCGCATCGGCTTTGGCCGCTACACGACGCCGGACGAACTGGAGAGGGCTGCAAAGGCGTTGAATGAGGCGGCAGCCGCACAAGCGGCGCCGCGATAAGGGAGCGTCACGTCCATGACCCGGGTCACCTTCATCAGCGCTGACGGAGAGCGGCGGCAGGAAGTCGATGCCCCTGCAGGAGCGGTCTTGCTGGATGTCGCGCAAGGCGCGGGCCAGCCGCTCGAAGGAACCTGCGAGGGGCAGATGGCCTGCTCCACCTGCCATGTCATCGTCGATGCCGGGGACTTCGCCAAACTGCCGCGTGCGAGCGAGGATGAGGAGGATATGCTGGATCTGGCGGCGGCCGCCACTCGCACCAGCCGCCTGTCCTGCCAGATCGTGCTCGACGCGGGGATGGACAGCCTGACCGTCCGCATCCCCGACGAATTTAACAATATGCAGGGAATGTGATGCCGATCATGAAGATGCCGACCGCCCTTGCCGCGCTGGCGCTGCTTGCCGCCCCCTCGCTTGCTGCCGATCGGCAGACGACGCCGGCGAAGGATGCGGTGCCGACGGGCAATCTCGACACGCTGATGCCGGCTGCGCCCCGCTATCTCGTGCCGCAATCGGCGCTGGAACAGGTGCGCAATCCCAAGGAGATAGAGGAAGAGACCGGCGGACGGCTGGGCGTTGCGCTCGTCGACCGGCGCGGCGCGCTGCTGCTGGGGTTCAACCGGGACGAGCGGTTCGCCATGTGCTCGACCTTCAAGGCGCCGCTGGCGGCCGCCGTGCTGACGGGCGCGGATGGCGGCAAGTTCGGCCTTGAAGGCACCATCCCCTTCGGCAAGGAGGATGTGCTCGACTATGCGCCGGTGGTGAAGAAGAATCTGAAGCGCGGCCGCATGACCATGGAGGAACTGGCGCGCGCGGCGGTCGAGGTCAGCGACAACAGTGCCGCCAACCTGCTGCTGCCGATGCTGGGCGGCCCGGAAGGGCTGACCGCCTTCATCCGCGTCCATGGCGACGCGGTCACGCGGCTCGACCGCAACGAACCCGCGCTCAACGAGAATGCGGAAGGCGATCCGCGCGACACGACCACGCCCGCCGCCATGGCCGGGCTGATGGCGCGGCTCTTCTTCCAGGACCTGAAGCCTGACAGCGCCGATCGCCTGCGCGCCTGGTTCAACGCCAGCAGCACCGGCGACAAGCGGATCAAGGCGGGCTTGCCCGAAGGCTGGACGTCGGGCAGCAAGACCGGCAGCTGCGGCAATGCCTATAATGACGTCGCGCTGGTCAAATCCCCCAAGGGCGAGGAATATATCCTCGCCATTTATCTCGACCGCCCGACCGTCGACGCCAAGAAGGCCGAAGCCGCCATAGCGGAAACCGCGCGCGCCGCCCTCAGCTTCGTTGGCCAGGCGCAGAAGAGCGGCTTGGAGTAACGGCGCGACCCGCACTCAATGTCGCGACGGGGCTCAGCGCTCCGGTGAGTCTCGGGCGTCGCGGCCTGAAACATGCTCGCGACCCATGGGAAAGCCTTCCCTGATAGAGAATCCAGCGCGGTTCAGAGGACAGGCTCGCCCGCTGCCTACCTCACAGCGTCGCTTCGATCTCGCGCGCGGCGAGGTCCGGGTTTTCAGCGAGGCTGATGGGGCGGCCGACGACCAGGATGGAGGCGCCATTGTCGAGCGCCTGGCGCGGGGTGACCGCGCGTTTCTGGTCGCCAAGCGCGCCACCGGCGGGGCGCACGCCGGGCACGACGAAGAAGCCGTCGGCCCAGGCCTTCCTGACCATCGCCACTTCCTCGCCCGAACAGACGATGCCGTCGAGACCCGCGCTCTGCGCCAGATCGGCGAGGCGGCGGACCTGGTCGTGCGCCTTGCCGCCGACGCCGATGTCGAGCAGGTCGCCATCGTCCAGGCTGGTGAGCACGGTGACCGCCACGACCTTGGTGTTGACGCCGGCCGCGGCCTTGGCATCCTCCAGCATCGCGCGACCGCCCGCGGCGTGCACGGTCAGGATCGCCGGCTCCAGCAAATGCAGCGCCTGCACCGCCTTGGCGACGGTATTGGGTATATCGTGCAGCTTCAGGTCGAGGAAGATCGGCAGGCCGAACTTCATCATCTCATGCACGCCATGATGACCGTTGGCGCAGAAAAATTCGAGCCCCAGCTTCAGCCCGCCGACATGGTGCCGCACCTGCCCGGCAAGATGCTGCGCCTTGGCCAGGTCGGGTGTGTCGATGGCGACATAGAGGGGGCTTGTCATGCAGGGCCTGTGGGGTTGGAGGGGGAAGGCAGCGGATCGGCGGCGGGAAGCGGCGCGGCGTCGGACGCGAGCGGGGCGGCGCTGATGACGGGCGCGGCGGAAACCGGTGCCGTGGGTGTCGGCGCGGCGGTGGCCGCGACCAGCGCGCGTTCGGTATTGTCCAGCCGCCGCTTCAGCCGCCAGCGGGTCGCCCGCGCCATCACCCAGAAGGGCAGCGCGCCCAGCAGGAAAGCGCCGATCAGCAGCACCGGCAGCTTGGTCTCCATGACCAGATCGCCCCACAGCCGGACCGTGACCGGGACGTAGTTCGCCATGCAGAAGAAGGCGAGCGCCACGGCGATGACGACCCAGAAGGCGGTCCGCAGAAATTGCATTGTTTATCAATCCTCGCTGCCCGTTTGCGGCAGCTTAGGCGATCCCGTCGGATTTCGGAAGCGCCTGATCGCTTTTGTCGATGGCGATGGTCATGGCGAGGCGCGCCGTCTCGCCAGGCTGCAGCACGGCCATGCCGCCGCGATTGATGGCGTCGGGCATGTGGCTCACAGGCTCCAGGCAGAAATGGTCGCTGCCGGGCGGTCGATAGACGTGCAGCCAGTCCGCGCCCGTCGCGGTAAGGGTCAGCCGCAGCCCATCGCTGCGCTCGACAATGGCGCTTCCATTCCAGCCGCCATAGACATTGTCGATCAGGCTCGTCCCCTGGACCGGGGCGGGATGCGACCAGTCGCCCCGCGCATCGGCAGGCGCTTCGCGATGCGGCAGCATGTCGGGCGTCGAGAGCCAGAGGCTGCGTGCGGCAAAGCAGAGGCGCGTGCCAGGGTCGGTCACGAAATAGGGATGGAAGCCCAGGCCCGCCGGCATCGGGCGATCGCCGACATTCGACAGCGACAGCGAAACCGACAGCTGCGCGGGACGAAGCATGACCTCCTGCTCGGCATGATAGGGCCAGGGCCAGCCGGTGTCGCCGGGATGGTTATGGACCAGCAGGACATGGTCCGCACCTGTCGCTTTCGCCGTCCAGCTCGCCTGCCAGCCAAAGCCGTGGATGCTGTGCGGATGATCGCCGAAATTGCGCGGCAGTTGATGGTCCGCACCGTCGAAGGCGAAGCGCCCCTGCGCGATCCGGTTGGCATAGGGCACCAGTGGAAAGCTCGCCATGGCGAGCGGGTCGTCCGCCCCGTCGGGCGCGCGGCGGAGCAGGTCGACGCCATCCAGCATCAGGGCGGTCACCGATCCGCCGATCGCTGGCGAGAGCGCCGCTTCCAGCGCCCCCGCCCGCAGGATGATCGTGTCCTGGCTCAGCCGACCATGTCCTCAAGCTCGCGGCCCTTGGTTTCGTTGACCATGGCGCGCACGAAGAAGAAGGAGATGGCGGCGAACAGGGCATAGCCGACATAGGCGGTGGCAAGGCCCGGCCAGACCACCAGCGAGGGGAAGCTGACCGACACCAGCGCATTGGCGATCCACTGGGCGAAGCCGGCGACCGCCAGGCCGGAGCCGCGGATCTGGTTCGGGAACATCTCGCCCAGCATGACCCACATGATCGGGCCCCAGCTCATGTTGAAGAAGATCACATAGAGGTTTGCCGCGACCAGAGCGATGATGCCGTTATTGCCCGGCAGCGACACCGCCCCGTCCGCGCCCGTGACAGCGGTGGAGAAGGCATAGGCGACCGTCGCCAGGGTGACGGCCATGCCCGCCGATCCGACCAGCAGCAGCGGCTTGCGACCGATCCGATCGACCATCGCGATGGTGGCAAGGCAGGCGCCGATCGACAGCACGCCCGAAAGGATGTTGGTCTGGAGCGCATAATCCTCGGAAAAGCCGACCGCTTCCCACAAGGTCGCCCCATAATAGAAGACGACGTTGATGCCGACCAACTGCTGGAACACGGCAAGGCCGATGCCGGTCCACACGATCGGGCGAATGCGGCCGCTGGCCTTGTCGACCAGGTCGCTGAGCTGCGGGCGATGATGATCGGCCGCCAGGCTGGCGCGGATATCGGCCACCTTGCGCGTGGCTTCGGCGCTGCCGAACAGCTTGGTCAGGACGGCATGGGCGCGATCGTCCTGCCCGCGCGCGACCAGATAGCGAGGGCTTTCGGGAATGACGAGCAGGGCGAGGAAGTAGATGGCGGCGGGAATGGCCTGAAGCCAGAACATCCAGCGCCAGGCGGGAAAGCCCATCCACAGATCCGCGGTCGAGCCGCCGGCATAGCGGGCGAGCACGAAATTGGCGACGAAGGCGCCGGTCAGGCCCGAGATGATCATCACCTGCTGCACCGAGGAAAGCCGGCCGCGCACGGCGGCGGGCGTGACTTCGGAAATGTAGACAGGTGAGATAACGCTCGCGGCGCCGACGCCCAGGCCGCCGACGATGCGGGCGATGATGAAGATGGCCGACGAGCCCGCCGCACCGGCGAGCAGCGCGCTCACCAGGAAGAGGATGGCTGACAGCATCATCACGCCGCGACGGCCGATGATGTCTGCCATGCGACCCGCGCCGAACGCGCCGATGGACGAGCCCACCAGGATCGCGCCCACATTGATGCCGATGCCTAGGCTTCCGAGGTCAAAGGCGCTTTCCAGCCCCTTCTGCGTGCCGTTGATGACGCCGCTGTCATAGCCGAACATGAAACCGCCGATCGTCGCCACCGCGACGATCGCGGCGATGAAGGCCATGTTGACCTTCGCGGCATTCCCCTCATTCATCATCCTGTCCTTCCCGCTCTTCTATATTGTCGCGACATGCCCCGGCAGCCCGGCCACGCCGGGATCGAAGGCGAAGAGATCGCCCGCCAGAGGCTGTTTTGTCAACGCTGTCATATCCAGCCCCTTGCGCGCCGTCGTCGCATAGGCCGTGCGCAGATCCTCGCCGCCAAAGGCGATCTTGGTGACGTTCGCCACGGGAAAGCGGATTTCCCGCATCAGCTTGCCCGTCGGGTCGTAGCGCCGCACCGCCCAGCCGCCGAACAGACCGGTCCACAGGCAGCCTTCGGCATCGACGGTCGGGCCGTCGGGATAGCCGGCATCCTCCTCGATCCGGGCGAACAGCGTCGTGTTGCCGACGCCGCCGTCGGACGCCACGTCGGTGCGCCAGATGCGTTTGCCCAGCGTATCGGTGTGATAGAGGATGCTGCCATCGGGCGAGAAGGCGGGGCCGTTGGTGATTGATACCGCCGGCAGGCCGGTTTCGACGCAGTGGCCATCCTTGCAACGATAGAAATAGCCGCTCGCCTGCGTCTCTGCGTCATCCATCGTGCCGAACCACAGCGCGCCGTCGGGCGCAACGCAGGCGTCATTCTGGCGGTTGCCGGGCAGATGGGCTTCGGGCGCATGGAGCGCACGGAAACTGCCGTCTGCCGGGTCGAACCGATGAACGCCCGATTGCAGCCCGACAGCAAACAGACCATCGGCAGTGGGCAGGATCCAGCCGACCTGGCCCGGCGCCGCCCAGCTGCGGCCGACATCGAGCGCAGGATCGTAGCGGTGCACGCGATGCGCCTTGATGTCGACGAACCACAAGGCGGCGTCGTGCGCCACCCAGACCGGTCCTTCGCCCAGCGTCGCGCCGACCGACAGGATGCTGCGCGGGTCGGCCGTGATCATGTCAGCGCCAGCCGGCATCGATGAAATAGTCATGGCCGGTGCAATAGCGCGCATCGTCGGAAGCGAGGAACATGGCGAGCGCCGCGACATCGACGGGCAGGATGCGGCCGTCCAGGCACTGGGCCGCGACGATCTCCGCCTCGCCTTCCGGCGTGTACCATTTTTCCTGGCGCGGCGTCTTCACATTGCCCGGGATGATGGTGTTGACTCGGATATTGTCGCGGCCAAGGTCGCGCGCCAGGCTGCGCGTCAGACCTTCGATCGCCGCCTTGGCGGTCTGGTAGAGCGTCAGTTCCGGCAACGCCAGGTGCCAGCTGATCGATCCGAAGTTCAGGATCACGCCGCCGCCCGCGCGCTTCATCGCCGGCACCGCCGCCTGAGACGCGAAGAAGAGGTGGCGCAGATTGACCGCCATGCGATTATCCCAATAAGCGGGCGTCACCTCCTCTATGCCATGGCGGTCGTCATTGGCGGCATTGTTTATGAGGATGTCGATGCCGCCCAACTGCTGTTCGACGGTGGCCATCATCGCCTGCATCGCATCGATGTCGCGCAGGTCGACCGCATGGAACAGCGGCGTGAAGGCCGCGTCGGACAGGCGTGCGACCAGTGCCTCGCTTTCGGGCACGGCGATGTCGCAGAAGGCGACATGCGCGCCCTGTCCGACGAAGGCCTCCACCAGCCCTTCGCCGATGCCGCTGCCGCCGCCGGAAATGAAGACCCGCTTGCCCGAGAGGCTGGGGTAGATGGCGCGGATCATGCAGTTTCTTTCTGTTGCGTGGTTAGCAGGCCGCGAGCGGCGAGGTTGGTCATCAGGGCTGAGAGGCCGAAATTCCACGGCGCGGCGTCCTTCGACGTGACGACGTCGTTGACCAGCTTGCCCAGGCGCGGGGTAGCGATGGCGACCCGGTCGCCGACCTTGTGCGTGAAGCCGCGGCCCGGATCGTCGCGATCCTGCACGGGCGCGAAGAGCGTGCCTAGGAACAGGGCGAAGCCATCGGGATATTGATGTTCGGACAATGTCTGGCGCACCAGTTCCAGCGGATCGCGGCTGATCTGGTTCATGCTGCTCACGCCGTCGAGGCGATAGCCCTCCGGCCCGTCGATGGTGAGTTCCACCTCGGCATTGCGCACATCGTCGATGGTGAAGCCGTCGTCGAACAGACGAATGAGGGGGCCGAGCGAACAGGAGGCGTTATTGTCCTTCGCCTTGCCCAGCAGCAGGGCGGAGCGCCCTTCGAAATCGCGGAGATTGACGTCGTTGCCGAGCGTCGCGCCGACAGCATTCCCGGCGGCATCGACGATCAGCACGATCTCGGGCTCGGGATTGTTCCAGGTCGAATCGGAGCGGATGCCGATCTGCGCGCCTGCGCCCACGGTCGAGAGGACGGGCGCCTTGGTGAATACCTCCGCATCGGGGCCGATGGCGACTTCCAGATATTGCGACCAGAGGCCGTCCTCGATCAGCGCGGCCTTGAGCGCGGCGGCCTCTGGCGTGCCGGGCACTACGGCGCGGATCGAACCGCCCACGCGGTCTTCCAAGCGTGCGCGGATGTCGGCCGCGGCGCTTGCATCGCCCCGCGCGCGTTCCTCGATCACGCGTTCCAGAGCGGAAAGAGCGAAGGTGACGCCGCACGCCTTGACGCATTGCAGGTCGACAGGGCTGAGCAGAGGAAGCGCGAGCGTCTCCAGCGGGCCGAGCGGTTTGCCGGCATCGGGCGACAGAGGCAGATGTTCGACAAGTTGCGCCACGGTTGGCGCGACCCGGCTCATGTCATAGGCCACGCCCTCTGCCACTAGGATCGGGCTGGGGCCTTGGACGGTCTGGACGCGACCCAGGAACAGGCCCTCGCGCCAGTCGCCCGGCAAACAGTCGAGCAAGGCAATATCCCCCGACATCATCAACTCTCCCTGAACGGATACTTTGGATTGATAGCGCTACCAACATGGAAGCGGGTATCAAGTCAAGAGGTGTTGCGCGAGATGGGGCTGAGGCGCTGCCCGAGTTGTGCCTGCGATGGCATCGGTTCGGCCGCGCTGATCTCAACGGGCGCTCAGGGGCTGGGGGATCGATCATCGCAGACGAGCTACGCGTATCGCGAGTGGTCAGGCAAGAAAGGGGCGGCATGGCCTTCGTTCCATGCCGCCCCAATATGCGACCCGTTGCGGGTTCTTTTCCGCCCTTCGTGACGGCGGGAATCAGCCGTTGGCGGTTATGCGCCGGCGCTGAGATAGGTGATGAGCTCGGGCTTGCTGATCATGCTGCTCTTGTCAGCATCAGCGGTCGAGAAGGCGCCGCTCGCCCAGGAGGTGACCTGATCGGCCGGCAGCTGCTGGCCGGTCGCCTTCATCTCCTGGCTCTTGAGCGCAACCATCCAGCGGGAAAATTCCGACTGGTCGAGCTGGCCGTCGCTATTGGCGTCATAGGCGGGAAATTCGCTATCAACGATGCTCGCAACCGAGGCCGTCGGGGCCGGCTGCGTCGGAGTCGCGCTCTGCGGCTGAGCCGGCGCAGCGGGCTGCGCCGTCTGCGGTGCGGCGGGCGACATGGCCGGATCGGCGCCCATCGTCTGCTGCGCCATGGCGGGCGTCGTGAGCGCCAGTGCCGTCGTGAACAAAATTGCACGGATCATGTCAATATCCTCTTTTGCGACCGTTGCCCGAGAAGCGGCGCGATGACCGATCTCCTCAATTCATGGCGATATAATAGACGAAAAGGGCCTGTTGTTCCTGAACATCCATTCATAGTGCCCTTTTCGTCCAGTAAAATTGCTCATTTCGGCCCGTTTGTCCTGCGCTACGCAGGAAGAGCAGAGGGAAGGGCCGCCGCGGACACCCTGATTTGCTAGGTAGGTGCGACGCTGCTAGTCGGCGCGGCGATTCTCTTTTTCCCTGGCCAGATAGGATTCGCCCATGGTCCCCCGTTACGCCCGCCCGCAGATGACCGCCCTCTGGGAACCGGAGGCCCGGTTCAAGATCTGGTTCGAGATCGAGGCGCATGCGACCGAGAAGCTGGGCGAACTCGGCGTGGTGCCGCCGTCGGCCGCCAAGGCGCTGTGGGATTGGTGGGCGACAAACCCGGCGATCGACGTGCCCGCGATCGATGCGATCGAGGCAGTGACCAAGCATGACGTCATCGCCTTCCTCACCTGGGTCGCCGAGCAGGTCGGCGACGAAGCGCGCTTCATGCACCAGGGGATGACGTCGAGCGACGTGCTCGACACCTGCCTTGCCGTGCAGCTGGCGCGCGCCGCCGACATATTGATTGACGATCTCGACGCGCTGCTCGCCGTCATCAAGCGCCGCGCCTTCGAACATAAGCTGACCCCGACCATCGGCCGCAGCCACGGCATCCATGCCGAACCCGTCACCTTCGGCCTCAAGATGGCGGAAGCCTATGCCGAGTTCAGCCGGTGCAAGGCGCGCCTGATCGCCGCCCGCGCCGAAGTCGCCACTTGCGCCATTTCGGGCGCGGTCGGCACCTTCGCCAATATCGACCCGCGCGTCGAAGAGCATGTCGCGCAGAAGCTGGGCCTGGCCGTGGAGCCGGTGTCGACCCAGGTCATTCCGCGCGATCGCCATGCGATGTTCTTCGCGACGCTGGGCGTCATCGCCAGCTCGATCGAGCGCCTGGCCGTCGAGATCCGCCACTTGCAGCGCACGGAGGTGCTGGAAGCGGAGGAATATTTCTCGCCCGGCCAGAAGGGCTCGTCGGCGATGCCGCACAAGCGCAACCCGGTGCTGACCGAGAATCTGACCGGCCTCGCTCGCATGGTGCGCGCCTATGCCCTGCCGGCGATGGAGAATGTCGCGCTGTGGCATGAACGCGACATCAGCCATTCGTCGGTCGAACGCTATATCGGCCCGGACGCCACCATCACGCTCGACTTCGCGCTGGGCCGCCTGACCGGCGTCATCGACAAGCTGCTCGTCTACCCCGAACGAATGATGAAGAACCTCGATAAAATGGGCGGCCTCGTCCACTCGCAACGCGTGCTGCTGGCGCTGACGCAGGCGGGGGTGAGCCGCGAGGACAGCTATCGCTATGTTCAGCGCAACGCGATGAAAGTGTGGGAATCGGACGGGCAGCTGTCGCTGATGGAGTTGCTCAAGGCCGATGAGGATGTGGCCAAGGCGCTGAGCGCGCAGGAGATCGAAGAGAAATTCAACCTCGATTATCATTTCCGCCAGGTCGACACGATTTTCCAGCGGGTGTTCGGCGAGGCGTGACTGGCGTTTGGCCGGCACCCTTTCGGGTCGCCGGCCGACGAACCTATGGGCCATTGACACGCTCGTCCGCTTTTCCAGCGCAGCCGCTGCGATGCTCAGGCGATCGAGATGAAGCTGTCCATGACGCGCTTGCGCCCAGCCGTTTCGAAGTCAATCTCCAGCTTGTTGCCTTCGATCTCCGCGACGGTGCCATAGCCGAATTTCTGGTGAAAGACGCGCAGGCCGACGCTGACGTCGCTCCGCCCCTTGTTGCCCAGGGAAACGGCGGATGTTCGCGCTTCGACGATCCGCACCGGCTCGCGGCTGAACTGGCCTGACGACTGGGCGCGCTGCCATCCCGGGCCGCGTCCGGTCCCGCGCGCGACATTGGCGAAGGGATCGTCCCGCTCCGACCAGTTGGCGCGCCACAGCGACGCGCCGCCGCTCATGCTGCTTTCCTCCTCGACATGTTCGGGCGGCAATTCGCCGACGAAGCGGGACGGGATGCTGCTCGTCCACTGACCATAGATGCGGCGATTGGCGGCATGGAGGATGGTGCAGCGCCGCCGCGCGCGCGTGATCGCCACATAGGCCAGCCGCCGCTCCTCCTCCAGGCTGTTAAGCCCGCCCTCGTCGAGCGCGCGTTGCGAGGGGAAGAGGCCTTCCTCCCATCCCGCCAGGAAGACATGGTCGAACTCCAGCCCCTTGGCGGCGTGGATGGTCATGATGGTGACCTTGCGCTCTTCCGCCTGCGCCTCATTGTCCATCACCAGGCTGACATGCTCCAGGAACGCGCCCAGCGTGTCATATTCCTCCATCGCTCGCGCAAGCTCGGACAGGTTTTCCAGCCGCCCCGCGCTTTCGGTCGTGCGATCGGCCTGCAGCATGGCGGTATAGCCGCTCTCGTCCAATATCTGCCGCGCCAGTTCCGCATGAGGCAGCTGTGCCGCCCGATCGCGCCAGCGCGCCAGATCGCCGATGAAGGCGCCAAGCGATCGACGCGCCTGCGGCGTCAGCTCGTCCGTGTCGAGGATGCGCGCCGCGGCCAGGGTCAGCGGCACGCCTTGCGCCCGCGCCAGCCGGTGCAGCTTCTCCACCGCCTTGTCGCCGAGGCCTCGCTTGGGCACATTGACGATGCGCTCGAACGCGAGATCGTCGGCCGGCTGGTTCACCAGGCGGAGATAGGCGAGCGCATCGCGAATTTCCGCGCGCTCGTAGAAGCGGAAGCCGCCGACAATGCGATAGGGCAGGCCGATCTGGATGAACCGGTCTTCGAATTCGCGCGTCTGATGCTGGGCCCGCACCAGGATCGCCACGTCCTCCAGCGATCCGCCGCCTCGCTCGATCGCTTCGATTTCCTCGCCGATCCGCCGCGCTTCCTCCGGCCCGTCCCAGACGCCCAGCACCTTGACCTTTTCGCCGACGTCGATGTCGGTCCACAGCGTCTTGCCCAAGCGGTTGCCATTTTCGGCGATCACCCCGGACGCCGCGCCCAATATGTGCGGGGTCGACCGGTAATTCTGCTCCAGCCGGATGATCGCGGCGCCAGGAAAATCCTTTTCGAACCGCAGGATATTGGCGACTTCTGCGCCACGCCATGAATAGATGGACTGGTCGTCATCGCCCACGCAGCATATGTTTTTCCGGTTCTGCGCCAGCAGTCGCAGCCACAGATATTGGCTGCTGTTCGTGTCCTGATATTCGTCCACCATGATGTAGCGGAATTTCTGCTGATACTGCTCCAGCACGTCGCGATGCTTCTT
This sequence comes from Sphingobium naphthae, assembly GCF_043589935.1. Classification (NCBI taxonomy): domain Bacteria; kingdom Pseudomonadati; phylum Pseudomonadota; class Alphaproteobacteria; order Sphingomonadales; family Sphingobiaceae; genus Sphingobium; species Sphingobium naphthae. The sequence goes on along the minus strand of NZ_CP171454.1, from coordinate 1,141,863 downwards.
CAATATCGTCAGAACATGCAACAGCAAGTCACCGAAATCGCATGCATTCACCTCGCGAAGGCGCGCCTGATAGGCAGCATAAAGCTTCTGCCCCTTGCCATGGGCATAGCCTTCGGCATCGCCCGCGCTCACTTCTTCCGGGGTCAGGCCCTTGTTTTTCCACTGATCGATCAGGCCGCCCAGTTGCCGCGCGGGCCAGCGCTTCTCATCGATCCCCTCGGCCTGGATCAGCTGCTTCATCAGGCGCAGTTGATCGTCGGTATCCAGAATGGTGAAGTTGGATTGCAGGCCCACCAGTTCGGCGTGACGGCGGAGCATGCGGGCGGCGATGGCGTGGAACGTGCCGAGCCACGGCATGCCCTCTACCGCGTCGCCGATCATCGCACCGACCCGCGCCCGCATTTCGCGCGCCGCCTTGTTGGTGAAGGTGACGGCCAGGATTTCCGACGGCCACGCCCGCCGCGTCGCGATCAGATGCGCGAGCCGCGCGGTGAGGGCGGCCGTCTTCCCCGTGCCCGCACCCGCCAGCACCAGAACGGGCCCCTCGGTCGTCAGCACCGCCTCGCGCTGGGGCGTGTTGAGCCCTTTCAGATAGGGGGGATCGTTGGGCGAAGGAGCGGGCAGCGTCATCTGGATCAACTAGGAGCGAGCAGGGGTGGGGGCAAGGGCGCGGCCTTGCGACGGAGGTCATTCTATGAGAACAAAAGGCGAATCATGCAAGAGGAGGGTGATCCATGGCGACGGGTAAATGCCACTGCGGCGCGATCCGCTATGAAACGGAGGGGGAGCCGATCTACAGCGCGCTCTGCCATTGCGGCGATTGTCAGGCCAGCGCCGGTGCCCCGATGGTCGGATGGGCGCTCTTCGCGCAGGACAAGGTTCGGATCAGCGGCGATCCGCTGAGCTTCCAGTCGTCTGACGCCGCCACGCGCCAATTCTGCGGCACCTGCGGCACCGGGCTCTTCTATTTCAATCCCACGGTCTTTCCGGGCTCGATCGATTTCCAGACGAGCACGCTTGATGGTCCTGCGGCTTTCCCGCCGCAGGTGCATGTTCAATATGCCGAGGCTGCGCCCTGGATGGCGGACGTCGACGCGCTGCCCAAGTTCGACCGCTATCCCGACGGGTCCTGACGCTTGATCGGGCGCTGATCCGGCACGGTTCGTCGTGGGTCGGGAACGGCTGTCTCTCTCTCATGGTTTTCGTGCCGCCCGAGCGAGCAACGGGGCGAAGAACAGAGGAAAGGATGTTCCGATGAAGAGGTTCCTTCTGGCAGGCGTTGCCCTGCTGAGCTTTTCCGCCATTCCCGGCCACGCGCAGGACATGAAGACGCCCGGCAGCCAGCCGCCCGGTGCCGCCATGACGCCGCCAAGCGATCCGTCCATGCCGACGCCGCCTGTCAACCCATCGACCGATATGCCGGCCGGTCCGGATTCCACCATGCCGCCGCCCGCTGATCCGAACGCAAGCCTGCCGACCGGGGAGGTGCCGTCCAATCCGGGCATGGCGCCCGCACCCGCGTCGTCGACCATGCCGCGTGATCCCGCCGCGCCGGTGGGTTCGTCCGCCAATCCAGTGACCATGGGGGGCAATATGACTCCTCCGCCTACCGAGACGAAGGATTATCCGGTCTGTTCGCGCACCGTGCAGGATAGCTGCGTCAATCGTGGCGAAGCGCGCAAGATGCGCAAGCCGGGCTGATCCGATCACGCATCAAAAGATGAGAAGAGGCCGGTCGTCCTTCTGACGATCGGCCGTTTTGCGCACGGCTCTGTTCAGACCGATGGTCACTCCGCGCGCAGCAGCGTCAGCCGCGCCTTGCCGACATCGCGCACGGCGTCGACGGCAAAGCCCTTTACCTCCACATCCTCGCGGCGATCCGTCTCGATACTGATCCAGCTGGAGGGAGCGGTCCAGCCCAGCCGCGCCAGCTTGTCCAGCGCCACCTGTCCCGCGCCCGTCTGATAAGGGGGGTCCATGAAGATGAGATCCAGCGGCCTGGGCGCAGGTCCCAGGGCCATCACGCTGGACGGGCGAACCTCGGGGCGTACCCCCAGTCGCTCACCATTGGCGCGGATCGCATCCAGCGCCGCCTTGTCCTGCTCGACGAACAGGCAGCTAGCCGCGCCGCGCGACAGGGCTTCCAGCCCCAGCGCCCCGGACCCTGCGAAGAAGTCGCCTACGGCCAGCCCTTCGAACGATCCGATGCGGCTCAACAGCATCGAAAACAGCGTTTCGCGGGTGCGGTCGGCGGTGGGGCGCGTCGCGTCGCCCTTGGGCGCGGTCAGCGGCCGACCCCGCCATTGCCCGGCGATGATCCTCATGCGTCCACGTCTTTCAGCGTCTTGCGGAACAGGATCAGGTCGTGCTGGCGTACTTCCTCGATCGCGCCCACCGGCATCTCGCCCAGCGTGAACGGCCCATAAGCGGTGCGGATCAGGCGGTTCACCTTGAGTCCCAGATGTTCCAGCACGCGCCGCACCTCGCGATTCTTGCCTTCGGTCAGCGACATTTCGATCCACTGGTTGCGGCCGGTTCGACGCTCCAGATTGGCTTCGATCTGCCCATAGCGGATGCCGTCAATCTCCAGCCCGTCGAACAGGTCTTCCAGCTGCTGCTGGCTGACGTCCCCGAAAGCGCGGGCGCGATAGGTGCGCGGAACGCCGGTGGCAGGCAACTCCATCTGCCGCTTGAAGCCGCCGTCGGTGGTGAGCAGCAGCAGCCCCTCGGTATTCATGTCCAGCCGCCCGATCGGCATCAGGCGCGGCAGCCCCGTGGGCAAGCGGTCGTAGATGGTCGGCCGTCCGGCCGGGTCGCGTTCGGTGGTGAGGCAGCCTGTCGGCTTGTGGAACAGGAACAGCCGCGCAGGCGGCGGTGCGGCGACCGCGACGCCGTCGACCGTGACGCCATGGAGCGACGCCAGCAGCGTGGCGGGCGTTTCGATCGGGACCCCGTCCTGGGCGATGCGGCCTTCGGCGATCATCCGCTCGATTTCGCGGCGCGACGCTACGCCGGCTCGCGCCAGCAGCTTGGCGATGCGCTGCGGCTCTCCCTTGCCGGACGATGCGGCCGCGGCGCGCGCGGGGTGTGGGTTGGCGGGCCGTGCCGGCCCGGCCGGCTTGCGCGCAGGCGCCTTGCCGCGTGGCCCATCGGTGGGGTTTGCGGGGCGCCGTCCAGGCCCGGCCGGGCGCTTGGGGCCTCCGGCGCCTGCCCCCCTGCGAGGCGGTCCGGATTTTTTCGGCGGTTCCACGGGCAATTCCTTTTCCTGGCTACTGGTCCTTCCCATATCTACGGAAAGCCAGCATTGGGCTGAGATGTGCCGCTTCGGCGCTTGGTCGACGGGACAATCCGTCGCCTCGGGCAACCCGTTGCGGGCGCGCGGCGTTTCCCCATTGGCATGGCGGAATGAGGGCGGACTTGGCAAATGTTTTTCGGTCTGGTGAAAGAGGAAGACGCGCGCAGAACGCCCCGCAAGGCCGTCCGCTCCATATTGGTGGTGGAGGATGAGCCGCTGGTTGCCTTCGACAATGAACATGCGCTGGAGCAGGCCGGCTATCGCATCGCCGCGACGGTGGACGATCATGATCATGCCGTCCGTGTGATCGATGAAGGCGGCGTGGATCTGATCGTCGCGGACGTCGCGCTGCAAGGCGACAAGAATGGCATCGATGTGGCGCGCCACGCCGCGGCGCAAGGGCTGCCCGTGCTGTTCGTGACCGGCCGCTGTCCTGTCGACGCGCAGAGCCTGGCGATCGGCTGCCTCACCAAACCCTATGCGCCGCGGGATCTGGTGGCGGCGATCCAGGTCGTCGATGCGGTCCTGCGCGGCGCGCGGCGACCGAAGCTGCCACAGGGCCTCAGCCTGTTCGCTCCGCGCGACTGAGCGACGCAATGCGCTCTTGCCTGACGCGCGACAGGCCATAAGGTGGCGCCGACTGACGCCATCGGGGAACGCGCGCATTTATGACTGACGCCACACAGGGCCATCGCAACTGGTTGGATGCCGTGAAGCCCTATGTGGAGAAAGCGCCGCTGGCGGCTTTCTTCCTGGGAATGTCGTCCGGTTTTCCCTTCGCCATGATCGGCGCGACGCTGACGACGCGCCTGGCGCAGGACGGCATCGACAAGAAAGCGGTAACGGCCTTTACCCTCGCTTTCCTCGTCTATAATCTCAAATGGCTGTGGGCCTGGATCGTGGATGGCGTTCGCCTGCCAGTGATCGGCCGCTTGGGCCAGCGCGTGTCCTGGCTGCTGGCCGCGGGCGTGCTCGTGATCGCGGCCGTGGTCAATCTGGCGCTCGTCGATCCTACGACGAGCCTGGTCCAGACCGCCTATGCCGCGATCCTGGTCGGCGTGGCAGGGGCGACCTACGACATCGTGATCGACGCTTATCGCATCGAGATATTGAAGCCGCGGCAGCTGGGGATCGGCTCGGGCATGTCGCAATATGGCTGGCGCATCGGATCGGTCGCGGCTGGTTCCCTGGCGCTCGTCCTGGCGGCGCGCATCGGCTGGCATGGCGCCTATTTCGCATGCGCGGTGTTCGCGCTGCCGGCGATGCTGACCGGCCTGCTGCTCGGCGAGCCCGAACGGCACCGGGAGCCAGTCGCGCGTCGCGGCCTTGATGAGGTTTGGGCGTCGATCGCCGGGCCGCTCGCCGAATTCTTCCGCCGACGCGGCGCGCTGCTGGTGCTGCTCTTCATCCTGCTGCACAAGATTGGCGACACATTGGCCAACCTGACATTCCGTCTGCTGTTCGATGACATGGGCTACAGCAATGACGAGATCGCCATTTATGATGTCGGCATGGGCTTCTGGGCCTATCTCGCCGGCATCTTCATTGGCGGCATTCTCTACGCGCGCATGGGCATGAAGCGGTCGGTGCTGCTCAGCCTTGTCCTCATGTGCATCTCCAATTTCAGCTTCGCCGCCCTCGCGGCGCTGGGAAAGAGCAACTGGGGCATGGCGGGCGCGATCGGGTTCGAGAATTTCGCGAGCGGCATCGGCGGCGTCACCGTGGTCGCCTATTTCTCCGCTTTGTGCGACCTGCGCTTCACCGCATCCCAATATGCGCTGATCTCCGCCGCGGCGAGCATCGTCGGCCGTTTCCTGACCGGCACCACCGCCGGCGCGCTGATCGAGCGCTTCGGCTATGTCGACTTCTACCTGTTCACCACCGCCCTGGCCGTGCCGGGCATCCTCCTCTTCTGGCTAATGATGCGCGCCGGCCTGATCGACGCGAGCGTGGGCACCGCAGCGACGGAGACGACGGCTCAGCCCGCCGCGTAGATGTCCAGCGGCCGGCCGAGGTCAGCATGGGCCTGAGCAACCGCCTGCAGGCATGTGAGCGCACCCAGCGCATGATCGTTGCCGAGCAGTTCGCTCACCCGATCGTAGGCGGCATTGGGGTCGCGCAATGCGGCGCCGGTCGCCTGCATCATCAGCGCTTCGTCGGCAGTCATGCGAGCGCAGCAGCAGGGAGCGACCATGATCTTGCGGCTGGACGCGCGCGCCAGTTCCAGCATCATCGCACGCATCAGCACCAGCGGCCGACGATAGCTGCGGCCGAAGGCGCCCAGCATGGCATTGGCGGCATGCGCGTCGTTCACTCCGGCACTGGCCATCCGGCGCATGACGAACAGGAAGAGCCGGTTGCCATATCCGCCCGGAATGGGCCGGGGCAGGTCGAGGGGGGAGGTCTCTCCATAAGCCATAGAATCGCGCCTTCTGAACTGTTCGGAAGGGCAGGATACGCTATTGCGAGTCAGTCGCAAGTCTATTCAGTCGGGTAATTGCGCATTCAGTCGCAAAATCTGCCCGGCAAGATACAGCGATCCGCCGATCAGCAGCTTGGGTGCCGTCTCTCCATCGGCGGCGGCGCTGGCCGCGACCGCGCTGATGGCCGCTTCGGGTGCATCATGCGCGGTGCAGCCGATGCCCCAGCGATCGGCGATGGCGGCGAAGCGCGCGGGCGCATGATGATCGTGGCCGGGCACGGGAAGCGCATGGATATGGCCCACCACCCCGGCGAAGGGCGCCAGGAAGGCATCGATATCCTTGTTGGCGAGCATGCCGATGATGAGGTGCAGCTTCCCCCCTTCAAGCCGCTCGGCCGTGAAATAGGCGGCGATCGCTTCGCCGGCGCCGGCATTATGTCCGCCATCCAGCCATGCGCTCGTGCCGGCCGGCAGCGGCGCCAGCAGCGGGCCATGGTCCAGCCGCTGAAGCCGCGCGGGCCATTGCGCCCAAAGCGGCGCGGCCTTGATCGCCGCTTCGGAGAGGGACACCGCCTCCTGATGCCGCAGCATGGCGAAGGCGAGCGCGGCATTCTGCACCTGATGAGCCCCGGCCAAGCGCGGCAGCGGCGTGTCGAGTCGGCCGTGCGCGTCGCGATAATGAAGCCGATCACGATAGGTCGCCGCGTCCCAGCCATCGCCCTGGCCGATCCATCGCGTGCCTGCCTTCTCCGCCGCGGCTTCCATCACGGGGAAGAGCGACTCAGGATAGCGCTGCGTCACCAGCGGCGCGCCCGCCTTGGCGATGCCCGCCTTCTCCGCGGCGATCTGCGCCAGCGTGTCGCCCAGGAAAGCCTGATGGTCGATGCCCAGTTGCGCGACGCCACACACCACCGGATCGACGATCACATTTGTGGCGTCGAGCCGCCCGCCCAGGCCCACCTCCACGATGCAGGCGTCGGCCGCCTGTTCGGCAAAGGCCAGGAAGGCGGCCGCCGTCGTCACTTCGAAAAAGCTGGCATTGACGCCTTCGGCAATGTCCAGCACCCGCGCCAGATATCCGGCCAAAGGCGCGTCCTCGATCAACTGCCCGGCGACGCGGATGCGCTCGTTGAACCGGACGAGATGGGGCGAGGTGAAGACATGGACGCTCTTGCCGTCCGCCTCCATGGCCGCGCGCAGGAAGGCGCAGGTCGAACCCTTGCCATTGGTGCCCGCGACATGGAAAACCGGCGGCAGCGCCCGGTGCGGGTCGCCCAGCCGCCCCAGCAAGCGGGTGATCCGCTCCAGCCCCAATATGTCCGCGCCCGGCGAAAGCGACCACAGCCGGTCAAGCTGCGCCTGGACCTGCGGATCGTCGGAAACGGCATGGTCGGCCATCGCGCGTGCCCCCGGTTGGCGCGGCAGGAATCAGGCGGCGGCGCGTGGGCGAAGATAGCCGATCACGCGCGCCAGCGTATCGCGCAATTCGCTGCGATGGACGACCATGTCGAGCATCCCGTGATCAAGCAGATATTCGGCGCGTTGGAAGCCTTCGGGCAGCTTCTCCCGGATCGTGCTTTCGATGACGCGCTGGCCGGCAAAGCCGATCAGCGCATTGGGCTCGGCGATCTGGATGTCGCCCAGCATCGCATAGCTGGCGGTGACGCCCCCGGTGGTCGGATCAGTCAGCACGACGATATAGGGTAGGCCCGCCGCATGCAGCTTCTGGATGGCGACGGTCGCGCGCGGCATCTGCATCAGCGACAAAATGCCTTCCTGCATCCGCGCGCCGCCGGCGGCGGTGAAGATGACATAGGGGCAGCCATGCGCGATCGCGTCGTTCACGCCTTGAATGAAGGCAGCCCCCACGCCCATGCCCATGGAGCCGCCCATGAAAGCGAAATTCTGCACGCCCATCACCAGCGGCACATCGTCGATTGCGCCGCGCGCGTTGATCAGTGCATCCTGATCGCCGGTCGCGCCGCGCGCCGCCTTGATCCGGTCGGGGTAGCGCTTGGTATCGCGGAACTTCAGCGGGTCTTCGGGCACATGCGGCGTCGGCAGCAGGATGAAGCCGGCATCCAATATCTGCTCGAACCGCGCGGCGGGCCCGATGCGCCCATGATGGTCGCAGCGGGGGCAGACGGACAGATTTTCCTCCCACTCCTTGATGAACACCATTTCCGCGCAGGCCGGGCATTTATGCCACAGCGTTTCGGCGGTGGTTTCCTTCTTCGCGATGAAGGGAAGGGCGTTGCGGACGCGGTTGATCCAGCTCATGCGGCGGTCTCTTGGGCTTGGGTGGTGAGCGCACCGCGCAGGGCGGCGACGAAATCCTGGACGAAGGGGGCGGCGGCATCGCCATGGCTGCCGACGATATCGACGATCGCTGATCCGACGACGACGCCGTCGGCGACGCGGCCGATCGCGGCGGCCTGTTCGGGCGAACGGACGCCGAAGCCGACTGCGATGGGCAGGTCGGTCGCGGCCTTCAGCCGGGCGACGGCGATTTCGATCGACGCCTGCGCCGCCTGCTGCTTGCCGGTCACGCCGGCAACCGCGACATGATAGAGGAAGCCGCTGGCGCCCTGGAGCACGGCAGGCAGGCGCTGCGCGTCGGTCGTGGGCGTGGCGAGCCGCACCAGATGGACGCCGGCCGCGCGCAGGGCGGGGCCGATTTCGGCATCTTCCTCGGGCGGCACATCGACGCAGATGACGCCATCGACACCTGCCGCCGTGCATTGCCCGGCGAACCAGTCGGGCCCGCGCGCCAGCATCGGATTGGCATAGCCCATCAGCACCAGCGGCGTATCGGCATGGCGCGCGCGGAACTCAGTGGCGAGCGCGAACACGTCGCTGGTCCGCGTGCCCGATCCCAGGCTGCGCAGATTGGCCAGCTCGATTGCCGGGCCATCGGCCATCGGGTCGGTAAAGGGCATACCCAGTTCGATAATGTCCGCCCCGCCGGCGACCAGCGCGTCCAGAATGGCCGGCGTGGCTGTCACGTCCGGATCGCCAGCGGTGACGAAGGTGATGAGCGCGGCGCGCGCCTGCGCCTTGCAAGCGGCGAAGCGGGTGGAGAGACGATCAGTCATGCGCGGTTCCCAATATCCGTTCTCTCACATCTCCACTCCCAGCGCATCGGCGACGGTGAAGATGTCCTTGTCACCCCGGCCCGACAGGTTGACGACGATGATCCTGTCCGCGTCCAGCGTCGGCGCGACCTGCTGGGCGGCGGCGATGGCATGGGCGGATTCCAGCGCGGGGATGATGCCTTCCAGCCGCGAGAGCGTCTGGAAGCTCTCCAGCGCCTCATCATCCTTGATCGGCATATATTTGACCCGGCCGATCTCGTGCAGCCAGCTATGTTCCGGGCCGATGCCGGGATAGTCCAGGCCGGCCGAAATGCTGTGCGCTTCGGTGATTTGGCCGTCCTCATCCTGCAGCAGATAGGTGCGGTTGCCGTGCAGGATGCCGGACTTGCCGCCGGCCAGGCTCGCCGCATGTTTCCGGTCCAGCCCTTCGCCCGCCGCCTCGACGCCGATCATCGCGACTTCGGGATCGTCGAGGAAGGGGTGGAACATGCCGATCGCATTGGATCCGCCGCCGACCGGCGCGATCAGCATGTCGGGCAGGCGGCCTTCGGCTTCCAGCATCTGCGCGCGGGTTTCCTTGCCGATCACCGACTGGAAATCGCGGACCAGTTCGGGGTAGGGATGCGGCCCCGCCGCCGTGCCGATGATGTAGAAAGTGTCATGCACATTCGACACCCAGTGGCGCAGCGCATCGTTCATCGAATCCTTCAGCGTCGACGATCCCGAATGAACCGGGATCACTTCGGCGCCGAGCAGCTTCATGCGAAAGACGTTGGGCTTCTGCCGTTCGACGTCCTTCGCCCCCATGAAGATCTTGCATTCCAGGCCGAACAGGGCAGCGACCGTCGCGGTGGCGACGCCATGCTGGCCGGCGCCCGTCTCGGCGATGACCTTCTTCTTGCCCATGCGCCGGGCGAGCAGCGCCTGGCCGATGCAATTGTTGATCTTGTGCGCGCCTGTGTGATTGAGCTCCTCGCGCTTGAGGTAGATTTTCGCGCCTTTTCCCGGCTCCGCCCTGGCGCGCAGCGCTTCGGTCAGACGCTCGGCATAATAAAGCGGGTTGGGCCGACCGACATAGGTGCGCAGCAATTCGGCGAATTCCGCGTCGAACGCCGGGTCAGCCTTCGCCGCCTTGTAGACCTTCTCCAGCTCCAGGATCAGCGGCATCAGTGTTTCGGCTACGTAACGACCGCCGAACGCCCCGAAATGCCCATTAGCGTCGGGCTGGCTGCGCAGGCTGTTGGGCAAGCTGGTCGGAGCAAGAATGTCGGTCATGAGATTGGTCTTTCCGGGACAGAAAACGGGCGTTCGCTTCGGGAAGGAGAAGCGATCAGCGCCATCGTTGTCCGATGCGCATGACGAGGGGCGTCTGCGTCAACATGCGTCCACCGCTTTGCAGAAGGCCATGATCTTGTCCACACTCTTGATGCCGGGCGCATCCTCGACACCCGACGACACGTCGATCAACGGGGCGCCGGTGGTGGCGATGGCGGTGCAGACTGTGTCGATCGACAGACCGCCCGACAAGCCCCAGGGCATGGTCAGGGCGGCGCCGCGCAGCAGCGTCCAGTCGAAGCGCAGGCCCATGCCGCCGGGCAGCGCCGCGCCATCGCGCGTCTTGGCGTCGAACAGCAGCCGGTCGACCGCGCCAGTATAGGCCGCGGCCGCATCGATGTCCGCACGGGTCTTCACCGCGATCGCCTTCCACACCGGCAGGCCGAAGCGCTGGCGAATGGCGGCGCTGCGTTCGGGACTTTCCTTGCCATGCAGTTGCAGCGCGGTGATCGCGCCTGTGTGCACGATCTGCGCCAGCTGCGCGTCGTCGGCATCGACCACCACCGCGACCCGCCCAACATGCGAAGGCACTGCGGCGGCCAGCCCGCGCATCTGCTCGGGCTCGACATGGCGCGGACTCCGGCCGAAATGGACGAAGCCCAGATGGCTGGCCCCCGCGCGCACCGCCGCGCCCACCGTCTCGGCGGTCGACAGGCCGCAAATCTTGATGGCGAGTCGGGACATGCCGGCGCTTTAGCCGCGATCGAGCGCGAAGTCACATGGCGGCCGGTGCCCCTCGGCCGTCAGGTCCATGTCGTGCAGCGCCAGCCATTGATCGGCATGAACGATGCAGGCGCGGCCCAGATAGGCGTTCAGCGCCGCGACGATCGCCTCGTCGCTCAGCGCACCCGGATCAAGAGGGGGATGCCAGTGCAGGTCGAAATGCGGCCCCTGGGTGCGCAGCAGATAGAAGGGCAGGATGCGCGCGCCCACCTTGCGCGCCAGCCGCAGCGCGATCGACAGATTGCCCGACGGGGGCAGGGAACGGCCGAAGGTCGGGAACCAGACCTGCCGTTCGCGCCGCTCGTCGGCCAATATGTAGAGCGTGGCGCGGTCCTTTTGCGTCAGATGCTTCAGCACGCCTCGGGCAGCACCTTCGCCGCCGATCGCCTCGCCCATGTAGCTTGATCGCGCTTTCTTGAGCTGCTCGGCGATGCGCGGATCTTCGGGATCTTCATAGACGCCAAGGCCCGGCCGATCCGTCGACCATTTGATATGCGCGGCGAGCAGATCCCAGTTGCCGAGATGACAGGTGAAGGCGATCATCGGGCCCGGGCCATCCAGCACGGCATCATAGCCCGCCTTGTCGATCACGCGCACATGGGCGTCATTGACCAGCCGGTCGATATTGGCGAGCTCCGCCAGGGTGCGGCCGATATTGATCCAGCGCCGGGTCAGCATCGCCTCCCGCTCGGGCTGCGACAGGTCGGGGCGCAGGATCGCCAGATTGGCGCGCGCCCGCGCATCCCGCAGCTTCATCCGGCGGCGGGCGACATGCGCGGACAAGCAGCCGCCCAGCCAGGACGCAAGGCCCGCCGGCAGCCACCGCAACATCCAGAAAAGAAAGGGGTTGGAGAGCATAGTCCGGCCGTCATACAGCAGCATGGCGGACGGTAAAGAGGCAGGGGCGAACATGCTGTGGGTCTGGATAGTGCTGCAGGCGCTGACGCTGCTGGGGGTGGCCAATTATCTCTACAACCTGCCGGCCGACCGAAAGGAGGAAACGCCGAATGGAGCCGTGGTCATCCTCAGCGTGCGGGACGATTGGGATGGCGCGCCCGACCTCATCGCTCGGCTGAAGGCGCAGAGCGCGCCGCATCGTCTGTTGCTGGCGACATCGGGCGCGTGCCCGGCGGCGCGCCTCCTAGCTGCCCGGGAGGCCGCGTGGGTGCAGCTGGTCTCTGCCGGAGTCGCGCAGGATGAAGGGCAGAAGGTCCACAAGGTCCGCGCCGCCCTGCGGGCGCTGCGCCCGACCGACGGCTATCTCATCTTCATCGACGCCGACATAGCGCCACCGCAGCGGCTGATCGGGCGACTGCTCTTCCCGCTCGTGCGTGGCAAGGCGGACATCGTCACCGGATACCGCTTACTGCTGCCGGGGCGTGGTTGGATGACGCCGCTGGTCGGCGCAGTGGAAATGCAGTTGGCGACCATGCCCCGCGCGCCCGATGCGACCATGCCTTGGGGCGGCGCGATGGCGATGCCGCGCGCGGTCGCCGACCGGCTGGACCTGGACACGGTGCTGGCGGGCCGTTTGTCGGACGACATGGTGATCGGCCTGGCCGGCTGGCGCGCGAAGCTGCGGATGCGGCCGGTGCGGGATCTTCTGGTCGCGAGCCCGCTGGAAGGCGATTTCGCGCCGCTCTGGACCTTTGGCGTGCGCCAATATCGGCACATCGTCACCAACAGCCCGGGCATGTGGGCGCTGGCGACTCTGGGCGTCGCCATCCAGTCTTTCGGCTGGGTCTGGGCGCTGGGCTGGGGCGGCTGGAGCGCGGTCGCGATCGGCTATGGCGCAGCCTGGGGGCGGGCGTTGCTGCGCTGGCGCATCCTGCGCGCCGTGCTGGAGCCGGGCCAGATGATGGCCGCCCGCCGATCCCTTTACTGGGATGCGCTCGCGCCCTTTGTCCCCCTCTGGGCGCATCTGGCGGTGCAGATTCAGGCGGCAATGTCCAACAGCATCAGGTGGGGCGGCTGGACCTACCGCGTGGAGCGCGGCCGGGTCACGATGATGCAGCCAGCGCCAAAATAGGAGCGCGCTGAGGGAAGGGATCGAGTCAATTTATCATTCTATGATGGTTCGCCCTCCGGCAGGGCCAGCAACTGCATGTCTGCTGCATGTGCGAAACAATTTGCGTGGGGCGGCGTTGCCCCGTTCATGCCGGACATCAGCCTGACCAACATCACGTCTGTCGCCGCGGTTTCGATCGCCCTGTCGGTCGTGGCCGCTTTCCTGATCCACTGGCTGCTCTACGCCATTGCGGTGCGGGTGGTGCGGACGCGGATGACGCCGGTTCTGTTGCCGCAAATCTTCCAGCCGACGCGCTGGCTGGTGGTGCTGTTCGCGCTGGGCGCGGGTTTGCAGCCGCTGGAAATGGGGCCGCGTCTCGAGGCCCTCTGGTCGATCGGGTCGAAGATGCTGTTCGCGCTGCTCGCCGGCTGGCTGCTGCTGGGCATTTTGCGCGCGGTCCGGCAAGTGATCGAAAGCCATAGCGACATCAATGCCGAGGATAATCTGAAGGCGCGGCGGCGCCATACGCGCGTGCGCATCCTCTACCGCATCACCCAGAGCATCATCGCGGTGCTGGTGATCGCCATGGTGCTGATCGCGATTCCGGGCGTCCGGTCGATCGGTGTGACGCTGGCCGCGTCCGCGGGCCTCGTCGGCCTGGCTGTCGGCGCAGCGGCGCAGCCCGCGCTCAAGAATCTGATCGCCGGCATCCAGATGGCCTTTTCCGAGCCGATCCGGCTGGACGATGTGGTGATCGTGGAAGGCGAATGGGGCCGTATCGAGGACATCACCCTGACCTTCGTCGTGGTGCGCATCTGGGACGACCGGCGGATGGTGGTGCCGGTATCCTACTTCCTCGAAAAACCCTTCCAGAACTGGACGACCAAGACATCCGACCTGCTGGGCACGGTGTTCTTCTATGTCGATCCCGCCGCCGATGTAGGCCGCATTCGCGAGGCGTTCGTGAACGCGACGAAGAACAATGCGCGCTGGGACGGTCGCGTCGCCATCTTGCAGGTGACCGAGCACAAGGCCGACGCGCTGGAGCTGCGCGGGCTGCTGTCGGCCCGCAATGCTGGCATCGCGTTCGACCTGCGCTGCGAAGTGCGCGAAGCGGTGATGGATTTCCTGCGGACGCAAATGCCCGAGGCGCTGGTGCGGAGCCGCCAGCGGCTGGAACCGGGCGAGGGGTTCCCGGCCCTGGTGCCTACCAGGCGGTCTGACGCGGCGGAATGAGCGCCATCATCGCGTTGTAGACGCGCGGCGTAACCGGGGTCAGAAACTCCATGCCGGCCCGGCCATCCTCCGACCAGCGGATTTCCGCGGGATAATCCTTGAGCACCGGCAGCCAGATGGTGACCCGCTCGCCGGTCAGCAACGCCCCTTCGGACCGGCACATGAGGCCGAGCGCCGAGATGTTGATGATGCGCACGCCATGCGTGGCGCCGCGCGCAGTGACATGGCTGACCATGTCGACCAGATCGCGTTTGGCGCGGCGCTGCTCGACCGCGGGGTCGCGCGAGCGCTTCACATGGTCGAGATTGGCGAAGACCGAGGAGGACATGCCCCGAGTCTAGGCGGCGGATGATAAACGGGATGCGAGGAAAGAGGCTTAGCGCGGCGTTAAGGCTAGAAAAGCGCGCAGGCGGGATCGTAGGGGCGCAATCGGGCCGCCGCGCGGGCGGCAGCCCGGTGGCGGTCAGGCCACGATCAGGCCATGTTTCTTGGCGCCGAAGCTCAGCTTGTCGCCGGCCTTGAGTGTGGCGGCCGGATCGGTCACCACGTCGCCATTCACCTTGATCGCGCCTTCGGTCAGCTTGCGGCGCACTTCCTTGTTGGAGGCGGCGAAGCCGAGGCCGGTGGTCGCCTGAACGATGGTGAGCCCTTCGCCCAGGCTGACGGTGGGCAGATTGGCGTCGGACGCGCCTTCCTCGAAGGTGCGGCGCGCGGTTTCGGCGGCGGCCTGCGCGGCGTCCACGCCGCGGCAGAGCGCCGTCGCTTCATTGGCGAGGATCTTCTTGGCCTCGTTGATCTCCGCGCCTTCCAGCGCGGCGAGCCGGTTCACCTCATCCATCGGCAGGTCTGTGAAGAGGCGCAGGCGGCTGGCGACGTCGGCATCCGCGGTGTTCCGCCAGAATTGCCAATAGTCATAATGGGACAGCTGGTCCTCGTTGAGCCAGACGGCGCCGCCCACGGTCTTCCCCATCTTCGTGCCGTCGGCATTGGTGAGCAGCGGCGTGGTGAGGCCGAACACCTGCGTCCCATCGACCCGGCGGGCAAGTTCGACGCCGTTGACGATATTGCCCCACTGGTCCGATCCGCCCATCTGCAGGCGGCAGGCCGAGCGGCGCGACAGCTCCAGAAAATCATAGGCCTGGAGGATCATATAGTTGAATTCAAGGAAGCTCAGCGACTGTTCACGGTCGAGGCGCAGCTTCACGCTGTCGAAGCTCAGCATCCGGTTGACCGAGAAATGCTGGCCGATGTCGCGCAGGAACGGGATATATTCCAGGCGGTCCAGCCATTCGGCATTGTCGAGCAGACAAGCGTCCGAAGGCCCGTCGCCGAAAGTGAGGAAGCGTTCGAACACGCGTTTGATGCTGGCGACATTCTGCGCGATGAGGTCGGTCGTCAGCAGCTTGCGCGCTTCGTCCTTGAAGCTGGGATCTCCGATCTTGCCGGTGCCGCCGCCCATCAGCACGATCGGCTTGTGGCCTGCCTTCTGCAGCTGGCGCAGCATCATGATCGACACCAGATGGCCGACATGGAGCGAGGGCGCGGTGGGATCGAAGCCGATATAGCCCGGCACCACCTGTTTCGCGGCGAGCGCGTCGAGCCCTTCGGCATCGGTCAGCTGGTGGATATAGCCGCGCGTTTCCAGAAGGCGCAGGAGATCGGACTGGTAGTTGCTCATGGCGCGCGCCTGTAGCATCGCGGTCTGGCGGCGAAAAGCTTCCTGTTCATGCGCGCATTGTCCGGCAGCCTGGCGATCCTGTGGCACTGTGACCGACAGTCCGGCTCGCGCGCTTGTCGAAGGGCCCCGCTTCTTCCTATGAAGCGGCATCGATAGGCCCAGCTGGAACGGATTTTCATGGACAACCCCCAAGCCACGCTCGCCATCGGCCTGATGTCCGGCACTTCGCGCGACGGCATTGACGCCGCGCTGATCGAGACCGATGGCGAAGGCGCGGTCGCGGCGGTGGAGTTCCACGCCATGGCCTATGAGGATGGCTTTCGCCTGCGCCTGGCCGAGGCGTGCCAGCGGGCAATGGCGATGGAGCGGCCGGGCTTCGAGCCGCTGATCGCCGCGGTCGAGGTGGAGCTGACCGAATATCATGTGCAGGCGGTGGCGGACCTGCTGGGCCGCAGCGGGCATATCGCCGAGGATGTCGGAGTGATCGGCTTTCACGGCCACACGGTCGCGCACCGGCCCGATCGCGGCTGGACCTGGCAGATCGGCGACGGCGCCGCGCTGGCGGGGGCGTTCGGCATTGCGGTCGTGGGCGACCTGCGCAGCGCCGATGTCGCGGCGGGCGGGCAGGGTGCGCCGCTGCTGCCGGTCTATCACCGCGCGCTGGCGGCCGGGCTGGACAAGCCTGCGGCGATCCTCAACCTGGGCGGGGTCGCCAATATCACCTTCATCGGATCGGACGACGGGCTGATCGCCTTCGACACCGGCATGGCAAGCGGCCTGATCGACAATTGGATGCAGACGCATGGGCGCGCGCCGTTCGATGCCGGCGGCGCCTGCGCGGCGCGGGGGCAAGTGGATGAGGCGCGGCTGGCGGCGATGATGGCCGATCCCTGGTTCGATCTCGCCCCGCCAAAGAGCATCGATCGGGAGGCGTTCAGCATTGCGGCGGTGCAGGGGCTGACGCTTGAGGATGGCGCGGCGACCTTGACCGCGTTCACCGCCGCTGCGGTGGCGCGCGCGCTGACGCATGTGCCGCAGACGCCGCGCCAGATCCATGTCGCAGGCGGCGGCCGGCACAATGCTACGCTGATGGCGATGATCGCGGCGCGCACGGGCGTGGAGGTGCTGGACGTCGACGCGCTCGGCTGGGACGGCGACGCACTGGAGGCCCAGGGTTTCGCCTATATGGCGGTGCGCCACCTGAAGGGCCTGCCGATCAGCTTCCCGGGCACCACCGGCGCGCCCGAGCCGCTGACGGGGGGCGTGTTGTTCCGACCGTAGCGACTGACCGTTCAAGCCGTTGCGAGGATGCCGTCAGACCCCGATTTCGCGCCATGTGGCCGGCGCCAGGCCGTCGAGCGACCAGTCGCCGATGCGCCAGCGTATGAGGCGGAGCGTTGGGTGGCCGACGGCGGCGGTCATGCGGCGGACCTGGCGGTTGCGGCCTTCGCGGATGGTGAGGCTGATCCAGCAATCGGGCACGGTCTTGCGGAAGCGGACCGGCGGATCGCGCGGCCAGAGCGCGGGATCGTCGATCCGCTCCGCCCGCGCGGGCAGGGTCGGGCCATCGTTCAGCGTCACGCCCGCCGCCAGACGCGCCAGCGCCTCCGGCTGCACATCGCCTTCCACCTGGACCAGATAGGTTTTTGGCGTCTTGAAGCGGGGATGGGCGATGCGCGCCTGCAGCCGCCCGTCGTCGGTCAAGAGCAACAGCCCTTCGCTGTCGCGGTCAAGCCGGCCGGCGGGATAGACGCGCGGCACGTCGATATAGTCGGACAGGGTGCGCCGGTCCGCGCCGATGCTGCGGTCGGTGAATTGCGACAGCACGTCATAGGGTTTGTTGAAGAGGAGGAGGCGGGCCATCGCGATCAGTCCTCGTCCGGTTCCTCGAGCAGCAGGCTGCCCTGGTTCAGCAGGGCGGCGAGCAGGTCGGCGCCGGGGGCCATGGCGGGGGCGAGCACAAGATGGTCCTGCGCGCTCAGCCGCTCGGCGAGCGCGGCGACATCGGCGGCGCAGGGAAAGGCGGCGCCATCGGCAAAGAGCAGCAGGTCCTCGCCCTTGCGCAGGAAGGCGATGCGGCTGGCGGGGTTGCGCAGCAGCGTCGCTCCCTCCGCCAGCAAGGCGCCGATGTCCGCGGCCGAGAAGGGCGAATCGGGGCGCCAGTCGGCATCGGCATATTTGGGCGTCGTCACATGCTGGCCGAACCAGGCGGCGAAGGCGTCGCGATCCTGGAGCGCGTCGATCGTCATGGCGTGCAGCCGGTCGATGGCCGCCGGCGCGATCTCGCCGGGATGGGCGGCCGGGCGCAAGTCGGGATCGGCATAAAGCGCGTCATCGGGCATCTGCGCGGTGCAATGGTCCGCCCATTCGACCAGCAGGTCGGGCCGGGCGGGGGCGCGAAAGCCGACCGAATAGGTCATGCAATCATCGCCGACAGCCACGCCATCATGAGCAAAGCCCGGCGGCACATAGAGAATGTCGCCGGGATCCAGCACCCATTCGCCCGTCGCCTGAAAATCGGGCAGCAGGCGCAGGTCGGCATGGGGGCGCAGCGGCGTGTCGGACGCGCAGCGCGGGCCGACGCGCCAGCGGCGCTGGCCCAGCCCCTGGATCAGGAAGACGTCATATTGGTCGAAATGCGGGCCGACGCCGCCGCCGTCCGTGGCGTAGCTGACCATCACATCGTCGATCCGCCAGTCGGGGATGAAGCGGAAGGGAGCCAGCAGCGCCGCGACATCGGGCGCATGATGATCGACCGCCTGCACCAGCAGGGTCCAGGGGGACGCGCCAAGGGTGGCGAAGCGATCCTCCGCAAAGGGGCCATGTTCGAGCGCCCAGCTGTCGCCGCTCTGGATGACGAGGCGCGATTCGATCCCTTCTTCACAGGCGAGGCCGGCCAGTTCGTCGGGCTCGATCGGATTGCGCCAGGCGCGCCACGGGTTGCGGATCAGCAGCGGCTGCTTCTGCCAATGGTCCCGCAGGAAGCGGTCGGCGTCGAAATCGGGGAGCTGCATGGATACTCGCGGGACGGGAGGGGGCGATGCGGCTTTGCCTGTGGGCGGGCGCGCTGTCAAAGAGATGGCGGCCGGCGGAGGGGCAGAAAGGAAGAAGGGGGCTTCGACAGGCTCAGCCCGAACGGTTCTTGGTGGGAGGAGCGGGGGTTTCGGCAAGCTCAGCCCGAAAGGATTTCCGCTATCAAAAAGGGCGGCCGGTCCGTCGTGGACCGGCCGCCCTGCTGCCCCGCTCCGGGGTTTGGCGCTATGCTGCCTGCGCCGTTTCCTCGGCGGCGGGCAGGCGGATCAGATAGTCGAAGGCGGAGAGGGCGGCGGTGGAGCCGGCGCCCATGGCGATGACGATCTGCTTGTAGGGCACGGTGGTGCAGTCCCCCGCGGCGAAGATGCCGGGCTGGCTGGTTTCGCCGCGCACGTCGATCTCGATTTCGCCGCGGGGGCTGAGCGCGATCGTGTCCTTGAGCCATTCGGTGTTGGGCACGAGGCCGATCTGGACGAAAATGCCTTCCAGTTCGACATCATGTTCGGTGCCGTGGTTGCGGTCCTTGTAGGACAGGCCCGTCACCTTTTCGCCATTGCCGTTGACCTGCGTCGTCATCGCCGATGTGATGATCTTGACGTTGGGCAGGCTGGCGAGTTTGCGCTGGAGCACGGCGTCGGCGCGCAGCTGGCTGTCATATTCGATCAGCGTCACATGGGCGACGATGCCGGCAAGGTCGATCGCCGCTTCGACGCCGCTGTTGCCGCCGCCGATCACCGCGACGCGCTTGCCCTTGAACAGCGGGCCATCGCAATGCGGGCAGTAGGCGACGCCCTTGTTGCGATAGTCGTCCTCGCCCGGCACGCCCATCTGGCGCCAGCGAGCGCCGGTCGACAGGATGATGGTGCGGCCCTTCAGCGAGGCGCCATTTTCCAGCACGACTTCATGATAGCCGCCTTCCTGCTTGGCCGGAACCAGCTTCGCCGCCTTCTGAAGGTTCATGATCTCGACGTCATAATCCTTCACATGGGCTTCGAGCGCGGAAGCGAGCTTGGGGCCTTCGGTGCGGCTGACCGAGATGAAATTCTCGATGTCCATGGTGTCGAGCACTTGGCCGCCGAAGCGTTCGGCCGCGACGCCGGTGCGGATGCCCTTGCGCGCCGAATAGATGGCGGCCGCAGCACCGGCGGGGCCGCCGCCGATCACCAGCACTTCGAACGGGTCCTGGGCCTTGATCTTCTCGGCAGCGCGGGCTTCGGCGCCGCTGTCGATCTTGGCGACGATCTGTTCCAGCTCCATCCGGCCCTGGCCGAAGGGTTCGCCATTGAGGAAAATGGTGGGCACGGCCATGATCTTGCGCGCCTCAACCTCGTCCTTGAACAGGCCGCCGTCGATCGCGACATGGCTGATCCGCGGGTTTAGCACGCTCATCAGGTTGAGCGCCTGCACCACGTCGGGGCAATTCTGGCAGGACAGAGAGAAATAGGTTTCGAAGGCATAGTCGCCGTCGATGCCCTTCACCTGGTCGATCAGGTCCTGCGCCGCCTTCGACGGGTGGCCGCCGACCTGAAGCAGGGCGAGCACCAGCGAGGTGAATTCATGCCCCATGGGAATGCCAGCGAAGGTCACGCCGATGTCGGTGCCGACGCGGCGGATCATGAAGCTGGGCTTGCGCGCGGCATCGCCGGTCGCAACCGACACCTTGTCGGACAGGGCCGCGATCTCGTTCAGCAATTCGTTCAGTTCACGGGACTTTGCGCCTTCATCCAGCGACGCCACCAGCTCGATCGGCTGGGTGATGTTCGCCAGATAGCTTTTCAGCTGTCCCTTGAGGTTCGCGTCCAACATATCTGTCTGGCTCCGTTGAAAGAAGGCGGGCCGCCGCAAGGGGGAGAGGGAGGGTGCGACGGCCCGTCCGGGGATGGTGCGACCCAAAGACCCCGGAAAAATGGTGCGATGTTCTGGATTATCATGCGAGGGTCCCGCCCGGTTCCCGCGATGCGCGGGAAACCGGCGGTCCTGCAGAAGCGCGTGGGCGCTTAGATCTTGCCGACGAGGTCGAGCGAGGGAGCGAGCGTTTCGGCGCCTTCTTCCCACTTGGCGGGGCAGACTTCGCCCGGATGCGCGGCCCAATACTGGAGCGCCTTCACCTTGCGGAGCAGTTCGGCCGCGTTGCGACCCACGCCCTCGGGGGTGATTTCGACCAGCTGGATGACGCCTTCGGGATCGAGAACGAAGGTGCCGCGGTCGGCCAGGCCCACGCCTTCACGCAGCACGCCGAACATGTTCGACAGCTGGTGGTTCTGGTCGCCGAGCATGTAATAGTTGATCTTGCCGATCGCCGGCGAGGTGTCGTGCCAGGCCTTGTGGCAGAAATGGGTGTCGGTCGAGACCGAATAGACTTCCACGTCCATGCCCTGGAGGGTCGGGTAGATGTCGGCCAGGTCTTCCAGCTCGGTCGGGCAGACAAAGGTGAAGTCGGCGGGATAGAAGAAGAAGACCGCCCACTTGCCCTTCACGTCGGCGTCAGTGACGTCGACAAACTTGCCTTCCTTGTAAGCGGTGGCCGTGAACGGCTGCAGGGGGGTGTTGATGAGAGCCATGGGCTGTCCTTACCTCGCAATAAGTGTTGCAGTTGCGAAGGCACATGTAGGGACGGCGCCGATTCGATGGAAATTGGTTTTATCGGACGGCTTAAGTGAGAAAAGCGATCACCGCCGATCTGATTGATCGAACGGATCGTCTTTGGCTTCAAGGCATTGAAGAATGGCCGATTCCGCCATGGCCTGCGCTTCTTCGGGTGAGAAAGTGGAGCGATCGAGGCAGAGTTCGAGCCACAGACCGTCGACAAGAGCCGTCAGGCTGATCGCTGCAATGCGGCGTTGCGCGCGCGAAAGTCCGGGCGCGGCGTCGCCGAGCAGAGCCTCCAGCTGGGTGCGGGTGCCGCGGTAGACGTCGGCATGGACGGCGGCGATGGCGGGGTCGGACTTGACCAGGCTCCAGAAGGCGATCCAGGTGGCGAGAAGGTCCGGGTTCAGCACCGGCGGGCGCAGATTGGCCTGGAGGCAGGCGCGCAGCCGGTCGCGCGGATCGGCGCCCGCCGCGGCGATGGCGGCGTCTAGCGCTGCCGACACCTTGGCCCCCACATCGACATAGGTGGCGAGGATCAGCGCATCGACGCCGGCGAAATAATGCGTGAGGAGCCCCGACGAGACACCGGCGCGGGCACAGATGGCGCGGACCGAGGTGCCGCCGACGCCGCGCTCGGCCAAACAGCGGGCAGTGGCGTCGATCAGCGCCTGTCGCCTGACATCGGCGCTTTCGCGCACGAAGCGCGCCCTGGTCCTCGTCCCCGCCTGATCGGTCATCGCCTGTTCCTTTCGACGCTGCGTCTTTGGGCGCGCCGGGCGGCCGTGGCAAGCCATGGGAGGAGCGGGAAGGGATCGAACCGCGCCGCCATCGGTTCGATGGCGGGAGGCAAGACGAGGAGATGATGATGCGCCTTCCTTTCTTCCCCTGGGCCGCCGCGGCGCTGCTGGCGAGCGGCTGCGCCAAGCAGGCGGACGAAGCCAATGCCGGCAACCAGGCGACGGCGATCGCCCCGGAGACGACAATCGAGAATATCGCGGAGCCCGATGCGCTGGGCGCGGGCGAGGCGCCCGCCGACCGGTCGCCGACCGACGACTGGGTCGGGCGCTGGACCGGGCCGGAGGGGCTTTTCCTCGACATCCAGCCCTCGCCCGATGGCGAGCGCGGCCATTATGCGATCAGCAACAAGGATAATCTTGACCGGCAGGGCGATTATAGCGGGATCGCCGAAGGATCGACGATCCGCTTCGTGCGCGACGGCAAGGACCTGTCGATCCGGCCGGGGACGGGCGCGGAGACGGGCTTCAAATGGCTGGCGGAGAAGGAGAATTGCCTGATCGTCGTGCCGGGGCAGGAAGGCTATTGCCGCTGAGGCGCGCATAGCGGCCGGGCGAAGGCGGCGTCCAGCAGCGCCGCGCGCCGCGCCGCCAGCGCCAGCAGCGCGATGGCGGCGATGAGGTTGACGGGCAGATGCGCCCATTGCGACGCCGCGCGCCCGAACAGCGGCGCAAGCCAGGCGAAGGCGAGCCAACTCGGCTCCCAGCGCATCACCCCGCGCGCCTGCATGTCGGCGAACAGGAAGGCGATGGCAACGCCCAGCAACACATGGTCATAATCGAGCACATAGGGGGTGCAGAGCAGCGCGGCGCTGAGCGCGGCGGCGCCGATGGCGAGTGCGGTGACTAGCGCCTGCACGCCATAAGCGAGCGGGATCGGCCCGTCCCATTGGCGGACCGTGGCGAAGGGGCTCTGGATCTTGTGCCAGCCGGTCGCGCCCGCTTCGATCACGACATGGCGCGTGAGCGGCAGGGACTCGACGAAGGCCTGCCACACCGGCCAGCCCCACAGCGCCAGGGTGAGGAGGCACAGGGCCGTGACGGTGAGCCCGGCGGCGAGGAAGGCGCGGCCTTCGCCACGGACCAGCAGCAGAACCGGGATCAGCACCGCAAATTGCGGCTTGTAGACCAGCGCGCCCAGTAGCATGCCCGCGATCCAGGGGCGCCGGTCGAGCAGCATCATGCCCCCGCCCAGCAGGCTGGCGGTCAGGAAGGCGTTCTGCCCATGGCCCAGGCAAATGAGCACGACCGGCGCGCCCGCCGCCGCGATCAGCGCGTCGCGATCGGCGGGGAGGACGCGCCGGACGAGCATCAGCGCCAGGGCAAAGGTCAGCCCCTGCCAGACCAGGAGCGCTGCGACATAGGGCAGGCGGGCGAGCAGGCTGGCGACGATCAGGAAGGGCGGGGGATAATGCCAGCCATAGAAGGGAATGTGCGGATCGCCATGCAGCCACGCCTGCACGGCATGATGGCTGGGCCAATCCCAAGCGCGCGGCGCGTCGCCATGGTTCGCCATCCAGCCCGCGGTCCAGACGTTGGAAAAGTCGGTGCCGATCGGCCGGCCGAGCGAATCCACGGTGCCATGGGCGGTCGCCACCAGGTAGACGAGGCCCGCCAGCATCGCGGCGATCATCGCAACGGCCGCGACCCGCATCCGGGGGCGGGTCACCAGGCGGTCGGTCGGGGCGAGAACGGTCATTGGCAAAGCCTGGCAGAAGCAGCTGAAATTTCGGTAAAGCCGCGCTTAGCCATGCGATTTTAGCGGCTTGCCGCACAGGATCGCCGCTGCGTCGCAACGAAGGGGCTTGGCTGCCTTGCCTCTTGCCTCTATCGGGGCTTGGCTCTAGGGCATTGCCTTAACGGTTGTTCACAGACCACCAACGATACCTGTCAAGAAGGACCTCTCATGAGTGAGACCGCGGATCGCGTAAAGAAAATCGTCGTCGAGCATCTGGGCGTCGAAGCCGAAAAGGTGACCGAGGATGCCAGCTTCATCGACGATCTGGGCGCTGACAGCCTTGACATCGTCGAGCTGGTGATGGCGTTCGAGGAAGAATTCGGCGTCGAAATCCCCGACGATGCTGCCGAGAAGATCGCCACCGTCAAGGACGCGATCGATTATATCGACAGCAAGCAGTAAGCTGTCCGTCCGGCCCGATCCTGCCAGGGAAGGGCCGCGCTGACGCACAAGAGACGGCTCCTCCTGTCCGGTTTTCCGGTGCGTGGGGAGCCTTTTCATATCTGGCGCGCCGTTCACAAGCGCGCTTTTGGTGGCTACATGGGCGGCATAAGGTCCATAAGAATTTCGGAGCTAGGATATGCGTCGTGTCGTCGTAACCGGCCTTGGCATGGTGAGCCCGCTGGGCGGGAATGTCGAAACCAGCTGGAAGAACATCATCGCGTCGAAATCGGGCGCGGCCACGATCACGCGCTTCGACGCGACCGATTACAAGTGCCGCATCGCCTGCGAGGTGAAGCCGGCCGATCACGAATATGGCTATGACGCCAGCCTGGACGTCGATCACAAGATCCAGCGCCAGGTCGACCCCTTCATCGTCTACGGCATTTCCGCCGCCAGCGAAGCGCTGCGCGACGCGGGCCTAGACACTATGACCGAAGAGGAGCGGCTGCGCGCCGGCTGCTCGATCGGGTCGGGCATCGGCGGGCTGCCGGGCATCGAAAGCGAATCGCTGGTGCTGGCGAACAAGGGGCCGGGCCGCGTGTCGCCGCACTTCGTCCATGGGCGCCTGATCAACCTCATTTCCGGCCAGGTCTCGATCAAATATGGCCTGATGGGCCCCAATCACGCCGTCGTCACCGCTTGTTCGACCGGCGCCCATTCGATCGGCGACGCCGCGCGCATGATCGCGATGGACGATGCCGACGTGATGCTGGCGGGCGGCGCGGAAAGCGCGATCTGCCCGATCGGCATCGCGGGCTTCGCCCAGGCGCGCGCGCTGTCGACCGGCTTTAACGACACGCCCGAAAAGGCCAGCCGCCCCTATGACGTCAACCGCGACGGCTTCGTCATGGGCGAAGGCGCGGGCGTGGTCGTGCTGGAGGAATATGAGCGGGCCAAGGCGCGCGGCGCGAAAATCTACGCCGAAGTAATCGGCTATGGCCTGTCGGGCGACGCCTATCATGTCACCGCCCCGCATCCCGAGGGCAGCGGCGGATACCGGTCGATGGAAATGGCGCTCAAAAAGTCGGGCTTGTCGCTCGAGGATATCGACTATGTGAACGCGCATGGCACATCGACGCCGCTGGGCGACGAGCTGGAGCTGGGCGCGGTCAAGCGGCTGTTCGGCGACCATCTGTCGTCCATGTCGATGTCGTCCACCAAGTCGGCGATCGGCCACCTGCTGGGCGGCGCGGGCGCGGTGGAGAGCATTTTCTGCATCCTGGCCATGCGCGACCAGATCGTGCCGCCGACGCTCAACCTCGACGAGCCGAGCGAGAGCTGCAAGGGCGTGGACCTGGTCCCGCACGTCGCCAAGGAGCGCAAGGTGCGCGCGGTGCTGAACAACAGCTTCGGCTTTGGCGGCACCAACGCGTCGCTGATCATGAAGGCGATCTGACGCATAGCCTCCCCTGGACGGGGAGGTGGCTGGCCGAAGGCCGGACGGAGGGGGCGCGATGCTCAGGGCGACGCCCCTCCACCACCGGCTTGCAGGGGGATGCGTTAACAGGAGCGGGACGGACGGACACCCATGGCAAGACGATCCCGCCCTAGCCCGACACGCCGCTTTGGCTGCGGCATCCTGCTGATCGGCGCGATCGTCGCCGCCTTCATCGCCTTCCGCTTCGTGGCCGGGTGGAGCGAGGACGGGCCGGCGGGCAAGGAGATCAGCATCGTCGTGCCCGAGGGCGCCAGCCTGTCCGACGCGGCGGTGCTGCTGAAACAGGCAGGCGCGGTGCGATCCGCCGACGCCTTCCTGACGCGCGCCAAGCTGTTCGGCGGATCGACGCCGATCAAGGCGGGCGAGTTCGTCATCCCGGCCAAGGCGAGCAACCAGGACATATTGGCGATCCTGCAGGGCGGCAAGACGCTGACGCGGCTGATCACCATTCCCGAAGGCATGCCGTCGATCCTGGTGCATGAGCGGCTGATGGCGAACGACCAGCTGACCGGCGACATCCCGGTGCCCGAGGAAGGCAGCGTGCTGCCCGACAGCTATGCCTTCGACAAGGGCGAGCCGCGCGCCGCGGTGCTGAAGCGCATGCAGGACGCGATGACGAAGCTGCTGGCGAAGCTGTGGGCCGAACGCGCGCCCAACCTGGTGGTCAAGACCCCGCGCGAAGCGATCATCCTCGCCAGCATCGTGGAGAAGGAAACCGCCGTCGCCAGGGAGCGGCCGATGGTGGCGGGCGTCTATGCCAACCGGCTGCGCGCGAACATGATGCTGCAGGCAGACCCGACGATCATCTATCCCATCACGCGCGGCAAGCCGCTGGGCCGCCGCATCCGCAAGTCCGAGATCGCGGCGGTCAACGACTATAACACCTATGCGATGACCGGCCTGCCCAAGGGGCCGATCGCCAATCCCGGGCGGCTGTCGATCGTGGCGGTGCTGCATCCCGCCGAGACCAAGGCGCTTTATTTCGTCGCCGATGGCAAGGGCGGCCATATCTTCGCCGACACCTTGCAGCAGCATAATGCGAATGTGCGCAAATGGTTCGAGATTCGCCGGGCGCGGGGGGAATTATAGGGCCGGGCGGGCGGTTTGAGGCTCGTGGGGGGCGTGGATTCGGGGGTGTGTGGATAGGGGCGTAACGGCGACAGTCGCCTCTTAGTCGGACGAGAAAAATCGTGGTTATGGTTTGTCAGGAACTGGGCGCGGCACCCAGATTGTGCAGGATAAGCCGGTGCTAGCCTGTTCTCCATCAGGCAGCCGCGTCCGCTTGAAGCAGCCCCCAAGCGGGAACTCCCGGCTAAGCCAGCGGCCCGAGGGGGTGTCTTGCTCGTAAGGACGGACATCTGCGCTTTCGAGAAATGTCCAAAGCTGAGCGGCCGTGTCACCAGTGCAAATATATTTGTGGCTATCGTCTGTGTCAGTCACTTCTCCCGCCGCCACCGCATCTTCCAGGCACGCTTCAGTTAGGCCGGGCAACTTTTCAGGAAAGTCCGTTGCAGCATCATCGGCGAGTAGCAGGGCAACGGCAAAGATCAGCATAGGTGTTCAACTCACGCTACGGCTGGTGATACCAGCAGCAGAAGATCGTGCTAGCGCCTTCACCTGCCAGCGAGGATTGCTGCTCCGACACGCTACCAACCCTGTAAAGTTGGCAAACCCGTTTAGCCGGAAAACGGATCGTGCGGCAACGTAGGCTTTCGAGTTAAGCAACTGATGATGCGTACGACCATAAATGGTCCAAACCCGAACACTCGAAATTTCTGCGAGGAACCCGGTGGAGAGTTGGATTCCCGCCTTCGCGAGAATGACGAGAGGGTGGTTTTCAGCTATACTCCCCTGCCAGGGGAGGATGAAGCCGGCTGCTGTTGTTGGGTGTGCGCAGACCGACCGAACCTGTCCATGCCGCGCGCGCAGTTCCGAAGGTTCGATTTCGGTCAATGTAGGACATTCCTTCCCCTTGAGGGAGAAGGATACGAAGCCTTGCCGCATAGCGGCTAGGCGGAGTTGGATGAGGGGTACTGGCGATACCGAACTATTCCCGCGAGGTTGCCGCCCCTTTACCCAGCTACGACTAAGGCAGCAAGCTGCCAAGTTAGCGCAGCCTCGGCCAGAGGCGCGACTCTGGCCGACCCTCAAGGGAGAGGGATATAGAATGTCTTGTTTCCACCCGTTCGGCAATGCAGCCGATGCCGGTCCGACCGACGCTCTCAGCCTCAGCGCAGCGCGCCTTTCGCCACCATGGAGCGGGTGTAGATCAGCTGGACGATGGCGACCAGGATGATGAAGGCGGGGAAGCCGGCGGCGACCATCAGGCCTTTATGCGCGATGAGGTCGGTCATGCCCAGTGTGTAGCCGAACTGCACCAGCACCGCGATCAGCGAGACGAGGAACAGCGTGGCGGCGAGCGCCCGGCGCATCAGCAGCAGGATTGCGCCCAGCACGCCTGCGCCGACCGCGATCCCATAGACGATCCACAGCCAGGGCGGCATGGCCGCGAAGGTGCGAGCGGTGGCGGGATCGGTGCGGGCGAGTTGATCAAGGTCCATGCCATGTTGCGTGACGAAGGCCATCACCCCCATCAAATTCCAGAGCAACAGGATGATTCCGATGATGGTCAGGGAACGGGACGTAGGCATGATGCGTGTTACCCCCTCTTGACCGGCATCCATTGCCGCCGGTTCATTGCCGATTCTATACCCAAAAGCGCCCGCGCGATAGCGGCGCGTCTGCCAGGAGACTATGCCTATGCTGGGACGATCCATACCCGACGTGACGCTCAAGACCCGGGTCCGCGACGACAGCGTTGAAGGGCCCAACCCCTTTCGCTGGCAGGATGTGCGCACCGCCGACCTGTTCGCGGGCAAGCGCGCGGTGGTGTTTTCGCTGCCCGGCGCCTTCACGCCGACCTGTTCGACCGAACAATGCCCCGCCTTCGAACGATCGAGTGACGCGTTGAAGGCGGCGGGCGCAGATGACATCTACTGCGTGTCGGTCAACGACGCCTTCGTCATGTACCAGTGGGGCAAGCATTTGGGGATCCGGTCGGTCAAGCTGCTGCCTGACGGATCGGGCGCCTTCACGCGGCGCATGGGGATGCTGGTCAAGAAGGACCATCTGGGTTTCGGCGAGCGCAGCTGGCGCTATGCGATGGTGGTGGACGACGGCCGGATCGTCGCCTGGTTCGAGGAGCCGGGGATCAACGATGCCGGCGAGGATGACGACCCTTATGGCGAGACGAGCCCGGAGTCGGTGCTGGCTTGGCTGAATGACAATCCGCGCGAATGAGCGCCGCCGCCGCGCCCGCGCCGATCATCGTCACGGCGCTGATGGGCGCGGCGGACTTCGCCTGGGCCGACGGGCTGCGCCGCGCGCATTTCCCGCCGGAGCGCAACTGGCTGTCGGCGCATATCACCTTGTTCCACCATCTGCCGCCATCGCTGCTGGACGAGGTGGCGGCGCGGCTGAAGCGGCTGTGCGCCGGGCCGCCGCCGCCCGCGCGCCTGACCGAAGTGATATTGTTGGGGCGGGGGGTGGTGCTGCGCGTCGAAAGCCCGGCGCTGATGGCGCTGCGCGAGGAACTGGCGGACGCCTTTGCGGGCCTGCTGACGCCGCAGGACCAAGCCCGCCCGCGGTTGCACATCACCGTCCAGAACAAGGTCGCGCCCAATACGGCGAAAGCGCTGGCGCTGGCGCTGCGCCGCGACTTTCGCCCGCGCCCCCTGGCGATTGCGGGCCTCGCCGCCTGGCATTATCGCGGCGGCCCGTGGGAGCCGGCGATGACGGCGATGTTTCGGGGGTAGCGCCCGCGTCGCCTGACCATCTGCGCCTGACCATCTGCGAGGGTCGCTCAACCCGAATGTGGCCTGCCGATCTGCGGCAGCGCCATGTGCCGCTTGCCGACCGCTCAATTTTGCCCTAAGGGGCGGCACGCATCGGACGGCTCGCTGTTCGACTTTGACGACTCCAGGACGCCCAAGAGGGGCATCGGATGGACGCTGGCCGGCGAGGTTTCGCCCGCCGGCGATTTTGTCGTTTGAGGGGTGATGCAGAGTTTTTCAAGGGCTCCGGCCCGGATGAGGTGTTGATGTTCGATTCGCTCAGCGATCGCTTAAGTGGGGTCTTCGACAAGCTGCGTGGGCGCGGTGCGCTGACGGAGGACGATGTCCGCGCCGCGATGCGTGAGGTGCGGATCGCGTTGCTGGAGGCCGACGTGGCGCTGCCCGTCGTGCGTCAGTTCGTCGACCAGGCGACCGAGCGGGCGGTGGGCAGCGACGTGCTGCGATCGGTCACGCCGGGGCAGATGGTCGTCAAGATCGTGTCCGACACGCTGACCGACGTGCTGGGCGCGGAAACCAGCGACCTGATGATCGACGTGACCCCACCCGCCGTCATCATGATGGTCGGCCTGCAGGGGTCAGGCAAGACCACCTCCACCGCCAAGATCGCCAAGCGGCTGAAGGAAAAGGACCGCAAGAAGGTGCTGATGGCGTCGCTCGACGTCCAGCGCCCGGCGGCGCAGGAACAGCTGGCGGTGCTTGGCACCCAGGCCGAAGTCGCGACGCTGCCGATCATCGCGGGCCAGCAGCCGGTCGACATCGCCAAGCGCGCGCTGCAGGCGGCGAAGCTGCAGGGCTTCGACGTCGTCATGCTCGACACCGCCGGTCGCCTGCATGTCGATCAGGCGCTGATGGACGAGATGAAGGCGGTGGCCGATGTCGCCACGCCCGCCGAAATCCTGCTGGTCGTCGATTCGCTGACCGGCCAGGACGCGGTCAATGTCGCGACCAGCTTCACCGCCCAGGTGCCGCTGACCGGCGTGGTGCTAACGCGCATGGACGGCGATGCGCGCGGCGGCGCGGCGCTGTCGATGCGCGCAGTGACCGGCCGCCCGATCAAGTTTGCGGGCACGGGCGAGAAACTGGACGCGATCGAGCCTTTCCACCCCTCGCGCGTCGCCCAGCGCATCCTGGGCATGGGCGACGTCGTGTCGCTGGTGGAAAAGGCCGCCGAGACGATCGACGCCGAGGAAGCCGACAAGCTGGCCAAGAAGATGGCCAAGGGTCAGTTCGACATGAACGACCTGCGCGCGCAGCTCAACCAGATGCGCCGCATGGGCGGGCTTGGCGCACTGGCGGGCATGCTGCCGGGCCTCAAGAAGGCGCAGGCGGCTATGGCCAACAGCGGCGCCAACGACAAGACGCTGATCCACCTCGACGCGATGATCGGTTCGATGACGCCCAAGGAGCGCGAGCGCCCGGCGATCATCAACGCCAAGCGCAAGATCCGCATCGCCAAGGGTTCCGGCACCACGGTGCAGGAGGTCAACCGGCTCCTGAAGATGCATCAGGAAATGGAAACCGCGATGAAGAAGATCAAGAAGATGGGCGGCCTCAAGGGGCTGGCCAAGATGTTCGGCGGTGGCGGGCTGGACGGCATGTTGGGCGGCGGTGGCGCGCCGCCGCAGGGCCTGCCGGGCCTGGGTGCGCCCAACCTGCCGCCCGGCTTTCAGAATTTCATGAAGAAATAAGCAGTTTCAACAGATTAGATTAGAGTAGAAAGGCAAGTTATATGGCAACCTCCATCCGTCTGTCGCGCGGCGGCTCCAAGAAGCGCCCTTATTATCGCATCGTCGTGGCCGACAGCCGCGCGCCGCGTGACGGCAAGTTCATCGAGCGCATCGGCAGCTACAACCCCGTCCTGCCCAAGGGCGACGAGAAGCGCGTCGTGCTCGACATCGACCGCGCCAAGCACTGGGTCGCCGCCGGCGCGCAGCCGACCGATCGCGTCGCCCGCTTCCTGGACGCGGCCGGCGTGAAGGAGCGCGCTGCGCGCAACAACCCGAAGAAGGCCGAACCGGGCCAGAAGGCCAAGGATCGCGCCGAAGATCGCGCCGCCAAGGCCGCCGAGGCCGAAGAAGCCCGCAAGGCTGCTGAAGAAGCCGCCAACGCGCCGGCCGCAACCCCCGCCGAGGAAGCCGCGCCCGCCGAGGACGCTGCTGCCGAGCAGGCCGAGGGCTGAGCGACTTGACCGACAAGCCCGTCACTCTGGCCGTGATCATCGGCGCGCATGGAGTGACGGGCGAAGTCCGCCTGAAGCTGTTCGGCGAAGGGCCGGACACTCTGAAGGGCTATGGCGGCTTCACGGCCGCGGGGCGCATGCTGACATTGCAGTCGGTGCGCCCCGGCCCCAATGGCGCGGTCGCCCGCTTCGCCGAAATCGGCGATCGCGGCGCCGCGGAAGCGCTGCGCGGCACGGAACTGACGGTGCCTCGATCCGCTCTGCCGCCGCTGGCGGAGGGGGAATATTATCACGTCGACCTGATCGGCCTGCCTTGCACGTCCAGCACGGGCGAGGCGCTGGGTGCGATCGTCGCGGTCGAGAATTTCGGCGCGGGCGACATCATCGAGGTCGAGCGACCGAACGGCAAGCGCTTCATGGTGACGATGCAGGCCGTGACGCTGGGCGACGGCGGGGCGATTATCGACGCGGCTTTCGCGGAATAGCCTCTTCAGATCCTATCTGCGGGAGCCGGGCGCGGGTGCACGGCCCGCTGTTGCTTGCGCCCACGCCAGGCGCGCAGATCCCGGACCTGACGCCGCCCGCCCGGCAACCCTGACGCGCACGATGCTGGACGCTGCGCCCGGCTTGGCCTAAGCGCGGCTTCATGCCCGTCCTGCAGCATATCGTTCTGGCCTTCTATCTGCTGTTCCTGCTCGCGGCGGGGTGGCGGCTGTGGGTCGTGGGCTGGCGTTGCGTCGTCAAGCTCGCGACCGCCTTCCTGCTGGTGGCGCCGATGCCGCTGCTGTTCATCCTGCCGGGCCTGATGCGGCGCGACGCCTGGTCGGGACTGCTGGTCCAGCTTGTGATCACGCTGCTCGTCTGCGGCATGGCCTGCTTGGCCGGCGGCTTTTCCGCCGCGCGGTTGCGGGCCAGGCGGCGCGGATGACGGACGTCGGCTATCTGCTGGTCTTCGCCGCCGCCACGCTGCTGCCGGCGGCGCTGGCGGCCTTTTGGCTAGCCGTGTCCAGGCCGAACTGGAGCATCGCGCGCATCGCGCTGCTGTCGCCCTTGCCCGTTCCCGCTCTCGCCTTGCTGGCGTCCGCCCTCATCCTGCTGCGGGTCGCGACGGCTTCGAAAGAGGCGTGCGGCGTGGACGCCTGCGGCATCGCGTCCGTGGCGGCCGCGATGCTGGCGATCTGCGCGGTCCTGCTGTATCTGACTGCCGCCATCATCGCCTATGCCATCGTCAGGAAGCGGCGCGGATGAGCTTCACGGCGCAGATCCTGACGCTCTATCCGGAGATGTTTCCCGGGCCATTGGGCGTCTCACTCGCCGGGCGGGCGCTGAGCGAGGGAAAATGGGCGTGCGACCCCATCCACATCCGCGACTTCGCGTCGGACAGGCATCGCACGGTGGACGACACGCCGGCCGGCGGCGGCGCGGGCATGGTGCTGCGCGCCGACATTCTGGGCCAGGCGGTCGACCATGCGCTGGCGCGGCGGCCTGACCTCCCCGTGCTGGCGATGACCCCGCGCGGCGCGCCGATCACCCAGGCGCGCGTCCGCGACCTTGCCGCAGGGCCGGGCGCGACGATCCTGTGCGGCCGGTTCGAGGGATTTGACGAGCGGATTTTCGACGCGCGCCCGATCGAGCAGATCAGCATGGGCGACATCATCCTGTCGGGCGGGGAAATGGCCGCGCTGCTGCTGCTCGACGCTTGCGTGCGGCTGCTTCCCGGTGTAATGGGCGCGGCTTCCAGCGGAGTCGAGGAATCCTTTGAAACGGGGTTGCTCGAATATCCGCATTATACCCGCCCGGTGGAATGGGAGGGGCGCGCGATCCCTGAAGTGTTGCGATCGGGGGATCATGCGAAGATCGCCGCCTGGCGGAAACAAAGGGCGGAAGAGGACACACGGCTAAGGCGGCCGGACCTTTGGGAACGCCATATCGGCGTTCGGGACCAGCCGCCCTCTGGTGCGCGACGAACGACCAAGGACTGAGTTTGACATGAACATCATCCAGCAGATCGAGGCGGAAAGCATCGCCGCCCTCGCCAAGGATATTCCCGACTTCCGCCCCGGCGACACGCTGCGCGTCGGCGTGAAGGTCAAGGAAGGCGACCGCAGCCGCGTCCAGAATTATGAAGGCGTCTGCATCGCCCGCTCGAACAAAGGCATGGGTTCCAACTTCACCGTGCGCAAGATTTCGTTCGGCGAAGGCGTGGAGCGCGTATTCCCGCTCTATTCGCCCAACATCGATTCGATCACGGTCGTCCGCCGCGGCGTCGTGCGTCGCGCCAAGCTCTATTATCTGCGTGGCCGCACCGGCAAGCGTGCGCGTATCGCCGAGCGTCGCGACACCCGCAGCGAGGATTGATCCGCGAAATCAATTCTTGACAGTTGTAAAAAGGGAACAGGCGGTGACCCCCGTGGTCGCCGCCTTTTTCTTTATGTTGCAATGATTTGACAATCATCTTGCTTCTGTTTGTCTTCGCGGCTGCAAAAGAAATTCCGTCGGCGAAACAAGGGCCATTCCGCACATAGTGGATTTGTGCCAGCCTCTCGTTTCCAAATGTTGCAAGGAATGACTGATCCGAAATCATCGCGATTTTGGAAGCGCCTTCCTGCATCCGTGGAAAATCAAGGAAGACCATAGGGGAGCATGTTCGAAAAGGCCTCTGCAAAAAGAGACATAGGGGGCTTTGAATGAAGTATCGGGGTCTGATCTCCCGCAGCGCCATCGCCGTTGCGCTTATCTATTCCTTGCCTGTTCTTGCTCAGGAAGAGGTGCCGCAAGATATAGCAGCCGCGCCGGGGCAAACCATCATCGTCACCGGAACCCGCCGCACCGACCGTACGGTCGCGGAATCGCCCACGCCCATCGACGTCTATTCGGGCCAGGAATTGCAGAAGCAGGGCGTGGCCGACATGAACCAGGTGCTCCAGAATCTGGTCCCCTCCTTCACAGTCGCGCGCTACGCCATCGGCGATGGCTCGTCCTTCGTGCGTCCGCCCAACCTGCGCGGCCTTGCGCCCGACCAGACGCTGGTGCTGGTCAATGGCAAGCGCATGCATCGATCCGCGCTGGTCCAGATCGGCGCCAATGCCCAGTCCGCCGGCGCGCATTCCGCTGACCTGGCGCAGATCCCGGCGATCGCGGTGCGCGCGGTCGAAGTGCTGCGCGACGGCGCGTCGGCCCAATATGGTTCGGACGCGATCGCGGGCGTCATCAACATGACGCTGCGTAACGACACGGACGGCCTTTCGGGCTATGCCCGCTACGGCCAATATTATCGCGGCGACGGCGAGGATTATCAGGTCGCACTCAATGGCGGCTTCAAGCTGGGCGACAGCGGCTTCATCAACATCAGTGGCGAATATGTGAATGCGGGCAAGACCAGCCGTGGCGTGACTCGCGCGGGCGCGGCGTTGCTGCGCATGGAGCAGCCCGACATCGGCGTGCCGGCGCTGGCGCAGCGCTACGGAAATCCCGAACTGGAATCCTACCGCTTCTTCGTCAATGGCGGCTTCGACCTGGGTGAGAGCGAGGTCTATTTCTTTGGCAATTATGGCCACAGCTTCCAGGAGGAAAGCTTCAACTATCGTCAGTCGGTGGACACGGCGGGCACCGACATCGAAGGCAACAGCTTCGGTCTCAACGGCATCTTCCGCGACTATTTCACCGATTTCGACAACACCTTGCCCGGGATCCAGACCGGCGCGGCGGGCGGCAATGTCTATGCGCCCAACGACTATGAATATGTGACGCGCGACTATACGCAGGTGGCCGACTGTTCCGACCCTCTGGTGCAGAATTGGAGCTGCATCTATCCGGGCGGCTTCACGCCGATCTTCTTCGGCAAGATCGACGATATTTCCGGCACCGTGGGGTATAAGGGCACGTTCGGCTTCGGCCTGAACTACGATATTTCGGGCAGCTACGGCCAGTCGACGCTGAAATATACGATGAACGGCACGATGAACCCGTCGCTGGGCATTGAATCGCCGACCGAATTCTACCTCGGCAAGCTGGAACAGCGCGAAACGCTGATCAACGCGGACTTCAGCTATCCCTGGGAAGTCGGCTTCGCCAGCCCGGTGACGATCGCCTTTGGCGGGCAATATTTCCGCGAATCCTACGAACTGGGCCTGGGCGATCCGGCCTCCTACGCGATCGGGCCATACACCGGCAATCTGGTCTTCCACCAGGATGGCACGCCGGTCTGCACCAACATGGTCTATGATCCGCTGAGCCCGGATACGTGCACCCAGCTGTCGGTGGCGCTGCCGGTCGGCGCCAATGGCTTTCCGGGCTACGGCCCGGCGATCGCCGGCGAAAGCAGCCGCAATTCCAAGGGCGTCTATATCGACATCGAAGGCGACATCACCGATCAGCTGTCCTTCGGCATCGCCGGCCGCTACGAGCATCTGTCCGACTTCGGCAATTCGACCACAGGCAAATTCTCGGCTCGCTATGCGATCGTTCCGGACGTGATCGCGCTGCGCGGCACGGTCGCGACGGGCTTCCGCGCGCCGACCCCGGGGCAGGTCAACACCAGCAGCATCGCCACCGGCTTCAATCCCGGCAATCCCAACGCGATCGAATATATGACGCTGCCAGTCACCAGCCCGGTTGCCGCCTATCTGGGCGCCGAAGCGCTCAAGCCCGAGGAATCGGTCAGCTTCTCGCTCGGCACGGTCTTCACTCCCGCGCCGGGCACGACGCTGACGATCGACTATTACAACATCAAGGTGAAGGACCGGATCGGCACGTCGGGCACCTTCGTCATCTCCGATGACCAGCGGCCGACGCTGCGGGAGCTGGGACTGGCCAATTATGCGACGGTGAACGAGGTCCAGTTCCTGACCAACGCGTTCGATACCCGCACCCAGGGCATCGACGTGGTCGGCAGCTACCGGATGCCGATCGGCGACCTGGGCGTGCTCAACTCAACCTTGGCCTTCAACTGGAACAAGACCAAGGTCATCGCGCGCGATCCCGACATCGTGTCGGATGTGCGCGTGGCGCAGCTGGAAAAGACGCTGCCCAAGACTCGCGTCATCCTGACGGAGAATTGGACGGCGGGTCCGCTATCGGTGCTGGGGCGCATGAACTGGTACGGCAAATATACGGTCACGGATGACGGCCCGGTGTCGCAGACCTTCGGCAGCGAGTTCGTGTTCGACCTGGAAGTCAGCTATGACATCAACGACAATATCACGCTGACCGCAGGTGCGCAGAATATCTTCAGCAACTATCCCGACAAGTTCGACAATCGGCCGGGTGGGCTGGGCCCGGTCTATGCCTCCACCGGCGGGCGGTTCACCGGGGATATCTATCCCGACGTGTCGCCCTTCGGCTTCAACGGCGGCTTCTGGTACGGCAAGGTCGGGTTCAAATTCTGAACCCGCCGACACCATGTCTCGAAGGCGGCCGGTCCCTTGGCGGACCGGCCGTTTCGGTGCAGGATAGGCCCATGTCCCTGACCCATAGGCTAGCGCGGCCGGACGACGAGGCGGCGCTGTCGGCTGTCATGACGCTGGCGATCGAGCAGTTGCAAGCGCCCTTCCTGTCGCCCGAACAGGTGCGGGCGAGCCGCGCTTTCATGGGGATCGACCGCCGGCTGATTGCGGACGGCACCTACTTCCTGGTCGAGGCGGCGGGCCGGATCGCCGGCTGCGGCGGATGGAGCCGGCGCGCGACGCCCTATGGCGGCGACCATAGCGCGGGGCGGGATGACCGGCTGCTCGACCCCGGGCGGGAGGCGGCGAAGGTGCGGGCGATGTACACTCATCCCGATCATGTGCGCAAAGGCGTGGGGACGCTGATCCTGTCGCTATGCGAGGCGGCGGCGCGAGCGGAGGGCTTCAGCGCGCTGGAGCTGTCCGCAACCATGGCCGGCGCCCCGCTCTATCGCCGCTTCGGCTTCGTCGATGTCCGCCCGTTCCAGGATCATGGCGTACCCTTGATGCTGATGCGCAAGGTCATTTACGGGTAGCGGCTGGTCCACCACAGGCCAAGAAGACTGATCGCTGCGGCCGCCGACATGTAGAGGCCGACCAGCGCCACGCCCTGCACCGCGATCAGCCAGGTGGCGACGATCGGCGCCAGCGCCCCGCCGATGATGCCGCCCAGGTTGAAGGCGAAGGATGCGCCGGTGTAGCGCAGCTGGATCGGGAAGAGCGCGGGCAGATAGGCGCCGAGCGGCCCGTAGATGAAGCCCATCAGGAACAGGGCGAGCGCCAGGATCGCAAAAACCGGCAGCAGTGCGCCGGTGCCGATCATCGGCCCGAAGATGAGGCCCATGGCCGCCGTCCCCGCGCAGCCCCAGGCGAGCACGCGCGTCGGGCTGCTCTTGTCGGACCACCAGCCGGCAAGGACGATGCTGAGCGCCATGAACAGGATCGCGCCCAGCTGCAGCGCCAGGAATATGCCCCGATCAATCCCCAGCGTGGTCGTGCCGTAACCGAGCGCGAAGGCGGTGGCGATATAATAGACCGCGAAGCAGGCGACGACCGCGAAGGTGCCGGCGATGGCCGCGCCCAGATGATCGCGCAGCAACGTGGCGAGCGGCAGGGCGGGCGGCGGCGCTTTGGCTTGGGCGGCGGCGAACTCCGGCGTTTCGGTCAGTTTCAGGCGCACCCAGAGGCCCAGGAACACGAGCACTGCGCTGCCCAGGAAGGGCAGTCGCCAGCCCCAGGCGAAGAAATCGGTCTCCGTCAGCACCATGCCCAGGATCAGGAAGAGGCCGTTGGCGGCGATGAAGCCGACAGGCGCGCCCAGTTGCGGGAACATGCCGAACCGCGCGCGCCAGCCCGGCGGGGCGTTTTCCACCGCCAGCAGCGCCGCGCCGCCCCATTCGCCGCCCAGGCCAAGGCCCTGGCCGAAGCGCAGCAGGCACAGGATGAGCGGCGCCCACCAGCCGATCTGCGCATGGGTCGGCAGGAAGCCGATGGCGAGCGTGCAGCCACCCATCAGCATCAGCGATGTGACCAGCGTCGCCTTGCGCCCGACGCGGTCGCCATAATGGCCGAATACCGCGGCACCCAGCGGCCGGGCGAAGAAGGCGAGGGCGAGGCTGCCATAGGAGGCCATGAGCTGCGCGGTGGGCGAGGAGGCGGGGAAGAAGAGCGCCGGGAAGATCAGGCTGGCGGCGGTGGCGTAGATGTAGAAGTCGTAGAATTCGACCGCCGTGCCGATCAGGCTGGCGGCCAGCACGCGCTTGTGCCGCCACATTTCGCCGATCCCGTTGGTTCCCGTCATTGCCCGTCATTCCCCTATGTCATTCCGCCGTCTCGTGCGATCCTCCCCTGTAAGGGGAGGGGGAGCGGCAAAGCCGGTGGAGGGGCGTCGCCCTGTCGATGGCGGGACACCCCTCCGTCAGGCGCTTCGCGCCTGCCACCTCCCCTTCCAGGGGAGGATGGCTGGTCATCCCATGTCGCGCCGCTTCTGGTTCAGCAGTTCATAGGCCATGACCGCGGTCGCGACGGCGGCGTTGAGGCTGTCGGCCTTGCCGCGCATCGGCATCTTCACCAGCAGGTCGCATTGCGCTTCATAATCGGCGGGCAAGCCCTGCGCTTCGTTGCCGACCAGCAGGAAGCTGGGGCTCCGGTAGCGCGGCTGCTGATAATCCTGGGTCGCCTTCAGACTGGTGCCGATGAGTTCGCCCGACCCGCTGCGCAGCCAGGGAAGAAACTCCTCCCAGCGCGCCTGGGTGATCGACTGGGTGAAGAGCGCGCCCATGCTGGCGCGCACCGATTCGACCGAGAAGGGATCGACGCAATCGTCGATCAGGATGAGGCCGCCCGCGCCCACCGCGTCGCCGGTGCGCAATATGGTGCCCAGATTGCCGGGATCGCGCAGCGACTGGGCGACGATCCAGATGTCGGCCCGTGTCCGGTCGAGCGCGGCCAGCGGGGTCAGCCGGTCGCGATAGACGCCGACCACCGCCTGCGCATTGTCCTTGCCGCTGATCTTGGACAGGATGTCGGGCGTGGTTTCGATGACGTCGCCGCCCGCCGCCTCGATCGCGTCGATCAGGTCGAGCGCGAGCGGATGAGTGGAGCCGGCGTGAAACAGCATTTCGGGTAGCACGCCTTCCTCGCGCGCTTCGGTCAGGATGCGCAGCCCTTCGGCCAGGAACAGCCCTTCGGCCTTGCGATATTTCTTTTCCCGCAAGGAGCGGACGCGCTTCACCAGCGGGTTGGAAAATCCGGTGATTTCGCGTGCCACTCTACCGCCATGCCCCTGTTGAACCGAAGGAAGCGGCTTCCTTAGCCGGGGCCGGCGCAAAAGGACAGGGGCGCGCCGCGCAGCGCGATGGATTTGGCCGACGGATTTTGCCAAGGATGCGGCATGACCGCTGATTCCGATCCGCCGCCGCTCCATGTCTCGTCCAAGCTGGAGGATGGGTTCTTCCTGGGCTTCGTGCTGCTGGTGTCGGTCGCCTTCGCGCTGGTGATCGAACCCTTCTTCGCCGCGATCCTTTGGGGCGTGATCGTCGCCATCGTATTCGCGCCGGTGCACAAGGCCATTTTGGCGACGATGCCGCGGCGGACCAACGCGGCCGCTCTGTTGACGCTTCTGCTGATCCTGTTGGTGGTGATCGTCCCGGCCTTCGTCCTGGGCGCCGCGCTGTTGCAGGAAGCAGCCTATTTCTACGGCAAGGTCCAGTCGGGCGAGATCAATTTCGCGCGCCTGTTCTACGATGTCATCGCCGCCCTGCCCGACTGGCTGCGCCCCTATATCCGGCGGCTGGGCATCACCAATTTCTATGCCGCGCAGGAAATGGTGACGCGCGGCCTGACCAGCAGTTTCCGCACGCTCGCGGCCCAAGCCTTCGAAATCGGCCAGAGCGCCTTCAGCTTCTTCGTGGCGCTGGGCGTCATGCTCTACCTCGCCTTCTTCCTGCTGCGCGACGGCGACTGGCTGGCGCGCCGGGTGGCGGCCGCCGCGCCGCTGCGCGCGGGCCAGCGCACCGCGCTGATCGCGCAGTTCGTGGTCGTGACGCGCGCGACGATCAAGGGCAGCATCGTCGTCGCCATCGTCCAGGGGCTGATCGGCGGGCTGGTCTTCTGGGCGCTGGGCATTCAGGGCGCGCTGCTGTGGGGCGTGCTGATGGGCGCCTTTTCCCTGTTGCCCGCGATCGGCACCGCGATCGTGTGGGTGCCCGTTTCCATCTATCTCTTCGCCACCGGCGCGGTGTGGCAAGGGGTGGTGCTGGTCGTTTGCGGCGCGCTGGTGATCGGATCGGTTGACAATGTGCTGCGCCCGATCCTGGTCGGCCGCGACACGCGCATCCCCGACTATGTCGTGCTGATCTCCACGCTGGGCGGGATCGAATTGTTCGGCTTCAACGGCATCGTCATCGGCCCGGTGATCGCGGCCTTGTTCATCGCGACCTGGAACATCTTCACGCGCATGCGCGGCGTCGCCGAGGCGGAAGGTGAACAGGACTGATCCCTTGTCCTACCTCTGCAGGCGACGACAACGCCCTAGGCTGCAATCGTGCTCGCAGCTGGGCGTCGCCTTCATCGGCAGGAGCTGACCTCAGGCCAGCCCCACTTCCTTCAGCGGCACGCTGGCATCGGCGAGTTGCGCCACATCGAGCGTCGCGCCGGACAGAATATGGGCGCGGCCCTGGACATAATCCTTGACCGCGTTGACGCAGTCGAGCGCGATCACCTTGCCATCCTTCAGATACACGACCGAAAAGCTGCGGCTGGCCGGGTCGCCGCGCAGCACCGTCTGGTCAAAGCCGGTCGAGAGGCCGACCGTCTGGAGCTTGAGATCATATTGGTTCGACCAGAACCAGGGCACGGCGTCATAGGGCGCTTCCTTGCCCATGATGTGAGCGACGGCGGTCTTGGCTTGGTCATTGGCGTTCTGCACCGACTCCAGCCGCATCGTCGCGCCGCCGGCGAAGCGGTTGGCGTGGGCGGCGCAATCGCCCACGGCATAGATGTCGGGCAGCGACGTGCGGCAATATTCGTCGACGTCGACGCCATTGCCGCCGACCGCGCCCGCCGCGATCAGCGGGCCGGTTTCCGGCACGATGCCGATGCCTACGATGACCATGTCGGTCGCGATGCGATCGCCATCCGCCATCAGCACCGCGGTCGCCTTGCCATCCTGCACTTCGATACAGTCCATCTTGGCGTTGGTGCGCAGGTCGACGCCATGGGCGCGATGCTCCGCCTCGTAGAAGCGGGACAGTTCCTCGCCCGCGACGCGCGCCAGCACCCGGTCGAGCGCTTCGAGCAGCACCACCTGCTTGCCGAACTTGGTGAGGACCGCGGCGGCCTCCAGCCCGATATAGCCGCCGCCCACGATGGTGA
This sequence comes from Sphingobium naphthae, assembly GCF_043589935.1. NCBI lineage: Bacteria > Pseudomonadati > Pseudomonadota > Alphaproteobacteria > Sphingomonadales > Sphingobiaceae > Sphingobium > Sphingobium naphthae. The sequence continues at coordinate 1,099,683 of NZ_CP171454.1, read as the reverse complement.
CATGGCTGATGCTGTCCAGCTTCGCCATCATCGCGTCGACATCGGCGCGGCGGCGCACGGCGTGGACATTGCCGGCGTCGGCGCCATTGCAGGTGAGCATGCGCGGCGCGCCGCCGGTGCACCAGATCAGCTTGTCATAGCCGATTTCCCTGTCGCCCACGGTCACGAACTTGCCGGACGGATCGACGCTCTTGACGCGCTTGCCCAGCAGCAGGTCGACATTGCGCTCCGTCCAGAAGGCGGCGGGGCGGATCAGGATGCGCTCGAAGCTCTTGTCGCCGGCGAAATATTCCTTCGACAGGGGCGGGCGTTCATAGGGCGGGTCCTTCTCGTCCCCGATCATGCCGACCGAGCCTTCGAAGCCCAGCTGCCGCAGCGTGATCGCCGCCTGCGCCCCGGCATGGCCCGCGCCCACGATCAGAACGTCATAATAGCTCATTCGCCTGTCATCCTCTTTGCCCCGGTCGGCTGGCTGATTGCGCGAATTGCAGCGTCATGCAAGCGCCCAGTCGCGACATGGGCTGCGGCTCTGAAACAAACGGGAAATCTGGTTGCAAAATCCGGCCCCCACAGCCGCTGGCAGGCGGGGGCGCCTGACATAAACCCTTATTCGAAAGGCCAAAATCATGATGTCTCGTTCGCTCCTCCCGATCGCGGTCGCCGCTCTGGTTGGTGCCGCCGTCACGCCTGCCGCCGCCGCTCCGCAGCAGGGCCATGACAGCCACGGCCGCACGCAGGCGCAGGCCCAGCCCAAGCCCAAGGCGCCGGTCAAGGCCGCGGCCAAGTCGAAGGCGCCGGTCAAGTCAAGCGCCAGCAAGGGCTTGAGCCGACACCAGGCCGCCTGCCGCGCCCGCTATCGCAGCTACGACATCCGCACCGACACCTATAATACCGGCAAGCGCCGGCTGCGCTGCACGCTGTAAGTAAACTGCGGCGCTGACGGCGATTGCCTGAGCTCTACCGTTAGCGCCGCTCGATGATGTGCGCGTCCCTCTTCATGCTGATCTGTCCCGCCGCAGCGGCACGATGGACAGCCATCCGCCGGCGTCCTCGATGTGCGCGGTGATGCCATAGACCGACCGCAGGCGTTCGGGCGTCAGCACGTCCAGCGGCTTGCCGTCCGCGACCAGCCGGCCGCCGTTGAGCAGCAGCAGGCGATCGCAATAGCGCGCGGCCATGGTAAGATCGTGCAGGACAGCGACGACCATGCGCCCCGCCTGCGCTTCACGCGCGAGCAGTTCCAGCACGTCGATCTGATGCCCCGGGTCCAGCGAGGCCAGCGGCTCGTCTGCGATCAGACCAGGCGCTTCCACAGCCAGGGCGCGGGCGAGCAGGACGCGCGCCCGTTCGCCACCCGATAACTCGGTCGCGATCCGATCGCGCAGACCCAGGACTTCGGCCCGCGCCATCGCATCCTCTATCACAGCGTAATCCGCGGCTGTGATACGGGACATGGGGCCAAGATGCGGCAAGCGGCCAAGCGCGACCAGGCGCTCCACGGAAAGCGGCCAGTGCAGCGTCTGTCCCTGCGGCAGATAGGCAATGGCCCGCGCAACCTGGCGACGCGCCATGTCCGCAACGCCTTGCCCGTCGAGCGCGACGGTGCCGCTCACTGGGCGCAGCAGGCCCAGAAGAGACCGCACCAGCGTGGACTTGCCCGCGCCATTGGGACCCACGATCCCGATCAATTCGCCGGGGGCAAGATTTGCCGTAATGGCGTTCAGGACGGGCCGCCGGCCCAGATTGACGCTGACATTGTCGAGGGAAAGGGTCACCATAGCCGGCGCTCCCGCAAGAGATGCACAAGGAAGACGGGCACGCCCAGGAATGCCGTCACGACGCCGAGCTTCAACTCGCTTTGCGTCGGGATGAGCCGGACGGCGACGTCGGAGAGGGTCAGCAGCGCCGCGCCCGCGAGCAGCGAGGGCAGGAGCAGCGCGGACGGGCTTCGATCCGTCAGGGGGCGAACCAGATGGGGGACGATCAGGCCGATGAAGCCGATCGCACCCGAAACGGCGACCGCGCCGCCCACGCCGATGCCTACGCCGAGCAGGAGTCGCACCCGCGTGCGCGTGAGGTCGACGCCCAGCGCCTGCGCGCCGTCTTCGCCAAGGCTGAGCGCATCGAGCGCACGGCCGTCGACCAGCAGGAGGATGACGCCGATCACGATGCAGGGCAGGGCGATCCAGACATGGTCGATCGACCGGTTTTCGATCGAGCCCAGCAGCCAGGTCGTGATCTCCATCCCGGCGAAGGGGTTGGGCGAAAGGTTGAGCGCCAGGCTGATCCCTGCGCCGGCGAGGGTCGAAATCGCGATGCCCGCGAGGATCAGGCTCAAGGGGCTTTCCGAGTGGCCGGCAAGCGCGAAGAGCGCGACCAGCGCGATCACGCCCATCAGGACAGCCAGGACCGGCAGCGCGAGCGCATGCAGTTCCGACAGGCCGAAGTAGAGCGCGCCGACCGCTCCCAGCGCGGCGGCGTTGGACGCGCCCAGCACGGCCGGCTCGGCGAGCGGATTGCGCAGATAGCCCTGCAGCACGGCGCCCGCCAGCCCCAGCATCCCGCCAATCGCGATCCCCAGCACCGCGCGGGGCAAGCGAAGGTCGAACAGGATCGCTGTGGTGATGCGGTCGCCATGGCCCGTCGCTGCGGCGAGTAGGCGAGCGGGGTCTATCGGCACCGCGCCGATCGCCAGCGACAGGGTGGACGCAACCAACAGGGTGACGGCGAGACCTGGCAGCAGCGCGGGGTGTCGCATATCAGGCGGAAGGACGGGCATGGACATCGCGCTCCACATCTTGGGTCGAATGCTTGTGTCTGGTCATGACGCCGCTATGGAGAGGCTCATGAAAAGGCTGTTGCTGACTGGGCTGGCGTTGGGCGCGGCGCTGTGCGCCGCTGGGATCGCGATCGAATGGCCGGCCGGCAAGCCCGTGGCGGTCGCGGCACCGCCATCGACCAAGGCGCCGCAACGGATCGTGTCGCTCAATCTGTGCGCGGACCAATATCTGCTGGCGCTCGCCGACAGGGATCAGATTGCCGGCCTGACCCGCAACGCCATAGACCCCGACATGTCGGCGGCAGCCGAGCAGGCGAAGGGTCTGCGACTGCTGAAAGGGTCCGCCGAAGAAATATTGGCGATCAACCCCGATCTCATCCTTGGCATGCCCGCGCGTCGTGGTGGCGTGATGGCGGCTCTGTCGGGTGACCATTATCGCTCCGTCGACGTCACCCTGGCCAACAGCTACGCCGATATCGTCGCGCAGGTCCGGGTGATCGCGCAGGCTGTGGGGCATCCCGAGCGAGGCGAAGCGCTGATCGCCCGCATGGATCGCGACCTTGCGGCGATTCCGCGCCGGCAGGACGCGGGCGTTGCGGCCTATTATCAGCGGCGCGGCTATCTGACGGGCACCGGCACGCTGGTCGATGACCTGATGAGGCGGGTGGGCCTCGTCAATCTGGCGGGCCGGATCGGAAAGCCGGCCTTGTCGCAGTTGAGCCTGGAAGAACTGATGGTCGCGCAGCCCGACTATCTGATCGTGGAGAGCGCGGCCGAGCGCGTCATGGATCAGGGGACGGAAATGCTCCACCACCCGATGCTTCGGGACATCAAGCGCCTTCCCCTGCCGCAGGCCTGGACCGTATGCGGCGGGCCGGCCTATGTCCGCGCCGCCCGGAGCCTCGCGGACCAGTTGCGCGCCGCGCCCGCCCGGAGATTGGCGGCCGGAACCAGTTGAAGGGCCGCAGGCGGCAGCGATCCTCAAGGCGAAAAGCCGGAAAGGGGTCAAAACTCGACCCCAGCTTGCGCCTTCACCCCCTGTTCGCGGAACGGGTGCTTGACGAGGCCCATCTCCGTCACGAGGTCGGCCACCGCAATCAGCCCGTCGGGCGCGTTGCGTCCGGTGATGACGACATGGGTCATCGCAGGCTTGGCCGCCAGCGCTTCCAGCACGTCGCTCAGCGGCAGATAGTCGTAACGCAGGACGATGTTGAGCTCATCCGCCACCACCATGGCATAGGATGGGTCGGCGATCATGCGCTTGACCTCATCCCACGCCCGCCGCGTCGAGGCTGTGTCCTGCGCGCGATCCTGGGTGTCCCAGGTGAAGCCGTCACCCATCGGCAGAAATTCGACCAGGTCGGCAAAACGATCGAACACCGCTTTTTCGCCGGTGGCCATCGCGCCCTTCACGAACTGCACGATGCCGACCTTTTTGCCATGGCCGATCGCGCGGATGGCCATGCCCAGCGCGGCGGTCGTCTTGCCCTTGCCGGCGCCGGTATGGACGATGACCAGCCCCTTCTCCAGCGTCTTCGACGCCACGATCTTCGCTTGGGCAGCCTGTCGCTTCTTCATCTTCTGGGAATGTTGTTCGTCCGTGCGTTCGACCATGATCAAGCTCCCTTCCGGTGGACAAGCGTCCAGTGCGCGCGTGGTGGGTGTCTGTGGATGGCCGCTGCCATCGCTCCGCCCTTCATCGCGTCATTCATGGCTGTCGACCGGGTGGCCCGGCCTCTTGAGCGCGAGCGGCAGGCCGGCGGCCACCAGCACCACCTCGTCGCAGATCGCCGCGATCGCCTGGTTGATCCGACCGGCCTCGTCGCGGAACCGGCGGGCGAGGCCATTGTCGGGGACGATGCCCCATCCGACTTCGTTCGCCACCAGGATCAGCGCGCCGTCGAACCCCGCGACTGCGCGCGCCAGGGCATCGCCGGCGGCATCGACATCCTCGTCCGCCAGCATCAGGTTGGACAGCCAGAGCGTCAGGCAGTCGACGAGCACCACCTTGCCCTGGCCGCTCGACGCCTCGATCGCTTGCGGCAGCGCCACCGGCGCTTCCAAACAGGCCCATCGCGCGTCCCGGTCGGCGCGATGGCGGGCGATGCGCGCGCGCATTTCATCGTCGAAGGCGTCCGCCGTGGCGATGAAAACCGGTGCGCCGGTGCTCGCTTCCGCTCGTTTCTGAGCGTAGCGGCTCTTGCCCGATCGCGCGCCGCCCAGCACCAGAAGTCGATGGCTGCTCATATCTGCCGATCCCTCATCTGCATGTCACATGGCCCAGATCGCTGCGCCGGTCGCCAGCCAGAGCAGCAGGCAGGCACGCAGGTAGAGTCGCAGCGCGCGAGCGACGTCATGCGCGCGTGCGTTACGGCCTTCCGCGCCGATCCATGGCTTGTCGTGGCGCACGCCGTCATAGGCGATGGGCCCGGCTAGCCGTAGGCGCAATGCGCCCGCCATCGCCGCTTCGGGCCAGCCGGCATTGGGCGAGGCATGGTTGCCCGCGTCGCGCCTGAGCACGCGCCAACCGCCGCCGCCCGCCAGGCAGAGCAGCAGGCCGGACAGGCGCGCAGGCGCGAGGTTCAGCGCATCGTCCAGCCGCGCCGCCGCCCATCCAAACGCGCGCCACCGCGGCTCATAATGGCCAATCAGGCTGTCGGCCGTATTCACCGCCTTATAGGCCCAGACGCCAGGAAGCCCTAGCAGCGCCAGCCAGAAAAGCGGCGCTACCACGCCGTCGCACAGGCTTTCCGCCAGGCTCTCGATCGCGGCGCGCGCAACGCCCGCTTCGTCGAGCCGCGCCGTATCGCGGCCGACGATCGCGCTCACGGCCTCCCGCGCGGCGGGCAGATCGCCGGCGTCCAGCGCCGTCGCGATGGGACGGACATGATCGAACAGGCTGCGCTGGGCAAGCGCGGGCCAGGCAAGGACGGCTAGGCCGATCCAGGCGGCGCGGCCGAGCAATGCCTCCGTCCCCCATTGCAGCGCGACCGCAGCGGCAATGGTGACGAACAGGAGCAGCATCAGGGTCAGCACGCCAAGCACGCGTCGGATCCAGAAGCCATGATCGGGGCGGTTCCAGGCGGCTTCGCACCGCGCGATCAGCCAGGCAAACAGGCCGACGGGATGGCCGACGCGGCGATACAGACCGCGCGGCCAGCCGATCGCTCCATCCAGGGCGAGCGCAGCGATGGCGGTGAGGTCAGCCATGGCCGAGCGCGGCATCCAGCCGGTCCAATGCCGCCCGGTCGGCGGGCAGGCCGATGCGCAACCAGCGCGGCTGATCGGCGAAGGGGCGGGTCAGGATCGCCTGCCTGCCAAGTCGTTCGAACAGCGCCTGCGCGTCGTCCGTTTGGATGAGGCGGAAAAGCGGGCATGCGCCGCGGGGTTGATAGCCATGGCGCTGAAGGCAGTCGTCCAGCATTGCGGCTTTCGCCTTCAGTTCCTGCCGCGTCTGCCTGATCCAGGCGCGATCACGATAGGCTGGCGTGCCGATCGCCAGTGCCGCGGCCGAGAGCGGCCACGCGCCGAGCAGCCGCCGCAGGGGCGCGATGATCTGCGACGGACCGATGACGAAGCCGAGGCGCAGGCCCGCTAATCCGAAAAACTTGCCGAAGGAGCGGAAGATCAGCAGCCGCGCCTCGTCGCTGACAGCGTCGGCCAGGCTCTGTGCAGGATCAGTGTCGGCGAAGGCTTCGTCGATCAGCAGCCTGCCGCTGGAGCCGCGCCGCGCCAGCAGGGCCTGCAAGGTCGCGCGATCGAGGCAGCGTCCATCCGGATTATTGGGGTTGGCGAGGATCAGCGTGCCGTCCGTTTCCATCGCGTCGTCCCAGGCGATCGGCTGGCTCCCAACGATCATCTCGCCATGGGTGCGATAGGAAGGCGCGACATATCTGGCTGGACCGCCCATGATCCGGCCAACCACTCGCATCCCGACCTCCGTGCCCGGGACGGCGCAGACATGGCGCGGGTCGGCGCCGAAATGCGCGGCGGCAGCGATTTCGAGCTGCGCGAGCGCAGACGTTTCGGGCAGGCGTCGCCAGTCTATGGCCATGGTGGCCGCACCCGGCCAGGGGGCAGGGTTGATGCCGGTCGACAGGTCGATCCACAGCCTCTCGCATCCCCCGAACCGCTGCCGCGCCGCGTCGAGTGCGCCGCCATGCCATAGCCAGGCCTCGGTCATCGGAGGAGGGTCCAGAGGATGGCGGCGATCAGCAGGGCGGTCTCGCTGATTTCGATTCCGGCGCCATGACCGTCGCCCGAAATGCCGCCGATCCGGCGTTTGAGCCAGAGCGCCCAGAGCAGCGCGACGAAGGGCAAGACCGACAGCGAAGGCGACAGGAACAAGGCGGCTGCCATCAATGCCAGCGCCCATGCGCCAAGGTCGATCGGACGCACGGCATGGCGGAAGCGCGCGCCGAGCCCGTCATGCAGCGGCGGCAGCCAGCGCGCCCAGCCCAGCGGAGCGATGCGGGCGGCGAAGGGGATCAGCGCGATCGCGAGCAGCGCGTCCCGTTCCACCAGGGCATGGAGGAGCACCAGCTTGGCGATCAATTGCAGGCCGATCGCGACAACACCGAAGCTGCCGATATGCGGATCGTGCAGCACGGCCAGCAGTCGCGCCTGGTCCTTGTGCGCCGCGCCGGCTGCATCCGCCACGTCCGCCAGCCCGTCGAGATGAAGCGCCACCGTTACGCCGATCCAGGCGGTGAGCGCGGCAAGCGCGCCTGCCCAGTCGTCAACCACCGTCCCCGCCAACGCCGCGCCCGACACCAGCGCCCCGACGATCAATCCCGTGACGGGAAACCAGCGGATCGACGCGGCGAAATCCTCGGCATCGGCGGCGACGGACGGCATCGGCAGGCGCGTCATGAACTGGATGGCGAGGATCAGCCGCTTCATTGGCGCAACTCCGAGATCTGCGCCACGGCCCTGGGGCCGGGCCAGACACGCAGGGAGAGCAGCGAACCATAAGGGAGGTCGAAGCTCCAGAGCTGGGCGATGTCGAAGCCGCACAGCAGATGCAGCGCCGCGCGCATCGGGCCGGCATGAGTCACGACCAGCGTCGGACGCGGCGTCAGTTCGGCGAGCGCCGCGGCGACGCGGGCGGTGAGGCCCGACCATGGCTCTCCGCCCGGCGGCGGGCTGGCGTCGGGATCGGCCCAGAAGCGGTCCAGCGCGGCGGGATCGATATCGGCCGGCGCCTGGCCATCCCACTCGCCGAAATTCAGTTCTCGCCAGCGGGGATCGAGCGTCGGCGTCAGATCATGATCGACGCCGATCGCTTGGGCGGCCGTGCAGCTGCGCTGAAGATGGGACGCGATCAGCTGCTCAATGGCCAGCGCGCGAACCTGGCGAAGGCACTGATCGATCCCTTCCGGCGTCGGCGCCATGTCGGTATGCCCCAGCATCAGGCCCGGGGTGGTCGGCGCGCCGTGGCGCAGCAGATGGAGAGGGAAGGAGTTCATTTCGATGTCGAAACGGATGCTTCCGCGAAGGTCGCCATCCCGTCATGGGCCGCCAGCGCTGCGCGGATGACGCCGGTTGCGACCGCCGCGCCGCTTCCTTCGCCCAGGCGCATGCCCAGCGACAGCAGCGGATCGAGCTTCAGCCGGGCGAGCAGGCGGGCATGGCCGGGTTCGGCCGAGACATGGCCGGCGATGCAATGATCTATGATCCCGGGATAGTGGGCGGCCAGAGGGGCAAGCGCGGCACAGCAGATGAAGCCGTCCAGCACCACCGGTACGCCCAGTTGGCGGGCGCGCAGCACTGCGCCGGCAATGGCCGCGATCTCGCGCCCGCCGACATGGCGCAGCGTCTCGAACGGGGAGAGCGGGGCGTCGCGATGCAGCGCCAGCGCGCGATCGATGACGGCGATCTTGTGGGCAAGCCCGTCGCCATGCACGCCGGTCCCCGGACCTGCCCAGGCGGCCGCGCTTTCGCCGAAGCTGCGCGCGCACAAAGCTGCCGCGGCGGTCGAATTGCCGATCCCCATTTCACCCAGGACAATCAGGTCCAGCCCCGGTTCGATCTGCCCCGCGCCGATATTGAGCGCCGCCAGGCAATCCTCGGCGCTCATCGCCGGCATGACGCTGAAGTCGTCGGTCGGCCGGTCGAGGTCGATCGGCACGACGCGCAGGTCGATCCCGGCCGCGCCGCTCAGCGCGTTGATGGCCGCGCCGCCCGCCTGAAAATTCGCGACCATCTGGGCAGTGACGCTGGCCGGAAAGGCGCTGACGCCCTGGGCGGTGACGCCATGATTGCCGGCGAAGATGATCGCGCGACCCTGGTCAAGGCAAGGTCGCGCACGCCCTTGCCACCCCGCCATGAAGATGGCGATGTCCTCAAGCCGACCGAGCGACCCGGCGGGCTTGGTCAGCTGCGCCTGCCGCGCCGCGGCCGCGTCCTGGGCTGCCCGGTCGGGACCCGGCAGGTCGGACAGGGCGGCGTCGAAGGCAGTGACGGACGGAAAGACGCTGATCATTGGGTGACATATCCCGCCGGAGGGACGCGGACGATGAAACGGCCTTTCACCCCCTGCGGCCAATCGGAAAAGGGCACGCGGCCTTCCGCGCTGGCGGCATGATGCACCGCATAGTCGAGGATCGCACGGGCTGCGGCCTCGTCAGGTTCGAAGCGGCCGAGCACATAGCCGATCTTGCCCGGCGCGCGCAGATGGACGGCGCAGCCTTCTCCGCAGGCGAAGAGGCAGGGCATCGCCTGGACGGCGATGCCCGCATAGGCCGGATCGCTGGCCTGGACCCGCTCCAGCACCGCGATCAGGCGTGCGCCGTCCCGTGGCCCTGTCGGATCCTGCCCCGGGCGGCGGCATGTGCTGCACGCCACCACGGCGGGGCCAGGATCGACCGGGTTCAGCATGTCAGAAACGACCCCTGATGCCCGCATAGATGCTGCGGCCCAATGTGCCGTAGCGATAGGCGGTCATGTAGGATTCGTCGAAGACATTCTCCGCCCGGGCGAACAGGCGCAGGCTGTCGCTCAGGGCATATTCGGCGCGCAGATCGACCAGGGTATAATCGCCCAGACGTGTCGTGTTCGCCGCATTGTCATAGCTCTTGCCCGACCAGCGCACCGCCGACCCCAGGGTCAGGCCGAAATCGAAGTCATAGGAAATCGAGCCATTGGCCATGTGGCGCGGGCGGCGCGGCAGCCAATTGCCTTCCGTCGCGGCACCGGCGGAGCGATCCTCCGCCACTGTCCAGCTATAATTGCCGTCGAGCGTCAGACCGCCGAGCTTTAACGCGGCGTCCGCCTCGATCCCGTGCGCCTCGGCGCGAGCCACGTTCAGATAATAGCCCCAGCGCGGCGTGTCCGTGCCGGGCATCACGCACAAAGGATCGGTGCTGTCGAACGAGCAGCTGTTATAAATGATCTGGCCTGTGGTGGTGCGCTCGAAATAGGTCGCGCCGATCGTGAAGGCCTGACCGAACAACGCCTGCTGGACGCCGGCTTCCCAGCCATGCGCGCGCTCGGGGTCGAGGTTCACATTCCCATATTCGCTGAACAGCTGATAGAGGGATGGCGCCTTGAAGCCCTCGCCATAGCTGGCGCGCAGCGTGGTGCGGCTGGGCAGTTCCCAGATGCCGCCGGCCGAGAAGAGAGTGCGGCCGCCATAGCGATTATGATCGTCGTGGCGCACGCCGCCATTCAGCGTCAGCCCGTCGAGCGGGCGGACAGTCACCTGGCCATAGAGGCTGGTGATTTCGGCCTTGCCGGTGATGAAGTCGGGCAGGGGATCGGCCAGCGATCCCGAGGGCGAGCGGCTCTTGAAGCGCGAACGCTCATTTTCCGCGCCGAAGGTCGCGGAAATCCGATCCGTCAGTTCGAAGATGCCCTGATATTCGAATCGGCGGTTCTTGCCCGCGGCCTCGAAGCTGAGCGGCTGTTCCAGTTCGGGGCTGTAGCTGTCGCGATCGGTGTCGGTGTAATTATACGCGATCCGGTTGCGCAGGCGCCCGTCGAGCAGCGCGAAGTTGAGGCCGGCATAGCCGACAAATTCGCGGTTATGGCTATAGTCCGGCGCGTCGCCGCTGAAGCCGTCGATTTCGACGCGACCCGTGGAATAATAGCCGCGCAGGTCGATGCTGGCGTTGGCGCTCAGCGCCAGTTCGGCGCGACCGGCGACATTGCGGTTGGTATAGCCATCCGCTTCGCCGCCGCCAAAGGCCGGCGCGATGGCGGAAATGCCGTCGGTCGTGAAGGACTGGCCGCCGATGCGCCAGCTGAGCGGACCGGACACGCCGCCCAGCGCGGCGCGGGCGCTGACGGTGTCGCGCGATCCGCCTTCGATGTCGAAGCTTCCCTCCAGCGAGGCGTCCGGCTGGGCGGTGACGATGTTGACGACGCCGCCGATCGCCTGGCTGCCCCAGAGCGTGGACTGCGGACCGCGCAGCAGCTCGATTCGTTCGGCATCGCCGATCAGCAGATTGGCGAAATTATAGCCGCCGCCGGTGGAGGAGGGATCGTTGAGCTTCACCCCGTCGATGACGACGACGGTCTGGTCCGTTTCCGCGCCGCGAATGCGCAGCGACGTCGCCGTGCCATAGCCGCCGTTGCGTGAAATGCTGATGCCGGGCGTGCGGAGCAGCAATTCGGTCACGCCGATGTCCTGCGCGCGATCGATGGCCGCCTTGTCCAGAACGGTGATGGATGCGGGAATTTGCTCCAGCGGCGTCGGTGCGCGCGTGGCGGTGACGATGATGCCGCTTTGGGCGTCGGACTCGGGCGGTTCCTGCGCAAGCGCGGGGAAGGACAGGCACAGTGCGATGAGCGCGGTGGAATTTCTGAGCAACAGGCTCGACATGGTAACCCCTTATGACTTGTGCCGCGCGCACGCGGACGATGCCGGCCGGAAGGCACGCGACATCGCCCGCGCAAAGCGCGGCGCTCCCTGTCGTCATGCGGGTTTACCCCCGTCCGCCCGGCTCACCCTGTCCGCGCGAAAGACGACGGCGACAGGCAGGTCTCCTGGCTTGCGGATCAGCGCCGGTCGGCCGCCTTCTCGGGACGAGTCCCAATGGCATAGGGCCGATGGCTCACCGCATACAGTTGCAGGGGCAGCCGGGTTGTACCCGTTCCCATCTTCATCCCCGTCTCCGGGGAACCTGTCGCGTCGCGGCCGTTACATCGAATGTCATGGGGCGGTCAATCACGCCCGGGCGATTTGTGCCGGCCCGTCTGGGAGCCCTTCGCGGCGGCCGCGAAGGGCTTGCGCGTGTCAGTCGTTCATGAAGCTGGTCGTCGTCATGTGATAGATGGTGGCCACCGGCGCGCCGCGCAGCGTCAGGCTGCCGGTCTCTTCCTGAGTCGCGCTGAGGATGTAGCGGCCCTTGGCGTTGATCGGCAGCACCACGCGGCCCTGTGCATCGGTGGTGAAGCTCTTCGACCATTTGTCGGGTGAAATGGCCAGGATTTTGGCAGCGGGCACCGGCTTGCCATCGCGGATCAGGGTGAAGCTGTCCGCACCTGGCGCGGTGGGCACGATTTCGAGCGGCAGCACCGCCTTCGTGTCGGCACGCCCCGCGCGGGCATAGTAGATGACGCCCTGCTTCTTGCCGTCTTCACCCCAGGGTTCGAACACGCTGTCATCCGTCACGCGAACGTCCCCGGCGGGCGCAGCGACCTCGATATAGCCGGCCTTGCGGACCTGGGCTGCCTGCGCGGCGGGGACCAGCCTGGGCGATTTCAGCTTCTCGAACTCCGGGTCGCCGCCTTCGGGCAGGGTGTCGCCGGGCTCACCCAGATAGATGCGGGCGGGGCCGGCGCCGTCGCGCTCGACCCAGATTTCATGCGCCTGAGCAGTGGCGGTCAGGCCGAAGAGCGCCAGCAGCGCGAGCGGGAATGTCTTCATCTTCTCTCTCCTCATCATCGCTCAGAAGCGGAAGCCGATCGTGCCCATCACGTTGCGCGGCGCGCCGATGAAGCAGTCGCCGCGGGCCAGGCAGGACGCATAATATTGATTGTTGAGCAGGTTGGTCGCATTGAGCGCGAAACGCCAGCTGTTCCAGTTGATTTCGGCCAGCGCATCGACGGTCGTGCGCGACGGCGTGACGATCGACCAGACCGAACTGGTCGACACGCTCTTGCCACTATAGACGACGCCGCCGCCCAGGCGGAGCTGCGCCTCGTCCGCAAGACCGAAAGTCTTGGTCGACCACAGCGATGCCGTGTGACGAGGCATGTAATCGAGGTTCGTGTTCGTTTCCGACTTGAGCTTGGTATAGCCGTAATTGGCCAGCAGTTCGACGTTGCCGGGGAGGGTGTGGTTGGCCTCGATCTCGAAACCCTTGGTGTTGAGTTCGCCCGATTGCGTCGTGCCGCCCGCGGCGAGATAGAGGATGCGGTTGCGCTCCTTGATCTTGAAGGCGGTCGCCGTGATGAGCGTGTGAGCACCCAGCTGCCATTTCACGCCTGCTTCATATTGCGTGCCGGTCTGGGGGGTATAGGGATCGCCGAAGCTGCCATCGCCATTGTCGATGCGGCCGGCCACCGGGAGGAAGCTTTCCGTGTAGCTGAAGAAGGGTGAGAGCCCGGCGCCGATTTCTCCAATGATGCCCGCGCGGAACGTCGTCGCATGATCCTTCTGACCGGAAGATCCGGTCACCCGGTCGCGACGGGCGCCGAGCACGATGGAGACGCGGTCGTAGAAGCGGACCTGATCCTGGACATAGATGCCGAGCTGCTTCTGGCTCTCGGTCGTGAAGGCGCCGGTCGGATCATAGGTCGCCAGGGCATCATAATCTATGTCGTACAGATCGACGATCTCACGTCCGCCGTCATAGCGCTTGGCGACCTTGTTCCAGCTATAGTCGATGCCGACCAGAAGCTTGTGCTCGATATTCGCGCCCGTATTGAACGTGAACAGCAGATTGTTGTCGGTCGAAAAGACGTTCATCCGGGCGTCGCTGGCATCCGCAGTCAGGCCGATGGTGCGGCCGTCCGTGCCATAGACGGAGAAGGGGTCCTGCGGATTGGTATAGCTGTCCGCATAATGGGTATTATATTCCAGGTCGCTGTCGATGTACCGGGCCTTGAGGCTCAGCCGGACGGCATCGGAAAAATTATGGGTGATCGAACCGCCACCCTGCAGGGAACGCCCCGCATAACGGTCCCACCCGGCCTTGCCGACGAAGGTGTAGCGATCCAGTTGCTCGCCGGCGACGGTATTGGGCTTGAAGGTGCCCACAATGGGCAGGAACTGCGAGGTCGAACCGGTATCATCCTCCTGATAGAGGCCGGTCAGCGTGACGTCGGTATCGGGGGTCGGTTGCCAGCGGATCGAAGGCGCCAGCATCACCCGGTCATCGGGGACATGGTCGATGAAGGTGTCGGCATCACGAGCGCGGCCGACGAGGCGCACGGCGAGATTGTCCGCCAGTGCGACATTGACGTCGCCAAGCACTTCCTTGCGGTCATAGCTGCCATAGACGAGGTTGACTTCACCCCGCGTGGTGAAGTCGGGCGTCTTGCTAACGAGGTTGACGAGGCCGCCGATGGAGCCTTGGCCGAACAGAACGGACGCGGGGCCGCGCAGGATTTCGACGCGGGAGAAATTATAAGGGTCGGATGTGATGGACGCGTAGTAGGAGAAGATATCGCGCATGCCGTCGCGGAACTGCAAGGCGTCGAGGCCGCGCACGTTGAAGCCATCGACCCGCGTGTCCCGACCATAGGGATTGGCAAGCACGCCAGCGGCATATTTGACTGTGTCGCTGATGCTGATGGCGCCTTGCGAAAGATAGCGCTCGGCACTGATGACGGTGATCGGCTGGGGCGTCTCGATGATCGGCGTTTCGGTCTTCGTGCCGGCATATTGCGTGGCGGTGACCAGGATGACGTCGCTATCATCCATCGAGCCGACCGGCGGCGCCTCCTCCGCGGCCCAGGCTGGCGCTGCAAGCGCTCCCAAGGCGACCGTCGCGAGCGCAGACAAACGGTGAAAACGCATATATTCCCCTGTTCTGTGATTTGCCGGCGCGATACAGCTAATGAGATTGTAATTCAATAGCGGGAGAAGGCAGGGCCTTTGAGAGGCTTCTGGGCTCATAGGGGCCAGCCGCCCGCGCTGGAACCTACCATATAGTATCGGGACGAGGCCCGGCTTTCAGACGAAGCGGGGCGCTCAGGCGCGGGCGGCGAGCGCGATCATGGCGTCGACGTCACAGTGGCTTTCCAGCAAGGCGGCGATCTCGTCCAGCGCCTCTTCGACCGTCCGGTCATAATCCGCCCTAGCCGATACGCCCCCGATCTGTCGCAACAAGGCTTCGCGCAGGGGCGTGCTGGCGAGCAGCCCATGCACATAGCTGCCCATCACGCGCCCATCACGGCTGATCGCGCCATCGGGACGGTCGCCGATTCTGGCGCCGATCCTGGCGAACGGGCAAGTGCAATCCGGTCCGTCGGTGCGGCCCATATGCATTTCATAGCCCGTGAAATCGGCGGCCAGCGCGTGGCCCCGCACCTGCTCCAAAGTCTTCGCGCCCGCCAGCACGGTATCGACGTCGAGCAGCCCAAGCCCGTCGATCGCGCCGGGCGGCCCTTCTACCCCTTCAGGATCGCAAATGGTGCGGCCGAGCATCTGATAGCCGCCGCACAGCCCCAGCACAGCGCCGCCGCGCCGGTGGTGCGCGCGGATGTCGATGTCCCACCCCTGATCCTGCATTGCCCGCATGTCGGCGATCGTCGCCTTTGACCCCGGCAGAACGACCAGCGCGGCGTCGCCGGGAATGGGCTGGCCGGGTCCGATCATCCGCAGATCGACTGTGGGTTCGAGCTTCAGCGGATCGAGATCGTCGAAATTGGAGATACGCGGCAGCACCGGGCAGGCGATGACGAGCGGGGCGTCAGCGGAAGGAGCGCGGCGTTCCAGCACTACGGCGTCCTCGCTGGGCAGGCGCGCTGCGGCACCGAGCCAGGGCACGACTCCGAAGCCGCGCCAGCCCGACAGCTGCTCGATCTGGCGATAGCCGTCCGCGAACAGGGCCGGATCGCCGCGGAACTTGTTGATGAGGAAACCGCGGATCATTGCCGCATCCTGCGGATCGATGACGGTGCGGGTGCCGACCACCGCGGCGATGACGCCGCCCCGGTCGATGTCGCCGACCAGGATGACGGGGACGTTTGCCGCGCGCGCGAAGCCCATATTGGCGATGTCGCCGGCGCGCAGGTTGATTTCCGCCGGGGAGCCAGCGCCTTCCACCACCACGATGTCGCATTGGCCGCTCAAGCGATCATAGCTGTCCAGCACGGCGTCGAGCAACTGGCCGCGCGCGGCGCGGAAATTGCCCGACCCCAGCGTACCGCGCACCTGGCCATGGACGATGAGCTGCGACGTGCGATCGGCCTGGGGCTTGAGCAGTACCGGGTTCATGTCGGTATGCGGCGCCACGCCGCAAGCGATCGCCTGCAGCGCCTGGGCCCGGCCGATCTCTCCGCCATCGGCGGTGACGGCCGCATTGTTCGACATATTCTGCGGCTTGAAGGGGCGGACCCGATAGCCTCGCCGCGTCAGGGCGCGGCACAGGCCCGCGACCAGAACCGACTTGCCGACGTCCGAGCCGGTTCCCTGAAGCATGATGGCGCCCATGGGGTTCTCTTGCCTCGCCGCCGGGGCAAGGGCAAGGGCGGGGGTAAGGACGGGGCAGGCGCGGCCGATCAGGCGCCGCGCTGATATTCCAGCGCGTCGATGATCTTGCCGCCCGCCATGAAGACCGCGCCCGAACAGGCGAGGGCGAGCAACTGGCCGCCGACGCCGGGATATTGGTGCATATAGACGACGCCGCGCTCGGTCGCGCCCAGGGCAAGCGCGTAGATGACCAGAAAACCCTCAAACTTGGTCTTGATCGTGAAGAGGCCCTTGATCCGTTTCATCATCGTCCCTTCGGGTTGCCGCCCCCGTCAGGGAAGTAGATCGCCCGAAAGCTGAAGATGGTCAACAAGCGTTAACCATGATTGCTCGATCCGCGCGATCAGCCTGGTGTCGCCCAGATCGTCGGGCGCGATCTCTTCTGGCCAATAGCGGGCGACGATGCCGGCGATGTCGTCCAGCTTGCGCTCGTCGAGCAGGAAGCGGGGGTCGATCGTGGCCGGATCAGCGACGACGCGCAGGCGCAGGCAGGCGGGGCCGCCGCCATTGGCCATGGATTGGCGCACATCGACCGGGATAAGGCGGCGGATCGGGCCATTGCCCCCCACCATCTGCTGCAGCCACGTCCAGACCGCCGGCGTGTCCTGCGCTTCGGTCGGCAGCACCAGCGCCATGACGCCGTCGGGCAGGGTGACGAGCTGCGCGTTGAAGAGGTAGCTGCGGATGGCGTCGGCGAGGCTGACGGCGCTCGCGGGCACCTCTACAATCTCCACGCAGGGGAGCGCCGCGCGCAGGGCGGTGTAGAAGCCTTCCTTGTCGGCAAAGGCCAGTTCGTGCATGAAGAGCACCCGCTCATTGGCGACGGCGACCACATCATTGTGAAAGGCGCCGGCGGCGATCGCTTCTTCCGATTGCTGGACGAAGAGGCAGCGGGTCGGGTCCAGACCATGCAGCCGCGCTACCGCCTTGCTCGCTTCGACATGCTGGCGCGCGGGGAAGGGCCCGCCCGACTGGCCGTAGACGAAGATTTCGACGCCCGGCAGGTCGTGCCGTTCGCTTAGGCGCATATGATTGGCCGCGCCTTCATCGCCAAAGGGCGGCGGCACGGGATCATGCACGGCAAAAGCGCGCGCGTCGGAGAAGGCGAGGCGCAGCTGGGCCAGCGTCTGGGGCCATTCATGGCTGCGATGCGGCATGGTGACGAGGTTGGCGACGGTCAGATGCGTGCGGCCGTCCCGTGTATCGGCGCCGGGCGATACCGTCGCGGCATTGGCCGCCCACATGGAGGAAGCCGACATGGCGGCGGCGCGGATATGCGGCTCTGCCTGGGCGACATCGGTGCCCAGGCGCGCGAGCCATTGGGCGTCGGGGCGCCATTGCGGGAGGAACAGCCCCTGCCGCAGGCCCAACTGGATGTTGCCGCGCATCTTTTCCAGCCCCTGCAGCGCGGCGGCGCGCGGTTGCGACACGGCGCCGGCGTTGCGCGCGGAGGCGAGATTGCCGAGGCTGAGGCCGGCATAATTGTGGCTGGGGCCGATCAGCCCGTCGAAATTGATTTCGGTGATGGTCATGCGCGTCCCGCCATGGTGAAGTCGTCGCCGATCGTCAGGCCGATGCGCGCGGCGCTGTCGGCATCGAGCGAGATGGCGCCATCCGCGCTTTCCAGGATCAGGCCCCAGGTGCAGCGATAATCCGCCAGCTGACCGCAGGCGACCAGCATCTTCTGCCCGCCGCTGTCATGGGTGGCGGCCAGCGTCACGTCGCGCGCGGCGGCGATCGTCTTCAACTGGTCGATCTGCCCGATCATCGTCGGGCCGCCGTCGAAAATATCGACATAGCCGGCATTTTCGAACCCTTCGGTTTCCAGCATGCGCATCGCCGCACGGCCATTGGGATGAGGCAGGCCGATGACGGCACGCGCGCTGTCGGTCAGCATCGCGGTATAGATCGGCGTCTTGGGCATCAGGTCGGCGATGAACTGGTTGCCGTTGACCGCGTTGAACTCGTCGGCCTCCTGAAAGCTCATGCCGAAGAAACGGCCGGCGAGGCCGTCCCAGAAGGGCGATCCGCCCGCTTCGTCGATGACGCCGCGCAGTTCCGCGATCACCCGGTCGCCAAAGCGCGCGCGATGATTGCGGATATAGAGATAGCGGCTGCGCGCCAGCAACAGGCCAAGCCCTTCGGCGCGCTCGCGCGGGTGCAGGAAGAGGCCGCCCACTTCCACCGACCCCTCCAGATCGGTGGTGAGCGAGAGCATCTGCGCGCGAAAAGTGCGGCCGAGTTCGCGGCTATGCTGGGTCAGCACGCCCAGGCGATAGGAATAGAAGGGCCAGTTCTGGCCGACGGTCGAGAAAATCTGGCAGGTGCCGCGCACTTGCCCGGTGTCGACATTTTCCAGCACCATGACGATGAGTTCGTCTTCGATGCCGTCGCTGGTGCGCGAGAGCGCCTGTTCGGTCCGTTCCAGCTTGGCCGCGAGGGAGGCGCGGTCGGGCGGCAGGTTGGTGAAGCCCCCGCCGGTGAGCTTCGCCATTTCATAAAGCGTCTGCAAATCGTCCGCGCGCGCTATGCGCATGATGAAGCTCAAGCGGTCATCCTCTCTCTTGTCCCGGTTGAAACTGGCCCTGGGCGATGCGCCAGAGGGCAAGAGCCGACAGCCGCGCGCGTTCGGCCAGACTGTCGGTCAGCAGAAATTCGGCGTCGCTGTGGATGCTGCCGCCGCGCACCCCCATGGTGTCGACCACGGGCACGCCGCAGGCGGCGATATTGTTGCCGTCGCATACGCCGCCCGTGTCGCGCCAGCCGACGGGAAGGCCCAGATCCGCGCCGCACTGGCGCACGAGGCCGAACAGGCGCTCGGCCTTCGCATCCATGGGCTTTGGCGGACGGCCGAAACTCCCGTGCAGATGCAGGCTGACGTCATGATCGCGCGCGACATCGGCCATGGCGCCGTCGATCAGAGCGCGCGCGGCCTGCTCGTCCGCGGGCGTGCGCGGGCGAAAGTTGACGCGCAGCACGGCATGGTCGGGCACGACATTATTGGGGCCGCCGCCGTCGATTTTGGCGGGATTGCAGGAAAAGCCGGCGCCGCTCGCCGCCTTGAGGCGCAAAGCGAGGTCAGCGGCCGCGAGCAGGGCGTTGCGGCCCTCTTCGGGATTGCGGCCGGCATGGGCGCTGCGTCCCGTGACGATGATCGAGAAATTGCCGCTGCCCGCGCGGGCGCCCGCCAAGGTGCCGTCCGGCAGGGCAGGCTCATAGGTGAAGGCGGCGATCTTACCGGCCGCGCGTGCACGGAGCAGCGCCGCGGAGGAGGCGCTGCCCACTTCCTCGTCACTGTTGATGATGACGTCATAGCCCCAGGCATTGGAAGCGTCGCAGGCTTCCATCGCCGCCAGTGCGGCGAGCATCACGGCGATCCCGCCCTTCATGTCGGCGACGCCGGGGCCGTTCAGCACGCCGGGCTCGATCCAATGCTGCGTCTGGAACGAGTGGTCGGCGGGAAAGACGGTGTCCATATGCCCGGTCAGCAGCAAGCGACGGGGCGCATCGGGCCGGACCGACAGAAGCAGATGCTGGCCATGCGCCAGTGGCTGGACGCGTCCTTCCGGGGTCACGCTTTCGACGGGAGCGGGATCGACCAGCAGGAGGTCGCCGGGCAGGACGCTGAACGCGTCGGCCAGCAGCGACGCCATCTGCGCCAGCCCCGGCAGGTTGCGCGACCCGCTGTTGATCGCGGCCCAGCGCTGCACCTGATCCAGCATCGGCGCGGCGGCCGCATGGTCGAGCAGTCGCTGTTCCTCGGGGGACAAATGGGTCATGCCCAGTGTCTATCAGAGGGCGCGACGGCGCTCCACCCCCGCACGAAAATTGCGGGATTCAGAAATCATATGTCAAGGTGAGGCGGCTGAGCGTGTCGAAGTCCCGCGCTTCCAGCACCGTTTCCGATTCATACTGGACATTATAGGAGACGGCCGCCGACCAGCGGGTGCTGACCTTCGTTTCCAGCGAGGTGAGCGAGTTGAGTGTGTAGACATCGGTCTCGGCATAGCCAGAGGCGGTCTGCTTGAAGGTGAGGGTTGGGCTGGCGCGCCAGGCGAGCGCCATCGATCCACGCACGCCGAGCTTCGTTTCCCGCTGGCCGATCAGATATTTGACGTGACGCACGGACGGACCGATGTCGGCGGACAGATCAAGGGGCTTGCTGACGACCAGCTTGTAACCGACGCCGACCGAGGCGGTATAGCGCTCGTCATAGCCGATCGAGGTATCGCGTTCGAACTGGGCAAGGCCATAGGCGAAGCCGCGCGGATCGAACTCGTAGCGGGGCTCATAGCCGGCGAAATAGCGTTCGCGCGACGTGACGCCGTTGGCGCGGCGATAATCGGTACTGGCGGTCAGCTTGTGCGTCCACTGAATGCCCGTGCGTGTGGCGGTCGCCGATGCGCTGATGCCGATTTCGCTGGTCGACCCGGTCGATCGGAAGCCGCCGGCCTCGATCCGGCCGGTCCACAGGTCGCCAATGCCCGCTTCGCGGATCACCGTGTCGTGAGTGGCCTTGGTCCGTTCCTTCCAGCTATTGACCATGCGCTGGATCTGGTCGGTGGAGTCGGGATTGGTCTGCTTGGCGATCTTGGCGACGGTGGCGATTTCCGTTTCATTGCCATTGGCGATCGCTGCTTCCAGCATTTCCCGCACGGCGGGGGGCAGGAGCGCGTTTTCCGCCGCCTGGGCGGCGATGGGCATGGCGATGGAGAGCAGCGATAACGGTATCAGGCAGCGGCGCATGGCCCCTTCATATCGCCTCGACCGCGAATTTTAAGCCCCATTGCGCCGAGCGGATCAGATAAGCGCCCGGAACTCCTGCACTATGTCACGGTACAGCTTGCGCTTGAAGGGGACGATAAGGTCCGGCAGCGTTTCGGGCTGCGTCCATTTCCAGGCGCGAAACTCCGGATGCTCCGTCTCGATATTGATGTCGCTCTCCTGCCCGAGGAAGCGGGCAAGATACCAGACTTGCCGCTGGCCCCGATATTTCCCGCCCCAGATCCGGCCGATCAGTTCAGGCGGCAGATCGTAGAAATGCTCGTCCCGCGCCTTGGCGATGATGTCGACATGGCGACGATCGATCCCGGTTTCCTCGAACAATTCGCGCAGCGCGGCGTCCTTCGCCTCTTCGCCTTCGTCAATCCCGCCCTGGGGCATCTGCCAGGCTTCGACCAGATTATCGATGCGCTGGCCGACGAAGACCTTGCCTTCCATGTTGACGAGCATGATGCCGACGCAGGGGCGATACCCCAGTTCCTGTTCCTTGGGCGTCAAAGCCGTAAGTCCCCATCTCTATGTCCCAGGCGGTGCTCACCCCAGCATCGCCATTGCGCCCAAACGACGCTGCGCCAAGATAAGGGCGCGGCGGTGCGGCGTCCATGGCACGAATCAACGCGGATGCCGATTTGGGATAGGGCCGCGACGCAATATGCGCCAAGGAACGCCTGGAACCGCGCCGGCGCAAGGGGCATTGGACGCGGATGACCAATCCCGTCCTGCTCTGGTTCCGCCAGGATCTCCGCCTTTCCGACCAGGCTGCTCTAGCCGCCGCCGCAGCCAAAGGGCCGGTCATCCCGGTCTATGTGCTGGATGATGAGTCGCCGCGCCAATGGGCCATGGGCGGCGCACAGCGCTGGTGGCTGCATCACAGCCTGGTGCGGCTGGACGCGACGCTGCGGGACAAGGGATCGCGCCTGATCCTGCGGCGGGGCCAGAGCGATAAAGTGCTGGCGCAGCTCGCGCGCGAAGCCGGCGCGGGCCGAGTCCATGCCCTGCATCATTATGAGCCCTGGTGGCGCAACGCGGAAAAGGCGGTCAGCCGGCACTTGGACCTTCGCCTGCATGACGGCGGGCTGTTGTTACCGCCTGGCGCGGTGCGGACAGGCGGTGGCGGGCTTTACAAAATCTACACGCCATTCGCGCGCGCAGTGATGGAGCAGATGCCGCCCGCGACGCCGCAACGAGCCCCGGCGCGGATCGACGCGCCGGACGCATGGCCGCAGAGTGACCGGTTGCAGGACTGGGCGCTGTTGCCCAACACACCGGACTGGGCCGCCGGCTTTTCGGCTGACTGGACGCCGGGTGAAGAGGGCGCGCGCGCGAATGTCGCTGCCTTCATCGACGAGGTGGGCGACTATCCGCAGGCACGCAACCTCCCTTCGGTCGAGGGGACGTCCCGCCTGTCGCCCCATCTGCATTTCGGCGAGGTGTCGCCCGCCTATGTCTGGCATCGCGTCACGTCTTCGAACGATAATCCAGAAATATTCCTCAAGGAACTGATTTGGCGCGATTATGCGCATACGCAAATCTGCGAAATGCCCGCTTATGGATCGGACAATGCGCGCGGCGATTTCGACCGGATGGACTGGCGCGACCTGCGGGAGGCGAAGGCCGATTTCACGGCTTGGAAAAGAGGCAAGACCGGCTACCCGATCGTCGACGCCGGCATGCGCCAGCTATGGACGACTGGCTGGATGCACAATCGCGTGCGGATGATCGCCGCTAGTTTCCTCATCAAGCATCTGCTGATCGACTGGCGGCATGGCGCGCGCTGGTTCTGGGATACGCTGGTCGACGCCGATTACGCCAATAACAGCGTCAATTGGCAATGGGTGGCGGGCAGCGGCGTGGACGCCAATATGTTCACCCGGATCATGGCGCCGCTCAGCCAATCGGAAAAGTTCGAGGCGGCCGATTATATCCGCACATGGGTGCCCGAATTGGCGACGCTGTCGGACGAGGCCATTCACGATCCAGACGCGCACGACGCCCGGCCGAGCAGCTATCCCGCCAAGATCATCGGCCACAAGGCCGGGCGGGAGCGCGCGCTGGCGGCCTACCGGCGCATGAAGCGATGATTGCAGCGCGCCGCGGCTTGCGGCAGGATCGGCGGCATGAATGCTAGCGATCCTCGACGCGGCCGGCAGGCGCTGTCCGTCCGCCGCCCGCCCCGCAGCGCGGCAGGCGCGCGCCTGTCCCGATGGACTGCGCCGCTGTTTCACCGGCTGCTCGACCGGATCGACCAGGGGCTGGAGGCAGGGTCGCTCGAAGCGAGCCTGCCCGACGGCACGCGCCGGCTGCTGGGCGGGCGAGCGCCCGGACCGGACTGCGTCGTTCATCTGCATAGCTGGCGGGGGCTGGTCCGGCTGGCGAGCGGCGGATCGGCCGGCTGGTATCGGGCCTGGGCGGCGGGCGAATGGTCGAGCCCCGATCCGGTGCCGCTGTTCGCCCTCTTCATGCATAATGCCGTGGCGCTGGGACAGGTGGCGCGGCCACGCGGACCGGCGCGCTGGGCTGGGCGGGCGCTGCACTGGCTGCGGCGCAACAGCCGCACCGGGTCGCGGCACAACATCGCCTTCCACTATGACCTGGGCAATGACTTCTACCGGCCCTGGCTCGACGATGACATGCATTATTCCAGCGCCTTGTTCGCCGATGCTGACAGCTGGCTGGAAAGCCTGGAGAATGCGCAGCGGCGCAAGGCGGATGCGATCATCGACCGGCTGGACCTGAAGGATGGCGACTCGCTGCTGGAAATCGGCTGCGGCTGGGGCGGCCTGGCCGAAAGGGCGATGGAGCGGCGGGCGATCCGCTACACCGGCCTGACTTTATCGACCGAGCAGGCCGAATATGCGCGCGATCGGCTGGGATCGGGGGCGCGGATCGAGCTGACCGATTATCGGGACGCCACCGGGCAATATGACGCCATCGCCAGCGTCGAGATGGTCGAGGCGGTCGGGCAGGCCTATTGGACCGATTATCTTGCCGCGATTCACAGGCTGCTAAAGCCGGGCGGTCGCGCGGCGATCCAGTATATCCTGATCAACGACGCGATCTTCGACCGCTATGCGCGCAGCGTCGACTTCATCCAGACCTATATTTTTCCGGGCGGCATGCTGATTTCGGAAAGCCGTTTCCGTCGGATCGCCGAAGAGAGCGGGCTGGAGTGGCGCGACGTCAATCGCTTCGGGCTCCATTATGCCGAAACGCTGCGTCGCTGGCGGCAGAATTTCGACCGCGCCATCGAGGAAGGGCGGCTGCCGGCCAGTTTCGACCAGCATTTCGTGGCGTTGTGGCGCTACTATCTGATGTATTGCGAAGGCGGGTTTCGCGGCGGCGGCATCGACGTCGCGCAGGTGACGCTGGTGAAACCGGGCTGAGGGCTCAGCCTTCGACGCGCATCCTGTAGCCGGTGGGCGTATCGGCGGTCACCAGTTCGACGATGGCATCGGCGATGACTTCGGGGCCTTTGAGCGTCGCCGGATCCTCGCCGGGAAAGGCGCGCGCGCGCATGGCGGTGCGGGTGGCGCCGGGATCGACGATATGGGTGCGGATGGCCGAAATGTTGCGCACTTCCTCCCCATAGGCGCCGATCAGCGTTTCGAGCGCGGCCTTGGATGCGCCATAGGCCCCCCAATAGGCCCGCGGCGATGCCCCGACAGAGGATGTGAGCGCCACGACGCGCGCATCCTCGCTGGCGCGCAGCATGGCGTCGAACGCCGCGATCAGCGCCTGTGGCGCAGCGATGTTGAGGGTCAGCAGGCGCGCAAATTCTTTCGCGTCGATCGCCTGCACCGCCGCGAGCGATCCCAGGGTAGCCGCGTTCAGCACCAGTATGTCGAGTGCGCTCCAGCGTCCGCCGATCGCCTGCGCCAGGCGACCAATGCTTTCCCCGTCGATGAGGTCGAGCGGCGCGATGGTGGCGCTGCCGCCCGCGGCATGGATGCGCTCCTCCACTTCCTCCAGAGCGCCGGCGGTGCGGGCGGTCAGGATGACATGCGCGCCGGCGCGCGCCAGCGCTTCGGCCGTCGCTGCGCCGATGCCGCGACTGGCGCCGGTCACCAGCGCGAGTTTGCCGGAGAGGGGAAGATCGGACATGGCACTCCTGCTATGCCGGCCGCGCGCCGGGCTCATTATGTCTGCAAGGAACAGGGCGGCCGCGCCGGGCCGCCCCGTAAAGGCGTGTCAGACCACGCGTTCGGCGAGCAGTTCGAACTGATTCTGCACCACCGCTTCATCCTGATCGGTCAGCGTGGTCGGATAGTCGCCGGTGAAGCAGGCGTCACAATATTGCGGCCGGATGTCGGCGCGCTTGGCTTCACCTAGCGCCTTGTACAGGCCGTCGATCGAGATGAAGGACAGGCTGTCGGCATGGATGAAGTCCTGCATGCCGCCAATGTCGAGCCGGTGAGCGAGCAGCTTGGTTCGCTCGGGCGTATCGACGCCGTAGAAGCAGCTATGCTTGGTCGGGGGCGATGCGATGCGCATATGGACTTCCGCCGCGCCGGCCTCGCGCATCATCTGCACGATCTTGAGCGACGTGGTGCCGCGCACGATCGAATCGTCGATCAGCACGATCCGCTTGCCCTGGATGAGCGCGCGGTTGGCATTATGCTTCAGTTTGACGCCCAGGTGCCGGACCTTGTCGCCCGGCTGGATGAAGGTGCGGCCGATATAGTGGGAACGGATGATGCCCAGTTCGAACGGGATGCCTGATTCCTGTGCATAGCCGATTGCGGCGGGCACGCCGCTGTCGGGCACGGGGATGACATAGTCCGCCTCGACCGGATTTTCGATCGCGAGTTGCGCGCCGATCGCCTTGCGGACCGAATAGACGCTGGAGCCGTCCACGATCGAATCGGGACGGCTGAAATAGACATGTTCGAAGATGCACGGCCGCGCGTGCGTGTCGCCAAAGGGGCGGTGCGAGCGGATTTCGCCGCTGTTGGTGACGATGACCAGTTCGCCCGGCTCCACCGTGCGGACATAGTCGGCACCGACGACGTCCAGCGCCACGGTTTCCGACGCGAAGATGGTTGCGTCGCCCAGCGTGCCCATGACCAGCGGCCGGATGCCGAGCGGGTCGCGGCAGGCGATCATGCCTTCGGGCGTCATGACGATCAGGGAATATGCGCCCTCGACCTGCTTGAGCGCGTCGATGAACTTGTCGAGCAGGGTGCGGTAGCTGGACGTCGCCACCAGATGGATGATGACTTCCGTGTCCGACGTCGACTGGAAGATGGAACCGCGGCGAATCAGTTCGCGGCGCAGCTTCATCGCGTTCGAGATGTTGCCATTATGCGCGACGGCAAAGCCGCCCGAATTGAGTTCGGCATAGAGCGGCTGCACGTTGCGCAGCGACGTTTCGCCGGTGGTGGAATAGCGGACATGGCCGCACGCGCTTCCGCCCGGCAGACCGCGAATCACGTCGTCGCGGTCGAAATTGCCGGCCACATGGCCCATGGCCCGATGGGTGTGGAACTCATGGCCGTCCCAGCTGGTTATGCCGGCTGCTTCCTGGCCGCGATGCTGAAGCGCATGGAGGCCGAGCGCGACGATGGCGGACGCTGTTTCCGCGCGCGAGACGCCGAAAATGCCGCATTCCTCGCGCAACTTGTCGTCGTCGAAGGGATTGGTCGTGATCATGGGTGCGAACCGGTTCCGTTGCCGTTCTTGCCGCCCCTGCGGGCCGCCTTTGAGCGCGCATATAGTCGCTCAAGCCCAGTTTGTCGCCTCCCTGTCATAAAAAAGCGGGGCAGGCCGGGCAAACGGTGCGTTTCCGCTGTCGGCCAACGGCGCAATGCCCCACTGGCGCGAGCGGACCGGCGCGGCTACACAGGCAGCCCTGATGCATCGTTTCGCCAATCCCGCCCGCTTCCTGAAGATCGCCCGTCCCCTGACCGGCTGGCTGTTCTGGCCGGGCCTGGCGCTGATCCTGGCCGGCGCGGCCTGCGGCCTTCTGCTGACGCCGGCGGATTATCTGCAGGGAGACACGGTGCGCATCCTCTATATCCATGTGCCCGCCGCCTGGTTGGGCATGGGCGGGTGGGCAGGCATCGCCATCGCCGCGCTGATGCAGCTGGTCTGGCGTCACCCCCTTGCTGGAGTCGCCGGCCGAGCGATCGCGGCGCCCGGCGCCTTGTTCACCGCCATTTGCCTGGCCACCGGGTCGATCTGGGGCCGGCCCACCTGGGGGACCTGGTGGGAGTGGGACGGGCGCATGACGTCGATGCTGGTGCTGCTGTTTCTCTATCTCGGCTATATCGCACTCGCCAGCGCCAGCGCGCGCGACGGGCAGGCGGGGGTCAGCAGCGTCACGGCGATCTTCGCGCTGGTGGGTGCAGTCAATATCCCCATCATCAACAGGTCGGTGGTGTGGTGGAACAGCCTGCACCAGGGGCCCAGCATCACCCTGCGCGGATCGAGCATCGAAGGCTCGCTGCTGTGGCCGCTGGCGCTGACGCTGCTTGGTTTTTCGCTGTGGTTCGGCGCGATAGTGCTGATGCGGATGCGGGCGATACTGGCGCAGAACAAGGTGGAGGCGCGCTTGCAGCGCCTGGCGAGGGGCTAGCATGACCCAATGGGCTTTCGTGATCGCCGCCTACGGCGTGACGGCGGCCGCGACGCTCGTGCTGAGCGTGCTGAGCTGGCGCATGATGCGCGGCGCCGAACGCGCGGCGGAACGGCTGTCGGACCGGGCATGAAGGCCAAGCATCAAAGGCTGGTGCTGGCGCTGGTGGCGCTGGCGGCGATCATCGGCGCGGGGCTGCTGGCGGCGTCGGCGTTGAAGGACGAGGCCGCCTATTTCTACGCGCCCGCGGACGTGAAGACGAAGGGCGTAGAACCCGGCCGGGCGATCCGCCTGGGCGGCATGGTGGTCAAGGGTAGCCTGCGACGCGCGGCGGACGGTGTCACCATTCACTTCAACGTCACCGATGGCAAGGCGACGGTGCCAGCGACCTTCAGCGGCATCGCGCCGGATTTGTTCAAGGAAGGCAGCGGCGTTGTGGCGGAAGGCGCATTCGATCGCGAGGGCAGGTTCGTCGCGACCAACCTGCTCGCCAAGCATGACGAACGCTATATGCCCCGCGAGCTGGAGGGGATGCAGTATAATGAAGCCAGGCATGAGATGAAGGTGGAGAAGTGAGCGTTCGGCGGTCTCCTCACGCGTTTGCAGCCTCCCCATGCAGGGGTGGCTTCGCGCCAGCGGATCCGCGCGCATGATCGCCGAGTTCGGCCTGACCGCCCTCTGGCTGGCGGCGGCGCTGGCGCTGCTGCAGCTTTTTCTCGCCTGTGTCGGGCTGATGGGCGGCAAGGCCGAGTTGCTGGATGCCGTGCGGCCGGCAGCGGTGGGGCAGGGATTGCTGACGGCCGCCGCCTTCGCCGCGCTCATCAGCCTGTTCCTGCGGTCCGACATGTCGGTGTTGCTGGTCGCGATGAACAGCCACTCGGCCAAGCCGTGGCTCTATAAAATCGCGGGCAGCTGGGGCAATCACGAAGGGTCGATGCTGCTGTGGGTGACGGTCATGGGCGTCGCCGGCGCGGCGGTTGCGCTGTTCGAACGCGCGCTGCGGCGCGACACGCATATGGCGACGCTGGGGGCGCAGGCGGCGATTTCGCTCGGCTTCTACGCGTTCCTGCTCTTTTCCTCCAATCCCTTCGCGCGGATCGACCCGCCGCCGCCGGACGGGCAGGGATTGAACCCGTTGTTGCAGGACCCCGGGCTCGCCTTCCACCCGCCCACACTCTATCTGGGCTATGTCGGCCTGTCGGTCGCCTTCTCCTTCGCCGTGGGCGCGCTGCTCACGCGCACCGTGGACGCCGCCTTCGCGCGAGCGATGCGTCCCTGGGTGCTGGCGGCATGGGTTCTGCTGACGCTGGGCATCACCGCGGGCAGCTACTGGGCCTATTATGAGCTGGGCTGGGGCGGCTGGTGGTTCTGGGACCCGGTGGAAAATGCGTCGCTGATGCCCTGGCTGGCGGCGACCGCCCTGCTGCACAGCGTCACCGTGCTGGCGACGCGCGACGGGCTGCGCGCCTGGACGATCATGCTGGCGGTGGTCGCCTTTTCCATGTCGATGGTCGGCACTTTCCTGGTGCGGTCGGGCATTCTGACCAGCGTTCACGCCTTTGCCGTCGATCCCGAGCGGGGCAGCTTCATCCTGGTCCTGCTCGCCATCTATATCGGCGGGGCGCTGGCGCTGTTTGGCTGGCGCATCGGGTCGGTGCGCGAAGGGGCACCGTTCGAAC
Organism: Sphingobium naphthae; assembly: GCF_043589935.1. Classification (NCBI taxonomy): domain Bacteria; kingdom Pseudomonadati; phylum Pseudomonadota; class Alphaproteobacteria; order Sphingomonadales; family Sphingobiaceae; genus Sphingobium; species Sphingobium naphthae. The sequence goes on along the minus strand of NZ_CP171454.1, from coordinate 1,070,224 downwards.
TGGTGAGCCGCGAGACGCTGCTGGTCGTCAACAACCTGCTGCTGTCGGTGATATTGGGCGTCGTGCTGATCGGCACCTTGTACCCGCTGATGACGGAAGCGTTCGGGCACAAGGTGTCGGTGGGCGCGCCCTATTTCGACCGCATCGCCGGGCCGATCGGGCTGACGCTGATGGTGGCGATGGCGGCCGGACCGGTGACGCGCTGGCGGCGGGACCGCGCGGGGGCGGTGGCCAAGCGGCTGAGCGTGCCGGCGGCAGTGGCGCTGCTGGCGGCTGCGGCGATCGGGATATTTGCCTGGAGCCGGATCGGTTTGCTGCCTTATCTGGGCCTGATCATCGCGATCGCGGTGGGCGTGGCGAGCCTGGCGCCGCTGTGGAAGCGCAAGCTGCTGCGCACCCCGCTCTTCACCTGGGGCATGGTGATCGCTCATCTGGGATGCGCCGTCAGTCTGGGCGGGATGGCATGCGATTCCGCGTTCACGGTCGAAAAGCTGGTGGCGGCGCGGCCGGGCGAGACTATCCGCACCGCCGGCTGGACGCTGCGCTTTGTCCAGATCCGTCCGGTTGCGGGCGACAATTGGACGGCGCTACAGGCCGACATGGCGGTGGATCGCGGCGGCGCCCCGGTCCTCATGCGGCCGCAGTCGCGTTTCTTCACGTCGCCGCCGACCACGACCAGCGAAGCGGCGTTGCTGACGCGCTGGAACGGGCAGCTGTATGTCGTGCTGGGCGAGGAGGTGGAGGGCGGCAGGTGGCAGCTGCGCATCTGGTGGAAACCCTTCGTCACGCTGATCTGGCTTGGCGGCGCGCTGATCGCTCTGGGCGGGGCTTTGGCGTTGGTCGGGCGGGAACGGCGCGGATGGCTGATGAAATGGCGATCGAGGAGCATGGCGGTATGAAGAAGATCCTGATCTGGCTGCCGCTGCTGCTGTTCCTGGCGTTCATCGCGCTGTTCGCCAGCGGGCTGTTCAAGCCCGACGATCGCATCATCCATTCCCGACTGGTGGGGCAGGCGCTTCCGGTCTTCGACCTGCCGGCAGCGGCGAGCGACCGACCCGGCCTGGCGAGCGCGCAGATGGCGCGGGGCAAGCCGCGCCTGCTCAACATCTTCGCCAGCTGGTGCGTGCCCTGCGCGGCGGAAGCGCCGCAACTGATGGTGCTCAAACAAGCGGGCGTGGAGATCGACGCCATAGCCATTCGCGACGCCCGAGCAGATGTCGACGGCTTTCTGGCGCGCAACGGCAATCCCTTCGCCCGGATCGGCCTCGACGCGCGCAGCGCGGTGCAGATTGCGCTGGGATCGTCCGGGGTGCCCGAAACCTTCGTGATCGATGGCGCTGGGCGCATTGCCTATCAGCATATCGGCGAAATTCGCGCCGACGACGTGCCGATGATCCTGGAGAAGCTGAGGGACGCGCAATGAGGCTGATCCTCGCTCTGCTTCTGGCGCTGATGCCTGCGGCCCCCGTGTCGGCGCAGACAGCCTTGCCGCCCGCCCCCTGGGCCGACCGGCAAATCCCCGACGCCAGCCAGGAGCGCGAAGCCAGGGCGCTGATGGAGACGATCCGCTGCCTCACTTGTCAGAGCCAGTCGATCGCCGATTCGAACGCCAGCATGGCCGCCGACATGCGCTCGCAGATTCGGGAGCGGATCATGGCGGGGGAGAGGCCGGAGACGATCCGGGCGTGGCTGGTGTCGCGATACGGCGATTGGGTGAGCTATGAACCCACGGCCGCGCCCATTCTCTGGCCGCTCTGGGGCGCGCCGCTGCTGCTCCTGGCGCTGGGCGTGCTGCTGCTGCGCGGCCGGATCAGGCGGCGCCGCTCATGACCGGGTGGATCATCGCCTTCGCGCTGGCTGGATTGACGCTGGGTGGGCTGCTGCTCCTGGGGCGCATACCCCGCTCCGCGCGTGAAGTGAGCGCAGCGGCGCTGCTGCTGGGACTGGCCGGCTATGTCTGGCAGGGCAATCCCGGTCTTGCAGGCGCGCCGCGCAAGGCCGCCGCGGCGGAAGGACAGGATTTCGACGAGGAACTGGCGGAGAAGCGCCGGGGGCTCGCCGAGCGCTTCGGGCCGGCGGCGCAATGGATGATGCTGTCCGATGGCCTCGCGCGCCAGGGCAAGACCAAGGAAGCGGCCAATGTGCTGTTGTCGGCGCTGCGGGATCGCCCGGATGATGCCAATTTGTGGCTGGGCCTTGGCAATGCGCTGGTCGCTCATGGCGACGGGATGCTCTCGCCCGGAGCGCAATTCGCCTATCGCCGGGCGCTGGCGATCGATCCGGACGGGCCGGCGCCCCGTTATTTCTACGGACTGGCGCTGGCGCAGGCGGGACAGTTGCAAGCCGCGCGCGACCTGTGGGTCCCGCTCGCCGCACGCGCACCCGAGGACAGCGACGTGCGCAAGGAACTGGAAGCCAATATCGCGCGTATCGACGCCATGCTGGCGGGCGAGACCATCCGCCGGCCATGATGCGGCGCAGCGTTCGCGTTGCACGACGATGGGAGCCGTGTTAGGGCGCGGCGGTTTGCGGGGGCAAGCGGACTTTTTCCGCCCATGCCCCCGAGTGGATGTCCAGACGAGCATGACCATTCGGCATATCCTTCATGGCTGATCTCCTTCCGAATACCGCCCCATCGTCCCCTGACGAGGGGCAGGGCGGTCACGGTCATGCTCGGCAGAAGGCGACGGTGAAGCTGGTTGTAGGCGCGATCGGCATCGTGTTCGGCGACATCGGCACCAGCCCGCTCTACGCCTTTCGCGAAACCTTCGCCGGCCATCACAAGCTGACGCTGGACCCCGATCACATATTGGGCGTCATCAGCCTGATGTTCTGGTCGATGATGCTGGTGGTGACGCTGAAATATGTCAGCATCATCATGCGCGCCGACAACAAGGGGGAGGGCGGCAGCCTGGCGCTGCTGGCGCTCATCAACGGCCAGACCAAGTCGCAGCGCTGGTCGCGCGGCATCGTCCTGCTGGGCGTATTCGCCACAGCGCTGTTCTACGGCGACTCCATGATTACGCCGGCGGTGTCGGTCCTGTCGGCGGTGGAGGGCATCGCGGTCTATAATCCCGACCTGGCGCCGACGATCCTCCCGGTCGCGATCCTGATCCTGGTCGGGCTGTTCTGGATCCAGGGGCTGGGCACCAATCGGGTGGCGTCGCTGTTCGGGCCGATCATGCTCACCTATTTCGTAACGATCGCCACGCTGGGTGTCATTTCCATCATCCAGACGCCGGGCATTCTCTTCGCCTTCAATCCTTATTGGGCGCTGATGTTCTTCGTCACCGATCCGTTGCCGGCCTTCCTGGCGCTGGGGTCGGTGGTCCTGGCCGTGACCGGGGCCGAGGCGCTTTACGCCGATATGGGCCATTTCGGCCGCAGTCCGATCCGCGTGTCCTGGCTGACATTCGTGCTGCCCGCGCTGATGCTCAACTATATGGGGCAGGGCGCGCTGCTGTTCCGCGAAGGCGCGGTGGCGTTGCAAAGCCCCTTCTACAATCTCGCGCCGCAATGGGGGCAGCTTCCACTGGTCGTGCTGGCGACGATGGCGGCGATCATCGCGTCGCAGGCCGTGATTTCCGGTGCCTTCTCCGTCACGCAGCAGGCGATCCAGCTAGGTTTCATGCCGCGGCTGCGCATTTCGCACACCAGCGCGTCGGCCGCCGGCCAGATCTACATCCCCCTCATCAACTGGGGGCTGATGACGATGGTCATCCTGCTGGTGCTGGTGTTCCAGACATCGTCCAACCTGACCGCCGCTTATGGCATTGCGGTCACGGGCGCGATGTTCATCGACAATCTGCTGCTGACCGTGCTGCTTTACCGCCTGTGGCAATGGAAATGGTATTATGCAGCGCCGCTGCTGGGGATATTCTTCCTGGTGGATGGGGCCTATCTGGCGGCGAACCTGACCAAGGTGCCCGATGGCGGCTGGTTCCCGCTGCTGATCGGGTTCATCATCTTCACGCTGCTGACCACCTGGTCGCGGGGCCGGCGGCTGGTGCAGGACCGTCTGCGCGAAGCGGCGATGCCCATCCCGGTGTTCGTCGCGTCCGCTGCCAACAGCGCGGTGCGAGTGCCCGGCACCGCAGTGTTCATGACGTCCACCCCCGATGGCGTGCCCCATGCGCTGCTTCACAACCTCAAGCACAACAAGGTGCTGCACGAGCGAGTCATCCTGCTGACCGTGAAGATCAAGGATGTGCCGGTGGTCGAGGATGAGAGCCGTGCGAAGCTCGAGGATCTGGGCCGTGGCTTCTTCCGCCTGGTGCTGCATTATGGCTTCATGCAGGAGCCCGACGTGCCCGCCGCGCTCAAGAATGTCACAGGCTGCGGCCAGGCGTTCAAGATGATGGACACCAGCTTCTTCCTGGCGCGGCAGACGCTCTTGCCATCGGCAAAGCCCGGCATGCCGCTGTGGCGGGAGAAGATCTTCGCCTGGATGCTGCGCAACGCGGAAAGCGCGATGGAGTTTTTCCGGCTGCCGACCAATCGCGTCGTCGAACTGGGCAGCCAGGTCGAAATCTGACGGCGGTCCAGCGCGGGTCGCTGTTTCCGAAAGTCACGGGAAACAGAAAAGGGCGCGACCTGGGAAGGTCGCGCCCAATGTCATGGCTTAGCGATGCCCGTCAGGCGGCGTCGCGATCCTGAGCGTTGATGTCGACCAGCTGACCGCCGTTGATGGCGATCTTCTTGGGCTTCATCGCCTCGGGCACTTCGCGCACCAGTTCGATGATCAGCAGCCCGTCAGCCAGATCCGCCTTCTCGACGCGGACGAAGTCCGCCAGTTCGAAGCGGCGTTCGAAGCTGCGGTTGGCGATGCCGACATGCAGGAATTTGGAACGATCCGCCGCCGTCTCATCCTTGCGGCCGACCACCTGCAGGAGGTTCTGCTGGGCGGTGATGTCAATTTCGTCAGGGCGGAAGCCCGCGACGGCGAGGGTCACGCGATAGCGATCCTCCGACAGGCGCTCGATGTTGAAGGGCGGATAATTGTCGCTCTGCTGCAACCGGGCATTGTTTTCGATCAGGTCGAACAGACGATCGAAGCCCACGGTCGAGCGGCGATAGGGGGTAAGGTCAAAAGCACGCATCGTCATAATCTCCTAAGAGCAGAATGAACCAGTGCCGGACCCGAAATCAGGCGTCCGGCGAGTCAGCGCCCGGCCCCCTGCGGCGACCGGACGCAATTGATATGGTTCGACGAAACCGGGTTTCAAGAGGGCGGCGCGGGGATGGATTCGTTGTGGTGCAGGCGGGCGGATGAAGGAAGAAGAAGCGGGCGCAATCAGGCTTGATCGGACCGGTCTGTCCCTGTCGTGAAGAACATCGATCCCTCAAGATGATGACGGCGGCTGTCGTGCGAAGTCGATCCAAAGAAAAAGCACCCGGATCATGCTTTCATGATCCGGGTGCTTAATGGACGATTGCTCGTCTCCCCCTTGGCCTGCCTCGACCGCTTCTTAGCCCCCTAAGCTCGAAGCGGGATGCAGTATCCCTGAACCACGGCCTTTCACCTGTGCTTCGATAGTCTTGCTATGCCCGGCGCAGGTTGGAGTCACGGGCAAAATCGGGCCGCTGTGATTTTCGGTGCAGCCCTGTGGCGACGATGCAACAATCCGGCAATGCTTGCCGTCGGGCAGGCGCAGCCCTAGACCCTGCTGCAACTCACTATCGAAGGGCCGTTCGCGCCACATGATTCTATCCCGTTACGAACGCATGATCGCCAAGCGCTACCTGCTGCCGGGCAAGGGAGAGGGCTTCATCTTCCTGGTCGCGGGCATCAGCCTGGTCGCGGTCATGCTGGGTGTCGCCGCGCTCATCATCGTCATGAGCGTCATGAACGGCTTCCGCGCCGAGCTGTTCGACAAGATTGTGGGCCTGAACGGCCATGCGGTGGTGCAGGGCTATGGCGGCCGGCTGCCCGACTGGCAGTCGATCCTCAGCCAGGCGAAGGCGACGCCGGGCGTGACCAGCGCCACGCCGATGATCGAGCAACCGCTGCTGGGCAGCTTTCAAGGACGCGTCGAAGCGGTTCTGGTGCGTGGCATGACTGTTGGCGATATTCGCGCCAACAAGACCATGAAGGCCAAGATCATCTCCGGCAACCTGGATGCGCTGACCCCTAACGCTGCCAAGATCGGCATCGGATCTCTACTTGCGGAAAATCTGGGTCTCCAGGTTGGAGACAGTCTGACGATCATCAATCCGGCGGGACGATCCACGCCGTTCGGAACCATGCACCGGGAAGTATCCTACCAGGTCGCAGCCATCTTCGAAATCGGCATCTATGATTATGACAAGGCGTTGGTGGTTATGCCGATCGAAGACGCGCAAACCCTGCTGCTGCTGGGCGACGTCGTGGGCATGATCGAAGTCGAGACGGTGAACCCGGACAGGGTCGGCGCCATCCTGGAGCCGCTTGCGGCGAAGGTCGCCGGACGCGCGGTCGTCACCGACTGGCGACAGATGAACGCGTCGCTGTTCGAGGCGCTGGCGGTCGAGCGGGTGGCGATGTTCGTCGTCCTGTCGATCATCGTGCTGGTCGCGGTGTTCAACATCCTCTCGTCGCTCATTATGCTGGTGCGCGCGAAGACGCGCGATATCGCCATCCTGCGAACGATGGGGGCAAGCCGCGTCGGCCTGGTCAAGATCTTCATGACGGTGGGCGTCACCATCGGCGCGCTCGGGATGGTGGCGGGGATGGTGCTGGGCTTCACCTTCCTCTTCTTCCGCCAGAGCGTCGTGAACGCGATCCAGTTCGTGACGGGGCAGAATCTCTGGGATCCCTCGATCCGCTTCCTGACGGAGTTGCCCTCTCAGCCTGACCCGGTGGAGATCACGGTGATCTGCGTCATGGCGCTGCTCTTCAGCTTCCTCGCCACTCTCTACCCGGCCTTCAAGGCCGCCAATACCGATCCTGTCCAGGTGCTGCGCTATGAATGATGTCCTGAAGGTCACTGGCCTTGCCCGCAGCTTCACTCAGGGCGGCGTGACGATCGACGTGCTGCGCGGCGTCGACCTGCGCGTGGGCGAGGGGGAGATCGTGGCGCTGCTCGGCCCGTCGGGCTCCGGCAAGTCGACGCTGCTGCAGGCGGTCGGCTTGCTGGAGGGCGGGTTCGAAGGGTCGATCCGCATCGCGGGAGAGGAAGCCGCGAAGCTGGACAATGACGGGCGGACGCGGTTGCGGCGCGACGCGCTGGGCTTCGTCTATCAGTTCCACCACCTGCTGCCCGATTTCAATGCGACGGAAAATGTCGTGCTGCCCCAGGTGATCCGCGACATCGACATGGGCGTGGCGCGGGCGCGCGCGGAATCGCTGCTGACATCGCTGGGCCTGGGGCACCGTCTGGATCATCGGCCGAGCCAGTTATCGGGCGGCGAGCAGCAGCGCGTCGCGGTGGCGCGGGCGCTGGCCAACCGGCCCGCGCTGGTGCTGGCGGACGAACCGACCGGCAATCTGGACGAGCGGACCGCCGATGTGGTGCTGGCCGAATTTCTGCGGCTGGTCCGGGGCGAAGGCTCCGCTGCCCTGGTCGCGACTCATAATGAGCGGCTGGCGCAGAAGATGGACCGGGTCGTGCGACTGCACGAGGGGCGGCTGGAAACCGCCTAAGCGGCTTCCGATGCGGCGCCGTCCCGCGCGGCGGCGACGACGATGCGGTCGCGCCCTTCGCGCTTGGCGCGAAGCAGGGCCGCGTCCGCCGTGCGCAGCAGCCGGTCGGCCGGGCCATGGTCGGGAAAGACCGCAAGTCCGAACGACGCCGTGATGGGGCCAAGCGGCTTGCCGCGATGATCGACGCGCAAGTCGCGAATTTCCTGTTGCACTTGCGCCGCGCGCTCCAGCGCCTGTTCCGGCCCGAAGCCCGGCATCATCAGGACGAATTCCTCACCGCCCAAACGAAACGCATTGCCCTTTTCGCGCAGTGCCCTGCCCAGTACGCGCCCCACCGCCTGCAGAACGGCGTCGCCGGCGTCATGGCCGAATTCGTCATTGAAATGCTTGAAATGGTCGATGTCGATCATCAGGCAGGACAAAGGCGAGCGCTGCCGTTCTGCCTGTTCCACCTGATAGCTCAACACCTCGTCGAAGTGGCGGCGATTGGCGAGCCCGGTGAGCGCGTCGGCCATCGCCATTTCGCGCAGCGCGTCGCGCAGCCGCAGGTTGGCGAGCGCCAGGCCGATATTCTCGCCCACCATCTCGATATATTTTTCGGTGCGGACGACATCGTCGGCCGATGCAGGTTCGGTGCGCTCCAGATAGAGAAGGCCGATGCTTTCGCCCTGCGCGATCAGCGGCATGCACAGCGTCGCCGCATCCGGCACGCCATCCAGATGATCACAGGGTATGTCGATCGCCGAGCCCGCAGGCCGATGTGGCTGGCCCCGTCGCAACGCCCAGCAGGCCGATGGCGGGAAGTCGGCGCGCGACAATGTCGGTTCGCCCCAGGCGCAGGCTTGCTGCATCAGCCCCGACCGGCTGTCCTGCACATAGAGGCGACCAGCAAAGAGCGGCGCGATCTCCGGCGTGAAGCGGCGCACGACCTCGGCCAGGTCGCGCATCGTGTCGCACCCCTGAAGCCGCTGGGTCATGCGGGACAACAGGTCGCGCGAAGCCCGGTCGCGCTCGCGCTCCTGTTCCAGCTTCTGCCGCTCCAGCCCGTTTTCGCGGAAGACGCGGATCGCCTGGGCCATGTCGCCAATCTCGTCCACCTGCCGCAGGTCGGGCGGGATAGCGGCATAATCCTGGGCGGCCAGCCGCGTCACCACATCGCTGAGGCGCACCACCGGATGAAGGATGCGCTGCTTCAGGATGAAATAGAGGACGCACAGGAACAGCAATGCGGTGACGCCCAGCATCACTTCCGACATGGTGCGCCACAGGCGGGACGTGTCGGTCGCGCGCGCCACTGCCTGATCCGTGCGCTGGTCCAGCATATATTGGAACTTGGCGACCTGCGAGGCGACGCGATCCATTTCACGGCCATATTCGTCGCCGAACAGGATGGCGCGGGCCGTCGCATCCCGATCCTGCTGCGCCGCCTTGAGCGCGGCGTCCTGCTCGTCGAGCAGCGCGTCGGCCCAGTAGAGCGCCTGTTGCAGCGCCTGCAGCTCGGCCAGGCTGGCCCCTGCATCCTTGAGGTGACGGACGCGATCCTCGACCGTGCGCAGCGCCGCGCGTTCGCGGCGATAGGCGATCATATGGCTGGGATTGCCCGTGACCACGAAACCGCGCGCCTGTTCGCTCAGGCGGTAGACATCCTCCTCCAGCGTGGCGGTCAGCTGATCGAAGACGGCGCGCTGGGCAACGGCCGCACGCTCTTCTTCCTCGACATGGGACGCGAGCAGCATGGTCGTGCCCGAAGCGAGCGTCAGCGCGACGGTTGCGCCATAAGCCCAGTTGGTGATCGTGGAAAGCCGCATGGTCACGCGACTCTAGGGCCTAGAGATTGGCGATTGATTGACCACGGAACCGGAGTGGAGGCGACGGCGATCCCGCTTCGTCGCTCCCATGGCGCATTCGTCCACAGCTTTCGCCGCGAGGGGGCTGGCGTCGAATCAGCCTCGGCGCCTAGAGTGGCGCGATGTCTCATGCCGCCTTCGTTCCGCTTCGCGTCTTTTCCTCCTTCACCATGCTGGAAGGCGCGATCGATCCCAAGAAGATCGCCAAGCAGGCGCGCGCATTGGGCTTTCCGGCCGCAGCGATCACCGATCGCAACGGTCTCTATGGCTCCATGGCCTTTTCCGACGCCTGCAAGGGCGAGGGCGTGCAGCCGATCATCGGCGCGATGCTGGGCGTGCTGCGGCCGGGGCGTCCGGCCAATGCTGCGCCTGTGCATGACTGGCTGGCGCTCTATGCCCAGGATGCGCGCGGCTACGACAATATCTGCGCGCTGGTGTCGATGGCGCATCTCGACCGACCGGTTGAGGAGGTGCCGCATGTAACGCTCGCCGCGCTGGAGGGGCGGACCGATGGCGTTATCGCCCTGACGGCGGGTGGCGAAGGGGCGCTGGCGCGGCTCTTCGCGGAAGACCAACCGGACGCCGCGCACGCTTATGCCGATCAGCTGGAGGCGCTGTTTCCCGGTCGGCTCTACATCGAAATCTGCCGGCGACTGGACCCTGTGGAGGGCAAGGCGGAGCCGGCGCTGCTCGATCTCGCCTATGACAGGGGCCTGCCGCTGGTGGCGACCAATCCGACCTGCTTTGCCGAGCCGCATTTTCACGAGGCGCATGACGTGATGCTGTGCATCGCCGATGGCGCCTATGTCGACACGGCCGATCGACGGACCAGCTCGCCCGACGCCTGGATGAAGCCGGCGGCCGAGATGAAGCGCCTGTTCGAGGATTTGCCCGAGGCGCTGGCCAACACGCTGGTGGTGGCGCAACGCTGCGCCGTCGCTGCGCCCAAGCGCAAGCCGATCCTGCCGAGCCTCGCCGGCGACATTGAGGGCGAGGCGCGGATGCTGCGGGAACAGGCGACGGCGGGGCTGGAGGCGCGGCTGGAAAAGGCCGGCATCCTGGCCGAGGAAGCGCGGCGGCCTTATTATGAGCGGCTGACCTTCGAGACCGACATCATCATCCAGATGGGCTTTCCCGGCTACTTCCTGATCGTTGCCGACTTCATCAAATGGGCGAAGGAACAGGATATTCCGGTTGGGCCGGGTCGCGGATCGGGCGCGGGGTCGCTGGTCGCCTGGGCGCTGACCATCACCGATCTCGACCCGCTGCAGCTGGGCCTGCTGTTCGAGCGCTTTCTGAACCCGGAACGCGTTTCGATGCCCGACTTCGACATCGATTTTTGCGAAACCCGGCGCGGCGAGGTGATCCGCTACGTCCAGAATAAATATGGCACCGACCATGTGGCGCAGATCATCACCTTCGGTAAGCTCAAGGCGCGCGCGGTGCTGAAGGATACCGGCCGCGTTCTCCAGATGAGCTATGGCCAAGTGGATCGGCTCGCCAAGCTGGTGCCGAACCATCCCACCGATCCGTGGACGCTGGAGCGATCGCTGAACGGCGTCAGCGAATTCAAGGCGGAATATGACAATGACAATCAGGTCAAGCGCCTGATCGACTATGCGATGAAGCTGGAGGGCTTTCCGCGGCACAGCTCCACCCATGCCGCCGGCGTGGTGATCGGCGACCGGCCGCTGAGCCAGCTGGTGCCGCTCTATCGTGATCCGCGATCCGATATGCCGGTGACGCAGTTCGACATGAAATATGTCGAGGGCGCGGGGCTGGTGAAGTTCGACTTCCTCGGCCTCAAGACATTGTCGGTGTTGCAGAAGGCGGTGCAGCTGCTCGCGGCGCGCGGCGTGACGGTCGACCTCGACACGCTCGCCTGGGACGATCCGGCGGTCTATGAATTGCTTCAGCGCGGCGACACGGTGGGCGTGTTCCAGCTGGAATCGGAAGGGATGCGCAAGACGCTGGCGGCAGTGCGTCCGACCAATTTCGGCGACATCATCGCGCTGGTGTCGCTCTACCGCCCCGGCCCGATGGACAATATCCCGATGTTCGGCCGTCGCAAGAACGGCCAGGAAGAGATTGAATATCCTCATATTCTTCTGAAGCCCATTCTCGAAGAAACCTATGGCATCTTCGTCTATCAGGAACAGGTGATGCAGGCGGCGCAGATCCTCGCCGGCTACAGCCTGGGCGACGCGGACCTGTTGCGCCGCGCCATGGGCAAGAAGATCAAGGCGGAAATGGACGCGCAGCGCGCCCGTTTCGTGGAGGGCTGCGCGAAGAGCGACATTCCTGCTGCCAAGGCCAATGAGCTCTTCGACTTGATCGACAAGTTCGCCGGCTATGGCTTCAACAAGAGCCACGCCGCCGCCTATGCGCTGCTCGCCTATCAGACGGCGTGGCTGAAGGCGCATTACCCGGCCGAATTCTATGCCGGGTCGATGGCTTTCGATATTCACCTCACCGAGAAGCTGACCGTGTTCGTGGATGACATGCGGCGGATGGGGCTGACCTGCCTCGCACCCGACATCAACCGCAGCCAGGCCGACTTCACGGTCGAGGCGGTGCCGTATGAGGGCGAGGACAAGCGGCTCGGCTTTGCCGTGCGCTACGCGCTGGGCGGCCTCAAGGGCGTTGGCGAGAAGGCGATGGAGCAGCTGGTCGCCGAACGGGAGGCGGCTGGCCCGTTCAAGAGCCTCGATGATTTCGCCGACCGGATCGAGCCGCGGCTGCTCAATCGGCGGCAGCTGGAAAGCCTGGCGGCGGCGGGCGCGTTCGACGGCATTCATGCCGACCGGGCGGGCGTCCATGCGGCGGCCGAGACGATCCTGTCCGTCGCCTCCAGCAATGCCGCCGCGCGGGAAAGCGGGCAGGGCGGCCTGTTCGGCGACGTCGAAACGCCGCATGCCGATGTGCGCATTCCGCCGCATCAGGCCTGGACCGTGGCGGACCGCATGGCGCAGGAAAAGGAAGCATTCGGCTTCTACTTCTCCGCCCATCCGGTCGATCGCTACCGCCATCTGGCCGAAGCGCGGGGCGCGCGCAGCTATGGCCTCATCTGCCAGTCGCCCATGCCCGCGCCCAATGCCGAAGGGCGGGCGATGACGATTATGGCGGCGATGGTCGAGGATGTGCGCTGGCGCGAGACCAAGCGCGGCGCGCGCTACGCCAGCGCGACCTTCTCCGACCAGAGCGGCCAGTTTCAGGCGAGCTGCTTCGACGAGGATGGGTGCAAGGCGATCGAGGAACTGGCGCGCGATGGCGATTGCGCGCTGCTGATCGTCGAGCTGGATCGCCTGCCGGGCGAGGAAACACCGCGCGTCACCGTGCGCAGCGTCGAACCCTTCCGCGCGATCGCCAGCGCGTCGCGGATGGAACTGACGGTCGATGTCGAAACGCCCGAAGCTGTCGAGGCTTTGGCGACGCTGTTGGCGAGCGCGGGCGGCGGCCGCAGCGAAGTCTTCCTGCGCGCGCCGGTGAGCGACGGGCAGGCGGCACGCGTCTTCCTGGGCGACGGATACAGCCTGGGTGCGGACCAGGTAGACGCGATCGCAACGATCAAGGGGCTCACCATCCACAAGTTCGAGCGGATGGAGGTAAAGGCGGACGGCTATCGCACGCGCACGCGGCGATCGGGGATGCGGTTGGTGGGGTGATTGATTGGCCGAAGCGGTTGAACGCTCGCAGCAGAGTATGGCGCCCCCAGTCTTGAGGAGCAGAGTTTAACCCGCTGCCCGCCTCAGAAGCCGGCGGGGAAGAGGTGCTGGCCGGCCTCGTCGATCCGCAGGATCACCTTGCCCGCCACGGCGCTCATCGGCAGGTCCGCATAGAGATGCGGGAAGAGTGCGCCGCCGCGCGATACTTCCCATTTTACCGCGTCGCCGAATGGCGCCAGGTCGATCATCAGCAGCACGAGCCGGTCCTGTCCCGCGAAATGCTTGGCGACCGTCTCGGCCGCCTGCGCGCGCGTGGACATATGGATATAGCCGTCGGCAAGGTCGACCGGCGCGCCCTTGAAAACGCCGTCGGCCTTGAACTGCTCGAACTGCTCGGCGGTCAGCACCTTATAGGCGAAGAGGTCGCTCACGCCTCGCTGCTGTCGGCTTGGCCGTTCACTACCGCGTCCGCCTCGCTCTCCTCGATCTTGGCGGCGCTCACCACATGTTCGTCCTCGGCCACGTTGAACAGGCGCACGCCGGCCGAATTGCGACCGATGACGCGCAAGCTATCGAGGCCCATGCGAATGAGCTTCGCCTGATCGGTGACGAGCATCAGCTGGTCGGCGCGGGTCGCGGGGAAGCTGGCGACCACCGGGCCGTTGCGGCCAATATTGTCGATATTGGTGATGCCCTGTCCGCCGCGTCCGGTGCGGCGATATTCATAGGCCGACGACAGCTTGCCATAGCCATTGGCGCAGACGGTCAGGATGAACTGCTCGGCATCCTGCATCCGCGCGAACATCTCCTGATCCTGCATCTCGCCGTCCTTTTCCGGTTTCCACGGGGCATAGCGCAAATATTCCTCGCGCTGTTCGCCATCCGCGCCGGAGCGGTGCAGCACCGACAGCGAGATCACCTCATCTCCGTCGGCTAGCCTCATGCCGCGCACGCCGGTCGAATTCCGGCTCTGGAATTCGCGCACATCGTCGGCCTGGAAGCGGATCGCCTTGCCCTGCCGGGTGGCGAGCAGCACATCGTCGCTCTCGTCGAGCAGGGCGACGCCGATCAGCCGGTCGTCCGCATCCTCGCCCTCGAACTTCATCGCGATCTTGCCGTTGGAGGGCACGTTGGCGAACGCGTCCATGCTGTTGCGACGGACCGATCCCTTCGCGGTCGCGAACATGACATGAAGCTTGCTCCACTCGGCCTCATCCTCCGGCAGCGGCAGGACGGTCGAAATGGTCTCGCCCGGCCCCAGCGGCAGCAAATTGACCATCGGCCGCCCGCGCGTCGCCGGCCCGCCTTCGGGCAAGCGCCACACCTTCAGGCGATAGACTTTGCCCGCGGTCGAGAAGAACAGAACCGGCGTGTGAGTCGACGTCACGAACAGTTCGGTGACCGCATCCTCATCCTTGGTCGCCATGCCAGATCGGCCCTTGCCCCCACGTGCCTGCGCGCGGAAGGTGTCGAGCGGCGTGCGCTTGATATAGCCCTGCATGGTCACAGTAACGACCATATCCTCGCGCTCGATCAGGTCCTCGTCCTCGATCCCGTCGGCTGCGGCGGTGATCTGCGAGAGGCGCGGGGTGGCGAACTCGCTTTCGATCGCCTCCAGTTCCTCGCGCATGACGGCGTAAAGTTTTACGCGGTCGCCCAGGATGGCGAGATATTCGGCAATGGCTTCGGCCAGTTCCGCCAGTTCCTTGCCGATTTCGTCCCGGCCCAGCGCGGTCAGGCGATGCAGGCGCAGGTCCAGGATCGCGCGCACCTGAATGTCGGACAAGCGGTAGGTGTCGCCGGTGACTTCCGTTTCTATCGCCTCGACCAGGCGCAGATAGGCGGCGATCTCGCCGATCGGCCATTCGCGCGCCAGCAAAGATTCGCGCGCTTCGGCGGGGCTGGAAGATCCCCGGATGATCTTCACCACCTCGTCCAGGTTGGTGACCGCGACGACCAGGCCAAGCAAGATATGCGCCCGGTCGCGCGCCTTGTTCAGCTCATATTTGGTGCGGCGGGTGATGACCTCTTCGCGGAACTTGATGAACGCTTCGATGATCTCGCGCAGGCCCAGGATCTCCGGGCGGCCGCCGCGAATGGCGAGCATGTTCGCCGGGAAGCTCGATTGCGCGGGCGTGTTGCGCCACAGCTGATTGAGCACGACATCGGGCGTCGCATCGCGCTTCAGGTCCATGACGATGCGCACGCCCTCGCGGCTCGATTCGTCGCGGATGTCGCTGATGCCCTCGATCCGCTTGTCCTTGGCGGCTTCGGCGATCTTTTCGACGAGGCCGGACTTGCCGACCTGATAGGGGATGGAGGTGAGGACGATCGAGCGGCGGTCGCCGCGTCCTTCCTCCACATCATGCCGCGCGCGCATCATGATCGAGCCGCGCCCGGTATGATAGGCGCTGCGCGCGCCCGACTGGCCCAGGATCAGCGGCGCGGTGGGGAAATCGGGGCCGGGCACGATCTGGATCAGTTCGTCGGTCGTGATCGCCGGATTGTCGATATAGGCAAGGCAGGCGCGCAGCACTTCGCCCAGATTGTGCGGCGGGATGTTGGTCGCCATGCCGACTGCGATGCCGCCTGCGCCATTCACGAGCAGGTTGGGGAAGCGCGCGGGCAGCACCTGCGGCTCATGTTCCGACGCGTCATAGTTGGGCTGGAAATCAACGGTGTCCTTGTCGAGATCCTCCAGCAGCGCGTTCGCCACTTTTGCCAGACGTGCTTCGGTGTAGCGCATCGCCGCCGGCGGATCGGGGTCCATCGACCCGAAATTGCCCTGGCCGTCGATCAGCGGCACGCGCATCGACCAGTCCTGGGTCATGCGGGCCAAGGCATCGTAGATCGAACTGTCGCCATGCGGGTGATATTTACCCATCACCTCGCCGACCAGGCGGGCGGACTTGCGATAGGGGCGGTTGTAGACGAAGCCCGATTCTTGCGCGGAGAAGAGAATGCGGCGATGGACCGGCTTCAATCCGTCGCGCACGTCCGGCAGGGCGCGGGCAACGATGACCGACATGGCATAGTCGAGATAGCTTGCCTTCATCTCGTCGACGATGGAGATGGGGCTGATGTCCGAAGGGTCGGCGAGGACGGTCTCGTCGGTCAATGCGATTCTCTTGTTGGATGGTGCGATCTGATTGGCCAGCACTAGCCCAGCGAAACAAATCTGTCACCCCTCGCGCGCGAGCGCGCGTGCCTGCGCCGCCAATATGGCCCGGGCACGCGACAGGAGCGGGTCGCGGAACGAAACACCTGTATAGAGGTTGCAAATCACTCCGATTTAGGGTTGTTCAATGCCCGTTCACGCGCCGGCCCCTAACCGGCATGCAAACCCCGAAAGGTCGCCTGGTCCCAGGCGCAGAGGAGATGAGGATCATGCGTTTTGTTACCCCGGTGGCGCTTGCGCTGGCTCTGGCCATGACCAGCGGCGCGGTTTCGACCCCAGCCTTCGCCGCAAAGAAGGAAGAGAAGAAGGCCGGTCCCAAGCTCAACATCACGCCTGATGTTCTGAAGGCGCTGCAGACCGCGCAAAAGTCGGCAGAAGCGCAGGATTTCGCGGCGGCTAAGACCGCCCTTGCCGAGGCTGACAGCAAGGCCGCCTCGAATGACGACAAATATCAGATCGGCGCGATCAAGCTGAACACCGGCATCGCCGCCAAGGACGACGCCATGAAGATGGAAGGCCTCAACCAGATGCTCGACAGCGGCCTGACCCCGCCCGAGCAAGCCGGCCAGTTCAACGCCGTCGCCGCCGATGCGGCTCTGGCGCAGAAGAATTACGACGTCGCCATTCAGCGCGGCCAGGCGGCCCTGGCAGCGGGTTACAAGGCCGAAGCCGTGCAGCCGACGATTGCCCAGGCCTATTTCGGCAAGGCCGGCACCTCCAACACCGCGGCCGAACCCGCGCGTGGCTTCACCCAGCAGGGCCTTGCCGCGCTGAAGGCGGCGGCGGACGCGACCAAGGCTGCGGGCCAGCAGGTGCCGGCGCAATGGTATCAGATCGGCGTCAGCCGCGCTGAAGCGGCCAAGCTGCCGGACGTAACCGAGTGGGCGAAGATGTCCTATCAGGCCGATCCGAGCGGCCAGAATCTGCGGACGCTGGTCCGCCTGTTCCAGCGCGCCAATCCGAACATCACCAACCGCGAAAATCTGGACGTGCTGCGTCTGCTCGGCGCTTCGGACGGCCTGGTGGTGGCGCAGGACTTCACCGAATATGCCGAGATGGCGTCCAAGACCGGCATCTATGGCGAGGTCAAGTCGGTCATCGACAAGGGCCGGTCGAAGGGCGTGCTGAACGCCAGCCAGGGCGCGGACCTCTACCAGACCGCGGTTCCCAAGATCGCAGGTGACAAGAGCACGCTGGGCTCGGCCGAAGCCGACGCGAAGAAGGCCGCCAATGGCAAGATCGCGGCGGCGACCGCCGACGCCTATCTGGGCTATGGCGACTATGCCAAGGCGGCGGCCATGTTCGAACTCGCCAAGCAGAAGGGCGGCGTCGATGCGGACGAAGTGAATACGCGTCTGGGCATCGCCAAGACGCTGGGCGGCGACACCGCCGGCGCCAAGGCCGCTTTCGAGGCCGTGCAGGGCGGCGCGCGCAAGCAGATCGCCGGCCTCTGGCTCGCCTATCTGGGCACCAAGGGCGCCTGATGACGAACGCCGCCGGAGCCGCAGAGGCTTCGGCGGCGTCGAACATGCGGCCGGCGCCTTTTCGCCGGCCTGTATTGACGGGATAGGCGGGGGCATATCGTGCGTGGAATGAACAAGGTTTCCGGTGGCCTGATGCTGGCCGCCATGGCGGGGATGCTGGCGACGGCGCCCGTGTCGGCGAGAAAGAAGAAGATTGTGGTGGCGGGTCCGCCCATCACCATGTCGGACGCCTTCCGCGCCAGCGCGGCGGAAGCCGAGGCGGCCCTGAAGGCGCGCGATACCACCACCGCCGCCAGCCGCATCGGCGCGCTGATGCCGACCACCGATTTCGAAGCCTATGTGGCGGCCGGTATGCGCTATCAGTTGGCGGTTCAGCGGCGCGATGTGCAGGCGCAGCGGCTGGCGCTCACCGACCTGTTCAAGACGACCGCCGTGCCACGCACGGAAGCCCCGCGCCTGCGGTTCGTCGCGGCCTATCTGTCCTTCATGGTCGGCAATTATGACGATGCCACCGCACAGCTCGATTACGCCAGGACGCTGGGCTATGATGGCATCGACGCGATCATGCTGCGCGCCGACATCGCGTTGCGGCGCAACAAGCCGAAGGAAGCGCGTCCGCTGCTGCGGGAAGCGCTGGCGCGGCAGCGCGCATCAGGGCAGGAAGTTCCGCTCGCCTGGATCGATCGCGCCATCTCCATGGCTTATCAGGCCGAGGACTGGAATGAGGTCGGCGCCCTGTATCGCGAGCGCCTGGCGCGAACCGCGACGCCACAGGAGTGGCGGTCGGCGCTGACCAACTATATGTCGGCCGCCGATCTGGAATCGCAGGCGCGGCTTGACCTTTACCGCCTTCAGGCCGCCAATGGCGCGATGGCCAGTGAGCGCGATTATCAGGCCTATGCGCAGCTGGCGGAAAAGGCGGGCTTTTATGCCGAAGCAAAGGCGATCATCGAAGCCGGGCGCAAGGCCGGCAAGTTGACCGCGACGCAGGCCGCCACCAGCGCGCTGTTGAAGAGCGTGACGCCCAAGGCAACCAAGGAAATCGCGAGCCTGCCCGCCATGGCCAAGAAGGCGGCCGCCGCATCGAGCGGCAAGGAAGCCCTGGCGCTGGGCGATAATTATGTGTCGCTTGGCCAATTTCCCCAAGCGGTCGAGCAATATCGCCTGGCCTTGACCAAGGGCGGGGTGGATGCCGGGCGCGTCAATGCACGGCTCGGCATCGCGCTCGCTCGGTCGGGCGACTATGCTGGCGCTCAGGCTGCCCTGGCGCAAGCGACCGACAGCGATTGGGCCAGCGTCGCGGGGTTCTGGTCAACCTGGATCGACCAGCAGAACGCCAAGGCCAGCGCAGCTTGACGCGCCCGCCGCTGCCGGGTCACACCGGCAGCGGCACGCCCGGCAAATTCTTCGATGTGCGGATCGTCAGCGACGTCTTGACGCTCACCACATTGGGGGCCGGCGTTAATTTCGACGTCAGGAATTGCTGGAAGCTCTGAAGATCTTTGGCCACGACCTTTAGAATGAAGTCGATTTCGCCGTTCAGCATATGGCATTCGCGCACTTCGGGCAGCGTGTCGACATGTTCCTGGAAAGCCTTCAAGTCGGATTCGGCCTGGCTCTTGAGACTGACCATCGCAAAGACGGTGATGGTGTAGCCCAGCATCGCCGGGTCGACCACGGCATGATAGGATGTGATCGCGCCGGATTCCTCCAGCGCCCGGACGCGGCGCAGGCAGGGCGGGGCCGTCAGCCCGACCTTGCGCGCCAGTTCCACATTGGTCATGCGCCCGTCATTCTGCAGCTCGCCTAGAATTTGCAGGTCGATGTTGTCAATATTGGGGCCAGACATTATTCTGATTATTTCCTATCCTGTGTGCTGCCTGCACCATAATAATATTTCAGGCCATTGCAATTGTCCCACTATGCGACGGCCTGATTCTGTCGCATCCGCACCCTTCCCCTGAGCCGCCCAAGCGCCTATCCATAGGGCAGACGGCGCGCTGCGGCGCGATAGATGGGGAAGATGGTGCGTTTCAACGATCTCATGCATACGGTGCTGGCAGCGGAAAACCGCTCGGGCCTGAGCGCGGTGACGTTGTGGCGCCAGTGTGTCGACCTGCTGGCCCAGCATGATCGCGCCGATCGCAGCACCATGCCGGATGAAGAACGCGACCTGCTGCTGGACCGCCTTGCGAAGTTGCGCCCGAAATTGTCGGAGACGCAGCGAATCGCAACGGCCGTGGAGCTGGGCGGCCGGCTGCGTTCGCCTTCGCTGATCCGCTTCTTCGCGAGCGACCGTCCCTCCGTGGCGGCCGCCGCAATGGCGCGCGCGCAATTGCCCGATCTGCTCTGGGCCGAGCTGCTGCCGCAATTGACGCCGACCGCGCGCGGCGTGCTGCGCGGTCGGCGCGATACCGGCCCCTACACGCGCAAGGCGCTGGAGGCCTTTGGCCCCGCTGATCTGGTGTTGACGACGGTCCACCAGGGCGCGGGTGAGGATGACGCTCTGCTGCTGACTGAAGCGATGGCGCCGCCCGCCGAAGCGGCTGCGCCGTCGGTCGTTACGCCGCTGCGGCCGGCGACGAAGGACGAGGACCAGATTCGCAACCTGGTCGATCGCATCGCGGAATTTACCAGCAATCGCCGCCCCATCGGCCAGGCGGACAGCGGCAAGCCGGCGCAGCCCGACGCGCCCCGCGCCTTCGCGTTCGAAACCGATGCTTCGGGCGTCATTCTGTGGGTGGATCAGGGTCCGCGCGCGGCGCTGGTCGGCCTCACTCTGGGCGAAGCGGCGCTGGAGGGCGACAGCGGCCCAGATGGCCATGTCGCCGGCGCCTTCGCACGCCGCAGCGGCTTTCAGAATGGCCGCTTCACTATCCTGGACGGGGTGATGGCGGGCGAATGGCGCATGTCTGCCGCGCCTTTCTTCGATCCGCAATCGGGCCGCTTCCAGGGGTATCGCGGCGAAGCCCGCCGCCCCTATCTGCATGAAGTGGCCGCGCGCCCGGCGCCTGCGCCTATGCCCGTGACTGGCCTGTCAGCGGATTCGCTGCGGCAATTGGTTCATGAACTGCGTACGCCACTCAATGCGATATTGGGCTTCGCCGAGATTATCGAACAGGAATTGTTCGGCCCTGCAGGTGCGCAATATCGCGAAATGGCGGGGAAGATCGCGGTCGATGCGCGCCATTTGCTGGCCGCCTTTGACGATCTCGATCTCGCCGCCCGCGTTTCGCGCGGCGATGGCAGCGGCGCGCCGCAGTTGATCGATCCCGATCATCTGGTCTCGCAAGTGGTCGAGCGCTTCAGCGAGCAGGGTGGGGCCGCGCTCCCGCCGATTGACATCGCGATTGCGCATGACCTGCCCCCGATCCTGGTGGACCCGGTGCAGGGCGAGCGGATGGTGCAGCATTTGCTGCGCACGATCGTGTCGGTCGCGCCGCGGGACGAGGCGGTTACGGGAGCATGCTGGCTTCGCCCGGACGGCGGCCATGGCAGCGTCATTCTGGCGGTCGATCGGCCTTCGACCCTGGCGGGCCTGGAGGAAGGCCAATTGCTAGATCCGGGCTATAGCGCCGATGGCAATTGGGTGGATGGCCCGCTGTTGGGTCTTGGCTTTTCGCTGCGGCTGATCCGGAGCCTTGCGAGCGCCTGCGGCGGCGCGCTGGAGATCGAGTCGGGGCGGATCCTGCTGGTGATCCCGGTCGCGGGCGCAGCCAGTGGCGCGGTCGATATCGGCTGAAGCGCGCGAGCGCGGGAAACCCTATGGCAACCATTGGTGGCTAGGGGGAAGGGCATGATGGCATCTTCGCATGACGGCAATCTGCTCCTGCCTCCCTTGGAGCAGGACCGGATCATCCCCGACCCGGCGTTCGGCACGCGGTTCATGCTCTTCGTCGATACCGAGGAGGAGTTTGACTGGAATGCGCCGTTCAGCCGGACCGGGCATGGCGTCACGGCGATCGCGGGCATGGCGCGGGGCCAGGCCTATTTCGCCGCCGCGGGGGTCAAGCCGGTCTATGTGACTGACTATCCCGTGGTCGAATCTGATGCCGCTGCGGGCATGATGGGGCAATGGCAGGCGGATGGCGCAGCCGACATCGGCGCCCATCTTCATCCCTGGGTCAACCCGCCGCATCTGGAAGAAGTCACCACCGCCAATTCCTATGTCGGGTTCCTCCCCGAAGCGATCGAGCGCGCCAAGCTGGAGGCCTTGTGCAGCCGGATGGAGGCGCGCTTCGGTTCGCGGCCCATCGCCTATCGCGCCGGTCGCTATGGCGTCGGCCCCAACAGTGCGCGCCTGCTGGAGGAAGCAGGCTTTCAGCTCGACAGCTCGGTGCGCAGCCGGTTCGATTATAGCGGCCAGCATGGTCCCGACTTTCACGGCTTGCCGCAGCATCCTTATTGGGCCGGGCCGAGCCGGTCCCTCGTCGAACTGCCCTTGTCCACCGCCTTCGTGGGCTTGGCGCGCGGGGGCGGCGAGCCGCTCTACCGCGCGGCGCAGCGGGTCGGGCCGCTGGCGGGCGCTTTGTCGCGCGCCCGGCTGATCAGCCGCGTGCCCTTGACGCCCGAAGGCGTGCCGGTGCGCGACGCGATCGCCGCGATCGACGCGCTGATCGAGGACGGGGTGCGCGTGCTCAATTTCAGCTTCCACTCCCCCACGCTGGAGCTCGGCCATACGCCCTATGTCCGCAGCGAAGCCGACCGCACCGCCTTTTACCAGTGGTGGGATGCTGTGCTGGCGCATCTCGCTCGGCGCGGGGTGATGCCGTCGAGCCTCAACCAGTTGCTGGCGGCCATCCCGGCGCGCGCGGAGGCTTGCAAAGCGGCGTGATGCTGCCTAATCCGACGCGCTCAGGTGGGGCCTGTAGCTCAATGGTTAGAGCTGGCCGCTCATAACGGCTAGGTTGCGGGTTCGAGTCCTGCCGGGCCCACCAAATATTGCTTTCAAGACAGTTCGGATGCTATAATAAACCTCTGGAAAAGTGGGGTTTTTTAGCATTTTTGCTGTGCAGGACAGGTCAGGACAGACCAGGACAGTTCAGCGAATCTGTGGGCATAATTGCGGGCATGGCGGGCCGATTTGAGGGTATAATCTCATGTCGCTTACCATCGTCGAAATTAAGAATGCCAAGCCACAGGGCAGCGATTATCGGCTTGCCGATTCTCAAGGTCTTTTTCTCCATGTCACTTCGGCCGGCGGAAAGTTCTGGCGGTATCGATATCGGATCGGTCCGAAAGAAAAGACGCTCACCCTTGGTCGCTACCCTGAGGTCGGTCTCGTGGCCGCACGCGAGGCACATTATGAAGCGCGCAAGCTCGTCTCTGAAGGCAAGGATCCAGCGCTTGAGAAGCAGAAGGCGAAGATCGCCAGGATCGAGGCAGCTAAGGTCACTTTCAGGAAACTGGCCGAAGAATGGCTGGCCGATCAGGAGCCGATCTGGTCGATCTCGAATGCCAAGCGCGTTCGCAACCGATTTGAACGGGACCTCTATCCCCTTTTCGGAAATCTCCCGATCGGCCAGATTGAAAGCGCGTCTATTTTGCGGGCTCTGCGAAATATAGAAGCGAGGGGATCCATCGAAACGGCCAAGCGCGTGCGCGGTTATGTAAAGAGCGTGTTCCGGCGCGCGAAGGGGGAGGGGCTTGTCGACCACGCAATCTTGCTGGAAATCGACGAGATAAAGGATGCCCTCAAGCCGGCGCGCCGCGGATCGAAACAGCCAGCGCTCACAGAAGTGCCCGAGGTCCTCGAGTTCCAAAAGGTCGTGGACCGGTCAACCTCGAGCCTCACGATCAAGCTTGCTTCCAGGCTTCTGGCCCTGACTCTGGTCAGAGTGGGGGTGCTGCGAACCGCTCTGTGGAGCGAGTTCGAAGGCATTGACTGGGACAATCCTGATGCGATCCCAAACGCCCCCATCTGGCGTATCCCCGCTAGTCGTATGAAGCTCGACGTCGAGGATAAGTGTCAATCGGCGTGCAAACGGGACCCCCGATCGGCGCGCAAAAGGGACCCCCTTTCAAGGATGCCACGACGGTCGAGGAACGCGCCTTGCGCTGCGCGCGGCGTAGGGAGGGCGGAGCCCGACCGGAGGCGCGCGCAGCGCAAAGCATCTTAATCCCGGCGTGCGGCGGGGGATCAGTTTCGGTTCTTGAAGCGCCAGCTGTCATTGCCGGTCTCGATGATGTCGCAATGGTGGGTGACGCGATCGAGGAGAGCGGTGGTCATCTTGGGGTCGCCGAACACCGTCGGCCATTCCCCGAACGCCAGGTTGGTCGTGATGATGACGCTGGTTTGCTCGTAAAGTTTGCTGACCAGATGGAACAGCAACTGCCCGCCTGAACGGGCGAAGGGAAGATAGCCAAGCTCATCGAGCACGACGAGGTCGAGGCGAGAGAGCTGGGCGGCAAGCGCGCCGCTTTTTCCGATCCGGGCTTCCTCTTCGAGGCGGGTCACCAGATCCACGGTGTTGAAGTAACGCCCCCGCGCTCCAGCGCGGACGACATTGGCGGTGATGGCGATGGCCAGATGGGTTTTGCCGGTGCCGGTGCCACCGACCAGGACGACATTGCGCCGTGCGGGCAGGAACGCCCCGCCGTGCAGCGAACGGACCAGCCCCTCGTTGATCGGCGTCCCCTCGAAGTGGAAGGCATCAATGTCCTTCACCACCGGTAGCTTGGCGGCCGCCATCCGGTATCGGATCGAGGCGGCGTGGCGGTGCGTTGCCTCCGCACGCAGCAGATCGGTCAGTATCTCCATCGTCGTGCGCTGGCGCTGAAGCCCTGTGGTGACGGCCTCATCGAACGCGCCGGCCATCCCCTTGAGTCCGAGCCCGCGCATCGCGTCGATCATGTCATGCCGCTGCATGGAAGTTCCTCAGTTGGTCGTAACGGGAACAGTCGGCGATCGGCGGATGCCGCAGGGCATTGTCCTCCGACGTGACGATCGTCAGCGGTCGCGGCGGTTCGCGGCGCCGTGCCAGGATATTGAGGATCAAGTCGTCGCTCGCCGTGCCGGTTGCCAGTGCCTCCCGCACGGCGGCTTCGACGAGTTCCAGGCCATCGGTCAGCACGGCCGCCAGCACGCGCACGAACCGCCGATCGGCATCATCGCCGTTGCCCAGCTTGCGTCGCAACCGGGCGAGCGCCGGCGGCAGTTCCCAGTCCTGGAAGGGTGCGCCGTTGCGTAAAGCGCCGGGCTTGCGGGCCAGCACCGGCAGATAGTGCCAGGGATCATAGATGGTGCGGTTCCGCCCGAAGAAGCGGGGATGCTCAGCGACGACCTCATCGCCGCATCGCACGACAATGCGGTCGGCATAGGCCCGAACCTGCACCGTGCGCCGCGCCACCGTCGAGAGGACCGAGTAACGGTTGCGATCGTAGCTGATCAGGCAGGTGCCCGACACGCCGTGCTCGCTCTCGTTGAAGCCGTCGAACGGCCCCAGCATCGACTGTAATGCAGGACGTTCCATCTCCAGCATCTGCGCCACGGTCTGGTCGCCCTGCTCAGGATGGGCCTGCCGTTCGGCCCAGCGTCGGCACTCAGCTTCCAGCCAGCCATTGAGCTCCTCGAGGCTGGCGAACCGCAGACGGGGCTGGAAGAAGCGTCCCCGGATCGTCTGCACCTGGTTCTCGACCTGACCCTTCTCCCATCCCGCCGCCGGCGAGCATGCCGTGGGCTCGACCATATAATGGTCGGCCATGATCAGGAACCGCCGGTTGAACACCCGGTCCTTGCCGGTGAACACGCTCGTCACCGCCGTCTTCATATTATCGTAGATGCCGCGCCGGGGCACGCCGCCGAAGAAGGCAAAGCCGCGCGCATGCGCGTCGAACAGCATCTCCTGGGTCTCGCGTGGATAGGCCCGGACATACACAGCCCGCGATGCGCACAGCCTCATGTGCGCGACCTTTACCCGCATCGGCTTGCCGGCGATCTCGACATCCTCGTGGCTCCAATCGAACTGGTAGGCCTCGCCGGGCTGGAACAGCATCGGAATGAAGGCCGTCGTCCCGTCGCCGACATCCCTGCGCCGCTCGATCTTCCACCGCGCCGCATAGCGGCGCACGGCATCGTAAGAGCCC
This sequence comes from Sphingobium naphthae, assembly GCF_043589935.1. Classification (NCBI taxonomy): domain Bacteria; kingdom Pseudomonadati; phylum Pseudomonadota; class Alphaproteobacteria; order Sphingomonadales; family Sphingobiaceae; genus Sphingobium; species Sphingobium naphthae. The sequence continues at coordinate 1,044,344 of NZ_CP171454.1, read as the reverse complement.
TCGAAACCCTCACGCACCAGAAGGTCGTGGATACGGGTCATCCGAAGCCGGTCACGTCGGCCCCGTACCTCGTTCTCTTCCAGCAGCACATCCAGCCGATCCTGAAACGGACCGATCCGCGGCAGCGGCTGAACCTTGCGTCGATAATCAAATGCGCCTTCCGGCGCCCGGATCGCCTTGCGGATTACCTTCCGCGACACATGCAGATCACGCGCGATCGCCTTGATCGCCTTCCCGCCGGCATACTCACGCCGGATACGAACCACTGTCTCCAAAACCAACATCCCGATCTCGCCGCATGAACTTCCACGCGGCTGTGTAAGCTATCGAAATGAGGGGTCCCTTTTAGACGCCGATCACCCCGCTAACGGGGTCCTTTTTGCACGCCGATCCACAGATGAGGCGGCCCATCTCGCCGCCACCGGAAAGAAAATCGAGCATTTTTTTGATCGGGTCCTTCAACGTAACACATTGTCTTACCGACCAGGTGTCTGGGAGAGAAGAAGTTTCGCCGTTCACGGGCAGGTCGGTCACGCCGGTCGCGATGCGATCAATCACCGCTCGCAAGAAGGGCTTTCTGACCGAAGTCTTACTGCCTTCCGCCGTCATAGCCATCAGGGTCGGCCTTCTCGTCCGCTGGGCAGGCAAAACAGCTAGGCAGAACAATCCCGGTCGAGCGCAGCAGTGTTCACCAGAATTGTCCACGACTTCTAGTGAGGACAAAGGTCCCGCGGTGAGCGAGGCAGCGCTAGCCAGTGGGGTAAATGGCTATACTGATTATCGTCGCTGAATAGAACTACATCCGAATGATCATTCACTCCCGGCCGATCTCGCAAACGTCAAATTTTTCTCAGACTTCGAGGGTCTAGCTTCTGCTTGTCTGCAAATAACTGGTCGCTCTCTGCCGAAAGATAGCTCGGCACGAAGGTGTTGAACGCCTGCTTCGGCTTTGAAAGCAGAACGGCGTCGAGATCAACCGGCTGAACAAATCTGAGCCCCGCTTGACCGTTTTTAGCCCAGCGCACTTCAGCTTCCATAGGATAAGAGAGCCCGATGTCGAGCGATATCAAGTCGCCAATTCGCAGAGCAAGACCTGTCTCGACCATGGCGCCTGTCTTGGACATGTTGCGCACTCTCACCGCTTGGCTGATCGCATTTGCGGTGATGTGGCCCGTGCGAATTATCCGACGCCGCTCGGCACGAGCGTGCCGGAAGCCACTTGCCTGTGCGGTCTGTTCCAATGCTCTTTCGAACGCCGATCCTGGGTCCAGCGGACGGCCATAGATGTAGCCCTGGATCAGAGTGCATCCCAGCGAACGCACGAGGGATAATTGATCCTCTGTTTCCACGCCTTCAGCCGTCGTGATCATGTCTAAGTCGACTGCCAAGCCAACGATGGCCTTGATGATCGGTACGTTGTTGTTTCCTGGGAGTGTTGCTCCCTTGATGAAAGATTGGTCGATCTTGATCTTGTCGAAGGGGATGTTCTTGAGGTAGCCAAGACTGGAATAGCCGGTGCCAAAATCGTCCAGAGCAATCTTCACTCCTAACCCCTTGAGCGTGTCGATTGCCGCACGGGTCTTGACGGTGTCATTGAGCAATGCGCCTTCTGTGATTTCTAGTTCCAGCCTGTTTGCCGGGAGCCCGGAATAGGCCAGTGCGCTTGCTACCAAGGATGGCAGGGCTTGATGCGCAAATTGTACAGGTGAGATATTCACGGCCACGCTGATGGGTGCCGGCCATTTAACGGCCTCCAAACAAGCCGTTCGAAGGACCCACTCTCCTATTTCCGCTATAAGGCCAGCTTCTTCCGCGATCGGGATGAAGATGGCCGGCGAGACTGATCCCCTCACAGGATGAGTCCAGCGGACTAACGCTTCAAAACCCGTCAACTCTCCTGTTTGGGTATGAACCACTGGCTGGTAGGCGACATGAAATTCGCCATTTCCCAAGGCCCGTTGCATATCCTCTTCGATCTGCTGACGAACACGGGCCTGTTCGTGCATCTCAGAAGCGAAAAAGCGGTAGGTACCTTTGCCTGCCGCCTTAGCCGAATAAAGCGCTAGATCCGCGTCCCGCACCAAATCGACCGCCGAACGATCATCATAGTCCGAAGTTGCGATGCCGATAGAAGCGCCGATGGAAATGAGGTGAGACTGAATCAAATAAGGCTGCGACAGGGCGTGGATGATTTCTCCGGCTATGGCCGAAAGCACGTCGGCTTCGCAAAGATCGGCAAAGATAAGTTGAAATTCATCTCCGCCCAAGCGTCCTACCTTGCCCCTCCCACCGACGACCTTCACCAACCGTTCGGATACAGCTTTGAGGAGTTGATCGCCTATGGGATGTCCCAACGTGTCGTTGACAAGCTTGAACCGGTCGAGGTCAAGCATCATAGTCGTGCAGCGCTGCCGGCGATGCGCGGACGAGGTGAGGCTATTTTCCAATGCTTGACGCATGGTATCGCGGTTGGCCAAGTTCGTCAGAGAATCAAAACGCGCCAGCTGCAGCAGTTTGATCTCGGACTTTTTCTGATCAGTAAGATCTAAGGCAAAACCCACAAATCCCCTAAAGCGGCCCGCCTCATCATGGGCTGGCTCGCCGGTAAGGGCCCACCAGAGATCATCATGGCCCCTCGCCTTCAGCACAAGATTGTCGAAGGGCAGTCGCGAGGTGAGATAGAAGCTGAGGCTACGTCCAGAGGCCTGCTCTGCCAAGCTTGCGTCACTGTCCACAAGTTCGGGCAGGTTGACGGGGAAGAGGCCCTTATTCGTCATGACTTGCGTAATCTTCGGGCTAAGATAGGCAAGTTTTCCGTCCACGCACGTTTCCCAGAACCACCCCTTGCCGCTCGACTCGTATTTTTCGAGCAGGCGCATAGCCTGGCTGTCACTCAATGAGGTGGGCTGGGCACGTGATGGTCGGGGCATTCGCACAGGATACTCCTGCAGGCATGAAGAAGAGTGGGTGTTTCAAATCAATAGATCATCCATCCACCTGAAACCGGTCGCTGATGACTTTTCCGCCAAGATCTTCCGCTCGTGGGATCGGGTTTACTGGGGCGGGCGGGGCTACCTTATCGACGTGATAAGGCTGAGCATTTGCAGGCCAAGTTGAGTCAGTTTCCGCCTGAGTGAATGCTGCATTTTCTACATTGTTCTGATTGTGCTGGAGGGTCCGTTCTGGTACGGCACTTTGGTCGACCTGGTCCAAGGCCGCGGTAATCATCACGCCCACACCCAAGGTCATGTACAGAAGTTTGTCCATGGCTCACTGTTCCTTCAGCACGTCGATGGGACGACATTTTCATTATTGTAGATACCATTGGTGCCACCGCCATAATCGCGCTGGTCACGGACTGTCATGGCCGCCACAGCGGTGATCTCATCGCGCGGGATGAAGAGCCGCGCGATTAGCGGTTGATAGTCATACGCTACCTCGACGAACATCAATGCGCCGTCGTCCGGCGCCGTGGCCGTCTGCCCGCCGACGGTCACTCCGGACAGATTATTGTCCCCCGCGCGACCATATGAAGATGGCCAGCTTTTCACGCCTCGACATCTCTGCCACCTAATCTGATAGCGATTGGTCGGGTTTGGATTAGCGACCGGCTCAATGCTGCTTAGGATCACCCGCCCATTTCCGTAAAGATCAAGCTGCCCGCCCTGAAGGCCCGCGCCTGTTAGCAGGTCATTGATCTGAGCTTCTGTAATCTGTTTGTTGGCCAGAACTGTGCCGGTCCCGATCCGAGCCGCATTATCAGCCACATGCAGAGCCAATTGGCTGACCCGCATGGTTGTTGTGACATAATTGGTCAGTTCCGCTCCAGTAAAGGCGATTGCAGTCATGACAGGCAGCGCCAAGCCGAACTCGACCGCCGCCACCGCGCGTCGATCCGTGATAACATGCCAAAGGCTGGCCAAGACGCTCATGTGCAATGGCCCACAACAGGTACGCCATAGCTTCCCTGCTCGCCGAAAGGCTGATTTTCCAGCACTGTGCGCGCCTCGACTGTAACGTGCTCGGAAAGACCTATCAGCTTGGCCATAGGGAATAGCCGCGGGTAGGTGATCGTGACGGTGTACACGACATCGTCCTTGGCACCACCTTGTCCATTATCACCGCCATCGCGATCCCAGACCGTGTTGTGATTATTGTCCTGAAACGGCTCGTCATTGTCGCAGCGGCCGTTGCCGTTAATGTCTTGAAATGCTTCGGCGGTCGCCTGCGCAGCCTTGGTGAAGTCGCGAAAATAGCGGCGGGAGAAGGACACTGTCGAATTTGCCGCAAGATGCTGAACCTGTTCACGAACGGCCTCATCGAGAAGCTGTCGTTGCGCTTCTGCCTTGCCACTCTCCAATGTCGAATCACGCGCGCTTTTTTGCACCGCCCCTTGCAACACCGACTGCATGTAGAGGCTATGTCCAAGATCCATGAAGCCGAGCAGGGTCGAGAACAAGACGGTCGAGATCAGACCAAATTCGACCAGCGTAGCGCCCGCTTCATCCGTCGCAACATCTGCGGCAATGTGTCTTGACCGCGTCATTTGGTCAGCCTTAGCTGTGAAATTTCGTCGGCTATCTGCTGGAAGTTCGAGATCAGTGTCGCGCTATTCGCGGCGACATAAAAGCGATTGGGGGAAGCGCAGGATTGCAGTAGTGCCTGCGCACTTGAGCTCACTCCCGTTCCGAACGATACTACCCACAATGTGATATTCTTCGATTTGATGGCTGCGCACAACGCCGCGGTTCGCTCGTTGACGACGCCCGTCAGCAAACTGGCGCTGGGCCCGGCATTGCTGCGCGTCTGCCGCCTATCCCACCATGCGATACCATGAGCGGTATAGCCCTGATTGCTGGTGACGGTGTCACCATCCGTCATGAACACGAGGTGCCGCTCTATTTCACCCCCGGTGGACGTGAAGGCATTTTCCGATGCGAAGAGACCAGTCGGCGACATAAGGCGTGCGCCCCACAACAGGCCGATGTCGTGATAGGTGTTCCCATTCGGGCTGAGAGTATTGACATAGGCTTCAAAGCCGCTCGCGGACGAATATGATTTTAGCTTTGCCGCGGCGCTGGGGCATGCGTAGGTGTAGTTGCGACTTAGATCAGAACTGGTCTTGACCTTCGCCGTGGTCCAGTTTCCATTTGAATCATAACGCCCCCAAACGAGATCGGGCAAGAGAGGCCGCCAGCGCGATGCGTCTGCGCTCGGCACCATATCGATGTTCATGTCCAAGGCGCTGGCCGGCACAGGTGAAAATTTGCCCGACGGATCATCGCTGGTGAGCTGATAAGTCTGCCGCTCCTCGATGCAGCCGTCCCAAGCTATGGTCGCTGTCTGGCCATAGGGGCCTACCGGGGCCGTGATGCTGGCATTCCAATTACTGCCGCCAGCCTTCAGGCCTGAGACATCGAAACTCAGCTGATCATATTCATAGTCTTTGAATCCGCTGGAATCCGAACGCTGATAGTTACGCTTGAGATAGCCTGTGATGTAGCGCCGCTGGATCTGGCACTTGCCGCTGACGATAATACCTTGGTAATTGTAATAGCGGCCATCCTGATTGGTGGACCATGTCACGACGCGGGATTGGCCACTAATAGTAGATTGCTGATTATATGGCGCGCTCTCGCTGCCGGTCATTTCGATGGCATCGGCGGGCACTTTGCCGCTGCAGCTTGTTCCGGTCGCACTGCCGTGATTTTCCCACGCGCTCCAGTTCATATTGTAGGGAACTTGCTCGGTCGACGCGACTTCCGCTTTGCCCTCCTTGAAGCCGTCGACATCGACGTTGCCGGTCGTCTTGGCCTTGCGAGACTGGTAAAGCGCGGTGTTCACCATCCAGTCGTTGCGAAGCAGTCGACCGACGTTCACGTTTGAGGAGTAGGGTACGAAGCCGAAGCGAAGCTGGACGTCATTGTTGCGTGCGCCCGAAGGATTGCTTCCGCAGCTCGCCGTCGTATCTATTTTGGCCAAGGCTTCATAGAAGCATTTCACAGCCTTCTTGAGCCCATTAATCTTGGTATCGCCCTCGCCCGGATTCTTCGACGCCATCGACCCCGTTGTATCCAGCACGAACATCACGTCCGTATTGGGAATACGCATCTCGGCGTCACAGGTGACGGCGACTGTTTTGGTGGGAAAGCCGAAAATGACCATGATCGTCATGGGTATGGTCACAGAAGCCGTGCCGGTGACCTTGCCTTGGCGTTCCGTGAAATTTTTTACGAGGTCGCTCGATCCGTAGGAGCCAGGAACATAATTAATGTTAAAAATACCATCGGCCGTGAGCCGAGCCTTGTCATTCTGGGCATTCCATGCGCCTCCGCCCATCTGTTTACGACCCGCGAGCGCACCTGCGTCGCAAGCGTGCTGCAAGCGCGTCTTCACAAGATAGATGCGGGCCATATCAACGCCACCGCCGATAAAGCCCAACAACGGGATAAAACCTGCTGCAACCAAAACGAGCACGTTACCCGCTTCATTGTCGCGCAAGCGCGTCAGAAAACCCATAAAAACCCCTCGGACGGGGTGTTGTGAGGCCCGCTAATTGACATCGAATTAAAGTCGTGGAAAAACGTATTGATCTAGATCAACCGTGATTAGGTGTCGCGATCGTTGGTTTGCCCGACATGTGCAACCTTTACCAGCAGGCTGGGTAAAGAGCCCAAGCATAAGCGGGGGCGCTGCCGCGGACAATGGCGCGCAAAGGGCTGCGGCTTCGCTGCTCTTGTCTGGAAATGATCAGCATTTGGCAAAGACGGCATGCTTCGGGCCGCGGCTTGCGGATCAACCGACGACTGCTAGCCGCGATGAAGCATGTCGGGCACGATCAGCTCTTCCTCGTTAACCAGGTGCGCAGCAGCAGGGAGAGCAGACGGCAGGCCTCGGTGGCATAGGCATTGGCCGCGCGCCGCGAAGGGTCGGTGCCGGGCCCCGCATCGAGCGACGTGCGTGCGCCGCCCGCCGGCGCGAGCAGCGCGTCTTTCAGCAGGTCGAAGTCTGCGACCATGGCTCGGTCGAGCAGGCGAAACATGGGGAAATAGATCTTTTCCTCATTCTGGATGTGGCTGTGCCGGCACTGGAGAAAATGGTTGATGCGGTGCGCGAGGAAGTCTCGAAACCCTCGCGGGACCCATTGGCTCTCTCGGAAGCCGATGGCCGCCTTCACGATCTGCCGTCGCTGCGTCTACCCAAAACGCGTTCCGATAGTGTTCCCCAAACTTCTAGCTAGAGATGAAGAAACGGGACTGCTGCGATTGCCCCAAGCGACTGCTTCAGGGGTCTGTTGCGACAGCGGCTTAGATTGATCGGCGGCCTTTGTCATATCCGGACATTCGCACCACCACATGGGGAATGGCCATATTTGGGTCGGCTGACGACGGGCAAGTCGTGGGACATTTCCGCCGTTTCCGTAGCAAGGAGCCGAGCGGCGGAATTCGACGAAAGCTGACGTTAGCGGAAAGACCGTATGGGCCGCTGGCAGTCAGAAACACTGCCAGCGAGTGTCGCTCCTTCACCAACCGCCGACGACGGACTGAATGATGACGCCGGTGTTTCGAGAAATCAGCACGAAATTCGTCCCCGCATAGCACCAGATATGGCCTGCCGGTGCAGGGGACAGTCCATAGCCGATCGGATTGACGACGACATAATGGCGCATCGACAGGGGGAGCGTGCCACCGACGATCCAGACACTATGCACATGTCGGGGCGGGATGGCGTAATAGCCATAGCCGGGCGCAAAATAATGGCCATGGCGCGGGCCGTGATAATGGACAAATCCAGGGTGGCCGCGCCACCAGCCGGGACGACCGCGATCGACGATGACGGTACGGCTATGCGAAACCCCGGGGCGGGGCGTGACGGTCGTATGCCGGACGACCTGCGCCTCTGCGGCCGGACTGGCCATGATGGCCATGACGAACAGGAACAGGGTGGCGCTGCCTGCAAAGGCGGCGCTGATGCGGAAACCTTGCTTCGTAAAAGATTGGGGATTGAAAAACCGGGGCATGATCGGACTCCTAGGGTGGGAAGCCTGATATGGATGGCCTTTGCATCATCCGGTCGGGCGCCATGTATCAATCCGTGTCGGTCAGGTCGGCCTAGTCACGTGAATCCGAAGTTCGACTCATTGTTTTTTGGCAGAAGCGTTTGACCGAGGCGAGGATTTCGTCGGCGGATTTGACCCATTTATAGGGTTTGGGATTTTCATTATGCGCCGCGATGAAGGCGGCGATGTCGGCTTCGAGTTCAGCCGTGGAGCGATGGACGCCGCGTTGCAGCTGCTTGCGCGTCAGTTCTGCAAACCACCGTTCGACCTGATTGATCCAGGACGCCGATGTTGGCGTAAAGTGAACATGCCAATGCGGGCGGCGCGCCAGCCAGGCCTTGATCTTCGGCGTCTTGTGGGTGGCGTAGTTGTCCATCACGAGGTGGACGTCCGGACCCTCGGGCATCGCGGCGTCGATCCGCTTGAGAAAGTCGAGGAACTCAGTTGCCCGATGCCGTTTGTAGCACTTGCCGATCACGGCGCCGGTAGCGATGTCGAGTGCGGCGAACAGGGATGTCGTGCCATTGCGGATATAGGTATGGGTTCGCCGCTCAGGCACGCCCGGTGCCATCGGCAAAACCGGTTGCTCGCGATCCAGCGCCTGGATCTGGGATTTTTCGTCCACACACAGCACGACTGCCCGGTTCGGCGGAGACATGTAGAGGCCGACAATGTCCTGGACCTTGTCGACGAACAACGGGTCCGTGGACAGCTTGAACGTCTCGGACCGGTGAGGTTGCAGGCCAAACGCAGACCAGATCCGGCGGATGGTGGTGTGCGACAGCCCCGTTTCGGCTGCCATGGAACGGATCGACCAATGCGTGGCATCCTTCGGAGTGGTGTTCAGCGTGCGCTCGATCACCTGAGCAACCTGCGCATCCGACACTGTGCGTGGGCGACCCGCACGATATTCGTCGGTCAGCCCTTCGATGCCATCCTGCACGAACCGCCGCCGCCATTTGCCGACCGTGTGCTCGTGGACACCGAGGCGTTCGGCAACTTCCTTGCTCTGCAATCCCTCCGCGCAGAGCAAAACCATCCGGCAACGATCCGACAGCGATCGCGGCGCTTTGTGCCGCCGAACCTGTGCTTCGAGAAAAGACCGGTCCTCGCCGCTCAATACGACCAAATCCGCCTGTCGACCCGCCATCACCAATCCCCCGGTCTCTCCGACAAGGGATATACAATGATGCTTACTTCAGTTCCAGATGACTAGCGCGTAGACTCATTACGCGTTGCACCAGAGGCGAACGCAGATGAGTTTGATGGCGGCGAGGAAGTTGGCGGGGTCCTTATCGTAGCGGGTGACAATGCCGCGGAACTGCTTGATGCGGTTGAAGAAGCGCTCGACAAGATTGCGCTGCTTGTAGAACCATGGCGAGAAGGCGAAGCGCTGCTTGCGGTTGGATCGATTGGGAATATTGGCCCAGACGTTCCTGGCCGCAGCGGCTTCACGGATGGCGTTGCTGTCATACCCCTTGTCGCCCAGCAGGGTTGCGCCCTCGGGAATGGCTTCGATCAGCGCCTCCGCCTCGCAGGCATCGTGAATCTGCCCGCCTGTCAGTCTCAGGCTGACCGGGCGCCCGTCAGCATCGACAAGAGCGTGGAGTTTGCTGGTGAGGCCGCCCCGGGAACGTCCCATGCCACGATCATAGCTTCCCCCTTTTTGCCCGTCGCACCATTTTGGTGGACGCGCATACAGGTGGAATCGATCATCACCAGTTCGCTATTATATCCGGCGGAAACCTCAGCCAGAAGCCGGTCCCACACCCCGGCTTTGCGCCAGCGCACGAACCGGTTGTAGCAGGTCGTCGACGGGCCATAGCGCTCGGGAATTTCCGCCCATGTCGCGCCGGACCGGAAACGCCACATGATCCCGTTCAGCACTCGTCGGTCATCAACCCGCGCCACGCCACGCGGCTTGTTGGGCAACAACGGCTCGATGATGGCCCATTCCCGATCTGTCAGTTCATACCGCCGCCGTGCCATCAAACCCTCCAAATTTGGAGGCTCCTGAATCACGCAAACGGTCAACCCTCAAGCCATTTTATGAGTTTACGGCCTAGTTCCTCCTGCACTGCGGAGCAACAGGATGGCGCGAAACCCGCCTTCCGCGCGATTTTCCAGCACCAGTTCGCCCCGATAGCGCTGGGTCAGTGCCTGGACGATCGACAAGCCAAGGCCCACGCCCCCCGTCCTGCGCGCGCGCGAAGGTTCTAGCTGCTCGAACGGCTCGGTCAGGCGCGGCAGGCTGGGTTCGGGTACGCCGGGGCCGTCATCCTCCACCATGATGCGGATGAACGGGCCTTCAGGCTCAACAAGGACACGCGCCTGTCCGCCGCCGTAGCGAACCGCATTGTCCAGCAGGTTGGCCATCATGCGTTGGAAGGAAATGTGAGAAACGTGAGCATGGACGGCATGGGGCAGCGGCGCGACGTCCACATGCTGGTTGCGCTGTAGGCGTTCTTCGGCGACCAGCGCCAGTTCGGCGCGAATGTCGGATGTCGCCATGTCTAGGTCGGTCGCGGCCGATTCCCGTGCGAAGGTGAGTGTATCGCTCAGCAGGTCACGCATTTCCTCGATATCCTTGCCAGCGAGGGCACGCTGTTCGTCATCCTCAATAAATTCGCTGCGCAGGTCCATGCGGGTCAGATAGGTGCGATAATCATGTGCGATGGCCGCGAGCATGCGCGTTCGTTCATCAAGCAGCGTCCGCAGATGCTGGCGTAATTGCCGGAACGCTTCGCCCAGTTCCACGATCTCGCGCGGGCCGTCGGGCTTCAGCGCCTCCAGCCGGTCTTCGCGGACAGCGCGGGCCAGCCGTTCGACAGGCCGCGTCGTCTGCGCGGCCAGCCACAGGATGACAGCGATATCGACAATCGCAACCGCCGCCAGGAAGAGCATCAAATTGTTGACGATCTTGGTCAGCGGCGCTGCGACCATCTGTTCGACCATAATGGCATCGCCGCCGGACAGGGCGACCGATATCCTCACGGGGTTCATCGTGACCGCCGGGCGCATGTCGAGGTCTGCGGGGCCGATGCCGCCTGATGTTTCGATGCGAAACGGCCTGCCGCCCAAAGCCTCCTGATAGCGGGACAGGGTCGCGGGCGTGGCAGAGGATGCCTGGCCCGAAGGCAGTGCCGCCAGCATGGTAACGCGCATGGTCGCATCGGAAAAGGCGCGGACAAGGTCGGGATGCGATCTGGGCGGCGTGCGTTCGAACGCGGTGACGACCAGTGCGACCTTTTCGGGAACGGGCACCCGATATAGCGGGGCCATCTTGCGCATATCCGTCTGTTCCAGGAACAGCAGAATGACGGCAATCATGGCCAGCAGATGGAGCAGGACGATGAGGCCTATCCGCTCTCGCAACCGGGGCGGGCGCAGCTTCAGCATCGAGTGACGGCCGGTGCGAACAGATAGCCGTCGCCCCGCACGGTGCGGATCATCACGGGTTCGCGCGGATCGTCGCCCAGCTTGCGCCGAAGCCGGCTCATCTGCACGTCGATGACGCGATCCACCGGACTGGCATGACCGCCCCGTGTCCAGTCGATCAGCAGTTCGCGCGACAGGATGCGGCGCGGGTGCATCACAAGCGCGTGGAGCAGGTCGAACTCGCTGGTGGTAAGGCCCACCGGCTCGCCCGCCGGGTTTGTCAGATCGCGCGCGCCCAGGCGCAGCAGCCAGCCGTCAAACCGGAAATTGTCGCCATTCTCCTCGCTGGCGGCCGTGTCTATGTCACGGGTCCGGCGAATGATGGAGCGCAGCCGCGCCAGCAGTTCCCGCTTGTTGAACGGCTTGGCGAGATAATCGTCCGCGCCGATCTCCAGTCCGATGATCCGGTCGATCGGATCATCCTTCGCCGTGACCATCAGGATCGGCAGGCGCGGCCAGCGGGCGCGAAGGCGCTGGCATATTTCCAGCCCATCCTCGCCGGGCAGCATCAGGTCCAGGATCAGGCAATCGAGCCGTTCCAGTACGCCATCGACGTCAAGGCTGGCCGAATTCTCCATGGCCAGGACTTCAAACCCCTCGCGGGTCAGCAACATGCGCACCAGATCGCGAATGCCGGGGTCATCCTCGACGATCGCGACCTTGCCATTTGATGCCTGCGTTTCGGCAACCATGCCATATTCCTTCGTCGACAGCGCCTGCTCCCATGATGCGGCGCCCCTGAAAACATCTAACATGTTTCCAGGGGCAATTGATCACTTGCCACGCATCGCGGCGGCAGCGCGCAGTTCATCCGGCGTGACCTTCCCGTCATGGTCGGCGTCGATCATCGCAAAGCCGCGGTCGCGGCGACCGGCCGCCTTCCATTCCTCCAGCGACAGCGCGCCGTCCTGATTGGTGTCGGCCTTGGCGAACATTTCCTGCGCCTTCGCCGACGCATCCTGCGCCATGGCGGCCGGTGCCTGGGCCAGAGCCATGGTGGCCAGCGACAGGGCGGTCGTCAGATATTTCATGTCATTCTCCTATTATCAGGCCCGAAACGAGCTTGACCAATATAGCGCGCATGCTGCCTGCACGTTCGATCCCTGGGTGAAGACAGATTACAGTTTGTAACCGCCCGATCCGGCCTCGATGCGGCTGCAAATATCCGATACATTGTGCGGCAAGGCCGTTCACGGCCCGGTGCGACACATTCCGTCCCGCGCCCCTTTCTGACGCGGGAAAGGAGTATGCATCATGATATTGCGCCAATTCACCACGATTATCGTTTCGACCCTGGCCGTAGCAGCCAGCATATCGGCGGCCGAAGCCCGCAACCGTTCCTTTCAATATAGCCACAGCCGCAACGTGCAGGGGCCGAATGGGCGAGGAATGCACAGCAGCTACAACGCCTCGCGCGGCGGCGGGCAGGCAGCCATGACCCGCAACGTCCAGACCAATGACGGACGTGGCTTCAGCAGCCAGCGCGGGTATCAGGCGCAGGACGGGCAGTTTCACGGCTCCACCAGTCATGTGACCAACAGCGGAAAAAGCTGGGGGCGATCGACCAGCGCGACCGCCAATGGCGACGGGACCGCAACCTATCATCGCAACATGACCGGTCCCAATGGCGGGTCGGCCTCATGGTCCGGCACTATCGGCGACGGACCAGGCTGAACGCGCGCCTAGCGCCGCCAGCCTGTTACATAGCGTTACAAAGCGCGTATCAGATTGTTGCAGACCTGCTCCATTCCCTCGGCCTTGCATGAACCGGCCTGCCTTGGCGGCCTTTTCCCACGGGGATGGAATGGCACATTTCGCCTATATCGTACCGATCGCGTTGCTGCTGCTTCCGGCCTGTCGGGATGAGCCGCAGGTCAGGGATGAACGACGCGCCGTAGCCGTCCAGCGCATCGGCGCCGATGCCGGTACCAGCACGAGCTATGCCGGCGAAATCCGGTCCGCCTTTGAAAGCCAGATCGGATTCGAAGTGGCGGGCCGGATCGTCGAGCGCAGGGTCGACCTTGGCAGCAGCGTCCATGCGGGCCAGACGTTGCTGCGTCTCGACAACAGCGATTATGCGCGGGCGCTGGACAGCGCGGCGGCGCAGAGCAGTTCGGCCCGGACCGCCGCCGCCGTGCAACAGGCTGATCTGGCGCGGTCGCGCGAATTGCTGAAGCAAGGCTTCATTTCCCCCGCAGAGTTCGACCAGCAGAAGGCGGCGGCCGTTCAGGCCCAGGCGCAGTTGCGTGCCGCCGGCGCCCAGAGCGGAACGGCATCGGCGCAGCTGAGCCGCACCGTCCTCACGGCGCCACGCGCCGGCGTCGTCACGCAGATTCAGGGCGAGGTTGGTCAGGTCGTGGGCGCGGGACAGACGATCGTGACGCTGGCCGATCCGTCCCGGCCGGAAATCGCGGTGGCGCTCCCGGAAGGCAGTCTGGACCGGATCCGGTCCGCCTCACGATTGAGCGTGAGCGTGTGGAGCAGCCCGGGCCGGCGTTATGCTGCCAGGCTCCGCAGCATATCGGGCGCTGCCGATCCCGCGACGCGGACCTTTGCGGCACGCCTGTCCGTCGATGCGCCGGCACAGGCGCTGCTGATGGGCGAAACCGCCGAATTGCGGGTGGAAGGCGCTGCCGGCGATGCCGCTGTCCGGGTGCCGCTGACCGCCGTGCTGCAATCCAACGGACGCGCGCAGGCTTGGGTACTCGACCGGCGAACGATGGTGGTGCAGCCGCGCGCCGTGCAGATCGGCGCGGCGCAGGGCGACATGCTGACCATCCGGTCCGGCCTGAAACCGGGCGAGACCATCGTCACGGCCGGTGTGCATCTGCTGCGCGCGGGCGAGAAGGTTCGTATCGTGCAGGTGCCGCAGTCATGAGCATCGACATGAAGGGCATCAACCTGTCCCGCTGGGCGCTTACTCATCAGCAGATGGTCGGCTTCCTGCTGGTGCTGGCGGCCGTTGCGGGCCTGTTTTCCTACATGGCGCTGGGGCGCAAGGAAGACCCCGAATTCACCGTCAAGACTATGATGATTACCGTCGGCTGGCCCGGCGCGACGGCGCAGCAGATGTCGCAACAGGTGATCAAGCCGATCGAGACGGTGTTGACCGAGAATATTGCCGAGATCGATTATGTGAAGAGCAAGGCCCGACCGGGTCAGGCGACGCTCAACGTCACGCTCATATCGACGGTCAAGAGCAGCGCCGTCCCCGACATCTGGTATCGCATCCGCAAGACCGTGACCGACAATCGCGCAGACCTGCCCAACGGGGTCGTCGGACCGGCCTTCAATGACGAATTCGGCACGACCTATGGCAATATCTATGCCGTCACGGGCGACGGCTTTTCCTACCCGGTGCTCAAACGCTATGCCGAGACGCTGCGGGACCGTATCCAGGCGCTGCCCGATGTCGCCAAGACGCAGATCATCGGCGCGCAGGATGAAGCCATTTATGTCACCTATGACAGTGCGCGTCTCGCCATGTCGGGCATATCCGCGCAGGCGATAGCCGACGCGCTCGACACGACCAACGCGGTCGCTGCGTCAGGGATCGTAGAGGCCGGCGCGGAACGTGTGCGGATGCAGGTGACGGGCGATTTCGCATCTGTGGAGGCCATTGCCGCAACGCCGATCGTCGCCAATGGCAAGAGCGTTCGGCTCGACGCCATAGCCAAGGTCGAACGCAAGCCGGTCCATCCTGCAACGTTCAGGATGCGTTTTGGAGCGAAGGATGCGGTCGGTGTGGGCATCAGCCTGCGGTCGGACGGTGACGTCGCGCGCCTCGGCGAGGATCTGAAGCACACAATCGCTGCCCTCCAGTCCGAAATGCCGGTCGGCGTGGACATTCATACCGTGTCCGACCAGACCCGTGTGGTCGACGAGTCCGTCGGCGAATTCACGACATCGCTGATCGAGGCGATCGTCATCGTGCTGGCTGTAAATTTCCTGTCGCTGGGCTGGCGACCGGGCATCGTGGTGGCGCTGTGCATCCCGCTGGTGCTGGCGATGACGTTCGTGTGCATGTTGTATGTGGGCATCGATCTTCAGCGCATTTCGCTGGGCGCACTCATCATTGCGCTGGGTCTGCTCGTTGATGACGCGATCATCGTGGTCGAGGCGGTGGCGACGCATCTGGAGGCGGGATGGACCCGGACGCGGGCGGCCGTCAGCGCCTATAGCGTGACCGCGGTGCCGATGCTGGTCGGCACGCTCATCACCGTCGCCGGTTTCCTGCCGATCGCCATGTCGAAGGCGACGGCCAGCGAATATGTGATCTCGCTGTTTCAGGTGATCGCCATTTCGCTGATCCTGTCGTGGGTCGTCGCGGTCATCTTCACGCCGTTCATCGCCTATCATCTGCTGCCCCAGCGCGCGGATGCGCGTGACGACGCGGGAGAGCCCGAAGAACAATATGAAGGCCGGTTCTACGGCTGGTTCCGGCGTATGCTCGACCGCTGCCTCGACCGGCGCAAGACGGTGGTGGCAGTCGCGCTCGCAATGTTTGTCGGGTCGATGCTGCTGTTCCAGATCGGCGTGCCGCGTCAATTTTTTCCCGCGTCCGACCGACCCGAACTGGTGGTCGACCTTCAGCTGTCGCAAAATGCAAGCTTCGCCCAGACGCAGGCCGTCGCCGCCCGCATGGAACAATTGCTGGCGCGCGATGACCGGGTGGTGTCCACCACTGCCTATCTCGGGGGTGGATCGCCGCGCTTCTACCTGCCGCTCAATGTCCAGACGCCCGATATCACGCTGGCCGAACTCGTGCTCCAGACCAGGGATGAGGAAGCGCGCGAAGGCGTGATCGCCAGCATCCAGAGCCTGTTCGCCACGCATTTCCCCGAAGCGCGCGGCCGTGTCAGCCGTCTGGAAAATGGCCCATCGGTCGGCCAGCCCGTGCAGTATCGCGTGGCGGGGCCGGACCTTACGCAGATCATGCTGGTCGCAAAGCGGCTGGAGGAACTGATCCGTGCGGACAGTCACGCGCGCGACGTGAACAGCGATCTGGGCGAACCGCTCAAGGCCATTCGGGTCGACCTGGATCAGGATAAGGTTCGCGCTCTCGGCCTGTCGACGCAGGCGGTGCAGCAATCGTTGCAGGCGGCGATTGGCGGGGCGGATACCACCAGCTTTCGGGATCGCGATCTGGCCCTCGACGTGGTGCTTCGCCTGAGCGCGGCGGAGCGGACCGACCTTGGCCGCATCGCCAACCTGCCGATATCGACGCCCAATGGCGCGGTGCCGCTGGCCCAGCTTGGCCATGTATCGGCGGGCAGCGAACCGGCCGTCATCTACCAGCGCAACCGTCAGCCGACCATCACCATCTCCGCCGATGTCGAAGGCGAGCAGGCAAGCGACCTGACGAAGCGGATCGAACCGCAGATCGAGGCGCTGCGCCGCGACCTTCCGTCCGGCGCCTCCATCGTCAAGGGCGGGTCGGAAGAACAGAGCAGCATCAACCAGAAGGCGACCATGGCCGCCGTGCCCTTCGCCATCTTCGTGATCGTCATCCTGCTGATGCTCCAGCTCCAGAATGTGAAGCGGATGCTGGTGGTGCTGGCGACCGGGCCGCTGGCGCTGATCGGCGTAGCGCTCATCATGGCCCTGTTCCGCATCCCCTTCGGCTTCGTCGCCATGCTGGGATCGCTGGCGCTGTTCGGCATGGTGCTGCGCAATTCGGTCATCCTGATCGCGCAGATCGACACCTTGTCGGGCCATGGTCTAGCGATGCGGCAGGCCGTCCGCGAAGCCGCCGTCCATCGTCTGCGCCCGATCCTGCTGACCGCGCTCGCCGCTATCCTCGCCATGATCCCGCTCACCCGGTCGACCTTCTGGGGGCCGATGGCCTGGGCGATCATGGGCGGCCTGATGGTCGCCACCATCCTTACCCTCATCGTCCTGCCCGCGCTCTACGAGCTGGTTTTCGACCGCCCGCAGCATCGCGCCGAAAGCCAGGAGATTCCCGCATGAAACGCCTTTTCCTCTGTACCGCAGCGGCCATGCTCGCGTCGCCCGTCCATGCAACCGACCTCATGGAGGCATGGCAAGCAGCGGCGGCCCATGATCCCGATCATCTGGGCGCGCAGGCCGAGCGCGACGCGGGGCAGGAGGCCGCCGTTCAGGCGCGGGCGCTCAAGCGGCCCAGCGTACAGCTTCAGGGCGGATACCAATATAATGTCACGGAAACCAACGCCAGTTTCCCGGATGAACTGGACCCGGTCTTTACCGGAAGCCGCTCCAGCGGCCGGGCAACCGTTGGCGTGCAGGCGGTTCAGCCGATCTATGATGCCTCCAAGACCGCCCAGTCGATCCAGCTGCGCGAAAAGGCGGCCGGCGCCGATGTGCAGTTTGCCGGCGAGCAGCAACAACTCGTCCTTCGTGTATCGCAGGCCTATTTCAAAGTGCTGGCGGCCGAGGACAGGCTAAGCTCCTATCAGGCACAGGTCGATGCGGCAGAACAGCAACGGCGCGCTGCGCAGGCGCGTTTCGATGCCGGGCGCGCCCGCATCACCGACGTGCGCGAGGCGGAGGCCCGCCGCGACGCGAGTGAAGCACAGCGCATCGGCGCCGAGGCCGAGTTGGCCTATGCCCGCGCCGATTTTTCCGAACTGACGGGCTTGCCGGCGGAAGGGTTGGACCGACCCGCCGGGAATTTCGCCGCGCCGTTGCCGCTCGTGACGCTGGAAGCATCCATCGAGCAGGCAGAGCGTCAGTCGCCGCTGGTGAAGGCGGCCGAGCATCAGGCAAAGGCCGCAGGAGCCGATATCGACCGCTACAGCCTTGCGGGACGCCCCGTCGTCGAAGGCGTCGCCGGTTATCAGGGCCAGTATCGGCTGGGCGGGGAAGGGGGCAATGGCATCATTCCCGACCGCATCCAGTCGGCGTCGGCCGGGCTGCGCATCACCATTCCGCTCTATGCCGGTGGGGCGATTCAGTCGAAGGAACGGGAAGCCCGCGCCAGCGCCGTCAAGGCTGAGCGCGCCCTGGATGCCGCGCGGCGCGACGCCCGTCTTCAGGCGCAGCAGGCCTGGCATGCCGTATCGACCGGCGCGCGCCGCATAGCGGCCCTGAACACCGCGAACCGATCGGCCGGCTTGCAGCAGAATGCCGCCAATACCGGGCGGGAGGTCGGCATCCGTACGCAGGACGACGTGCTCAATGCACAGAGCCAGAGCTTTTCGACCGACCGCGACCGGCGTCAGGCCATATATGATTATATGACGGCCCGGCTCCAGCTCGCCGCCGCGACCGGCGATCTGGGCGATGAGACGCTGGCCGGAGTGAATGCGCTGATGAAATGATCGCCGCCTGACGATCAGGCGGCGATCAGGCCGGTCGAAGCGACGGCACGTTTCACCGGCTCGCCGCTGTCGATGTTAAAGGCCATATCTAGCATGATGTGCAGCGACCTGATGGCATGGCGGAAAGCGCTCGCCAGCGCGACGCTGCATTCGTGGACCAATTGGCGCTCGCGCCCTTCGATCATGTCGAGCAATCGCCATTCATCCTCCGACAGGGCCAGGCCGGTACCGCAGCGAAACGGATGCCCCAGCACGAGTTCGGATAGCCTCATCAGGCTGTCGCAGGCGGGGGCCAGCTGTCCGCAGCCATGGCGGGCGAGCTTGCGGTAGAGATGCGGCTGGGCAGGGATGTGCAGGTGTCGCGCCCGACGCCACTGACGGGCGGCGATCAGCACCAGCTGTTGTTGGATGCTGAAGGAAAATGTCACAGCCATGGGCCGTCCTTTCTGGGCAAGGTCATCTTATCGGGGCAATGTGGGTCACGCGCTGTATGGTGTATGCCGCACTGGAGCCCGACCATCGGATCGAAAATCGATAGCGGCATGGCGGCAGGAGCAGCGCGATGTCGTGGCGGTGCTCGCGTCCTGTAAGGTGCAGTAACGGGAAATAGTTCATTGACAGCGCATTTCCGTTTCTGCTGCCAGAGGATTGACCTGATGCTGGCTCAGAAATTGATAAAGGCCGCAAAGCAGCGCCTGCGCGGTCGGAATCGGCATGCCGATCCTGCCGACGATGACACGTTCCAGGCCGGGATCGGGGCGGCCATGGTCGGCTCTTGGATTTTCCAGAGTGACCGTCACGATGCCGTTGAGCAGTGACAGGCCGGTCAGGCCGCCAGCCAGTATTTCAGGTGCGAACATATTATCGACCAGCAGAATTTCGGGAAGCGGCGGCTGGATTGGGGGATGCATCTTCATTGCGCGAACCTTGCTGGAAAGAGGGGGAGGTTTAGCCCTTGTCGGATGGCTAGGGCCAGCCGGACGCGCGGTACAATTGCCGCGTTTGCTTGACGATGAGAGCGGCGGATCGCTTGGCGCCTCCGTCCAGCCCGCTGCGGCGACCCATCAGCAGGCCGACGCCACTACCGATGGCAAGGCGCGACAATTCGCCGGTGGCCGCCGCGATGGCGCCCGGCACGATCATGCCAGGCTTGCGTCCATCCTTAGCGCTAGCGGAAAAGGACATGGCCGGGCCGGTTTGACCGGCGATTTTGAACGAGGCTTTGGTGAGCAGGGCCGATCGGCCCGCGCCAAAGCCGATCAGCAACCGTTCGGCGCTGTTGCCGGGATCGGCCCGGACGATCTGGACTCTTACCATGGCTCCGCCGGGAGAGGGCTGCCCGTCCGGCGTGACGGAGGTGGGGAGGCCAGCCTTGCGATAGGCCTTGACCAGTTCGGCCTGCAAACGATGCGCGGCCTTGCCCGCATAGGGATCGGACCGGATGTCCGGCGCCAGCGTCACCTGCACCCCAATGGCGCCGGGTATCTGCTGCGACCGCGCGGGCGCCATGCTGAGGTCATGGACAGCCGTGCCGGCGCAGGCCGGCAACAGCAGCAGGGCGCCGACCAGCGGTATCGCCGCTGCGCGCATCCGGCTCCTTCCCGCCATGGTCATTCGCCGCCATCTTCGCCGGCAAGGTCGACAGGCAATGGCTGGACGCCGGGCGCGTCCGCCCTTGCCGCCGCGGGCACAGGCGGAGGCAACCCGATGCCCGAGCGCGTCAGGCGAAATCCGAAGGCATAGACCCTGCCGTCAAAGGCGACATTGACCCTGATATCTGCCGGATGGCCTGTGTCCCGATCAATAGGCAGGATGACCATGCCACCAAAGCTGCTGCCGGGGTCGATCGTGGTCGTTTGTAAGATCTGGGTTCCCAACTGGTCCAGCGTGTAGTCGAGCTTTCGGTCGATGCCGCCGATCACCATCGCGCCGCCTACGACCGCGGCCGTCGCGCCGATCACGCCGGGCGTATCGTCCTGCCAGTGAATGGCCTGGGTAAAGCCTCCACGCGGGCCACGGACATGGCGATAATAGCTGCCCTGGTTCGATGCGGTGGATGCGACGCCTGCCAGCAAGCCGGCGAACAGCGCGGTGCCGATCTTCGCCTGGCGTGCCTTGAGCGCGGCGGCTTCCGTTAGTTGCCCATAGGTAGGAACGGGCGTCGGGATACCGTTTACTGTCGCGGTGATATTTTCCATCCCCAGATTGGCGGGACGGCCGCCATGGTTGAAGACGGCGATGGAAAAGGCGGCGCGTCCCTCTTCCACCGGCAGGGGCCGAATTTCGACGGTGGCCATCGGTGATTTCAGGAAAATGGTCGCGCTGCCAAGCTGATAGCGCGCCGTTTCCGCGCCAATCTGCTGTGGATAGAGCGTCATGGCCGGGGCAGCATTGGCGATAGTCGACACGCTGGCGAGCAATGCGGTCGCGACCGCGATCGGATAATGGTTCATGGTGAAGCCTTTCGGACAAGAAGACGCGGTGCGGATCCGGGGGGCGAGGATCCGCACCGCGTCGGCGCCGGCCGTCCAGGGGGAGGAGCAAGGAAAAACGGCCAGCGCAAAGGGGAAATTGCGTTATGCGATCAAGGGGACGGCTCGGGCCGCAAGATGATCCGTGTCCAGTGTCGATCATCCTGCCGCATAACCGCCTCCTTGATGTCTGAGGCTGTTATCGGCTCGTCAAGCAACAGGAGTTGGCGACGATTGTAAATCTTTGTGACGCTCGGTCGGCTTTGGGCATGCGCAGCGTGCTGGCCGAGTTGGGTATCGCCATTTATTTCGGTCGGGATCTTTGATGGCCCTTCAGATGGTAGGCGAGATCGTTGACGGGGAGTCCATGCTCGACTTTCCGGACGCACTGAACATCGTTGTCGTGCTGGGAGGGCATGGGTGCGCGTGCCATCCGCGTCGACGACCGTGACATAGAACTGAGTGATCCAAGTGAATCGGTCGTTCCCGTTGTCCTTCAAAAGCAGAACCTCATTGCCGCTGCTCGCCGCGTCGACGGTGCTGGCTACCCGGAACATTCAACGGGCGGCCGTGACGGTCATCCGTGGCAGTGAAGCCTTTGCTGTAAGCGCAGGGAAATATCTCCGATTCACGACCAATCGACGGCCGCCCTTTCTCGCCGGTCATCTAGGCGGCGTGGACAAATTGCGGTCTCAAGGGCATCGGTGACCAAACACGCCGAATGCTTCCGTGATAGAGTTGGCTTCGGCTTTCCAGCGCACCGACCATATTGTCGTACAGATCGCATTCCCCCGTTGGATATCAGCCGAGCGATAGCCATCGGGACCCGGCGGGCTGATCTCAAATCCGTTTTTCTGTAACTCTGCGATAACGATTTTCTCGGCCGAGCCTACAGGATATGCGGCTTTCACGCGCTGATCGAAGACCTTCTGGGCAACGCGAACGTCAGCAGGAAGTTTATCGGCAATAGGCGGTAGAGGCTGGCTCGAAGCACTACTGCAAGCGGTCGTGAGGCCGAATATCATTGTGATGAAATGGTAGCGCATGCGGGCATGGTATTGGCTGCGGCTTTGAGCCGCAGTCAAGCGATGCTGTTGACGCAGGCAGTGAGCATTGATTCAAGGCTGCTTTTTTGGAGGCAGGCTTGAGCAGGGGCGATCTCACCGAGGCAGAATGGCGCGTTCTGAAGGGCTTGTTACCCATTGAGCCTGAGAACCGGGGCCGAGGTCGTCCGCCCGAGCAGAACCGCTCGATCATCAACGGCATACTCTGGCGGCTCCGTTGCTGCGCTCCATGGCGCGACGTCCCGCCCAAATACGGCAGTTGGAACACTATCTATCGGCGGTTCCGGCGCTGGAGCGAGGCCGGTATCTGGGAAACCGTGGCGGTAACACTCGCTGAGGTCATGGCAGACAGCGGCCACTACAGCATCGACAGCACCACCGTTCGCGCCCATGTCTCGGCAGCGGGCGGAAAAGGGGGACTCATCGACGCGCTCTTGGCCGCTCGCGGGGCGGGTTCACCAGTAAGCTTCACTGCCTGACAGATGCCCTCGGACGACCGCTCGCCTTCCATCTGACTGGTGGCGAAGCAGCGGACTGCAAGGCGTATGATGCCCTGATCGATCTGCCCGAACGCAAACCCGACGCCTGCCTTGCGGACAAAGGCTATGACGCCGACGCTATCCGGGCTGATCTCGCCGACAGGATCATCAAGGCCGTCATTCCGGGTAGATCAAATCGCCGAGTGACAATCGATTATGACCGGGCACTCTACCGACAGCGCAACCGCATCGAACGCATGTTCGGCCATCTTAAAATCAATCGCGCCATCGCCACCCGATACGACCAACTCGCCAACAGCTTCCTCGGCATGGTCCACATCGCCACGGCCAGATACTGGCTCAAATTTGTCCACGCCGCCTAGTAGCAGTCAGAGTTGAGGCAATAATCTTTTGCGCGCGACCGTCTCGGGGCGTCGCCGTCGCCAATATGGTGGATTCCAATGCCGCTGAACTGTCTCGCCAAGCCACGAAATACAGCGGAGGATTGTCTGCTGAGCGCGCTGTTGGTCGCGCCTATTGGATTATCGGCGAGGCGCTTGGCTATCCCGGTCGCAGAGTAGCTGCTTCATATCGTCGCACGGTGAACCTGTCGGCCGCACAGGGCGGCCATCTGGACCACCGCCCGCCACGCGCCGGGCGGTGGTCATTTCTGCAGGTTCGCTTCTGTCAGAGGTGGACCTTTAATCGTTCCACCAGAATTGGCGTAAGTTGGGTCGACAGCTGCCGGAATAGCGGATGGTCGGCACCTGGGAAACGGAATCTGCCTGTCGAACGGCGACAAAGGGTCGGACTATCCAAAGCCCAAGTCGCGATACCCGCTTTCTTTGCGCATGTGATCGGGCCATGTGGAGCTATGCGAAAAACAGCAATCTCCCTCGCTATCACTCTGAGCCTCGGGGCCGTCACCTCACCGGCGCAGGCATGGGGGCCGATAGGCCATCGGGTTACTGGTGCCATTGCCGATGAAAATCTGAGCGGCGTTGCCCGCGCGAACGTGAAAATCCTGCTGGGGACAGAAGATCTCGCCGAAGCCGCAACCTGGCCGGATGACATGAAATCCGATCCGGCCGATTTCTGGCAAAAGACGGCGAGCCCCTGGCATTATGTGACCGTGAGGCAAGGAGATGACTACAAGGGCTCCGATGCGCCCGCAGAAGGCGATGCCATGACAGCCCTCACGCGGTTTACGGCAACTCTGCGCGATCCAAAAGCGTCCCCCGACGACAAACGTCTCGCCCTTCGCTTCATCGTCCACATCATTGGCGATCTGCACCAGCCGCTCCATGCAGGGGGAGGCAATGACCGCGGTGGCAATGATGTGAAAGTGAACTGGTTCGGCCGCTCGACCAATCTACATTCGGTATGGGACTCTGCCATGATCGAACAGCGATCCCTGTCCTATTCCGAGCTGGCAGGCTGGCTCTCGCGTTCGATCACGCCTGCGCAGATAATCGAATGGAATGACCGGGATCCTTTGGTCTGGGTCCACGAAAGCATCGCTTTGCGTAAGACGATCTACCCGACCAATCCCAATCTCTCCTGGGACTATGCCTATCAGCATCGTGCTGAGGTCGAAGACAGGCTCAAACATGCCGGCGTTCGTATCGCCGCTTATCTCAACAGGGTGTTCGAACCCTCCAACGCCAAGGCTGCAAAGGCAAAATAAGGTGCCCAGAGGCTCACAGTACGAGCTGACCGGCATTCTGCTCGAGAACGGGCTTTATCCTGTGTTGCGCATGGAGGATGGCGGAGAATGGCGCCTCGATATCAGCGGCCGCCACCATCATCTGCTCGGGCGCCGGGTTCGGGTTTCCGGCACGAGATCGGAATTCGATATGCTGGACGTCAAACGCATTGAGCCTGCCTGAGGCAGGCGTTTATCCTGCGCCAGCGACTCATTTCAGAGCCGTCTCAAGGGATGAAACCGATGAAAATCCTGTTGCCGTTTCTGGCCGCCGCCTCGATCGCTGCCGTACCTGTTGTCGCCAGCGCCGCTCACTGTAAGGATGCCAAGGGCAAGTTTGCCAAGTGCGGATCGCCTGGCGCAAAGCCAGCCTAACGATACGCCATCATAGTCGACATGGGATAGTCCGCCCCTGTGTCGACCAAGCCTTCAGCAAGCCTCAAAGGTTAGACTATAAGGGAACTGGGACATCGATTGCTTAAAAGATGACAGTAATCGACATATTTCCACCCTCTTCCGCAGCTTGTCAGAAGTCGTTGGCAATATTAGCACTACCCTTCTGCTACGGGGAATCAGCAAGGGGGGGGGGTAAATATGGATCTTTTAAGTCGCACAGTCGCGGCTTCGCTGGCTGCAGCGTGTATCGTTGCGCCTGCAGCAGGCCAGGAGCGCACCGCGACCAAAGGCGGGTTCAGTCTCGCACCACAAAGCGGCAAGACCATCCTGGTGTTTCGTCCAACGGTGCGCGTGGGTGCCCAATCCACAGGCGGCATGTTCGAGCCCAACGCTGACTGGACGGACCAGGCCCGTAAAAATATCGATGACGCTTTGGCGAAACGTCAGCAGACCTTGGGCAACAAGGTGATTGCTGCACCGGTTTCCTATGGTGAGGATGCCCAACTCGTCGAGGAATATTCGGCCCTGTTTGCGGCGGTTTCACAGTCGGTGATCCAGTATCAGTTTTTCGTGGGCAATCGCCTTCCCACGAAAAAGCGCGACAATAAGGCTGATATATTTGAATGGTCGCTCGGCAGTGGCGTGGGCGCTCTGCCCGGCGCTAAGGACGCCGACTATGCCTTGTTCATCTATAACAAGGATGCCTATGGCTCTACCGGCCGGAAGATGCTGCAATTTGCCGCAGCGCTGGGAGGCGTAGGCGTTAAGTCAGGCGAACATGCCGGCTATGCAGGCCTTGTAGATCTTAAGACCGGCAACCTTTTGTGGCTTAATGCCGACGGCGCGATGGGCGGGGATGTCCGGGAAGTGGACGGCGCCGACAAGCGGGTTGGTCAGTTGCTGGAGGAGTTTCCAGGAAGCGTGCAGCCTAAGCTGGCGACTGCGCAACAATGATGCAACGGGCGGCCGGGTTGGTTGCGATGGCTGCAGCGCTCATGGCGCCTGCGGCGATCGGGCAGAGCAAGATTGCGCCACTTCCTCCCCCTTATGCTGGCGCCTATCAGCCGCAGGGTGTGGATGAGATCGGGCTCTGGCGCGAAGGAGATGAGGACGAACGCATCCTTGCCAATTCTCCGATCCTGCTTCGCGACGAAGCGCTCAACGCCTATGTCAAAGGCGTCCTATGCGCGACTGTTGGGGACGATCGATGCCGATCCGTCCGTCTCTATATATTGCGGGTTCCGCTGTTTAACGCGTCGATGGCGCCCAATGGCACGATGCGGGTGTATAGCGGCCTGCTGCTTCGCGTCCGCAACGAGGCCGAGCTCGCCACGGTGTTAGGCCATGAGTTTGGTCACTTCGAACAACGGCACACATTGGCCGATTGGAAAGCACGAAGATCCAGCAGCGATCTGCTGAACTGGGCGGCCGTCCTCGCGCTGCTGGGCAACACATATCAGTCATATTCCAATTTCGATAGTTTGCAGCTGTCGGTTTATGGTCGCCTCTCTCATTTCAGCCGCGATCAGGAGCGGGAGGCTGATGCGCTCGGGCTGGGCTATCTCAATCACAGTGCCTTGCGCCCTCAGGCCGCATCTGTGGTCTGGCAAAATCTGATGGCAGAACAAGAAGCCTCGGCGCTGGTAAAGGGCGTCAGGAAGCCTGACTTCAATAAAGTGGCCTTCTTTGCATCCCATCCTCCTAGTGGCGAACGCGCCACTACCCTGGCGGCGTTCGCCGATCCGGCGGGCGCTGAACGGGACGATGGGGTTGCACGCTACGCAGCAGCTTTGGCGCCTTGGCTACCCACCTTTCTGGACGATCAGATCAAGCTGAATGATTTTGGCGCCAGCGACTATATCATATCGTCGCTGGCGCAAAATGGCTGGACCGCACCGCTCCTGGCGGCTCGCGGCGATCTTTACCGGGCGCGCGGCAACCCGCGTGATCTGGCGCAAGCTGCAGAATTTTATGGCAAAGCGGTCGAGATGGATGCCGGATTGCCCGAAGCGCAGCGCGGACTAGGCTTATCCCTTCTCAAGACTGGTCGTCGTACGGAAGGTCAGGCCGCCTTGCGCCGCTATCTCGAACTCAAACCAAATGCATCGGATGCCGCCATGATCAACATGCTGGCACCTGCCGCCGGGGGGCAATGATGAAAAAAACGATGTGCACACGCGCGGCTATTGTTGGTGTCGCCGCCATGCTGTCAGTGTCTGTGGCCTGCGCCAATGGCTATCGCGAGAAGAATATTCAGGTTGATGTCGCGAAATCGGCCATGAAGGTCACGCCTGTTCGTGACTGGAACAGTCTGTCGATCCGCCCCGGCAAAAAAGCTGAAACCTGGACGCTGGACGGAGAACAGCTCAATGATGTCACCTTTTACGGCGGTATAGCGCCGGGCGAACCGTTGATCCGCGAAACGAGCAAGAAGCATAAGCCCTTGCCCAAATTCACCAGCGAGACATTGCTGGTTGAGATACCCGAGCTGCTGGAAGGCACTTACCGGACAGAAAAGGGTATCGGGTCATTTTCCGTTACAAACTCAAAACCGGACCGGTTTTTGGGACGTGACGGCATTCGCTTCACATATGAATATGTCGATGCGGACAATCTTCCACGCAAGGGAGAGGCACGGGCTGCTTTGATCAAAGGGCAACTCTACATGGCAACCTTCGATGCCCCTCGGCTGCATTATTTCGAAGCGACGCTGGATGATTTCCATACTCTCGCAGACAGCGCAGCGTTGTGACCGAAGGTTTGGAACCTGATGCGGCTGGGAGGACTGAAGAGCTGTCACGAGCCTCCGCCGGCAACGAAATCTCGAGCGATAATGCGCCACAATGCGATCAAATGACGAGCGTCGAAGCGTTCGACACTCTTCGAGCCTCCGTCGCCGCCTATAACGGCGTCGAGCATGCAAGAATGGCAGATCACCGGCAGGCGATATGGGATCTCCTGCTCCAATGATCCGCTTCCCACTCCGCGCTCGCGCACGTTCGTCACAATGTCTGACGTTCGTCGGAGACGGGGGGCATTTCTTTTCGGCTTCACCGCCATTTCTTGATCGCTTGCAGAACGATGTTCTCACCGACGCTGACATGCGGTTTTTGGCACTGGAAGGCCATGCTACCCTTGATCAGGGCGATCTGGGGTGGATGACACATGCCTATGGGGTAGCGCAGCGCTTGGCCAAAGTTGGCCCGCTGGACTATCTCATCCTCGTTCCGACCCTGCGTTGCAACCTTGATTGCAGCTATTGCCAGGTGTCTCGCGCGCCTGAGCATGCAACTGACTTTGATTGGTCTCAAGATACGCTGGAAGCCGTTCTCGCGATGATTGATGGGCTCGACACGCAGAGCATAAAAATTGAGTTTCAGGGCGGAGAGCCTTTGCTCCGCCCCGATCTCATCCATGCAATCATTGAACGATGTGCGCGCTTCACCGAAGCCAGCTTTGTCATCTGCACGAATTTAATGACCCTCGATACGCCCTCTCGGGCACTGATTGACCGGCCTGATGTGCAGATCAGCACGTCCCTGGACGGCCCGTCAGACCTGCATCGGAAGAACCGCACCAGGAGCGCGGAGGCGACCCACCGCTTCCGTGCCAATCTGAAGGAAATCACGGATCGTTATGGCCCCGGCAAAGTCTCGGCGCTGCCAACGCTGGACCCGAATGATCTGCCTGATCCCGCCGATCTGATAAAAGTATATACTGATTTTGGGTTGACCAGCATCTTCCTGCGCCCGGTCAATTTCCAGGGCTTTGCGCGCAAGCGTCATCCAGGCTCGCGCAGTTTCGACGGGCAATGGCGCACATTCTATGAGGCATTTGTCAGCGAACTTGTTCGACGAAACTGGTCTGATCGAAGCCAGGTCGTAGAGGAGAGCTATCTGAGCCTGTGCTTGAGGCGAATCTTCAGGCCTGGGCTTGATCGTCATGTCGATCTCCGTAACCCCAATCCCGCTGGCCGTGACTATGTCGTCGTGGATTATGATGGCCGCCTCTACCCGACCGATGAGGCCCGCATGCTCACCCGGTCGAGAGTGATTGATCTGGGCATTGGTCATGTCTCAACCGGGATGGACTTTGGAGCGCGTGATGCTCTGAACGTTCATGCGACCAATAGCTTTGATCCAGACTGTCAGCGTTGCGCCTATCAGCCTTTTTGCGGTCGAGATCTCATTGATGATCTCTCACGTTATGGCCGGATCGATATTCCGCGGCATGAGACCGCTTTTTGTCAGCGTCACTTGCACATCTTCGACTTGGCGTTCGAGCTGATCTTCTCGGAAGATGAAGCAACCAATTATTCCGTTCGCCGCTGGCTCGACTTACCTGGTCCGCTCGGACCGATTGGCACGCACTTGCAATGATCCCCCTTATTCTCCCTTCGACATCGGATGCTGTCTCGCCATTCGTCACGCGTCTCGGCGCCGTAACGTGGGACGATAGTCGGAACGCGAGGCTGATGAGCGATGCAGGTGGCATCGCGCTTTACAGCGGCGACTTTGGTCTTTTCACCATTGAGCGCCCGCGAGGTATGCCCCTTGAAGGCGACATAGTCCTAGTCGATCCACGCGCTGGCAGAGCCGAACGCCTGATACGTTCCGGATCCGACCATAATACGCTCCTTGTGACTGAGCGATGCGATCAGCTCTGCGTCATGTGTTCACAGCCACCCAAGAAGACCCATGAAGATCGCTTCGCCGCGTTTACCGAGGCTTGCTTACTTGCTCCAGCCTCGTCGGTAATAGGTATATCGGGCGGAGAGCCAACTTTGTTCAAGGCTGAGCTGCTCGAGTTGTTAGAAACAGTTCTTAGCCAGCGGCCGGATATGGCTTTTCATATCCTCTCCAATGGACAGCATTTCGAGCAAGGCGATGTCGAGCGATGTCAATCGGCGTGCAAACGGGACCCCCGATCGGCGCGCAAAAGGGACCCCCTTTCAAGGATGCCACGACGGTCGAGGAACGCGCCTTGCGCTGCGCGCGGCGTAGGGAGGGCGGAGCCCGACCGGAGGCGCGCGCAGCGCAAAGCATCTTAATCCCGGCGTGCGGCGGGGGATCAGTTTCGGTTCTTGAAGCGCCAGCTGTCATTGCCGGTCTCGATGATGTCGCAATGGTGGGTGACGCGATCGAGGAGAGCGGTGGTCATCTTGGGGTCGCCGAACACCGTCGGCCATTCCCCGAACGCCAGGTTGGTCGTGATGATGACGCTGGTTTGCTCGTAAAGTTTGCTGACCAGATGGAACAGCAACTGCCCGCCTGAACGGGCGAAGGGAAGATAGCCAAGCTCATCGAGCACGACGAGGTCGAGGCGAGAGAGCTGGGCGGCAAGCGCGCCGCTTTTTCCGATCCGGGCTTCCTCTTCGAGGCGGGTCACCAGATCCACGGTGTTGAAGTAACGCCCCCGCGCTCCAGCGCGGACGACATTGGCGGTGATGGCGATGGCCAGATGGGTTTTGCCGGTGCCGGTGCCACCGACCAGGACGACATTGCGCCGTGCGGGCAGGAACGCCCCGCCGTGCAGCGAACGGACCAGCCCCTCGTTGATCGGCGTCCCCTCGAAGTGGAAGGCATCAATGTCCTTCACCACCGGTAGCTTGGCGGCCGCCATCCGGTATCGGATCGAGGCGGCGTGGCGGTGCGTTGCCTCCGCACGCAGCAGATCGGTCAGTATCTCCATCGTCGTGCGCTGGCGCTGAAGCCCTGTGGTGACGGCCTCATCGAACGCGCCGGCCATCCCCTTGAGTCCGAGCCCGCGCATCGCGTCGATCATGTCATGCCGCTGCATGGAAGTTCCTCAGTTGGTCGTAACGGGAACAGTCGGCGATCGGCGGATGCCGCAGGGCATTGTCCTCCGACGTGACGATCGTCAGCGGTCGCGGCGGTTCGCGGCGCCGTGCCAGGATATTGAGGATCAAGTCGTCGCTCGCCGTGCCGGTTGCCAGTGCCTCCCGCACGGCGGCTTCGACGAGTTCCAGGCCATCGGTCAGCACGGCCGCCAGCACGCGCACGAACCGCCGATCGGCATCATCGCCGTTGCCCAGCTTGCGTCGCAACCGGGCGAGCGCCGGCGGCAGTTCCCAGTCCTGGAAGGGTGCGCCGTTGCGTAAAGCGCCGGGCTTGCGGGCCAGCACCGGCAGATAGTGCCAGGGATCATAGATGGTGCGGTTCCGCCCGAAGAAGCGGGGATGCTCAGCGACGACCTCATCGCCGCATCGCACGACAATGCGGTCGGCATAGGCCCGAACCTGCACCGTGCGCCGCGCCACCGTCGAGAGGACCGAGTAACGGTTGCGATCGTAGCTGATCAGGCAGGTGCCCGACACGCCGTGCTCGCTCTCGTTGAAGCCGTCGAACGGCCCCAGCATCGACTGTAATGCAGGACGTTCCATCTCCAGCATCTGCGCCACGGTCTGGTCGCCCTGCTCAGGATGGGCCTGCCGTTCGGCCCAGCGTCGGCACTCAGCTTCCAGCCAGCCATTGAGCTCCTCGAGGCTGGCGAACCGCAGACGGGGCTGGAAGAAGCGTCCCCGGATCGTCTGCACCTGGTTCTCGACCTGACCCTTCTCCCATCCCGCCGCCGGCGAGCAGGCCGTGGGCTCGACCATATAATGGTCGGCCATGATCAGGAACCGCCGGTTGAACACCCGGTCCTTGCCGGTGAACACGCTCGTCACCGCCGTCTTCATATTATCGTAGATGCCGCGCCGGGGCACGCCGCCGAAGAAGGCAAAGCCGCGCGCATGCGCGTCGAACAGCATCTCCTGGGTCTCGCGTGGATAGGCCCGGACATACACAGCCCGCGATGCGCACAGCCTCATGTGCGCGACCTTTACCCGCATCGGCTTGCCGGCGATCTCGACATCCTCGTGGCTCCAATCGAACTGGTAGGCCTCGCCGGGCTGGAACAGCATCGGAATGAAGGCCGTCGTCCCGTCGCCGACATCCCTGCGCCGCTCGATCTTCCACCGCGCCGCATAGCGGCGCACGGCATCGTAAGAGCCCTCGAAACCCTCACGCACCAGAAGGTCGTGGATACGGGTCATCCGAAGCCGGTCACGTCGGCCCCGTACCTCGTTCTCTTCCAGCAGCACATCCAGCCGATCCTGAAACGGACCGATCCGCGGCAGCGGCTGAACCTTGCGTCGATAATCAAATGCGCCTTCCGGCGCCCGGATCGCCTTGCGGATTACCTTCCGCGACACATGCAGATCACGCGCGATCGCCTTGATCGCCTTCCCGCCGGCATACTCACGCCGGATACGAACCACTGTCTCCAAAACCAACATCCCGATCTCGCCGCATGAACTTCCACGCGGCTGTGTAAGCTATCGAAATGAGGGGTCCCTTTTAGACGCCGATCACCCCGCTAACGGGGTCCTTTTTGCACGCCGATCCACATGCCATTCATTTTCGATAACGTTCGTCCAAAGTCCGCTGTCGGCGATCAGCGTTATGCGGACCCGGAACGGGACATTCCGACAGCCTCCAAACGCCGCCAGCATCCTTAAGCAGCGCACGCGCAGGCATTAAGAAGTGAGCTTGGATTTTAGACGATATTCGCTAGATCAGCAGCACTTATACCGGAAAAGCGCTCGAAACCATCGATCGGATCATTCGGGATGATCCTTTGTCCATCCTCTGCATTGTTGGCCAGAAATCTTTCAATAGCTTGAAAAATAACTATGTCAGGCTTCTCGGCCTCCGCAACGTCGTAATGCATGTCGATAGAACTGATCGCCACGGTGCGTGAGCACACGGGGATGATATGCGGCATGATGTAAGTGAAAAAAGAGTCTCTGAATATCAGGGATTTCGGCGCGTCTGTGCGAGGTGAAGTGAATATGACGCAATTGCCCCTTTTATAGAGTTCATTGTCATATATTCGCTGGCAGGGGTGATAGGAAGCGTGGTGCACATGGACCGCATCTTCCCCTTCTTGCGGTTCAAGGCGCATCCCAAGGTCGCCAATGCGATAGCTGTGTACCAGTTTCGTGTCCTCGGGATTCACCCGGCGAAGGTTCAAGTTGCTGAGAGAATTCATGAGGATTTGGTACGTGAGAAATCCTGTTTCTGACGTATAATGCGTGTCGGTCCTATAGAAAACATCCTTGTTTTTCCGGGCGCGCACAAAATCATCTAGGGGGTAATAAACACATTTTCCAATATGCTCGGGCAGCGACGCCAATATCTGCATAGCTGGCCTGTTGTTAGAGATCGTGAATTGTGGGAAATAATCACTATAGACAACATGCTTTTCAGGAATGATGAAAAAGCGCATTTCCGCATTGTTTTTCATGCACCATTCGTAACGCTGGCGAATACAAGCGATCCACCTTTCAAGTTGATCGGGGGTGAGGGGGTAAGCGCCGTCAAGTTGTTCAACCACCTGATGATCGGTGAAGAATAGGAAGCCATGATCGCCACGTAGAACAGTATTTGGCTCAGCGCGGCTGTGCCGTGCAGCAGTCATATTTGTACCTGACCCGTTACAGTACGATCAGGGAAAGCAATACTAATGGCAGGAAAAACGCAAAAACAGATTAGTCCAAAATGGATGATTATCGCACAATGCTAACAGGAAGAACAATTCACTAACGATGCTTCAATATTGTTTTCATGATGAAAGACGTATTTGCCAGATCGTGGCTGGCTTTGCGTTTTAAAATAAAAGTCGGCCACCTATCTGGGGGGCTGGCTGAGAGATGATGAGGTCGCACTTGCTGCCCTTGCCGCGCAATCATCCCGCGGTGCCGACAGCTCGACCATCCTCGGCCGGCTCGGGTGCATTCACATGCTCAAATGTGGCGACTTCTCGGTCCACCGCCCCGTGGTGTCGGCGCCTGATTTGCTGGCTGCCACAGCTGAAGCCTCTGGGGAAAGAGGGTATCCAGACCAGTATTTTGGGGCCGCCGGCAGATAAGGAACGAAAGCTGCCCCGGTTCCGCGGCCAGACCTATGGTAGCGGAGGAGGGACTTGAACCCCCGACACGCGGATTATGATTCCGCTGCTCTAACCAGCTGAGCTACTCCGCCCCAAAGGGCCTCGCCGGGCGGCTCGCCCTGCGGTGAGGCGGCGCTATACGCAGCGCTGGCGAGCGGGTCAACGGGGGGCGTAAAAATTTTGCCGCGGCGCATCGAACGGCGCTGGAGCGGCACCTGGGCGGGTGGCCGCGCGGCGTTCCGTCGCCAGCAGAAACGAACGGCGCAGCCTTTTCCGCCATCATGGTCAAGCCCATGGAAACCTTTTGCCCGCTCGCCACTTTTGCCTTGCATTCACCACGGCGCGGCGCACTACTGTTGCAACGCACAACCGGCCGCCGGGCCGAGGGAGGATCGTTCACTTGCCCTTCCATGAAATGTTTGAGCCCGATGGGTCGTTACGCCCCTGTTACGACGAAGTGCAGAAGTGGGTGGAGCGGACCGGCATTGCGGGGCTCAATCGGCGGATGGATGAGGCGGAGGCGATTTTCCGGCGCATCGGCATCACCTTCGCCGTCTATGGCGAGGGGGGCGATCCGGAGCGGCTGATCCCCTTCGACCTGCTGCCCCGCATCTTCACCGCCAATGAATGGCGCATCCTGGACAAGGGCATCCGCCAGCGGGCGCGGGCGCTCAACGCCTTCCTGCACGATGTCTATCACAGGGGCGAGATCGTGAAGGCCGGCATCATGCCCGCCGACATCATCTACAGGAACAGCGCCTATCTGGCCGAAATGGCGGACTTCACCCCGCCCGGCAAAGTCTATAGCCACATCGTCGGCATCGACATCGTGCGCACCGGCCCCGGCAGTTTCGAGGTGCTGGAGGATAATTGCCGCACCCCATCGGGCGTGTCCTACATGCTCGAAAATCGCGAGATCATGACGCGCATGTTCCCCGAACTGTTCGGCCAGGGGCTGGTCGCGCCGGTGGACGATTATCCCGCCGAACTGCTCAAGAGCCTGAAGGAAGTCGCGCCGCCCGCGTGCAAGGGCGATCCGGTGGTGGTCGTGCTGACGCCCGGATCGCTCAACAGCGCTTATTATGAGCATAGTTTCCTCGCCGACCTGATGGGCGTGGAACTGGTGGAGCCTGCCGACCTGTTCGTCGACGACGACCGGGTGTGGATGAAGACGACGCTCGGCCCCCGGGCGGTGGACGTCATCTATCGCCGGATCGACGACGAATATATCGATCCGCTGGTGTTCCGCCCCGACAGCCTGCTGGGCGTGCCGGGCATCTTCAACGTCTATCGCAATGGCGGCGTCACGCTGGCGTCGGCGCCCGGTTCGGGCATCGCCGACGACAAGGCGGTTTATATCTACGTGCCCGAGATGATCCGCTTCTATCTGGGCGAAAAGCCGATCCTGGACAATATCCAGACCTGGCAGTGCGGCAAGCCCGACGAACTGGCCTATGTGCTGGAGCATCTGCACGAGCTGGTGGCCAAGGAAGTCCACGGGTCGGGCGGCTACGGCATGTTGATCGGCCCCAAGTCCAGCCGCGCGGAGGTGGAGGCCTATGCCGAGCGGATCAAGGCCAATCCCGGCGAGTTCATCGCCCAGCCGACCCTCGACCTGTCGACCGTGCCGACGCTGGGCCCGGCCGCGGTGGTCGGCCGCCACGCCGACTTCCGCCCTTATTGCCTGGTCGGCAAGCAGATCCGCCTCGTCCCCGGGGGCCTGACGCGCGTGGCGCTGACCGAAGGGTCGCTGGTGGTCAATTCCAGCCAGGGCGGCGGGGTCAAGGATACATGGGTGCTGCAGGAATGAGCCGCGTGGGCCTGCCCCCTCATCATCGTCATTCCCGCGCAGGCGGGAGCCGGTCTGCCGGCGCCGCGCGGAAGGGGCTGGACCGGAGATGGGTTCCCGCCTGCGCGGGGACGACGGAGAACGAGACCACGACATGCTGAGCCGGACCGCCGAAAATCTCTTCTGGATGGCGCGCTATATGGAGCGGGCCGAAGCCACGGCGCGGCTGCTGACCATGGGGCAGCGCATGGCGATCCTGCCCGGCGCGCATCATCGCGACGAATGGCGATCGGTCGTGCGCGCGACCGGCGCGGGGCACCGCTTTCCTGAAGGAGCGAGCGTCACCGAAAGCGACGCGATATCCTTCCTGATGCTGGACCTCGACAATGCCAGTTCGATCCGGTCCTGCCTGCTCAAGGCGCGCGCCAACGCGAAATCGGCGCGGACCATGTTGACGCAGGACATGTGGGAGGCGCTGAACGAGGGCTGGCGCAAGCTGGACAGCTATGATGTCGGCGAAGCGCGCCAGCAGCTGCCCGCGCTGATCGACTGGGTGAAGACGCGCGTCATGACCTTTCGCGGGGCGGCGCATTCGGGCCAGCTGCGCAACGAGGGGCATGATTTCCTCCGCGCGGGCTCGGCGCTGGAGCGGGCGCAGATGACGCTGCGGCTGCTCGACGTCAAATATTATGTCCTGCTGCCCGAAACCGAAGTGATCGGCGGCAATCGCGACCATTATCAATGGACGTCGGTGCTCTATGCCCTGTCAGGCGCGCGGGCCTATCACCATGTCTATGGCGGCACCTACACGCCCTGGCAGATCACCGATTTCCTGATGCTCAACCGCCTGTTCCCGCGCAGCGTCGCCTATTGCTACGACCAGCTCGCCTATCGGCTCAACCGGCTGGCGGGCTGGCATGACGCCAAGGGGCCGTGCCATGACACGGTCAAGGATCTGGTCGCCGGGCTGGAGAGCCAGGACAGCGGCGAGATCTTCCGTCGCGGCCTGCATGAAACGGTGCAGAACGGGCTTATGATGACCAACAGGCTGGGCGCGGAAATCGCCCAGACCTATCATTTCGGCTGAGGCGGGACGGGAGCCGCTGCGATGAAGCTGATCGTCCGCCACCAGACCGTCTATCGCTACGCCACCTGCGCGGGGCGCGTGGCGATGCGCCTCAAGCTGATGCCGGTCGATACGCCCGCGCAGCAGGTGCTGGACTGGCAGGTCAGCATCAATGACGAGCCGCTCGCCGGCTTTCGCCCCAACAGCTACGGCGAAATGGAGGCGATCTGGATCCGGCACGACCGGCTGGACCATGCGGTGATCGTGGCCGAAGGGCTGGTGGAGACGCGGGAAAGCCATGGCGTCGTCGGTCATCTCAACAGCAAGGTCGATCCGCGCTATTTCCTGCGCGACACGCGGCTGACGCGCGTGTCGGACGCGATCGCGGCGATGGCGTGCGGTCTGCCGACCAGCGACGGGCCGCTGGCGACGCTGCACGCCCTGTCGGCGGCGGTCAGCGACGCGGTCCAGTATCGCGCCGGCGTCACCACGTCCGACACCTGCGCCGCCGACGCCTTCGCGCTGGGGGCGGGCGTGTGTCAGGATCATGCGCAGATATTCATCGCCGCCGCCCGGAGCCTGGGCATGCCGGCGCGCTACGTGTCGGGCTATCTGCTGGCGGGCGATGAAGAGGCGTTGCACGAAACCCATGGCTGGGCCGAAGCCTGGCTGCCCGACCTGGGC
The DNA here is from genome assembly GCF_043589935.1 of Sphingobium naphthae. NCBI lineage: Bacteria > Pseudomonadati > Pseudomonadota > Alphaproteobacteria > Sphingomonadales > Sphingobiaceae > Sphingobium > Sphingobium naphthae. The sequence continues at coordinate 1,006,937 of NZ_CP171454.1, read as the reverse complement.
TGGATCGGTTTCGACCCGTCCAACCGGGTCTGCGTCACCGAACGCTATCTGCGCGTCGCCAGCGGCCTGGACGCGGACGAAGCCGCGCCGATCCGTGGGTCGGTGACGGTGGCGGGCGACATATGGATTGACGCCGACGTCCGTATCGCGCAGGCGCAGGACGGAGTCGAGGAACGGCAGCTGCAAAGGCAGCAGCAACAAAGCACCCCGCCGTCAGACTCAACGGGCTAGGTTTATTGCAGGAGGCCGGGGGGCCGTGACTTATTGTGTGGCCGTGCGCGTCGACCAGGGGCTGGTCATGCTGTCCGACACCCGCACCAATGCGGGCATGGACAATATCGCGCGCTTTCGGAAGAGCTTCACCTATCATGTGCCCGGCGAACGGGCCATCACGCTCCTCTGTTCGGGCAATCTGTCGATCACCCAAGGGGTGAAGTCGATGCTGAGCAAGGCGATCAAGGAATCGGGGCTGGACCCCGAGGTCGAGACCATCCTCAATTGCGAGAGCATGCACCGTGTCGCCCAGATTGTCGGCGCGGCGATGCAGAAGATGCAGCAGCGTTATCGCGAGAATATCGAGATGGGCGGATCGGGCGCCAGCGCGTCGATCATGGTCGCGGGCCAGCGCCGCGGCGGCAAGCCGCGCCTCTACCTCATCTATTCCGCCGGCAATTTCATCGAGGCGACGGAGGACACGCCCTTCTTCCAGATTGGCGAGCATAAATATGGCAAGCCGATCCTGGATCGGATCATCGCCCGCGAAACAAGCCTGGAGGATGCGACCAAGGCGGTCCTGGTGTCGATGGATTCGACGCTGCGCTCCAACCTGTCGGTCGGCATGCCGCTCGACCTGGTCGTGATCCCGACCGACGCCTATGATTTCAGCGTCCGCACCCGGATCGAGGCGGACAATGAGCAGTTCGCCATGATCTCCCAAAGCTGGAGCGCGGCGCTGCGCAAGGGGTTTGAGGATCTGCCGAACGTGCTGGATTGAGGGCGCGGGTAGCCGGCGAATGGGTTGAACCCTGCGCTATCGCTAGATCCTCGCTTAAGGTGCCGTTTACAAATTTCGTCTAAGTCGTCTCGATGTCGTTCCGCAAGCTGAACCAGACAAGGTCAATCAGACCGTCGCGTCGATATCCGCAAGGATACGCATCGCTTGGAAGTAACGAGACTCTGGGCGTTTTGGCAATTGCCGCCGTGGCCGGCCTCTTAGCGGGCGTCGCAAGTTTCGCTGCAACGGCAGAGGGGCGCACGCAGATCGCCAAAATGGCCGGAACTATGGCTGTCCGCTTGGGCGTTGTGCGAGCACGAACACCGCAAGTTGGTGACTACTGGCCCAATTGCGCATCGGCACGCGCGGCCGGCACCACGCCAATCTATCGCGGGGAGCCGGGCTACCGATTTGAAATGGACGGCGACAGCGATGGCGTGGCTTGCGAGCCCTATCGTGGCATGCGACGTTGACCTACGGCAGTATGGCTGTCGCTAGCCAGTTGGTTGGATTACGCACTGGCTGCAGATATCAGATGCATTCGCTACTCTGTTGCCCATAAAAAAGGCGGCCCGATCGAGCCGCCTCTTCTTCCACGCCGCTGATGGCGATTATTTCGTGCCTTCGGCGGCCTTCGCCTTGCCGCCCTTCTTGCCCTTCTTGGGGGCGGCGGGGGTGATTTCGAAGGCGAGGGCTTCGACGCCGTCGCTGTCCTTCATGCGGACATGGACTTCGCCGCCATGGACCAGCTTGCCGAACAGCAGTTCCTCGGCCAGCGGCTGCTTGATCTTTTCCTGCATCAGGCGGCCCATCGGACGAGCGCCGTACAGCTTGTCATAGCCCTTCTTGGTGAGCCACGCCTTGGCGTCCTCGTCCAGCGTGATGTGGACGTCGCGGTCGGCCAGTTGCAGCTCCAGCTGGAGCACGAACTTGTCGATGACGCGGGCGACGATTTCCGGCGGCAGATAGCCGAAGGGCACGATCGCATCGAGGCGGTTGCGGAATTCGGGGGTGAAGAGCTTCTTCACCGCATCCTCCTGCACGTCCTCGCGCGTCAGTTCGCCAAAGCCGATCGACTCCTTCGCCATGTCCGACGCACCGGCATTGGTGGTCATGATGAGGATGGTGTTGCGGAAATCGACCGTCTTGCCGTGGTGATCGGTCAGGCGGCCATTGTCCATCACCTGCAGCAGGATGTTGAACAGGTCGGGATGCGCCTTCTCAATCTCGTCCAGCAGCAGCACGCTGTGCGGATTCTGGTCGACCGCGTCGGTCAGCAGGCCGCCCTGATCATAGCCGACATAGCCCGGAGGGGCGCCGATCAGGCGGCTGACCGAATGGCGTTCCATATATTCCGACATGTCGAACCGCTGCAGCGGGATGCCGAGCAGGGTCGCGAGCTGCCGCGCCACTTCCGTCTTGCCGACACCGGTGGGGCCGGAGAAGAGATAGTTGCCGATCGGCTTGTCGGGATCGCGCAGGCCGGCGCGCGATAGCTTGATCGCGGAGGACAGCACCTCGATCGCCTTGTCCTGGCCGAAGACGACGCGCTTGAGGTCGGTCGTCAGGCTTTCCAGCACGCTCTTGTCGTCCGACGACACGGTCTTGGGCGGGATGCGCGCCATCGTCGCGATGACGGCCTCGATCTCCTTGGGCGTGATCGTCTTCTTGCGCTTGGACGGCACCACCAGCATCTGCATCGCGCCGACTTCGTCGATCACGTCGATCGCCTTGTCCGGCAGCTTGCGGTCGTTGATATAGCGCGCGCTCAGCTCCACCGCCGCCTTGATGGCGTCGGGCGTATATTTGACGTGGTGATGCTCCTCGAACGCCGAGCGCAGGCCCGTCAGGATCTTGATCGTGTCATCGACCGAAGGTTCGTTGACGTCGATCTTCTGGAAGCGGCGCAGCAGCGCGCGGTCCTTTTCGAAATGGTTGCGGAATTCCTTGTAGGTGGTCGATCCGATGCAGCGGATCGTGCCGCCCGACAGCGCCGGCTTCAGCAGGTTCGACGCGTCCATCGCGCCGCCGCTGGTCGCGCCGGCGCCGATGACGGTATGGATCTCGTCGATGAAAAGCACGGCGTGCGGCATCTTCTCCAGTTCGGTGACGACCGCTTTCAGCCGCTCCTCGAAATCGCCGCGGTAGCGGGTTCCGGCCAGCAGCGCGCCCATGTCGAGCGAATAGATGACCGCTTCCTTGAGGACGTCGGGCACTTCGCCCTCGACGATCTTGCGCGCCAGGCCTTCCGCGATCGCGGTCTTGCCCACGCCCGGATCACCGACATAGAGGGGGTTGTTCTTCGACCGGCGGCACAGGATCTGGATGGTGCGATCGACCTCGGCCGTGCGGCCGATCAGCGGGTCTACCTTGCCGCGGTCCGCCTTCTCGTTGAGGTTGACGGTGAACTGCTCCAGCGCGCTGTCCTTCTTGCCCTTGCCGTCCTGCACCTTCTTTTCCTCCTCGGCGGCGCCCTTGGTCTCCTGACGCTCGGGCGTGGGCGTGCCCTTGCCGACGCCGTGGCTGATATAGCTAACGGCATCGAGACGGCTCATATCCTGCTGTTGCAGGAAGTAGACGGCGTAGGATTCGCGCTCGGAAAACAGCGCGACCAGCACATTGGCGCCGGTCACTTCATCCTTGCCGGAGGATTGGACGTGCAGGATGGCGCGCTGCACGACGCGCTGGAAGCCGCTGGTGGGCGAAGGGTCGGACGATCCCTCCACCTTCAAACTGTCCAGTTCGGTGTCGAGATAATGAGTGACGGCGTCACCCAGTTCGCCCAGTTCCACGCCACAGGCCTGCATCACCTTGGACGCATGTTCATCGTCGATCAGCGCGAGCAGCAGATGCTCCAGCGTCGCATATTCGTGCCGGCGCTCCGACGCGTGCGTCAGCGCGTTGTGCAGGGTGGTTTCAAGGGCGGCTGCGAAAGACGGCATATTAGACTACTCCAGGCTCCCGGTCGGGGAGCGATATCGAACCTATGTCGGCATTGCTCGACAGCGGATCAAGGCATGTGCCCCGACCGCCGGAATTGCCAGACTGCCCATGCCCGGAAGAACCCTGAAGGGGCGAGGGGGCGGGGCGCCGGTTCACCGTTTGAAGAGCGCCTCGGCACTGGCCTTGTGAGTGGCGGCGCTTTCCATCTTGCGTCTGGTCCGCGCGATTTCCCCTTCCAGGGCGGCAACGCGCTTTTCCAGCTCGCTCATGGACAATGGCCCCAGATCCTGTTGCACCAGGCGGGCCAGCGGATCATCTCCCTTGCGTGGCAGATCGTCATCCAAGTCCATGACACCAATGTTGACCCTTGGGGACAGTCTGTCAATAAGGGCCCGCAAACGGCCTGCCGATTTGGGCGGGCCCCTGACATGAGCCAGAGGGCGGGGAACAGCGACATGGCGGACGGCTATTCCATTCCGGCGGAGATGACGGCGATCGGCATCGCATCGCCCGGCGGACCCGAGGCGCTGGTGGCGCAGCGCCGCCCCGTGCCCGCGCCCGGCGAGGGCGAGGTGCTGATCCGCGTCGCAGCGGCCGGCGTCAACCGGCCCGACGTGCTGCAGCGGCAGGGCAAATATCCCCCGCCGCCCGGCGCGTCGGACATTCCGGGCCTGGAAGTCGCCGGCACCATCGTTGCGGCGGGCGGCGGCGCGGACCAGCTGATCGGGCAGAAGGTCTGCGCGCTGCTGGCCGGCGGCGGCTATGCCGAATATGCGGTCGCGCCAGCGGGCCAGTGCCTGCCCGTGCCCGAAGGCTATGATCTGGTCGAGGCGGCGGCGCTGCCCGAAACGCTCTTCACAGTGTGGACCAACCTGTTCGAGCGCGCCTATGTCGCGCCGGGCGACACGGTGCTGGTCCATGGCGGCACCAGCGGCATCGGCACCATGGCGATCAGCCTGTGCCGCCTGTTCGACGTGACGATCATCGTCACCTGCGGCAGCGACGAGAAATGCGCGCAGGCGCTCGACTGGGGCGCGAGCAATGCGGTGAACTACAAGAACCAGGATTTCGTGGCCGAAGTGAAGCGGATCACCGATGGCAAGGGCTGCCAGGCGGTGCTCGACATGGTGGGCGGCGATTATGTGCCGCGCAATCTGGAATGTCTGGCCGAGGACGGCCGCCATGTGTCGATCGCCGTGCTGGGCGGGGCGAAGGCGGAAATCTTCATCCCGATGATCATGCAGCGGCGGCTGACGCTGACGGCGTCGACGCTGCGCGCGCGTTCGGTCGGCTTCAAGAGCCTGGTCGCCGACGAACTGGCCCGCACGGTCTGGCCCTTCGCGGCGGAAGGCCGCCTGCGCCCGGCGATGGACCAGCGGTTCGACATGACCGACGCGGCCAAGGCCCATGTGCGCATGGACGCGGGCGAGCATTTCGGAAAGATCGTGCTGACGATGTGACGGCGCACGGTGGCGGCTGCGGCAGGCTAGAGCAGGCCCTTGGCGCGCAGGCTGACATGGCCCTGGGCCGCGATGATGACATGATCATGGACGCTGATCCCCAGCCGCTTGCCCGCGTCGATGATCTGGCGCGTCACTTCTATGTCCTGGCGACTGGGTTCGGGCGATCCGCTGGGATGGTTATGGACCAGGATCAGCGCCGCCGATCCCAGGTCGATCGCGCGGCGGATCACCTCGCGCGTGTAGATCGCCGCCTGGTCGATCGACCCGTCGCCCATATGATCGTCGCGGATCAGCATGTTGCGGCTGTTGAGGTGCAGCACGCGCACCCGCTCCACGCCCAGATAGGCCATGTCGGCGCGGAGATAGTCGAGCAGTGCCTGCCAGCTGCCCAGCACCGGCCGAGCAGCCACATCATTGCGCAGCATCCGCAGCGCCGTCGCCTGCACGATCTTGATCGCCGCGACGCTGGTGTCGCCCATGCCCGGCACGCGCGCGATCGCCGCCCAGTCTGCGCTCATCAGGCCGCCGATCCCGCCAAATTCGCGCAGCAGCAGCTTGGCCAGCGGCTTGGTGTCGCGCCGGGGAATGGCGAGCGCCAGCAGATATTCGATCAGTTCATGGTCGAGCAGCGCGTCGCCGCCATTGTCGGCCAGCTTCTGGCGCAGGCGCGCGCGGTGGCCGGCGCCGTCATGCGGGGCTTTTGCATCCTGATCGGCCAAATTCCCGTTCCCCCCGCAGCGCCGGCGCCGACGCTATGCGTTGCGGAATCGCGGAGCAAGGATATTTAGGAGAGGCGGGACGTTATGGTCCCGTTACGGACCATGGGTGTCGCAGCTAAGCCGGGGTTGGCCATAGGAATGGAAGAAGAGGACGGCGAAGAAGCGGTTCGCCGGGCATGGCTGCGCTGGCTGGGCGTGGGCACCGGGTCGCTCGCCCTGGTGCTGATCGGCCTGTGGACTCAGCGCGCCCCCATCGCCGAGAACTTCATCAGCCGCGAACTCAACCGGCGCGGGGTCCAGGCCAATTACGACCTGGTCGATGTCGGACTGCGCACGCAGCGGATCGAGAACATCGTGCTGGGCGATCCGGCCCATCCCGACCTGACGGCGCAATGGGTGGAGGTGGACATCGCCTTCGCCGGCCTGACACCCAAGGTGGCGGCGGTGAGGGCAAGCGGCGTGCGGCTGCGCGGATCGCTGCGCGATGGCGTGCTGCGGCTGGGCGAACTTGACCGGTTCCGCGATCCCAGTTCCACCGCGCCCTTCAGCCTCCCCGACATCAAGGTGGGGCTGGCCGATGCGCGGCTGACGCTCGACACCGACGCCGGACGGGTCGGCATGCAGATCGACGGCGCGGGCAATCTTCAGTCGGGCTTCCGGGGCCGGCTGGCCGCCGCCATGCCGCGCGCGGCGCTGGCGGGATGCGGCGCGACGCAGGCGCGCGCGATGGTCGACGTGGCGATGCAGAGCGGCAGGCCGCATCTCAGCGGCCCGATCAGCGCCGATGCGCTGGCCTGCCGCGAGGCCGGGGCCGCGCTGGCGAAGCCGGCGGCGCGGATCGACCTCACTTTGGGCCAGGCGCTCGACCATTGGAGCGGCCATGTCGACCTGTCGGGCGACGCGCTGCGCGGCGGCGGCATGGTCCTGGCGACTCCGTCAGGCCGAGTGGATTTCGACGGCAGCGCCGCGCGCACCGCGGGGCAGCTGCGCCTCGACGCGGCGGCGCTGAACGGGCGCGGCGCGCTGCTGGGCACGACGATGCTGGCGGGACAATGGTCGATCGGGCCGGAGACGCGGTTCCAGGGGCAGCTGGACGGCGAGAATCTGCGCCTGTCGGGGCGCGATCCGATGGCCGGGCTGCGCAGCGCGGCGGTGGGCACGCCGGTCGCGCCGCTGGCGGTGAAGCTCGCCGATGCGGTCGAGCGCGCCGGAGCGGGCAACCGCGTGCGCACCAGTTTCGCGCTGGTGCAGAAACAGGGGGTCGGCAGCCTGGCGGTGACCGACACCGGGCTCGACGCGCGCAGCGGCGCACGGATCGGCATCGCGCAGGGCGGGCAGATGACGCTGGCCTGGCCGGGCAAGGCTGCGGGCGTTGACTGGGCGCTCGATGGCGCGATCACGGCGGAAGGCGGCGGCTTGCCGAAAGCGGCGCTGCGGCTCGCGCGGCGGCCCGGCGGCGGCTTTGGCGGGCAATTGTTCGTCGATCCCTATGCCGCCGGCGACGCGCGGCTGGCGATTGATCGCGTGCGCTTCACTGCCGATCGCGACGGCGCGACTCGCTTCCAGACCGCGGTGCGGCTGGACGGGCCGCTGCCCGATGGGCGCTTGCGCGGGCTCAGCCTGCCCGTGAGCGGCCGGGTCGCCGCCAATGGCGCGGTGTGGGTCAATCCCGATTGCGTGCCGCTCTCGCTGGTCGAGGCGCGCTATGGCAATTTCGCGCTGGGACAGACGCGCCAGACGCTGTGCCCGGTCGATGGCGCGATGCTCGCCATGGGGCCGTCGGGCCTGCGCGGCGGCGTCGATCTGAAGCAGGTCGACCTCGCCGGGCGCAGCGGCGACAGCCCGATGCGGCTGACCGCCGACCATGCCCGGCTGCTGCTGGGCAGGACCGGCTTCACGCTCGCCAACCCCGCGCTCACCATCGGTGCGCAGGATGCGCCGGTGCGCCTGACCGCCGCCAGCATGGACGGCGCGATGACGAAGGACGGGTTTGCGGGCCGGCTGACCGGCGCAGGTGGGCAGATCGGCGCGGTGCCGCTGATCGTCGAGCGGGGCGCGGGCGACTGGCGTTTCGCGCAAGGGACGCTCAGCCTCAAGGCGGCGATGACGGTGCGCGATTCGCAGGCGCAGGCCCGCTTCAACCCGCTGGCGGTGCCCGATTTCGCCTTGTCGCTGAAGGACGGGCGGATCGCCGCGACCGGCACGCTCACCGCGCCGCTTAATGGCGCGACGGTGGCGACGACCGGCATCGCGCATGATCTGGGCAGCGGCCGGGGTCATGCCGACCTCGCCGTGCCCGGCCTGACCTTCGACTCCAGCCTCCAGCCCGACGATGTGACGCCGCTGGCGCTGGGCGTCATCGCCAATGTGCGGGCCAAGGTGACGGGGGAGGGGCGGATCGACTGGACCGGCGCCACGGTGACGAGCAGCGGCACCTTCCGCACCGACAACGCCAATCTCGCCGCCGCCTTCGGCCCGGTCGAGGGGCTGAGCGGCGAGATCCACTTCACCGACCTTATCGGCCTCGTCACCGCGCCCGGACAGGAAGTGCGGCTGCGGACGGTCAATCCGGGCGTCGAAGTGCGCGACGGGGTCGTGCGCTATCGGCTGGAGGCCGGGCAGAAGGTGCGGATCGAAGGAGGCGGCTGGCCCTTTTCCGGCGGGCAGCTGGTGCTGTTGCCCACCACCATGGATTTCAGCGCCGATGTCGACCGCTATCTGACCTTTCGCGTGATCGGGCTGGACGCCGGCTCCTTCATCCAGGCGATGGAACTGAACAATGTGTCGGCGACCGGCACGTTCGATGGCATCATGCCGCTGATCTTCAATTCCAGGGGCGGGCGCGTCGCGGGCGGCGTGCTGGTGGCGCGGCAGGCGGGGATGGAACCGCTGCTGATGCCCGAAGGCGTGTTGCCGACCATCCCGTGCGATCCGACGCGGATCGGCGGCACGCTCTCCTATGTCGGTCCGGTCTCGAACGAGGATATCGGCGTCATGGGCAAGGTCGCCTTCGATGCGCTCAAGAATCTGCAGTATAAATGTCTGACAATCCTGATGGACGGCGCGCTGGACGGCGAAATGGTGACTCACGTCGTGTTTAACGGCGTGAACCGCGATCGGCTGGGCGCTGTCCCTCCCGGGCTGGCCCGCAATTTCACTGGCTTGCCCTTCATATTCAACGTGAAGATCGCCGCGCCCTTCCGCGGATTGCTGGGCACCGCCCAGTCCTTCATCGACCCGTCCGCGCTGGTGCAGGGCGAGATCGCGAAGGAAGCGCAGGACAAGATGCGCGCGCACGAACAGCAAGGCCTTGCGGTTCAGCCTCTGGACAGCGACAAGGTGGCAAATGGGGAGCCGAAATGAAGAGAATGATGATCATGACGGCCGGTCTCGCCGGTCTCGCGCTAGGGGGATGCATTCAGGTGAAGGCCCCGGACAAGCCGATCGAGATCAACCTGAACGTCAAGGTGCAGCAGGAAGTAGTTGTGAAACTGCAACGCGACGCGCAGGATCTTATCCAGAATAACCCGGAGTTGTTCCCGCAATGACAGGCAAGATGGCAAAATCCCGCTGGTTGACCGCCGCTATGCTGGCGCTGGCGGGCGGTATGGGCATGAGCGGCGCGGCCATGGCGCAGTCGGCCGATCTGGCGGCTGCCCTTTCCTCGGGCGCGGTGGGCGAGCAGGCCGACGGCTATATGGGCGTCGTCACATCGGTCAGCGCTCCGGTCCGCAAGGAAGTCGAATCAATCAATATCAAGCGGCGCCAGGCCTATACCGACCTTGCCGGCAAGCGCGGCGTGACGGTGCAGGACGCGGCCGCCGCCACAGCCTGTCAGACGCTGACGCGTCTGAAAGAGGGACAGGCCTATCGCATCGGCGGTGGCGCCTGGCAGACAAAGGGGGCAGGCGCGATCGCCCTGCCGTCCTATTGCGCGTCAGGGGGGTGAGATTTCCGCGGTAGCGGACTTTGGCGGAGGCTTCGTATCGGCGCGATATTCTCTGCCGCAACCATGGTTGACTATCCGCCATCCGCTTTCTAAACGGGCCGCGCCTTGACGGGTGCAGCCGCAAGCGCCATGCCGCCGCGACACATGGTCGCGGAGGAGTGGCATGGCAGCGGAAACACCCGGACAGGACCCGGCAGGGGAGGACGCGCGGATCGCTTCACTCGAGGAGCGGATCGCCCGGGCCGAACATGCCGAAAAGGTCAGGCAGGGGGCCACGGAGCAGCAGGCGGACGATGGATCGCGCCTGGGCAACAGGGTTCTTGCTGAACTGATCGGCGGTCTTGTCGGCGGTGCGTTGATCGGCTGGGTTCTCGACCGGCTGTTCGACACATCCTCATGGCTTCTGCTCGTCTTCCTCGGTCTCGGGATCGTGGCGGCGTTCAGGAACATCATCAGATTGACGACGACAAAGCGTCCCGACCAATAGGGACGCTTTTGTCATAGTCCGAAGGCTTAGGCGTTACAGGGGTCAACGTGGCAGAATCCGGCAAAATCGATCCGATGCATCAATTCGCTATCGAACCTTTGTTCGGTACGGATCATCTGTCGATCGGCGGCTTCAACATCGCCTTCACCAACAGCGCGCTCTACATGGTGCTCGCGGCCGTGGTGCTGTGGATCTTCGTGATCGGCGGCATGAAGCGCGAACTGGTGCCTGGTCGCTGGCAGATGGCGGTCGAATATATGACCGGCTTCATCAAGAACCTGCTGGTCGCCAATATCGGCGACAAGGGCCGCAAATATATCCCCTACGTCTTCTCGCTCTTCATGTTCATCCTGCTGGCGAACCTGCTGGGTCTGCTGCCGCTCGGGCTGTTCGGGTTGCACCCCTTCACCTTCACCAGCCACTTCACCGCCACCGGCGTGCTGGCGATCATGAGCTTTTCGATCGTGCTGATCGTCGGCTTCGCCAAGCATGGCCTGCATTTCTTCTCGCTGTTCGTGCCGCACGGCACCCCGGCGCTGATGGTGGTGCCGCTCTTCTTCATCGAACTCGTGTCCTTCATGGTGCGTCCGTTCAGCCTGGGCCTGCGACTGTTCGTCGCGATGACCGCCGGCCACGTGCTGCTGAAGGTGCTTGCGGGCTTCGTCATCAACAGCGCCAATGCGTCGCCGCTGCTGGGCCTGACCGTGGGTTCGGCCAGCTTCATCCTGATGATCGGCATCAGCGCGCTGGAAGTGCTGGTCGCGGTGATCCAGGCCTATGTGTTCGCGCTGCTGACCTCGGTCTATCTCAACGATGCCGAGAACCTGCACTAAGTTTCGCCAATTTCTTCAACATTATCTGACTGTTTAACAAGGGAGTTTACGACATGGACGCAGAAGCCGCAAAGCTGCTCGGTGCTGGCCTGGCCGCGATCGGTGCGGGCATCGCCGCTCTGGGCGTGGGCAACGTGTTCAGCAGCTTCCTGGAAGGCGCGCTGCGCAATCCGGGCGCCGCTGACGGCCAGCAGGGCCGCCTGTTCATCGGTTTCGCCGCGGCGGAACTTCTGGGTCTGCTGGCGTTCGTTATCGCCATGATCCTGGTGTTCGTGGCCTGACACGCATTTGAAGCGGGCGGGGCGGCCATTGTGCCGCGCTCGCCCGTTTCCCTGACATTGACCGCCCTCTGACCGGACGGACCCGTAAAATGCCTCAAATCGCGCAAATCGCCGAAACCTACTCCAGCCAGATCTTCTGGCTGCTGCTGACCTTCGGCTTCGTTTTCTTTGTCATCGGCCTTGGCATGGTGCCCAAGGTGCAGGGCACGGCGGACGCGCGCGACGCGAAGATCAGCGGAGATCTGGACGCGGCGAAGGCGGCCTTCGCCCGCGCCGACGAGGCGGAAGCCGATTATCGCGAGCGCGATGCCGAAAGCCGCACCGCCGCGCAGGCGGTGATGGCCCAGGCGAAGGCGGAAGCGGCCAAGGCGTCCGAAGCCCGCCTCGCTGCGGCCGACGCCGACGTCGCCGCTCGCATCGCCGCGGCGGAAGCGCGCATCCAGGCCGCCAGCAGCGCGGCCATGGCAGAAATCGAAATCGTCGCCGCCGACGCGGCGCGCGACATGGTGGCGCGCATTTCCGGCGTGAACGCGTCGGACGAGGCGGCCCGCAACGCAGTAAAGGCGGCACTGGCCCATGGCTGAGGCAGCAGCACAGCATAATGAAGCGACCGCGCCCTCGCTGGGCGAGGCGATCCATGCCGAAGGGCTGGAGCCGGTCGGCACCGTCGCGCATGAAGGCGTGGCGCCCCATACCGATCCCAAGGCGGTCGGCATGGACGCCACCGCCTGGGTCAGCCTGGCGATGGCGGTGTTCATCGTCATCCTGCTGGTCAAAAAGGTGCCCGGCCTGATCGGCGGCGCGCTGGATGGCCGGATCGCGCAGATCAAGGAACAGCTGGCCGAAGCATCGCGCCTGCGCGCCGAGGCCGAAGTGCTGAAGGGCGAATATGAGGCGAAGCTGGCCGCCGCGGCTGGCGAGGCCGAGGCGATGCGCAAGGCGGCCGAACATGAGGCCGAAGGGCTGATCGCCGATGCCAGGGCCAATGCCGAGGATCTGGTCGCTCGTCGCCAGAAGATGGCGGAGGACAAGATCGGCGCCGCCGAACGCGCCGCCATCGCCGGCATCCGCGCCAAGGCGGTCAATGCGGCGACCAGCGCGGCCGCCACGCTGATCGCGCAGGGCCATGACGCGCAGGCGGACAAGGCGCTGGTCGACAATGCCATCGGGAAGCTCGGCGCGATCAACTGATCGAACCGGACGGACGGCAGAAAAAGGGGCTGGTGCGGACGACGCGCCGGCCCTTTTTCGTGGCGCCGGGCCGCGCCCACGGCCGGGGCGCCCAGCGCAGCTTCACCGCCCCCAAGCAAATCCTTCGCTTGCGCCCCGCGCCGCGCCGCCTATCTCTGACCCCCTGATCCGAATCGCAGTTTGAAGGCCCTGTATGACCGCCACCCACAGCACCCGCATGTTGATCCTCGGTTCCGGCCCCGCCGGCCTGTCCGCCGCCATCTATGGCGCGCGCGCCGGCCTCGCGCCGATCGTCGTGCAGGGGATGCAGCCGGGCGGGCAGCTGACCATCACCACCGATGTCGAAAATTATCCCGGCTTTCGCGACGTCATCCAGGGCCCTTGGCTGATGGAGCAGATGCAGGCGCAGGCCGAGCATGTCGGCGCGCAGATGATGTATGACCAGATTGTCGACGTCGACCTGTCCGAGCGGCCCTTCCGCCTGCGCGGCGACAGCGGCACCCTCTATGTCGCGGACACGCTGGTCATATGCACCGGGGCGCAGGCCAAATGGCTGGGCGTCGAGGGTGAGGAACATCTGCAGGGCAAGGGCGTGTCGGCCTGCGCCACCTGCGACGGCTTCTTCTATCGCGGCAAGAAGGTGGTGGTCATCGGCGGCGGCAACACCGCGGTCGAGGAAGCGCTCTACCTCACCAATCACAGCCATGACGTGACGCTGATCCACCGGCGGGATTCGCTGCGCGCGGAAAAGATCCTGCAGGAACGGCTGAAGGCGCATCCCAACATCAAGATCCTGTGGAACAAGGCGGTCGAGCGGTTCGTCGGCGGCGGCGCGCCCGAAGGGCTGGTGGGCGTCGACCTCATCGACACGGTCACGGGCGCGAAGAGCCATGAGCCGACCGACGGCGGCTTCGTCGCCATCGGTCATCATCCCGCGACCGAGCTGTTCACCGACAAGCTGCCGCTCGACGAAGGCTATATCCTGGTGGAAAAGGGCACGACCCGCACCGCCATTCCCGGCGTCTTCGCGGCGGGCGACGTCACCGACAAAATCTATCGCCAGGCGGTGACGGCGGCTGGCATGGGCTGCATGGCCGCGCTCGATGTCGAAAAGTTCCTGGCCGAACAGGATTTCGAGGAACTGGTGGAGGCGTAGGCGACGCCCCGGGGGCGAGGGTCAGCCGACCTTCGCCGCTGCAAAGGCGACCAGCGAGCCGAAGCTTTCGAACGTGTCGCCGTCAATATCCTCATCCTCGATGAGGATGCCGAAGCGATCCTCCATCTCGGTCAGCAGGCCCGCAACCGCCATGGAATCCAATTCCGGCAGTGCGCCGAACAGCGGGGTGTCGGCGTCGAACCCATCGACCCGCTCCTGCGAGAGGCCGAGCGCGTCGCGCAGCAGCGCCCGCATCTGGGTTTCGATATCGATGGACTGGCCTGTCGGCTGAGGATTGTGCGCCCGCATGATGCGCGCCTAACTAATGTCTCGCTTGCTAACCTACAAGCGCCGAAATCGCCGCCCGCGCCGCCGGCAACCAGCTGGCGGGGCTGCGCGGGTTGAAGGCGTCGAGACGGTAGAGCGGCAGGCGCTGCTCCATCCAGTCGGCCTTATAGTCATTGTCGCCGGTGCCATAGTCGATCAGCGTCACACCGTCGCCGTCGATAGCCCGGGCGAACATCGCGTGGCTCAGCAGTGTGCCGGGCGACTGCGCGTCGAAGGCGCGGTCATGCGCCAGCTTGTGGATCAGCGCGACGCCCGCTTCGATCGTCCAGAGCTGCGTCGCGACCGCGCGGCCCTGCGCCCGCGCGAACCCCAGCCGCAGCGTGCCCGCCGCGCTTTCCCGCTCGGCGAGCGCGCGCAGGAAGGCGATGCCGCGCGCGGGCTCCGGCCCCTGCCAGCTGCGCGCCTGCACATCGACATACTCGTCCCACAGCTGGGGCGTCAGTTGGTCATGGATCGACAGGGCAAAGGGGCTGCCCCGACCCTTGCGGCGGATCAGGTTGCGCAGCCGGCCGGGCCGGTCGGCCCAATAAGCGGCAAAGTCCCGCCCGCGCAGCGGCAGCAGGTGGCGACCGCCCATGGCGCGGCGCACGGTCCACCAGCCGGCGTGGCGCAACGCCGCCGCCAGCGCTGCGCCATCCTCGATCGGATAGAGGTCGATCCGGGAGCAGCGCGCGCGCAGATGCCGGGCGATCGCCGTCAGCATCTGATGCTGGGTCGCTGCGTCCACCGCGCCGATAAAGATCGGCGCCCAGGCGAAGCTGTAATAATTGGCGAGCGCGCGCAGCCGACCGGGGGCGGGCGCGAGCAGGAACAGCCAGGCGTCGCCCTGCGCGGCCGACACGGTCAGGATGCGCAGCGGCATGTCGGGAAAGCAGTGGCGGTGCAGCGCCTCCATCCAGTCCAGCCGGTCGAACAGGCGCGGCCTGTCGGCGCGGTCGAGCCGTCCGGCCAGCGCCTGCCGCATCTCGGCAAACCTGTGATATTCCCTTGGCGCCTGCAACCGACTATCTCCGCCCCAGTCGCCGCACCCTTAGGAGAAAATTCTTCACATGGCGTTAAGCATCCGTGGCTGAAGTGCTTTCCATGATCGACGGCGCGCCGGTGCGGCCGATCGACCATCTGCTGCTGCGCGGCGATCCGGCCGCATCGGCGCTGGACGGACGATCAGGCCAGTATAGCTATGCCGAACTGGAACAGGCGCTGGCGCGGCTGGCGGCCTGGCTGGCTGGTTGCGGGCTGGAGCAGGGGGCCCGGGTCGCGAGCTGGGTGGCGAAGGGGCCGGTCGCCGCGCTGATGCCGCTCGCCGCACCGCGCGCGGGCCTCATCCATGTGCCGGTCAACCCGCTGCTCAAACATCGTCAGGTCGCCCACATCCTGGCCGACAGCGGCGCCGCGATGCTGATCGGCACGGCGGCGCGGATCGACAGCCTGGCGCCCGACGACGTGCCCGTCGGCTGCCAGCTGCACCGGGAGGATGATGTCGCCTGCGCGATGAGCGGCGGCGATGGCATCGGCCCGTCCGATGCCGAGCCGCAGGCGCTGGCCGCGATCCTCTACACCAGCGGATCGACCGGCCGGCCCAAGGGGGTGATGCTGACGCACGCCAATCTCTGGCTGGGCGCGGTGGCGGTGGCCGACTATCTTCGCCTCGCGCCGGACGATCGCACCGCCTGCGTCCTGCCGTTCAGCTTCGACTATGGCCAGAACCAGCTATTGTCCACCTGGTATGCGGGCGGCTGCGTCTATCCGCTCGATTATCTGACGCCGCGTGACGTGCTGAAACTGGTGGATCGCCGCGACATCACGACGCTGGCGGGCGTGCCGCCGCTCTGGGTGCAACTGGCGGAACTGGAATGGCCGGCGGAGATTGCCGGCAAGCTGCGGCGGCTGACCAACAGCGGCGGCGCGCTCACCCGGCCACTGGTGGCGCGGCTGCGCGCCCTGTTCCCGCAGGCCGACCTCTATCCCATGTATGGTCTGACGGAAGCCTTCCGCTCCACCTATCTGCCCCCGGCGCTGGTGGACGATCATCCCGATTCGATGGGCCGCGCCATTCCCTTCGCCGAAATCCTGGTGGTGCGCCCCGACGGGAGCGTCACCGACGATGGCGAGCCGGGCGAACTGGTCCATTGCGGCCCGCTGGTGGCGCAGGGCTATTGGCGCGACGCCGATCGGACGGCGCAGCGGTTCAGGCCGGCGCCGGCCGCATCGCGCTATGGCGGCATGGCGGTCTGGTCGGGCGACACGGTGCGGCGCGATGCGCAGGGGCTGCTCTATTTCGTCGGTCGCGACGACGCGATGATCAAGTCCGCCGGCAACCGCATCAGCCCGACCGAGATCGAGGAAGCCGCCCTCGCCGTGCCGGGCGTTGCCGAAGCGGTGGCGCTGGGCATCGCTGACGAACGGCTGGGGCAGGCGGTGCGGCTGTTGCTGCGCGGGGACGATCGCGCGATCATCGACGCTGTCGCCACGCATCTGAAAAGCGAACTGCCCAATTTCATGCAGCCCAAGGACATCATCGTGCTTCCCGAATTTCCCCGAAATCCCAATGGCAAGATCGACCGGGTGGCGCTGGCCCGGGAGCATGGCGCATGAAGCCGATGGGACCCGTGCCGCCCTGGTTTTCGGCCGAACAGGGCATGTTGCTGATCGGCGGATGCGGCGCGGAAAGCCTGGTGGACGAAGCGGGCGACACGCCGCTCTTCGTCTATGATATGAGAATCGTGGAAGCGCAGGTGCGGCGGTTCCGCGCCGTCATGCCCGAAGCGATCGACCTTCATTATGCGGTCAAGGCCAATCCATTCGCGCCCCTGCTCGCGCGCATGGCGGTGCAGGTCGACGGCTTTGACATCGCGTCGGGTGGCGAGCTGGAAATGGCGCTGGAAGCGGGCATGGCGCCCGATCGCATCAGCTTTGCGGGGCCCGGCAAGCGCACCGACGAACTGACCGCCGCCATTTTCGCGGGCGTGACGATCAACCTGGAATCCGAAGGCGAAGCGCACCGCGCGATCGCGGCCGGCGCGGCGATCGGCAAGACGCCGCGCCTGGCCGTGCGGGTCAATCCGGATTTTGACCTCAAGGGGTCGGGGATGCGTATGGGCGGCGGGGCCAAGCCTTTCGGCGTCGACGCCGACCGGGCCGCCGCGCTGGCGCGCATGGTGATCGAAGCCGGGGCGGACTGGCGCGGCTGGCATATCTTCGCCGGCAGCCAGAATCTCGATCCGCAGGCGATCATAGAGACGCAGGCGGCGACCATCGCGCTCGCCGCGCGGCTGTCCGACGCTGTCGGCGCTACCCCGCCGCTGGTCAATCTGGGCGGCGGCTTTGGCCTGGCCTATTTCCCCGGTGACATGCCACTCGACATCCATCCGATCGGCGTTGCGCTGGGCAAGGCGCTGGCGACGCGCGCGCCCATCCTGCAGGGCAGCCGCTTTGCGATCGAACTGGGCCGCTGGCTGGTGGGAGAGGCGGGCGTCTATCTGACGCGCGTCGTCGACGTGAAGGACAGCCAGGGCGAACGCTTCGCCGTGGTCGATGGCGGGCTGCATCACCAGCTCGCCGCCAGCGGCAATTTCGGCACGGTCGTGCGGCGCAACTATCCGATCGCGGTCGCCAACCGCTTCGACGCCGCGCCGGCGGATGGTCCGGTCACGCTGGTCGGTTGCCTCTGCACCCCGATCGACCGGCTGGGGGACAAGGTGGCGCTACCGCCGTTGGAGGAAGGGGATCTCATCGCCATCTTCCTGGCGGGCGCGTATGGCGCGTCGGCCAGTCCCACGGCCTTTCTCGGACATCCTCCGCCCCGGGAGCTTTTGCTCGGCTGATCGCCACGCACTTGACTCCTAACGCTATCTTTACCCTTTACGGGCATGACCTTTCCCAAAGCCCTTGCGGAATCCTGCGCGATCGATCGATGGCGGCGGACAGGCGAGGGTGCGAAAAGGGGTGAGAACATGCGTTTCGTGTCGGTTTCCAGGCTTCTGATCGGGGCATCGCTGCCCGCCGTCGCCTTGTCGGGCTGCGCCTCCGCGCCGTCCGGACCGCAGCTTCCGCCGGCGTCCTTCGTCTCGACGCAGGAAGGGCCAGGCGAGGAATATGTGATCGGGCCGCTCGACGACCTCACCATCTTCGTCTGGCGCAATCCGGAACTGGGCGCCAAGGTTCAGGTCCGGCCCGACGGCCGCATCACCACCCCGCTGATCACCGACATGCCCGCGGTGGGCAAGACGCCCAAGATGCTGGCCGACGACATCAAGCTGGCGCTCTCGCAATATATCGAGAACCCGCTGGTTTCGGTCATCGTCAATAATTTCAGCGGCACGTTCAGCCAGCAGGTGCGGATCGTGGGCGCGACGGAAAAGCCGGCCTCCATCCCCTATCGCGCCAACATGACGCTGCTCGATGCGATGATCGCGGTCGGCGGGCTCAGCGAATTCGCCGCGGGCAACCGCGCGCGCCTGGTCCGCTTCGACAAGAATAGCGGCAAGCAGAAGGAATATCGCGTCCGCCTCAACGACTTGCTGAAGCGCGGCGACACCAAGGCGAATGTGATGCTCGCCCCCGGCGACGTCATCATCATCCCCGAAAGCATGTTCTGACCATGGCGGGCCTGTTCGACGAACTGCGCGTGCTGCTGCACGGCATCTGGAATCGGCGCTGGATCGCGCTGGCGGTCGCCTGGGGCGTCGCCATGCTCGGCTGGCTGGGCGTGGCGCTGATCCCCAACAGCTACCAGTCCAAGGCGCGCGTCTATGTGAATACCCAGTCGCTGCTGGAGGATCGCATGGGCATCACCCAGGTCCAGTCGCAGCAGGATCTCGATCGCCTGCGCAGCACGCTCGCCAGCGCGGAAAATCTGGAAAAGGTCGTGCGCGGCACCGACCTGTCGCAGACCGTGTCCGGCCCGCGCGACATCGCTGCCAAGATCACGACGCTGCGCGAAAATATCACGGTGATGGCGCAGGCCGACCCCAGCATGATCGACATCAGCGCGGTCTCGGCCGATTCGACCCTGTCGGACGGCGCCAACGCCCGCATCGCCCAGCAGGTGGTGCAGAAGCTGATCGACATTTTCCAGGAAGAAAATCTCTCCGGCGATCGCCGCGAGACCAAGCAGAGTCTGGCCTTCCTCGACGAGCAGATCGCCGGCCGCGCCAAGCAGCTGGAAGCGGCCGACCAGCGCCGCGTCGAATTCGCCCAGCGCTATGCCGGGCTGCTGCCAGGCGCCGGCTCCATCAGCCAGCGCATGGACGCGGCGCGGATGGAGATCAACACCATCGAATCGCAGCTGGTGCAGGCGCAGAGCGCACTGTCGGCGATGAACGGCCAGCTGGCCGGCACGCCGCAGACGCTGCCGGGCGTGGGTGCTTCGGGCGGCCCCTCGCCGTTGGCGCAGGCGCAGGCTAATCTCGCGTCGATGAAGGCGCGCGGCTGGACCAGCAGCCATCCCGACGTCATCGCCGCCCAGCGCGAAGTGGAAGCGCTGCGCAAGTCCGGCGGCGGCAGCGCCGGCGGCGGCGGAACGCCCAATCCCGCCTATCTGTCGATCAAGTCGATGCAGGCCGAACGCGCCGCCACGGTGCAGGCGCTGCAAGCCCGCAAGGCTCAGCTTCAGGCC
The DNA here is from genome assembly GCF_043589935.1 of Sphingobium naphthae. Lineage (NCBI taxonomy): Bacteria > Pseudomonadati > Pseudomonadota > Alphaproteobacteria > Sphingomonadales > Sphingobiaceae > Sphingobium > Sphingobium naphthae. The sequence continues at coordinate 986,956 of NZ_CP171454.1, read as the reverse complement.
GATCTCAACGCGATGATGTCGCGCCAGGTCGATGAACCGGGCATCGCGTCTGAGCAGGAAAAGCTCGATCGCGACTATGAAGTGCTCAAGACCCAATATGACAAGCTGCTCGCCGATCGCGAGGAAATCCGCCTGCGCGGCGAGGTGAAGACCGAAACCGGCGCGGTGCAGTTCCGCGTGATCCAGCCGCCCAGCACGCCGACCGCGCCGACCGCGCCCAACCGGCCGCTGCTACTGCTGGGCGTGCTGGTGCTGGGCATCGCCGCGGGCGTCGGCGTCGCCTTCGCGCTCGGCCAGCTCAAGGGCAGCTTCTCCACCGCCACGCGGCTGGAGCGGGCGATCGGACTGCCGGTCGCCGGGTCGATCAGCCAGGTGCGCAGCGCCGCACAGCAGGCGGTCGAAAAGCAGCGCCTGAAATGGTTTGCCGCCGCGAGCGGAGGGCTGGCGGGCGTCTGCCTGCTGCTGATCGCGGTCGAATTTGTCCAGCGCGGCATGGCGTGAAGGAGCGCGATCCCATGAACCAGCATAGCTCCATCAAGGGCCGCGGATCGCTGATCGAGCGCGCGACCGAGATTTACGACTTTTCCGCCGCGCTCAAGGGCCGCGCCGCGCCCGCGGTGGACGTGCCCGCCGACGCGCCGCCGCCCGTCGTGCCGGACGCAGCGCCGCTTGACCCCGTCGCCGCGCCCGCGATGCGCGCGCCGGCCTGGACGGGTCCCGTCCAGCCGATCGATCGCGATGCGCTGGCGCAGGGTGGCTTCCTGCTGCCCGAAGGGCCGGTCACCGTGATGAGCGAGGAGTTCCGCCTGCTCAAGCGCGACCTGCTGGCGCAGCTGCGCGACAATCCGCGCGGCAACCGCATCCTGGTCTGCTCGCCCAACAGTGGCGAGGGCAAGAGCTTCTGCGCGATCAACCTGGCGCTCAGCCTGGCGGCCGAGAAGGACCATGAGATATTGCTGGTCGACGCCGATTTTGGCAGTCCCTCGATCCCGGCGAGCCTGGGCCTTGATCCTGGTCCGGGCCTGATGGACGCGCTCGCCGATCCGCTGATCGCGATCGAGGATTGCATCATCCGCACCGACTTGCCCTCGCTCGCGGTCCTGCCCGCCGGCCAGCGCAGCAACAACGACACCGAATATCTCGCCTCCGCCCGCACCCAGCAGCTGCTCGCGCGGCTGACCGAGGGGCGGCCCGATCGCATCCTGATCTTTGATTCGCCGCCGCTGCTGGCCGCATCGCCCGCCGCCGTGCTCGCCAGCCATGCGGCCATCGCATTGCTGGTGGTTCAGGCCGACAGGACCAGCGAAAGCGCGCTGCGCGAAGCCGTCGCGCTGCTGAAGGGCGGGGCGCAAGTGCGCCTGTTGCTGAATGCGGTGCGCTTCACCAGCGGCCGTCGCTTCGGCCATTATCAGGACAAGGGGGAGGGACGCGGATGACGCCATCCCGCGTCCTGCTGCGCGCGTCGGCCGCGCTCGCCGCGCTGGCGGCCAGCCCGCTCGCGGCGCAGGAATCGCGCGCCGACCGCCGTGTCGATGTCGTGCCCTATCTCGGCATCGACCAGGTGGTGATGGCGCCGCTCAAGGGCGGCGGCGACGTGCTGACCTATACCAACCTTACCGCCGGCGTGACCGCCGAAGTCCGCGACCGCCGGGTCGAGGCGGTGATCGACGCGCAATATAATCACAGCTTCGGCTGGGGCGATCAGGCGGTCGACCAGGATGCGCTGAGCGGCATCGCCAGCGCCAGCGTCAATGTCGCGCGCGGTCTCACGCTGCAGGCCGGCGGACTCGCCAGTCGGGTGCGGACCGATGGCCTGTCGGGCGCGCTGACCCAGCGCGACACCTATACCAGCCAGGTCTGGGCCGCCTATGCCGGACCGTCCTATACGACACAGCTGGGCGACCTCAACGTCAACGCCTCCTATCGGCTGGGCTATGCCCGGGTCGATGATGACGTGAACCAGAATTTCGACGGCGCGACGCCGACCGGCTCCTTCGCCGACAGCTGGACGCACAGCCTGCTCGGTTCGGTCGGCTTTTCGCCCGACACGCTGCTGCCGGGCGTCGGCCTCACGGCGAGCGCGGGCTATGACCGGGAAGATGCGCACCAGCTCGACCAGCGGTTCGAGGACGCCTGGGGCCGCGTCGACGCGACCGTCCCGGTGTCGCCCACGGTCGCGCTGGTCGGTGGCGTTGGCTATGAGGATATCGAGATCAGCCAGCGTTCGCCGCTGCTCGACGAGGATGGCCAGCCCGTCATCCGCAACGGCCGCTATGTGACGGACGAAAGCTCGCCGCGCGCGCTGATCTACGATTTCAGCGACATCATCTGGGACGTGGGCGTGCTCTGGCGCCCCAGCCGCCGCACATCGCTGCAGGCGCGGGTGGGCCAACGCTATGGCGGCATGACCTATCAGGGCAGTTTCCTGTGGCAGGGCCAGGACAGTCATTTTGCGCTGACCGTGTTCGACGGTATCGACAGTTTCGGGCGGGTAATCACGTCCAATGTCGCCGCCCTGTCGGGCAACAGCTTCGACGTCCCGCGTAATCCCTTCACCGGCGACATCACCGGCTGCGCCTTCTCCGTTACGGGCGGGGGGCAATGTTTCAACGACGCGCTGTCGGGCATAACCGCCGCCAATTTCCGCTATCGCGGCGTGGCGGCGCAATATGCGCTGCGGCGCGGGCCATGGGGCTGGGGCTTGGGTGCGGGCTACTCGCAGCGCAAGTTCATCACGCCGCAGGGCGAAATGGTGCTTGTGCGTGGCTCGCGCGACGAAAACTGGTATGGCAATGCGTCGATGAGCTATGCCTTCAGCGATCGCGACAGCATGGATGTGGTCGCCTATCTCAACTATTTCGACGCCAGCGGCGGACGGCCGGACGTGCTTAACTATGGCGCGTTCACTAGCTATTATAAGGGGCTGAGCCGGCGCTTGTCGGCATCGGCCTCGCTGGGCCTCGACGGGGTCCAGGCGGACGATTTCGAAACGGTTATCAGCGCCATGGGGCAGGTCGGCCTGCGCTACAGCTTCTAGCGCGACGGGCACGGAGACGAGCGTATGTACGAGCAATATTATGGACTACAGGGCCGCCCGTTCCAGCTGACGCCGGACCCGCATTATTATTTTGAGAGCGCGACTCATCGCAAGGCGCTCTCCTATCTGGGCTATGGTCTGGCGCAGGGCGAAGGCTTCATCGTAATCACCGGCGACATTGGCGCGGGCAAGACGACGCTGGTCGGCCACCTGATGCAGACGATCGACCCGGCGCGCCTGACCGCGGTCAAGATCGTGTCGACGCAGGTGGAGGGCGACGACATGCTGCGCCTCGCGGCGCAGAGCTTTGGCCTGGCGACGGAGGGCTTCACCAAGGCCGCGACGCTGCAGAAGATCGAAGCCTATCTGCATGGCCAGGCGCGCGCCGGACGGCGTTCGCTGCTGATCGTCGACGAAGCGCAGAATCTGGGCGTCTCGGCGATCGAGGAGCTGCGGATGCTCTCCAATTTCCAGCTGGGCGGCCAATCGCTGCTGCAGATATTCCTGCTGGGCCAGCCGGAATTCCGCGATCTGCTGCGCTCGCCGGATCTGGAGCAGCTGCGCCAGCGAGTCATCGCCACCCATCATCTGGAACCGATGCTGCCGAGCGAAGTCGAACCCTATGTGATCCATCGCTTGGGCATCGCCGGCTGGGCGGGCGATCCCGCCTTCACGCCCGCCGCCTTCTCCGCGCTCTATGCCGCGACCGGCGGCGTGCCGCGCCGGCTCAACGCGCTGATTAGCCGCGTGCTGCTGCTGGGCGCGATCGAGCAGATCCATGAGATCGACGCCGACGCGGTTGCCGTCGTGGTCGCCGACATGGGCCTCGACATCGACGTCATGCCCGCGCCGGTCGCCGCCTCCGCGCTGGACGATGTCGCGGAAGCCGACATCGTGGAAGCGGCCGAGGAGAGCGTTGCGCGCGAGCCCGCCGACGCGGACGTTCCTGGCGCCGACGCCACGCCGGCCGAACCGGTCGCGCGCGCGACGTGGGACGATGCCGCAGAGGCGGACGAGGACACCGCCCCGGCCGAACTGGTCGAGGGCGAGATGTGGGACGTTGATGCGGCCGAGGTGGACGAGGACGTAGCGTCCCACGAACCGGTTGCCGAGCAGGAAGAGCCGCTGCCCGCCTGGACGCCCGGGCCCTTCGCCGCGCCGGCCGATCGCATCGCGCCCTTCGCGCCGCCTGCAGATGTCGCCGACCGTCAGCTCGAAGAGGCCGAGGCGGAGGAGTGGGATGACGACGCCTGGACCCGGCCCGCGGCCGCGCCCTTCGCCGCGCCGGCTGCTCCCGGCGGCCGTTGGGACATGGATGCGCAGATCGCCGACATGCAAGGCGCGCTCGACACGTTCGACGAGGAGGATGCGTTGACCGAGGTGCACGCCCCCGACGACGCCAGCATCGCCGTCGATGCCGATGACGATGCCGGCGACCGGGCCGAAGACACGGCCGGCCTGCGCCGCGACATGCAGGATGAGATCGCCGCGCTGCGCGCCGAAATCGCATCGCTGCGCGCGATGCAGTCGCATGCGCCCTTCAACCCGCCGCAGACCATCGACCCCGAAGCGCTCAAGGATTGCTTCACCCTGATCGAGGAGCGGCTTGCCTCGCTCGAATTCCGGGCGGAGGAGCATGATGCGGCGCTGCGCCGGGTGCTCACCATGCTGGTCGAATGGGTCGAGCGCGAGGATCGCATGGACGATGTCGCGCGGGACGCCGCCGTCGCCTGAACCGCGCTGCCCTGAGGTGTCCGTGATGCGCAATGCCCTGTCGGTCGATGTCGAGGACTGGTTCCAGGTCGGCGCGTTCGAACGCACGATCCACCGTGCCGACTGGGACGGGCTGGTCCACCGCGTCGAGCGCAACACCGATGCGGTGCTGGATCTGTTCGGGGAGGCGGGCGTCCACGCGACCTTCTTCACGCTTGGCTGGGTGGCGGAACGTTATCCCGCGCTGATGCGCCGCATCGTCGATGCCGGGCATGAAGTCGCCAGCCATGGCTATGACCATGCGCGCGTCTTCACCCTCACCCCCGACCAGTTCCGCGCGGATCTGGCCAGGGCGCGCGCTCTGCTGGAGGATGCGAGCGGGCAGGCGGTGACCGGCTATCGCGCGCCCAGCTTCTCCATCGACGCGCGCACGCCCTGGGCGCATGCGATCCTGGCGGAGGAAGGCTATCGCTATTCCTCCAGCGTCGCACCGATCCGGCACGACCATTATGGCTGGCCTGACTCGCCGCGCTTCGCCTGGAAGCCGCTGCCCGATTCGCCGCTGGTCGAACTGCCGGTAACGACCGCCAAATGGGGCAAGCGCACGCTGGCGGCCGGGGGTGGGGGCTTTTTCCGCCTGCTGCCCTACGGCTTTTCGCGCTGGGCGATCCGTCAGGTCAACGAACAGGCCGGGCGGCCCGCGATCATCTATTTCCACCCCTGGGAAATCGATCCCGACCAGCCGCGCGTCACGCATGCGCCGCTGCGCTCGCGCCTGCGCCATTACAGCAATTTGTCGGTCATGGCCGACAAGCTGCGGCGGCTGACGCGCGACTTCGCCTGGACGCGGGTCGACGCGCTGGCCGACGCCGAAGCCGCCCGCGCATCATGATAGAGGGCGCGCCCGCCGACCTGTCCGTCACCACGCTCGACCTGCGCGATCCCGCCGAGGTGCAGGCGGCGGACGATTATGTCCTCGCCCATGCCGACTCGACGCCCTTCCATCGCCCCGCCTGGCTGCGCGCGGTCGAGGAGGCGACGGGCAATCGCGCGCTGCTGCTGGCGGCGGTCGAGCCATCGGGGCGGATCCGCGGCCTGCTGCCGCTGCACCATATGAAAAGCGCGCTGTTCGGGCAGGCGCTGGTGTCGAGCGGCTTTGCCGTCGATGGCGGCATCCTGGCCGACGATGCGCGCGGCGTGGCGCTGCTGGCGCAGGCGGCGCGCGATAGCGCCCGGGCGCGCGGCGACCTGTCGATCGAGTTGCGCGGCGGTCCGGCGCCCGGCGGCGACTGGGACCTGCGCGAAGGGCAGCATCTGGGCTTTTCCCGCCCGCTCGCTTCGGAGGAGGAGGCCGAACTGCTCGCCATTCCGCGCAAGCATCGCGCCGAATTGCGCAAGGCGCTCGCCAATCCGGCGCTCCGCTATGAGGTCGGGCGCGACCGGCGGCATCTGCGCGACCATTATCGTGTCTATGCCACCAGCGTGCGCAACCTTGGCACACCAGTCTTTCCCGCACGGCTGTTCCGCGCGGTGCTGGAACGCTTCGGCGCGGATGCCGACATCCTGATCGTGCGCGAAGACAAGCGCGCCGTGTCCGCGGTGCTGACGCTCTATCATCGCGGCCGCGCCATGCCCTATTGGGGCGGTGGCATCGGCGATGCGCGGCGGCTGCGCTCCAACGAGCTTCTCTATTTCCGCCTGATGGGCCATGCCCGCGCGCGGGGCATGCGCATCTTCGACTTCGGCCGGTCTAAGGTCGGCAGCGGCCAGGCGGCGTGGAAGAAGAGCTTCGGCTTCGAACCCGTCCCGCTCGCCTATCATGGCTGGTCGCCCGGCGGCGCTGTGCGCGACATCGACCCCAACAGCGCCAAATATCAGCGGCGGATCGACCTGTGGAAGAAGCTGCCGCTGCCGGTCGCCAATCTGGTCGGCCCGCTGATCGCGCGGGGCCTGGGATGAGCGGCGACATTCTGTTCCTCTGCCACCGCGTGCCCTTTCCGCCCGATCGCGGCGACAAGATCCGCTCCTGCCACATGTTGAAGCGCCTGGCGCAGATCGCGCCGGTGCATGTTGGCTGCTTCGCCGATGATGATCGCGACATGGGCTTCGCCGCCGATCTGGCGCAGGTCGCGGCCAGCCAGCGCGTGCTGCGGCGCGACCGGTCCAAACTGGTCGCGGGCCTCACCGGCCTCGCCAGACGCCACTCGATGCTGGTCTCGCTGTTCGACCATCCCGGCCTGCATCGCTGGGTGCGGCAGACCCTGGCCGAGCGGCCGATCCGCGCGGTGTTCGCCTATTCCGCGCAAATGGCGCATTTCGTGCCGCCGCTCGCGCCGGGAATCCGCTTCATGATGGATTTCGTCGATTTCGATTCGGCCAAATATGCCGCTTATGGTCAGCAGGGCAGCGGCCCCATGGCCTGGATCAACCGGCGCGAAGGGCGGTTGCTGTTCGATTTCGAACGCCGCGTCGCCGCCCGCGCGGACCTGTCCAGCTTCGTGAGCGAGGCGGAAGCCGCGCTGTTCCGCGCCGCCACCGGGCTCGACGCGCAGCGAGTCGTCGCCATTGAAAACGGCGTGGCGCTCGATTATTTCGATCCCGCCGCGCCGATCGACCCGATCGATCCGGTGCCGGGCGGGCAGGGGCCGCTGCTCGTCTTCACCGGACAGATGGACTATCGCCCCAATGTCGAGGCGGTCGACAGCTTCGCGCGCGACGTGCTGCCGCGCATCCGCGCCGTCCATCCCGACGCCTGCTTCGCCATCGTCGGGCGCAACCCGGCCGCATCGGTGCAGGCGCTGGCCGATCTGCCCGGCGTGATCGTGACCGGTGGCGTGCCCGACGTGCGCGGCTGGCTCGCCGCCGCGCAGGTTGTCGTCGCGCCGCTGCGGATCGCGCGCGGCATCCAGAACAAGGTGCTGGAGGCGATGGCGATGGCGCGCCCGGTCGTCGCCTCGCCGCAGGCGGCCGAGGGGATCGACGCGCGTGACGGCGATCATCTGCTGGTCGCCGCCGATCCCGCGCAGGAAGCAGAGCGCGTCCTGGCCCTGCTCGCCGATCCCGCCCGGGCCCAGGCGCTGGGCCTTGCCGCCCGCGCGCGCATGGAGCAGCGCTATCGCTGGAGCGCGACGCTGGCCGACTTGCCCGACATGCTGCTTGGCCCCGCGCCGGCGGCCCGGGCTCGCGCATGAGCAGCAGCGCCATCGCCGCCCCGAACACGGCGCCGCCGGCCGCCGCCGGCTGGCGTGCGCCGCTGCTGGCGCTGGGCTTCGTCGCCTTCGCCATCCTCGCGCTCTTCTTCCGCGAGGTGGCGGACATGGTGTCGATCTGGTGGAACGCCTCCACCTTCGGCCATTGCCTCTTCGTGCCCTTGCTGATCGGCTGGCTGGTGCAGCAGCGGCTGCCGGGCCTGCGCCAGTTGCAGCCGGTCGCCTGGGCGCCCGGCCTGTTGTGGCTGGGGGCGGGCGCGCTGGTCTGGCTGCTGGGCGCGGCGGCGGGCGTCGCGCTGTTCCGCCATGGCGCGCTGGTGCTGATGCTGCAGGGCGCGACCATCGCGCTGCTGGGGCCGGCGGTCGCGCGCGCGCTGCTCTTCCCGCTCTTCTATGCCTTCTTCATGGTGCCCTTTGGCGAGGAGCTGGTTCCGCCGCTGCAATTGCTGACCGCGCGCATCGCTATGCTGCTGCTCGACCTCACCGGCGTGCCCGCGCATCTGGAGGGCATCTTCATCACCACGCCGACGGGCTATTTCGAAGTCGCCGAAGCCTGTTCGGGCGCGAAATTCCTGATCGCCATGGCGGCCTATGGCGTGCTCGTCTGCAATGTCTGCTTTCGTCGCTGGAGCCGCCGCATGCTGTTCCTGGCCGGCGCGCTGGGGCTGTCCATCCTCGCCAACGGCGTGCGCGCCTATGCCACCATCCTGGTCGCGCACCTCACCACCGTCGATGCGGCGGTCGGGTTCGACCATGTCGTCTATGGCTGGGTCTTCTTCGCCATCATCATGATCCTGGTCATGGCCGTCGCCTGGCCCTTTTTCGACCGCAAGCCCGGCGACCCCTGGTTCGATCCGCGCGCCTTGCAGGGCCGCGCCGCCGCCAGCCCGATCAGCAGCGTCACCGCCGGCGCGCTGGCGCTGGTGATCGCCGCGCCGCTCTGGCTCGCCGCCACCGCCGCCACCGCCCGGCCGCTGCCCCCCGTGCTGGCGCTGCCCGCGGTCGATGGATGGAACCGCACCGACGCGCCCCAGGCCTATCCGTGGAAGCCGCGCTTCGACGGCGCCGATCATGTCGTCAGCGGCCGGTATCGCAATGCCGACGGGCAAGTGGTCGATCTCGCCATCGCCACCTATGCCCGCCAGGCGGAGGGGCGCGAACTGGTCGGCTTCGCGCAGGGCGCGGCCGATCCCGACAGCCAGTGGGTCTGGTCCTCGCCCGCGCCCGCGCCCGCCGATGGCCTGGGCGAACAGATCACCGCGCCCGGCCCGGTCGTGCGCCATGTCGTGACCGTCTACGCCGTAGGCGACGGCGCGCTCACCGGCAGCAAGCCCGCCGTCAAGCTCGCCACGCTCAAGGCCCGCCTGCTGGGCCGGGACCAGCGCGCCGTCGCCATCCTGATCTCCGCCGAACAGCGCGACGGGCAGGATGCCGACGCCGCCATCGCCGCGTTCCGCGCCGATTTGGGCGCGATGCGGCTTTTGGCTGACCGCGCCATCGGTATCCGCTAGAGCCTTCCTCCATGTGCGGCATAGCGGGCATCTTCCACCTCGAAACGGCAAAGCCCGTCGATCCCGCGCGGGTGCGCGCGATGCTGGACGCGATGCCGCATCGTGGCCCCGACGGCAGCGGCGTCTGGACCGCGCCGGGCGTGGGCCTGGGCCATTTGCGCCTTTCGATCATCGACCTCGCGGGCGGCGCGCAGCCGATGCTGACCGAGGATGAGAGCCTGGCGGTCGTCTTCAACGGCGAAATCTACAATTTCGCGGAAGTGCGCGCCGAACTGGAGGCGAAGGGCCATGTCTTTCGCACCCATAGCGACACCGAAGTCATTCTTCACGGCTATCGCCAATGGGGCGAGGAGTGCGTCCATCGCTTCAACGGCATGTTCGCCTTCGCGCTGTTCGATGCGCGCGCCGGCGCGCTCTGGCTGGCGCGCGACCGGCTGGGGGTGAAGCCGCTTCATTATGCACTGCTGTCGGACGGCAGCCTGATCTTCGGATCGGAATTGAAGAGCCTGCTCGCTCATCCGCTGCTGCGCCGCGCGCCCGACCTGTCTGCGGTCGAGGATTATATGGCCTATGGCTACATCCCCGATGACGCCTGCCTGGTCGCGGGCGTGCGCAAGCTGGGCGCGGGCGAGACGCTGCGACTGGTGCGCGGCCGGCCGCTGGCCCAGCCACAACGTTATTGGGATATCAGCTTCGCCGAGCGCAGCCGGGCAACGCCGCAAGCGCTGGAGGAGGAACTGGTCGCGCTGATGCGCCAGGCGGTGCGATCGCGCATGGTTGCCGACGTGCCCTTGGGCGCGTTCCTCTCGGGCGGGGTCGACAGCAGCAGCGTCGTCGCATTGATGGCCGAATCCTCGCGCCATGCAGTGCAGACCTGCACCATCGGCTTCGACGTCGCCAGCCTCGATGAAACCGCTTATGCCGATCGGGTCGCGCGGCGGTTCGCGACCGATCACCGCACGCGCATTGTATCACCCGATGATTATGGCTTGATCGACACGCTCGCCTTTCATTTCGACGAACCATTCGCCGATGCGTCGGCTCTGCCCACCTATCGCGTCTGCGAACTGGCGCGGGAAAAGGTGACGGTGGCGCTCTCGGGCGATGGCGCAGACGAGGCGTTCGCCGGCTATCGCCGCCACCGGTTCCAGATGCAGGGGGAAAGGCTGCGCGGCCTGATCCCCGCATCGGTGCGCCAGCCGCTGTTCGGCGCGCTGGGGCGCTATTATCCCAAGGCCGACTGGGCGCCGCGGATGCTGCGCGCCAAATCGACCTTGCTGGAACTGGCGGGGGAGGGCGGGGACGCCTATGCCGCTTCGGTCGGCGTCACGCCCCATGGCCTGCGCCAGCGCCTGTTCAGTCAGGAGATGAAGAGCCGCCTGGGCGCCTATCGGGCCGAGGACCGCTATGTGAAGATGATGGCGGCCGCCCCCGCGCGCGATCCGCTCGACCGCGCGCAATATGCCGATCTTCGCATCTGGCTGCCCGGCGACATTTTGACCAAGACCGACCGGATGAGCATGGCCGTCAGCCTGGAGGCGCGCGAGCCGCTGCTCGACTATCGCCTCGTCGAATTCGCCGCCCGCCTGCCGGTCGCCCAGCGCATTCGCGGCAACAGCGGCAAGGTGCTGATGAAGAAGGCGATGGAGCCCTTCCTGCCGCAGGACATACTCTACCGCCAGAAAATGGGCTTCGTCACGCCCATCAGCGCCTGGTTCCGCGGCGCGCTGGCCGGCGAAGCCACGGCGATCGCCGGCGGATCGGCCCTGGCGAAAACCGGCTGGTTCGACGCCCGGATGCTCGCCAGGGTCGCCGCCGACCACAAGGCGGTCGTGGCGGATCATGGCCGGCTGCTGTGGCAATTGCTGATGCTCGACAAGGCGCTGGGGCGGTTGTTCGGGGGGTGAACTACGCGGCGCGCTGCTGCTCGCGCCACTGGCTGAACGCGCCGCCTGACTTGGGTTCCTGCCTGCGCAGCAACACGATGCATGTTTCCCAACCCCGGGCGCGAGCGACACAATGATTGAGGAAGGCGCAGTGATTTCCGGCGCCCTCCGACAATAGCCGCGGCACGTGCTCCTGCGCAGGCAGGAGCCCAGCTCTGCCCCTTCAACTAGGCTCCTGCCTGCGCAGGAGCACGCCACGTTTATGGCTCTCTGGAGTGGGTTATCACCTCAGAGAAAGGCATGAGCAGATCGCTGGAATGCGCGAGAGGAGCTGATCCTGTCCCGACCCAATCCCTCCGTCTCAACCAGTCCCCGCCCGCGCGCCACCAACGGAACTCGCCTGCGCTTGCCCCCTTGCAACCCGCGTCCGCCGGTGCCAACGGGGCACATGACGATGATCGGGGCGCAGGCGTGACAGTTTCCAAGGAAATGGTGCGGTTGCGCCTTTATGCGCTGTGCCTGGCGGGCGACATGGCCGGACTGTTCTGCGCCTTTCTCGCCGCCAATTATTTCGTGCTGGGCGCGCTCTGGGGCGAGCCGGGAAAGCCGCATGGGCTGGTGATGTTCGCCATGGTCGCGCCGCTCTACGCGCTGCTGGCGGTGCAGGGCGGCGCCTATGGCATCAACACCATCGACCATCTGCGGCGCGGGATCGTCCGGGCGCTGTGGGCGCTGGCGCAGGCGGCGCTGCTGATGCTGCTGATCGTCTATCTGGGCAAGATCGCCGAGCAATTGTCGCGCCTCACCTTTCTTATCGGGCTGATGCTGGGCGCGCTGGCGCTGGCGCTGGTGCGGATCGCGGTCGCGCGGCTGGCGGTCAACCTGCTGGGCGGGGTGCCGCATCTCACCGCCGTCATCATGGATGGCATCGCCATCGCCACCGGATCGCACGCCAGCGTCATCAGCGCGGACGCCGCCAATCTCCATCCCGAACGGCATGATGCCGACATGGCCGCCCGGCTGGCCGGCGCGGTGGGCATGGCCGAGCGCGTGATCGTCGCCTGCCCCATGGACCGCATGGACGACTGGTCGGCGGCGCTCAAGTCGCTGTCCGCGCGCGGCGAGATCGTCGTGCCCGAATTGCTGCGCTTCGCCCCGGCGCGAGTCGATCAGTTCGACGGCCAGCCGACCATCATCGTCGCCGGTGGCCCGCTCCAGTTCCGCGACCGGCTGATCAAGCGGCTGTTCGACCTGGTGGTGGCGGCCGTCGCCATCATCCTCTTGTCGCCGGTGCTGATCGGCGCGGCGCTGGCGGTGCGGCTGACCAGCCCCGGCCCGGCACTGTTCCGCCAGCCGCGCATCGGCAAGGACGCGCGTCCCTTCGCCATCTACAAGTTCCGCTCCATGCGTACGGAGGCGAGCGATCACCAGGCCGCGACCCTGACCCGGCGCGACGATGATCGCGTCACTCCCGTCGGCGCCTTTCTGCGACGCACGAGCATTGATGAATTGCCCCAGCTTTTCAACGTGTTGAAAGGCGACATGAGCATCGTCGGGCCGCGCCCCCATGCCGCCGCAGCCAAGGCCGGCAACAGCCTCTATTGGGAAGTCGATGCGCGCTACTGGGCCCGCCATTGCATCAAGCCGGGCATGACCGGCCTTGCCCAGGTGCGCGGTCATCGCGGCTCCACCGACCATCATCAGGACCTGATCGACCGGCTCCAGTCCGACCTGGAATATGTCAGCGACTGGTCGATCTGGCGCGACCTGCGGATCATCGTTGCCACGCTGGGCGTGCTCGTCCATCACAAGGCTTATTAAGGATGCCGGTGATCGACCTGATATTGCTGGCCATTCTGGCCTTGTGCCTGATCGCGGTCGCGTGGCCCTTCCTTTGCTACCCGCTGATCCTGCGCGCGCTGCCCACTCGCCCCGAGCGGCCAGTCGCCTCGCCCGCGCCCAGTGCCTCGCTGCTCTTCTGCGCCTATAATGAAGCAGAGGCGATGCCGGACAAGCTCGCCAATCTGGCGATGCTCAGGCGCCGCCATCCCGATCTCGAATGCCTCGCCTTCGATGATGGATCGACCGACGGCACCGGCGATCTGATCGCCGCGCGGGGCGATCATGTCACCCTGCTGCGCGGCCCCGGACGCAGCGGCAAGGCCCATGGCATGAAGCAGCTCGCCGCCCGCGCGCGCGGCGACGTGCTGATCTTCACCGACGCCAATGTGCTGCTCGACGAACAGGCTATCGAGCGCTTGCTCGCCCGCTATGCCGATCCGGACATTGGCGGGGTGCTGGGATCGCTCCACTATGTCGGCGCCGACGAAAGCGCCACCGCCTCGGTCGGGTCGCTCTACTGGCGGCTGGAGGAACGGCTGAAGGACGAGGAATCGCGCACCGGCAATGTGCTGGGCGCGGACGGCTCCATCTTCTCGATCCGCCGCAGCCTCTATCCCGTCTTTCCCGACAGCGTGCTCGACGACCTGACAGTGTCCATGGCGGTGCTGTTCGCTGGCAAGCGACTGGTGAAGGCCAGCGACGTCATCGCCCGCGAACGGCTGGTGACGGCGCGCGGCGACGAATATCGGCGCAAGGTCCGCATCGCCGCGCGCGCCTGGCACACGCACCGGTATCTGCGCCCGCAATTGCGGCGCATGACCGGGATCGACCGCTTCAAATATGCCTCGCGCAAGATCGTGCGCTGGTTCGGCGGGGCCTTCATCCTGCTGGGCGCGCTGGCCGCAGCGATCCTCGCCTGGCGCGTGTCACCGCTGCTGTTCGGCGCCGGCCTTGCTCTTGTCGCCTTCGCTGTCCTGATTGGCCTGCGCGCGCGGCGCGGCCCGCTCGCCGCGCTGGTCGACATGCTGATCGCCTATGCCGCCACGCTGCAGGGCGTTGCGAAGGCCATGCGCGGCAACACCGTCACCATCTGGAACCCGGCCAAGTCGCGCTGACCCTCTCGCTTATGCCGGGCGATATAGTATAGGCGCTTGCCAGACCCCATGCGGAGAATGACGTGATTACTGTCCAGCGGGTGGCTAAGGCCGCCGGCAAGCATCTGACCCGGACGACGCTGATAGTGCGCAAGGCGCTGGGCGCGCGCGCGTCGCGCGGCTGCCCGGCCTGCGGCAAGACGGTGGTGGGTTTCTTCCGCTATGGCGACAATGGGGAATGGGGCTGCCCGGAATGCGGCGCATCCCCGCGCGAGCGGCTGATGAACTGGCTGATCGGCGAAGGCCGCCTGACCGTGCCGGCGCAGGGCACGATCCTGCACATGGCGCCCAATGAGGACAGCCTGGTCCGCCGCTTTTCCGTCGCGGCCGACTATGTGCCGGCCGATCTCGATCCCGCGCGCTACACCGTTCCCGGCATGCGGCGCGTCGATCTGATGGAACTGGCCGACGTCGATCGCTACGATCTGTTCTACGCCAGCCATGTGATGGAGCATGTGCCCGACGACGCGGCGGTGCTGCGCAACATCCTGCGCGCTCTCAAGCCGGGCGGCGAAGCCTGGCTGATCGTCCCGCTCTGGGACAAGCCGACCGAGGATGGCAGCTTCGCCATGCCCCCGCGCGAGCGCGAGCGGCGCTTTGGCCAATGGGATCATGTGCGGCAATATGGCCCGGATTTCGCCGATCGCATCCGCGCCGCCGGCTTCGACCTGGAAGAGATCGACGCCGCCGCCGTCGATCCCGACCTGCGCCATTTCTATGCGCTCGACGACCGGCTGTTCAGGGCGCGCAAGCCCGCATGAACCGTCTCGCGCGGATGGAGGGCAGCGCCCGCATCCTTGCCCTCGTCAAGCTGGCCAATGTCGGGCTGGTGCTGATCTGGGGCTTTGCCGTCACCTTCGTGTTCGTGCGCATCCTGCCGATCGCCGAGTTTCAGGCCTTCCTGCTGCTCGTCGCCTTCGGCAACTTCACCGTCTCGGCCGAATTCGGCCTCACCAGCATCATCTATGCGCGGCTGCGGCGGCACTGGCTGGGGCAGGATGCGGGGGGCATGGGCAGGAAGGCGGTCGCGGCGGATGGCGGGTTCCGGCTGGAGGAAATGGGGGTGCTCTTCCTCTTCCTCGCGCTGCTGGTCGCGGGCGGCGCGCTGATCCTGCTGCTGGCGCTTGGGCTGGGCTGGCTGGAAACGGGGATGCCCTTGCTCTTCCTGCTCTTCTTCCTGTCCGCCTGCCTCAACCTGCCGGCCTTGCTCGCCAAGCGGGCGCTGGCGGCGGTCGACGGCAATTTCCTGTGGGAAATGCTGGATTGCGCCCGGCGCGTGGCGACCATCGGGCTGCTGCTCGCCATCCTCGCGGGCCTTGATCCCCGCCTGTCGGTCGCGCTGCAACTGGCGGTCAGCATGGCGGTGATCGGCTTTGCCATCGGCCATGTGCATCGACGCCTCGGGATGCGCCGGCGGCACTGGCTGGCGGTGCGGGTCGGCGGTGGCCATGTCCGCGCGCACTATCTGCGCGACATCGGCGCGTCGGCGGCTTTCACCCTGTCCGACATCATCGCCTATAACGCGCCCTATTTCACGATCGCCGCCGCGACGTCCGATCCGCGGCCGATGCTGGTGTTCGACTTCTTCTTCAAGATGGCGCGCGCTTTGTCGATGCTGGTGCGCGCGCTGGTGGAGGCCGCCCTGCCGCGCATCACCCGCGCCTATCATGCCGGCGACCGGCAGAGGATGCGGCAGTTGCTCGCGCGCGCGCTGGGCGCGGCGATGCTGTTCGCGCTGCTGCTGGGCGGCGTGCTGCTGGTCGCGGGCGACCGGCTGTTCGCCATCCTGTTCGACGGCCGGGCCGCGATCGACCGGGCGGACATCGGCCTCATCCTGCTGGCGCTCGCCGCGCTGACGATCCTTAGCGTGTCGGTCTATGTCCAGGCGGCGCTCGGTCGCTTCACCCATTTGCTGGCGCGATCGCTGCCGTTCCTCCTGGGATCGCTGGCCAGTGCGCCGCTGGCGCTGCTGCTCTGGCCCGGTCGCTTCGACCTCGCCTTCCTTGCGCTGTACGCGCTCACCCTGCTCGGCGTCGCCATGCTGCACCTGGGCTCGCTCAAGCGGCTGGCGCGCGCATGAAGGTTGCGATGGTCGATCCTTCGCTCTTCACTGGGCGCTATGACGACAGCCTGTGCGCGGCGCTGGCGGATCAGGGCGCGCAAGTGACGCTGCTCGGCCGCCCGATGCGCGCCACGGATGCGATCGTGCCGCAGGGCTATCGCTACAGCCCGCATTTCTTCCGCCGAAGCGAAGCGCTGCGCGATCGGCTGGGGGAAGGGCGCGCCTTTCGCCTGGCCAAGGCGGCGGACCATGCGATCGCCTGCGCTCTGGGCGACCTGCGCCCGCTGGCCACGGCCGACATCGTCCATGTCCAGTGGCTGCCGCTCGCGCCCGCCGACCAGCTGATGCTGAAGCGGCTGGCGGGGCGCGTCGCCCTGGTCCACACCGTCCATAATGCCGACGCCTACCATGCCGATGCGGGCCTTCAGGGGCGCGGCTATCGCGCGCTGCTCGATCGCTTCGACGCGCTGCTGGTCCATGGCGACACCACGCACGACGCGCTGGTGGGGCAGGGGGTCGACCCCGCCCGCATCCACCGCACGCCCCATCCGCCCATGCGCCTTGCCCCGGCGAGCGCGACCGATCTTGCGGCCGTCCCGCCGCCGGTGGTGCCGCGCCTGCTCTTCTTCGGCACGATCCGCCCCTATAAGGGCGTCGACCTGCTGGTCGACGCGTGCATCGCCCTGTGGCGCGCCGGCCATCGCTTCGAACTGGCGATCGCAGGCAAGCCATTCATGAATGTCGCGCCGATGGTCGACGCGGTCGCGCGGGCGGGCTTCGCCGACCGGCTGGTCACCGATTTCGGCTTCCTGACCGAAGGCCGGCTCGACGCGCATATGGCGTGCGCGGACATTCTGGTCTTCCCGTATCGCCATATCGATTCGAGCGGCGCCTTCCTCTCTGCGCTGCATCATGGCAAGCCCATGGTCACGTCCGACGCGGGCATGTTCGGGCAATTGCCCGACGGCGTGGCGGTGCGCGCGCCGGCCGGAAATGCCCCGGCGCTGGCCCAAGCCCTCTTGCCGCTGATCGAAAGCGCGGCCATCAGGCGGGATCAGGGGGCGCGGGCGCGCGCCTATGGGGAAGATATGGGATCCTGGCGGGATATGGCGACACGGACGATCGACATCTACAAGGCGCTGCTGGCGGCGCGCGCATGAACCGCTATCTGCGCGAACTTGGCGACCGTGCGCTGGCGTTGCGCCTGGCGGCGGCCGGCCGCGTCCACCAATATCCCGAGGTGCAGGCGCTGCGCCGTTTCCTTGCGGCCTTCGCGGTCGACTGCCTGTTCGACGTGGGCGCCAATCGCGGCCAATATGCGACGATGGCGCGCCGCGATGCGGGCTACAAGGGGCTGATCCTCTCCTTTGAGCCCAATCCCGACATCTTCGCGCCTCTGGCCAGGCGCGCCGCCGGCGATCCGCGCTGGCACGTCTTCAACATGGCCCTGTCCGATTTCGACGGCGCGGCCAGCTTCAACATCATGGCTGCCGACCAGTTCAGTTCGCTCAAACGCCCCTCCGGCGCGCAGGACGCCATCTTTGCCGATCGCAACAAGGTGACGAAGACGGTCGACATGCAGTGTCGTCGGCTCGACACGCTGCTGCCCGAACTGGTGGCGCGGCATGGCTTTGCCCGGCCCTTCCTCAAGATGGATACGCAGGGCCACGACCTGTCGGTGTGCGAAGGGGCGGGGGATGCGATCGGCCGGATGCTGGGCGTCCAGACCGAATTGGGCGTCCGCCCCATCTATGAAGGCGGCGCGGGCTATCGCGCGATGATCGACTGGCTGGACGCGCGCGATTTTGCGCCCTCCGCTTTCTTCGCCAATAACAAGGGCCATTTCCCGCTGCTGGTCGAAATGGACGGCATCTTCGTCAATCGGGCGCTGGTCCGGGATTGAAGATGGGCACCGGCTCGCCCCAGATGGATGCGCGTCGCCTGTTCCTGCTGGGCGCGCTCGGCCTGGCCTTCTGGCTCTACGCCACCTTCCTCTGGCACGTCACCTACCGGCACGGGGTCAGTCTGGCCGTCATCCTGCTGCTGGACCAGGATCTGCCCGCGCTGCTCGGCGCGCTCGCGCTGATGGCGCTGGCGGCGCCCTGGGCGGAAGGGAAGGGCTTCCATCTGCCGCCTCCGACCGCGCGCATCGTCGTGCCGCTGGTCGTGCTGCTTGGGCTTGTCGCCTGGGCCGGCCACTATGCCCTCTTCCAGGATTATGCGATCAGCCGGGACGAGGAAGTCGCTCGCTTCGCCGCCGCCTATATGCGCGAAGGGCTGTTCGCGCGGCCGATCCCGATCGAATGGGAGCCCTATCGCCGGGCGATCATGCCCGAATTTTTCTCGCCCTTCGGCGCGGCCGATTACTGGACCGCCGCCTATCTGCCGGTGAACAGCGCGATCCAGGCGCTGTTCTGGCAGCTGGGCGACCCCAATTTGGCCGGGCCCGTGCTGCTGGTGACAGGGCTTCTCGCGCTCTGGCGCATCGCGCTGCGGCTGA
The DNA here is from genome assembly GCF_043589935.1 of Sphingobium naphthae. Lineage (NCBI taxonomy): Bacteria > Pseudomonadati > Pseudomonadota > Alphaproteobacteria > Sphingomonadales > Sphingobiaceae > Sphingobium > Sphingobium naphthae. Next base: position 968,042 of record NZ_CP171454.1, on the reverse strand, counting down.
TGCCGGACCGTCCCGATGCCGTCTGGGTGACGCTGCTGCTTGGCCTGTCGTCGAGCCAGCTGTGGGTCACGGCAATGACGCCCTATGCCATGACCGGCCATTTCGCGCTCAACCTCGTCTGGCTGGCGCTGGTGCTGCGCGGCGGCTGGCTGGGTCATGGCGCGGCGGGGCTGGTGGCGCTGATCGCGGCGGGCCTGCATCAATGGCATTTCCCGCCGCTGTTCATCGCCCCCTTCATCCTCTGGATGCTGCTGGCGCGGCGCTGGGGCGCGGCCGCCTTCCACGCGCTGACGCTGGTCGCGATCGTCATCGTCTGGGCCAAGCTCTGGCCCGGCTTCCTGCTCCATGCGCTGGGCGCGCCGGCGGATGTGCGGCCCTCGGCGGGCGTCGCGGACAAGATCGGCAGCCTGTTCGAACGGCTCGGCGATCGCTGGCAGCCGCTGGTCAATCTCAGCCGCTATATCGCCTGGAACAATGTCCTGATGGTGCCGCTCGCTGCACTAGGCGTCGCCGCGATGCGCTGGCGCACGATGCTGCGCGGGCGTGAGATCGCGCTGCCGCTCGCGCTGGGCTGCATCGCGGGCTGCGGGCTGGCGCTGGCGCAGGGCTATGGCTGGGGGTTCCGCTACGCCCATGGCTTCATCGGTCCCTTCTGCCTGCTGGCCGGGCTTGGCTGGGCGCGCTTCCGCCCGCAGGGAGCGATGCGGCCGCTGTTCATCGGCCTGCTGATCACGATCCTGTCGAGCGGTTTCCTCGTCTGGCGCACCTATGAATTCGTCGCGCCCTACGCCGCCAGCCATCGCCTGATCGATTCGAGCGAGGCGGACGTGGTGCTGGTCGACCCGCGCGGCGGCCTCTACGTCACCGATCTGGTGCGCGGCCGCAATGGCGTGCCGGGGCGGCCGATGGTCATGAACCTTGGCATGCTGACGCTCGACCAGGTGGACGAACTGTGCCGCAACTATGTCGTGCAACTGTTCGAGCGCGCCGATTTCCGCCCGCTGGGCGTGCCGCTCGCGCGCTGGAATCTGGGTCGCATGGACGTGCTGCGCGCACATATGAAGGAAGCGGGCTGCGACAAGCCGATTCAGCCGCCGCTGCCCGAGACCCTCGACGACGCCTTCAACGCCGCCGACAACGCGATGTGAGCGCGGGGAAGGGGCCTATTGCCCCTTCACATAGACGCGCTTGCCCCCGATCCAGGTTTCCAGCACCTGCGTCGCCCGTATGTCGGCCGGCTGCGCGCTGGAAATGTCGCGGTCGATCAGCAGGAAATCGGCGCGCTGGCCAGGAATGAGGCTGCCGAACTTCTTTTCGGCAAAGCCCGCATAGGCCGCCTGCCGCGTAAAGCCGTCCAGCGCCGCCTGAAAGCTCACGCGCTGCTGCGGCATCCACCCGCCGACAGGCTCGCCCTGGGCGTCCTGCCGGGTCATCGCTACGGCGATGCCGGGGAAGGGATTGGCGCTTTCGACCGGCACATCGGAGCCGAAGGCGAGCGGCACGCGATTGTCGAGCATCGCCTTCCACGCATAGGCGCCCTGCAGCCGCGCTTCGCCCATGCGCGCCATCGCCATGCGCCAGTCCGACGCCAGATGCACCGGCTGCATCGATGCGACCACGCCCAGCCGGCCGAAGCGCGGCAGGTCGGCCGGATCCACGATCTGCGCATGTTCGATGCGCCAGCGCCGGTCGCCCTTGTAGGTGTCGCCCAGTTCCTCGACCGCATCGAGTATCTCGCCATTGGCGGCGTCGCCGATGGCGTGGACGGCGACCTGGAAATTGTCCATCGCCGCGCGGCTCATGATGTTGCGCAGCGGCGTGCCGGGGATCATGTTGAGCCCGCGCTGGCCCGGCGCATCGGCATAGTCGGCCTTCAGCCACGCCCCGCGCGAACCCAGCGCGCCGTCCAGCAGCAGCTTGATCCCGCCCATGCGCAGATGGTCGTCATACAGCCAGGGCGTGGGCTCGGGGCCGGCAATCAGCACCATATTGTCGAGCCCCGCGGCATAGGACATGATCCGCACGCGCAGCGCGCCGCGATCGGCCGATCGGCGGAAGGCCTGCCAATCCTCGATGCTGGTGCCCATGTCGGCGATGCCGGTGATGCCCATCGACAGCAACGCGCGCTGCGCCTTTTCCAGCGCCAGGTCGCGATCCTTGGGCGCGGGCGGCGGCACCACCTTCTGCACCAGGTCCATCGCCTTGTCGACGAAGACGCCTGCCGGCTTGCTGCCCGCCATCTCGATCCGGCCGCCCGCCGGCGCCTTGGTCGCTGCGGTCACGCCCGCCGCGCGGATGGCCGCGCTGTTGGCCCAGCCGGCATGGCCGTCGATCCGCTCCAGCCAGACCGGAATGTCGCCGACCGCCGCGTCCAGCTCGGCCGCCGTGGGGAAGCGGCCAAGCCCCCATTGCTCCTGGTTCCAGCCCGTGCCGATGATCCATTTGCGGCCCGGATTGGCGGCGACATAGGCGCGAATCTTCTCCTGCGCCTGCGCCAGCGACCTCGTGTCGGACAGGTCCAGCGTAATCAGCGAGAGGCCCAGGCCCATGACATGGCCGTGCGCGTCGATCAGGCCGGGGATCAGCGTCTTCCCGCCCGCATCCAGCTTGAACGCCAGGCCCTTGGGCGGCTCGGGCCAGGGTTCGCCCTTCTTGCGCTTCTTGGGCCGTTTATATTCCGGTTCCTTGTAGCGGCCCTGGATCAGCTTCTCGACCTTGCCGTCATCGTCGATCAGCAGCGCGCCGAAATGCACGATGGCGCCATTGGCATCGAGCGCGATGCCGTTCACATTGTCGATGACGCCCGCGGCCAGCGCGGGCAGGGGGCACAGGGCGAGCGCCATCGCGGCGCCGGCCAGCGCGCTCGAAACGTAATTCTTCATGCTCGGGTCAGTCTCCGCACCAATGCGCTCGTGTCCTGCCGATGGCCGCCCATGGCCTGCACGTCGGCATAGAATTGATCGATCATGGCCGTCACCGGCAGGGTCGCGCCATTGGCCCGCGCCTCTTCCAGCGCAAGGCCCAGGTCCTTGCGCATCCAGTCGACGGCAAAGCCGAAATCGAATTCGTCACGCGCCATCGTTCCCCAATAACGGTCCATCTGCCAGCTTTGCGCCGCGCCGCCCGAAATCGCCTCGAACACCGCGTCCAGGTCCAGTTCGGCCGCCTGGGCGAAGCGCAGTGCCTCGGACAGGCCCTGGATAACGCCGGCGATGCAGATCTGGTTCACCATCTTGGCGGTCTGGCCCGCGCCCGCGCCGCCGACGTGGACGATGCGCGCGGCATAGGCCTGCATCACGATCCGCGCCGCCGCCACCGCCGGCTCGCTGCCCCCGCACATGATCGACAGGCGGCCGTCCTGCGCGCCCGAATGGCCGCCTGTGACTGGCGCGTCGACGCTGTGAATGCCCCGGCTTTCGCCTTCGACGAACAGTTGCCGGGCGATGCGCGCGGACACGGTCGTATGGTCGATGAACAGGCCGCCCGGCTGCATCAACCGGAACGCGCCTTCGCGGCCCAGCGCGACCTGCGCCAGATCATCGTCGGTGCCCACGCAACTGATCACGATCTCGGCGTCCTCGGCCGCCTTGGCCGCGCTGATCGCCACCTGCCCGCCATAGGCTTCGGCCCAGCTCTTCGCCTTGCCGATCGACCGGTTGTAGACAGTCAGCTCATGACCGGCCTTCGCCAGATGTCCCGCCATCGGACCACCCATGGTCCCCAGCCCGATAAACGCGATCCTAGCCATCCAGCCTCTTAGATTTGCGCATGCTTGTCCCTGCCATAGGGCCAGTGTCGGGACAGTTCCAGTTTCTTCACCGGCAATTTTCGTCTAGGGCGCAGGGCATGAACACGCTCGCCAAGATCGAAAGCGCCCTGCCGCTGCCCGTCACCGTCGATGACATACTTGCCGCCCGCACCCGCATTGCCGGGTCGATCGTCAAGACGCCGACGCTGATCAGCCAGACGCTGTCCGACATGCTGGGCTGCAAAGTCTATCTGAAGTTCGAAAATCTCCAGTTCACCGCCGCCTACAAGGAACGCGGCGCGCTCAACCGCCTGCTGCAACTGGATGACGCGTCCAAGGCAAAGGGCGTGATCGCCGCGTCGGCCGGCAATCATGCGCAGGGCCTCGCTTATCATGGCAAGCGGCTGGGCGTGCCCGTCACCATCGTCATGCCGACCACGACCCCGATCGTGAAGGTGACGCAAACGCGCGGCCATGGCGCCACCGTCGTGCAATTTGGCGAGAAGTTCGACGACGCCTATGCCCATGCCCGCAAGCTGGAGGTGGAGCAGGGGCTGACCTTCGTCCACCCCTTCGACGAGCCCGACATCATCGCCGGCCAGGGCACGGTCGCGCTCGAAATGCTGGAGGATGCGCCGGAAATCGACACGCTGGTCATCCCGATCGGCGGCGGCGGCCTGTTTTCGGGCATGGCGACGGCGGCGCGCGCGATGAAGCCGGACATCCGCCTGGTCGGCGTCCAGGCCGAACTTTATCCGTCCATGTATGACTTCATCAAGGGCGCGACGCTCGCCTGCGACGGCGACACGCTGGCCGAAGGCATTGCGGTCAAGCAGCCGGGCGATGTCACGCGTCGCTTCGTCGAGCGGCTGGCCGACGATGTGATGCTGGTCAGCGAACGGCGGCTGGAGGAATCGCTCAGCCTGCTGCTTCAGATCGAAAAGACCGTGGTCGAAGGGGCGGGCGCGGCGGGCCTCGCTGCGCTGCTCACCCATCGCGAGCAATTTGCCGGCCGCAAGATCGGGCTGGTGCTGACCGGCGGCAATATAGACACCCGGCTGCTCGCCAATGTGCTGCTGCGCGACCTGGCGCGGTCGGGCCGTCTGGCGCGGCTGCGCATCATCCTGCAGGACCGCCCCGGCGCGCTGTTCCATGTCGCGCGCATCTTCGACCAGGAAGCGGTCAACATCCTTGAGTTGTCGCACCAGCGCATCTTCACCAACCTGCCGGCCAAGGGGCTCAGCCTCGATGTCGAATGCGAAACGCGCGATCGCGACCATCTCCAGGGGCTGCTCGCGGCGCTGCGCGAAGCTGGCTATGAGGTCGCGCCGATCGAGGTCGCATAATGGGACGGCTTGCCCCCGCATTTTGATAGTAAATGAACTTTTCTTGCGCGTGCGGGGACGGCATAGTCGGCGCATGACGCACGGGCATGGCAGCGCAGCATCGGGGGGAGGAGCGTGACCGCGCCTTTCCGCTTTCCGCGTTTCTTCGTGACCAATCCCAGTCCCTGCCCCTATCTTCCGGGCAGGAGTGAGCGCAAGGTCTTCACCGAACTGAGCGGCGACAACGCGTCGGAACTCAACGACGCGCTCGGCCGCATCGGCTTTCGCCGCAGCCAGAATGTCGCCTATCGGCCAAGCTGCACCGACTGTACCGCCTGCGTGTCGGTGCGCGTGGTGACGCAGCAGTTCCAGCCCAACGCCACCCAGCGCAAGCTGCTGCGCCGGAACGAGGATTTGGTGATCAGCGCCTGCAAGCCCTGGTCGACCGAGGAGCAGTTCGCGTTGCTGCAACGCTATCTCAACGCCCGGCACGCGGGCGGCGGCATGACCGAAATGGATGAGATGGATTTTGCCGACATGGTCGAACAGACCCCGGTCGACACGCAGATCGTCGAATATCGCGAACCCGGCGTCGACGGGCGCGTCGGCAAGCTGGTCGGCGCTTGCCTGACCGACCGCCAGGGCGACGGCCTGTCGATGATCTACAGCTTCTTCGACACGCAGCTGCCGCATCGGCCGGGCCTCGGCAACTTCATCATCATGGACCATATCCTGCGCGCGGCGGCGGCGGGCCTGCCCTATGTCTATCTCGGCTACTGGGTGAAGGGGTCGGCGCGGATGCAGTATAAGGTCCGCTATCAGCCGCTCGAGAAACTCGGCCGCGATGGCTGGACTCGCTTCGATCCGGTCGAGGGGGACGCCGCGCTGAGCGAAGCTCCCGCTTCGTCCTCCTCGCCCCGACAGGTCGAACTAGCGACGATCCTGCGGAAATGACGGCGATTGTCACATAGGTTGCATCGAAATCGCAGCTGCGGTGTCTAAAATCTTTAACCTTTTGCTCTAACGCTCTTCCCAATGAAGAAGGATTTTGTACCCAGGGAGAGGCGCGGTGGACCGGTTCGCTGACCGCCGCTTCTACGATGGATGGCGTCTGATAACGCACGATCCCCTGGCTGATGCTCGCAACGAAACCCTCCCGGCTGCGGCGTTCGACGATGTTGCACCCAGTCTCTACCGCTGGATTGCCGACGGCCGGGGGCGGCTGCTGCTCTGGCGCCGTGTGGCCGGACCCGATCTGCTGCGCCTGGGCGCAGGAGCGCAGGGCCTGTCCTGGCGCGGCGCGCTCGACCGCATGGACCGCCGCAAGCTGATCGAGGCGGCGGCGCAGGACGCGCCCGCGCCGCAGACGGTCCGGCTTGAGCTGGCGGAGGGGGAGCGGCGCCGCTGGCGCATCCGCATGCGCCGGACAAGAGCAGCCGATGGCGCGACGTTATTCGTCGGCACGGCTGAGGATGTCGAGGAGGCTCAGCAGGCGCTCGACGCCGCAGTCGCGGAAAGCCGCGAGGATTATCGCTGGTCCGTCGCTCTCAGTCCGCAGGTGCCATGGACTGCATCGCCGGACGGCCTGATTGAACAAGCAGGCCCGCTTTTTACCGCCCTGACCGGGCTGCAATATGAAGATGTGCTTGGCGTTGGCTGGGCACAGGCCATGCATGACGAGGATGCCCCCCGTGTGATGGCGCGTTGGGCCGACTGTCTGGCAAGTGGCGCGCCCTTGGACATCCAGTATCGCATTCGCCTGCGGGAAGACGATTATCGCTGGATGCGCGCGCGGGCGGCGGCGCGCCGAGATGAAGACGGGCGCGTGGTGCGCTGGTATGGCACGCTGGAAGATGTCCATGACCGCCATGAAACCGAGCGGGAACTGGCGGAAAGCGAGGAGCGGTTCCGACTGGCGGTCCAGTCGGCGCGGCTGGGCATCTGGGATTTCGATACCGCGAGCGGCAAGCGCAGCTGGTCGGCCGAACTGCGCGCCATGCTGGGTGTGTCGCCGGACGTCGAACCCACGGCGGAGCTGGCGCTCTCCCTCGTCCATCCCGACGATCGCGACCGGCTGCGGGTGGTGCTGGAAGGCGTCGCCACGGGCGCGGTGCCTCCGCATTTCGAGGATATGCTGCGCATCCATCGTGCGAACGACGGGGCGCTGCGCTGGATCAGGAGTACGGGCTGGACCATGCGCTGCGACGCGGACCGCTCGACCCGTATCGTCGTCACCTTCTTTGACGTGACCGAGGAACAGCTGAGCGAGGAGCGGATTCGCTGGGCGGCGACGCATGACGCGATGACCCGCCTGCCCAATCGCGCGCTGTGGCAGGAAAAGCTGGATGCCATGGCGGAAGCCGCCAAGGTTTCGGGCGAAAGCTTCGCGCTGCTGCTGCTCGACATCGACGATCTCAAGCGCACCAATGATTCGCTTGGTCATGACGCCGGTGACGCCCTGCTGCGCGCCTTCGCCAAGCGGCTGGCCGCCGCTGCGCCACCCGATGCGGTGATCGGCCGTCTGGGCGGGGATGAATTCGGGCTCATTTCGCCGGCCTTGGGCAGCGCGGCGGAACTGGAGGCATGGGGCAGCGCCCTGATCGAGGATCTGCGCCGCCCGCATGTGCATGAAGGACGGTCGCTCGACTGCGGCGTCAGCATGGGCGCGGCGCTGTTCGGCGGCGATGCCGGCGACCAGGGCGATGAATTGTTCAAGGCGGCGGACCTGGCGCTCTACGCCTCCAAGTCGGCGGGACGCGGGCGGTTGACGCTGTTCCATTCCAGTCTGCGGTGCGAGGCGCAGCAACGCAGCTCCATGATCCGCATGGCCCGCCAAGTGATCGCCGACGACTTGCTGATGCCCTATTATCAGCCCAAGGTGGACCTGCGCACGCGCCGGGTCACGGGCTATGAGGCGTTGCTGCGCTGGTGCCATCCGCGCCTGGGCGTCCAGTCGCCCGCCAGCATCGTCGCGGCTTTCGATCATGGAGAGATCGCCGTCGCCCTGACGCGCAAGATGCTGGATGCGGTGCTGCGCGATCTGGTGCGCTGGCTCGATGCCGGGCGTGATCCCGGCAGCGTCGCGATAAACGCGTCAGCCGCCGATTTCACCCATTCGGGCTTCGCTGACTCCGTGCTCGAACGGCTGGTCGCCGCCGGCGTGCCCACGCGCCACCTGGAAATCGAGGTGACGGAAACGGTGTTCCTGGGCCGAGGCGCGGATCAGGTCGCCACCGCGCTGCGCTGCTTCGCGCAGGAAGGCGTCCGCGTGGCGCTCGACGATTTCGGCACCGGCTACGCGTCGCTCAGCCATCTCAAACATTATCCCGTCGACGTGCTCAAGATCGACCGCAGCTTCGTCAGCAATATGGACCAGGACGCCGGGGACGCCGCGATCGTCGACGCCATCGTCAAGCTCGGCGCCAGCTTCGGCATGGAAGTGGTCGCCGAAGGCGTCGAGACGGAGGGGCAGGCCCAATTGCTGCTCGCCCATGGCTGCCCCATCGGCCAGGGCTTCCACCTGGGCCGCCCGCAGCCCTTCGACGTGATCACCCAACAGATGCGCTGAGCGATCGTGGCTCCTCAGCCGCCGGTATCGACCTGCGCCGGGCCGAAATGGTCGATCGCCTGAAATAACTGCGTAAGCGCCATGCGCTCCTCCGGGGAGATTTCGGGCCGCCAGATTTCGAACAACAGCACCACGCGCGTTTCCGCGCTGCGGTTCCAGGCTTCATGCTCGATACTGTCGTCGAACAGCAGCATCTCGCCCTTGCGCCATTCCCGCGTTTCCGCGCCCACGCGCAGGGCGCAGCCCTCCGGCGTCAGCAGCGGCAAGTGGCAGATGAGGCGGGTGTTGAGCAGCCCATGATGCGGCTGGATGTGCGTGCCGGGTTCCAGCAGCGACCATAGCGCCACGGGGGATCGCCCTTCGATGATGGGCATCGGGGCCTGCGCCAGCGCCGCCATCACCGCCGGGCAGCGCGCCGCATTCTCCGCAACCGGGGCGCCATTCTGCCAGAAATACAGCGCGCTCCATCGCGCATCGTCGCGCAAGGGATTATTGGGCGCGGGACGCAGCGGCGACGCTTGGACATAGGGGGCGAAGGCTGCCTCCTCCTGCGCGCGCACCGCCTCCAGTTCCGCGACGATCGCGTCTGTCATATCCTCGACCGCCGGCACCCAGTCGAACTCCGACCGTTCGCAGAAAGCGCGCTGCGGCAGTTCCGGAAAATAGAACATGCTCGGCTGCTGCAGGAACAGCGTCCGCTTGCCCAGCATCAGGTCGGTCGCCAACTGGACGCGGGGCAGGGGCGGCAGGTCGCTCATCGCAGCGGTCAGATGATCCTCGAAACTGCGGCTCGACTGGGCGATGCTGGCCTGCGCCTGTTGCAGCAGCGGCTGAAGCTGCGGCGGCGCGCCCGTCGCGGCCGCCTGCGCCAGTGCGGAGCGAAACCAGCTGGTGGCGCCGCGCGCATCACCCCGGCGCTGCGCATTCTGCCCCATGGCGAGCAGCGCGGGCAGGTTGCGGATGTCGCTGTCCAAGATCCGGCGCAGCGCCGCTGCCTCGCCGTCCAGATCGCCGCTGCGATTGCAGGCCTGGGCCAGCAGCATCGCCGGGGGATCCCGCATGTCGCGCAGCGTCGCCAGCGCCCCCGCCGCATCGCCTCGCCGCAGCGCCGCCATGGCCGCATCGGCCAATATCGTTTCCCGGTTATCATCCCCCATTGCGCCAGCTTATCGAGCGCGCGGCTAATGCGGAAGCGGCTTTATTCGGCGGCTGCTGCGATAACCGGGGCGGCGCGTCGCTCCAGGTCGATGGCGATCAGGAACACCGCCAGGCCGCCCAGCGAAAGCGCCGCGCCGATCCAGCCGGTCGATACCAGCCCATGGCCCGCCGCGATCGACAGGCCGCCGAGCCAGGGGCCGACCGCATTGGCGACGTTGAAGGCGCTGTGGTGCAGCGCCGCCGCCAGCGTCTGGGCATCGCCCGCCACGTCCATCAGCCGCGCCTGCAACGGCGTGCCCAGCCCGCCGCCCAGGCCGATCATGAAGATGACGAGGCCCAGCGTCCAGACATTGCCCGCCAGCAGTGGGAACAACGCCAGCGACGCGGCGCTCCACAGCATGATGCCAATGACCGTGCGGTTCAGCGCCCGATCCGCTGCCCATGCCGACGCGAGATTGCCCAGCGTCATGCCGACGCCGAAAATGGCCAGGATCAGCGGCACATAGGCTTCGGACACATGCGTCACCTCGATCATGGTTGACGCGACATAGGTGTAGACGGCGAAGAGCCCGCCAAAGCCGATCGCCCCGGTCAGCAGTGTTAGCCATACTTGCGGGCGCTGCAGCGCGGTCAATTCGCGCATCGGGCTGGCCTTGGGGTCGCCGCCGTCGCGCGGGGCATGGATAGCGACCAGCGTCACAGTGGCGAGCGCCAGCACGGCGACCACGCCAAAGCCCCAGCGCCAGCCGAGCGCCTGGCCCATCCAGTTCGCCACCGGCACGCCGATGATCGTGGCGACGGTCAGGCCGGCAAACATGCGCGCGATCGCCTGCGCCCGCTTTTCGATCGGCACCAGGCTCGCCGCCACCAAAGCGGCGACCCCGAAATAGGCGCCATGAGGTACGCCGGACAGGAACCGGAACAGCAGCATCCAGTGATAGCTGGGCGACAGCGCCGACAGGCCGTTGGCCAGCGCGAACATCGCCATCAGGCCGATCAGCAGCGTGCGCCGCGGCAAGCGCGCGCCGAACGCGGCGATGACCGGCGCGCCGGCGACCACGCCCAGCGCATAGGCGCTGATCGCATGGCCCGCCGTCGGCGCGTCGATCCCCAGATCGCGCGCGAAGAAAGGCAGCAGGCTCATCGCCGCGAATTCGGTCGTGCCGATCGCGAAGGCGCCGACCGACAGCGCGAAGAGGACAAGCGCGGGATGCGCCTGATGAGGGTGAGCGCTCATCGCGGGCTCCATGTTGCATAGCAATATGCGGAAGCTCCGCAGATGGGCGCGATGACAGCGCTGGTCAATCCCGCATTCGTATGACTTTGTTGCATCTGCCGCTGCGGCCGATGCAATCGCCGGCCGACAAGGGGCATGGCGCGCCGCCTGCGATGCTCTATAGCCGCCACCCATGGGCAGGCACGAACAGCACGCGCGCGGGACGATGATTGGGACGGGCGCGGTGCTGCTCTCGCTCCTGTCGATGAACCTCGGCGCCGCCTTTGCCAAGACGCTCTTTCCGCTGGTCGGGGCGCCGGGCGTCGCAGCGCTGCGCATTCTGCTGGCGGCGCTGCTCCTCCTGTTCTTCCGCCGGCCTTGGCGGCGCAGGGTGCCACCGGCGCTGCGCTGGCCGCTGCTTGGCTATGGCGCGACGCTCGCGCTCATGAACCTGCTGATCTATCAGGCTTTCGCGCGCATACCGCTCGGCACCGCGATCGCCATCGAAGTCACCGGGCCGCTCGCCATCGTGCTGTTCGGCTCGCGCCGCCCGCGCGATTTCCTGTGGCTCGCGGCGGCCATCGCGGGGCTGTTGCTGCTGCTGCCGATCCGGCCCGACGCCCGGCTCGATCCGCTGGGCGTCGCCTTTGCCTGCGGCGCGGCGATCTGCTGGGCGCTCTATATTGTGGCGGGCAAGCGGGTCTCGGCCGGGATCGGCGGCGACGCCGTGGCCTGGGGCATGCTGGTCGCCGCCATCCTCATCAGCCCGGCCGCGGTCGGGCCGGTCGGCGCCGCGCTCCATGCGCCGCATCTTCTACTTGTCGCCTTCGCCGTCGCTTTCCTGTCGAGCGCCTTGCCCTATTCGCTGGAGATGGAAGCGATGCGGCGCTTGCCCGCGCCGGTCTTCGGCCTGCTGCTCAGTTCCGCGCCCGCGATCGGCGCGCTGGCGGGCTTCGTGGTGCTGGGCGAGCGGCTGAGCGCCATCCAGTGGCTGGCGATCCTCAGCATCATGGTCGCCTCGGCTGGCAGCGCCCTCACCGTCGCGCACCGGCCCCGGATCGAGGACGCCCCGCTTTAGGCGCCGACCTGCGCCTTGCCGACGTTCAGCATCTTGCCATTGGTAATGACGACGATGTCGCCCAGCTTGGTCACGCCGAACAATTTCTTGGCGAACGCGGTGGGCACGCCGATGCAGCCATGCGTGCCGCGGCCATATTCGACATCGCTGCCATGGATGAACACGCCGTCGCTGGTCAGCCTCTGCGCATAGGGCATGGGCGCGTCATACAGGTTCGACACATGGTCGGCGTCCTTCTGCGTGATCGGGAAAGCGCCCAGCGGGCTCGGCTTGTCGGTCGCGCCATACAGGATCACGGCCGCGCCAATCTCATATCCGGCGCGAAAGACGGACAGCGTCTCGGCCTTGAGGTCGATGGTGATGATGACCGGCCCGCTCGCCGGCGCGCCCTTTTCGTCCCAGACATAGTGGCCATGGCGGAACGGGCCGTCGATCGCGAGCACGCGCTTCACCGTCAATGCCCGCGGGTCGATCGCCATCGGCTGGTCGCTGCGCCGCTCGGCGGGCTTGGTCGGGGCCGCGCTGGCCGGGGCAGAGGCTGGAGCGGGGGCAGGCGCGGCCGCCGTGTCGACCTGCGGATCGCTCGCCGCTGCTGCGTCGCGCTCGGCCGGCCACTCCAGCACATGCATGGCGGCCCACGCGCCGCCGCCCAGGGCTAGGCCGATCGCCAGCTTGGGACCGATGCTTTTCGCCAGTGCCTTGATCAACGCTGCCATCATCATGCCTCCTGTCGGGGCGCAGGATAGGGCGGAAAGGTTAAGCGACGCCTTCCCGCGCCACCTCGGCCGCCGCGATCGCCGTCAGGTTGAGGATGCCGCGCGATGTGACGCCGGGCGTCAGCACATGAATGGGCTTGGACAGGCCCATCAGCATCGGGCCCACCGTCGGCGAGCTGGACGATGCCGACAGGGCGGTCAGCGTGATGTTGGCCGCATCCAGATTGGGCATGACCAGCAAATTGGCCGACCCTTCGAACCGGGAATCGGGGATCAGCCGCTCGCGCAGCGCCTGGCTGAGCGCCGCATCCGCATGCATTTCGCCATCGACCGCCAGATGGGGCGCCATGTCGCGCACCATCTTGTAGGCGCGGCGCATCTTGCGCGCGCTGTCGGTATGCGACGATCCGAAATTGGAATGGGACAGCAGGGCGACGCGCGGCTTCAGGCCGAAATGCGCGATCTCCGCCGCCGCCGCGATCGTCATTTCCGCGATCTGGTCGGTGGTGGGATCGGGCACCATATGGGTGTCGGTGATGAACAGCGCGCCTGCGTCCAGGATCAGACCGGACAGCGCATAGACGCGGCTGTGGCTCGGTACCCGGTCGATGATGCGCAGCACATGTTCGACCTGCCCCCAATATTCGGACCGGCCGCCCACCAGCGCGGCATCGACGCGCCCGGTGCGCAGCAGCATGGCGGCGGTGACGGTCGGGCGGCGATAGACATGGCGCAAAATCTCGTCGGCCGGCACGCCCTTGCGCGCGGCAACGGCGCGATAGGCCTCGACCAGTTCGCCCATCACCAGATGGTCGGTTTCCGGATCGACGATCTCGACATCGCGGTCCAGGTCGAAGCTCAGCCCCAGTTCGGGCAGCTTCTGTTCCAGGATGCGGCGACGGCCGACGATGGTCGGGCGGACGATCCCTTCGTCCAGCGCGTCGCGGATGGCGCGGAGCACGCGGTCATCCTCGCCCTCGCCATAGGCGATGCGCGTGCCGCTGCCGCGCGCGGCTTCGAACACCGGCAGCATCAACTGCCCCGACCGGGTATTCTGGTGTGTCAGGCTGCGCTTATACTCCTCGAGGTTCAGCGTCTTCTTCGCGACGCCGCTGTCCATCGCTGCCTTGGCGACGGCCACGGCGATCTCGCCGATCAGGCGCGGGTCGAAGGGCGTCGGGATGATATAGTCCGCGCCGAACACCAGCTTGCGGCCGCCATAGGCCTGCGCCACGCTGTCATGGGCGGGCATGCGGGCGAGGGCCGCGATGGCGTCGGCGGCGGCGACCTTCATCGCCTCGTTGATCTGCGTCGCCCCGACGTCCAGCGCGCCGCGGAAGATATAGGGGAAGCACAGGACATTGTTGACCTGGTTGGGATAGTCCGACCGGCCGGTGGCGATGATTGCGTCCGGCCGCACCTCGCGTGCGGCTTCCGGGCGGATTTCCGGCTCGGGATTGGCGAGCGCGAAGATCAGCGGATTGGGCGCCATCAGCGGCAGCCATTCGGGCTTCAGCACGCCCGGCGCCGACAGTCCCAGGAACAGGTTCGCGCCCGGCAGCACGTCGGGCAGGGTGCGCGCATTGGTGGAGCGGGCATAGCGCGCCATGTTCGGCAACATGCCCTCTCGCCCGGCATGGATGACGCCATCCTTGTCGGTCATGGTGACATTTTCGATCGGCAGGCCCATCGACACCAGCAGGTCGACGCAGGCCAGCGCCGCCGCGCCAGCGCCCGACGTCACCAGCTTCGCATCGGCCAGCGTCTTGCCCTGCAGCACCAGCGCGTTGCGCACGGCGGCCGCGACGACGATGGCGGTGCCATGCTGGTCGTCATGAAAGACCGGAATGTTCATCCGCTCCTTCAACCGGCGCTCGATCTCGAAACATTCGGGCGCCTTGATGTCTTCCAGGTTAATGCCGCCGAAGGTCGGCTCCAGCAGCGCGACGGCCTCCACAAAGGCGTCGGTGTCGGTGGTGTCGACCTCGATGTCGAACACGTCGATGTCGGCGAATTTCTTGAAGAGGACGGCCTTGCCCTCCATCACCGGCTTGGACGCGAGCGCGCCGATCGATCCCAGGCCCAGCACCGCCGTGCCGTTGGAGATGACCGCGACCAGATTGCCGCGCGCGGTATAGTCCATCGCCTTGTCGGGATCGGCGGCGATCTCGACGCAGGGCGCGGCGACGCCGGGCGAATAGGCCAGCGCCAGGTCGCGCTGGTTTACCATGCGCTTGGTCGGCTCGATGCGGAGCTTGCCGGGTTGCGGATAGCGGTGATAGTCGAGGGCTGCGCGGCGGGTATTGTCGTCCATGGGCGCGGCCTTAGTGGCTTGGTTCCGCTAGGGCAATGGCCGAACGCTCCCAGGGGGGAACAGGCGCATAGAGGCCGGCCAGAAAATCGATGAACACGCGCATCGTGCGCGGCAGATTGTCCTGCGGCAGCCATAGCGCGAACAGGCCGACATCCGCCGATCCCTGATGGTCCGGCAGGATCTGACGCACATGCCCGGCGGCCAGCGCGTCGCTGACGTCCCACAGCGATCGCAGCGCGATGCCCGCGCCCGACAGGCACAGTTCGCGCACCATTTCGCTGCTGTTGGTGCGCACGATGCTGCGGCCGTCCACCTGCACGGGGCCGCGCGGTCCGACCAGCCGCCACGGCAATTGCCCGTCGGCGGCGAGCAGGCGATGCCGGCGCAGGTCGGACAGGCGCGCGGGCGCGCCATGGCGGGCCAGATAGTCCGGCGCGGCGCACAGGATGCGGCGATTGTCCGCCAGCCGCCGCGCGCCCAGGCTTCTCCCCGGATCGGCGGCGATGCGGATGGCGATGTCGACCCGCGCGTCGATCAGGTCGACATAGTCGTCGCTGAGGTCGATGCTTAGGTCGACCTGCGGGTGGGCGTCGAGGAAGCGGTGCAGATGCGGCGCCAGGTGCATGCGGCCAAAGGAGGTGGGCGCGGTCACGCGCAGCGGCCCCGCGGCGATCGCCGCCGCTCCGGTCACGCGCCGCTCCGCCTCGTCCAGCGCGGCCAATATGCCGCGCAGGTCGGCATGCAGCCGCTCGCCCGCCGGCGTCAGCGCCAGCCTGCGCGTCGTGCGATGCACCAGCTTCGCGCCCAGCCGTTCCTCCAGCCGGGACAGGCGCTTCGACATCATCGCCGGCGAAATATGCAGACGCCGCCCGGCCGCCGCCAACCCGCCTTCATCCACTACCGTTACGAACAGTTCATGGTCGGCATCCATCATATTCGTTCACCACAGGAATGACTATGTTCGCATAATAGCGTCTATACGGCATAATGTTAATCGCCTACATAGGCGTCGATGCCGTCATCCGCGCTGGCGCGAAACAGACGGGGTGATGGTGGGAGATGCTGAATGACCGACCGCATGATCGACAAGTCCGGCCTGAAAGTCGCGGCGCCGCTCGCCGATTTCATCGACACGCGCGCCTTGCCGGGCACCGGGATCGCACCCGATGCCTTCTGGGCGGGCACAGCCGCGATCCTGGCGCGCTTCGCGCCGGAGAATGCCGCCCTGCTGCGCAAGCGCGATACGCTGCAGGCGCAGATCGACAGCTGGCATGAACAGCGCCGGGGCCAGCCCCATGACGCCGCCGCCTATCAGCAGTTGCTGCGCGACATCGGCTATCTGGTCGCCGAACCTGCGCCCTTCGCCATCGCCAGCACCCATGTCGATGACGAAGTCGCGCGGCTTGCCGGCCCGCAGCTGGTCGTGCCGATCCTCAACGCCCGCTTCCTGCTCAACGCCGCCAATGCGCGCTGGGGCAGCCTTTACGATGCGCTCTACGGCACCGACGCGATCCCCGGCGCGGCGGCGGGGAAGGGCTATGACCCGCAGCGCGGCGCGCAGGTCATCGCCTGGGCCAAGGCCTTCCTGGACGATGCCATCCCGCTGGCGAGCGGCAGCTGGGCAGACCTGTCGAGCGACGACATCCGCCTCGCCGATCCGTCGCAGTTCGTCGGGACGAGCGAGAAGGGCAAGCTCTTCCGCCACAATGGCCTGCATATCGAGATCCTGTTCGATCGGGACCATCCCATCGGCGCGGCCGATCCCGCGGGTATTGCCGACGTCATCCTCGAATCCGCGCTCACCACCATCTGCGACCTGGAGGATTCGGTCGCCGCGGTCGATGCGGCGGATAAGGTCGCGGCCTATGCCAACTGGCTCGGCATGATGCGGGGCGATCTTACCGATACGTTCGAAAAGGGCGGGGCCATGATGACTCGCGCGCTCAACCCGGATCGCGCCTACACCGCGCCCGACGGCAGCGCCTTCGCCTTGCCCGGCCGCAGCCTGCTCTTCGTCCGCAATGTCGGCCATCTGATGACCACGCCGGCCGTGCGCTTGCCGAACGGGGACGAAGCGCCCGAAGGGCTGATCGACGGCATCGTCACGAGCCTGATCGCGCTCCACGACATCCATGGCCGCAACGCCAACAGCCGCGCCGGCAGCGTCTATATCGTCAAGCCCAAGATGCACGGGCCGGACGAAGTCGCCTTCACCGACCGGCTGTTCGACGCGATCGAAGATATGCTGGGCATGGCGCGCCACACCATCAAGGTCGGCGTCATGGACGAGGAACGTCGCACGTCGGCCAATCTCGCCGCCTGCATTCATGCGGTGAAGGACCGCATCGTCTTCATCAATACCGGCTTCCTCGACCGCACCGGCGACGAGATGCACACGTCGATGCAGGCCGGCCCGATGATCCGCAAGGGCGAGATGAAGACGAGCGACTGGATCACCGCCTATGAGGATCGCAACGTCCAGATCGGCCTCGCCTGCGGCCTCAGCGGCAGGGCGCAGATCGGCAAGGGCATGTGGGCCGCGCCCGATCGCATGGCCGACATGCTCGAACAGAAATCGGGCCATCCCCGAAGCGGCGCCAATACCGCCTGGGTTCCCTCGCCCACGGCCGCGACGCTGCACGCCACTCATTATCATCGCATCGACGTGTTTGCGCGCCAGCAGGAGCGACAGGCGGAGGGCATCGCCCCGCTCGCCGCCTTGCTGACCATCCCCGCCGCTGTCGGCCGCAACTTTTCCGAAGAGGAAATCGCGCAGGAACTGGACAATAACGCCCAGGGCATCCTCGGCTATGTCGTGCGCTGGGTCGATCAGGGCGTGGGCTGCTCCAAGGTGCCAGACATTCACGACATCGGCCTGATGGAGGATCGCGCGACGCTGCGTATCTCCTCGCAGCATATGGCTAACTGGCTGCTGCACGGGGTCTGCACGGCGGATCAGGTCGATGCCGCGCTGCGCCGCATGGCGGCAAAGGTCGATGCCCAGAATGCGGGCGATCCGCTCTATCAGCCGATGAGCGGCCGCGAGGAGGCAAGCCTTGCCTTCCAGGCCGCGCGCGCGCTCGTGTTCGATGGCGTCGCTCAGCCCAGCGGCTATACCGAACCGCTCCTCCACGCTTTCCGCGCCAGGAAGAAGGCGGAAGCGCTGGAGATGGCCTGACGGCCTTCTTCTCCAACTTGGCAAGCCTGCCGGGCTGCGTTAGCCCTCGCCGGCAGGCAGCCTGGGAGGCATCATGACCATCATCGTCCATCATCTGAACAACAGCCGGTCGCAACGCATCCTCTGGCTGCTGGAGGAACTGGGCGAACCTTATGAGGTCCGCCGCTATGAACGCGATCGCAAGACGATGCGCGCGCCCGCCTCGCTGCGCGCCGTCCACCCGCTCGGCCGCTCCCCGGTGGTGGAGGTCGACGGCCATCGCCTGATCGAGACCGGCGCGATCATGGACTATCTCGTGGCCCGCGCCGGCAACCAGTTTGGCCCGCCCGCCGATGCGCAGGGCGCGATCCGCTATCGCCAGTTCCTCCATTATGCCGAAGGGTCGATGATGCCGCCGCTGCTGGCGCTGCTCGTCGTCGGCAAGCTCGGCCTGTTGGGCCGTCCCGCCCGGCCCACCGTGCAGCGGATGCTCGACGATCATCTCGACTGGCTCGAAAGCGAACTGGCGAGCCGCCCCTATTTCGCCGGCGACGCCTTTACGGCCGCCGACATGATGATGAGCTTCCCGCTGGAAGCGTCGCGTTCGCGCGGCGGTCTGGACCAGAGCCGGCCCAGCCTGATCCGCTGGCTCGACGACATGCATGCGCGCCCCGCCTATCAGGCGGCGCTGGCGGCGGGAGGCCCCTACGCCTATGCGTGATCGGCGCAGCATCCTGCACATGGCTGCTGTCGGCTTCGCTGTCGGCGTCGTCAGTCCGCGCCTCTTCGCGCAGGAGCGAGCGGCCGAAGCCCTGCGCCCGCTCACCGGCGGCGTCACGCCGATCGGCAAGGCCGAACGCGCCGATCGCCTCCGGCGCGCGCAAGCGATGATGCAGCGGGAGGGGATCGACGCGCTGCTGGTCGAACCGGGGGCGACCCTGATTTACTATAGCGGCATACGCTGGCACCGGTCGGAGCGTCTGACCGCCGCTGTCATTCCCGCAAGCGGCGCGCCGCTCATCATCTGCCCCTTCTTCGAAAAGCCCTCGATCGACGAATCGCTGGCCATCCCTGCCGACGTGCGCGTCTGGCAGGAGCATGAAAGCCCCTATGCCCTTATCGCCGACTTCCTGACTACCAAGGGTCTTGCCAAGGGCCGCATCGCGATCGAGGAAAGCGTTCGCTACTTCGCCGTCGATGGCCTCCAGGCTGCGCTGCCCGCGGCGACGCTGGTGCGTGATCCGGTCACGCGCGCCTTGCGGATGCGCAAGACGGCGGCGGAAATCGCCCTGATGCAGGCGGCGGCGGACGTCACCATGGCCGCCTATCGCTGGACCTATCCGCAGGTGAAGGCGGGCATGATCCCGGCCGACATCGGCGCGCTGATGAGCGCGGCGACTCAGCAGCTGGGCGGCAAGGTCGAATTCAACCTGGTGCTGCTGGGCGAGGCGGCCGCCTATCCGCATGGATCGGGCAAGCCGCAGGCGGTGCGGGCCGGCGAGGTGGTGTTGATGGACTGCGGCTGCACGGTGGAGGATTATCAGTCCGACATCAGCCGCAGCTGGATTCACGATGCGACGCCAACGCCGCAGCAGCGCGCCGTCTGGAACGACGTGGCGCGGGGCCAGGCGATCGCGATCGAAGCGGCGCGTCTGGGCGTCCCGGCGGGCGCGGTCGACGATGCGGTGCGCGCCTTCTACGAACAGCGCGGCTACGGCCCGGGCTACACGCTGCCGGGCCTTTCCCACCGCACCGGCCATGGCATCGGTATGGAGGGGCATGAGCCGGTCAACCTCGTCCATGGCGAGACGACGCGGCTGGACGTCGGCATGTGCTTCTCCAACGAACCCGGCCTCTATCTGCCGGGCGTCATGGGCATGCGCATGGAGGACTGTTTCCACATGACCCCGCAAGGCCCCGCCTGGTTCTCCCACCCACCCGCCTCGATCGAGGCGCCGATCGGGTGAGCTTATCGGCAAATAGCTGGTTTTCCTAAAGTTTCGCCGCGATCTGTCGTTATTCAAGCAACTTGGCCGGCGCAGCGCTGGAAACTTTGGGATATTGGCATGAAGGAGCGTGAGCCGCGTATATCGACGTCCGTGCCAGCGCGCGTGCGGCTTGGCGACGGCTGGTTCGACGTGACCATCATGAACGTTTCGCTGCACGGCATGATGCTGCGGGTGGCCAACCCGCCTCGCCGCGGGAGCTATATCGAAGTACGCCGTGCATCGCAGGTCGTCATCGGGCGTGTCGTGTGGAGCAAGAGCGGGCAATGCGGCATACGGGCCCAGGACATGATCGACACCATGGCCCTGACCGGCGCGTCAGCGATCGCTGCACCCAAATGGACGCCGGGCGACCCGGATCGGCGCGCTGCGGAGCGTCGCACCATCGAACACAGCAGCGCGCGTAGCCAGAAGATTGCGCGTCAGCTTCAGTTCATGGTCGTCGTCGCCTTCCTGGTCCTTGCCGCCGGCATGATCTTGCAGTTGCTGAAAGCCACTTTCGAGGCAGCGCTCAGCCAGGTGACTCAAGCTCTTCTGTAGCGGCCGATCAGCGGGATGGACCGATCACATAGGACGAAAAGCGCCGCTTGTGCGGCGGACCGCTTGGCACTAAATCGCCCCCATGACTTCGACCAACGACATTCGCCGCTCCTTCCTCGACTATTTCGGGGGCAACGGCCACACCATCGTTCCCTCGGCGCCGCTGGTGCCGCACAACGACCCGACGCTGATGTTCGTCAACGCCGGCATGGTGCCGTTCAAGAATGTCTTCACCGGGCTCGAAACCCGTCCTTACCAGACCGCGACGTCGAGCCAGAAATGCGTGCGCGCCGGCGGCAAGCATAACGACCTCGACAATGTCGGCTATACCGCGCGGCACCATACCTTCTTCGAAATGCTGGGCAATTTCAGCTTCGGCGACTATTTCAAGGAACAGGCGATCACCCATGCCTGGACCCTGCTGACCAAGGAATGGGGGCTGCCGGCGGACCGGCTGACCGCGACCGTCTATCATACCGATGACGAAGCGTTTGAGCTGTGGAAGAAGATCGCCGGGCTTCCCGAACACCGCATCATCCGCATCCCGACCAAGGATAATTTCTGGGCGATGGGCGACAGCGGTCCGTGCGGGCCTTGCTCGGAAATCTTCTACGATCATGGCGACCATATCTGGGGCGGCCCGCCCGGATCGCCGGAGGAGGATGGCGATCGCTTCGTCGAAATCTGGAACCTCGTCTTCATGCAATATGAGCAGGAAGCGAACGAGATCGTCGGCGAATTGCCCAAGCCCAGCATCGACACCGGCATGGGGCTGGAGCGCATCGCCGCGGTGATGCAGGGCGTCACCGACAATTATGATACCGACACGTTCAGGGCGCTGATCGCCGAAAGCGGCGCGCTCAGCAGGACCGCGACCGATGGCGCGCACAAGGCGAGCCACCGCGTGATCGCGGATCATCTGCGCTCGGCCGGCTTCCTGATCGCGGACGGCGTTCTGCCCGCCAATGAGGGGCGCGGCTATGTGCTGCGCCGGATCATGCGCCGCGCCATGCGTCATGCGCATATCATCGGGGCGAAGGAGCCTCTGATGTATCGCCTGGTCTCCAGCCTCGTGTCAGAAATGGGCGGCGCCTATCCCGAACTGGTCCGCGCCCAGCCGCTGATCGAGGAGACGCTGCTGCGCGAGGAGACACGCTTCCGCAAGACGCTGGAAAATGGCCTGCGGCTGCTGGACGAGGCGACAGTCGATCTCGGCGAAGGCGGCACGCTGCCGGGCGAAACCGCGTTCAAGCTCTATGACACCTATGGCTTCCCCTACGACCTTACCGAAGACGCGCTGCGCTCGCGCGGCTTGACCGTCGACCGCGCCGGCTTCGACGCCGCCATGGCCGAACAGAAGGCAGCGGCGCGCGCCGCGTGGAAGGGGTCGGGCGAGAAGGCGTCGGACGAAATCTGGTTCGATATCGCCGAAAAGGCCGGCAACACCGAATTCATCGGCTACAGCTCGACACAGGGCGAGGGCGAGGTTCTGGCCATCGTCAAGGACGGTGTGAACTTCGACAGCGCGACGGCTGGCGAGACGGTGACAATCGTCACCAACCAGACGCCTTTTTACGGAGAAAGCGGCGGTCAGATGGGCGACGCGGGCCGGATCACGACGCAGGGCGGCTTTGTCGCCCTGGTCGATGACACGGCCAAGCCGCTCGGCCGTGTTCATGCCCATCATGCGACGGTCGAGGCGGGCAGCATCAAGGTCGGCGACACGGTGCATATGATCGTCGATGTCGATCGCCGCGATCGCATCCGCGCCAACCACAGCGCCACCCATTTGCTGCACGCCGCGCTGCGCAAGGAACTGGGCGCGCATGTGACGCAGAAGGGCAGTCTGGTCGCGCCGGACCGGCTGCGGTTCGACTTTTCGCATCCCGAAGCGCTCACCCATGCGCAGATCGCCGCGATCGAGGCGGATGTGAATGCGCAGGTTCGCCATAATGAGGAGGTCACGACCCGCCTTATGACTCCGGACGATGCCGTCGCCGCGGGCGCCATGGCGCTGTTCGGCGAGAAATATGGCGATGAGGTCCGCGTCCTGTCGATGGGCAGGGGCGACGACGCTCATTATTCCGTCGAACTGTGCGGCGGCACGCACGTCCGCGCCACCGGCGACATCGCCCTGTTCAAGATCGTGTCGGAAAGCGCAGTCTCCTCGGGCGTGCGCCGGATCGAGGCGCTGACTGGCGAGGCTGCCCGCTTGTGGTTGGTGGAGCGCGACGACAAGCTGCGCCAGACCGCCGCGGCGCTCAAGACCACGCCGGAGGACGTGCCCGCGCGCATCGCCGCGCTGGTCGAGCAGAGCCGCAAGCTGGAGCGGGAGCTGGCCGAAGCGAAGAAGGCGCTGGCGCTTGGCGGCGGCGGCGCGGCCCAGGCCGCCGGGCCGGAGAAGGTCGGCAACATCGATTTCTTGGGGCAAGTCATCGACGGCCTTGATCCCAAGGAATTGCGCGGCATCGTCGATCAGAACAAGGCGACGCTGGGCAGCGGCGTGTCGGCCGTGCTCGCCGTGGTCGACGGCCGCGCCAGCATCGCCGTCGGCGTGACCGACGATCTCAAGAGCAGCATCAGCGCCGTCGATCTGGTTCGCGCGGGCGTGGAAGCGCTCGGCGGCAAGGGCGGCGGCGGCCGGCCCGACATGGCGCAGGGCGGCGGGCCCGATGGCGACAAGGCGCAGGCCGCGCTCGACGCCGTCAAGGCTGCGCTGGCAAGCGTCCCGGCGTAAAGACGGGCCATGGCGGTGGATACCGCCATGATGCTGGTGAGGCCGCTATCGGCGCGGGCTCAATAGGCCTCGCCGCCGCACAGCACCCGGCCGGTGCCGCGATGGTCCACGATGCAAGCGGCCTTGCCCGCCACGATCACGTCGCCTGATCCGCTGGCGACGACCCGCGCGTTGACCTCCGCCGTCAGCGCGACATTGCCGGGGCCGTCATTGCCGATCTCCGCCTGCCGTGCCCGCAAGGCTTCGGCGGCGACCGCTCCGGGACCTGTCACATGAATAGTGGCGACGCCGGTCCGCCCGGCCAAAGTCGCGCGGCCGCCGCCGGCCAGCATCAGGTCGATGCGGTCGAGTTGAACGTCGCCGACGGCTATGTCGCCATTGCCCCCCAGGACGATCTGGCCGCGCAGGCCCTTCAGCCGGTCGATGCTGATCGACCCGCCGCCCGTCAGCATCACGCGGTCGAGCATCCCCGTCGACACGCGCACGATCGCAGTGCCGCCGCCCTTTTCGCCCGAGCGCAGCCGGTCGGCGGTGATGCTGAGCGTGCGCCCGGATACATCGACATGCAGCCGGTCGAGCATGGCCTGGTCCCCCTCGGCGCGCGCCGAGGGGCCCTGCCCGGTGACCAGCGTGACGGTGACGGGCGCATCGACGCGGATGCTGTCGAAGCTGGTGATGGTGAAGCCGCGCGTTGCCGCGGCGGCGGGCGACGCCATCGCCAGACCGGCGAGGATCAGGGTGCGCAGTGCGCCTCGCCGGGGCCTACGCCTGTGGTCGTGCATTGCGCCTTGCCTTTCACCGTTACGTCGCCGGGCCCCATGATGCTAATAGCGACCCGGCCGTCGGATGCGAAGTCGATGTCGCCCGCGCCCAGGATCGACACGTCGGCGCTGCCGACCTTCAGCGCCTCCGCGTCAATATCACCGGCGCCCGTGATGGACAGCTTCGCCGTATCGGCCGTGCCCGCGATCCTGACCGATCCCGCGCCAGTGATATCGGTGGTCAGCGACTTGAGCTTCACCGTGCGGACGCGGAAATCGCCCGCGCCGGTCAGCGAGAGGGCGAGGCTGTCGCCCTCCGCCTTGTCCAGATCGAAGTCGCCGGCGCCGGTCAGGTCCGCGCCGCTGATCGCCGGCATGGTCACATGCACGGTCGCGCTGTGATCATTGCTGTCATCGTCCCAGTTCCACTTGGACTTGCGGCCGATCACCAGCTTGCCGTCCTTGACCTGGATGTCGAGATCCGCGACCGCGTCGGCATTGCCTTGCGCCTTGACCGAGAAGTCCGGCGCGATGGTCACGGCGACATGGTCCGGACCCGTCGCCTCGATCGCGGAGAAGTCGCGAAGGGACGACCAGTCCTGCGCCGTCCGTGCGACTTCGTCCGCAACCGGGGATTCATCGGTGCGCGAGCAGGCGCTGGTCGACAGCAGCAGGCTCGCCGTGGCCAGAGCAAGAAAGGGGAGGGACCGGGACATCACAATCTCCTGATGTGTATTGCTAATACAATACACAAGATGGTGGGGGTTCCAAGCCTCTTGTTCGTCGCACCATATCGATCATGATAGATGATTGAAAAAGCGGAGTCTCCCATGAAGCGCCTGTCTGTCACGCTGCCCTTCGTCGCGCTGCTGCTGGGGCCCGCCGGCGTGGGCGCCCAGGCGGATCCGCAGATGGACGCGGACGGCGCCCGCTGGTGGCGTCATGTGCAGGCGATCGCCAATGACGGCATGGAGGGGCGGGGCACCGGCACGCCGGGCTATGACCGCGCGGCGGAATATGTGATCGGGCAGTTCCGGGCGCTCGGGCTCAAGCCCATGGGTGTCGATGGCTACAAGCAGCCGGTCGCCTTCGTCGAGCAGGTGGTGCAATCGGACCGGAGCAGCGCCACGCTGGTCGGGCCGCAGGGGCAGACACCCTTGTCGGTGCCGGGGGACCTCATCTTTTCGGGCAGCGGCGGCCCCGTTCCCGCAGCGATGGATGCGCCGCTGGTCTTCGCCGGCTACGGCCTGCATCTGCCGGAGGCGGGACATGATGATTTTGCGGGCCTGGACCTCAAGGGGAAGATCGTGGTGGTCCTGTCGGGCGGCCCCGCGAACATCTCGGGCGCGCTCAAATCTCATGCCCGGTCGGAGCGCGCCAAATATCTGGCATCGCAAGGGGCCGTCGGCCTCATCAACCTGGTCACGCCGGCGCAGGTCGAAATCCCGTGGAAGCGGCGCGTCGACTTGGCTGGCGCGCCGTCGCTCTATTATGCCGATGCGGCGCTGCGCGAAAGCGATCGTCCCTTCCTCACCGCGCAACTCGACCCGGCCCGTTCGTCGCTGTTGTTCGTAGGATCGGGCCATGACTTTGCGGCGGTTGCGGCAGCGGCCGATGCTTCCGCGCCGGTTGCGAACTTTCCTCTGGCGCAGCGCCTCAAGGCCCGGGTCGAAGCGATGCGGCGGGACCTGTCCTCGCCCAATCTTATCGCCGTGATGCCGGGCAGCGATCCCAGCCTCCGCGATGAATATGTCGTTCTGTCCGCGCATCTGGACGGCTACGGCATCGGCACGGCGGTCAAGGGCGATGCCATCTACAACGGCGCCTTCGACAATGCCTCGGGCGTGGCGAGCCTGCTGGAAATCGGCCGCGCGCTGCAGGCCGCCAAGGTGAAGCCCAAGCGCTCCATCCTCTTCGCCATCGTCACGGCGGAGGAGAAGGGGCTGCTCGGCTCCCGCTATTTCGCGCGGCGTCCGACCGTGCCCGCAGCCGCCATGGTGGCCGATCTCAATTTCGACATGGCGCTGCCGATCTTTCCGCTGACCAGCGTGACGCCCATCGGCTATGACCAGAGTTCGCTGGGGCAGGATGCGGCGGCGGTCAGCGCGGCGATGAACCTGCCGATCACGCCCGATCCTTTCCCCGATCGCAACGTCTTCATTCGATCGGACCAATATGCCTTCATCCGCGAAGGCATTCCGGCGCTCTTCTTCAAATATGGCTTCAAGGCGAATAGCCCGGAGGCGGTCACCGAAAAGGCGTGGCGCGCCAATCTCTACCACTCGCCATTCGACGATCTGGATCAGCCCGTGATGCCGGCGGAGACGGCCAGGCTCAACGCCTATGTGACGGCCGTCACCTTGCGGGTGGCCAATGCGCCGACACGGCCGCAATGGAATGCGGACAGTTTCTTCAAACGTTTCGCCAAATGAATTGGGGTGCGGAAGGCATTGCGCCTCCGCCCCCCTTTGGATCAGGCAGCTGCCCGGTCGAGATAGGGCAGACGCTGCGTCAGCGACGGAGGCAGGCCGTTGACGATCAGGGCCCGCGCCTGGTGCCAGAGCGCGGACAGCAGCAGCAGCGCCGACCCGATGACCAGGCTGGTGAGCGCCCAGGACAGTTCGACCGCGCCCGCCTGGCGGAACAGGGCGTAGAGGGCGAAGAGCACATAGGCCAGGCTGGACACCAGCAGCGCGCGGCGGTCGATGGCGAGCGCTACCAGCCCGAAGGCGATGTAGAGGGCCACGACCAGCAGGGCGCGCCCGCCGCCAATCTCGTCGCCGTTCAGCACGCCCAGCAGGTGAAAGAGCGAATGCGCGATCATCGGCGCGGCGGCGAGGTGCAGCCAGAAGGCGACGTCGGAGCGGCGCGTCAGCCGCGCCCGATCGGTCATGTCCCAGCGCATCGCCAGCAGGAAGATGGCCAGGCCCGACGCCAGGAGCAGCACGAAGGGCAGCGTGTCATTGTCGGGAAAGGCGGCGAGCACCAGCCCAGCCAGAACGCCGGCCGCGGCGGCTGCGCCGGCCGCGACGGTGATCGGCACCATGAAGCGCCGCCAGTGCAGCGCCGCGCCGATCGCGCCGACGGCCGCCGCGCCCGACAGGATCAGCGATGCGGCGCGATCGCCGGCGTCGGGCCAGATCTGCGCGCCCAGCGCGCACGCCGCGAAGGCGATGCCGCCCACGAAACCGCAGAGCAGCAGGATGGACGGGAGCGCCATGCGACGCTGGCGCGTGAAATATTCGGCTAGGCCCCAACTGGCGGCGGCGACCAGCAGGCCGGACATGAAGGCGGGATGATGTTCGGGTGCGCCGAATCGAAGGCTGTTGCCCAGCCAGCCGAGCGCGATCAGCAGGATGACGCTGGCGATGGCGACGAAAATATCGTTGAAGCCGGTCAGCAGCCGGAAATGTTCTTCGTCCACCGCGCTGGTCGCCCGCGACCGCGCGACATGGTCGCGCAGCGCCTGCGCTGCTTGCGGCGAGAGGACTCCGGCCGTTACGGCATCCTGCAAATCGCTTTCGCTATACATGGCTCATGCTCCCATCAGGGTCAGGTGCGGCCATGCTATCACCGCTGTATTATTACATCAATACAGTTGTTTTTCGGCTTTTTCTGCGGCTTTGACGATGTTAGCGCGGGACGAATTATAAGAGAGGACGCTGTTCATGACCCTGCCGCCGCTGCTTCGCGATCGTCTGTCGCTGCCGCTGATCGGCTCGCCGATGTTCATCATCTCGCAGCCCGATCTGGTCATCGCCCAGTGCCGCAGCGGCATCGTCGGCGCCTTTCCTTCACTCAACGCGCGTCCGTCGGGCATGTTCGAACGCTGGCTGCAGCAATTGGGGGAGGCGTTGACCGAGCAGGACGCGCCCTTTGCGGTCAACCTGATCGTCCATCGCACCAACACGCGGCTGGAGGAGGATCTGGAGCTTTGCGTGCGCTACCGCGTGCCGATCGTGATCACCTCGCTCGGCGCGCGTGAGGATGTGAACCAGGCGATCCACAGCTATGGCGGCATCGTCCTGCACGACGTCATCAACAATATGTTCGCCAGGAAGGCGGTGGAGAAGGGCGCGGACGGCCTGATCGCCGTGGCGGCCGGAGCGGGCGGCCATGCCGGCACGCTCTCGCCCTTCGCGCTCGTCCAGGAAATCCGCCAGTGGTTCGACGGCCCGCTCGCCCTGTCGGGCGCCATCGCCACGGGCCGGGCGATCGCCGCCGCGCGCATGATGGGCGCTGATCTGGGCTATATGGGCACGCCCTTCATCGCCACGCAGGAGGCGAATGCCGAAGCCGCCTACAAGCAGATGATCGTCGATGGCAGCGCGGCCGACATCGTCTATTCCGACGTCTTCACCGGCGTGCTTGGCAATTATCTGCGGCCCAGCATCGTTGCGGCGGGGCTGGACCCCGATGCGCTGCCCAAGGCCAAGGACATGGATTTCGCGAGCCTGACAGGCGGCGAAAAGAAGGCCTGGCGCGATGTCTGGGGCGCGGGCCAGGGGATCGGCGCGATCGCGAAGGTCCAGCCTGCCGCCGATTTCATCGCGGGACTGAAGGCGCAGTATCGCGCCGCGGTGGAGGGCTTTACGGCCTGACGCCGGCCACTGCGCTCGGCGCTGCCGCGGGCTGCAGGAAGGCGCGCAGTTCCGCCACGAAGCGATCGAACTGATCGTGGTGCAGCCAATGGCCGGCATCGTCGAACTCGACCAGATGGGCGTCGCGGAAATGCGCCATGCGCCCGTCCTTGGCGGGGTTGGAGGCCCAGCTGTTTCGGCCGAGGCACAGCAGGGTCGGGCAAACGATGCGCTTCCAGAATTCGGGCAGCTCCGCATCCGACGCCGCTTCGGGCGCAGTTCCCTTGAGATAGGGGTCGAATTTCCAGCTGTAGCTGCCATCCTCGTTGCGGTTCACGTCATGCTGGGTCAGGTGCATCGCCTGTTCGAGCGAAAGCGCTTCGTTGCGCTCGCGCATCCGGCCGACGGCTGCCTCGATCGTCGGATAGGAGCGGGGCGTGCGCCGGGCCCGGTTGCGGCGACCGCTGATCCAGTCGCGCCAGATGTCGGGCGCCGCCCGGTCCGCCTGTTGCCACAGGCTGTCGGGTGATCGCCCCAGCCCTTCGATCGCCACGATCTTCTGCACCTTCTCGGGATACAGGCCGGCGAAGCGCAGGCTGATCGACCCGCCGAGCGAATGGCCGACGATTGTTACCGGCGCGCGATCGAGCAGGTCGACCAGCAGCGTCAGGTCATAGACGAAATGGGCGATCGGATAAGCGCCGGTCAGGGACCAGGCGCTGTCGCCATGGCCGCGCAGGTCGGGCGTGATGACATGATAGTCCTGCGCCAGCGCGCGCGCCGTCCAGTCCCAGCTGCGGGCATGATCGAAGCCGCCATGGACCAGGATCAGCAGCGGCGCGGACGGATTACCCCAGTCGAGATAGTGAAGGCGCGTCCGCAGCGAGGTGAAGAAATGCGAGGTAGGGGTCGGAACGGGCGGCATGTCCAGGGTCCTGCGATAACGGGCTGCGCTGTCGCCAATCCATTGGCCAGCCCGTTCCTTCTTGCAAGCGCGAATGGGCAAATGCCCGTCTTTTCCGCGATTTCGCATTTCTTGGCGGCAGATTTATTGCTCTGCGATGAGGGAATGCGCGGCTAGAGCCGGTCGACGGGCGGCGAGAAATAGATCATCCCGTTCTGGCGCGATGGCGCGCGCACGCTGTTCACGGCGCGGGCCAGTTCGGCCTGGCGGAACGGCTTGTCCAGCCGCGGGCGGCTGCTGGCGTGGGGCGGCAATTCCGCAAAGCCGGTGATGATGATGACCGGCAGGCCCGGATGGGCTTCCTCGATCGCGTCGGCCAGTTGCGCGCCGGTCATGCCAGGCATGGCATGATCCGTCACCACCATATCGACACGGGACTGTTGCAGCATGCGCAGGGCGTCGGTCGCGCTGCCGGCCTGGAAGACGGTATGACCCAGATCCTCCAGCATGCCCGCCGTGTTCATCAACACCAGATTATCATCGTCCACCGCCAGGATGACCAGCGGCGTTTCCGCTTCTTCCGCCGAGTGCATGTCGCTGTCGAACGCATCTTCCGGCGCGTGCTGCGACACCGGCAGCCACAGCGAGACGGTAGTGCCCAGGCCGACCACGCTTTCGATCGTCAACGCCCCGCCGCATTGTTCGGCAAAGCCGTGAACCATCGACAGGCCCAGGCCCGTACCCTTGCCCACGCCCTTGGTCGTGAAAAAGGGTTCGCCCGCGCGTTCCAGCGTCGCTTCGTCCATGCCCTCGCCATCGTCGACCACCGACAGCTTGACATAGGCGCCAGCGCCGAGGCCTGGCAATGCGCCTTCCGCGGTGAGCATCTCGCTCGCTTCGATGATGATGCGGCCGCCCTCCGGCATGGCGTCGCGGGCGTTAACGGCCAGGTTCAGCAGCGCCAGTTCCAGTTGCGCAGGGTCGGCATAAGCGGGCGGAAGGTTGCCGGGGAAGAGCGTGTCGATAGTCACGCTCGGCCCGATCGTGCTCTGCAGCATGTCGGCCATGCCCTGCACCAGCCCCAAGCAATCGACGCTTTGCAGCTTCAGTTCCTGCCGGCGCGCAAAGGCCAGCATGCGCTGGGTGAGCGTCGCGCCCCGCTCGGCCGCGGCCATGGCGTTGTCGAGGAAGCGCTCCACTTCGCCCCCGCTGGCGAGGCGCATGCGCGCCAGGTCCAGGCTGCCGACGATCACCGCCAGCAGATTGTTGAAATCATGCGCCACCCCGCCGGTCAGCTTGCCGATGGCGTCCATCTTCTGCGCCTGCATGATGGCGATGCGCGCATCCTCCAGCGCCTGTTGCGATTCGCGCCTTTCGGTCAGGTCGCGCGTGACCTTGGCGAAGCCGATCAGCTTGCCGGTGGAATCGCGGATCGCATCGATGACCGCATTGGCCCAGAATCGCGTCCCATCCTTGCGGATGCGCCAGCCTTCCGATTCATAGCGCCCGTCGCGCTCCGCGCCGTGCAGCGCGCGCGAGGGCAGGCCGGCGATCCGGTCCTCCTCGGTATAGAAGCGGGCGAAATTCTCGCCCAATATCTCCTCGGCCTTATAGCCCTTGGCTCGTTCCGCGCCGCTGTTCCAGCTGGTGATCGTGCCGACCGGATCGAGCATGTAGATCGCATAGTCGGTGACGCTTTCCACCAGCAGGCGGAACCGTTCCTCGCTCTTGCGCAGCGCTTCCTGCGCCGCGCGGCGATCGGTCAGGTCGCGCGTGACCTTGGCGAAGCCGATAAGCTGGCCGGACGGATCGCGAATCGGGTCGATCACAACATTGGCCCAGAAATGCGTGCCATCCTTGCGCACGCGCCAGCCTTCCGCTTCGAAGCGGCCCTCCTGCTTTGCGGTGGCAAGCGCGAGCGCAGGGATGCCGGCGGCTTGATCCTGCGGCGTATAGAAGCGGGAGAAATGCTCGCCGATAATCTCTGTGGCCTCATAGCCCTTGAACCGGCGTGCGCCCGCGTTCCAGCTGACGATCTGGCCGTCTAGATCCAGCATGAAGATCGCATAGTCGGTAACGCTCTGGACCAGGAGCTCGAAGCGATTGCCGCTATAGTCCGACGAAGCAGTAGTCATCCATTCCCCGATCAGCCCCGCCGATATGTGGCACGAGCCCTTTTGCTACCGCAAAACGCCGCCGGATCGGGATCGTTCCAGATCATGCGGCGGATCGAGACGACTTGACTTGCGCGACGGCTCTGCCCACCACGCGACCGACAGTCAGGAGCAGGATGGGGCATGGGCATGGGGCCAGACGCGACGATTACGGTCATTGGTGAAGCGATGCTGGAACTCAGCCGGGGGGCGGGCGACAGCTGGAACCTGCGTTATGGCGGCGACGTGATTAACACGGCGGTGCATCTGGCGCGCTTCGGCGACACGGTGCGGTTGGCGAGCGCCCTGGGATCGGACCCGATGAGTGCGGACCTCCGGGCCCAATGGCAAGCCGAGGGCGTGGACACCAGCCTGGTGCTGGCGGCGACTGACCGTCTGCCGGGCCTCTACGCGATCGAGACCGACGCCACGGGCGAGCGGACATTCCATTATTGGCGCAGCGAGGCGGCGGCGCGGCGCATGTTTGCGCTGCCCGACAGCGACGCTCTGATTGCCGGCGCCGCACAGTCGGACCTGCTCTATTTCTCTCTGATCACGCTGGCGATCCTGCCGGACGAGGGTCGCGAGGCCTTGCTGGCCTTGTGCGATCAGGTGCGGGGGAGGGGCGGACGGGTGGCGTTCGACGGCAATTATCGCGCGCGCCTCTGGACGGACGCCGCAACGGCGCGGCACTGGCGCGACCGGGCGATCGCTCTTTGCGACATGGGCCTGCCGACGCTGGCGGATGAGGTCGAGATGGGCGAGGCGGACGACGCGGCCGATGCCGCCGCACGCTGGGGTGCAGGGCAGGGGCGGGAAATCATCGTCAAGCTGGGCGGCGAAGGCTGCCTGGTCGGCGATCAGGTGGTCGCACCGCCACGCCGCATCGACGTGGTGGATTCGAGCGGCGCCGGCGACGCCTTCAACGCCGGCTATCTCCATGCGCGGCTGGCCGGCGCATCGCCACAGGAAGCTGCGCTGTCGGGTCATCGCCTCGCCGGGTGGAACATCGGCCACCGCGGCGCAATCCCTGCCAGGGATGCCGACGCGCCCTATTAAGCGCCGTTGACAGCGTCCGGCGGCTGCGCCATGGACGCTGGCGCCGTGCGGGTGTAGCTCAATGGTAGAGCAGCAGCTTCCCAAGCTGACGACGGGGGTTCGATTCCCCTCACCCGCTCCACGCCTTTCCGATCAGCTATGCCGTCGCCGGGCGAGGAAGAAGCGCAGCATTTCACGCGAGGCGTCGGGGCCTCCCGGGTCAGTGTGGGAGGCCATGGGACTGCCCCCGGACCAGCTATGGCCGCTGCCGTGGATGGTCCAGTCCTCCAGCAGCACCGTTCCCAACCGATCCTGATAGACGCGCCGGCTGAAGTCGCGCCCGCCATCGGACTTGCCGGGAAGGGATCGCAGCGTCAGCGGCCCCATGCCGGCGCGCTCCAGATTGTGGAGGAAGCCGCCGGCATTGGAGGGGTGGACGACCTTGTCCTGGTCGCCATGAAAGACGATGGTGGGCAATTGGCGCGGCAGCCTGGCGGTGGGCATGGCGCCCGCTTTTCCCTGCATCGCGGCCAGCGCGGCGCGCAGCGACCGAATGTCCCCGCGCGGAACGCCCGAATGCACGCCCACCGCAACGAACAGATCGGGATAGGCCGCGCCGACGATCGCCGCCATCGCGCCCCCGGCCGAAATGCCGGCGATGTAGACGCGCGTCCGGTTGGCGTTGCACAGGGTGACGACATGACGGGTGAGGGCGGCGATCATGCCTGCCTCGCCGCTGCCCCGACCTTGATTTTCGGGCGCATGCCAGTTCCAGCAGCGCGCGAAATTGGCCTTTTGCGACTGTTCGGGATAAAGGACGAGGAAGCCCAGTTCGTCGGCCAGGCGGTTCATCCGCGTGCCGATCGCGAAATCCTCGGCAGTCTGGGTGCAGCCATGCAGCATCACCACCAGCGGCAGGCGGCGGCGCGTCGAGCCCGTCGGCGTGTAGAGCCGGTAGGCGAGCGCGCCATGGCGGCCATCATGCCGTTCGCTGATGAAGCTGCCCGCCGCGGGGCGTGTCGGCTTGTAGCGCGCGCCGGCGGCGCGCGGCGCCTTGGCGCGCTTGCGCGCGGGCTTGGGGAACGGCGGCGTCAGCAGGTCCTGGAATGCGAGCGCGGCCGACAGGGGGTGCCGCTTCTTCACCAGTCTTCTGGCCTTGCGCCACGTCTTCAGCAAATCGGTCATGCCGTGCCCCCCATCATGCCCATTGGCATGTTGCGACTAACGTTGCCGGGCGGACAATGATCCTTGGCCCTTCAGCCCACTTGTCGCTTGGCGAGCTTGCGGGCGAGGGTGCGGCGGTGCATCCCCAGTCGGCGCGCGGCCTCCGAAATGTTAAATTCGCTGTCCTTGAGCACTTCGTGAATATGCTCCCATTCCAGCGTCTTGATGCTGGTGGGACGAGGCGCGAGCGGCGCGTCCGGGTTGCCGCCCGATCGCGCGAAGGCTGCCTCGATATCGTCGGTGTTCGACGGTTTCGCGAGGTAATGAGTCGCGCCGAGCTTGATCGCCTCGACCGCAGTGGCGATGCTGGCGAAGCCAGTCAGAACGACGATGAGCATGGCCGGATCGTGCGCGTGCAGCGCCTGGACGCAGGCCAGGCCCGACTGCGGGCCGAGCTTCAGATCCACGACCGCAAAGCCCGGCCGGTGGCTGCCAAGCAGGGCGGTGACCGTTTCCAGACTGTCGGCGAGCAGCACGTCATAGCCGCGCCGCTCGAACGAGCGCTTGAGCGTGCGGGCGAAGCCCTCGTCATCCTCGACGATCAGAAGCTGCTTCTCATGCGCCATCGTTCACCTCCTCCAGCGCCAGGGTGGCGAACGGCAGGCGCAGCTGGATCATTGCGCCGCCATCCGCGCCATTGCTGGCGTCGACGCGCCCGCCCAATTTGCGCACCACATTCACCACCAGGAACAGGCCCAGCCCACTGCCCTGCCGATCCTTGCTCGACCGATAGGGCTTGCCGAAATCGACCAGCATGTCCGGGCTGAAACCCCGGCCATTGTCCCGGACCGCGATGTGCAGCCACTCCCGGTCGCGACTAACCATCAGGTTGATGTAGGTGGCGCCGGCTTCCCGCGCATTGTCGAGCAAATTGGTCACCGCCTGGCGAATGACCGGATCGGCGATGATGCGAGGATATTCATGCGGGCCGAAGTCGCAGCGCAGCGGCATGTCGGGATTGGCCCCGCGCCAATCCTGCGCGATGCCGTCGATGAAGCTGCGCACGTCGGTGACGGTGGGCGCTTCGCCGCGCGCTTCGCCGGCGGACAGGAGAATGCCGCTCAATATGCCCTTGCAGCGGCTGACCGCCGCCTGCATCTCGACGACTTCCTCGACCAGGACGGGATGGCGGGTCACTTCGGGCATGTGCCGCCAGTCGCCCAGCACCACCGCCAGCTGCGCAAGCGGCGTGCCCAGCTCATGCGCCGCACCCGACGCCAGTAGCCCCATGCGCACGATATGCTCCTCCTCGGCCGCATGCTGGCGCAGCTGCGCCATATAGGTTTCGCGATCCTGCAGGTTGCGATTGATCCGGGTCATGAACAGGACCAGCAGCACCGCGATCATCACGAAGCAGATCCATGTGCCAACGATGTGCAGGTCGAACAATCGGCCTTCCAGCAACTCGCTGAGGTCGAGCGGGCGATAGGCAAAGGCCAGCGCCCCCGCGCAGATCGCGGAGACGGTGACGATGCCCCAGGCGCTCCAATGATGCAGCAGCATCGCCCCCAGCGCCACCTGCACCAGATAGAGCGAGATGAAAGGATTGGTCGCTCCGCCGCTGAGGTAGAGCTGCGTCGTCAGCGCGATCACGTCGAACAGCAGCGCCAGGAACAGCTCGGCATGGCTGATGTCGGTGCGGCCGCGCACGATCATCAGGCTGCCGATGTTCATGCCGATGGCGATGCAGGGCACCACCAGCATCGGCAGGACGGGCAGGCGGATGCCCATGCCGAAATGCACGATCAGGATGGTGGCGACCTGCCCGGCGATGGCGATCCAGCGCAGCTGGACCAGCAGCACCATATTCTTGCGCCCGGCGGCATCGGCCGGCCAGCGGCTGGGCAGCCAGCGCGCGCGGGTCGGCGCGGGCGCGGTCATGTCCGGCGGTCGGGGGCCGTCTGTCGCAGGACGATGATGTAGGCGCCCACGGTCATGATCGCCAGAGCGAACCAGGTGATCGCATATTGCAGGTGGTTATTGGGGAAGCGGATGACGGTAAGCCCGCCGATCGGCAGCCGGCTGCCCGACCGGGAGTCCGCCTGCGCGTCGATGAAATAGCTGGTGATGGCCGGCGCCAACCGGCGCGCGGCGGCGATGGCGGCGATGTCGCGCGAATACCAGCGGTCCGCCGCGGGATCATTGGCACGCAGGAAACCGCCGCCCGGCTCGGTCAGCCGCAACAGGCCGGTGACTCGTATTTGGCCCTGCGGCCGGTCAAAATCGGTCTTCGCCGCTGGCGGCACGAAGCCGCGGTTGACCAGCAGGACAGCGCCGCCTGGTTGCCGCAGAGGCGTGAGCACCCAATAACCAGCGCCATGGACCGTGGTCGCCTGCACCAGCGTGCTGTGGTCGTGCAGGAAGGTGCCGGTGGCGGTGACGCGGCGATATTCGTCATCGCGGGTGGCCCGGGCGGGGGCGGGAACCGGGGCTGCGTGGACGCGGGCATCGACGCGCGCGATCAGGTCGCGCTTCCAGCCGAGGCGCTGGACCTGCCAGGCGCCAAGGGCGCAGAAACCGGCGAACAGCAGAAGGGCGATCAGCGTCAGGCCGATCAGGAAGCCCGGGGAACGCCGGCGGCGCTCCCCGGTCTCGAAAGATGTCACGGCATCTCGCTCATGTCGTTGGACAGGCGCATTTCCTGCGTGGAGCCCATGTCCATTTCCATCTGCGGATGCGGCATCATGTTGGCGTTAAGGTGGTACATAACCCACATCGAACCCGACAGGACGATGACCACCAGCACGATCGTCAGCATCATCGCCATGAAGGACCAGCCGCCTTCGACGCGGCTGTTCATGTGCAGGAAGTAGATCATGTGGACGACCACCTGCACGGCGGCGAAGGCCAGAATGATGAAGGCCGTCAGCTGCGCGTCGGCCAGCGTGCCGGTCATCACCAGCCAGAAGGGAATGGCCGTCAGGATCACCGACAGGCTAAAACCTATCATATAGCTGCCGAAGCTGCCATGCGATCCTGCTTCATGATGGTCGTCATGATGATCATGCCCATGTCCATGGGCATCGTGGCTATGGACAGCGTCGCTCACCGCAGGACTCCCATCAGATAGACAAAGGTGAAGACGCCGATCCAGATGACGTCGAGGAAGTGCCAGAACATGGAGAGGCACATCAGCCGGCGCTTGTTCGCGGGGATGAGGCCCTTCTTCGCGACCTGCACCATCAGCGTCACCAGCCAGATCGAACCGAAGGTGACGTGCAAGCCGTGGGTGCCGACCAGCGTGAAGAAGGCCGATAGGAAGGCCGAGCGCGTCGGACCCGCTCCCTCGTGGATGAGGTGCGAGAATTCGTAGAGCTCGATGAAGAGGAAGGCGCCGCCGAACAGCAGGGTGACGAACAGCCAGCCCTGCGTCGCGCTGATCCGGTTCTTCTCCATCGCCAGCATGGCAAAGCCATAGGTGATGGACGAGAAGAGCAGCATCGCGGTGTTGAGCGCGATGAGGTTCAGGTCGAACAGGTCCTTGGGGCCCGGGCCGCCGGCATAGCTGCCGCCCAGCACGGCATAGGTGGCAAACAGGATGGCGAAGATGAGGCAGTCGCTCATCAGGTACATCCAGAAGCCCAGCATGGTGCTGTGGCCTTCATGGAGGTGCGGCTCCTCGGGCAGATGATAGGCCCGAGGTTCCATGGGCGCGTTTGCAGTTGCGCTGCTCATATGGGTCAGACTCCCGCCGCGAGGATGCGCGTGCGCTCTTCCTCGGTGCGCGTCACTTCCTCTACGGGGATGTAG
Organism: Sphingobium naphthae; assembly: GCF_043589935.1. Classification (NCBI taxonomy): domain Bacteria; kingdom Pseudomonadati; phylum Pseudomonadota; class Alphaproteobacteria; order Sphingomonadales; family Sphingobiaceae; genus Sphingobium; species Sphingobium naphthae. The sequence continues at coordinate 930,069 of NZ_CP171454.1, read as the reverse complement.
AAGTCGCGCTTGTAGTTGAAGGTGTGGACGATCGCGACCGCGACGATACCGATGAAGCTGAAGCCCGCGAGCCACCAGATATACCAGATCAGCGCGAAGCCGCAGAGTGTCGACAGGGCGGCCAGAATGACGCCGGTGCCGGTGCTGCTGGGCATGTGGATCGCCTTGAAGCCGGTCAGCGGGCGCTGATAGCCGTTCTTCTTCATGTCCGCCCAGCTGTCGGCGTCATAGACGACCGGCGTGAAAGCGAAATTATATTCCGGCGGCGGCGAACTGGTCGCCCATTCGAGCGTGCGGCCATCCCAGGGATCGCCCTCGACCGCCAGTTCTTTGCGCTTCCAGATCGACCAGGCGAACTGGACGAGCATGGCGCCGATGCCGGCCGCGATGATCGCGGCGCCGATCGCGGCGACGACGAACCAGATCTGCAGCGACGGATCGTCGAACACGCGCATGCGGCGAGTGACGCCCATCAGGCCCAGCACATAGAGCGGGCCGAACGCCAGCCAGAAGCCGATATTCCAGCACCAGAAGCTGACCTTGCCCCAGAACTGGTTCAGCCGGAAGCCGAACGCCTTGGGCCACCAATAGTTGATCGCCGCGAACAGGCCGAACAGCACGCCGCCGATGATCACATTGTGGAAGTGCGCGATCAGGAACAGCGAATTGTGCAGCACGAAGTCCGCTGGGGGCACCGCGAGCAGCACGCCGGTCATGCCGCCGACCGTGAAGGTCAGCATGAAGGCGACCGCCCACATCATCGGCAGCTCGAACCGGATGCGGCCGCGATACATGGTGAAAAGCCAATTGAACAGCTTGGCGCCCGTCGGGATCGAGATGATCATCGTCGTGATGCCGAAGAAGCTGTTGACGCTGGCGCCCGAACCCATGGTGAAGAAGTGGTGCAGCCACACGAGGTAGGACAGCACCATGATGCAGCAGGTCGCGTAGACCATGGAGGTGTAGCCGAACAGGCGCTTGCTGCAGAAGGTCGACACGACTTCGGAGAAGACGCCGAACAGCGGCAGGATGAGGATATAGACTTCCGGGTGGCCCCAGATCCAGATCAGGTTCACGTACATCATCGGGTTGCCGCCGAAGTCGTTCGTGAAGAAGTTGGTGCCGACATAGCGGTCCAGCGAGAGCAGGACCAGGGTGGCAGTCAGGATCGGGAAGGATGCGACGATCAGGATGTTCGCGCAGAGCGATGTCCAGGTGAAGACGGGCATCTTCATCAGGCTCATGCCCGGCGCGCGCATCTTCACGATGGTCGCGATCAGGTTGATGCCGGACAAGGTCGTGCCGACGCCCGCCACCTGCAACGCCCAGATATAATAGTCGACCCCTGTCGCCGGGCTGTAGTCGATGCCAGACAGCGGCGGATAGGCAAGCCAGCCGGTCTGGGCGAATTCGCCCAGGAACAGCGAAGCCATCACCAGCACCGCGCCGCCCGTCGTCATCCAGAAGCTGAAATTGTTCAGGAACGGGAAGCTGACGTCGCGCGCGCCGATCTGCAGCGGGACGATATAGTTCATCAGGCCGGTGATGAACGGCATCGCCACGAAGAAGATCATGATCACGCCATGAGCGGTGAACACCTGGTCATAATGGTGCGCGTTCAGATAGCCTTCGGACCCATTGAAGGCCCAGGCCTGCTGCAGGCGCATCATGATGGCGTCAGCAAAGCCGCGCAGGAACATGATGAGGCCCAGCACCATGTACATGATGCCGATCTTCTTGTGATCGACGCTAGTGAACCATTCCTTCCAGAGATAGCCCCAAAGGCGGAAGTAGGTGAGGGCGCCGACGACCGCCGCGCCGCCCAGGACGACGGCGCAGAAGGTCGCGACGACGATGGGCTCATGCCATGGGAAGCTGTCCCATGTCAGACGACCGAAGATCATCTGCGTTGTTGTGAGTGTGCCAGTCATGGGCCTTACCGATGCTGCGCGTGCGCGTCAGCGCCGCTGGGGTTGGTGTGGTCGATCGCCGGTTCGTGGTGCGGACCGGGCGCGCCAGGGGCGTCGGGAGCGCTCTCCTGGCCTTTATTCTGGTCGCTCTGTTCGATCACATGGCTGTTAGGGAAGTCATATTGCAGCCCCTTCGTGTCATGCGCCGACTCCTTGCCCGCGCCGCCCATCATGTCGATGTGCATCAGCTCACCCATGCAGCGCTGGCCGGGCTTGGGGCAGAGGTTGACGACTGCGTCGAACAGCTTGGGATCGGTCGCGCCGAAATAGGCGACCGGGGCCTTCTCGCTCGGCTTCGCCAGCGCAAGATAGACGTTGCGGTCCAGCATCGTGCTGCTGGCCTTCACCCGCGCCGCCCAGGCGTCGAACGCGCCCTGGTCCATCGCCTTGTAGGCGAAGCGCATATGCGTGAAGCCCGCGCCCGAATAGTTGGCCGAAAAGCCGGTGCCGGTCGCGGCCTTGTTGGCGACGGCGTGCAACTGCGTCTTCATCCCCGGCATGGCGTAGATCTGGCCGGCGAGTTCGGGAACGTAGAAGCTGTTCATGACGGTCGAGGCGGTGATGTCGAAACGCACCGGCACATTGGTGGGCAGCGCCAGTTCGTTGACGGTCGCTACGCCCAGGTCGGGATAGATGAACAGCCATTTCCAGTCGAGCGCGACGACCTGGACCGTCAACGGCTTGACCTTCGGGTCAACCTTGGTTTCGGCATCGATCCGGTCGAGCGGGCGATAGGGGTCCAGCTTGTGCGTGCTCACCCAGGTCAGTGCGCCGAGCGCGATGATGATCAGCAGCGGCGCGGACCAGATCAGCAGCTCCAGCTTGGTGCTGTGATCCCAGTCCGGATCATAGTCCGCATCGGTCGCCTTGTTCGTGGCGCGGTAGCGCAGCGCGAAGAAGACCACCAGGGCCATGACGGGCAGGACGATGAGGAGCATCAGCGCGGTCGAGATCAGGATCAGATCGCGCTGCTGCACCGCAATATCGCCCGTCGGGTTCATCACGACCCAGTTGCAGCCCGCCAGCGGCGCTGCGAGGATCGGAGCGGACCAGCGCAAAAGCCTGATCCATTGAGGTGAGTGTGGCTGTGACATGGACGCGCGCCTACCTTGTCCGCAACGAGTCTGCCAGTGGGCAATTTGTCCGAACATGTGCAGACGCAAAAAATGTTAACGACGGGGGATACCGCTTAGACTCTATCAGTTTTCTGCTATGTTGCCATTCCCTGGCCGCTGGAAGACGAGCATACCGCACCGGCGGCCCAGCCAAGGAGCGGATGTATATGAGTTCAGGGGCCATAGCCTTCACCTCCACGCCACTTGAGGATGATGCGCGCAAGATCAACGCGCGCGACCACAAGGTCGCGCCGGGGGACATCTCCATCGGTGTGATCATCGGTCGCACCTCCGAATTTTTCGACTTCTTCGTTTACGCCATCGCTTCGGTGATCGTGTTCCCCAGCCTCGTCTTCCCTTATGTGGATGCGCTGACCGGCACGCTCTATTCCTTCGCCATCTTCGCCGTCGCCTTCGTGACGCGGCCGATCGGCTCGCTGATCTTCATGGCCATCGACCGCCACTACGGCCGCGGCACCAAGCTGACCGGCGCGCTGTTCCTGCTCGGCAGTTCGACCGTCGCGATCGCCTTTCTACCCGGTTATGAGACGATTGGCCATTATGCCGCAGTGGTGCTGATCGTCCTGCGCGCGGCGCAGGGTATTGCTCTTGGTGGCACCTGGGATGGCCTGGCTTCGCTGCTGTCGCTCAACGCGCCGCAGCATCAGCGCGGCTGGTATGCGATGGTGCCGCAGCTCGGCGCGCCGCTGGCGTTGCTGGTGGCGAGCGGGCTGTTCGCCTTCTTCCTGCTCAACCTGTCGGAAGCCGATTTCCTCAGCTGGGGCTGGCGCTATCCGTTCTTCGTCGCCTTCGCGATCAACGTCGTCGCGCTGTTCGCGCGCCTGCGCATCGTCGTGACGCATGAGTTCGAGCGGCTGTTCGAACAGCGCGACCTCGTCCCCTCGCCGGTGCTCCCGACGGTGAAGCGCGAAGGGCGCAACATCATCCTGGGCGCCTTCGCTCCGCTGGCGAGCTTCGCGCTGTTCCACATGGTCACGGTGTTCCCGCTGTCCTGGATCGCGCTCTACACCGAACAGCCGATCGAACGTTTTCTGGTAATCGAGATGATCGGCGCGTCGGTGGGGCTGCTGGCGATCGTCGTGTCCGGTTTCATCGCCGACCAGATCGGTCGCCGCTCGCTGCTGGGGTGGTCGGCCGGCGGCATCGCGATCTTCGCGCTGATGGCGCCGCTGCTGCTGGATGGCGGGGATCTGGGCGAAGTCGCCTTCATGATTCTGGGCTTCATGCTGCTGGGCCTGGCCTTCGGCCAGTCGTCGGGCGTGGTCGCCTCCAACTTCGCGACCGAGGCGCGCTATACCAGTTCCGCGCTGACGTCGGACCTGGCATGGCTGGTCGGCGCGGGCTTTGCGCCGCTCGTCGCCCTGCTGCTGTCGGTGAAGTTCGGTCTGGCCGCGTCGGGCATCTACCTGCTGTCGGGCGCAGTGGCGACCATGGTGGCGCTCTACATCAACAAGGAACTGGCCGGCCGCGATCGCTGATCGCCAAAGGTAAGGTTCTTGTCACTGACATCGACGCAGCATCTCCCGCGCCGCCCCGACGAACCGATCGGGCGGCGCGTCCTGTTTTGGCGCGGCGGGGCTTTGCGGTACGGCTATTGCGCCTTGCGCATCCTGGCGAGTGCCTTGCGGTCGAACCAGCCGACCAGGCCGGGGCGCGGCCGCCAGCGCAGCAGCCATGCGCCATACAGGCTGGCCATCCGGCGCGGCAGGCCTTGCGGTCCTTCGCGCGCCATGATGTCGGACACGATCCGGTTCTGGTAGAAGCGGACGGAATAGTTGATCAGCCGCTTATATTGCATCTGCCAGGTGGATGGGCGCGCCAGACTGACCTGTTCGGCGAAGAAGCCAGCGCCCTCGCACGCCAGCACGCGGTCATGCGCCCACTGGCTGTCATCCTCCAGATCGGTATGCGCCCAGGCGGCAACCAGCCCATCGTCGCCGATCAGGTCGTCGGGCAGGCGCAGGCCGCGCATGCGGATGGCGGCGACGAAGCCGCCGGACAGGGCGTAGAGATCGCCGAACAACCCGCCTTCGGCGCGCAGCCCGGCGCGATATAGCTCCACCTTGCGGCCGTTCATCGGCATGCCGGCGGCCGCGTTCGCGCCTGGCCGCGCGGCAAGATCGGCGATCAGCGCGTCGATCGATCCGGCGGCGATTTCCGCGTCCCCATCCATGAAGATGACGGCGCTTTCCCGCCCGGTCAGCAGATCATGGACAAAATGGTTCCAGGTCCGCGCCTTGCCGCCCTGCGCGATGTCGTGGACGATCACATGGGGCCGGTCAGCGGCGGCCGCCCTGGCGCGCGCCGCCGTGGCGTCGCTGGTGCCGTTCACCAGCACATGAAAGATCGTGTCGGGGCGATCGAGCGGCAGCGAGGCGAGGCAGGCGGCGATCCGCCGTTCCTCCTGATGCGCAAAGATGCCGACCGCGACCGTCATGGCGATCAGCGGAAGTCCCAGCCCTGTTCGCCATGCTGCGCGGCGTCCAGGCCTTCGGATTCCGCCTGCGCCGTGACGCGCATCGGCAGGATGACGGACACGGCAAGCGCGGCGATGGCGCTGCCGACCACGGCCCAGAGCGCGACCACGGCCAAGCCGATGCCCTGGCTGACCAGTGCGTCGGTGACGCTGATGCCCGCTTCGAACCCGACGCCGCCCAGCCAGGGCAGGACGAAGAGCGGCAGCAGCAGCGCGCCCGTCGCGCCCCCCAGGCCATGGATCACGAAGATGCCGGCGCCATCGTCCACGCGGCGCCGCAGGAAGCCGAGCCCCAGTCGCGACAGCAAGGCTGCGATGCCGCCGATCAGCATCGCGCCGCCGCTGCCGACCAGCGCGGCACAGCTGGCGATCGCGGCGATGCCCGCCAGCGCGCCGGCCATCACGCCGGTGGCGCTGGCGCGGCCGCGCAGGATGCGATCGACCAAGGCCCAGCACAGCGCACCGGCGCAGGCGGCGAAATGATGGTTGAGCAGGGCGGTGGCGGCGTCATCCGTTGCGCCGAGCGCCCAGCCGCCGACAAGGCCGGACAAACCGATCCACAGCAGCGCGCCGCCGGTCAGGCTAAGGACGGGGCTGTGCCCCGCACCGGCGGCTTCGCGCCTGGCCCCGACGATAAGGGCGAGCGCGAGCGCCGAAAATCCCGCAGTGGCGTGCACGACCAGAGCGCCGGCAAAGTCCATCACCCCCAGCGCGGCGAGCCAGCCGCCGGCCCAGACGGCGTGGGCAATGGGCACATAGACCAGCAGCATCCAGAGCGGCGCGAAGGCCAGAAACCAGCCGAGCGACGTGCGTTCGGCGACCGCGCCGATCAGCAGGCCGGCGCTGACCAGCAGGGCCGCCATCTGGAAAAGTATGAAGGCGGATTCCGGAATGGTCAGCCCTTCGCGCAATGCCGCCAGATTGGCCAGCATCAGATTGGCGCTGCCCCCCAGCCAGGCGCCGCCCGGCGCATAGACCAAGCTGTAGCCGGCGATCGCCCAGCCGAGTGAGAGGATGGCGACGACGCCTGCCCCCTGCGCCATCACGGACAGCGCATTGCGGACATTGACCTGCCCGGCATGCCGCAGCATCAGCCCCGGCAGCGCCGCCGCGAGCAGCAGCACGGAGCAGACGAGCGACCAGCCCGTATCGCCGCTGTCCGCAGCCACCACCTGGGCGAAGGCGGGCCGGGGCAGGGCGATCATCAGGAACAGAAGCAGGGCAGGCAGGTGGCGCATCGCGGATCCCGGCTGAGGTGTCTGCGTCTTCCTAGCGTCGCCAGGGTAAAGACTTCAATAAGCCGGATGGCTCGGAAATCGACTGCTGGGGATCGGCGTAGCGCGCCCTGGGGCAATAGAATCTCGGTCCTGCCATTAATTTCAGCGCGCTATGGCGCTGAATTAAGAGTTGCTCGACACTGCAGTCCAGGAGCAATGACTGAATCAGCCTTTTGCGCAGTGTCCGTAGCGCTGGCATATACCAATACGTCCGCTTGTGATCTTGCGTCTGAGACGCTGAATCCTGGCGGTGTATGGCGCACCCAAGAGGATTCGAACCTCTGGCCTTTGCCTTCGGAGGGCAACGCTCTATCCAGCTGAGCTATGGGTGCGTGACGCAGGTCAGAAGCGGCGCTTAGCAAAGCCTGCCGGGCTGCGCCAGCACCAAAATCACTTCGCTTGCCGCTTATTTCGCCGGCTTTTCCATCGGCTGGAATTTGCCCAGGCCGCAACTGGCGCCGGGCTGCAGGCCGGGACCGGCGTTCCACAGCACCGTGATGATGTCGACCGAACAGAGCTGCGAAATGCTGGTGCGGTAGGAAAAGCGCTTTTCGAAGCCCAGGCTGGGGCAACTGTTGGGCAACGTGTTGCGATAGATTTTCCGGCTGTTCACCACGAAGTCGATGGTGCGGTCGTCGCGGACGCTGGACGAACGAATGGAGCGAATGTTGATGCAATCGACCGGATCGCCCTTGGCGACATAGGGGTCGGGCTTGTCCTTGGCGATGGCCGGCTGGGCCAGCATGGTGGCGGCGGCCAGGGTCGTTAGCAGGGCGATCGGGTGACGGACGGCCATGATGTCTCTCCTCATCTCACGCCGAATCGACGGCGCGCCGCAGGGGCTTCCGTCATGATTTGGCGGATGGCGCCTGAACGGGGCGAGAACGGGCGCGCGCTGCCGTGGTTCCGGACGTGGCGCCGGGGGCCGGCGTCTTGGGTTTGTAGCGGCACAGGTCGGCGACGATGCAGCGCCAGCATTCTGGCCGCCGCGCCTTGCACACATAGCGTCCGTGCAGGATCAGCCAGTGATGCGCATCGCGGCGAAAGGGAGCGGGCACGCGCTTGTCCAGCTTCTGCTCGACCGCGAGGACAGTTTTGCCGGGCGCCAAACCCGTGCGGTTGCCGACGCGGAAGATATGCGTGTCGACGGCGAAGGCTTCCTGACCAAAGGCGGTGTTGACCACGACATTGGCGGTCTTGCGGCCGACGCCGGGCAGGGTGGTCAGCGTATCGCGGTCCTGCGGCACCTGCCCGTCAAAGTCGCGGACCAATATCTCTGACAGGGCGATCACATTCTTCGCCTTGGCGTTGAACAGGCCGATGGTCTTGATATGCTGTTTCAGCCCGTCCTCGCCCAGGTCGGCCATCTGCTGCGGCGTCCGGACGTCGCGGAAAAGCGCGCGCGTCGCCTTGTTGACGCCGACGTCGGTCGCCTGGGCGGACAGCACCACCGCCACCAGCAACTGATAGTCGTTGCCATATTCCAGCTCGGTCTGTGGGGCGGGGTTGGCTTCGGCGAGGCGGCTGAAAAAGTCGAAGATCTGCGCCTTGTTCATCTACAGGCCCAGCACGCCCTTCATGTCATAGCGGCCGGCGGGCTGGCCCAGCAGCCAGCGCGCGCCCTTGACCGCGCCGCGTGCGAAGATGGAGCGGTTTTCGGCGCGATGGCCAATCTCGATCCGTTCGCCCTCGGTCGCGAAGATGACCTGATGATCGCCAGCCACCGATCCGCCGCGCAGCGCGGCAAAGCCGATCGCGCCAGGTTTGCGCGCGCCGGTGATGCCGTCGCGGCCGCGATCGCTATGGTCGGCGAGCGCGATGCCGCGGCCCCGCGCCGCCGCTTCGCCCAGCAGCAGCGCGGTGCCGGATGGCGCGTCGACCTTGTGCCGGTGATGCATCTCGACAATCTCTATGTCCCAATCCTCGGCCAGGCCAGCCGCGGCCTGTTCAACCAGAGCCGCTAGCAGGTTGACGCCGAGCGAGGTATTGCCCGTCTGCAACACGGGGATGAGCGCGGCCGCTTCGTCGATCAGGGCATGATGCACCGCTTCCAGGCCCGTGGTGCCGATCAGGATCGGCTTGCGCGCGGCGATGCAGGCGTCGAGATGAGCCGAGAGCGCGCCCGGCACGGAAAAGTCGATCAGGACCTCGGCGCGCTCGGCCAGGGCCAGCGGATCGGCGGAGATGGCGATGCCCGGCGCGATTTCGCCCTCCGGCGCTCGGTCGGTGCCGCCGGCGATCGGAAGGCCGGCCTCCATCGCGACGGCTGCGATCGCGCGGCCCATACGGCCGCCTGCTCCAAAGATTCCGATGCTGGTCATGGCTCCTGCCTTAGTCGGCGGAGCGGCGTGGTGTCGAGAGGGTGGTTGCGAGCGGCGCAGAACGGCGCCGCACGATCATCTTTCGGTGAGGCGCGGCATCAGCTCGACGAAGTTGCAGGGGCGAAAGCGGCTGTCGAGCTGGCTGGCGAGGATGCCGTCCCAGGCGTCCTTCACCGCGCCGGTGGAGCCGGGCAGCGCGAAAATATAGGTGCCGCGCGCGACGCAGGCGGTGGCGCGCGACTGGATGGTCGACGTGCCGATGGTCTGAAAGCTCAGCCAGCGGAACAGTTCGCCAAAACCCGGTATTTCCTTGTCCTGCACCTGGTGCAGCGCTTCGGGGGTCACGTCGCGGCCGGTGACGCCGGTGCCGCCGGTGGTGAGGATGACGTCGACCTGCGGATCGTCGATCCAGGCGTGCAGCCGGGCGACGATCGCCGCCTTGTCATCCCGCTCGATATAGCGGGCGGCGAGGATATGGCCGGCGCTTTCCAGCCGCTCCACCAGCGCGTCGCCCGATCGGTCGTCGGCCGGGCCGCGCGTATCGGACACCGTCAGCACGGCGATGCGCACGGGCACGAACGGCCGGCTTTCGTCGATCGGCATCAGTCGCTGCCGCCGCCGATGCTGCCCTGGCCGTCCGCCTTGCTCAAGCGCACGAGCTTCATGCCCTTGGCGGTGGGGAAGGTCGGCCACAGCCCCTGCGCCATGCCGGTGAGGCATTCGGCGCTGCCCTTCGCGTGGATCTGGTACATCCAATAGTTGCGCATCACGATGTTCACATAAGCGCGCGTTTCATAATAGGGCAGCGATTCCATGAAGAGCAGCGGATCGCCATTGTCATGGACCTGGGTGTTCCAACGCTGCACCGGCTGCGGCCCGGCATTATAGGCGGCCATGACCTTGGGCAGCAGCCCGCCGGTCGCGCTCATGTCGCGCAGGCTTTCCAGATAACGCTGGCCAAATTCCATATTGGTGGACGGCACGAACAATTGGTCGGCGGAACTCAGGCCCATGTCGCCACCGGTGCCCGGGCGCACCTGCATCAGGCCACGCGCGCCCGCGCTGCTGACGACATTGGTGCGAAATCCCGATTCCTGCAGCGTATGGGCATAGATGAGCGACGGATCGACGCGCCAGCCGCCATCGGGCCGCCAGTCGGGCGCGGGGAAGCGCGCAAAGCTGTCGGGCTGCGTCCCGGCCGGGCCATTATGAGCGAACCATAATTGCGTCGCGGGAAGATTGAGGCTGCTCGCCAGGCGCAGCAGAGCGTCATATTGCGCGGTGCCGCCCAGCTTCGCCTGATAGCGCAGCAATTCGTCGGCCTGGTCGCGTTCGCCGATGGCGGCCAGCGCGATCGCGGCCCGGGCATTGGGGCTGTCCTTCAGCTTCTGCCATTCGCTGCTGCCGAAGCGCGCGGCCATGGGCGCGCCGCCCAGCGGCATGCCCAGCGATTCGCGCGCGAGCAGGCCGTAGAAGGTTTCATCGGAACGCGCCGCAAGCTTCAGATAATTCTCGACCTTCTCCGCCTCGCCGCAGACCATGTAGGCGCGGGACGCCCAATAGGCGCCGGCCGCGCGCATGTCGGCATTGCCCGCCAGCGCGGCGACATTGGCGAAGGCAGGCGCGGCGGCCCGGCAGTCATTCTGGCGCCAGGCGGCAAGGCCGGTGGTCCAGTGCGCCTGCACCGTCCAGTCGCCGCCGGTCCGGGTTTCCAGCGCGCGCGCGGCCATGCGGCGCGCATTGCCGTCGTCATTTTCGATATAATAGGCCCAGGCGACGCGCTGGCGCACTTCGGTGAGCCCCTCGGGCGACAGGCCGGCTTCGCCGGTCGCCAACAGCCCTTCCGCGCCGATCGGATCGTCGGCGTTGATGAAGCCCTGGATCTTGCCCGTCAGCGCCTGCGCCAGCATGTCGGTCTTGACCGCCGCGACATATTGGCGGCGTGGCGCGGAGCCCAGCCACACCATCTTCTGGATCTGGGGCAGGGTAGGCAGGATGGTCGCGCCGCGCTTTTGCGCGAGGCGGGACAGTTGGTCGGCCTTGGGCAGCCAGGCCGCCTTGTTGATGAGGTCCAGCAGGTCGAACAGTTCGACGCGCGGCGAATTGCGGGCGAGATACAGTTCCGACAAGGCGACGGGGCGCACCGCATCCTGCGGATCGAGCGCCAGGATCATCGCCTTCGCCTCCGCCCAGCGTTCGGCGTGCAGCGCGCCGAAAATGGCGCTGTAGCGCGCCTTGTCGCCGTCGTGCAGGTCGAAGGGCGAAGCACCGGCGCCGATGGTCGACATGTCCGGCAGCACGTCGGCGGTCTCGGCACGGGCTGCCGGCGCCGTCATCATCGCAGCGGCCATCAGGGCAAGGCAGGACAGGCGGGTCGCGGCTCGAATCACGGACGATTTTCCTCGATCAGGCTTTGCAGGGCGCGCCAGCATTCCGCCTTGGCCGCGGGCTGGCTGAGCAGCAGGCGCGGGTGGAATGTGGCGACGGCGGGCAGGATGCCGCCATCATGATTAAAGTTGCGTAAACTATTGCCGCCCGCCTCTCCGCTGGCCGGCATCAGCGCACGGGCCGTCCGATCGCCGAGCAGCAGCAGGCGGCGCGGGCGAGCGAGATGGACATGGGTGCGCATCCGGTCGGCCGCCGCGCTGAGGTCCGCCGCCTCCACCATGCCGCCCGGCGGACGGCGGAAGAAGAGCGCGGCGACATAGACCTGCGCGCGGTCGAGGCCGATCGCGCGCAGCATCGCGTCGCATAGAGCGCCGGCGCGATCGGCCAGCAGCGATCCGGCCTCCAGGTCGGCGGGATCGGGCATGTCGGTCACGATCATCAGTCGCGCGTCGGCGGCGCCCGTCGGAAGAATCGCACGGCCCGGCCAGCGCTGCTCGGGATGCGGCGATTCGCCCTGCAGCCAGAGATGGAACGATTCCAGGTCCTGAGGTTTTGGTTCGGTGATGGCAGGGACGACAGGCTGGGCGGCGCCGCCCGAAATCGGCGCAACTGCAGGGCGCAGCCAGTTGACCGGCGCTTCCGCTACGGCGCAATCCACGCCGGCCAGTCGCCACCACGCCAGATAGGCGCTGGCGGCATTCTCGCCATGATCCTGCATTATTCCCCGCATCGCGATCATCTAGGGCCAGAGGTTGACGAGGGGGTCAAGCTGCTTCATCGCCTTGAATGACAGACTGTTGGACTAATGCGGTGATCGGACGACCGGGGTGCAGCCCGCCGATCACACCAAGGAGGGATGAATGAGCGAACGGGAATCGATGCCTTATGACATCGTGATCGTGGGTGGCGGTCCGGCTGGCCTTTCCGCCGCGATCCGGCTGAAGCAACTCGCGAATGACGCGGGGCAGGAACTGGCGGTCTGCGTCCTGGAGAAGGGGTCGGAAATCGGCGCCCATATCCTGTCAGGCGCCGTCATCGATCCCAAGGCGCTGGACGAACTTCTGTCCGACTGGCGCGATCAGGGCTGCAGCCTGGCGGAAACCCCGGTGACCGACAACCAGCACTGGTTCCTGACCAAGAGCGGTAAGATCAGCATGCCGCACCTGCTGACGCCGGGCTGGATGCACAACAAGGGCACCTATACCGGGTCGCTAGGCAATCTGTGCCGCTGGCTGGCCGAGCAGGCCGAAGGACTGGGCGTCGAGATATTCCCCGGCTTCGCGGCGGCGGAAATTCTCTATAATGAGGATGGCAGCGTGAAGGGTGTCGCCACCGGCGACATGGGCATCGACCGGGAGGGCAATCGCAAGCCCGACTATCAGCCGGGCCTGGAGCTTCACGCCAAATATACCTTCTTCGCCGAAGGCGCGCGGGGCCACCTGACCAAGATATTGAAGCGCCAGTTCGCGCTGGACGCGGAATGTGAGCCGCAGGTCTATGGCCTGGGCATGAAGGAATTGTGGGACATCAATCCCGATATGCACCAGCCGGGCCTGGTCATCCATAGCCAGGGCTGGCCGCTGACCGACGCCTATGGGGGCGGATTCCTGTATCATCAGTCCAATGGGCAGGTGGCGATCGGCTTCGTCGTCGGCCTGGGCTATCGCAACCCGCACCTCTATCCGTTCGAGGAATTCCAGCGCTGGAAGCAGCATCCGGACATCCGCAAATATCTGGAAGGCGGCCGGCGCGTCTCCTACGGCGCGCGGGCGATCAACGAAGGCGGCTGGCAGTCCATCCCCAAGCTGATATTCCCCGGCGGCGCGCTGATCGGCTGTTCGGCGGGCTTCGTCAACGTGCCCCGGATCAAGGGCACGCATACGGCGATGAAGTCGGGCATGCTGGCGGCCGAAGCGGCGTTTGAGGCGATCCAGCAGGAGAGGGCGCGCGACGTCCTCAACGATTATGAGGATCGGCTGCGGACCAGCTGGATCGCCACCGAATTGCAGCTGGTGAAGAATGCCGAGCCGCTGCTGTCGAAGTTCGGCAACACCATCGGCACGCTGTTGGCGGGCATCGACATGTGGATGCGCACGCTCAAGATCGGCCTGCCTTTCACCATGAAGCACAAGCCCGACCATGCTAAGATCTGGCGCAAGGAACAGTGCGAGAAGATCGCCTATCCCAAGCCCGACGGCGTGATCAGTTTCGATCGTCTTTCGTCCGTGTTCCTGAGCAACACCAACCATGAGGAGGACCAGCCGGTTCATCTGCAGCTCAAGGATCCGGCGATCCCGATCAGCTATAATCTGCCCCTTTATGACGAGCCGGCGCAGCGTTATTGTCCGGCGGGCGTCTATGAGGTGGTGGGCGAGGAAGAGGGCGATCCCCGCTTCCAGATCAACGCGCAGAATTGCGTCCATTGCAAGACGTGCGACATCAAGGACCCAACGCAGAATATCAACTGGGTCGTGCCCGAAGGCGGCGGAGGACCGAATTATCCCAATATGTAAGCGCATCATCCCCGTCCTGATTCTGGCCATGCCGGCGGCCGCCGGCGCGGCGGTCGATCCCGACAGCGCGCTGCATGCCTATGCGCGGGCCCGGCTGGCGGACGGGGATGGCGCTTTGCAGGCGGCGGTGGCGAGCTACCGCGCGGCGATGACGCTCGACCCCGACAGCATCGCCATCGCGCGGCGATCCTTTGCGCAGGCGCTGGAAAGCGGCGACGAGGCGCTGGCGCTGCGCGCGGCGACCATGCTGGAGGCGCAGGCGATGCTGCCGCGCGACGGAACCCTCCTGCGGATCGGCGAGGCGCTGGAGCATCAGGATTGGGCGAGCGCGGGGCAACTGACCGACCGGATGGAGGAAGAAGGCAATTTCGCCTTCCTGGCGCCGATGATCCGCAGCTGGATCGCGCAAGGCGAAGGACGCGCCTCGCCGCCGGTGATCGCCGACAAGGATCCCTTCGCCAGTCTGGCGCGCCGCTATGTCGACGAACATGTCGCCTTGCAGGCGATCGGCCGCGGCGACCTGGCGGCGGCGCTGCCGGCGGCACGGCGGGCGCTGGCGCTGCGCGGGGGCGGCGATGGCGCGGCATTGCGGCTGAGCTTCGCGGGCCAGCTGGCCGCGCGCGGGTATCGCGACGAGGCGCTGGCGATGCTGCCGGAAGGCGCGGCCGATTTCGCCGCCGCCCGATCGGACCTGAAGCGCGGCAAATATCCCAGGGGCAAGCGCGCCCTGCTCGATCCGGCGCAGGGCTATGCGCGGCTGCTGTCGCGGCTGGCGGCGGATATCGCCACGGATCAGGGCGGCGTGGCGCTGGGCATGCGGCTGGCGCGGATCGCGACCTTCGCTGATCCGGACAGCGCCGAAGCGCACATCATCGCCGCCCGGCTGCTGACCGCTGCAGGCTATCCCGCCTTCGGCGTCGCCGAAGCGCAGAAGGTGGCCGCGGACCGATGGTATGGCGCGCTGGGTCAGGCGGAGCTGGTCGTCGCCATGGCGGAAGCGGGCGATCGCCCCGGCGCCATCGCGCTGGCGCGGACGCTGGCGCAGATGCCCGGCGCCGACGCGGCGCGGCATGTGCAACTGGGCCGGCTGCTCGCCGACCAGAAGGATTTCGACGGCGCAGCGGCGGCTTTTCGCGCGGCGCAGGCGGGCTATACGCCTGAGACCGTGCCCTGGTCGCTGCTGCTGTTCGAAGGCAGCGCGCTGGAACAGGGCGAGCATTGGGACGAGGCGCGCGCCGTGCTGGAAAGGGCGGCGAAGCTGGCCCCCAACGAGCCGGTGATCCTCAACTATCTGGGCTATGCGCAGATCGAGCGGCGGCAGAATGTGGACGAGGCGCTGGCGCTGCTGCAACGCGCCAGTGCGCTGAAACCCCAGGACGCATCCATCACCGATTCGCTTGGATGGGCCCAATATGTGACCGGAAATGTGGGCGCGGCGGTGCCGGTTCTGGAACGGGCGGCCGCCGGCGCGCCGGACGACCCAACCGTGAACGAGCATCTGGGCGATGCGCTGTGGAGCGCCGGGCGGCGCTATGAGGCGCGCTATGCCTGGAATGCCGCCGCCATCTTCGCGGAGGGCGACGTCGCGGAGCGTCTGGCGGCGAAGACGCGCGAAGGATTGAAGCCCGAATATGCCGCACCCTGACGTGGAGGCGCAGGCCGACCTGCTGGTCGAAACGGGCTATGCCAAAGTGAATGTCGCGCTGCATGTGCGGGCGCGGCGCGATGATGGCTATCATGCGCTGGAAAGCGTGTTCGTCTTTGCCGAGCATGGCGATCGCATCGAGGGCGCGGCAAGCGACGATGGCGCCATCGACCTGGCGATCGACGGGCCGTTCGGCGCTGGGCTGGATGCAGGACCCGCCAATCTGGTGATGCGCGCGGCAAAGGGGCTGCAGGCCTATCTTGGCTGCCAGCATGGGGCGCGGCTTCGCCTTACCAAGCTGCTGCCGGTGGCGTCGGGCATAGGCGGCGGGTCGGCCGACGCCGCGGCCACGCTGCGCCTGCTGGTGCGCCTGTGGGGCGTGCGCATCGATGCGGAGGAACTGGCGGCGCTGGCGCTCGACCTGGGATCGGACGTGCCTGCCTGCCTCGCCAGCGTGACGCAGTTCGTCACCGGGCGCGGCGAGTGGCTGGCGCGGCATGATGTCGCGGGGCTGGAGGGATCGCCGATGCTGCTGGTCAATCCCGGCGTTGGCCTGTCCACGGCGCATGTGTTCGCGGGATGGGATCGACAGGATCGCGGCGCTCTGTGCGCGGAAAGCCTGGAGCGGTTGATCGAGGCGGGGCGCAACGACCTGCAAGCGCCCGCCGTCGCGATCGCGCCGATGATCGCGGACGTGCTGGCGGCGCTCGATGGCGCGGACGGGTTGCGACTGGCGCGCATGTCGGGATCGGGCGCGACCTGCTTCGCCCTGTTTGATAGCGAGGCCGCCATGGCGCGGGCGGCCGAAACGATACGGGCTGCTCGGCCTGGCTGGTGGATATTGGAAACACGGATAAGGACCGCATGACGCAAGCCTTCACCCGCATCGATGGCGGGCCGCTCGACCTGCTGATCGTCGCCGACCATGCGTCGAACCATGTGCCCGCGGATGTCGACCTGGGCATCGACCCGGCGCTGCTTCATGATCATATCGCCATCGACATCGGCGTGGCGGAGGTCAGCGCGCTGCTGGCCGAGCAACTGGGCTGCACGGCCATTCTGGGCGGCGTATCGCGGCTGGTGATCGACCTCAACCGCGAGGATGATGCGCCGGGCCTGCTGCCGGTGATGAGCGACGGCCATGCCATTCCCGGCAATCGCGGCGCGGATCTGGCCGAACGGATGATCCGTTTCCATCATCCCTACCACCATGCGGTGGGCGCATTGCTGGCGGACATGGCATCGCCCTTCATCCTGTCCGTCCACAGCTTCACGCCCAGGCTGGCGAGCGATCCCACGCAAAAGCGCCCCTGGGACATCGGTATTCTCTATAATGCCGACGATCGCGCGGCGCGGATCGCCATTCCGATGCTGGAGGCGGCGGGGCTCATGGTTGGCGACCAGCTTCCTTATTCCGGGCGGCTGCTCAACGCGACGATGAACCGCCATGCAGAAGCCAATGGCATCCCCTATCTTGGCATCGAGATGCGGCAGGATCTGGTCAGCGAGGCGGCCGGGCAGAAGCGGTTCGCGGAGATCATCGGACCGGTCGCGCTGGCGTGCCGGAGCCGCCTGGCATGAGGTGCTGGCCGGTGGCCTTGGCGCTGTTGCCGATGCTGGCGGCGTGCGGCGGCGATCGCAACGGGGCGGAAGAGGGCGACGCTGTTCAGACAGCGAGCGCGGAGCCCGCGTGCAGCGTCGATGGCGCGGCTGACTGGTCGTCCGATTGCACTCTGGAGCGCGAAGGCGACCTGCTGACGATCCGTCATCCCGATGGCGGGTTCCGGCGCTTTCGCATCCTGTCCGACGGGCGCGGGCTCAAGGAAGGGGACGGGGCGGAACAGGTCAGGCTTCGCATCATCGACGGCCACATGATCGAAGCTGCCGTTGGCGACGACCGCTATCGCCTGCCTGCCAGGATCGCCGGGCAGGGTCGGTGAGGGGGGGCGCGATCCTGACGGCGTCGCAGATGCGCGCGGCCGAGCAGGCGGCCTTCGATGCCGGGATCGACCCCTATGACCTGATGGAGCAGGCGGGCGCGGCAGCGGCGGAGATCATCTGGCGCGCCGGGCATATGCGCGATGTGCTGATCCTGTGTGGGCCGGGCAACAATGGCGGCGATGGCTTCGTGGTCGCGCGGCGGCTGCGGGAGCGCGGGCTTTCGGTGAGGGTCGCGGCGCTCGGCGAAAGCCGCACCAGTTGGGCGCAGCGGGCGCGGAAAGCCTGGGACGGCCCGGTCGAGGATATGATGACCGCCGCGCCGGCGACGCAACTGGTCGACGCGCTGTTCGGCACCGGCCTCAGCCGTGGCCTTGATGAACCGGTTGCCGAGCAGCTGTCCGATCTGGTCGCGCGCGCCACGGCATCCTACGCGATCGACTTGCCGAGCGGGGTGGAGACGGACAGCGGCGCGCTCTTGTCGGCGACCCCGCGCTTTGGCGCCTGTATTGCGCTTGGCGCGTGGAAGCCGGCGCATCTCCTCCATCCCGCAGCCGGACATTGCGGCCGGCTGATGCTGGCCCCGCTCGACATGGCTCCAGACAGCGACGTGCAGCGT
This sequence comes from Sphingobium naphthae, assembly GCF_043589935.1. Classification (NCBI taxonomy): domain Bacteria; kingdom Pseudomonadati; phylum Pseudomonadota; class Alphaproteobacteria; order Sphingomonadales; family Sphingobiaceae; genus Sphingobium; species Sphingobium naphthae. Next base: position 911,786 of record NZ_CP171454.1, on the reverse strand, counting down.
CTGGGTGCGCCGCGGCTGGCGGCGCCGGCGGCCGATGCGCATAAATATAGCCGCGGCCTCGTGGCGGTGGTCGGCGGCGGAATGCCGGGGGCGAGCCTGCTCGCCAGCGAAGCGGCGGCGCGGTCCGGCGCGGGGTCGGTGCGGCGGCTGGCGGCGGACATGCCGACCAGCGGGCCACATGCGATCATCAACCGGCAGGTCGATCGTGCCGACGCGATCGCCGAGCAGTTGACGGACAAGCGGATCGCGGCGCTGCTGGTCGGGCCGGGACTGGGCCTGGACGATGGCGCGCGAGCGCGCCTACGCGCGGCGCTGGACAGTGGATACCGGCTGGTGCTGGATGCCGACGCGCTGACGCTGCTTGGCGAAGAGGGTGAAAGGACAATTGGGCGCGACGCGATTTTGACTCCGCATGAAGGCGAGTTCCGGCGGCTGTTCGGCGACTTGCCCGGCAGCAAGATCGATCGCGCATGCGCGGCGGCGCACAGCTCGGGCGCGGTCGTCGTTTACAAGGGCCCGGACAGCGTGATCGCCGCGCCGGATGGGCGCGTAGCGGTCGCAGGCGGCGCAACGCCCTGGCTCTCCACCGCGGGCACGGGTGATGTGCTGGCGGGCCTGGCCGCGGGCCGGCTGGCGGTGACGGGTGATCCCTTCCGCGCGGCGTGCGAAGCGGTATGGCTGCATGGTGACGCGGCGCGGCGGTGCCGCCCCGCCTTTGTCGCGGATGATTTGCTTGCTGCGCTGCCAGCGGCTATCGCCGCGCGATTGTGACCGACAACAAATCAGACAGCGAAACCGACAGCATCATCCGCATCGCTGCGCGCGGCGATGGCGTCACCGCCGATGGCCGGCATTTCCCCCTGACGGCGCCGGGCGACTGGATCCGGCCGGATGGCAGTGTCGCGTTCGGTGTCCATCATGCGCAGCCGCCCTGCATCCATTTTCCCGCCTGCGGGGGATGCCAGCTCCAGCATCTGGACGAGGAAAGCTATGCCGATTTCGTCACGGCGCGTGTGACCGGCGCGCTGGCGGGCCAGGGCGTGACGCCCGGCGCGCTGCTGCCGCCGCATATCTCTCCGCCGATGACGCGTCGGCGCGCGTCGCTGCGCGCGGCGCGCGCGGGCAAGCGCGTCACCATCGGCTTCGCCGAGGAGGGCAGCCACAGGCTGATCGACCTGCAGATGTGCGCGGTGCTGGACCCGCGGCTGTTCGCGCTGGTAGCGCCGTTGCGGGCGTTGCTGGCGGCCATCCTGCCGGACAAGCGCGCCGCGCATGTGAAGATGTCACTGGTCGACCAGGGCGTCGACCTGCTGCTGGAAGGCGTGCGGGTCGAAGGGCTGTCGGCGGACGAGGCGCTGGGCGACTTTGCTCGCGCGCAGGCATTGGCGCGGCTGACCATCGATGAGGGCGACGGGCCGCAGACGCGCTGGGAGCCGGAGGCGGCGACGGTCAGCTTTGGCGGCGCAGCGGTCGGCTTTCCGCCCTTCGCCTTCCTGCAGGCGACCCCCGATGGCGAGGCGGCGCTGGTGGCGGCGGTCCGCGCCGCCATCCCGGACACCGGGCCGGTCGCCGATCTGTTCTGCGGCCTTGGCACCTTCGCGCTGGCGCTGGGCGAGGCGCGGCCGGTCTATGCGGCAGAGGCGGCGCGGGACGTGATCCTGCGGCTCAAAGTGGCGGCGGGGCGAGCGCAGCGGCGGCTGGCGGCCGATCATCGCGACCTGTTCCGGAGGCCGCTGACGCCGGCGGAGCTGGATCGCTTCGCCGCCGTGATCCTGGATCCGCCGCGCGCGGGCGCGCGCGAACAGGTGCTGCAGCTGGCCATGTCCAACGTGCCGCTGATCGCCTATGTGTCCTGCAATCCGGCGAGCTTCGCGCGGGATGCGGCGCATCTGACGGCGGCGGGCTACAGTCTGGAGAGCGTCCAGCCGGTAGGCCAGTTCCGTTGGTCGACCCATGTCGAACTGGTTGGCATCTTCCGCAAATAGGAAAAACCCCCGCTGCCGGCTGGTAACGGGGGCTTTTGCGTCTGGTGGGTCAGAGCGAGGAGCCCAGCTTCACCACATTTGCGCGGCGGCGGGTCGGCAGCGCTTCGGTATAGAGGCTGGCCATCGGCTCGTCCTCGACCTCGATCGTCGACTCCGACGTGAAGCCGTTGAAGCCGGTGCGCATCGCCGCGCCGTAGGCGCCCAGCATGCCGATTTCGATATAGTCGCCGGCCTTTACGTCCGAAGGAAGCATGAAGGGGCCGACCATATGGTCCATGTCGTCGCAGGTCGGGCCGTAGAAGGAAAAGCCCTCCAGCGTTTCCAGACTTGGCTCTTCGCGCAGCAGCTCGACCGGGAAGCGCCAGCCGATATGCGCCGCGTCGAACAGCGCGCCATAGGCGCCGTCATTGATGTACAGCTCATTGGCGCGGCGACGCTCGACGCGCACCACGACCGAGCTATATTCGGCCGACAGCGCGCGGCCGGGCTCGCACCACAATTCCGCCGAATAGCTGATCGGCAGGCTTTCGAAGCCGCGATGGATGGCGTCGAAATACCGCTCCAGCGACACCGGCTCCATGCCTGGATAGACCGACGGGAAGCCGCCGCCGACATCGATAATGTCGACCGTGACCGCAGCATCGACGATCGCGGCGCGGACTCGCTCGATTGCGTCGCTATAGGCCTGGGGGCTCATCGCCTGGCTACCGACATGGAAGCAGATGCCCAGCGCATCGGCCGCCTGGCGCGTGGCCATCAGCAGTTCGCGCGTCTCGCCCAGTTCGGCGCCAAACTTCGACGCGAGGCTGAGTTCGGAATGTTCGGAGGACACGCGCAAGCGCACGCACAGCTCCAGATCGGTCGCGTCGCCAGTGGCGCGCATGATCTTTTCCAGCTCGTCGATCGTGTCGAGCGAGAAGGTGCGCACGCCATGCACATGGTAGGCTTCCGCGATCGCTTCCTCGGCCTTGACGGGATGCATGAAGCACAGTTTCACGCCTTCCTCGCCGGCCAACGCATCGGCAACCAGCCGCACTTCGGCGATCGAGGCCACGTCGAAATGCGTGATGCCCGATGCGAACAGCGTGCGGATCAGATCAGGAGACGGGTTCGCCTTCACCGCATAAAGCGAGCGGCCCGGAAACTTCTCGACAAAGAAGCGGGCAGCCCGAGCAGCGGCGTCGGGGCGAATCAGCGTTACCGGTGCTGCCGGTTTGAGGGTGGTCGCTACCCCCAGCGCGCTATGATGCTTGTGCAATTCAAGGGACCTCCAGTGTAGTCGTTGGCAGTAAGAAGCTGCCTTGCGGTGGAAGTCCCATGGGGCAGCGGACGGCCGATATATGCGGCAGGGTCCCCCCTGTAAAGCGCCTGTGGAAATTTTGTTGCGCGGCGAACCGTGAGGCGTGCGTCAGGAGAGACGAGCCTTGAAATCCTCATAGGAAAAGGACCGAATTTCCGTGAGTTCGTCCGTATCGCTGTTCCATAGCCAGATGGAGGGCAGCGGAACGCCGTTGAAGGTGTTGGTCTTCACCATCGAATAATGGGCCTGATCGAGGAAGGCGATCCGCGCCCCTGGTTCGGCCCCGCCGGGGACTCGATAGTCGCCGATAATGTCGCCCGCGAGGCAGGACGGCCCCCCGAGCCGCGTGACTGGTCCTTCGCTGGCTTCATGCAGCATGGCGGGGCGATAGGGCGCTTCGATCACGTCGGGCATATGGCAGGTGGCGCTGATGTCGGTGATGGCGACGGGCATCCCGTTATGGATGACATCGAGGATTTCACCGACCAGGATGCCGGCGTCGAGCGCCATGGCTTCACCCGGTTCGATATAGAGGTCGAGACCGGTCTGCGCCTTAATCCGCTGCAGAAAGGCGACGAGGTCGTCGATCTGGTAATCGGCACGGGTGACATGGTGGCCGCCGCCGAAGTTCAGCCATTTGAGATCGGCGACATGGGGCATGACGCGTGACTCGATCGCGCCCCAGGTGCGCTGAAGCGGCAGGAAATCCTGTTCGCACAGATTGTGGATATGGAGGCCATCGACGCCGTCGAGATGTTCGGCGCGCAGCTGGTCCACCGGAAAGCCGAGGCGGCTGTGCGGCTGCGACGGGTCATATTTGGGCACTTCGCCTTCGGCATGGAGCGGGTTGAGGCGCAGGCCGATGTCGAAGTTCACACCGTCCTTGCGGGCAGCGTCGATCACCGGCTTCATGCGCGCGATCTGGCCGGGGCTGTTGAAGATGACATGGTCGGAAATGCGCAGGATTTTGGCGAGATCGTCGGGTTTGTAGGCGGCGCAGTAGGTCGCCACCTCACCCTTATATTCCTCGCGACCCAGGCGCGCTTCATAGATGCCCGACGCGCAGACGCCGTCGAGATATTCGCCAATCACCCCGCCCAGCGACCACATGGAAAAGGCCTTGAGCGCGCCCAGCACCTTGATCCCGGCGCGATCGCCGATGTCGCGCAACACCGACAGGTTGCGCCGCACCGCCGCTTCGTCGACCACGAAGGCAGGCGACGGCACACGATAAAGGTCGAAGCGGGCGAAGGCGGCGGGATCGCCGGCGCGGGTTTCCATGAAATAGCTACTCCTGATCCGCCAGCGGGCGGACATCGTTGATCAGGGCCTTGAGAACCAGGCCGGGTTCCTCGACCATCGGCATGTGGGCCGAATGTTCGAACCAGATGGTCTTCTTAGCGGGCGCCTTCAACCGGTCCATCCACTGCGCGGCCAGCGGGGAGGGCACGGTATAGTCGGTCCGGCCGAGCAGCATGAACACCGGCAGCTTCAATTCGCGAACCTGCGTGAAGCTGATGTCGGCGACGCGCGGCCACAAGATAGTGGTCGAAAACTCGCTGCCCGCTCCCCAGGCCTTGCGGTCCTCCGGCGTATATTCAGGTGAGAGGCGCGGGGTTCGGAAATAGAGCGTCGGATCAGGCCGATCGGCCATCAACGATCCATAGCGGATGGCGTAACGACGCCAGCCGTCGGCCTTTGCAATGGTGAAGGGCTCGGAGGCAGGATAGGGAGCGAGCGCCTCAATTGCCTTGACCGCTTCGGCGTCGCCGGCCTTCTTCGCCTGAGCAATAGTCCAATCCATGCCCATGCGTTCGCCGGCGCGGAAATCGATCGCCTGACCCATGCCGACATAGGCATAGAGCAGGTCGGGGCGTTTGATCGCGACCGACAGCCCCACCGCCGAGCCCCAGCTATGGCCCAGCAGGAAAATCTTGCGCTTCCCATAGCGGGTTTTGAGATAGTCGATCAATTCGATGGCGTCGTCGCGATAGCGATCCAGCGTCATGGTCGGCGCGATCGCCTCGGGATCGCTCAGCGCGTAGCTTTTTCCAGCCCCACGCTGATCCCATTGGACGACGGTGAAGAAATCCTCCCACGGCCGCTGAAACGACCAGGCAAAGGGCATCTCCACTGCGCCCGGACCCCCATGCACGTACAGAAGAATGGGGTTATCCCGGTCCGCGCCGCGCACATTGATCGCCTGCGGCACCCCGCCGAGCGTGACAACGAGATTTTCCTGCACGCCATTGGGCGTGACGATCCGATTAATGTCGGCGACGATCTCCTTCGCCGGAGCATAGGGATCGGCAGGCGGTTGGGCCGATGCGGAAGAGACGCAAAGAGAGAGGGCCATGAGGATCCGCATGAGATTTCGCATTCCAGTCCACTCCTTTATCCCTGCGCAGGCGGACATATACCGCCCTCCCCATTTCCGGACAGATCGTCGGAAATGGGTCCAGCGTGCGCGGGAAGGTTGCAGCGAGAAATCGCCGTTCAGAAGTCCAGCGGCGCGTCCAGTTCCTTTACCTGCCAGGGCAGGCCGTGCTTGTTGAGCATGTCCATGAAGGGATCGGGATCGAACTGTTCGATGTTGAACACGCCTTCGCCGCGCCACGCGCCGGTCAGCATCAGCGCCGCGCCGATCATCGCAGGCACGCCGGTTGTGTAGCTGACCGCCTGGTTGCCGGTTTCGGCATAGGCGTCCTCATGATCGCAGACATTGTAGACATAGACGGTCTTTTCCTGACCGTCCTTCTGACCCGTCGCGATGTCGCCGATATTGGTCTTGCCCTTGGTGGTCGAACCGAGGCTGGACGGTTCGGGCAGCACGGCCTTGAGGAACTGGAGCGGAATGATTTCCTGACCGTTATACATCACCGGGTCGATGCGGGTCATGCCAACATTCTGGAGCACTTCCAGATGCTTGAGGTAAGCGTCGCCGAAGGTCATCCAGAAACGGATGCGCTTGATTTCGGGATAGTGGGTGGCGAGGCTTTCCAGTTCCTCATGATACATGAGGTACATGTTCTTTTCGCCGACCTGATCGAAGTCGAACACCTGCTTGTGGCTGAGCGCCGGGCCTTCCACCCATTCGCCATTGGCCCAGTGGCGCGAGGGCGCGGTCACTTCGCGGATATTGATTTCCGGGTTGAAGTTGGTGGCGAAATGCTGGCCATGATCGCCGCCATTGCAATCGAGAATGTCGAGCGTGTCGATCCGGTCGAGCAGATGCTTCTTGATGTAGGAGGCGAAGACGCTGGTGACACCGGGGTCGAAGCCCGAGCCGAGCAGCGCCATGATGCCCGCTTCCCTGAAACGATCATGATAGGCCCATTGCCAGCTATATTCGAACTTGGCGGTATCGCGCGGTTCGTAATTGGCGGTGTCGAGATAGTCGGTCTTGGTCGCGAGGCAGGCGTCCATGATCGCCAGGTCCTGATAGGGCAAGGCGAGGTTGACGACGAGCTTGGGCTGCACCTTCTGGATGAGGGCGATGGTTTCCTCGACATTGTCGGCGTCGACCTGCGCCACGTCGATGGTGACGCCGGTGCGCGCCTTCACTGATTCGGCGACATTCTCGCAGGAAATAAGGCGGCGGCTCGCGAGCGTGATATGGCTGAAAATATCAGGATTCATCGCCATCTTGTGAACCGCGACAGAGCCGACGCCGCCCGCGCCGATGACCAGAACCTTGCTCAATATCGTCTCCCTGACTCAGGCGCGCGACACCGCGCGAAAGCGCCCATATAGGAGCAGGAGGTGACATCGCAAAGTCAGTGTGTCGGACGCTGCGGGGCGTCTGTCCTCTCCCGCTCGCGTCCGAGCCTGCCAGGGGGCTTCGCTGGGCCAAAGGCGCCGCCGCTCCATCTAGAAACTGGCGCCGTCGATGTGCTGGATGGTGAGGGTGTCGATATCGACCTCCGGCACGCAGCGCAGGTTGATCGCGCGCATGTCGCCCTCGGGCGATTGGCCGAGGGCGAATGGCTCCGTGCCGCATGTCCGGCAGAATTGATGCGTGATGGCGTGCTTGTAAAAGAGATAGTCGGTCAGCCGATCCGCGCCGCTGTCCAGCGTGAACTGGTCGGCCGGCACGAAGGTGAGGACGAAGCCTTTCCGGCTGCAATGGGAACAGTTGCAGGTCATGGCTTCGCTAGGCGCGTCGGCGGCGACGGTGAAGGTGACCGCGCCGCAATGGCAGCTTCCGCTATAAGACATGCTTGTTCTCCTTATGGTCCTTATGGATCAACTCACCAGCTTCTTCAATCCCTCGACCGTGTCCGCCTCATGCGCGGGTTTGTCCTTGCGGATGCGGGCGATGCGGGGGAAACGCATGGCGAGGCCGGATTTGTGACGCTTGCTGTCGTGGATGCTGTCGAACGCAACCTCCAGCACCAAGGTCTTTTCCACCTCCCGCACCGGGCCGAAGCGGTTGACGGTGTTCTGGCGGACAAAGCGGTCGAGCCATTTCAGTTCCTCGTCGGTGAAGCCCGAATAGGCCTTGCCCACCGGCAGCAGCTCACCATCCGGGGTCCAGCAGCCGAACGTATAGTCCGAATAGAAGGAGGAGCGCTTGCCGTGGCCGCGCTGCGCATACATCATGACGCAGTCGGCGGTGAGCGGATCGCGTTTCCATTTATACCAGAGCGCCGCCTTGCGCCCGGCGACATAGGGACTGTCGCGGCGCTTGAGCATGACGCCTTCGATCGCGGCGTCGCGCGCGCCGGCACGGATGTCGGCAAGGGCTTCGAAGTCGGGCGCCTCGATCAGTTGCGACAGGTCGAAGCGATGCGGGTCGAGCGTCGGCACGAACCCCTCCAGCCGGGCGCGACGCAGATGCCAGGGCAGGGCGCGCAAATCCTCCTCGCCGTCGATCAGCAGGTCGTAGAGGCGGACGAAGGCGGGATACTCCTCCATCATCTTCGTGGTGACGGCCTTGCGCCCGAGCCGCTGCTGAAGCGCGTTGAAGCTGGCGGCTTCCCCTCCCTGAAACTCGCCCTTCACCAGCAATTCGCCGTCCAGCACGGCATGACCGGCGAAGGCGGCGGCGATTTCGGGGAAGCTGCCGGAGATATCATCGCCCGCGCGACTGTAGAGGCGGGTTTCGCTCCCCGTGCCGACGATCTGGATGCGGATGCCGTCCCATTTCCATTCGGCGGCATAGTCAGTGAGGTCGACGCTGTCGGCCTCCAGCGGATGGGCGAGCATGAAGGGCCGGAAATAGGGCGTGCCTTCGGGATCGGGGCGGCCGCTGCGCCCCTCCGCCCAGTCGAACAGCGCTTCATAAGGGGGCGAGAGGGCGTGCCAGACCTGCTCCACATCATCGACATCGAGGCCGAACCCCTGGGCAAAGCCGGTCTTGGCGAGCCTGGCGGAAATGCCCACGCGCAGGCCGCCGGTGGCGAGCTTGAGCAAGGCGAAGCGGCCCGACGAATCGAGATGGTCCATCATCTGCGCCAGCGCCTGGGGCGCGGCGGCGCGGCTGACGCCATGGAGCCGGTCGATGACGGCTGAGAGGCTCAAGGAGCCGTCGTCCACTTCGGCGGGCTGGTCCTCGCTTTTGGGCCAGAGCAGGGCGACGGTTTCGGCAAGGTCCCCCACATAGTCGCGGCTCATTTCATAGAGGACCGGATCGGTGCGGGAGCGGATCATCTCGCCGATGGCGGAGGATTTGACCGCCTTGAGATCGAGATTGCCGGTGAGCGCGGCGAGCGCCCAGCCGCGATCGGGATCGGGCGCGTCGCGCATATAGGCGGCGATGAGGTCGAGCTTGCCGTTGCGCGAGCGGGTGTAGACGAGGCCGTCGAGGAGTTGGGAGAATTGCCTCACTCTATCTCTCCCGTTCGGTTCGAGCTTGTCGAGAACGGGGTCGCGAGCCTTCTCGACACGCTCGAACCGAACGGATGGGCGGGTGCGCGGCGCATCATCCCTCGTCCTCATCTTCCCGCCCGACCAGCGCAAGGGCGCGGGCGCGGATCTGGTGAGTCATGCACCAGTGCAGCAGCGCTTCCTCCCGCCCATGGGTGATCCAGGTTTCGGAGGGCGCGACTTCGCGGATGGTGTCGGTCAGTTCGTCCCAGTCGGCATGGTCGGAAATGACGAGGGGCAACTCGACATTCTTCTGCCGTGCGCGCTGGCGCACGCGCATCCAGCCCGACGCCATGGCGGTGATCGGGTCCGGCAGGCGGCGGCTCCAGCGATCGTTGAGCGCGGAGGGCGGCGCAAGGATGATGTGGCCGCGCATCTCCTTCGCCGGCACGCCGGTCGCGGGGCGCAGTTCGCCCAGATCGATGCCGAATTCCTGGTAGAGGGCGCACATCCGCTCCAGCGCGCCGTGGATGTAGATGGCGTCATGATGGCCGCGCCCGCGCAATTCGCTGATGACGCGCTGCGCCTTGCCCAGCGCATAGGCGCCCACAAGGACGCAGCGATCGGGATTGGCGTGGAGCGCGGCGAGCAGGCGGTCCATCTCGCTGCCGGTGTCGGGATGGCGGAAGACCGGCAGGCCGAAGGTCGCTTCGGTGACGAAGATGTCGCAGGGTATTGGTTCGAAGGGCAGGCAGGTGGGATCGGGGCGGCGCTTATAGTCGCCGGTTACGACCACGCGCTCGCCGGCATGTTCGAGCAAGATTTGCGCCGATCCCAGCACATGGCCAGCCGGCACGTAGCGGATCCGCACGCCGCCCAGCCGCACCTCCTCGCCATAGTCGACCGCCGTGCCGCTGGCGGTGCCGTAGCGCAGGCCCATGATCGCCAGGGTCTCGCGCGTCGCCCAGACATGGCCATGGCCGCCGCGCGCATGGTCGGCATGGCCATGCGTCACCAGCGCGCGCTCCTGCGGAAGGGAGGGATCGATCCACGCATCGGCGGGGCGGACATAGATGCCGGTCGGGTGCGGTTCGATCCAGTGAGCCATGGGGACAGAAGATGGGAAGGGGCGGACCGGTTCCGCAAGTCCGACCAGAAAGGCGAGTCATCGCCGAGTCACGGGCGCGTCACGCCGCCGACACGCCACTGCCCTATCGCGCGCGGACACGAACGCGCAGCGGGGAGTCGCGAACATGGCTGTGTCAGCCCACAGGAACATCACCAAGGCCGTGCATCGGCACCGCCATCTGTCGAAGCAGGGCCTGCTGGAGCGCGCCTTCACCTTCGCCTTTCGCGGGCTGGTCTACGCCCAGATCTGGGAGGACCCGGCGGTCGACATGGACGCGCTGGCGATCCAGCCCGACAGCCATGTGGTGACGATCGCGTCGGGGGGCTGCAACGTGCTGTCCTACCTGACTGCCAATCCGGCGAAGATCACGGCCGTCGACCTCAACACCGCGCATATCGCGCTCAACAAGCTGAAGCTGATGGCGGCGCAGACGCTGCCCGATCATGACAGTTTCCACCGCTTCTTCGCGCAGGCCGACAATCGCGCCAATGTCGCGGCCTATCGCAATCTGGTCGCGCCGCACCTGGACGAGGCGACGCGCCGCTATTGGGAAGGGCGCGACCTGATCGGCCGGCGGCGGATCGGCGGCTTTGCGCGCGGCATCTACAAACATGGGCTGCTGGGCCGCTTCATCGGCGCGGCGCACCTGCTGGCGCGGCTGCACGGCGTCAATCCCAAGCGCATGCTGGATGCGCGCACGCGCGAGGAGCAGCTGGAGATTTTCGAGCGCGAACTGGCGCCGATCTTCGACAAGGGGTTCGTGCGCTGGCTGACCAGCCAGCCGGCCTCGCTCTTTGGCCTGGGAATCCCGCCCGCGCAGTTCGAGGCGCTGGCCGGGGACGACCGGATGGACGCGGTGCTGAAGGCGCGTCTCAAGAAGCTTGCCTGTGACTTTGATCTGAAAGACAATTATTTCGCGGTGCAGGCGTTCGGCCGGGGCTATGCCGCCAAGGATGCGCAGGCCAAGGGGCCGTTGCCTCCCTATCTGCAGGCGGCCAACCATGCCGACGTGCGCGCCCGCGCGGCGCGGGTCGACGTGCGGCACGTCAACTTCACCGACTTCCTCGCCAGCCAGCCGGCCGCGTCCTGCGACCGCTATATCCTGCTCGACGCGCAGGACTGGATGGACGACGACCAGTTGAACGCGCTGTGGGCGCAGATCACGCGGACGGCAAAGCCGGGCGCGCGCGTGCTGTTCCGCACGGCGGGCGAGCCGAGCATCCTGCCGGGCCGGGTCAGCGACGCCGTGCTGGGGCGCTGGGACTATCGCGCCGACGCGTCGCGCGACTATACCGCGCGCGACCGCTCGGCCATCTATGGCGGCGTCCACCTCTATGTGCTGAAGGACGCTGTGTGAGCGACCATAAGGGGCTGATGGACGGGGTCTATCGCTACCAGCGGCACATCTATGACCTGACGCGCAAATATTATCTGCTGGGGCGGGACGGGCTGATCGCAGATCTGGACGTGCCTGCCGGCGGCGCGGTGCTGGAAATCGGCTGCGGCACGGGACGCAACCTGATCGCGGTCGGCAAGGCCTGGCCGCGGGCGGCGCTATATGGCGTCGATATTTCGGAGGCGATGCTGGCGACGGCGCGCGCCTGCGTGGCGAAGGCGGGGATCGGCGATCGCGTGACGCTGGCGCAGGGCGACGCTTGCGGCTTCGACGCGCAGGCGCTGTTCGGGCGCGCGACCTTCGACCGGGTGTTCATCAGCTATGCGCTGTCGATGATCCCGAACTGGGAAGCGGCGCTGCGACAGGCGGCGCGCTGCGTGGCGCCGGGCGGCCGGCTGGAGATCGTCGATTTCGGGCAGCAGGAGCGGCTGCCGGGGCTTTGGAAGCGCGCGCTGTTCGGCTGGCTGGGGGCGTTCCATGTGTCGCCGCGCGCGGGCCTGCACGCGGCGGTCGAGCGACTGGCGCAGGACGTCGGCGGCGTGGCGCAGAGCCGGGCACTCTATCGCGGCTATGCGATGCGCGGCGGGTTGATCCGGGCTTGATGGCAGGCGCAGCCCAAGAAGATTGCAGCATCTGAGCGGGCTGCTCGTCGCGAGCATTGCCGAGGGCGATTCGGCTGCCGTCAAACGCACGAAATCGACAAGCGCCATGAGGCGAGCGTCAGTGCGTGTCCTTCGACAGGCTCAGGACGAACGAATGTGGGGAAGATAGTTCCCTATGTCTCAGGCCGCCTGGCGTTCCAGCAGTTCCAGGTCCAGCCGGTCCCAGATTTCCACCAGAGCCCCCACCAGATCGCGCATCATCGCTTCGGTATGCGCGGGGCCGGGAGTGAAGCGCAGGCGTTCGGTGCCGCGGGGGACCGTGGGATAGTTGATGGGCTGCACATAGGCGCCATATTCGGCGAGCAATATGTCGCTGATCCGCTTGGCCTTGACCGGATCGCCGACCATCAGCGGGACGATATGAGTGACCGACGGCATGACCGGAAGGCCAGCCTCCGCCATCAGGCGCTTGAGGATGGCGGCGGAGGCCTGCTGGCCTTCGCGTTCCGCGCTGGAGCCCTTGAGGTGGCGCACGCTCGCCAGCACGCCCGCGACCAGCACAGGGGAGAGGGAGGTGGTGAAGATGAAGCCGGGCGCATAGCTGCGGATGACGTCGACGATCATCTGGTCGGCCGCGATATAGCCGCCCATGACGCCGAACGCCTTGCCCAGCGTCCCTTCGATGATGGTGACGCGACCGGCGACATCGTCGCGCTCGGAAATGCCGCCGCCGCGCGCGCCATACATGCCCACGGCATGGACTTCGTCGAGATAGGTCAGTGCGTTATATTCGTCGGCCAGATCGCAGATGGCGGCGATGGGGGCGATGTCGCCATCCATCGAATAGACGCTTTCGAAGGCGATCAGCTTGGGCGCGTCGGGATCTTCCGCGGCGAGCAGTTCGCGCAGATGATCGACGTCATTGTGGCGGAAGACGCGTTTTTCGCAGCCCGAATTGCGGATGCCCGCAATCATCGAGGCATGGTTCAGTTCGTCGGAGAAGATGACGCAGCCAGGCAGCAGCTTGGCGAGGGTGGAGAGCGTCGCTTCGTTCGAGACATAGCCCGAGGTGAAGAGCAGGGCCGCTTCCTTGCCATGCAGGTCCGCAAGCTCGGCTTCCAGGTCGACATGATAATGGGTGTTGCCGCCGATATTGCGCGTGCCGCCAGAGCCGGCGCCGACGTCATGCAGCGCTTCCTCCATTGCGGCGACCACCTTGGGATGCTGACCCATGGCGAGATAGTCGTTGGAGCACCAGACGGTAATCGGCTTGGGGCCGTTATGGCCGTGGAAGCAGCGCGCATTGGGGAAGGCGCCCTTGTTGCGCAGGATGTCGATGAAGACGCGATAGCGGCCCTCGCTATGGAGCCGGTCGATCGCCTGCGAAAAGATGTGCTTGTAGTTCACTTGGCCTGTCTTCCCGTTTGCTCGCGCGCTTCTTGTCTTCTGGTGGCGCTGATCCTCTGCCTGTGACGCCGCATTACCTGCGCGGTTCCATCATGGCCAGCGATAACCGCTCGCAAAGCCGCCAAGAATAGCTATCAGACTGATTGAGGAAATTGGCCATTGGACAAATGGCCTACCCCATTCAGAGCGCGTCGAGCCGATCGAGACCGTAGCGCGCCAGCGCGGGGCGAAGCGCCTGCTGGGCGGCATCAAGCCGCGTGAATACCGCCAAGCCAGGCGACGGGGCGGCGGGCCAAAGCTGGTCGCGGGTGAGGTAAGCGATGCGGCGCGCAATGCCCTCGCCGCCATGGACGAAGCCCATCGGATGCGGCGCCGCGGCGGCCAGTTCGGCCTCGACCAACGGAAAATGGGTGCAGGCAAGGACCACCATGTCCATCCGATCGCCGCCCGGCTGGATCGTGAGGCCGGCGAGCGCGGCGCGCGCCACCTGCGGGTCGAGCGCCTCGCCGCGCAGCTTGGCTTCGGCGAGTTGCACCAGCGCGGCCGAGCCATGGCGCAACACGGTGCAGTCGGCGCCATGTTCGGCGGCAAGGCGATCGACATAGGGCTGGCGCACGGTGGCGTCGGTGCCGAGCACGCCGAAGACGCGGCTGCGCGACAGCAGGGCGGCGGGCTTTATCGCCGGGACGGTGCCGACGACCGGGATGTCGAGCGCGGCGCGGACGGGCGCGAGCGCGATCGTCGAGGCGGTATTGCAGGCGATGACGGCCAGGCGTGGACGATAGCGCTCCACCAGCCGGCCGAGCAGCGCGGGGACGCGCGCGGCGATCTCCGCCTCGCTCTTGGTGCCATAGGGGAAGCCGGCGCTGTCGGCGGCGTAGACGATCGGCGCGGTCGGCAGCAACGCGCGGGCGGGCGCCAGGATCGACAGGCCGCCCACGCCGGAGTCGAAGAAGAGGATGGGGGCATCAGGCGCGACCGTCATGGCGGTTCCTGTCGCGGCAGCCGGCCCCCATGTCAACGCTGTGGGTCAGGGCCGTCGGTCAGGCCGCGCGCGTGACCGCCAGGCCGCCGGCGAGCACAACGGCATCCTCGACCACGCCGGTCGGCACCTGGCCATAGTCGCGCATCGCCTTCTTGCGCAGGGCAAGGCCTGCATAGGCGCTGGCGATGGCTACCGTGACGGCGGTGGCGGCGCCGAGCGCGCCCTTGCCGCGCGGGGCGAGCACGGCGCCCGCGAAGGCGGCCGTCATGACGCGCACGGCGAGGCCGCGCTTGACCGTGCGGTCGGGCGCGCTGTCCATCTTGTCCCCCGCCATTTCGAGGCCGGCAAGCGCGACCGCGCCCGATGCGATCAGTGGATTGCCGAGCAGCCGGGCCGCGCGGGGGGCGTCGGGCAAGAGCCCGTCGCGCGCCGCGCCCGCCAGCACGGCCAGCGGCGTGAGTGACCGCTGGCCGGCAACCAGGCCGATAAGGGCGGATCGAAGCATCGGGCGGACTCCATCATGGTCGAAAAAGGAAATGGATAAGCGCCTGAGCGGACAAAAGGATGCGGCAGCGACGCAGCATGCTATGCCGGCCGCTGCAAAGGAGAGCGGCATGAGCGAACGCAGCATGAAGCAACGCATGATTGCAGGCGAACCCTATCGCGCCGATGATCCCGAAATCATCGCCGACCAGCTTGCGGCGGCCGCGTGGATGCGAGCGTTCAACGCGACGTTGCCGCCCGAGCGGGAGGCGCTGCTGCGCGCGCGCTTGGGCGCGATCGGCGCGGGATCGACCATCCGGCCGCCCTTCCATTGCGATTATGGCTTCAACATATTCCTGGGCGAAGGCGTGTTCCTGAACTTCAACTGCGTGATCCTGGACGTGGTCGAGGTATCGATCGGCGATGGGACGCAGATCGGGACGGGCGTGCAGATACTGACCGCCGATCATCCGCGCGATGCGGCCGAGCGCGCTACCGGAATCGAATGGGGCCGGCCGATCCGCATCGGCCGCAACGTCTGGATCGGCGGCGGGGCGATCATCCTGCCGGGCGTGACAATCGGCGACGATGGGCTGATCGGCGCGGGGAGCGTGGTGACGCGCGACGTGCCGGCGGGGGCGACCATGGTCGGCAACCCGGCGCGGCCTCGCTGACCGTCGATCCTGCGGCGGCAGATCGTCGAGCTGGCGCGCAGCACGGCAAGCATATCCCCTTGGCGCAGCTTGGCCATTGCCCCGCGCGCCCGTCACGCTATGGTCGCGGCCACATTCTATCGGCGACCCTCATGACACATTATTGGCTTCTTCCTTCTGCCGTCCTGCTGCTCGGCTATCTGCTGGGCTCCATTCCCTTCGGCCTGCTGCTGACGCGCTTCACCGGCGCGGGCGACCTGCGGCAGATCGGATCGGGCAATATCGGCGCGACCAACGTGCTGCGCACGGGGCGCAAGGGGCTGGCGGCCGCGACCTTGCTGCTCGACCTGGCCAAAGGCGCGGCGGCGGTGCTGATCGGCGCGGCGATCGCCGATGGCGGCGGGCCGATGGCGGGCGCGATGGCGTTTATCGGCCATTGCTACCCCGTGTGGCTGCGCTTTGCCGGTGGCAAAGGCGTGGCGACGATGATGGGGGTGGTGACCGCGCTCTACTGGCCGGCGGGGATCGTGTTTGCGCTGCTGTGGCTGGGCATGTTGTTCGCGACGCGCTGGTCGTCGGTCGGCGGCATGTCGGCGGGGATCAGCGCGCCGATCGCGATGTGGGCGTTCGGCCGCATCGACCTGGTGCCGGTGAGCCTGGCGATGGCGCTGATCCTGCTGTGGCGGCATCGCGCCAATATCGCCCGGCTGATGAAGGGCGAGGAGCCGAAGGTCGGCCGGTCCAAAGCGGCGCCTTCGGCAGAAGAGCCGTCCGCCGAATGAGCGAGCGGGAGCGGTTCGAGCGGTTGCGGCTCATCCGCTCGCCGCGGATCGGGCCGGTCAGCTATCGGCAATTGCTGGCGCGCTTCGGCAGCGCTGGCGAGGCGTTGCGCGCCATCCCGCATCTGGCGGAGCGCGGCGGCGGCCGCGCCAGCGTCGCCGATGCGGCCGCCGTGGAGCGCGAGATCGCCGCGACGCGAGCGCTGGGTGGACGCTATCTGTTGATGGGCGATGCGGAATACCCCGCCTTGCTGGACCAGATGGAGGGCGCGCCGCCTGCGCTGATCGTGCGCGGCGACGGGGCGCTGGCGGCGCGGCCCTGCGTCGCGATCGTGGGCGCGCGCAACGCGTCGGCGGCCGCGTGCCGCTTCGCGCGCAGCCTGGCGCAGGAACTGGGGCAGCGCGCAGCGGTGGTCGTCTCCGGCCTGGCGCGCGGCATCGATACTGAGGCGCATCGCGGGTCGATCGACACCGGCACGATCGGCGTCATCGCCTGCGGCATCGACGTCATTTTCCCGCCGGAAAATGCGGGCTTGCAGGAGGATGTCGCCGCGCGCGGGCTGATCGTCACCGAGCATCCGCCCGGCGTCCAGCCGCTGGCCCGCCATTTTCCGGCGCGCAACCGCATCATCGCGGGACTGGCGCTGGGCACGGTAGTGGTGGAGGCGGCGCCCAGATCCGGGTCGCTCATCACGGCCAGACTGGCGGGCGAAGCGGGGCGCGAGGTGATGGCGGTGCCGGGATCGCCGCTCGATCCGCGCGCGCAGGGATGCAACATGCTGATCCGCGACGGCGCGACGCTGGTGCAGAATGGCGCGGACGTGATGGAGGCGATCGGCGGCTTCGACCCACGCATGGTGCGGCAGGGCAGCTTCGATTTCGTCGGCGAGCCGGTGTCGAGCGACGTGGCCGAGAGCGAGCGCGCCGCGGTGGTGGCGCTGCTTGGGCCGGCGGCCGCGCCGGTGGACGAACTGATCCGCCTGTCCGGCCTGTCGCCCGCAGTGGTGCAGACGGTGCTGCTGGAGCTGGAGCTGGGCGGCCGGCTGGAGCGCCATGCGGGCGGACGGGTGAGCCTGACCTGAAAGGGACTGGCCTTGGGCGGCCTGCTTCCCTACATCAGCGATGCTTGACGGGGGGCGTCATCCATTTCCACACTCGCGCGTGTACGTGAGAGAGTTTCATACCGGGGCCTGAATGCAGCTTGTCATCGTCGAATCGCCGGCCAAGGCGAAGACCATCGAGAAATATCTGGGCGGCGATTTCCACGTCCTCGCCAGCTATGGCCATATCCGCGACCTGCCGCCCAAGGACGGTTCGGTCGACCCGGACAACGGCTTTGCCATGTCCTGGGAAAATTATGGTGACAAGGGCAAGCAGCTGAAGGCCATTGCCGACGAGGCGAAGAAGGCCGACCGACTGATCCTGGCGACTGACCCCGATCGCGAGGGCGAAGCGATCAGCTGGCATGTGCAGGAAGTGCTGCGCGCCAAGAAGGCGCTGCCGCAGAAGGTGGACCGGGTGACCTTCAACGCAATCACCAAGGCGGCCGTGACCGAGGCGATGGCGCAGCCGCGCGCGCTGGACGAGGATCTGATCGACGCCTATCGCGCGCGCCGGGCGCTCGACTATCTGGTGGGCTTCACCCTGTCGCCGGTGCTGTGGCGCAAGCTGCCCGGCGCCAAGTCGGCGGGTCGCGTCCAGTCGGTCGCATTGCGTCTGGTGGTGGAGCGCGAGCGCGAGATCGAGAGCTTCGCGCCCCAGGAATATTGGTCGGTTGCGGCCGAGATGGAGCAGGGCGGGCAGAGCTTCACCGCGCGGCTGGTCCGCTGGAAGGGCGAGAAGATCGACCGCCTGACCATCGGCAGGGAAGGCGACGCCATTGCCGCGAAGGCGGACGTGGAGGCGGGGCGCTTCACCATCGACAAGGTCGAAACGAAGCCGCTTACCCGCAATCCCCCGCCCCCCTTCACCACATCGACGCTGCAGCAGGAAGCCGCCCGCAAGCTCGGCTTTTCGGCCAGCCACACGATGCGGATCGCGCAGCAACTCTATGAGGATGGCGCGATCACCTATATGCGGACCGATGGCGTGCAGATGGACGGCAGCGCCATTTCAGCCGCGCGCAAGGCGATCGCGGACCGTTATGACGGCGGATACCTGCCCGAAAAGCCGCGCCAGTATCAGACCAAGGCGAAGAATGCGCAGGAAGCGCATGAAGCGATCCGCCCGACCGAGTTCAGCCGCGACAAGGCGGGCTCGGGCGATCATGCGCGGCTCTACGACCTCATCTTCAAGCGCGCGCTGGCGAGCCAGATGGCGAGCGCCAGGCTGGAGCGCACGACGATCGACATGGTCGACGGCAGCGGCAGCCATACGCTGCGCGCGACCGGGCAGGTGGTGATCTTCCCCGGCTTCCTCGCGCTCTACGAAGAAGGCCGCGACGACAGCGACGACGATGATTCCAAGCTGCTGCCGCGCCTGGCCGAAGGCGATGCGCCGGCCAAGAAGCAGGTCAGCGCCGAGCAGCATTTTACCCAGCCGCCGCCGCGCTATTCGGAAGCGAGCCTGGTCAAGCGGCTGGAGGAGCTGGGGATCGGGCGTCCGTCGACCTATGCCTCCACGCTGCAGGTGCTGAAGGACCGCGACTATGTGCGGGTGGAGAAGAACCGCTTCTTCGCCGAGGAAAGCGGGCGGCTGGTGACGGCCTTCCTGGAGCGTTTCTTCGAGCGCTACGTGTCATACGACTTCACCGCGGGCCTTGAGGATGAGCTGGACGACATCAGCGGCGGCAGGGCCCAGTGGCAGCAGGTGCTGGAGGCTTTCTGGCGCGACTTCAAGCCCAAGACCGCCGAGGTGATGGAGCAGAAGCCGAGCGACATCACCGCGGAGCTGGACAAGTTTCTGGAGCCGATGCTGTTCCCGCCCAAGGCCGATGGCAGCAATCCGCGCGCCTGCCCGATGTGCGGCGACGGGCAGCTGTCGCTGCGCGGCGGCCGCTTCGGCGCCTTCATCGCCTGCTCCAACTATCCCGAGTGCAAATATACCCGCAAGTTCGGCCAGCCCGGCGGCAAGGAAGGCGAGGACACGGGACCGGAGGTGCTGGGCCAGCATCCAGAAACCGGGCAGGACATCGTGCGCAAGTCCGGCCGTTTTGGCCCCTATATCGAAATGGGCGAGGGCAAGGAGGCCAAGCGCGGTTCGATCCCCAAGGACCTCCCCGATGGCGAGCTGACCCTGGACTGGGCGGTCAAGCTGCTGAGCCTGCCGCGCGAGGTGGGGCTACACCCCGAAACGGGCAAGCCCATCGTCGCCAATATCGGCCGCTTCGGGCCCTATCTGCTGCATGACGGCAAATATGGCCGCCTGTCGAACACCGCCGAGATTTTCGAGGTCGGCATGAACAGCGCGGTGGTGAAGCTGGCCGAAGCGGCGAGCCGCGGCGGCCGGGGCGCGGCGCGCGAGCCCTTGAAGCTGCTGGGCGCGCATCCGCGCACGGAGGCGGAGATCAAGGTGATGGAGGGCCGCTATGGCCCCTATGTCACGGACGGCACGACCAACGCGACCCTGCCAAAGACGGTGACGCCCGACGCGTTGACGCTGGAGGAAGCCGCCCAGCTGATCGACACCAAGGCGGCATCGGCCCCGCCAAAGAAGGGCAAGAAGAAAGCCCCCGCGAAAAAGGCCGCAGGCGCGAAGAAGGACGCCAGCGCGAAGAAGGAAGCGGGCGCAAAGAAGCCCGCCGCGAAGAAGGCGCCGGCGAAGACGAAGGCTGCGAGCGCTGGCTGATATTCCCGCCCCGGCGTGAAGTTTTCATTCCGGATCAATAACGACTTGTCACCTGTAGTCCGGTCGAGGACCATAGGTGCGGGTCGTGCTGATTCGGGGGGAAAGGCACATGCAAGTTCAGCGAATTTTAGGTGGTGTGATCCTGTGTCTGGGATCAATCCTGATGTCCGCCTGTGCAGGCGCGGGCGGTGCGCGGGTCGAGCCGGTAACGATGGCAGTGTACCCGGACCGCGATGGTTGCAGGACGCTGAGGGAGCCCGACGTCCATGCTGGCAAGCCCAAGCCAACCGCAGCGGACTCTCGCCCGGGCGCAATCGACCTATCCTGCTTCACATTTCCCGGATCGGGCCAGACTGCCTATGTCACAGCAGCAGGGAGCGATACTGCGCGCAACCGCCTCGCTGCGGTGCTGCTGAAGCAGGCGGACGATGTGTGCACGTCTGAAAAGGCATTGTTGCTCAAACGCCAAGCTGAAGTGAATGGCTGGATGAGCATCCTCACCACTGGCCTTTCGACCACATCGACGATCGTGTCCGGGGACTTGGCGAAATCGATCCTGTCGGGTGGTGCTGCCATCACCAGCGGCAGCCGCGACCATGTGAACACCCATGTCTATCGCAACCAGATCATCCAAACGATCACCAAGGCAATCGACACGGAGCGGACCCGCCTGCACGACTTGATCGTGCCGCACCTTAAGCAGGATATCACGACTTATAATGTTGATGAGATGATCCGGGAGGTGAACGCCTATCACCAGGCATGCTCCTTTGGCACCGGGCTTCAGATTGTCATGGATTCGGTTGAGAAGCGCGAAGCGTTCAACCGCGCTGCGCAGGTGCAAAGCATCAACGACGAATTACGGGCACTCGAGACCGATCGGCGGACGGGCATCGCGGGGGCGGGTACAGATGCGCGGATCGAAACCTTGCTCGACGAGCGCATGCGGCTCGCAACCGGGGTATCGGTTGACTAGGTCATCGCAAGGGTAAGCGAGACGAGTGCGGCCGCGGCAAGCATCGCGCCGGCTAGCCATTTGGCGGCGGTGAGGGCGCCTTGATCGGTGAGGGGGGCGGGCGGTTCGCGGCTGTCCTCCAGACGGCGCGTGAGGGCGCGCAGAAGACGCGGTGCGTCGTCTGCCAGGCGGGCCGCTTCCAGAGCGAAGGCCACGGCCTTTTCCGGCGACTGGGCTGAGGCGAGGCGGTTCAGGACCAGCCGGCCGCGCGCCTTCTGCAGGGCGGCGGACAGGTCGAAGCCCGGTTGGATGGCGCTCAGAACGCCGTCCATGGTGATCAGCGCCTTGAAGATCAGTGCGAGATCGGGCGGCAGCACCAGGCCCTCCCTGCGCAGCAGCGGGAAGAAATCCGCGACCATTCTGCCCAGCACCAGAGGGCCGCTGCCGTGGCGGGCGACCAGCTGCTCGGCGGCGGCGAGCACGCCCTTGGGATCGGGCGCGCTGTCGCGCGACCAGTCGAGCAGCGTGTCGGCCAGCGTTTGGGAATCGCCCGCACGCAGGGACAGGATGAAGGTCAGGAATTGCTGCTGCCGCCGGGCGCTGACATGGCCGATCAGGCCGAGGTCGAGCAGCGCCAGTCGGTTGCCCGGCAGGCAAAGCAGGTTGCCCGGGTGCGGATCGCCATGGAAGCGGCCGTGGACCAGCACCATGTCGAGCACCAGCGCCGCGCCGAGGTCGGCAATGGCGGCTGGATCGATCCCGGCCGCGCGCAGGCTGTCTCCGTCGCGCGGGGGCAGGCCGGCGACATAGTCCATCACCAGCACGGAGTCGCTGCTGTAGCGCCAGTGGATGGCCGGTATGACGATCGCCGGATTGTCGGCAAGGTCGGCGCGCAGGCGATCGGCATTGCGGCCTTCATTGGTGAAGTCCAGCTCCTCCAGCACCGTGTCCAGCAATTGTCCGACCAATGCCTGGGGCTGGAAGCGACGGGTTTCCTTGCTGCTGGCCTCCACGATGCCGGCGAGATGAGTGATGAGCCGCAGATCGGCCTGCATGGCCTTGCGAATGCCGGGCCGGCGTATCTTCACGACGACATCGGTGCCGTCCTGCAAAGTGGCGCGATGCACCTGCGCCATCGAGGCTGCGGCGAGCGGGATCGGATCGAAGCGGGCGAAAGCGGTTTCGGGGGGCTCGCCCAGCGCGTCCTCCAGCCGCGGGCGCAGCGCTTCGAACGGCAGGGTGGGGGCGCTGCTGTGCAGGGCCGCAAATTCGGCCACCCACTGTTCGGGCAGCAGGTCGGCGCGGGTGGCGAGGATCTGCCCGAGCTTCACATAGGTGGGGCCCAGCGCTTCGAGCGCCTGTCGCGTGCGGCGGGGCAGATCGGGTGGGGGCGCGTCGCCGGATCGGCTGGCCAGGCCCATGCGCGCGAGCAGCATGTCGAGGCCGAAGCGCGTGGCGATGGCGGTGATTTCGGCCAGCCGCTCCCGGTCGCGGGCGGCAACAACGATCGTTTTCAGCATGACGCTTCAACGATCGGCGTGGACCAATGTTTCGGGTGAGGAACGGGTCGCGGTCAATCCACCCAGTCGAGGCCGATGTCGCGGTAGATGAAGCGGTCGTCCTCCCAATCTTCCTTCACCTTGACGTGCAGGTAGAGATGGACCTTGACGCCCAGCAGAGCGGCCAGTTCGGCGCGCGCCCTGGAGCCGATTTCCTTGAGGCGCTGGCCGCCTTTGCCGAGGACAATGGCGCGCTGGGTCGGACGGGCGACCAGGATCTGCTGGTGGATCTCCACCGATCCGTCCTCGCGCTCCTTATATTGTTCGGTGTCGACGGCGGCGGCATAGGGGAGTTCGGCGTGCAACTGGTGATACAGCTGCTCGCGCGTGATTTCCGCCGCCAGCATCCGGTCGGTGGCGTCGGAGACCTGATCCTCGGGGAAATGCCAAGGGCCCTGCGGCATGGCGCCCGCAAAGGCGGATTTGAGTTCGGCGAGGCCATCGCCGGTCTGGGCGGAGATGAAAAAGGTCTCCTCGAAGCCGATCCGCTCGTAAAGCTTCTGGGTGTGGACCAGCAGCTTTTCCTTTATGGCGATGTCGACCTTGTTGAGGATCAGCCATTTGCGTTCGGGGCGATGAGTGAGCGCCTCGATGATCGGCTCCATCTTGGGGCCGAGCCCCGCCTTGCCATCGACGATCAAGGCGATGAGGTCCGCGCCCTGCGCTCCGCCCCAGGCCGCCTGCACCATCGCGCGGTCGAGCCGGCGACGCGGCGCAAAGATGCCGGGCGTGTCCACCAGCACGATCTGCGCGTCGCCCTCGATCGCGACGCCCATGACGCGCGTGCGCGTGGTCTGCGCCTTGGGGCTGGTGATCGCCACCTTCTGCCCCACCAGCGCATTGACCAGCGTCGATTTGCCCGCATTGGGGGCGCCGACGATGGCGACGACGCCGCAGCGCTGGGATTCCATATCAATCGTCAAATAAAGCTCCGTTCGCCCATCGCCATATGGTCATCCCGGCGAAAGCCGGGATCCCGCTTCTTCTTGCCAGCATTGCCGAAGAAAAGCGGGATCCCGGGACAAGCCCGGGATGACGGGGATTATTGTAGGTCGTTTTTATCTTGAGAGGAAGCTGTGCCTATCCCGCCAGCTTGTCCAGCAGGGCCTTGGCGGCCGCGGTTTCGGCTTCCTGTTTCGATGCGCCGGTGGCGCTGGCTTCGCCGGCGCCCTTGATGGAGACCGCGACGGTGAAGCGCAGCGCATGTTGCGGGCCGGAGCGGTCGGTCAGCTGATATTCGGGCGGCTTGCGCTTGTTGGCGGCGGCCCATTCCTGCAGCGCAGATTTGGGATGGCGCGGCGCGCTGGTCTGGGTATCGACGCGGTCGCCCCACAGGCGGCGGACGAGCGCGCGCGCTTCGTCCAGCCCCCCTTCCAGATAGAGCGCGCCGATCAGCGCCTCCATCACGTCGCCCAGCACATTGTCGCTGTCGGCCGCGCCGTCGTCGCGCGCCTGCTTGCCCAGGATCAGGTGCCTGGGCACGCCGGCCGCGCGCGCGATGTCCGCGCAGGTTTCGCCCGATACGAGCGCATTGTAGCGGCGCGACAGCTTGCCTTCGGGTTCGTCGGTGAAGCGGTCGAACACCCATTCGCCGATCAGCAGGCCAAGCACCCGGTCGCCGAGAAATTCGATCCGTTCATAATTGACCGGCTTGGCGCTGCCATGGGTGAGCGCCTGTTCGAACGCCGCCCGGTTGCGCGGCGCGCGGCCGATCAGCTCCTTCAGCCAGCCGTCAGTATCGGGCCGGGGGGGCGTTCCGCTCAAAATCCTTCCCCGATGCGGCTCCACCGCGCGGCGGTGAACCAGGTCCAGGGGAGCAGCCAGTTGGCGCTGCCGTCGGTGGAGAAGACGGAGACCAGCGCCTTGCCGACCAAGTTCTTTTCCGGGACCAGGCCGATGCCGCCGCCTTCGACCGCGGGGAAGCGGCTGTCGGCGCTGCGGTCGCGATTGTCGCCCATCATGAACAGATGGCCTTCGGGCACCAGCACCGCGTCGCGATCATCGGCCGCGCCATCGGGCAGCAGGTCGAGCACATTGTAGCTTCTGCCGCCGGGCAGCGTCTCGCGATATTGAGGATAGCGGCACTGCCGGCCGCCGCCGTCCGCGGCTTCCTCGAATTCCGGGCGGTAGCAGGGCGAAGGGCTGCCTTCCTTCTGCGCGGTGTCGGTCATGTTGGGCGTCACGGGGATGACGAGGTCGGCGACCTTCTGCTTGGGAATGGCCTGGCCGTTCAGATAGACGGTGCCGCCGCGCACCGCGATGATGTCGCCGGGCAGGCCGATGACCCGCTTGATATAGTCATTCTTCTGGTTCGGCGGCGCCTTGAACACCACCACGTCGCCGCGTTCGGGCGTCGAGGCGAGGATGCGGCCGGGGATCAGCGGCACCGAGAAGGGAAGCGAATAGCGCGAATAGCCATAGGGCCATTTGGCGACCAGCAGATAGTCGCCGATCAGCAGCCGCGGCTGCATCGATTCCGAGGGGATGTTGAAGGGGGAGACGATGAAGCTGCGCAGGATGAAGACGAACAGGCCCAGCTTGACGAGAAACCAGAGGAAGTCCCGTGTTTCGGATTTGGCGGTCATGGATGCTGGTCTTTTCCTTCGCTCCGGCCCGGAAAAGGGCCGTCGCGGCTTTTGCGGCGTCGTAAAGGCCGCGTCAAGCACGCCCGATGGTGCATTGCACGCCGGACCTGTCTAGACAGAGACAGAATCGACCGGTGCAGCGTCGATGTCGACCAACGTCACAAAAGGATTCCCCAGCATGACCAGCCCTGCACTGCACGGTTCCCTGGCGGCCATCGCCGCGCTCCCTGAGCCCGACCTCAAGACCATCTTCACCACCGAACCCGATCGCATGTCCGCGCTGGTGCTGAACCAGGGGCCGCTGCGGTTCGACTGGTCGAAGACGCATTTGACCGCCGACCTGATCGACGCCTTCCTGGACCTCGCGCAGGAGCAGGGCTTCGCCGCGCAGCGCGACGCCCTGTTCGCGGGCGAGGCGGTCAACAACACCGAAGGCCGCGCCGCCGAGCATCCCGCCGAGCGCGGCGAGGGCAATGCCGAAAGCGTGGCGCGGGCCAAGGCGCTGCACGAGCGGATGCGCGCGCTGATCGACGCGATCGAGGCGGGCGCGCTGGGCGAGATCCGCCATATCCTGCATATCGGCATTGGCGGGTCGGCGCTCGGCCCCGACCTCATCATCGACGCGCTGGACGGCGACGGCATTCGCTATGACGTGGCGATCGTGTCCAATGTCGACGGCACCGCGCTGGAGCGGGCGATGGACAGTTTCGATCCGGCCTATACGCTGATCGCGGTTGCGTCCAAGACCTTCACCACGACCGAGACGATGCTGAACGCGGCGAGCGCGATCAACTGGATGGTCGAGGCCGGCGTCGAGGACCCCTATGGCCGCGTGATCGCGCTGACCGCCTCGCCCGAGCGGGCGATCGAATGGGGCGTGGACGAGACCCGCATCCTGCCCTTCGCCGAAAGCGTGGGCGGGCGCTATTCCCTCTGGTCCTCGATCGGCTTCCCCGCCGCGCTGTCGCTGGGTTGGGACGCGTTCGAGAGCCTGCTGGAGGGCGCGGCGGCGATGGACCGCCATTTCCGCCTGTCCGATCCGCGCGAGAATGCGCCGCTGATCGCGGCCTTCGCCGACCAATATTATGCCCGCATCATGGGGTGCCAAACGCGCGCGCTGTTCGCCTATGACGAGCGGTTGAAGCTGCTGCCATCCTATCTCCAGCAGTTGGAGATGGAGAGCAATGGCAAGAGCGTCACGCGCGATGGCGCCCCGGTCGACGGGCCGACCGCGCCGATAACCTGGGGCGGCGTGGGCACCGACGCGCAACATGCCGTGTTCCAGCTGCTGCACCAGGGCACGATCATCACGCCGGTCGAATTCATCGCCTCGATCGAGCCGGGCCATACGCTCGACCCCGCGCATCACCGCGCGCTGCTGGTCAATTGCTTCGCGCAAGGCGCAGCGCTGATGCGGGGCAAGGAGAATGCGGACGATCCCGCGCGCGCCTATCCCGGCGGGCGGCCGTCGACCACGATCCTGATGGAGGATGTGACTCCGCACGCGCTGGGCGCGCTGATCGCCTTCTACGAGCATCGCACCTTCGCCAATGCGGTGCTGATGGGGATCAACCCCTTCGACCAGTTCGGCGTCGAGCTGGGCAAGGAGATCGCCAAGTCGATCGAGGCCGATGGCCCGAGCGGCTTCGACCCGTCGACCATGGCGCTGATCGACCTGGCTCTGGGCGCGGAGTGATCCCCGGTCCGTTCGTGCTGAGTAGAGGCTCGATCGCTACTCAGGACGAACGGTCCCCCAGGTGAAACACCATTTGTAACTCACCGCGCCAGCCGCCATATCCCGCGCACCATCAGCGGAGACCGGCATGAGCGACTATGATTTCGACCTTTTCGTCATCGGTGCAGGATCGGGCGGGGTGCGGGCGTCGCGGGTGGCGGCGGCGCATGGCGCCAGGGTCGCGGTGGCCGAGGAATTTCGGGTCGGGGGCACCTGCGTCATTCGCGGCTGCGTGCCCAAGAAGCTGCTCATCTATGGCGCGCATTTCGCCGAGGACCTGAAGGATGCCCGGCGCTTCGGCTGGAACGTCCCCGATTGCGGCTTTGAATGGACGACGCTGCGCGATAATGTGCTGCATGATGTCGACCGGTTGGAAGGGCTCTACAAGAATACGCTGGAAAATCACAAGGTCGAGCTGATCGCGGAGCGGGCGACGATCACCGGGCCGCACAGCGTCAAGCTGGCGAGCGGGCGTGAGATCAGCGCGAAGGTGATCCTGGTGGCGACCGGCGCCTGGCCGATCATCCCGGAGGTCGAGGGCGCCGAGCATGGCATCACCAGCAACGAGGTGTTCCATCTGGACGAATGCCCCGGTCGCATCGTGATCGTGGGCGGCGGCTACATCGCCAACGAGTTCGCCGGCATCTTCCACCAGTTCGGCAGCCATGTGACGATGGTCAATCGCGGGGGCACGCTGCTGCGCGGCTATGACGAGACGGTGCGTGACCGGCTGCTCCAGATTTCGATGATGAAGGGGATCAATTTCCGCTTCAACGCGAAGATGGAGAAGATCGAGAAGAATGAGGACGGGACGCTGTGCGTGCGATTCGAGAGCGGCGATCCGGTTGCGGCCGACCTGGTGTTGTTCGCGACCGGGCGGCGGCCCCATACCGAGGGGCTGGGGCTGGAGACGGCGGGCGTCGAGCTGAACGAGAAGGGCGCGATCAAGGTCGACGAGTATAGCCGCAGCAGTTGCGAGAGCATCTATGCGGTGGGCGACGTGACCGACCGGCTGCAGCTGACCCCGGTGGCGATCCGCGAAGGCCATGCCTTTGCCGACACGGTGTTCGGCGACAACAAGCGCAAGGTCGATTATGGCTGCGTGCCGTCGGCGGTGTTCAGCCATCCGCCGCTGGCGGGCGTGGGCATGACCGAGGCGGAAGCGCGCAACAAGCTGGGCACGGTCAAGATCTACACGTCCGATTTCCGGCCGATGAAGAATGTGCTGGCCGGGCGCGATGAGCGCGCGCTCTACAAGATGATCGTGGATGCGACGACCGACAAGGTGGTGGGGCTGCACATGATCGGACCCGATGCGCCGGAAATCCTGCAGGCGGCTGCGGTCGCGGTGAAGGCGGGCCTGACCAAGCAGGATTTCGACGACACGGTCGCGCTGCACCCCAGCATGGCCGAAGAGCTGGTTCTGCTGAAATAGGCAAATGGTGATCCTGCGACAGCAGGACCACTTCAGACGGCCGCGAAGGTCACCACCAGCGCGTCGCGCCAGGCGGGGCGGGCGGGGTCGAGCGGATGGATTTCGGTGACGCCGTGCAGGATGCGATGATCGTCGATCAGCATCGTGTCGCCGGGATCGGTCAGAGTGAATTCGCCCAGCGCCCTGCCGTCGGGCGCGCCGATGCGAGTGACGCCTTCGCGCACATTGCAGCGTTCGACCAGCATCACCAGCACCCGGTCGACGCCGTCGCGATGCATCCCCTCGGGCGTCGGGCGCCCCTGTTCGTCGGGGCTGGCCTCGATCCGGAACTGGTGCAGTTCGACATGCCAGGCGCCCGAGCCGGCAGGGGCGAAATGGTCGGCGCAGAAGGCGAGGATCGCCTGCATCACGGGATTGGCGATGGTGGCGGGATCGACGGGATCGAACCAGCGCTGCACGTCGCCGTTGAGCGGATTATAGTCGCGGCTCTGCCAGTGGGGCTGGTGCGGCTGGCGCGTGAGGACGCCGTCGCGACAGGCGAAGGTGGCGTGGCGGCGGCGGCGATAGCGCCCGCCATCGGCCATGTAGAGATCCGGCCCCAGATGCCGCCAGCTCGTAGCGAAAGCGGCCCAGTCCGGCTCGGCGATGTCGAGCCGGTCGAACATCGCCGAGCCGGACAGGCGGGCATAGCCGTCGCGCGCAAGGGCGGCTTCGATGCGGGATAGGCTGTCCGTGTCGCTCATTCTGCTTCTCATAGCGCAAAGCAGGGAACGAGCGACAGGGCCAGTTGCCGCCAGCCGGATCGCGGCGGGGCGTCAGGCGATGGTGGGGACCATGCCCCCTTCGACCCGCAGGGCCGCGCCATTGGTCGCGGCGGCGAGCGGGCTGGCGAGATAGGCGGCCATGGCCGCGACTTCGTCCGCCTCAATGAGGCGTTGGATCAGCGAGAGCGGGCGCAGGCGAGCGAAGAATTCGGCTTCCCGCTCGGCTTCGGGCGCGTCCTTGTTGTCGACGACCGATCGGATGAAGTCGACGATCCCTTCCGACCGGGTCGGGCCGGGGAGCAGGCTGTTGACGGTGACGCCGGTGCCGCGCGTATGTTCGGCAAGGCCGCGCGAGATGGCGAGCTGCGCCGATTTGGTCATGCCGTAATGGATCATCTCGGCCGGCGGGAGCAAGCCGCTTTCCGAAGCGATGAAGAGGATGCGGCCCCAGTCGCGATCGATCATGCCGGGGAAATAGTGGCGGGCAAGACGCGCGCCGCTCACCACATTCACCTCGAAGATATGATGCCAGTCGGCGTCGCTGATGTCGGCAAAGTCCTTGGCCTCGTAGATGCCCAGATTGTTGACGAGGATGTCTGTATCAGGGACTGCGGCGATCAGGGCGGCGGCGCCCTCCGCCGTGGCGGGGTCAGCGAGGACGGGATTGACCGCGCCGCCGATCTGCGCGGCGGCGGCGTCCAGCTTGGCTTGGCTGCGGCCGGTGATGGTGACGGCAACACCCTCTTCGGCCAGACGCCGGGCGATGGCGAGACCGATGCCGGCGGTCGATCCGGTAACGATGGCGCTCTTGCCCATGAGCTTCAAATCCATGGCATATTTCCCTTCAAGCAGACAGCGAACTGGACAGAAGATAGCATCTGCTTCATTCATGATTAGAGCGCACATCATCACTTCAGAAGTGAATTGAAATCATGGATAACCGGCTGGGCGACATCGAGACGTTTCTGATGGTGGCGAGCGAGGGGAGCTTCGCCAACGCGGCCAAGGCGTTGCGGCTGACGCCGTCGGCGGTGAGCCGGTCGATCGCGCGGCTGGAGCAGCGGTTGGGCGTCACCTTGGTGCGCCGGACGACGCGGGCGCTGGCGCTGACGCGCGAGGGGGCGGCCTATCGCGACCGGATGACGGTGCTGCTGAGCGACATGATGGAGCTGGAGGCGGGGCTGGGCGAGGATAGGGGCGAGCCGCGCGGGCTGTTGCGGGTCAACGCATCGCCCTCCTTCGGGATCGAGGGCCTGATCCCGCTGCTGCCCCGCTTTCGGGCGCGCTATCCCGGCGTGCGGGTGGACCTGACGCTGTCGGACATGATCGTCGACCTGGTCGAGGAGCGCGCCGATGTCGCCATTCGCATCGGGCCGCTGCGCGACACGCGGCTGCGGGCGAAGAAGCTGGGGCATAGCCGCATGGCGCTGGTCGCCAGTCCCGACTATCTGGCGCGGCGCGGCACGCCGCGCACGCCCGACGATCTGGCGGCGCATGACTGCCTGCGCTTCAGTTTTCGCCGGTCGGTCGACAGCTGGCCCTTCCGCATCGGGCGCAGGATCGTGCAGCGGCCGGTGGAGGGCGCCTGCTTCGGCAATTCGGGCGAGGTGGTGCGGCAAATGGCGCTGGCCGGGTGCGGGATCGCGCGTCACGGCTATTTCCACGTCGCCCGCGACCTGAAGGACGGGCGGCTGGTCGAGCTGTTGGCCGACTATGATGCCGGGGACGGCGAGGATATTCATGCGCTCTACGCCGCAGAGGACCGGACGGCGGCGCGGGTGCGCGCGTTCCTCGATTTCCTGGATGCGGTGGTGGTGGAGGAGGGACGCGGCGTCAGCGCGCCGGCGCGTCCTGCGCCAGCAGATTGAGCGCGCGCGTCATCAGCGCCACGAACCTGGCTTCGTCGACCCGCGCGGCGGAATTGTTCCAGCTGGCGCTGAGCGCATACCAGTCACCATCCTGTCGCTGCGCCAGGAAGCTCATCGCGATCACGCCGGGCTCGCTGCCGCCCTTGTAGCCGAGGTAGCGCCAGCGGCCGGCGTCGGCCGGCGCGATGCCGGGATTGATGGCCAGGATCGGCAAGGCGTCGCCGCCGCCGCGCCGCAGACGGTCGAGCAGCGCGACGAGGTCGGTGGGCGAGGCGAACCATTCGATCCGGTCGATCGCGGCCGGCCTTTCGGCGACGCTGCCGATGTCGACATGGGCGGCGGAAAGGCGCGCGGCGGCGTCGCGCAGCAGGGCGCGGCGCGCGTCCGGCGCGGCGGCGGCATAGCGCGCGCGCAGATCGGCCGCGCCGGGCATCTTGAGCGCAAAGGCCTCGGCCGTGGTGAGCAGCGGCAGGGTGCGGGCCGGATCGGCATGGCCGCTGGCCGCGACCATGGCGTCCACCAGGTCGCGGCCGAGCGCGAGGAGCAGCGTGTCGGCGGCGCTGTTGTCGCTCTCCGCGATCATGGCGGTGGCGAGGCTGTGCAGCGTCATCGGCGCGGCGTCGGGCCAGCGCATCAGGCGGCCGGAAAAGCTTTTGGGGCCAAGCGGGACGACGTCGCTCCAGCGCCGATCCCCGGCGGCGACGGCGCGGGCGAGTTCGGCGAGGATATAGAGTTTGAAACTGGAGCCGGTCGCCATCTGCGCATCGGCGCGATGGGCGCGGATCGGCTGCGGCCCGGCGTCGGTCAGCCTGGCGATCGACAGCGCGCTCGTGCCGGGCAGGGCGACGAGATTGGCCATCACCTTGTCTAGGCTGTCGTCGGCGGTGCGCGCGCCGATGATGCGCAGTCCGATGACGCGGGCGGGCGGCTGGGGCGCGACCACCAAAGTGAAGCCGACGGTTGCGCGCTCGTAACGGACTTCGACCTGACCGGCGGTGGCGCTTTCCCGCCGCACCGCGCCCAGCGCCAGCGGCTTGCCATGCTGGGCGCGCAGGTCGGCGGCAATGGCGCGCCAGCGATCCACCGGCACGGCGTCGAGGAAGAGCGGGGCGAAGAAATCGCTTTCGTCGCCGGGAGCGGCGAGGAGGCGCAGCAGCTGCCGGGCGCGGGACTGATAGTCGGGCGAGGGCGCGGGCGCCGCGGATGCGGGCGCGGCGAGGGAGAGGATGAGCAGCGCGAGGAAGGCGAGGATTTGCGCCGTCGCGCGGGTGAGGAGGCGGGGAGATGGGCTGCGTTTGGGGCTCTGGGCTCCTGCCTTCGCAGGAGCACGGGGGCGGGCGGGGGTGGTGCCGATGCGATGGCGGGTCGTGTGGCGCGCGTTCAACATGTCCCGGCTGCGCTCGGAGCGAACGGAACCGGGCATCGTCATGCGTCGATCGCTTCCTCGTCCAGCGCGGCGGCGTTTTCCTGGATGAAGGCGAAGCGGTGGGCGGGGTTGGTGCCCATCAGCCGGTCGACCAGATCGCGCACCTGCTGCCTGTCCTCGACATCGTCGGGCAGGGTGATGCGGATGAGGCTGCGGGTCCTGGGGTCCATGGTGGTTTCGCGCAGCTGCATCGGGTTCATTTCGCCCAGCCCCTTGAAGCGGCTGATATCGACCTTCTTGCCCTTGAAGTCCCTGGCCAGCAATTGCTCGCGATGCGCGTCGTCCTTGGCATAGAGGCTCTTGCCGCCCGCGGTCAGGCGATAGAGCGGCGGCTGGGCGAGGTAGAGATGGCCGCGCCGCACCAGTTCGGGCATTTCCTGGAAAAAGAAGGTCATGAGCAGCGTCGCGATGTGCGCGCCGTCGACGTCCGCGTCGGTCATGATGACGACGCGTTCGTAGCGCAGATGATCCGGATTGCAGTCCTTGCGCGTGCCGCAGCCCAGCGCCAGGATCATGTCGGCGATTTCCTGATTGGCCAGGATCTTGGCGGTGTTGGCCGACGCGACGTTCAGGATCTTGCCGCGCAGGGGCAGGATCGCCTGCGTCTTGCGGTCGCGCGCCTGCTTGGCGGAGCCGCCTGCGCTGTCGCCTTCGACCAGAAAGATTTCAGCGCCTTCCGGGTCGTCGTTCGAACAATCGGTGAGCTTGCCGGGCAGGCGCAGCTTGCGGCTGTTGGTCGCGGTCTTGCGCTTGACTTCTTTTTCCTGCTTGCGGCGCAGCCGTTCGTCCATGCGGTCGAGCACATAGGCGAGCAGCGCCTTGCCGCGATCCATATGGTCGGTCAGATAATGATCGAAATGATCGCGCACGGCGTTTTCGACCAGGCGCGCGGCATCCGGACTGGTGAGGCGGTCCTTGGTCTGGCTCTGGAACTGGGGGTCGCGGATGAAGACCGACAGCATGATTTCCGACGAGGTCATGATGTCGTCGGCCGTGATGTCCTTGGCCTTCTTCTGCCCGACCAGATCGCCGAAGGCGCGGATGCCCTTCACCAGCGCAGCGCGCAGGCCCGCTTCGTGCGTGCCGCCGTCGGGCGTGGGGATGGTGTTGCAATACCAGCTATAGCTGCCGTCGGACCAGAGCGGCCAGGCGACCGCCCATTCGACCCGGCCTGCATCGGCGGGAAAATCCTGGTTGCCCGAAAAGAAGACGCTGGTCGCGCATTCGCGGTCGCCAATCTGTTCCTGGAGATGATCGGCCAGGCCGCCGGGAAACTGGAACACGGCGTCGGCCGGCGTATCGTCGCTGATCAGGGTGGTATCGCATTTCCAGCGTATCTCGACCCCGGCGAAGAGATAGGCCTTGGATCGGGCGAGGCGGTAGAGGCGAGCGGGCTTGAACTTCTGTTCGCCAAAGATCGCGGTGTCGGGAGTGAAGGCGACCGACGTGCCGCGCCGGTTGGGCGCGCCGCCAACCTTTTCCAGCGGTCCCTGCGGCAGCCCCTGGGAAAAGCTCTGGCGGAACAGTTCCTTGTTGCGCGCGACTTCGACCACGGTCGAGGTGGAGAGCGCGTTGACGACCGAAATGCCGACGCCGTGCAGGCCGCCCGAAGTGGCATAGGCCTTGCCCTCGAACTTGCCGCCGGAATGGAGGGTGGTGAGGATGACCTCCAGCGCCGACTTGCCGGGAAATTTCGGGTGCGGATCGACCGGGATGCCGCGGCCATTGTCGGTGATGGTAAGGCGATTGCCCGCCTCCAGCGTCACCTCGATCCGGGTGGCATGGCCCGCGACCGCTTCGTCCATGCTGTTGTCGAGCACTTCGCTGGCGAGATGGTGCAGCGCGCGCTCGTCAGTGCCGCCGATATACATGCCCGGCCGGCGCCGGACGGGCTCCAGCCCTTCCAGAACCTCGATCGCCGAGGCGTCATAATCGGTGGTGGTGGCGGGGGCGGCGGCAAACAGGTCATTGGACATGGCGCCAAGCTATAGGCAGGCGCGCCGCAGGCGCAAGCGCGACCGCATGATGCGACGCAGCAACGAAATGTTACGGTGAGCCGTGCAACGAAATTGATCCATGATGGGTTTGGGCTCCCGATGGGCCAACTATGCCCCAGGCGAGGAGAAAATTGATGAAGAACAGCATCCTGGCGCCCTTCGGCGCGATGATGGCGCTTGGCCTGGCAATGCCGGCCACGGCGCAGGATAATGGCGGCGCGGTAGACTGGACCGGCCCCTATGTCGGCGGCTCCTTCGGCTATAACTGGCAGAAGAGCGACAATGCGGAGCATCTGCGTTTCGACACCGATGGCGATGGCAGCTTTGACGACGCGGTGACGACCACGACCGGCGCCAACGCCTTTTCGCCCGGCACCTGCGGCGGCGCGGCGCGGGGACGCACCCCGGCATCGGGCTGCAACGCCGACAAGGACGCCATCGGCTGGATGGGCCATGTCGGCTATGACATGCAGTTCGGCAGCTTCGTCGCGGGCGTCGTTGCGGAAGCGGGCAAGGCCTATGTCGACGACAAGGTCACGGAATTTTCCACCACCCCGGCCTTCTACACGATGCGCCGCAAGATCGACTGGAACGGCAATCTGCGCGCGCGGCTGGGCTACACCACGCCGGGCGGCGTGATGCCCTATATCACCGGCGGCCTCGCCTATGCGAAGGTGAAGAATAATTTCAACACCAGCAATGGCGCCAACAGCTTCACGGAGGAGAACCGCAGCGAGGATGGCTGGGGCTGGACCATGGGCGGCGGCATCGAGGCCAAGGTGGCGGACAATTTCTCGATCGGCGCGCGCTATCTGTGGACGCGCTACAATGTCGACGACTATCGCGTCGATGTGGGTGCGGGCAGCGCACCGGCGACCAATCCCTTCCTGATCACGCCGTCGGGCGGCACCAGCATCAATCGCGGCGACAAGTTCGACACGCAAAGCGTGATGGTGACGAGCAGCTTCCGCTTCTGATCCGACGCGCCTTTTCCAGGCGAAAAATGGGCCGGTTCCTTCAAGGAGCCGGCCCATTTTCATTGGGAGGATGAGCAGGCGGCGTTCAGCGCACGCGCGGGCCGCCGAAGGGCATGGGCGGCGGCGGGCGGCGAGTGCCGCGCGGCAGCTGCGCCTGATAGGCCCGGCCGCAATGTTCGACGCAATAGGGGAAGCCGGGATTGACCGCTTCGCCGCAGAAATGGAAGTCCGGTTCGCCCGGATGCCCCATGGGCCATTTGCAAATCCGCTCGGTCAGGTCGAGCAGGCTGGTCTTGTCCGCGATTTCGGGGCTGGGCTTGGCCGGCACCAGGCGGCGCGGCGGCGCGGGTGGAATCGGCGCCTGCTGGTCGCCCGGACCCTGGCGCAGGAAGCCGCCTGGGCCCACGGAGATGATGCGCGGCTGCGGCGCGGGCGTGGGCGCATCGCCCGATGCTGCCGCTGCGGGCGCGGCGGGCGCTGCCGCCGGCGCGGCGGGCGCGGCAGCGGCGGCGGGACGCAGCGGCGGCGGGGGCGCAGCGACCGGGGCGGCGGCACGAGGCGTTTCGGCTTCGGCCGCGGCGGGCGCGGGCTTG
Source organism: Sphingobium naphthae (assembly GCF_043589935.1). Classification (NCBI taxonomy): domain Bacteria; kingdom Pseudomonadati; phylum Pseudomonadota; class Alphaproteobacteria; order Sphingomonadales; family Sphingobiaceae; genus Sphingobium; species Sphingobium naphthae. The sequence goes on along the minus strand of NZ_CP171454.1, from coordinate 875,579 downwards.
CGCGCCGGGGCGGCGCGCTTGGGCGTCTCGTTCGCCTTCACCGGCGACGGGCGGGACTGCAGGCCCAGGCGATGCGCCTTGCCGATCACCGCATTGCGGCTGACGCCGCCCAGTTCGTCGGCGATCTGGCTGGCGGTGAGGCCGCGTTCCCACATCGCCTTGAGCTGGTCGATGCGCTCGTCAGTCCAGGACAATGAAAAACTCCTTACAGATTTCGGATCGCTCCCCATATGGGAAGCCCGCGCCTGAGGTTCAAATCCCTGGACTTGACCCCTTGCAGCACAACGGACCAGCCGATAGTCGATCCGACCATGAACGACCAGCCCAAAATTGCCGCCGAATCGCCCTTTGCCGAACCGGGCGTGCCGCAGATACGGAACGTCAACTGGGCGGGAACCTGGGCGCTCTATCGCAAGGAAGTGCGCCGCTTCCTGAAGGTGCAGTTGCAGACCGTGTGGGCGCCGGCGATCACGACGCTGATGTTCCTCATCATCTTCATCGTCGCGCTGGGCGGCAGCGGGCGCACCGTGTCGCTGCGCGGGGAAGCGGTGGCCTTTGCCGACTTCATTGCCCCTGGCCTCATCATCATGGGCATGATCAACGCCTGTTTCGCCAATGCGAGCTTCTCGCTGATGGTGGGTAAGGTGCAGGGGACGCTGGTCGATTATCTGATGCCGCCCATTTCGGTGGGCGAGCTGTTGTTCGCGCTGGCGGCGTCTTCGGTCACGCGCGCGGTGTTCGTGGGCTTCGCGCTGTGGCTGGCGATGGCGGCCTGGCCGGGCGTGCATGTGACCCCGGCGCATCTGTGGGCGGTGCTGTGGTTCGGCCTGCTGGGGACGAGCTTCATCGCCTTCCTGGGCGTGCTGACGTCGATCTGGGCGGAGAAGTTCGACCATGGCGCGGCGATCACCAATTTCGTGATCGGGCCGCTGGCGCTGTTGTCGGGCACCTTCTATTCGATCGACCGGCTGCCCGCCTTCTTCCAGGGGATCAGCCACGCCAATCCCTTTTTCTACATCATCTCGGGCTTTCGCTACGGCTTCGTCGCGGCCGCGGACACCAATGTGATGATGGGCAGCGCGGTGCTCCTGGGGCTGAACCTGGTCTTTGGCGGGCTGTGCTACGCGCTGCTGCGGCGCGGCTGGAAGATCAAGGCCTGAGCGTCAGAGGAACGCTGCGAACAGCGGCACGGCGAAGGTGGTGACAAACAGGATCGCCGCCGCCGCCAGCCAGTGACGCAGGCGGGGAAGGCGGTCGTCGGCTTTGTCGTCACGCAGGAACGCCATCGGCTTGAATTGCTTTCACGAACACCAATGCTGCCTTGCGCGCGCGACCGGATCATCAATGTCGCGCCGCATCGCGGCGCGGGAATACTCAAGATGTTCAGCGGCTGTATACCAATTTCTGCGACAGGCGGAGCGGCTGGCGCAGGTGAATGGCGAGGGAGTAAGGCGTGAAGGTGGCCATGGTGTTCGGGACTCGTCCCGAGGCGATCAAGATGTTCCCGGTGGTGCATGCGCTGCGCCGGCGCAGCGGGGTGGAGACGCGCGTGATCGTCACCGCCCAGCATCGCGGGCTGCTGGACCAGGTGCTGGCGATCGCCGGGATCGCGCCCGACATCGACCTGGACGTGATGGTGCCCAACCAGACGCTGGACGGGCTGACCGCGAAGCTGATCGTCGAGCTGGGCCGCGCGTTCGACGCCGAAACGCCCGACCGGGTGGTGGTGCATGGCGACACGCTGACGACCATGGTGGCGAGCCTGGCGGCCTATTATCGCAAGATCCCGGTCGCCCATGTCGAGGCGGGACTGCGCAGCGGCGACATTCATCATCCCTGGCCCGAGGAGGTCAACCGCCGCGTCGTCGCCTGCATCGCCGACATGAATTTCGCGCCGACGCAGGCGGCGGCTGACGCGCTGCGCAAGGAAAATCGCGATCCGGCCTCCATTCACGTCACCGGCAACACGGTGATCGACGCGCTGCTGGCGACGCGCGACCGAGTGCGCGCCGATCCGGCGCTGGCGGGTGGGCTCGATGCGCTCGCGACGCGCTTTTCGGGCCAGCGGATCGTCGCCGTGACGACGCACCGGCGCGAGAATTTCGGCGGCGGCATGGAGGCGATCGCGCGCGCCATCGCCGACATCGCCGCGCGCCCGGACGTGGCGGTGGTGTTCCCGGTCCACCCCAATCCCAATGTCCGCCCGGTGATGGACGCGGTGCTGGGCGACCTACCCAATGTCGCGATGATCGAGCCGCTGGATTATCCGCATTTCGTGCGGCTGCTCGACATGTGCCACCTGGTGCTGACCGACAGCGGCGGGGTGCAGGAGGAAGCGCCTTCGCTCGGCAAGCCGGTGCTGGTGATGCGCGAGACGACCGAGCGGCCCGAAGGCGTGGAGGCGGGCACCGCCCGGCTGGTCGGCGCGGACCGCGCGCGGATCGTGCGCGAAGTGCTGGCGCTGCTGGATGATGAGGACGCCTACCAGGCGATGGCGCGGGCGCATAATCCGTTCGGCGACGGCAAGGCGGCGGAGCGGATCGCGGCGGTGATCGCGGCCAGGTGATCGGCAAGGCCGATGGCCAGGAGCCGCGAGGGCTGACAGCGCGGGAGCGGGCGAACCGGCCAGCATTACCAAAATCTTCAGCAATGTCGGCCAAAAGCGGCTATCAGACGTTGTTGACCAAGGGACCATTCGCTTCATGCCCGTCGATACCCAGCAGAAGGTTTCCGTCATCGGCCTTGGCTATATCGGCCTGCCGACGGCTGCGCTGATCGCGCGCGGGGGATGCCAGGTGGTGGGCGTGGATGTGTCGGCGCATGTGGTCGAGACGGTCAATTCCGGCCGCGTGCATATCGAGGAAGTCGATCTGGACGGGCTGGTGCAGGGGGTGGTGGCGCGCGGCAATCTGCGCGCCAGCCTGGCGGTCGAGGAAAGCGACGTGTTCATCATCGCGGTGCCGACTCCGGTGGCCGAGGATCGCGCGCCCGATATTTCCTACGTGCTCAAAGCCGCCCGCACGGTCGCGCCGGTGCTGAAGGCGGGCGACACGGTGATCCTGGAATCCACCTCGCCGGTCGGCACGACCGAAGCGATGCGCGACATTTTCGCGCAGCTGCGCCCCGACCTTAAAATGCCGGGCCTGGGCGCGCAGGGCGATGTCGCCATCGCCTATTGCCCGGAGCGGGTGCTGCCCGGGCGCATCCTGGTCGAGTTGATCGACAATGATCGGTGCATCGGCGGCATCACGCCGCGCTGCGCGCGCAAGGCGCTGGGCTTCTATCGCCAGTTCGTGCGCGGCGCCTGCATCACCACCACCGCGCGCGCGGCCGAGATGGTGAAGCTGGTCGAAAACAGCTTCCGCGACGTCAATATCGCCTTCGCCAATGAATTGTCGGTGATCGCGGAGAATATGGACATCGACGTGTGGGAGGTGATCCGCCTCGCCAACCGGCATCCGCGCGTCAACATCCTCAATCCCGGGCCGGGCGTGGGCGGCCATTGCATCGCGGTCGATCCCTGGTTCATCGTCCATGGCGATCCCGACAATGCGCGCATCATCCGCACCGCGCGCGAGGTGAATGACGGCAAGACCGATCATGTCGTCGCCAAGGCGTCGGACCTGATCGACGCTTTCGCCGGCGAGGATGTCGCGTGCCTGGGCCTGGCGTTCAAGGCGAATATCGACGACTTTCGCGAAAGCCCGGCGGTGAAGGTCGCCGCGCGCCTGGCCCGCCGCTATGGCCGGCGGATCAAGCTGGTCGAACCCTATGCGCGCGAGGTGCCGATGGACTTTGCGGGAACGGGCGCCGAACTGATCGATCTCGATACGGCACTGGAACAATGTGGCGTGTTCGTCATTCTGGTCGATCATGACATGTTCAAATCAGTCCCCGTCGACGAGCGCGCCGACAAGGCGGTCTATGACACGCGGGGAATCTGGCCCGACCAGCCGCGCCGCCAGCCCGCCGCGACGGCGGGACGCATCGCGGTCTGACCGGCAGCGGCGCGGCCCGTCGCGCGGGCGGTTGCCATCCTGCTGCCCCACGGCTAACCCCCGACAAGAGGGGCGCTTTTGCGCGCGCCCGGGCAATCGCCAACGGGGGACATGAGGCATGACGCGACGGCTTCTGCCGCGAGGGACGATGGCCGTCCTGCTGCTGGGCGGGCTGGCCGCCTGCACCACGGTCGAGGATGCGCCGCGTGGCGAGCAGGCCTATGCCATCATGCCGCCGCCGCCGGCCGTGGGGCTGGACTATCGCATCGCCCCTGACGACGTGCTGCGCATTCAGGTCTATCATGAGCCCGACCTGTCGCTGGAGGATGCGCGGGTCGATGCGCAGGGCATGGTGCGCATGCCACTGATTGGCGCGGTGCCGGTGGCGGGCCTGTCCGCCAGCGAGGCGGCCGACGTTGTCGCCGGTCGGCTGGGCGAGCGCTATCTGGTGTCGCCGCAGGTCAGCCTGTTCGTCAAGACGGCGGTGGGCCGCCGCATCACGCTGGACGGCGAAGTGCGCGAACCGGGCCTCTATCCGATCGAGGGGCGGCTGACGCTGTCGCAGGCGGTGGCGCTGGCCAAGGGCCCGACCCGGCTGGCCGCCACCGACCAGGTGGTGGTGGTGCGCCGCATGGACGGGCAGCGCCAGGCGGCGATGTTCGACCTGGGCGCGATCCGCAAGGGCGCGGCGCCCGATCCGGAAATCCTGCCCGGCGACCAGCTGATCGTCGGCCTGTCGCGGGCGAAGGCGATTCTGGGCGGCGCGCTGGTCGCCGTGCCGGCGCTGGCGGCCGGGTTCATCGCGCTGGACGGAGATAATTGATGGCCGGTATGATGACCCAGGGGCAGGATCGACCGGAGCGCCAGGATGTGGGCGCGCGGCTGACGCGCGGCGCGCGCGATTACTGGATGGTGCTGCGGCGGCACCGCGTCATCCTGTTCGTCACCATGGCGCTGTGCCTGCTGGCGGCCTTGCTCTACATCCTGCTGTCGACGCCCGATTATCGCGCGACGGCGTCGGTGGAGGTGGAGGATGTGCCCGCCGGCGCGGCCGGCGCGGGGACGCCGCCGCGCCCCAGCAACGACGATGTCGAAACCGCGATGCAGACCCAGCTGGAAGTGCTGCGCAGCCGCGCGCTGGCCGAGGAAGTGGCGCGCAGCCTGGCGCTGGTGGGCACGCCCACCTTCTTCGACGGCATGGGCGTCAGCCGGCCCAAGCAGGGGAGCGGCGGCCAGAGCCAGCGGCAGGTCGAGCAGGAGCGAGTCATCGCCCTGCTGCGCGACAGACTGGAGGTGGAGCTGCCGGGCAAGTCGCGCGTGATCCGCATCAGCTTCGTCAGCGCCGACCCGGCGCTGTCCGCGCGGATCGCCAATGGCTATGCCGACAGCCTGATCCGGTCGGACCTGAAGCGCGGGTTCCAGTCGGGCGTGCAGGCGCGCCGCTTCCTGCTGGGCGAGCTGGACGGCGCGCGCCGCGACCTGGAGCGGGCCGAGCGCGAGCTGGCGGTCTATGCCGCGCGCAACGGCGTGCCGGTGGAGGATGGCGCGGACAGGGACGGCGCCGCGGCCAACGCCAGCGGGCCGGCCAAGCCGTCGGAAGCGGCGATCGACAGCCGGCTGGCGCAGCTCAACGCGCTGCGCGCACAGGCGCTGGCCGAACGGATCGCGGCGCAGAAGCGGTGGGAAAGCGCGCGCGCGGCGAGCGCAGACACGCTGCCCGAAGTGCTGGGCAACGGCGCGATGCAGCAGCTGATGGCGGAGCGGGCGCAGGCGCGCGCTGCGCTCGTCGAGGAGCGGCAGTTCCGCAAGGACGCGCACCCGGAAATGCGCGAGGCGCGGGCGCGGCTGGCGGCGCTGGACGATCAGGCGCAGCAGATGGCGAGCCGCATTCGCGCGTCGCTGCGGCAGGAATATGACATCGCCCGGCGCGGCGAGAAGCAGATCGCCGACGAGATCGCCGATGTCGAGCAGGACGCGCAGGCGGCGCGGGGCCGCAGCGTGCAGATGGGCATGTATGAGCGGTCGGTGGAAACCTATCGCATGCTGCACGACAGCCTGTTGCAGCGCTATCGCGACATGGCGTCGCAGGCGGGCTTCCAGGCCGGGCGCATCCAGCCGCTCGACAGGGCCGTCGCGCCGGCGCGGCCCTTCTCGCCCAAGGTTGGGGAAACGATGCTGCTGGCCGCGATCGGAGGTCTGGCGTTGGGGCTGCTGCTGGTGGGCGCGCGCCACGTCTTCGACGATGCGGTGACGTCGGCCGAGACGCTGGCCGAGCGAGTGGACCTGCCGCTGCTGGGCGCGGTGCCGGTGACCGGCGACAATCCGCAGCCATCGGAGGTGTTCGCCCCGATCGCGCGATCCTTGCTGCTGGCGTCGACCAGCGGCCTGCCGCGCTCCATCCTGGTCACCAGCGCGCAGGAGGGCGAGGGCAAGTCGCTGACGCTCAACGCGCTGGCGCGCGCGCTCGCCGCGCTCGACAAGACGGTGCTGGTCATTGATGGCGACATGCGCCGGCCGGTGCAGCATGCGCTGTTCCGCGTCGCGCCGGGCCGCGGCATCAGCGAGGTGCTGACCGGTCAGGCGAGCGCAGCCGAAGCGGTGGTCGCGACCGGGGTTCCGGGCGTGTCGCTGCTGCCTTGCGGCGCGGTGCCGCCCAATCCGACTGAATTGCTGGCGACCCCGGCGCTCGACGCGCTGCTGGCGTCGGTGCGCGACGACTATGACACGATCCTGATCGATGCGCCGTCGATCCTGGGGCATGGCGACACGCCCCTGCTGTGCGCCCGCGCGCAGGCGAACCTGATGGTGGTCGAATGGGGCCGCAACCATCATGGCGGCCTGCGCACCGCGGTCGACCGCCTGCGCCGCGCGGGCGGGGTCATCATCGGCGCGATCCTGACCAAACAGCAGGGCCGGGCGTTCGATTACGATTATCATCGCGGCGGGTGAGGCGCGGTCGCGCGGAGCCTGACGGCCCGCTTTGCCGGGACGCCTCGGTTCGCAGGCTTCATCCATGATCCTGCCGGCGAGGATGCCCCCGAACGGCCGGGATCGGCGAGGGAGCCGTAACAGACTGTGAAAAGACGAAGCCCGCCGGGCGATGACGCGCGACGGGCTTTTCGTCGGGTTTTTACGCTAGCTCAGGCGCGGGCCATCAAACCTTCGACCAGGCCGTCAAACAGGCGCTTGCCGTCGGTCGCGCCGTGAGCGGGTTCGATGACGCGTTCGGGGTGGGGCATCATGCCCAGCACATTGCCGCCATCATTGAGGATACCGGCGATATTGCGGGCCGAACCGTTGATATTTTCGGCATAGCGCAGCGCGACGCGGCCTTCGCCTTCCAGCCGGTCGAGCGTGGCGTCGTCGGCGAAATAATTGCCGTCATGATGCGCGACCGGGAAATGGATCGTCTCGCCCGCGTCATAGCGGCTGGTGAAGGCGCTCTGTGCGTTCTCGACGGTCAGGGGCACGTCGCGGCAGACGAAATGGCCGCCGGCATTGCGCAGCAGCGCGCCGGGGAGCAGGCCGCTTTCGGTCAGCACCTGGAATCCGTTGCAGACGCCCAGGACGAACGCGCCGCGCGTTGCCGCCTGCGCCACCGCCTGCATCACGGGCGATCGCGCGGCCATCGCGCCTGAACGCAGGTAATCGCCATAGGAAAAGCCGCCGGGCACGCCGATCAGGTCGATGTCGGCGGGCAGATCAGTGTCGCGGTGCCAGATCATGGCGGGCTTGCTGCCGGTCGCAGTTTCGAACGCCACCGCCAGGTCGCGGTCGCAATTGCTGCCCGGAAAGACGATGACGGCGCTCTTCATGAGTCAGGCCACCTTTTCGATGCGGTAATTTTCGATCACCGTGTTGGCGAGCAGCTTGCGGCACATGGCGTCGATATCCTCGTCGCTCGTGTCGTCGGCCAGGTCGAGTTCGATCAGCTTGCCCGCGCGCACGTCGTTGACGCCGCCAAAGCCCAGGCCCTCGAGCGCGTGATGGATCGCCTTGCCCTGCGGATCGAGGACACCGCCCTTGAGGGTGACGAAGATGCGGGCTTTCATGGCGTGCTCAACTCCCTGGAACCAACGTGGCCGCGCGCGCCGGGCGCGGCAAGTGCGGATGGCGCACCCCCTAGGCCCGGCGCGCGCGCGAGGCAAGCCATTATCCTGCGGCCGTGCAGCCGATGGGCTGCGTCGCCACCGACGCCCGCGAAGGACGCCCGGGCGGCGCGCGGCGGCGGGAACGGCGCGCCTCCGGCCATGGCGGTCAGCGCCAGAGCGCCGCCAGCGTCGCCATCATCCCCGCGTCCTCTGGGCGGGGCCGGCGCGGGGCGCCATAGCCGCGGCATTCGAGGCAGTCGGCGCGCACGCCCGCTCCGGATACCAGCGCGCGCACGTCGCTCACCGCCTGCAGCGCCCAGCCGCGCTGCGCCCAGGCCTGGCGCGCGAGCATGTCGCGCGGGGCGGTGGCGTCGTCGCTCTCGCGCTCGGCCAGCGCTTCGAGCCATTCGGCCCAGGGGTCGGGCGCCTTTTCGATGCGATAGGCGCGGGCCTTGGCTGGATCGAGCTTGGCGCGGCGAGCGGCTTCGGCGATCGCGTCCTCCAGTCCGCCGAAGCGGTCGACCAGGCCGATCTGGCGCGCGGTGCCGCCATCCCAGACGCGGCCCTGGGCGATGGCGTCGATCTGCTGCGGCGTCTTGTTGCGCGCGCGGGCGACGAGGCCGACGAAGCGGCGATAAATATCCTCGACCCCCAGCTGCATGATCTGGTCGAATTCGGGCGTGGTGCCGCCGGCGATATCGGGCTGGCCCGACAGTGGCGTGGTGCGCACGCCATCGGTGGTGATTCCCATCTTCGCCAGCGTCCCTTCGAAGCTGGGCAGGATGCCGAACACGCCGATCGAGCCGGTGATGGTTTCGGGTTCGGCGAAGATGACGTCGCCCGGGGTCGAGACCCAATAGCCGCCGCTCGCCGCGACATTGCCCATGGATACGACCACCGGCAGGCCGTCCTCCTTTGCCTGCAGGATGGCGCTGCGAATTTTTTCCGAAGCCATGACCGACCCGCCGGGCGAGTCGACCCGAACGACCAGCGCCTTCAGATCACGCTGGTCGAGCGCGGTCAGCAGCAGGTTCGAAATCGTGTCGCCGGCCGCGGTGCCGGGGCCCGCTTCGCCATCGACGATGTCGCCCGCGACCGTCAGCACGCCGATCTGCCCGTCATTCGCGGGCGCGCGCGCCTTCACATAAGTGCGCAGGTCGATGGCGGCGAAGCTGCCCGCCTTGTCCCCCGCAGCGTCGCCCGCAATCTCCGCCACATGCTCGCCAAAGGCCGATTCGTCGCCCAGCTTGTCGACCAGGCCGGCGGCGAGCGCGGCCTTGGCGATGTCGCCATTGGCGGCGCGGGCGGCGGCGGCGGGATCGCCCGCATAGGCCGCGATCCGCGCGCGGGGCCGCGCCTTTTGCACATCATCCTGCCAATTCTGCCACAGGGCGTCGGCCAGCGCCTGATTGGCCTGGCGCGCTTCGGGCGATTGTTCGGTGCGGGTGTAAGGCTCGACGAAGCTCTTGTAGGTGCCGACGCGATAGACATGGGTGTTGACGCCCAGCTTGTCGATCAGTCCCTTATAATAAAGGTTGGAGCCGCCCCGACCCAGGATCGCGACGCCGCCCAGCGGATCGCTCCACACTTCGCTGGCATGGGCGGCGAGTTGATAGCTGTCGTCGGTATAGAGGGTGGCATAGGCGAGAACCGGCTTTTTCGCCGCGCGCACCGCATCGAGCGCCGCGCCGATCCGCGTCATCGCGACCTGGCCGCCGCCCAGGAACCCGTCGAGGTTGAGGACGACCGCCTTCACCTTGGCGTCGCCCTTCGCTGCTTCGAGTGCGGCGACGATGTCGGACAGGCGATATTCCTTCGCTTCGGGCGCGGAGCCGGTCAGCAGGGCGGTCGGGCTGATCTCGGCGGGCTGCTCCGCCACCGTGCCGTCGAGGTCCAGCAGCAGCGCGCCGCTGCTGACCGACTTTGTCGGCTTGGGCGAATAGGACAGCGCGGCATAGAGCGCCCCGAAGAAAAGCAACAGGAACAGAAGGACGAGCCCGTCCTTGATCGCGACCAGGATGCGCCATGCGCCCTTCACAAATGCCAAGTCGGCTGCTCCTTCTGCTCAAACGCGCGTGTGTCGACCATCGGGGGCTATCGCATCCATGCCCGCGCTGCAATGTGGGGGATGCGGCGGCCGCGACAAGCTTGCACGCGCGATTTTGCCCGTTATGGGGTGGGCATCATTCGCCGCTATCGTGCAGGAGACGCGCCCATGCCCACTCTCGTCCTCATTCGCCATGGCCAGTCGGCCTGGAATCTGGAAAATCGCTTCACCGGCTGGTGGGACGTGGACGTGACCGAAAAGGGCGTGGAAGAGGCGCGCGCGGCGGGGCGGCTGATGGCGGAGAAGGGCCTGGATTTCGACCAGTGCTACACTTCGCTCCAGACCCGCGCGATCAAGACGCTCAACCTGGCGCTGGAGGAAATGGGGCGGCTGTGGCTGCCGGTCGAAAAGGACTGGCGCCTCAACGAGCGCCATTATGGCGGGCTCACCGGCCTCAACAAGGCCGAGACGGCGGAAAAGCATGGCGACGATCAGGTGAAGATCTGGCGCCGCAGCTTCGACATCCCGCCCCCGGCGATGGAGGCGGGCAGCGCGTTCGACCTGTCGGCCGACCGCCGCTATGCCGGCATCGCCATTCCCGCGACCGAATCCCTGAAGGACACGATCGCGCGCGTCCTGCCCTATTGGGACACCGTCATCGCCCCGGATCTGAAGGCCGGCAAGCGCGTGCTGATTTCCGCCCATGGCAATTCGCTGCGCGCGCTGGTCAAGCATCTGTCGGGCATTTCCGACGAGGAGATTACCGGCCTGGAAATCCCGACCGGCCAGCCGATCGTCTATGAGCTGGCCGACGACCTGTCCGCCACCGACCGCTATTATCTGTCGGAACGGTAACTCCTCCCCTGAAAAGGGGAGGATTTGACGTTTGCCCAATGCCGCTACTGCCGCTAAGGGGCTTTGCTTTCCGCGCTATCAGGGGAAGTCAGCACGGTCATGAGCGCTATCGACGTCGGCATCATCATGGGATCCCGCTCCGACTGGGAGACGATGCGCCACGCCGCCGAGACGCTCGACGCGCTGGGCGTCGCCCATGAATGCAAGGTCGTGTCGGCCCATCGGACGCCGCAGCGGCTCTATGACTATGCCGGCGGCGCGGCGGCGCGCGGCCTGAAGGTCATCATCGCCGGCGCGGGCGGGGCGGCGCATCTGCCCGGCATGGCCGCGGCGATGACGCGGCTGCCGGTGCTGGGCGTGCCGGTCGAATCCAAGGCATTGAAGGGCATGGATTCGCTGCTGTCGATCGTCCAGATGCCCGGCGGCATTCCCGTCGGCACGCTCGCCATCGGCAAGCCCGGCGCGATCAATGCCGGCCTGATGGCGGCCGCGATCCTGGCGACGCAGGATGCGGCGCTGGCCGAGCGGCTGGACGCCTGGCGCGCGCGCCAGACCGACGCCGTCGCCGAAACCGTCCAAGACTGACGGAAGATTGGCGGACAAGAGAGACATGACGACCATCGCGCCCGGCTCCACCATCGGCATTCTCGGCGGCGGCCAGCTTGGCCGGATGATCGCCGTCGCGGCGGCGCAGCTGGGCTATCGCACCCATATCTTCGCGCCGGAGGAAAGCGGACCGGCGGCCGACGTGTCGCCCAACTGGACGCGCGGCGCCTATGCGGATGCGCAGGCGCTGGCCGCCTTCGCCGACAGCGTCGACGTCGTCACCTATGAATTCGAGAATATCGATCCATCCGCGGTCGACACGCTGGCGCGCCACGGACTGGTGCGGCCGGGGGCGGAGGCGCTGCGCGTCGCGCAGGACCGGCTGGCGGAAAAGCGCTTCGTCTGCGACCTGGGCGGGCTGACCGCGCCGTTCGCGCCGGTCGAAAGCCTGGACGATCTGGAAGCGGCGATCGAGACGATCGGCAGCCGCGCGATCCTGAAGACCAACCGCATGGGCTATGACGGCAAGGGGCAGGCGCGCCTGGCCGAGCCGGGTGATGCGGTCGGTGCCTGGAACGCGATCGGCCGGCAGAGCGCGATCCTGGAAGGCTTCGTGACCTTCGCGGAGGAATTTTCGGTGATCCTGGTGCGTGGCGCGGATGGCGCAACGCGCTTCTGGGATTCGCCCGCCAATGTCCATGTCAACGGCATCCTGTCGACGTCGACTGCGCCCGCCGGCCCGCTGATCGAGGGGCAGGTCGACCAGGCGCGCGCGCTGGCGGCGCAGGTCGCCGACGCGCTGGACTATGTCGGCGTGCTGACGCTGGAATTCTTCGCCAGCGCCGACGGACCGGTGTTCAACGAGATGGCGCCGCGCGTCCACAATAGCGGCCACTGGACCATCGAGGGCGCGGTGACGAGCCAGTTCGAAAATCATGTCCGCGCGATCTGCGGCCTGCCGCTGGGCGACACCGGGCTGGCCGCGCCGCGGGTCGAGATGCGCAACCTGATCGGCGACGATGTGAATGCCTGGGCTGAGATATTGGCCGATCCGGCCAATCATCTTCACCTCTATGGCAAGCATGAGGCGCGCCCGGGCCGTAAGATGGGACATGTGACGCGGCTGGCGCTGTGAGCGAGATCGTTCTGGTCCTCGCCCGCGCCGACAATGGCGTGATAGGCAAGGATGGCGACCTGCCCTGGCGGTTGCCGGCGGATTTGCGGCATTTCAAGGCGATCACGGCGGGCCATCCGATGCTGATGGGGCGCAAGACGTTCGACAGCCTGCCCGGGCCGCTGCCGGGCCGCCGCCATATCGTTCTGACTCGCGACCGCGCCTGGCGGGCCGAAGGCGCGGAAGTAGCGCATGATGTCGATGCCGCCATCGCGATGGCGAAATCGCCCACGCTGATGGTCATCGGCGGCGCTGAAATCTACCGACTGATCCTGCCGATCGCGGACCGGATCGAACTGACCGAAGTGCATCTGGACGCCGATGGCGACGCCAGCATTGCCTATCCCGACGCGGCCGAATGGCGGGAAACCGCGCGCGTGGATCATCCGGCGACGGACGGGCGGCCGGGCTACAGCTTCGTCACCTTGGCGCGGCGATAGGGCGCGGGCGCGCGCTCCATTGCCACGCTTTGGCCACGCCCCTATAGCGCGGCGCATGGAGCGGCTTTCCAGCAGCGGCCCGGTTCCCCCGCATCTGCGCGGGAGCGTCATGGCGCTCGGCAATTTCGACGGCTTTCATGCCGGGCACCAGGCGGTGGTCGGCCGCGCGATCGCGCGCGCGCGCGCGGAAGGACGGCCGGCGATTGTCGCCACCTTCGATCCGCACCCGATGCGGCTGTTCCGGCCCGACAGCCCCAGTTTCCGCCTGACGACGCTGGACCAGCGCCAGGCGCTGTTCGCCCATGCCGGGGCGGACGCGATGCTGGTCTTCGACTTCACGCGCGAACTCGCCGCGCTCGATCCCGCCGCTTATGTCCGCTTGCTGGTCGAGCAGTTGGGCGTCGCCGCGGTGGTGACGGGGCAGGATTTCACCTTCGGCCGGGGGCGTGCCGGCACGATCGGGAGCTTCGCTGCGCTGGGGTTGCCGGCCGAAGCGGTCGCGCCGATCACCGACGGGGAGGGGGTGATTTCCTCCACCCGCGTGCGCGCGGCGCTGCGAGCGGGCGATTGCGCGACGGCGACGCGGCTGCTGACGCGGCCCTTCACGATCGAGGGCGTGGTGCAGCATGGCGCCAAGCTGGGCCGGACGATCGGCTTTCCCACCGCCAATATCGACATGGGCCCCTATCTGCGCCCGGCCTATGGCATTTATGCGGTGCGCGGGCGGCTGTCCGACGGGCGCGTGCTGGACGGCGCGGCGAACCTGGGCATCCGGCCGAGCTTCGACCCGCCCAAGGAATTGCTGGAGCCGCATTTCTTCGACTTTTCCGAAAGCCTTTATGGCGAGCGGGTCGCGGTGGAGCTGATCCACTATCTCCATGCCGAGCGCAAATATGAGGGGCTGGAGGCGCTGACCGCCGGCATCGCGCAGGACTGCGCGGACGCGCGGCAAATCCTTGCGGGAACGCCCCGCCTCGCGTAGGGCACGGCCCTGATCTGCTCAACCTCCGTTCGGTTCGAGCGTGTCGAGAGCAGTTCGCGACGAACGCTTCTCGGCTTCGCTCGAAGCTGCTCGAACCGAACGGCCAGAATAAGCGCGCCCATGACCGACCAGCCTGCCCAGAAAACCGAAGACTATAAGTCCACCGTCTTCCTGCCCCAGACCGACTTTCCGATGAAGGCGGGCCTGAGCGCCAGGGAGCCGGCGATCGCCGCGCGGTGGGAGGCGATGGACCTCTATGGCAAGCTGCGCGAGAAGCGGGCGGGGCGCGAGCGCTTCATCCTGCATGACGGCCCGCCCTACGCCAATGGCGACATCCATATGGGCCATGCGATGAACAAGGTGTTGAAGGACATCATCGTCCGCAGCCAGTCCTTGCTTGGCAAGGACGCGCCCTATGTGCCCGGCTGGGACTGCCACGGCCTCCCGATCGAATGGAAGATCGAGGAAGAGTATCGCAAGAAGAAGCTGAACAAGGACGAGGTGCCGGCGGCCGAGTTCCGCGCCCAATGCCGCGCCTATGCCGACAAATGGGTCGGCGTGCAGAAGGAGCAGTTCAAGCGGCTGGGCATCATGGGCGATTGGGAAGATCCCTATCTTACCATGAAGTATGACGCTGAGGCGACCATCGTCGGCGAATTGCTCAAGTTCGCGGAGAGCGGCCAGCTCTATCGCGGGGCCAAGCCGGTGATGTGGTCGCCGGTCGAGAAGACCGCGCTGGCCGAGGCGGAAGTCGAATATGAGGATGTGACGTCGACGCAGATCGACGTGGCGTTCGAGATTGTGGAAGCGCCGAACGCGCCGGAACTGGTCGGTGCGCATGCGGTGATCTGGACGACGACGCCCTGGACGATCCCGGTGAACCAGGCTTTGGCTTATGGGCCGGAGGTTGAGTATGTGCTTTGCCGCTGCACGCCGAAGCTCCTCGCGCCATTCGTCAAGCCCGGAGGAAAAGGAGAGTCAATCTATCGGCACGGCAAAAGCCTGTTGATTGCGGCCGCATTGCTCGATCAATTTAAAGCCCGGCTCGATTGGGATTTTAATGGTGTGCTTTGGCGCGGCAAAGGCTCGCAGCTCGCCGGCGCTGTCGCCCGCCATCCCATGCACCATCTCGGCGGCTTCTTCGCCAAGCCGCGTCCGTTCCTGGCGGGCGATTTCGTCACCACCGATGCGGGCACCGGCCTCGTCCACATGGCGCCGGACCATGGCGAGGACGATTTCGGGCTGTGCAAGGCGAACGGCATCAACCCGGTCTTCGCGGTCGAGGGTGACGGGAAATATCGCGCGGACTGGCTGTGGCTCGGCGGGCAGGGGAGCGTCATCAATCCCAAGTTCGTGAGCAAGGACGGGCCGATCTGTTCCGACCTGCGCGATGCAGGCGCGCTGCTCGCCGCGTCGGACGATTTCCGCCACAGCTATCCGCATAGCTGGCGGTCGAAGGCGAAGATCATCTTCCGCGCGACGCCGCAATGGTTCATTCCGATGGACCAGCCGCAGGGTAAGCGCGCTGTTCTCGACAAGCTCGAACCGAACGGTGGAGGGGAGCAGGCCCAGGAAATTCCGTTCGGTTCGAGCAGCTTCGAGCGAAGCCGAGAAGCGTCTGTCGTGAACGGCGGCAACGGCGCAACCCTGCGCGAAATCGCGCTCGACGCGATCGCGCAGACGCGCTGGGTGCCCGAGCGCTCGACCAACCGCATCCGCTCGATGGTGGAGGGCCGCCCGGACTGGGTCATTTCCCGCCAGCGCGCCTGGGGCGTGCCGATCGCCCTCTATGTCCATCGCAAGAGCGGCGACTATCTGGTTGATCCGGCGGTCAATGCCCGCATCGTCGAGGCATTTCGCGCGGGCGGCGCCGACGCCTGGTTCGGCGCGGATCATCAGGCGCTGCTCGGCCCCGATTACGATCTGACCGACTATGAGGTCGTGAACGACATTCTCGACGTCTGGTTCGATTCAGGCTCGACCCACAGCTTCGTGGTCGAAGGCCGCTATGGCGAGGGCGCGCGCGCCGACCTCTATATCGAAGGGTCGGACCAGCATCGCGGCTGGTTCCAGTCGTCGCTGCTGGAAAGCTGCGGCACGCGCGGTCAGGCGCCCTACAAGGCGGTGCTGACACATGGCTTCGCGCTGGACGGGTCTGGCAAGAAAATGTCCAAGAGCCTCGGCAATGTCGTCGACCCGCTCAAGATCATGAGCGAGAGCGGCGCCGACATCCTGCGCGTCTGGGTGGCGAGCACCGACTATTTTGACGACGTGCGCATTGGCAAGGAAGTGCTGGCCGGCGCGTCCGACGCCTATCGCAAATTGCGCAATACCTTCCGCTACATGCTGGGCGCTCTGTCCGACTATGATGAAGAGACCGAAGCGGTCAGCTACGCGGAAATGCCGGAACTGGAGCGCTACATGCTCCATCGGCTGGCGCAGCTCGACGCGGAATTGCGCGCCGTGGTGGACAAGGGTGCGGGCAGCGAGAACTGGCTGGAGTTCAGCCGCTACAGCCGGGCGATCTTCGACTTCGCCAACAGCGACCTGTCCGCCTTCTTCTTCGACATCCGCAAGGACTGTCTCTATTGCGACGCGAAGGGCGATCCCAAGCGCCGCGCCTATCGCACTTTGCTCGACACGCTGTTCCACGCGCTGGTCCGCTATGTCGCGCCGATCATCCCCTTCACCGCCGAGGAAGTGTGGCAGAGCCGCTTCCCAAGTGCCGAGGATAGCGTCCATTTCCTGGAATGGCCGGAGGTCGACGCGCGCTGGATCGACTCCGATCTGGGCGACAAATGGCAAGCACTGCGCGACCAGCGCGAACAGGTGAACGAAGCGATCGAGCCGCTGCGCCGGGACAAGATCGTGCGATCCAGCCTGGACGCGGACGTCACCATGGGCGAGCTGCTGGCGGCGGGCAACGTCGATTTCGCGGAAGTGGCGATCGTCGCGCGCGTGACCATGGGCGAGGGCGACGGCATCATCGTGCGGCCCAGCGACTGGCACAAATGCGGCCGCTGCTGGCGCAAATCGCCCGAAGTGACGGAAGACGGCGCGCTGTGCGACCGTTGCGAGAAGGTGCTGACCGCATGAGCCCCGCCAATCACCGCCCGCTGGGCCTGACCGTGGCGATCGCCACGCTCGCGCTCGACCAGCTCATCAAATATACCGTCACCTATCCGTTGGCGCTGCAGAGCCGGGCGGACGAAGGGATCGACCTGCTGCCGATCTTCCGCCTGCGCTGGCTGGAAAACAGGGGCGTGTCGATGGGCTTTTTCCATGCGGACACCGATGCAATGCGCTGGGCGCTGGTCGGCATGACCTTTCTGATCGCGACATTCGTCGCGGTGTGGATGTGGCGGGAAAAGGCGCGGCAGGACGTCGCGGCGCTCGGCCTGGTGCTGGGCGGGGCGATCGGCAATATCATTGACCGCGTGAGGCTGGGCTATGTCGTCGATTATGCCGACCTGCATTTCGGCGAATGGCGGCCCTTCCTGATTTTCAACCTGGCGGACGCCGCCATCACCATCGGCGTGCTGATCCTGCTTGCACGGGCGTTGCTGCTGCGCGACAAGGGCGCAAAGACGGAGACTTTGAAGTGAAGCGTAAACTGATCCTCGCCGCCGGCCTTATCGCAACCCTTTCAGCCTGCGGCGGTGGCCGTGGCCTGATGGGGCGCGAGCGGCCCGATGAATTTGCGGTGTCGCGCCAGGCGCCGCTGGTCGTGCCGCCCGACTTCGCGCTGGTGCCCCCCGCGCCCGGCACGCCCGCCGCCGCGTCCGTCGACGCCAGCAAGGAAGCCATGCAGGCGATGTTCGGCGGCCCGGCCCAGCGCAGTGCGGCGGAAAGCGCGGCGCTGAACGCGGCTGGTCGCGCCGATGCGGCCGCCGGCATCCGCTCGCAGGCGGGCGATCCCGACACGCAGGTCGTGAACAAGGGCAACACCACCCGCGACATCATCGCCGCGCCCGAAGGCGATGGCCAGGAAGCGCGCGCGGCAGTCCCGCAATAAGGGGCTTTTAGCGCGGCTGATACAGGATTTGCGCCTCGCCCGTCGCCCGGACTGGCAGGTGCAACCCTTCGCCATAAGCGTGTAGCTGACCAATTTCAAAATCGTTCGCTCGCGCTTTGATGACGAAATCGCCCACTCGTTTGTTGGCGATGGCGCGTGCGATCGTGACCTTCAGTTCCGCAATGTCCTTGGCAAAATTCTGGCTGAGCGCGGTAGCGATCAAGTCGGCAAAGCCCCGTGTGCGGCTTATGGCCAAGGCGGTGTCGCCGCCGATGCCGTCCGTGTCGCCGGTGATGATCGGGTCGACAAAGCTGACCTCAGGCGAGTTGGCGGCATTCACTGGCCGGGCGGCCAGCCAGACGCGGCCATGCGTGTCGCGCGCTGCGCCATCACGACGCGCACTGATATCGACGCTGACGGCGATTCGACCGCCAACCGAGCCGTAGCAGGTGATATTCGAAAAGCGGGCGCGCACGTCGCCGAGTGCGGGAAGGTGGAAGGGGCGCGCTGCCCGCTTGTCCAGCGCCTTCTGGATGACGGGCACCAGTGTCTGATAATCTGCCGTAACCGGAAGGCGGAAGCGCAATCCCTTCGTCTTGTTCGATCGATCCAGCGGCGGCAACGGCTTGGGCTGCGGCGGCGGGGGGCGATCGCCGACGAAGGTTTGCGTGGTCGCCTCCAATCCCAGATCCAGGCGCAGCGTCCGACCGCGCATTGAGTAGCCATTGTAGAAGACGCGGCTGGGTGCGACGCGCATCCAAACGGGCGGATTGCGGCGGTTCAGTTCCAATGTCGTGAAAGCATCGCGCCACAAGGCCTCGATCCGGCTGCGAAGGTTCAGCTTGGCCAATTCGCGCGGCAGGTCGCGCTCAAGCTGCGCGACGACCGGGCGCAGCTTCTCATCAGCCTGATCGGTAAAGCGAATACGCTGACCCAGGAAATCAATGCCCGGCGGGGTCGTCCAATCATAATGAAGATCGATCTTGCCCGTGGGCTTCCACTGCCGGTCGATGTCAAGCCGGATGCGGGCCTGAACGTGGGCGGAGCCGGTGGCGGTTTCCCCCTTCAAGACGCCGGCGACGTCGCGCGCGCTGATCCGGGCATGGACCGGCACGTCGGCGATGATGGTCTGCCCTTCTCCGTGCAAGGTAACCGGGCCGCGCGTCACCGTCCCCACGATGGTGCAGCTGATCGGCGGCGTAACCTTTATGTCCTCGCCCAATATGCGCAGCTTCTGCGGCGCTATGCATCTGGGCTCGCGCTGGTTGATTGTCCACAAGATGCGCGGCACCGACCGTTCGATCGCCTGACGTATCGCGTCCGAGCTGGCTTCGATGGGCACGGCGATGATGGACGTTTCCAGGGCGTCCGGCACTTTGTCGGATGCGCGCGGGGGCGCCCGATCAGCGGGCGCGTCGCGACAGGACGGGCATGTCAGCACGGGAAGAAGGAGTGTTGCCACGCGAAAGGACGGACGCATTGTCCGGAAAGCGCCTTGCAATGGCTTCTCCTGATCTTGTCGGGTCCGCAGCAGCCTGTGATCTCCGCCGCGGTTCGCACAAGGACCATTGACCGCGTATTTGGTTCCCGCCGCGCTGGCTTAGGCGCGCGCTTCAGATCCGACACTGTTGTGGCGCAGCGCGGTCAGCACCGTGTCGACGATGGCGTCGGCATCGAGCCGGGCCTGCGCATATTGCCGCTCCGGCTTGTCCTGATCCTGGAACAGGTCGGGCAGGCGCAGCGTGCGCAGCTTGAGGCCATTGTCGATCAGGCCGAGGTCGCTGGCCAGCGTCAGGACATGCGCACCCAGGCCGCCGATCGCCCCTTCCTCGATCGTGACGGCGACGTCATGGCTGGTCAGCAGCTTGCGGATCAGCGCTTCGTCCAGCGGCTTGGCGAAGCGCAGGTCGGCCACGGTGGTGGAAAGACCCTTGGCCTCCAGCGCGTCGGCCGCCTTGATCGCTTCCTCCAGCCGGGTGCCGAGCGAGAGGATCGCAACCTGGCGTCCTTCGCGCATGATGCGGCCCTTGCCGATCTCCAGCGCCTGCGGCGTCTGCGGCAGGGCGATGCCGGTGCCATTGCCGCGCGGATAGCGCACCGCGATCGGGCCACTGTCATGCAGGGCGCAGGTGTGGACCATATGGACCAGCTCCGCCTCGTCCGCGGCCGCCATCACCACCATGTTGGGCAGGGTGGCAAGATAGGTGACGTCGAAGCTGCCGGCATGAGTTGATCCGTCAGCGCCGACCAGACCCGCGCGGTCGATCGCGAAGCGAACGGGCAGGTTCTGGATCGCGACGTCGTGCACGACCTGGTCATAGGCGCGCTGCAGGAAGGTCGAGTAGATGGCGCAAAAGGGCCGCATGCCCTGCGCTGCGAGGCCCGCGGCGAAGGTGACGGCATGTTGTTCGGCGATGCCGACGTCGAAGATGCGGTCGGGAAAGACCGTCTGGAACTTGTCCAGCCCCGTGCCCGACGGCATGGCGGCAGTGATGGCGCAGACGGCGGGATCGCGCTGCGCTTCGGCGATCAGCGCCTGCGCGAAGACATTGGTGTAGCTGGGCGGACCGGGGGGCGCCTTGTCCTGGGTACCGGTGATGACGTCGAATTTCTGCACGCCATGATATTTGTCGGCCGCCGCTTCGGCCGGGGCATAGCCCTTGCCCTTTTGGGTGACGACATGGACCAGGCATGGGCCCTGCGCGGCATCGCGGACATTTTCCAGCACCGGGATCAGCTGGTCGAGATTATGCCCGTCGATCGGCCCGACATAGTAGAAGCCCAGTTCCTCGAACAGGGTGCCGCCCATCGCCATGCCGCGCGCGAACTCGTCGGTCTTGCGCGCCGCATTGTGGAGCGGGCGGGGCAGCTTGCGCGCCAGCTTCTTGGCAAGGTCGCGCAAGCCCAGAAATTCGCGGCTCGACACCAGGCGCGCGAGATAGGCGGAGAGGCCGCCGACGGGCGGCGCGATCGACATGTCATTGTCGTTGAGGATGACGACCAGCCGGTTGCCCGCGTCGCGTGCATTGTTCATCGCCTCATAGGCCATGCCCGCCGACATGGCGCCATCGCCGATCACCGCGATCGCCTTGCCCGGCTTGTCCTGCATCTTGTTGGCGATGGCGAAGCCCAGCGCCGCGCTGATCGATGTGGAGCTGTGCGCCGCGCCGAACGGGTCATAATCGCTTTCGGCGCGCTTGGTGAAGCCGCTGAGGCCGCCGCCCTGGCGCAGGGTGCGGATGCGGTCGCGCCGTCCGGTCAGGATCTTGTGCGGATAACATTGATGGCCGACGTCCCAGATCAGCTTGTCGTCGGGCGTATCGAACACATAGTGGATCGCTGTGGTCAGCTCCACGACGCCCAGGCCCGATCCCAGATGGCCGCCCGTGACGCCGACCGCCGCGATGGTTTCGGCGCGCAGTTCGTCCGCCAGCTGGCGCAGCTGCTCGGGCTGCAGCTTGCGCAGGTCGGACGGCCAGGCGACCTGGTCGAGCAGCGGCGTTTGCGGGCGATCATTCATGGTCAGGCATAGTCTCCAATGCGCCCCGCCATGCGCGGGCCGGGCGTCTGCGTCTCGCTCAGGCCGCGCACTTGGCGCAAAGGCCGAGGATCTCGATCACGGGGCGTTCGGGGCGGAAGCCATCCTGCTGCGCGATGGCGCGGACCTGGCCGGTCACCGTGTCGTCGTCGACATGAGTGGCCTGCTTGCAGTTGCGGCACACCATGAAGATGCAGTCATGGTGGCAGCCCGGATGGGCGTTGGCGATATAGGCGTTGGCGCTTTCGACCCGCATGGCGATGTTGTTCGTCACGAACAGGTCGAGAATGCGGTAGACGCTGTTTGGCGCGACGCGCTTGCCGCGGGCCTTGGACACGGTGTCGGCAATGTCATAGGCCGAGGCCGGCCGCTCTTCAGACGCCAGCGCGTCGAAGATGGCGGCGCGCATCGGCGTCCATTGCTCATTCTGCGCCTCCAGCGTGGAGCGGGCGGCGTCCGCCAGCTTCGCGCCGGTGGGTTCCAGATGGTCATGATGATGATGGTCGGCCATAAGGTCCAATCTATGCGCAGCCGGCGCAAGGGGCAAGGGCGGCGCGTCAGCGCTGACCGAAGGTCCATGCGGCCCAGAGCCAGCCGGCGATCATCAGCGTTCCGCCGACCGGCGTCACCGCGCCCAGCCATCGCGGGCCGCCCAGCGCCATGATGTAGAGCGACAGGGCGAAGATCGCCGCGCCCGCCAGCAGCAGCGCCGCCGCGCCGCGCGCGACCCCGGTCAGCGCGATCGCGGCGACCGCGTGGACCAGCTGATAGAGGCCGCCGGTGCGCAGCCAGTCAGCGGCCTTGGCGTCGGCGACGCCATGCGCCCCGAACGCGCCTGCGCCGATGGCGAGCGCCGCCGACAGACAGGCCAGGATCGCGATCATGCCTCTTCCCCGTCGCCGCGGCTGAGCAGTCGCATGGAATTGCCCGGCCGATACATCAGGTCCTTGGCCGCCAGCAGCGTGCCATGTTCGATCTGCAACGCCATGCGCTGGCGGTCATTCTCGCGATATTGCCGCTCGACCTCCTCGATCTCGGTCGACGGCACGCCCAGCGTCTCCATCGCCTGGACGCCCATGCAGATGGCCGATTCATAGACTTCGCGGACGACCCCGGCGAGTTCGATGCCCTGCAGCGCCAGCACTTGCCGCCGGTCAAAGGCGCGGACCATCAGCGCCGCCTGCGGGAACGCCTCGGCAATGGGTTCGAGCGCGCGCGCGTCGAGCGCGGGATCGTCGATGCAGAAGGCGATCAGCCGCGCCTCGTCCGCGCCCGACCGGCGCAGCAGGTCGATGCGGGTGCCGTCGCCATAATAGACCTTCATGTCGAACCGGCTCGACACTTCGATCTGGGCGGGCTTCTTGTCGATCAGGACGACGCCGAAGCCATGGCCCATCAGCATCTGCGCGACCGTCTGGCCAAACCGGCCATAGCCCACGATGATCGCCGATCCGCGCGGCGCGTCCTCGGGCCCGGGCAGGTCGTCGCGATCCTTGCTCCTGGCGAATTCGAAGCGGCGGGCGAAGAGCATCAGGAACGGCGTGGTCGCCATGGAGAAGGTGACGATGGCGCTGAACAGGCTGGCCGCCTGCGGCGCGATCAGCAAAGCGCCTTGCGCCTGGGCGAAGAGAACGAAGCCGAATTCGCCGCCCTGGCTCAGCAACAGGCCTGCGCCCAGCGCCTGTTGCCAGCTCATCCCGAACAATCGGGCGAGGCCCGTGATGATCGCAGCCTTGGTGGCCACCAGAATGGCCGCCATGGAGAGGACGAACAGCGGATTGGCGATCACCGCGCGCAGGTCCAGCACCATGCCCACGGCCAGGAAGAAAAGGCCGAGCAGGATCGATCGGAAGGGTTCGACATCGGCTTCTATTTCATGCCGATAGGGCGAATCAGCGAGCATCACGCCTGCCACGAAAGCCCCCAGAGCGGTGGACAGGTGCAGCGTGTGCATGAGTTCGGCTGCAGCGAGCACCGTGAACAGGCCGACGGCGACGAACAATTCGCGCTCGCCCAAACGGCCGACCAGCGCCAGGAGCGGACGCAGGATGAAGCGCCCGACTAGCACCAGGCCCGCGATCGCTGCCACAGTGTAGCCGGCCAGCACCCACCCCGGCGGCCCCCCGGCATCGGCCGGATTGCGCGACAGGGCCGCGATGATCGTGATGAGCGGCACGATCGAGAGATCCTGGAACAGCAGGATCGAAAAGACCTTCTCACCGAAGGGCGAGTTGATGCGGCCGCTCGACTTGAGACTTGGCAGCACCTGCGCGGTTGATGACAAGGCAAGCGGCAGGCCGAGCGCGATCGCCGCGCCCCAGGAGAAGCCGGTGGAATAAAAGATGATCGCGGTCAGCACGCAGCCGCAGGTCACGACCTGGGCCAGGCCGAGTGCGAAAATGTCGCGCTTCAGCCGCCACAGCCGGGCCGGATGGAGTTCGAGGCCGACGAGGAAGAGCAGCAGGACGATGCCGATTTCGGCTATGGCGAGTTTCGATTGGCCGCCACCGACCAGGCCCATCCCCTGCGGCCCCACGAGCGCGCCGGCGACGAGATAGCCGAGCACCGCGCCCAGGCCGAAGCGGCGGAACAGCATGACGAAGGCAACGGCGGCGCCAAGCAGGATGACGCCCTCGCTCAGCAGCATGTCGGTGGCGCTGGTCGTTTCCATCAGGCGTCCGCCATGCGTGCGGCTTCGGCGATGGCTTCGAAGCCGAGGCGAATAGAGGCATGGCGCGCGGGGTAGCCGCGCGCGGGGGCCAGCACGGCAAGGCCGGGCCAGAAGTCGAGCGTGTCGCTATCGCCGGCCAGATAGGCGGTCAGGCGATCGCGCGCATCGGCCAGTTCGTCCGCGGAAAGGCCGATCGCCTGCGCAGCCATCAGCGCCGCCGACGCCTGTCCCAGCGCGCAAGCCTTCACGTCGAGGCCGAGTTCGGCGAGCCGGCCGTCGGCCATGCGCACGTCCGCGGTGACGCGCGATCCGCAGGTGGGCGATCTCTTCTCGACGCTGGCCTGCGGATCGGCCAGCCGCTGGTGATGCGGAATGCTGGCGGCGAGCCGCAATATGTCCTTGTTATAGAGGGGGGCGTTCATGCCGATGATGTAGGACAGGAATGGCTTTTGCGGAAGCCGCGGATCGATGCCACGACGAAATAAGGGCGGCCCATTGTTTCGCGCGGCCGCGCGGCCTATCGCGAGCGCCATGAGAATATTGGTCGATGCCGACGCCTGCCCCGTCAAGGAGGAGATTTACAAGGTCGCCTGGCGACACGAGGTGCCCGTCGCCATCGTCAGCAACAGCGTCATCCGCGTCCCCGCCCATTCGCTGGTCGAGCGCGTGGTGGTGAGCGACGGCTTCGATGCGGCGGACGACTGGATCGCGGAACGGGCCGATGCGGCAACGGTCTGCGTCACCGCCGACATCCTGCTCGCCGACCGCTGCCTCAAGGCCGGGGCCCAAGTGATAGCGCCCAATGGCAGGCCCTTCACCACCAGTTCGATCGGCGCGGCGATCGCCACGCGCGCGATCATGGCGGATCTGCGCGCGGGCGCGGTGGGCGACGCGATCGGCGGGCCAGCGCCCTTTTCCAAAGCGGATCGCTCGCGCTTCCTGTCGGCGCTGGACGAGGCGCTGGTGCGCCTGAAGCGCGGCCGCTGATGGGGCGGTCTGTGGAGCAGCCCTGGGATGCGATCATCCTGGGCGCGGGCGCGGCGGGGATGATGTGCGCCGCCGTCGCAGGACAGCGCGGACGCCGCGTGCTGCTGGCCGACCATGCCGACGCGCCGGGCAAGAAGATCCTGATTTCCGGGGGCGGGCGGTGCAATTTCACCAATATCCACACGGCGGCGGACCGCTATCTGTCGGCCAACCCGCACTTCGCCAAGTCCGCGCTCGGCCGCTACAGCGCGCAGGATTTCCTGGCGCTGGTCGACCGTCATGGCATCGCCTGGCATGAAAAGACGCTGGGGCAGCTGTTCTGCGACGGGTCAGCAAAACAGATCGTCGCCATGCTGGAGGCTGAATGCGACAAGGGCGGCGTCACCATGGCGCTGGGCGCGGGCATCACGGGGGTCGATCATGGCGAGGGCCTGTATCGCGTGACGCTGGGCGATCGCGAGCATCGTGCGCCCGCGCTGGTGCTGGCCACGGGCGGCCCATCCATTCCCAAGTTGGGCGCGACTGGCTTCGCCTATGACGTGGCGCGGCGTTTCGGCCTGTCGGTGGTGCAGCCGCGCCCGGCGCTGGTGCCCTTCACCCTAGGGCCCGACGACGCGCTGTTCCAGTCGCTGTCGGGCGTGTCGGCGGATGTCGAGGTGCGCTGGGGCAAGACGCGCTTTCGCGAAGCGGCGCTCTTCACCCATCGCGGCCTGTCGGGACCGGCGATGCTCCAGATCAGTTCCTATTGGCAGCACCGGACGCCGATACAGGTCGACTTCCTGCCGGATCGCGCGGCGGACTGGCTGCTGGAGGAGAAACGGGCGCGACCGCGGGCGCAGCTGCGCAAGCTGCTGGGGCAGGCGCTGCCGGAGCGGCTGGCCGACGCGCTGCTGGAACGCGCCGGGGTGCAGGGCGAACTCGGCGCGTTGAGCGACAAGGCGCTGCGGCAGCTGGGCGCGCGGCTGGCGGACTGGCCTTTCACGCCCTCGGGCACGGAAGGCTATGCCAAGGCGGAAGTGACGGTGGGGGGCATTGCCACCGCCGGCCTGTCGTCGCGGACGATGGAGGCGGCGAAAGCGCCCGGTCTCTACGCCATTGGCGAGGCGGTGGACGTCACCGGCTGGCTGGGCGGCTATAATTTCCAATGGGCGTGGGCCAGCGGCTGGGCGGCGGGCCAGGCGATCTGAGGCCGGAGCCCTTTGACGGCAGCGTCCTGGATCAGGTGCCCTGCATCAGGCCCGTTGCGCGCGCGCGGCGGCGATGCTGGCCTGTAGATGCGACGGGCGGAACGGCTTTGACAGGCGCACGATGTCGGGCGCGATCAGGTCCACGCCCTGATAGCCCGATATGATCAGCAGGGCGATGCCGGGATGGTCGCAGCGCAGCCGGATCGCCAGTTCCGCGCCCGTCATGCCGGGCATCACATGGTCGGTGACGACGATGTCGGGACGATAGCCCGCCTCGATCATGCCGAGCGCCAGTTCGGCATGATCGACATCGACGACCTCATAGCCCATGTCGGCCAGCATGTCGCGGGTGCTGGCGCGGACCAGCGCATTGTCGTCGACCAGCAGCAGCTTGCCGCTCTGCCGCCGTTCGGGCGCGTCCTGTTCGTCCGGACTGCCGGCACGCGCCGGGTCTTGCGCGACCGGCAGCCAGAGCATGACCGTGGTGCCGCCGCCGACCTTGCTGTCGATCTCGATCGTGCCGCCCAGCTGTCCGGTCAGACCATGCGCCATGGACAGGCCCAACCCGTGGCCGGACGGCTTGGTGGTGAAAAAGGGCTCCATCGCCGACTTGCGCACTTCGGGCGTCATGCCGAACCCGGTGTCGCGGATGGCGATGCGGACATAGTCGCCCGTCGCCAGGCCGGGGGGCGCGGGCCGGCGGTCGGCGCTGATGCCCAGCGTGCCGCCATCGGGCATGGCGTCGCGGCTGTTGATCGCGATGTTGAGGATCGCAAGCTCCAGCTGGTTGGCGTCGGCGCGAACGGCGGGCAGATCGGCGGGCAGGTCGACCGACAGGGCGACGCACGGACCCATGGTGCTGGCCAGCAGCGCCTGCATGCCGGCGACCAGGTCGGGCAGGTCCACCGCCGTGGGCGAGAGCGGCTGACGCCGCGCGAAGGTCAGCAGCCGCTGCACCAATATCTGCGCCGCCTCGGCCGCCTGCAGCGCCATGCCCGCGTGGCGGTCGATCGATTCGGGCGTGCGCTTGGGCGTCAGGATCAGGTCCAGCCCGGCAATGATCGGGGTCAGCAGATTGTTGAAATCATGCGCGACATGGCCGGTCAGCTGGCCCATCGCCTCCATCTTCTGGAACTGGCGGACCATGTCCTGCGCCTGTTCCAGTTCCTGCGTGCGTTCGCGCACCCGCTCGTCCAGCTGGTCGTTCAGCGATTCGAGCGCGGCGAAGAGTCGGCCATTTTCCAGCGCAGTCGACGCCGCCCGGGCCAGCGCCTCCAGCAGAGCCACTTCATTGTCGCTGGGCTCGCCCTCTTCGGACCAGTAGGCGCCGACCGCCGCCGTCGCCTCCATCCGGCCGATCGGGACCATCACCATGCTGCGCACGAAGGTGCGTTCATAGGCGTCGACGGGCACGCGGGCATCGTTGAAGATGTCAGGAATGACGACGGTCTGGCCGTGGCGCATGGCCCAGCCGGACACGCAGTTGCCGGCCGGGAAACGCTGCCCGGCCCAGAGCGGCGCCATCGAATCCTCGACGATATAGTGGCACAGATCGCCTTCGCGCAGGATGACCGCAATGCCGTCAGCCCCAACGGCGCGGCGCGCGAAGGCGCGCAGCACATTGACGATGGCGTCGATCGATCGCGCGCCGGCGAGCGCCTCCATCGCTTCGGCCGCGATCGTCCATCGCGCGGCCAGCGCCTTCTGTTCCGAACTGCGCTCGCTCATGAGTTCCCTGGTCATCGGCGGCCCTCAACGTCAGAGTCGGCAAGCCTTATATCATTGAAAAGACTTGGACGTGAAATGCCGTCGGCGCATTGCATCCACCGGCGGGACGTGAAGCGGCGCTTAACCATGCAAGTCGCCACGATGCGGCCCGTCAGGGGCCGCCATCCTCCCCTTCGGGCTGCGTGCGCGTGACCGGCGGCGGCGCCCGATCGGGCTGCGGCAGCGGTTGCGGCTCGTCGGACGGGATGCGCAGCTGATTCGGCCCGAGATTCACCGTCATGCCGTCGCCATCCACGCCCAGGCCGACATTGCCAATCCCGGTTTCGATCGTGATGTTGGCGATCGCGTTGACCAGGTCCGCGTCCTGCGTTTCCTCGGGCGCGTCCTCGACCGGCTCGTTGATCGCGCCGCTCATGAAATTGCGCCAGATGCGCGCCGGCACGCCGCCGCCGGCTGCGCCGCCGGGCAGCGGCGCATTGTCATCATTGCCGATCCACACCGCCGTCACCAGGCCGCCGGCATAGCCCACGAAGATCGCGTCGCGGCTGTCCTGCGTGGTGCCGGTCTTGCCGAAGGTGCGGGTGCGCAGCGCCGCCGCGCTGCCCGTGCCGCGATTGGCGGCGGAGGATAGGAGGTCGCGGATCATCTCCAGCTGGCTTTCGCTGAAGCGGCGCTGGCGCTGCATCAGCCGCTCGAACCAGCCCTGATCCTCGGGCGGCAGGCCATGGGCGACCACTGGATAGGCGCCCGCCGCGACCGCCGCATAGGCTTCGGCCAGTTCAATCAGCGGAATTTCCGACGTGCCCAGCGCCAGGCTGAGATCCTCGGTCAGCGGCGCTGTGACGCCCAGGTCGCGCGCCACCTTGATCACAGCATCGACGCCGACCTGCTGCGTCAACCGCACCGCCGCGACGTTGCTGGACGCGGCGAAGGCCTGGCGCAGGGTGATGCGGCCGCGATATTTGCCGCCATGATTGGACGGGCGATAGCTGCCGGTGGTGAAGGGCGTATCGTCGACCCTGTCGTCGGGCGTCATGCCGGCGCGGAAGGCGGCGAGATAGACGAACAGCTTGAAGGTGGACCCCGGCTGGCGCTTCGCCTGCACGGCGCGGTTGAAGCTGCTCTTGCCGTAATTTTTGCCGCCGACCATGGCGACGACGCTGCCGTCCGGCTTCATCGCGACCAGCGCCGCCTGCGCCCCGCCCAGCGGCGCGCGGCGCACCGCCGCTTCGGCCAGGCGCTGGATGCGCCAGTCGAGCGTGGTTTCGATCCTCTGTTCGCCATAGACCGCGCCGGCGCGATCGCGCGCGATTGGCAGCACCCAGTCGGCGAAATAGGTGCCGCTGGTCGTGTCGGGATCATCATGCACGTCCAGCCGGGCAGGGGGCAGCCGGTTGCGCTCCGCCTGGGTCAGATAGCCCGCATCGACCATCGCCTGCGTCACCAGCGCGGCGCGCGCGCGGGCGCCGGGCAGGTTGGCGGTGGGGGCAAGGCGGGACGGGGCCTTGAGCAGCCCGGCCAGCATCGCCGCCTGCGGCACGGTCAGCCGCGCGGGCACGCGGTTGAAATAATGCCGCGCCGCCGCGCGCAGGCCATAGACATTGTCGCCGAAATAGACGTTGGAAAGATAGCGCTCCATGATCTGGTCCTTGGTCAGCCAGACCTCCAGCCAGATCGCGATCAGCGCCTCGCGCGCCTTGCGGCCCAGCGTCCGGTCGCTGGAGAGGAACACGCCCTTCGCCAATTGCTGGGTGATGGTGCTGCCGCCCTGCGACGCGCCGTCGGACCAGAGATTATGCCACATCGCCCGGGCAATACCGCGCGGGTCGACGCCCCAATGGGTGGGGAAGCGCCGATCCTCGATCGCCATGAAGGCCTGGGGCACATGGGGCGGCAGTTCGGCCATCGTCACCGGCTTGTCGATCACCGCGCCGCGCCGCGCGATCAGATGCCCGTCCGCCGATATCAGGCTGATGCTGGGCGGGACGATCGGCCGCAGCGATCGGGACAGGGGCGCGGTCACCGCCAGCCAGGCGACCAGGATCATCAGCAGCGCGAGCAGGGCCGCCAGCACCCAGCCGACGATCTGCCATCGCCGCCGCCATGGAGTCGGCGGCGCAAAGGCGCTGGGCGGACCCGCGCCAAATTCGCGCGGCGGCAGCGCGGACGGATCGACGGGGCGAGAGTCGTTCATGGGTTCGTTCATGCTGTATTGTTCACATCATACAGTCAAGCCTGTCCCGCGCCGGGACAGCGGAAGATTGCCGATCGCAAGCCATGGCCAAAATGGTAAATTATTCGTTAACGACATGCCATGCGAACCCGTCCTCTTGTCCTCACGACCGAATCGGCCCGCCACCCCTTCCGGCAGCGCCTGCCCGCCCATGTGCTGCGCGTCAGCGACGACAAGGGTGCGCGCGGCCGGAAACCGGTCGACGACGACAAGGACTGGAAATTGTTCGCGCTCAGCTTCTGCGCCTTCTTCACGGCTTTCTACAGCTTCATCTTCTGACGTCATGCCCGCGGCGGCCCACGGCTGCGGAGGGGCCGGGGGCGTCAGTGGCAAAGCGGGCCGTCGCACGCCTTGTGCAGCTTCCACGCCATCGCCGCGCAGGGCAGCGACAGGATGGCGACCAGCAGCAGCTGCATCACCACCGACACGCCCGCGACGCTGAGGCCGATGGCGCAGAGCGATCCCACCACCATCGCGCCGCTGTTGACGATATTGTTGGCGGCCACCGTGCGCGCCGCCTCGCATTTCTCGACCGTGGTGGTGAGGAAGGCGTAGAGCGGCACCACGAACATGCCGCCGAAGGTCGCCACGCCCAGCAGGCAGAGCGAAAGCGGTATGGCGAGCGGATGGGCCAGAAACTCCGTCAGCGACAGCATCTGACCCGCCGGTGCCGGCGTCCACAGGTCGCACACCACATGGAAAGCGACGATGCACAGCCCCATGCCGATGACCGACGCGGGCGCATATCGGGCCGACACATGCCCCTGCAACAGCCGGTTGATCGCCACCGATCCGATGGCGATGCCGATCGAGAAGATGGCGAGGAACAGGCTGGCGACCGGCTTGTCGGCGGTCAGCACGTTCTTCACCAGCGGCGGGAACTGGATGAAGAGGATGGAGCCCACCGCCCAGAACAGGCTGATCGCCATGATCGCCAGGAACAGCCGGCGGATATGCATGGTGCCGCGCACCAGCGCAATGGACGATCGGATGATGTGGAAATCAATCGGTTGGGCCGACAGCAGCGACGGGGCAGGGGGCACCTTGCGCCCCGCGACATAGCCGATCAGCGCGGTGATGATGATGCCCACGGCGGCCACCTCGACCGGGATGATGCCGGCCAGGATGGTGCCGGCCAGGATGGCGATATAGGTGCCCGCCTCGACCAGTCCGGTGCCGCCCAGCACTTCCTCGTCATGCAGATGCTGGGGCAGGATCGCATATTTGATCGGGCCGAAGAAGGTCGAATGGATGCCCATGGCGAACAGGGCGGCGAGCAGCAGGGGAATCGCCAGCGTATGGACCGCGATGCCGCTCCAGATCAGCGCCAGCCCCGCCGCGCCCACCGCCATGATCGCGATCTCCGCCGCCTTGACCCAGCGGATGATCATCGCCTTGTCGCGCTGGTCCGCCAGCTGGCCCGACAAGGCGGACAGCAGGAAGAAGGGCAGGATGAAGAGGCCGGTCGCCAGCGCGCTGAACCAGGTTTCCGACCTTTCGTCGTTATACACCTGGTAGACGACGAACAGCACCATCGCGTTCTTGAACAGATTGTCGTTGAACGCGCCCAGCAGCTGGGTGATGAACAGCGGCAGAAAACGACGCTTGTTCAGGAGCCTGAGCGAGGCTTGCATGGAATAGGGGGTCTTCTTTCCCGTTAGCGACCGGGGCGCGGTCTAGCCGCTGGCGGCGTCCATGTCCAACGCTTGAGTCCAGCGGTTGCGCCCGGCGGCCGGCGCCGCCGGCCTGTTGCAGGGGGACAAGGCCGCACGCGCTTGTGCGCGACGCCGGACTGTGGCAGTCCGCCCCCATGCTGACGCTGCCCAACCTGCTGACGCTTTCGCGCATCCTGACCGTCCCCCTGCTCGTCGCGCTGCTCTGGCCGGCGGAGCTCGGCGCGCGCTGGACAACCGGCTACGCGTTGGCTTTCGCTCTCTATTGCCTGATGGGCATCACCGATTATTTCGACGGCTATCTCGCCCGCGCCCAGGGCACGGTGTCGAAACTGGGCGTGTTCCTGGACCCGATCGCCGACAAGATCATGGTCGGCGCCGTCATCCTGATGCTGGCGGCGACGCGCGACATATCCGGGCTGCACATTGTCGCCGCGATGATCATCCTGCTGCGCGAGATCGCGGTGTCGGGCCTGCGCGAATTTCTCGCCGGGCTGCAGGTGTCGGTGCCGGTCTCCCGCCTTGCTAAGTGGAAGACGACCTTTCAGCTGATCGCGCTCGGCGCGCTGATCCTGGCCGGCGCGGTGCCGCAATTCCCGTTCGTGCAGATGGTGGGGATCATCACCCTGTGGGCGGCGGCGATCCTGACGCTGGTCACTGGCTGGGACTATCTGCGCGTCGGCATCAGCCATATGGACTGAGCGGATGGCGGCGCTCACCATCCTCTATTTCGCCTGGGTGCGCGAAGCGATCGGCCGGGACGAGGAGCAGGTCGATCGCCCGGCGCCCGGCGCGCGCATCGTCGATCTGGTGGAGATGTTGGCGGCGCGGGGCGGCGGCTATGCGCAGGCGCTGGGCGATCCCGCCCGGCTGCGCGCCGCGATCGACCAGCGGTTCGCGCCGCTCGACACGCCGATCGGCGAGGCGCGCGAGATAGCGCTTTTCCCGCCGGTGACGGGCGGATGAAGCGGATAGCGGTCCAGGCGCAGGATTTCGACGTCGCGGGCGAACTGGCCGCGCTTGAGGCGCTGGGCGGCGGCGGTGTCGCCAGCTTCACTGGGGTGGTGCGCGGCGGCGATGGGCTGGTCGCGCTGGAACTGGAGCAATATCCGGCGATGACGCAGGCGCAGGTGGCGCGGATCGTCGACGATGCCATGGCGCGCTGGCCGCTGCTGGGCGTCAGCGTCATCCACCGCCATGGCCGGCTGGAACCGGGCGCGCGCATCGTCTTCGTCGGCACCGCATCGCGCCACCGCACGGCCGCGCTGGAAAGCTGCGCCTTCCTGATCGACTGGCTGAAATCGCATGCCCCCTTCTGGAAGAAGGAGCATTTCGAAGACCGCACTACCCGATGGGTCGAAGCGCGCGCGGAAGACGAGGCGAAGGCCAAAGGCTGGGGCGGCTGACGGCTGGATTGTGCCGACCGGCCTTGATGCACCCAATTCTCCCCTGGCAGGGGAGGTGGCTGGCCGAAGGCCAGACCGAGGCGTGTCCCTCCATCGTGAGGGTGACACCCCTCCGTCCCGCGCTTCGCGCGCGACACCTCCCCTGCCAGGGGAGGATTGTTGAAAACCACCCCTCTCGTCATTCCCGGGAAGGCGGGAATCCAACTCTCCAGCAGTCCGGCGCCAGACTTTTTAAGCGTCGGATGTCGACCAGGTAGGACATTCCTTCTCCCTTGAGGGAGAAGGATACGAAGCCTTGCCGCGTAGCGGCTAGGCGCAGTTGGATGAGGGATTGGCGCGATACCGGCCTATCCCTGCAAGGTTGCCGCCCCATCACCCAGCTAAGATTAGGGAGCAGACCGCCAAGTCTGCGCAGCCTCGGCCAGAGGCGCGCCACTCTGGCGACCCTCAAGGGAGAGGGATATAGAATGTCTTGTTTCCACCCATCTTCCCCATTGCCTGCCGCCATTTACCCTGCCCCTATGCGCGCGCCTCACGCGTCACCCGTGGAAATAGTCATAGACCTGCTGCGCCACGGCCTTGGATACGCCGGGCGCCTTGGCCAGATCTTCCAGGGCGGCGTCGCGGACGGCGCGGGCGGTGCCGAAGTGCATCAGCAGGGCCTTCTTGCGCGCGGGGCCGATGCCGGGGACCTCGTCCAGCGAACTGACCGTGATCGCCTTGCTTCGCTTGGCGCGGTGGGCGCCGATGGCGAAGCGGTGGGCTTCGTCGCGCAGGCGCTGCAGGTAGAAAAGCACCGGATGGTTGAGCGGAAAGGTGATTTCGCGGCCGTCCATCAGGTGGAAGACTTCGCGCCCCTCGCGGCCATGATGCGGCCCCTTGGCGACGCCGATCATGCAGACATCCTCGATCCCCAGATCCTCCAATATGCCGCGTGCGGCCGATAGCTGGCCCTTGCCGCCGTCGATCAGGACCAGGTCGGGCCATTCGCCGCTGTCGCGATCCGGGTCCTCGCGCGCGGCCCCATCCGCTACCAATCTGGCGAAGCGGCGCTCGAACATTTCGCGCATCATCGCGAAATCGTCGTTGCTGATCTCCGGGTTCTTCATGTTGAACTTGCGATATGCGTTCTTGCGGAAGCCCTCCGGCCCCGCCACCACCATCGCGCCCAGCGCGTGCGCGCCCTGGATATGGCTGTTGTCGTAGATTTCGATGCGGTCCGGCACGCCGTCCAGCCCGAAGGCGTCGACCATCTCGTCCAATATCTTCGCCTGGCTGGTGGTTTCCGCCAGCCGCCGGTCGAGCGCCTCCACCGCATTGCGCTGCGCCTGGCGGATCAGGCGGACGCGATCGCCGCGCTGGGGCACTTCGATCCGCACCTTGGCGCCGACCCGTTCGGCCAGCGCCTGCGCCATCAGCGCGCATTCCGCCGGTTCGCGATCGGTGAGGATGAGCCTGGGCGGCGGCACTTCCTCGTAGAATTGCGCCATGAAGCTTTCCAGCACCTCCTCCGTCGCGACGTCGGCGGTGTGGACGGGGAAGAAGCTGCGATGCCCCCAATTCTGCCCGCCGCGGATGAAGAAGGCCTGGATGCACATCGCGCCGCCTTCTTCCGCCAGCGCGAAGATATCGGCGTCGCCCAGCCCTTCGGCATTGATCGCCTGGCTGCCCTGGATGAACGTCAGCGCCTTCAGCCGGTCGCGGATCATCGCGGCCTGCTCGAAATCCATCGCGTCGGACGCGGCCTGCATCGCCGCGCCCAGCTTCTTCTGCACGGCGGTGGACTTGCCGCCCAGGAAATCCTGCGCGTCGCGGACCAGTTCGGCATAGCCCGCCTGGTCGATCCGGTCGACGCAGGGCGCCGAGCAACGCTTGATCTGGTAGAGCAGGCAGGGGCGTGAGCGATTGGCGAAGAAACTGTCGGTGCAGGACCGCAGCAGGAACAGCTTCTGCAGCGCGTTGATCGTCCGCGTCACCGATCCGGCGCTGGCGAAGGGGCCATAATAGCGCCCCTGATATTTGCGCGCGCCGCGATGCTTTTGCACGCGCGGAAAGGCATGATCCTCGCGCAGCAGGATGAAGGGAAAGCTTTTGTCGTCGCGGAGCAGGACATTGTAGGGCGGGCGGTAGCGCTTGATCAGCTGCGCCTCCAGCAACAGCGCCTCGGCTTCGCTGTTGGTGGTGACGATGGTCATGCTGCGGGTCTGGGCGACCATGCGCTGCAGCCGCTTGGGCAGGCGATCGACCTGCGTATAGTTGGCGACCCGGTTCTTGAGCGCGCGCGCCTTGCCGACATAGAGCACATCGCCGCGCGCGTCGTGCATGCGATAGACGCCGGGCCGGATCGGCAGCGTCTTGAGCGTCGTGCGGATCGCTTCCACGCCGGCGTCGATGTCCGGCTGGCTGCCGGTGACGGTGTAGGTCGCCTTGTCTTCATGGAAACGGTCGGGGGATTGGGGGCCGGACATGGGGGCAGAGATAGCGTTCCCGTCCTGTTTCGCAATGGCAGGCTTGATCCGGGCCGCTTGCGGCCTATCTCTGCGACGCTGCGCAGTGCGCGGCATCTCCCGCATTTCCGTCGCCCCCGCGGCGACCCCATTGCATCGAAAGAGACCATTCCATGAGCGTTAAAGCCTATGGCGCCTACGCCGCCGACAAGCCGCTGGAACCCATGGACATCGAACGTCGCGCCGTTGGCGCGCGGGATGTCGAAATCGCGATCGCCTATTGCGGCGTGTGCCATTCGGATCTGCATCAGGTCCGGTCCGAATGGGATGGCACGCTGTATCCCTGCGTGCCGGGTCATGAGATCGTGGGCCATGTGACCGCCGTCGGGGACGACGTGACCAAAGTGAAGGTCGGCGACACGGTCGGCGTCGGCTGCATGGTCGACAGCTGCCAGGGCTGCGCTTCGTGCGACGAGGGGTTGGAGCAATATTGCGAAAAGGGGTTTGTCGGCACCTATAACGGGTCCACGGCCGACGCACCGGGCCATACGCTGGGCGGCTATTCGCAAAGCATCGTTGTGAAGGATGATTTCGTCCTCAAGATCAGCCACGCGCCCGAACAGCTGGCCGCCGTCGCGCCACTGCTCTGCGCCGGCATCACCACCTGGTCGCCGCTGCGCCACTGGAATGTCGGGCCGGGCAAGAAGGTCGGCATCGTCGGCATTGGTGGCCTTGGCCATATGGGCGTGAAGCTTGCCCATGCGCTGGGTGCGCATGTCGTCGCCTTCACCACCTCGGAACCGAAGCGGCAGGATGCGCTGGACCTTGGCGCGGATGAAGTCGTCGTGTCCCGCAACGCGGACGAGATGGCGGCCCATGCCGGCAGCTTCGACTTCATCCTGAATACGGTCGCGGCCAGCCATGACCTGGATGCGTATACCATGTTGCTGAAGCGCGACGGGACGATGACGCTGGTCGGCGTGCCTGAACATCCGCACCCGTCGCCCAATGTCGGGGCGCTGATCTTCCAGCGCCGCTCGATTGCCGGCTCGCTGATCGGCGGCATCGCAGAAACGCAGGAGATGCTGGATTTCTGCGCTGAAAAGGGCATCACGGCCGAAATCGAGATGATCGCCGCGCGCGACATCGAAACCGCTTACGCCCGCATGCAGAAAAGCGACGTCAAATATCGCTTCGTGATCGACAACGCCAGTCTGGCGGCGTGACGACAGGGCCGGGCGGCGTTAGCCGTCGCCCGGCCAGTCTGCTGATCAGTCCTCGACGATCCGCAGCAATTTGCGCTCCACCGGGGCCAGCACATTGTGCAGGTCCGATCCGCGCTTCAGGATATGGCCGCCTTCGCCCACGAGCGCCCACATGCCCTGGCGATGGCGCAGCCCCGGGCGCTTTTCGATGCGATATTCCGGGCGTTCGGCCGAGCGGCGAAACGCGCTGAAGATCGCGGCGTCGCGGCCCATGTCCATGGCATAGTCGCGCCAATGGCCGGCGGCGACCATCCGGCCATAGAGGTCCATGATGCGCTGCAATTCCTGTCGGTCGAAGCCCACCTGGCCGGCGGCGGCGGCGGGAAACGGCGTCACATTGGTCATCAGGCGCGGTCGCGATCCTTGAACAGCGCGTCAGCGTCCGGCAGGCGCGGCGTCTGGCGCTCGACCATCAGCTCGGCGAGCCGCTTCTGCAGCTGCTCCACTTCGCACTGGAGCATTTCCAGCTTCTGCTTTTCCGGGTCGAAACAGTCGGAACAGGGGGTGCCATAGGGCACGAACTCGCGCTGATAGGCGGTGACGTCGACCAGCATCTGGCGCGCGGGGATGCCGACCATGGTCGCGCCTTCGGGCACGTTCTTAGTCACCACCGCATTGGCGCCGACGCGGGCGCGCGCGCCGACCTGCACCGGCCCCAGAACCTGCGCGCCCGACCCGACGATCACGCCGTCATGCAGCGTCGGGTGGCGCTTGCCCGCGATGCCGTTGGCGGGATCGGTGCCGCCCAGCGTGACATTCTGGTAGAGGGTGACGTCGTCGCCGATTTCCGCCGTCTCGCCGATCACTGTGAAGCCATGGTCGATGAAAAAGCGCCGGCCGATCCGCGCGCCGGGGTGAATGTCGTTGCCGGTCAGGAAGCGGGCCAGATGATTGACCGCTCGCGCCAGGAAGAACAGCCGCGCGCGATACAGCCGATGAGCGATACGGTGGAAAGCCAGAGCCCAGACGCCCGGATAGAGCAGGATTTCGGCGCGAGACCGGGGCGCGGGGTCCCGCGCTTTCACCGAATCGAGATAGCCGATAAGATTGCGCAGCATGCCGCGTCCCTGAAATCCTGAACCCTGTTCGCGTCTACATAAGCGTCTGGCGGCCATTTTTCCAGTGCAGCGCCAGTTCCCGCTTTCGCGCTATAAAGGGAAACTTGCTTTGCACCGCGAGCTATGACTATCAATAAAGTAGACAATCAAACCTCAGGACAATGGATGATTGACGCTCTGATGGCCAATTTCAGCGATATTCTGCCTTTCATCCTCATCGGATTCGGCGCGCAGATGATCGATGGCGCGCTGGGCATGGCCTATGGCGTCATTTCCAGCACGCTGCTGCTGGCGATGGGGGTGCCGCCCAGCCGCGCCTCGGCCAGCGTCCATGCCGCCGAAACCTTCACCACCGGCGTTTCCGCGATCAGTCATATCCTGCACCGGAATGTCGACTGGCGGCTTTTCGCCCGGCTGATTGTGCCGGGCGTGATCGGGGGCGTGACCGGGGCCTATCTGCTGTCCAACATCGACGGCGCGGTCATCAAGCCGTTCGTTCAGGCCTATCTGGCGGCGATCGGCCTGTATCTCATCTGGCGCGGCTTCCACCTGCCGCCCAAGCCGCGCGATCCCAAATGGGTGACGCCGCTGGGCCTGGTCGGCGGCTTCATGGATGCGAGCGGCGGCGGCGGCTGGGGGCCGATCGTCACGTCCAACCTGCTGCTGCAGGGGGCCAGCCCGCGCCACACCATCGGCACGGTCAACAGCGTCGAATTCGCGCTGACCCTGTCGATCAGCCTCACCTTCCTCATCCATCTCGGCTGGGAAACCTTCACCACCTACACGATCGGGCTGCTGATCGGCGGCGTCGTGGCCGCACCCTTCGGCGCGATGCTGGCGCGGCGGATCGCCCCGCGATTCCTGTTCACCGCCGTGGGCATCATCCTGACGATCACTTCGGCGTTCGGCATCGCCAAATGGCTTGGATTTATCGGCTGAACCGCTTATATTCTGCTTTCTGATCGAGGAAGCCGATAAATGTCCAGTTACCTGCCTACGCTCAAACAGTTGCAATATCTGGTCGCGCTCAAGGAGCAGGGGCATTTCGGCAAGGCCGCCGATGCCTGTTTCGTGACCCAGTCGACCCTGTCCGCCGGCATCCGCGAGCTGGAGTCTCTGATCGGCGTGACCCTGGTGGAGCGGACCCGGCGCGTGGTGCGCTTCACCGCGCTGGGCGACCGGATCGTGGAAAAGGCGCATCGCGTGCTGCGCGAGGCGGAGGAACTGGCGGCGATCGCCGAAGCGTCGGGCAAGCCGCTGACGGGCGAGCTGCGGATGAGCGTCATCCCGACGATCGCCCCCTTCCTGCTGCCGCGCCTGCTGCCGCGCCTGCGTGCCGACCGGCCCGAACTCAAACTCTATCTGCGCGAGGAGACGACGCAGGCGGCGATCGAATCGCTGCGCCATGGCAATGTGGATTGCGTACTGCTGGCCCTGCCTTTCCCGATGGGCGAGCTGGACAGCGAAATCCTGTTCGCCGACCGCCTCTATGTCGCCTTCCCGCAGGACGAGCCCACCAACCCGCCCGAATGGATCAAGCCGGGCATGATCGACGAAAGCAAGCTGCTGCTGCTGGAGGACGGCCATTGCCTGAAGGATCATGCGCTGGCTGCGTGCAATCGCCCCGACCTGCGCGCCAGCGCGACGATGATGGGCACGTCGCTGCACACGCTCATCCAGATGGTCGACAATGGGCTGGGCGTCACCATGATCCCGGAAATGGCGATCGCCGGCGGCATATTGGACCATACCCGCATCACCGCGCGGCCGCTGGAATCCGAACGCTCATCGCGCGATATCGCGCTGGTCTGGCGCCGCAACAGCCCGCGCGAAAAGGAATTCCGCCTGCTCGCCGGCATATTGCGCGACGCCGCAGCGCAGAGCTGCCGCTTGCCCGAGGCGGCGTGAGGGGGAGGCGCACGGGTTGAAGGCAGGCTTTAAGAGCTGAAAGGGTGGATTGCGGACTGGCGGCGCCAAGAGCCTAAGACTGGAAGAAGCTATGTCTTTATGTTGACAGACCTCAAGAGAAACTATGTGATAATTTAGCATCGGTGCATTGTTGGTGGAGGATCATCAGATGATGGCGTTCGCATTAGCAGGTTATGCGTTTGCCATTGGCACTGCGGCAACTCCCTCCCAGCACCCGCCTAACAGTTTGATGGGACATTGGATTTCCAAATGCCAGCCAATCGGGAAAGACGGGAGGCACGGCATCATCACTCACATAAATCTCGCTGACGGCCAAATAGACGCCGAAACTCGGATGTTCGCGACGAGCAAGTGCGAGACGCCTGTGTTAAAGGTGAAATATCACGGCACTGCCATGATCCAACATACAGACTCCGGCTCATTTTCCATCGACCATATCCTCCGTCAGATTGATTTGACCCCCCAAGCGTCGGACGTTGTCGCTCAATATAATCTCGGTGATGACCATGGCTGCGGCTTGGACGGATGGCAAATCGACGTACCGAAATCAGTCGCAGGGAGGCGTTGCAATCCTTTTTCTTTCCCTGTGACGGGCACCGTTCTTTTCGATTCTGCTTGGATGGATGGTGATGAGTTGCGCTTAGGTGCGTTTCCAATGATCTGGACGAACACTACGGCGGACAATCGTCCTGACGAGGCGCTACCGATCATCTACCATCGTATCAAAGATTAAGCATTCTTCGGTCGGATCACGGAGAACAGGCGAAAGCCTTCAGCAATCGCTTCGGTATTCGGGAACTTCCAGAATTAGCGTCTCCAAATGGACGTAGTCAGCCATCCTCCCCTAGCAGGGGAGGTGGCAGCACGAAGTGCTGACGGAGGGGTGTCCCGCCATCGTGAGGGTGACACCCCTCCATCCCGCGCTCCGCGCGCGACACCTCTCCTGCCAGGGGAGGACGATAAGGGCCGCGCATCGCCGACAGCGGTGCCACGCCTGCGCCCAAATCTGCTACGCCCTGTCGAGCGCGAGTTCGGCATCGCCGCTATGTTCCTAGGTGCCGGATCGCGTGCGCCTCGGCTGGAGACGGACGACGAATTCATCGCCCACCCTCGACTTGCACACTATCCGGGCGCCTTCCATCCTGCCTCTGCCGCTACGCAGCTCATCCCTCTATAAATGTAGGAGAATCTCTGATCTATCCGGTGGTATGACTGCTTTGCCCTTTCATGCCGGTTTGCCGCCCCCTCGATCCTGCGTCCCGTCACGGTCGCGCGACCGGCGCGTCTCCGTGCCCTCGGCGATGCGTCGCAGGCGCTTCGCTGTCGCGTCCCAGGCGCGTCCTTGTCGCTTCGGTGGCGCGTCCGCCCGCGATTCCGGGGATTTTGCGGTTCAACGACGGTGTGAACTTCGCCGCTGTGACTTCGTTGTGACCTTGCGATGGGCATGGCCATGCCCACATCATCCCCGAATCATCTCATCCGGAGCCAAGCATGAAGAGCATCAACCCCGCCACCGGAGAAGAGATCGCCACGCATGAGGAGCTGACCCAGGCGCAGATCGATGCCGCGCTCGATCGGGCGACGGCGACCTTCGCGACCTGGCGGAATTCCGCGATGGAGGAGCGCACCGCCTTGCTGTCCGCGCTCGCCGACGCCTATCACGGCCATCGCGACCGGCTGGCGCGCATGGCGACGCTGGAAATGGGCAAGACGCTCAAATCCGCGCTGGCGGAGGTCGACAAATGCGTCGCCGCCTTCCGTCATTATGCCAAGGAAGGCCCGGCCATGCTGGAGGGCGGCAGCATCGCCTTGTCGTCGGGCGGCAAGGCCGACCTGGTCTGGCTGCCGATCGGGCCGGTGCTGGCGGTGATGCCGTGGAATTTCCCCTATTGGCAGGTGGTCCGCTTCCTCGCGCCCTGCATCCTCGCGGGCAATGTCGGGCTGCTCAAACATGCCAGCAACGTGCAGGGCGTCGCCGCGCTGATGCAGGAGATGATGGGCGTGGCCGGCGCGCCGGAGGGGCTGTTCCAGAATCTGCCGATCCGGTCCGACGCCGTGGCGGGCATCATCGCCGACGACCGGGTCGCCGCCGTAACCCTGACCGGCAGCGAGGGCGCAGGCCGCGCGGTGGCCGAGCAGGCGGGCCGGGCGCTCAAGAAGGTGGTGCTGGAACTGGGCGGCTCCGACCCCTTCATCGTCATGCCCTCGGCCGATCTGGACGCGGCGGTGAAGCAGGCAGTGACGGCGCGGGTGCAGAATAGCGGCCAGTCCTGCATCTGCGGCAAGCGAATGATCGTCCATGCCGACATTTATGACGCCTTCCTGGAGCGCTATGCCGCCGCGATGGCGGCGGTGAAGGCAGGCGATCCGTTCGATGCGGAGAGCGACATGGGGCCGCTCTCCAGCGCGGAGCAACGGCAGACCGTGCAGGACCAGATCGAGACGATGAAGGCGGCCGGCGCGACGCTGATCGGCGGCGAGATCATGCCGGGGCCGGGCGCCTATATGCGGGCCGGTATCCTGACCGAAGTTCCCGTCGATCCGGCGCTGATGGGCGAGGAAATCTTCGGGCCGATCGCGATGCTGTTCAAGGCGGCCGACATCGACGACGCCATCGCCATCGCCAACGCCATACCCTTCGGCCTTGGTTCGTCGGTCTGGACCGAGGACGCGGCCGAGGAAGCGCGCTTCGTGCGCGACGTGCAGGCCGGCATGACCGCGGTGAACCAGATGCTCGCCTCTGCGCCCGAAGCCCCGTTCGGCGGCGTGAAGCGCTCCGGCCATGGCCGCGAACTGGGGCCGTTCGGGCTGCATGAATTCATGAACTTGAAGAGCGTCTATCGGACATAATCTCACCTTCACGGCCGGTGGGTGTGAGCCTGCCGAAGCGCTCTACTGCCTTGGAGGCAAAGTGGCGCGCCGTGCGACTGGCGGATTGCAGCCGTCGCTCGGGATGGGCGTCGACAGGCTCGGGGCCGAACGGTTGAGAGGCGGGGCGTCACGGACTAGAGACAGGACCCATGCCTCATCTCTCCACCCTCGCCATTGTCTGCGCCGTGCGCGCGCATGGCGAACATGGGGCGATCGCCCGGCTGCTGACGCCCGACCATGGGTTGACGCCGGGCTATGTGCGCGGCGGGCGGTCGCGGGCGATGCGGCCGGTGCTGCTGCCCGGCAATGTCGTGAAGGCTGAGTTTCGCGCCCGCACCGAGGAGCAGCTGGCCGGGCTGACGGTCGAACTCGCCCACAGCCGCGCGCCATTGCATGGCGAGCCGCTGCCCGCAGCGGCGATCGACTGGAGCTGCGCGCTCACCGCCGCGTCGCTGCCGGAGGCCACGCCCTATCCGGCGCTGCACCAGGCGCTGGCTGGGCTGCTCGACGCGGTGGAGGCGGCCCCGGCGGCGCGCGGCTGGGCGGTGGCGCTGGTGCGCTATGAGCTGCTGCTGCTCGCGGAACTGGGCTTCGGCCTTGATCTTGGCCGCTGCGTCGCGCTGGGCGATGCCGAGGACCTGGCCTATGTCAGCCCGCGCAGCGCGGCGGCGGTCAGCCGCGCGGGCGCGCTCGGATATGAGCAGCGCCTGCTGCCGCTGCCGCCCTTCCTGATCGAAGGCGGCATGGGGGACTGGGGCCAGATACTCGACGGGCTGCGCCTGACCGGCTTCTTCCTGGAGCGGTCGGTGCTGACCGATCGCCGCGCCGACGTGCTGGCGGCGCGCGAACGACTGGTGGAGCGGCTCAAAAGGGCGGTTGCGTGAAACCTCCTGTCTCCATAAGGCGCTGCCACGCAAGATAAGGAGTGTAGCCATGTTGATCGCCCTGTTCCCCGGAGACGGCATCGGACCCGAGATCGTGGCCGAGGCGAAGCGCGTGCTCGACGCGCTGGCGATCGAGGACCTCACCTATGAGGACGGGCTGGTGGGCGGCGCGGCCTACAAGGCGGTGGGGCATCCGCTGCCGCCCGAAACGCTCGACATCGCCCGGCGCGCCGACGCGATCCTGTTCGGCGCGGTGGGCGACCCGGATTGCGACGCGCTGGAGCGGCACCTGCGGCCCGAACAGGCGATCCTGGGGCTGCGCAAGGAACTGGGCCTCTTTTCCAACCTGCGCCCGGCCAGGGTCTTTCCCGAGCTGGCGCATGAAAGCGCGCTCAAGCCCGAAGTGGCCGGGGCGATCGACCTGTTGATCGTGCGCGAAACCAATGGCGACGTCTATTTTGGCGAGAAGGGCTTTCGCACCACGGCCGAGGGCTATCGCGAAGGCTATGACATCATGTCCTATAACG
This sequence comes from Sphingobium naphthae, assembly GCF_043589935.1. Taxonomy (NCBI): domain Bacteria; kingdom Pseudomonadati; phylum Pseudomonadota; class Alphaproteobacteria; order Sphingomonadales; family Sphingobiaceae; genus Sphingobium; species Sphingobium naphthae. The sequence continues at coordinate 831,027 of NZ_CP171454.1, read as the reverse complement.
AAGCCGAGGTGCGGCGCATCGCCCATGCCGGTTTCCAGGCCGCACGCGCGCGGCGGGGCAAGCTTTGTTCGGTGGACAAGGCCAATGTGCTGGAAACCAGCCAGCTGTGGCGCGACGTGGTGATCGCGGTGTCGGCCGACTATCCCGACGTCGCGCTCAGCCACATGTATGTCGACAATGCCGCGATGCAGCTGGTGCGCAATCCGGGCCAGTTCGACGTCATCGTGACCGGCAACCTGTTCGGCGACATCCTGTCGGACCAGGCCAGCATGTGCGTGGGATCGATCGGCATGCTGGCGTCCGCGACGCTCAATGGCAGCGGCCAGGGCCTGTACGAGCCGATCCATGGTTCGGCGCCCGACATCGCCGGGGAGGGCAGGGCCAACCCGCTGGCGACGATCCTGTCGGCGGCGATGATGCTGCGCTATTCACTTGCCCTGCCAGAGCAGGCGGACCGCATCGAGGCGGCGGTGGCGCAGGCTCTGCGCGACGGCGCGCGCTCGGCGGATCTGGGCGGCGCGATGACCACGGTGGAAATGGGCTACGCGGTGCTGGCGGCGCTGCGTTAACCCTCCTTTCGTCGCAAAAGCAGCCCATTGGCTTAAGTTTGGCGGCCCCATGCCGATTTAAGGATAAAATGGGGTCGCTGAACATGATGATGGATTTACGGCACGACCATGATGGTCTGCGCCGACAGATGCAGGAATTCGCCCAGCTGATGGCGGGCGCAGGGCCAAAGGACATGCCCGACCTCGCGCGCCGGCGGATCGCCTTCGCCCAGGCGTTTCGCGAACATATGGGCCGCGAGGACGAGGCGGTGCAGCAACTGCGCCGCCGTCCGCTCACGCCTGAGGCGAACCAGGCGCTGCGCGAGCATGGCCGCGCGATCGTCGCGCTGTTCCTGCGCTACAGCGACCATATCAAGCAATGGACCCCGGCGCAGATCGATGCGGACTGGCCCGGCTACCGGACCGCCGTGTTGGCCTTGCAGGACGGTTTGCGCGAACGCATGGCGTGGGAGGAAAAGCATCTGCACCCGCTGCTGGCCGGCGACGTGCGCAAGGCGGCCTGACAGGGCCATTCTCTGCCCATCGGTTCTGTCCTATCCCGCGCCGACCCCATAAGCGCGCTGGATGACCGATCTCTCGCTTCCCTCGCTCCGTTCGGCCGCGGCCATGGTCCATGCGCAGATGCCGCCGACGCCGCAATATGCCTGGCCCCTGCTGGCGGCGCGCACCGGCTGCACGGTCTGGGTGAAGCATGAAAACCACACGCCGACGGGCGCGTTCAAGGCGCGCGGCGCCATTCCCTATATCGACTGGCTGCGGCGCACCCATCCGGACGTGATCGGCATCATCACGGCGACGCGCGGCAACCATGGCCAGGCGCAGGCGCGCGCCGCGCGCGCGGCGGGCCTGTCCGTCACCATCGTCGTGCCGCATGGCAATGCGCTGGAGAAAAATGCGGCGATGCGCGCCTTTGGCGCGACGTTGATCGAGCATGGCCATGACTTCGACAGCGCAAAGGCGGAGGCGCTGCGCCTGGCGGATGAACAGGGGCTCTACATGGTGCCCGCCTATCATGGCGAACTGGTGCGGGGCGTTGCGAGCTATGGACTGGAACTGTTCGAGGCGGTGCCGGACCTCGACACCGTCTATGTGCCGGTCGGCTGCGGATCGGGCCTGTGCGGGACGATCGCGGCGCGCGACGCGCTGGGCCTTCGCACACGCGTCGTCGGCGTCGTGTCCGCGCATGTCGACGCCGCTAAACGCTCGTTCGAGGCAGGCAAGCTGCTGGCCAGCCCCACCGCCCACACATTTGCCGATGGCGTGGCGGTCTGCACCCCGGTGCAGGCGGCGCTCGACTATTTCGGGCCGCGCGCCGACCGGTTCGTGGCGGTGACCGATGATGAAGTGGCGCAGGCGGTGCGCATATATTGGGAGGATACGCACAATCTGGCCGAAGGCGCGGGCGCGGTGGCGCTGGCGGCGCTGATCCAAGAAAAGGACCGAATGCGCGGCAAGACGGTTGCGGTAATCCTGTCGGGCGGTAATGGCGACAGGAGCCAGATGGCCGAGATATTGAGCGGCGCGACGCCGCGCGTTCAGCAGGATATGCGAAGGGCGATATGAAGCGGAAAAGCGGGCAGGATCCGGAAATCACGAAGAGTTGGAAGCCGGCAACGCTGGCCGTGCGCGGCGGCACCGTCCGCAGCGAATATGGCGAGACGTCCGAAGCGCTCTTCCTGACGAGCGGCTATTGCTATGACCGGGCCGAGGACGCCGCTGCGCGTTTTGCCGGCGAACAGGTCGGCATGACCTACAGCCGCCTGCAGAACCCCACGGTCGAAATGCTGGAGCAGCGCATCGCCCTGCTGGAAGGGGCCGAGGCCTGCCGCGCGACCGCCACCGGCATGGCGGCGATGACGGCGGCGCTGCTGTGCCAGCTGTCCGCGGGCGATCATGTCGTCGCGGCCAAGGCGGCGTTCGGCTCCTGCCGCTGGCTGGTCGATACGCTGCTGCCCAAGTTCGGCATTGAGACGACCACGATCGACGGCCGGGACAACGCCGCCTGGGAAGCCGCGCTGCGGCCCAACACAAAGGTGTTTTTCTTTGAGACGCCGGCCAACCCCACCATGGACGTGGTGGACATCGCCGCCGTCTGCGCCATCGCCAGGGCGCATGGCGTCACCACCGTCGTCGACAATGCCTTCGCTTCGCCCGCGCTGCAGCGGCCGATGGCGTTCGGCGCCGATGTCGTCGCCTATAGCGCGACCAAGATGATGGACGGGCAGGGCCGCGTGCTTGCCGGCGCCATTTGCGGCACACGCGAATGGATCGACGGGGTGCTGCTGCCCTTCCACCGCAATACCGGCCCGACGCTGAGCGCCTTCAACGCCTGGGTGGTGCTCAAGGGGCTGGAGACGCTGGACCTGCGCATCCGGCGGCAGAGCGACAATGCGCTCAAGGTCGCGCGCTTTCTGGAAACGCGCCTGCCCAAGGTATTGTATCCCGGCCTTGAAAGCCATCCGCAGCATGGCCTGGCCATGCAGCAGATGGAAGCGGCGGGGCCGATCTTCTCCCTCTATGTCGGCGGTGGCCGCGCCGAGGCGCATGGGCTGCTGAACGCGCTGCAACTGGTTGATATCAGCAACAATATCGGCGACTCCCGGTCGTTGATGACGCATCCGGCTTCCACCACCCATTATGGCATGGCGGAGGAAGCGCGGCTGGAAGTGGGCATCACAGAGGACATGCTGCGGCTGAACGTCGGCCTGGAGGATCCCGATGATGTCATTGCGGATTTCGACCAGGCGCTGCGCGCGATAGGCCGTTGACCTTGCCAGGTGCAGGGCGCATCTGTCACCCATGATGACCAGCTTCGCGCTCTTCCCATTTCATGCGACGACGCGCGACATCGGCGTGCACGTGGCGGTCACCTACCTGCCCGAACAGTCGGAACCCGACCGTGGCCGCTGGTTCTGGGCCTATCATATCCGCATCGAAAATATGGGCGACCATCCGGTGCAGCTGCTGACGCGGCACTGGATCATCACCGACGGGCGCGGCAACCAGCATAGCGTCGATGGCGACGGCGTGGTGGGGGAACAGCCGGTGGTGCAGCCAGGCAGAAGCTACGACTACGTCTCCGGCTGCCCGCTGGGCACGCCGACGGGTTCGATGAAGGGCACTTATCGCATGATCGGCCTGGATGGCGAGACGTTCGACGTGAAGATCCCGCATTTCGCCCTGATCGCGCCGGCGGTGGCCGAATGAAGCGGACGCATTTGCCGCTCAACGGGCTGCGCGTGCTGGATGCGGCGGCGCGGCACCTGTCCTTCACGCGCGCGGCGGACGAACTGGCGGTGACGCCGGCGGCGGTCGGCCAGCAGATCCGCGCGCTGGAGGACATGCTCGGCGTGGTGCTGTTTCGACGTACGCCCAAAGGGCTGGAGCTGACCCCGGAAACGGAAGCAGGGCTGGAGGCGCTGCGCGCGGGCTTCCTGCAGTTCGAGGAAGCGGTGCGGGCGATGCAGGCGGGGCAGTCGAGCAGCGCGCTCACCATCGCCGCGGCGCGCGACATCACCGCCAAATGGCTGCAGCCGCGGCTCGCCGCTTATGCGGCGAGCCAGCGCGACCTGACGTTCCAGCTGGTCGCGGCGGACGAAGCGCTCGATTTCACCGAGGCCAATCTGGACATCGCGCTGCGGCTGGCCGACGGACCGGGCGAACATGAAGGCGTCAAGATCGGCGAATCCGCTTATGTGACGGTGGAGGCCGCCGCAGGCGGTCCCGATCTGCGGATCGACTGGCCGGGCTGCCCCGCCGGCGATCGGCCCGCGGCGATCCGCGTCGCCGATGGCGGCCTGGCCATCGAGGCAGCGGCGAACGGCTTTGGTCGCGCGCGCGTGCCGCAGCTGCTGGCGCAGGCCGACATCGCCGCAGGCCGCGTGCGGCAGGTGGGCGACACGACGCCGACCCTTCTGGCCTATTGGCTGATCGCGCCACTGCCGCAATGGCGGCAGAAGAAGGTCAGGGCGCTGGTGGAGGCGCTGACCGCATGAGGTAGAGCCGTGCGAGGGCACGAAGTGGAGCAGAGCAAGCCTAGACTGGCCGCGTGCGCCACATGGCGATGGGGATCATCGTCATCACCGGTTCGTCATGCTGGTTGAAGATGGTGACCTTGTTGCGGACGATGCCCATCTCCGGCCGACTCTTCGAGATTTTGGTGTCGATCACTTCATTGGTGCCGCGCAGCGTGTCGCCGGGGCGAACGGGGCGGAGCCAGCGCAGTTCGTCGACGCCCATCGCGCCCAGGCTCGCGGCCTGACGCGCGGGGTTCTTCTGCATTTCGGCGACGAACATCTTCATGAACAGCGCGGTCGTGTGCCAGCCGCTTGCCGAAATGGTGCCGAAATGTGTCTGCGCCGCCGCTTCGTCCGAAAGATGAAAGGGCTGGGCGTCGAATTCCGATGCGAAAGCGATCACTTCGTCGCGCGTGACGGTGAGCGGTCCGAAGGCGAAGCTGTCGCCGACCTGCAGATCCTCGAAATAGAGTATGTCCTGCGCCATCATCCGTCTCCTTGTTCGATGATGATGGCGTAGAACCGCTTTCCGTTTACGTCAATGTCAGGCGATGGTGAGCGAGGGCTGGCCGCGCGGCACGGTGATGCTGGCGCGCGTGGCGATCGTCCCGCCGGGGGCCGAGACCTGATCCATGACGCGGAACCGAGTCGTCCAGGCGTCGGGCGTGACGTCGCAGACCAGATAGCCGCGCTGGTCATTGATGAACTTGAGCTGCGGGTTGTTGCGCAGGAGCATGTCGCTGCCCGCGCGCAGATCCGACCCGTCTCCGCCCGAGGAAATGGAGGTGGAGACGAACTCGGCCGCCACCGGCCTGCCTTCGCTTTCCAGCAGCCCCGCATAATTTTGATGCTCGTCGCCGGTCAGGACGACGACATTGTCGAGCCCGCGCATCTTCGCCAGCAGGCGGTCGCGCTGGACGCGATAGCCGGCCCAACTGTCGAGATTGTAGATGGTTTCCTTTTCGTCGGCATAGCGCCGGCGATCGAGCGACATCATCATCACCTGCTGCGCCAGGCAGTTCCACTTTGCCTGGCCGCGCGTCAGGTTGCGCGTCAGCCAGCTTTCCTCCTCGGGCGAGAGGACCTGCGCCTTGCCGTCACCGATGCCCGGGCAATAGGGCTTGAAGCCGTCGCCGCAGGGCTGGTTGGTGCGGAAGGACCGCGTGTCGAGGAAATCGATGGCGAGCAGGTCGCCGAAGCGCGCTTCGCGATACATGTCGGTGATGATGCCGTTGCGCGGCAGCATCGCGGCGCGGACGGGCATATATTCATACCAGGCCTGGAGCCCGGCCTGCCGGCGCAGGCGGAAGATCTCGGCCGGCGACTGGTCGCGGCCGTCATTGTCGCTGACCCAGTTATTCTGGACCTCATGATCGTCGAAGGTCGGGAACCAGCTGTGCCGGGCGCGCGCGGCCTGCAGGTCGTAATCGCTCAGATATTGGGCGTAGCGCAGGCGATAGTCCGCCAGGTCGTAGCAATCGAGGCCGACATGGTGGCGCACCTGATCCACCGGCAGGCCGTCCTTGTCATAGTCCGGCCCCCGCTGCTTATATTCGTAGATGAAGTCGCCATAATGATAGACGAAGGCGAGATCATCCTCGTTCGCCAGATGGCGGAAGGCGGTGAACAGGCCATCCTCGTAATTCTGGCAGCCTGCGACGCCGAACTTCAGGCGCGCAGGGCTGGCGGAGGCGAGCGGCAGGGTGCGGGCGCGGCCGCGCGTCGACTGATCGCTGCCAAGCGCGAAGCGATACCAATAGGGACGATCGGGCTGGAGGCCAGTCACCTCGACATGGACGCTGTGGCCAAGCTCCGGTCGGGCAGTCGCTTCGCCGGTCGCCACGATGGTCTTGAAGCGGTCATCGCTCGCGACCTCCCATGTCACCGGCAGCGCGACCATCGGCATGCCGCCATGCGGCTCGAACGGCTTGGGCGCAAGCTTGGTCCAGATGACGAAGCCGTCGGGCGCGGGATCGCCCGAGGTGACGCCAAGTGCGAAGGGATAGCCGGCGAACCAGCTTTGCGCGCGGACAATGGCGGGCGCGCCGATCAGCGGCGTTGCGGTGGCGGCGGTCAGGATTTGGCGGCGCGTGAACATGATGGGCCCCTTCATTGCGCGACAATGCCGGAAAGCGTGGCGGGATTGCCGTCCGACGGCCGCGGCGCGATGGCGAGCAGCCGCGCGAGCAGCGGATAGACATCGACATTGGCGAAGTCGGGCGCGGGTTTGGCGCCGGGCGTGAAGGCCGGGCCGTTTGCGATGAACAGCGCCTGCATTTCGGGCGCGCGGTCATCCCAGCCATGGCTGCCGCCGCTGATCGACTTGGTGGGCGCGGTCGGCTGGATTTCCCATCCGGTTTCGCCAAGGCACAGATAGGGCGGGATGCGCCGGTGCGTGCCATAGTGGAAGCGGGCAGGAATATCGCCCTTGCGCCAACATTGCATATGGGCGTGGGGCTTGAGCAGCGCGGCTTCCAGCGCCTTCTCGCGACCCGGCGCGGCGGCGAGCGTCGCATAGGGGCCGGATTCGACCACGCGGTAATTGGCCGGATCGGCGACCTTGTCCAGCGCCACGACTCGTTCGCTGGAACTGGCGGCCATGCCATGGTCCGCCACGATGACGAGATTGGCGGGCTGGCCCATCGCCTTCAGGCCGGCGACCAGATTGCCGATATGCCCGTCCACTCCGGCCAGCGCCTTTGTCGTTTCCGGCGCATCGGGGCCATATATATGGCCGGCGGTGTCGACCATGTCGAAATAGAGCGTCACGAATGCCGGCCGGATGTCGGCCGGGCGGCGCAGCACGTCCAGCACCATGTTGACGCGCTGCGCGCCGCTGATCGCCTGGTTGAACTGCGCCCAGTCGCTCGGCCGCGTGCCGCCGGTGATGGCGTAGGGCCAGCTGGACGCCTTCGTCCCGCCCCAGGGCACGTTGGATCCCGGCCAGAACATGGTGGCGGTGCGCACGCCCGCCTTTTCCGCGGTCACCCAGATGGGCTCGGCCTCATTCCACCAATAAGGGTCGTCGCTCGCCATGGTGAATTTTTCGTCCGGGCGGCTGGCGTCCTCCATGCTGTTGGCGACGATGCCGTTGCGGTCGGGCCGGTCGCCCGTGACGATCGCCCAGTGATTGGGGAAGGTCTTGGAGGGGAAGGAGGGACGCATGGGCGCTTCGACCCCGTTGGCGGCCAGCGCTGCGAGCTGCGGCGTCACGCCGCGCTGCAAATAGTCGGCGCGGAAGCCGTCGATCGAGACGAGGATGGTGACGGGCGCGCGCTGTTGCTCCTGGGCCATCGGCGCGGACGGCTGGGCGGGCAGGGTGGCGCAGGCGCCCAGGCACAGGAGGGCAGGAAGGAGGAAGGGGAGGCGAAGCATGGCGACTCTGTTCTTTGTCTTTGAGGCGATGCGTCGCGCTTAGCAGCAAGCATGTGACGGTAAAGTGACGTTATGTCCCAGGGGATGACGCCAGATGCTCGCGCAGCGTCATCCAGTGCTGGCGCTTCGCCTCGCGCGAAAGGCTGGCATAGGCGCCCGAGGTCGAGGGGAGGTCGATAAGCGTCAGGTCGGACCGGGCGTTGAGCTGGCGCCGGCCATGAATCGCGGCGGTTTTCCCGTTGAAGGCGATCGCGCGGAGCGCCGGCAGGCGGGCGGCGAACAGGCCAAGGTCGCGCAGTTCCGCGCCGCGGATGCGGCTGTCGAGGCTGCCTTCGCGCTCCGCTCTCTCCATCACGTCCCACAGGCCGACGCCCCGCGCCCGCAGCCGCTTGAGCCGCAAGGGGTAGGGCTGGCCGCGCAGATCCTCCTCCAGCACATCGCCGATCAGATGCCAGAAGGCATTGCCGCGATGGGCATAATATTCGCCCTGCCGGATCGAGGCGTCGCCAGGAAGGCTGCCCAGGATCAGCAGCCGTGTGTCAGCATCGACGCTAGGCGGGAAGGCGGATTTGAGCGCCATGCGATCTCACTCCGGGCGCGTCACTGGCGCAAGAAGGACCAATGGCCAATCGAACGCCAGAAGGCCGAAGCTGAACCGGGTTCCATCCTTGGCAGGAGCCCGGTCCGGCCAATCGCCATGTCAGACGTTGAACCGGAACAGCATGATGTCGCCATCCTGGGTGACATAATCCTTGCCTTCGGAGCGCCACTTGCCCGCTTCCTTGGCTCCAGCCTCGCCATTATACTGCACATAGTCGGCATAGGCCATGGTTTCGGCGCGGATGAAGCCCTTTTCGAAATCGGTGTGGATCGCGCCGGCGGCCTGGGGCGCCTTGCTGCCCTTGGCGACGGTCCAGGCGCGCGCTTCCTTGGGGCCAACGGTGAAGAAGGTGATGAGGCCGAGCAGTTCGTAGCCGGCGCGGATGATGCGGGCGAGGCCCGCTTCGGTCAGGCCCAGCGCCTCCAGATATTCGGCGCGCTCCTCGACCGGCATGGTGACCAGTTCGGCCTCGATCGCGGCGGATACGATGACCGCCTTGGCATTTTCGGCCGCCGCTTTCTCGAACACGCGGGCGCTGTGGGCGTTTCCGGTGGCGGCGCTTTCTTCCTCGACATTGCAGACATAGAGGACAGGCTTCGACGTCAGCAGTTGCGCCTGCGCGAAAAGACGTTCCTCCTCCGGATCCCGGGGCACGGTGAGCCGGGCGGGCTTGCCGTCGCGCAGCAGATCGAGCGCCTGGCCAAGGACCGACGCGGCGGCCTTCGCCTCCTTGTCGCCCTGCGCCGCCTTCTTGGCGAAATTGGGAACGCGCTTTTCGAGGCTTTCCAGGTCCGCGAGCATCAGTTCGGTCTCGACCGTCTCGGCGTCGGCGATCGGATCGACCTTGCCCTCGACATGCGTGATGTCGTCATCCTCGAAGCAGCGCAGCACATGGACGATGGCGTCGACTTCGCGGATATTGGCGAGGAACTGGTTGCCGAGCCCCTCACCCTTGGACGCACCGCGCACCAGGCCGGCGATGTCGACGAAGCTCAGTTGCGTTTCGATGATCTTGGCGCTGCCGCCGATCCTGGCGATGGTCTGCAGCCGATCGTCGGGCACCGCCACGCGGCCCTCATTGGGTTCGATCGTGCAGAAGGGATAGTTCGCCGCCTGCGCCGCCTGCGTTTCGGTGAGCGCATTGAACAGGGTGGACTTGCCCACATTGGGAAGGCCGACGATACCGCAACGAAAACCCATTGGAATGCCTTATACGATCAAAGTGATGGACGCGCCGATAGCGCCTTGCGCGCGCAAAGGCCAGCCTTGGGCAAAAGGCGCAGTCGACAGCGGCGAAGGCGCAGGCGATAGGGGAGCGATGACACAGGACAGCAGCGATCAGGATGAGGCCTTCTGGACCGACGGCCATGGCGGGCGCTGGCCCAAGCGGCCGCCGCACGAGACGGGCCTGCGCGGCCGCTGCCCGCGCTGCGGCGAAGGGCATATGTTTCGCGGCTTCCTGACGATCCGCGATCATTGCGAGGTATGCGGGCTGGACTATGGCTTCGCCGATCCGGCCGACGGGCCGGCGGTTTTCGTGCAGCTTTTCGCCTGCGTGCCGGGCGTCATCTTCATCCTGATGCTGGAGATCATGGCGCGGCCGCCCTGGTGGGTGCATCTGGCGGTCGGCCTGCCGGTGGTGATGCTGACCACGGTGCTGCCGTTGCGCCCGATCAAGGGCTGGCTCGTCGCCGCGCAATTCACCACCCGCGCGCAGGAAGCGGGCACGGCCGATCTGTGGGCGAAGCTGCACCGGAGCGATCGTCCCTGATATTCCCGGCTCAGCCGATCCAGTAGGGAACGATCTGGCGATTGTCGGGATCGACATGGATCGGGCGGTCGGCGGGCGGGAAGGCGCGCTGGTCGCAGCTCTGGCGCGGACAGAGGCGGCAGGTGATGCCAATCGGCGTCGCGGCGCCTTCCTCGGCCAGATGGAGCCCATCGGCATAGACGAAATTCGCGGCATGGGCGACTTCGCAGCCCAGGACGACGGCATAGCGGCGCGGCGTGCGCTTGTAGCTCCCCGACGGCTTCACCAGACCCTTCGCCATCGAAACATACCGCACGCCATCGGGTGTTTCGCCGAGCTGGACATTGATGCGGTCGGGCACCGCGACGGCTTCATGCACGTTCCACAAGGGGCAGGCGCCGCCGAAGCGGGCGAATTGCAGGCGCGTGGCGCTGTGGCGCTTGGTGATGTTCCCGGCCATGTCGACGCGGCAGAAGAAGAAGGGGATGCCGCGCAGCCCCGGCCGCTGCAGGGTCGACAGTCGGTGGCAGGCCTGTTCGAAGCTGACGCCGAAGGTGCGGGCGAGCCGGTCGATATCGTGTCGCATCGTGCGCGCGGCTTCCCGAAAGGCAGCATAGGGCATCAGCAGCGCGCCGGCGGCATAATTGCCAAGGCCGATCGCCAGCAGCCGATCCGCGCCCGGCACGGGTAGTGCGGCGTTGCGCACGACATCGGCGATCACGGCCTGGCCTTCCAGCATCATGAGCTGGTGCCCGAGCATGAACTTGCGGCTTTCGGTCGGCAGCGCGGCATTGATGAACAGGCGGCGGTCGGCGGCGCGATAGGCGCGCAGCGCGCTGTCGGGCGTTTCGGCGATCAGCGTCTCGATGCCGTGCCGCCGCGCCAGCGCCTCGACCAGCATGCCTTCGTCCAGCACCTGACCGGCGGTGAAGCTTTCGGCCATGTCTTCGGCCAGGCAGTCGAGCGCATGGACATAGTTGCCGGATTCGTGGAACCAGTCGCGTGCCGCTTCCCAGGGGAGTCGGGCCTGAACCTCATGATCGTTGGCGATCGCCTCCTCGATCATGTTGATCCGTTCATTGGCCCGCATATGCGCGTTGTAGAGATCGACATATCGGGCGGCGAACTCAGGGAACTGCAGGTGCAGCTTCTCGATCCGCTCGGGCTCCATCGGCGTGCCCGGCAATTCGGGATGCGCCAGCGCATAGGTGAAGGCGCCCAGAAGCTGTTCCTCCTGCCGGCTGTCGAAACTCGCCCAGTCGGTCGGAAAAGCGCTGGCGACGGCGGCCTTCACCTTGGCGGTGAGGGGGCGATCGTCATTCTCAAGCTGACTGAGATAGGATACGGAGATGCCCAGCGCCTGCGCCATCGTCGCCTGGTCCATCCGGTGGTCCAGGCGAAGCTGACGCAGGCGCGGACCTGCGAAGATACGGTTGCCGCGTGCCATGATCCCGTCCCTAATTTGCGAAGTCGTGATTTGCAAATTGGCAAATTCGCATTTGCGGAAGTGGGGACGAGCTGGCTAGGGATGGGGCAACCGGTCAGAGCCGCCTTTTGGAGAGATGCCTATGTCGAAGCTCGCCATCATCGAACAGCTGGAAGCCAAGCGCGACGCAGCCCGCCTGGGCGGCGGCCAGCGCCGCATCGACGCGCAGCATGCCAAGGGCAAGCTGACCGCGCGCGAACGGCTCGAAGTGCTGCTGGATGAAGGCAGTTTCGAGGAAGTCGACATGTATGTCGAACATAATTGCGTCGATTTCGGCATGGACGATGCGCATGTGCCGGGCGATGGCGTCGTCACTGGATCGGGCACGATCAACGGCCGGCTGGTCTTCGTCTTCAGCCAGGATTTCACCGTCTATGGCGGCGCGGTGTCGGAACGGCACGCCATGAAGATCTGCAAGATCATGGACATGGCGATGAAGGTCGGGGCGCCGGTCATCGGCCTCAATGACAGCGGCGGCGCGCGTATCCAGGAAGGCGTCGCGTCGCTGGCCGGCTATGCGGAGATTTTCCAGCGCAACGTGCTGGCAAGCGGGGTCGTCCCGCAGATCAGCGTCATCATGGGGCCGTGCGCGGGCGGCGCGGTCTATTCGCCCGCCATGACCGACTTCATCTTCATGGTGAAGGACAGCAGCTTCATGTTCGTGACCGGCCCCGACGTGGTGAAGACCGTCACCAACGAAGTGGTGACGCAGGAGGAACTGGGCGGGGCGATTGCGCATACGACCAAGTCGGGCGTGGCGGACATGGCGTTCGAAAACGACATCGAGGCCCTGCTGGCGGTGCGCGATTTCGTCGACTTCCTGCCCGCATCGAACCGGGAGCCGGTGCCGGAGCGGCCGAGCGCGGACCCGTGGGACCGCATGGAAGAAAGCCTGGACACGCTGATCCCGGCCAACGCCAACCAGCCCTACGACATGCACGAACTGATCCGCAAGGTCGTGGACGAAGGCGATTTCTTCGAGGTGCAGCCGGCCCATGCCGCGAACATCATCTGCGGTTTCGGCCGGGTGGAGGGTCGCACCGTAGGCATCATCGCCAACCAGCCGATGGTGCTGGCCGGCGTGCTGGACATCAACTCGTCCAAAAAGGCGGGGCGGTTCGTGCGCTTCTGCGACGCGTTCGAAATTCCGATCGTCACCTTTGTCGACGTGCCAGGCTTCCTGCCGGGCACGGCGCAGGAGCATAACGGCATCATCAAGCATGGCGCCAAGCTGCTCTTCGCCTATGCCGAGGCGACGGTGCCCAAGATCACCGTCATCACGCGCAAGGCCTATGGCGGCGCCTATGACGTCATGTCGTCCAAGCATTTGCGCGGCGACCTCAACTATGCCTGGCCCACCGCCGAGATCGCGGTGATGGGCGCGAAGGGCGCAGTCGAGATCATCTTCCGCGGTCGCACGGCCGAGGAGATCGCCGAGCGGACCAGGGAATATGAGGATCGCTTCGCCAACCCCTTCGTCGCGGCGAGCAAGGGCTTCATCGACGAGGTGATCCAGCCGCATTCAACGCGCCGGCGCATCGCCCTGGGGCTGCGCAAGCTGCGCAACAAGGCGCTGGAGAACCCGTGGAAGAAGCACGACAATATTCCGCTGTGACTGAAAGTTCCCCTCCCGCTTGCAGGAGGGTTAGGGGAGGGCTTGTCTCTCCCGACCATTGATACCGCTGCAGGATCGGACAGGCCATCCCCCGTCCCCTCCGCAAGCGGGAGGGGTGACAAAGTTATGAAACTCGGCCGTCTCAACCATATCGGCATCGCGACGCCCTCGCTGGAAGCCTCGCTCGCCTACTATCGCGACGTCATGGGCGCGACGCTGACGCATGAACCCTTCGACCTGCCGGCGCAGGGGGTGAAAGTGTGTTTCGTCGACACACCGGGCGAGGACGGCACCGCTGGCACGCAGATCGAACTGATCGAGCCGCTGGGCGAGAACTCGCCCATTCACGGCTTCATCGCCAAGAACCCGGCGGGCGGGCAACATCATATGTGTTATGAAGTGCCCGACATTCATGCGGCCAAGGCCTGGTTCGAAGGACTGGGCAAGAAGGTTCTGGGTGAGCCCCGCATCGGCGCGCATGGCACGCCGATCTTCTTCGTGCATCCCAAGGATATGAACGGGGTGCTGACCGAGATCATGGAAACGCCCAAGTGCGGGCATTGAGACTTATAGGCCGTTCGTTTCGAGCAGCTTCGAGCGAAGGCGAGAAGCGTTGGTCGAGTAAGGTCTCGACTGGCTCGAACCGAACGGAGGTGGGTGACAAGGACTGGACTGCATGACCGAGAAGCCAACGCTGGACCAGTGGGCCGCCGCTGCCGCCAAGGAAGTCAAGGGCAGGGACCTCAACTGGGATACCCCCGAGGGTATTCGGGTGAAGCCGCTCTACACTGCCGAGGATGTGACCGTCGATCCGGGCCTGCCGGGCTTCGCGCCATTCACGCGGGGCGTGCGCGCATCCATGTATGCAGGCCGGCCCTGGACGATCCGTCAATATGCGGGCTTTTCGACCGCAGAGGAATCCAACGCCTTCTATCGCCGCAACCTGGCGGCGGGACAAAAGGGGCTTTCCGTTGCCTTCGACCTGGCTACCCACAGGGGCTATGACAGCGATCATCCCCGGGTTGTCGGCGATGTCGGCAAGGCGGGCGTGGCGATCGACACGATCGAGGACATGAAGATCCTGTTCGACGGCATTCCGCTCGACCAGATGTCGGTGTCCATGACGATGAACGGCGCGGTGATTCCGATCCTGGCCTTCTTCATCGTCGCCGGGGAGGAACAGGGGGTCGAGCGCAAACTGCTCGACGGGACCATCCAGAACGACATTCTCAAGGAGTTCATGGTCCGCAACACCTATATCTACCCGCCCGAACCCTCGATGCGGATCATCAGCGACATCTTCGGCTACACCTCGCGCGAGATGCCCAAGTTCAACAGCATCTCCATTTCCGGCTATCATATGCAGGAAGCCGGGGCGACGCAGGTGCAGGAACTGGCCTTCACCATCGCGGACGGCGCGGAATATGTGCGCTATGGCGTGGCGAGCGGGCTCGATATCGACACATTCGCCGGGCGGCTCAGCTTCTTTTTCGCCATCGGCATGAACTTCTTCATGGAAATTGCCAAGCTGCGCGCCGCGCGCGTGCTATGGCACCGGGTGATGACGAAGCTGGGCGCGAAGGACGAGCGATCCAAGATGCTGCGCACTCACTGCCAGACATCGGGCGTCTCGCTGACCGAGCAGGACCCTTATAATAACGTCATGCGCACCACGATCGAGGCGATGGCGGCGATGCTGGGCGGCACCCAGTCGCTGCACACCAACGCGCTGGACGAAGCGATCGCGCTGCCCACCGACTTTTCCGCCCGGATCGCGCGCAACACGCAGATCGTCATCCAGGAAGAGACAGGCATGTGCAATGTCGTCGATCCGCTGGGCGGCAGCTATTATGTCGAGGCGCTGACGCAGCAACTGGTCGACGCCGCGCAGGAGATCATCGACCGCGTCGAGTCCGAAGGCGGCATGGCCAAGGCCGTGGCGGCCGGCTGGCCCAAGGCGATGATCGAGACGGCCGCCGCCGCCCGTCAGGCCCGCGTCGACCGGGGCGAGGACGTGATCGTCGGCGTCAACAAATATCGACTGGCGAACGAGGATCTGCTCGAAACGCTGGAAGTCGACAATAGCAAGGTGCGCGAGGCGCAGATTGCGCGGATAAACCGGGTGAAGGCGGACCGGGACGAGGCGAAGTGCCAGGCCGCGCTGCAATCGCTCCGCGATGCCGCTGCTGCGCCGCAGTCGATCGAGACGAACCTCCTCGCCCATGCCGTCGAGTGCGCCCGTGCGCGCGCCACGCTGGGCGAGATTTCCGCCGCCATGGAGGATAGTTTCGATCGCTACGGCACGCAACCGACGCCGGTGAAGGGCGTCTATGGCGCGCCCTACAAGGATGACAGTCGCTGGAAACAGGTTCTCGATGGCGTGCAGGCCGTCGAACGGCGCCTCGGTCGCAAGCCTAAACTGCTCGTCGCCAAGATGGGACAGGACGGTCACGACCGGGGCGCCAACATCATCGCGTCGGCCTTTGGCGACATGGGTTTCGATGTCGTGTCCGGGCCGCTGTTCCAGACGCCGGAGGAAACGGTGGTGCTGGCGCTCGACAGCGGCGTCGATGTGGTGGGCGTATCGTCGCTCGCCGCCGGGCACAAGACGCTGATCCCCGAGCTCATCCAGAGACTGCGGGAAAAGGGGCGCAGCGATATCAAGGTGATCGCGGGCGGTGTGATCCCGCCGCAGGATTATGACTTCCTCCGTGACGCGGGCGTTCAGGGCATTTATGGACCGGGATCCAATG
Source organism: Sphingobium naphthae (assembly GCF_043589935.1). Lineage (NCBI taxonomy): Bacteria > Pseudomonadati > Pseudomonadota > Alphaproteobacteria > Sphingomonadales > Sphingobiaceae > Sphingobium > Sphingobium naphthae. Next base: position 814,862 of record NZ_CP171454.1, on the reverse strand, counting down.
TCGTGGAATGCGCCGCCGATGTGCTGCGCCTCCTCGGTCACAACATGCCCCCGCTGGAGGAAGCCGCGTAAATGAATGCCCCCTGCACCCTGACCGCCCGCACCGACTGGACGCGCGAGGAGATCGCTGCGCTGTTCGACCTGCCGTTCAACGACCTAATGTTCGAGGCGCAGTCGATCCATCGTGCGAACTTCCCGCGCAATGAGGTGCAACTGTCCACTTTGCTGTCAATCAAGACGGGAGGCTGCCCGGAGGATTGCGGTTACTGCAACCAGTCGGCTTCGGCGGAAAGCGGCCTCAAGGCGGAAAAGCTGATGAGCGTGCAGGCGGTGATGCAGGCAGCGGCGCAGGCGAAGGACGCCGGTTCCTCGCGTTTCTGCATGGGCGCGGCCTGGCGCAACCCCAAGGATCGCGACATGCCCGCCATCGTCGAGATGGTGAAGGGCGTGCGCCAGATGGGCATGGAAACCTGCATGACGCTGGGGATGCTCAGCGAAAGTCAGGCGGAGATGCTCGCCGATGCGGGGCTCGACTATTACAACCATAATATCGACACCTCGCCCGAACATTATGAGAAGGTCATCACGACGCGGACCTTTGACGACCGGCTGGTGACGCTGGAAAATGTTCGCAATTCGGGCATCAACGTGTGCAGCGGCGGTATCGTCGGCATGGGCGAGACGCGCGAGGACCGCGTCGGCTTCCTCCACGCGCTCGCCGTACTGCCGCGCCATCCGGAAAGCGTGCCGATCAACGCGCTGGTCCCGGTCAAGGGCACAGTGCTGGGCAACATGCTGGCCGACACCCCGCTCGCTAAGATCGACGAAATCGAGTTCGTACGGACCGTTGCCGTCGCGCGGATCGTGATGCCGCAGAGCATGGTGCGGTTGAGCGCTGGCCGCGAGAGCATGTCGGAAGCGTGCCAAGCGCTCTGCTTCATGGCTGGCGCGAACAGCATCTTCACCGGCGACAAGCTGCTCACCACCGCCAATGCCGGCGAAAACGCCGATGCGGCGCTGTTCGCCAAGCTGGGCGTTGTGCCGATGCAAGCGGAAGTCAAGGTCGAGTTGGAGGCAGCGGAGTGACATTCGCGCCCACCCTCGTCGCCCCGGCCTTGAGCCGAGGTCCCGCTTCTTCGCCATCTTGCGGAAAGAAAGTGGGATGCCGGATCAAGTCCGGCATGACGAAAGTAGGTGAGGAGAGTGCATGACTGGCGGTACAGTCATCGCTCTTTCGTGGCTGACATTCGCTGCGCTTATCCTGAGTTGGGGATCAGCCTGGCTTGGTTGGTGTTGCTCGCCTGCTCTTGTCGAAGGGCCTTACTTCTTTTTGAGAGGAAGAAGGGGGCTTGGACAGGCTCAGCCCGAACGGGGTGAGAGGAACTGAAGGACTGGGACAGGAAACAGAATGGCAATCACCAAGATCCTGATCGCGAACCGGGGCGAAATTGCGTGCCGCGTCATGCGCACGGCCAAGAAGATGGGCATCAAGACCGTGGCGGTCTATTCCGATGCCGACGCCCGCGCGCCGCATGTGCGACTAGCCGACGAGGCTTTCCATATCGGCCCGTCGCCCGCCGCCCAATCCTATCTGCTGGCCGACAAGATCATCGAGGCGTGCAGGGCGACGGGCGCCGATGCGGTCCATCCCGGCTATGGCTTCCTCTCTGAACGCGAAAGCTTCCGCGAGGCGCTCGACGCCGAAGGGATCATCTTCGTCGGCCCGCCCGCCAATGCCATCGCCGCGATGGGCGACAAGATCGAGTCCAAAAAGCTCGCCAAGGAAGCCGGCGTCAATGTCGTTCCGGGCTATGTCGGCGTGATCGACGATACCGAGCATGCCGTCCGCATCTCCAACGAGATCGGCTATCCGGTGATGATGAAGGCATCGGCCGGTGGCGGCGGCAAGGGCATGCGGCTGGCCTATAGCGAACAGGATGTCCGCGAAGGCTTTGAAGCGACGAAGCGCGAGGGCCTCAACAGCTTCGGCGACGACCGGGTCTTCATCGAGAAGTTCATCGAAAGCCCGCGCCATATCGAAATCCAGATACTGGGCGACCAGCATGGCAACATCGTCTACTTGAACGAGCGCGAATGCTCGATCCAGCGCCGCCACCAGAAAGTGGTCGAAGAAGCGCCGTCCCCTTTCGTCAGCCCAGACATGCGCCGCAAGATGGGCGAGCAGTGCGTCGCCCTGGCCCGCGCGGTTGGCTATTTCAGCGCCGGCACGGTCGAATTGATCGTCAGCGGCGAGGACAAGACTGGCGAGAGCTTCTACTTCCTGGAAATGAATACCCGCTTGCAGGTCGAGCATCCCGTTACCGAGGAAATCACCGGCGTCGACCTGGTCGAACAGATGATCCGCGTCGCCAATGGTGAGAGGCTTGCCTTCACGCAGGACAATGTGAAGATCAACGGCTGGGCGATCGAGAACCGCGTCTATGCCGAAGACCCTTATCGCGGCTTCCTGCCATCCACCGGCCGGCTCGTTCGCTACAATCCGCCGCAGGAAGGCACGGACGAAACCGGCGCGAAGGTGCGCGTGGACGATGGCGTCACCGAAGGCGGCGAAGTCTCCATGTTCTACGACCCCATGATCGCCAAGCTGGTCACCTGGGCGCCGACCCGGCTGGAGGCCATCGACAAGCAGATCGAGGCGCTCGACCAGTTCGAGATCGAGGGGCCGGGCCATAACATCGATTTCCTCTCCGCGCTGATGCAGCATGAGCGGTTCCGGTCCGGCAACATCACCACCGGCTTCATTGCCGAGGAATATCCCGATGGCTTCCAGGGTGCGCCCGCGTCGGCGCAACTGCTCCAGCGGCTCTCCGCCGTGGGCGCCTTCGCCGCCATGGCCCAGGCCGACCGGGCGCGCCGGATCGACGGCCAATTGAGCAAGCGGCTCAGCCCACCGACCGGCTGGCAAGTCAAGATCGGTGATGTCGTGCATGACGTCGTGATCGACGGCGACGATGTGACGGTGGATGGCGCGCCCATCGACATGGCGCTGGAATATACGCCGGGCGACCGCCTGATCGAGGCGGAGTTTGGCGACGATCTGCTGAGCATGCGGATCGCGCCCTCGCGGTCCAGCTTCGTGCTGACCTGCCACGGCGCGAGCCATCGCTTGCGCATCCTGCCGGCCCATGCGGCACCCTATGCGGCGCACATGATCGACAAGGTTCCGCCCGACCTGTCCAAATATCTGATCTGTCCGATGCCGGGCCTGCTCGTCGCGCTGCACGTCAAGCAAGGCGACAAGGTCGAGGTCGGCCAGCCGCTCGCGGTCATCGAAGCAATGAAGATGGAGAATATCCTGCGCGCCGGAAAGGCGGGCACGGTCAAGAGCGTGTCGGCGGCGCAGGGCGAAAGCCTGCCAGTGGATGCGGTGATCTTGGAACTGGCGTAACCATTCCTCCCCATTAGCGGGAGGGGGACCACGAAGTGGTGGAGGGGGCCTGCCTCTGGACGCGGGCTTGCGTTTGCGGCAAGCCCCCTCCGTCGTCTTCGCCGACACCTCCCCGCAAGCGGGGAGGAACAGGAGTCCCCGCATGCACCTGACCCACGACCCCAGCGCCCCCGCCGCTGATCCGATCAGCTTCGATGATTTCCTGAAGGTCGATATCCGGGTCGGCACGATCGTCAGCGCCGAACCCTATCCCGAAGCCCGCAAGCCCGCCTATAAGCTGCTGATCGATTTCGGACCGGGGATCGGCACCAAAAAATCGAGCGCGCAGATTACCGAAAATCATGCGTTGGCGGATTTGCCGGGGCGGCAGATCGCTGCGGTCGTCAACTTCCCGCCTCGCCAGATCGGCAAGTTCATCTCCGAAGTGCTGACACTGGGGTTTGCCGACTCCACGGGCGCGGTCACGCTCTTCGCGCCCGACAAGCCGGTGCCGAACGGATCGCGGCTGTTCTGACCGCAGCCACAGCCCTCTCGACGGGGGAAGCGCGGGGCGCTATCCGCGTCGCGATGCACGGCTATACCGCACCGCTGCGCCTGCGCCTGGACGGCGACGCGCTCGTTTCCAACTGGCGCTGGCTGGCGCGCGAGAGCGGCGCCGCCGCCTGTGGCGCGGCGATCAAGGCGGACGGTTACGGCCTTGGCGCAGCCGAGGTGATGCGCCGGCTGACCCGCGCGGGATGCCGCGACTTCTTCGTATCCAATTGGGGCGAGGCGGCGGGATTGGAACCGCTGCTGGAGCAGGGCGTCAGCCTGTCCGTCCTGCATGGCGTGCGAACGGAGGACATGACCCAGGCATTGCAGTCCCGCGCGCGGCCGGTTCTCTCCACGCCGGAGCAGGTGGCGCGCTGGCGGGCAGCGGGCGGTGGCGCCTGCGACCTGATGGTCGATACCGGCATGAACCGGCTGGGGTTGGACTGGCGCGATGATCTGTCCGCCTTGGTAGCGGAGCTGGACCTCGTCACGCTGATGAGCCATCTGGCATCGGCGGATGAGGATGTAACGCTCAACGCCGTCCAATGCGCGCGCTTCCGCGACATCCGGCAGGCCATTCCGGCGCGGCGTTACAGCCTGGCGAACAGCGCCGGCATCTGTCGCGGCGCGGATTTCCACTTCGACCTGACCCGGCCCGGCCTCGCGCTTTATGGTGGTATCCCGCACCCGGCTGCGGCGGAAAGGATCCTTCCCGTGGTCTCGCCCCAGGCGCAGACCCTGCAACGGCGGCGGCTCTTCGCCGGGGACAGCATCGGCTACAACGCCACTTTCACCGCTGAACGCGACCATGAGGTGGCCATCCTGAACCTGGGCTATGCGGATGGGTATCTGCGCGGTTTTTCGGGTCGAGGCGCGGCGTTGGTCGGAGGGGTGCGGCTGCCCGTGCTCGGGCGCGTGTCGATGGACCTGGTCGCGATTGACGTTAGCGCGAGGCGCGAAGTAGCCGAAGGCGACTGGGTGACGATCGACTATGCGCTGCCGGCCGCCGCGAGCCTGTCGGGCCTGTCGCAATATGAACTGCTGACGGGCCTCGGCGCGCGCTTCGATCGCGTCTGGCACTGAACCATCGCTGGCCTCTACGGGCCATGAAAAAGGCCGCCGATTTTGCGATCGACGGCCTTTTGCGAAAGCGCGCCTGGCTTTAGCGTTCGATGCACATGGCGACGCCCATGCCGCCGCCGATGCACAAAGTGGCGAGGCCCTTCTTCGCGTCGCGCTTGTCCATTTCGTAGAGCAGCGTCGTCAGCACGCGGGCGCCCGACGCGCCGATCGGGTGGCCGATCGCGATGGCGCCGCCGTTCACATTGACCTTGTCGGGATCGAAGCCCAGTTCCTGGCTGACCGACAGCGCCTGCGCGGCGAAGGCCTCATTGGCTTCGATCAGGTCCAGGTCGCCGACCGACCAACCCGCCTTTGCCAACGCCTTCCGGCTGGCGGGTGCCGGGCCGATGCCCATGATCGACGGATCGACGCCGCAGGTAGCGAAGCCGGCGATGCGGCCCAGCACGGTTGCGCCGCGCTTGGCGGCTTCGTCAGCGCTCATCAGCACCAACGCCGCCGCGCCATCATTAAGCCCGCTGGCGTTGCCGGCGGTCACGGTGCCATCCTTCTTGAAGGCGGGCTTGAGGCCGCCCATCGCCTCGATCGTGGCGCCGTCGCGGATATATTCGTCGGCATCGACAATGGTGTCGCCCTTGCGGCCCTTGACCGTGACGGGGACGATTTCATCCTTGAAGCGACCGGAAGACCGCGCGGCCGACGCCTTGTTCTGGCTGCCGACGGCGAAGGCGTCCTGCGCCTCGCGGCTGATCTGATATTTCTCGGCCAGATTTTCGGCGGTGATGCCCATATGATAGGCATTGAAGGCGTCGGTCAGACCATCGACGATCATCGTGTCGACCAGGCTGACATTGCCCATCTTCTGCCCGGCGCGCAGGAACTGGGCGTGTGGGGCGAGCGACATATTCTCCTGCCCGCCAGCGACCATGATGCGCGCGTCGCCCAAGGCGATCGCCTGCGCGGCCAGCGCGACGGCGCGCAGGCCCGATCCGCAGACCTGATTGATGGCGAAGGCGGTACGATCCACCGGCACGCCGGCGCCGACGGCGGCCTGACGAGCGGGGTTCTGCCCAAGGCCGGCGGTCAGCACATGGCCCAGGATGACTTCATCCACCTCTTCGGCCGAAACGCCCGCCTGCTCCAATGCGGCGACGATCGCGGTCTGGCCCAGGACATGCGCCGGCGTGGTGCTGAAGGCGCCCAGGAAGCTGCCGACCGGGGTGCGCTTGGCGGCGGTAATGACGATGTCAGACAAAGCCTTGATCCTCTTTCGATGGTGGACAGGTTTTTTTTCGCGGCCGCAATAGCATCAGCCGCCATGGGTGGAAAGCCAAAGGGACAGCGGCTCCCACAGCGATGCGCGTGCGCGCCCGCTCACGACCATCCCGACATGGCCAAGGGACAGGCTGCGCTTCTCCCGCAGGTCGGGACTTGCTACTGCGGGCACGATGCGGTCCGTGGTGGAGCGGATGGAGAGGGAGGGGCAGGCCAGGCGCGCGGGGTCGATGATCATGTCTCCAACACGCCATTGCGCGCGGCCCGGCGCATCGGCGGCGTAGAAGGTTTCGAACAGGTCGCGCCCCGCCGCGAAGGTGAGCGGCGCGCCCTCATTGGCCCAATCCTCCACCGCCAGAAAGGCGCGCTCCGCTTCCGACCCCGGATCGGCATCGGCGAAGGCCGCGAATTTGCGGATGGTGCGTGCGGGATCCATCGCCCAGAAGCCCGATTGCAGCACCTCCATCGGCACATAGCCGATCCGCGCGCACATGGCTTTCGCGCCGCGCCAGAGGGAACCGATCAGTTCCAGGTCAGCGGCCGGAAAGCGACTGAAGCGCCAGGGCGCCGCGATGGTCGCCACTGCGGACATGGGGGAGAGGGCCGCCGCGCCCAGCGCCAGGCTGCCGCCCAGGCAATAGCCGACCAGGATCGGCGGACGCGGCAGCGCGGCGAGCAGCGGCAGCAGCCGGTCGGTCACATGCGCGTCCAGGCCGAGCATCGCATCCTCGGCGCGCGGCATGCCCCAATCCACCAGATGGGCGTCATGTCCTGCTGCGGCCATGTGGCGCAGCAAGGAACGCTCCTCCGACAAGTCCAGGACGCGCGGCGGATTGATCAGCGACGGGATGAAGACGACCGGAAAGCGGGCGTTTGCCGCGCCATGCTGCAGCAATCGCGCCGGGCCCGCCGTGGCGACGCAGCGTCCGGATGGCAGCGGCACGGGCCGCTGCGCGGTCTGGTATTTGCGCAGGCCCTGAAAGGCGCGGCGACGAAGCTCTGGATCACCCTCTGTCTCGCGCCATAAAATATTGAGAAAAAGGGGCAAAGGGCGGGGGCCATGTTGCGGTGCGGCAATGCCCTGTGCTATTGCGGAAGGTGCAGGTGTGGGAGAGGTATCCATGTCCAAATCAAAGGCCGCCAACAGTTCGGAACCGGTCGTCATCAAGAAGTACGCCAACAGGCGGCTCTATAACACTGAAACATCCAGTTACATCACGCTCGACCTTTTGTCGCAGATGACGCGCGAGGGGCGGGAGTTCGTCGTGGTCGACGCCAAGACCGGCGAGGACATCACGCACAATGTGCTGACCCAGATCATCATGGAGGAGGAGCAGCGCGGCAAGAATATGCTGCCCGTCAACTTCCTGCGCCAGCTGATCGCCATGTATGGCGATTCGATGCAATCCATGGTGCCGCAATATCTGGAAGCGTCCATGGACGCTTTCCGCAAGAACCAGCAGCAGTTCCAGGAAGCGATGAAGGGCGCGTTCGGCGGCGGTCCGCTGGCCGAGATCGCCAAGCGCAACATGCAGATGTTCGAAGCAGCCGCCAGCGCGTTCGGCACCGGCGTTCCGGGGATGCCGGGGGCGACGCCAGGCGCGCAGCCGACGCCGGGCAGTATGTCGGAAGGCGCGAAGGATGACGAGATTGCGGAACTGAAGGCGCAGCTCGCCGCGCTCAACGCGAAGATCGACAAGCTGAGCTGATCGGCATGGCCAGGGCGGATCGGCTGGAACGGCTCGACGCGCATCGGACCGAGCTGGAAGCGAAGTATCGCGCGGCGCTGATCGCGGCGCTGCGCGTGACCGCCGCCGGGCGATGGGGGCTGTTCGGCCACCAGAAGGACAAGGCCGCAATCGCGCGAACTGCGCCTGTCCTTGCTGCCCTGACGGACCTGGCGGACGAGATAGACGGCATGCGCGACGCTCTGGGTATGGCGCCATTCGATCTGCATCAGCAATTCATGGAGGCGCGGGGCCCTGCCGCGGCCGATGCCGTCGGCGAACCCCGGCAGGCGCAGGCCTGGCTCCAGAAGATGGATGCTGGAGACTGATCGCGGGTCGGACCGCCGGTTGCGAGGGGGTCGACAGGCACGGCGGGTCTGGCCTATGGCGCGCCATTCCCAACTGACTAGCCAAGGCCAGCCCTCGTGAAGCACGCTCTTTCCGTTACCCGCGAACAGGATTTCGCCGCCTGGTATCAGGCCGTCATCGCCGAAGCCGACATGGCCGAGGAAAGCGGCGTGCGCGGCTGCATGGTCATCCGGCCATGGGGCTATGGCATCTGGGAGCGGATGCAGAAGCTGCTGGACGCGCAGATCAAGGCGACCGGCCATGAAAATTGCTATTTCCCGCTGTTCATCCCGCTGTCCTATTTCGAGAAGGAAGCCGAGCATGTCGATGGCTTCGCCAAGGAAATGGCGGTCGTCACTCATCACCGGCTGATCCAGCAGGATGGCAAGCTGGTGCCCGATCCCGAAGCGAAGCTGGAGGAGCCGCTGGTGGTGCGGCCGACGTCGGAAACGGTGATCGGCGCGGCGTTCAGCCGCTGGGTGCAGAGCTGGCGCGACCTGCCCGTGTTGATCAACCAGTGGGCCAATGTCGTGCGCTGGGAAATGCGCACCCGCATGTTCCTGCGCACCGCCGAATTCCTCTGGCAGGAAGGCCATACCGCACATGCCACCGTCGAGGAGGCAATGGAAGAGACGCTCAAGATGCTGGAAGTCTACCGCGCCTTCGCCGAAGATTGCGTGGCGATGCCGGTCGTCGCGGGTGAAAAGCCCGAGAATGAGCGCTTCCCCGGAGCCGTCGCCACCTATTCGATCGAAGCGATGATGCAGGATGGCAAGGCGTTGCAAGCCGGTACGTCGCACTTCCTGGGCACCACCTTCAGCCAGGCGCAGAATATCCGTTTCCAGAATGCCGAAGGCAGCCAGGAACTGGCGCAGACGACCAGCTGGGGCGTGTCGACCCGCATGATCGGCGGGCTCATCATGACCCATGGCGATGATGACGGCCTGCGCGTCCCGCCGCGCGTCGCGCCCCATCAGATCGTGATCGTGCCGATGCTGCGCGACACCGAAGAGGATGCGGCGATCGTCGATTATTGCTTGGACCTGGTCGACCAGCTGAACGGTCTCGATGCGTTCCGCGAGCCGGTGCGAGCCCTGCTCGACAAGCGGCCTACCAAGGCTGCGAACAAGCGCTGGGGCTGGGTAAAGAAGGGCGCTCCCATCGTGATCGAGGTCGGCGGGCGCGATGTCGCCGGCGCCAATGTGTCCGTCATCCGTCGCGATCGGCTTTATCGGGAAGACGGCAAGCTCGACAGCCGGATCATCGCCAAGAGCGATCTGGTGGCGACGGCCGTGACGATGCTGGAGGAAATTCAGGCGGGGCTGTTCGCAGATGCGAAAGCCCGACTGGACGGCGCGATCGACGCGTCCATTACCGACCTGGAGGCGCTCAAGGCCTATTTCAACGCGAGCAAGAAGCCGGGCTGGGCACTGGTGCAGTGGGCCAAGCCCACTGGTGCGGAGCTGGACAAGGTCGTCCAGTGGCTGAAGGGCGAGAAGCTGACGCTGCGCAACGTGCCGGGCGATGCGTCGGCGGCGGATGGCGCCTGCATCTTCACCGGCAGCCCGGCCGTCGAGCGCGTGCTGGTCGGCCGCAGTTACTGACCCTCAATCCGCTGTCCCTTCGGAGCGGGCGAGGTCGAACATTCCGTCTCGACCTCGCCCGCCCCAATGGCGTCACAGCACATATTTGCTGAGATCGGTGTCGCGGGCGACGGCGCTCAGCTGCTTTTCCACATAGGCGGCGTCGATAACCAGCGTTTCGCCGCGCCGGTCCTCCGCGTCGAAGCTGACATCCTCCAGCAGCTTCTCCATCACCGTCTGCAGCCGGCGGGCGCCGATATTCTCGACTTCGCTATTCACTTCGGCAGCGATCTTCGCCACTGCGCTGATGCCATCGGGCGTCAGGTCGATCGTCACCTCCTCGGTCGCCAGCAGTGCGCGATATTGCGCAACAAGGCTCGCCTTGGTGTCGGACAGGATGGCCACGAAATCGGCTTCGGTCAGCGCCTTCAACTCGACGCGGATCGGCAGGCGGCCCTGCAATTCGGGCAGCAGATCGCTGGGCTTGGCGACGTGGAAGGCGCCGGACGCGATGAACAGAATGTGGTCGGTCTTGAGCGGACCATATTTGGTCGCGACGGTGGTCCCCTCGATCAGCGGCAACAGGTCGCGTTGCACGCCTTCGCGGCTGACCGACCCGCCGCGCACGTCGCTGACGGCGATCTTGTCGATCTCGTCGAGGAAGACGATGCCATTCTGCTCGGCGCTGGCGATGGCGACCCGCGCAACATCGTCCTGATCCAGCCGCTTGTCCTGTTCCTCCTCGACCAGCTTGTCCCAGGCATCGGCGACGCGCATCTTGCGGCGCTTCTTCTGGGCCTGGCCAAACGCCTTGGACATCATGTCGCTCAGGTTGATCATGCCCACCTGGCCGCCCATGCCGGGGATTTCCATCGGCATGGACGGGCTGTCGGCCACTTCCACCTCGACCTCGACATCGTTCAGCTGGTCATTCTCGATCTTCTGGCGGAAGGAGAGGCGCGTGGCTTCGCTCGCTTCCTTGCCGGTGAGTGCATCGAGCAATCGGGCCATCGCAGCCTCCGAAGCGGCTTCGCGCACGGCTTCGCGGCGGCGGTCCTTTTCCAGCCGCACTGCTTCCTCGACCAGGTCGCGCACGATCTGCTCGACATCGCGGCCGACATAGCCGACCTCGGTGAACTTGGTCGCTTCGACCTTCACGAAGGGCGCGTCGGCGAGCTTCGCCAGCCGGCGGCTGATCTCCGTCTTGCCGCATCCGGTGGGGCCGATCATCAGGATATTCTTGGGCGTCACTTCGTCGCGCAGATCCGCGGAAAGTCGCTGCCGGCGCCAGCGGTTGCGCAGTGCGACCGCAACAGCGCGCTTGGCGTCCTGCTGCCCGATGATGTGCGCGTCCAGCGCAGCGACGATGGCTTTAGGCGTAAGATTGTCGTTCATGATCTCTTCTTGGCAAACAGGGAGGTCAAGCGGCGCTGTCGAGCGTCTCGATCGTCAACTTGTCGTTGGTGTAGACGCAGATGTCGGCCGCGACGGCCATGGCCTTGCGCGCCAGCGTTTCGGCGTCCTGCTCATAGTCGACCAGCGCACGCGCGGCGGCGAGCGCGAAATTGCCGCCCGATCCGATCGCGGCGACCCCGTTCAACGGCTCCAGCACATCGCCATTGCCGGTCAGGATCAAGGTGACGTCCTTGTCGGCGACGATCATCATCGCTTCCAGATTGCGCAGATACTTGTCCGTTCGCCAATCCTTGGCCAATTCGACAGCGGCCCGCATCAACTGACCGTTATGCCGTTCCAGCTTGGCTTCCAGGCGTTCGAACAAGGTGAAGGCGTCCGCCGTGGCGCCGGCGAAACCGCCGATCACGCTTCCGTCATGCAGGCGGCGGACCTTCCGGGCGTTGGGCTTCATCACGGTCTGCCCCATGGAGACCTGTCCATCGCCGGCGATGACGACTTTGCCATTCTTGCGGACGGACATGATGGTGGTGCCATGCCAGACGGGCATGGATGATGCGCGAGAGTGGTCGTTCATGGCGCGGCATATGGGACGCAGGGCCTGAGCGCGCAAGGGAGGCCAGCCCCGGCGAGTTGTGTCATTTTAGTGACGATATCCTTGCGATGGCGCGAAGGAACAAATCTGCGTCAATTGACATTGTGCATCGCACAACGAATGATCGTCGATGATGCGACAGGGAGCGAAGTGCATGACTCTCAAGGCCAGAGCCAGGGAGAAGGTGGAGCGAGCGGGAATATCCAACTATTCCTTCGACCAGGACATTTTGGTCATGTGCGGCGTGCGCTATACCGTGGAAGCCTGTGACTGCGGCGAGCCTGATTGCGACGGCGTGCGCCTGACCAAGCATCTGAACGCCATCAATCGCAACTTCCAATGAGCGCCGCCGCCGCTGTTTCCGATCAGTGCATCGCCTCCTTGCCGGCGCGGCCGACCGATTCGATGTCCCGGCCGACACCCTGCACCGTATTGCAGGCAGCGAGCAGCGACAGAAGCAAACCGCCCAGAACAAGCGCGCGAATGGAAGGCATCGAGGGAACTCCAGCAGACAGAGGGCTCGCTATAAGCGGCGAGGCGGGCGCGGAAAAGCATTTTGAGGCAAATGCGCGCCGAGGCGGTTGACAGTACGCGCCCGCGATGTCAAAGGCCGCCTCCTCCTTACAGGGGGCGCGTAGCTCAGCGGTAGAGCACACCCTTCACACGGGTGGGGTCACAGGTTCAATCCCTGTCGCGCCCACCATCATCCGACGGATGATGGCAGGACAGTTTGTTTCCCGGCATTGATCTTTTCTTGTTCGCCGCGCTAAGTCCGCGGCATGAAGCGGTGCGTAAGCGCGCCGACCGGAAAGGACGACCATGCCCCCTTATCTGAAACTCGGCGCCGCCTTGGGTGCTCTCCTGTCGGTTCACGGCGTGCCTGCCCGGGCGCAGGCGGCTGGCGGCGAGACGCTCACGCTGAAGCGGGTATTCGCCAGTCCGGACCTTGCCGGCCTGCAACCGCGCGCGCTCAAATTGTCGCCGGACGGAACGCTCGTCACGCTGCTGAAGCCGCGCGCCGACGAAAAGGAGCGGCTCGACCTCTGGGCGATCGACACGCGCACCGGCGCGGAGCGGCTGCTGGTCGATTCGAAGAAAACGGGCAGCGGCGCGGAACTGAGCGAAGCGGAAAAGATGCAGCGGGAGCGTGACCGCTCCGTCGCCGGCAGCACCGGCATCACCAGCTATGACTGGTCGCCCGACGGCAAGTCTATCCTGGTGCCGGTCGATGGCGACCTCTATCTCGCGGCGCTCGATGGGCAGGTGAGGAGGTTGACCGATACGCCCGGCGGCGAACTCAATGGCGTCGTCAGTCCCAAGGGCGGCTTCGTGTCCTTCGTGCGCGATGGCAATCTCTTCGTCCAACCTGTTGCGGGCGCGGAGCGGCAAGTGACGCAGGGGGCCAGCGACACGGTCAGCTGGGGCGTCGCGGAATTCGTCGCGCAGGAGGAGATGGATCGCCGTACGGGCTATTGGTGGTCGCCCGATGACCGGATGATCGCCGTGGCGCGGGTCGATGAGAGCCCGGTCGGCATCGTCACTCGTACCGCCATTGGCGGCGAAGGGACGAAAGTCTATCAGCAGCGCTATCCGGCAGCCGGCACGCCCAATGCGATCGTCGACCTGTTCGTGATGAAGCCGGACGGATCGGGCCGGGTTAAGGTGGATCTGGGCGTAGACAAGGATATCTATCTCGCACGAGTGGACTGGTCGAAGGACGGGCGCACGCTCTACGTCCAGCGCGAAAGCCGCGACCAGAAGCGGCTCGACCTGCTGGCGGTGGACCCCGCCACCGGCAAGGCCAGGGTCGTGCTGCGCGAGACCGCGAAAAGCTGGATCAACCTGTCCAACAATTTCCACCCGCTCAAGGATGGCAGCTTCCTCTGGTGGTCGGAGCGGTCCGGCCATGGCCATCTCTATCGCGTGAGCGGCGACACTTGGACAGCCCTCACCAGCGGGGACTGGGAAGTGCGCGACGTCGTGGGCGTCGACGAGGATAAGGGCCTCGTCTATTTCACGGGGAATCGCGAGACGCCGCTGGAGCAGCAGCTTTATGTCACCGCGCTTGCCAAGCCCGGTAAGGCCCGGGCGCTCACCAGCGCGGGTTGGTGGAATGATGTGGTCATGGACGATGCGGCCAGCAGGATCGTCGTGTCGCGCCAGAATAGCGACCAGCCCAAGCAACTCTATCTCGCCGACGCCGATGGAAAACAGTTGCAATGGCTGTCGCAAAACGCGCTGAGCGGTGATCATCCCTATGCACCCTATGTCGCCAGCCATGTGAAAACGCAGTTCGGCATGGTCAAGGCGGCGGACGGCACGACGCTTTATACCAAGATGCTGACGCCGCCGCTGGAACCGAGGAAACGCTACCCGGTCTTCATGATCCATTATGGTGGGCCGGGTGGCGGGCGGCAGGTGACCAACACATGGTCGGGCGCGCTCAACCAATATCTGGTGGATCGCGGCTGGATCGTCTTCGCCATCGACAATCGCGGCACGCCCGATCGCGGCAAGGCGTTCGAGGATCACCTTTACCGCGCCATGGGCACGGTAGAGGTGCAGGATCAACTGACCGGCGTCGAATGGCTGAAGAAGCAGCCCTTCGTCGATGCCGATCGCATCGCCACCTATGGCTGGTCCTATGGCGGCTATATGTCGCTCAAGCTGCTGGAGAAGGCGCCGGGGGTCTTCGCTGCTGCGGTCGCTGGCGCGCCGGTGACGAAGTGGGAGCTCTACGACACCCATTATACCGAGCGCTATCTCGGCCAGCCGCAGGGCAAGCCGAGCGCCTATCCCGCGTCGGGCGCAGTGGAGGAGGCAGTGAAGATCCGCGATCCGCTGCTGCTGATCCATGGCATGTCGGACGACAATGTCGTGTTCGACAACGCAACCGCCCTGATGGCCAGGATGCAGGGGGCGGCGGTGCCGTTCGAGATGATGGCTTATCCGGGCCAGACGCACCGTGTCGGCGGGCCGGGCATCAGCGTGCATCTGTGGCGCACGATCGAGCAGTTCCTGGCCAAACATGCCGGCGGCCCGGCCCCGGAATGAGGATGGGCGCTATCGCCAGGCGTGGAAGACCGCCCGGCGGTAGCGGTCTTCACACGAATGACGGGGCGCGGTGCCTAATCTGACGCGGCAGCGCGCACTATCGGATCGAAAAGCCCGGTAGTGTCTCAGTTTGAATTTTGATCGCGTTTTGCAAACCCATCCGCAAACCTATATGCTTAGCGGTATGCAAAACGAGACGCCCCATGCCTAAAGGCCCACACGGAGAGAAGCGCCCCGCCGATGTGATCGGCAACGCCATCAAGATCGCCCGGATCGCTACAGGCGAGGAAGAGGATGATCGCGAGCCGACCAAATCAACCGCCGCTGAGCTTGGCAGCAAGGGTGGCAAGGCGCGGGCGCGATCCCTGAACGAAGCGGAGCGCAGCGCAATCGCGAAGAAGGCTGCATCTGCTAGGTGGAAAAAAGATTCCCCTGCTCCGGTTGAGAAAGAGCGTTCATAGCGTCCTCGGAAAGGAAACCATCTGTAATTCCGCGCATAATGACGTAAGGCTGCATCGCAGGATTGCGAAAGCGATAGCGATGGGTTCGCGCGCCGCCCTGTTGAGTTAACACGTTGCCTCTTTTGGCACTCGCCAATTCTTTTAGATTATCGTTAAAATACTCAACTTTAGTCTCTTTCTTGAGAACAGATGACAGCGGAATTTCAACTTCCTTCGGCGTAAAGTAACCTACCTCATCAGACTGCGCCATCGCACACGCCATTAGAATCTGTCTATATCTTGCACGTGCATGATTGCTGTGAGTAGCCACTTGATATTCTGTCTTTAGGCTATTTTGGTTACTATTCACGACAGCATCAATTGCGGCGTCTGCATCGGCCTCACTAATTCTTAGCGACCTGCGATTTATCGCAGATAGAACAGCTTCCCGGCCTAAGCCATGAGCAAAGGCTGGCAAGCCTTTGGTGAGATTGATGATCTTCCATTTCGCATCGCCTTCAATCGTCATTCCCAGTTGCCGAATGCGACCTTCCACAATGTCTCTGGTTTCTTCGGTGTCCATGCGGGGCATAAGCACCTCCTCTGTGCACCGAGTTATGGATTGATGGCCTTCAATGAGATCGGCAACGCTATCACTGATGCCGACTATAATGACGGTGGCTTTGATGCCATCATCCGATAAAGCCTTGACAGTTTCTGCCATCAATCGTGATGTATCTTTGTCTTGAACAAGATTAAACTCATCTATTACGATAATAGGAATATCATTATCATTAAATAATGATAATTCACGCACGACATCTGATGGCTTAACCCCTTCTGAATAAAGGTCAGATACAGTGTGCATTCTCTGGCCATCGTCAGTATCTGCGATGAACTTTATTTCTCTAAAAACTTCCATCCATATTGATGAAAATGTATCTGATGAGAATGCTGCCTTTCTAATATAACGCACTACAGAGGTTCGAACCGGCACCATTAGTTTGATAATTTGGGATATGGAGGTTTTACCAACGCCCGGTTCGCCATAAATAATGGCGTGGCGACCGCGTTCTCCAATCACATCAAGTAGCTTTATTATCTGTTCACGACGCCCGGCGAACATATCAGCCAGGGTGATCGGGGCAGACGGCGTGAATAGCTCCGACGCCTCAAAACGCTTCGCTCGCCAATCATCCTCGGTCATCGTCTGCTTTGCCATATAAATACCCTTACTTCTCTTAGTAAGGTGCATACTAAGGGAAGTGACGGTTGAAAAGGGTGAAATATGCTTGCAAATTTGCAATAAGTTCAGTATGAAATTCATATGAACAAACTTCCTCACGCCAAGCGCACCCAAATCCTTGCAATGCTCTGCGAAGGCTCGTCCATGCGCTCGATCAGCCGCGTTGCGGACGTGTCGATCAACACGGTTTCAAAGCTGCTGGTGGAAGCCGGGGAAGCCTGCCTTGCTATCCATGATGAGATGGTCCGCAATGTGAAGGCATCGCGTATCCAGTGCGATGAAATCTGGTCGTTCTGCCATGCCAAGGAAAAGAACGTCGCCACGGCGAAGGCTGCGCCGGAAGGCGCTGGCGACGTATGGACGTGGACCGCGATTGACGCCGATACGAAGTTGATCGTCGCCTACCATGTCGGCAATCGTTCGGGCGAGGATGCTATGTATCTCATGGATGATCTGCGCGGTCGGCTCGCCAATCGCGTCCAACTCACCACGGACGGGCATCGCGCCTATCTGGAAGCCGTGGAAGTCGCTTTCGGCGCGGACGTGGACTTTGCCCAGCTCGTGAAGCTCTACGGCCCCACGATTGCCGCGCCGGGCCGCTACAGCCCCGCTGAGTGCATTGGCGCGAAGAAGGTCCGCGTTGAAGGCAATCCTGACATTGCCCACGTCTCGACCAGCTACGTCGAGCGCCAGAACCTCACCATGCGTATGTCCATGCGCCGGTTCACCCGCCTGACTAATGCCTTCTCAAAGAAGCTGGACAACCATATTCACGCGTTGGCGCTCTACTTCGTGTTCTACAACTTCACCCGCGTTCACAAAACGCTACGCATGTCGCCCGCGATGGCTGCTGGCGTCACTGATCGCCTGTGGTCGCTGGATGACGTTGTTGCTAAGATTGATGCAATGGCTCACACCCCCGCAAAGCGCGGCCCCTATAAAAAGCGCGCGTTAAATTCAAACTGAGACACTACCAAAAGCCCTTCTTTCTGGACAAACGCCCCAGTATCGTTATGCCGCCCACTCCGCAATATGTGCATTGGAGTGGAGTTTTCAGTCATGGGTTATAAGGTCGTCGTCGTCGGAGCCACCGGGAATGTGGGCCGCGAAATGCTGACCATTCTCGCCGAGCGCGAGTTCCCGATTGACGAGATTGCGGCGGTCGCCTCGTCGCGGTCGCAGGGCACCGAAATCGAATTCGGTGAAACCGGCAAGATGCTCAAATGCAAGAATATCGAACATTTCGACTTCACCGGTTGGGACATCGCATTGTTCGCCGCGGGCTCGGGCCCGACGGCTGAATATGCGCCCAAGGCGGCGGCGGCGGGCTGCATCGTGATCGACAACAGCTCGCTCTACCGCATGGACCCCGACGTGCCGCTGATCGTGCCCGAAGTGAACCCGGATGCGATCGACGGCTATACGAAGAAGAACATCATCGCCAACCCCAACTGCTCAACCGCGCAGATGGTCGTGGCGCTCAAGCCGCTGCATGATGCAGCGACGATCAAGCGCGTCGTCGTCGCCACCTACCAATCGGTATCGGGCGCGGGCAAGGCGGGCATGGACGAGCTGTTCGAACAGAGCCGCAACATCTTCGTGGGCGATTCCGCCGAGCCCAAGAAGTTCACCAAGCAGATCGCGTTCAACGTGATCCCGCATATCGACGTGTTCCTGGACGATGGTTCGACCAAGGAAGAATGGAAGATGGTCGCGGAAACCAAGAAGATCCTCGATCCCAAGGTGAAGGTGACCGCGACCTGTGTGCGCGTGCCGGTGTTCGTCGGCCATAGCGAGGCGCTGAACATCGAGTTCGAGAAGGAGATTTCGGCCCAGGAAGCGCAGGATCTGCTGCGCGAAGCGCCTGGCATCATGCTCGTCGACAAGCGTGAGGATGGCGGCTACGTAACCCCGGTCGAATGCGTCGGCGACTATGCGACCTTCATCAGCCGCGTCCGCGAGGACTCGACGGTAGAAAACGGTCTCAACATCTGGTGCGTCAGCGACAATCTGCGCAAGGGCGCGGCGCTGAACGCTGTCCAGATTGCCGAACTGCTGGGCCGCCGCCACCTCAAGAAGGGCTGAACCGCCCGATGCTCTCCGGCGCTGTCGCGGCGTGGTTTCAGGTGCCACGCCCGCAGCGCCGGATGATCCTGTTGCTGCTGGCCGCCGTCGCGCTCGCCAATGTGGCGCAGCCCTATCCCGATCTCGCGCCGCTTCAGCATGGCCCGACGATCGCCTTGGCGTTTGCCGCGCCGGCACTGCTGCGCCGCTGGCCGCTGTCCGATCGCGCCGTCGCCTGCATCTGGCTCTTCCTGCTGCTCCACACATTCGCCGCGCGGTGGATCTACAGCTATGTGCCCTATGACGACTGGGCGCGGGCGCTGACCGGCCATGATCTTTCCAGCAGCCTGGGCCTGCGTCGCAACGGGTTCGACCGCCTCGTCCATTGCGCCTTTGGCACGCTGCTGACAGCGCCGCTGGCGGAGATTGCGCGCCGCCACGGAGGTCTTTCTCGCTGCTGGAGCCTCGGCTTCGCCTTTGCGGCCGTTGCCCTTGGCAGCGCTCTGTATGAAATCTTCGAATGGCTTCTGACCATTGCCCCGGCGGGCGACATGGCCGACTATTATAACGGCCAGCAGGGAGACCCTTGGGATGCGCAGAAGGACATGGCGATCGCGCAAGGGGGCGCTGCGCTGGCGCTCATCGCGCTCTTGCGCCGGGGGCATCGACGCCATATCGGCATGTCGTCCCCGCCGCACAAGGAACAGCCCTGATGACCGACCTGCCGATCGAACGCCGTGATATCGCAGGGTTCGACGGCTTGCCGATCGCCGTGCATATGGTGGGGCAGGGGCGGGACCTGGTGCTGATCCACGGCTATTTCTCCAACGCCTGGACCAACTGGATACGCTATGGCCATGCCGCCAGGCTGGTGGAGGCGGGCTTCCGCCTGATCCTGCCGGACTTGCGTGGCCATGGCGACAGCGCCAAGCCGCATGATGCCGCCGCTTATCCCGCCGACGCGCTGACCGACGACAATCTGGGGCTGATCGAACAGCTCGGCCTGAGCGATTATGATCTGGGAGGCTATTCGCTGGGCGCCCGCACCACTGTGCGCATGCTGGCGCGCGGCGCGACGCCGCGGCGGGTGATCCTGAGCGGCATGGGCCTGCGCGGCCTTACCCAGACGCTCGACAATGGCGGCTATTACACCAATGTCCTCACCAATCTCGGCAGCTTCGCGCGCGGCACGTCCGAATGGATGACCGAAGCGTTCCTGAAGACCACCAAGGGCGATCCGGTCGCGCTGCTCCACATCCTCAAGACCTTTGTCGATACGCCCGCTGACGTGATTGCAGGCTTTGCGCAGCCGACCGCCGTCATCTGCGGCGCGGATGACGACAGCAACGGCAGCGCGCCTGAACTAGCCGACATATTGCGCGACGGCCGCTATTATGAAGTGCCGGGCAATCACATGAACGCCGTCACCCGCAAGGAGCTGGCGCAGGCGATGGTGGACTTCCTGACTGCTTGACTGGATCGGCCGACCGGGCCACCTTTCCCGCCATAAAATGATCAGGGGACCATCCATGAAAATCGCGATTTCGCTGGCCGCGCTTGCGGCCGCCCTCGTTGCTTCGCCGGTCATGGCGCAGCAGGCGCCCGCCGCCGCGCCTACGGCGGCGCAAGCGGAAGCCTTCCTGGCCAAGGCCGAAAAGGCGCTGTTCGACCAGTCGATCATCAGCGGCCGCGCCGCCTGGGTCAACGCCACCTACATCACGGACGACACGGACGCGCTCGCTTCCTATTTCGGAGCGATCGACACGAAGCAGCGCGTGGATTATGCGCTGGAGGCCGCGAAATATGCCGCCGCCCACGGTCTGTCGGCTGAAACGAAGCGGCGCCTCAACCTGTTGCAGACGGCGCTGACGCTGCCCGCGCCGACCACGCCGGGCGCGGCCGAGGAACTCAACCAGCTCGCGACCAAGCTTCAGTCCGCCTATGGCAAGGGCAAGGGCACGCTCAAGGGGCAGCCGATCAACGGCAGCGACATCGAAGAGCAGATGGGGATTAACCGTAATCCCGCAGAGCTGAAGGAAATGTGGGTCAGCTGGCACGACAATGTCGGCGCCCCGATGCGCGAGGATTATGCCAAGCTGGTCGGCATTGCCAATGCAGGGTCGAAGGAGCTGGGCTTTGCCGACACCGGCGCGATGTGGCGGTCCAAATATGACATGCCTGCCGACGATTTCGCCGAGCTGACCGACAAGATCTGGGCCGAGGTGAAGCCGCTATATGACGAACTGCATTGCTATACCCGCGCCAAGCTGAACGAGAAATATGGCGACGCCGTCCAGCCCGCCGCCGGCCCGATCCGCGCGGACCTGCTCGGCAATATGTGGGCGCAGGAATGGGGCAATATCTATGACATCGTCGCTCCGGCCGGCGCAGGCGACCTGGGCTATGACGTCACGGAACTGCTGACCGCCAAGGGCTATGACCCGGTCAAGATGGTAAAGGCGGGCGAGGGCTTCTACAGCTCGCTCGGCTTCGATCCCCTGCCTCAGACCTTCTGGGAACGATCGCAGATCGTCAAGCCCCGGGACCGGGAAGTCGTGTGCCATGCCTCGGCCTGGGACATCGACAACAAGAACGACATTCGCATCAAAATGTGCACCAAGGTCAATGGGGACGATTTCGTCACCATCCATCATGAACTAGGCCATAATTATTATCAGCGCGCCTATCAGATTCAGAAGCCGCTCTACCTCGATGGCGCCAATGACGGCTTCCATGAAGCGATCGGCGACTTCATCGCGCTGTCGATCACGCCCGACTATCTGGTGAAGATCGGCCTGCTCGATCCCGCCAAGGTGCCGGGCGCGGACAAGGATCTGGGCCTGCTGCTGCGCCAGGCGATGGACAAGGTCGCCTTCCTGCCCTTCGGCCTGCTGATCGACAAATGGCGCTGGGGGGTGTTCGACGGGTCGATCCCACAGGGCCAGTATGAAAAGGGCTGGAACGACCTGCGCCTGCAATATCAAGGCATCGTCCCCCCGGTGCCGCGCGACGAAGCCAAATTCGATCCGGGCGGCAAATATCATATCCCCGGCAACACGCCCTATACGCGCTATTTCCTTGCCCGGGTGCTTCAATTCCAGTTCTACGAAGCCGCCTGCCGCCAGGCTGGCTGGAAGGGGCCGCTGCATCGCTGCTCCTTCTACGGCAACAAGCAGGTCGGGGAAAAGCTGAATGCGATGCTGGAAATGGGCGCGTCCAAGCCCTGGCCGGACGCGCTCCAGACCTTTACCGGCAGCCGGGAGATGTCGGGCAAGGCGCTGGTCAGCTATTTCGCTCCGCTGCAGAAGTGGTTGATCGAACAGAATAAAGGCAAGTCCTGCGGCTGGTAAGACAGAGTAAAAGTTGGTAAACGGCCGGCCCATGAGTGGGCCAGCCATCCTTCTTTCGCTGCTGTTCGGGACCGCCGCCGTGATGACGGTGGCCCTGGCGATCGCCTGGGCCCATTTCGGGCGGCGCAAGCATGTCCTCACCTGGACGGCGTCCTACGGCGTCGGCGTTCTGCAGTGGCTGGCCAATGCCGCCGGCTTTTTCCTGCAGAGCCCGGCGCTGTATATCGTCACCGGCATCGGCCTGATCACCAGCGGATCGCTGCTGGCGATCGGCATTCGTCAACGATCGGGACGGCCGCTGCACGTGGCTGCCTTCGCCATTCCCGCGGCGGTCGTCAGCCTGATGATGGCGCTCGCGATCGGATCGTTGGGCAACCAGATCATGCAGGGTATGATCATCCCGACTTATGTGGGGACGCTCCTGCTGGTCAGCGCCAAGTCGCTATGGCCGCGCGGGCGACCGCTGACCCCGCCGGAAAAAGCGCTGTTCGCTTGCCTTGTCGTCTTTGCCCTATGTCAGTTGGCCCTTGCCATCTCGGCAACCTTCATCCGCAGCCCGACTGAAGGCAAGGAGCTGTATCGCAGCATATTGGGGCTCTTCATGCCCACTATCTACGTGGGCACGGCCGTGTCGGCCGTGCTGGTGGTGGCGGGCGATCTGGCGCAGCAACTGCGCAGCCAGATGCGGCATGATCCGCTGACCGAAGTGTTGAACCGCCGCGGCCTGGAGGAGGCGGCCGCCACGGCCATCGCGCAGGCACGGCGTCATGATCGGCCGCTTGCGCTGGTCATCTGCGATCTCGACGGGTTCAAGGCGCTCAATGACGATTTCGGCCATATCGCAGGGGACCAGGCGCTGAAGGGCTTCGCGCGGCTGTTGATCCTGGCGGTGCGGCGCGGCGACATCGTCGGGCGGATGGGCGGCGACGAATTCGGCCTGCTGCTGCAGGACAGCGACGCGCAGGCGGCCGCCGATGTGATGGAGCGGGTCCGCCTGGAAGTCGCGCATCTCGCCTTGCCGCGCGTGCCGGATGGCGCCCTGCGCGCCAGTTTCGGCGTCGCCGCGCTGCAGCCGACCGATCGCACGCTGGAGGACATGGTCCACCGTGCGGACGAAGCGCTCTACGCCGCCAAGAAGGATGGCAAGAACCGGGTCAGCATCGCGCGCGCGATCGCCTGATCCCGGCCTCAGCGGAAGGGCGGCTCGTTGAACGCCCGCAACTTGCGGCTGTGCAGCTTCGCCCCCTCCTGCCGCAGCAATTCGCAGGTCATGATCCCGACGCGCAGATGCCCGCCGATCGCTTCCTCATAGAAGCGGTTGGCCTGTCCCGGCAGCTTGAGTTCACCATGGATCGGCTTGTCGGATACGCAAAGCAACGTGCCATAGGGCACGCGGAAGCGGTATCCCTGCGCCGCGATTGTGGCCGATTCCATGTCGATGCCGACGGCGCGCGAAAGGCTGAAGCGCAGCGCCGAATGGGAATAGCGCAGTTCCCAGTTGCGATCGTCGGTGGTAACGACCGTGCCGGTGCGCAGCCGCCGCTTGAAATCCTCCGGGTCATTGCCGCCCAGCACCGTCTCGGCGGCTTTCGCCATCGCCACCTGCACCTCGGCGATGGCGGGGACGGGGATTTCCGGCGGCAGCATGGCGTCCAGCACCTTGTCGTCGCGCAGATAGGCGTGCGCCAGCACATAGTCGCCGATCCGCTGACTGGGGCGCAGCCCGCCGCAATGTCCGATCATCAGCCAGGCCTCGGGGCGAACGACCGCCAGATGATCGCAGATCGTCTTGGCGTTCGCGGGGCCGACGCCAATATTCACCAGCGTGATCCCGCTGCGATCGGGCGCGATCAGATGATAGGCCGGCATCTGATGCTTGCGCCACGCCCCCTCGGCGATAGCCGCATGCGGATTGGCGGTGTCCTTCGTCACATAGACGCCGCCCGCGCCGGACAAGGCGGTGAAGCGGCTGCCTTCGCGTTGCAACTCGCCGCACGCCCAGGCGACGAATTCATCGACATAGCGGTGATAGTTGGTGAAGAGGATGTAGCGCTGCACATGCTCGGCCGGCGTGCCGGTATAATGTTTCAGCCGCGCCAGCGAGAAATCGGTGCGCAGCCCGTCGAACAACGCCAGCGGCCGGTCGCCGGCCAGGTCGGGGATGAACAGTCCGTCCGCGATCTCGTCGCCGATCTCGGCCAGTTCGGTCGCGGGAAAATAGCGCGCCAGCTCCGTCGGCGGCGTGCCGTCCAGCGCACTGATGTCCAGGCCATCGAGCACGTAGGGGAAGGGGATTTGCTGGTCGCTGGCCCCGACATCGACATCCACGCCATAATCGCGCACCAGCAGGTCGATCTGTTCGGCCAGGTAATCGGCGAACATGGCGGGCCGGGTGATCGTCGTCACATAACGGCCGGGCTTCGACAGGCGCGCGAAGGAACGGCCGAGCGGCGGAACGTCGCTGTCGCGGCGATAGGTGATGCGCAGTTCGGGATAGCAGAAGCGCCGGTCGCTACGCGCTTCGGGGGGTGGCACGCTGCCATCGCGGGCATAGGCGCGCATCGCTTCGCGCAGGGTTTCGATGGCGGTCTGGTAGATCTGGTCGAGTTGTTCGACCGTGGCTTTGCCGATGCTCTGAGTCATCGCCCCTTGTTATCGTCTTTCGATGACGGAAGGAAGACGGGGAATGGATCGCACGCCAGCCGCCGGGCGCGGCGCGCGATCCGTCAGATCAGAGCTGTTCCAGCATATGTTCGGCCGACGAAACCTTGAAGTCGCCCGGCTGCTCGACATTGAGTTCCTCGACCACGCCATCCTTGACGATCATGGAGAAACGCTGGCCGCGCGTGCCCAGGCCGAACTTGCTGCCGTCCATGGTCAGGCCCACGGCGCGCGCGAAATCGCCATTGCCGTCGGCCAGCATCGTCACCTTGCCGTCGGCGCCGGCCGACTTGCCCCAGGCGTTCATAACGAACACGTCGTTGACCGCGGTGCAGGCGATCTCGTCCACGCCCTTGGCCTTGAGCGCCTCGGCCTTTTCAATGAAGCCGGGCAGATGCTTGGCCGAACAGGTCGGGGTGAAGGCGCCCGGAACGGAGAAGATGGCCACGGTCTTGCCGCTGAACAGCGTGTCGGAAGCCACCGGCTCGGGGCCGTTTTCCGTCATCGTTGTGAAGGTCGTGGTCGGAACGCGGTCACCCTTGGAAATCGTCATGCTCTGTCTCCTGGCCTTGTAACGGGGCGGGAGGTCGGTTGCGGCGCTCGCGATGTCAAGGCGCAGCCGGCCGAATATGATGCGCTGCCCGGCGCGCAGGGCCGGGCGTGCTTGGCAAGAGGCGCGCACCGTCTATATTCAGGGCATGACGCAAGCCCAATATTATGGCGGCAACTTCCTGCTTGCCCTGCCTGGCATGGAGGACGTGCGCTTCGATCACTCCGTCGTAGCGCTGTGCGTGCATGACGGCGACGGCGCGCTCGGCATTACCGTGGGCGAGGAGATGGACGGGCTTGGCCTGCGCGAATTGCTCGGCAGTTTCGATATCGACGGCAGCCAGGTGCCCGATACGCCGGTGCTGCGCGGCGGCCCGGTAGAGCCGCGCCGCGGCTTCGTGCTGCATTCGCTCGACTGGGCCGGACAGGACATGGTCCAGGTGAACCGGCAATGGGGCCTTTCGGGCTCGCTCGACATATTGAAGGCGATCGCGCAGCAGCGCGGGCCGAGCCGCTATCTGGTCGCGCTGGGCTATGCCGGCTGGGGCCCGGGTCAGCTGGAAGCGGAAATGACAGGCGAAAGCTGGTTCCTCGCGCCGGGTGACACGAACCTGCTGTTCGACACGCCGGCGCGGCGCAAATGGACTGCGATCTTCGCGGCGTCGGGTGTCGATTCGGCTCATCTGGTCGGCGGCGCAGGCTCCGCCTGACCCGGCATCGCCACGCTACATAAAGAAAACTTTATATCGAGTTGCCTTGCCGCCTGCCCATTGGTAAGGCGCTTCCCATCCCGTCGTCGGATCGGCCGGCGGCGCGCAACTCTGACATCAGCAACGGAGACACGCTCGTGGCCACCGCACCCGCCGCCCAGGCTCAGGACTATGTGATTGCCGACATCGGCCTTGCCGGCTTCGGCCGCAAGGAAATCGAGATCGCCGAAACCGAAATGCCCGGCCTGATGGCGCTGCGCCAGGAATTCGGCGCGGACAAGCCGCTGAAGGGCGCGCGCATCACCGGTTCGCTGCACATGACCATCCAGACCGCCGTGCTGATCGAGACGCTGGCCGAGCTGGGCGCGGAACTGCGCTGGGCGTCGTGCAACATCTTTTCGACCCAGGATCATGCCGCCGCCGCCATCGCCGCGCGCGGCATCCCCGTCTTCGCCGTCAAGGGCGAGACGCTGGAGGAATATTGGGACTATGTCGTCAAGATCTTCGACTGGGGTCAGGATACGACCTGCAACATGATCCTGGACGATGGCGGCGACGCCACCATGTTCGCGCTGTGGGGCGCGCGCGTCGAAGCCGGGGAAGCGCTGTTCACCCCGGCCAATGAGGAAGAGGAAATCTTCGTCGCGACGCTGAAGCGCTTCCTGGCGGAACGCCCCGGCTATCTGACCCGGACGGTGCAGGCCATCAAGGGTGTGTCGGAAGAAACCACCACCGGCGTGCATCGCCTCTATGAACTGGCGAAGAAGGGCAAGCTGCCTTTTCCCGCGATCAACGTGAACGACAGCGTCACCAAGTCGAAATTCGACAATCTCTACGGCTGCAAGGAAAGCCTGGTCGACGCTATCCGCCGCGCCACGGACGTGATGCTGGCTGGCAAGGTTGCGGTCGTCGCGGGCTTTGGCGACGTCGGCAAGGGCTCGGCCGCTTCGCTGCGCAATGGCGGCGCACGCGTGCTGGTGACCGAAGTCGATCCCATCTGCGCGCTGCAGGCCGCGATGGAAGGCTATGAAGTCGTGACGATGGAGGAAGCCGCGCCGCGCGCCGACATCTTCGTCACCGCGACCGGCAATGCCGATGTCATCACCATCGACCATATGCGCGCGATGAAGAATATGGCGATCGTCTGCAACATCGGCCATTTCGACAGCGAGATTCAGATCGCCGCGCTCAACAACCTCAAATGGACGGAGATCAAGCCGCAGGTCGATGAAGTAGAATTCGCCGACGGCAAGAAGATCATCGTCCTGGCAAAGGGCCGCCTGGTCAATCTGGGCTGCGCCACCGGCCACCCCAGCTTCGTCATGTCGTCCAGCTTCACCAACCAGGTGTTGGCCCAGATCGAGCTGTGGACCAAGGCGGACGACTATCAGAATGAAGTCTATGTGCTGCCCAAGCATCTGGACGAAAAGGTCGCCGCGCTGCACCTTGAAAAGCTGGGCGTGAAGCTCTCGAAGCTCAGCCAGAAGCAGGCCGATTATATCGGTGTTCCGGTGGAAGGGCCCTTCAAGCCCGATCATTACCGCTACTAAGAGCGGGACCTGAAAAAGGGGGAGGCGGCGACGCCTTCCCCTTTTTCGTTCAGGGTTCGGCGCGATGCGCGAAACTTTTGCGCCGCCCGCTTCCCGCTGCGCCTGAACTGGGATAGGTCGGTCGCGACTATGACAAGGGACGGGCAGGTTCGGCGGATAAGGGACGGTCGCCTATGACGGCGCTGTCGCCTGTTGCCGCCATCATCTTGGGCGTCGTTCTGGCGCTCTGGCTGGGCGCTGCGATCTGGGCGCTGATGAGCGGCCAGCGCATGCGGCGCGAAGGCACGCATTCACAGGGCAGGCTCGATCGGCTGACCGCGCTGCTCGCCTCCGCGCCTGCCGCTCCGGTCATCGTCCATCCCGATGGCCGGCTGGAAGCCGCCGACCGGCTCGCCAAATGGCTGGGCAAGTCCCGCGCCCCCAACTTCCTGTCGGAACTCACGGCCGAGGACGGCGGGATCGAGCCGGAGGACGCGCAGGCGCTCGCGCGCGAAATCGCCGCCGCGCAGCGAGCGGGAAAAAGCTTCGCCTTGCCGATCCGGGGTCTTGGCTCCACTCGCCTGCTGCTGGTGCGCGGCGCGCCGGCGGGGCCCGATCTTGCGGAAAGCGGCGGCGTCCTGCTGTGGATTTTCGACGCGACCGACAGCCAGGCGGAAATACAGTCGCTGCGCGCCCAGGTGGAGCAGTTGCGGGAGGCGCTGGAGGCGCTGGCGGGACTGGTCGAAGCCGCGCCCTTTCCGATGTGGCATCGCACGCCCGACCTGCGGCTCAGCCTGGTCAACAGCGCCTATGTCCGCGCGGTCGATGCGCAGGATGCGCGGGATGTCATCACCCAGGGTATCGAACTGGTCGAATCGGTGGGCGGCGTGCCGCCCGAGGCCGCAGCCGCCGACGCGATGGCGCGTGACGAACTGGTCGAACGCATGGTTCCCGCCACCATTGACGGGGAACGGCGCATGATGCGCGTGGTCGACGTGCCGTTGGGCGAGGCGGGGATAGCCGGCTATGCGGTCGACCAGCATGAACTGGAGCAGGCGCGGGTCGAGCGCCGCCGGCTCGAAGCGGCCCAGCGCGATCTGCTCGATCGCCTCTCCGCCGGTGTCGCCCGCTTCGGCTCCGACCGGACGCTGCGTTTCTGGAACCAGCCCTTCATCAGCCTTTTTGGCCTGCGTCAGGACGCTCTGGCCGACGCGCCATTGTTCGAACGCGTGCTCGACCAGATGCGTGATGCGCGCCGTCTGCCCGAACATCGCGATTTCCCAGCCTGGCGGGCGGAGCGGCGCGACTGGTTCCTGTCGCCTGAGCCCCTGGAGGAGAATTGGCTGCTGCAGGACGGCACGCATCTACGCATCTACGCCCAGCCGCTGCCCGATGGCGGATTGCTGCTGATCTTCGAGGATCGCACCGAACAGGTCCAGCTGTCGAGCGCGCGCGACACGCTGCTGCGCGTGCGCACCGCGACCTTCGACAATCTGTTCGAATCGATCGGCGTGTTCGCGGCCGATGGTCGGCTGCAGATGTGGAACAGCCGCTTCCGCACGGTCTGGGGCGCCAGCGAGGAACTGCTCGCCACCCATCCGCGCATCGATGACCTGATGCGCGACGTGCAATCTTGCCTGGCAAAGCCCCAGCAGAGCAATCTGGTCCGCGAACTGGTGCGCGCCGCGACCCTGGAGCGCAAGCAGCGCATGGGCCATGTCGGCTTCGCCGATGGGCGCATCTTCGAATTCGCCGCTATCCCTCTGCCCGACGGCAATGCCCTTTTCACCATGCTGGACGTCACCGACAGCCGGCGGGTCGAACAGGTGCTGCGCGACCGCAACGAGGCGCTGGAGCAGGCGGACAAGATCAAGACCGCCTTCGTCACCAATATGAGCTATGAGCTGCGCACGCCGCTCACCACCATCGCCGGTTTCGCCGAGATGATGAGCGCGGGCTATGCCGGCGAATTGTCGGATTCGGCCAGGGATTATGTCGACGGCATCCTGCAGAGCACGGGCCGGCTGGCGATGCTGATCGACAATGTACTCGACCTGACGCAGAGCGAGGCGGGGACGTTGCCGATCGAGCGGTTGCCGGTCGATCTCGCCTCGCTGGCGCGCGCGCGGGTCGATCGGCTGCGCGGCGACGCGGCGGCGAAGGGCATGGAGCTGGCGGTGGAACTGGCGCCGACGGTCGGTATCGTGCGGGGTGACGAACGGCGGATCGGCCAGTGCATCGACCATCTGCTCGAAAATGCGCTCAACTATTGCAGCCGCGGCGCGCGCATCCTGCTCCATGGCGACGGCACGGCGGAACAGGCGCGTATCGTCATTTCCGACAATGGTCCCGGTATTCCCGCCGAACGGCAACAGGCGATCTTCGAGCCGCTGGTCCGCGCCGAACAGGCCCGCAGCGGCGCGAAGGCGGGCATGGGGCTGCCGCTCGCCCGCCAGCTGGTGCAGGCGCATGGCGGTACGCTGCAGCTCGTGTCGAAGAAGGGGCAAGGCACCATGATCCTGATCGAATTACCGCGTGGCTGACCGGGTTCTGGACCTGCCCGATGAAGCGGCGATGCTGGACCTTGGCCGTCGCATCGCGCGGCAGGCGCGGATCGGCGACGTCATCGCGCTGGAAGGCGGGCTGGGCGCCGGCAAGACGACGCTGGCGCGGGGCTTACTGGAAGCGCTGGGCCTGGAAGGCGAAGCGCCCAGCCCCAGTTTCGCCATCGTCCAGCCCTATGACGTGCCGGAGGTCAGCCTGCCGGTGACGCATGTCGATCTCTATCGGCTGGACGATGCCGCCGAAGCGCAGGAACTGGCGCTCGGTGATTATCTGATGGACGGGCTGCTCCTGATCGAATGGCCCGACCGGCTGGGCGACGCGCTGTGGCCGCACAGCCTGCGCCTCACCATAGAGATATTGGAGGATGGCGCGCGACGCTTGACAGCGGACGTGCCGGAGGCTTGGACGGATCGATGGTCCCAGATTTGATCCCGCCCGCCGCTGCCCCTGCTTTCCTCGCCCAGGCCGGGTGGGGAGAGGCCGCGATCCTGCCGCTCGCATGCGATGCCTCCTTCCGTCGCTACTTCCGCGTCGTCGGCCGGGAAGGGCAGGCCGTGCTGATGGACGCGCCGCCGCCGCAGGAGGATCCGCGCCCCTTCATCGCCATCGCCGAACGATTGCGGCAGGACGGCTTTGCCGCGCCGCGTATCCTGGCGCGCGACCTGACGCAGGGCCTGGTCCTGATCGAGGATTTCGGCGATCTGCGGGTCAAAGAGCATCTGGACGCGCATCCTGGCGAGGAATTGTCGGTCTATGCCCGCGCAGTCGATCTGCTGGCGGAACTGCACAGGCTGCCGCCCGCTGACCTGCCGCCCTATGATCGCGGCGTCTATCAGCGCGAAGTCGGTTTGCTGACCGAATATTATTGCCCTGCCGTCGATCTTGCCGTGGATGTCGACGCCTATGTCGGCGCATGGGATCAGGTATTGCCGCTGGTCGAGCAGTCGGCCAGCGCGCCGGTGACGGTGCTGCGCGACTATCATGCCGAAAATATCATGCTGATCGACGATCCGACCTCGCATGGCCTTGGCCTGCTCGATTTCCAGGACGCGCTGATCGGCCATCCCGCCTACGACCTGGTCTCGCTGCTCCAGGATGCGCGGCGCGACGTGCCGGTGGCGGTGGAGGCGGCGATGCTGGCCCATTATCGCGCGATCGCCGCGCCGCCCGCGGATTTCGACGCGGTCTATGCCGTGCTCGGCGCTCAGCGCAACGCCAAGATCATCGGCATCTTCACCCGCCTGTGGAAGCGCGACGGCAAGCCGCGCTATCTGTCCTACCTGCCGCGCATGTGGAGCCTGCTGGAGCGCGACCTCGCGCATCCCGCGCTCACGCCCGTGGCAGACTGGTTCGCGCAGAATATACCCGCGGAAAAGCGTCACCAGGCGCTGCAGGCTTTCGCCCTAGCATGAGGGGAGTGGCATGAGGGCGCGCGCATGATCGACACGGCGATGCTGATGGCGGCCGGCCTTGGCAAGCGGATGCGGCCGCTCACCGCGACGCGACCCAAGCCGCTGGTCAAGGTGGCGGGCAAGCCGCTGATGGATCATGCGCTCGACCGGCTGGAGGCCGGCGGCGTGCGCAAGGTGGTGGTCAATGTCCATTATCTCGCCGACACGGTCGAAGCGCATCTCAAGGCGCGGCGGTGCGGGCTGGAATTCACCGTCTCGGACGAACGCGCGAAGCTGCTGGAGACGGGCGGCGGCCTGATGCAGGCAAAGCCGCTGCTGGGTGACAAGCCCTTCTTCTGCGTCAACAGCGACAATTTCTGGGTCGATGGCCCGGCCGAAACCTTCGCCATGATGCGCAGCGTCTGGGACCCGGAGCGGATGGACGCGCTGCTGCTGCTCGTCCCGCAGGCGCGCGCCTACTGCCACAGCGGCATGGGCGACTTCCGGATGGACGCCAATGGCCGCCTGACCCGGCGCAAGCAGGGGCATGTTGCGCCCTTCGTCTATATCGGCATCCAGATCCTTTCGCCGACGCTGCTGGTCGATCCGCCCGGCGACGTCTTTTCGACCAACATCTTCTGGAACCGCGCGATCGCGGCGGGGCGCCTCTATGGCGTGTCGCACCAGGGGCTGTGGTTCGATGTCGGCACGCCAGCGGCGATCCCCGTCGTGGAGTCGATGCTCGCCCATGGGTGAGCGGGCGCGCCCGTCGCTGTTCACCATTCCCGCGCACCGCGCCTTCGCCGATGCGCTGGTGACCGGCCTGCTGGCGCAGCATCGCGGCGATCCCATGGCGCTGGCGCAGGGCATGGTGCTGCTGCCCAACAACCGCGCCATCCGGGCGGTGCGCGACGCATTCGTGCGCCAGTCGGGCGGCGGCCTGCTGCTGCCGCGCCTCGTCGCGATCGGCGATCCGGATCTGGGCGAGCAAGTGGGCGGCGCGCTCGACCCGCTGGGCGAGGAAGCGCCGATCCTGCCTGCGGTCGCGCCGATGCGGCGGCAGATGATGCTGGCGCGCATGGTGCAGGACATCCGGCCCGACATCGACGCGGGGCAGGCGCTGCAACTGGCGCAGGCGCTGGGCGCGGTGCTGGACCAGATGCAGGTGGAGCGCGTGCCGCTACGCGCGCTGCGCGAGCTGGACCTATCCGCCGACCTTTCGCGCCATTGGCAGGTGTCGCTGACCCTGTTCGAGATACTGATCGCGCGCTGGCCCGATGAATTGGCGCGGATCGGCTGCATCGACCTTGCCGACCGCCGCAACCGCTTGTTCGATCGGCTGGCCGATCGGTGGGGCGCGCATCCGCCGCCCGGCTTCGTCGCGGCGGCAGGCATCTCGACAACCGCGCCCGCCGTCGCGCGCCTGCTCCGCCGGGTGTCCGAAATGCCGCGCGGGCTGGTGGTGTTTGCCGGGCTCGACCAGCATATGGACGCCGACGCCTGGGACGCGATCGGCCCGTTCGATCCTGATCCGGTCACCGGCCAGCGGCCGCCCGGGCATGAGAGTCATCCGCAATATGCGCTCAAGCGCCTGCTCGACCGCATGAGCGCGACGCGCGAGGATGTCGCCCAATGGCGCTGGGGCAGCGAGCATGATGCGCGCGCCGTGCGGGGGCGCAATATCTCCAACGCCATGCTGCCGCCGCGGCTCACCAGCCGCTGGCGCGACCTCAAGACCGCCGACCGTTCGCTCGCCGGGGTGGAGGCGCTGGAAGTCGCGACCCCTGGCGAGGAGGCGCAGGCCATCGCCATAGCCCTGCGCGAGGCGCTGGAAACGCCGGGCCGCACCGCTGCGCTGGTGACGCCGGACCGGCAGCTGGCGACGCGCGTGTCCGCGCATCTGCGCCGGTGGGGGATCGAGGCGGACGACAGCGCGGGCCAGCCCTTGTCGCGCCTGCCGCCCGGCACTCTGCTGATCGCGATGGCAGAAGCGGTGGCCGAACGATTCGCGCCGGTGCCGCTGTTGACGCTGCTCAAGCATCCGCTGGTGATGCGCGGTGAAGCGCGGCTTTCCTGGCTGGAGGGCGTGCGCGGCCTGGACCTGCTGCTGCGCGGCCCGCGCCCGCAGGCCGGGCTGCACGGCATCGACCTGCTGCTGCTGCCGCAGGACGACGACCGGCACCGCGGCCTGCGGGATCGGGTGCGCGCCTGGTGGCCGACCGCGCGCGCCGTTCTGGAGCCGCTGGAAACCGCCTTCGCCGACGCCACCGGCCTGGCCGCGCAACTGGCGGCGCTGCGGGAACAAGCGAGCGCGCTGTCGGCGGATGCGATCTGGGCCGGGCATCAGGGGCATGCCGCCGCCGACCTTTTCACCGAGATGGAGGCCGCCGCCCCCGAAGGCCCGCGCCAGGCTGACCCGCGCGCGTTGCCGGCCTTGCTCGACCATATGCTTGGCGGCCTTGCCGTGCGTCCGCCGCAGGGCGGTCACCCGCGCCTGTCGATCCTGGGCCTGATCGAGGCGCGCCTGACCCAGGCCGATCTCATGATCCTGGGCGGCTTGAACGAAGGCACCTGGCCCGGCCTGCCGGCGCCCGATCCATGGCTGGCCCCGCGCATTCGCCGCGAACTGGGGCTGCCGGGACTAGAGACACGCATCGGTCTCGCCGCGCACGATTTCGCTGGCGCACTGGGCGCGCCGCGCGTGCTGATCACGCGCGCCCGGCGCGGCAGCGGCGGCCCGGCGGTCGCTTCGCGCCTGTGGCTGCGCCTGAAGGCGATGGCGGGGCCGCAGTGGAAATCCGCCGACCGTTATGCCCTGCTGGCGCGGGCGATCGACGCGCCGTCGGCCTATGGCCCGGCGCGGCGACCCGCGCCCGTGCCGCCGGTCGCAGCGCGGCCGCGCGTCATTCCGGTGACCGATGTCGATCGGTTGAAGGCCGATCCCTTCGCTTTCTACGCGCGGCGCATCCTGCGACTGGCGCGGCTCGACCCGGTTGACGCCGATGCCGGGCCCGCCTGGCGCGGCACCGCGGTGCATGACGTCCTGCAACGCTGGGCCGAAGCGGGCACGCTCGATCCCGCCGATCTGGAGGCGCGTGCCCGCGCGATGTTCGACCAGCCGCAGGTCCACCCGCTGCTCAAGGCGCTGTGGCAGCCCCGCCTGATCGAATCGATCCGCTGGATCGCGGCAGAGGTCGCACGCGACAAGGCCGAGGGGCGCACCATCCTCTCGGTGGAGCAGGAGGGACGAGGGGACGTCGCGGGCGTCACGCTCATGGGCAAGGCGGATCGGCTGGACCGGCTGGCCGACGGTCGCATCGGCATCATCGACTACAAGACCGGCAAGCCGCCGAGCGCGCGGCAGGTGAAGGCGGGCTTCTCGCTGCAGCTTGGCCTGCTGGGGGTGCTGGCCGAACTGGGCGGGTTCGACGGGCTGGGGCCCTCGCCCAAGGCAGGCGACTTCGAATATTGGTCGCTCGCCAAGAAGGGCGATCAGTTCGGCTATCGCGAACGGCCGGTCGATCCGATGGGCAAGCGCGACAAGATCGTGACCGACGAATTCACCGCCCATGCCCACGCCCATTTCGAAACGCTGGCGAATGACTATCTGTTGGGCAATGCGCCCTTCGTGGCGCAACTGAACCCCGAACTCGCCAATTATGGCGATTATGACCAACTGATGCGGCTGGAGGAATGGTATGGCCGCGACGATGGCTAAGGCGCGCGCGCTTCAGAAATTGCTGGGCGATCAGGCGCGCGCCGCGGCGCCGGACGCGCATGTGTGGCTTTCGGCCTCCGCCGGCACGGGCAAGACGCATGTGCTGACGGCGCGCGTGTTCCGCCTGCTGCTGCAGGGGGTGCGCCCCGAACAGATCCTCTGCCTCACCTTCACCAAGGCGGGCGCGGCGGAAATGGCCGATCGCATCCATGACCGGCTGGCCGCCTGGGTGCAGATGGACGGCCCCGGCCTTGCCGCCGACCTGATCGCGCTGGGCGAGGATCATGGGCCGCAGATGCAGGACCATGCCCGGCGTCTGTTCGCGGAGGTGCTGGAATCGACCGGTGGCCTGCGCATCCAGACTATCCATGGGTTCTGCCAGCAACTGCTCACCGCCTTTCCGCTGGAAGCCGAGCTGGCGCCGGGTTTTCGCCCGCTCGACCAGCGCGAGCAATCGACTCTGGCGCGCCAGACGCTGGCCGACCTGGTGGTGGGCGCGCAGGAAGAGGGCGATGACGCGCTGATGGCGGCGCTTCAGGCGCTCAGCCTGCGGCTGGGCGAGGGCGGGGCGGAAGGCTTTCTGCTGCGCTGCGCCGCGCGGGGGGACGCGCTGGATGCGCTGCCGGCCGACATCGCCCCCTGGCTGAACCAGGCGCTGGGCCTGCCGGAAGGCAATATCGATCAATGGCTTGCCGACCAGTGCTGCGACGACATGTTCGATCTGCGTTCGCTCGAATGGGTCGTCCGCGCCAATGCGGATTGGGGCAAGGGCCGGGGACTGGAGCGATGCGAGCGGATCGCCGCCTGGCGCGCGCTCGATCCTGCCGGCCGAGCCGCGGGCCTCATCGATCTCCATCGCGCCTGGGCCAAGGCGGATGGCGACATGATCGACGCCAAAGGGTGGGTGCCGCCGGTCGATGGCTATGGCGAGATGGCGGCGCGGCTGCACAGCCGCTGCGCCGAACTGATCGCGCTCAAGCTGCGCGCCGACTATGCCGCGTTGCTGGGACAGGCGCTGCACGCCGGCCGCGCCTATGCCCGCGCCTATGCGCGCGCCAAGCGGCTCGCCGGCGCGGTCGACTTCGACGATCTGATCGGCCGCACCGCCAGCCTGCTGGAGCAGCCGGGCATTGCCGAGTGGATCCGCTACAAGCTCGACCAGCGGATCGACCATATCCTGGTCGACGAGGCGCAGGACACCAATGCCGCCCAGTGGCGCATCGTCCGCACGCTGGCGGAGGAGTTCTTCAGCGGCGAAGGCGCGAAAGGGGAGCGGGTCCGCACCATCTTCACCGTCGGCGACTTCAAGCAGGCGATTTTCGGATTCCAGGGCACCAGCCCGCAGAATTTCGCCGCCGCGCAACTGCTGTTCCAGCGCGATGCGGACGGGGCTGGCCACGACTTCTTCAACCTTTCGCTCGACCGCAGTTTCCGCTCGACGCCGGCCGTGCTGGATGTCGTCGATCGCACCATCGCGACGCTGCGGGCCGAGCGGCTGGGGCTGGACAGCGGCGACGTGCGTCATGACAGCGCCAATCGCCATCCGGGCGAAGTGCTGCTCTGGAAGCCGGTCATCGCCAATCTGACCGAAGACGCCGAGGGCGAGGAGGATTGGGTCGACGATCAGGAGCGCGTCCTCGCCCAGCGCATCGCGCGGCAGGTGCGGCAGTGGATCGACGACGGAGTGATGCTGGAAAGCCGCGGCCGCCCGGTGCGCGCTGGCGACATCATGATCCTGGTGCGCCGCCGCAGCGAGCTGGCGCGGCTGATCGTCGCGCGCCTGTATGAGGAGCAGGTCGCCGTGGCGGGCATCGACCGCCTGCGGCTCAATGCGCCGCTCGCGGTGCGCGACCTGCTGGCGGCGCTGCGCTTCGCGGTCCAGCCCGAGGATGAGCTGAACCTCGCCGCTTTGCTGGTGTCGCCGCTGATCGGGTGGACGCAGGACGATCTGATGATGCGCCTGATCGGGCGGAAGACGGGGCTGTGGCGGCATCTGAACCAGACGCTGGACGAGGACCTGCTGAAGCCGCTTCGCGATCTCTTGTCCGTGGCGGATTTCTCGACCCCCTACCGCTATCTGGAGGCGATCCTGTCGGGGGCGGTTGACGGGCGGCGCAAGCTGATCGAGCG
Source organism: Sphingobium naphthae (assembly GCF_043589935.1). Taxonomy (NCBI): domain Bacteria; kingdom Pseudomonadati; phylum Pseudomonadota; class Alphaproteobacteria; order Sphingomonadales; family Sphingobiaceae; genus Sphingobium; species Sphingobium naphthae. The sequence continues at coordinate 777,495 of NZ_CP171454.1, read as the reverse complement.
GCTGGGCGCGGAAGCAGCCGATCCGATCGAGGAATTGCTGAACGCGGCGCTTGCTTTCGAAAGCGACGATCATCCCTCGCTGCAGCGCTTCATCGACTGGTTCGACCGCGGCGAGGTGGAGATTGTCCGCGACGCCGCGGCGCAGGGCGACATGCTGCGGCTGCTGACGGTCCATGGCGCCAAGGGATTGCAGGCGCCGATCGTCATCCTGGCGGACGCCTGCCTTGATCCCGATGCCGGCAATCGCGCGGACATGCTGGAGTGGAACGGCTTGCCGATCCTGCCGCCGCGCAAGGCCGAGCGGCAGGGGCCGATCGGCGAGGTGGCCGAAGCGGCTGCGGCGGTCGAGCGGGAGGAGCATTGGCGGCTTCTCTACGTGGCGCTGACCCGGGCCGAGGAAAAGCTGGTCGTGGCCGGGTCGCTGGGGCCGCGCGCCAAGGGCGAGGTGAAGCCCGAAAGCTGGTTCGCCGCGGTCGAAGGCGCGATGGTCTCGCTGGGCGCGGAGTGGGAGGCCGATCCGCTATGGGGAGCGGCGCGGCGCTGGCGCGGGGCGGAACAACTGCCCGCCAAGGAGGCGGCGTCGGAGGAAGTGGTGGCCGAGGCGCCGGTCGACGCGCCCGCCTGGCTGCGGCAAGCCGCGCCGGCCGAGGCGCGGCCGCCACGGCCGCTGGCCCCATCGGCTCAGGTCGAGGATGATGTGCCCTATCCCCCGCCTACGCCAGCGATGCGCGCCGCGGCCGAGCGAGGCCGCTGGCTGCATGCCCTGTTCGAGCGGCTGCCCGCGCTCGCGCCGTCGCAGCGGGACGCGGCGGCCGATCGCTGGCTGGCGCAGCAGGGGCTCGACGATGCTGGCGGGCGGCGCGACCTGATCGCCCAGGCGCTGCGCGTCATCGACGCGCCCGACTTTGCGGGCCTGTTCGGTCCCGATGCGCTCGCCGAAGCGCCGATCGCCGCCGTGGTGGGGGAGGCGGTGATCGCCGGCACCGTCGATCGCCTCTGCGTCGGGCCGGACGTGGTGCAGTTCGTGGATTTCAAGACCGGGCGAGTCGCGCCGCTGACGCTGGCCGACGTGCCGTCCTCCCATATTCGGCAGATGGCCGCCTATGCCGCCGCGCTCGCCGTGATCTTTCCCGATCGGCGGATCGAGGCGGGCCTGCTCTACACCAGCGCGCCGCGGCTCATCACCCTGCCGGCGGCCTTGCTGACGGCGCACAAGCCGGGCTTTGTCCCCGCGCAGGAGAATTTGCCGCTCCCGCCCGTTGAGCGACACGCGCCATCATCCTAGATATTGCGCCAAGCAAAGGAGATTTACCCATGGCCACCAAGGCAGTTACCGATGTCAGCTTCCAGGAAGACGTGATCGCCGCCGACAAGCCGGTGCTCGTCGATTTCTGGGCGGAATGGTGCGGCCCGTGCAAGATGATCGGCCCGGCCCTGGAGGAAATCTCCGAGGAACTGGCCGACAAGGTCACGATCGCCAAGATCAACATCGACGAAAATCCCGACGCGCCGGGGAAATATGGCGTGCGCGGCATTCCGACAATGATCCTGTTCAAGAATGGCGAGGTCAGCGCGACCAAGGTCGGCGCGGCGCCCAAGAGCGCGCTCAAGGGCTGGATCGAAAGCGTCCTCTGACGCCACATGGCGGCGGTGCGAAGCAAGGTCATGGACCTTGCCTCGGCCGTCGCTCCGTCGCACCGGCCAAGTCGTTGTCGATGCGCGCCTTTTCGCCATACTCCGACAGCGAAAGCGACAAGTGCGCGGGTTTGCGTTTGGGCGGGACCAAACGCTTCCACTTGTCGTGTTCGCTGTCGGGCTTTGCCGTTCAGCTGAACAGTTGCTGCGCCGCCCGTTCCCACAGCCGCGGCGAGGATGCGCCCAGCAGCCCGCGGCGTATGTCGCCCACCAGATAGGGGCTGCCGTCCAGCCGCTGGCAACACCCGCCCGCTTCATTGACGAACAGCGTGCCCGCCGCATGATCCCAGGGCAGGGTGCGCGCGAAGACCGACACGTCATTCTGACCCAGCACCAGCCGCGGATATTGCTCCGCGGCGCAGCGGGGAATGTCGACCAGTGCGAATTGGCCGTCCGCGCGCCGCTGAATATCGGCGCGCTCGTCTTCGCTCATGAAATAGACCGCCAGCGCCGCGATCGGCAGGTCGCCGCCGCTTTCGCGCGCCTGCACCTGCTCCCCATCAATATGGCTGCCGCCACCCAGCAGCGCATGGCAGAGCCGCCCGGTCATCGGATCGAGGATCCAGCCCGCCAGCGTGGCGCCAGCGTCCACCAGCGCGATCATGATGCCGAAGGGCGGATTGCCCGACGCGAAATTGCCGGTCCCGTCGATCGGGTCGATGATCCAGTTCAATCCGTCGCCAGCGCGTTCCAGGATCGTCGGGTCGGCGGCGCAGGCTTCCTCGCCGATGATGCCGGCCTCCGGCAGGATGGCTTCCAGTCCTTCGGCCAGGCGCAGTTCGCTTTCCTTGTCGGCGATGGTGACGAAATCATTCGCCGCCTTCTCGCTGATTTCATGCGCGGCAAGGTTGCGGAATCGGGGCATCACCACGTCGCGCGCCACTTGCCGCATCAGCGCGACGACGGCTTCGTGCAGGGCGAGCATCATCAGCTGCGATAGTCCGCATTGATCGAAATATAGCCATGCGTCAGGTCGCAGGTCCAGATGGTGGCGCGGCCATCACCCAGCCCGAGATCGACGCCAATCTCTATCTCCTGCCCCTTGAGATGCGCTGCCACTGGCGCTTCGTCATAGCCTTCTACCGCGAGGCCCCCGGTGGCGACCTGCGTGGCGCCGAAGCGGATCGACAGCGTGTCGCGATCGGCGGGTTCGCCCGCCTTGCCGATGGCGGCGACGACGCGGCCCCAATTGGCGTCTTCGCCGGCAATCGCGGTCTTGACCAGGGGCGAATTGGCGATCGACAGGCCGATGCGGTGCGCGCTCGCGTCGCTGCTTGCCCCTTCGACCCGAATTTCCACGAATTTGGTCGCGCCTTCGCCATCGCGGACGACCAGATGCGCCAGCTGGCGGCAGAGATCGGCGAGCGCGGCGGCAAAGGCGTCCGCGCCCGGATCGTCCATCGATCGCAGCGGCGCATTGCCCGCCTTGCCCGTCGCAAAGGCGAGCACGGTGTCGCTGGTCGAGGTATCGCTATCCACGGTGATACAGGAAAAGGTCCGCTTGTTCGCGGCCGAAAGCATCTGCTGCAACAGCGCCGGTTCGATCGCGGCGTCGGTGAAGATATAGCCAAGCATCGTCGCCATGTCCGGCGCGATCATGCCCGACCCCTTGATGATGCCAACCAGATCGACGCGCGTCTCTCCGATCAGTGCGCTGGCGCAGGCGCCCTTGGGATAGGTGTCGGTGGTGCCGATCGTGATCGCCGCTTCCTCCCAACCGCAGGGGGTGCCGTTGAAGGCCGCCTCCAGCCCCGCCTCGGCCTTGTCGACGGGCAGCGGCACGCCGATGACTCCGGTCGAGGAGATGAAGATGTCCGACGGCAGGCAGGCGAGGTGATTGGCGACCCTGGCCGCGATCGCTTCTACCGCCGCCCGGCCCCGGTGCCCGGTGAAGGCATTGGCATTGCCGGCATTGACCACCAGCGCGCGCGCGGCGCCCAGCGGAATGGCGTCGCGGCACCATTCGACTTCGGGTGAGGGGCATTTGCTCTGCGTCGTGACGCCGGCGACCGCCGTTCCTTCGTCGAGCTCGACATAGGTGAGGTCGCAGCGGTCCCACGCCTTGTAGCCGGCGCGCGCGGTGCGCAGCGTGACCCCGGCAATGGCGGGAAGGGACGGGAAGGCGGCGGGGGCGAGGGGCGATCTGTCCATGGCCTCGCCATAGGATGGGCAGCGCGCGAAAGCCAGCCCGTGCCGAACGGGCGACGCGGAATATGGGGCGGGCTTGCGCGGTTCGCGGCGTCATGCTGATAAGGGCAGCATAAATAAGGTCGCTGATGATGATGGACTTGGGCGGGGGCCGGTTCGCCTTTTATGCCAAACGCTATTCGCCCCGGAAGGCGAGCATCCGGCTTCGCGTGCTGGAGCCGATGGCCGCGCTGCGCGACGCCGGATTGCGGATCGCGCGCTATCCGCGCTTGCGCCGTGCGCCCGCCTACGATGCCGTCGTCATTTCCAAGGCGTTCGGCCGGGGCGCGATGAAGGTCGCGCGGGCGGCAGCGGCGGCGCAATCCAGCCTGATCTTCGATATCTGCGACAATCGCTTCGCCAATAATCGCTGCCAGCGTTCCGCCCGCCACGGCATGCGGACCAATCACCTGCTGTGCCGGGCGGACCTGGTGACGGTGCCGACCGAACGCATGGGCCAGTTGCTGATCCAGTCGGTGCCGGACATCAGCGACCGGGTGCGGGTCGTCCCCGATATGCTGGACGACATGTCGGCCAAGGGCGCCCGCCGGCTGCCGCTGCTGGATCGCTGGCGGCTGGGCCAGCTGGAGCGGTTCCATGCGCGGCACGGCGGTGCGCTGCATTGCGTCTGGTTCGGCAACAACATGCCGGGCGTCGCCGGGCTGTGCCAGCTGCGGGACAGCGTCGCGGAACTGGAGCGCTTCGCCGCCCGCCATCCCGTGACGTTGACGATCATCAGCAACAAGCCCGCTCTTTATCGCACGGCGTCGGCGGAGTGGGGCATCCCCCATCATTATCTGCCCTGGTCGCTGGCAAGCTTCTCGCGCGCGCTGCGCGCCCATCGCGTCGCCATCATCCCGGTGCCGCGCAACGACTATACGCTGGGCAAATCGATCAACCGCCCGGCAACGGCGATGATGGCGGGCCTGGGCGTGATCGCGGATTCAATCGAGTCCTATGAGGAATTGCGGCCCTATATCGTGCTCGACGATTGGCAGGGCGGGCTCGCGCGCTACGCCTTTGGCTGGGAAGGGGAGCAGGAGCGGCTGGCGGCGGGGCGGGCCCATCTCGATCGCCATTACGGCCGCGACCGCATCGCCCAGCGCTGGACCGAGGTGCTGCGCGAAGCCGAAGCGCGCAGGATCGCGCAAGCCTGACAGGCTTTTAGCGCCGCGTCGCCCCGCGCTGAATTGACGCGCGCCCGACCGATGCCTATTTGCCGCTCAATTGTTTGCGGCGTGGCTTGTTGCGCCTTCTAGTCCTTTCGCTCAGGGAGAGCTCATGTTCGGCGCACTCGCCAAGTCCATCTTCGGATCGTCCAACGAACGTTATGTCAAGTCGCTGGGCAAGGTGGTCGAACGGATCGCTTCCTTCGAGCCTTCGATTCAGGCGCTGAGTGATGAGGAACTGGCGGCGCAGACGGTTCGGTTCCGCGAACGGCTGGCGGCGGGAGAGACGCTGGACGATTTGCTGCCGGAAGCCTTCGCCACAGTGCGCGAAGCGTCCAAGCGTGTCCTGGGCATGCGTCATTTCGACGTGCAGATGGTGGGCGGCATCGTCCTGCATCGTGGCGAGATCGCCGAAATGCGCACCGGCGAGGGCAAGACGCTGGTCGCGACGCTGGCCACTTACTTGAACGCGCTGGAGGGCAAGGGCGTTCATGTCGTCACGGTGAACGACTATCTCGCCAGCCGCGACTGCGACTGGATGGGCCAGGTCTACCGCTTCCTGGGGCTGACCACGGGCGTCATCGTCCCCAACCTGTCGGAAGACCAGCGGCGCGCCGCCTATAATGCCGACATCACCTATGCGACGAACAATGAGCTCGGCTTCGATTATCTGCGCGACAATATGAAGTTCGATCGCGGGTCGATGGTGCAGCGCCCGTTCAACTACGCGATCGTCGATGAGGTCGATTCGATCCTGATCGACGAAGCGCGCACGCCGCTAATCATTTCGGGTCCCACCGACGACAAGTCGGAACTCTATGTCGCCGTCGACGCGATCGTGAAGCAGGTGACCGAAGCGGATTACGAGAAGGACGAAAAGCAGCGCACCGTCACCCTGACCGAGGACGGCACCGAGAAGATCGAGCGGCTGCTGGAGCAGGCGGGCTTGCTGCAGGGCGCGAACCTCTATGATTTCGAGAATACCGCCGTCGTCCACCATGTGAATCAGGCGCTGCGCGCTAACGTCATGTTCCGCCGCGACATCGACTATATCGTCAAGGACGGCAAGGTCGTCATCATCGACGAGTTCACCGGCCGCATGATGGACGGACGTCGCTGGTCCGACGGCCTGCACCAGGCTGTCGAGGCCAAGGAAGGCGTCAACATCGAGCCCGAGAACCAGACGCTCGCGTCGATCACCTTCCAGAATTATTTCCGCATGTACCCCAAGCTGTCGGGCATGACCGGGACGGCCGCGACCGAAGCGACCGAATTCTACGAAATCTACAAGATGAACGTCGTCACCATTCCGACCAACCGGCCGGTCCAGCGCGTCGACGAGGAAGACACATTCTACAAGAGCCTGGAGGACAAGTTCCGCGGCATCGCCAAGACCATCAAGGTCCATGCCGAAAAGGGGCAGCCGGTGCTGGTCGGCACGGTGTCGATCGAAAAGTCCGAAATGCTGTCGGAATTCCTGAACCAGGAAGGCGTCAAGCATGCCGTGCTGAACGCGCGCTTCCATGAAAGCGAAGCGCATATCGTGGCGCAGGCCGGCCGCAAGGGCGCGGTGACGATCGCCACCAACATGGCCGGCCGCGGCACCGACATCAAGCTGGGCGGCAATCTGGAAATGCGGGTCGAGGACGAGCTGCGCGACATGCCCGATGGCCCCGAGCGCGAGGCGGCGATCGCCCGGATCGAAGCCGAGATCGAAGCGGAGAAGCAGGAAGTGCTGGCCGCCGGCGGCCTGTTCGTGCTGGCGACCGAGCGGCACGAAAGCCGCCGCATCGACAATCAGCTGCGCGGCCGTTCGGGCCGTCAGGGCGACCCGGGCCTCTCGCGCTTCTACCTCAGCCTCGACGATGACCTGATGCGCATTTTCGGCCCGGACACGATGTTCGCCAAGATGATCCGGTCCAACCTGGAGGATGGCGAGGCGCTGCCGCCGTCCAAATGGCTGAGCAAGGCCATCGAGACCGCGCAGAAGAAGGTCGAGGCGCGCAACTATGACATCCGCAAGCAGGTCGTCGAATATGACGACGTAATGAACGACCAGCGCAAGGTCATCTACGAACAGCGCAGCGACATAATGGACGCCGACACGGTGGACGATGTCGTGACCGACATGCGGCACGAGACGGTCAACGACCTGGTGGGCGCATCCTGCCCGCCCGGCACCTATCCCGAACAATGGGATATGGAGCGGCTGAAGGCGCGCACTGCCGAGATACTGGGCCTGGAGCCCGACTTCGACGCCTGGCTGGCCGAAGACGCGGTCGACCCCGAAATGATCGAGGAACGGCTGGTGGCACTGGCCGACGCTGCGGTGGCCGAGAAGGTCAAGGAGATCGATGCGGCCGACTGGCACATGATCGAGAAGTCGATCCTGCTCCAGAGCCTGGACCATCACTGGAAGGAACATCTCTCGACGCTCGACGCGCTGCGCCAGGTGGTGCATCTGCGCGCCTATGCGCAGAAGACGCCGATCAACGAATATAAGCAGGAAGCCTTCGCCCTGTTCGAACGCATGCTGGAAAATATCCGCGAGGATGTGACCGGATCGATCGCGCGGGTGCAGTTCCGCATGGAGCAGCCGCCGCTGGAGGATTATGGGCTGCCCGTGCTGCCCGATTTCATCACGACGCATATCGACCCGTTTTCCGGCGAGGACAACAGCGGCGATATCGACGCGGGGCAGCTGGGCGGCATCACGACCACCATCCCCCGCGCTCCTGCGCCGGCGGCACCGGGTGAGGACTTCTCCAATCTCGACATCAGCCGCAATGCGCCGTGCCCCTGCGGATCGGGCCAGAAATACAAGCATTGCCACGGCGCGCTCGCCTGACGCATCCGGGCGCGCTGCTCGGCCGGCGCGCCCCTGATCGCCGCCGGTAACCTTTTTTCAAGATTTGAGGCGGACTCTGTGTGTCTTAACCCCGGGGGGCAAACCGGGAGAGAGGCGATGGAACAGACGGTTTGCCGGGCGCGGGCGGAACGCAGGCGCGAACAACGCTTCGCCGCCCAGATACCCGCGATGCTGAGCTGGAACGGCACCAGCCAGCCGGTGGAGGTGCGAAACATCTCCATCTATGGCGCGCTGGTCGTGGGCGCATGGCTCCCGATCGTGGGCGAGCGCGTGACGCTGATTGCCGATCATCTGGAAGTGTGCGGCACGGTGATCTGGAATGGCCCGGACCGCTGCGGCCTGCTGCTGAGCCACGCCATCGACCCCCGCGCGATCATTGGCGAGGCGCATGTCGCTGACGCACAGGACGCACCGATCACCCTGCGCGAGGTGTCGCCCGGACAATATGCGTAAAGACGATCTCTATGGGGATAGTGGCGGAGGCAGACGACTCTTCGGCAAACTCGCTCGAAGTATGCCCCACATCGCGCCAGCATGCCCTCGTATTCGTAGGTGAATCTTCGCTTTCGAGGAACTTCTCTGCTCAAGACGAGATGCAGCAAAACCCCGGTTTTGAGGCTTCCGCCAGTATTAACTTGATAGTGTTTTCCGGCCACGCCTTCGTTGTGTCGCAGTCAAACGGGCCTGAGCGAAAGGAAACGGAAATGAAGGCAGCACACATGAACCAAATGGAGTTGGCCGCACGCTGGCGGATTAGCCCTCGTACTCTTGAGCGATGGCGGTGGATTGGGGACGGGCCACGTTTCGTCAAACTCGGCGGCCGGGTCGTCTACCGCTTGTGTGACATCGAGGAGTACGAGCAGGCGATGATCCGGTCGAGCACCTCGGACCACGTTCCTACCGAGCAAGCGGGCGCGTGACCATAGCCCCAGTATGGCGGTTGGCCGAGGCGCAGCCGCCATTCCGCCCTCTCCCTTGCTTGCAGACCCTACCAATTTCGATTGAACCCACACCGCTTCTCAGATAGCTTGATCGAAAATCCAGAAACTGGGCTGGCCTAGTTTCGGGACGGATCATGTCACTGGGAGTGCATGGTGGTAACAGAGAAGGCTGATCTTCGGTGGGGCGTCGAGCGACGGCTCGAATTCATCGAGTTCCGCCTGTTTTGGGAGGGGCATGTGAATCGGGGGGATCTGATGGATGCGTTCGGCGTGTCGGTGAACCAGGCGTCCACCGACCTGAACCGCTACATCGGCATGGCTCCGAACAACATGGTCTACGACAAGAGCGCCCGAACCTACATCCGAGGCAGCAAGTTCGACCCCCTGTTTTTGAAGCCGGACGCCAGCCGTTACCTCTCTCAGCTTCGTTCCGTTGCCGACGGTATCCTCGACCTGGCTGATGCTTGGATCGGGCAGTTTCCGTCCTACGACTCCGCGCCGACGCCAGTGCGGGGGGTCAACGCCAAAACGCTACGTTCGGTGGTCGCCGCAATTCGCCGATCAGAAGCCATCGAGGTCAAATACCAGTCCCTGTCCCGGCCGGAGCCGCGCTGGCGCTGGATTGCGCCACACGCGATCGGGTTCGACGGTTTCCGCTGGCATACACGGGCCTTCTGTCTCACCGACCAGAGCTTCAAGGACTTCCTTCTCTCGCGGATCATCGAGACCCGTAACACCAAGCCGAGCGAGATCAGCGCTGAAGGGGATGCCGACTGGAACGAGCATGTCACTTTGGAGATCGGACCGCATCCTGAACTGTCTGAGACGCAGCAAAAGGTCATCGCGCTCGATTGTCAAACGGCGTTCAAAAGGGACCCCCGATCGGCGTCGAAGAGGGACCCCCTTTTCAGATAATATGATGCTGGTTTGTTGAAGATGGCCTTGCGCTGCGTGCGGCGGAGGGCGGGCGTAGCCCGACCGGAGGCGCGCGCAGCGCAAGATAGATTTTTGAAGGCGCCGAAGGTGGCTGTCAGCTGCGGTTTTTGAAGCGCCAGCTGTCGTTGCCCGTCTCGACGATATCGCAGTGGTGGGTGACGCGGTCGAGCAGCGCCGTGGTCATCTTGGGATCGCCGAACACGGTCGGCCATTCGCCGAAGGCGAGGTTCGTGGTGATGATGACGCTGGTCCGCTCATAAAGCTTGCTGATGAGGTGGAACAGCAACTGCCCTCCCGAGCGGGCGAACGGCAGATAACCGAGCTCGTCGAGAACGATCAGGTCGAGCCGCGACAGCTGCGCCGCCAGGGTCCCGCCTTTGCCGATCCGGGTCTCCTCTTCGAGGCGTGTCACCAGATCGACGGTGTTGAAGTAGCGGGCGCGAGCGCCCCTTCGCACGACATTGGCGGTGATCGCGATGGCGAGGTGGGTCTTGCCTGTCCCCGTGCCGCCGACCAGCACGATATTGCGGCGAGGCGGGAGGAAGGAGCCATCGTGAAGGGAGCGGATCATCTCCTCATTGATCGGTGTGCCCTCGAAGCTGAACCGCTCCAGGTCCTTCACCACGGGCAGCCTCGCAGCCGTCATCCGATAGCGGATGGAGGCTGCATCCCGGTGGGTCGCCTCAGCACGGAGCAGGTCGGTCAGTATCTCCATGGTGGTGCGCTTGCGCTGGAGGCCGGTGGTGACCGCCTCGTCGAACGCCGCCGCCATGCCCTTGAGTCCGAGGCCGCGCATCGTGTCGATCATATCATGCCGCTGCATCATAGCCTCGCAGCAGATCATAGCGGGCACAGTCGGCGAGCGGAGGATGCTGCAGCATCCGGTCTTCCGAAGTGACGATGCTGTGGGGTGTCGCCGGCTCGCGGCGCCGGGAGAGGATGTTGAGGATCAGCTCGTCGCTGGCCGTTCCGTTCGCCAACGCTTCGCGCACGGCAGCCTCTACCGGCTCCAGGCCATCGGTGAGCACCGCCGAGAGGACCCGCACGAACCTGCGATCGGCCTCGTCCCCGGTGCCGAGCCTTCGCCGTAATCGGTGCAGGGCGGGCGGCAGATCCCAGTCCTGGAACGGTGCGCCGTTACGCAGCGCGCCGGGCTTGTGCGCGAGGACCGGCAGATAATGCCAGGGATCGTATATCGTGCGGTTCCGACCGAAGTGGCGCTCATGCTCCCCGACGATCGCATCGCCGCAGCGTATGACGATGCGATCGGCATAGGAGCGCACCTGAACGGTCCGGCGTGCGGCCGTCGACATGACCGAGTAGCGGTTGCGATCGAAGCTGATGAGGCAGGTGCCGGTGACGGCATGCTCGCTCTCATGGAAGCCGTCGAACGGTGCCAGGATCGGCTGCAGGGCCGGTCGCTCCATATCCAGCGCCTCGGCGACGGTAATATCCCCGCGTTCGGGATGGGCATGATGCTCGGCCCAGCGCCGGCACTCGGCCTCCAGCCACCCGTTGAGCTCGGCCAGGCTGGCGAACCGGAGCCGCGGCTGGAAGAAGCGGCCTCGGATTGTCTGGACCTGCTGCTCGACCTGGCCCTTCTCCCATCCCGCCGCCGGCGAGCAGGCGGTCGGCTCGACCATGTAATGATCGGTCATGATCAGGAAGCGGCGGTTGAACACACGCTCCTTGCCGGTGAACACGGCCGTCACCGCCGTCTTCATATTATCGTAGATACCGCGTCGCGGCACACCGCCGAAGAACGCGAACGCCCGGGCATGGGCATCGAACAGCATCTCCTGGCCCTCGCGCGGATAGGCCCGGACATAGGGTGCGCGCGAGTCGCAGAGACGCATATGCGCCACCTTCACCCGCATCGGCTTGCCGGCGATCTCCACATCCTCGTGGCTCCAGTCGAACTGGTAGGCCTCACCCGGCTGGAAGGTCATCGGGATGAACGCCGGTGCGCCTTCGCCAGCATCCTTCCGCCGCGCAGCACGCCAGCGCGCCGCATAGCGGCGCACCGCATCATAGGATCCATCGAACCCCTCGCGCACCAGCAGGTCATGGATACGCGTCATCCGTAGCCGATCGCGGCGGCCGCGACCTTCGTTCTCCTCAAGCAGCGCATCGAGACGATCCTGATAAGGACCGATCCGCGGCAGCGGCTGGACTTTGCGCTGATAGTTGAACGCCGCCTCCGGCGACCGGATCGCTTTGCGGACGACCTTCCGCGACAAACGAAGGTCACGAGCGATCGCCTTGATCGCCTTACCCGCTGCATGCTCACGCCGAATCCGAACCACTGTCTCCACGATCAACATCCCGTTCTCGCCAACTGATCAAAACCAGTCGGCCGACTAAATCCCCGGGATGAAGGGGTCCTTTTTGCACGCCGATCACCCCACGAAGGGGGTGCCTATTGCACGCTGATCCTCACCCGGCACAGATTCCTGCCTCCTCAACGCGGCCCATCGGGGGCGGCGCAAGACAGCAGGAGGAATCCATGTTCAAAATGACGAAAGACGATCTGGCCAAAAAAACCGACGCGCAGCTTGCAGCACTATTTCAGGAGGCGAGCAAGGGCCTTGCCAGCGGCAAGCCAGACCTTGCATCGGCTCAATCCCTCGTCGTGATGATCAACAACGAGCTTGCCGCCCGAGCGCCGCGCTGAGAGCACCCCCGAAGGGGCTCCATGCGCACTCTTCCTTTTTGTCTGCTATCATTGCAACGACTATCCATTGACCGAACGACGCGCAGAGACAGGGCCTCAGCAACGGTGCAAGAGGCCAATGTGCTACGTCATTTCCCGAACTGTTTGACGAGGAACTCCAACGTCATATTATCAGAAACCGCATCATGCGGGATCAGGACATAGCGCCAAGGCTTGCCTCCATAAGAGCGGGCGTGCTCGGAGGCCCATGAGCACCATTGCACAGCGACATCTGCTTTCGACAACACGTCTTTGTCGGACATTTGCGTCGCCATCTTCGGCTCCAGCATCAGGATCGTGTCGCTTGTCTCGGCAACGAAGTCTGGCTGGTACTCAAGGTGATCTGAACCGCTGCGATAATACATCTGGAACTGGCCCTTGGCAGGACGAAGCCATTTCAGAGCTTCCCGCTCTAGGATGACGGCAAGGCGGCGTTCGGTGTCTGAGTGGAACTTGGTGACGTCGGACAAGCATTTGGCAAAACCTCCGAAGAGGTAGCGCGCCATGTTGCTCTTGTCGGCGGGCGGAGTGCGGTAATCCAGTGGCGGCTCGGTTAGCGCGGTGTAAGCCGTCTCCTTGAGGTCAGTGAAGCCCTGACGCACTTCATGATGATACTCGACAGTATCATCTTTCCAGAAGTGGTCTTGCATCTGGGCGTGAACCGCGCGTGCAATCTCACGCTGATGCAGTGATAAGACCTGACCGACTTCGTCGTCGGACAGATAGGTCCGGAGATGATTCACCATTTGCTCGGCGAGATCGTAAAGTAGATCGGCGTGGTCGTCGTAAGCGATATCAGGGAAGTCAATCAGGCCGCTGACGACGTAGTCTTCGAGACGGGTTTCGAGAAGGTTGCCTTGCGAGAGCCCGATGATGTCAACCTGATCGGTGCGGAGATGCTTGGCCCATAGCTCTTCGCTCGGTGCGGGATATCGTATACCGGAAAGATCGAGTTTGAATGGTTTGAAGCCAGCTCTGACTTCCCCCTTCGGCATCACGGTGATGCGCGGGATGTCGATAGTGCGCTCGGCTATCAACTGCGCAGTTGCTGCGATTACTGCTGCGATGTCGGGCTCGGGCTTGGTAATGCCCTCAAGCTCCAGTTGCGGCGGTTGATACTGGCTGCGAACTTCCTTGAGCACTTTCTCCTGAATTTCGGGACGCGAAAGGAAGCTTGTGCTCGGCACTTTTTCAGGCTGACGGGATAGCTTGCGGAACGCTTCATAGGCAAGCTGTGCGACGCGCACTTCTGCGGGGTCTGTGAACACTGGTGCCTGTACAGGTGCGCCCGACGGAATTGTACTGCCATCTGCCTGCGCGGTCTGTAATCCGAGTCCCGTCAAGATCGTCGGCGAAGAGATGACGGTCTTGGTCTTTCGCTCAAAGTCAGCTTCCTCAAGGATAAGCTGCTTGAGGCGGATCGGCGAATTCGGATTGTTCGCCTCATCCACAATCTCCTGAAACCGATCATGCGCGACGATGTTCAGGCGGTCCACGGCAGTAACCCCCGTCCGCTTACCGTAGGGTAAACGAAGACCGCGACCGATGCTCTGCTCGATCAACGTACGCGCGTTCGCGGCGCGAAGCGGAATGATCGTGTAAAGGTTGGTGACGTCCCAGCCTTCTTTCAGCATGTTGACGTGAATGACAATCTCGACCGGATTGTCATTGCGCTCGACTGTCAAAAGCTTCTCGACGGTTTCCTCCTCCTTCACGCTGGAATCGACCTGGATGACCTTTCCGGCGTAGCGGCCCTTGTAGAAATCATCGGACTGGATGAAGGCCATCAGGTCAGCTGCGTGCGAAGTGTCGCGTGCGATTACCAACACAAACGGCTTGACGATGTTCACGCCATTTTCGCGGGCGTAGGTTTCCAGCTCGACCTTGACGGTTTCATGAAGGCGGATGCCATCATTGAGTTTCATCTCTTCGATAGCTTTGGCAGACTTGCCAGCGGGGTTGAAATCCTTGCGTGTGACGACGGCAGGTTCCTTCACGAAGCCGTCTTCCATCGCCCGGGCAAGAGGATAGTCGAACACGACGTTCTGAAACGCGACGGGGCCGCGCGTGCCTTCTGTGAATGGGGTTGCCGTCAACTCAAGGCCCAGAACAGGCTTCAGCTCGTTGATCGCTCGCATCCCTGCGGTCGCACGATAGCGATGCGATTCATCCATCAGGAGCACTAGGTCGGGAAGGCTGGCGAGATAGTCGAAATAGCTCTCGCCGATTTCCTCGCGGAAGGAGCGAATGCGCGGGCTCTTTCCTCCGCGAACCTCAGACGCAATTTTCGCGATGTTGAAAATGTTGATCGTCGTCGGGAAGAGCTGCCCCCCCGAAGCAATCTGCCGTTCATAGGTCTCGCCGGTCGTGAGCACGGGAGGCGAGATCGCAAACTCGGCGACGCCTTTGAACACATATTTCGGGGTGTTGGGAGTGAAGTCGTGGATCAATTTGTTGTAGATCGTGAGGTTTGGGGCGAGGACAAAGAAATTGTCGATGCCATGCGCGATCTTCAAATAGGTGATGAACGCGCCCATCAAGCGCGTCTTGCCGACGCCCGTTGCGAGTGCAAAGCAAAGTGACGGGAAGTCTCGCTCAAAGCCGCTGATCGTCGGGTATTCGCTGTGGATCACCTCAAGGGCTGCATCGATATCCGCTGCTTTCGAAGGCGGCGCGATCTCAGTTACGCGGTTGAGGATTTCCAGACTTCGGCGCTGCGGCGGACGAAGGCTTAGACGCGCTGCAATGGCGTTGACGTGGCGGAGATTGCTCATGCTTCATCTCCTTCGTCAAAAAGGCCCGTTTGGGAAGGAGCGGCTACCGGCTCCTGCTCTGCCATCGGCAGGTTTGCGACATTGAGGCTGTAGTCATCATGCCCCCATTCGCACTTGCTGCGGATGTGGTTGGGAATCTTTCGTAGCGTCAGATTTGGCCATTGATCAGCATTACCGCGCCAGGCCGCACAAAGGATCATCAAGGTGCGTTCTACACCAACCTCACTGCTCAGTGTTGCTAACTCCTCAGCACCGAGCGTCTGCGTGGTGACAAAGATGAAGTCTGATTCAGACGAACGGCCTTGCTGCCAATAGACCTCTGGGCTTGGTCCATAGGCAAACCCTTCCAGCTTGCAGACGGCCTGTGCAAGCATCTCGGCGTTGTATTCGCTGGAGATGACTTCGCGACCCCATTTGTCTTTCGTTAGAAGTGAAGGGGCGAGTTCAACGAACCGGAACCCGCCGCCGCCTTTCCACTCTAGCATGCCCGTCACGCCACCATTATCCTTGCCATCAACGATCATCTTCAAGCGGGGAAGGATATGAGTTTGGCAATGATCGCCTAACTCGATCATGATCCAGCGTCGCCCCATCTTGTGAGCGACGGCCCCTGTGGTTCCCGATCCGGCGAACGAGTCCAGAACAAGGTCACCAGGCTGGGTGCAAATATCAAGTATCCGCTTCAAGAGTTTTTCGGGCTTGGGCGTCCCAAACCACTCGGACTTGCTCCATTGAGGGAAAAGCTTCTTCTGCTCGAACTTTGCCTGTCGATTGTGGCCAGTCTCGTCTAGGTCGATCCATAGCGATGATGGAGGCAGTCCACCTTGTTCCCACAGGTAGGTTCTGCGACGAATTCCTTTGCCATCAGGACTGAAGCGGATTTCTCCGGTTGCCATTTTCTCTGCCAAGGTTTCCTTGGACCAACGCCAACCGTTGGCGGGCGGCTTGATGGTGTGTCCTTGGGGAGACTTGAGATTAAAGATTAAATTTTCCCGATATGCAGGCGATCCAAGCGGGTTCCCGTCGAACCACGGTCCCCGAGGGTCGTTATCGGGATTTTTGAAATGGCCGGACTTTTTGTCGTTGCCCCGCGTTTTATTGGATAGCCACCCCTCACATTTTGAATACACTAAAATGTGATTATGATCCAAAGAGAATTGCTTTGCATCATTGTTGCTATTGTCGGATGATTTCCAAATAACGTCTGCCACGAAACACTTGCGCCCAAAAATTTCGTCGCACATGACTTTCAGATAGTGGGCCTCGTTGTCATCAATCGTGATCCACAATGAGCCGTCGTCGGAAAGAAGCCGACGCAAAATTTCCAACCGATCTCGCATTAACCCAAGCCAGATGCTGTGCTCTAGGCCATCGTCGTAGTGTTCAAATGCACTTCCCGTATTGTACGGAGGGTCGATGAAAACACATTTCACTTTGCCAGCATAGTCAGCCTCAAGCGCCTTCAGCGCGAGCAAGTTGTCGCCATGAATCAGAACATTGTCGAAGATGTCGGCGTCACTAACGCGCTTTGCCGCATGATAGCTCTTCGAAGGGGCGTCGATGAGAATACGTGGCTCAATCCTTGGCCGGTTTTCCTTGCCCACCCAGGTCAATTCGAGTTTCTGTTTTTTTGTCATGCTAGATTACCAACTTGGGGAGCTTGGGTTGAGAGAAAGTTGAACAGGCCTACCGGATACGGGTCATTGCCGATAGGCAACGCGAGTAGCGGGGGCAGAGCCGGATTGTGTTGAAGGCCGTAATGTTCAGTCATCATAGTGCGGATGACGGTACTGACATCGGCTTGGGTTTTGAATAGGTTGAGAGGATTCCGTCCGACCGTCAAGGGCTGCGTCTCGGCCCAAAGTCTCTGACGGAGATTGTCGAGTTCCGGACCGACGGAGGCGGCGAGTTTCTGGGGGTCTAAGGCGGGATCGGCAGCGATTACGACCCTTAGCCGCTTCATCATTACGAAGGCAGTAGCATAGGAGCCATGCCGGTAGGTCAGGCGTTCCTGTTCGCTGCCAGCGCCTGACGCTTCTTCGCTCATGCGTGTTGCGATGTACCGAAATGCGAGGACGGCGTTGCGCAGCTCAAAGGCAGTCAGAGCTGGCGCGAAGATTTCTGAATATGGGTATTGACCCACTTTCTGGAGACTGGCGGCATTGCGCTTTGCCATTACCGGCAAGCGCGGATCAGGGCGAAGCATGGCTAAAGCGAAGGCAGCCTCTTCCGCACGAATGATGGTCTGGTCAGCAGGGTCGAGAGCCTCGGCCTGGTAGGCGTAGCGATAGCCCAGCAATGCCAGCTCACGGCGAATGCGTTCCTGTTCGCCATCGAGCGCGATGAAGTCGGCTTTAGCCACATCGTTCTGATGATTACGCGCGCGTGTGACCGATTGGCCAAACGTATTTTCCGCATCGGCTGCGATCACCGTTACCAACACGCGGGCATTGGATATGCTTCCTGAACCTGCCGCACTCATGCGGCGCGCCGCCGTCGCGACGGTCTGAGCTCCATTGACGATGGACAACTTGGTGATCTGAAAGCTTTTCCCTTCTCGGCTACCGGATCGGCCTTGCACCGTACTGCAAAGTGCGGTCACGCCGTTGTTGAAGAATTCGAAGTCAGCGGGATTGGCTTGGAGGCTCGCGTCGATTGCTCGGTTCACATCCGTGCGATGGCCGAGCGACGCCCGAATATTTCTTGCGTAGAGCGCCCGCCCATATCGAAGGTGGAGACGGGCAAGCTCTTCAAGCTTCACCATCCCGATATAAGCCGTGCGCGGGCCTGCCAGCTTTGCCCAATCAAAGAGCTTGAGTTTGCAATTAACCTGTTCGTACGCATTCACGGCGCGCATGGCCGTGATGACATCTTGTTCCGCGAAATCAACGACGGGCACCGTGAACCGTTCTTCGCCGTGCGCTGGATCAGCGATCATATCGATCAAGGCTTGATTAGGATATTGCCCGAGTTGATTGCCCGTGTGCGCGACAACAAGCTGTATATGCTCGCAATCTTCCAAAGCTATATCGATCTCACCTTGGCGGTCGATGACGTTCTGGTTGAAGCCGACATAGTCCGAGACGATCAGCTTCCTGATCCCGTGAACGAAGCTGTTGGCCTCTTCCTGCGTGAATTGCTGGGAAGCCTTGAGCTTGCTCTGGATCAGGAACAGAGTTTTGATGTCGGCTTGATAGTAGATGGCATCGATACCCAGATCGCCGAAATCATCGACGACTGATGCGCACGCATCCGCGATACTCGCGCCACAATGGTGGTGCACGAAAAACGCGCTGAGCGAACGGGCAAGATTTTTCTGATCGTTCTGCGCCGCGTCCGGTGATGGAAGCAGCAGTGGCGGCAAATTACCTGCATAGACCTCGGAGAGATGGCGCTTGAGAAGTATAAGCTGAGCGGCGTCCATGTCTCTCCTAGCTCGGCTTCTTCAGCGGATGCAGGCGACGTGAATCGCCGTTGTTCCGCCAATAGCTGCCGGATTTATCACTACTCGGCCAACCGTGTTCCGGATGGGTCAGCGCATAAACGAGTTGTACGACCTGTTTGGCAAAGCCAATCGCGTCGGTATCCAATAGCTCAAACGAGATAGCCTTGAAGTGGGCGCCAAACGCATTGCGGGCCTGCGCAATACGCTGAAGTTCATCAAGGATCGGCTTGAGCGGGATCGTCTCGTGCGGGGCAGCGTTCGCGTCAGTCAGCCCGTCCCGCAATTCAACTTTCAAGGCATCGCGGAGCTTTCCGTCGATAGCGAGGAGAAACTCGCCGAGCGTGTATGCGCCGCTTTGGCGGCGCGGCACACGGCATTCATATTTCTGGGTGAGGTAATCGAGCACTGCTTCAAGAATCACGCCTGCCTTGCTGCAAATTGCCTGCGGATCGACAGGCGATTCATTGAGCAAATTTTTGAGACGGTCGATCTCAGGAAGCGAACTGATCAGGCGAATGCCGTCATCGATGCCCCATCCGGCCAGTTCGACAAATTGGCAGGCCTGTCCAGCCTTCAACCAACCCCAGCGGTATTTTTCCCGCCATGGACGGTAATGCGTGGTCACGATGGTATGGCGAAAATTTTTGCTAACCTCGTAAATCATGCCGATGACACGTTCGACGTGCGGCTCGTCCACGCTGCCAAGCACGTCGTCAAGGATCAGCACTGTCTCATCAGCCCGGTCGCGGGCGGCAAGCACGAGAAAGACGCAGAGGCCAAGCGTATCGAGGTGCGACTGGCTGAAATAAGCCTGCGGGGGTACGTCTTGGCCCGCGAAGTCGGCTTTAAGCTTAATCGAAGCGCGCCTGTTCGGGTCAAGCTCAAGGGCAATGGTATCAAGCCCTTCACCTGGGTGGACCAATTCGTAGAGCTTACCAACGTCCTGCGCGATTTCCGAGATAATGGTATCGGTGAATTTCTGCCGCTCATCAACGCACTGAGACAACGCATCTTCGACCTTCGGAATGAGCGCAGTCAGTTCCAGCACTTTCGCGGCGTTCGCGTCGTAGCGATCGGACGCTGCTTGGAGCTGACCGAGAAACTTGCTTTCGTCGCGCCAGCCTGCCTCGATTGCAGCCCATTTTGCTGCGGCGTCATCATTGGTGGCCAGCCACGCCAAGAGCGCTGCCGCATCACTCGGCGGCGCAGTCGTCAAAAGTGCAACCTGCGAATTCCAGCTGTATCCCGTCTGCGCAATGCCAAAAGTAGAAATTGCCTTGGCAAGATCGTCGGTCGTCTGCTGCAAAGCTTTTTCTGCGTCTTTCAAGGCAGAATGCTGCTTGCGCCATTCGGCGGTCGCAAGGCGCAATGCCTCCAACTGTTCCAGCCGCGATTTAATTAAGGCATGGAGGCCTTCTGCATTCTCCTCACTTTCACAAAGGGGGCAAACTCCCGTATCGGGGTGCGTCGTAAGGTAGGTGTCACCGGCTGACAAAAGCGCGAGCGTGTCGCCCGCTCTGTCGCCTGCGGCACTGATCGCTGCAAGTTGCGCTTGATCTGAATCGTCAGCCTTGGCCTTTGCTGAGAAGACAGCGTCCTGTTTGGTGGTCAGGTTCGCCGGATATGGTCGCAAGGCTTCATAGGCTGAACGAAGCTTGGATATCGCGGCGATATCGGCGTCCAACCCAGTGGTGGGCTGCGCCAATTTCTGTTTGGCCCATGTGACGGGATTGAGGCCTACGGGACTTCCTGCTGCTTCATAGAAGCCTTGCAACGCGGCGAGATTTTCATCTTCTGCCGTTTTGGCGAGCTTCTTTTCAGCAATCAGAGATTTGCCGAGCTGACGAAGCGCTTCCTCGGATCGTTCGAACGCTTCGATGTCGATAAAGCGCTTGATCGCTTCGTAGCGTTCGGCGGCTTGCGCCTGGATCAAGTTCAATATCTGCTGGTGTCGCAGAATCTCGATTCGCGGCCGCGCGCTTGATGGCGAAACCGAAACTTTCTTGTCGGAGATGACGCCCGTGCAATTGGCAGCAGTCGTTTCGAGGACGACAGATAGGTCGGCAACAGTCTTACCTGCTGTCGGCCAGTATTTTTCGAGACCTTTGCCCATGCCGCGATTTTCGAGAGAACCAATCCGCTCGAACGCTAGAAACTCAAATGCATCACAAATGGTGGTCTTGCCGGTTCCGTTCTCGCCATAAATCAGCGTAAGCTTTTTGCTCTTTTCGAATGGCAGCTTGAACGTCTTGGCTGATCCACGGAATGCCGTGAGTGTCAGTGATTTCAATGGCGCTGGCGGGCTCATGAGCCATCTCCCTTCGCCGCGCTTAGCTCGATTTCGAGCCGCCAATCGTCGGATTTCAATCCACCAGAGGCCATCTTGGCTATAAGTGCATCGCGTTTCTCCGCGCGAAGGTGACCGGCGACGATCAGTCGATCAATTACCTGGCACGCAAGGGTATCCGAGGGAGTTTTAGCGTCGCTCATACAAGGCTCCACCGGATTGCGAACATTTTAGACATCTCAATGCTCTGCTGAAGTCGCTCTTCAACATCACCGATCAAAGATGACTTGCGTTCATCGATTTCATCTTGAGCATCGAAGAGTAACTTGCGCTTGCTGTTGCGCTGCGATTCCAACTCCTTGATGCGCCTCTGACACGCGAGTTTTTCTTCGAGTGTGGCCGCCAAGGCAGATGTTCGACGCGCTTCTTTGATCGTTCGGTCGAGTTCCTTGATATCGAATTCCAAGGCGGACTTCATATCGTCGGCCCATCCTTCGAGCTTGTCTAGTTCCTCATCAAACCATTTCGCCTGGCGCGTCGCTAAAGACTCCAAGATGGATTGCCGCTCTAAATCCACGGCAGCTGAGATCACGGCGGGGATGGCGAGGTCAGTAGCGCCCAGATTCCTAGCCGGAAGGTCGAAGAGGCGCATCGCAGCTTTGCCATCGATGCGACGTCCATCGTCGGCGATAGCCGAAATAATCAGATGATCCTGATCGTCCGCTCCACGAATAGACATTTTATGCGCAGTGAGTATGCCGCTTGAACCAACGAACGGCTCTAGCGCCACGGATTTCTGCGCCCATGAGCTGTAGTCGAAAACGAATTCTGCGCCGTGGAGTTCACGTGAAGCAGCGTCGGCAAGAATATGCTGTGCAAGCGGATGACCAAGACGGTAGCGATGGCCATCTAGCCCTTGCTTGGTCATGTAATATTGACCGGATGAAGCCTTGGCGCCGGACGGAATGGATGCCAGAGTGAAACTCAGATAGTCGTCATCGAACTTGGCAAGCTTCGCAAGTTCATGCTTCGTCACATACCAGAGCATCCGCGCGTACCGGTCGAGATACTCACGGCTCTTGTCCATGTTCATTTTCAGCCGGTCGTGAACCTCAGCGTCAAAATTTTCGAGGAGCTTGCGACGGGTGTCCTCCATGGTGACGTTTATGTTCTCATCCATGTCGTAGCGTAGTTGCTCGAACTGAGTTTCGATGTCTTCGGTCGTGCGGCAAGTCTGATAGATCGAGACAATCCGCTTTTCGAATTCGACGCCGGATTCAATCGCGCCCAGCACTTCATCCGATGCGCCAAATACACCATCAAAGAGCTTGAACTTCTCGGCGAGAAGCTGATAGACGCGCTGGTCGGCAGCGTTATTCTTGTTGAGGAAATTTACCACCACAACGTCGAAGCGCTGGCCATATCGGTGGCAGCGTCCGATACGCTGCTCGATCCGTTGGGGATTCCAAGGGAGGTCGTAATTCACGACCATCGAGCAGAATTGGAGATTAATGCCCTCGGCTGCGGCCTCGGTGGCAATCATAATTGACGCCTTATCACGGAAATATTCCACGAGCGCGGCCCGCATATCGGCGGTGCGTGATCCGGTGACTTTATCTGTGCCTTTGTGATGTTCGATCCACGCTGCATAGATGGCCTTGGATTGGGCGTCCGCATTGGACCCGTTGAAGAGGACCATTTCGTCGGCGTATTCGCTCTCGGACAGAAGGCGGACAAGATACTCCTGCGTCCGGCGGGATTCGGTAAAGATGATGGCCTTGCGGGGGCCGCCAAGCTCCTTCGATTTTGCAAAACCCGCCTTCAATGCGCTGAGAAGAGCTTGTCCCTTGGCGTTCTCAGTGACGGATACAGCCAGGTCGCGGAACATCCGGAGATCCAATATCTCGGCGTCGATGGCGGCGATGTCATCGGCGGTGAGCAGTTCGGCCTCATCCACGCCTTCTGACCATTCGTCGACCATCTCATCAAATTCTTCAAAATCGTCCGACAGCTCCTCCTCAAGCTGCTTCCGCGCAGATTTGTCATCGCGTATCTGGGTTTCCAGCTTGCGGGCCAATGTGTCGAGCGCACCCGCAATTGCAAAGGTCGAAGAGGCCAGCAGCTTACGCATGATGAGGGTCATCAAGGTTCGCTGGCTGGAGGGGAGCGCTTGCAGCGACGGGCGGCGAAGGTAATCCGACACCATGTCGTACAGGGCCTGCTCTGTATCGGTCGGAACAAATTCCTGCGTAATCGGAATGCGGTTCGTGTACCGGATGTATTCCAAGACCTGACGGCGAAGGGTGCGGTGGCAGATGGGCTGTAATCTGGTTTTCAGCTCATCAAATTGCCCGTCCGTGAGACGGGCATACTGGGCACGAAAGCTCTTCGCATCGCCAAAGGTATAATCGTCGATCAGGCTGACGAGGCCGTACAATTCCATCAAAGAGTTTTGCAGCGGCGTGGCGGTGAGCAAAATCTTTGGCGCATTGGCTAGGGCGGTCTTCAACGTGCGCCCGATACGGTTGTCTGGCCGATAGACATTACGCAAGCGGTGCGCTTCGTCGATCACCACCAAATCCCAAGGGATGACCATCAACTCGTCAGCATGACGAGCGGCGAACTGGTAAGAGCAAATCACGATATGATTCTGCTCAAACGGGCGGCGCACGCCGTCCTTCGCCATCTTGTTGTAGTTTCGGGCTTCAAGGATTCCGGTGGGCAGGAAAAATTTTTCCTCCACCTCCTGCGACCACTGCTTGCGGAGGTTGGCAGGGCTAATGACGAGAATGCGCCGCTTACCCTCGGTCCACTTCTGGGCGAGGACGAGGCCTGCCTCGATGGTTTTTCCCAAGCCGACTTCATCGGCTAGGATCGCACCCTTGGACAAAGGAGATTTGAAGGCGAACAAGGCGGCTTCGACCTGATGAGGATTCAGGTCCACTTGTGCGTCCAGCAATGCGCCCGCCAACTTTTCGTCGTCGGCCACGGAATGCCGCCTGTTCAGCTCATGAGCGAACAGCTTGGCATGATAGTCCGTTGTAGAAGCGAAATTCTCCTGCACGCTTGCCCCTTATTATGTGCGGACGGGGTCGCTTGATGGGCGACCTTCATCTGCGTTCTTGTTCTTCTCAGCCGAGCGAGCGACATACTCCCGCATGAATTCCCGTATGACCTGCGCGGCAGGTCGATCCTGCGCGTGGCAGGCCTCCAAGAATTCGTTGCGAAGGGCTTTTTCGACGCGGACGCGAAGCCCTGAATCCTTCCCCGACATGGCAGGGAGTGTAGCCAACGGATACACAAACCGGAAGGTCTATTTGCAGGGCGCTCACAAGGAAAGCTTCACTTTCCGATGATTTCGCCGTGTTTTAAGGAGTTCAGGGCGCGAAACTGCCGCGCATCCAATCCGCGCAGGGTTGGTCATGGGTTCAAAGGGAGCAGGAACGGTACTTTGCCGCGCCGGAGGCGGCCGGGTTCCAGAGGGGCAGGCACGCCCCTTGGTCGATGGGGTTTGGGGAGCGCCGAAGGCTCCCCAGTGGTGCGGAAAGGCTCGATGCCGATTTCCGCACCATGGCTAGAGGGATGCAACGGGAGAGCGCCAGCGTCTCCCTTGCCAAGATAGGCGTGGTACTACCACGCACATCTTGCGGTCAGCGTAAGCCCGTTCTTTCTTGCTTTTGAACTGAGCCTTTCGCTTCCTGCCTTATGGGGCTTCGGCGTCCCCAACGGGCATTGCCAACGTGTAGCTGGTGCTTCTTCCTCCTGCTTCACTGCGGACAAGGATGCCGCGTTTCACAAGGTCGTCGATGTCGCGGGCGGCTGTGTCCTGCGAGCATTTCGCCAGCTTCGCCCACTTGGAAGAGGTGAGCTTGCCCTCGAAGCCGTCCAGCAATCTGTTGATGACAAGGCGCTGTCTTTCGCTGATGGGTTGCCCCTTGATGGCATCCCACAGGCGCGCTTTTTCCATGACTGAGGCGAGCGTTTCCTCGGCCCGGTCAATGGCGCGCTCGAGGCATTCCAGAAACCATCGCAGCCATCCTGTCACGTCGAGGCCACCCTTTTGCGTGGCCTCCAGCATGTCGTAGTAGCGATTGCGCTCGGCCCTGATCTGGGACGACATGCTGTAAAATCTTTGCTGGCTTTGCTCGGAACGGGCCAGATAGAGGTCGGCAATGGCACGGGCTATCCGCCCGTTTCCGTCTTCGAATGGGTGGATAGTCACAAACCATAGATGGGCAAGGCCTGCTTTGATGACGGGATCAATCCCGGCATCGCGTTCCATCCATTCGAGAAGCGCCGTCATTTCGTCGGGTAGGCGCGGCGCGGCTGGAGCTTCATAATGAACCCGCTCGCGTCCGATGGGGCCAGATACAACCTGCATCGCACCGTTGGCATCATCGCGCCATCCGCCGACGATGATCTTGGTCATGCCGCTTCGGCCAGTCGGGAAGAGGGAAGCGTGCCAAGCGAAGAGGCGTTCCTCTGTTAGCGACTCGCTATAATTCTGCGTGGCGTCTAGCATCATCTCGACGACACCCTCGACATTGCGCTCGGCTGGGACCAATCCGGCGATGTCCATGCCAAGGCGGCGCGCGATAGAGGATCGCACCTGTTCCTTATCCAGTTGCTCGCCTTCGATTTCGCTGGATTTCAGAACGTCTTCGGTGAGGGTATGGAGGACGGCTTCCTTGCGGAGCGAGAAGCCCAGACCTTCCATGCGGCCTATCAGTCGGCCTTGCCGATGGCGGACATTCGCTAGCGTTGCCGCCAGTTCATCGGCGTTCCATTCGAATTTCGGCCATTCGGGCCGCTCATGGATATATGTCATAATCTCCGCACCTCTTGCGGAGATTATAGCCCATATTTTCCGCAAAGGGCAATTACATTCTCCGCATACGGTGCGGAGAATAGGGGAGACAATCTCCGCATGGCACAGGATAAGTTGTGATTTGCCCTATTGAGGCAGGTTGCGATGATATAGCCTCGTTCTCATGTCCGATGATCTTGATCTAAATACGACCTATCAAGCCATTCTCGCCGCAGCAAAAAGGCGGGAATTTTTAAGTTATGGCGACATCGCCAAAGCGCATGACGCCGAATGGTCCAAGGTCCGCTATGCGATGAACAGGCACCTCGAAGAATTGGTGCAGGAAGCTGCCGTGCGGGACTGGCCTCTTATCACCTCCATTGTCGTCGATAAGGACGGTTTGCGCACAGGACGCATGAAAGATGGGGCAATCGAGGGGTTCGTGAATGCGGCGAAGCGTCACGGGCGCAGTGTCACGTCTCCCGACACATTCGTGCAAGAGGAACAGCAGCGCACTTTCGATTGGGCGCAGACGGCACCAGCTGATCCCGCCTTTCCCGAGAAACCACAGAAGAAAGCCAGCAAGGCGGCGGGTCCGAAATTCGTACGGTATTTTCCCGTTGTTCTCGACGCGCTCCGCGCTCTTGGCGGATCGGCGGAAGCAAAGGAAGTTTATGCGGGCGTGCTCGACCGTGCCGAAGTGCCTGACGAGGAACTTCATAGGCAGACCAAGGGCGGGCAATCCAAATTCGAGAACAAGGTCGGCTGGGCGCGTTTTTACCTCGCCAAAGCAGGCTTGCTGGACAGCAAGAAGCGCGGCGTGTGGGCACTGACCACGGAGGGGCGTGAAACTTACCTCGACCATGACGCGGCACTCGCCTTGTTCAAGGACGTGCAATCGCGCTTCAAGGTCAAAAACGGCAGCGATGATGCCGATGACGACACACCCGCACCCCATGTCACCGACGACAGCGACCTTTTCGGCGATCCGAACAGGCGCTTTTGGTTTGTCGGTGCGGTCTGGGGGGACGGGACGGAAGACCAGACGGACAGGTTTGTCGAAGAAGGTATCTGGCAGAACGGCTACGACGACAAATTCTCGGACCATGTGAGCCGTATGCAGGTGGGCGACCGCATCGCGATCAAGGCCTCCTACACCCAGAAATACAACCTGCCCTTCGATAGTCAGGGGCAGGTCGTTTCCTGTATGCGGATCAAGGCCATCGGGACCATCACCGAAACCTCCAAAGATGCAAAGAGCGTCAAGGTGGATTGGGAAAAGCTCGATCCGCCCAAGGAGTGGTTCTTCTACACCTACCGCGTCACCGTCGTGGAAGCGGATGCTTCCGATGATCTGGCTCGCCGCCTCATTCAGTTCACCTTTGGCGATCACAAGCAGGACTACGCATTCTGGCTGCGGGTGCCATACTTCGCGAAGAAGTATCGGCCCCAGACGACCGCAACGCTCGAACCGTTTTTCGAGGACGGCGACGAGGACATCGAGGTCGAGGGGGATGAAGCTGCATTCGAGACCTACGACCTTGCCAGTATCGTGACGGATGGCTGCTTTCTGGAAGATGCCGAACTCGGCGATGCGCTGGAACGCTTGAAGCAGAAGAAGAACATGATCCTGCAAGGTCCGCCTGGCACAGGCAAAACGTGGCTGGCTAAGAGGCTGGGCTACGCACTCATTGGAACCCGCGACGGCAAGGTCACGAAAAAGCGCGTACGGTCGATCCAGTTTCACCCCTCGCTATCGTATGAAGATTTCGTGCGCGGATGGCGGCCTGACGGAAACGGCCAACTGTCACTCGTTGACGGGCTGTTTCTGGAAGCGGTCGAGGCCGCGAGAGCCGAGCGTGACCGCCCGTTTGTCGTGGTCATCGAGGAAATCAATCGGGGCAACCCCGCGCAGATTTTCGGCGAGATGCTGACGCTTTTGGAGCGCGACAAGCGGAACAAGGACGAGGCCATCGAGCTGGCCTACAGGCAGGTGCAGGGAGAGCGGGTCTTCATCCCCGACAATCTCTATGTGATCGGCACGATGAACATCGCGGATCGCTCGCTCGCCCTTGTCGATCTTGCACTTCGCCGCCGATTTGCCTTCGTCACCCTTGAGCCGCGATTGAATGACCGTTGGAAATCATGGTGCGGCGAACAGGCCGGAATTGACGATGATGCGGTTGCCCTGATCCAGAGGCTTTTCGGGGAACTGAACGACGAGATCGCCGGCGACCGCTCGCTCGGACCGCAATTCCGTATCGGTCACAGCTATGTAACACCTGCGAAGGCGGAGAAGATCGACAATCCGCGTGAATGGTTGCGGCAAATTATCTCGACCGAGATCGCGCCGCTGCTCGAAGAATATTGGTACGACAATCCCGACCGCGCCAGAAAGCTCACGGGGCGGCTGCTGGACGCGCTGTGATGCTGGATGCGGCGCTCGACATTCCCGATGCGGACGCGGACGAGAGCCTTGTCGGCAAAATTCCGATCAGGAATGTCTGGCTGCTCTTTCTCTACGCGTCGGGATTAGCCCAGTTTTCCGAGCGCTTCGAGGCCGAAGTCGAGGAATCTCCCGACCTCAAATCCCTGATTGCACGCCTGCTGTGTTTTGCGGTCGAGAAGCGGCTGCGGCGCAACCTTAGCTTCGGCTATCGCCGTCGCAATGAGGTGTTGAAGCGCATTCGCGGCAGGATCGACATCCTAAAGACGGTATCCGAAGACCTATTTCGGCGGGGCGAAGTCGCCTGCCGCTTCGATGAGCTGACCATCGACACTCCCCGAAACAGGTTGGTGCGTGCAGCCCTCGCCAGACTGTCGTCGATAATCCTCGATGATGCCGATCTTTCCCATCATTGCCGCACGCTGGCGAATGACCTCGGGCGCGTCGGCGTGTCAGGCAAGGAACCGACACGCTCGGAAATGGCCGCAGACCAAATCGCCCGCCACGAAGGCGATGACCGTCTCATGGTCTCTCTGGCCCGCGCCGTGTTCGATCTCGTGCTGCCTATGGAAGCGGTGGGATCGCGGAGCATCCCGAAGGCGCAGCGGGAGGAAGCCAAGTTTCGGAAACTGTTCGAGAAGGCCATTAGCAACTTCTTTGCGAGCGAATTGTCGCGCGACGACGGTTGGAGGGTCTATCCGGGCAAACAATTTAGTTGGCCCATCACATCGTCATCCCGTGGTTTTTCAACCTTTATGCCGATCATGATTACCGACATCATTCTTGAGAACGAGCAAGTTGGGCGACGAATAATCATCGATACCAAATTTACGGGTATTCTCGCTAAATCGAAATTTGAAACCGAACGATTTAAGACGGACCACCTTTATCAGCTATATACTTACCTTCGCAGCCAAGAAAAAATAAATGACCCGCTTTCGGAAAATTGTGAAGGCTGGTTAATTTACCCTTCTATGGGAATAAACATTGACGAGACCGCAAAAATCCAAGGGCACAATCTGAGAATGGTGACAATTGACCTATCACTTCCGAGTGACGATATTATCAGAAATCTTCAGAGGCTACCATTCATTAGTCGTTTGTTGCAAAATGACGATGTTGGATCATAGGCGAATGTCCTCCCGCCAACTCTATTCCCCCGCTTAATTTTATACTGAGTGCGAGGTCGTCCTCCTTCATTAAAAGGAGGCAGTGCGATGATGATCGAAGTGACCAAGGTTGGCGATCTCACCTTCGAAATTCGGTTTGATGAAAGCGTCCGTGAAGACCTGACCCTGATCGCGGGATGGGGAACAGAAGAATGGGCTATCGGATGCATTCTCTCTGACATTCTGCTGGGCAACGGCATCGAAGATGATGATGACTTCGTGGAACGCCACTATCCCGAAATGCTCAATTACGACCCGGAAAGCGACGGTGATCTGGATGGCGAAATTCCATTCTAATCGCCTATCCCCCCGAACGGTTCTGATCGGACCTTATCGCTTCGTGAAGCCGCAGAGTTCCTGCGGCTTCATTTGCATAGGAGGCGATTTTGCAAATCAATCCGCCCGAACTCCCGTCGATGAAGCCTGTTGGCGAAACCAATCCCCCTCCAAAGATGTCCGCGCCATCGCCATCACCGCGTGCCGAATTTCAAGGTCCACGGCACATGCGGCGGATCATGACTGCACTGGCGAGTGGCGGGCTGATCCTCGTCGCTGGCGTGGCACTCGGGGAGCTGGCCTTGCGGCCCGGCATCCGCCCAACGGACATTCTCGCAACCATCGAAGCCCGGACGGAAACGGGCATCTTCAATCAGAAGATGGGCGCAGCTCCGGGCGAGATGACTCTGACCGAAGATCAGTACCGCGCGAAGATCGCGGAAGCCGAACGCACTGGGCAGGCCAAGGCAGAAATCGCCTTTCAGCGTGAACTGGCCGACGTGCAGGCCGACAAGGAAATCCTCGTCGGTGCGTATCAGACGCTTTACCAGCGAACGAACGTGATAGCGCAGGAAGGCCTCCGCATGGAAAACTTAGCGCAACAGTTTCGCCAACAATTGCTCCAGCAGACGAATGGCGGTCGCGCGACGGTCATTGCCGTTTACGATATGCTTTGCGCCATCGGCGATCAGCAATCCTGCGAGAAGGCGCGTCAGACTCGCGCAGGTATGATCCAAGAAGCATCCGAACTGACGCAGGGTGATCTGGCAAAGAAGATCAATAACCTGATGGCAGGCGTTCCCGATTGTGGATCGGCGTGCAAAAAGGACCCCGTTAGCGGGGTGATCGGCGTCTAAAAGGGACCCCTCATTTCGATAGCTTACACAGCCGCGTGGAAGTTCATGCGGCGAGATCGGGATGTTGGTTTTGGAGACAGTGGTTCGTATCCGGCGTGAGTATGCCGGCGGGAAGGCGATCAAGGCGATCGCGCGTGATCTGCATGTGTCGCGGAAGGTAATCCGCAAGGCGATCCGGGCGCCGGAAGGCGCATTTGATTATCGACGCAAGGTTCAGCCGCTGCCGCGGATCGGTCCGTTTCAGGATCGGCTGGATGTGCTGCTGGAAGAGAACGAGGTACGGGGCCGACGTGACCGGCTTCGGATGACCCGTATCCACGACCTTCTGGTGCGTGAGGGTTTCGAGGGCTCTTACGATGCCGTGCGCCGCTATGCGGCGCGGTGGAAGATCGAGCGGCGCAGGGATGTCGGCGACGGGACGACGGCCTTCATTCCGATGCTGTTCCAGCCCGGCGAGGCCTACCAGTTCGATTGGAGCCACGAGGATGTCGAGATCGCCGGCAAGCCGATGCGGGTAAAGGTCGCGCACATGAGGCTGTGCGCATCGCGGGCTGTGTATGTCCGGGCCTATCCACGCGAGACCCAGGAGATGCTGTTCGACGCGCATGCGCGCGGCTTTGCCTTCTTCGGCGGCGTGCCCCGGCGCGGCATCTACGATAATATGAAGACGGCGGTGACGAGCGTGTTCACCGGCAAGGACCGGGTGTTCAACCGGCGGTTCCTGATCATGGCCGACCATTATATGGTCGAGCCCACGGCCTGCTCGCCGGCGGCGGGATGGGAGAAGGGTCAGGTCGAGAACCAGGTGCAGACGATCCGGGGACGCTTCTTCCAGCCCCGTCTGCGGTTCGCCAGCCTCGAGGAGCTCAATGGCTGGCTGGAAGCTGAGTGCCGACGCTGGGCCGAACGGCAGGCCCATCCTGAGCAGGGCGACCAGACCGTGGCGCAGATGCTGGAGATGGAACGTCCTGCATTACAGTCGATGCTGGGGCCGTTCGACGGCTTCAACGAGAGCGAGCACGGCGTGTCGGGCACCTGCCTGATCAGCTACGATCGCAACCGTTACTCGGTCCTCTCGACGGTGGCGCGGCGCACGGTGCAGGTTCGGGCCTATGCCGACCGCATTGTCGTGCGATGCGGCGATGAGGTCGTCGCTGAGCATCCCCGCTTCTTCGGGCGGAACCGCACCATCTATGATCCCTGGCACTATCTGCCGGTGCTGGCCCGCAAGCCCGGCGCTTTACGCAACGGCGCACCCTTCCAGGACTGGGAACTGCCGCCGGCGCTCGCCCGGTTGCGACGCAAGCTGGGCAACGGCGATGATGCCGATCGGCGGTTCGTGCGCGTGCTGGCGGCCGTGCTGACCGATGGCCTGGAACTCGTCGAAGCCGCCGTGCGGGAGGCACTGGCAACCGGCACGGCGAGCGACGACTTGATCCTCAATATCCTGGCACGGCGCCGCGAACCGCCGCGACCGCTGACGATCGTCACGTCGGAGGACAATGCCCTGCGGCATCCGCCGATCGCCGACTGTTCCCGTTACGACCAACTGAGGAACTTCCATGCAGCGGCATGACATGATCGACGCGATGCGCGGGCTCGGACTCAAGGGGATGGCCGGCGCGTTCGATGAGGCCGTCACCACAGGGCTTCAGCGCCAGCGCACGACGATGGAGATACTGACCGATCTGCTGCGTGCGGAGGCAACGCACCGCCACGCCGCCTCGATCCGATACCGGATGGCGGCCGCCAAGCTACCGGTGGTGAAGGACATTGATGCCTTCCACTTCGAGGGGACGCCGATCAACGAGGGGCTGGTCCGTTCGCTGCACGGCGGGGCGTTCCTGCCCGCACGGCGCAATGTCGTCCTGGTCGGTGGCACCGGCACCGGCAAAACCCATCTGGCCATCGCCATCACCGCCAATGTCGTCCGCGCTGGAGCGCGGGGGCGTTACTTCAACACCGTGGATCTGGTGACCCGCCTCGAAGAGGAAGCCCGGATCGGAAAAAGCGGCGCGCTTGCCGCCCAGCTCTCTCGCCTCGACCTCGTCGTGCTCGATGAGCTTGGCTATCTTCCCTTCGCCCGTTCAGGCGGGCAGTTGCTGTTCCATCTGGTCAGCAAACTTTACGAGCAAACCAGCGTCATCATCACGACCAACCTGGCGTTCGGGGAATGGCCGACGGTGTTCGGCGACCCCAAGATGACCACCGCTCTCCTCGATCGCGTCACCCACCATTGCGACATCATCGAGACCGGCAATGACAGCTGGCGCTTCAAGAACCGAAACTGATCCCCCGCCGCACGCCGGGATTAAGATGCTTTGCGCTGCGCGCGCCTCCGGTCGGGCTCCGCCCTCCCTACGCCGCGCGCAGCGCAAGGCGCGTTCCTCGACCGTCGTGGCATCCTTGAAAGGGGGTCCCTTTTGCGCGCCGATCGGGGGTCCCGTTTGCACGCCGATTGACAGCTACGACGACGCCGACCCGCGCTATCAGCGGCTGAACGCGATCTGCAATGCCTTCCTTGGCCCGCTGCTGGCCGACGAACAGGCTTGCCGCGATGGCCGCACCTTGGCCGCTGGCGTCCTCGATAGCGTGGATCGCGTGATCGACGCGGTGTCCGCCAAGCCGGCGATTTTCAACCTGAACGATGAAGCTGACCGGGCCGAATACGACCGGCTGCGCTGGGAAATTCTTGCCGACCCGCAAGCCAACCGCCCCGCGTCGATCGCCGCCTGATCGCCCAGCAGAAGGAGATTTGAGATGGATAATCCACATCAGGCTTTGAGCGATGTTGTTGAAGCGGCCCGCCGTGACATGGCGCGGACCCAAACTGATTTTCTCGGACGCATGGCGCAATGCCTTTGCGAATATCAGGAAATTTTTGACGAGCATCCTGATGGCGATCTAGGCAGTGATGCCCGCAAGGATGCCGACGATGCAATCCTTTCGTTGGCCGGATTGGCGCTGGCCCAGCTGTTGATGCTGCGTGGCTTTAATGGCCATGATGTAGTCTGCCTGGCCGTCCCGACCGACCTCGAACCCATCGATACCAGCGTGGGAGTGGCGCAATGAACGCCATCGCCCAAGTTCACGCCGCCTGCGAAAACGCATCGGCCATGAACCTCATGCTGGCCCTGCGCACCGTGTCGGAGGCCGAACGCGCGCTCAGGGAGCATCGCAGCGGCTTTGAGGAACGTCAGCGGCTGGAGCGCAGCTGGAAGGCGTCCGTCCAAAATGCGCGCATCGCCCTCAATGCCGCTCAGGTCGATCCTGAGATGCTGTGGAGGGCGCTGCTGTGAGCAATCAGATTACGCCATGCCCGTTTTGCGGACACGACGCTGCAATAGGGTCAGTGCGCTATAACCCGCCGCTTGACCGCGAGTATACCTGTTGGGCGGACGGTTCAGCCGTCAGTGTCGCCTACAGCGTGAACTGCATAAGCTGCGGGGCAACCAACCGCTCGACGGTAGTGGGTGGATACCAGACGGAGGCGGAAGCCATCCGGCATTGGAACCGCCGCCAGCCTGACCCTGAGATGATCGACGCGCTGCGGGAAGTGTCGGATGAGGCTGGTGAAGCTGGCCATGATGGCTGGCACTCCGATCCCCTGCATTCCGAAACTGTCGCCAAAGTCCGCGCCCTCCTCTCCAAGCTGGAGGCTCCCCATGGCTGACCGCATCCCTGATCGCGCCGCCTACGAAGGCGCTGGAGGCTGGAAAGATGGCCGGTTCGGTCAAGCCTACGACCTGATTGCCGAGGCTCTGAAAGCGCGAGGCGTCGAAATTCGTCGGCACCCGATCCTGACCCTGATTGAGCAAGAGGACGACAATTTCGATCCGGATGCAGAGCCGGAATGCCCGGCATCGCATGATGGTCGCCACCACGTCGACACCTCGATGGAAAGCGGCCCGAACAATTGCTTCCACTGCGAAAGGTCAATGAAATGACCCATTACCTCAACGGCTTCGTGCCCGATGTCGAATGCACGACCTGCAATGGTCACGGCGAAGTGTGCGGCGTCAATCCCAACCGCCGCTCGCGCTTTGTCGGGATGGACGATCTTTCGCCTGACGACTTCACGGTCGATTGCCCCGACTGCGCAGGCCACGGCTGGCGCCCGATGACGCAGGACGAGATTGACGACGCTGCGGCGGACGCATTCTCCGACATGTGTGAAGGCGAACCACCCGTCACGATGGCAGAGCAATATCAGCGCGCCGCCGAAGAAAAGCGGAGGCTCTCATGACCCGCATCCTCTCCGCGCTCCGCTGCTCTGGTTCGCATATCCGACTGTCTACAGGGGAGGCTATCGCAACGGCGGTGATCGTTTTTGCGATGGCTTGGGTGTGCGTGTTGTGAGGGAACGCCTCGACTACAGCGCTCGCCGCGACGCGAAGGCCGATGGCTTCGATCCTGATCGCCCGATCGCCGGCTTCTACCGGATGCGTCTTCGCTCTGGCGCTGCCTATTGCGGCATTCGCATCTGGCACGGCGCGCCGATGGACCCGGTAACGGGCGAGGAACTTGATCGGTCACACCGCTGGCAGGCGCAGGCGAATGGCGCAGCGATCGAGCTTGAACGGGTCTGGCCCAAGTGTGCAGCCGCCCCGATCGACGCCGACGAATACCGCCATCTTTGCGCAGTCCAGGATTGGGCGCGCGATCATGCGCCGACAAGCCCGCTGGCGAACCCGCATCGCCGGGCCGACCCGCTTTCATCCCCGATTTTATTCTGAAGGAGCCGACATGACGACGATTGCCGCGCCTCGGCGCACCGACACCGAAAACCCCCGCGCCGTCATTGGCGGCAACCGTCCGCCCATGGACGTGGAGGCAAAGCACGCTTTCGATGAAGCGCTAGAGGCCGCCAAGCCGGGGCTGCGCGACCGTATCGACCAGCTTCTTGCCGCCGCCGATCGCGCGACTGCGACCGACGAAGAAAGCGCCGGCCGCTGTGGTGAGCTGGTCAAGCAGATCCGCGCCGCTTCCAAGGTGGTCGATGACGCGCATACCACGACGAAGGCACCGTATCTGGCGGCCGGTCGCGCTGTCGATGCGGCGAAGAACGAACTGCGCGGCCCGCTCGATACCGCCAAGAGCAAGGTCGAAGCCAAGCAGACGCAATTCCTGCGCGAACAGGAGGCAATCCGCCAGGCTGAGTTGCGCCGCCAGCGCGAGGCAGAGGAAGCCGCATGGCGCGCCGAACAGGAGCGGCTTGCTGCCGAGCGCGCCGCCAGCGAACCGGAAGCGCCAGTCGAAGCTGCGCCACCTCCACCCCCGCCGCCTGCGCCCGAACCGGAACGTCAGATCATTCGCGGCGACTATGGTGCGGCGGTGAGCGGCACGCGCGTCTGGCTGTCGCAGGTCGAAGATTATGAACTCGCCTTCATGGCCGTCGCCAACAACAGCAAGGTTCGTGATGCGATCGACACCGCCATCAAGAACATGGTTCGCGGCGGCGTCCATGAAATCCCCGGCGTCCGCATCTGGTCGGACGTGAAGGCGAGCAACCGCTGATGTTCAAGCCGCGCCCATATGATCCTGACCGAGCAAGCAAGCAAACGCCTGCCCAGCAAGCAGCGACCATCCGCAACTTCAACATCTTCAAACTGCACGGCCTACACGCGCAGATGGGGATGCTGACGGGACCGCGCAGGGAATTGGCCAGAATGCTGGTCGATCAGGAATTGCAGGCGATGGGTGCGGCTACTGTCGAGCAAAGCCAGGAAATGCAGCGAGAAAAACGCGCAGCGAAGCGTCGCCGCCAACTCGATCAACAAATCTGCCCTGACTGCAAAAGCAAATTTCTCGAATGCGACTGCATTCCTTTCTGAGGAGCATCCCCCATGAACGCCGTTTCCCATCGCCCCGCTCGCGCCGCCGCAATTGCCCGGCAGGACGAGCAGATCAATCAAAATGTCGCCAATATCGAAGCGCAGAAGCGCCGGCCGCCGAGCGCGCTGGCCCTCATGGCTAGCCGCCTTGGCGTCTCCGAAGCGAACCTGTCGAACACGCTGAAATCCACCGTGTTCAAGAATTGCTCCGACGCCGAGTTCGTCGCGCTGGTCATCGTCGCCAACGAATACAAGCTGAACCCCCTGACCAAGGAAATCTACGCCTTTTCGGCGAAGGGCGGCGGCATCGTTCCGCTGGTCTCGATCGATGGCTGGGTGAAGATCATGAACGATCACCCGCAGTTCGACGGCATCGAGTTCAACGACCTGCCGGACGCAGAGGGCAAGCTGTATGGCATCGAAGCAGTGATCTATCGCAAGGATCGCAGCCGGCCCATCCGCGTCACCGAATATCTGGACGAGTGCAAGCGCAACACCGACCCGTGGAACAAGACGCCCTGCCGGATGCTGCGCCACCGTGCGCTGATCCAGGGCGCGCGCTACGCATTCGGATTTTCCGGCATCTACGCTGATGACGAAACCGAGGTCATCCAAAATGCCCCCATGGTGGATGCACGCAATGTCACGCCGCCGCCGACCCGGCAGCAGACGGCGCAGATCGCGCATGATCCTGCGACTGCCGAAATCGCCGACGACGAAGAAACCGCGCGCGCGCTCGATGCGCAGACCAGTGGCTGGCAGGAAGGTCCCGCCGACGCCGACCGTGGCGAACGCCTGACGCTCGACCAGGCCATGGCGGAAATCGACCGCTGCGAGACGGTGATCGACATCAACGCCAAGCTGGAAGCCGCGCTGCCCGATCTGACCGACGAAGAATATGATGAACTGCGCGACCATGCCGGCGTCCGCAAGACCGAGCTGGGCGCGAAGTAATGCCCACCGAAGCCCCATTCCCCCGCCAGCGCCGCGCCCGTCGCAAGCAGACCTATCGCCGCCGCGCGATCATCCTCGCGATGCTCCGGGGCGGCAAGTGGGTCCACGGCGCGAAACTGCGCGAGGCAGCGTGCATCGGGCACAAGTCGGCGCTCGACCTGGTGATGCATGGCCTGCGTGAAGATGGCTACGTGATCGAAGGCAAGGGCGGCGGCCACCGCGCGCTCGGCTTCCGGCTGATTTCGGAGCCTTATCCCGATGAAATCGCAGCATAAGGAGACAGCAGATGTTCGTAACGAAGAAGCGGTTCGACCAGATGATGGCGTCGGGGAATGACCTGATCGCCCAGCGCGAGAAACAGGCCGCGCGCGATGCCGAGACGATCGGACGATTGCAGCGGGAAAATACGCAGTTGCTGGCCCAACTCGCCAACTGGCGCGCCAACGGCCAGCTTCGCGACCCCAAGACGGGGCGGCTGATCCCGAAGGCGAAGCAGGGCGGGGAGGCGGTGTCGTGAGGCGGCATGCTGTGATGTCCCTCGTTGGCTTGGCTTGCGCCTCGATGGGCATGTCGGTTGTTCCTGAGGGTGAAAACCTCACACCGCGTGATCCCGAACCCAAGCCAGAGCCGAAGCAGCACGCGCACGCTCGCGAAATAGCTCGTCGCCGCAAACAGCAGGAGCGAGCGGCTGAGAAAGCGCGCGCTAAATCCGCCCAGTCTTAACCCGCCGCCAGAGCGCACATTCCCTCGCCATTCTGGCTTTATTTGGTGAGGGGAAAGGGATTGATAGGATGGCCGACAAAATTGGCATCACCATGTCTAACGGCAACGATCTGAAGTTGGCGGATGTCATGGACATTTGCTCCCGCTTTGATCGCGCCCTTGCGGAAGATGGCGAAGCTTCCGCTGATCCTGAGCGCCAATCGACGGCGCTAACAGCATCCGCGATTTATGCGGGCATCATATTCGCAAGGATGATGTTCTTTGACCTGGCGCGCCAAGGCGACACCGCTCGCGCAGCCAAACTTGTCGGCATAAACTTTCGCAATGGGATCAAGATTGGCCTGATGCATGCCAATCGCTGCGCAGCTGAGCAAGGCTATGGAGGCAACGCATGACCCCGCGCCCCGACCGCGAGCGCGAGCAACTGCGCGCCAAGACGCTGGCCCTGATGACCAACCCGCCGCGTCCGCATGTCGAGCGCCCGAAAGGCCATCGGGAGTGGTTCAGCCCTGTTGTGGGGAGGCGGTGATGGATAGCGCTATGCTGCTCCTTGTCGTCCCGTTTGGCTGCTGGTTCTGGAGGGATGAGATCGTCAGCCTCGTGGCCGACTGCATTTCCGAAGGCATCAAGAAGTCGCGGAAATGACCCAGCGCACCACTTGGTTCCGCAGTTGCATGGAGTGCGAGTCCACCGCGCCGAACCGCTCCGGCATCTGCCCGTCGTGCGAAGTCCAGCACGGCTATCGCGATCGGCTCGTGGATGACGTCCAGCCCGACCAGCGCCCGCCATTGCCCCTCAGATTATTGGAGAACCCCCATGCAGAATGACAAGCTGGTTGAGGCGCTGGAGCCGTGTCCGTTTTGCGGAAGTCCCGCGAAACTCATAAGCCGCCCGGAATATTGGATCGAATGCACCAAGCGGGGCGTCTGCATTGCAAACGGCGCGTTGCAGCCCGGTGGCTGCACATCGAAAGACGATGCCATAAAGCTATGGAACCGCCGCGCCACCCTCTCGCGATCCGATGACGGGGCGGGGGAGGCGGTGGCTTGGTTGTATGAGCGGGGCGATCAATACAAAATTAGCAGAGAACGAAGCGAAGACATGGCGGTAACTTGGGTTGAGCATCCCCTCTACGCCCACCCGCCCGCTGCTGTTGCTGGTGAGGGGGATCACAAGGCCGAAATCCTTAAAAAGCGCTTTCCCTACATCGATCAGCAAGAAGTCAACCGACCCGTAACGGTGCATTGGTTCGATGTTCTTCGTGCCGTTGAAAGCGCCCTCTCCCAACCCGCCGCCGATGCAGCCCACCCGCCCGCCGATGCTGCGGCTGTTGCGGGGGAGGGCTTCTATTACGTTATTGACATGCCGCTCAATGCCGAGGGTCTTGGGCCGGCAACCATCGGCAAAGATGCTGTCAAAATGACATATCAGGTGTGGGATCAATACTGTGACACCCACGGCGAATTTGATTTGCTATCGAATGCAATCCGCCATGCCCAGCAATTGAACACCCTATCCCACCCTGCGCCCGCCGAGCCGGTTGGGCTGCGGGAGGAAATAGCCGACATCATCGCGGATAATGTTTCTGGGCCGGGAAGGCTCTATGATGGGATCGTAGACGATCATCGCAAGGATCAGTTGGCCGCTGCCGACAAGATCATCGCCGCCCTCACCCGCACGGATGAGGCCAGCACGGATGGAGGGGCGGTCGTGAGCAACCATATCGGACCCAGGCCGGACGAATATCATAGGCGCGAATTACCCGGCGATGCATGGGTGAAGTGCCAAGGCTGTCCGGCATTCCGCGTCCATGATTGGCACTATTTTTATTGCCGCCACCTTGGCGACCAGACCAAGCCAGATGCCTGGAGTGAAGGCTGGAAGCGCCTCGCAACCCCAATCTATAAGCGCGCCGACTTAGCACCCTGCGGTCTGCCAGAACAGGAGCCATCCCAATGACCCAGCCAGTGGACATAGAGGCGCTGCGGGCGCTGATGGAGCGGGCGACGGCAGGGCCGTGGGCGTATCGCCCGCAAGAGCATGATGATTGGGGTTTCATCCGCACAATGATCGCCACAGAGGATGGATGGCATCCGGTTGTCGCCAGGGCAAATGATGTATCTGTCCATGAAGATCATGACGCTCACCGCGCTGCAAAGACAGACCCTGCGGAGGGCAATGCGAGGCTCATCGTCGCCGCCGTCAACGCGCTCCCCTCCCTCCTTCCTAACCGAACTGGAGGCTCTACGGGCAGAGCGGGGGCGGATGATGGAGGGATTGCAAGATGCGCGGGCCGGATTTGAGGCGTCGCAGGTGCTCATTTCGGCGCTGTCTAATGGCCACCCCTCGGTAATGATTGAGACATTCATAGAGCGCATCGACGCCGCCCTCAAGGAGCCATCCCAATGAAGATCATCATGCACTGTGAGCCAAATGAGGCGGCCGAGCTGGCAGCGCTTATTGTTCGCGAGATACCCACGTTCGAGCGCAGCTGCCGGGGCATAGGATGGGGCTGGCACTATTTGGTCGGCGGAAGAACCTTCTTCCTGCGCCAGATCAAGAACGGCATTTCGGCAAGCCCCTGCCGTCCGGAGGAGCCATCCCAATGACCACGACACCCAGCGCGCGGGCGAGGGAGGCGGCGGCCGAATATATCGCCCTCATGCAGTATCCCGGATCACCCTATGCTGGCCAAAAGGCGCATATCGGAATGCATGTGGTCCAAGCCTTCGCCCGCTTCGAAGCCGAGATACGCGCGGATGAGCAGAGGGGTCGCACCGAAGCAACCCGCGCCCTGACGGCAGAGGTGGAGGCGTTGGTCACAGCGCTACGCCGAGCGCGTCGGATCATCGATGACATCGACGGATATATGAAGCGCCCGGGGCGGGGCGATTGGGGCGAAGAGTGCGCCTGCTGCATGGGAGAGTTGCTGGACGATGACCGGGCAACGCTCATCACGATAGATGCCACACTCACTAAGTATCCTGAAGCCCTCCAGCACAAGGAACCCAAGCCATGAATTGGCCAATGCTGATCATCGGCATCCTTATCGGCCTATGCTTCGGACTCGAATTGGCAAGGCGGGCCTATCGGGACACTGCTGGTCATCTGGATCGATCATCGCAGTTGCTGGCAGAGCAGCGCCGCGTTCTTGCCGAACATTTCGCCATGATCCGCAAGGCGAAGGAGGGGTGATGGGACGCCAGGTTCGCATCCGTCAGCACGAAGTCGACCAGATCGCCCGTCTGATCGACAGCGCCGGCATCCAAAAGGGCAGGGTGATTTTCGACCTCGCTAACAGCCGGATTGAGCTTGTGCTAGGCGACGATGAGAAAAGCACGATCAACCCATGGGATGAAAATGACGCGGCGTAGCTGGCTCCCTGACGGCGTTACCGAATATAAGGACCGGCATGGGAAGCCTCGCTATCGGTTTCGCAAGGCGGGCTATGAGCCGCACCATTTCAAAAGTCAGCCAGGCACTGAGGACTTCCGCGCCGAATATGCGGCCGCGCTGGAAGCGAAGACGGTCAAGTCGATCATCACCGCCAAGCCCATCATCAAGGGGTCGATCGATGATCTTTGCATCCGCTATTACCAGTCGCCGGGATGGAAGAAGATGGCGGCGAACAGCCAAGCCACCTATCGCGGCATCATAGAGCGGTTCCGCGACCGCAGGAAGGCGTCGGGCAAGCGCTACGGGGACCTGCCGGCCGCGTCGATGACCACCGCGCATATAGACGATCTGCTGGGCAGCATGAGCGAAACCCCGGCAGCAGCGAACAATCTCCGGAAGGTTCTCAAGCGGCTGTTTCGCATCGCCGTCAAGGCCGGGATAAGGCAGGACAACCCCGTTGCGGAGACGGACACCTACAAGCCCGGCAAAGGCTTCCATACGTGGACCGAGGACGAGATAGCGCAGTATCGCGCGCGCTGGCCCGTTGGAACGATGGCCCGCGCCGCTCTTGAAATTGCGCTCAACACTGCCGCCCGCCGTTGCAATGTCGCCACCCTGCGCCGCGATCAGCTTATAGACGGCAAGTTTCATATCGCGCACGCCAAGGGCAACAATCCCGCGATCATCGAATGCCTGAGCGAAACGAGGGAAGCGATCGAGGCGCTGCCTGTCGCGGGG
Organism: Sphingobium naphthae; assembly: GCF_043589935.1. Lineage (NCBI taxonomy): Bacteria > Pseudomonadati > Pseudomonadota > Alphaproteobacteria > Sphingomonadales > Sphingobiaceae > Sphingobium > Sphingobium naphthae. Next base: position 735,279 of record NZ_CP171454.1, on the reverse strand, counting down.
ATGGAATATTTCCTGCTGACCAGCTTCGGCAAGCCCTATTCCGTCGCGGGCTTTGGCAACAAGGTGCGCGAATGGTGCGACAAGGCAGGGCTTCCTCATTGCTCGCTCCATGGCCTGCGTAAGGCCATGAGCCGCCGCCTGGCAGAGTCCGGCGCGACCGATGCAGAGGGCAGGGCGATCACCGGACATAAGAAGAACGCCACGTTCATCTATTACGCCGCAATGGCGAACAGCGAAATATTGTCATCGTCGGCCTTGGCGAACCTGAAAAACCGAGGGCTGGCGAACCGCGACGAAGGAGGCGAAAATGCCTAGAGAAACTGCCGTTTCTGGCTTGACAGGTGGCGGACAGGGTGGGATTCGAACCCACGGTGGGCGTGAACCCACGGCGGTTTTCAAGACCGCTGCCTTAAACCACTCGGCCACCTGTCCCTGGCCCGCTTCCTAGCGTCGATTGCGCGGTTGCCAAGCGCAAAATCGACCGGCTCGGTTCATCGTCTTCTTGGCGCAGCGGCTTCGATAGGGGGTTTCATGGCCGCCATGGCCTATGCAACAACAGGGTCATGGGAGATTCTTTGCGCTCAATTCTGTCGGCATTTTGGGTCACGACCGCGACGGCTTTCGTGGGCGCGGCGACGCCCGCGCCGGCGATCGCGCAGACCAGCGGCGATTTTCAATCCTATCTGGAAAGCCTGCGGCCCAAGGCGCGGGCGATGGGCATCAGCGACGCGACGCTGAACGCCGTGCTGCCGGAACTGACGCCCAATCCCCGCGTCATCGAATTGGACCAGAACCAGCCGGGCGGCGGCGCTTATGCGCCGATTCCCAATTTCGAGCCCTATCGCGTCAAGCATGTCGATGCCGCGCGGATCAGCCGCGGCCGGATCGCTTATCAGGCAAATCGCGCGCGGCTGGCTCGGATCGAGGCGGAAACGGGCGTTCCCGAGGAGATCATGGTCGCGATCTTCGGCCATGAAACCAACTATGGGTCCTACACTGGCGATTTCGACCTGATCCGGTCGCTGGCGACGCTGGCCTGGGAAGGGCGCAGACGCAGCCTGTTCGAACCCGAATTGCTCGCCACGCTCAAGATGCTGGACAATGGCGTGCCGCGCAGCCGGCTGGTGGGCAGCTGGGCCGGCGCCACGGGCTATCCGCAATTCCTGCCGAGCGTCTATCTGCGCCTGGCCAAGGATGGCGATGGCGACGGCAAGGCCGACATATGGACCAGCGAGGCCGATGCGCTGGCGTCGATCGCCAATTATTTCGTGCATTCCGGCTGGCGGCGCGGCGAGCCCTGGGGCGTCGCGGTGTCGGTGCCCTCTGGACTGAACCGCGCGTCGCTGTCCGCCCGCACCAACCCGCCCCGCTGCCCGCGCGTGTTCAACCGGCATAGCCGCTGGATGACGATGGCGGAATGGCGCCGGCTTGGGCTGGTGCCCGAAAGCGGGCGCTGGCCGGCCGACAGCATGATGGCGACGTTGCTGGAGCCCGATGGGCCAGGCAAGACCGCTTACCTGCTGACCAGCAATTATCGCGCGATTCTCGATTATAACTGCTCGAACTTCTACGCCTTGTCGGTGGGATTGCTGGCGGATGCGGTCAGGCAATAAGGCGGTCTTCGCCGCGCTGGCGGCGACGTTCGGCACAGGCATGACGCTTGCCCAAGGCCCCGCCGCCATGGTGGAGGACCGCCCGGTGCTGCTGGGAGAGCCCTATAGCGTCGCGGGCGTGACATATCGCCCCGCCGATCCAGCATCTTATGATGAACTGGGCTATGCCGAGCCGATAGACGCTGGCAGCAGAGGCGCCACGACCGCCTATGGAGAGACCTTCGTGGCGAGCGCGATCACTGCCGCGCACAAGAGCCTGCCGCTGCCCAGCTATGTCGAAGTGACGGCGCTCGACAGCGGACGCACGATCCTGGTGCGGATCAATGACCGCGGGCCGATGCGCAATGATCGGATCATCGGTCTGTCGCCCGGTGCGATGGCGCAGTTGGGGCTCGCAGGCGGCCCTGCGCCCGTGCGCGTCCGGCGCGTCAATCCGCCCGATCAGGATCAGGTGGCGCTGCGCCGTCATGAACGCGCCGCCGAGCGGCTGGAAAGCCCACCGGCCCTGCTGAAGGTGCTGCGCGAGAGAATGCCCAGGAAAGCTGCATCACCAGCCACGACGCCGACGGTCGCTTCGACGCCCACCCCCGCGCCGCTCGTGCGGGCAGGCGCGTCATTCGACACGCCAGCAAAACCCACCGCGCCGCGCGGCAAAACTCCTACGCCCCCGGCTACGCCCGCCATGACGAAAGGCGGCTATGTCGTGCAGGTCGGCGCTTTCTCCTCGCGCGCGAACGCCGATGCCTTGGCCAAGCGGATCGGCGCGCAGGTGCATGGTGGCCAGGGACTGTGGCGCGTGCGCTTCGGGCCATATCCCACGCGGCAGGCGGCGCAGGCCGGCGTCCGCGCCGCAGCGGCGCAAGGTCTTGCGAACATGCCGATCATGGCTAATGACGAGCGATAGCCGACAAGCCCCGAAGCGAATCCATCCAGTCGAAGGCAGTTTCCGATGAAGAAAACCCTTGCAGTCCTCCTGGCCACCGGGCTGCTCGCCCAGCCGCTGATCGCCGCCGCGCCGCCCTACACCAGCGAAGCGCCGATCGCCTATATGAAGGATCTGTCCTCGGGCGCGGTGTTGTATGACAAGGGCGGGCAGACGCGCATTCCGCCTGCATCGATGGCGAAGATGATGACGGCGCATGTCGCCTTTCGCCTGATCCAGAAGGGCGACCTGAAGCTCGACACCAAATTCACCGTCCGCCCGGAAACCTGGCGGCAATGGCATGGGCCGCAGGCGGGATCGACCATGTTCCTGTCGGCGGGCGAACAGGTGTCGGTCGAAAATCTGCTGCACGGCATCGTCACTTTGTCGGGCAATGATGCCTGCGTCGTGCTGGCGGAAGGCATTGCCGGCACCGAGCAGGCGTTTGTCGCCCTGATGAACGAGGAGGGCAAGCGGCTCGGCCTCAAGAACAGCCATTTCGGCACGAGCAATGGCTGGCCCGATGAGGGCGTCACTTATGTGACGGCCGAGGATCTGGCGGCGCTGGCGCAGGCGACGATCGAGGAGACGCCCGACCTCTACAAGCGTTTCTACGCCACCAAGTCCTTCACCTGGGGGCAGACGATGGGCGGGTCGGCGATCGAGCAGGCCAATCGCAATCCCATTTTGGGCAAGATCAGCGGCGCCGATGGCCTCAAGACCGGCCATACCCAGGAAGCGGGCTATGGCTTCACCGGCTCGGCCGAGCAGGATGGTCGCCGTCTGGTGATGGTGGTCGCGGGGTTGGACAGCTTCAACGGCCGCATCTCCGAATCGGTGCGCTTCATGGACTGGGGCTTCAAGGCGTGGAAGGCGCAGCCGCTGTTCAAGAAGGGCCAGACCGTCGAGACCGCAGAAGTGCAATTGGGCAGCGCCACCAGCGTGCCCCTGGTCGCGCCGCAAAATCTGGCGGTGACGCTGCCGCGCACCGCGTCGGCGGACGTGCAGGTGAAGGTCGTCTATACCGGGCCGATCAAGGCGCCGATCGCCAAGGGCCAGCAGATCGCGCAGCTGATCGTCCAGACCCATGATACCGCGCCGCAGGTGATGCCACTGGTGGCGGGCGAGGATGTGGCCGAGGCCGGCATGTTCGGTCGGCTCTGGAACGGCCTGAAGTCGCTGTTCGGGTGACGCGCGGCCGGTTCATCACGCTGGAAGGCGGGGAGGGGGCAGGCAAGTCGACGCAGTTGCGCGCCCTGGCCCAGGCGCTGCGAAGCCGCGGCCTGGATGTCGTTGAAACGCGTGAGCCGGGCGGGAGCGAGGGCGCGGAAGCGATCCGCGCGCTGCTGCTGACCGGCGGCGCCGACCGCTGGAGCCCGCGCGCCGAAGCGCTGCTGTTCGCGGCGGCGCGCGCGGATCATGTCGAAAAGACGATCCGGCCGGCATTGCAGCGCGGCGCCTGGGTCCTGTCCGACCGCTTCCTCGATTCGAGCCGCGCCTATCAGGGGCAGGGGGCGCTCAGCGATGCCGACATCGTGGCGCTGCACCGTCTGGGCAGCGAGGGTTTCCTGCCTGACCGCACGCTGCTCCTGACGCTGCCCGACAATGAAGCGGCGCTGCGCGCGCGCAGGCGCGACGGCGACCAGAGCGATCGAATCGGCGGGCGCGACAGCGACTTTCACCGTGCGGTCGCCGACGCCTTTGCCCGCTTCGCGGCGGACGAACCCGATCGCGTGCGCGCCGTCGATGCATCGGGCGCGGCGGAGGATGTGACCGATCGGCTGATCGCCGCCCTGTCTGACCTGCTGCCATGACAATGCTGATCGGCCACGACACGCAGACGCGCGCGCTATTGCAGGCGGCGCGAAGCGGTCGGATGCACCATGCCTGGATCCTTGCTGGAACGAAGGGCATCGGGAAAGCGAGTGTCGCGCGCGCCGTAGCGCTGCGGCTGCTGGCAGAGGCGGCAGGTCCGCCGATCGAAACCGATGGGCTGGCCGTGCCGGAGAGCCATCCGATCCGTCGCCTGATCGAAGCGGCGGCGCATCCCGATTATGCCGAGCTGTCGCCGATCGAGAAGGATGGCGTCACCGCGCGCAATATCAGCGTCGATCAGGTGCGCGGGCTCCAGCGGCTGCTCCAGTCCGCCCCGTCGCTGTCCACCCGTCGCATCGTGGTGATCGACAGCGCCGACGATCTGGAGCGCGGGGCGGCCAATGCCCTGCTCAAGACGCTGGAAGAGCCGCCGGCCGACATGCTGTTCCTGCTGGTCAGCCATGCGCCGGGCCGGTTGCTGCCGACGATCCGGTCCCGCTGCCGCACCCTGGGCTTCGATGCGCTGGACGAAGCGGCGATGCGGCGGGTGCTGACCGATGTGCAGCCGGGCCTGCCGGATGCGGAGCTGGCGGCGCTGGTGCGCGCGGGCGAGGGGTCGCCGGGCCAGGCGCTGCGCTTTGCGGGCCTCAACCTGTCGGAGATCGAGCAGGCGCTGAGCGACCTGGCGGCGGGACCCGACGAGGGCAATGGCAAGCGGCTGGCGCTGGCCAAGGCGCTGGCGACCAAGTCCGCCAAGCCCCGCTACGAAGCCTTTCTGGAACGCGCGCCCGCCTTCATCGCGCAGGCGGCGCGCCACCGGCAGGGGGCGGCGCTGGGGCAGGCGCTCGACCATTGGGAGCAGGCGCGGCATCTGGCGGGCGGCGCGGTGATCCTGTCGCTGGACCCGGCCGCAGTGGTGTTCGAGCTGGCCGGCCATGTCGCGGCGCTGGCGCCGCAGCCCTGAAAAGCGGCTTTGCGCCAGCGCGAACAGCGGGTAGGGAAGCGCCATGTCGACGCCCTTCACCATCACCACCGCCATTTCCTACCCCAATGGCCGCCCGCATATCGGCCATGCCTATGAAGTGATCGCCACCGATGCGATTGCGCGGTTCCAGCGGATGATGGGCCGCGACGTCTTCTTTCAGACCGGCACCGACGAACATGGGCTGAAAATGGCGCAGACCGCGCGCGGCCGGGGGATCGAGCCGCGCGAGCTGGCGGACGAAATGGCCGGCTATTTCCAGGCGATGAACGACGGCCTGAATATCAGCCATGATCGTTTCATCCGCACCAGCGAGCCCGATCATCATCGCGCCAGCCAGGCGATATGGCAGGCGATGGCGGCCAATGGTGACCTGTATCTGGGCCGCTACGAAGGCTGGTATTCGGTGCGCGACGAAGCCTTTTACGATGAGAAGGAACTGGTCGAGGGGGAAGGGGGCGCGAAGCTCTCGCCCCAGGGCACGCCGGTGGAATGGACCGTCGAGGAAAGCTGGTTCTTCCGCCTGTCCGCCTATCAGGATCGGCTACTTGCGCTGTACGAAAGCCAGCCGGACTTCATCCAGCCTGACAGCCGCCGCAACGAGATCATGCGCTTCGTCGAAGGCGGCCTGTCCGACCTCAGCGTATCGCGGACCAGCTTCGACTGGGGCGTGAAGGTGCCCGGCGCCGACGGTCATGTCATGTATGTGTGGGTCGATGCGCTGACCAATTATCTGACCGGTTGCGGCTATCCCGACGATGCCGCCCGCATGGCGCGCTATTGGGCGGAAGGCGGCGATATCACGCACATCATCGGCAAGGATATCGTGCGTTTTCATGCGGTTTATTGGCCGGCCTTCCTGATGAGCGCGAAGCTGCCGCTGCCCAAGCGGATTTTCGGCCACGGCTTCCTGCTGAACCGCGGCGAGAAAATGTCCAAGTCGCTGGGCAATGTCGCCGATCCGATGGAGCTGGCCGACCGGTTCGGCGTCGATCAGCTGCGCTATTTCCTGCTGTCGGAAGTCACGTTCGGCAATGACGGCAGCTATAGCGCGGAGGCGATCGTCGCGCGATCGAACAGCGACCTCGCCAACAGCTTCGGCAACCTCGCCCAGCGAACGCTGAGCTTTATCGCCAAGAATCTGGAGGGCCGCCTGCCGGAACCCGCGGCGCAGGATGTCGACACGGCCCTGCTCGGCGCGGTGGCGGAGGCGTCCGGCAGCTTTCAGAGCGCGATGAACGAGCTGGCGCCGTCGGTCGCGATCGAGGCCTGGATGCGCGCCGTCTTCGCCTGCAACGCCTATATCGATGCGCAAGCGCCCTGGGCGCTGCGCAAGACCGATCCGGCGCGAATGGAAGCGGTGCTGGCGACGCTTTATGAGGCGATCGCAAGCCTGGCCGTCATGATCCAGCCCGTCATTCCGGCCAGCGCCACCGCCCTGCTTGACCAGATGGGGATTGGCAGCGACCAGCGCAGCTACGCCCTGGTCGGCAGCGACTTCTATGCGGCATTGCGCGCGTCCGGCTTTACGCTCAGCCCGCCCAGGCCGCTGTTCCCGCGGCTCGAAGTGGTGGAGGCGGAGGGCTGAAGCCATGTTGATCGACAGCCATTGTCACCTCAATTACAAGGGCTTGGTCGAGGATCAGGCCAATGTGCTGGACCGGTCGCGCGCGGCGGGCGTCGACCTGATGCTCAACATCGCGACGCGGGAAAGCGAATGGGACGCGGTGCTCGATACCGCGGTGCGCGAGAGCGATGTGTGGGCGACGGTTGGCATCCATCCGCACGAAGCGGACGAGCATCCCCATGTCGATACCGCCAAGCTGATCGAGCGCGCGGCGCACCCGCGCGTCGTCGGCATCGGCGAAACCGGGCTGGACTATTATTACGACCATAGCGACCGCAAACGGCAGCAGAAGAGCTTCCGGTCGCATATCGCCGCCTGCCGCGAGACCGGCCTGCCGCTGATCGTCCATACAAGGGACGCGGAGGAGGACACGATCCGCATCATGCGCGAGGAGATGGAGCAGGGGGCCTATTGCGGCGTGATCCATTGCTTCACCGCCAGCGGGGTCTTTGCCGATGCGGCGATGGCGCTGGGTTTCTACATCAGCATTTCGGGAATCGTCACCTTCAAGAATGCCAGGGACCTGCAGGAAACGGCGGCGCGGCTGCCGCTCGACCGGCTGCTGGTCGAGACGGACTCGCCCTTTCTCGCCCCCGTGCCGCACCGGGGCAAGCCGTGCGAGCCGGCCTATGTTGCCGACACGGCGCGTTTTCTCGCCAGCTTGCGCGGCGAAAGCGTCGAACAGCTGGCGGCGGCGACGTCCGCAAATTTTCGCACCCTCTTCGCCAAGGTCGCATGAGCCTGAAGCTCACCATGCTGGGCAGCGGGACATCCTCTGGGGTGCCGCGCATCGGCAATGACTGGGGCGCCTGCGATCCGCACGAGCCGAAGAACCGGCGGACTCGCGTATCCATCCTGGTCGAAAGCGCGACCACGCGCATCCTGGTCGATACGTCGCCCGACATGCGGGCGCAACTGCTGACCGCCGACGTCGTCCATATCGATGCGATACTGTGGACACATGACCATGCCGATCACAGCCATGGCCTGGACGATGTGCGCCAGCTTTATCATCATCGCGGCACGCCGGTTCCCGGCTATGCGCGGGCGCAGACGCTGAAACTGCTGAGGCAGCGCTTCGCCTACGCGTTTGAGGGACGGCATAGCTATCATCCCACGATCGCGGCGGAGGTCCTGCCCGACCGGCTGCGGATCGGCGACATCGACATCGACTGCGTCGACCAACCCCATGGGGAAATCTACTCGACCGGATTCCGCTTCAGCCATGGCGGCAAGTCCATCGGCTATGCCACGGATTTTCATGCGCTGACGCCGGAGATGCTGGCGCTGTATCACGGGCTGGACCTGTGGGTGGTCGATGCCTTGCGCGAAAAGCCGCATCCCACGCACGCGCACCTGGCGCTGACGCTGGACGGCATAGAAGCGGCCCGGCCCGGCCGCGCGATCCTGACGCATATGGACCAGAGCATGGATTATGCGACGCTGTGCCGCGCGCTGCCCGGAGGCGTAGAACCGGGCTATGACGGCCTGGTCGTGGATCTGGGCCGAGACGCGCGAGGGGACGCGCGAGTGGACGCACAGGGGGGCTGATGAACGGAACGGATCAGGCGGCATCGACCATCTGGTATCTGCTGGCGCTGGTGCTGGTCGGATCGGCGCTGGTCGGCCGGCAGCTGGCGTGGAGCAGCCTGTGGCGGATGGTGCTGCTGTGGGTGGCGATCTTCGCGGCGTTGCTCGGCCTTTTCAAATTCGCGCAAGGCCAGGGCTTTCTGACCGGACGCTGGGCGGAGGAGGGCGAGGTCGCCGCGCCCGTGGATGCGCCGGCCGAAACGCCCGAAGCCCGCGCGGAGGGGCAGGTGCTGCGCATCCCGGTCGCGCCCGACGGCCATTATTGGGTCGAGGGGCGGGTCAACGGCACGCCCGCGCGCTTCCTGATCGACAGCGGCGCGTCCGTCACCGCCCTGTCGGAAAACAGCGCCCGCGCTGCGGGGCTCAACTATGATGTCGGCGCACCGGGCGTCGTGATGACCACGGCCAACGGCCGGATCGAAGCGCGCCGGTCCAGCATCGCGACGCTCGCCATCGGGCCGATCCGCGCCAGCGACCTGCCTGTCGTCGTCTCCCCAGCCTTTGGCGATGTCAATGTGATCGGCATGAACATGCTGTCCCGCCTGGACAGCTGGGGCGTGCAGGGCGGCGAGATGGTGCTGAAGCCATGACGGACAGCGGCACCGCGCCGACCCAGCGCCAGCGGCTCAAGGCCATCATCGGCGGCTCCACCGGCAATCTGGTCGAATGGTATGACTGGTATGCCTATGCCGCCTTCACCCTCTATTTCGCGCCGCACTTCTTCCCCAGCGAAGACCGCACCGCCCAGTTGCTGAGCGCTGCGGGCATTTTCGCGGTCGGGTTCCTGATGCGGCCGATCGGCGCCTGGCTGATGGGCGTCTACGCCGACCGGCATGGGCGCAAGAGCGGGCTCACCCTGTCGGTGGCGCTGATGTGCGCGGGATCGCTGCTGATCGGGGTGACGCCGGGATATGAGACGATCGGCGTCGCCGCGCCGTTGCTGCTGGTGCTGGCGCGGTTGATGCAAGGGCTGTCGATCGGCGGCGAATATGGGGCGAGCGCCACCTATCTGTCGGAAATGGCTGGCCGCAGCCGGCGCGGCTTCTTCTCCAGCTTCCAATATGTGACGCTGATCGCAGGGCAGCTGGTCGCGATCTGCGTGCTGTTGCTGCTTCAGGCGACGTTGACCGAGGCGCAGCTCGACGCCTGGGGCTGGCGCATTCCCTTCTTCATCGGCGGAGCACTGGCGATCATCGTCTTCTGGCTGCGGCGCGGGCTGGCGGAGACGCAGAGCTTCGCCAATGCGCGGGCCGAGGGTGGGCCGCGATCGGGCTTCGTCGAGCTGGTCACGCGCCATCCGCGCGAAACGCTGACGGTGATGCTGCTGACCGCGGGCGGGACGATCGCCTTCTATGCCTACAGCATCTACATGCAGAAATTCCTGGTGAACACAAGCGGCCTCAGCCGCGAGGCCGCGTCGCAGATCAATGCTGTGACGCTGTTCCTGTTCATGCTGCTTCAGCCCGTAGCGGGGGCCTTGTCCGACCGGATCGGGCGCAAGCCGCTGATGATCGGCTTCGGGGTTCTGGGTGTGATCTGCACCTATCCGATCTTTTCCACGCTGGCGCGGACCACCGATCCCGTCATCGCCGGCCTGCTGGTGATGGCCGGGCTGGTGATCGTCACGGGCTACACGTCGATCAACGCGGTGGTGAAGGCCGAGCTGTTCCCGGCGCATATCCGGGCCCTCGGCGTCGCGCTGCCTTATGCGCTGGCCAATACGCTGTTTGGCGGGACGGCGGAATTCGTCGCCTTGTGGTTCAAGCAGGCCGGGATGGAACAGGCCTTCTATATCTATGTGACGGTAATGATCGGGCTTTCGCTCGGCGTTTATGTGCGGATGCGCGACACGGCCAAGCACAGCCTGATTCACGAGGATTGACGCGTGAAGCAGACAGCGAAAGCGACAAGTGCGCGGCATAGTCGCATGGTCGGGTGTTTTACATAATATATATTATCGGACTTCTTCTTGGGGCTGGTCAGGTGTGCGCCGGCCGCTTATTCCCGCCGCATGATTTCCCTCCTTTCACTCCGGAACCCTGGATGACACGACCTAGCCCTGCCGACATCATGCCGCTGGCCAACGTGATGGCGCGGCTGCGCGATCCGGACATTGGATGTCCGTGGGACATCGCGCAGGATTTCGCGTCGATCGCGCCCTACACGATCGAGGAGGCCTATGAGGTCGTGGACGCGATCGAGCGGCGCGACATGGAGGCGCTGCGCGATGAACTGGGCGACCTGCTGCTTCAGGTGGCCTTTCACAGCCGCATGGCCGAACAGGCCGGGCATTTCTCGCTTCAGGACGTGATTGACGGCATCACTCGCAAGATGATCCGCCGCCATCCGCATGTCTTTGGCGAAGGTGTCCGGCACGAAGACGGGCATGCGCAATGGGAGGCGATCAAGGCGGCCGAACGTGCGGAAAAGGAGCCTGATCCTAGCGCTCTGGCGGGCGTAGCCTTGGCCCTGCCCGCGCTGCTTCGCGCCGAGAAATTGCAGAAGCGGGCGGCGCGCACGGGGTTCGACTGGCCCGATACGGACGGCGTAGTCGCAAAGATCGAGGAGGAACTGGCGGAAGTCGCCGCCGCCTCGACCGATGCGGAACGGACGGAGGAAGTCGGCGACCTGCTCTTCGCCGTGGTCAACCTGGCCCGCCATCTCAAAGTCGATCCCGAAGCCGCGCTGCGCCAGGCCAACAGCAAGTTCGACCGCCGCTTCCGGGCAATGGAGCATATGGCGGGCGACGACTTCACCGCCCTGTCGCTGGACGCCAAGGAGGCGCTGTGGAGCCGGGCGAAGACGGAAGAACGACGCTGAGGCGGACCTCCGCCCTCACCCCTCGCCGCGCTTGGTGAAGCGGGCGAAGGCGGCGTCGGAGAGGCGGACGTCGATGCGGGTTTCCTCGCCTTCGACCGTCGTCGACAGAACCTCGCCATGTTCATGCAGCCAGGCGAGCGCCACGCCGTCCGACACGGGAATGCGCAAGCCGTAGATTTTCGCGCCGCGCGTCATCCGATCGCTGATGGTGCGCTGAAGCAGGTCGACGCCCTCGCCGGTCAGAGCCGACAGGATCACGACATCGTCGCGCCGGGACGCCTGTTCGCGTACGAGCGCGGCCGTCTCCGCATCCAGCAGGTCGAGCTTGTTCCACGCCTCGATGATCGGCGGCGGCTCCGGGTCCCCCTCCCCGCGCTCCAGCGCCGCTTCGCCGGTGACGCCGAGTTCGCCGAGCACGTCCAGCACATCGTCGCGCTGCGCTTCGCTGTCGGGATGCGCGATGTCGCGGACATGGACGATGAGGTCGGCGGACAGCACTTCCTCCAGCGTTGCGCGAAACGCGGCGATCAGCTGGGTCGGCAGGTCGGAGACGAAACCGACCGTGTCCGACAGGATCGCCTTGTCGAGGCCCGGCAGCGTGATCTGCCGCATGGTGGGGTCGAGCGTGGCGAAAAGAAGATCCTCCGCCATGACGTCAGCACCCGTCAAGCGATTAAATAAAGTCGATTTTCCGGCATTGGTGTAGCCGACCAGCGCAATCACCGGCCAGGGCGCGCGCTGGCGGCGGGCTCGGTGAAGCCCGCGGGTGCGCGTCACCTGGTCCAGCTCGCGCCGGATCTTGGCCATGCGATCGCGGATCATGCGGCGGTCCGCCTCGATCTGGGTTTCGCCCGGACCGCCCAGGAAGCCGAAGCCGCCTCGCTGCCGTTCGAGGTGCGTCCAGCTGCGCACCAGACGCCCAGCCTGATAGTCGAGATGCGCCAGCTCGACCTGCAGCCGCCCTTCATTGGTGGCGGCGCGCTCGCCGAAGATTTCGAGGATCAGGCCGGTGCGGTCGATGACCTTGGCCTCGCAGGATTTCTCCAGATTGCTTTGCTGCACCGGCGACAGGCTGTTGTCGACGATGATCAGTTCGGCCTCTTCCTGCCGCGCGAGCGTCGCGATCTGGTCCACCTGGCCGCTGCCGAACAGGGTCGCGGGCTTGCGGTCGCGCACGCGAAAAGCCTGGGCGGCGCGGACGTCGATGCCGATGGCCAGCGCAAGACCGCGCGCCTCCTCCAGCCGCGCCTCGCTGTCGCGCCGGTCGGCGCCATGGGTTTCGGCATGGACAACGATCGCGCGCGCGCCGCGCGAGACTTCGTCCTGAGAGTCACGGTTGAAGACGGCCATGGAAGGTTCAACGCCTCAAAATGCAGCATGCTCCCGAACCGGCTGCATCCAGCCCATCAGACTGGAGCGCCGCCCGTTCGGGAGCATGACATTGTCAGTGGAGCGGATCGGAAGGATCAGTCGTCCTGCTCATTCTCGCCAGTGAGGTCGAGCGCATGGAGCGGCTGAACCGTCGAAATGGCGTGCTTGTAGACCAACTGGACCATGCCGTCGCGCTCCAGCAGCATGCAGAACAGGTCGAAGGCCGCGATCTCGCCCTGAAGCATGACGCCGTTCACCAGGAACATCGTCACCGGGCTGCCGGACTTGCGCACCGCTGACAGGAAGATTTCCTGCAGCAGCCGGGGCTTGCCGTTGCCGTCGCTCGATTTGCGCAGATCGGTAAGGTCCATAGACTGGGCCGGCATCACCGTGGAAATGGCGTGCTTGTAGACCAGCTGCGACTGGCCATCGCGGCGCAGCAGCACGGAGAAATTGTCGAACCAGGTGATGATGCCCTGAAGCTTCACGCCCTTGACCAGGAACATGGTCACCGGGGTCTTGCTCTTGCGCAGGCTGTTCAGGAAGATGTCCTGAAGATTATTTACTTTGTCGGCCATGGTCGTCGCCAGTCCTATATTCTTGGCGGGACGTTACCCGCTCTTCGCACCCTTAAGCAGGGCGTCTTGCCTGCCCCCGCGCACCGGAGGCCGAGCGGTTCTACCGCAATTGCGAAGAGGCGTCCACCGGCAAAGGGCAGCGCCCTAGTCCTTGTCCTCAGTGATGCCCAGCAGCTTGAGCTTGCGGTGGAGCGCCGAGCGTTCCATGCCGATGAAGGTCGCGGTGCGCGAAATATTGCCGGAAAAGCGCCGGATCTGGATGCGCAGATATTCGCGCTCGAAGCTTTCCCGCGCTTCGCGCAGCGGCGCGCCCATGATGGCGGACTGGCCAATTCCCTCCCCGCCGCCGCTGCTGGTGAGTTCGGACGGCAGCATGTCCAGCTCGATCCGGCCGATGCGGTCGCCCGGCGCCAGGATCATCGTGCGTTCGATGACGTTGCGCAGCTGGCGGACATTCCCGGGCCACTCATTGGCCTGCAGCGCGGCCATGGCGTCGCTGGCGATTTCGGGCGGCGGCACGCGACGGTCGGCGGCGAAGCGGGCGAGATAATGTTCGACCAGCGGCGGGATGTCGTCGCGTCGTTCCGACAGCGGCGGGATGGCGAGCGGCACGACATTGAGGCGATAGAAGAGATCTTCGCGGAAGCGGCGCTCCTCAATCTCGCTGGCGAGGTTGCGCGCGGTCGAGGAAATGACGCGCACATCCACCTTGACCTGGCGCTGGCCGCCGACGCGCGTGAAGCTCTGGTCGGTCAGCACGCGCAGGATCTTGCCCTGGGTGGTAAGCGGCATGTCGGCGATCTCGTCAAGGTAGAGGGTGCCGCCATGAGCCTGTTCCAGGAATCCGGGGCGGACCAGGCCGCTCGGATCCTCGATGCCGAACAATTCCTCCTCGACGCGGTCCGGGTCCATGCGGGCTGCGGCGACGATGATGAAGGGCGCGTCGGCCCGGCCGCTCCAGCTGTGGAGCATGCGCGCAGCGACTTCCTTGCCGACGCCGGCGGGGCCGGAAATGAGGACGCGGCTGCCGGTGCCCGCCACTTTCTTGATCGTGGCGCGCACGCCGTTGATCGCGGCCGAGGTCCCGGTGAGTTCGTCATCCTGGCCGAAGCGGGCGCGCAGCACCTGATTTTCGCGCCGCAGCCGTTCCGTTTCGGTGGCGCGGGCGACGAGGTGGAGCAGGCGGTCGGCCTCGAACGGCTTTTCGATGAAGTCGGCCGCGCCCTTGCGGATGGCGGCGACCGCCGTGTCGATATTGCCGTGGCCCGAAATCATCAGCACGGGCACGGTCGGGTCCCGACGCTTGATCTCTTCGAGCAATTCCAGCCCGTCCATGCGCGATCCCTGAAGCCAGACATCGAGCAGCACAAGCGAGGGACGGCGCGTGTCGAGCGCATCGATCGCGCTGTCGCTGTTGGCCGCCGTCCGGGTCGTGAACCCCTCATCCTCCAGCACACCCGCGACCAGATCGCGAATATCCTCTTCATCGTCGACAATCAGAATATCAAGCGCCATGGGCCGTCACTTTTCCCTTGGGCAGCGGTAATGGCTGCCCCTCTTCCAGTTTTTCCAATGCTCTCGCGGCGAACCGCAGGGTCACGCACGCGCCGCCGCCTTCGGCATCATCGAAGCGGATTTCCCCCAGATGTTCCTCCACGATCTTCTTGACGATGGCGAGGCCCAGACCCGTCCCCTTGGACCGCGTGGTCATATAGGGTTCGAGGATGCGATCCCGCTCGGGCGGCAGGCCGATGCCATCGTCGCGCACCGTGATGACGATGTCCTCGCCATCCTGCGCCAGCGCCATGCGGACATGGCCGCGCGGGCCGCCTTCATCGGGATCGGCTTTGGGTTCAATGGCTTCGACGGCATTCTTGACGATGTTCGTCAGCGCCTGCCCCAGCTGGCGGCGATCGCACACCATCTCCAGGTCGCTCGTTTCCGCCGCATATTCGAAGCGGATATCGGGATGGGCGACCTCGTGCAGAAACAAGGCATGGCGCGCAATGTCGCCGATCGCCTCGCGCCGGAAAACGGGCTTTGGCATGCGCGCGAAGGACGAGAATTCATCGACGATACGGCGCAGGTCACCCACCTGGCGCACGATAGTGCCAGTGAGGCGGCTGAAGGTCGCCTTGTCGCTCGTCACTTCCTCGGCATAGCGGCGCTGGAGCCGTTCGGCGGCAAGCTGGATCGGCGTCAGCGGGTTCTTGATCTCATGCGCGATGCGGCGCGCGACATCGGACCAGGCGGCGCGACGCTGGTCGGACAACTGCTGGGTGATGTCATCGAAGGTCAGGATGTGGCGCGAGGCGTCGCGCGCCAGCTTGACCGCCAGCGTGCGCAGATCGCCATGGGCGCGCACCTGGACGATGCCCGCATCCTCGTCCGACGCGACGAAGTCGGCCAGTTCGGGCGAAATATCCGCCAGCCGCCGGCCGACCGGATCATCCCCCTCCTCCACCAGGATCGCCGCCGCCGAGCTGTTGAGCAGCAGCACGACGCCCTCCAGGTCGACGGAGAGCACGCCAGCGGTCACGCCCGACAGGATGGCCTCGATAAAGGCGCGGCGTTCGTCGAGTTGGCTGTTGGCGGCGACGAGCGCGCCGGTCTGGGCTTCTAGCCGCTGGGTCATGCGGTTGAAGGCGGACGCCAGCGTGCCGATTTCGTCCCGGCTGAGCGGGCTGGTGACGCGCGCGGACAGGTCGCCCGCGGTGATGCGCCGCGCCGCCGTCACCAGTTCATTCACCGGCCGCACCATCCAGTCGGCCACGGCCAGCGCGATATAGACCGCGATCCCGACCAGCAGCAGCGATCCCACGAACAGCGCGACGTTGAAGCGCAGTTGCAGCGCGCGCGACTGGGCGGCGAAGATGTCGTAGTCGGCGATCACCTTCTGCGCTCGCTCGACATTGGAGAAGGAGGACGTGCCGGCGTTGCGGGTGGCGTAGAGATAGATTTTGGATTTGGGGTAGAGCAGCGTCACCGCCTCGACCTGGTTCGGTCTCGCCTGCACGACGATATCCTCGCCGGCCGCGAGCCGCCGGACGACATCGGGCGAAAGCATGTCGGACACGGGGCGGTTTTCGGGGTCGACGGTGGCGGCGGTGCGCGCGATGCCGTCTTTCCCGACCTCGATAATGGCGGAGCGGTTGAGTTTCCGCGTCACCACCTGATAGATGTAACCCTCGGCGAAGCGCGGGCTCGATACCTCGCTCTGGCTGAGATAATCGCGCAGATCGCCGGCCATGGTCAGTGTTTCGTCGCGCACCTCGCGCAAATTCTGCTCATAATAGCCGCGCGCCAGGTCGCTCGCATTTTGCAGCATGCCGCGCGCGCTGTCCGAGAACCAGAATTGCACGCCATATTGGAACAGCAGCGACGCAAAGATCACCACCAGCAGCATCGGCACGCTGGCGACGATCGAGAAGATCGCGACCAGGCGCACATGCAACTGCCCGTCGCTGCCGATGGCGGAGGCAGCGGCGCGGCGCTTGGCCACGCGCCGGCCGAGCAGCACCAGCAGCGCGATCGCCGGCACGAGATTCGCGACCAGCAGCAACGCCACGATCGGCGGCGTCAGCAGGGTGTAGGATTGGCCATTTCCCGACAGGAGATAATAGGTGAGGCCCGCCATGCCGAGGAAAAGCGCGAGCGTGACGCCTTCCACCAGCGCGGCCAGACGTCCCCCGCGCAGGAAAGGCGGTATCAGCCTCCGCCATGCGGGGGCCCGCCTGGGGAGGGTAGTCGCGCCGTTCATAGTGGCATTGTTACAACAAGCCCGTGCCCGTTCAAACACAGTATTTTCAGCGAAACCTGTCGCTGGTCGAGCCAGCCTGTCACTTCGTCCTGATTTGCCACCTATCGCCGTCAGTCGCCGATGCGCAATTGCAGCGGGTCGAGGCCATGTTCGGTCAGCTTCTTGCGCAGCGTGTTGCGGTTGATGCCCAAGAGCCCGGCGGCGCGGATCTGGTTGCCATCGACGCTGGACAGCACCTCTTCCAGCAGGACCGGCTCGATCACCGCCAGCAGATCGTCATGCAGCGCGCGCTGCGGCTGGCCGATGCCGATGCCCAGCTGCCGCTTGGCCCAATCGCGCACGGCGTGGACCAGCTGATCGGCCGGCGCGGCATAGTCGGCAGGCACCGCATCCATGGGGAGCATGTTCCTCAGCATGTCGGCCGTGATGATATTTTCCCGGCTAAGCACCGACAGGCGCTGCATCATATTCTGAAGCTCGCGCACATTGCCGGGCCAGTGCCACGCCATGAGCAGTTGTGCGGCGTCATCCGCCAGCGCCTTGCGCGGCAGCCCATCCTGCGCGGCGCGCTCCAGGAAATGGCGCGCGAGCAGGATCACATCCTCGCGCCGTTCGCGCAGCGGCGGCAGCGCGACCGGCACGACGTTGAGGCGATAATAGAGATCCTGACGGAAGCGCCCTTCGTCGATCAGCAGCGGCAGATGCTTGTTGGTCGCGGCGATGATGCGGACATTGACCCGCACCGGCTTTGATCCGCCCACCGTCGTGACTTCACCCGACTGGAGTACGCGCAGCAGGCGCGTCTGCGCTTCCATCGGCATGTCGCCAATTTCGTCGAGGAACAGTGTGCCGCCCTGCGCCTGTTCGAACTTGCCGGCGGTGCGGGCATGGGCTCCGGTGAAAGCGCCCTTTTCATAACCGAACAGTTCCGCTTCGATCAGTTCGCGCGGTATGGCGGCCATGTTGATCGCGACGAAGGGCTTGGTGCGGCGCTGGCCCAGGCTGTGGATCGCTTCTGCAACCAGCTCCTTGCCCGTGCCCGATTCCCCCAGCACCAGGATGGACAGGTCGTTGGACAGCACGCGGGCGATGGTGCGATAGACTTCCTGCATCGCCGGCGACCGGCCGACCAGCGGCAGCCCGTCATGGGGCAGGCCGCCCTCCCCCTCCAGCCCTTCGACGCTGTCGCGCGTGCCGAGCGCGTCGGATACGGCGCGTGTCAGTTCGTTGAGGTCGAACGGCTTGGGCAGATATTCGAACGCGCCCTTCTCGGTCGCGCGGATCGCGGTATTAAGCGTATTCTGCGCCGACAGGATGATGACGTTGAGGCCCGGCTGGCGCTCCAATATGTCGGCCACGCCGTCCAGCCCATCGCCATCGGGCAGCATCACGTCGGTGATGAGCACGTCCGGCGCGAAGCTGTCCATCAGCGCCGTGCGCTCGCGGATGGACGCCGCGGTTTTGACCTTGTGCCCCTGCCGCCGCAGCGCTTCGCCCACGACGACGCAGATGGCGGGATCGTCATCGACGACCAGAATGGCGCCCGTCGCCGCCATCAGGCCATGCCCATCGGCAGCAGGATGCGGAAGGTGGACTCGCCGGCCTCGGCATCGCGGGCATATTGGACGAAGCCGTTCATGTCGCGCACCAGCTTGTCGACCAGCGCCAGACCCAGGCCCTGCCCGTCGCGCTTTCCGGTGATGAAGGGATTGAAGAGATGGTCGAGAATATGGTCTGGCACGCCCGGGCCATTGTCGATCACCAATATCTCGATCGGCAGCACCGCGCTGCCCTTGCCGCCGCCCATCATCACCGAGACGCCATGCCGAAACGCGGTTTCGACCCGGATGAGCGGGCTTGGCACATGCTCCAGCGCTTCGGCGGCGTTTTTCAACAGGTTGATCATCACCTGCACCAGCGCATCATCGTTGATCGTAGCGAATGGCAGCGATGGATCATAATGTTTTATGATCTTTATGTTTTTTGCAAATCCTGCCGATGCGATGCCGGCTGCGCGATCAATCAGCGGGTAGATATTGCCGGGCCGGCATTCCAAGGTCCGGTCGGTGGTGAAATCCTGCATCCGGTCGATCAGCGCGGCGATGCGATCCACTTCGTTGCAGATGAGCTGGGTCAGTGCAGCGTCACGGCCGCCATGGCTGGATTCGAGAAGTTGCGCCGCGCCACGAATGCCCGACAAGGGATTCTTGATCTCATGCGCCAGGATGGCCGCTGCGCCCATGGCCGAACGCGCGCCGCCAGCCGACCCGCGATGGCCGATCTTGCGCGCCTGACTTTGCGCATGAACGGACACGACGCGCCAGCCATCATGATCGACGATCGGCGCGATCATCAGGTCCACCTCCATTTCCGCCGTGCGGCCGGCATGGACCTTGATGTCATAAGCGGCGACGGCCTTGTTGCTGTGCCAGATGTCGAAGCGCGCGCCCGCTTCGGCGATGCGGATGGTCCGCGCCACGTCGCTGCCGATGATCGCCGATCGCGCCATGTTGAGCAGCGTTTCCGCCCGGACATTGGCATCGGCGATGCTGTTGTCGGGCTTGACGATCAGCGTCGCCACCGGCAGCGCCGTCATCTGTTCGCCCAGCGAGGGTCCGTCCTGCACCATCCGAAGCGGCGGGACGGACGTCAGCGCGCCGGTCATGCCGCCTTGCGCAGCTCCGCAACATCGAGGCCGCTGGCAATCAGCGGCTCATAGAAGCGCGCCAGCATGTCGAGCACGGTGTCGGCGTCAGGCTCCTTATTAACGGCATTGCGGAACTCTGCCGATCCGGTCAGCCCCTTGGTGTACCAGCCGATATGCTTGCGCGCCATGTTGACGCCAGTGTGCCTGTCATAATGATCGAGCATCGCGTGATAATGCTCGACGATCACACGATATTGTTCCTCGAGCGAAGGATCGGGCAAGCGGGTGCCATCGGTCAGCCAGGCCATGACCTGGCCGATCAGCCAGGGCCGGCCATAGGCGCCGCGACCGATCATCACGCCATCCGCGCCGCTTTGCTCCAGCGCCATGTCGGCATCCTCGATCGAGCAGATGTCGCCATTGACGATGACCGGCAGCGCGACCGCATCCTTGACCTTGCGCACGAAGGCCCAGTCGGCCGAGCCCTTGTACATCTGGTTGCGGGTGCGACCATGCACGGTGATCAGCTTGGCGCCGAGATCCTCGGCGATATGGGCGAGTTCCGGCGCGTTCAGGCTGGCATGGTCCCATCCCATGCGCATCTTGACCGTGACGGGCACGTCGACCGCTTCGACCGTCGCCTTGATCAGCGAGGCGGCGAGCGGCAGGTCGCGCATCAGCGCGCTGCCCGCGTCGCCGTTCACCACCTTCTTGACCGGGCAGCCCATGTTGATGTCGATGATGGCGGCGCCGCGATCGGCATTGAGCTTGGCGGCTTCCGCCATTTCCACCGGCGAGCAGCCGGCCAGCTGCATCGACACCGGTTCCTCCAGCGGATGCCAGGCGGCCTTCTGCAGCGACTGGCGCGTTTCGCGGATCATCGCGGCCGATGCGATCATCTCCGTCACATTGAGGCCCGAGCCATAGCGCCGCACCAGCGTGCGGAACGGCATGTCGGTGACGCCGGTCATCGGCGCCAGCACGACGGGCATGTCGATGGTCACCGGACCAATGGAGATGGGAGAAAGCCTGCGCATGATCGTTACTTTGAAAGCTGCCTAAAAAACAGGCAGCCCTTAGCCGAAAAGGACCGCGCCGGCAAGCGGCCGCCCTGCCCCCTTCCGGACGAGCCCGCGAGCCGCTATGCGCCGGGCATGACCTTTCCCCTAAAGACCGTCGCGCTGATCGTCGCCGCAGGCCAGGGCAGCCGCGCCGGCGGTGATGTGCCGAAACAATATCGCACTATCGCCGGCAAGGCCGTGCTGGCCCATGCGCATGAGGCGATCGCGGTGCATGACGCGATCGACGCCGTTTTCGTGGTCGTCGCGGACGGCCAGCAGCATGTCGCGCGCGCACTGCTTGGCGACGAGGTGCAAGTGGTTGCAGGCGCGGACAGCCGGCGCGGGTCGGTGCGCGCGGGGCTGGAGGCGATCGACGCGGCGGGCGGGGCCGACATCGTGCTGATCCACGATGCAGCGCGCCCTTTCCTGCCTGCCGCGGTGGTGGACCGGCTACTGGAGGCTCTGACCGAGAGCGAGGGCGCGATTCCCACCCTGCCGGTCGCCGACACGCTGGTGCGGCAAGAGGGCGGAGCCATGGCCGATACGGTGGAGCGCGCGCAGCTGCATCGGGTGCAGACGCCGCAGGCTTTCCGCTTCGCCACCATCCTTGCCGCCCACCGCGCCTGGAACGAAGCGCGCGATGCGACCGACGACGCGCAGATCCTGCGCGCCTTCGGTCATGACGTCATGTTGGTGCAGGGCGACGAAAGGCTCGAAAAATTGACCTACAGGCAGGATTTCGCCCGTGTCGAGGCGCTGCTGGCGCCCGCTCATGTGACGCGAGTGGGCATGGGCTATGACGTGCATCGGCTGGCGCCGGGCGAACCCCTGTGGTTGGGCGGCGTGCTGGTGCCGCATGACCGGGGCCTCGCCGGACACAGTGACGCGGACGTGGCGCTCCACGCCATTGTCGACGCCATGCTGGGCGCGCTGGCGGAAGGTGACATTGGCAGCCATTTCCCGCCATCCGATCCGCAATGGCGTGGTGCTTCATCCGATCGGTTTCTCGCTTATGCGCGCGATCGGGTGATCGCGCGCGGCGGGCGGATCGACCATGTCGACCTCACCATCATCTGCGAAGCGCCCAAGATCGGCCCGCACCGCGACGCCATGCGCGCCCGGATCGCCGCGATCCTGGACGTCCCGAACGAACGCGTCAGCGTCAAGGCGACGACGACGGAAAGGCTGGGCTTTGCCGGGCGGCGTGAAGGCATTGCCGCGCAGGCGGTTGCCACCCTCTCCCTCCCCGCGCTATCCTGACGCCATGCCCGATACCGTTCTTCCGACCCAATTGGTCGAACTCGCCCAGAAGGTCATCCTCGCCAACCGCCGCGCCGGTCGCACGGTCGCGGTGGCGGAAAGCTGCACCGGCGGCCTCGTGTCCGCCGCGCTCACCGAGATCGCTGGCTCATCAGACGTGTTCGAGGCCGGTTTCGTCACCTATTCCAATGACATGAAGGCGGAGCTTCTGAAGGTGTCGCATGATGTGCTCGACACGTTCGGCGCCGTCTCGATCGCCACCGCCTGGGCAATGGCACAAGGTGCGCTGACCAAGAGCCACGCGCATGTCGCCGTCGCCATCACGGGCATCGCCGGACCTGGCGGCGGCAGCGAGCAGAAGCCCGTCGGCACGGTCGTCTTCGCCCGCGCCGAACGCGGCGCCAGCCCCGACAAGGTTGTCGCCGACATGCGGCATTTCGAGGATAATGGTCGGGGCGGCGTGCGGCTTCAGGCGGCGCTGTGCGCGCTCGAACTGCTATTGCCCGAGGACGCGTAAAGCTCCGCCGCGCGGGTTTCGAACGCGCCGATCATCTTGCGCAGCGCCTTGTCGAAAAACTGGCCGGCGAGCATTTCGAAGATGCGGTTCTTGAATTCGAACTCCACTTCGAAATCCACCAGCACCCCGCCCTGCCCGTCGTCGCGAAACTGCCATTCATTGTGCAGATGCTTGAGCGGCCCGTCGAGATAGTCGACGCGCACATGATCGGGACGCTCCTTGAGGACGCGCGAGGTGAAGCTTTCCTTGATCCCCTTGAAACCCACGATCATGTCGGCGACCATCTCGGTCTCGCTGTCCTGGCGGACGCGGATCGCGCTCACCCAGGGCAGGAATTCGGGATAGGCCGCGACGTTCGATACCAGGTCGAACATCTGCGCGGGCGTATAGGGGAGATGGCGAGTCTCGGTATGACGGGGCATCGAACGGTCAGGCCTTCGCCGCAGCCTTGGCGAGTTGCGCCTCGCGCGCGGCCTTCATCTCGGCGAAATCCTTGCCGGCATGATAGCTCGAGCGCGTCAGCGGGCTGGACGCCACCTGCAGGAAGCCCTTGGCTCGCGCGATCGCGGCATAGGCGTTGAAGGCGGCGGGCGTCACGAACTCCATCACCTTGGCATGTTTGGGCGTGGGCTGGAGATATTGCCCCATGGTGAGGAAATCGATGTCGGCCGAGCGCATGTCGTCCATCACCTGATGCACTTCCAGCCGCTCCTCGCCCAGGCCCAGCATGATGCCGGATTTGGTGAAGATCGACGGGTCGAGCTTCTTCACCGTTTCGAGCAGGCGCAGCGATGCATAATAGCGCGCGCCCGGTCGGATCGTGGGATAGAGGCGCGGGACAGTCTCCAGATTATGATTGTAGACGTCCGGACGCGCGGCGACGATCATCTCGACTGCGCGCTCATGCTTGTTGCGGAAATCCGGCGTCAGGATTTCGACGGTCGTGTTCGGCGTCGTGCGGCGCAGCGCCTCGATCACCTTCACGAACTGAGTCGCGCCGCCATCGGGCAGATCGTCGCGATCGACCGAGGTGATGACGATATGTTCCAGCCCCATTTCGGCGCAGGCGTCGGCCAGGTTCTGCGGCTCATTGGGATCGACCTTGCGCGGCATCCCGGTCTTGACGTTGCAGAAGGCGCAGGCGCGGGTGCACACGTCGCCCAGGATCATCACCGTGGCGTGCTTCTTGGTCCAGCATTCGCCGATATTGGGGCATGCCGCCTCCTCGCACACCGTCGCCAGCTTCTTGTCCCGCATCAACTGGCGCGTTTCATTATAGCCCTTGCTGGTCGGGGCCTTGACGCGGATCCAGTCGGGCTTGCGGGCGCGTTCGGGCTTGGCCGGCGCCGTTATGGGGGAAAGCTCGTTCATGGGCACCAGATAGCGATGCCGGGCCGCTCTTGCCAGTGCAGAGTTTGTCAGGCACATCGGCCCCATGATCGACTTTGCCGAAATGCTGGCGGGCTATCGCCGCTTCCGCGAAACCGGCTGGGCGCAGCAGCGCGAACGCTGGGATGAACTCAATGAGGGGCAGAGCCCCCGGGTGATGGTGATCGCCTGTTCCGACAGCCGGGTCGACCCTGCGCAGATATTCGACACCAGCCCCGGCGAGATCTTCGTCGTGCGCAACGTCGCCGCGCTGGTCCCGCCGTTCGAAACGACGCCCGGCCGCCATGGCGTGTCGGCCGCGCTCGAATTCGCGGTGCAGGTGCTCAAGGTGGGTGAGATCGTGGTGATGGGCCATGGCAAGTGCGGCGGCTGCAAGGCGGCGCTTAGCCACGACCTCAAGGACGCGCCTCCGGGCGAAGGCGGCTTCATCCACAACTGGATCGAGCTGCTGGACGATGCGCGCGAAACGGTGGTCAGCCGCTATGGCGAGCGCCGCGACCGCGATGTCGAACGCGCGATGGAGCAGGAGGGCGTCAAGGTCAGCCTCGCCAATCTGCGCAGCTTCCCCTGCGTTCGCGCCAAGGAAAAGGCCGGCGAGCTGAAGCTGATCGGCAGCTTCTTCGCGATTGCCGACGGCCAGTTGCACATATTGGATGAAACGAGCGGCGCCTTTTCGCCCGCCGCCTGACCGAAGGAACCATTATGGCGACTCGGCAGGAAGGGCGCGGCAACATCGCGCTGCTGATCGACGCCGACAATGCATCGGCCGCGCATTTCGACTCCGTCATGACGGTGCTGGCGGAGCTTGGCACGGTCAACATCCGCCGGGCCTATGGCAATTGGAGCAAGGCGACGCTCAAGGCCTGGGCTACTTTGTCCATCACCCAGGCGATCGAGCCGCAGCAGCAGTTCGACCTCACCAAGGGCAAGAACGCCACCGACATGAAGATGACGATCGACGCGATGGACCTGCTGGCAAGCGGGCGCGTCGATGGCTTCGGCCTCATGTCGAGCGACAGCGATTTCACGCCACTGGTGACGCGCATCCGGCAGGACGGCATTTCTGTCTATGGCTTTGGCAACGCCAACACGCCCGAAGGCTTTCGCCGCGCCTGCACTCGCTTCATCGACGTGGCAGCGCTGGAGCCGGCCGACGTGCCGGTTGCCAAGCCCCCGCGCAAGCGGAGCGCCAAGGCGACCACGGCGGCAAAGCCGGCGCCGGCCGGGGACGAGGAGCCCAAGGCCAAGCCGATCGATGACGAAGTCGTAAAGCTGCTGATCGACGCCTATGACGCGGTGAAACGCGACGAGCGCGGTTTTGCGGCGCTGGGCAGCGTGGGCCAGCGGGCGGGCAACCGGTCCAGCTTCGACACGCGCAACTATGGCTATAAGCGGCTGTCGGACCTGATCCGCGTCGTGCCGAACTTCATTGTCGAACTGCGCGAAGGCGGCCAGACCTGGATCAAGCGCGTGCACTGATGCCCCGGATCGCGCGCCGTCTGACCATCACCGGCAAGGTGCAGGGCGTCTGGTACCGGGCATGGACGGTCGAAACCGCGCGGTCGCTGGGCCTTGCGGGCTGGGTGCGCAACCGGACGGACGGCAGCGTCGAAGCCGTGGTCGAAGGCGATGAGAACGCTGTCGATCAGTTCCTTGCCCTGGCCCAGGACGGGCCGGCTGCCGCTCGGGTCGCCGCTGTCGAAACCGAGGATGTCGCCGTCCAATATATGAGCGACTTCCAGAAGCGGCCGACAGCTTGAACATCGGTCCCGAGGCCTAGAGCCCCCCGAGCCGCCCTGCGCTGGTGCACCACCGAGAAGAAAAAAGGGCCGGTCCGAAGACCAGCCCTGAAAGTTTTTAGGAGAGGATGCCTGAAAGGCCTCTCCTCAATGCAATGTTAGCGCGACCATCGTAATTGCGAAACGCTGGGCGGCGATTGCAAAAACTGCAATCGTCGCCTCCAATGGCGGATCAGCGCGTCAGCTTCTTGTAAGCGAGGCGCGTGGGGCGATCGGCGGCGTCGCCCAAGCGGCGGCGCTTGTCTTCCTCATAGGCCTCGAAATTGCCTTCGAACCATTCAACATGGCTGTCGCCTTCGAAGGCGAGGATGTGGGTGGCGAGACGGTCGA
The DNA here is from genome assembly GCF_043589935.1 of Sphingobium naphthae. Taxonomy (NCBI): domain Bacteria; kingdom Pseudomonadati; phylum Pseudomonadota; class Alphaproteobacteria; order Sphingomonadales; family Sphingobiaceae; genus Sphingobium; species Sphingobium naphthae. Next base: position 709,198 of record NZ_CP171454.1, on the reverse strand, counting down.
GGAAGAAGCGGTCGTGGCTGATGACCACGGCGCAGCCCGCGAAATTCTCGATCGCCTCTTCCAGCGCCGCCAGCGTTTCGACGTCCAGATCGTTGGTCGGTTCGTCGAGCAGCAGCACATTGCCGCCGCGCTTCAACATCTTGGCGATGTGGACGCGGTTGCGCTCACCACCCGACAGCTTGCCGACATTCTTCTGCTGGTCCTGCCCCTTGAAGTTGAAGGCGCCGACATAGGCGCGCGTCGACATGTCATGGCCGTTGACTTTGACGTAATCGAGGCCGTCCGACACTTCTTCCCAGACATTCTTCGACGGGTCGAGATGGTCGCGGCTCTGGTCGACATAGCCCAGGCGGACGGTCGAACCGATGTCGATTTCGCCTGAATCCGGAGTTTCCTGCCCCGTGATGATGCGGAACAGGGTCGACTTGCCCGCGCCGTTGGGACCGATGACGCCGACGATGCCGCCGGGCGGCAGCATGAAGGACAAATCCTCGAACAGCAGCTTGTCGCCATAGGCTTTCGAAATGCCCTTGGCCTCGATCACCTTGCCGCCCAGGCGCTCGGGCACCTGGATGACGATCTGCGCCTTGCCGGGCGCGCGATTTTCCTGAGATGCGACCAGTTGCTCGAACTTGGCGATACGCGCCTTCGACTTGGTCTGGCGGCCCTTGGGACCCTGGCGAATCCATTCCAGCTCGTCATTGATCGCCTTCTGGCGGCCCGTGGCTTCGCGGTCCTCCTGCTCCAGGCGCTTGGCCTTCTTCTCCAGATAGGTGGAGTAGTTGCCTTCGTAAGGGAAATATTTGCCGCGATCGAGCTCCAAGATCCAGCCCACGACATTGTCGAGGAAATAGCGATCGTGAGTGATCATCAGCACCGCGCCGGCATATTCCTTCAGGTGATTTTCCAGCCAGGTGACGCTTTCGGCGTCGAGATGGTTGGTCGGTTCGTCGAGCAGCAGGATGTCCGGCTTCTGGATCAGCAGGCGGGTGAGCGCGATGCGGCGCTTTTCACCGCCCGACAGATTCTCGACCGACCAGTCGGACGGCGGGCAGCGCAGCGCTTCCATCGCGATTTCGAGCTGGTTGTCGAGCGTCCACCCGTCGGCGGCGTCGATCTGCTCCTGCAACGTGCCCATTTCCTCCATCAGGGCGTCGAAATCGACGTCCTCCGGCGGATCGGCCATGATCATGCTGATCTCGTTGAAGCGGTCCAGCTTGTCCGCCATCTCGCGCGCGCCATCCTTGACATTTTCCAGGACGGTCTTGCTCGCGTCGAGCTGCGGCTCCTGCGGCAGGTAGCCGACGGTGATATTCTCGCCCGGCCAGGCTTCGCCGCTATAATCGGTGTCGATGCCGGCCATGATCTTCATCAGGGTCGATTTGCCCGCGCCGTTGGGGCCGACGATGCCGATCTTGGCGCCGCGATAGAATTGCAGGTTGATCTGGTTGAGCACCGGCTTCGCCGCGCCGGGGAAACTCTTGGTCATGCTCTTCATGACATAGGCATATTGCGATGAGGCGGACATGGGTACGCGCTGCTCCGAAAGTCTGGGTAGGGAAATCTGGTCGAAATTTCCGGTCGGGTTAGCGGACGCGGAACATATTGGCAAATGGGTGATGGCTCGCTACCCCTTGAGCCATGCAGAAAATCCGATCGGGCACGCTGGCCGCCCTGCTCCTTGGCAGCATCTTCACCCCCGCCCTCTCCCTTGCCGCGCCTGCCGATAGCGGTACGATTCGGGAAGCCGCCCTGAAGGACGACGTCGCGTGGGACTTCACCGAGGGGTTGACGACCGAAGTGGGCCCCCGGCCCGCCGGCACGCCCCAGGAAGCGCGGGCGCGCGACTGGGCAGTGGCGAAGCTGAAGGCGCTGGGCTTTTCCAATGTCCGGGCCGAGCCCTATCGGATGCCGGTCTGGGTTCGTGGCGAGGAAGCGGGGCGCATCCTGTCGCCTTTCCCGCAAAATCTGGTGCTCGCCGCACTCGGCAACAGCGGTTCGACGCCCGCGAAGGGCATTGAGGGCGAGGTCGTCTACTTCCCCAGCATCGATGCTCTGGAAGCGGCGCCCGCCGCCACCGTGAAGGGCAAGATCGCCTTCGTCGATCATGGCATGAGGGCGACGCAGGATGGATCGTCCTACGGCTATTTTGGCGCCGCGCGGCGGCAGGGCCCCAGCATCGCATCGCAGAAGGGCGCCATCGCCATCCTGATCCGATCGATCGGCACCGATCATCATCGCGTGCCCCATACCGGTGTCCAGATGTGGGCCGATGGCGCGACGCCGATCCCGGCCGCTGCCCTGTCCGTCCCCGACGCCGAGCAGCTGGCGCGGGTGGTGGCGCGCGGCCAGCCGGTGAAGGTCCACCTGACGCTGACATCCAGGATGCTGAAGGACCAGCCTTCGGGGAATGTCATCGCCGAAATTCCGGGCAGCGATCCCGGCGCCGGCGTGGTGGTGGCCGCTTGCCACCTCGACAGCTGGGACCAGGGCACCGGCGCGATCGACGATGCGACCGGCTGCGGCATCGCCGCCGCATCGGCATTGCAGGTCGCTAAGGCGGGGCAGCCGCGTCGCACCATCCGCGTGCTGATGGCGGGCGCGGAAGAAGTGGGCGGCGACGGCGCGCGCGCCTATTTCAACGCCCATGGCACCGAGCGCCATGCGCTGGCGATGGAATCCGACTTCGGCGCCGACCGTGTGTGGCGGGTCGACTTCAAGCTGCCGCAGGGCCATGACGATCTGGCCAAGCGCATCGCGGCCGCGCTGGCGCCGCTGGGCGTGGGTGCGAGCACGCAGGAAGCGGGCGGCGGCGCCGACATTGCGCCGCTGGTGAAGGCGGGCGTGTCGGTCATCGACTTGCAGCAGGACGGCACCCGCTATTTCGATCTGCACCACACGCCCGACGATACGCTGGACAAGGTCGACCCCGCGCAGCTGCGGCAGAATGTCGCCGCCTGGGCGGTGACGCTGAACCTTGTGGCGAATGCCGCAGAAACAATGAGCGCTAACTGAACTTTTATAGTAGACAACGCCCCGTCGCGTGATTCTGCCGCTTCACCGACGCTAGAAAAGCATTGATTTGTGCAGCGCACACGTTAATGCGGGTCGCTCGCGTAGGGCCACATCTGTAACGTGCCAGACGCGGCATAATGCTATGGGAGCCGTACACAATGAAGAAGATCGCTGTTGTTTTCGCTTCGGCCAGCCTGATGGCCCTCGCCGCTTGCGGTGAGAAGCCGGCCAACGAGACCGCGAACGCTTCGAACGCTGTCGTCGAGAACGTCGTCGAAAACGCCATGAACGCTTCGGACAATGCGATGAACGCCGCGAACGTCGCCGACAACGCTGCGATGAACGCCGCGAACGTCACGAACGCGATGTAATCTTCGCATTAGCGAGATTTCGGAAAGGGCGGGTCCTTCGGGGCCCGCCCTTTTTCGTGCCCGGGAACATCCGCCGTGCCCGCGCGCTTCCTGCCTGCAATCAAGGAGATGATCGATGGGCAAGGGCATATTATTGTGGCTTCTGGGCGTGCCAATCCCCATCATTCTGCTCTTGTGGCTGTTCTTTCATTGATGGCCGATTGACGGGGCGCCCGTCCCCCCGCTAAGGCCCGCCCAGTCGGGGAGTGGCGCAGTCTGGTAGCGCGCCTGCTTTGGGAGCAGGATGTCGCAGGTTCGAATCCTGTCTCCCCGACCATTTTATCGCTTTTCGCGAAGGAAATCCGCCTCTTAGCATGGGCCGGACATGGGCGTTGTGACCACGACCAACACACACAACGCCTACACATGATCCTGCACATGCGGAAAGGCGAACACCTTGTCCCGCATTCCCCACGTCCACCGTTTCGGCGCCCGCTATGCGTATCGGCGCCGCATCCATTTCCGAAATATTATCTCTCGTCCGATTACCGTGTCGTTGCGGACCGCCGACCCGGTGGTGGCCCGCAGGCGCGCCGCGATGCTCTCGGCCTGCTTCGTGATCGTGAAGGCGAAGGTTGATAGCATGCTGGAGACAGGCCCCGCGCTGACGGGCCAGCAGATTGACGAGATTTTCCGGGTGGCGCTCGAGAACGAGCTGAACAGCCTGCTGGACGACGCCTACCGGAATGCGCCGTGGTCCGAATCTGTGACAGACGTTGCCGCAGAAATTGCAGCGGCATGCCGGAACCTTCGTCGGCCGAACCGACCGCTGAGCCCCGCCACTTCGTGGCGCGAGGTGCCGCCTGATCCATCCGAGCACCGCGATCTCGACGGGGCAGACTTCTATGCCGCCCAGATCGTCGCCAACCTCGGCGACGATCAGGTCGCTGCCATTTTGCAGGCAGTCGGCGCGCCCGTGCATACCGGCATTCTTGAGCTGGCCCGGATGCATATCATTCGCGGGATGGGCAAAGGCGCAGAGTTGGCCCAGCGCGCTTTCGACGACGACGTGCTCGCCGCGCCGGATCCAGCTCTCGCGCTTGTCGCGGCGACCTACGGACGATCGCCAGATGAGCAAATTCTTCTCAGCCGCCCGAACTTAGCCCCACCTCCGGTTCAGGTTCCGGCTGCGCCGCCGCAGCCCGACAGCTACTTTTTCGAGTACGAGCCCCGCCGATTTTCGGAGGTTATTGATGAGGTGATCGCCGAGCTCCGGGCCGACAAAATCTGGAAAGTCGACACCAGTCAGCAGCGACGCATCATGATGTGCTTTGCCTGGGTCACCGGGGACCGTCCGCTGGGTGCTTACAACCATCTCGACGCAGGTCATTTCAAGAAATGCCTGCAGAAGATTCCGAAGGATTTTCAGTTCGGCACCTTCGAGGAAGGGCCGATGTCTCGTCCATTTGACGAGGTGCTTGCCGCTATGCCTCCGCTCACCCCCCAGGTTACGCGCAGCAACAAGACAGTGAACCGAGACCTGTCCTTTATGGGCACTGTCAGCAAGAGGCTCGCGACGTCCTATTGGAGGCCAAAGTTCCCAGGCGCTCTCGTTCTGGATTTCGCGGCCGAACGCGTGAAAATCACGGAGTCCGAAAAAGACGATCTGCGACCGCCATGGAAGCGCGAGCACATGGATTGCCTCTTTCGCTCTCCGCTATACCTCGGTGGGGGGCGCGACCTCCACCGGCTGCGCGATGATGGCCGAGCATTACGCATCTGGCATGACGCGGCCTATTTCGCGCCATTGATCTGGTATTACTCCAGCGCCTGTCGCGAGGAGATCTGCGGTTTGGAGTTGGCCGACATTACCGTCGATCACCCCACACCGCATTTCGAAATCCGCGACAACCTGACGCGCGGGCGGGACGGTGAAATGCGGGGGCTCAAACGGGCTGCTCGTCACCGACACCTGCCAATCCATCCGGAACTCATCCGGCTCGGATTTCTCGACTATGTCGAAGCGATCCGGAAGGAGCGCCACGTGGCGCTCTTTCCGGAATTGTATCGGCAATCGGAAAAGCGTGGCGGCGCGTTCTTCTATGAACGCGCCTGGCAGCATATGGCCGACTATATCGGCGACCGCCTGCCGGTCCGCGTGAATAAGCGGGGCAAGGGTCCGGACATCCATTCGATCCGTTCGTTGGGCTCCAGCTTCTATGAGGTCGAGGGTGCCAACGAAAATATCCGCGCAGACGTGATGGGCCACGCTCGAAAATCGGTGAACGGCATCTCTTACTCGAAGCGGATTGAAACCGAGGGCCTGGATGTGGTTCTCGCGGAGCGTCAGGCGTTCATCCTGAAATACGTTCCCGTCCTGACGGAGCACATTCCAGCTGCGCCTATCAATCTGCTGCCGCTCGATCAGCGATCCCGGGTTGGTTCGTCCCGGAATCGCAAGACTCGCAGCGATGCGGGGACGAAGTAGCGCTGATTCATCGGGTGATGCGGCGGGATCTCGCCGCATCACCCAGCCCACACCGGTTCTTTCAGCAGATGCCCGGCCAGCGGTCGTTGACCGTGAACCCGGCGCTTTCGATATCGCGCAGGTTTGCACAGCGCCGTCGCCAGGCGAACTCCATCCTTTTCTGTTGCGCCCAACTGGCGATCCAGTTCGGATGGCGGCGTCCCCGCCGATAGTCGTGGCGCCAGTGCCGGCCCGTTACGATCAGGTGGGCATGCGGCGGGATGAGCCAGTCGCCGTCTTCAGCTTCGATCGCATGGATCGCCCACGCCACTGCCGCCCCCTTTGCGACGAACTGCGAGTGCACGAAGCCTTCGACCATCCAGCGCCAATGCTCGGGGCGGATGCGTGTGGGAATTTCCATCATCACGTGCCAGCCAGCCAGATCGGCCGGGTCGCCTGACGCTGCCGTGGCCCGATCTGCCTCCTCCCAAATCTGATAGGGGTTGGCCGCGGCCCAGAGCGGCGCACTCGCGGGCAGCGCGAGGCCGGCGCCCTTCAACTCGAACCGGCGTTCGGCGAAGCGCGCAGGCATCGGACCGAACCTGTCGACCGGCGCGCTGTCGCGCCAGATATAGGCGACGTTGGCGGTCATCGTCCGATACGCAGGGACGCGCCCGACGTATCGCCATTCCTCGGATACCGGGCGGATCTTGAAATCCGGCCACTCAGCGCGCGAGATCGCACGCGGCCTGACGACGAGTTCGCGCCGGGCGGCCTTCAGTTGTTCGTGTTCAATGAACATTCTTGTCTCCGAAAACGCCGACGCCGCCCACAAGGGGCGGCGTCGGAGGGCATTGTGTGATGGGAAAAGTTGCGCTCAGGCGGCAACCTGAAGGTCGGCGACATCATGGGCATCCTGGTAGCTGCCCCCCAGCATGACGAACTTTCCGCCCGTCAACTCGAGACCGTCCAGCGCCGCCGCCATCTTGCGCAGCCGCTGCCATGCGACCTGCTCGCCGCGCGTCAGGAGATGTCGCGCCGGCAGCTTGTAGCTGACGAGCTGATTGCGCTCGTCGATCCGCCACCTCTTGTCGCCATGGAGCATCTCGAGCGGCGCCCTTTCGCTGGCGGCGAACAAGCGGGCTTTCGGCAGCCAGTGGACCCCGTGGTGACCCAGCACGGCCAACCCGATCTCGGACGGCTCCGGCGCGTCGATGTCGACGAACGTCAGGTGGACGAAATCTCGCTGCATCTCGATCGCGATGTCAGCGAGGTGTCGATCCTTCTCGAGATCCCGCGGGCCGCTGGTGGAGAATGCGACCGTGTGCCGCGCCGGCGCAAAAACCGGATAGCCGAGCAAGGTCCGCAGGGCGAAGGCCCATGACTGACCGTTTTTGATGTAAGGATGCGTCATCTCGTACTCCTTTTGATGGACGGCCTCTCGGCCTGGGATTTTTCCGCTCACCTGCGGCTCCCGCTTTCTCTGGCTTGTGATCAGAACCTGCTGTCGGCGCGGGTGACGACCCGCATCCGCTTGCGCCGCCGCATCCAGTCATCCGTCGCGGCCTCGGCACCGATGCCGGCCAGACCGGCTGTTCGGACGAAGACCCGCCAGATCGCCAGCGCCTCGTCGGCGAGATCGTGGCCGAGCTGATCGGTGCGGCCGGTGGCCCAGGCGCTGAGGACGATCTCGCGATCGAGCTTGGGCGAACGGATCGCCATCTCTTCGGCCACCGTCGCCAGCGGTGGCGCTCCGGCGCCGCCGTGGGGCAGGCTCAGATCGACAATCCCTCCGCGCAGCAGGCGATGGAGGCGAGCGAGAAAGTGATGCGCGATCATCGGCGGTGCGGTCTCGGCTGCATCGAGCAACAGCGGGACCAGCGCATGATCCACGTTCCAGCCGATCAGTATCGCGTCCGCGGGCAGCAGATCTGCTACCCATTCGAGCAGGGGCGCTTCAGATTCCCCGGCAAGGACCATCCGGCCGTGATGGGCGAAGCGCCAGCGCTCGAAATCATACTGCGTGGCGACGAAAAGCGAGAGGCCGACAAGTGAGCGGCCCGGCGGATAGGCGCCACCAGCCGATGGCGGGATCGCCACCATGACGGCGGTCATGGCGACATAGGTCGTAACGGTCATTTTCATACTGTCCTCAGGACGCGCGCCGCCACGCCGCCGGTTCGACGGCGACGTGGTGGCGATGGTGATGTTGGAGGTGAAGCCGGGCAGTCGCCCGGGTCGGTCAAAACGGGCTGGTGTCGCTGGCTGCGAACGCCGCCTCATCCCGTTCCTGGGTGACGCGCCGTTCCGCGTCGGCAAGGGCAGCGGCCACCCGCAGCGCTGGCGCCCTCTTCAGCGCGAGCTGGGCCGGCCGGCATTCTGCGAAGGGTTTCAGATGGGCCAGCCCCGGCTCCGATTGAATCCAGGTGACCAGTTCCGCGAGCGGGAGGGTAAGCAACCTCTCGTCCGACTTCTGGAACGCGATGTAATGCCACCAGAGCATGGCAGTGCCGATCACGTCCTGGGCAACATATTCGCGAACGGCCTGGCGCTGGCCGGTTCGCCAAAGCACCCCAACCTGACTGCCCGCCACGTCGATCTTGCAGGGAATGTCGAGCGCCTTGCAAAGTTCGACCATGGCGACCGAGCGTGTGCCGCCGAACCCCGAATACACGTCGGCGAGATCACAGTGCGCGCCATCGAACCGTCCTGACGCGGCCTGCCGCGCCAGGTTCGGCAATTTCAGGTCCGGCACCCAGCGGCTCGCCTGGAGAGCGAGGCATCGGACGTCGAATCCTCTCCCGTTATATGTGATTGCCGTAGCGCCAGCGGGCAGGAGTTCGTCGACCTTTCGGTAGAACGCCTCCTCCGTGCCGGGCGCGCATGAAAGCGTATCGAGAGCGAACGCGTGCCCGTTCGGCGTCCATTTCGCTGTCAGGAATGACGCCGCGACGGGTCGGTGCCTCGGCCAAGGCGGGAAATACCCGTCAGCGGGTTCGTCATCGACGATGGTTTCAATGTCATAGGCAACGATCGCGTGTTCGTTGAACGCGTCGCGTTGGGGCTGCTGCCCTCGGCGCATGGCCAGTCTCCATTTGGAAGACGTGCCGCCGGGTGGCGGTCACGGACCGGAAGCGCAGGGGCGCTGACGCTATTTTCCCCTTTCATCTTCCGATCACGATGGTCGCCCACAGCCAGAGGTCTGACAGGCCCTATTCTCACTCCGGGTCATCCGGCAGCCGATAGGCGTTCCAGAACGGATGGAGCCGGCCATCCGGCGTTCGCGTCTCCGCCGCCGTCCGAAGCGGTGGTAGGTCCGTGAGACGCTGGTCAACCTTGCGCCGGATATAGCGTGCGATCGCATCGACCTCGACGGGGGTCAGCACCGTGTAATTTCCCCGAGCGACGCCAGCCTCGTGCAGGGCATCGATCAGGGGTCCGTATTCAGCGCTCACCTTCTCTTGGCGCTGTGCCTCGCTCTGCTCCTCCAGCCGTCGCTGCTCGGCTGCATTCACTTCCTCGATCATCTGCTCGCCGAGTTCGATGGTGATGATGTGGCCCAGAGCCTCGGCAAGTGGCTTGCCGAGTTTTCGCTTTGCGTTCGCCACATCCGTCCTCAGCCGCTCCCGTGTGTCGTCGACATAGGTCTGCACCCGAAAGGCGTTCGCCAGCATCCGGCGAGCCGGTTCGCCCGGTGTGTTACGCCCTTCACCGTCGCTGGCGTGAATCCTATCGAGGGCGTCATCAATCGCGCTCCAGCGACTGTTGTAGCGGCGGGCGAGATGCTTGAGCGCGGCGTAAACATCCTTCACGAGTATTCTCCGGCAGTGTCGGTTATTATAGGCCAGCCAGCCGGTCGCCCAAAGGCGACTGGCCAAGGCCCGGTGCGGTTTCACCCGCACCGGGCCGCCCGAGGACGCTGAGCGTCCGATCAACGCACCGGGGTGCCTTTCGAGCGAGCCATGCGAGCGAAACGCCCAGACAGGGCATGCGCAGCAAACGTAAGTGCTATGCCGACGTTTGCGGTTTTGCGCCTGAATAATTTCTCGCCAAGGAAGCGTTAGAAATTACGAATAGGAAGGAGTTTGAATCGCTTTTCCAACGCTTTCGTCAGAGAAAACTCGCCAATCGGGTTTTCCTCTGATACGTTAAAAATAAGGCTTTACCCAAAGCAATGTCGCATTTTGAACGGATTTAACATGCGAAGGTCGAATGCTTGGCACGCAACCCGAGAGGCGCAGGCGGCCTGGCAGCTGCACTCGTCGTTCGAAGGGCTCTTCGAAGCCGCAGCCGCGTGGCGGGACGGCGGAGATTTCGACGCGATGGAGATCGCGCTGGACGCCCTTTCCGTTAATCCAGAATATACGGGCTTCCCGCCGCTGGATAAGCAGATGCCGCGCGACAAGCGGATCGCAGCGCTCGCTGCCCGCTATGTCAGCGTGAGCCAGTTCACCAACCGGATGAGAGAGACCGCCGACAAGATCGACGCCGTGCGGCGGGAGATTGGCGACGAACTCCGCTTCACCATCGCCGAACGTAACGATGTACCGGAATATGCCCAGTTGCTGCTCAAGGGACTTCAGGCCGAGGGCATCCGGCAGCCGGACCTGCACCCGCCGTCGCGCGCTCTCGCCCGCGTCGTTGCCGAGGCCATTCGCGATTATAATGCGGGTCGCCGCAACCCGAAGGGTGAGGATGCCCCGAACGATTATTCGGACCGGCCCGTCAGCGAATGGGTATCACTGCCCCGCTCTTTCGGTGGAGTGGAGTTGGTCGACTTGCATCTGAAAGAGGATCAATGGGCGGAACCGTTTCCGTTGCCGCCGGCGACGGACATGGCGGCGTTCATGCCAGACCGGAAACGCCCGGAGCTCGGTCCGGATCTACGGCAGACGATCATCGCATGGGCCCACCTTATTGGAGAGTGGGCGGCACGCACTGGAAAAAACGTGCCGGGAATGCAGGCGGCGGCATGGGCATTGCTGCTGGCGCATCATATGCCATGGGACGAGTCCGATCTGAGCCGGCTTCACGGGCTCTTGCTGGAATCCCCCTGGAAGCGCGGTGGCATCGTTCGGATCGACGTTCTGAGTGAACCGCCTGACGACGTGCCCTGGTGATCATCACTATCGGCGAATGGTGCAAGCCTCGCAGTCCGCGGCTCCAGGCGACCTGGTCAATCACGTAACGTCGAAGGGGGCATTCAGATCAGATCGTCGAGAAACTCTGATCCCGGGCTCACGCCAGACAGCATCAACCTGTCCCGTGCCCTTGTCGCGGCGACATACAGCAGGTGCCGCTCCGCATCCTGAATTGCCTCAAGATCGGCCATATCTCCGATCCCGGCCAGGCGCTCCGGATCCGGAAGGACGTCTTCGTCCAGCGCCATCACGGCGACGGCACGGAACTCTAGGCCCTTCGCGTCGTGCATCGTCAGGACGGAGATGCCGTCACCAATCGGCTTGATGGCAGCGCGCCCGCGATCCAGTTGCGCTTGTCCGCGTACCAGCACCGCGATCTCGGCTTCCGGCATAGCTTCAGCCAGTCGAGCACTCAGCCATTTGCCCACGCCGACCGCTTCCGAGTTGGCATCGTCGAATAGTTCGACGACCGGATCAGGGCCGTCGAACACGGAGACGGTGCCGCGCCGGCTTTCCTCGATCCCGTCCTGATCGGCGATCTCGCCGGCGAGCAGCCGATCGGCAGCGCGGCGGATCTGGTGCGAGGTGCGGTAGCAGACCTTCAGCACCTGCGCTCGTCCACGCACGTCGAGGCCGAGCTTCGCCCACGAAAATGGCAGGTGGAAGATGCGCTGACCGAGATCGCCGGTGAAGAACAGCGCATCCGCCGTGCCCGCACGACCGACCGCCGCCAGGAAACGGGCCTGGGCCACCGACAGATCCTGCGCTTCATCGACGACGACATGGGTGAACGGAAGTTGCCCGCCATCTTCGACCCACTGGGTCAGGCGACCATAGATGTCGGCCGTCGTCACGACACCGCGCGTCGCCAGCCGTTCGCGCACGAATGCGAATACGGCCCACGCGCTTTCCCGCTGCTTCGGCCCCAGTCGGGTGCGGCGGCCGATGCGCGGAACGGCCGCATAGGCTTCGGCGTCGTGAAGCCCCCAGGCATCGACCAGTTCGTCCCATTCCTCATACAGGAAAGCCGGACTGTGGCCGGCGCCCAGTCCGCTATCCGTCGCCGCCTTGATTGCCGCCCGCACCTGAGAGGCCGTCGCCATGTTCGGCTGGCTGAAGGCGCGGGCGTAGAGTTCATAGGCCGCCTGATCGATGGCGCGCACGGTCAACCGGGCGCGCACGTCCGGCGTCGCCTCGGTCATCAACTCGGCCTTGCCGGCGAGACTGGCGGCGAGTGGCTTCGAGAAGGTGGTGAGCAGCACCTGCGCGCCCACCCGGCCCGCAAGATGGACAGCGCGGTGGAGGGCGACGATGGTCTTGCCGGTGCCGGCCGATCCCGACACGCGCGCCGGCCCCTTCCAGTCGCGCGATACCGGCGCGCGCTGCGCGGGGTGCAGGAACACCGCCCATTGGGCGAAGGGCGCGTCCAGCGCGGCCTTGAGTTCCTCGACCCCATCAACCGCGCGGAAGCGGCGCTGCGCGTCCGGATGCGCGAACGGATCGGCGCCGGGCCCGGCCTGAAGCGCGACATGATCCTGCAGCCGCCCGCCGGTCGCGAAGTCCAGCAGCGCCTCGGCCGCTTCGTCCGGGAGCGAACCGAACAGGCCGTCGACGCTGGCCTCATCGACCGATCGGACCACATCCAGCCAGTCGCGCGGCACGCCGACGTTCAGCAGGTCGTCGTCGGAAAGCTGCGCGAACGGGCGATGTACCGCGACCGGCGCAGGCGCCGCTTCCTCGACCGTCTCGGTGTAAACGAGACGCTCTTCGGTTCGCTCGACGATCTCGACCAACTGCATCGCGCCGGTGCGCTCATGCGGCACAAGCCGGCGCCGTTCCGCCCAATGATAGGCGTCATCATGATGCCCTACCCACGCCAGCAGCGTATGCTCGCCATCCTTGTGCAGGACGATCCGAATGTCCTGACTGACCCGCGCCGTCCAGAAGCCGGGCGTCGCCTCGACGCGGTGGAGCGACAGACCATTGCCGCTCTCGTCCTGCGCCAGGTCGAATGCGGTGATCTTCACCTGCTTCTGCTCGGCGGTCGTCAGGCGATCGAGCGCCTTGGTAAAGGTCGAGGCGTATAGGAGGGTCATGCAGCTTTCAGACTGCCGTTACGAACTGTGAGCCTGTGCACAGTAATGGCACCAGCCGCTTGGCGGATCTTTTCTTCGAATGCTTTGTCGATCCGTGAACCCAATATAACTCGCCGAATGCTGTGCGGCTGTAACGGGTAAAATTGGCCCGGGTGCAGCAAGCGAGCCTCTTTCTCCCTATCCCAATCACGGTGCTTCTTGGTCAGGATATCGCAGGCGATCTCATATGGATTTGCTCTATCCGCCCATGACTGGACACGACTTCCGGAACAATAATCAACATCTCTCAACACGCTATCAGGAAATTCAATCTCGATCGCAACACCTCGGTAATCCGAAGCATAATAAGCCCACATGCAATGTGTTTTATAACTGCGAGAAAGAGAGCAGATTCTGAGCTTTACCTTCTCCCGATATATTCGTTCGATAGCACTCGATCGCTTTCCCTCATCCGCGATCAGCAACGTATCATAGGTTCCTTCCATTGGATCGTTAAGCGCTCCCCATTCAGCGCAGAATAGGCGGCGATTTTGAAGGATATCAATCGTGAAGTCGGGGCTGTTATCGCCCCGAAAGCGATAAGCGACCTGTGTCACGAAACCCCCACCACCTTCATCACCTCGTCGCCGAGGTGGTTGATGACTTTCACCGCCACCTTGCCGCTGGCGGGCTTGGGGAACGGGCGGGAGCGGGTGCGCTTCAGGCTTTCCCAGGCGTCCGCGTCGATCTCCGCCTTCAGCGTGGTCTTGAGCGCCTTGTATGGATCGTTCGCGCCGGGGAAATAGGCGTGGCGGACGAAAAAGCTCTCGTAATTATAATCGGTGTCGATGAACCAGACCGCGATGTCATCCGCGTCGCTGCCGACGATCTCGCCGCCCTTGTACATGTCGATGCCGGCCACCTCGATGCTGATGCACGGATGCCCGTCCGCATTGGGGGCCTCGTCATGTACCTGAATGTCCGGCTCGCCGAAGACGGTGAACAGGTTGCCCGCGCCGGTGTTGGCGAGGTCCGGCATGTGCAGGTCCGGATTGATCCGCGCCTGCAACACGGTGAGCGCGCCCATCCGGTCGAACTCGGACGCATGGGCGTCGAAGTTGAACGAGGCGGCAATCAGCAGGTCGAAGCCCGCCTCCATCGCCTCGCGCGCGGCGGCGGTCAGGTCGGCGCGGGCGACGGTGCCATATTCCGGGCCGACGAAGATCGCGGCGCGGCGCGTGGGGCTGTCGGACAGCGTGTCGCTCTCGCCCTCGGACGCCTGGCGCACCGCGCCCTCGGCGCAGATGTAGCGGCCGGGCCAAGGCTTCAGCGAGGAGAAGACCAGCCGGTCGACCTTGTCGCGCTGCTGCACGCCGGAGCGCTTGAGATTTTCCAGCACCATCTCGGCGAAATCGGCGCTTTCGGCGGCGGCACCTGCCTGACGCCGACCCTCAGCCGCCTCCATCTCGTCGAACAGGCTGTCGTCCACGTCCATCGCGGGAACGCGGTGCGGCGACAGGCTCTCGACCGTGAAGGGGCCTGCGACGCGAACGCGGCTTTTGTCCTCATAGGGCTGGTCATAGAGATATTCGGTCTCCGCCTTTGCGGCGATCGAGGCGTCGATTTCCTTCTGGCGGGCGATGCGCGCCTGCCACCATGCGGCATGGGGCTCGGCCGCAGCCGATTGCTGCACGGTCAGTTCTCGTGGGATTTCCCATTCCTGCCATTGGGTGCCAAGCGCGGCGTTGATCGCCTCGCGCAGCGGCTCCAGCTTCGCCTGATAGCTCTCCCAGATCGTATCGATCTCGGCATTGTTGGCGATCGACTTGAGCGTGATGTGCGGCACGCGCTTGTAGACGAAGCCCTGGCGCAGGCGGCCATAGGTGGGCGTGTCGGCGGGGACGGCGCGCGTCACCTCCCCCTCCTTCACCTGCCCCTCGCGGCTGTCGGCCAGCAGATACCAGGGATAGCGCGCACCCATGATCCGCGCGCGGGCGAGAGCCAGCGCGACGCGGCTGGTGTCCATCGTGATCCAGCGGCGTCCCCATTGCTCGGCGACATAGGCGGTGGTCCCCGATCCGCAGGTGGGATCTAGGACAAGGTCGCCGGGATCCGTGGTCATGAGGATGCAGCGTTCGATGACTTTTGTGCCCGTCTGAACAACATAGACCTTGTCGAGAACAAAGCTCCCCGTCTCGGTGTCGGTCCACATATTCCCCAATGATGTGGTCGAAGTATGAGATAGGAAACGGCGATATCTCAAATTTTCACCTACGGGCTGTAGCCATCCCGCGCGCGACGCACGTGTCATCCCAGCAAGATTGGTCTTCCACTGACGGGTCGAAGTCGGGTGAAAACTGACGCCTTGATAGTCGAACGGGAACGTAGCCGTCCGGCTGAACCCGGCTCGTTTGAGGTCGGCAACCGTGAAAGGCTGACGTGCGCTATCGACCGTATAGCTCTTGCCCAGATCAGCTTCGCCGACTCGGTCAATCGATCCGGTCGTATTATCCAGCACTAAATTATACTGAGCACCGGCACCTTCTCCGAGAACCTTGGGAATTAGCGGAGCGCGATACTTCACGCCCTTCTTATTCCTAGCATACCATAGAATAATATCACCCATGGTAGGCATAAGGATGCTGGTATCCCCGGCAGTTTTCTTGAAGAAAATCTCAGAGCAAAAGTTTTCTTCACCGAAGACTTCATCGAGCAGGATACGCACGCGATGCACATTCTCATCGCCGATTTGCACGAACACCGATCCGCTCTCGGTCAGCAGATCGCGCGCCACCGTCAGCCGGTCCCGCAGATAGGTCAGGTAGCTGTGGATGCCGTCCGCCCAGGTGTCGCGGAAAGCCTTCACCTGCTCGGGCTCGCGGCTGAAATGGTCGGCCTTGCCGTCCTTCACGTCGCGACTGGTGGTGCTCCACTGGAAGTTGGAGTTGAATTTGATGCCATAGGGTGGGTCGATATAGATGCACTGGACCTGCCCCTTGAGCCCCTCACGCTCGGCCAGGCTCGCCATCACCTTCAGGCCGTCGCCCAGGATCATGCGGTTCGACCAATGCTGGTCATGCTCGTAGAATTCTGTGCGCTGGTCCGGTTCGATCCCGTTGAAATCGGCGAACAGGTCCGGCGCGTCCTCCGGCTCGGCGCGACGCTGGGTGGCGCGCTTGAGGTCTTCGACCAGCGCCTTGGGGTGGATCTTCTCCTGGATGTAGAGCGGCGGCGCCTCGACGATCAGGTCGGACCAGTCGGCCATATCCTTGCCGCGCCAGACGAGCTGCGGGTCCAGATCCGGGTTGCGCCGCTCATAGGCGGCGCGGATGGGTGTCTTCACCTCCGGCGGCACGAACGCCTCCAGCTCCGCCGTCGGCGCATTGCGCCGCGTCGCCTCGTCATGGGTGAGCGTTTCGACGGTGAGCGGTTTCTTGGCCATCAGGCGACTTCCTCAGTCTGGCACACGTGCTTCAAGTGCCGAATTTCATGACGGGCCGCGAGCTCGGCGAGGCGCGATGGAAGGTCGCGTTCGGTCAGCAGGACGGCGTGGATCGGGCGGTTCGGCCCATTGTATTGATCCACCGCTTTCGCGACGGCACGATATTTGATGCATTGATAGATGCCGCGCTCAAGGTCGGCATCCCCTGATCGCCGGGATTTCGCTTCGATCAGCCAAAGCCCATCGGCCGTCTCGTGAACGGCATCGACCCGATCCCCGGACGGCAACGGCCATTCCGTTTCTCCGGCAGGGTTGTCTTGTCCGGTAAACGGCTGGGAGTTTGCCTGTGCCCACAAACGCAGCGCGCGATGCTCGTCGCTCTCGGCGACTGAGCTATGGCCACTGGGTGATCCTCCATCGTCGATTTCGATGCCCGGCAGCGTGACCGGCTCGACGATCAAAGGCCGGTCGAGGCGCGATGTATCGCGAAGCGGCGGCAATATCCGCCTGACCCAGTCGGCCATGGTCGTGCGGGACGCACGCTGGTCGGCGCTGTCCAACGGATTGTCTTCACCGGCAGCGAAATAGAGACCGGCCGTTTTGATCCGGTGCCCACGTGGCAGGATCAGGCCATCCCGATCCTCAGCGTTGGCAACAAAGGCCTTGGCCGCCACCGCGCTGAAGATGAACCGTTCGCCGGGACGGACTTCGGGGAAGGTGGGATCGAAACCGTATTCGGGACGAGTACGATACCCCCCGATGACGGCGTCTTCATACCAGCCAACCACACGGAGCAGATCGGCTTCGCGCGGCTTCGAGATGAACACGATCGTCCAGAGGCGATCGCTGCGCTCCGCCAGTCGCTCTCCGCTACGGATATATCCGTAGAACAAACCGTCGCGGCACGGCGAGAAGTTGTAGGCTTCGGCGCCGGTGCCGTGCTCGGCGACATATGCCATCGCGCTGCTGACCCGCTCCCCCTCATATGTTGGAGACCAGCCGATATTCGCGACGATGATGTTTTCGAGGCTCATGCGACCTCCGCCGCCGTAATGGCGTCGAGCCATGCCTCCACTTTCGCGGCGAACTCGGTGGCGATGGTCCAGACGTCTGTGAACTCGGCGAATCCCCAGCGGCCATGCTCGCCCAGCGCGTTGACGCCCGGCACCCACAGGGTGCGCATGGTTTCCGCCTTGTCCTTATCATCCTCGTCGCGCGCGCCCTTGATCTCGACCACAAGGTTGAGCGGGTTCTCGTCCCCGTGGCCGTCATCGATCCGCAGGATGAAGTCCGGACGGTAGCGTCGCGCCTCGCCGCCGGCGCTGTAGGGCACCTCGAAGCCGAGATTGTGGTTCTTCACCCAGGCGAGGACACGCGGGTGCTTGTCCGCGACGCGGCAGAATTCCGCCTCCCATTCGCTGTCGATAACCGCATAATTGATATGGCAGCGCTCGCCCGTCTCGTAGCGATCCTTGCTCGTCATGAAGCTGACGTGCCGGGTGCTGCCCTCCCGATTATAGGGATCGAGCATGGCGATGACGCGGCCGCCGCCCTCCTGACCGCGCGTGATCGCGTTCATGATCCGATCGGCGACGCGATCGGCGATATTGTAATAGAGCAGCTGCGCCGGCTGGGTGCCGCCCGCGAGTACGAGATGGTCGGCCATCCAGGCGCGCACGATTGACTTCGCCTGGATGATGAGGCCGACATTGGGGCGATCCCCGGCGTTGGTCATGCGCCGCTTCACGATCCATTCGGCGAGTTTCAGGTGGATCGTCGCGGCGCGCGTGTCCGCCAGATGCTCGATCGTCAGATCGGCGGATTCGCCGATTATGCCCGAGTTCACCGTCTCCGTGGCACCGACCAGTTCCGGCGTCAGCTCCAGCGTCGAGTCCTCGGAGAAGGACGCGGACAGACGCTCGCTCGGCAGCTCGGTGCGATAGCCCTCGACGCGTGGATAGCGGATTTCGGACATATCGCGCGCCGGGCTGATCGCGTGAACGCGCTCCATATTCTCCGGCGGCGACGGCTTCGAGATAACCGGCTGGGCGGTGAAGTCGAACGGGATGCCGAGCACATCGGCATATTCGACCTTGAACTTGCCCGCGTCCGGCCCCTCGGTCTGGAGCTGGTAAGACTGGCGCCGCAGGGCGCGACCGATCACCTGTTCGCACAGCAGCTGCGTGCCGAAGGCGCGGATGCCGAGAACGTGGGTGACGGTATTCGCGTCCCACCCCTCGGTCAGCATCGACACCGAGACGACGCAGCGGATCCCCTCGCCAAGCTGCCCCTTTCGGCCGACCGTATTCATCACCTCGCGCAGGATGGCGGCATCGTCGACCTTCTCGGCCGCAGCGCGGTCGCCGGTGCGCTGGATCAGCTCGTCCTTGAAGCGGGCGATCTCGTCCTTGGCCGCATCGCGGAAGTCGGCGCTGATCGCCTCGCCGCTCTCGAGCTGGAGGCTGTCGATCAGCAGCGTCCGCATCCGCGGGAGCGCCGAGCCGTCCGGATCGAAGTTGCGGAACAGCGGGCATTTGCCCTTCATCGGCGTGACGTTGCCGTCATCGTCAGTGATCTCATATCCGGCGATGTAATCGTGGACGAGCTTCGACGTGGCGGTGTTGTTGCACACCACGATGAAGACGGGATCGACGCCGACGCCCGCCTCGCGCCAGAGCGCATGGGTCTTTTCGTAATGGCCATACAGCGCATCGATGGCGGTCAGCAGTTCATTGGGCAGCTTCTGGGGATCGAGCCCCTTGGCGCTGCCGCGCCCTTTCTTGGGCAGTTGCTTGCCGACATGATCCCACAGATTGCGGAACATCGGCGTATCGCCACCGGGGACATTGTCCATCACCGGCACGCGCGGCAGCTTAACGATTCCGCACTCGATGGCGTCCATCAGGCTGAAGTCCGACATCACCCAGCCGAACAGCGAACCTTCGCGATAGCCGGAGCCGCGCAGGAAGAACGGGGTGGCCGACAGGTCATAGACCATCGACACGCCCAGCTCGCGCTTCACCGCCTCGATGCCGGCGATCCACAGGCGGGCGGCTTCGTTCGCTTCCTTCGCCTCGGCCAGTTCGTCGCCCTTGAGTGCCTTCTGTTCCTCCTCGGACAGAGGGCGCTCACGATAGCAATGATGCGCCTCGTCATTGAGTACGACGATGTTCTTGAGGCCCATCAGTTCGCCGGCGACGCGGCGGATCATCGCCCCGTCGCTCTCGGGCTTCGGCGTCGTGCGAAGCGCGGCCTGCTGGACCTTGTTGAGCGGTAGCTCGTCTTTCTTTTTGAAGGCGTGGTAATTCGTGATGACGATCTTCGCCCGGCCGAGATCGAGCAGCATGTCCTCGGGCACGATCTCCCGGCTCTTGTAATAGCTCTCGGGATCGTTGGGCTGGAGTACGCGCAGCCGGTCCTTGATCGTGATGCCAGGCGCGACGACCAGGAAGCCCTTCGAGAATCGCTTCGCATTGGGATGGCGCACGGCATTGAGCGTCTGCCATGCGATCAGCATCGCCATCACGGTGGTCTTGCCCGCGCCCGTCGCCAGCTTCAGCGCCATGCGCATCAGTTCCGGGTTCGATGCGGCGTTCGCCGCTTCGAGGTGGGTCCAGAATCGCCGGCCCTGCGAGGACGAGCGGGGCGCGACCTCGGTCAGCCAGATCACGGTCTCCACCGCCTCGACTTGGCAGAAGAACGGGCGTTGGTTCGCGAACGGGTGCGTGCGCCAGTGACGAAGCAGCCGCGCCGTCGTCGGCGTGACCTGCCACTGGCTCTCCGGCAACGTCCGCCAGCTCTCGACGGCCGAACGGATGCCGTTGATCACCTCGGTCGGATTATATTCCTGCCCGGATTCGTCTGCCAGAAGGTCCGCCTGCACGGCCTTGCCCCGGACCTTCTTCGCCTTAGGAATGGGTGAAACCAAAGCACTTTGGCGCCGGCGCGGAACTATAACGCTGGTCGGCTGCCCATTTGGGTCCAGTTCCCAATGCTTGTTTGGTTCTTCGTAAGGTGAATTCAGGATCGGCGACTGAAAAAACGCATCACTCATCCGCCATCACCCCACACGTCGCGATTCTTGCCAGCCCCATTTCGCGTTCTGGAATGGTTCCGCGAGCGGGGTGGCGTCAAGCGTTTGATGCCACCTGGGCATAATAGCTGCAGGATCGAGGCATCTGCTTTGATTATGTGGGTTTTCTAATGTTCCGCCCGCGCGTGGCGTCGACGAGAGAATCTCTCTTCCCCTTGCGGGCATGCACCGCCATGTCTGCATAGAATATGATCTCAAATAGGTTCAGATTTTGATCGAGGATTTGAAGGCCGCCAGGCGAGCGGCGGGCTGCTCGCAACGCACATTGGCGGAAAAGATCGGCACGGATGCCCAAGCCATCAAAAGGCTGGAGATGGGCGTGGGTTCGGTCGCGACCATAGTGGCCGTGATGGAGGTGTTGGACTTCCGCCTCACCGGCTTACCTCCCGGCACAACGTTGGCCGAACAGTTGCGTGCTGGTCGAAAGCGGAAATTCCTTTCGCTGGAGCAGGCAGCCGCGCGTTCCGGTTTATCGCGAGCAACGATCTCCGGATTGGAACGTGGTGGCGGAACCGTGGCCAGCCTGTTGCGGCTTCTGCCAGTGGTCGCGCCTAGAGTTCGGCGACGCGCGCCGGAACGGTCTTATTGGGGAAAGGACAATAAGGTCGACCGGGATAGCCGGTTCACCCCCGAGGATTTCATGGCAAACATCTACGCGGCCTTCGGTGAAATAGACGTGGATCCGTGTGCCCACCCGTCAAGCCCTGTCATTGCACGCCACCGCATCATCCCGAACGAAGGGGGAGATGGACTGATTGACGAATGGATGGGCCGGCTTGCGTTTGTGAACCCTCCGTACTCGGCGCTTCTTATATGGCTCCGGCGAGCGCACGCCCAATGGATGGCCGGTAATATCGAGACGGTCGTCTGTCTTGTCCCGGTCAGAACCGACTCGGGATGGTTCCATGAAACGCTGAGCGCTGACGCCGAGATCTATCTGCTTAGGGGACGTGTGCGATTCCTGAACACTCGGGGACAAGCGCAACACACACCATTCTCATTAATGCTGCTGGCGCTCGGGGCGAGCGATGAGCAGAAATCACGATATGCCGAGCTAGTGCCCGGATTTTGGCTCTCGCGGACATAGCAAGAAGACAGAGCTACTGCCGTCGAAAAATCGATCGGCCAAGGATGAAAAAGCGGCGGTCAAACATCCACTGATTAAGCGATGCCCGTTAGCCGATGTCGCGGGCCGACAGAGGTGTGGTTAGATCTGTCAGACCTGCGCGGACACGCGCCGGAAGACTTAGGCACAGCCGCACTCTGTCGGGTCCGAGGCAGTCGCAAACCTCATCGAGGAGATGGTCGGGAACCCGCATGCGCGCCTGCGTAAGCGAGGCGAACAGCGTCGCGGCAAGCGTTTCAGTATCGAGTACGGTGCGGGCATGTGCGCTCAGAAGGAAATCGGTGGTCGTCGCGACGGTCAAGTCAGGAAAGCGCTCTGCAGCGATGCCGATCGCCTTGCGCTCGTCGATCAAGGCGGTCGCCCCTAGATGAAGTGCAAGCGCAAGCGTTGCGGCCTCTCCGTCATCGAGCGTCTGGCTGGCACGTCCCGCCACCAGGCTCAGATACGTGTCCTCCATTGATTCCGGGAGATCGACCACAGCGACGTAGCCAGCCGCGATTAGCGGCGTGATGCCAGAGTATGCGGTACGCCCTTTATCACGGCCACGTTCAAGTTCACCAAGCGCGATGCTCGGGATGATGGTGGGACTGGCCAAGGTGCGTAGCACATCGACCGCGCGGCCTCCGGCGACAAGGTTGATCCAAACACTAGCGTCGGCGACGAGCGGCGGCTCAGGCCGAAAACGAACGGGATCCATCCGTCTCAGCTCCTTCCGCTTCGAACTCGTCGATAAGGGTCCGGGCATCAACGCGGTCGATGTGGAGGAGCCGGGCAATCTGGCCTTCGCTTAGCAGCGCTTGGCGCCAGGCTTCACTGGCCATCACGCCCATGCGCATAGAGATCTGCCGCCGAGCATCGACCTTAGCATCGTCCGGCGGAACTAGGTCGCCCAGAACCTCCCGTACCTGCGCGTCGGTGATCCCGCCCTGCTGGACGAACCAGTCCCAGGTGCCTGGCCTTGAAAGCCCCAGCTCTTCGAGCCGGCGGACCATCGCCTCACGCGATATACCGAACATATGGGCGAGAAGGATGATGTGCCGGCGGGTCAGTTTGGAAGCACCGGCAGTCAGCTCCTGAAATTTTACGTTCACGGCCCGCGCTGGAGCGAGAAAGCAGCGCGCGAAAGTATTCGCGTAGCGCTCCTCGCGGGTCGATTCGGGTGTGCCATCGTGAAGCGTGTCCGGCGCGTGGCGGGTCGAGATGAAATGTCCTAATTCGTGGGCGCCGGTTTGGGTGCGCCGATCGCGGGGATGGTCGGCATTGAGGAGGATGCAGGCGCCCGCGCGCTCGTCGAAGGCGTAGAGTCCGGAAATCTTCGGGTCGAGCTTGCGAATATAAACGCGCGCGCCGAGTTGCAGTTCGAGCAGGCTCACGATGTCATGAACCGGCGACAAGCCAAGTCCCAGCCATTGCCGCAATTCGGCAGCATCCTGTTCGGCTTGAAGCCCAACATTGCCAGGCAGCAGCGGACGCTCGGGTGGATCGAAACGCGCGCGCTGGATTCCTAGTAGATCCTCGAACTCTATCTCAGCCTGGACGAGACGGTTTAGCAGTTCGATCGCGGTTTGCAGCTTTTCACTCTGCTCCCCGGTGTGTCGGAAGCGCGGCCGCAGATCGACGCGAATGCTGTCCTGGCGGAGCAGTTCATTAAGCGACAGACCGTAGAGAAGAGCTAGCTTCTGCAATTCGTCGACACGTGGCCGGCGCTGCCCCTGTTCCATGGCGACCAGAGTAGTACGTGCGACATCGAGCGCAGCAGCAGCACCAGCCTGCGTGATCTTAGCGTTTTCACGGGCCTGACGGAGCAAATCTCCCAGATCCTTGGGTGATAGGCCGCCCGGAATCAGTGCCATGGCGACACCATCGCCACTCGGGCGACAAAAGAACGACTGCCGAGACTGGCGAGGAAGCCTAGCCACTCCGCCCGGTGCCGTTCAAGCAATCCCGCAAGAGCACGCTCACCTTCGGCCATTTCGATCCCGAGCGCATCAGCCGTTTCACGCGCGACGCGGCGGACCGTCCGTTCATGCAGGGCAGAACCACTGAGTGCCGCAAGATGATCGAGGTGCAGGATACCGGCGAGCCCATACTCGCGAAATGCGGGTGACATGCCGGAGAAGCCTGCCACGACGCCATCTTCCATTTCGGCAGCGCCGAGATCTTCCCAAATGTACCGTGAGGCCGGTTCTTCAATTCCAGCGTGATGAATGCTCATGCGCCGCAACAGACAGGCCGCACAGACGCCGCACTGGCGGCGCTCACCATCGAAGCTGACGCGACGCGAATCCTGCCAGCACGAACGTGTATCATGCCAAGTGGGCGGGCTGGCGAGTGAATTCGCCAAAGCGAGCGTTTCGCCCTTGGTATTCCAGATACGGGGATATTCATAGGTTGGGGCCTTATCGGTAAGGGCGAAGAACAGCCGCTCGATACGTCGGGTGAACGCGGGATGGACGCGATAATCAGGGTAGCTTTGGCCAGACGAGGCTAGAATAGGCCCAAGTGCGCCTTGCCCGCTCTCGGTGACAACAATGCGGTCGACGGGCGCGAGTTGGGCAGCAATTCCCGTGATGACCGCGAACTTGAACCCGCGCGAGCGCGCAGAGGATTCCACTCGCTGACGCTTGCCGAGCTTCACGTCGAACGGGACCGTAGCGAACCGACGCTTCTTGCGGGGGACCTTCGCGCTATCGACACCCTTAGAGCCGAGACGGACCCGAACGAGGCCACCTTTCTCCTCGTCCTCGACGATCGCGGCGACCGCCCGGGAGTCGAGCCCGTCGCTATAAGGCATGATCACCTTGTCGGGCGTGTCGAGATCAAGGCGGCGTGGCGTAATCTTCACGACAGGATCTTGGCGCTTGATGAAGCTGACATTCCATCGATCGCCAGTGAGAAAGGCAAGTGCTTCCTCCAGTGCGCCTCGCACCGGCGGCGTACTCCATTTCTCGTCCTCATGTACCGCAACGAGCAGATCAAACGACCGCGCCCAGCCCCAGGCCGGCCGCCGGACGCTCAGATCACAATATTCAACGGCGGCGGCGATCACGAGCAGATCAATCAGGTCATACCGCCAGCTGGCGAAGAAGAAGTCCTTCAGCCCTTCGATCGACAAGTTGATGGTTTTGCCGAGCGTCGCCACGCGCGCGCCATCGCGCGCCGTTTCGCCAGCCTCGATGGCATCGACACGGTGCGGTACCGTGTCCGCCACATGATAAGCCTTCATAATCACAACGGAACTCCGTCATCCAAGCCGGAATAGACGGCGGTAGTGGTTCGAGCCGGCGCATCAGGCGCACGCAACAGCATCCGCGCGACACCGGACAGATCGACGCCACTATGCGCCTCCTCGAGCCGCGAGCGAGTGGCCCGCGCCCGGTGGTCGGACGCTTCGCGGTACATATGCTCCTCGATCTGACGGCCGCCGGCGAGAAGGCGATCCGTCACGCTGGCCTCTGCAGCCCACTGGAGCGCTGCCTCGCTGCGAAGGCCTTCCTGCAGCGCATCGATCGCGTTGTTCAGGAACCCATGCTCCATGGTTGAAGAACAGTCGCGATGAAGCGCGTTCAGATCCGTCATCGGCAGATCATGGAAAAGGCCCGGTTCGTCTGGGCCAAGGATCAGCGACGTCACCCTGCGCACAAGGCCAGCAGAAAGCTCGGCGCGACAGTCGCGCTCGGCCGCCTGCTGAAGTGCCGTAGAAACTTCAGAAATCGAGAACGACGGCAAGTAGGCACACTTGGCAGCCTGCTTCCATTTCGGCGACATCGGCAACGAACGGTATGGACCATCGCTCATGTGAAGCCCTCCTGTCAGGATACATGGAAGATCAATCTGACATTGTCAACAGTTTTGGCGGAAAAACCTGTCACGCAAGGCAATTTGCGCCACCGCACCCCATTGCGTCTTTCACAACGAGAGAGGCATCTGCCTAAGCGATACCAAAAACCAAAAAAACTTCTTATCGTCCCTTTATGGACGTTTTCATCGACATTCAGAGGGCAATAGTCCATATAAGGACTATGATGGAGACACCGCTCGAGCTAGCGACCCTCATAGGGCAGCGGATCAGACGCCGCCGGCTCGACATGGGGCTCACCCAAACCAACGCGGCAGCGCGCGCCGGCATCGCGTATCGAACTTGGCGCCGGCTCGAGGCCGAAGGCAAGGCCTCAATCGAAGACCTCGTCCGCGCTGCGGTCGCGTTGCGCTGCGAACAGGATCTGGCCGGGCTGTTTCCTGCGCCGCCGGCGACATCAATGGACGCGCTGCTTGAGCAGCAAAAGGCAGCGGCCAAACCGAAGCCGCGCATGCGCGCACCTGCATCGCGGGCGTCATGAAGCTAGCGCCCGGGACGCCACTCGAAATTGGCCTGCTGCTCGACGAAGGCAAAGCCGCGAACACCGTAGGCCGTCTGGCGATGGCGGATGGTCTGGCACAGGTCGAGTGGTCGGCGGCTGTCGTCGATCAACAACGCCGGATCGACCCGCTGCTCTATCCGCCGGAGCCCGGGCTTCACGCGGCGCGGGGGCGCAATTTCGACGGCCTTCACGGCTTCCTGTCCGACAGTCTGCCCGATGCCTGGGGGCAGATGCTGATGAAGCGAAAGCTGGAGAAGTTGGGCGTCCGTATCGATACGCTCAACGCGGTCGATCGGCTCGCTCTTGTGGGCGAGACCGGCCGCGGCGCACTGGTCTATCAACCGGCGACGACCCCGGCCGAGGATATCGGGACGATCGATCTCGATGCGCTGGCCGAAGAGTCGCGCATTCTCCTGCTCGGCGATGATCCCGGTCAGATCGACACGCTAGCCCGGCTCGGTGGCGCATCCGGCGGTGCGCGGCCCAAAGTGCATCTGGGCATCGCGCCGGACGGGGCGCTGGGGGGCGAAGGCGACGCCGGGCACGAAGACTGGATCATCAAGTTTCGCGCCACCGTCGACCCCATCGATATTGGCCCGGTCGAAGAGGCCTATGCCCGCATGGCGCGCGCCGCAGGCATCGACATGGCGGCATCCCGGCTGCTTCCGGCTCAGGCTGGACCGGGCTATTTCGCTACGCGGCGGTTCGATCGGCCCGCGCCAGGGCGACGTCTTCATATGATCTCGCTGGCCGGCGCGCTGGAGGCACGGGCCGACATGCCGTCGATCGATTACGATACATTCCTCCGCGCGACGATAGCGATCACCCGCCATGCCGCCGACGTCGAGGAAGCGTTCCGCCGGATGGTTTTCAACATCCTTGCACACAATCGCGACGACCATACCCGCCAGCACAGCTTCCTGCAGGATGAGGCGGGCGAGTGGCGCCTCGCGCCGGCTTATGACCTGACTTTCTCCAACGGACCTGGTGGAGAACATTATTTGGCGATCGAGGGCGAAGGGCGAGCGCCGACCCGCGCGCAGGTGATGACGCTGGGGCGCCGGCACGGCCTGTCCGACCGGACGATCGCGACGATCATCGACGAAGTACGAGCCTCGCTCAGCGATTGGCCCCGGATCGCAGCCGAAGCCGGGGCAACGGTGTCGGTTGCGGAGATCGCCAAGCGCAATGCCGAAGTCGCAGCCCATTTCGGTGATCGATAACGCACCCCGCAATCGATCATTTGTGACCGCGGACCATGATTTATAGCGGTCCGGGATCGAATTTGGCTCTGCCGCTGCACACGGTCGCCGGAAACCAAGCCGAGACGTGGTTCGGCGGGGTCGGCGCTGCCTGTTCCGTGCCACCCGCAAGCGCGCGTATTCGCATAACTTATCGCGAGACGCGGGCGTCATTCGAGGGGCATCGCCGACCGGTTTCAGGATAGCACTTGACCAACACACACAACCCACACACAAGGGCTTGGCGATCCCGCAAAAACTGCGGATTTCCGTGGGTCGAAGGGGCAGGTATTTCGGTCTGGAATCCTGTCTCCCCGACCACCTACCGCAGCAATTGGGCCGCGAGCAGCCAGCCCGGCAGGGCCGCCAGCGCGAGGAAGGTGCCGAGCGGCGCGCGGGCCGCCGCGTGCGATGCCCGGCCGCTCGCCAGCATGACGACCAGCCCCAGCATCGATGCGCACAGCAGGATGAAGGGCAAAGCCTGCAACCCCATCCACGCGCCGAGCGCACCAAGCAACTTGGCATCGCCCAGGCCCAGCCCCTCGCGCCCGCGCACCGCCCGATAGGCGAGCGCGATGACCAGCAGCGCGCCATAGCCCGCCGCCGCGCCGATCACGCGATCAGTCAGGCTTGCATCGGTCGCGTAGAAGCCCAGGGTGAAGCCGAGAAACGCCAGGGGCCAGGTAAGCGCATCGGGCAGCCAGAAATGCCGCCAGTCGAGGACCGCGAGTGTAAGCAGCAGCCAGCCGAGCAGCGCCCAGGCGACCCCGCCAGGACCGGGCGCAAAGCCCAGCGCCAGCGCGCCGATGATGGCGCAGCCCGCCTCGACCCGACCGTGCAGCGGATCGATGCGCGCGCCGCAACTGCGGCATCGGCCGCGGCTCGCAAGCGCGCTCAGCATCGGGACGAGGTCGCGGGGGCCGAGCGTCCTGCCGCAGCTGTCGCAGGCCGATCGCCCACGCAGCACCCCCCGCCCCTGCGGCCAGCGCAGGATCAGCGTGGCGAGGAAGCTGCCCAGGATCGCTCCGGCCAGCGCGCCGACCAGCGCCGCCACCGGGTGGATCACAGCGTGCCTTCGACCTTCAGCAACTGGGCATCGCCAGCTGCGACGAAACCGGCCTGGCCCAGCGTGCCGGCGAGCGTCGCATCCGTCGTCTCGATCCGCATTTCCGCCACATAGCGGCCCGAGCGCCAGACGCGCAGGGTGATCTTCTCCAGCCCGGACTGGCTGACCAGCGGCAGCACCAGCGCATCGCCGTCGCACGCGGCCACGCCCGACAGGCCCTGCGACAGGTTGAGACCCGGGAACTGCCCGGCCAGGCGCGCGCGCACGCGCCCTTCGGCATGGCCGCAGCGATCGCCGCTGAAATAGCCGCTGACATCCTCCATCATCAGGCTGCTGACCGGCAGCGGCGCGAAGGTGCGGCCGAGTGGCACTGGGCCCGTGACATCATCTATGCCGATGCGGCCGAAGCCCACGGTGATGGCGCCGCTTATGTCGTCGGACAAGCCGTTGGTCCGTGCGACGTCGAAGCGCGCCCGACCCATCAGCAGCGAAATGGGCGACAGGCCCGCGCGCACGCTGCCCAGCGGCATGTTGCCCAGCATCAGCTGGTCGATGCCGCCGCTCCAGACAGTGCCCCGCACGTCGCGGGCGGCAACGCCCAGCCGCTCCAGCCCAGCGAGGCCCAGCGCGACGCGCATCGGCAGGAACAGCAGCAATCCCAGCAGCAGGACGAGGATGAGCAGGATGCGCATCCGGCGCGACAGCGTCAGGCCCATCATTGCCCCTCTCCCCGTTCCAGCACGGCCTGCACCGACACGCTGCCGGCCGTGGGAGATGGTCGCGCGCTCATGGTGACGACGCGGACGCCCTGCGCCTCCAGGCCCGAGAGCCAGGAAAAGAGCGCGATCGGCCGGACGGACGCGATCGCGATGTCCATCCGGTCATTGCCCTGCGCCTGCGCGCGCTCCAGCGTAAGCCCCGCTTCGCCCGCGCTTTGGCCGACATATTGGTCGAGCAGAACGCCCGATCCGCCGCTCGCGGGGTCGCGCGGCAGCGCCTTGAGCTGATCGGTCGCGGCGCGGATGGCGGCGTTGCGATCGGTCGCTTCGACCAGGGCGGCGCGCGCGTCGCGCTGCGCCCGGTCGAGCGGCAAGGCGATGCCGAACCAGAGGATCACGATTGCCAGCAGCGCGAACATCACGCCCAGCATCCATTGTTCCCGGGTCGATCGTTCCGCCCAGTAAGTGGCCAGCCTGTTCATCATGCGCGCACCGTGATTTCCGCCAGCGTTCGCCCGCCCGGATCCTGGGACGGGGTCGCCGTGATCGTGAAGCCCGCCGCCTGGAGCGCGAGCAGCACGATGTTGATGTCTTCCGCCTTGGCCGACGCCAATGTCGCGCGCACCATGCCGTCGGGATCCCGCGACAGGCTGGTCAGCGCGACGCCCGGCGCATCCTGCATCGCGGCGAGCAGGGCGGCGACGGGCGCGGTGAAGGCGCGCCCGCCCGCACCCCGCGCGGCCAGCCGGCTTTCCAGTTCCACCTGCGCCTGCGCGGCGTCGGTCGCGCTCGGCAGGACCTGCTGCGCCAGCGCCAGGCTTTCGCGATCGAGCCGGCTCGCCTCCATATGCTGGCGCGCCACGCTGACCAGCGCCGTCAGCAGCAGGATCAGCAGGATGCAGCCGGTCCAGAGCGCGATCCGCTGCACCGCGCGGCGGTCGAGGACGGGGTGCACCCGCTTGGCGAAGTCGCCCTGCCGCAGATCGAGCGGCGGCTGGTCCAACGCCGCGATTGCGCGCCCTTCGATGATGCCGGGCGCGACATCGCTGATCGGGGCGTCGGCGACCAGTTCGGGTAACGCCAGATCCTCGGGCAGCGCCAGATCGACGCCGCGCAGCACGCTCGTGCCGCAGATGAGGGCGCGATGGAAGCCGGCCTCGGGGGCCTCCAGCAGCAGCGGCGCGGGCACGATGATGTCCGGGTCCAGCCCGTGATGCTGCGCCCAGAGCAGCCAATGCTGCATGTCGTTGCGGCTGGCGAGCGCGATCACATGCGGCGTGGCGGGATCCTGATTTTCGTCGGCGGCGGCGAACAGCTGGTCGGCGGGCAGCAGGCCGCTTGCCAGCACCGCCAGCCGCGCCGCCGCGCGCCCCTGCCGCGCCGGAAGGTCCGGGTAGGAGGCCCAATGCAATGTCACCAGCGCGGCGGGCGGCACCAGCAGCACACGCGTCTGTTCGGGCAAGGCGGCAATACCGCAGGCGGCCAGCCAGTTGGCGCCTTCGCCCGATTGCACCAGCGCGCCATCGATCACCCGCATCCAGCGCGGGGCGAGTTCCGCCGCTTCGGGCAGAAACAGGATCAGGGCATCGCGGCTGCTCACGCGCCCGCGCCCCAACTGCGCCGCACCAGTTGCGCCGGGCTTTGCCGCGCATCGATCAGCGCGCGCTCCACCACCTGCGTTCCCCCGACATCCACCGAAACCGTCACTCCAAAAAATCCAGTCCTCAACTTCACTTGTTCGGCGACCTCGGCCGCGGGCGACAGGCCGACGAGCGAGGGCAGCTTCCAGAAGCCCGGCACGCTGCCGTAGCCGTCCGCCGGCCGCTGCGCCAGCAATTGCCGCGCCTGACCGACGCTCAGCTCCCCGGGCAGGAGCATCGCGAACAGGGGCGCCTGTTCGGGCAGCAGCGTATTGATGTTGATCGGCGACAGGTCCGTGACAGGCAGCGCGCAAATCCACGGCTTGGCCAGATCATAGATGGCGGGCGTGATGCCCGCGACCGCGCGCAGCTCGCTCGGGTCGATCATCATGCGGTTGGCGGCGCGATAGGGCCGGTCCATCGCCGCATAGGTCTCGTCCTCCGCGCCGCCGGGCTGGGGTGCGCTGTCGCTGTCGATCCAGTCGGCCAGGCTGGACGCCGCCGCCGCCGCCTGGCGCGCATCGACGCCCAGCGCCTCCAGCAGGCCCTGGAACTGCGCGACGCCGATGGGCCTTGCCTTCAGCACCGCCTCGCTCTTGCCGCTCACCACGCTGTTGAGGTTGAAGCAATTGCCGTCATCGGTCACTTGCGCCGTGGCGATCCCGCCGGGCACCGGAATGGCCTGCGGCGTCCCCATCCATCCGCCCGCCAGCGTGATCTTCGCGGGATTGGATTCGACCAGATCGTTGATGCGCAGCCGCGCCATCTCGGTGCCGGCATCGGCGAAGGCGCGCCCCTGGTCGACCGCTCCGCCATTGCCTGTCATGCGGGTGGCGAGCGCCACGCGCTCCAGCGCGGTGGAGGCGACCACCGCCATCACCGCCACCAGCAGCAGCACGGTCAGCAACGCCGCGCCGCGTTCGCTCGGCTTGCCAGCATCAGGCACCGGCCGCTCCCTCCACGCCTTGCAGCTTCTCGACCGGACCCGGCGCAACCAGGAAGCGCATCATGACCGGCGGCTCGCCGGTGCGCGTCACCGTCATCTCGACCGCCTTGGGCAGCAGGTCGGGCTGGCTCGGCGTCCAATCCTCGCGCCATTGCCCCTCGGCATCGCGGAAGCGCAGCGTCACCGCCTCGACATTGTCGAGCAGCGCGGCGGGATCATCGCCGGCCGCGCCGTCGAGTTGCGCATAGGTGCGCCGCTCCAGCCGGCCCTGCCGGACCCAATATTCGACCTTCTGCAGCGACGGGCGCGGCAGATCGCCCAGATTGTCCCAGCCGCCGCGCACGAACTGCATCACCGGCTGCGCCTCACCACCGTCATGCGCCCAGAAGGCGGGGGCCAACGTGCCCGCCTCCGTCCGGGTGATGCGCGGCACCGCCTGCCCCAGGTCGCCCGCCAGCGCGCCGCCCGCCCGCTGCACCGCCGCCATGTCGTCCAGCCGCGCCTTCACCTGCGCCTGCGCCGACACGCTATTCCCCAGCAGCAGCACGCCCGCGCTGGCCAGCATCGCGAAGATCATCAGCGCGACCAGCAGCTCGATCAGCGTGAAGCCCTGTTGGGCGGAACGCCCATCAGACGTGAAGCCCTGTTGGGCGGAACGCTCATCAGACGTGAAGCCCTGTTGGGCGGAACGCCGATCCGATCGAAAGTCCCCCTCCCCGCGCCCTTGTCCGTCCCGCGCCATCATTCCACCACGCGCACGAAGCTGAGCGCGACTGGCGACGCGCCGGGCTGGCCATCGACGGTCAGGTCGACCTGGAGCAGGCGACGATCGTCGGTCGGCTTGACGACGCGGCTCCAATGCCAGCGCCGCCCACCATTGGTGACATCGCCATCCGCCTCGCCGATCGAGGGCGGCAGGGGATCGGTCTGAACCTCGACCATCAGGTTGCGGGCGACGATCTGGCCCAGCGCCTTGCTGTCGAGGTCCGCCGCCGTGCGCAGCGTCACGCCCTGAAGCCGGACCAGCGCGAGCGCGGCCAGGCTGAAGACGGCCAGCGCCACCAGCATTTCCAGCAGGGTGAAGCCCCGTTCGGCGCGGCGCACGCGATCAGCCATCGACCATCACCTTGCCCGCCATGTCGATGCTGACGGACACCCGCTCGCCCTCACGCGCCAGCGTGACGGTCATGGCGTCGGTCGGCAGGCCAGTGCCATCGAACCCGATCTGAAGGCGCCCGTCCCGCCCGACCTGCGCACGCGTGCCTGGCTTCCAGTTGGTGGTGACGAAGGGCTTTTCCTCCAGCGGCGCCCACTGGCCGCCCTCGCGGCGCTGGAAGCCATAGCCGGAGGCGGACACCCACAGCCCGACC
This sequence comes from Sphingobium naphthae, assembly GCF_043589935.1. Taxonomy (NCBI): domain Bacteria; kingdom Pseudomonadati; phylum Pseudomonadota; class Alphaproteobacteria; order Sphingomonadales; family Sphingobiaceae; genus Sphingobium; species Sphingobium naphthae. Next base: position 676,146 of record NZ_CP171454.1, on the reverse strand, counting down.
GGGCGCGCTGTTACGACCGCTTCGTCGCGCGCGGCGGCAACGCGCGCGGCGAAGCGGTCGGCATCCTCGATCACGCGACCGCGCGGATCGGGGATGGCGAGCACGACGGCAGCCGAAATGAAGCCGATGATCGTCAACACGACCATCAGCTCCAACAGCGTGAAGCCCTGCTGGGCGGAACGCGCAGAGAACGTGAAGCCGTGTTGGGCGGAACGGTTCACTGATGTGAGGCGCGCTTCGCGCCTTACGTCACAGTTCGCTGGAGTAGATGTCCGCATTTTCCTGTTCTCCGCCCGGCTGGCCGTCAGCGCCCAGCGAGCTGATGTCGAACGCGCCGCGGCGACCCGGCACGGTGTAGATATAAGCGCGACCCCACGGGTCATCGGGCAGCTTCTTGATATAGCCGCCGCGGCGGTAGCGCTGCGGCTGAGCGAGCGATGCGGGTGGACTGAGCAGCGCCTGCAGCCCGTCCGATCCCGACGGATAGGTCAGGTTGTCGAGCCGATATTGCTCCAGCGCCTGCTCGATCGTGGCGATGTCGGCCTTGGCCTTTTCGATGCGGGCGGTGTCCGTGGCGGGGATCACGTTGATCGCCACGATCGTTGCCAGCAGGCCGATGATGACGATGACGACCATCAATTCCACGAGGGTGAACCCTTCTTCTGCGGACCTCTGGCGCCCGTTCGTCCTGGACCTAGCGGCCTTGGAGGAAAAGAGCAGGGCCGTGGCGAGCCCGGTCCCGACGGATTTCAGTCTATGCATATTCACTCCTTCAAGCCCCGGTAAGGCTTTGCAGCTGCAGGATCGGCAGCAGGATGGACAGGATGATGACGGCGACGATGCCGCCCATCAAGATGATGATGACCGGCTCCAGCATCGCCAGGGCGGCGGACGTGAAGCTGTCGAACTCGCGCTCCAGATAGTCGGCGGCCCGTTCCAGCATCGTGTCGAGCCGTCCGGCGCTTTCGCCGCTCGCCGCCAGATAGACCAGCAGGGGCGGGAACACGCCGGCGCGACGCAGCGCTGCGGACAGGCTGCCGCCGCCGCGGATCGCCTCGACAATATCGTCCGAGGCGCGGCGCAGCACCCGGTTGTGGACGGTGTTCGCCGTGAGCGACAGCCCCTCCATCAGCGGCAGCCGGCTCGCCACCATGGTCGAGAGCGTGCGCGCCATGCGCGCGGCATGGAGATCGCGGATCAGCCGCCCGAGCAGCGGCAGGCCGAGCAGCGTTGCATCGAACCGATAGCGAACGCTTTCCACCTTCAGCGCGCGCCAGAAGATCACGCCGGCAAGCGCGATCAGCAGCAGCAGCAGCCACCAATAGCCGGCCAGGAAGGCGGAGAGGCCCATCACCATGCGCGTGAGCAGCGGCAATTCCTGCCCTACCGTGTCGAACTGCTCCACCACCTTGGGCACGACGAAGATCATGAGCGCGGCGACCACGCAGACGGCGAAGGCGGCCAGGACCGAGGGATAGGCGATGGCGGTCAGCACTTTGGAGCGGATCACCGCCTGGCGCTCCATCAGGTCCGACAGGCGCTCCATGATGGTCGGCAAGCTGCCCGAGCTTTCGCCCGCAGACACCATCGCGCGATAGAGTGGCGGGAAGCTGCGGGGCTCCGCGCCCAGCGCATCGGCCAGCCGCCGCCCCTCCAGCACGCCGCCATGCACCGTGCCAACGATCGCGCGGACATGCTCCTGCTCGCTCTGGCGGCCGATGGTGCGCAGCGATTCCTCCAGCGGGCTGACCTGGATCAGCGTGGAGAGCTGGCGCGTGAAGAGCGTCAATTCCTTGGCGCTCAGCCGCGGCGCGCGTAGCGACAGGCCCGCGCGCTTGCGCGCCTTGGTAGCCGCGCCCGGCTCCAGCCGCACGATGAACAGCTTGCGCGCATCCAGCCGGGCGCGCGCATCGTCGACCGTGTCGGCCTTGACCTTGCCCGTCCGCTCGCGGCCCGCCGGGTCGATCGCCACATAGTCGTAATCAGCCATCGGCGATGGTTTCTACCTCGGTCGCGTCGCGCCGGGACACGCGGATCGCTTCTTCCGCCGTGGTCTGGCCGTCGCGCACCAGTGCGCGAGCCGCCGACCCCAGATTGGGCGCGTTGAGGAAGGCGTGGCGCGCGATCAGCGATTCGTCGCCGCCATCGTTGATGAGGCGGCGGATGGTGTCGTCCACGCGGATCGCCTCGAACACGCCGATCCGGCCCTTATAGCCCGACCCGCTGCATTCCTCGCAGCCGCGCGCCTTGTAGATGATGGTGCCGGGGTCGAAGCCCAGCAGCGCGCTGGCCGACTTGTCCGCCTGCACCGGCTCGCGGCAATGCTGGCACAGGCGGCGCACCAGGCGCTGGGCGATGACCGCTCGCAGCGTGGAGGCGAGCAGGAAGGGTTCGACTCGCATGTCGCGCATGCGGGTGATCGCGCCGACCGCGTCGTTGGTGTGGACGGTCGAGAGCACGAGGTGCCCGGTCAGCGACGCCTGCACCGCGATTTCCGCCGTTTCGCGGTCCCGGATTTCGCCGACCATGACGACATCGGGGTCCTGGCGCAGGATCGCGCGCAGGCCGGCCGCGAAGGTCAGGCCGACCTTGGCGTTGACCTGCGTCTGGCCGACGCCCTCGATCGCATATTCGACCGGGTCTTCCACCGTCAGGATATTGCGGCTGCCGTCATTGAGCTGGCGCAGCCCTGCATAGAGCGTCGTCGTCTTGCCCGAACCGGTAGGGCCGGTGACCAGGATGATGCCGTTGGGCTCGCTCAGCCCTTCGCGGAAGATGCGGTCGGGCGCGCCGGTCATGCCGAGCAGGTCGAGATTCATGCCCGCATTCTCCTTGTCGAGAATACGCAGCACCACGCGCTCGCCCGCGCGGCTGGGCAGCGTCGACACGCGCACGTCAAGCAGCTTGCCACCCAGCGTCAGGCCGATGCGGCCATCCTGCGGCACGCGCCGCTCGGCGATGTCGAGGCGCGCCATCACCTTGATGCGGCTGACCACGACAGGCGCGACATGCGGCGGCATCCGCAGCGTCTCGCGCAGCACGCCATCGACGCGCATGCGCACGATCAGGCCGGTTTCATAAGGCTCGATATGGATGTCCGACACGCCCTGGCGCGCGGCTTCGGCGATGATGCCGTTGATCAGGCGGATCGCCGGCGCATCGTCCGCACTGTCGAGCAGGTCGTCGGCGGTCGGGATGTCCGCGGCCAGGATGTCCAGTTCGTCGGCCCCGACCTCCAGCGATCCCGCCATCGCGGCGGCGCTGCCCTCCATCGCATAATGGTTGGACAGGTGCCGGTCGAACTCGGTGGGCTCGACGAAGCGCACGTCGAAGCTGCGCGCCAGATGCCGCCGCACTTCCAACAGCACGCGCGGGTCGCTGCCTTCGCGCACGGCGATAGTCAGCCGGTCGCCCTCCTGCGGCAGCAGGACGACGCCATTTTTGCGGGCGAAGGCATAGGGAATGTCGATCGGGCGCGGCGGCATGGCGACGCCTGCTTCTGCCCTCACCGTTTCGCTCATCGCTGCTCTCCGCTCGCGGGAATGTCGACCGGACGCACCACGCCGCTCGATTCGCGAACAATGGGCTCGATCACCTCGGGCTGGGCGCCGGCCTGCGGCTGGACCGTCACGTCGCCGGGCTGGGGCGGCGCGATCGGCGGCGCTGCGCCCATATAGTCGCGCACCAGTTCGTCGATGGTCGGCTCCGCCTCGGGATCGCGCTGCAACTGCATGCCGCGGATATAGCCGTAGCGCTGCTGCGTCAGCTTCTGCGCATCCGCCTTCGACCGCAGGATCGTCGGACGGATGAAAACCATGAGGTTTGTCTTTGTCCGGCTGCGGCTGCGCGACTTGAACAATTCGCCCAGGCCCGGAATGTCCGAGAGCAGCGGGATGCGCTCGATCGTCTTGCGCTCATTATCGTCCAGCAGACCGCCCAGCGCCAGGATTTCGCCATCATCGACGGTGACGGTCGTCTCGATCTCGCGCTTGTTGATGATGAGGTCGCTATTGTCGTTGCTGACCGGGCCGGCAACGCTCGACACTTCCTGGCGCAGGAACAGCTTGATCGCGCCGCCGGTGTTGATCTGGGGCTTCACTTCCAGCTTGATGCCGACATCCTGCCGCTGGACCGTGCGGAACTGGTTGTCGAAATTCTGGCTGAGCGCCTCGCCGGTGGTGACGGGCACTTGCTGGCCGACCAGGATCGACGCCTTCTGGTTGTCCAGCGTCATCACCGACGGCGTGGACAGCAGGTTGCTTTCCGTGTCGGATTTCACCGCGTTGATGATGGCGCCGAAAATGCCATTGCTGCCGATGCTGCCGCCCAGCCCCGCAATCGCGCCGGTTGCGCTCTGCAGGCTCGACACCGCTGCTTGTTGCAAGGTGCTGGCAAGATCGCTGTTGGTCTGCGTTTCGGTCGTGGTCGTCGACCCGTCGGCAGCCACCACGGTGGTGGTGGTGGTGCCCAGGCGATCGGCGGCATAGGCGCCGGCCAGCGTCAGCAGATTGGGCGATGCGTTGCTGTAGTTGGTCGCGGCAAAGCCGGTCTTGGTGCTGCCGATCAGGAACTGGACGCCCAGCTTCTTGGCGGCGGCGTCGCTGATCTCCACGATGATCGCTTCCACCAGCACCTGTTCGCGGCGCGTGTCGATCTGGCGAATGGTTTCGCCCAGCATCCGCTGCACGTCGCTGTTGGCCGCGACGATGATGGCGTTCGCGCCCTCATATCGCGTGACGATCGCCGGGCCGCGCGTGCTGATCCCGCCGCTGGAGGAGGAAGAGGCGGATGCCGCCGCGACCTGCGCGGCCGCCTGCGATGCGGGCGCCCCGCCCTGCCCGCCGCCCGATGCCGGCGTGGAGGATGTCACCGGCTCGCTGGTCGACTGGCCGACCAGTTGCTGCAGCACCGGCAGCAGCTTTTCGGCGTCGGCATGCTCCAGCCAGTAGACGCGGATTTCGGTGCCGCTCGCCGCCTGCCGATCCAGTTCGCGCGCCATGTTGGCGAGGCGCGCGACGGTGCCGGCATCGCCGCGGATCGCGACCGAATTGCTACTGTCGATCGGCACCACCGTCGCAGAAGCGGGCGCGGCATTCTCGCCCCCGCCGCCGTTCGTCACCAGCGCCTGGAGCGAGGTCGCGATTTCGCGCGCGCCGGCATTTTTGAGCGCCACCATCTGCGTCGCCGCCGTATCGCGGTCGATGCGCGCGATCACCTGGCGGATGCGCGAGACATTGTCGGCATAATCGGCGACCACCACGCTGTTGCCGGCACGATTGGCAGTGACCGACCCTTCCTTGCTGACCAGCGGCCGCAGCGTTTCCAGCGCGCTCGCCGCGTCGATCGACCGCAGGCGGAACACTTCGGTCACGAAGCTGTTGCGATTGGCCGCCCGGCCCACGCCGCTCGGCTGGCCCGCCGCGCCGTCGACGGGCTGGATGCGATAGGCGCCGCCCGGCGCCGGCACGGCGACCAGGCCGTTGGCGCGCAGCGTCGACAGGAAAATCTCGAAATATTCCGATCGGCTGAGCGGCCGATCGGTCACGACCGACACCTTGCCCTGCACCTTGTTGTCGATGATGAAGGTGCGGCCGGTTACCCGCGCCGCATCCTGGATGAAGGCGCGGATGTCGGCGTCGCGCACATTGAGCGTCTGCTGCGCCCGGACCGATGCGGTCGGGGTCGCCAGCGCGAGCGCCATGGCGGCGGAAAGGAGCAATTTGCGGGTCATTGGCCTTGCACTATGAGATTGACCGAGGCGACGGCGGCGCCGCGCTCTACGGTCAGGGAAAGGCGCGCACCGGGCGCGATCTGGTTCTGGAGGCTTTGCAGGTCGCCGACCGGCTGGCCGTTGACCTGAGTCACGATGTCGCCGGGGCGAAAGCCGGCCGTGGCGAAGCCGGGGCCCCTGGCCGCGACGACCAGGCCCGTGACACGGCCGTCCTGCAACCGGGGCGCAAAGCCGATGTCGCGCTTCAGCATATCGGCGGTGACGCCGCCACCCCCCGGGGGGGCCGGAGGCGGCGGCGCGGCGCTGTTCCACCCCTCGCCTGCGACGGGCGCTGGCTCCGCATCAGACGCGGGCGTGGACTGATCGAGGAAGGCTTGTTCCTCCACCCCGCCACGGTCGATCGTCACATGGTCGAAGGCGACGGCCTTCAGCACGACGCCCGGCAATATCTCGTCGCCCACCGCATAGCTGTTCTGGACGCCGTCGGGCGTGGCGATGATCGCCGATCCCAGCCCAGATCCTTCGTTCAGGCGGATGCCATAAACGGTCAGCGCCAGCGACGTGACGACGCCACCGGCCTTCTGCGGCGTATCGGCGCGAAAGAAGGGATCGAAGCTGGCGAACAGGGCCTGGCGCGCGCTCGGCGAGAGGATCTGCGCCTGGCGGCCCTCCCAGGGTCCGAAACTGCCGACCGGCGTGACGATCGCCCAGATGAGCCGGACCAGCAGCAGCGCCAGCAGGACCAGCAGGCCCTTTTCCAGCAGGCCGAGCCAGTTCAATCCCCGCATGGGCATCCGCTGCCCGCGCCGCCACCGGTCTACCCTGTCGCCAAATGGCACTCGCATGATGCTGAACACGCCCCCCAAACTCGCCAGCCTGCTAAGGTCAGGTTTTTACCCGCAGATGACGTTTATATTTCGGTAATATGACATGCTTGCAAGCGCGGCTTTTCTTCGGCTGAAAGGGCGCGACTGCGACGTCTAAGCCGCATCATGATGCGAGGACCCATGACCGTTCAGACCGCCTACTCATCCGCGCCCGCGGGACTCGACGCCGATCCCGCCTGGATCGCCGCTCACCCCCGCGTGCAGCGCGTGCCGAGCAAGGATCTCACCCTCTTCATCCGCCGCGATTTCCTCTCGGCCGAGGAATGCGCCGGGCTGATCGACCGGATCGACGCCAAGCGCCGGCCCTCGACCATCGCCGATGACAATGGCGACGGCTATTTCCGCACCAGCGAGACATGCGATCTCGACCATGACGATCCCTTCGTCGCCGCCATCAATGCGCGACTCGACGCCTTTGCCGGCATCGCGACCGCCCATGGCGAACCGATCCAGGGCCAGCGCTATTCTGTGGGTCAGGAGTTCAAGGCGCACACCGACTATTTCGATCCCAAGGGCGCAGACTTTGCGCGCTATTGCGCGGTGGCGGGCAATCGCACCTGGACGCTGATGGTCTATCTCGACCAGCCGGCGGCAGGCGGGGCCACCCGCTTCACCAGGATCGGCAAGACGGTGCAGCCGGAAACCGGCAAGCTGCTCGCCTGGAACAATCGGCTTTCATCGGGCCAGCCAAATCCCGCCAGCATCCATCATGGCATGAAGGTGCGCAGCGGCGTCAAGCATGTCATCACCAAACGGTATCGCGAGCGTCGCTGGGGCTGACCTTTACCGCCAGAAACGCGGGGCCTGCGCCAAGGTGTCATGCGCCTTTTCCGCCTTGCGGAGCAGCTGCCTTTCGGATTTGAGGCCCAACGGCGTGTCTTCGGCCAGATGATAGCGCGCGAACAGCGATGGCGCAGTGGCCAGATCGTTGAGGTCGCCAAGCTTGTCCTGCAATGTCTCCAGCGCGCCGACATATTCGCCATGGGCCTTGCGCGACTTCTTCGCGCTGTAAAGGCCGGCAAAGAATTCAGACCCATAGCGCAGCTTCTTCGCATCCTTGCGGATCTTGTGCCGCGTGTCCGGCGGCAGCTGCGCCAGGTCATCGCCGCCCTTTACGACACGCTTGTGCAGCTTTTGCAGGCGACCGGCCGCGAAGTCCGCGACCGGCTCGTCCGCCGCGCCGCCGCACCCGGCGCCCAGCGCCAGCCATTCGGCGATGTCCAGCAGCAGACCGCGCACTCGCGCCGACTCCAGCCATTCGCGCACCCGCGCGTGGCTTTGCGCCCGCGCCTGCCCGATCGCCGCCTGCGCATCATCCGCCAGCCGCCCGTGCAGCACGTCCAGATCGCGCGCCTCGCCTAGCACCCCCGCCAGCCAGCGCAACGCCTGCTGGAACCGCGCCACATCCGCCTCCAGCAGCACGGGCTTGAACAGGGTGAGCGCGCTGCGCAGCCGGCGGATCGCCACGCGCGCCTGATGCAGGGCGCGTTCCTCATAGTGGACGAGCAGAAGCGCCTCGTTCCGTCGATAATGGCGCAGGCACGCGCCCGCGATCGTCAGGAACGCCGCGCGGATCGACTTGGCGGGATCGAGCGCCACCGGCTCGGCCTTCACCGCTTGCGTCAATTCTCCGCGCAGCAGATAGCCGCGCTCCGCCTTGCTGAGCACTGCCGGGCGCACCGGCACCTCGCCATCGATGCGGCGCGCGATCGCGAACAGGGCGGCCGGCGCGCCGGCGACCAGCTCCAGTTCGACTTCGCACAGGGCCGCCTCGCGCGCGCCGGCGCGCACTGCGCCGCGGTCCAGCGCTACTTCGATTTGCGCCTCGCCTTCGCGGATCAGCCAGCGGGTACGCTCGACATCGGTTTCGAACAATGGCTCGATCTGGTCGACCGCGTCTCCGAGCGCCTCCTGCACCGGCGTCTGCGCGTCCAGCACCGGCATGTGCGATCGCACGGGCCGCTCCCATTCCTGTCGCGCGAACAGGCCGCCAGCGGCGGAGCCGTCGCCCTTGACGGTCTGCACCTTGCGTCGCCCGGACTGGCGGATGCGCAGGCTCATACCCTTGCGCGCCAGCAGCGCGTCGGGCGTGTCGAAATAGGTGGCGCGCAGGTGCGCGACATCCGCGCGCTCGGGAAGCCCATCCCATTGCGCCAGGCGACTGGCGGCATCCTCCGACAGATCGAGCTTCAGTTCGATCTCGCGTCCCATAAACCCTCCATCCTGCTGCGGGCGAAGCCGATCACAGCAGGACGCGCGGGAGCAACGCATCGTTCCAGAATCGGAACGGCCGGCCCGTCACAGGACAGGCCGGCCGCGCGATCAAGAGCGTCCCGAAAGACGCTTACGTGTCAGATCAGAAGGCTACGGTCAGCGACGCCGCGATGGTCGTGCCGATCTTGTAGCGATTGTAATAGACCTTGTTGCCGTCCGCTTCCTGGAATTCCTGATATTTGCGGCCGGTGATGTTGCGGGCTTCGAACTTGAACTCGCTGTTGATGCCGCCCGGCAGGGTGACACCCTGGCGCGCGACGAAGTCCAGCGTCAGGCCCGGCTTTTCCTTGATGTCCGGCTGCAGGTTCGGACCGCGGCTGGTGACGCGGGGGCTCGCATAGGTCAGCAGCAGCGTCTGCTGCGACAGCTTGTCCGTGTCCTCCAGGCCAATCTGGAAGTTGACCAGATGGTCCGACTGGCCGGTCAGCGGCGCGCCGTCCATGAAATAGTCGGACGCGGCCGGCAGGTTCCCGGTCGTGTAGGTGTAGGGGATGGTCGTGTCGCCATCGCTCACCTTCAGTTCCGACTGGGTGTAGGTGTAGTTGCCGATCAGCACCACGCGGCGGGTCTGGAAGAAGTTCGAATCCATCCGGTCGAGCGGGATATATTTCTGCGCTTCGACTTCAAAGCCGTACAGCGTCGCTTCCGGAGCGTTGGCGAAGCTGGTCGTCACCGCATAAGTGTCGGTGATGGTGGTGTAGGTTTCGATCGGATTGTCGATCTTCTTGTAGAAGGCCGACGCGGTCAGCCGCTCGTCCCGACCCATATACCATTCCGCTCGGATATCCGCATTCCACAGCTCGCTGTCCTGCAGGAACGGGTTGCCGCGATAGAAGCGGTTGGATTCGGTGTCGATGAAGGGCTGGGCGATCAATTCGCGGAACTGCGGACGGGCGATCGTCTTGGAGCCCGACGCACGGAACTGCAGGCCGCCGCCGGCGTCGTAGGTCAGCGTGACGGCGGGCAGCCAATAGTCGTTCTTGATCTGGTTGAACGGCGTTTCGCCCGTCGAATAGACGTCCACGCCGGTTACCGACTGGCGGCCGCTTTCGTAGCGGACGCCGGCGTCGATGCTGAGGCCCGGGAACAGTTCGGCCTTCACCTGGCCATAGCCGGCATGGACGCGCAGCGCCGCGTCATAGACCGGATAATTGCCCGAAAAGTCCAGCAGACCCAGATCATAAAGCTGGATGGTGGCGTCCGACAGCAAATAGTCGGGGCGCAGCTGCTGCACGGCGATCGGCAGGTTAGTGGCGTCGAAATGCAACTCGTAGCGCGAGGAGGTGCGCTTCGTGTCGGTATAGGCGTAGCCGGCTGTCACGGTGAAGCTGGGCGCGATCTTGTAGCTGAGGTCGGCGCCGCCCGACCACAGGTCTTCGTTCAGGTCGCTGAAGGTCACCGAAGCGTCGCCGCGCTGACGGTTCAGCGCATTGATGAAGCGGTCACCGACCGGGTCGATCGCGAGATCGCGGTTGGAGCGGACATAGACGAATTCGCGCTCATAAGGCGCTTCGCGCTGCGAATTGGCATAGCCGCCGCGCACGTCCAGGCTGAGCGCGTCATCGAACTTGAACTCGCCGACCAACTGCGTGTCGATCAGCTGACGCTCATACCAGGCGGTCTGCTGCGTCATATAGTCGGCGCCCTGAATCTGGCCGTCATTCTGGCCGACCGACAGTGCCGCGCGCTTCAGCGTGTCGCGAATGTAGAGGTTGGTCCAGCGCAGCTTCTGCTCGCCCCATTCCAGGCCCAGGCCGAGCAGGCCGTTCACCGTCACCTGATTGTCGGTGATGACCTGGTTGTAGCTCTTGCCCGCGCCTTCCGACACGGTGAGCGAAGCCTGTTGCAGGTTTTCGCGCGTGCGCCACTTGTTGCTGTAGCCCGCGGTGGCGATGATGCCCAGGCGCCCGTCACTGCCAATGTCGAAGGCCGTGCCGCCATTGAGCGAGCCGGAGAAGTTGAACGGCAGGCTGTTGGTGCGCTGAAGCACCGACGTCTTGCTGTTCAGGAACTGCATCATGATCGCCTGCTGGTCCGAGCGATCGATATTGGCGAAAGGCACGCCCGAGCCGAAGGCGTTCTGGAGCAGCGGCGGAACGTCGCGCGAGCCATCGTCGAAGCCGGTCCAATCGGACTTGCTGCCATAATAGGTGTAGCCCATCTGGCCCGAGGTTTCGGTATTGGCCGAGCTGCCGACGCCGATTTCCAGATAGGATTCGGTCGGAATCGCCTTCGTCGTGAGGTTGATCACGCCGCCGCCAAATTCACCGGGGAAGTTGGCCGAAAAGCTCTTCTGCACCAAAGTCGATGCGATGACGCTGGTCGGGAAGATATCGAGGGGGACCACGCGCTTGAGCGGTTCGGGGCTGGGCAGCGGCGAACCGTTGAGCAACGCGAGCGAATAGCGATCGCCAAGGCCGCGGACATAGACATAGCCGCCCGAGACGACCGACAGGCCGGTGACGCGCTGCAGCGAACCGGCGATGTCGCCTTCGCCCGTGCGCTTGATGTCGGCCGCCGACAGGACGTTCACGACCTGCGGTGCGGACTGCGAGATGTTGCTGGTTCGGCGGCCGGTGACGACAATGTCGGAGCCGGGGATGGAGACATCGACGTCGCCCGACTGAGCGGCGGCTTCGTCGGCGGCGCTGGGCGTCGTCGACAGGCCGGCATCGCCCGCGGGCGCGGCACTGGTGTCGGTCTGCGCCATCGCCACGGGAGCGACCAGCGCGGTGGAAATCAGGAGCAGGCGCGCCAAGGTCAGCGGCTTCGACATGCTAGGGGTCCCCCTTTGGGAAATTCGGAGCAAGAAGGCGGGGAAGCGTCGGTAAACGCTCCCCCGCCCCTATTGAGGTCAGGCGCCGGTCAGGCGGTCGGGATGGCGGTGCAGTTGCGGGCCGAAGCGCCGAAGCTCGCGCTTGCCGAATTGCAGGTCCAGCCGGCATACCAGGTGTCGCTGCTGTCCTTCACCGCACCGATATAGTTGGTGGTGGTGAAGGCGCTGTCGATCGTCTTGGGATCGGTGGCGGTCACGGCCGTCTCCGTGGCGCCGTTGATGAACAGGCTGGTCAGCGACGGAGTGTAGCTGATGCTGCTGTTCGGACCGGCTTGGAAGATCGACTGGACGACCGAAACGTCCACGCCGCCAGTGCCCTTGAAGGGGGTGCTGTTGCACTGCATCACCACCGAAATGTAGCGCGGCTTGCCGGCGTCCTGCAGGGTAGTGTCGGCATCGCGAACGGTGGCGGCGCTGTTGATGCGCAGGCAGCTCTGGTCGGGGCTGACGATGATGCCGTTGACCAGCGCCAGGTCGGCGCCGCCGCGCAGCAGCATGGATGCGCCATCGTCGCCGGTGTTCGAACGCTGGATATGCGTGAAGTTGGCGACCTTCAGATACTGGCGCGGCAGCGCATCTTCACTGGCGTTGCTGTTGCTGGTCGAACCGTTCGAATCGGTTTCGAGGAAGGTATCGCCGATATTGTTGTTGGCGCGCTGGGCCGAGATGACGAACTGGGCCGTGCCGCGGAAGCCAACGTCGGTGTCGAGATTATCGTCCTCGTTGCCGGTGAACACCAGATACTTCATATGGGCCGAGCCGCCGAAGGCTTCGATGCCGTCGTCCGAGCTGTTGTGGACCTGGATATGGTCGATCACGGTGCCGGTGCCTACGCCCGAGGGGGTCAGGCCCTGCAGTTCCTTGCCGTCGGCCAGGACGAAGCCGGAATAGCGGATCTGGACATAGGACAGGCGGCCCGAGCTGTCGGCGTCATTGGCGCCGCCGTACAGGGCATTGCTGGTGCCTTCGGTGTCACGCTCGCACGCCGTGGTGCCCGGCGCGGCAGCCGGCGCCTGGCAGTCAGTGATGCGGCCGCGACCCAGCAGCACGATGCCGCCCCACTGGCCCGACGACTGATCGGTCGCGGCGCCGGTGACATTTTCGCGGCTGGTGAAGATGATCGGAGACGTGGCGGTGCCAACGGCGTTGATCTTGTTGCCGCGGTTGACGGCCAGATAAGCGTTACCGGTGCTCGCGAAGACGACCACGCCCGGATCGATGTTCAGCGTCACGTCGGTGTTGGTGGTGGCGGCGCCTTGGTCGGTGCCGACATCGACGCGGCCGGGCAGCGAATAGATCACGCCCGCAACCTTCGCGATCGCGGTGGTCGAGGTGAAGCGCGCCGGGAAGCCGCAATTGCGCCATGTGTTGGTGCCGTCGGTGATGGTGCCGAGGTCGCTGAGCTGGTTCGAACCGGCAATCGACGGGCAGCTGGCCGCAGGGGTGACCGCGGTCGGCGTCGGCGTCGGCGTGGGGGTCGGCGTGGGGGTGGGAGTCGGCGTGGGCGCCGGGATGACGATGGTGCCTTCGCCCGGCGAAGCGATGTCGTCCGCACCGCAGGCGCTCAGGCCTACGCAGGCGCAGCTCGCCATCAGGATCGTATGGATACGGTTAATCTTGGCCATGTCATCTCCGCTCCGGTCGTGCCGGCGTTGTTGAACTGCGGAGCGCAGGGGAATTTACGAATCGGACAACGCCCCCTGTCGCCCTCTTCGGGGGGCACTAGGCTTGGGAAATGACAGGGACATTCCGCTGCTATGACGTTGGAGCGTCACTGAAATGACGGTAATGTGACAGTCGTGTCGGGCAGGTGACATGATATGAAAGAAGGCGCCGCCTTCAGTCGGCGACGCCCTCCTATCGTGCTTAACAGAACCGTGCCTCGGATCAGCGCGCGGCGAAAGCCGGGTTGAGCCGATCCATGGCGCGGCGCGCAACCATTCGTGACGATTCCTCCTGCCCATTGGCAAGCACCAACGTCATTTCCGGTGCGAAACGCGCAGACCGATAGGCTTCCCGCGCCTGGGCAATCCGCCCCGCTCCCGCATAGGCATGGCCAAGGTTGATGAGCCGCGCGGGATCATTGGCGCCATAGGGCCACATCGGTTCCAGCCGGTCGATTGCCGCTTTGAACTGCCCCGAAGCCAGCGCCTTGGCAGCAAGGTTGCCATCGGGCACACCCAGCACGACGAGGCTCTCGGGCGCGCTCTGCGCCAAAGCAGGCGTCGATACAGCCAGCGCCAGACCCATGATAGCGACGACGCTCTTCATCTTCCCATCTCCCGATAAAAACCCTCCAACATAGCCACGAGTATTTCATTTAGATGACATGCACACAATATCGCGCATCATCGCCGTCGCCGCTTTTGTTTTTCCCTAAATCAGCCACTTATGAATTTTACGCAGATATGTCATAAAATCGTCATCGAACGGAGAACGCCATAGAGCGCGAATCACGTGCGCCATGCGGCCGGCGAGTCGCGCCCCCCACGCCGCAGTTGCGGCGGTCGAAATCAAGCTATGGGGAAAGTCCGGAGGCTTCTGTTGCCCGGCGCCTCCGGGGGCCGCTGAATTCCCTTCTGTTGCCCGGTGGGTTCAACCGCGTTCTTTTTGGGTAATGTCAGGCCGTGAGGCCATCAATTACGCAGCAAGAGCAAGAGCCTCGTTATCGTTGGCACTTGTGAGTTTTGAACATTTTTACGGCTTACTCAGGCCGGGTGAAGGCACCGCTTTTCAACACACGTCGATCCTAGTTCGGCCCCGTCAGAAACCCCGATCCTGATTGGAGCGGGATATGTGGTGGAGCCGCCGGGTACTGCCCCCGGGTCCGCTGCGCCTATTGCACGATACAGTTTATCACCATAGCCGGGCGAACCCGGCACGCTCCATATGGCCGCTCGCTAGCGATATTTCAAGCCGCGCGCCTCGCTTCATGCCGCGATCAGGTTGACGACGCTCGGCTTGGCGGCAGGCAGACCGCTTGCCTTCGCCTGCGCCATCAATTCGGTCTTGCGCGCAAGCATCTGGTCGCGCAGCGCCACCAGGTCCACGTCCGTCCTGCGGCACTGAGCGAACATGCCCTTCGATGGCATTTCCTCCTCATGCACATGATGCTTGATCTCTTCCGACAGCACGGTGACCTTAGCGTCGTAAAAGTCATCGTCCGGCGATCCGGCTTCGATGTCGTTCACCAGCAGCTTGGCGCCATCATGCTCGACATAGGCTTCGTCGAGCGTGTCATCCTCGATCTTGCCGCGGAAGGCGGGGTAGAAAATCTCCTCCTCGATCATCGTATGGATCTTGAGCTCCAGGCAGATTTTCTGCGCGATGTCCCGCTTGCGCGCGGTCGCGGTCGCGGTCGCTTTCTCATATGCCTCGAACAGATCCTCGACCGTCCGGTGATCGGCCTTCAGCAGGGCGATCGCATCGCTATATTCGTCCTTCGCCATGTTTTCCTCCTCGTCCACAGGGCGCAGAAAGGAAGCCGCCAGAAGGCCGCCGGTTCCACGGGCCCATGCGAAAGACGCCAAGCCGCCTTCCCACCGCCTCGCGGCCGCGCTAGAAGCCGATCATGATCCTCGTCATCGACAATTATGACAGCTTTACCTGGAACCTCGTCCATTATCTGATGGAGCTGGGCGCCAAGGTGGAGGTCGTCCGCAACGACGCCATTTCGGCAGGCCAGGCACTCTCCAGCGGAGCCAAGGCCTTCCTGCTCTCGCCCGGCCCCTGCACGCCCAACGAAGCGGGCGTCAGCCTGGACCTGGTCGCCGCCTGCGCCGACGCGGGCGCGCCGCTGCTGGGCGTGTGCCTGGGTCATCAGGCGATCGGCCAGCATTTCGGCGGCAAGGTGGTGCGCGGCGGCCTGATGCACGGCAAGACCTCGCCGGTCGAACATGACGGCACCGGCCTGTTCGAAGGCCTGCCCTCCCCCTTCACCGCAACCCGCTATCATTCGCTGATCGTGGAGGATATTCCCCAGAGCCTGATCGTCAACGCGCGCAGCGAGGACGGATCGGTCATGGGCTTCCGCCACGCCACGCTGCCGATCCATTCGGTCCAGTTCCATCCCGAAAGCATCGCCACCGAACATGGCCATGCGATGCTGGCGAACTTCCTGACGCTGGCGGGCCTGCCGGTGCGCACGCGCGAAGCCGCCTGAAGGGGCTTCGCGTTCCGAAAAGCAGGCCTTCGCGCCCTTCCCTCTCGACTCGTCGTGCTCAGGCCGATTAAGGCGAGGCACGATGACCCGCCTGCCCGATCCGTCCGCCCCGCTGTCCAGCGATGCCGCAGCCAACGCGTTCGACCTGCTGTTCGACGCGGACCTTGGTGATGAGGACATCGCCACCTTCCTCGTCACCATGGCCAGGCGCGGCGAAACCGCGACGGAAATCGCCGCCGCCGCCCGCGCCATGCGCGCGCGCATGATCTCGGTCGCCGCGCCGCCGGGCGCGATCGACGTGTGCGGCACCGGGGGCGACGGCCATCACACGCTCAACGTCTCGACCGCGGTCAGCCTGGTGGTCGCCGCCGCTGGCGTGCCGGTCGCCAAACATGGCAATCGCGCCGCCTCTTCGAAAGCCGGCGCGGCCGATACGCTCGAAGCGCTGGGCCTCGACCTCGACCGGGCGGCCGCCACTGCCGAAGCGACGCTGGCCGATCTTGGCATCTGCTTCCTGTTCGCGCAAAATTATCATCCCGCGCTCAAGCGGCTGGGGCCCATCCGCCGCGCGATCGGCGAACGCACCATCTTCAACCTGATGGGCCCGCTCGCCAATCCCGCCAATGTGCGGCGGCAACTGGTCGGCATCGCGCGCCCCGCCTACGTCCCCATCTATGCCCAGGCGCTCGCCGAACTGGGCGTCGACCGGGCGATGATCGTCTCGGGCGACGAAGGGCTGGACGAATTGTCGCTCGACGGCGGCAATGACATGGCGGAGGTGAAGGGCAATGCGCTCGTCGCCATGCACCGCCTCCATGGAAGCGATCTCGACCTGCCCAGCCGCCCCGTGTCCGCCATTCGGGGCGGCGACGCGGCGCACAATGCCGCCGCGCTCCGCGCCCTGCTGCAGGGCGAACAGGGCGCCTATCGCGACGCCGTGCTGCTCAACGCCGCGGTCGCGCTGGTCGTGGCCGATGCGGCCGCTGATTTGCGCGAAGGCATCGAGGAAGCGGCCGAAACCATCGACCGCGGCCTTGCCAATGTGCTTCTGAATTGCTGGATTGCCTATTCATGACCAACAAGCTGATCGAAATTTGCGACGTCAAGCGCGAGGATGTCGCCCGTCGCAAGGCGGCAAGCAGCGTCGCGACGCTCCACGCCCGCGCCGCCGCGCAGACGCCGCCACGGGGGTTCCGCCGCGCGCTTGATGCCGCGGCCGCATCGGGCTTCGGCCTCATCGCGGAGGTCAAGAAGGCGAGCCCGTCCAAGGGGCTGATCCGCGCCGATTTCGACCCGCCGGCCCATGCCGCCGCCTATGCGGCCGGCGGCGCGGCCTGCCTGTCGGTCCTGACCGACGAGCCCTATTTCCAGGGCCGGGACGATTATCTGGTCGCGGCCCGCGCAGCCTGCGCCTTGCCGGTGCTGCGCAAGGATTTCATGGTCGACCCGTGGCAGGTGCTGGAAAGCCGGGCCCTGGGGGCCGACGCCATCCTGATCATCGTCGCCGCGCTGGACGACGGACAGATGCGCGAGATCGAGGATGCGGCGCTCGGGCTTGGCATGGACGCCCTGATCGAAGTGCATGACGAGGCCGAACTGGAGCGCGCGCTTCAGTTGCGCTCGCGTCTCATCGGCGTCAACAATCGCGACCTGCGCGATTTCAGCGTCGACTTCGCGCGCACCTACGAACTGGTGGGCAGAGCGCCCGAAGGCTGCACCTTCGTCGCCGAAAGCGGGCTGCGCGACCATGCGGACCTGACGGCGATGGCCGATCATGGCGTGCGCTGCTTCCTGGTGGGCGAGACATTGATGCGGCAGGCCGATGTCGAGAGCGCGACCCGCGCTTTGTTGACCGGCGCATGAGCGGCCTCACCCATCTCGACGCCGACGGCGCGGCGCGCATGGTCGATGTGTCGGCCAAGGCCGTGACGGCACGCGAAGCGATCGCCGCCGGCCGGATCGACATGAGCGCGCAGGCGGCGCAGGCGATCGCCGATGGCCTCGTCAAGAAAGGCGACGTGCTCGCCGTCGCGCGGGTTGCAGGCATCATGGCCGCCAAGAAGGCCGCCGACATCATCCCCCTCTGCCACCCGATCGCGCTCAGCGCCGTGACGGTCGATTTCGATCTGGATGGCGACGGTGTGGCCGTCACCGCGACCGCGCGGACCGCCGGGCAGACCGGGGTGGAAATGGAGGCGCTGACCGCCGCCACCGCCGCGCTGCTCACCATCTATGACATGGCCAAGGCGCTCGACAAGGCGATGATCATCCGCGACGTCCGCCTGATCGCCAAGACCGGCGGCAAGTCGGGCGACTGGCGGCGCCCGGCATGAGCCTGCTGCCGGTCGCACAGGCGCAGGCGCGCCTGTTTGCCCTGGCGCGCCCCCTGCCCGCCGAAACGGTCGCAGTCGGCGCGGCGGTCGGCCGCTGGCTGGCCGACGATGTTGCGGCGCTGCGCGACCAGCCCTGGACCGACCTGTCGGCGATGGACGGCTATGCGGTACGCGCCGCCGAACATCCCGGCCCCTGGCGCATCGTCGGCGAAAGCGCGGCGGGCAGCGCCACCCTGGCGCCGGTTGCGCCCGGCGAAGCCTGCCGCATCTTCACCGGCGCGCCCGTGCCGCCCGGCGCCGACAGCATCCTCATCCAGGAAAATGCCGCCGTCGATGGCGATCGGCTGACGGCAAGCGCCGATCCCCTGCCGGCGGGCCGCCATGTGCGTCGCCACGCCTCGGACTTCGCCTCCGGCGCGCCTTTGCTGCGCCGGGGCAGCCGGCTCGGCCCGGCGCAAATCGCGCTGGCGGTGCTGGGCGGCCGCGGGGAACTGCCGGTCGGTCGCCGTCCGCGCGTTGCGCTGCTGTCGACCGGCAACGAGCTGGTGCCGCCCGGCGCGCCGACGCCTTCCGGTTTTCTGCCGTCATCCAACGCGCCGATGCTGGCCGCCATGCTGGCGGGCCTGCCCTGCGACGTGACCGATCTGGGCATCATCCCCGATGATCTTGACGCCATGGTCGCCGCATTCGAAAGCGCGGCGCAGGCCGACATCATCGTGTCGACTGGCGGCGCGTCGGTCGGCGACCATGATCTGGTGCGGCCCGCCTTCGCCAAAGCGGGCGGCGCGCTCGATTTCTGGAAGGTCAGGATGCGGCCGGGCAAGCCGCTGATGGCGGGAACGCTGGGCGAAGCACTGTTTCTCGGTCTGCCCGGCAACCCTGTGTCCGCCTTCGTCACCGGCACGCTCTTCCTGGCGCCGCTGGTCCGCCATCTCGGCGGGGCCGCCAATCCTCTGCCGCCCACGGCCGATGCGATCCTGGCCTCGCCCCTACCGGCGACGGGCGATCGCGACGATTATCTGCGCGCCTGGCGCGGCGCCGATGGCGTCGTCTCGGTCACATCGCAGGACAGCGCGGCGACGGCCGCCATGGCGATGGCGGATTGCCTGATCCTGCGACCAGCGGCGTCTCCGCCCGCGTCGTCCGGGGATCGGGTGACCATCCTGCCGCTGACATGAAAAAGGGGCCGTCCTGCGGCCCCTTCTCCATGATATACAAAGGATGATCAGCGCTGCTGACGGTTGCCCGGCGCCTGATCCTGGCGCCGTTCGTCGCCCATCTGGTCCTGCCGGTTTTCCTGCTGCTGCTGGCGGTCCCGCTGGTCGCGATCGCCGCCCTGCTGGTCACGGCGCTGGTCATTGTCCTGCTGGTTCTGGTTAGCCATTGTCACTCTCCTATTGCCTTCCATGGAAAGGCATGGCGGACAACCCGCCAGTGCCGGCCCATGTTCCGCAATCTGCGACGAACGGCTGGGCGCTTGACTAATCTCCATGTGTTTCCTATGCGTTCCTTATACGTTCCACGGAAGGATCGCAGTGATGTTGACGCCCAAGCAGCAGGAATTGCTGAGCTTCATTCACAACCGGCTGGAGGAAGGCGGCGTGTCGCCTTCTTTCGAGGAGATGAAGGATGCGCTCGACCTGCGCTCCAAGTCGGGCATTCATCGCCTGATCAACGCACTGGAGGAGCGCGGCTTCATTCGTCGCCTGCCCAATCGCGCCCGCGCGCTGGAGGTGCTGAAGCTGCCCGACGCGATGCACCGCGCGCCGGCGCCCAGCGTCGCGCCCAAGCCGAAGATGCCTGCGACCCTGCCGATCGCGGCCAATGACGTCATCGAAATCCCGCTGCACGGCCGCATCGCCGCGGGCGTGCCGATTGAGGCGATGGAGGGGCAGACGATGCTGCCCGTGCCCGCCGCGCTGCTGGGATCGGGCGATCATTATGCGCTGGAAGTGTCGGGCGATTCGATGGTTGAGGCCGGCATCCTCGATGGCGACTTCGCGCTGATCCAGCGCACCGACGTCGCGCGCGAGGGGCAAATCGTCGTCGCCCTGATCGACGAGAATGAAGCCACGCTCAAATATTTCCGCCGCGAAGGCAGCCGGGTGCGGCTCGACCCCGCCAATCCGGCCTATGAACCGCAGGTCTATGATCCGCGCCAGGTGCGTATCCAGGGCAAGCTTGCAGGACTGCTGCGCCGCTACAACTGAGGGGCCGGCCGCGTTCTTTTTCGGACCGGCGGACGCGCAATCCAGGGGTGCGCGTCGCCAGGGCGATGGACGGTGTGAACTTCGCCTTTGTTCAGGGTGATGGCCAGGCCGCCGGTGCGCGCCAGCAACCATCGATCGATCCTGATCCAGCGTGGTCGACACCAGCGCGGCATGCGCCGGTCGCTGAGGACGATGTCCGCGGCCGCGCAATCCCTCTGGAAGGCGGGGCGGTCGATCAGCATGTCGCTGCGCGTCAGCAGCAGGCGCCAGGTCCGTCCCCCGCCATCCTTGAGGCGCAGCGCGCACAGGTCGGACGAACAGCGCGCTTCGGGAAGATCGGCGATAGCGCTTAGTTCGCCTTCATAGCCCGCGCTCTCCGACAGGGTATCGCGCACATAATCGCCCGCGCGATCGCGCAGGATCGCCATGCCGGCGCTGGTCCGCACCGCCACATGCCGGCCATCGCCCGTCACCAGAAGATCGGGCGGCGGCGCGAGCAGGACCAGCGCCACGCCGCCCACGACCGGCGGCAGGCCCAGCCAGCGCAGGCGGCTCCGCCACAATAGGCACCAGAGGAGGCCCAGGATGACGCAGCCGAACAGCGCCGGCCGCATCGCCGGGGCCAGCAGCGTCGCCATCGGGCTGGCCGCGACCCCGTGCGCGATCCAGAGCAGCAGGCCGAGCGCCTGCCCCGTCAGCCACCAGAAGGGCGCGCCAAGGCCGATCAGGTCGAACAGCAGCGCCAGCACTTCCAGCGGCATGACGACGAAGGTCGTGAGCGGAATGGCGATCAGATTGGCGAACGCGCCCAGCATTCCCGCCTTGTGGAAATGGAACAGCGCGATGGGCATCAGCACCAGCTCCACCACGAAGCCGGTCGCCAGAGTCACCACCAGTCCGCGCCCGATCTTGCGCGGCCATGCCTCGTCCCGCGCTGCGGCAAAGGCGCGGAAGCGGGGATGTTCGGCCAGCGCGACGATCGCGGTGACGGCGGCGAAGCTCATCTGGAAACTGGGGCCGACCAATGCTTCGGGCCAGAGGATCAACACCAGTAGCGCGCCGCTCGCCACGAGCCGCAGGGTGATCGCGTCGCGCCCCAGCGCCAAACCACCAAGCACCAGCAAAGCCGCGATGCACGACCGCACGGTCGGCACTTCCGCGCCGGTCAGCCAGGTATAGCCGATCCCGACCAGTGCGCCGCCCGCCGCCGCGATCAGCATCAGCGGCCAGTCGAGCGCAGCGCGGCGGCTGAGCGCCATCAGCCGCATCAGCAGGAAAATGGTCGCGCCGATCAGCGCCGTCACATGCAGTCCGCTGATCGAGAGCAGATGCGCAAGCCCGCTGCGGCGCATCGCCTCGGCATCAGGTTCGGCGATCGCGCCCTGATCGCCGGTCGCGAGCGCGGCCGCGATCCCTTCTGCGGGGCCATCGACCCGCCCCACGATATGCGCGAACAGCCGGGCGCGAAGCGGCAGCGCTTCCTGCGACGGGCGCTGCACTTCGATCGGGCGCAACGCCTTGCCCGTGGCCCCGATGCCCTGGAAATAGGCGCGCGCCGCGAAATCATAGGCGCCCGGCACAGCGGGCGGCGCTGGCGGCATCAGCCGCGTGCGCAGGCGAATGATCGCGCCTTCCCCCAGGCCGGGCGGCACATCGTCGGTCGCGATGTTGACGCGGATGGTGCGCGGCAGGGTCGGCGCATCGATCAGCCGCAGCATCGCGCGAACCATGTCCTGCGCCGGGACCGCTCGGACCGATCGCACTTCCGCCGTCACTCGCACGAAGACGGCCCGCGCGAGCGGCGGCTTGCCCAGCATCTCCGCCTTGCCCCAGATGAGCAGGCACCCCATCGTCGCCAGCAGCGCCCCGATCATCAGCATGTGGCGCAGTCGGCCATGACCCGGCAGTATCGCCGCCAGGCAGGCGAGGCCCAGTGCGCCGCAACAAAAGCCCAGCCACTGCGCTGGATCGAGCAGCAGGAACCACGCCGCTATGCCCGCGCCGATGCCCACCGGCGCCCACAGCGCGATCTGTTCGCGCTCCGCCTCCAGCCACGCCTCGATCGCCGTAAAGCACCGGCCGACAGCCGTCCTGACGCTTCCGTCATGGGGCGTTTGTCGTGGCTCGAAAGCCATGCTAGGGGGCGTCGGATTCATGGATCAGATAAGGCGAATGTCAAAGAATATGACGGCGAGCGCAACGGGAAAGAACAAGCAGGTGGTGACCCGTTTCGCCCCGTCCCCCACCGGCTTCCTGCACATCGGCGGCGCGCGCACCGCGCTGTTCAACTGGCTGTTCGCGCGGCATCATGGCGGCAAGTTCCTGCTGCGGGTCGAGGATACCGATCGCGCGCGCTCAACCGAGGAAGCAGTGGCCGCAATCTTCGACGGGCTGGAATGGCTGGGCCTGGGCGGTGATGAACCGGCGGTTTTCCAGTTCGAGCGCACGCCGCGCCATGCCGAGGTCGCGAACCAGCTGCTCGCCGCCGGCCACGCCTATAAATGTTTCGCGACGCCGGAGGAACTGGCGGAGCTGCGCGAGCAGCAGCGCGCGGCCAAGCAGCCGATGCGCTATGACGGTCGCTGGCGCGATCGCGATCCGGCCGAAGCGCCCGCGGGCACGCCCTATGTCATCCGCATCAAGGCGCCGCGCGAAGGCGAAACGGTGATCGAGGATGCGGTGCAGGGCCGCGTCGTCGTGCAGAATGCCGAACTGGACGACATGATCCTGCTGCGGTCGGACGGCACGCCCACCTATATGCTGGCCGTGGTGGTGGACGATCATGACATGGGCGTCACCCATGTCATTCGCGGTGATGATCACCTCAACAACGCCTTCCGCCAGCTCGCCATCATCAAGGCGATGGGCTGGGAAGAGCCGGTCTACGCGCATATCCCGCTGATCCACGGATCGGATGGCGCCAAATTGTCGAAGCGCCATGGCGCGCTGGGCGTCGACGCCTATCGCGACGACATGGGTATGTTGCCGGAGGCGGTGCTCAACTATCTGCTGCGCCTGGGCTGGGGCCATGGCGACGAGGAGATCATCCCGATCGACCGCGCGATCGAGTTGTTCGACATCGCAGGGGTCGGCCGCTCGCCCTCCCGCTTCGACATCAAGAAGCTGGAAAATCTCAACGGCCATTATCTGCGTGAGGCGGACGATGCGCGGCTCGCAGCGCTGGTCGCGCCGCGGCTTGAGTCGCGTCTCGATACGCAACTGAACGATCGGCAGCGCGATATTTTGGCGCAGGCGATGGCTTCGCTCAAACCCAGAGCCAAAACCCTTAATGAAATTGCGGAGGGGGCCGAGTTCCTGTTCAAATCTTGCCCGCTCGACTTTGACGAAAAGGCCTCCGCTCTGCTAGATGAGCCCGCGCGCGCGCTGCTGATAAAGACAGCCGACGCTCTCCAGTCCGTTCCGTCCTGGACGGTCGAAGCGATCGAAGACGTTATACGCCGCGTGGCAGAGGATGCCGGCCTTGGCCTCGGCAAGGTGGCGCAGCCGCTTCGCGCTGCGCTGACCGGCCGCACGGTCTCGCCGGGCATTTTTGATGTCCTCTTCCTGCTCGGGAAAGAGGAGAGCTTGGAACGACTGACTGCGGCAGGGCACGCCGCGGCCGGTTGATGGCACACAAGGAGAAAAACATGTCGGATAACAAAGCCACTTTGACAGTCGGGGGCGACACCCAGGATTATGCCATCATGGATGGCACCGTCGGGCCCCAGGTCATCGACGTTCGCAAGCTCTACGCCAACACCGGCATGTTCACCTATGACCCGGGCTTTACCTCCACCGCCAGCTGCGATTCGGGCCTGACCTATATCGATGGCGACGAAGGCGTGCTGCTGCACCGCGGCTACCCGATCGGCCAGCTGGCCGAACAGTCCAGCTTCATGGAAGTCAGCTATCTGCTGCTGAACGGCGAACTGCCGTCGGCCAAGGAGCTGGACGAGTTCACGCGCACCATCACGCGTCACACGATGATCCATGAACAGCTGACCACCTTCTATCGCGGCTTCCGTCGCGACGCGCACCCCATGGCGATCATGTGCGGCGTGGTGGGCGCGCTGTCGGCCTTCTACCATGACTCGACCGACATCAACGATCCCGAACAGCGCCGCATCGCCAGCCATCGCCTGATCGCGAAGATGCCGACGATCGCCGCCATGGCGTATAAATATTCCGTCGGTCAGCCCTTCGTCTATCCGCGCAACGACCTCAGCTACACCGCCAATTTCCTGCGCATGACCTTCTCGGTCCCGGCCGAGGAATATGAGGTCGATCCCGTCGTCGTCGACGCGATGGACAAGATCTTCATCCTGCACGCTGATCATGAGCAGAACGCGTCGACCTCGACCGTGCGTCTCGCGGGTTCGTCGGGCGCCAATCCCTTCGCCTGCATCGCTGCTGGCATCGCCTGCCTGTGGGGCCCGGCGCATGGCGGCGCGAACGAGGCCGCGCTCAACATGCTGCGGGAAATCGGCACGGTCGATCGCATTCCGGAATATATCGCCCGCGCGAAGAACAAGGACGATCCGTTCCGCCTGATGGGCTTTGGCCACCGCGTGTACAAAAATTACGACCCGCGCGCGACGGTCATGCAGAAGACCGCCAAGGACGTGCTGGAAAAGCTGGGCGTCGATGATCCGATCTTCGACGTCGCCAAGGAACTGGAGCAGATCGCCCTCAACGATCCCTACTTCATCGAAAAGAAGCTCTACCCGAATGTGGACTTCTATTCGGGCGTGATCCTCTCGGCCATCGGCTTCCCGACCGAGATGTTCACCGTGCTCTTCGCCCTCGCCCGCACCGTCGGCTGGGTCGCGCAGTGGAACGAAATGATTTCGGACCCAGCGCAGAAGATCGGTCGTCCGCGCCAGCTCTACACCGGCCCGACGCAGCGTGACTATGTGCCCGTCGACAAGCGCTGATCGGCGCACAGCCTGACAAAGAGAAACGGCGTCCCGATCGGGGCGCCGTTTCTGCTTGTGCGCATGTTCCCGGGTTCAGCCAGCGGCGGGCAAGGTCAGGATGAAGCGCGCGCCTTCGCCGGGCGCGCCGCCGATGTCAATGTCGCCGCCCATCGCTCGCGCGAGCCGGCGGGAGATATAGAGGCCAAGGCCACTGCCCCCGGCGTCGTCGCGGCCCAACCGCTCGAACTTCTCGAAAATGCGCTCGCGATCGGCGACGGCGATGCCAGGCCCCTTGTCGATCACCATGATCCGCGCCTCGCCCCGCGCCTGCTCGGTCACGATCCGCACCATGCTGCCCTCGGGCGAATAGCGGATCGCATTGCCGACCAGATTGACGAGGATCTGCAGCACGCGGCGAAACTCGCCGGTTGCGGGCGCGCGCGCCTCCTCGGCCGGGGGCACGATTAGTATCTGCCGATCGAGCGCCTTGACCCGCAGCAGTCCCGCCGCCCGACGGCCAAGATCGGCCAGGTCGATGTCTTCGGGAATGACGGTGAAGTCGGGCCGGTCGATCGCCTGCAGATCGGCGAGATCGTCGACCAGCGCCATCAAATGCCGTCCGGCCGATGCTATGTCGTTGGCGTAACCGGCATAGTCGGCGCGCAGCGGCCCTTCCATCTGCGCGCTGATCGTATCGGCATTGGCGATGATCCGTCCCAGTGGCTGCCGCAGCGACCGGTCCAGCCGCTTGCCGAACTCGGCGGGATAGAGCGTGACCATGCTGTCCTGCGCCAACGGCGCCAGGACCATATGGTCCATCGGGAAGGCCGAACCCCGATAGCCGATCAACTGCCCGGCCAGATCGAACAGCGGGAAGCCAGACAAGCGGAACAGCCGCCCCGGATCGCTCGCCTGCGCGGCGATCTGGTTACGAAAGGCGCGGCGTTGAGCCAGCGCGCGCAGCAACGGCATGTCGCCGTCATCATCGGCGCGAAGATCGAAATAGGCCGAAAAGCGCGAGCCAGGCGCCGGCGCGCTGGCTGGCAGCATCCCCTGCGGCCCGTTGCCGCCGGCGGCGAGTTCGAACCGCATGTCGACGTCGATCTGCCAAGTCCATCCTTCCGCCAGGGCGGCTAGATCGGCCTCCCGCCGGTGCATTTCGGCAGGGTCCGGGGCAGCGGCGCGCTCATGCCAGTCGATCACGGCCAGCGCGATCCCGCCCGCTTCGGGTCGGGCGCGCACCCACATGTCGATGAGCCCCCGCTCCGCCGCCGCGACAACGGGGCGCGAGATCGGCGCGCCGAGCCGCTGCGTCGATCGTACTACCGCCGCCAGTTGCGGCACGGCCAGCGCAGTGCCCAAATCGCCACCCGCTTCCCGCTGCAGATCGAGCAGCGGCGGATCGGCGCTGAGCAGTCGGCCTTCACCCGATACGGCGGCCCGCAAAATCGTGGGATTGGGGGATGGAGTCATGCCGGGACGCCCACCCGCCAAGACCGGTGGCAGCGGGTCAGCGGCCTGGCTTCTCCAAGCTCTGAAAGAACGAAATGCCCCGGCTTCTGGGCGCGCAGGACAGGCACGACAGACATGCCGCCCGAGACACAAATCATCGGCCGGCAGTCCGCCATCATCGATCCAGCAAGGGACGAAGGGCCGTTCATGCGCTGCAGCATAGCTGCACGTCGTTAAAATGCACTAAACCGTGGGCTTAAAAACGTCAGGCGCGCGGACGCAAAATGACGGCTGCGACCGATGCGATCGTGGCAAGCATCGCCACCCGATACCCCTCGCCCAACAGCCCCAGCGCCCCGGCGATCAACAGCAGGATCAACACGCTGGCCGGGGTCAGCATCATCCAGGGCGCCGCGGCCCCGCTTCTGCGCCAGCGATCCGCCACCATCAGCACGCCCGACAGCAGCGCGAGATCGACAGCGGTCGTCGTGCCGCCCGCCAGCACGATGCCGACCAGCGCTAGACCCGGCGGCACGAAGGCGGTCCACCCCTGTGGCGGACGCCGCAGTGCCAGCTCGTCCAGTCGATCGGCCGACTCGGCTAGAAGCAACGCGAGCAACAGCAGGCAGAAACCGGTCAGGACCCAAGCCAGCTCGATCGGCACCAGAGCGATTGCCGCCAGCGCCATCGCGCCGATCCGTACCTGAAGCGCCGGCACCTGCAGGCGCATCAGCATCGATCCCGCAGATCGCGCGAGCGGAACGAAGAGATACTGTTCGATGCCGCCGCGCGTATCGGCCCGGACTGTCCCTGCCGAAGCCACCGCCTGCGCCACAAGATCGGCCTGCTGCTGGCTTTCCACCAGCGCGGCTCGCCCTTCCAGCAGATCGGCCTCCGGCACGGTAACGCGGCGCGCCCCTTTCTGCACCGCGCTGCGCACCAGCGTGAGCGCAAGATCCCAGTCGCCGATCATGTCCAGCGTGCCGAACAGCAAGCCGGGGGTGATCCGCGCAAGGCCGGCCCAGCGCTGCCCCGCGTCGATGCGCTCCAGCGGGGCGCTGGCGCGGCTGTCGTCGGCCACCAGCAGCGTGTCGCCTTCCGCCGCGCCCAGGCTGTCGACATGCGCCTGGCTGACGATGGCGCCGTCCGCCATCAGCAGCGCATCGACGTCACGCGGCGCATCGCGCACCATCGACACCATGTCGCGCACCAGTGCGACCGCGATGCCGTCCGCACTCAGGCGGTCCACCGCCTGCGACAGTGCCGGCGTAATGACGCTGACCATGATGAAGATGCGGTCGGCACCCGCGCGCGCCGCTTGCCGCGCCTGATATTCGACCAAGGTTTGTCCCGCGAAATGCAGGCAGGCGCGCAAGCCGCCCGACGAATCGGCCGACGCGCGGCTGGCGCTCAAAATTGCGGCAAAACCCATATTGTTACGTATTCGACCCGCTCATGACTGCCGACCTTTTCGCAAGCGCGGCGACCGGACGCAAGCCCGGCGTCAGCTCTGTTCCAGCGTCGC
This sequence comes from Sphingobium naphthae, assembly GCF_043589935.1. Classification (NCBI taxonomy): domain Bacteria; kingdom Pseudomonadati; phylum Pseudomonadota; class Alphaproteobacteria; order Sphingomonadales; family Sphingobiaceae; genus Sphingobium; species Sphingobium naphthae. The sequence goes on along the minus strand of NZ_CP171454.1, from coordinate 647,820 downwards.
CAAGGTCGCCTGCAGCTGGCGCAGGATACGGGGATCGCCGGGCGCGGATTGGGCCGCTTCATCCGCCAGCGCCATCAGCGACGTCATCCCGAAGCTCGCCGCCAGTCCCTTCAGCCGCCACGCCGCCAGATGCCAGTTGGCGTCGCAGCGAGCACGGCCCAGCAAGTCCACCTGCCGCGCCGCGCTTTCGAGGAAGGCCACGCGCAGATCGGCGATCAGCGCACTGTCATCGCCAACGGCGGCGGCCAATGCCGCATCGAGAGCGCCAGGATCATAGGACATGGAGACCAACGCTATCTGGCTTGCGTTAAGTTTTGGTAACGGGGCATTTGCCTGCGCGGAAAAGCTGTTAAGATGGTGAAATGACAGGGGGCAGCACAATCGTCGAATTCTGGCGCGATGAACCGATCGCGACGGAAACGCAGGCGCAATCCGATGACATCTTGCTGTTGAAGCAAGCGGTTCTCGACATTGACGAGACAGCGGCGGACGATCGCCCCACCGAGTTGTGGGTCAAGCGTCTGGGCATCGCCTTGCTGGTCGTGTCGCTCGGGTGGATCGGTTTTGCGGTCTGGAGCATGGCTGCGTCGGGCGCATGGCGCGGAGGCCCCGGAGCCTGGGCCGACGCCATCGCGACGATCGCCGCGCCGCTCATCCTGCTTGGCCTTCTCTACATGCTGCTGGTGCGCAGCAGCCGCACCGAATCGCGCCGCTATATGGAAACGGCCCGAGCGCTGCGCACCGAGGCTGATCTGCTCGAACTGCGTCTGGGGCGGATCGCGGCTCAACTCGAATCCGCCCGGCAGACGATGCAGGACCAGGCCGAACTGCTCGACAGCTATGGCGCTGCGGCCAGCAGCAATATGGAAGCGTCTGCCGAACTGATTGCGAGCCGCGCGCAGGTGACCGCAGATCGCGCCGAAGCCGCCGAGCGGGCCGGCGCCGCCCTGATCGCGCGGATGGACGCGCTGGTCGCGTCGATTCCGGCACTCGAAGAACGCAGCGCGCGCATGGCCGCGCAGATCATGGACAATGGCCACGCGCTTGGCGAACGCATCGACACGTTGGAAGCACGGTTGCACGCGCTCACTGAGATGTCGGACGAAGCCCGCGCCCGCACGCTGGCCGCGACCAAGAGCCTGACGAGTCAGTTGAGCCAGTTGCAGGAAGCGACCCGCGCCACCACGGACGAGGTGTCCGGCATGGCCGACATCGCCGCCAACCGGATCGAGGCTACCGCCGCCGGCGCGCGCCAGATGATGGATCGCAGTCGATCGGACCTGGAGGCGCAATCCTCCGCCCTCGCGGCCTTGATCGACGCTGCCCAGGCCGGGGTCGCCAGCAGCAGTGAAAGCGTTCGCGCCGCGCTGGTGCGCGATCTCGACAGCGCGCAGGCCGATATGGACAGCCGCCTCGACGGGCTGCTGCACAAGGCGCGGGAGACGGTGGCGAGCATCGATGACAGCCTGACTCGCCGCGCGGGCTCGCTGCAGGCGCTGGTGGCGGCAGCCCAGGCGGGCATCGGCAGCAGCAGCGAGGACGCGCTGGCGACGCTCAGCCGCGACATGGACCAGATCGAAAACGACCTGCGCGCCCGGTTGGGCGCTGCGCTGGACCAGGCGCAGGAGGCGCTGGCGCTGAGCGATGGTCGACTGAGCCGCCAGTCGGAGGCGCTGACAGCGCTGATCACCCGGTCGCGCGAGCATCTGGATGCGATCGGCAGCGACACGGTGGCCGGGCTGACCGATGCGATCGGCGATGTCGAAGGGCGGCTGCATCAGATCAACGACATGGTCGAGGGCCAGCGCACGCTGATCGCCAGCCTGCATGGCGGCCTGCAGGACAGCGTCAGCACGACTGAAGCCCGCTTCGAAGCACTGGAACAAGCGGCGCTCGCGCGCAGTCAGCGGCTGACGCTGGCGCTGGAGCAACTGACGGCCGAAACGCGGCGGATCGACGAGGCGCTGAGCGCCGGGGGCGCCACCGCCGAAAAGCTGATCGGCAGCGCGGAAACATTGCTCGTCGCGCTCGATTCGAGCGTTCGCGAGTTGGACGAGACCTACCCGGCCGCGCTGACCCGCTTCGACGCCCGGCTGGAGCAGAGCCGCGCGCTGCTGGGCAGCGCCGCACCGGAAATGGAGCGGTTGGAAGCCATATCCGAAGCGCTGGTGGGCCGCGCCGAGGAAGCCGAGGCGCTGCTGCGCGGCCAGGGGAGCCGCCTCACCGAATGGCTGGAAAGCACGCAGGGCGGACTGGAGGCCAATCGCGACCTCGTCAATCGGCTGCGCTCCGCACTCGATGCCGCGCATCAGGATGCGAACCGCATCACCGAAGGCGCCGGCCCGCTGCTCGTCACCGCGCTGCTGCGCGTCAAGGACACCGCCGAACAGGCGGCGGAGCGCGCCCGGCAAGCGCTGGGCCGCGCCATTCCCGACGCGGCTCAGCAACTGGCCGAAGCGAGCGAGCAAGCGGTCCAGAGCGTCGTCAGCGACAAGGTCTCCGCCCAGATTGCCCAGATCGCCCATGTCGCCGATGAAGCGGTGAAGGCCGCGCATCAGGCGTCCGAGCGGCTGACGCGCCAGTTGCTGACCATCGCCGACACCAGCGCCAGCATCGACCAGCGGATCGAGGAAGCGCGGCAAGCGACCGAGGATCGCGACCGCGACCATTTCGCGCGGCGATCGGCGCTGCTGATCGAATCACTCAACAGCACGGCGATCGACGTGGCGAAGATCCTGTCGAACGACGTCACCGATTCGGCCTGGTCAGCCTATCTGAAGGGCGATCGCGGCGTCTTCACCCGGCGCGCGGTCAAGCTGCTTGATGCAGGTGAATCGCGGGAAATCGCGCTGCACTATGACAATGACGCAGAATTTCGCGATCATGTGAACCGCTACATCCACGATTTCGAAGCGATGCTGCGCGTCATCCTGTCGGCGCGCGATGGCAATGCGCTGGGCGTGGCGATCCTGTCCTCCGACATGGGCAAGCTCTATGTCGCGCTGGCGCAGGCGATCGAGCGGCTGCGGCAATAGTCGGTCTACTGGCGGAAAAAGACCAGGCTCCGCGACAGCCAGACCAGCAAGCGCTCACCCCGCACTGCCGGGTGGGACATATCGCCCAACAGGGACTTGGCCGGGTTGGTGTCGCACCCACTGACATCATCCCGGCACGGCGCCACCGAGCCTTTTGCATGGCAAGGCTGAGCCTGCACCATGCCCGGCCGAGGTGGCTTCAAGATCCGGCGCGATAGCCGGGCAGCATGTCGACCGTCACCCAGCCTTCGACATAATTGGCATAATAAAGCCCGAACAAGAGCCCGGAGAGAATCGTGGCGCGCAGCACGACCATCATGGGCCGAAAATTGCTGGGCGCGCTGTCCGCCTGCCCCTTCAGCAGCGCCTCACCCGTCTCATCAGGCGTGCGCAGGCCTAAGGGCAGCATGATGAAGGCGCAGATCACCCACATCAGGAAATAAATGGCAAAGACGGCGTACCAATTCATGCCTGTTGATTAGGCGCGAATGACGAGCACGTCCACCAGCGGCTTCTTGCCCGTCCAGCGCGTTGCCGTCCGCCGCACGGCAAGCCGCACGCGTTCCCGCAGCGCCTCTTCCTCCTGCGATCCCTTGGGCACCACGGCGGCAGCCTCCTCGGCCGCTTCCTCCAGAAAGGCCAGCTTGTCCTCTTCCACCGGAACGCCCTGCGTCCGGAGCGCCGGCGCGCCCATCAGCTTGCCCTTGCGATCCAGCGCAATGGCGACGCTGATCTGCCCGTGCAGGCCCAACTTGCGCCGCTCGTTCATCGTCGCGCCATCCGCCGGCAGGATGACGTCCCCGTCCAGGACCAGGCGTCCGGTATCCTCCCGGCCGATAATCTCCGGCGCGCCCGGCGCCAGGCGCAGCAGGTCGCCATTGGACTGAACCGGTGCGTGCCGGATGCCGCTTGCAAAGCCCACTCGCGCCTGCTCCGCCATATGGCGACGCTCGCCATGGACAGGCAGCAGGATTTCGGGGCGGATCCAGCGATACATGGCCTCCAGCTCGGGCCGGCCGGGATGCCCCGACACATGGACCTCGGCCTGGCGATCAGTGACCATCAGAATGCCGGCTTTGGCCAGCGCATTCTGGATCCGGCCGATCGCGATCTCGTTACCGGGTATCTGCTTGGAGGAGAAGACGACCAGGTCGCCTTCCGCCAGCTTGATCGGATGGCTGTCGAACGCGATGCGCGACAGGGCTGCCCGCGCTTCACCCTGGCCGCCGGTGGCGATGATCATCACCTCATTGCGCGGCAGCGCCATCGCATCGTCCCAGTCGACCGTCGGTGGAAAGTCCTTGAGATAGCCCGCCGCCTTGGCCGTGCCGATGATCCGGTCGAGCGAGCGCCCGGCCACGCAGAGCTTGCGCCCGGTCGCAGTGGCCACTTCGCCCAGCGTCTGCAGCCGCGCCGCGTTGGAGGCGAAGGTGGTGACGAGCACGCGCCCCTTGGCTCCCATGATCGTCTGCATCAGCCCTTCGCGCACATCGCCTTCCGACCCGCTCGCCTGCGGATTGAAGACGTTGGTGCTGTCGCACACCAGCGCTAGCACGCCTTCGTCGCCGATCGCCGTCAGTTCCTCGGGCGTAGAGGGCTGGCCCAGCAACGGGCGCTCGTCGAGCTTCCAGTCGCCGGTGTGGAAGATGCGGCCAAAGGGCGTGTCGATCAGCACGGCATTGCCCTCGGGGATCGAATGGGCCAGCGGCACATAGCGAAAGCCGAAGGGGCCGAGCGCGAAGCTGCCTTCATTGTCGATGACGTTGAGCTCGACCTCCTGGGTCAGCCCCTCTTCCTCCAGCTTCAACCGGATCAGCCCGGCAGTGAAGGGCGTCGCATAAAGCGGCACACCCAGATCAGCGGCCAGATAGGGGATCGCGCCGATATGATCCTCATGCCCATGGGTGAGGACGATGCCGAGCAGATCGTCGCGCCGCTCCTCGATGAAGCTCAGGTCAGGCAGGATCAGCTCCACGCCCGGATAGGCCGGATCGGCAAAGGTGAGGCCGAGATCGACCATCACCCACTTGCCCTGGCATCCGTACAGATTCACATTCATGCCGATCTCCCCCGACCCGCCGAGGGCCAGGAAGAGCAGCTCATTTCCAGGTGTCATTCTTTATTCAAACTCCGTTCGTGCAGCAACGCCAGTCCCTGGATCGTCAGGTCGGGCGCGATCGCATCGAAAATATCGCTATTGTCATTGAAGAGGACCGCCAGGCCCCCGGTCGAAATCACTTTGGCGGGTCGGCCGATTTCCGCGCGGATGCGCGCGACCAGTCCCTCCATCATCGCCACATAGCCCCAGAAGACGCCGATATGCATCTGCGCTTCGGTGGTGCGGCCGATCACCGAGCGATTTTCCGGCGGCGCGATCGCGATCTTGGGCAGCTTCGCCGCCGCCGCGACCAGCGCGTCCAGCGACAGGTTGATGCCCGGTGCGATGATGCCGCCCTTGTACGCGCCCTTGTAATCAACGACGTCGAAGGTCGTCGCGGTGCCGAAATCGATGACGATCAAATCTCCGGCATGAAGATGGTGGGCGGCGATGGCGTTTACAACCCGGTCCGCACCGACGGACGCCGGTTCGGCAACGTCCAGCTCGATCCCCCATTCGACCGGTCCCTGCCCCGCGATCAACGCCGTGGTCTTGAAATATTTCTCGGCCAGAACCTGAAGATTGTGGAGCGCGCGCGGCACGACCGTGGCGATGATGACCGCATCGACATCGGCGATGCCAAAACCTTCCAGCATCAGCAGTTGGTTCAGCCATACCGCATATTCGTCCGCGGTCCGGCGCGGGTCGGTCGCGATGCGCCAGCGCGCGCGGATGGTCCCGGCATCGAGCAGCGCGAAAACGACATTGGTGTTGCCCGCGTCGATCGCGAGAAGCATGGCCCGACCCTTTAGTTGAGGATGATGTCGCCCGCGTGAATGGCACGGCTCTCGCCATTCGCCAAGCGGAGGATCAGCATGCCCTGGCGATCGAGCGTGTCGAAAGTCCCGTCCACCTGCTCGCCATCGGGCTGAAGCACGCGCATGGCGGTTCCTTTGGGATGGGCATTAAGCAGCCAGTGGGTCCGGACCGGATCAAGACCCTGCGCGCGCCAGATCGCCAGCCAGTGCGCGAACAGAGCCGCCAGCCGCTCCAGCAGAGCGCCGGCCTCGGCATCGCTGGCGCCCTGGGCCATCAGGCTGGTGACGGGCCGATCCAGTCCTTTGGGATGGTCCGCAACATTGACACCGATCCCGACAACAACGGCGTCACCCACGCGCTCCAGCAAGATGCCCGCGATCTTCGCGCCGTCGATCAATATGTCGTTGGGCCATTTGATCCGCGCGCTGCCTGCGCACAGCGGGGCGACCAGCGCATGGACAGCATTGGCCGCGACCAGCGCCAATGTATGGGCCGGGGGATCCTCGGCCGTCACGCGGACCAGGGTGGAACAATAGAGGTTGCCGACGGGACTTTCCCAGGCCCGGCCCATGCGACCCCGGCCGCCGGTCTGCCGCCCCGCGCGCAGCCAGCTGCCCTCGAGCGCGCCCTGCTCCGCCAACGCCAGCATGTCGGCGTTGGTGGAGCCGGTTTCGGGAACGAAGCGGATCAGCGTCAGAAGAGCGCCGCTGCAGCGGCGGCGCTGACCGCGTCCAGCGCAGGGTTCAGCAGATAGCCAAAGACGATCACCACCGCACAGGCCGTCAGGATGATATTCTCGATCACCCCGCCCTTCGCTTCATAGGCGGCGGCCGGTTCGTCGAAATAGATCGTCTTGATGACCTTCAGATAATAGAAGGCGCCGATCACCGAAGCCGCAATGCCGAAGGCAGCGAGCGCGGTCAGGTTGGCGGCGACCGCGGCATCGAACACCAGGAATTTCGCCCAGAAGCCGAACAGCGGCGGGATGCCGGCCATCGAGAACATGAAGATGGCGAAGGCGGCGGCCAGCCCCTTGCGCGACTGCGACAGGCCGGCCAGGCTGGCGATCGTTTCGACCGGACGACCCTGGCCATCGCGCATCTGCAGGATGCAGGCAAAGGCGCCGACGGTCATGACGACATAGATCGCCATGTAGCTCATCGTCGCGGCGACGCCGGCAGGCGTCCCGGCGGCAAGGCCGATCAGCGCGAAGCCGACATTGTTGATCGACGAATAGGCCATCAGACGCTTGATGTTCGTCTGGCCGACGGCCGCGACCGCGCCCAGGATGATCGAGGCCAGCGCCACGAAGATCACGACCTGCTGCCAGTCGAGGCCAGCCGGTCCCAACGCTTCGATCGCGACACGCACCGACAGGCCCATGGCCGCAACCTTGGGCGCGCTGCCGAAGAAGGTGGTGACCGGGGTCGGCGCGCCTTCATAGACGTCGGGCGTCCACATATGGAACGGCACCGCGCTCATCTTGAAGGCCAGGCCCGCAAGCAGGAACACCATGCCGAACAGCTCGCCGTTCGACACGCCGTCGCCCATCGCGACCGCAATGCCATCGAACGCCGTGGTGCCGGTGAAGCCGTACAGCAGCGCCGCGCCATAGAGCAGGATGCCGCTCGCCAGCGAACCCAGCACGAAATATTTGAGGCCCGCTTCGGACGAGCGCACATCCTGGCGCATGAAGCTCGCCAGCACATAGGCGGCCAGGCTCTGCATTTCGAGGCCGACATAGAGCGTCAGCAGGTCGCCTGCCGACACCATCATGCCCATGCCGATGGCGCTGAACAGGATCAGCACCGGATATTCGGGACGCTCCTTGCCATCGGTCCGGAAATAGCGCGGCGCGAGCAGGATCGCGGCGGCTGCGGCGGCGTAGATCATCGCCTTGGCGAAGGCCGAGAAGGCGTCCGCGCGCACCAGCCCGTCAAAGGCGACAGGGCCATTGGCGAGCGAGGTGGACAGCGCGATGCCGGCCAGCGCCAGCGTCAGCACCGACAGCCAGTTGACGACGCGGCTGATCGCCTCGCCACCCCAGGCTGCGATCAGCATCAGCACCAGGCCGCCCGCGGTCAGGATCAGTTCCGGCAATACCGCCAGAAGGGAAGCGGATTCAATCATCAGTGCGCCTCCCCGTGCGCGGCAGCTTCTTCATGATGGCCCTCGCCCGCAGGCTTGGGCGCACCCATCTTGATCTGGGAATCTCCTGCGGGAGCCGCAGGGGCGAGGCGCGCTTCAAGCGCGCGAATGTCGGACCGCATCGGAGCGAGGAAGCTTTCGGGATAGACGCCCATCCACAGCACCGCCGCCGCGATCGGCGCCAGCAAAGCGATCTCGCGCGCCGACAGGTCGGGCATGGCCGCCGCGTCGGCATTGACCTGCTCGCCATAGGCGATGCGGCGATAGAGGTAGAGCATATAGGCCGCGCCCAGAATGATGCCCGTGGTGCAGACCAGAGCGACCCAGCTCGACGCCTGGTAAATGCCCATCAGCGACAGGAACTCGCCCACGAAGTTGGACGTGCCGGGCAGGCCGACCGAGGCCATGGTGAACAGCAGGAACAGCACCGCATATTTGGGCATGTTGATGCTGAGGCCGCCATAGCGATTGATCTCACGGGTGTGCAGCCGGTCGTAGATCACCCCGACGCACAGGAACAGCGCGCCCGACACCAGGCCGTGGCCAAGCATCACCATCATCGCGCCTTCGATACCCGCCTGGTTGAAGGCGAACAGGCCGACCGTCACGATCGCCATGTGCGCGACCGACGAATAAGCGATCAGCTTCTTCATGTCCGACTGAACCAGCGCGACGAGGCTTGTATAGACGACCGCGACCATCGAGAGGCCCCAGACCAGCCAGGCCAGCTGCGCCGATGCTTCGGGGAACATCGGCAGCGAGAAGCGGATGAAGCCGTAGCCGCCCATCTTGAGCAGCACGCCCGCCAGGATGACCGACCCCGCGGTCGGCGCCTGAACGTGCGCATCGGGCAGCCAGGTGTGGACGGGCCACATCGGCATCTTGACCGCGAAGCTGGCGAAGAAGGCCAGGAACAGCCAGGTCTGGACCTGCGGATCGAAATCATAGGCCATCAGCGCCGGGATTTCGGTCGTGCCCGCTTCATGCACCATCCACATCATCGCGATCAGCATCAGCACCGATCCGAGCAGCGTGTAGAGGAAGAATTTGTAGGAGGCGTAGATGCGGTCGGCGCCGCCCCAGATGCCGATGATCAGATACATCGGAATGAGGCCGGCTTCGAACATCACGTAGAAAAGGTAAAGATCCTGCGCCGCGAAGACGCCGATCATCAGCACCTCCATAAACAGGAAGGCCGCCATATATTCGCCGACGCGCTTGGTGATCGCCTGCCAGCTGGCGCCGATGCAGATCGGCATCAGGAAGACGGTGAGCGCGATCAGCATCAGCGCAATGCCGTCGATGCCCAGCGCCCAGGCGAAGCGACCGAAGATCGGATGATATTCCTGGAACTGCCACTGCAGCCCGCCCTGGTCGAAATTCGCCCAAAGCGCGATGCCCAGCACCAGATCGACCAGCGTGGCGATCAGCGCGATCCAGCGCGCGCCATTGGCGCCCGCGAAGAGACAGGCGATGGCCCCCGCCATCGGCACTGCCATCATCAGGGAAAGGATGGGGAAGCCGTCCATTATCGTGTCATCGCCCAGGTTGCGGCTGCGGCGAGGCCAATCAGCATCACCAGCGCGTAGGTGTAGAGGTAGCCGGACTGGATCCGACGGGTGATCTTGTTGCCCTGCACGACCAGCGCGGCCAGCCCGTTGGGGCCGAAGCGGTCAATGAAGCCGACATCCCCGAACTTCCAGAAGAAGCGGCCCAGGGCGAAAGCAGGCTTGACGAACAGGAAATGGTACAGCTCGTCAAAATACCATTTGTTCAGCAGGAACTGGTAGAGCGCGCCGAAGGTGGCGACGAAGCGCTGCGGCCAGTCGGTGTTCCTGATATAGGCGAGCCACGCGATCAGCAGGCCGATCGCCATCACCGTGAACGGCCCGAACTTGACCCAGGTCGGCACTTCGTGTGCGGCGTGCATGAGATGGCTGTCGAACGCGAGCGCGCCATTCCAGAATTCGATGCCGCCTTCGGCGCCGATGAACTGGTCGTGGAACAGGAAGCCGGCGAAGACGGCGCCCAGGCTCAGCATGATCAGCGGGATGAGCATGACCAGCCCGCTTTCATGCGGATGATAGCCGCCGGTGCCGGTCGGCAGGGCATGAGCATCATGGCCGTGGCGATGCGGTTCATCGCCCGCATCTTCCTGCGCCGGGGCATTGTCATGCTCCGACCCGTGGCCATGCGTTTCATGGTCGTCATGGTCATGCGCATCGTGCCCATGGGCATCATGAAGCGCATGCTGGATATGTTCGGACGCGGCCCAGCGCGGCTTGCCGAAGAAGGTGAGGAACACCAGGCGCCAGCTGTAGAAGCTGGTCAGCAGCGCGGCGAACACGCCGACATAATAGGCGCCGACGCCCGCTCCGCCAGCCGCGAAGGCCGCCTCCAGAATGCCATCCTTCGAATAGAAGCCGGCGAAACCAACGCCCACCAGCGGGATGCCGACGCCGGTGATCGCCAGCGTGCCGAGCGTCATCGTCCAGAAGGTGACGGGGATGCTTTTGCGCAGGCCGCCATAATAGCGCATGTCCTGCTCATGGTGCATCGCATGGATGACCGAGCCCGCGCCCAGGAACAGCAGCGCCTTGAAGAAGGCGTGGGTGAACAGGTGGAACATCGCCGCGCCATAGGCGCCGACGCCCGCGGCGAAGAACATGTAGCCCAGCTGCGAACAGGTCGAATAGGCGATGACGCGCTTGATGTCGGTCTGCACCGTCCCGACGGTCGCAGCGAACAGGCAGGTCGCCGCGCCGATGAAGGTGACGAAGCCCAGCGCCGTGGGCGAGGTTTCGAACATTGGCGACAGGCGGCAAACCATGAAGACGCCGGCGGTGACCATGGTGGCCGCGTGGATCAGCGCCGACACCGGGGTCGGGCCTTCCATCGCGTCCGGCAGCCAGGTGTGGAGGCCAAGCTGCGCCGACTTGCCCATCGCGCCTATGAACAGCAGCAGGCAGAGCACGGTCATCGTGTCGAAGCGATGGCCGAGGAACCCGATGGTCGATCCGGCCATGGCGGGCGCGGCTTCCAGAATTTCCGGGATCGAGATGGTGTTGAACACCAGATAGGTCCCAAAAATCCCCATCATGAAACCGAGGTCGCCCACACGGTTGACGACGAACGCCTTGATCGCGGCCGCATTGGCCGACGGCTTGCGGAACCAGAAGCCGATGAGGAGGTAGGACGCCAGGCCCACGCCTTCCCAACCGAAGAACATCTGCAGCAGGTTGTTCGCCGTCACCAGCATCAGCATCGCGAAGGTGAAGAGCGAGAGATAGGCGAAGAAGCGCGGCTGATCCGGCTCCTCGTCCATATAGCCCCAGCTATAGAGGTGGACGAGGCTGGACACGCTGGTGATCACCACCAGCATCACCGCCGTCATCGTGTCGACGCGCAGCGCCCACTGGGCGTCGAAGCTGCCGCTTTCGATCCAGGTGAAGAGCGGCTGGACATAGGGTTCGCCGCTGCCGGTCAGGAAGCTGATGAAGATCGGCCAGCTCATGGCGCAGCTGGCGAACAGCGCGCCGGTAGTGACGATCTTGGCGGGCAGCTTGCCCAGGGCCTTGTTACCAAGGCCGGCAATGGCAGCCGCCAGCAGCGGGAGAAGGACGATAAGCTGGATCATGAAACGGCTCAGCCCTTCATCTGGTTGATGTCATCGACGGCGATGGTGCCGCGACCGCGGAAATAGATGACGAGGATGGCAAGGCCGATGGCCGCCTCACCCGCCGCGACGGTCAGCACGAACATGCTGAACACCTGCCCCACCAGATCACCCAGGAAGGCGCTGAAGGCGACGAGGTTGATGTTGACGCTGAGCAGGATCAGCTCGATCGCCATCAGGATGATGATGACATTCTTGCGGTTGATGAAGATGCCCAGCACCCCCATCACGAACAGGATCGCGCTGACCACCATATAATGTTGCAAGCCGATCACAGCTCCACCCCCTGCCCCACGGGCTGATTGATGTTACGCGTCGCATCCTGCGGACGGCGCTGGTTCTGGCGCGCGATATTCTGGGGCCGCACGCCGCCACGGGCCCGATGGGTCAGGACGATCGCGCCGATCATCGCGACCAGCAGGACGATGCCCGCCGCTTCGAACAGGAATATGTAGCGCGTGTAGAGCAAGCCACCGATCGCCTGGATGTTGCTGAGTTCCGGATTTACCGGGCCGGCGCGCTGCGCCAGTTCGATGGGGCCAGCGCTCCAGAGGCCGATGCCCAGGACGATCTCCGCCAGCAGCACCAGCGCGATGAGCAGGCCGAAGGGCAGATAGCTGACGAAGCCCGCGCGCAGTTCGGCGAAGTCGATGTCGAGCATCATGACCACGAACAGGAACAGCACCGCGACCGCGCCGACATAAACGATGACCAGCAGCATCGCGATGAATTCGGCGCCCAGCAGGATCATGAGACCGGCGGCATTGAAGAAGGCCAGGATCAGCCACAGGACCGAATGGACCGGGTTGCGCGACAGGATCGTCAGCGCGCCGCTGCACACCACCAAGGTGGCGAACAGATAAAAGGCAAGCACGTGAATCACAGGATCATATTCCCCTTGGCGCGCGCGGCTTAACGATAGGGTGCATCGGCGGCAAGGTTCGCGGCGATCGCGCGCTCCCATTTGTCGCCATTTTCAAGAAGCTTGGCCTTGTCGTAGATCAGCTCCTCGCGGGTTTCGGTCGCGAATTCGAAATTCGGGCCTTCCACAACCGCGTCCACCGGGCAGGCTTCCTGGCAGAAGCCGCAATAAATGCACTTGGTCATGTCGATGTCGTAGCGCGTGGTGCGGCGGCTGCCGTCCTCGCGCGGCTGCGCCTCGATGGTGATCGCCTGCGCCGGGCAGACCGCTTCGCACAGCTTGCACGCGATGCAGCGTTCTTCGCCATTGGGATAGCGGCGCAGCGCATGTTCGCCTCGGAAGCGCGGCGAGATTGGGTTTTTCTCATAGGGATAGTTGATCGTCGCCTTGGGCTTGAAAAAATATTTCAAGGTCAGGGCATGCGCCTTCACAAACTCCCAGAGGGTGAACGACTTGACGTAATAACCGAGGCTCATTGTGCGCCTCCATAGCGCGTCAGCATGAGGAAGCCCGACACCAGGAACACGAACAGCAGCGAGGTCGGCAGGAAGATCTTCCAGCCCAGCCGCATCAGCTGGTCATAACGGTAGCGAGGCACCGTCGCCTTCACCCAGGAGAAGACGAAGAAGAAGAACAGGATCTTGGCGAACAGCCAGAGGATGCCGGGCACATAGTAAAGCGGCGCCCAGTCGAACGGCGGCAGATAGCCACCCCAGAAAAGCACGGCGTTGAGCGCGCACATCAGGATGACGTTGGCATATTCGCCCAGCCAGAAGAGGGCGAAGGCCATGGACGAATATTCGGTCTGATAGCCCGCGACCAGTTCGCTTTCCGCTTCAGTGAGGTCGAAGGGCGCGCGCGCCGTTTCCGCCATCGCCGAAATCAGGAACATGATCGCCATCGGGAAGAGCAGCGGATTGAAGCCGTTGCCGTTCAGGAAGCCATAATAGCCCTTCTGGCTTTCCACGATCGCAGTCAGGTTGAAGCTGCCGGCCCACAGCACGACGCAGATCAGGATGAAGCCGATCGAGACTTCATAGCTGATCATCTGCGCGCTGGCGCGGATCGCGGAATAGAACGGATATTTGGAGTTGGACGCCCAGCCCGACAGCACCACGCCGTAGACGCCCAGCGAGGAGATGGCGAGGATGTAGAGCAGGCCGACATTGATGTCCGCCAGCACCACGCCCACCTGGAACGGCACCACCGCCCAGGCCATCAGCGCCACGGTGAAGGTGATGATCGGCGCGATCAGGAACAGCGCCTTGTTCGACGCCGAAGGGACGATGGTTTCCTGAAGAAAGACCTTCAGGCCGTCCGCGAAGGATTGAAGCAGGCCGAAGGGCCCGACGACATTGGGGCCGCGGCGCAGCGCCATCGCTGCCCAGATCTTGCGGTCGGCATAAATGATCATCGCCACCGCCAGCATGACCGGCAGCGCGATCAGCAGGATGCCGATGATGGTGGCAAGGAACCAGGCGCCTTCGAATGGCAGGCCCAGATTTTGGAAAAAGGCGGTCATGTCAGAACAATCCCCCCTTCCCGTTCGCTTCGAGCAGCTTCGAGCGAAGTCGAGAAGCGTCTGTCGAGAAGTCGGCGAACAGTTCTCGACAAGCTCGAACCGAACGGCTGTGGGTCAGTGCGGCGGGGTGCATCATTCCGCGGCCTCGGCAAAGCTTTCACCATGGATCAACTCGGCCGAGCATTGCTGCATCGTCGGACTGGCGCGGCAGATCGCGTTGGTGAGGTAGAAATCCTTGATCGGCGATCCGAATTCGCCGGTCGCACCGGTCGGCAGGCTGGGCCTGGACCAGCCGAAATCGACCAGCCCTTCCTGGCCCAGTGCCGGGACGGCCCGGGCCATTTCGGCGCGCAGCTGCGCGAAGTTGTCGAAGGGCAGCGTCGCGCCCATCACTTCGGACAGGGCGCGCAGGATCGACCAATCCTCGCGCGCGTCGCCCGGCGCGAACACGGCCTTTTCACCGCGCTGCACCCGGCCTTCCAGATTGACATAGGTGCCCGGCTTTTCGGCATAGCTCGCACCCGGCAGGATCACATCCGCCGCATGGGCGCCCTTGTCGCCATGATGGCCGACATAGACCTTGAAGCTGGCTGGGAAAGCCGAATAGTCCACTTCGTCCGCGCCGAGCGAGAAGAGCAGCTTGGGCGCGGCCTGCGCCATTGCCTTGATGCCGCCGTCCATCGCATAGCCCAGCATCAGCCCGCCCATGCGCGATGCCGCGAAGTGCAGGACGTTGTAGCCGTTCCAGCCCTCTTTCACGAGGCCCAGCGTTTCGACGAGCGCCAGCGTGTCGCCATGCGCGCCGTCCTTGGCGAGCACGCCACCGCCGACGATCATCGCCGGACGCGCAGCCTTGCCGAAGGCTTCGAGAACGACGTCGGGCAGCTTGGCCAGCAGCGACGCATCATTACCCAGCCATTCGACCTTGTAGGTCAGGTCCACTTCCGGCCCGACCGCGAACAGCTTGGCCCCGCGCTTGATCGCCTTGCGGATGCGGGTGTTCACCAGCGGCGCTTCCCAGCGCAGGTTGGTGCCGACCAGCAGGATGACGTCCGCCGTCTCCAGATCGGCGAGCGGCGTGTTGAACACGACCGACGACAGGCTCGACACGTCATAGGCAAGGCCGGTCTGACGACCTTCCAGCATCGTGCCGCCCAGCTTCTCGACCAGCAGCTTGCCAGCGAACATCGTCTCACAATCGAGCAGGTCACCGGCGATCGCCGCAACGCTGCCGCCATGCTGGACAGCGGCAATCGCCTTGAACGCCTCTTCCCAGGTCGCCGGCACCAGCTTGCCATCCTTGCGCACGAACGGCTTGTCGAGCCGCTTGCGCACCAGGCCGTCGACATTGTGCCGGGTCTTGTCCGACGCCCATTCCTCGTTCACGTCATCATTGATGCGCGGCACGGCGCGCAGCACCTGGCGACCACGGCTGTCGAGGCGGATGTTGGTGCCGACCGCATCCATCACGTCGATCGCGTGAGTCTTCTTCAGTTCCCAGGGCCGCGCTTCGAACGCATAGGGCTTGGACGTCAACGCGCCGACGGGGCAGAGATCGACCACGTTGCCCGACAGCTCGCTCTTGGCAGCCTGCTCGAGATAGGTCGTGATCTGCATATTCTCGCCGCGATAGATGGCGCCGATTTCCGGCACGCCCGCGACTTCTTCGGCAAAGCGCACGCAGCGGGTGCACTGGATGCAGCGGGTCATGACCGTCTTGACGATCGGACCCATATATTTCTCGGTGACGGCGCGCTTGTTTTCCTCGAAGCGGCTACCGCCCCGGCCATAGGCGATCGACTGGTCCTGCAGGTCGCATTCGCCACCCTGGTCGCAGATGGGACAGTCGAGCGGGTGGTTGATGAGCAGGAACTCCATCACCCCTTCGCGCGCCTTCTTCACCATTTCGGTCTGGGTGAAGATTTCCTGATTGTCGGCGGCCGGCAGCGCGCAGCTGGCCTGCGGCTTGGGCGGTCCGGGCTTCACCTCGACCAGGCACATGCGGCAATTGCCGGCGATGGACAGGCGCTCATGATAGCAGAAGCGGGGGATTTCCTTCCCCGCCAGCTCGCAGGCCTGCAGGACGGTCGCGCCCGCCGGCACCTCGAGTTCTACGCCGTCGACTTTGACTTTAGGCATTGGGACGACCCCGGAATAGATTCCAGTTCGGCGCGACGACCGCGACGAACATCACAAGAAACAGGGCATAGCCCCAGGTAAAGCCCCATGTCTGGGACAGAAAGAAGCCTTTGACGACCTGAATTGCCGCACCGGCGACGTAAAGATAGACACCGATTGCCTTGGCCAGTCCGGCCAAATAGGCCCCAAACATCGCCATGAGCATCCCGACAAGCGTCGCGATCACGATCGGTTCGCCATAGAGACGCGGCGCATCGGCCAGCGCGAACACCAGCGTGACGAAGAAGGCCGTCCAGATGAGGTCAAAGCCCCATCCGAACACCCGCAGCGTCTTGTAGCCGGTGACGGGCTGCTGGATCACTCGGCAGCCTCCATCACCGGAGCGCCGCGTTCGGCGATCCGCCGCTCAATTTCCGGACGGAAGTGGCGGATCAGACCCTGGATCGGCCAGGCCGCCGCGTCGCCCAGCGCGCAGATGGTATGGCCCTCGACCTGCTTGGTCACCTGAAACAGCATGTCGATCTCGCTCTGGTCGGCGTCGCCGGTGCGCAGCCGCTCCATCACGCGCCACATCCAGCCGGTGCCTTCGCGGCATGGCGTGCACTGGCCGCAGCTTTCATGCTTGTAGAAATAGGACAGGCGCGAAATGGCGCGGACGATGTCGGTCGACTTGTCCATGACGATGACGGCCGCCGTGCCAAGGCCGGACCCCAGGGCCTTGAGCCCGTCAAAGTCCATCGGCGCGTCCATGATCTCCTTCGCCGGCACCAGCGGCACCGACGACCCGCCGGGGATCACCGCCAGCAGATTGTCCCAGCCGCCGCGAATGCCGCCGCAATGGCGGTCGATCAGCTCGCGGAACGGAATGCCCATGGCCTCTTCGACCACGCAGGGCTTGTTCACATGACCGCTGATCTGGAACAGCTTGGTGCCCAGATTATTGGGACGCCCGATCGAGGCGAACCATTCGGGCGAACGGCGCAAAATGGTCGGCGCAACCGCGATCGATTCCACATTGTTGACCGTCGTGGGGCAGCCATACAGACCCGCGCCCGCCGGGAAAGGCGGCTTCAGCCGGGGCTGGCCCTTCTTGCCCTCGATGCTTTCGATCTGCGCGGTTTCCTCACCGCAGATATAAGCGCCGGCGCCGCGATGGACGAAAACGTCGAAATCATAGCCCGACCCGCAGGCATTCTTGCCCAGGAAGCCCTTGGCATAGGCCTGCTCGACCGCCGCGAACAGCACCTTGGCTTCGTAGATGAACTCGCCGCGGATATAGATATAGGCTGCGCGCGCCCGCATCGCGAAGCCGGCGACCAGCGCGCCTTCGATCAGCTTGTGCGGATCGTGCCGGATGATCTCGCGGTCCTTGCACGAACCGGGTTCGGATTCGTCGGCGTTGATAACCAGGAAGCTGGGACGGCCGTCCTTGCTTTCCTTGGGCATGAAGCTCCATTTCATGCCGGTGGGGAAACCGGCGCCGCCGCGACCGCGCAGGCCCGAAGCCTTGATGCGGTTGATGATCTCGTCCTGGCCGATTTCCAGCAGCTTCTTGGTATCGTCCCAGTCGCCGCGCTTCATCGCCGCGTCGATGCCCCAGTCTTGGAAGCCATAGACGTTGGTGAAGATGCGGTCCTTGTCGTCCAGCGGACCGACGAAGGGCGGCGGCGCGGGAGGCGCGGTGTCTTCGGCCATTATCGGCCCTTTCCGATCAGTTTTTCAGCAACGAAATAGGCGAGCACGGCAACCGCAAGACCCAGGACCAGCCCCAGCACCGCGCCCAACATCTTGAGCGCGACGATGAAGACGATGATCGCCAGGATGATGGAGACGAGCGCGCTCATGCAGCGGTGGTCCCCCATTCGCCGCGGTAGTCGTGATTTTCGCCGACCATCTCTCTCAGGCTGGTCGGACCGCCTTCGGGGCAACTGGTCTGGCGGTCGATCTGCGGGCCGATCCTGGGCTGCTTGCCGGCGGCCAGATCGTCCAGGATCGCGCTCATGCTGTCATAGGTCAGATCTTCGAAATTATCGTCGTTGATCTGGACCATCGGCGCATTGGCGCAGGCGCCCAGGCACTCGACCTCGGTCAGCGTGAACAGGCCGTCGGGCGTGGTCGATCCCTTCACCAGCCCCTTGTTCTTGCAGGCCGAGAACACATCGTCCGATCCGCGCAGCATGCAGGGCGTCGTGCCGCACACCTGCACATGATAGCGGCCGACGGGCGCCAGATTATACATGGTGTAGAAGGTCGCGACCTCATACACGCGCATGTACGGCATATCGAGCTGACGCCCGATATATTCCATCACCGGCACCGGCAGCCATCCTTGCGTCTGCGTTTCCGCGCCGACCTGCCGCTGGGCAAGATCGAGCAGCGGCATCACCGCCGACTGCTGCCGGCCGGCGGGATAGCGGGCAATGACCTTCTTGGCCTGTTCGGCATTTTCGGCGGTCCACTCGAACGCGCCCCAGCGCGCACGGGTTTCTGCCTCGTCGGGAATATGGGGTGCGTCAGCCATTATCGGTCACATTCTCCGAACACGATGTCCATCGCGCCCAGTACAGCGGTTGTGTCGGCGAGCATGTGGCCCTTCATCATGAAGTCCATCGCCTGCAGGTGCGAGAAGGCGGTCGGGCGAATCTTGCAGCGATAGGGCTTGTTGCTGCCGTCGCTGACCAGATAGACGCCGAATTCGCCCTTGGGGCTTTCCGTCGCCACATAGACTTCGCCCGCGGGGACGTGGAAGCCCTCGGTATAGAGCTTGAAATGGTGGATCAGCGCTTCCATCGAGCGCTTCATCTCGCCGCGCTTGGGCGGCACGACCTTGCGGTCGAAGCTCGCCACCGGACCTTCGGGCATGTCGTTGAGGCACTGCTTCATGATGCGCGCGGACTGGCGCACTTCCTCGACGCGCACCATGAACCGGTCATAGCAGTCGAAGTTGGTGCCGACCGGAACGTCGAAGTCCATGCGATCATAGACGTCGTAGGGCTGCGCCTTGCGAATGTCCCAGGGAATGCCGGAGCCGCGGATCATCGGGCCGGAAAAGCCCCATTTCAGCGCGTCTTCCTTGCTGACCACGGCGATGTCGACGTTGCGCTGCTTGAAGATGCGGTTGTCGACCACCAGGCTCATCGCATCCTCGAACAGGCGCGGCAGGCGGGTGTCGAGCCAGTCGGCGATGTCGGTCAGCAGCTTGAGCGGCACATCCTGATGCACGCCGCCGGGCCGGAAATAGGCCGCATGCATGCGCGCGCCCGATGCGCGTTCGAAGAAGTTGAGGCAATCCTCGCGAATTTCGAACAGCCACAGGTTGGGCGTCATCGCGCCCACGTCCATCACATGGCTGCCAAGGTTCAGCATGTGATTGCAGATGCGCGTGAGCTCCGCGAAGAACACGCGCAGATATTGCGCGCGCAGCGGCACTTCCAGGTTCAGCAGCTTTTCGACCGCCAGGACATAGCTATGCTCCATGCCGAGCGGCGAGCAATAGTCCAGCCGGTCGAAATAGGGCAGCGCCTGCAGATAGGTCTTATACTCGATCAGCTTTTCGGTGCCGCGGTGCAGCAGGCCGACATGCGGGTCGCAACGCTCGACGATTTCGCCGTCCAGCTCCATGACGAGGCGCAGAACGCCGTGCGCCGCGGGGTGCTGCGGACCGAAGTTGATCGTGTAATTCTGGATCTCGGTGTCACCATAGGCCGGATCGGCCGCGTCGGTGCGATGGTCCAGTTCGTCCAGATAGTCGGCCATTACGCCTTGTCCTCCGGCTTGGCTGCGCCCTTGCCTTCGTCGGTATGATGTTCGGGCTTCACCGGCGCACCGGGCGACTTGTCAGCCGCCTTGGCGTCGGCCGGCGCGCCAGCGCCCGTGTCGCTCGTCTTCTCGGTCGTCTTGGGCGTGTCGCCCTTCGCGTCCCCCTTGGGCGCGGCGGGCGGCGGGGGCGGCGCAGGCACGGGGGTCGGCGCGCCGGGCGCCTGACCGGCCTTCTCGTCGCCCGGCAGCACATATTGCGCGCCTTCCCATGGGCTCATGAAGTCGAAGCTGCGGAAGTCCTGGGCCAGCTTCACCGGCTTGTAGACGACGCGCTTGTCCTCCTCGCTATACCACATTTCGACATAGCCGGTCAGCGGGAAGTCCTTGCGCTGCGGATGTCCCTTGAAGCCATAGTCGGTCAGGATACGGCGCAGGTCGGTATTGCCTTCGAACACCACACCATACATGTCGAACACCTCGCGCTCCAGCCAGCCGGCGACCGGCCAGATGTGCGTGACGGTGGGCACCGGCATATTCTCGTCGGTGCTGACCTTGACGCGGATGCGATGGTTGCGGGTGACGCTCAGCAGATGATAGCAGACCTCGAACCGCTCGGCCCGGTCGGGATAGTCGACCCCGGCGATCTCCATCAGCTGCTGATAGTGCGCCATGTCGCGCAGCGCGACCATGGCGTTCGCCAGGTCCTCGCGCACGACCGTGAAGCTCAGCTCATCGGCATGATCGACGGTTTCGACCAGCATCGAGCCCAGCAGGGCGCCGATTTCGTCCGCGATGCCTTCGACGGTCGCGATCCTGGGTGCGGAATGGCCCATATTAACGCTCGATCGTCCCGATGCGGCGGATTTTCCGCTGCAGCTGCATGATGCCGTAAAGCAGCGCTTCGGCGGTCGGCGGGCAACCGGGGACATAGATGTCCACCGGCACGATGCGATCGCACCCGCGCACCACCGAATAGCTGTAGTGATAATAGCCACCGCCATTGGCGCAGCTGCCCATCGAAATCACATATTTCGGGTTGGACATCTGATCATAGACCTTGCGGAGCGCCGGAGCCATCTTGTTGCACAGCGTGCCGGCGACGATCATCACGTCCGACTGGCGCGGGGACGCGCGCGGCGCGGCGCCAAAGCGCTCCATGTCGTAGCGCGGCATGTTGACGTGGATCATCTCGACCGCGCAGCAGGCAAGGCCGAAAGTCATCCACCACAGCGAGCCGGTGCGGGCCCACTGGAACAGCTCCTCGGTCGAGGTGACAAGGAAACCCTTGTCGCTGACTTCGCTGCTCAGCGCGTTGAAGAAGTCCTGGTCGGGCTGGGTCCCCACCGGCGGCATGGTGCCGGGGATGGGCCGCTCAAGTTCTACTCCCAATCGAGTGCTCCCTTCTTCCACGCATAGACGAGGCCGAGCACCAGCTCCGCTATGAAGATCATCATCGTCGCCCAGCCGGCCCAGCCGATCTGGTCCAGGCTGACCGCCCAGGGAAAGAGGAACGCCGCTTCAAGATCGAAGATGATGAAGAGAATGGCGACCAGATAGAAGCGCACGTCGAACTGGCTGCGCGGCTCCTCGAACGCGGGGAAGCCGCATTCATATTCGCTGAGCTTGGCCGGGTCAGGCTGATGCACGCCGGTCAGGCGGCCGACCAGCATCGGCAGGAACACGAAGGTGCCGGAAAGCAGCAAGGCAATCCCGAGAAAGATCAGGATCGGCAGATATTGGGCAAGATCGACCAACGGATTCCCCTGGGCGAAAAGGTTATGGGCGCGCTTTAGGCCCGCTGCATATGCGAAGCAAGGGGCCAAGGGCATGAGAATGAATCGCAAAATGGCCAAGTCATTGAAGCGCTTGGCCTGCTTGGACTTTAGCGCAGCGCCCCGGCAACCAGCTTATGCAGCTTGCTGTGGATGGCGTCGTTGCCCGCGATCACTTCCCGGCGTTCGATCATCTGTTCGCCGCCGCGAAAATCGCTGACGAAGCCCCCGGCCTCACGCACCAGCAACATGCCGGCAGCGACGTCCCAGGGCTGAAGCCCGCTTTCCCAATAGCCGTCATAACGGCCCGAAGCGACATGGGCGAGGTCGAGCGCCGCCGCGCCGAACCGGCGGATGCCAGCGACAGAGGGCGCGACCGCGCCGAAGATGCGCGTCCATTGCGCCATGTCGCCATGACCCATGAAGGGGATGCCCGTCGCGATCACGCAATCGGCCATGTCGCGCCGCGCCGACACGCGCAGTCGCTGGTCATGACGCCAGGCCCCCCGGCTCTTTTCCGCCCAATAGCTTTCGTCCGTGACCGGCTGATAGATCAGCCCCGTCGTCACCTCGCGCTTGTTGCCGCCATAGAGCGGCTCCTCGACCGCGATCGAGATGGCGAAATGCGGAATGCCGTGCAGGAAGTTGGTCGTGCCGTCGAGCGGATCGATGATCCAGCGCGGCTTGGTCGGATCGCCCGCGATCTCCCCGCCTTCCTCGAGCAGGAAGCCCCAGTCCGGCCGGGCCTTCTGCAATTCCTCGACCAGCGTGCGTTCGGCCTGCTGGTCCGCCTTGGACACGAAGTCGGCCGGGCCCTTGCGGCTGACCTGCAGATGCTCGACCTCGCCGAAGTCGCGACGCAGTTTCGAACCCGCCTTGCGCGCCGCGCGCTCCATGACGGTGAGAAGGCCGGAATGCGATACCATGATGAATCTCCGCCGCCCGTGCCGGCGGCATGCTGGGTTACTTCTTCGGGGCGGACTTGGGCGCGGCGGCGGGGCGATAGCCACAGGCGCCGGCGATCACCGCCAGCATCTGCGAGGCATCCTTGCGATCCACCTTGCCCGGATTGGCGGCGATCACCTTGTCCACGGCGCCGCTGATCTGCGACACCGAGTTGCTGTAGAGGCATTCGAACAGCTTGTTCTTCACAGGCTGCTCGACCTCATCGGACTGGAGCGCGCTGCTGATGACGCGAAGGACGAACGCCGCATTGGCGAGCTGCGCCTTGGACGGTCCGGCCTGCGCATGAAGCGCGGCCGGAAACAGGCCCATCGCCAGCGCGCCCGCCAGCAGCATCCCGCGCCCCGCCCGCATCAGTCGGCCCGCTTCACATATTCGCGTTCATAGACATCAACGACGATGCGCGTGCCGGTGACGATATGCGGCGGCACCATGACGCGCACGCCATTGTCCAGGATCGCGGGCTTGTAGCTGGCGGAGGCCGTCTGGCCCTTCACCACCGCATCCGCCTCGACCACGGTCGCTTCGACCGTTTCGGGCAGCTGGACGCTGATCGGGCGCTCCTCATACATTTCCAGCATGACCATCATGCCGTCCTGCAGGAAGGCGGCGGCGTCGCCGACCAGATCCTGCGGCAGATTGATCTGCTCATAGGTCTCGGTGTCCATGAAGACGAGCATGTCGCCTTCAGCATAGAGATACTGGAAATCCTTGGTGTCGAGGCGAATGCGCTCGACGGTTTCGGCCGACCGGAAACGGACATTATTCTTGCGGCCGTCGATCAGGTTCTTCAGTTCCACCTGCATATAGGCGCCACCCTTGCCGGGCTGGGTATGCTGGATCTTCACGGCGCGCCACAGGCTGCCGTCATATTCGATGTTGTTGCCGGGACGAATCTCGACGCCGCTGATCTTCATGGGAAGAGCCTGCCTATATGTCTGGATGGATAAAGAGCCGGCCTCGCTGGAGGCTGCGCGCGCCTTTACCCGCGGATCGGGCCGAGAGCAAGGGGGACGGCACGAACCACGCGTAGCCGCGCGATCGGCCGCCACTCATGGGCGGACGAGCAGTGGATAGGGGTTGATCGGCCGCCCGCCATACCATGGCTCGCCCGGCCGCATGACGTGCACGGCGAAATGCAGATGCGGTGCGGCGTCATCGGCATTGCCAGTGCTGCCGACCGCCGCGATCGTCTGCCCGCGCCGCAGCGCCTGGCCCTCGCTCAGGCCCGGTGCATAGCTGTCGAGATGCGCGTAATAATAGACGAGACGTCCGTCCGCCGACCGCTGATAGAGGGTGCGTCCGCCCTCCTCGCTCCAGAACAGCTTTTCCACTCGACCATCGGCGGCGGCCAGCACGGCGCGTCCACGCGCCGCCATGATGTCGATCGCATCGTGCGGCCGCGCTCCGCCGGCGCGCGCCTGCGTGAAGGTGTCGACCAATGCGGATGGCGGAATGCCCTGGACCGGGATGAGCAGCGCGCCAGTCGCGATCCGAGGGTGGGCGCGCGGCTCGGGCGGCGCGGACGCGCGCGGCGGCGCATCGGCCGGCACGATCCGCACGCAGTAATGAGCAAAGGCGGCGCAGAGCAGCAGCGCGGCTACGCCCCCGCCCCACGCCCGGCGGTTCATGCCTGGAACTTCGCCTTGACCCCGCTCTTCACCATCTGCGCCAGCCGCGCCGCATCCCAGTTGGTGAGGCGGATGCAGCCATGGCTTTCGGCCCGGCCGATGGTCTGCGGCTCGGGCGTGCCGTGGATGCCGTAATGATCCTTGGACAGGTCGATCCACACCACGCCCACCGGGCCGTTGGGCCCCGGCTTCAGCACGGCCTTCTCATCGTTGGACGACGCGTCCCAGAACAGGTCGGGATTATAGTGGAAGTCGGGATTGCGGCTGACGCCCTTGATCGTCCATTCGCCGATCGGCAGCGGATCATGCTGCGACCCGGTCGTTACCGGAAACTGGGCGATCATCCGGTTCTGCGCATTATAGACTTTCAGCAGACCCTCGGACTTGTCGACCACGATATGGTCGGCCTGCGGCTGTTCCTTTGCGACGCCCAGGCTCGCGAGCGTTTCGCCCCAGCCGCGTTCGTCGCCCTCGATCTGCGCGACCGGCTGATTGTCGATCGCCGGCACGCGGATGGTGGCGCCCGCGCCGACCTTCGTCGTGGGCGAATTGAGCGCCACCAGCGCCTCCGGCGTGGTGTGGAACCGTTCCGCCAGCTTTTCCATCAGGTTGCGATAGGTGAGCGCGGGCAGGCTGGCCTGCTCATTCAGGCCCTTGGGGATAGTGAAGAAGGGGCCGCGCGCAAAATCCGCCGGTATTTTCACCAGATAGGTGGTCGGACGCGCCTCCCCCTCCAGCAGCATGTTGGCGGTCTTCTGGTCGAACTGACCCGTGACCGGCAGGTCATGCGCCTGCTGGAAGCCGCGCAGCGCCGCCTTGTAGCTCATGCCGTCCTTGCCATCGAGCACGCCGGGCGAGAATCCCCAGCGGTCGAGCGCGACCTGCGCCATCAGGATGCGGTTGGGCTGCTGCGGATTCTGCTCCTGCACCACCTCGAAATCATAGGCGGCCTTTTTCGCTGCCGCCTGAGCCGCGACGTCATTGCCGGGCTGCGCTGCGTTGCCTGCCGGCTGGCTCTCATTGGCGTCGGTGACGCTCACATTGCAGGCGCTGCACAGCAGGGCGGCAAGCAACAGATGGTTTTTCAAGGCGTATCTCTCCGTTTCGGTGGAGGGACAACGTCCGGACGGCCAAAGGGATGCGCGGCCCTGATGGGCGTAACCGCTACGGATCACATCAATCCCTTGTCCTTCCGTTCAGGCGCGCGGCGGCGGCGGATTGCTCGCCAGGGCGTCCGCGAACGCCGCCACGCCAGCGCGCGGCCCGTCGGCATGGTTCCACACCGCGCCGCTCACCGCCAGGAAGTCCGCGCCCGCCGCCACCAAAGGCGCGGCATTGTCCGCCGTGATCCCGCCGATGGCTACGCAGGGCAGTTCGAACAGCGTCGTCCACCATCCCAGGATCGACGGGTCCGGGCGATGCGCCGTGTCCTTGGTCGTGGTCGGATAGAAGGCGCCGAAGGCGACATAATCCGCCCCCGCCTCGCCCGCTTCCATCGCCAGATGACGGCTGTCATGGCAGGTGACGCCGATCTGGACCTTGGGGCCCAGCAGCTTGCGCGCCGCTTTCGGGTCGCCATCGCCCTGCCCCAGATGCACGCCGTCCGCGCCGAGCCGCTGCGCCAGCGCGGCGCTGTCATTGATGATGAAAGCGACGTCGCGGTCGGCGCACAGCCGTTGCAGCGGCTCCGCCGCGCGCGCGATCGCGTCCTCGTCAACGCCCTTCAGCCGCAGCTGGAACGCCGCCACGCTGCCGCCGTCGAACGCGGCGGCGAGCTGCTCGACGAACGCCGCTTCGATGGCGGGAGGGGAAATGAGGTAGAGCTGGCACGCGGGGCGAAAGCCCGGTTCGAACTGGGCGGCGAACTGTGGGTCGAGCGCCAGTTCTTCGTCTGTGAAATCGGTCATGGCCGCCTTATAGCCGCTCCGCCGCGCGCGCCAAGGCCAGCTATGGCCGCGCCGGCGCGCCGCTGGTACAGCCGGCGCAGGTCATGAGAGGGATAAATTATGCGCCGCGCCTTCGCCTTGCTGCTCCTGCTGTCCGCCGACCCGCTGCTGGCGCAGGGCGACGCGCGGCCTCGCGCGCGGGAGGCGGGCGTGACGGTCGGCATCCTGCAGCCCGGCCCCCTCAACGCGATCACCGATGTCGCTGGCGTGACGGTCGGCCAGGTCACGCTGCCGCGCAGCCGCGCCGTCAATACCGGCGTCACCGCGATCCTGCCGCATGGCGGCAATCTCTTCCAGGACAAGGTGCCGGCCGGCTTCGTCGCCTATAATGCGTTCGGCAAGTTCATGGGATCGACCCAGATCGTCGAACTGGGGGAGGTCGAAACGCCGATCCTGCTCACCAACACGCTCAATGTCGCCGAAGCCGGCGCCGCCGCCGTCGACTGGACGCTCGCCCAGCCGGGCAATGAGGATGTCCGCTCGGTAAACGCCGTCGTCGGCGAAACCAATGACGGCCTGCTGAACGACATCCGCGGGCGCCATGTGACCATCGCCGACGCACGCCGCGCGATCGACAGCGCCAGGGGCGGCCCCGTCGCGGAAGGGGCGGTCGGCGCGGGCGCCGGCACGGTCGCCTTCGGCTTCAAGGCCGGGATCGGCACGGCTTCGCGCAAGCTGCCCGCGGCGCTGGGGGGCTGGACCCTGGGCGTCCTCGTCCAGGCCAATTATGGCGGCGTGCTGACGGTCGCGGGGGTGCCGGTGGGCGTGCAGCTTGGCCGCTACGACTATCGCCAGCAGGTCGAGGACAGGAAAGCCGATGGCTCGGTGGTCATCGTCATCGCTACCGATGCGCCGCTGTCCGACCGCAATCTGCGCCGCGTCGCCGAGCGCGCCTTCGCCGGCATCGCGCGCACCGGCTCCAGCTTCTCCAACGGGTCGGGCGACTATGCCCTCGCCTTCTCGACGGCGCAGGCGGTGCGGCGGACCGCCGACAGGCGCAAGGATGTGGCGAGCGTTCAGGACCTGCCCAACGACCGCATCTCGCCCCTGTTCCAGGCGACCATCGAAGCGACCGAGGAAGCCGTGCTCAACGCCCTGTTCAAGGCGCACACCGTCGAGGGCCACCGCGGCACCGCGGACGCTCTGCCGCTCGACACGGTGCTGCCGATGCTGAAGAAAGCGCGGTGACGCTCAAAACCGCAAACGACTGTTTGGACCTTAGTCGTTCGCTTCGGGCGAAGTCGATAAGCCGCTGCGCATAGCCTCTGTCCAGGTGGAAAATAGGGCCGCAAAGGCGGAGGGCTCATCCAGCCGATGCGCCAGGGAAGGGATCGACCCTCGCCCGGCTTGGACAGGCGGATCGAGCGCGACGACGATGTTGGGATGGGCGACCAGCGCGCCATTGAACACTCCGGCCGCCCGAAGCTCCTTCAGCGTCCAGTCCACGCGCAATCCGGCGACTTGCCGCCACGGAACTGTCAGGCTGCGCAAAGACCCAATGGGCCAGGTCAGGCCCTCGGCATCCACCCGCACCGGATGGCGGCGCAGCGAGCGAATGAAGAGACTGAACCAGCCGACGAGCGCCAGGGTCAGCATCGAAAGGATCAGCGCAGCCCATGGGTGCCACAACGCGACCAGCAGGTGGACCACCATGGCTTCGATGATCATGAGAGCCAACAGGACCCAGAGCATCGGCGCGACCGCGCGATGATAGGAGAAGGCGGCGCCGGCGGGATCACGTCCCTGCTCGGCGCCGTTCCTCATCAGGTCAGGCCGCGACCGGCTGCTTGGCGGTGGAGGCGGCGTGGATTTCGTCGATCGCTTCGCCCAGCGCTTCGTTGAACTCCGCATCGCTCATCTGATGGCGCAGGTCGTTCAGCAGCGCGCGGCTGAAGCTGGCGATGATGCCGCGGTTCTTCGCCAGTTCGGCGCAAGCCTCGGTGCGGCTGAAGCCGCCGGACAGGGCGACGACCCGCAGCACCTTGGGATGATCCACCAGCGGGTCAAACAGGCCCGGCGTGGCCGGCAGCGACAGCTTCAGCATCACCTGCTCGCCCTCGGGCAGCGCGTCCAGATTCTCGAGGATTTCCTCCAGCAGGATCTGATCGGCCTCGGCGCGCTCGGTGGACTTGATGTTCACTTCGGGCTCGATGATCGGCATCAGTCCACCGGCGAGCACCTGGCGGCCGATGTCGAACTGCTGTGCGACCACGGCGGCGATGCCTTCGCGATTGGCGAGGTTGATGACCGATCGCTCCTTGGTGCCGAACACGCCCAGCCCCTTGGCGCGAGCGAGCAGGGCGTCGAGTTCGGGCATCGGCTTCATCATCTGGACGCCGTTCGCCTCGTCCTCCAGGCCCTTGTCGATCTTGATGAAGGGAACGACGCCGCGCTCGATCAGCGCGGTCGGGGTGGGCTTGCCATCGACGGTGCCGTCCATGGTGCGTTCGAACAGAATCGCGCCCAGCACCTTCTCTCCACTGAAGGCCGGCGCGGTGATGATGCGGCTGCGCATCGCGTGGATCAGGCCGAACATCTCCTCGTCGTTCGACCAGGCGCCTTCCTCGATGCCATAGCCCTTGAGCGCCTTGGGCGTTGAACCGCCGCTCTGGTCGAGCGCGGCGATGAAGCCGTTACCCTCGGCGATCTTCTGCTTCATATCCTGATCCAGCATCTGCACATACCTTCTCTCATGGCGCCGCCGCTGCGGCAGCGCAAAAATCCGATCGGGCGACGGCATGGGCCGCGGCACCGACATGGCGCGGGGCATCGCCCGCTGCTTCAGGCTGTTAGCGACGCCCCTGCCGCACCGCAAGAATGATCGGCGTCGGCAGGCTTTCCGTCACAGATGTGGTCCCTTGGGGACTGGACAACCTCTTGAGGAAGAGCAAACAGCGAAGGACACCGGCGCTTGCGCCGTTGCAGCGCACAATTATTTACCTCCGCGCTGGTTGAAAGGTTGCGGTTGAGAACCCATTAGGCCCGCATGACCACCGCGACACTTCCCGCCCGCTCCGACCTGAGCCGTCCGATCATCCTGCTGATGGCAGCGGCGTGCGGGGTGATCGTCGCCAATCTCTATTATGCGCAAACGCTGATCGACGTCATCGGGCCGGAAATCGGCATGTCGGCCAGTGTCGCGGGGCTGATCACGACGCTGACGCAACTCGGCTACGGCCTCGGGCTCTTCCTCATCGTGCCGGTGGCCGACCTGTTCGAAAACCGGCGTATCGTGCTGGGCTCCATCCTGGTGACGGTGATCGGCTGCCTCGCCATCGCCGCGTCGCAGGGCCCGACCAGCTTCCTGGTCGCCTCGATCCTGACCGGCGTCGGCGCGACCGGCGCGCAGGTGCTCGTCCCCCTCGCCTCGCATCTGGCCGCGCCCGAAAAGCAGGGGCGCGTGGTCGGCACGGTGATGAGCGGCCTGCTCTTCGGCATCATGCTCGCTCGCCCGGTCGCCAATTTCCTCGCAGGCTCGTTCGGCTGGCGCTCCACCTTCCTGGTGTCGGCGGCCGCCATGGCGCTGATCGGCATCGTGCTGCTGCTTGCCTGCCCGCAGCGCCGCCCGCGCGGGGGCATGCGCTATGGCGAGGCGCTCGCCTCGACCTTCGCGCAGTTGCGCCAGCACCGCGTCGTGCGGATGCGCGCCTTCTACCAGTCGCTGATGTTCGCCGCCTTCAACCTGTTCTGGACCGCGGCGCCCCTGGCGCTGATCCGGCAATTCCACCTTGGCCATGCGGGCGTCGGCGCCTTCGCGCTGGCCGGCGCCGGCGGCGCGCTGGTCGCGCCGGTGGCGGGCTGGCTGGCCGACCGACGCCTGACACGGCCGACCTCGCTCGCGGGACTCGCGGGCCTTTCGGTCGGGTTCCTGCTGGCCGACTGGACCGTCGCCGCCGGCAGCCTCATCGGCTTCACCATCATGGCGGTGCTGATCGACGCCGCGGTGCAGCTGAGCCAGATCACCGGGCAGAAACTGATCTTCTCGATCGATCCGGATGCGCGCGGACGGATCAACGCCGCCTATATGACCGTCATGTTCGTGGTCGGCGCGTTGGGATCCGTGATCGGGTCCGCCACCTACGAAGCCGGCGGCTGGTCGGCCAGCGCGATCGCCGGGGCTGCGATCGGTGGCGTTGCGACGCTGGGCTTCCTGCTGTTCGACCGAGGCGCCAGCGCACCGCGCTGACGCCCCTGCCCGGTCAGCCCATCAGCGCCTTGACGCCTGGCAGGTCCTTGCCTTCCATCCACTCCAGGAAAGCGCCGCCCGCCGTCGACACGAAGCTGAATTCGCTCGCCACGCCGGCATGGTTGAGCGCCGCGACGGTATCGCCGCCGCCGGCGACCGATGTCAGCTGCCCTTCCTTGGTCAGCGCCGCCGCCGTCTTGGCCAGCGCGACCGTCGCCGTATCGAAAGGCGCGATCTCGAACGCGCCGAGCGGGCCGTTCCACACCAGCGTGCGGCAATTTTTGAGCGCGTCGCCCAGCGCCTCGACCGCGGCCGGGCCGACGTCCAGGATCATTTCGTCCTCGGCGACCTCATGCACGTTGCAGGTGCGCACCGACGGCGGATTGGCCGCGAATTCCTTGGCCACCACTACGTCATAGGGCAGGTGAATGGTGCAGCCGGCCGCTTCCGCTCGGTCGAAGATCGTGTCGACCGTGTCGCTCAGCTCCTTTTCGCACAGCGACTTGCCGACATCCACGCCGCGGGCATAGAGGAAGGTGTTGGCCATGCCGCCACCGATGATCAAATGATCGACCTTGGCGACGAGGTTGTTGAGCACGTCCAGCTTGGTCGACACCTTCGCGCCGCCCACGACCGCCGCAACCGGCGTCACCGGCTCACCGAGCGCCGCCTGCAGCGCATCCAGCTCCTTCTCCATCGACCGCCCGGCATAGGCCGGCAGCTTGTGCGCCAGCCCCTCGGTCGAGGCATGGGCGCGGTGTGCGGCGGAAAAGGCGTCGTTGACATACAGGTCGCCGATCGCGGCGATCGCCTCGACCAGCGCCGGATCGTTGCTCTCTTCCCCGCCATGGAAACGCGTGTTTTCCAGAATGGCGATGTCGCCGTTGCGCATCACCTTGATGCCGTCGGTCGCCGCTTCGCCCTGGCAGTCGGGAATGAACTGCACCTCGCGCCCCAGCACCTGCGTCAGCGGGCGCGTGATCTTGCTGAGCGAATATTCGGGGTTCTTCTGGCCCTTGGGGCGGCCGAAATGCGCCAGGATCAGCACCTTGGCGCCGCGATCGGCCAATTCCAGCACCGTCGGCATGGCCGCGCGCAGGCGCGTGTCGTCGGTCACCGCGCCGTCCTGCATCGGTACGTTCAGATCTTCGCGCACCAGCACCCGCTTGCCGGCAATGTCCCCCATGTCGTCGAGGGTCTTAAAGGGCTTGGTCATGCTTGTTCCCCTGTCAACGCGCTCGACCGTTCGCCCGGGATAGGGGCTGAGCTTGTCGAACACCCGGATCGAAGGGTATCCTGCAAGTTCAGCCTTTCGATACGCCACTTCGACATGCGCAGTGGCGCCTCAGGACGAACGGCCTGTTCTTGGTCTCGCTTGGATTACAGGAACTTCGCCATGACACCGGTGGTGTCGATCATGCGGTTGGAAAAGCCCCATTCATTGTCGTACCAGCTGAGCACCCGGACCAGCGATCCGTCGATCACCGCGGTTTCCAGGCTGTCGACGGTGGAGCTGCGCGGATCGCCATTATAGTCGATCGACACCAGCGGCTCGTCGGAATAGCCCAGCACGCCCTTGAGCGGGCCGTCTTGCGACGCGGCCTTGAGCAGCTGGTTGACCTCGTCCTTGCTCGTCTCGCGCTTGGCGATGAACTTCAGGTCCACGACCGACACGTTCGGAGTCGGCACACGCACCGACGATCCGTCCAGCTTGCCCTTCAGCTCGGGCAGCACTTCGCCGACCGCGCGGGCCGCGCCGGTGGTGGTCGGGATCATCGACAGGGCGGCGGCGCGGGCGCGGCGCATGTCCTTGTGGATCTGGTCCAGCGTATTCTGGTCGTTGGTGTAGCTGTGGATCGTGGTCATGAAGCCCTTGTCGATGCCGATGGCGTCGTTCAGGACCTTGGCCAGCGGCGCCAGGCAGTTGGTAGTGCAGCTGGCGTTGGAGATCACGATGTCGTCGGCCGACAGCTGGTCATGGTTGACGCCGAACACGATCGTCTTGTCGACATTGGTGCCGGGCGCGGAAATGACGACGCGCTTGGCGCCGGCGGTCAGATGCGCGCTGGCCTTGTCCTTGCTGGTGAAGATCCCCGTGCATTCCAGCGCGATTTCGACGCCCAGTTCCGCATGCGGCAGGTTGGCGGGGTCGCGCTCGGCCGTCACCTTGATCTTCTTGCCGTCGATGACCAGGAAATCGCCATCGACGCTCACGTCGCCGGCCCAGTTGCCGTGTACGGAATCGCGCTTGAACAGCAGGGCATTGGCCTTGGCATCGCCCAGATCGTTGATGCTGACCAGTTCCAGGTCATGGTCGGTGCGCGACAGGATGGCGCGCGCCACCAGGCGGCCGATACGTCCGAAACCGTTAATTGCTACCTTCGTTGCCACTGCACTAGCCTCCTGGATGTTGTTGACGGTTAGGAATTGAGGGCCGCAACGATCTGCGGAGCGATCTTGGCGGCGGTCAGGCCGAAATAGTCGTAGAGTGCAGGCGCCGGCGCCGAGGCGCCGAAGCTGTCGATGCCGAAGCGCAGGCCCGCAATGCCGGTATAGCGTTCCCAGCCGAAGGTGGTTCCTGCCTCGATCGACGCGCGCAGCACATGATGGGGCAGAAGATCATCCTTATAGGCTTGCGGCTGCGCCTCGAAATGCGCCCAGCTCGGCATGGAGATGACGTCCGCGCCGATGCCCTGCTCCTCCAGCGCCTTGGCGGTGGCGACGGCGATCTCGACTTCCGATCCGGTCGCGATCAGCACGACCTTGCGCTCGACGGTCGCGGCGACCAGGCGATAGCCGCCCTTGGCCGACAGATTCTCGCTCGCCTTCTGCGTGCGCAGCTGCGGCAGGTTCTGGCGGGTGAGCGCCAGCACCGACGGACCGCCGGCATCCTTGAGCGCCAGTTCCCAGCATTCCGCCGTTTCGACGATGTCGGCCGGGCGATAGACGTCCAGGTTGGGGATCATGCGCAGCGACATCACATGCTCGATCGGCTGGTGGGTCGGGCCATCCTCGCCCAGACCGATGCTGTCATGCGTCAGCACATGGATGACGCGCTGCTGCTGCAGCGCGGCCAGGCGGATGCCCGCGCGCATATAGTCGGAAAAGACCAGGAAGGTGCCGCCATAGGGGATCACCCCGCCATGCAGCGCCATGCCGTTCATCGCGCAGGCCATGCCGAACTCGCGAATGCCGTAATAGACGTAGCGACCTGCGTAATCATCGCGGGTCAGCGGCCCTGTCGACTTGGTCTTGGTGTTGTTGGAGCCGGTCAGGTCCGCCGATCCGCCCAGCGTTTCGGGCAGCAGGTCGTTGATCGCGCCCAGCGCCAACTCGCTCGCCTTGCGCGTGGCGACCTTTTGCGGATTGGCGATCAGGCTGTCAATAAAGGTATCAAGCGAGAAGTCGTCCGGCAGCCTCCCGGCCATGCGACGGGAAAATTCCGCGCCGTGCGCGTGGCTTGCCAGCCGCTCTTCCCAGGCGGCGCGGACGTCCCGGCCCTTGGCGCCGATCGCCTTCCAGGCGTCGGCAATGTCGGCGGGAATGACGAAGGGGGCGTCGGCCCAGCCCAGATAGTCGCGCGCGGCAGCAACTTCGCTCGCACCAAGCGCGGAGCCGTGCACGCCCGACGTGCCGGCCTTGTTCGGCGCGCCATAGCCGATCTTGGTCGCGCAGCCGACGATCGACGGGCGCGGATCGTCCACCGCTTCGGCCAGCGCGCGGCGCACGTCGGCGACGTCATGGCCATCGCACGAAACCACATGCCAGCCCGTGGCCGCGTAGCGCGCCAGCACGTCCTCGCTGCTCGACAGGTCGACCGCGCCGTCGATGGTGATCTTGTTGTCGTCCCACAGCACGATCAGCCGGCCCAGGTTCAGGTGCCCGGCAAGGCCGATCGCCTCATGGTTGATCCCTTCCATCAGGCAGCCGTCGCCCGCGATCACCCAGGTGCGGTGATCGACCAGATCGTCGCCGAACTGGGCATTGAGGTGCCGCTCCGCGATCGCCATGCCGACCGCGGTGGCGAGGCCCGATCCGAGCGGCCCGGTGGTCGCCTCGACACCCGCCAGCTCGAAATTCTCCGGATGGCCAGCGCACGGGCTGTGCAGCTGGCGGAAGCTGGCAATGTCCTCGATCGTCGGGCGGGCATAGCCGGTCAGGTGCAGCAGGCTATAGATCAGCATCGATCCATGGCCCGCCGACAGGACGAAGCGATCCCGGTCGGCCCAGCTGGGCAGCGTCGGATCGAATTTCATATAGTCGCTGAACAGCACCGTCGCGACGTCCGCCATGCCCATGGGCATGCCCGGATGCCCGCTGTTCGCGGCTTCAACGGCGTCCATGGACAGCGCACGGATGGCGTTGGCGAGCGACTTTTCGGAAACGGTCATGGCGGGCGGGCGTCTTTCCTGGGCTGATGCGCTATGGGCCCGCGCGCATGCGGGCGAGTCGAGTTGGCGCTTCCTTTGTCGCGTCAAGCCCTATGCGTCAACCATGGCCGGGGGCAAAGCCGCGCCGGTCCGCGCCATGGCGGGCTTTTGCCGCGCCGGGTCTTTGGCTATGACGACTCCATGGCAAGCGAGCGCATGATGCAGGCGATCGGCACGCTGGAGCGTGCGGTCGACCGGCTCGAACAGGATGTGGCCCATTATGTTTCGGCCGCCGCCTCCCCCTCCCCGTCGATCGACGTGCCCGCCGCCCGCGCGGCGCTGCGCTCGCTCGACGATCTGATCGACGAACTCAAGGGCCGGACCGATGGCTGAAATCACGCTGCAGATCGCCGGCCGGCACTATGATATCGGCGTGCGCGACGGGGACGAGCCGCACCTCGTCCAGCTCGCGCGTCTGATCGAGGAAAAGGCGCGCGCGGCGCAGCAGAACACGCCCGGCCTGACCGAAGTGCGCACGCTCCTGTTCGCCGCCCTGTTCCTGGCCGACGAACTGACCGACCTGCGCAAGGCAGAGGCCGGACGTCAGGAAAGGCTGAGCCTGGAGGCGGACGATGAGCGGGCGGCGCAAAGCGTCGAAGCGCTGGCGGCTCGGATCGAAAAGCTGCGCCAGACCCTTGCCGCAGCGGCCGCGGCCGCCTAGATTGCATGGCGACGGGCACTGCGCGGCACGAGCTTTTGCGAACATCCCTGAGGCGATAAAGACATCCTAGGGGGCTGTCCCTGGGCGGGCTCCGGCCCGATCTACATGGCCCCCACCTGACGTTGAGGCGTCAGAGGATTTTCCAGCAAACGACCGAGGCGGTCCCGTCACCCCCTTCGCAAGCGAGAACGCAGTCATGAGCGACGACAGCCCAGCCGCCGACAAGGTCAGCCTGCGCGCTATCGCCCGTCAGCGGCGTCGCAACTTCGTCGCCACGCTCGATCCTCTCGCTCATCGCCTGGCGTTCAAGGCCGTCCCCTCTCCGCTCGCCCGCCGCATCGCCGATGCCGGCGTTGTCGCTCTCTATATGGGGCTGGATGACGAAGCGCCCGCGCAGCGGCTGGCGCCGCCATTGCAGGCCATGGGCAAGATCGTCGCCCTTCCGCGCGTAATCGATCGGCTGGGCAGCATGGAATTTCTCGCCTGGAATGCCGATGACCAGCTGTTTCCCGGCCTCTATGGCACCAGCCACCCCGAACCGGCCGGCGGCGCCGTGACGCCCGACGTCATTGTCGCGCCGCTGATCGCCTTCGATCGCGCTATGAACCGGTTGGGCCAGGGCGGCGGCTATTATGACCGCGCCTTCGCCCGGTTCCCCGACGCGCTGCGCATCGGCCTCGCCTGGTCGGCGCAGGAAATCGACATGGTCCCCGCCGACCCCTGGGACTTGCCCCTGCATATGGTGATGACCGAAGTCGAACTGATCGAGGCGCTGGACCAATGACCATCGACCCGCGCCATTATCATCAGCCCAGCTGGCGCAAGCCCGTCGGCATGCTGGCGATCGTCGCGCTTATCGCCTTGTGGGCCGTGCTGGTGGGCAGCCTGTCCGGCTGGATCGGCAGCCTGCCGGTCTGGGCGCAGGTGCCGGTCTATGTCGTGCTCGGCATCGTCTGGATCTGGCTCCTCCCGCTCAAGCAATTGATGCGGTGGATGGAAACAGGGCTGTGGCGAAGATATTGAAATTCCCCGGCGGCAGCCGCGGGAATGGCGCGAGTGACGGGGCTCGAACCCGCGACCTCCGGCGTGACAGGCCGGCGCTCTAACCAACTGAGCTACACCCGCGCAGGGCGGCATCTGATCGTGACCTTCGCGGTCACCAGACGATGCTGATCTGGAAAACCTTTTTCCGCTTTCCCGTGTCGGAAAAGTGGCGCGAGTGACGGGGCTCGAACCCGCGACCTCCGGCGTGACAGGCCGGCGCTCTAACCAACTGAGCTACACCCGCGTTCGGTGTGGGCGGCCGTCTATGCGGGTCCGCAGATACTGTCAACCGTCCGCAACATCAGTTTCATCTTTATCTGCATTTTCTTTCGGCCGCGATACCGTCAGCGTGCCCTGCTCGAACAGGAAACCGGCAATATCGGGCGTTCCAGCGGCCGCGATCACCGTCTGCAGGATGATGAGCAGCGGCACGCCCAGCAGCGCGCCAGGCGTCCCCCACACCCATCCCCAGAAGGTCAGCGACACCAGAATCAGCAGCGGGTTCATCGTCAGCCGCCGGCCGAGCAGCATCGGCGTGACGACATTGGCCTCGACCAGGTGGAAGCCGACCTGCAACGCCGCCGGCAACAGCGCGACCCACACATCGTCGAACACCATCAACCCGCCCAGCGCCAGCAGCACCGCCGCCAACATCGGTCCGAAATAGGGCACGAAATTGAGCAGCGCGACGATGCCGCCCCACATCAGCGGGGACGGCATGCCGATCAGCCACAGCGCCACCGCGACGGCCAGGCCAAGGCACAGGTTGATCGTCGCGATGGTGATGACATAGGCCGACGTCGCATCGACCACATTCTGGATCACCCGCGCCACAGCCATGGCGCCGTCGAAACTGCCGCGGCTGTTGATCGTGCGCCGGCGCAGCCGGGTCCAGCCCGCGAGGAAGAAATAGATGATGAGCAGCGCGAACACCATCTGGATGATCGCAGCCGGCGCGGATGTCGCGGCAAACTGCAGCAGCGATCGCGGCGCTTCCACCGCCGCGGTCTGCGCCGCCGCTACTGGCCCCGTCGCCAGCATCTGCACGGTTTCGTCGACGAAGCGCTGCAAATTGGCGTAGAAGTCGATCACCGGCGCCAGGTTCGCCTGGATTTGCGGCAGCCGCTGGGGCAGCGCGCTGAACCAGTCGGTCGCCGGCACAATGATCAGCACAAGCGCGGTATTCGCCACCACGAGAAAGCCGATCACCGCCAGCAGCGCGGCAAGGCCCGAAGGCAGGCCGCGCCGCTCCATCCATTCCAGCAGCGGCACCAGCGCGATCGCGATCACCAGCGCGGCCGTCAGCGGCAGGAAGAATTCCGCCCCCGCGCGCAAGGCGAAGGGCAGCGCGAGGATAAGGCCCAGACCGGTCGATAGCGCGATCGACGCGAGCAGACGGTCGCGCCGCCGATTAATCTCCTGCTGTTCCGCCGCCGTCACGCCTGATTCTCTTCCCTGTTCCACCTGTTCGATGTGCGCTGCCCGTTCCCGCGCGTCAATTTGCAAAGCCGTTTGCGCCCTTCAGGGAAAACAGCGGCTTAACTATTTGTTGGCATCCGGCTGCTAGGCGAAGGCTCGGCCGGTCAAGGGGGGCAAGGCATGAACGCAGGATCAATGCGCCTTGGCGCCATCGCGGCAACGCTGGTCGCCTATGCTCTTGCCGCGCCCGCGGCCGCCGCGCAGCCGCCGCTGCGCCTCTTCAGCCAGACCTTTGTCGAGCGCGTCGCAACCGACCTCAACGGCCGCGCGCGCCGCATCCTTGCCAGCGCCGATCGCACTGCGCCGGGCGACCAGTTGATCGTCATCCTCGACTGGCGCAACGATGGTCCCGCGCCGCTGCGCAACATCGCGATCACGCGCCCTGTCCCGCGCGGGCTGGAGCCCGACCTCGACGATCCGATGATGCAGATGTCGGTCGACGGCGGCGCGCATTGGGGCCGCCTGGACGATCTATGGTTGCCGACGCCGCTGGGCGGCGTGCGCCGCGCGGTGCCGGCGGACGTCACCCATATACGCTGGCCGCTGCCCCAGGCGGCGCCCGGCCAGTCCGGCCGCCTCAGCTACCGCCTTACCCTGCGCTGACGCATCCGAGGCTTGAGGCCGGCGCTGGTCCTGATCTGCGAAACATGTGGCAGCCTTTCCGACTCGCCCCGCCCGTCAGTCCACGAACAGGAAGGCCGGCGCCTCCAGCAGCTTGCGCACCGCC
Organism: Sphingobium naphthae; assembly: GCF_043589935.1. Lineage (NCBI taxonomy): Bacteria > Pseudomonadati > Pseudomonadota > Alphaproteobacteria > Sphingomonadales > Sphingobiaceae > Sphingobium > Sphingobium naphthae. Next base: position 608,863 of record NZ_CP171454.1, on the reverse strand, counting down.
TGGACGAAACTCGCCGCGTCCCAGCCATCGACCACGCGATGGTCGCAACTGACCGACAGGTTCATCAGCTTCGCCGCCACGACCTCCTTGCCGCGGAACACCGGCCGCTCGATCACGCGATTGGGCCCGATGATCGCGACTTCGGGCCGGTTGATGACGGGGGTCGTCGCCATGCCGCCCAACGGTCCGAGCGACGTCAGCGTCAGCGTCGATCCGCTCAGTTCCTCCGACTTGGCCTTGCCGCTGCGCGCCGCGTCGGCCAGCCTGCGGATCTCGCTTGCCAGTTGCCAGATATTGCGGTCCTGCGCGTCGCGGACCACCGGCACCATCAGCCCCGCATCGGTCTGCGTCGCAAGCCCCAGATGCACCGAGCCATGCCGCGTCACCACGCCCGCCTCGTCGTCATAGCGCGCATTGAGCATCGGAAAATTGGGCAGCGCCTTGCAGATCGCAACGATCAGCAGCGGCAACATGGTCAGCTTGGGCCGCTCGCCCCGGCCGGCATTGAGCTGCGCGCGCAGCTCCTCCAGCGCCGTCACGTCGATTTCCTCGACATAGGTGAAGTGCGGGATGTGCCGCTTGGACGCGGCCATATTCTCGGCGATGCGCCGGCGCATGCCGATGACCTTGACCGTCTCGTCCGCGCGCTTCGCCGATCGGCCGGCCGGCGCATAGCCCTGCCCCGCGCCATAGAGCAGATAGGCGTCCAGATCGGCATGGCGGATGCGATCGGCGGCGGGCTTCACCTGGGCAAGGTCGATGCCCAATTCCTTCGCGCGCGCGCGGACGGCGGGGGATGCGAGGATCGGCTGGCCAAGCACCTCGTCCTGCTGCGAAGGCAGGAGCCCAGGGTCCAGAGGCGGAACCTGGCTGCCCTGGGCGCCTGCTTCCGCAGGAGCACCGCTGCCGTCAGGAGCGGCTGCCTCCGCAATCACTGGCTCCACGGGCGCCTGCGCGTTGCGCGTTTCGTCAGCCGGCGACGGCGCAACCGCCCCCTCTCCGTCGACCTCGATCTCGACCAGCATCGAACCGATCGGCACCTGGTCTCCCGGTTCCCCCGCCAGCCGCACGACGACACCCGCAACCGGGCTTTCCATCTCGACCGTCGCCTTGTCAGTCATCATGTCGGCGATCGGCTGGTCCTCCTCGACCCGATCCCCGACCTGGATGTGCCAGCCGACGATCTCGGCTTCCGATATGCCTTCGCCGATGTCCGGCAGCTTGAATGTAAAGAGAGCCATGCGCTCAATCCTTCATGATCTTGGAAATGGCTTCGCCAATCCGCACCGGCCCCGGGAAATAGGCCCATTCAAGGCTGTGCGGATAAGGCGTGTCGAAACCGGTGACGCGCTCGATCGGCGCTTCCAGGTGGTAGAAGCAGCGTTCCTGCACCTGCGCGAGCAACTCCGCGCCAAAGCCGCTGGTCCGCGTCGCTTCATGCACGATCAGGCAGCGGCCGGTCTTCCTGACCGACGCCTCGATCGCCGCGATGTCGAGCGGCACCAGCGTGCGCAGGTCGACAATCTCGGCATCAATGCCCATCGTGGCGACCGTATTTTCCACCACATGCACCATCGTGCCATAGCAAAGGATGGTGAGCGCCTCGCCCGCCCGCGCGATCCGCGCCTTGCCCAGCGGAATGCGATAATGACCGGTCGGCACCTGCGCCTGGACATGGCCCGCCCAGCTTTTCGCCGGGCTGTCATAATGGCCGTCGAAGGGCCCGTTATAGATGCGCTTGGGCTCGAAGAAGATGACCGGGTCATTATCCTCGATGGCCGCGATCAGCAGCCCCTTGGCGTCATAAGGAGTGGACGGGATCACCGTCTTGACGCCGGACACATGAGTGAAGATGCCCTCCGGGCTCTGGCTGTGCGTCTGCCCGCCGAAGATGCCGCCGCCAAAGGGGGAACGGACCGTCATCGGCGATATGAACTCGCCCGCCGACCGATAGCGCAACCGCGCCGCCTCGCTCACCAGCTGGTCGAGCGCGGGATAGATATAGTCGGCAAACTGGATTTCGGGGACGGGCCTGAGGCCATAGGCGCCCATGCCCACCGCTACGCCGATGATCCCGCATTCGGTGATCGGCGTGTCGAACACGCGGTTCTTGCCATATTTCTGCTGCAGGCCCGCGGTGGCTCGGAACACGCCGCCGAAATAGCCAACATCCTCGCCCATCACGACCACGTCGGGATCGCGATCCATCATCACGTCCAGCGCGCTGTTGATCGCCTGGATCATGTTCATCTGCTGCGTGTCGGCCGCAGCCTCCATCACATCATCTGCCATGATGCGAATCCTCTCCATGCGTCATGCCACCGCAGGCTGGCATCCTTGTCTTGTTGGCCCTCTTCAAAAGAAGAGGGATCCCAGCCTTCGCTGGGATGACGGCGTTGGTACGCACCGCCCCCCTCACAGCCCGGCCGCCTTCCATTCGTCCAGCATCTGCTGCTGCTGTTCCTTCAGATGCCAGGGCATCTCCTCGAACACATCCTCGAACATCGATTCCATCGGATGATGGAGGCCATGGCCCAATATGCCGTTCTTCTCCGCCTCACGCGCCGCGTCGCGGACCATTTCGGCCAATTCCTTGTCCATCGCCGCGTGCCGCTCCTCGTCCCAGATGCCGATGGCGATGCAATGCTGCTTCAGCCGCGCGATGGGATCACCCAGCGGCCATTGGCTGCTTTCCTCGGCGGACCGGTAGGCGCTCGGGTCGTCCGACGTGCTGTGCCCTTCCACGCGATAGGTGAAATGCTCGATCAGCGTCGGCCCGGCATTGGCCCGCGCCCGGTCGGCCGCCCAGCGTGTGGCGGCATAGACCGCCAGCACGTCATTGCCGTCGACCCGCAAGCCGGCGATGCCATAGCCGACCGCACGCGCGGCGAATGTCGTCGCCTCGGCTCCCGCGAAACCTGAAAAGCTGCTGATAGCCCACTGATTGTTCACGACGTTCATGATCACCGGTGCGCGGTAGACGCTCGCGAAGGTGCAGGCCGAATGGAAATCGCCCTCCGCCGTCGATCCTTCGCCGCACCAGGTCGCCGCGATCCGCGTGTCGCCCTTGGCCGCGCTCGCCATCGCCCAGCCGACCGCCTGGGGATATTGCGTCGTCAGATTGCCGGAAATGGAGAAGAAGCCGGCCTCCCGCGCGGAATACATGATCGGCAACTGGCGACCCTTCATCCGGTCGCCCTTGTTGGAATAGATCTGGTTCATCATGTCGACGATGGACCAGTCGCGCGCGATCAGTATGCCCTGCTGGCGATAGCTGGGGAAACACATGTCGTCACGCGACAGGGCCAGCGCCGCGCCGATCGACACTGCTTCCTCGCCGGTCGACTTCATGTAGAAACTGGTCTTGCCCTGGCGTTGCGCGCGGAACATGCGCGCGTCGAACGCCCGCGTCAGCGCCATGTAGCGCAGCATCCTCAACAGCGTTTCGGCCGGCAGCCGCGGGTCCCAGGGACCGACCGCCCGCCCCTCCTCGTCCAGCACGCGCACCAGGCCATAGGCCATGTCGCGCATGTCGCCCGGCTGCGCCGCTTCGTCCGGGCGCGGCTGCGCGCCGGCTGCTGGAATGTCGAAATGGGTGAAATCCGCCGCTTCGCCGGGCCGCGCGGGCGGCTCGGGCACATGCAGGCGCAGCGGCGGGAGATTGCGTCCCGCCTGCCCTTCGCCGCCCGCTGATCCGGTGGGATCGCTCATCCTGCCTCCTATGGTGCATTGCAATAATATTGCTTACCGCAGATATTATATTTCAACGCGCCGGAAGGCAAGCCTTGCTGACCCAATTTACCCCTCTATCTGTCGCTTTCGCCGTCGGTCTTCATACAGCGACCGGCGCTGCGATATGGGCCTGCGGCGCGTAATCGAGCACCTCGAAATCCTCGATCCTGTAGTCGAAAATCGATGAAGGGCGCCGATTGATCCGCAGCTTCGGCGCGCCTGCCGGCGTCCGGCGCAACTGCTCCTCCACCAGCTCGGCATGGTTGAGATACAGATGCACATCGCCGCCCTGCCAGACGACTTCCCCCGGCTCCAGATCGCATTGCTGCGCCAGCATCCGCGTGATCATCGACAGGCCGAAGATGTTGAAGGCAAAGCCCAGCCCCAGGTCGCAGCTGCGCTGAAACAGCAGCCCGTTGAGCTTCCCGTTCGAGACCTGGAACTGATAGGTCATATGACAGGGCGGCAGCGCCATGCGCGGCACGTCCGCGACGTTCCAACCGGTGAAGAGCAGCCGGCGCGACCCCGGCGACGTGCGGATCGCTTCGACCAGTTCGGCAATCTGGTTCCGGCCCTTCTCCGCCTTGCGGTAGAGACCATCCCCCACGGCTTCATAGACCGGCCAGTTCACCCACTGCGCGCCATAGACGGGGCCTAGGTCGCCCCAGCGCTCGGCAAAGTCCGCGTCGGCAATGATCCGCCCTTCGAAGGCATCCCGGCCGATCGCCTCGCCCGTTGCCCGGCGATAGGCGTCGAGCGGCCAGTCGGTCCAGATATGCACGCCCTGCCGCACCAGCTCGCGGATATTGGTGTCGCCGGTCAGGAACCACAGCATCTCGCGCGCCGCCACCTTCCAATAGACGCGCTTGGTCGTCAGCAACGGCACGGCATCGTCCGCCAGCGAGAATCGCATCGTCGCGCCCAGGATCGATCGCGTGCCGACGCCGGTGCGGTCGATCCGCTCGTCGCCATCCCGCCAGATCCGCCGCATCAGGTCCAGATATTGCTGCTCATAATGCGGCGCGGGCGAGGCGGCTGTGTCGGTCAAGGCGATGTCCTGCAGATGTGAGTCCGGTCGCCCCGGCTCTAGCCCAGCCGGTGCGGCGCGCCAATCTTCCCGTCGAAACGGAGCCTTCTCCCGCTCGATCCCGCCGTTTCGGACCCGCTTCCCCTGGCATTGCGGCGCGCCGCGTTCGCACATTCGCCCCATGTCGGGACCCGCCGCCCTTGCCGTAACGATCCTGGACGATAGGTGGCGGCCGCGCCGCCTGCTACCGGTGCGCGAATCCTGGAGCGCAGTGCTGCCCGATCTGCTGATGCACGAAGGCCGCTGGATCGCGCTCATGCAGCGCCGCCCTTCGGACTCGTTCGCCGCGCCCCGGCCCGCCGACATCGCCCTCACCCGCGCCATCATCCGCAGCCTCAGGCCCTTGGACCTGCGCCTTGCCGACCACCTGATCGAGGCGCGCGACCAGCGCTTCAGCTTCCGCGACGCCGGCCTTCTGTAGGACGTGCAAAAAAAGCGTCATTGCCCGCTTGCCAGTGCGGAAAGCCCTCTCTATAGGCGCACTCCTGCCTTACGGGGCCGCTTTCGACGGCGGTTTCGGCATCGGTCGGGGAATAGCTCAGCCTGGTAGAGCACTGTCTTCGGGAGGCAGGGGCCGGAGGTTCGAATCCTCTTTCCCCGACCATTTTTGCTCACGGTTTTCCGTCATTTTTACCACCCCTATAGACAGGGGCTAAGCCTTCATTCTGAACCTGGATTTGCTTCCTTCGATCCCGTTCACGACGTTGCGAAGGTGCTCAGGACTGAATCGGGCATAGTGTTTCTGAGTCGTGCGATCATCGTCATAGCCCATCTTCTGGGCGAGTTCAGCCATCCAGACGCCGCCTTCTGCTGCCCGAACCGCAGCGGTGTGACCGACTTCACCGGCCTGCCGCCTGGCTCGATCGCATCTGCTGTCTGGCACGTCTGGCTGCGGTCAATCGGGTGCGACGTCCATCGTTCATAGTGACGACTCGCCGCGCTCGTCAGTCCGGCGGGCGAGGGCGATCACACCTCATTCAAAGTAGATTCGATCTCACGTCCGACGCCCGGTCCCGCCTGGCCCTTTGCGCTTGCCTGGCTCATCGCCAGCGCGTTGCTCTGGTGGTTCGAACGCAGCCGCTTGGGCCGCGATCAACCGACCCGGTCAACCATGTAGAAATCGCGCAGCGCACGCGCGTCGTGCAGCGCATTATGAGGCACCCTGCTGTTGGCCGCCGCGCTGAAGCCCGCCGCGTTGATCAATTCCAGCTTCAGCCCGAAATCGATTCCCGCCATGCGTCCCGGCCCGGTCACCAGCAAGGCGCAGAAATGCGCCAGATCCTCCGGCCAATCCGCAATGATGACCGGATCGGGATCGCCCGCCAGATAGGCCGCCACCAGATCGGCGGCTTCCGCCCGGTCCAGTTCATGGTCGATCCCGGGCGGCACATGGCGCAGATAGGGGATGACATGCCCCGCCACCCACGGTTCGATCACCTCCGGCAGCGGCAGCGAGACATAGCATTCCTGGTCGCCATGCTCAGGCACCAGGGCCACGCTGATCAGCGTGCCGCCAAAGCCGTTGAATTCGGTGTCGAGGAAATAGCGCATGAAGAAAGAGGCTGCCTGTGGAGAGTCGCAAGGAAGTGGCGGGCCGATAGCATCCGCCGCACGGGTCGGCCAATCGGCGGCCGCCCCACGCGACCGCCTGTAGCATTTGCGCGACGGAAGCCAAGCTGCCATGCGCTCTGGCTGATCAGACGATGCTAGGGAATGAACATGACGCCGCGTGAATATCTTGGCTCCGCCGCCGTGCCGGGCGGGCAGGAGTTGAAGCTCTACCGCCGCGGCGGCGATTACATGATCGTGCTTGATCGCAACGAGTTGATGAGCAGCCGCATGAGCGGCTCGGAAAAGCAGCTGGCGCTGATGACGATCGATCGGCTGCGCGGACGCAAGGCGCCGCATCTGCTGATCGGTGGCTACGGCATGGGCTTCACGCTGCGCGCCGCCCTGGGCGCGCTCGCGCACGACGCCACCGTCACGGTGGCCGAGCTGGTGCCCGAAATCATCGCCTGGGCGCGCGGGCCGATGGCGGATCTGGCGGCAGGATGCCTGGACGATCCCCGCGTGCGGCTGGTCATCGACGATGTTGTCGATGTCATCGCCGCGGGCCGCGGCAGTTACGACGCGATCCTGCTCGACGTCGACAATGGTCCTGACGGCCTTACCGCCGCGGCCAATGACCGGCTCTACGATCGCAAGGGGCTCGACGCCGCCCGCGCGGCGCTCAAGCCCGGCGGCATCCTCGCTGTCTGGTCCGCCGGGTCCGACGACGCCTTCACGCGCCGCCTGCGCAGCGCCGGCTCCTCGGTCGAGGAGGTCGCCGTGCGCGCCCGCGACAACGGCAAGGGGCCCCGCCACGTCATCTGGTTTGCACAAAAAGGCTGAACATGCTGCATTGCAGGATGCGCCCAGCCGCGCGAGAAAGACCAACTTCATGACCATGCAAGGGATGCCGGCGTGATCCAGACCGTTTCCACTACCCCCTTCACCGACCAGAAGCCCGGCACGTCCGGCCTGCGCAAGAAGGTGCGCGTCTTCGCCCAGCCCCATTATGCGGAAAATTTCATCCAGTCGGTGTTCGACAGCCTGGACGGCTTTGCAGGCCAGACGCTGGTCGTCGGCGGCGACGGCCGCTACCTCAACCGCGACGTCATCCAGACCGTGCTCAAGATGGCGGCGGCCAATGGCTTCGGCCGCGTGCTGGTCGGCCAGGGCGGCATCCTGTCCACGCCCGCCGCTTCGCACCTCATCCGCGCGTCGGGGGCCTTTGGCGGCCTGGTTCTTTCGGCCAGCCATAATCCGGGCGGACCGGACGAGGATTTCGGCATCAAATATAATATCGGCAATGGCGGCCCCGCGCCTGAAAAAGTGACTGACGCCATCGCCGCTCGCTCGCTCATCATCGACCGCTACAGGATCGCGGAGGCCGCCGATGTCGACATCGACAGCCTCGGCACACGCCAGATCGGCGACATGGTCGTCGATATCGTGGATCCCGTCGCCGGCTATGCCGACCTGATGGCCAGCCTGTTCGACTTCGACGCGATCCGCGCGATGATCGCGGGCGGCTTCACCCTCGCCTTCGATTCGATGAGCGCCGTCACCGGCCCCTATGCGAAGGAGATTTTCGAGCGTCGCCTCGGTGCGCCCGCAGGCACGGTGATGAACGGGACGCCGCTTCCCGACTTCGGCCATCATCATCCCGATCCCAACCTCGTCCATGCCAAGGCCCTTTACGAGCGGATGATGGCGCCAGATGCGCCCGATTTCGGCGCAGCATCGGATGGCGATGGCGATCGCAACCTCATCATCGGGCGCCATTGCTATGTGACGCCCTCCGATTCGCTGGCCGTGCTCGCCGCCAATGCCCATCTTGCGCCCGGTTATGCGCAGGGGCTGAAGGGCATCGCCCGCTCCATGCCGACCAGCGGCGCAGCGGATCGCGTCGCTGAAAAGCTCGGCATTCCGCTCTACGAAACGCCCACGGGCTGGAAATTCTTCGGCAATCTGCTCGACGCAGGCATGGCGACGATCTGCGGCGAGGAAAGCGCCGGCACCGGCTCGGACCATGTCCGCGAAAAGGACGGCATCTGGGCGGTGCTGCTCTGGCTCAACATCCTCGCCGCGCGCAAGCAGAGCGTGGCGGACATCATGACGGAGCATTGGGCGACCTATGGCCGCAACTATTATGCCCGCCACGACTATGAAGCGATCGCCAAGGACAAGGCGGACGCCTTGATGGCCGCGCTGCGCGAACGGCTCGACAGCCTGCCGGGCACGTCGAACAGCGGCGGCGCGATCCAGAGCGCCGACGATTTCGCTTATACCGATCCCACCGACCAGTCCGTCAGCCGCAACCAGGGCGTGCGCATCCTGTTTGCGGACGGATCGCGCGTCGTGTTCCGCCTGTCGGGCACCGGCACCGAAGGCGCGACTCTGCGCGTCTATATCGAACGCTATGTCGGTCCGGACGGCGACCTGCGCATGGAGACGGCCGAAGCGCTCGCGCCGCTGATCGCCGCCGCGCAGGAACTGGCCGACGTTCGCGGCTTCACCGGCATGGATCGACCCAGCGTCATCACCTGATCTGGCCGGCTCATTTCCGTCCGAAGAGCTTCTCTATGTCCCCATGGCCCAGCTTCACCCAAGTGGGCCGGCCATGGTTGCATTGGCCCGACCGCGGCGTTACTTCCATTTCGCGCAGCAGCGCGTTCATTTCCGCGACGCTCAGCACCCGGCCCGCGCGGACCGATCCGTGACAGGCCATGGTGGCGGCAACCAGGTCGATCTTCTCCTTCAGGGACAAGGCGCTGTCATAGGCGGCAAGGTCATCGGCCAGATCGATGACCAGGCCCTGTACGTCCGACTGGCCCAGCATCGCCGGCACCGCGCGCACCAGCATGGCGGAGGGGCCGAAGCGTTCGAGTTCCAGGCCGAAATCCCGCAGCTCTCCGGCCCGCGCCTCCAGCCGATCGCAGGCGGGTTCATCCAGTTCGATCACTTCGGGCAGCAGCAGCGCCTGGCTGGCGACCCCCTGACCGGCCATCGCCCGGCGCATCCGCTCCAGCGTCAGCCGTTCATGCGCGGCATGCTGGTCGACGATCACCAGCCCGTCCTCCGCTTCCGCGACGATATAGGTGCGCGCCACCTGTCCGCGCGCCACGCCGAGCGGGAAGCTTGTTCCCTCGGGCGCCGGGGCGGCGGCGGGTTCGGCGCGCGCCTGGGGCGGCGGCGCGTGGAAGGTGGGACGACGATCCGCCAGCGACGATGGCGCGGACTGGCTATAGCTCGCGCTCGCGGCGCTCCCCAGCCCATTCGCCGCCTCGAAGATCGGCATCGCGCTGATCGGGGTCGGCGACACCGGCTCGGGCCGCCACGCGGCAAGGCCCGCCGGATCGGCATGCTGCACCGCCCGAAACCCTTCCGCGTCCAGTGCGCGCCGCAGGCCGGACACGATCATCCCGCGAATGAGCGCCGGATCGCGGAAGCGCACTTCCGTCTTGGCGGGATGGACGTTCACGTCCACTTCCTGCGCCGGCACGTCCAGGAACAGCGCCACCACCGGGTGCCGGTCGCGCGCCAGCATGTCGGCATAGGCGCCGCGCAACGCGCCGATCAGCAGCCGATCCTTCACCGGACGGCCATTGACGAACAGATATTGATGATCGCCCACACCGCGATTGTAGGTCGGCAGCGACGCCACGCCCGACAGCCGCACCCCTTCCCGCTCCAGGCTGACGATCACATGATTGTCGGCCAGTTGCCGGTCGGTGAGCGCCGCCACTCGCTCCTCGCGCGCATCGCCGGCCTGCACGCCCAGCACACGGCGGCCGTCATGCTCGACCGAAAAGGCGACGGCGGGATGCGCCATGGCAAGGCGGCGGATGCAATCGAGGCAGGCGGCATATTCCGCCTTGGGCGACCGCAGGAACTTGCGCCGCGCCGGCACCTTGGCGAACAGCTGCTCCACTATGATGCGGGTGCCCGGCGGCAGCGCGGCAGGGCCTTCGGCGACCAGTTGGCCATTGTCGACCGTCCGGTTCCACCCGTCCGCGCCCCGCGGCCGGCTGTCGATGGACAAACGCGCGACGCTGGCGATCGACGGCAGCGCCTCACCGCGAAAGCCCAGCGTCGCCACATTCTCGATCGCGTCGTCGGGCAGCTTGGATGTCGCGTGCCGCTCCAGCGCCAGCGCCATCTCGCCCGAATCCATGCCGCAGCCATCGTCGCTCACTTCGATGCGATCGAGCCCCCCGTTGGACAGCCGAACCGCGACGCGGGTTGCCCCTGCATCCAACGCATTTTCGACGATTTCCTTGAGCGCGCTGGCGGGTCTTTCGACCACTTCACCGGCAGCGATACGATTGACCAGATGTTCGGGCAGACGGCGTATTGACATTGATTAGTGACTAGCCCAAGCGAGCGCTCTCCGCGAGCCGCGAACCGCAACTTTTTTGCACCGCAAGGTGCAATGGCGACAGGTAGGCGCTCAAGCGAACCGTAATCCGACCGGCCCCTTTCGCGTCGCGGGGACGGCGGGCGAAACAGGATAAGGCATGTCGATCTTCTCGCGTCTCTTGAAATTCTCCTCTCAGGATATGGCTATCGACCTCGGCACCGCCAACACGGTTGTCTATGTGCGCGGCCGCGGCATCGTGCTCAATGAACCCTCGGTGGTGGCGGTCGAGACGCTGAACGGCGTCAAGCGCGTCAAGGCCGTGGGCGAGGACGCCAAGCTGATGATGGGCAAGACCCCGGATTCGATCGAAGCCATCCGCCCGCTGCGCGACGGCGTCATCGCCGACATCGATGTCGCCGAACAGATGATCAAGCATTTCATCACCAAGGTGCATGGCGGCAAGCACAGCCCCTGGCGTGCGCCCGAAATCGTGATCTGCGTGCCGTCGGGCTCCACCAGCGTCGAACGCCGCGCCATCCGCGACGCCGCCAGCAATGCCGGCGCCAGCCAGGTCTTCCTGATCGAGGAGCCGATGGCCGCCGCGATCGGCGCCGACATGCCCGTCACGGAACCGATCGGGTCGATGGTCGTCGACATTGGCGGCGGCACCACCGAAGTCGCCGTGCTGTCGCTGCGCGGCCTCGCCTACACCACTTCGGTGCGCGTGGGCGGCGACAAGATGGACGAAGCGATCGTATCCTTCGTGCGCCGCCACCATAATTTGCTGATAGGCGAAGCCACGGCCGAGCGGATCAAGAAGCAGTTCGGCGTTGCCCAGCCGCCCGAGGATGGCGTGGGCGAAACCATCCACATCAAGGGCCGCGACCTTGTGAACGGCGTGCCCAAGGAAATCTCGATCAACCAGGGACAGATCGCCGACGCGCTGGCCGAACCGATCAGCACCATCGTCGAGGGCGTCCGCATCGCGCTGGAAAACACCGCGCCCGAACTGGCGGCCGACATTGTCGACCAGGGCATCGTCCTCACCGGCGGCGGCGCGTTGCTCAAGGGGCTGGACGACGAACTGCGCGACGAAACCGGCCTGCCCGTCACCATCGCCGAAGATCCGCTGACCTGCGTTGCGATCGGCACCGGCCGCGCGATGGAGGATCCGATCTTCCGGGGCGTGCTCCAGACCGCCTGATCGAAGGGGACCGCACATGGCGCGGCCACCCAGCCGACGCCCCGGCATCAACCGGAAGGCGCAATATAGCCTGTTTGCAAGCTATGTCGTGGCGGTCGCCGGCGCGGTAGCCGGGCTGCTGCTGGTCGTCATCGCGATCTTCGATCCGACCGGGTTCGCCGGGCTGCGCACCGTGACCGCGGAAGCGACGCGGCCGGTATCCGTCGGGCTCAAGAATATGGTCAGCGGCATCAGTTCTGTGGACGAAGTGCTGGCCGCCTATTGGCGCGCCGGCTCGCAGAATGTCTCGCTGCGCCGCCAGGTGGAGACCAATCGCAACCGCATCATCGAAGCGCGCGCGATCGCCCAGGAAAATGCCCGGTTGAAGCGCCTGCTCAAGCTGGTGGACGAGGATCAGAGCGATCTGTTGACCGCGCGGCTGATCAGCTCGACCTCGGGCAGCACGCGGCGCTTCGCCCGTCTCAATGCCGGTCGCTGGCAGGGTGTGCGGCCCGGCATGCCCGTGCGCGCCGCCGAAGGATTGATAGGCCGCGTTGACAGCACCACGCCCAATACCGCCGAAGTGCTGCTGCTCACCGACACTGGCAACATCGTGCCCATCCGCCGCGCCAATGACAGCGTGCCGGCCATCTCGACCGGCGCGGGGGACGGATCGCTGGAAATCCGCCCGCTGTCCGCCGGTCGCAACCCCTTCAAGCCCGGCGACCTGCTAGTGACGTCCGGCATTGGCGGCATTTATCAACCCAACATACCTGTCGCAGTCGTTGTCCGGGTTCAGGGGGAAATCGCCTGGGGCTTCCCGCTCGCCAACCCCTCGCGGATCGACGCGGTGGTGGTGGAGCGCGCCTTCGAGGAAGTGGTGACGCGGCCCGACCCGGCCGGCGCTGCGGCCGAGACCGCCCCCCCCAATGCCATGGCGGCGCCGTGATCGACCCGCATCTCTACCATGTGCCCAGACTCGGGCGACATCCGGGCCGCTTCCGCCTTGCGGGCACGCCGGTCATCATGGTCATGCTGGGCTCTGCGCTGACCGCCTTGCCCTTCGTTGCCCAGTCGCCGGTGATGCCCCCCTTCGGCCTGATGCTGCTGCTCGCCTGGCGCCTTTTGCGCCCGGAATTGTGGCGCGCCTGGATCGGGCTGCCCCTCGGCCTGTTCGACGACATGCTGAGCGGACAGCCCATCGGATCGGCCATGTTCCTGTGGACGGTCACGCTCATCGGCGTCGACGCGTTCGAACATCGGCTGGTCTGGCGCAGCTACCGACAGGACTGGCTAATCGCCTGTCTTGCCATTATCTTCTGCCTCATTGGTGGTTGGTTCTTCGCGCGCATCACGGGCGGAGGCGAAATTAGATTGCTCTTGGTCACGCCGCAGATGCTCTGGTCGATCCTGCTCTTCCCCTTCGTCGTCCGGCAATGCGCGCGGATCGACCGCTGGCGCGTGATGGCATGAAGTTTCCGTCCAAGCGCAAGATCGTCACCGAAGCCACTCAGTCCTTCACTTTCACTCGCCGCGCGATGGTCGTCGGCGGGATTCAGGGCGCGATTGGCGCGCTGCTGGTCGGTCGCATGGCCTGGATCAGCGTCGCCGAGAACGAAAAATATTCCGCGCTGTCGGAAAGCAATCGCGTCAACCTGACGCTCATTCCGCCCCGGCGCGGCTGGATCCTCGATCGCAACGGCAATGCGCTGGCGAACAACCGCACCGATTTCCGGGTCGACCTCATCCCCCAGCGGATGGTCGATGCGGACGGCACGATCCGCCATCTCGCGCAATTGCTCAGCCTGGAGTCGGATCAGGTTGATCGCATCCGCGACGAGCTGGAAAAATCGGCCGGTTTCCGCCCGGTGCAGGTCGCCGACAAGCTGACCTATGACCAGTTCGCCGCCGTCAGCGTCCGCCTGCCTGACCTGCCCGGCGTCGCGCCCAGCCAGGGCTTTTCCCGCTACTATCCCGCCGGCGCGACGGTCGGCCATCTGCTCGGCTATGTCGGCGCCGCCACGGCGGAGGATTATCAGGAGCGCAAGGACCCGCTGCTCATCACCCCGGGGTTCAAGGTCGGCAAGGATGGGCTGGAAAAGGCGTTCGACCGGCATCTGACCGGCAAACCCGGGGCGAAACGGGTCGAGGTGACTGCGCGGGGCAAGATCGTGCGCGAACTGACCACGCGGCCGGACACGCCGGGCCGCTCGATCAAGCTCACCATCGATGCTGGTCTGCAGGAATATGCAGGCCGCCGCCTGGCGACGCAAAGCGGTGCGGTGGTCGTTCTCGACTGCACCAATGGTGATGTGCTGGCCATGGCCTCCATGCCCAGCTTTGATCCCAACAGCTTTTCCGACGGCATCAGCCATCTGGAATGGAACATGCTGTCGCAGGACGATCATGTCCCGCTGCGCAACAAGACGCTGCAGGGCCTCTATCCCCCGGGCTCCACCGTCAAGCCGATGGTGGCGCTGGCGCTGCTCGAAGCGGGCGTGGGGCCGCAGGAGACGATCAGTTGCGGCGGCGCGATCCGCGTCGGCAACACATTGTTCCACTGCCACAAGCGGCGTGGCCACGGACCGCTCAACATGCGCGGCGCGATCGCCCAGAGTTGCGACATTTATTTCTACCAGATGGCGCAGCGCATCGGCATGGAGCGCATCGCCGAAATGGCTCGCCGTGTCGGCATGGGCCAGCGATTCGACCTGCCCTTTCCCAGCCAGAGCTATGGCACCGTCCCCGACCCGACGTGGAAGGAGCGGAAATATGACCAGAAATGGCAAGTCTACGACACGGTGAACGCCACCATCGGACAGGGCTATATGCTGATCAACCCGCTGCAAATGGCGGTGATGGCGGCGCGGCTCGCCACCGGGCGGCAATTGATGCCCAACTTTCTATATGGCGCGCCCCGACCCGATCCGGGACTGGTGGGCGCCAGCGAGGATCATCTGGCGATCATCCGGGACGCGATGAGCGCGGTCGTCAATGGTGGTGGCACGGGCGGTGCGGCGCGCATGAACATTCCCGATGTGTTGATAGCGGGCAAGACCGGGACGGCGCAGGTGCGGCGCATCACCATGGCGGAGCGCGCTGGCGGCGTCCGCGGCAATAGTTCGCTCGCCTTCAAGCTGCGCGACCATGCGCTGTTCCAGGGCTTTGCTCCGTTCGACAAGCCGCGCTATGCGGTGGGCTGCATCATCGAACATGGCGGTCACCTGATCCGCAACGAGGACGCGCCCATGATCGCCAGCGACACCCTCTCCTATCTGTTCGATCCGACGCGGGCGATGGAGAAGCTGGTGACGCTGGAAAAAGGCTGGGGCGGCACGCCGGGCGAACGGCAGGCGCGGCAGATGGCGGCCTTTCGCATGGCCGATGCGATCCGCAAGGGCGAAGTCCCGCCGCCACCGGCCGCCAGCGGGTCCAACGCTGCGGATGCCGCCGAAGGCAACGCCGCTTCCCCCGCGCCCGACAATGGCAGCGACGCGGCCGACGCGCCATGAGCATCATTCCCCAGCCCCTCACCCAATTTCCCTGGCGCGTGCTGGCGCTCCTGCTGGCGATCGCGGGCTTCGGCACGCTGGTGCTCTACAGCTCGGCGGGCGGAAGCATCTTTCCCTGGGCCTTCAATCAGGCGGTTCGTTTCTGCATTTTCACGGTGATGGCGCTGGCGCTCAGCCGAATCCCTGTCGAAGTCTTCGCCCGCTACACCTTTCCTGCTTATGGCGCGGTGCTCGTAGCGCTGGTGCTGGTGGAATTGATCGGCGGTGTCAGGGGTGGCAGCCAGCGGTGGATCAACCTGGGCTTCATGCAACTCCAGCCCTCCGAATTCATGAAGCCGATCATCGTGCTGACGGTCGCGCGATTCTATTCCTTGCTGCCGGTGGGCGAAATCCGCCGCTGGAACGCCATCTGGCCCGCCCTGGTGCTGATCGGCCTGCCCTGGGCGCTGGTGCTGGTTCAGCCCGACCTTGGCACTGCGACGATGATCGCGGCGGGCGGCGTGACGGTCATGTTTCTGGCCGGTCTGCCGCTTCGGCTGTTCATCGGCTCGGGGCTAACCATCGCCGCCGCCATCCCGATCGCCTTCAGCTTCCTGCACGACTATCAGCAGAAACGCGTCCTCATCTTTCTCGACCCCGAAAGCGATCCGCTGGGCGCTGGCTATCATATCACCCAGTCGAAGATCGCGATCGGTTCGGGCGGCATCTGGGGCAAGGGCTTCCTGCAGGGTACGCAAAGCCATCTCGACTATCTGCCCGAAGGCCACACCGACTTCGTCTTCGCCACCATGGCGGAGGAATGGGGGTTGGTCGGCGGCGTGCTGATGATCGGGGCGTTCATGCTGCTTTTCCGCTGGGGACTGCGCGTCGCCATGCGGACGCAGGACAAGTTCGCCCGCATGGCCGCTGCCGGTCTCATCACTACGGTCTTCTTCTATGTGGCAATCAACCTCATGATGGTCATGGGCCTGGCCCCCGTCGTGGGTATTCCCCTCCCCTTCATGTCCTATGGCGGGTCGTCGATGCTGACGGTCATGCTGTGCATCGGCATCATCATGGCGATCGACCGGTCGGGCCGGCGCAAGCGGCGCCCGGGCAACTGGGCCTGACGTCGGGCCCGGGGCAAAAAAATGGCCGCGCCTCGATTTTTAAGGTTTGCAAAAGTCGCAGCCACTGCTACCAGCCCGCCCACGCCGGAACGATGGCCCTGCCGCCACCCCGGAATGGACGCATAGCTCAGTTGGTAGAGCAGCTGACTCTTAATCAGCGGGTCCTTGGTTCGAGCCCAAGTGCGTCCACCACTACTTTCTTAATAATTTCAGTGACTTGTCACAGTAACCTAAGGTCGATTTTCGATCAAGATTCCGCTGGTGTGCAGCAAACTGTGCAGCAGATTTCACGTGATGCGAGGCTCCCAGAGGTTCGGGAATGTTCCTGCCAGTGACGCCTTGTTCGCGTGCGCCGACCTCAAAATCTGCCGTGCAAGACCTGACTTGAGGCATCTAGCCCTGGCTTGTGAACGAGCCTTATGCTGCTCACGGAAAGCCGATTCGCAAGCGACGTTCGGGGAAGGCTTTGCCTGCGCACCGTTCGGAACTAGCGGACGTTCGGTCTGCTATCGTGAAAATTGACTATGGGTTTCCTGGCCGCGATGCCAGAGCCTCATCCCGGGCGGCCTTTCGCTGATCCAACCAGTCATCGATCTCGGAAGCTATCCAGCGGTTCGTGCCTACGCCCAGTTTGATCGGTGCGGGAAAGCGCCCCTGCTTGATCAAGCGTGCCACATGCTGGCGGGTGAAAGGAATATCCTTCGCCTTTAGATCGGAGAATGCCAGCAGATTACGCATTGCAACGTCCGATCGGGTCGCCTGCCGACTTCAGTGTTGTGGTTGAGGGATTGGGGTCTTCGACAGTTGTCTGTCCGCTGCTTCCGCTTCCTTCCCTCTCCCTTCCCTTCCGGCCGATTTGGAACGGTTGGACCGCCATCCGGCCATTACGCGAACGCGTTCGCCGAAGCTGATCGTATGAGTCCGCATGGGAATAGCGCATGGATTGCTACCCTGTGGGCAACGCAGGCAGGCCATGACGCGCAGCCAATCTAGCATTTCCGGAGCGGCTTCCAAAGGACGAAGATCGCGCTTTCAGGCAAGCAAATGCCGCATATTGCGTTCTCGCTTATCATTCCCGCGGCGGGATCTCGTCGCTTAGCTCCGGTGTATGCCACCGCCCGCCCGGAACAGTTGTCAGCCTGTCCCTAAATAATATAGGGGGGTATAGTATGGCACACACATCTCGAAACGACTCCGATCTCATGGCGCGGGTCAAACGCATCGCAGGACAGGTCGCAGCGGTCGAACGCGGCCTCACTGACAAGGCGCCCTGCGCCGATATTCTCCAACTCGTCGCGGCGGTGCGCGGCGCTGTGAACGGGTTGATGGACGAGATCATCGTCGAGCATCTCAATGAGCATGTCGCACGGCCCGGCCTTGACGATACCGAGCGCGCGGCCGGCGCCGCGGAGCTGACAACCGTGATCCGGCGCTATTCCAAATGACTCGCGATACGGACGTCTTGCGAAGCGCCGAGACCCTCGCGCACTATCACAACTTCCTGGGCGCGAGCCATGACGAGAATGCGCGGCGCACCCGCATCGTCGTCGTGCTGACCTTCGCGATGATGATCGGCGAGATCGCCGCCGGCTATCTGACCGGATCGATGGCGCTGCTCGCGGACGGCTTCCACATGGCGACCCATGCGGGCGCGCTCGGCGTCGCGGCCTTCGCCTATGGCTATGCCCGGCGCCATGCGCGCGATCCGCGCTTCACTTTCGGCACCGGCAAGGTCGGCGAGTTGGCCGGCTTTGCCAGCGCCCTCGTGCTGGCGATCATCGCGCTCGGTATCGGCATCGAGTCGGTCCGGCGACTCTTCGCGCCCGCCGACATCGCCTATGTCGAGGCGATCTGGATCGCGATCCTCGGCCTGATCGTGAACCTCGTCAGCGCCTGGCTGCTCGGCAGCCATCATCATCGCCACGGTCACGAGGGCCATCACGATCATCATGCGCACGACCATCACGGGCATTATCGCCATCATCACGAGCACGACAACAATCTGCGCGCGGCCTACTTCCATGTCCTCGCCGACGCGCTGACCTCGCTGCTGGCGATCGCCGCGCTGCTTGCCGGTTTGTTTCTCGGCTGGCGCTGGATGGATGCCGCCATGGGAGTCGTCGGTGCGGTCGTGATCGCCCGCTGGTCATTCGGCCTGCTGCGCGACAGCTCGGCCGTGCTGGTCGACGCGGCCGCCAATACCGAGCTTGAAGACGAGATCCGCGAGGCGATCGAGGACGGCGATGCCCGCATCACCGATCTTCACGTCTGGCAGGTGGGTCCGGGCAAGTTCGCCGCGATCGTCGCTCTGGTCGCGGAACGACCCTTGCCTCCCGGGGATTATGCCAGACGGGTCCGGGTGCATGACGAGTTCGTCCACGTCACGATCGAGCCGCACCCCGCCAGAGAAGAGACCGGGCACATATGCGGGCTGTGTAGTCGCTGACCGTTGGTCTGGATCCAGCTGCGTTGGCCGATCATCGCAAAGCAGCTGTGGCCCTATTTGTCTGCGGGTCAATCGGATCGAACAATATCCGCTCGATGAAGATGCGCCGCAGTTCGGAGCGGTCGCGGGTTTCATATCTGGCCGCAATCATCGCCGCGCCGCCATTGGGGTGAGAGATCCTGCTTGAGCGCGGTGAGCACCGAATCCGATATCATCTCGATGCACTTGCGCTCGATGGCGGGCAGATCGCCGTAGATGAGCTGACGCGGGAACCGCATGCGCTGGCCCGCAAAGAGGATCGAGAAGGCGATATGTCCCGTCGGCATACCGAGGCTGAGCGTGGCTTTCAGATGATCCTCCAGCTTCGTGCCCGGCGCCCCGGCCTCGATCTCGCGCATCCAGCGCGGGCTGCCGCCCATGTTGGCGGCAAGCTCTATTTGCGTGATGCCGCGCAGGTTCCGCTCGTGCCTGATCCGCTCGCCGGACAGCAGCTTGATCTCCCTGAAGATCGACGTGTCGACGGCGGCAAATTTATCGTCGGGCTCCATGATCTCGTCCTCCGCAGCAACGCGTCCTGGCGCGATGGATCGCCCGAAATATCTAATTAGCCCAGACGGTCGTCCGCAATAATAGATGCCGATGATTTTAGAGGAATATATCTACCGAATAGGCATGAATACGTGCCCGCACCAGTCGAATACGGTATAGTCGGCATTTCGTTGCCGAATTCATCCAAAATGGGGTGTTTCGGAGTTTATCTTCCGAAAGTGCGACAGAGCGGCGCGAACGAACCCATCATACCGAAATAAAGCTATTTTCGAGCAATTCCGGCTAATTTCGAAGCTGGCGGCACTCAGCTGCCGGGGCCTGTTGCAATCGACTTCGAATCCCATCAGTCAAACCTCGTTCCGAACAACTCAAGTCGAATCGGGCCTGATACTTCGGATCGTTAAGTAACTTTAACCTTGGCGCGTTGCGCCGACATGGAGTCGTGCATGAAGCCGATTGCCAAAGCGATGACGGCTGCCCTGGGCGTCCTCGTCCTTACGACGACAGCCTGCGCGACGCCGGACAATCGCTCCCAGCGCCTCAGCTCCATGCCGGACGTGGGGCGGCATCGGACCATCGCCGCGACGGCGGACGGCTTTGTGATCCGCGCGGCGGCATCGGCCCCGGCGGAGAACGGCGGCCTGTCGGCCACGGCCCGTGAACACATCCCGGTAGGATCGGGCACGCATCTCGATGCGCGCCTGCTCTCACCTCCGGTTAGCGCCATTCAGGAGATTTCGCATGCGCATCCGTAAGCTCGGGCCAAAGATCGGGGCAGCAGCCCTCGCCCTGCCTCTGATCCTCGCTGCCCAAAGCGCCGCCTCGGCGCAGCAAGCCGATCCGCTCGCCGCGGCGGCGCGCGAAGCCGAGAGCGAACTGCGGCAGACCTTCACCAATCTCCAGTTCGAGGATTTCGGACCGGCGCCGGTCAAGGGTCCGATCTACCAGGCGAGCGCGGGTGGTCGCATCATCTACTACGCGCCCGAGAGCGAGCACCTGCTGTTCGCGGAGGTCTACGACCGCAACGGGCAGAATCTGACCGCGCTGGCGCAGAATTCCACTGCGGCGAGGAAGCTCGCCGCGATCGACACCAGCAAGGCCCTAGCTATCGGCCCCGAAGGCGCACCCGTCGTCCTCGAGTTCACTGATCCCGATTGCCCCTACTGCCGCGCGCTCGACCGCTTCTGGGCAGCAAAGGCCGCCGAGGGCAAGCCGGTGCGCCGCCTCATCTTCTTCGTCTCCGGCATCCATCCCGAGGCTGCCGCCAAGGCCGAGCATGTCCATTGCTCGCCCGACAAGGAAGCCGCGTTCAAGGCGATCTACGCCGGTGCCGCTCCCGCGCAGTTGCGCAAATGCGCGGAAGGCAAGGCGCGGGTCGAAGCCGACGCCGGCGTCGTGCGCAGCGTCGGGATCACCGGCACGCCGACGCTGATCGCGGAAGGCAAGATCATCTCCGGCTTCCGGCAGGCCGAGATCGAGGAGTTCCTCGCCGGGACGAAGGCGCTCGCCAATGCCGGGCGCTGACCACGTCCCGATCCCTGGTGCGGCGATCACCGCGCCAGCCCCATGCCGGCGGCGAGACCCGAGACGGGCCGTCCAGCCTCGCCGCCGGCCGACAGCGATCCCCATCGATGCCGGCAAGCAGATCCCGGAGCGGCCCATCTTCACAGGAGCAAATGCATGTTGAGGACCATCGGTCGGCAGACCGTCTCGCTCGCCAATGTCGGCATCCCTTTGACCGCGCTCGCGCTGCTCGGCGCCGGTGGGGCTCACGCCTTCTCCGCGCCGGCCGCGGGTGACCTCGGCTACGACATCTACGATATCGTCGTGAACCAGGGCGTCAAAGGCCCGCTCGGCTTCGTCGGCGGCGTCGCCGCCTTCCTGTTCGGCGTGAGCAGGCTGTTCTCGAACATCATGATCGGCATCCCGACGATCGTCGCGGCGGTCTGCCTGATCAAGGCGGACTCGATCCTCCAGACCTTCGGGATGGTCATCTGACGGTTCGGTCCGTGGTCCGCCCACGCGGACCGCGGGCCTCAACGGGCCAGCGCGCACAGGCGCGATGGCGAGACAGCCCACGAAGTTCAACCGGCTTCGGAAGGGAGGTCACGACGCAAGGAGGAGAAGGCTCATGAACGAGCGGCTACCCCAATATCTGCACAAGCCGGTCCAGATCCTGTGGTTCGGATCGGACGAATTCGTGCTGGTGATCACCGTCATCTTCGTCGCCGTAGTCCTCGGCGGGATGCTCGGTTGGGCGCTCGTTGCGGGTCTTCTCCTTTTCGTCCCCTGGCTTCGCACCAAGCCGCGCGGGTTCATCCCGCACATGGCCTGGCGCTGGGGCCTCGTCAGCTTTCGCAACTATCCGGGTCCGACGCAGACCCGCTTCTTCGAGTGAGTCCAAGCGATGTTCGGACGCAAATCCCCCGACGCGCCTCCACGCGACCCCCTGCTCGGCAAGCCCGCAAGCTTCGGCATGCACCGCTACCTGCAGGGCGCGAGCAACCTGTTCGAGGAGAACCGGCTGCTGAAGCTCGCCGTGATCGGCCTGTTCGGCATTACCGCCGTGCTCGGCACGCTCATCTACACCTCGAACCAGAACACCCGCACCGTGGTCGTGCCGTTCGGCAGCGGCGGCGACCTCTATGTGACCGGCAGCGAGCCGTCCGAGGCATACCTGCGCACGATTACGCGCAACGTGGTGTCGCTGTCGGGCACCTATTCGGCTTACTCGGCGGACCGGCAGTTCCAGGAGCTGCTCTCGATCGTCCACCCCTCGACCTACAATAGCGTGCGCGACAGTCTCAACCGCCTGCTCGACGAGCTGGCCGACAATCCGACACTCTCGATCGCGACTTATATCCGCCCCGATCAGCCGGTGACCTGGACCAGGACCGAGATCCTCGTTCCCGTCGAAAAGGTGCGCGTGATCGGCGGCGTGATCCGCAAGTTCCGGGGCAATCTGCGGATCCGATACGTGATCGACAACGGCCGCTTCTGGCTGACCGCCCTCAATGAGGAGAAGTTTGATGCACAGCCCCGCTAAGCGGCTGCTGGCGCTCGGCCTCGCCCTGATGCCGCTGCCCGTCATGGCGCAGACCATCGTCGCGCTGCCCGACCAGACCAGCACGATCCGCCTGTCCAACCGCGACATCAATCATGTGATCTGCGCGGGCGGCGAGATCGAGGACGTCAAGTTCTCCGCCGAGAAGGCGATCGCCGTCGAAAAAGCCGGACGCGACGCGTGGATCAAGTTTCTCGTCCGCGAGATCGACGACGCCGGTGCGGTGACGCGGACTTTCGTGACGGTCCCGTCCGAATTCTTCATCACCTGCAACGGCGCGGTCTTTGCGCTTTACGCCGAACCATCCGACATTCCGGCGCAGACGGTGACGTTGCAGCCGGGGGGCGCCCAGCGCGCGCAGGCGAACGAGGAACTGCTCGGACCGCTGGTCGAGGAAGAACGCGCGGTCTCGATCACGCTCTCGATGCTCCAGGACCGGATACCGGCGAGCTTCACCAGCGTCGCACCGCGCTCGGGCCCGCTCCGCCTGGGGCTGCTCCCCGATGCCAGCATCGAGGAACGGCGCCGCATTGAGGTCGACGGCTCGGGCCTCTCGGCCTCGGAGTATCTGGTGTCGGTGGCGAGCGACACGCTGCTCGACGAACGCAGCTTCCTCGACAGCGCGCTCGGCGCCAATATCTTCGCGGTCACGCTCGACCGCGGCACTCTGTCGGCGGGCGAGACGGCCCGGCTGATCGTCGTGCGCCGGGGAACCATACAATGAGCCCCGCCGGTCCCAATGATCGCAGCCCCGGCAATCGCGGCGGTCGCGGTGATCGCACGCTTCAGGACCGGGACGGCGAACTCGACCTCGACGGTTTTCAGGAGGAACGCGTTCGTCCCGACCTCGCCTCGCGCGGTCCGGCATTGCTCGATCTCAAGGCGCGCTGGCAG
This sequence comes from Sphingobium naphthae, assembly GCF_043589935.1. NCBI lineage: Bacteria > Pseudomonadati > Pseudomonadota > Alphaproteobacteria > Sphingomonadales > Sphingobiaceae > Sphingobium > Sphingobium naphthae. The sequence continues at coordinate 585,382 of NZ_CP171454.1, read as the reverse complement.
ACGCTGAGCGCGCGCCAGCAGCTGCGCTTGAAGCAGCTCGGCGTCGCCGGCGTGATCGGCGCGCTGGGGCTCGGCCTCTATTCGGCGAGCGGCGACAAGGCCGAGGAAGCCGCCGCGCCGCCGAGTTCGCATCTCGACATGGGTGCGGGACTTCGCGGCGACAGCCTCGAGATCAAGCTGCGCGGCGACCTGAAGAAGATCCTCGACGGTCAGACGCTGCTCGGCGAGCGCGTGACCGCGATCGAGGAAGGCAAGATCGTGCCTGGGACCGGCACGGCGGGCGCGATCGACGGCGACCTGCCGCCGGCGATCCCCGGCGCGGTTCCCGACTTTCCCGAACCGCCCGCGACCGGCGACATCGATCCATCGGCGTCCGCTCCTCCGGCGCCTCCCGCGGCCCCGCCCGCACCCCCTGCTCCGCCGGTCGAAAAGACAGTGGGCGCGATCGGCGCGGCGACCGCGCCGGTCGGCGGCGGAGATGCGGCAGCGGGCGCTAAAAAAAAGGCCCGGACGATCTATTTGCCGCCTGGTTTCATGAAGGCGCGGCTGCTGACCGGGATCGACGCGCTGGCGAGCCGGGACGCGACCAACAATCCCGAGCCGCTGATCGCGCGTGTCCAGGCGCCTGCCGTGCTGCCCAATGACGTCAAGGCCAACCTCTCCGGCTGCTTCGTCATCGGCAACGCCACCGGCAGCCTCGCCAAGGAGCGGGTCGAAGTCCAGCTGGTCTCGCTGTCCTGCGTCGACTTCGACGAACGCTCGGTGGTCGATCAGCCGATCAAGGGCTTCTTCGTCGATGCCGACGGCAAGAAGGGCCTCTCCGGCAAGGTCGTCACCCGTGCCGGCGCGGCGCTGGCCCGCTCCTTTATCGCGGGCACCATCACCGGAGTCGCGCAGACGGTCGAGAACACGGTCGGCAATGTCTCGACCTCGGCGCTGGGCTCGGTCCGCACGCTGGATGCGGGCGACGCGGCGCAGGCGGGCATCGCCGGCGGCCTGTCGCGCTCGTCGGACAAGCTGACAGACTTCTATCTCGATCTCGCGCGCCAGGCCGGCCCCATCGTCGAGGTCGGCGCGGCCAAGGATGTCGTCGTCGTCATCCAGGAAGGCGTCAGCCTCGAAATCAAGCCCACCGCGGGGAGCAAATTCTGATGCGCCCGCCAGCAAACACCAGGGGAGTACGTCCCATGTTTCATCGTCCGCGAGGCCGCGCGATCCGGGCCGCTGCATTGATCCTCACGCTTCCCTTGCTCGGCGGCTGCGCGACGCTGGGATCGGTGATGTCGCCCTACAGCGAGAAGTTCAGCTGCAAGAACGACGATCATGGCCAGTGCATCCATCCCGACAAGGCCTATGCCGACGCCGTGGCTGGCGTGGCGTCGAAGTCCGATCCGGCCGTCACCAACGACAGGAAGCTGCTGAAGGACGGCAAGCCCGCGCGCGGTTCCGGCAAGGCAGGCACCGCAAAGACAGGGTCGGGCGCGTTCGCGGGCTATCGTGACTCCGTATATCGCGAACTGCAGGGCCTGATCGAGCAGCCAGTCACGCCGATGCTGAAGCCCCCGCGCACGGTACGCACCCTGATCCTGCCCTATGCCGATCGGCAGCGGCCCGACCGGCTCTACATGCCGCGCTATGTCTATTCTTTGGTCGAGCGCCCGCAATGGGTTGTGGGCGACTATCTGGTCACGCCCGTATCTCCGGCATCGCGCGCGAACGTGCTCGAACAGGTCAGGGATCGTGCCGACGACGGCCAGAACGACACGGGACCGCGGCCATGACCAGCTACCAATCGGGCATGACGCTCGCGCGGCTGCGCCGCAGCGTCGAGCGCGACAGCTATTCCGACTATCTGCCGCTCGCCGCCTGGGTCGAGGAAGAGCAGGCCTTCCTCACCATCGACGATGGCTGGGGCTACGCCTGGGAGCTGGTTCCCACCGCCTATTTGTTCGCGCATGTGCATGAGGCGTTGCTGGGGCTCCTCAATGTCAACTTTCCCGAAGGGACGATCCTCCAGCTTCAGAGCTTCGCCGATCCGCTGGTCGAAGGCGCTCTCGATGCCTTTCTCGATCTCAAGACGCGCCCCGATCCGCTGATCCAGGCATCGGCGCGGCGGACCTTCGACTATCTCCAGGCGGGAACCATGGGGCTGAAAGCGCTCCACGGCATCCCGGTCCGCAATTTCCGCACTTTCCTCTCGGTCAAGGCCAGGGCGCCGATGGACAGCGATCTGCGCCGGCAGATCGAGGAGCAATTATCCAAGCTCGGTATCCGGCCGATGGGGGCGGGCGAGATCGTTAGTTTCTATCGCCGCATCTTCAACGGCGTCCATGCCGCCGCGCCCGGCGTGTTCACCCAGACCGCCGATGTCCCCTTGCGCCGCCAGATTATCGACGCGGGACCGGCGCTGCTTTTCGACGGACCGGAAGTGTTTCTCGGCAACCAGGTGGCGCGCTGCCTGACCCCCAAGTCGCCGCCCAAGCGGATTACCGCCGAGCGCGCCAATCGCCTGACCGGCGGCATGCGCGGCTCGGCCGAGGACAGCGACCAGATCGGCGGGCCGTTCCTCTTCACCCTGAACGTGTTGTTCGACCATTCGCAATTCGAGATCCACAAGCGCGCGCAGATCCTCTCGGCGCAGAAGGCCGCGGGCAGCTTCGCGGTCGAGGTCGGCAAGCAGATCGAGGAGATTTCGTGGATCCTGGACGAAGTGGGCAACAGCCGCTTCGTCTCGGTGATCCCGACGCTCTGGGTGTTCGGCCGCGATCGTCACCAGGCCCGCGAGATGGCGGCGCGCGCCAAACGCCTCTGGGAGAGCGAGCCGCTGCCCTGGATGGTGCAGGAGGAAAGCTACCTCAATCCGATCCTGCTCGCCGCGAGCCTGCCGTTCGGTCTCTATCCCGAGCGCCGCACGGTCCGCATGCTTCAGCGCGATTTCCGCGTGCCGGTGCGCGCGGGCGTGCTGATGTCGCCGATCCAGACCGATTTCCGGGGCGGCGGCCGGCCGGCGCTGCTCTACACGGGCCGCAAGGGTCAGCTTATCACGCTCGACCTCTTCGATCCTCGGATCAACAATTACAACTTCATCGTCTCGGCCGAGTCCGGCGCGGGCAAGAGCTTCCTGCTCAACAACCTCTGCCAGCAATATTTCGCGCAGAACGCGCTCATCCGCATCATCGACATCGGGGGCTCCTACCGCAAGCTCTGCTCGCTCTGCTCGGGCCGCTACATCGACCTCGGCGAAGAGCATCTCGTCCTCAATCCCTTCGATCTGGGCTTGGCCCTCGACGGCGACGATCGCGAATCCGCGATCAGCATGGCCGTGTCGATCGTCGCGGAAATGGCCAATGCCGCGACCCGCAAGGGCGTCACCACCTCGGAATGGAACCTGCTCAAGTCCGCGGTGCAATGGGCGATCGACAGCGGGCGGGCCGAAGCCGGGATCGACGCGGTGCGCGAATGGCTGGGAGCCTATCCCGCCAACACCGCCTCCGATCTCGACCGCGTGGACCATCTGGTGCCGACCGCGCGCGAGCTCGCCTTCAACCTGCGCGATTTCGGTTCGGACGGGGCTTACGGCCACTATTTCAACGGGCCTTCGACCTTCGACATTTCGAGCGACGAATTCGTCGTGCTCGAACTCGAGCGCCTGAAGGCCATGCCCGACCTGTTCAACGTCGTGATCATGGTCGTGGTCAACGCCGTCACCCAGGAACTCTACCTGTCGGCGCGTGACCGGCCCCGCTTCGTGCTCTGCGATGAAGCCGCGCAGTTCATGACGCGCAGCGACGGGCAGGATCTGTCACGGCTCGCCGAGGCATTTTCCCAGGGGTATCGCCGCGCCCGCAAATATCGCGGCAGTTTCGGCATTGTCCTCCAGAGCATGAACGACCTCATGCTGTTCGGCGGCACCGGCCAGGTCATCCTCGAGAACGCCGCCACCCGCTTCCTGCTGCAGGGCTCGACCTACGACAAGGCGGTCGAGAACAAGATCCTCGACTATTCGGGTTTCGTTCTCGATCTCCTGAAATCGGTCCGCAATAACAAGCCCAACTACAGCGAGGTGTTCGTCGACTCGCCGCTCGGGCTCGGCATTGCACGCCTCGTCGTCGATCCCTTCTCCTACTGGATCAACACCTCGGCGCCCGAAGATGTCGCGGCCTTCGAGGCGCTGGTGCGCCGAGGCCGATCGCCGCTCGAGGCGGTCTGCGATCTTGCCGGCGTCGATCCCGCCGAGGTCCTCGGAAACGCGGGCCAGACGGACAGCGCCGTCGCATTCAAGCGGGGTGCGCGGTCATGAGCCGGCGTTTTGCCTCCCCCGACCAGCTGCCGCTCCGGCTCGTCGAGAACGGCGACAATGACCTCGAACGGATCGTCGAGGCGCGCGTGGCGAAGCGCGCCGAGGCCGATGCGCTGCGCTGGCGGTTCCGCCTCGTCGTCATCGAAACGGTGATGATCGCATCGCTGGTGCTCGTCGCCGGGCTGGTTCTCGAGCAGCCGACCGGACTCGTCCTGCGCAGCGCTGCGCTGGTCGGCGCTGGCTGCTTCCTGACCGGATTGCTGATGATCGCGCTGACCGGTGCCGTGAGCCGGTTGCTCGCGAAATTGCGGAGGCCTCGATGATCCTCGACCCGCTCCCGCCCCAAGACACCAATCCCCTGGCGGCCGTTCAGCGCCGGCCCGACGAAACGCTGCACGCCTACCTGCTCCGCTGCCAGGAGGAACTGAGCGGCCGGATCCAGCTGCTCGCGGCGGTCCGCGATGCCTATATCCAGATCCTGGGCATGGAGCGCATCCGCTGGCGGCGGTGCAAGCTCCTGCTGGCGTTCACCGGGCCGGTGATCGCCAGTCTGGCCTATGCGGGCCTTGCTTGCTGTGCAGCCACGGACAGCGTTCCCGCGCCGCTCATGGCCGCCCTGATCGCCTGTGCCGGGCTCGCCGGCGCGGCGCTGGCGCTCGCCGTCGCGCACATTCTCGATCGGCTTCCCGATTGGATGGCCGCGCGAAGGTCACGGAGATGGCGATGAACGGCATCTTCTCCGCCTCGCCCTGTCCGTCCTCGATCCGCCTGCTGGTCGGCACGCATCTGCTGCTGATCGTGCAGTCGGGGCTGGTGCTGTGGTCGGCCCCGGACCTCGGCGGCAACCAGGCGCTCATCTGGCTGACCCTCGTGCTCGGCCTCTCGGCGTTCATCTGTGCGGTCTGCGGCGAAAGCCGCACGCCGCCCGTGCCGTGGAGGGAGCGCCGCCGTGGCCGATGATCGCACCCGCCAGCGCTGGCCCATCGTCGCCTTCCAGTCCGCGACGATCGCCGGGCTCCTGGCCCGCGCGGTGCTGATCGCGTCGTCCGCCCGTGCCGACACCTCGACCATCGGCCGCACCTGGCCGATCGCCGAGCCCGACGCGATGGCCGAGATCGAGGCCCGCGCCGCGCAGCAGCCGCCCGATATCAGGGCGAAGTTCGGCCCGCGTTCGGCATGGAGCGCGCTCAAGGGTGCGACTCTCGCCACCGCGCGCGAGAATCGTGTGCGCCATGTCGTGCCTTTCTACACGCTCGACCAGGAAATCCGTCTGCCCGACGGCAAGCTGCTCTATCCCAAGGGCTTCACCTTCAACCCGCTGACCTATGTCTCGCTGCCGCAGCGCCTCGTCATCGTTCACCCCCGCGATCTCGCCTGGGCGCTGAAGACGGCGACGCTTACCGACTGGATCGTCCTGACCGGCGGCGGCGATCCAAAAGACGATGCCCTGTCGCTCGGCGAACGCCACAGCCGCGCGCTGTTCATGCTCGAGGAACGAGTGAAGGACCGGCTCGGCCTCACGGTCGCGCCCGTCATTGTGCGGCAGGTCGGACAAAAGCTCGAACTCACCGAAGTCAACCTGTCAGCCAAGGGAGGGCGAGGCCAATGACCCGCCTTGCATCCGCTCTGCGCGTCGGAGCCGCCGCGATCCTGCTGTCGCTGCTCGCGCCCACCACGCCCGCGCATGCTTCCAAATGCCCTTCGGACACGGTGTTCAATCCGATCACCAAGGTCAGGTGGAATTGCATCTTCCCGATCACCATCGGCGGCGTGCGCGTCGGCAGCTACGACAAGCTCGACAAGGCGCTCGACGCGCAGTCGGCGTCCAAGCCGCTCTGCGCCTGCCGCAAGGGCGCGACCTTCTGGTTCGGGGTCAAGGTCAGCTTCTGGACACCCAACCGCATGGTTGACGTCGTCACCGAGCCCGGCTGCATGACGGCGCTCGGCGTCGACCTCCTGCCGACCGGCGGCAAGCTCCAGGGCAGCCAGTCGTCGATCTCCGACGGGACCAACACCACCAAGCTGTTTGCGCAGGCGCATTACTACATCGCGCCGGTCTGGAAGATGCTCGACATGTTCACCGACCTGCCGTGCATCGAGGATGACGGCTTCGATGTCGCGATGATCACCGAGGTTCTGCCGACCTGGCAGTCGGGCACGCTCGGCGCGATCATCCAGCCCGAGGGCATCCTGTTCGGCAATCCGGCAGCAGGCCTTGCCTGCATGGCCGACAGCGCCGCCGCCGCCGCGGGCAAGACCATCGATCCCCTGTTCTGGTGCATGGGGTCGTGGGGCGCGACCTATCCGGTTGCCGGCGACATCCATATGGGCGACCGGGTCGAGGCCTGGGCCGGGCTGGCGGCGCGCACGACATTCATGATGGGGCGCCTGGGCGCACTCACCATCCATTCCGAGGACGGCTGCTCGTTCAAGGCTCAGCCGATTTGGACCAAGAGCCGCTACAAGCTCCAGATCATGGAGCCCGTCAAGGGCGGCAAGTGCGTCAACATCGGCCGGCCCGGCGCGCTCTGGACCAGCGGCAAGCATGCGCCGGGCAAGGACAACGCCCAGTTCATGCTCTTCGAAAAAGCGATCTGCTGCGCGGGGATTTCCACGCCATGAGCCGGTCGCTTCCCCCATCCCGCGCATCCGGCACGGGCGGTTGTCCCGCTCGTCACGGAAGGCTCCCCACCGTGAGCGGGCGCGCGGACGGAGCGGCGGCGGTGCCCCCTGCCGCCGTCGCTCCACCTATGGTCAGCGCGGCCGAATGCCCCCCATCGTGGGCGGCAGGCCCCCCTCATGCCGCGCCGGTGGCGGCCGCGCTGACCACCTTCGAGGGCCAGGCCGTCTTCCGGATACTCTCGCCCGGATCCAGCGCATTCCGCGCGGGAGACGTGTTCCGGTTCCGGCGCGGTTCACGCGGCACGCGGGCGAGGCAGCCATGAAAGTGCGCTGTCTCCTCCTGCTGGCGGCGACCGCCACTCTACCAATGTCGGCCTCGGCGCAGACAGTCGAGGATCGCGCCCGCGCCGCCGCCGAGGCCTCGCGCGCGAAGACGTCCGACAGCGATGCGATCCAGGAGAACTATCTGACGCCGGGCCTTGCCGGGCAGCCGATCACGACCGTCGACAACAGCAAGACGTTCAACCCGAATATCGCGTGCCAGAAGGCGGCGACGCTGCTCGAACTGCTCGCGCAGCCTGCCGGAACGGGGGACATCGGGACGCTCCGCATTTCGCGCGACAAGGATCTCGACGGCAGCGTCGACCAGACATTGACCTTGCCCGTGCCGGTGTCCGGCATCTGCGCCAACGGCATTGTTTCCTGCCAGCCCGGCACCTGGAACCAGTGCAAGACGTTCAAATGGGATGTCGCCTCGAGCGGCGACCTCAAGCTCACCGAGGTCGGGTTGACCGATCTCGCCGGCTGCTACTGCATCAACAACAGCTGCGGCGCGAACCTGGTCTGGGGCAATATGGCCTCGGTGCTGAAGGACCTGGGTGGCGGGGTGATCGGCGCGCTCACCACCGCCGATCCGCGCGTCGGCGTCGCGCAGGCCGCGATCGACGGCCCGGTGATCCGCTATACCGGCGCGCAAAGCACCGCCTGCACGCCCAATCCGTCGCTGCCCCAGACCGCCTATCGCGCCAATCCGACCGCGATCCAGGGTGACGCCTCTGCGGCGTCGACTTCGAGCAGCATCTTCCAGGCGCTCAAGGCCTCGCCCGCTGGCGTCGGCAAGGCGGATCAGGTGAGGCTCTGCACGATCGAGCGGGAAGTGACGCTGGCGCCGGCGATCTATGACGACATCATCAGCGTTTCCGGACAAGTCCAGTCGGTCACGAGCTGCGGAACCGACTGCCGGCGCTACCGGATTGGCGGCAACGGCAATTGCTCGGCCGCACCGCCCATATTCACGGCGACGTTCCAGGTTCTGAGGCCAGACGGCCTCGTCTCTGCCCGCATCGTCCGGCAAGACGCCAATGACTGGCTGCAATCACGCGTCAACGGCGAGGTCGTCGGCTATGCCGGCAAGCGGCCGTGGCTGGGCGACGCCCTGCCTTCGGGCGACTGCAACGTCGATGCCGAAACGGTCAACCTGACGCCGATCGATCTCACCGAACGGTTCCGCGCTGGAACGGCGGCGCTCGGCGTGCGCGTGCGCGGCGGCGGTGACGGCCGTTGGGGCTGGGTCGATATCGAGGTCCGGGTCGATGCGAGCTGCGGTGTCTCCGAACGCCTCGTCGATCTCTGCTCGGGCTATGCCGCCGATTCCGCCTGCCGCCTCGATGGCGAGACCGTCGACGGCGTGCAGACCGTCAGGAACGGCGTCGGCACCGGCCTCACGCCGCTACCGCAAACGCGCCTGTTCGGCAATGGGATCTGCACGATCCGGCTGACCCGCGATTTCTTCAAGCGCGAGCGCCGCTACAAATGCGCCGTCGATCTCGGCTCGCCGACGCCGCCCGATCTCAGCCGCGGCGCCTATATCATCGACCATTCGACCGAGGCGCTGCTCGCCGACCGGGTGAAGACCGCCGATGACGGCTATACGACGTCGTCGCGTCCCTTCGCGCTACCCGATCGCGGTACGGTCCCGGCCTGCGAGCCGGTCTGCAAGACACGCGCGCCCAAGGCTAATGACGGCGTGGCATTGGATGGCGTCGTCAGCTCCAAACAGAACGCGCCCACGGGTTGGGACACATTCTACTACGCTTGCAAGACCGGCAGCGCGGGCGGTGACATCTGCCCCGCCGGTCCGGGCGAAGAGATCGTCTCGGCCTGCGGCTGTCTCGACGATTTTCCCGAAGCAGTCGTGATGATGCAGACTGTCCGTCTCGGCGGCGCCGATCTCGTCTGCACCGGAGAAGTGCGATGATCTGGCGTCCTCTCCTCTGGCCGACGCAGGTTGCCCTGATCGCGCTCGCCATCTGCGGGTTTCTACTCGCCGGTCAGTTCGCTCCGGCGCAGGCGCAGCAACCTGTCTGCGCGGTCGACCTCGACGGCAATGGCGATGCCGGCGATCCCGGCGAGGTCGTGAGCTGCTCGGCCATGGCCGACGACGCCTGGCTCTGCCCGGTCCAGCAGGTGATGTGCGTCGCCGATGCGCAGGGCGAATATAGCTGCCCGCTGGGATCGCAGCATCAATGTCTGACCCCGGCGGGCGGCGGAACGCCGATGTGCTCGCCCCATGCGTGCACGGGGAGCGACGGCGCTGGAATCGAGGACGATCCGGTCATCGACGATCCCGGCGCGCCCGCCGACGGCGTGGTCGATGCAGAGGGGCATTGTCTCGGCAATATCGAGATCTTCGCAGGGCGCGCGGTGCGCTGCCGCCCGGCGGGGCTGCGCACCACATTCCAGAATTGCTGCAAGGACAAGGGCAAGATCGTCAAGGACGGGATGGGCTCGTCCATCTCATCGATCCAGACCAAGATCGCCGTGGCCAAAGGCGTCTATACCGGCATGAGCGCCGCCTACACAGCCTTCCGGGCCGGAGCGACCGCTGGTCAGGCCGCGACATCAGGCGCGAACGCCATCATCGCCGGCATCGATCCGACCTCGATCGCGATCAGCCTCGCGATCAACTTCATGATGGATTTTCTGCTCTCGGGCTGTGACCAGCAAGACATGGAAGTGGGCATGCTCCGGGGATCGGGCATGTGCCACGAGGTCGGGCGCTACTGCTCCTCGCGCATTCTCGGCGTCTGCGTCCAGCGGTCGCGCGGCCATTGCTGCTTCAACACCAAGCTTGGCCGCATCATCCAGGAACAGGGCCGCCCGCAGCTCAAATCGTTCAACAGCGTCGGCTGGGGCACGCCGAAGAACCCCTATTGCCGCGGCTTCACCCCGGAAGAGTTCCAGGCGCTGGATTTCTCCAAAATGGACCTTTCCGAATATTATTCCGAGATCGAGGCCCGCGCCCAGGCCGACATCCAGATCGACATGAAGGACAAGATCGATGCCCATATGCAGGCCATCGGCCAGTAGCGTGCGGCCTCTCGCCGCCGCGATGGCGATGCTCGTCTCCGCTTCCGCTCTGGCGCAGGACAACCCTCGCCCGGACAATGCGCGTGATGGGGCAGCAGCGCAAGGTGAGGCCGCACTCGACCGGCTCGAACGCGCCACGGCCGCCCGAAAGCAGGAAGCGGAAACGCGCGGTCCGACGTCACTGCCGACGCCATCGGAAGAATCCCGCCGCCGCGCCTTTGAAGGCCTGCGCAAGCGTGCCCCGTCCCCTGCGATGGACGCCCGCGCGCGTACAGCCATGGACAAGGCCAAGGAGGCTATGGCGGCCGAACGCGAAGCAATGGCACTTCGCCTTGGCCAAGCTCTCGGCCTCGAAGCGCCCGACATGGAGGCGGTCGTCGGCATCACCGCGCCGCCGAGCGCCAAAGGCTGGGTGCCGGTGCTGTTCGTGTCCTCGTCCATGCCGGTGACAACGCTGCGGACCTACGCAGGGCAACTTGAACGGGTCGGCGGCGTGCTCGCCTTTCGCGGAATGCCGGGCGGACTCACGAAGGTCGCCCCGATGGCGAAGCTCTCGGCCGAGATCCTGCGCCATGATCCCGGCTGCGAAGGCCCGGCCTGCGCGATGCGCGACGTGCAGTTGATCGTCGATCCACTGATCTTCCGTCAGCACAGTGTCACCCGCGTTCCAGCGCTCGCCATGGTGCCGGGCGATCCCGCCCTGCCCTATTGCGAGCGCGAGGATGACAGCCCGCGCGCGGCCCATGTCGTCTATGGCGACGCGGCGCTTTCCGGACTTCTCGAAGAATATGCCCGCCTCGGCGGAAAGAAGGAGGTCAGCGATGCTCAGGCTCGCCTTCAGGGCCGCTAAAGCCGGCTTCGTCGAATTGAAGGCGCTGCCGCTGAAGGCGGCGGTGGCGCTCGGCAGTTCGGGGCTCGGCCAGCCTCCGCGCCCGAAGCAACTGTGGAAGGCCTTTGGCATCGTGTTGCCGGTCGGCCTCTTCACCTGGTGGGCGATCCCGCAGGCGACGATCGTCATGAGCCCGTCGATCGACGCGTGGCTCGTCCGCAAGGCGCCGGGACCGATCGGCCGGGACGATCTCGTCTCGTTCACCTTGTCGCACCCGCTCGCCGGCCCCAAGCCGGTTGCTGTCACCAAATATGCCATGTGCCTCCCAGGGGACCGCATCTCGCTGATCGAGAAGCCGTCCATGACCTATGGCGAATGGGATGGCTGGTATTACTGCAACGGCAGGCTGCTTGGCGTCAGCAAGCCCTTCGGTCACGACGGTCAGCGTCTCGATCATTGGCAACCCGACAACGGTCTCATCCTGCCCGGAACAATCTATGTCGGATCACCGCACGCGAGCGGATTCGACAGCCGTTACTATGGTCCGGTCGAAATCGGACAACTCCAACGCATGGAGAAACTGCTGTGAGCCGGGCGGCCCTCCTGCTCGCGGCGGCGCTCGTGCCTGCCATGCCGGCCCCTGCACAAGCCGCCGACCAGCGCACCGGCTATTGGTGGTATCAGGCCCCGCCCGGCCCTGCGGATGATGAAGCCGATCCAGATGCGCTGATGAAGCCGGCGATCCCGCCGATGGCGGAGCTGGCGACATGGACACCACCGAAGATCAGGAATCTGATCGAGCAGCAACGCGACTATGCTGCGACCGTACTGACGGTCGATGCCGTGGCGGATTTCTGGCGGTTGCAGGATTTCGCGAGGCGCAAGGCGCGCGCCTTCGCGGGAGTCACCCAGATCGCCATGCTCCAAAATCCCGAACTCAACGCCAAGTCCGCCAATCCGATGGTCGGCGAGGCCCGCGACCAGCTTTCCGCGCAAAAGGATCAGGTCCGTCGCCAGTATCTGCGCGGCCGGGCCAACGAGTTCGCACTGGTCATGTTCTCGCGTTCGACTTGCGGCTATTGCCGCGTCCAGTGGCCGATCGTCCAGCGCTTCCAGGAGGAGATGGGCTGGCAGGTCACGCTGATTGACATCGAGCGCAGGCCCGAGCTGGCCCAGCGGTTCGGGGTCGAGATCACGCCGACGACGATGGTGATCAGGCGCAACAGCCAGCAGCGCATGGTGATCGCGAGCGGGGTCGAGGCTTATCCCAATCTCATCCAGACGGCCTATCAGGCGGTGCGGCTGCTTGCGGGTGATATCCGGCCCGAACAGTTCCTGACCGGGGCCGGCGAAGAGGACGGCTTTTTCGATGCCCTCTCGGCCGGGCCGGTGTCCGCAACCGATCCCCGCGCGCTTGGCGGCGATCTTGTCGGCGCGAGCCTGGAGCCGCAGCGGTGAAGCGGCACCTGGCCTGCACGCTGGCCGTGTTCCTTGCGGGCGCTTCCCCGGCGTCCGCACAGCCTGTCACCCGCGAGCAGGCGATGCGCGCGGCGATCCATCCCGTCGCAACCGAGGCCGGGATGCGACAATGGCTCGCCCGCGTGCCGGTGACACGCAACTGGCCGCCCGATTTCGCGGAAACCATGAAGGGCCAGGGACCGGCCTTCATCGTCGAGATGAGCACGGCGCCGGGTTGCGTGCCCTGTGCCGATCTCTGGAACAGACTCGGTGCCCTCGGGCAACGCTATGGTTGGAAGGTGCGCACGATCGGTAGCCAGGAGGCGATGCTGCGCTCCGGGCGACTCGGTCTGCCCTGGGTGGGGCATCCCGTCGCCTGGGTGCGCCCGGTCTCCGATCCCAATCGCATCATTCCGGTTGCGATCGGAACCGACCACGAGCCGAACCTGGCGCGCAACCTCTACCTTGCCGCCAAGATGCTGACCGGGGTGAAGCCCACCGTCGGCGTGCGCGGCATGTCGAAATTCACCGGGATCGTGGCCGCATCGCCACGCCCCGTCCCCAACCGGGCGAGGAATTGACATGGGGAGCCACGTCCTCGCCCACTTCCAGGAAAGTTGTCTGCCATGGCCTCCGCTCGTTGTCGTCTGACCTTGCTTGCCCTGCCGCTGCTGGCGGTCTGCGGCTTCGCTTCCCCCGCGTCCGCGCAAAGCTGGGCCGAGAGCTGGTTCGACAATGTTACTTACACCAGCCCCGGCAGCTTCGAGGATCAGACTCGCGGCTACATCACCGCGGGCGGCATGTCGGGCCGGGTCGACGTCCATAACGACTATCTGATGAGCGTCACGCTGCCGAAGATCAGGGCGGGCTGCGGCGGAATCGACATGTTCCTGGGGGGAATGAGTTTCCTCGATCCGGACTACCTCGTGCAAAAGCTCGAAAGCATCCTGCAGGCCGCGCCCGCCGTTGCTTTTCAATATCTACTCGAAACCCTTGATGAAAAGATGGGCAACATCATCTCGAAGATGGAGGCCGCGACCAACTTCCTGAACTCGATCCAGGTCAACGACTGCCGTCTCGCCAACCGCATGGTGCAGATCGCCAAGGGTGACGACAACATGTCCGGCATCATCGAGGAGATGACCGGCTATAAGTCGGTGCGCGAAGGTTTCTCGAAAAGCTATCAGCAGAGCCGTGAGAAAATCCAGGCCAATCAGGGCAATCCGACCGAGGATTTGAAGGACGCGCTCGAAAACTGCCCCGCCGAGGTCACCGACATCTTCAAGACCGGCTCGCTGCTCGCCCACGCCGCCGCGCGGGTCGGAGCATCCGAATGGGCCGGCGTTATGCGCGCGCGCGTCGGCGACGTCTATATGCGCTGGGACGCCACCGATCGCGTGCCTCTGTTTAGCGCGATCCCGGCCTGTCCACGGCAGGATACCGAGAGCGTGGACGATTTTCTAACGGGCAAGGTCCAGACCCGAGCCATCGCCGTGCCGCCAACCTCGACTGATTGTTCCGTGGACGGCAGCGGCAAGGGCGCACTGATCCTTTCGCGCGGACGGATGGAGTCAATTGCGGTCAAAATCCGCACCCGGGCTGCTCTGACGCCCGAGGAACGCCAGTTCGTCGCCAATGTCCGTACATTGCCGGTCTATCGCCTGCTGGAATGGGGCGTGCGGCAGGGCATGGTCGAGAGCGTGATCGGTGACACCGATGAACTGGTCGCCCTGACGCTCGCCTATCAGATGCTCAACGACCTCACGCGCAGCATCGACTTCGCGGTGTCCAATGCCGAACGCGGCGCGACGGCGGCAGGGGCCAGCGATCCCGGAAATGCCAAGGTCTGCCAGACGCGCATCCTCAGCAAGGGAATCGAGCAATTGAGCGGACTGCGCGACGAAGTGCTGCGCCAGCGCGCGCAGATGCGTCAGTCCTATATGGCAGCGCTTGAGTCGGCGAATCTCTCGGCCAACTATGCCGGGGTGGTTCGCCAGCGCGACCGCGATGCGCGTGATGCCGCCGGCGCCGCCGCCAACCGCAACCGCTGAGCTAGGGCCACGCCATGATCCGCATTCTCCGCGCCCTGTCCGTCCTGATCGCGCTTTTCGTGGCCACACCCGCGCTGGCGATCGATACCAGCTTCCATACTTATGACGGCTTTGCCGAGACTGTGGACGCCTTCCGCCTGGTCTCGATGATCTTCGGCGATCCGCGCTACGAGACACTGGTACTGATCGTCGCGGTGGTCGGCATCGGCCTCGGTGTCCTGCTCGCCGGCATCCGCGGTCAGGGCATGGGGCTGGTCGGGTTCGGTTTTCAGATGCTGATCGGCGTCGGGCTGTTCGTCGGCATGGTGGCGACCACGGGCACGGTCCATGTCTATGACCGCGTCCGCAACGCCTATCAGCCGGTCGGCGACGTGCCGAACCTGATCGTGCTGGTCGCGGGCGTGACCAATATGATGGAGCGCGCGCTGGCCGAGGTCATCGACGACAATACGACCGATCCGCACGCCAAGCTCGAGTTCGGCGCGGGCGGCCACACGTTCGATCTGTTTCTCAATGCCGCGTCCCCGCGCGGTCCGATGACCGACACCTTCCTAGATAGCACGATCAAGGACTATGTCCGGCAATGCTATCCGGTCGCGCGCGTCTCGCCCGCCTATGGCGTTGACGATGATATGCTGTTCCGCACCGCCACCGATCTGCCCGCCGCCTTCGCGGGTATGGCGGGTCCCGCGACATTCAGCACGGTGTTCACGTCCACCGACAAGGGCGGCACGACGGTCAGCTGCACCGAAACCTGGGAGCATATCTCGACGCGCCTCTCCGAGCCCGCGCTGTTCGACAATTACGTCGCGCAGGTCTGCACACGCACCGGCTACGATATCACCAACGCGACCCAGCTACAGCGTTGCCGATCCAACATCGGCGAACTCGG
Source organism: Sphingobium naphthae (assembly GCF_043589935.1). Taxonomy (NCBI): domain Bacteria; kingdom Pseudomonadati; phylum Pseudomonadota; class Alphaproteobacteria; order Sphingomonadales; family Sphingobiaceae; genus Sphingobium; species Sphingobium naphthae. The sequence continues at coordinate 569,861 of NZ_CP171454.1, read as the reverse complement.
CCAGATGATGATGGACACACCCCAGTCGCTCCAGCAGTTCCTGACCAATGTCATGCTCGGCAGTACGGTGGGAGACGTGCTGTTCGAGGACAGTCCGGCAACCGCCGCGCGCGTCATGGCCAATCGCGCCGTCGTCTCCTCCGGCCTCGCCACCATGTCGACCGCCAACGAATGGATGCCGACCATCCGGGCCACGGTCTTCGGAATCATGTTATTCATGATGCCGATCGCGCTCCTGTTCATCCTCACCCCGATCAACCTGCGCGTCGCGTCGTTCGCGCTCGGTCTTTTCGTGTTCGTCGCGCTTTGGGGCGTGATCGACGCCGGCATCCATCAACTCACCTTGGGCCGCGCGACCGACGTGCTGGCCGAGATGCGCGCGAACAATGTCGCGGCCAACGCATGGATGCTCGCGCCCTCCTCCGCGATGAAGGCGCTCGCCATCTTCGGGAGCTTCCGCACGGCTGCGGCGGGACTTGCGGGCGCCTTCGTGTTCACCGTGTTCCGTTTTTCGGGCAACGTGTTCACCTCGTTCACCAGCGGCGCCCTCGGTGTCCAGGGACAGGGCACGGCCGCCGCCGCGCCGCTCGCCACAAGCGAGGGCTATGCGGGCGCGCTCGAGGCGCAGGCGACGGCGGCGGGCACCATGGCGCGGCGCGGTGCGGCGTCGAACTTCGGCGACTTCGGGGAGCGCTCGACCTTCGGCGCGAACCGGGCATTCGGCGCCGCAAGCCGGGTCCTCGGCGAGCACGGCGGCGGGGCGAACGGCACGGCCGCATTCGGCATGGGTGGGCTCGATAGCGCACGAGAACTGGGCGGGTTATCGCCAGCGCTCACTGGCCGTAGTCTGACCGATCCAGCGACCGTTCGCGCAGTGCGCGACAATGCCGCGACGACGGCGATCCATAATTTCGCGGAGAAGGATGCGCTGCGCGCGCTGGGCACGGGATATTTCGGCCAGGGACAGGCGGGCGAAGGTGCCTTTGCCGCCTTTACGCAACGGATGGTCCAGTGGAAGGCGTTCGGCGATACGCGCGCCTATGACATGATGTTGTCCGGCGCACAGCGGCATTTCGAGCGGAACGGCTACGACCAGAAGGACGCGGTACTGAAAGCTTCGACGGTGATCGCGCAGGCATCGGCCGATCCAACCTTCGCCAAGCTGATTGCCAACACCTTCGACCAGGAGCAGATGCTGCGGAACGACCTCACCGCCGCTCAGGTCCAGGTCGGCGCGATGGAAGGACGGCGCGATTTCGCGGGCGACAATGTGACGCGGATCGAGCGCGGCAATGTCGCGACCGAGCAGGCACACCGCACCGGCAGCAATGAGGGGCAGCGTAATGCCGCATCGATGCTCGGCCTCGGCGTGCAGGAAACCTCCCGTCGGATCGCCTTCATCAACGCCCTCTCGGGCGAAGCCCGCTCCACCGCCATTTCCCAGCTCTCCCGCGCAACTGGCCGCAACGAAGCGCAGGTGATGCGCGCGCTCGAAACCTACAATGCCGCTGTGCAGGTCGGCACCGCCGACGGCGCGACGGCCGAGGCTGCCCGGGAAGGCACCAGCGTCTACGGGCGCACACGCGAGGCGGCGGGCTACGACTTCGCCGAGCGGTCGGGCAAGCTCGATGCGCAGCGCGAGGTCGGCCATGATGGAACGCGCTCTGCGGCTCGGATCGGCGAGCAGCGTCGACAGGCCGACAATGCCGGCTTTGCCGAGGGTGCGGCGGCTGCGGGCATGTCGGTGCGGCAGGCGGCCCACCTCGATAGCTTCATTCGCACATTGTCGCAGGGTGCCGGCAATCAGGTCGATATGGCCGAAGGCGGCGCGGAAGGAATTGCCGATCGCGCGCGCAACGAGCGCCTGACCCGCATTGTCGACAATGAGCGCCTGACCCGCATGCAGCAACTGCTGGGCGAGCATGGCGTGCAGATGTCCAAGCGCCAGATCGCCATGGCGCAAAATGGTGACCTGAGCCTCAATCTGACGCCGGAGACCGCAGCGCAGATGTGGCGCGGTGGTCTGATCAACGAGAGCCAGCTCGGTGCGATCGCCAATGGCGGGCGTGCGCGATTTTCGTTCGCCGACAACGATGTGCTGGTATCGAGCTCGGTCGGGTTCCAACAGTCGGCGCGCAACGACACCAGTACGCGTTTCGAGGCGGGCAAACAGGCCGGGCCCGACACGATCGAGCATTTCCTGAGCAGCGGCGAACAGGGCCAGGCCATGATGCAGAACTGGCTGCGCGGCGGGTTCGAGATGGACCGGCACGGCAACTGGCGGCTCAATCCGCAGGTAGCAGATACGCTCACCAGGGACGTCCAGGCGATCATCGCGCAGACCGGATGGCAGCGGGGGCTGTCGCGCTCGGCGCAGGATCAGGTCACGATTGGTACGTCTGTCGGTGCTCATGTCGGAGGGAGTATCGACTCTCAGGAATCCGAAGCTATTGGCGGCCGCGGACAACCGGCCGGCAAGGGACAGCAATCGAGCCAAACGCCGACCACCCAGAAGGGCCGTTCCACCTCGGGACGTGTCGGCGGAAGTCTGGGGTTCGAGAGCCGTGATGTTGGCATTTCAACGGAGAATGCTCAGTCGAGCCTGGATATCGTGAACTACGACGTTCGAGAGGCAATTGCTGCCGCCGAACGTGCCGCGGCCCGGTCCAGCGATCCGGCTGCAACCTTCTCCCGCGAACTGTCAGATCGCATCCTTGGCCCGGATGGCATGCGTAACCGCTACCTTCAGGACGCGGATTCCGGGCGCGCGACATTCGACGTTACTGGCCCTCTCACATCGGTTGAACAGAACGCGGTTCTGAAGGGCGGGAGATTCTCCACGGACATCGAGGGCAGCCCGGGCGATGGCGACAGCAGCTTCAAAAAACGCTGATACGAGCGCCATTGTTAGGGCTTATCGGATTGCCGATGTATAGCGCCCCGGAGCGCGGATCGTGGATATCGCTGCCGGCTCGGATATCTTCCATAGCGCGATCATGCTCTTCCCACAGACGGGCAATTCTAGCCCGCGCCTCATCGGATATAGGATCGCCCTCGCCCTGCGGCGCAAATGCCGTCAGCCAATCCTGCGCGTAACCGACACCCAGCGCCAGGAGCGCAGTCATCGGGAAGAAAAGCACATTGAGAAAACCGGCAGGCGCGCTGTCGTAGAAGGCCTCCAGCGGCGCGATCTTCGTGGACGCCGCCATGCCGATCCACCAGACCGGGATCGTGGCCCACCACGCCTTTGCATACCACGGACGCCACAGCCAATCGGCTAGCCTCAGCCGCGGCGCTGCAGGATCGGTTGGGGGCATGTCGGCTGCGGTATTCATCGATAGTTCCTCGCAGCCGACTATAGCAGAGATCTTGTCATTGTTCCATCATTCATAGCCGGTTTCGTGCGGCAAATCGCACTGGAACACTGGTTTGACCCCGCTGATTCTGTTCTCTGCAAGCCGATCTGGAGCGCGCCTCAGCCTTCGGGTTCCGATGTGGATATGGTCGCGCGAGTGACCCCGGTGTGGAGCTCACGTCGAAGACAAACGACATTGCACGGCGCATCGCGCCCTGAACGCCTAGAACTGGCCTGCAGCTCTCAATTCACGTTCGAGTGTCGCAAAGGGCAATATGAGCGTCAGCGGTTTGTCGTGCAGCGGAATAGCGCCGTAGCCGGCATACCAGTCCGCGGCGCGCTCGTTTTTGGCGTCGATGATCAGCATAACCCCGCCGACCTCGGTCGCGACGCGAATGCATCTGCGCCCGATCGCGCCCAGGAGCTGACCCCCGAGCCCTTGCCCCTGCACACGCAGATCCGTTGCTAGCCGCGCGAGCCGGAAGCCCGGCACCTCATGCCTGGCGAGTCCTCGCCTCGCCAGTTCTGGCGTATCCGCATGATCCATGCTGCCCGGAGCGATGCTGTAAAAGCCGAGAACCGTCTTGCTGTCGGTGTCGTCGATGGCGAGGAACGTCTTCGCCCCGCCTGCCTCGTGGCTTTGCCGCGCATAACGCTGCAAGTAGACGTTCAGATCATTGTCGCCGCAGTCGAATGAAGTCCGGTCATGCGCTTTCGAAATCGCTTCCTCGTGCCATGAAGGAAGCGTCATGCCAACTTCGGCATCGCGGCGATGGCAGCGCGCAGTTTCGCATTCACCGGCGGCGGGTTCTCGAGCAGATCAAGAACGAGCAGGCTGTCTCTCTCGCTCAGTTTCGTCCGCTCCGACTCTTCGATCACGTTCTCGGCCTCGCGCAGCGCCGAACGTGTGACAAAGGTCGTGAGATCGGTATGCTTGAGCGCAGCCGCCCGGGCAAGCAAAGCCTTTTGCTCCGGCCGAATCCGCAGGCTCATGCGTCTGTTGTCTTCCACTACTGCTCGCGGCATTGTGTGCCTCCACTCGTACAGCTTCAATTGGTACACCCTTCCGCTGCCGTTCGTCAAGCAGTGTACGCTTTGAAAGAGCACCGGGGCGCTTGGGGGCGTTAACGCGCTTCCCCACTCACCACCTTTCCGATTCTACTCCACCGCCTCAACCAACCTCCACCCTTCCGCGCTGCTCGCCGCAAAATGGTCCAAGCCGTATCTGGCGCATCGTCCGCTCCCGCAACGCGATGTGAGCTATCCACGCTCCGGCTTGTCGTCGGCGCTCTCGGGCACCTTGCTATCCCTGTCCTGGCCATCACGGATGACCTGAGCATCGATGATCGCGCGCGCGACCAGCTCCGAGCGCCTGAAGACGCCGTAGCGTTGCTTCGCTCTCGTTATGAAATACCGAACCGTGGTTTGGGCGATCCCGAGGATCTGGCCGATCTCCCAATCGGTCTTGCCGAGCGCGATCAGCGCCGTGCATTCTGCCTCGCGGCGCGTAAGCCGGGGAACATTGCGGTCGTGCATGGCGTGATGGAGATAGAGGCCCGCCCTGAACGCGAAGCCGGCGATGATCTGGAGCGTGGTCATCAGCGATGGCGTGATCTCGATCGGTTCCGGGCGGGCGAAGGTGCATGACGCGTAGGACTCGCTCGGGATGTGTAGCGGCACGGTGACGCCGTGAACGATCCCGTAGCGCCCCGCTTCCTTGAAAAGGGCATGCTGGTGATCGGCAAGCTCGACGACGTTGCTGATCTCCTCCCAGCCGAACGGCCGATCGAGAAGCTGGCTCACTTCATAGACCGGGTCGATAACATAATAGTGGTTTGCGATGTAGGATTGGACGAACTTCGCCGGATAGTTGGTGACCACCATCGAGCACTCGACCAGCCGCGGCAGACCGCCGTGTTGGACCAGCGCGATATAGGGAAAGCCCATTTGCCTGGCGGCATCAGCCAGTCCGTCGCGCAGTGCCTCGGTCGACGATGCCATGTTGAGACGGGATAGCGCTTCAAGCAGGCGGGGTCCGACATACACGGGTTTCTCCTCCTCGCCGGCGCAGATCTTCGTCCAGTCGCAGGCTTCCGCTCCGACCAGACTAGGCGGAAACTTCTCGAAGAAGGGACGCATCTGCGGTTGTCTTAGCGTCTTGCGGACGACAACTTTTCTGATCGCGTGAGCTTGAAAAGCAATTTTTAGCCGAATCGAGGCCGGTCGTGCTAATATTCATAAAGGATGGATCCTTTGCTAGATTTGAGGGGCCTGCTGCTGCTCCAGAGCGGCCGTGATTATGGCGGCCTGCATGTGCGGCAGAAAAAGCAGTATCCTCGCCGCCTCTGGATGAGCAATCGGGAAGGGCGCGCGGACGTTCATGTTCGCCCCGTTGGGAGTATTGTCGGTCATCATTCAGTCTCTTTGGCGTAAGAGGTTGACTGACCGACCGGCCTTTTTCCAGCAATGCGGGATTCTACGCACCAGGGTCTGTTGCGCGCCGCCTAGCGCTATCGCCGTCGCAACCAGGCTCGCGATCGAACTAGCGTCGAGCTTGCGCATGATTCGGGCGCGATGAATCTCAGATGGCCGATTTGCCGCAACACTCAGGGTATTGGCGTAACCTGCTGGTATAGGTGCTGGATATTGTCTGGTCTGGCGAGATCGTGACCCGGGCTCATCACGGCGGCAGCGCCAGCAGCAATTCCGAAGCGGAACGCTTCGGCCGTATCCCAGCCGATCGAGATCGCAAAGAGCATGGCGGAGAGGAAACTGTCACCGGCGCCAACCGCACTTTTCGCCTCTATGGAGGCGGCCGGCAGAAAAAGCTGTCCGGTGGCAGTGGCAAGGATTGCGCCGTCATGGCCCATGGTCACGGCGACATGCGCGGCTTGTCCCGATCGAACGATTTCCATTGCGGCATTGGCGATCTCGTCGGGTGTCGCGAGTTTCTGGCCGGTGAATTGCCGCAACTCGCCGATGCTGGGTTTTACGAGAAAGATGCGGCCTTCCTGAAGGCCACCCTTGAGACCGGGCCCTGAACTGTCGAGCACAACCGGGATATTGCGTCGGTGCATCAGCGCCGCGACCTGACCGTAGAAGTCACCGGGCATACCCCGGGGTAGCGAACCGCTTAGGACCATGAATTTGCACTGCGCGTTTTCAAGCTGGGCAAGACACGCCTGCCATTCGACAGGCTGGATTGTCGGGCCGGGCGGGACGAAGCGGAATTCCTTGCCGCTTTCGATCTCCAGCACGGCAGATGCAACGCGGGTGTGGCCCGCGATGGTGATGCGATTGCGAACAAGCTGATGAAGGTCGAGCAGGCCGTCGAGCGCATCGCCCGTTGCGCCACCCGCCATATAATAGTTTCGAGCATTGCCGCCGAGGCGGACGAAGACCCGGGCGACGTTGATGCCGCCACCGCCTGGGCTGTAAAACTCGGATTTTGTCCGCATCTTGCGCGTGTGGAACATGCGATCGACTTCGTAGGCGACGTCGATCGTGGGGTTCAGCGTCAGGGTGGCAATGTTCGTCATTCTGCCATTGAGCGGGCCGGCCGCATTCCGGTCTATCCGCAATATCCCCAATTCAACCGGCCCATATTCGCGGATGTGATCGAGGATCGACGACGTCGCGGTCAGCGCGATGTGCTCGGCCAGTACGGCAATGCCAGTTGACGCGGCCCACTACGGGATATCTCGCATAGCTCGAGTTATAGGGGTGTCTAAGGGTCGGACTGTTGCAGACCAAGCAGGAGCAGAGTGAGCCGATGAGTAACGAGCCCAAGATCACCTTCCACGGCGCTGCAGGGACAGTCACCGGCTCGTGCATGGAACTGCACTATGGAGGGAGTACTGTGCTTATCGACTGCGGCCTTTTCCAGGGATCGCGGACTCTCGAAACGCTCAATCGGGACCCATTTTCATTCGATGTGCGCAGGATCTGAGGATCAGCGTGCAATAGGCACCCCCTTCGTGGGGTGATCGGCGTGCAAAAAGGACCCCTTCATCCCGGGGATTTAGTCGGCCGACTGGTTTTGATCAGTTGGCGAGAACGGGATGTTGATCGTGGAGACAGTGGTTCGGATTCGGCGTGAGCATGCAGCGGGTAAGGCGATCAAGGCGATCGCTCGTGACCTTCGTTTGTCGCGGAAGGTCGTCCGCAAAGCGATCCGGTCGCCGGAGGCGGCGTTCAACTATCAGCGCAAAGTCCAGCCGCTGCCGCGGATCGGTCCTTATCAGGATCGTCTCGATGCGCTGCTTGAGGAGAACGAAGGTCGCGGCCGCCGCGATCGGCTACGGATGACGCGTATCCATGACCTGCTGGTGCGCGAGGGGTTCGATGGATCCTATGATGCGGTGCGCCGCTATGCGGCGCGCTGGCGTGCTGCGCGGCGGAAGGATGCTGGCGAAGGCGCACCGGCGTTCATCCCGATGACCTTCCAGCCGGGTGAGGCCTACCAGTTCGACTGGAGCCACGAGGATGTGGAGATCGCCGGCAAGCCGATGCGGGTGAAGGTGGCGCATATGCGTCTCTGCGACTCGCGCGCACCCTATGTCCGGGCCTATCCGCGCGAGGGCCAGGAGATGCTGTTCGATGCCCATGCCCGGGCGTTCGCGTTCTTCGGCGGTGTGCCGCGACGCGGTATCTACGATAATATGAAGACGGCGGTGACGGCCGTGTTCACCGGCAAGGAGCGTGTGTTCAACCGCCGCTTCCTGATCATGACCGATCATTACATGGTCGAGCCGACCGCCTGCTCGCCGGCGGCGGGATGGGAGAAGGGCCAGGTCGAGCAGCAGGTCCAGACAATCCGAGGCCGCTTCTTCCAGCCGCGGCTCCGGTTCGCCAGCCTGGCCGAGCTCAACGGGTGGCTGGAGGCCGAGTGCCGGCGCTGGGCCGAGCATCATGCCCATCCCGAACGCGGGGATATTACCGTCGCCGAGGCGCTGGATATGGAGCGACCGGCCCTGCAGCCGATCCTGGCACCGTTCGACGGCTTCCATGAGAGCGAGCATGCCGTCACCGGCACCTGCCTCATCAGCTTCGATCGCAACCGCTACTCGGTCATGTCGACGGCCGCACGCCGGACCGTTCAGGTGCGCTCCTATGCCGATCGCATCGTCATACGCTGCGGCGATGCGATCGTCGGGGAGCATGAGCGCCACTTCGGTCGGAACCGCACGATATACGATCCCTGGCATTATCTGCCGGTCCTCGCGCACAAGCCCGGCGCGCTGCGTAACGGCGCACCGTTCCAGGACTGGGATCTGCCGCCCGCCCTGCACCGATTACGGCGAAGGCTCGGCACCGGGGACGAGGCCGATCGCAGGTTCGTGCGGGTCCTCTCGGCGGTGCTCACCGATGGCCTGGAGCCGGTAGAGGCTGCCGTGCGCGAAGCGTTGGCGAACGGAACGGCCAGCGACGAGCTGATCCTCAACATCCTCTCCCGGCGCCGCGAGCCGGCGACACCCCACAGCATCGTCACTTCGGAAGACCGGATGCTGCAGCATCCTCCGCTCGCCGACTGTGCCCGCTATGATCTGCTGCGAGGCTATGATGCAGCGGCATGATATGATCGACACGATGCGCGGCCTCGGACTCAAGGGCATGGCGGCGGCGTTCGACGAGGCGGTCACCACCGGCCTCCAGCGCAAGCGCACCACCATGGAGATACTGACCGACCTGCTCCGTGCTGAGGCGACCCACCGGGATGCAGCCTCCATCCGCTATCGGATGACGGCTGCGAGGCTGCCCGTGGTGAAGGACCTGGAGCGGTTCAGCTTCGAGGGCACACCGATCAATGAGGAGATGATCCGCTCCCTTCACGATGGCTCCTTCCTCCCGCCTCGCCGCAATATCGTGCTGGTCGGCGGCACGGGGACAGGCAAGACCCACCTCGCCATCGCGATCACCGCCAATGTCGTGCGAAGGGGCGCTCGCGCCCGCTACTTCAACACCGTCGATCTGGTGACACGCCTCGAAGAGGAGACCCGGATCGGCAAAGGCGGGACCCTGGCGGCGCAGCTGTCGCGGCTCGACCTGATCGTTCTCGACGAGCTCGGTTATCTGCCGTTCGCCCGCTCGGGAGGGCAGTTGCTGTTCCACCTCATCAGCAAGCTTTATGAGCGGACCAGCGTCATCATCACCACGAACCTCGCCTTCGGCGAATGGCCGACCGTGTTCGGCGATCCCAAGATGACCACGGCGCTGCTCGACCGCGTCACCCACCACTGCGATATCGTCGAGACGGGCAACGACAGCTGGCGCTTCAAAAACCGCAGCTGACAGCCACCTTCGGCGCCTTCAAAAATCTATCTTGCGCTGCGCGCGCCTCCGGTCGGGCTACGCCCGCCCTCCGCCGCACGCAGCGCAAGGCCATCTTCAACAAACCAGCATCATATTATCTGAAAAGGGGGTCCCTCTTCGACGCCGATCGGGGGTCCCTTTTGAACGCCGTTTGACAGGTTCGAGCCGGTACCGGGCTTCAGGACCCGGTTTTGGAATGCAGGGCATATTCTGGGGTCAGCGTCGGCCGAGATGCACGTCGGAGGCTCGCACCTATTGTTCTCGGGAGACCTTGGACCGCATCACAAGGCATTCCATGCGGATCCTGTCAACGGCGGCGTAAAAGTCGTCCATTGGGCGGAGCAAAACCAGGCCACTTGATCCGGGTGTTGGCGAGCGCCGGGAGGGCGTAGCCCGAGCGGGGGTCGCCAACACCCGGATTGCCGTTTCTGTCAGGGGTTGGGACGTGCTTTGCGTGCCTGGCTCTGGGCCAGGCGATAGCTCTCGCCGTTCATCTCGAGGATGCTGACGTGGTGGGTGAGCCGGTCGAGGAGCGCGCCTGTCAGGCGCTCGGAACCGAACGTCTCGGTCCATTCGTCGAACGGCAGGTTGCTGGTGATCAGCGTCGAGCCGCGTTCGTAGCGCTGTGAGATCAGCTCGAACAGCAGTTCCGCGCCGGTTTTGGAGAGGGGCACGAACCCCAGCTCATCGATGATGAGAAGCTTATAGCCGGTCATCTGCTTGTGTAAGCGCAGTAGGCGGCGTTCGTCGCGTGCCTCCATCATCTCGCTGACCAGCGCGGAAGCAGTGATGAACCCGACCGTCAGGCCCTTCTGGCAGGCCGCCAGGCCAAGACCGATCGCGACATGGGTCTTGCCGGTCCCCGACGGGCCAAGGGCGATGACGTTCTCGCGACGGGTAATCCAGTCACAACGCGCCAGTTCGAGCACCTGCATCTTGTTGAGCTTCGGAATGGCGGCAAAGTCGAAGCTGTCGAGGCTCTTGGCGGCCGGGAACCGCGCGGCCTTGATCCGGCGCTCGACCATCCGGCGTTCCCGGTCGATCAGTTCCAGTTCGACAAGCCGAGCAAGGTAGCGGACATGATCTACGCCCTCTGCTGCGCATTGCCGGGCCAGCTTGTCATGCTCGCGCAGGAAGGTTGGCAGCTTGAGCGTCTTGAGGTGGCTGGCGAGCAGCAGTTCGGGAGCTTGGCTGCTCATGCCGCTGCTCCGCCGGTCAACAGCCGCATGTACGAGCGCGCCGATGTTGTCTCCACTCTGGCCCTGGGCAGGTAGGGATAGATCGCCATGTCCAGTCGGGGCGGGCGGCGCTCCACCCGGCATAACAGGAGATGCTTCACCGCATCGAAGCCGATCGCGCCCATATCAAGGGCCTGCTTCACCGCGCCATGCAGATCGGCCAGAGCGAAGCTCTCCAGCAGGCGCAGTACCTGCACATATTCGCGCCGGCCATGCTTGCCCATGCGCGTCTCCATCAGCCGGCGCAGCGTTGTAAATACCTCGGGCAGGTCCCAGCCCTGCAATGGTGCGGCCTGATCGAGGGCATTGATCTTCTGTTCGATCAGGGGAAGGTAATGGATCGGATCGAAGATCACATCCTCGCGCTCGTAGCTGCGCACATGGCGGGCAATGATCTCGCCCCGGCAACCGATCACCACCTCGTCGACATAGCCCCTGATCCACACCTCCTGGTGGCCGAAGCGCACCGGCACCGAGTAATCGTTGGTCCGGTAACGCACCAGCGCCTGCGATGAGACCTGGCCGCTGGTCTGGTCACAGGCCTCGAAGGGGGAAGCCGGCAGTTCCTGCATCGCCGCCAGATCGCGCCGCAGCCTCTCGCCAATCGTCTCACTCTCGCCCCGCAGCCGGTCGTTCTGCCGTTTGCGGCATTGCTCCTCGAGCCACAGGTTGAACGCCTCCCATGTCGGGAACCGGGGGATCGGCACCATGAAGTTGCGCCGGCAATAGCCGACAAGGCCTTCAACGCCGCCCTTATCGTTACCCTTGCCGGGGCGGCCGTAACGATCACGGATCAGGTAGTGCGACAGGAAGGCGCTGAACAGCCTCGCGCGCAGCCGCGTCCCGTCAGGCAGGATCTTCGAGACCAGGCAGCGGTCGTTGTCGTAGACGATCGACAGCGGCACCGCGCCGAAGAACGCAAAGGCGTGGACATGGCCGTCCATCCAGGCCTCGGCAACGGCAGCCGGATAGGCGCGTACGTAGCAGGCGTCGCTGTGCGGCAGATCGAGCACGAAGAAGTGCGCCTTCTGCTCCACCCCGCCGATCTCGACCAGAGCTTCTCCAAAATCTGCCTGCCCATGGCCGGGTGCGTGTGCCAGCGGCACGAACATCTCCCGGCTGCGCTGATCCCGATCCCGGATGTAATCCTTGATGATCGTGTAGCCTCCGGTGAAGCCATGCTCTTCGCGAAGGCGATCGAACACACGCTTCGCCGTATGGCGCTGCTTGCGCGGGACCGACCGGTCCCCATCCAGCCAGCCGTCGATGATCGGTATGAACGCTTCCAGCTTCGGTCGCCGCACCGGGGCGCTGCGACGGTAACCGGGCGGCTCGGAATACGACAGCATCTTGCGGACCGTGTCGCGCGATATGTTGAAATGCTTCGCTGCCGCCCGGGCGCTCATGCCGCCCGCGCAGGCAAGACGAACCTTCAGGTAAAGTTCCACGGTGTAAATCCCTCATCCCTCCTCGCCAGCATCGCGAAAAGGGAAAAAGTGGACGACTTTTACGCCGCCCGCAGCAGCACTTCGCCGCCGCTACCGTGGTCTAATTTTGCACCGCCGTTCTCAGCCTGCGTAACCGATTTCTGCCAGTCTTGAATAGCTATTTGCAGGCCTTGGGTGAAGGTTGTCTGGTTTTTGATCGCGACTTGTGTCAGCGCCTGCGCGCCGCCCACGTGGTACTGGAACTGACGCCAGAAGGCTTGTGCGGGCAGCGTGGCCAGTTCCTGCCAGTTCTTGGCCTTGAGCAGGTTTTCGATTTCTGCGCCGGACTCGGCAATGCCGTCTTTGCCTGCGCGCGTGGCGTTCTCCAACCATTGCTGGCCGTTTTCCTGCACCAGGCGCTGGAGGCGCAACTGCAGTTCCAGGTTCGCCTTGAACAGGTTGAGAGGGATGGTTTCATTGCTCATGGTCAAACTCCTTACTGGGTTGAGTGCCCACTCGGGCGATCAAACGATCAGGCCATCTGGCCGATCGTTTTGCGAAAGCGTGCCAACGACAGGAAAAACAGCACCGTGCCGATCAGGGCCAGCGCCAGGAACGGCTGCCATACCGTCTCCAGGCCCGCGTCCCGGTAAAGGATGGCCTGGCTCAGTTCCACGAAATGGGTGGTGGGTGCGATCAGCATGATGTTCTGCACGATCTCGGGCATGCTTTCGCGGGGCGTGTCGCCGCCGGATAGCATCTGGAGCGGCATGATGGTCAGCATCATCAGCATGCCGAACTGCGGCATGTTGCGCGCCAGCGTGGCGATGAATATGCCCATGGAGGTGGTGGCGAACAGGCTGAGGGCCGCGCCGGCGAAGAACAACACAATGGAGCCCTCGATGGGCACGCCCAGGATGCCGCGCACCATGAGGTTGAGGGACAGGAAGGAGGCGATCAGCACGACCAGGGCCATCGACCAGACCTTGGAGAGCATGATCTGCGCGGGTGTAACCGGCATCACCAGCAGGTGCTCGATGGTGCCGTGCTCGCGCTCCCGGATCAGCGCTGCGCCGGTCAGGATGATGGACAACAGCGTGATGTGGTTGATGATCTGCACCACCGAGCCGAACCAGGCCTTGTCCAGTGCCGGGTTGAAGCGTGCGCGCAATGCCAGATCCACGGGTGGCGCGTCGGTGCCGCGGTAACGCTTGACGAACTCATTGACTTCGCCGGTGAAGATCTGCTGGATATAGCCACTGCCGGTGAAGGCCTGGCTCATGCGGGTGGCGTCGACATTGAGCTGCACGGCAGGCGATCGCCCCGCCAGCACGTCGCGCTGGAAGTTGGGCGGAATGACCAGAGCGAAGGTGTACAGCCCCGCGTCCATGCCCGGGTCCACGTCCCCATAGTCGATCATGGCCGGTGGCGTGAACTGCGGGGGGTAGAAGGCCGAGGCAACCCGCTGGGACAGCGCCGAATTATCCTCGTCGACGATGGCGATGGGCGCGTTGTGCAGCGTCTCCGGCATGGACGTGGCCTTGGTGTAGACCGACGCGGTGAACACATAGACGATGAGCACAAGCATCATCGGATCGCGCCACAGACTCCACAGCTCCTTGACACCAAGGTCGTAGATATTGGCCAGGTTTCTTCTGCGCATCTCAACGCTCCTGCTTCTTGAGTAGCAAAACAGCCACGCCGAGAATGACCGGAACCGAAATGAGCATCGACCACAGCGGCCCCGTCAGGTCGGCCAGGCCGAGTGATTTGTTGAACACGCCACGGCTGATGGAGATCATGTGCGTGGCGGGGTAGATCTCGCCGATGAACTTGCTGGAGCCTTCAAGCGAGGACACGGGATCCCTCAGGCCGGCGAACTGGGTGGCCGGAATGATGGTGCCGATCATGGCAAAGAACATGGCGGCGATCTGGCTGCGCGTGACGGCCGAGGCCAGCAGCCCCATGCCTGTCGCGGCGAAGGAGAAGATCAGCGCGGCCAGCGACAGGGTGAAGAAGCTGCCCGTGACCTGCACACCGAAGACGGTGACCGCGAGCAGGCTCATCAGCAGGAAGTTCACCATGGCCAGACCGACATAGGGCAGTTGCTTGCCAAGCAGGAACTCGATGCGCGTGACCGGCGTCACGTACAGATTGGTAATCGAGCCTGTCTCCTTCTCGCGCACCACCGCCAGCGCGGTCAGCATCGCCGGCAGCATGAGCAGCAACAGGGGAATCACCCCCGGCACCATGGCCGGCAGGCTCTTGACATCGGGGTTGTAGCGAAAGCGTGTCTCGACGCTCGCATTTCCTGCGGCGCTGGCACCGCTGCGTTCGCTGGCCTGTACGAGCAGCCAGTGCTGGTGCATGCCCTGAACGTAGCCCTGGACGGTTTCCGCGCGTTGCGGCATGGCGCCGTCGATCCAGGCACCTATCTGCACGTTCTGGCCTCGCAACACATCGCGAGAGAAGCCAGGGGGGATCTCAATGGCCAGCGACAGTTCGCCGTTGCGCATGCGTCGATCAAGGTCCTCGTAGTCGATGATCGGCGCGTGCTCGGTGAAGTAGCGCGATCCGGCCAAGTTCAGCGTGTAGTTCTGGCTAAGCGTGGTCTGGTCGCGATCGAGCACCGCATAGCTCAGGTCCTCGACGTCCATGGTGATGCCGAAGCCGATCACGAACATCAGCAGCAGCGAACCGCCCAGCGCCAGCGTGGCGCGTACCGGGTCCCGCTGCAATTCCAGCGTCTCGCGCCACAGATAGCTGAACATTCGCTGCAGACTGAAACCGCCAGAGCCGTGCCCGCCGTGTTCAGCGGGCGCCGCCGATGGTTGCTCCTCGTGATCGGCGGCCCCGGGCTGGCTGGCCGGCGCCGCCGTGCCGCCCTCGGCTTCGACGAGGTAGCCGATGAAGGCCTCTTCAAGGGTTTTGGCGCCGCGCTTCTCGACCAGTCTGGCGGGCACGTCGCTGTCGAGCACCTTGCCCGCATGCATCATCGACATGCGGTCGCAGCGCTCTGCCTCGTTCATGAAGTGGGTGGAAATGAAGATGGTCACCCTGTCCCGGCGCGACAGTTCGGCAAGCAACCGCCAGAAGGCGTCACGCGCGACCGGATCGACGCCGGAGGTGGGTTCATCCAGGATCAACAGTTCGGGCTTGTGAACCATCGCCACAGCGAGGGAGAGACGCTGGCGGATACCGAGCGGAAGTTGCTCGGGCAGCTCGTCCATGACCGGCTCGAGACTGAAGCGTTCCGCCATCTCGGTGACGCGGCCCGGTATTTCGTCGACCGGCACATGGAACAGCCGCGCATGCAGTTCGAGATTCTGCCGTACGGTCAGTTCGCCGTAGAGCGAGAAAGCCTGGCTCATATAGCCAACCCGCCTGCGCGTCGCGATGTCGTGCGGATCGACCTCATGGCCAAACAGCCAGGCCCGCCCTTCGCTTGCCGGCAGCAGTCCGGTCAGCATCTTCATCGTCGTCGACTTGCCGCAGCCGTTTGAGCCGAGGAAACCGAAGATCTCGCCGCGGCGGATGCGGAAACTGACATGATCGACGGCGACGAAATCGCCGAAGCGCATGGTCAGCCCCTCCGCCTCGATGGCGATGTCATCCTCGTCGACGTCGAGCGGCGGGATGATGACCGGCTTGTGGCCGCGTTTCCTCTCTTCGGGCAACAGTTCGGCGAAGGCAGCTTCGAGATGATCCGTGCCGGTCCGCTCAAGGATTTGCGAAGGCGTGCCCGTAGCCAGGATCGCGCCATCATCCATCGCCACCAGCCAGTCGAACCGCTGCGCTTCGTCCATATAGGCCGTCGCCACGATCACGCTCATGCCGGGACGATCTTCGCGGATGCCGGCGATCAGATCCCAGAACTGCGCGCGCGCCAGCGGATCGACGCCGGTGGTCGGTTCGTCCAGGATCAGGAGATCGGGATCGTGGATCAGCGCGCAGCACAGGCCGAGCTTCTGCTTCATGCCACCCGACAGCTTGCCGGCAGGCCGCGACAGGAAGGAATAGAGCCCCGTGCTGCGGGTGAGCGCATCGATCCGGCGGCGGCGCTCGGACGCGCCATGACCGAAGAGACGGGCGAAGAACTGGAGATTTTCCTCGACAGACAGTGTCGGATAGAGGTTCCGTCCCAGACCCTGCGGCATATAGGCGATGCGCGGACAGACGTCCTCGCGATGACGGCGGTCGGCCATATCGCCGCCGAGCACATGAACCGTCCCCTCCTGCACGGCGCGAGCGCCCGCGACCAGCGATAGCAGGCTCGACTTGCCGACCCCGTCGGGGCCGATCAGACCGATCATCCGGCCTGGGCTCAGGTTGAGGTCGATGCCGCGCAGGGCTTCCGCCTTGCCGTAGCGCAACCGCACTCCGGCAAGGCGGACGACCGGTGGCCCCTGGGGGGGCGTGGGGGAAGCCACCGGCCTATTCCTTTACAAGGTTCGACAGCTTGTCCGGCCAGGCTGCCTGGGAATCGATCCGCACATAGGCCATGCCCGGCAGGCCTTTTTTTACCAGCGCGATATGGCGCTGGAGCAGCGCGGGATCGATCTTCGCCCGGACGCGGAACATGAGCTTCTGGCGCTCGCTTTGCGTTTCGACCGTCTTGGGCGTGAACTGCGCGACATCGGCCACGAAACTGATCTTTGCAGGAATGACGACATCGGGCGCGGCATCGAGCACCAGGCGAACCTCGCTGCCGATGCGCACGCGCCCCGCGACCGTTTCCGGCAGGAAGAAAGTCATATAGACGTCGGTCAGATCGACGAGGTTCATGACCCGGCCGCCGCCGGCGACGACCTCGCCCGGCTGGGCAACCCGATACTGGATGCGGCCGCCGCGAGGCGCCTTGAGGTCGCTGTCGCGGATATCCGCCTCGATCCGCGCGATGGTTGCGCGCGCCGCATCGACATTGGATCGGGCGCCGATGACCTGGCTGCGCGCTGCGGCGATATTGGCGTCGGCCGACGCCAACTGCGCGCGCGCGGCTTCTACCGTGGCGGAAGCTCCTTCGACCGCCGCCTGGTTATCGTCGCGCTCCTGCGTCGGCGTGGCGCCTTCGCGCGCAAGCGTTTCCGACCGGCCAAGCCGCTTGCGGGCCGCATTGAGTTCGGCTTCCCGCTGGCGGACAGTGGCGAGCGCTGCCGCGCGTTCGCTCTGCCGCTGCCCCACCTGGGTTTGCGCGATCTGGACGGCATTGAGCGCCTGGGCGAGCTGCGCCTTCGCTTCAGAAAGCTGAGCAGAGAGCGTCTCGACATCCATATGGGCGACGACCTCGCCGGCTTTCACCAACTGGCCTTCTTCGGCGACGATATCGCGGATGCGGCCCGGCGTTTTCGCCGAGATATCGATCTCGAGCGCTTCCAGCCGGCCATTGCCACTGACGATACCCTCCGGCAGGTCCGCGGGCCTGAGCAGCGACCAGAGGATCACGGCCACCGCCACGACCGCCGCGACGATCGCGCCCCTGATGAACCAGGTCTTGCCTGTCGTCTGCGTCATTGTGACTGTTCCCCGTTTCTGTTCGATAGGTTGCCGTCGAAGGCGTCGTCCGCGACAAATCCTCCGCCCAGCGCCGAATAAAGTACGACGATGCTGGCCAGTTCGGCCCGCCGAAGCTGGACCAGGGCCTGTTCGGCGTCGAACAGGTCGCGCTGGGCATCCAGCACCTCCAGATTGGCCGAGCGGCCATTGTCGAAGCGAAGCTGGGCGAGCCGCGCGCGTTCGCGCTGGGCGTCCAGCATCTGCTGTGTCGTGTCGATCTGCAGCTGCAACTGCTGCCGGCGGACAAGGGCATCGGACACGTCGCGGAACGCCGATTGCACGGTCTGTTCATATTGCGCGACCGCCCGTTCCTGCCGGGCCCTGGCCACGTCGAGATTGCCCTTCAGGCGTCCCGCGTTGAAAAGCGGAAGGCGGATGGTCGGGGTGAAGCTCCACGCCTCGCTGCCGCCGGAGAACAGCCCGTCCAACTCATCGCTCATCGTGCCGTATGCGCCCGTCAGGCTGATGTTCGGAAAAAAGGCCGCCCGCGCCGCGCCGATATTGGCGCTGGCGGCGCGCAGCTGATATTCGGACGCCACGATATCCGGGCGGTTGGCCAGAAGGTCGGAGGGCAGCCCGGCAGGCAGCGTGAGCCGTTCGGGCACGTCGGTCAGAGACAGGGTCCCGGACGCGATCTCGACAGGCCGCCCGATCAGCACCGCAAGAGCATTGCGGTTGACGGCCCGGTCCTGCTCCAGCCCCTGCATCGTCGTATTGGCCTGGCCCAGGAGCAGCTGCGCCTGGGTCATCTCGAGCTTCGATCCCGATCCCACCTCATAGCGGCGGCGCATGATGCGCAGCGCTTCCTCGCGCGTTTCGATCGAGTGCCGGGCGAGTGCGACCCGTTCCTCATATTCCCGTTCGAGAAGATAGCCGTTGGCGACCTGCGCGACGAGCTGGCTCGCGACCGCGCGGCGCGCTTCCTCGGTCGCCAGATACTGCCAGCGCGCGGCATCGCGCAGGTTGCGCAGCCGTCCCCAGAAGTCGATCTCCCAACTGGCCGAGAGCTGCGCGCTGATCTGTTTGACATCGACAGGCGTAGCGCCCGCGCCGGGGAGATTGAACAGGGTCCGGCCCCGCGTTCCCGTGCCGACCGCATCGAGCTGCGGATAGAGCGAGGAGCCCTCGATCCGCCAGGCGGCGCGGACCTCGGCGACGCGGGTCGCCGCGATGCGGATATCGCGATTGTTCGCGAGCGCCTCGCCGATCAGCCGCTGCAACTCGGCTTCCCGGAAGAAGTCGTGCCAACCGATGCGCGCGATCGTGGTCCCGGCGATGTTGGCCGCCTCGTAGGTCGGCGGCACCGGCTGGGGTGGCCGGACATGCTCAGGCGCAAAAGAGCAGCCGGTCACACCCACCATCAAAGCGGCGACAACAGCGGTCCTCGGCCGCAGGGGAAAGCACGGCAGGCGCCACCCTTTCATATGGACTTGATCAGTAAATCGCACAACATCCCCTGTTGCAAGAAGACTTCAACCTGCCCCCGCCCTGCCGAAATGCCGCAGGTTGGCGGCATGGCGGTCGAACTGTGGTTTTCAGGTCTTGTCGGTCTCGGGCTTGGCCGTTCCGGTCTTGGCCGGGGCGGTCACAGGCGCCTTGGCGGCTGCGGCATCTCCCGCCTGGGAGGGTGTGAAGAAAGACGTCCAGAGTTGCAGCACATGAGCCGCCTGCTCCTGGGCCTGGCCGGGTGACAGGCTGTCACCAACCCCGGCCCGCCAATCGTCGAGCGCGCCCTTCATGTCCTGGGCGCACGCCTGACCGTTCCGGCTGATTTCCTGCCACATCTCGGAAAAGCCGGCGATATTGGGCAGAGGCACAGCCCCCGCCTTCTCCGCGCTCTGCGCCGAGAGAAGCTCGAACGTGCGCGAAGCGATCGCCGCCTGGCGCTGGCCGGCTTCGCGCATGATCTCGGCGCATTTGAGGGCGAGTTGCCGATTGGCGCCGGCGACAGCGGCAAACTGGTCGAACGGATAGCTCATGAGACTGCTCCTTGAAGTGGGGTTGGATCTGGAGTGCAGATCGGAAGACGAACCACGCATTAGATTCATGGACGGCAAGAGTTTCAGCCGTTGGCGATATATTGCCCGCCATTGATCGTGAGCACCGAGCCGGTATTGAAACCGGCCTTGTCCGAGGCCAGCCAACAAACGGCTTCGGCGATTTCAGCCGGATCGCCCAGGCGCCCGACGGGAATGCCGCCGATGATCTTTTCGCGGACATCCTGCGGCACGGCAGCGACCATCTCGGTGTCGATATAGCCGGGGCATACGGCGTTGACCGTGATGCCGCGCGACGCATTTTCCTGCGCCAGCGCCTTGGTGAAGCCGATCACACCCGCCTTGGCCGCCGAATAGTTCACCTGGCCAATCTGGCCCTTCTGGCCGTTGATCGAGGAGATATTGATGATCCGGCCAAAGCGGCGTTCGCGCATGCCTTCGATGACGGCGCGCGTCATTGTGAACATCGAGTCGAGGTTGGTGCCAAGAACCTCGCGCCACTGCGCAAAGCTCATCCGATGGAACATGGTGTCGCGCGTGATGCCGGCATTGTTCACCAGCACTGAAACCGGGCCCAGTTCCTTTTCCACGCGGGCCAGGCCTTCGCGGCAGGCCTGTTCCTCCGCGACGTCCCATTTATAGACGGGAATGCCCGTACCATCCCGGAACAGCTCGGCGGCGGCGTCGTTTCCATGATATATGCTGGCAACATTCCATCCCGCTGCTTTGAGCGACCGGGCGATTGCCGCGCCGATTCCACGTGTTCCCCCAGTTACGAGTGCAATTCCCGTCATGATACTCCGGCTCCATTTTTCAGGTCACGCCGCGCGGTTTCCCCCGTCGCGCCTCTCCGGACTATTAGTATCTATACTTATGAGTGTCGTTATTGCCGCTTTCCCGCCCCGGATCAAGTGCGGTCTTTGGCCCGCATGAAAAAGGAAGGTAATGACAAAAAGGTGACAAGCCGCCGATCACCTCGACACAAGCTGGCGCCGCGCGATCCAAAAGGCGGACGGCCGCCGCAGGAAATAGCCGCGCAATTGGGCGAGCATATATTGCAGGTCGCGCTCGACCAGTTCATCGCCCATGGGGTGGAAGGCGCCAACATGGATGACATTGCCGCGGCCGCGAACGTCTCCAAGCGCACGCTTTATTCGCGTTACGGATCGAAAACCCAGCTTCTGATCGCCAGTGCCGAGCACGGCACCCAGCGCCATCTCAAAGCGATTACCGTCGACCGGCGATCAGGAGACCTACGCAATCGGCTCCTGAAGCTTTGCCGCAAGATGCTCGACGCTGCGCTCAAACCCGAGGTCATTGGCATCGAGACACTCGCGACCTGGATTTTCGAACGCAAGCTCGAGGCGCAGCTCAGTATTCATCGCAACCCCGGCGCCTCATTGATCCAGGATCTGCTGACGGAGGAGGCGCGTGTGCGCAACATAGAAGAGGATCTGCCCTTTCTGGCAGCGTTCATCTTCGATGCATTGGTGACCGGTCCGCGCGCGAGAATATTGTTACGAAAGGATCTTGCCAACACAGCTCGGGCCAAGACCGAACATCTCGCCCAGACCATTGATCTGCTGGCACGGGCAGTTCCGCTCCTCGAACCTGAATTGCAACACGCACCCAAAAGGTGATTGCGATGTCCGCCAGCGCTCCGTTCTGTCCGAGGCATTGACAGGACGAGGGCCCAGGACCGAACGCGCGACGCCCTTGTTTTCGCCTGTCGATGGACGGCGTTGCTTCGACCGTTAGCCCCGGCCTGGTCGCAGCCCCCAGGTTCCAGGGTATTCAGGCAGCCGCGGCGCAACCCTTCCGCTCGCACCGATCGTCGTCCGGACTGTGCGTTCGACCGATTATGCTGAATGGGTCCAGGAGCTTCAACGTCCGCGCCCCCCGGCGGCCCAGGGAGCGGCGACCTGATTCGCGCCGGCAGGCGCCGGCCCAAGACCCTCGCATGTCATGGCAAATCGTCGCGACACGCAAAGCCGTTTGACGATCAAATACGAAACTTCTAAGTATAGTTCCTAATGGCGCCGCCGCTCCCTCACAGCGAGATCAGGCACTACTAAATCGGCCATGACAGGGGCCGAATCATATCGGGAGAGACTTCGACCAGGCGCATCGCGGCATAGCGCATGCGCCACTTCCCGCCGTGCGGCCCAGGCGCCCATGGCGACTATTGAAGGCCAAAGGATGATGTCATGCCCAGAGTCGCACTCGTTACCGGCGGCGTCAGCGGAATAGGCGCGGCGACCGCAATGCTCCTCCGCGACAAAGGCTATCGCGTTGCCGTCAATTATCATGGCAATGACGAGGATGCCGAGCGATTCCTCGCGGAAACCTCGATCCCGATCTACAACTGGAATGTAGCCGATTTCTCCGCCTGTCATGACGGCGTGGCGAAGGTTGCGGCAGACATCGGCCCCATCGACATTCTGGTCAACAATGCCGGCATCACGCGCGACGGCACGTTGCACAAGATGACCGAGGAGCAATGGCGCAGCGTCGTCGACGTCGATCTGGGCGGCTGCTTCAACATGTGCCGTGCCGTGATCGAGGGCATGCGCGAGCGCCGGTTCGGACGGATCGTCAATATCAGCTCGGTAAACGGTCTTTCAGGACAATTTGGCCAGACCAACTATGCAGCGGCCAAGGCAGGCGTGATCGGCTTCACCAAGGCGCTGGCACTGGAAGGCGCGTCTCGAAACATCACGGTCAATGCGATTGCGCCGGGCTATACCGATACCGGCATGGTCGCCGCGGTGCCGCAGGACGCGCTCGAGGCGGTGCTGGCCGCGGTGCCGGTCGGCCGGCTCGGCACGCCGCAGGAAATCGCGCGCGGCGTGCTCTATCTTGTCGAGGACGAGGCCGGTTTCGTGACCGGCGCCACCCTCTCGATCAACGGCGGCAAGTATCTCGCCTGAAAATGCGTGGAAGGATTATTCTCATGACCAGTCCTGTCGTTCTGTGCGCCCCGGTTCGCACGCCCATCGGCGCCTATGGCGGCGCGCTCAAGGACATGAAAGCGCCCGCGCTCGGCAGCGTCGCCATCGCCGAAACGCTCAGGCGCGCGGGCGTGGGCGCTGACAATATCGACAGCGTCGTCATGGGACAGGTGGTCCAGGCAGGCGCGAAGATGAACCCTGCCCGCCAGGCCGCCATCAACGCGGGGTTACGCGACAGTGCTCCTGCCATGACCGTCAACCGGGTCTGCGGATCGGGCGCACAGGCGATCGCCTCGGCCGCCCAGGAGATCATGCTCGGCCTTGGCCAGGCCGTGATCGCCGGCGGCATGGAGAATATGGACCAGGCGCCCTATCTCATCGAGAAGGGACGCTGGGGCTATCGTATGGGCGAGGGCAAACTCCTCGACGCCATGCTCCATGACGGGCTGAATGACGCCTTCAGCAATCAGCATTCAGGCTGGGTCACCGAGGATCTGGTCGCACAGTTCGGCATCAGCCGGGAGGCGCAGGATGGCTGGGCGTTGCGCTCGCAGCAGAGTTTCAGCGCGGCCCAGGCCAATGGCCGGTTCGAGGCGGAGATCGTGCCTGTCGAGATTCCTTCTCGCAAGGCTGTGACGCTCTTTGCAAAAGATGAGCAGAACCGGGCCGATACGAGCCTTGAGAGCCTCGCGCGTCTGAAGCCTGCCTTCCGACCGGAAGGCACCATCACGGCGGGCAATGCGCCCGGCCTCAACACCGGCGCGTCCGCGATGATCGTCGCGAACGAGCAATGGGCGCAGCGCAATGGCGTGACGCCCCTGGGGCGCCTCGTCGCGTTCGGTGTCGGCGCGGTCGCCCCCGGCCTCTTCGGCCTCGGGCCGGTGCCCGCCGTCCGGCAGGCGCTCGAGCGGGCGGGATGGTCGGTCGGAGACCTCGATCGCGTCGAGATCAACGAGGCTTTCGCGGCCATCGCCATCGCGGTCACGCAGGAACTCGGCCTCCCTGAGGACATCGTCAATGTGGAAGGCGGCGCCATCGCGCATGGCCATCCGATCGGGGCGACCGGTGCCGTGCTGACCACCCGCCTGCTGCATGCGATGCGGCGCGACGGGCTGCGCCGGGGCGTTGTCACCTTGTGCATCGGCGGCGGCCAGGGCGTGGCCCTCGCCCTGGAGGCGATGGCATGATCACGAGCGGCACGGCGCGGCGGCGATTCTCATGCGAATGTGCCGCGCCGGGCCTCTGACGATGCTCGATGACAGCGCCTGCCGCATTGCCGACACTCCATCAGCCTGCCGCGAAGGCGTTGACTGCGCCAGGCTGGACACCTCCGGGTCGGTGTCGGTGGTCGGCCCGCCCGCGCTCAAAGTCCAGGCGATCGAGAAAGCGTTCGGACGGCGAAAGGTGCTGGACGGCTTCTCGCTCGAGGTCGATCGCGGCGAGATCGTTGGCCTGCTCGGCCCCAACGGCACAGGCAAGACGATCTGCTTCTACGGGATCATGGGTCTCATACGCCTCGATGGCGGTCGTATACTGCTCGACGGCGAAGATGTCTCAGCACTGGCCATGCATGAGCGCGGCAACCGCGGGCTTGGCTATCTGCCGCAGGAAGCCTCGATCTTTCGCGGGATGAGCGTTGCGGACAACATCCGCTCTGTGCTGGAACTGCGCATGACCGACCCTGGCGACATCGACCGCCGGCTGGGCGAACTGCTTGCCGATTTCGGCCTGACGCATCTGCGGTCGACACCCTCCCCTTCCCTGTCCGGCGGCGAGCGGCGGCGCTGCGAGATCGCGCGCGCCCTGGCGGCCGAGCCTGGCGTGATCCTGCTCGACGAGCCTTTCGCCGGGATCGATCCCATGTCGATCGCGGACATCAAGCTCATGGTCCGCGATCTCAAAAGGCGTGGCGTCGGCGTCCTCATCACCGACCATAACGTCCATGAGATGCTCGAACTGGTCGACCGCGCCTATGTCATCCACGGCGGCAAGGTGCTTTTCGTGGGCAAGCCGCAAGAGCTTCTTCACCATGACGAAGTCCGTCGTCTGTACCTGGGAGAGAATTATGAGGATTGATTTTCTTTCTCTGTTCTCAAGGGCGACAGCGGCCTTTTGCCGCAGCTTTGCCTCCCCGGGCAACGGCCCGACCGGTAGCCGCCCTGTAATGGAAATCTTCAAAAAGGACCGATCATGAGCGCCCAGAACATGCCCCAGGCACCCGACCCGCTCGACGGGATCGCCGAAACCCTCGACAGGGCCGCGGGCGCCGCGATCGCGCAGATGACCGCGGGGCTCTCCCCCATCACCATCCTCCAGGCCTTTTCGGACTGGGGACATCATCTCGCCTTCGCACCGGGCAAGCAGCTGCAACTCACCGCCAAGGCGGCCCGCAAATATGTGCGGCTCTTCGACTATGCCGTCCGATCCGCAGGCGACCGCGACGCGGCGCCCGCGATCGAGCCGCTGCCGCAGGACCGCCGCTTTGCCGATCCCGCCTGGCAGCAGCCGCCCTTCAACCTCCTCTCGCAGGCGTTCCTTCTCAACCAGCAATGGTGGCACGCGGCGACAACCGGGGTGGGCGGCGTCGGCAGCCATCATGAGGACATGGTCGAATTCACCGCCAGACAGATGCTCGATATCCTTGCGCCGACCAACTTCCTTACGACCAACCCGGTTCTCCAGCGCAAGATCGTCGAGACCGGCGGCCAATGCCTGGTCGACGGGTTCCGCCATCTGATCGAGGATATGCAGCATCTCGTAAGAGGCTTGCCTCCGGCGGGCACGGACGCCTTCCGCGTGGGGGAGACGGTGGCGACCGCCAGGGGCAAGGTCGTCTATCGCAACCGCCTCATCGAACTGATCCAGTACGCCCCCACCACCGACACGGTGCGGCCCGAGCCGATCCTGATCGTGCCGGCATGGATCATGAAATATTACATCCTCGACCTCTCGCCCGAGAACAGCCTCGTCCAGTGGCTGACGTCCCAGGGCTTCACCGTGTTCATGATCTCCTGGCACAATCCGGACAGCGAGGACCGCGACCTCGACATGGAGGCCTATCGGCAACTCGGGCCGATGGCGGCGCTCGATGCGGTGAGCGCGATTACCGGCGCGCCCGCCGTTCATGCCGTGGGCTATTGCCTAGGCGGCACGCTGCTCTCGATCGCAGCGGCGACGATGGCGCGCGAGGGTGACGATCGCCTTGCCAGCGTGACGCTTTTCGCGGCGCAGACCGAATTCAGCGAACCGGGCGAACTGGGCCTCTTCATCGATGAGGGACAGCTCAATCTCCTCGAAAAGATGATGTGGAGCCGGGGCTATCTCGACAGCGGCCAGATGGGCGGCGCGTTCCAGATCCTCAAATCCAACGACCTCGTCTGGTCGCGCATCCTGTCGGAATATCTGATGGGCGAGCGCGCGCCTCTCAACGACCTCATGGCCTGGAACGCCGACGGGACGCGCATGCCCTATGCCATGCACAGCCAGTATCTGCGGCGCCTGTTCCTCGACGATGACCTGGCCGAGGGCAAATACAAGGTCAATGGTCGCACCATCGCGCTCTCGGCGATCCGCAGACCGTTGTTCGTCGTCGGCACCGAGCGCGATCATGTCGCGCCCTGGCATTCGGTGCATAAGATCCACCTGCTGACCGGGGCCGAGATCACCTTCGTGCTGACGAGCGGCGGCCATAATGCCGGTATCGTCTCGGAACCGGGCCACAACGGCCGGCGCTACCGCGTGCTGACGCGCGAAACCGATGGTCTCTCCTACGATCCGGAGGAATGGGAACGCCACGCAGAGAAGAAGCAGGGTTCCTGGTGGACCGAATGGGGCGACTGGCTTGCAAGCCGTTCGGGCGCGCCCGGGGCCCCGCCGTCCATGGGCGCCGCGGACAAAGGCTATGCGCCGATCGCGGACGCGCCCGGCCATTATGTCCTGGAGCGCTGAGCCATGACCGATGAGGCCATGATCGAAAACCGGACCTTCGACGAGATCGCCGTGGGCGAAAGCGCGAGCGTGACCCGCACGCTCTCCAAGCGCGATATCCAGCTCTTCGCGCTGGTGTCGGGCGACGTCAATCCGGCCCATCTGGACGAGGATTATGCCGAAAGCGACTTCTTCCGCCGGGTGATCGCGCACGGCATGTGGGGCGGCGGGCTGATATCGGCGGTGCTCGGGACCGAACTGCCCGGCCCCGGTGCCATCTATCTCGGCCAGTCGCTGCGGTTCCTGAGGCCCGTGGGCATCGGCGACGCCATCACCGCGACGGTGACGGTGACGGAAAAGCGGGCGGACAAGCATATCCTGCTGCTCGACTGCCGCTGCGACAATCAGAATGGCGAGACCGTCATCACCGGCGAAGCGCAGGTCAAGGCCCCCACCGAGAAGATCCGCCGCCCGCGCATCGCGCTCCCCGATATCCGCCTGTCAGACCATGACGGCTATCATCGGTTGATCGAGGGCGTGCGCGGCAACCCCGCGCGCACCGCCATCGCTCACCCCTGTTCGGCCGCCGCGCTGGCGGCAGCGGTCGAGGCCGCCGAGGCAGGGCTGATCGATCCGATCCTGGTGGGACCGAGGGCCCGCATTCTTGCAGCGGCGGCCGAGGCCGGCAAGGATGTGGCGGCCTATCGCATCGTGGAAAGCGCGCACAGCCATGATTCGGCGGCGAAGGCCGTCGAACTGGTGCGGGCCGGCGAGGCGGTGCTGCTCATGAAGGGATCGCTGCATACCGACGAATTGATGGGCGCGGTCGTGTCGCGCGCGACGGGCCTGCGTACCGAACGGCGGATCAGCCATGCCTATGTGATGGACGTGCCCGGCCATCCGACGCCGCTCATCATCACCGACGCGGCGATCAACATCGCGCCGAACCTTGAAGAAAAGGCGGATATCATCCGGAACGCCATCGATCTTGCCCATGTGCTGGACATCGGCCAACCCAGGGTCGCGATCCTGTCCGCTGTCGAGACGGTGAACCCGGCGATGCCGACCACGCTCGATGCTGCCGCGCTGTGCAAGATGGCCGACCGGGGCCAGATCACGGGCGGCCTCCTCGATGGCCCGCTCGCCTTCGACAATGCGATCAGCGAGGCGGCCGCGAAGGAAAAAGGGATCGTGTCGCCCGTCGCGGGCAAGGCGGACATATTGGTCGTACCCGATCTGGAGGCGGGCAACATGCTCGCCAAGCAGCTCACCTTCCTCGGCGGGGCGGATGCGGCAGGCATCGTGCTGGGTGCGCGTGTGCCGATCATCCTCACCAGCCGGGCCGACAGCCTGCGCACGCGCCTTGCTTCCTGCGCCGTTGCCGTGCTGGTAGCGCGCGCGGCGACCAAGGCGGCGCCCGGCCTGCCGGAGGGTATGCGCACATGAAGGCCGTCGTCAGCCTCAATTCGGGCTCGTCCAGCATCAAGTTCGCGCTCTATACGCTCGATCGCGACCGCAAACCGACATTGTCCGCCGGCGGCAAGATCGAACGGATCGGTCTTTCTCCCCGCCTCGCCATTCGCGACGCAGCAGGCACAGTGCTGATCGAACGCGAGTGGCCCGACGAACGCGCCATGACCCATGCAGAGTTGCTCGCATGGTTGTTTGACTGGGCCACATCGCATCTCGAAGGGCGCGAAGTCCTCGCCGTCGGGCACCGCGTCGTCCACGGCGGGGTCGACTTCGCCCAGTCGTGCCTGATCGATACCATAGTGCTCGAGGAGCTTGAGAAGCTCTGTCCACTGGCCCCGCTCCACCAGCCCCATAATCTGGCTGCCATCCGCGCGATCGCCGCGCTCGCGCCGGACCTTCCCCAGGTCGCCTGCTTCGACACCGCCTTCCACCATGATCGCCCCGCACCCGCCACCCGCTTCGCGCTCCCGCGCGCACTTCACGAGCAGGGCATCAGGCGCTACGGCTTCCATGGCCTCTCCTACGACTATATCGCCCGCCGCCTGGCAGAGCTCGACCCATCGCTTGCCGCCGGCCGCGTGATCGCCGCGCATCTGGGCAACGGCGCAAGCCTGTGCGCCATGTCAGGCGGCAAGAGCATCGACACGACGATGGGTTTCACCGCGCTCGACGGCCTGATGATGGGCACGCGCTGCGGGTCGATCGACCCTGGCGTCATCCTGCATCTCCAGAACCGGGTGGGCATGAGCGCCGCCGACGTGGAGGCGCTGCTCTACAAGCAATCGGGCCTGCTGGGCGTATCAGGCATCTCGAGCGACATGCGTGAGCTTGCGGCCAGCGACCGGCCCGAAGCCCGCGAGGCCATCGACCTCTTCATCTGGCGTGCCGCGCGCGAGGCCGGCGCGCTGGCGTCATCGCTGGGCGGCCTTGACGGTCTCGTCTTCACGGCCGGCATCGGCGAGAACGACGCCGCCATCCGCGCGGGCATCTGCGAGCGCCTCGCATGGCTCGACATCAGCCTCGATGAGCGGGCCAATGCCGTCCATGCCGACGTCATCAGCGCGCCTGGCAGCCCCATTACCGTCCGTGTCATCCCGACGGACGAAGAACGGATGATCGTCCTGCAGACACTGGCCACCCTTTTTGGAGTTAAAACATGACCCCCCTCGTCGATCTTCGCGGCAAGCGTGGCCTGATCGTCGGTATCGCCAACGAACAGAGCATTGCAGCGGGCTGCGCCGAGGCTTTCAGCCGCTGCGGCGCGCGCCTTGCCGCGACCTATCTGAACGAGAAGGCGAAAGGCTGGGTCGAGCCGGTGGCGGACCGGCTGGGCGGCGAATGGCTCGCCCCCTGCGATGTGCGTGAGCCCGGCCAGCTCGAGGCCCTGTTCGACCAGGTGCGGGACCGATGGGGCGGACTCGACTTCCTGCTGCATTCGATCGCCTTCGCACCCCGCGACGATCTCCATGGCCGCGTCGTCGACAGCAGCGCCGAGGGGTTCGGCATCGCGATGGACGTCTCCTGCCACAGCTTCCTTCGCATGGCGAAGCTGGCCGAGCCCTTGATGGCGCAAGGCGGCTGCCTGCTCTGCGTCACCTTCTACGGCTCGGAGCGCGTCGTTGAAAACTACAACCTCATGGGACCGGTCAAGGCGGCGCTGGAGAGCGCGACGCGCTATATCGCCGCCGAACTGGGCCCCCAGGGCATCCGCGCCCATGCGATATCGCCGGGCCCTATCGCCACCCGCGCCGCCAGTGGCATCGCGCGGTTCGATGAATTGCTCGAGCGCGCCGCCGCCCAGACGCCGGTCGGCCAGTTGGTGACGATAGAGGATGTCGGCGGGCTGGCTGCCTTCCTCGTCAGTGACGCAGCCAGCCGGATCACCGGAACGGTGATCCCGGTCGATGGCGGACAGCACCTTCTCGC
The DNA here is from genome assembly GCF_043589935.1 of Sphingobium naphthae. Taxonomy (NCBI): domain Bacteria; kingdom Pseudomonadati; phylum Pseudomonadota; class Alphaproteobacteria; order Sphingomonadales; family Sphingobiaceae; genus Sphingobium; species Sphingobium naphthae. The sequence continues at coordinate 539,702 of NZ_CP171454.1, read as the reverse complement.
ATGATGGACCGGTCTATCCGATGGTTGCTGGCGACAGCGCTCCTTGTGCCCGCCGCGGCGCAGGCAGCGCCGGTAGCGGTGCTCGTCCGGGACGCGGGCGAACAGGATGCAGAGGGCGCTTTGCTCGTCGATCTGCGCTTGCTGAACGAGGGCGATGAACCGCAGAGCTTCGCGCTCCCTGATCGGATCGAGGCCCGGGTCGAACGGTCGGGAGATATCCGGACGGTCTGGCTCGAGCGCGCCCGCGATGTGGCGGACCATGTGATCATAGCGCCCCGCGGATTCGAGCGCGCCCGCTACCGCCTGGCAGCCCGTGATGGGCAATCCCTGGACCTGGCCCGGCTTTCCATCCCCGCCTGGAACGTCAGCCAGATCGCCATGATACCGCGCCCTGCGGCGCCGGCATCGCATCTCGCCGAGGCGCACACGCCTGCGCCGGTTCCGCCTGTGCGAGCCCCTGCTCCCACACCGCCGCCTTCGGATCGCAGGGCGGGCAACGCCTTCCTCGCCAACCTGTCCGGCTACGAACCCATTTATGCGGTCTATGGTCCGGACACCAACAGCGAAGCCCGGATCCAGCTCAGCTTCAAATATCAGTTGTTCGGAAGCCGCCGCGCGGAAGGTCTCCCGCAAAGCTGGCGCGATGGACTCCATTTCGCCTACACGCAGCGCATGTTCTGGGATCTGGGCGCGGACTCCTCGCCTTTCCGGAACATCGATTTCCAGCCCGAGATATTCTATCTTACGCCCTCGACCACACTGGCGAGCGGCGTGTCCCTGAGCGCACAGGGTGGCATCCGGCACGAGTCCAACGGCCGGGACGGCGAGGCCTCGCGGAGCATCAACAGCATCTATCTGGCGCCCATGGCCGCCATTCCGCTGGGCGGCGGCTATCGCCTCTCTATCGCGCCGCGCCTCTCCCTCTTCGTCGGGGACAAGTCCGACAATCCCGACATACGCCGGTATCGCGGCAACACCGGTCTTTTTATGGAGGTCGGGGAGGATAATGGACTGCGCCTCTCCACCTCCACCCGCTTCAATATCGGCAGCGGAAAGGGCGCGCTGTCCGCCGACCTGTCCTATCCGCTCCGCCGTATCCTGGGCGGCGGGCCGGACTTCTACCTCTTCGGTCAGAGCTTCATCGGATATGGAGAAAACCTCCTCGACTATGATCGAAACACCAGGCGTCTGCGCGTCGGGATCGCGCTGATCCGATGAAGGCGGCGACATGGACGCTGGTTGAAGAAGACGGTTCCTTGACCCTCCACGCCGAGGGCGACTGGACGGCCCTGACCCTTGACCAGGCGAGCCGTCAGCCGCTGCCGGCTGTGGGAGGACAGCAGGCGAACAGGATCGACGTCTCCGCCCTCGGGAGGATCGACACGACCGGCGCCTTGCTGCTCCTTAAACTGATGCCCACCGACGGCGAGATCCTGTTCGGCACACGTGACGATGTGCGACGTCTGGCCAACCTCGTTGCGCCGGGCATGACGCCTCACGAGGATAGCCCGCCCCCCCGTGGCTACCTGACCGGGTTCTTCGCGCGCTTCGGCCAGCAGATCATTGAAATCGCTCACGACGCCTATGCGATGCTGGTTTTCACCGGTCAGATGATCCTTGCTCTTGGAGGCACATTGTTACGCCCCAGGCGATTGCGGGTCACACCGCTATTCGCTGTCATGCAAGAATCAGGCATCAATGCCTTGCCGATCGTTTTCATCATGACGTTTTTCATCGGTGCGATCATCGCACTGGTCGGCACCAATCTCCTCACCAGCCTCGGAGTGGAGATTTTTACCGTCGAACTTGTGGGCGTCGCTATCCTCAGGGAGTTTGGCGTCGTCATCGCCGCTATTCTTCTGGCGGGCCGCTCGGCCTCTGCCTTCGCGGCACAAATCGGCTCCATGCGGATGAACCAGGAAGTGGCCGCCATGCAGGTCATGGGTGTCGACCGGTTCGATGCCCTCGTCACGCCCCGTATCCTCGCCGCGCTCGTCATGATTCCGCTCATGACGTTCGTGGGCGACCTGGGCGGACTCTTGGGAGGGCTTCTCGTAAGCTGGGCCACCATCGACATCAGCCCCTCCTTCTTCGTCACCCGTCTCGCGGAAACCGTCAGTATCAAGCATTTCTGGATCGGCATGGGCAAGGCCCCGTTCCTCGCCCTGCTGATCGCTGCCGCGGGGTGCCGCCATGGAATGATGGTGGGAGGAGACGTCCAGAGTCTGGGCCGTCATGTGACGTCCGCAGTGGTCCAGTCTGTTTTCCTCATTATCATGTTCGATGCCATCTTTGCGGTGATCTTCATGGTGCTCGGCCTGTGAGCGGGTCCGTGAACAACGGTCTGGCCGATCCGCTCGCGATCCGGGTGACCGGTCTGCGCACCGCATTTGGTGACAAGGTCATTCACGACAATCTTGATCTCGAAGTCAGGCGTGGTGAAATACTGGGCGTGGTCGGCGGCTCTGGATCGGGCAAGTCGGTCCTTCTGAACACTATTCTTGGCCTTCAGCAGCCCGACGCCGGACACGTGGAAGTTTTCGGTGAGGATATGGGCCGGTCGCAGGGCGATGTTCAACGGCGCATCGGCGTCATGTTCCAGCAGGGCGCGCTCTTTTCCTTCCTGACCGTGCTTCAGAATGTCGAGGCTCCGATGCTGGAGCATACCCGCCTCGCGCCGGGGTTCATGCGCGAAGCGGCGCGCCTCAAGATCAGGCTTGCCGGCCTTCCCGCCCATGCCGCCGATCTTCGTCCGGCCGAACTGTCGGGCGGCATGCGCAAGCGCGCTGGCGTTGCAAGGGCGATCGCACTTGATCCCGACATATTGTTTCTCGATGAACCCACCGCAGGTCTCGACCCGATCGGCGCCGCAGAATTCGACGCGCTCATCCGCGATCTGCGCGATACGCTGGGCCTCACGGTCTTCATGATTACCCACGATCTCGACACGCTGTACGCGGTCTGTGATCGGGTCGCCGTCATCGCCGATCGAAAAATCGTGACCACGGCCCCGCTTCACGAGCTGGAGCAATCGGATCATCCCTGGATCAGGGATTATTTCCTTGGGCCGCGCGGCCGCGCTGCGGCAGAACAGCAGGATAGCATTTGATGGAACGGCAGGCCAATTACGCGCTGGTAGGCGCCATCTCGACACTGCTGCTGATTGCCGGCGTGGTGTTTGTCGTATGGCTGGGCGGATCGCGTTTCAGCAATGAATATGACCGATACAGGATCATCTTCGAGGGCCCTGTTCGCGGCCTCAGCGTGGGCGGGGATGTCCAGTTCAACGGTATCAAGATGGGTCAGATCGAACGGATCAGGCTCGACGAAGACAATCCCAACCGGGTAATCACCGACATATCCCTGCAGGCACGCACGCCGGTTCGCCGCGATTCTCTGGCATCCACCGAAACGCAAGGCATTTCCGGCACGAGTATCGTCCAGATCAGCGCGGGCGATCCGCAACAGCCTCTCCTGCGCGAGGCCGAGCGCTCCCACCGGCCTGTTATTCGAAGCAAGCCGAACGCCATGTCGTCGCTGATTCAGGGCGGCGGCCAGATGGTCGAAAGCGCGACCAGGGCGCTCAACCAGGTCAACAAGCTCATCTCGGACGAGAACATCGCCGATCTGAGCGCGACGATAAAGGATGTACGTCTCACCATGGGCGAGCTCGCCGAGAATCGCGCCATGTTCGATCATGCCGGGTCCATGCTGGCAAAACTCGATTCCGCTGCCACCGATATCGAAGCGTCAGCGGCGCTCATTCGGGAAATGGGCGAGGGAGACGGACGCCGGACACTCGCGGAGATGTCGGAGGCGGCGACCGAGCTCAAGGCCGCAATCGGCGAAGCGCGCGGCACCCTCGCCCATATCAACCGGCAAAGCGAGACAATCGGAACGACCACCCTCCCCGCCGTCAATGCCGCGATGCATAGCCTGCAGGAGACATCCGAATCGCTCGATGGGTTCTTGCGCGAAATACGCCAGAATCCGCGCCGTGCGCTCACCAAGGACAGTGGACAGGAACTGGAGCTACCCCGATGATGTGTTTTACGCGTGGAGCCAGGATCGCGATCATGACCGCTGTCCTGCCGCTGGCCGGTTGTGTCTCCGTTCTGAAAAGCGGACCGCCCGATAACCTCTATCGCTTCGGCATCGTCGAAGACCCGGCGCATGAGGCCCCCATAATAGAGCGGGATAAAAAGCCTGTAACGCTGGGGCGCGTCCGGTTCGCTCCCGAGATCGACGGTGACCGCATATTGACGGCTCATGGCGACACCGTCCTCTATATCAAGGATGCGCGCTGGGTTGCGCCAGCACCGGACCTGTTCACCCAGGCGGTGATGCGCCGTTTCGAACAGGCGACCTCTTCTGTTCGCCTCCTGCCCGCTGCCGCCCGGGGCAACGGCGCCCCGCTCCTGCACCTGACGATAGATCGTTTCGAAGCGGATTATCGCGGAAACGCCCAAAAATCCGACGCTCCGACGATAAGAGTGAGCGGCTCAGCCACCCTTGTCGATTCCGCCAGTCTTCAACCGATCGCAAGCCGCCGCTTCACGGTCGATGAGCGCGCATCCGCCAGCAGCCAGTCAGCCATCACTTCCGCGTTCGATCGGGCCGTATCGCACTATACGCTCCAGATCCTGGAATGGTGTGAGGTTGTGCACTAACCTCGGACCAACTGCGCCGCTGCCTCACCAGCACTCTCCATATAACTCGGGTCTCGATGAAGCAGCACGACGGCAAATGCCCCGTCGAGCAGAAGGATGATCTGGCGCGCAAGACGCCGGGCCTCGTCTGGTGGGCGCACATCTGCAAACAGCGAGCACAGCCAGTCCTCTACGCGCTTCTTGTGCGTGCGTCCTGCAAGGATCGCAGGGTGCCCCGGCAGGTGGATCAGCTCAACCGATGTCCGCAGGAACCCACAGCCCTTCCATTTCGGATGCCGTGCGGAAGCCGCAAGATTGCAAAAGATGCCTTGCACCTTGTCGGCCGTGCTGCCCACCGTTTCAGTGAACCAGCGCTGGAACAGCGCAAGGTTCGGCTGGTCTCGCGTTTCCAGATACGCCGCGATCAGATCGTCCTTGCTACGGAAATGGTAATAGAGCGTCCGCTTGGTCAGGCCCGCCTTCTCAGCGACGGCATCGACGCTGACGGCGCGGATTCCCTCGGCGTGAAAGAGCTTGCCGGCCGCCTCGATAATTCGATCGCGTGTGGGCACATCGGTTCTGGTCATACCGCAATGTATACCGACCAGTGAATATACTCAAGCGATCGCTCCGCATATCATATCCGTCATGAGCAGCTTGACTTCGCACTCCACGACTATTGACGGGCAAACGGTTGAACTTTCCTGCCCTGACGGGGTGCGTCTCGGCGGCCATCTCTGGCGCGCGAACAAGGCCCATCCCATCGGAACGGTGATCGTGAATCCGGCCACCGGCGTCCTCGCCCGCTATTACCATAGTTATGCCCGGTTCCTTTCCCGGCACGGGTTCGACGTGCTCACTTACGACTATCGTGGCATCGGCTTGTCGCGACCCGAGCGTCTGAGAGGCTGTGGCTATCGCTGGCGCGACTGGGGCGAGCGGGATTTCGAGGGCGCTATCAGATTTATCGGACAGCACGGCCGAAGCGACCAGCTGCTTGTGGTGGGCCACAGTATAGGCGGCTTTCTGCCGGGACTTGCTGACAGCGCCGGGCGCATAGCGCGCATCCTGACTGTCGGGGCGCAATATGCCTGGTGGGGCGACTATGCCGCCCGTCGCCGACTCCCTCTCTTCCTCAAATGGCATGTGGCGATGCCTGCGCTGACATACGCTTTCGGCTATTTCCCTGGTCGCAGGCTGAACTGGCTTGAAGACCTGCCGGCTGGCGTAGCGCATGAATGGAGCTTTCGCGGGTCACGGTTCGAGCGTAGCTACCCGCCCGACGAGCGGCAAAGTGTGCTGGAGCGCATGGCGACCGTGTCCGCCCAGGTGCTGGCTGTCAGCGTTTGCGATGACGAGCTTGGCACACCGGCCGCGATCCGCCGAACGCTTGAATATTACACCGGCGCCGAGCGGACGTCGGTGCTGCTTCAGCCATCGGATTACGGTCGCGAAGAGATTGGGCATTTCGGCCTGTTCCACGACAGCCATGCCGCTGGATTCTGGCTCGATACCCTGATGTGGCTGCGCGACGGCCGCAATCGCTGGCCTGACCATGCCATTGCCCGCTGAACTGGAGGGTCAAATGCATCGTCTCTACTATTCGCCCGGAGCCTGTTCGCTCGCCGTCCGCATCGTTCTGGAAGAAATCGGCCAGCCCTATGAGACAGAGATCCGCTCCGCCAAAAATGGCGAGGGGACGTCGACGGCGGACTATCTGGCGCTCAACCCCAGGGGCCGGGTGCCGGCGCTCACTGGCGTTTCCGGTGGCTCCGGCGGCGCGCCCGACCTGCTGACCGAATCCGTCGCCATCCTGCTGTTTCTGGCTGGCAGCTATCCCGAGGCGAAACTCGTGCCTGCCGATGCTGCCGCCGAGGCGCGATGCCTGGAATGGCTGAGCTGGATCTCCGTCGATCTCCACGGCGTTGGCTACAGCCAACTCTGGCGTCCGCACCGCTTCGTGCCCGACCCCACGCTGCATGAGGCGGTCAAGGGCAAGGGGTTGGAGAACATCCGCGCCGCCTATGACCATATCGACCGCATCCTGTCCGATGGCCGCGACTGGGCCGTCCCTGCCCGCTATACTGTCGTCGACGCCTATCTTAGCGTGTTCTGGCTCTGGGGCCGTCGCATCGGCCTCGACATGGAGGCGGGTTGGCCCAATTGGGCGCGGCTGATGACCAAGGTGCTGGCGCGCCCCGCCGTTCGGCGGGCGATCAGCCTGGAAGCTATGGGCTGACATGGAGCGCTTCACGCCGCTCAGCAGGCGCTGCTCGAAGTCAAATGATCGAGCAGGCTAAGCGCGGCGGGAGTCAATGCCGTCTCATCTCGGACACAGACCGACAGTTGTCGCGTTGCCCAATCGTCTGTAAGCGGCGCGAAAGCCATCCGCGTCGAGCGCTTCGCGCGCCGTGCCGCCGTTTCCGGCACGATCCCGATGCCGACACCTTCGCCCGCCATACGGCAGATGCCGTCGAAACCGCGAAGCGTCAGACGCAGCTTGATCTTCGCTCCCAGCCCGACGGACACGTGTCCGCCGTCAGCACCAATGGCACAGATTTGAGGTTGTGATTTAAGGAGGGTTGGGGCTTCGTCGTAGTGACGAAGGAACGAAGATGAAGGCTCAACCCTCCTTGAAAAAATCGCCGACAAAGGCCCCTGCTGAGCGAGTTGTGAAGGATATTCGGCGCCAGACCCGTCGCCACTTCTCGGCTGAAGACAAGATCCGCATCGTGCTCGACGGGCTGCGTGGCGAGGACAGCATTGCCGAGCTGTGCCGCAAAGAAGGCATCGCGCAGAGCCTGTATTACACCTGGTCGAAAGAGTTCATGGAAGCGGGCAAGCGCCGCCTGGCTGGTGATACCGCCCGTGCCGCGACCACTGGCGAGGTGCAGGACCTGCGCCGCGAAGCCCGCGCCCTGAAGGAATGCGTGGCCGACCTGACGCTGGAAAACCGGCTGCTCAAAAAAAGCATGATTGCGGATGGGGGCGACGAAGAATGAGGTATCCTGCATCCGAGAAACTCGAGATCATCAGGATCGTCGAGCAGTCGCACCTGCCCGCCAAGCGCACCCTGGACCAGCTAGGCATCCCCCGCCGGACGTTCTACCGCTGGTATGATCGATACCTCGAGGGCGGGCCTGAGGCGCTGGAAGATCGGCCATCGGCGCCGAGCCGTGTGTGGAACCGCATCGGCGACGACATCCAGGACCAGATCGTCGAGATGGCGTTGGATTACAGCGAGCTGTCACCGCGCGAACTGGCGGTGCGCTTCACCGACGAGAAGCGCTACTTCGTGTCCGAAGCCACGGTTTACCGCCTTTTGAAGGCCCACGACCTGATCACCAGCCCGGCTTATGTCGTGATCAAGGCCGCCGATCAGTTCCACACCAAAACCACCCGGCCGAACGAGATGTGGCAGACTGATTTTACCTACTTCAAGATCATCGGCTGGGGCTGGATGTATCTGTCGACCGTGCTCGACGACTTCTCGCGCTATATCATCGCCTGGAAACTGTGCACCAATATGCGCGCCGAGGACGTCACCGACACGCTCGACCTCGCGCTCAAGGCCTCGGGCTGCGACAGCGCCACCGTGCTGCACAAGCCCAGGCTGCTCAGCGATAATGGCCCCAGCTACATCGCGGGTGAACTGGCGGAATATATCGAGGCCCGGAACATGAGCCATGTGCGCGGTGCTCCGATGCATCCCCAAACCCAGGGCAAGATCGAGCGCTGGCACCAGACCCTGAAAAACCGCATCCTGCTGGAAAACTACTTCCTGCCCGGTGACCTCGAGGCCCAGATCGAGGCCTTCGTCGAGCACTATAATCACCAGCGCTACCACGAGAGCCTGAACAACGTGACGCCCGCCGACGCCTACTTCGGCAGGGCCGAGCCATCATCAAACAGCGCGAAAGGATCAAGCGGAAGACCATCGAACATCGGCGCTTGCAGCACCGCAAGCTCGCCGCTTAACATCAACCCCCAGACGAGGCCCGCACTCCGCTAATTTACGCCGCGAGTTGTGCCGAATGTTCTGACGACGGACAGAGCCAGATCGCGGCGGGCCGCGCTTGCGTGCCCGCGCACCATAACACGACAGCGGCGTCGATCCGCTCATCGCCCAGAACGATCCCGTCCGCATCCACGAGCGTGACCGCCTCGCCCAGACGGACCTCGACGCCGAGCGAGCGAAGCGCGCCCGACGCATAGTCTGGCAGATCGCCGGGAAATGCGCCCAGGACATGCTGGCCAGCCTCGCACAGGACGATGCGGGCCGATTGGGGATCGATATGCCGGAAATCACGGGCGAGAGTGGTCCGTGCCAGTTCAGCAATGGTGCCGGCCAGTTCGACACCGGTCGGACCGCCCCCGACGACTACGAATGTCAGGAGCCTCGTCACCTCCGCAGGATCGTCGCATTGCTCGGCGCGTTCGAACGCGAACAGCAATCGGTCCCGAATCGACAAGGCGTCATCGATCGATTTCAGGACCTTTGCGTGGTCCGCCCACTCGTCACGGCCGAAAAAACTGTACGCCGCGCCAGTGGCAAGGACCAGATAATCGTAGCGGAGCGTTCTGCCGTCTGCGAGTTTCACGACCTGCGCGGTCGGTTCGACGCCAGTCACATCGGCCATCAGGACGCTCGCATTGCGGTTTCGCCTCAGGAGCACCCGGCTCGCCGTGGCGATATCAGCCGGCGACAGGGCCGCTGTCGCGACCTGATAAAGCAATGGCTGAAAAAGATGGTGATTGGTACGATCGACGAGGAGTACATCCGCATCCGCGTGCTTTAGCGCTTTCACAGCCGCCATTCCGCCAAAGCCGGCGCCCACGATCAAAATCTTCGGTCGCATCCTAAATTCTCATAGCCATTCCGACGAGCCTCCATCTTCGCTTCTGTAATCACGTCCATTGCTGGGATTTGCAACCGACCGCGCCGATCGCCCCGATTCGGTGGAACTGACAATCCCGGTGGCATTCTATTTGCGATAAGCCGCCAGTTGCCAACATATCGGGTAAGCACCGTTGGTTCGGCCTCATGAAACATGGCCAGGTGGATAGGGCAGCCGAACAGAACGATTCCAAATATTCACCTTAGCCGTTTGGCATTACACGCCGCATGAACGCGTCGAGTAATGGCACCGTAAACGCGGTATCTCCATGGGCCGGACTGTAAAGCATCCCCTTGGCGATCAAATTGTTGCGGGTCGGCGCCACGCTTGAAACCTTCACGCTCATCGCTTCGGCCAGTGCGCTCCGCGTCGCGCTATCGACATCCCCTCTGTGACAGGGAATATCAGCGGCATCCCAACTGTGCTTCTCCCATTCCTGGAAGAAATACGGATATCCTTGCGTTCTATCCACGATAGCGCTCAGCGCAATATCTTCGATCGTTTCACCTTCCCGTTCAATCGGGAGGCAGATCGCATCTCTAGCAGACACATTGTCGAGCAGCCCGATCGCAACAAATTCGAAAAGGCGTTCTGCATAGGATTTGGCGCGCCCCATTCGACCAATAAGCTGAGGCAATCCTGCAGCGATCATCGTCACCGGCAACTGCTTCTGCCTCGCCCGGCGCAAAGCGCTGGTCAACGCCGCAAGCTGCGCTTCAGGCACGTATTGCACCTCATCGATCACCAGTTCCATCGCCGAACCCCATTCCCGTGCGGCCTTCCCTATCGTGACTATCAGATCCGAAAGATCCGCTTCGAGATCGCCCCCTCTGAAGCCTGCTTCTCTCGGTGGAGCCGCAGCAGCGCCGCCCGAAGCGCCGAACGAGAATGCCGGGGAGAGATCGGTTCTCAGGCGCTTCGATCATAAAGATCGACGTCCCCTCCACCTCGGCGGCATCCCGCATCGTCACCAGCAACACGGTCTTGCCGACACCGCGAAGACCGTAGAGGACACTGGGACGCGCGGCGCGGCCCATGCGAATGCGATCCAGCGCGACAGCGTTGCGGTTCATTCTGCCCCAAAAACGCCAGATCTGGGGTAATACGCGGCACGGTCTCGTCACCGGCGATGACGACTGTCATGCCAAGCCGCGTGATATCGTAGAGCTTGCGGCGAAGTACCGACAGCGTTTCATCGCGGGCCTCCCCCTCAGCCCTGGTGCCGAGGACGATCAGCTTCTACCCACTCTCGCGCCAGACCTCGGCTAGTTTGACGCCCAGTTGAGTGTTTGCCTTCGCCAGAGCGACAACATGGTCGAGGATTGACTGACCTGTTCATCTCGCGTGGCCCACCCGAACACATACGCTGAGATAGTAGCGCCGAGCTCATCACCAATGCCGTCCAGCAATGGCAGCCTAGGATACCAGTCACCCAGGAAACGGCGACACTGCCATATCCGGCCACCGGTTCCCGCTTCTCGTCGCCCCTATCTCGGTGCGTCGATACCGGTTGCTGCGAACACCTTCGGTCCGAACCTCACGCGCATGTGGGTTGCGACCTTTGTTGCATAGGCCCGCTGTCGCCAGGCGGTGGGGCTGTGATAAGTGCCGATGGCCTTCCAATAGTCGCCTGTAGCCTCCAGTCCGGAGATGAATATCCAGCGCGCCGCTTCGACATTGAAGCAGGCATCGTAGCGCAGCCAATGGCGGACCTGATGCTCGGACCTGCCGATGAGGCGGGCGATGCGGGGCACCCACCATGAGTTGATCTGGAGCGGTCCCAGGTCATGCGTTCCGTTGGTGTTGGCGATTTCGGCTCCGATCCAGCCCGCCTCCTGCTTGCGCAGTCCCCAGAGGGTCTTTTCGAGCCAGCCATAGCCCCGCGCAGCAATGCGGATGCAGCGCGCGAGCTCGGCCGCCTCCGCCGATCCTCCACGCTGTGCCAGTGCGGGCGTTGGCGCGAGAACAAGCGAGAGCGACAAAAGCGAGGCGATGCCGATATAATAGCGGGGTCGCTGCGATCGTGAGCAGGACAGCGCGTTCATGACGACGTCCGCCTGAAAGCGATGGTTTCTCTGGGGCGACGAGGTTCACACAGGTCAGGTAAGAACGGCGCCCCCGTCAACAGGGCGAGCAGTTTCTGGCCTGACACGATCTGGATACCCGTCGCACCATCGACAACGGCGCGACTCATCCCGCCGGTGCGGCCGGTATGAATGAACAGGCCGCGCTGCCTTCTGGTGGCGCAGAGCTGGGCAAAGTCCCAGACATGTTCGGGCCTGATGGCGTCTTTGTAGCGCTTGGCCTGGATCAGGAAGCGTATTCCATCGATGATGACTTCGCCGTCGACGCCGCCGTCACCCGTATAGCGGCAATTGCGGATGACGCGGTGCCCGCGCCGCTCGAAGGCTTCGAGCAGCAACTCCTCGAACGCGAGCGGGTCCATGGCGCGGAACCGCGCATAATGGAGCGCGACCGGCTGATCGCGGTCCCGCCCCCGCAGTTGCTCGCACATCTCCCGGGCCTGCCGCCGTCGCCATCGATGGCGGATGGGGATGCGGTCGTGACGAAAGAGAAGCGCCAGCAGTGCGGTGCAGAGGATCAGAATGAGAACAAGATTCAGATTCATGGGTAACCCTCCTATCGGTCGTGTCCGCTGCCATGATCGCCATGGTCATGCTGCGGTTGAGGTGCTGGCTGGTGAACATGATGGGGCGCGCTGCCACGCTCGGTGGATTCGGGCGCGCGATCGCGATCGAGAGTGCCGCGCAGGAAGCGGTCGACCAAAACGGCAGCCTCTTGCGCGCGACTGGCAAGGCTGTCAGCGAAGCCCGGCGGGCCTGTGTTACCCGCCCCTGCCGGCGCTGTTCGCGCTCGGCGTTGCGTTCGTCCCGTTCGCGGGCATTCGCCTCGCGCGACCGATCGTGGCGTTCCTTGTGGCGCGCGCCCCGCTGCTTGTGGCTGTCGGCCTTGAGCCGGCCAAGCCCTTCGAGCGTCGAGGTCTTCTCGCCCGAGCGCGACGCCAGCTTGGCCGCAAGACGTGTCACATCCTCGGTCCACAGCTTCACACCATAGCGAGCGCGGGTGATCGCAGTGTAATAGTTCTGGCCGTTGACCAGACCGGATTCGACCGGCGCCAGCACATAGGTCCGCGGGTAGCTTTTCGACTGGGAGGAATAGACAGTTTCCGCGTAGCCGTGGTCCCAGGTCCTATGAGCGGACAGGTCCACATCCTGCACACGCTCGCCGCGGTCCCATTTGATAGTGGCAATCGTCCCGTCGAAGGCCAACACAGTGCCACGCTCGGCGTTCTTGACGCCGATATCCTTGTTGACGAGCCGCCACTGGATGCGGTCCCCCTCGCCGAGCTGGCGCTGCTCGGTCAGGAAGACGTTGACGTGCGCCGCTTTGCCAAGCCGGGGATTCCATTCAATCTGACGGCCATGCTCGTCGGCCAGGCGCACGACCTGGCGGCCATTATTATTCCGCCCAATCCCGACCACGCGATATTCCGCGTCCCGGGCGATTCCGAGACCCGCGTAGTCGCGCGCAAACTTGAGCACCTGGCCTTCAGTGTAGAAGCGGGCGATCTGCTTTTCCTGATCTGTCATGCCCGCCGGCGTCAGGACTTCGAGCCGGTGATCATTGGCCGCGACCGCGCCCTCGCGTTTCAGCACTTCGCGGATGTGGCTGTTGACGATCAACCGGGTCGCATTGTCGAGCACAAGGATATTGGTGGCATTGCGCGCAGCGGGCCGCAGCCGGGTCCACTCGACGACGATATCCTTGGCGAGAGCCTCTGCGGTCTCCCCGGTGTTCACACGATCGAGCGCGGCAAGCGAAGCCGCATAGTCGCCCTTGCGCGCCATCGCCACCGACTCTTTCGTCGTCCTGGTTTGCTGGCGCATGGGATCGAGAAGTTGACTGGTGGGCAGTCCCAGCTGCTGAAGGAGCCAGAACGCCTTGCCCTGCTCGATCGCACCGGTCTGCTTGTTGTCGCCAAGCAGGATGAGCCTCGCGCCGGTCGCGCGGCTGATCTCCAGGATGCGCAATGCCTGACGGTTACCGAGCTGGCCCGCCTCGTCGAGCACAAGAATATGCCTGTCGGTGATATTATGGCCGCCACCGGCGAGCAGTGAGGCGACCGTGCGGGATTCGATATTTGCCTGGTTACCCAGTTCTGCCGCTGCCGAAGACGTCGGCGCAAGTGCGATTGTCATGTAATCGTCGCGGGTCGCATCGACCAGCGCGCCGACCAGGGTCGATTTTCCTGCGCCCGCGACGCCGTGGATCGCGACAAGACGGTTGTTGCCCGTACCGATCCCTTCGAGCGCGCGCGCCTGCTCTTGCGTCAGACCGGCAGCAACCGCGGCCTCTGCCAGCCGCTCGGAGCTGGCGACGGGAGAGGCATCGCCCATGGCGAGCGATAGATGTTCCGACAGGGCCAGTTCCAGTTTCGCGGTCCGCCGCGACGAGCGTCCCCGTGGAAGCGGTTGATCGCCGGTCTGGCGTACTGTGCGGAGCAGCTTGCGATCGGCTTCCTGAGCATCGAATATCGGACGCACGTCACCGAACCGGACCTCACCGACATGGGAGGCGAGCGCGGTGCGGTACAGCCGCCCGATATTGTTGACCGCTTCACGCGTCTCGCTTTGCCGGATTCCGAATAGCGCAGCGCGGCGGGCGACGCCCGGATCAGTCTCGATCGTGCGTTCGCCGCGCTCCGCGACGGCCGCCAGGAGCTTGTCGAGATCCTCGCGCCAGGGTTCGGCACGTTTGTTCCACCGCTCCTGGAGGTCCTCCAGTCCGATCTTTTCCTTGGCTTTGCGCGTCTCGAAGAAGGATATGCGCCGAGCAGCCTGTCCGGTGAGGCAATGTTCCTTCGCATGGGCGTTTATCTCCTCTGCCCGCTGCGAATATTCGCGGATCATTTCGCCGGGGACGCCGGCTACCTCGAACAGACCGCGGCGCGGATCGAACACAATCTCGTGACCGAGCTCACGCACGTCATGGGCTAGTTCGTTGCGATAAATCTGCCCAGTAACGAGCTGTTCCGCGAACATCGAACGCGTCTCGAGGCTCGACATCCGGTCGCCACGAAGATGGTTGGTCATGTTGAGGACGACGACATGGGTATGAAGGTGCGGATCGAGGTCGCGGCTCGCATGTTCGGTGAAGCGGGCGAAGAGAAGCCGGCCGGTCGTTTCATGGACGATCTCGCCCTCGACGCGGCGGCGCAGTTCGGCATGCTCTTCAAGATGGGCCAGCGCGACGCCAACCGCCCGTTCATGCGCTGCGATGATCCGCTCGTCGCCCGTCACCAGCGCCAGGATCGAGATCGACTTGGGGGCGCTGATGTTGAAGTCCCAGCCGGGATGGTGCTGGATACCTTCCTTGCGGCGCCGACCGAGTTGCTGGTCGCCGACCTTGCCGGCCAGCAGTTCCTCGAACTGTTTGGGATCGACCTTGCCCGACAGGCCGAGACCGGGAGCAAGCTTGCCACCCCATTCAGACGGTTCGTCGCCGCCCTTGGTATAATAGTCGCCGATCGTATAGTAGCGGCTGATATTGGCGGCCGTGCCCTTGAGACGGCGGGGATGTATCATGCCGGCTTCGCCTTCTCGCGCGGTCCTTCGGACCGGCCATGGCTATCGAGCGATACGCGAAGGGTCCCCCGCCGCGCGCCCAGCAGTGGGATGGGCGTCGCGACCACGTCGTCCGCATCAGCATGGTCCTCGATCGGCAAATCGCCCTCGCCCATGTCGGGATCAGGATGATCCGGAGGTATTGTGCTTTTGTCGTGACCGGCCGCCTCTTCGGGGATCGGCACACCGGTCGTCTCGTCCACGGGTGGAGGATCGTTCGGGCGGTTGAAAAAGTCGCCCTGCGGCTTCCCGGGTGTCGGTCTTGCGCCTTGGTCCGATGAAGCCTCTCCTTTCCTAGCGGCCGTTTGTCGTGCTTGCGCCGCCCGGCGACTTTTCCGTGTCTCGCATATGATCTTCTCGCCGATCGGCAGTCGCTTGGGCGGTTCGTTCCGTTCGATGAAGGCGGGTGCGACCGTTGGCAGGAGATTGAAGCGATCAGTGAAGCGCACGACGGGGAGGTTGCGACCGAACCGGAGAAACCCCGAAAGGTTGGGCAGGTGGTTGACCTCGGTGTCCATCACCAGCGGGCGGGTCACCTGCATACGGCTTAAGTTCACCCCGTCGCGCATGTCGTTGACGCCGTAGGACATGCCCTCGTTCGCCTCGACTTGCTCGACCCGGCCGAGATTCTTGGAGATGAGTTCCGAGGTATCGGAATCGTTGGCCCGGAGCGCCACCCAGGTCGAGCAGTAGCCGGTGATGGCGGCGGCATCCTCCTTGCCGTAGGTGGCATTGAGCTGGGGATAGGACTGGAACCCCAATATGCCGCAGCCCCCATATTTGCGCGCACGGGCCAGGAAGTCGGATAGCGAAGGAAGCTTCTGAAGCGTCGGCAACTCGTCGATCACGCAATAGAGCCGCCGGTTGCGATCGGGCGTAAGGCTCATGATCGCGCTGATCGCGATATCGAGCCAGACGGTGATGAGGGGACGCAGCGAGGGAAGCTGGTCGGCCTTGACGGTCACGAACAGCCAGCTGTCGTCCTTCTCGTCCTCGACCCATTTACGGATCGAGAAACCGTCCACCGTATCGTCAAGATAGGAGAAACTGCGCATGACCGAGGCGAGCTCGGCCTGGACGCCGGCAGAAGTGCGCTCCCCTTCCGAGGAGATGAACGCGGCGGCATCAGTGCCCTTCACATAGGCGGCGAGGTCCGCGACCGGGGAGCGGAGCACGCGGTCGAGCAGGATCGAGATGAGGGTGTGCTTCTGCCGGGCAAGCTTGCGCAGGACCGCGACCAGCGTACCGCGTGCTGCCTTCGACCAGAAGGGATCGCCATGCTTGTCGGGGATGGTAGATTCCGCGATCTGGTCGTAGTGATACTCCTGCGGGACATCGACCCAGGGGCTCCAGATGTCAGTGCGCTTGTCCAGCGGGTTAAGGAGGATGTCGCGTCCGGGGCGGTAGAATTTCTCGACGAAGCTCCCGGCGGTGTCATAGACGATGGCCCGCTTGCCCTGCTTGCGGATCCCAGCGAGCATGGTGGTGATGAGGTTGGTTTTCCCCGTGCCGGGGGCGCCGACAAGCAGGATATGCTCCGGCTCGAAGGCCTCTGGCACCGCGACGCCGCCGATGTTGAGCGCCCCTTTCTTCTGCCCCCGGAGAGCACGGCGGACTTCCGAGATCGTCCCAAAGCGGGCGCCGCGAATATATTCGTTGGACCCGAGGCCGCGTCCTGTCCGGGTAAAATAGAACCAGGCGAAAACCAGCGCGGCGAGTGCCCCCATACCGGCAATGGCCGCCCCATGGATGAGGTCGGTTTCGAGTTTACCGAGCGCCTTCTTACCGACGCGGGATTCGATAAGGGCGTCGGCCGACGTCCAATATTCCCGACCGTCCGGGGTGCGGAACAGCATGGGGTCACTGGTTCCTCGCGCGGTATCGGCCTTGAAGCTGGCCTCCGCCATCTTGACCAGAACGAAACGCTGATACTCGCTCGACTTCTCGAAGGCATACCAGCCAGTCCCCATCGCCCACAGGACGATCCCCGCGACCACGGTCTGGAAGAAGACCTGGGTGGTCATCCTGACATTGTGGACGATCGCCTGACCACCGCGGGTCCATGAGCCCAATGTGTCGTTACGGAAGATGCTCATGATTGCGCCCTCCCCCGAACAGAGGCATCCGGGACCGCCTGATCCTTCAGTTCGGGGTGAGACCCGGACGGCAGAAGGAAGCGATCGCCGCCATCGCCACCGTGGCAGGAGCCTCTAGTGGGGGACAGGGAGCCGACAAGCGCGCCCGTGACGGGGGTATCCCCACGCCCGCTCATGGCTGGTCCTCCGGCCCGAGCAGGCCCTTCGCTTCGAGCAACGCTTTGGCGTCGGCCATGCCCTGCTCGAGCGCTTCGGGCGACCGACGGCGTACCGATGCCGCGACGATCGAGAGTGTCTGTATGACGCAGGAGAGGATTTCGTCCTGCGTCGTATAGACGTAGCCGCCGCGAGGGTCGGCGGCCTGGTCGATCGCAGGGCGGAGGAGTTCGGCAACGCTGATGCCGACTTTACGAGCACGGCGCTGCAGCCGCTCGCAAAGCGCATCGTCTATCCGGATTGTGATCCTTGCCAACGTGGGCGCTCCATCAGGAGCTTCGGCAAGGAGATCACGACGCAGCCGCAATATAGCGCGGATGGACGGCAATCACAATAAAATCGACGTGGCAGACGCGTCTGCCAGCAGAAAACGGCGGAAATGCTGGGGGTTTGGGACGCCGCTTTCTGGGGCGGCAGACGTGTCAGCCACTTTTGTGGTTTTTTGGCTGACGCGTCTGCCAGCGCAAGGCACTGATTACAGGGCCGTTTTCGGCCACAGCACCCGTGCGTACGGTGCATTACAAACCGCGCAGCGCGTGCGTCGCTTGCCCGCAGCGACAGCGTCGCTGCGTCATCTCTACCGCTGCCGGGCGCACCCTTGCGGTTTCGGTCGATGTGGGGGAATTTGCCGCGCTATGCGGCGGGGGTCGCTTGTGGCGCGTGTGCGCCTGTGCGACAAGGCGGGCGTGACGAGTGGGCCAGCCTGAACAAGGAAACTGGTCATGCCGAAAATGTCTGAACGCGATAAGCTCGCCGATCTGGAAGCGCGCGAGAAACGTATTGCGAGCGAGATTGCCGCAACGCGCCAGAGGCTGCGCGATCGCTATGCGGGAATCGTCACGGCGCTGCCGGTCGAGCAAGTGTCGGAACGCGAGTTCCGCGACGTGCTGGGCCATGTGTTGCGGCTGGGCGGTGCTGCCGCGCTGGCCGCGCTCAAGGGGGCATCGGTTGCGCCCGATGCCTCCCGTTCGGGGAAAGCGCCAACGGCCCAAGCGCCCGCGAAGGGAGACAACGGCGCGGCTGCCGTTCCCGGCGCGGGGACGTGAGACTGTCGGCCCTTCCCTTTTTGGGTTCCTCCCGCCGCCGCGCCGTCAGGCGCGGCGGCGTCCGGTGGCACGAAAAAAGGCCAGCGCGCTGGAAAGCGCGCCAGCCTTGGCGGGGGTGTCGCAATGTGGGGCGCGGCGCTTGAGGCAGCGCCGCGCCGTCTCGTGTCAGCCGTAGCGGCGCGCTCGCCTGAACGTGTCCGAGGGCTGGAATATATCCTCCGCCCGGTAGGTGTCGATAGTGTGCGGTCGTTGGGGCTTGGGCTTATCCTTCGGCCAGTGGAAAGCGTGAATGGGAACGCCCTGCTTCCGCATGGTCTGGTAAAGATTGGCCTGTATGCCCGATCCCTCGCAAAGCACGGCTTCGACCGGACGAAGTTCGGCTATTTTCTTGTTGCGGGTGAAGGCGGGTTTCTTGCCGCCGCCATAAAGGCCGAAAGCGACAATCGGCACACCTTCGCGCGCGGCCCATGCTGCCGCGATGGCATCGGCCCCCTTGCGCTGCCCGGTCGTCACAAGCGTCATGTGCGGAACGCGCGCCTTGATTTCGGTCAGCTTCGTCCAGAGGGGTTCCCATTCCTCCCATATGGCGGGGCCGGAAAAGACGACAACCGGGCCTTGCGGATGGTGCTGTTCCCGCTTGGCGAGGGCGCGTTCCCGCAGGAAATCAACCGCGCTGATATAGCTTGCGGTCGTTACGGATGACGCCTTGCTACCCTTGGCCGGTGCCCATGCGCGACGCCAGCAAGCCTTATACATGGCGGCGGCGTAGTCGCGCATTGTTTCGATATTGGCGCGCTGCTCGGCAAGCGACTGGCATTGAAGCTGCGTATCCTCAAGGTCTTTGTTGAATACCTCGCTCGGCTCCATGCGCCGTGTCATGTCTAGGATTTTGCTGGCCAGGTCATCCTCTTGGCGTTTCAGCGTTCCCGCGACGAATTGGAAGCTGTTGACGATGCCCCAAGCGACTTGCGGGGCCAGGGGGTCAAGGCGTGTGTCGGTGAATAGGCAGTAAAGCGACGTGATAAGTTCGCCGCAAACCTTCTGCGCGGCAAACGGCTCGGGCATGTCATGTTCGCCCGGTTCTTCGCCCGGTTCAATGATCGAAAGGGGAAGCGGGTCGCCAAACGACGCTTCAAACTCCGGCGTTGCGGTTTCCTCCGCGATAAGTTCCGACAAGTCGGCAAGTGTGCTAACGCTTCTCTTAGCTGACTTCTTGGTCATGGGTCACTCCTGATGGCAGGTTGATCGGTCAGGGTCCGGGGAAGCGTTGCTGCGCTCCCCCGGCCCGTCTCGGCCTAGCGGCTAGAACTGGACTTCATCGTCCAGATCGGCGGCGGCGCCTTGGCTGGACAGTTCGCCGTTTTCATTGGCGGTGCTGTCCCCGAAGCCGTAGTCGTCACCGCCGCCGCGACCGGAAGGTGCATCGTTGCGCGACGTGCGGAGGGTAGGCCCGAAATCGTCGCGTTCCTGCCTGCGCCATGCTGCGCGGAAGCCTTCTTCAATCGAGCCGAAAAGCGCGATGGGGAGGGGTTCGGGCATAGACGGATCGTCCACATGGCCTTGATAGAATACCTCGCCCGTCCGCTTTGCGACGGCTGCCCAGAGCGCGCCGACCTGCACGACGCGGCCGCCGACATTGGGGGCGATGATCTCAAAAGCGGGGGCCAGTTCGTTTTCGCTTTCGACCGGGCGCAAGGCCAGCTTGGGCAGGTCGATGGTGCGGGTAGCAATCCAGCCCAAAATGCGCCCCTTGTTCAACTTGAACTCACCGATATTCATTGCCTTTACTCCTATATGTGCCTCCGGGGATCATTCCCCGTCTGCACCTATACTTATACCACCTCCCCTTTATTTGTTATATGTCATTGTTTTCTTGACAGTATTTCATCGTGTCTGGTGAGCCTGAGCCAAGAAAAAGGCCGCGGTAGCGGCCCGAACAAGGAAAAGCATGGCGAAGCCATTCCTTCCTGATCACCTGAGGAGAAGCGGGTGCCTGTCTGTCATCGCATCCGGAGCCGCCTTCGCCGGGGCTCAAGGGTCAGGGCTGGTCCGGGCAAGCAAGGGACGTCGCGCTGCGCCCTAGTGGAGGTTGAAGAAAATGGGCCTGCCGACACCTTTGGGACAGGCAATTCCGTCGGCAGGCCCATTTTCTTCTACCGGAGCTTGGGCGGAGGCAGCCCTTGCTTGCCCGGACCAGCCCTGGCACGCCGAGACCGTGCGAAGCGGCGCAGGATGCGATGACAGACCTGCTCCGAGGGTGATGGCGGGCCGAGGCGTCCTCGCCGAGGTCCGCAGCGACGGTGCCGCCGGCGCGACGCTCGAAGACCAGCGCCGGGCGCGCCGCCAAGGTGCTAGGCCGGCCCCATCCAGAGAACGTCGAGGAGGATGCTGCTGGCCTTGCGTGCCTCGACGATGACGGCAGTATCCAGGAGCGGCGGGAAATCCTGCGCGCCCCTGAGCCGCCAGACGTGGCCATCGTCCATCTCGAGGAGGAAGCCACGCGCGTTGCGGCGAAGACGGCCATGGAGACGCAGGGGTGCAGCCGCCATGGACACTGCGCGGGAGGATGGCCGCTGTGGGCGGCCCCTGCGGAGGAAGAAAGCATGACGAAAGTCCTTCAGCATAGGAGGTTTGAGAGCTTGATTGCGTTCTTTTTATGTTCTAGTAAATGGTTGAAAGGACGTTTCTCCATGATCGCGGATTATCTCACCACCTTCGATTTTAACATGCCACTGATCGATGCGGTGAACGACTCCGATCTTACCGGCGTGCGTAGCGAACTCGCCGCCCTCGCTCTGGGGGAAGGCCTGGATTCCGGCTACTATGAGGCGCAGGAACTGGCAGAAGCCTTTCTCGATGCGGCTCGCGAAGCCAATGCGGAAATCACCGATCCGAACAGCCCGGCGCGCAACCGTCTGGTTGAGATTCACGATCACGGGTCTTCCTATCAGCGCCGTCTGTTCGACAAGGTTGCGCCCCTGCCGCTGGCTGATGCCGCAAGCGATCTGGTCTGGCTCGCTGCCCTGATGCGCGATCGGGCAGACATGTATCGCCCGGTCGAAGCGGCCCGCCAGTCGACGCGCTGATCCCGCACACCTGACCTCGACATCCGGTAATTTCACACGAACCGACTGGCAACTAACGCTTGATCGGGCTAGGGGATGTGCGTCTGCCGGTGGTGGGCCGGAGCGTTGAAACTCCGAGAGATAGAGTCGGCTGCATGCCTTTGCGGCCGGATGGCCTGTACTATGTCCAGGCTCCGGCTAAAAATTCAGGCACGCGTCTATCTTTCGCGTTTTCAACCGTCCGGCTCAGGGGCCGGCATCCTCCACAAGGAGGGTGCCCGCCGACTGAGCGCGGACTAGCGGAGAACCAAAGATGACGGATGAAGCACCTGGGTTGGAAAACGCTATCAAGCACATGGAGGCGGCTCTTGAATGCCTCGTCGATCCCAAGGACCAGGTGGTGGCGATGCGGCTGTCGCATGCGCTGGATTTGGCCCGCGAGCGGCTGCTCGAAGGGGCCTGAGGCTGTGCCGCCTATGCGGAAATGCGTTTCAGCATGTCCGCGGGCGACACGATCGTGGGGGCAGGCAAACCTTGAACCTCAAGTAAATCCCGGTCCCCACTCACCAGCCAGCGGGCCGATCCGGCAATGGCGGCGCGGATAAACATATCATCGTCGGGATCCCGGCTGCTGACCGGGAGAGGATCGCTGTTCAGTTCCACCCAGTCCGCGATAGCGCTGAAATCGTGCAGGATCTGGTTCCGACGCTCGATCGTCAAATATCTGTCGAACTTCGGACGCCAGAGCCGGGATCGGAATTCCTCGAAAGTGGGTTCGGCGAAGATCAGCCGGGCATTAGCGATCACCCAGTGGGTCACTCTGGCAGGGGGCGATTCCGCCGAAAGCGCGGCGCTGATGAGGACATTCGTATCGAGAACGAAAGCGTCACCCTTCATCGGAAAGCAGACGCTCCAGTTCGCTGTCGGTCAGGCCCTTGCGCGCAGCCTCGCTCGCGGTTTCGCGTAGCGTGCGGGCAAGCCTGTCCGCGTAGAACTCCCGCATCGCCGCGTAATCCTCCGGGGAAACCATGACGCCGACCACCCGGTTGCGGCGCGTAACCCGCACGGGCTCGCGCTGAACCCGGTCGATCAGTTCGCCGAAGCGGGTTTTGGCTTCATTGGCCGTAATCGTCTGCATAATACCTCCATTCGATCGTATCGATCGAAACGATCGATTCAATATCTAGAGATGAAACGCCCGCCTTTCAAGCGGTGGACAACGGTCCGCAAAGGATCAGAGGTCCATGAAGCGAAGCTGTTGCAGAGTTCGGAAATTGGCATCGCGCCGAGCCTCGGTGTGGCAGGCGCAACGGCCAGTGTCGGTCTCCTTGATGCCGGTCGAGAGGCAAGGATAGGTTTTTCCGGCGCGAGAGCCGGTCATGATTCGAGCGGTCGAACGGCAGTCCAGGCGACGATCAAGGGCGTAACCGATATCGCGCAGCCGCCGCTCGATGTCGTCGAGAGTGACAGGGTGCCAACCCTCGTCGACGCGAGCGGCAAGCTCATTGGCAAGGGCGGGATTCATAAGCGAATGTCCTTCGATTGATGGCCCTGCGTGCCCGTGTGGGCCAGGAGTTTTCGCGAAAGCCCCGGCGTGGTCACCGTGATGTCAGTCGAGGCGGCCGGAAGTTAGAAAGGCCATCCGTTTCGCGTTGCTGGACAGGACGGCAAAGCGGTTTTCGGCTCGGAGAAAGACGACGATATAGCGTCCACGCTCGCACAAGTGACGGATGTTGGCCCGGCTGCCTTGGCTGGACCCATCCCAGATGACGAAGCCGGCCCCTGCCAGGCCAGACATTTCGCGGTCTTTCGCGTTGTGGAAGGCGCGCGTGCCGGAAGGTGCGTTGGCTCTCACGTGTTGGACAGGCCAGTGCCCGAGATTGTGCCGGGGGCTCGTGTCGCTGCAAAAGACCGTGACATGACGCACGCCGCAATCGGCAAGGAACCGCTGGACAGCCGCGTCCGCACCGCGTGCATCCCCGATAACGACGGGCAGCGCCTGGTCGACGATGGCGCAGAGCCGCTCCTTCACGACGGTCGGGAGGTGCCGGATCGACAGGGATCCCGAAATGAAGACCGGCGGCGTTCGAGACAGACTACCCGAAGCGTGGTTGGCAACGTGCATGGCTGGTGGACTCCCAAATGGACCTAACCACCATCCCTCCTCCTTCTCTTCGCGCGGCTAAGACGAGGCCCGCGGACTATGCACCGTCCCGATGCCGCAGTTCGCGGAATTGCCGCAAAAACTCCGCCTGATCGGGGTATCGCGCAATCCATTCGGCGCGGGGGATCAGAAACCCGGCGGCGATCAGCCGGCTGCGCAGGTCCGCGGTGACGATGTCCTTGAGGCGCTCGGGCATCTCGAGCGGAAACGTGTGAAACTGGCATAGCCAGGATAGGTCGTCCGGCTCCTGATGATGCCGGAAATACTCGGCGTCGAAGAACAGCTCGGCGTTCACGACCTGATTATTCCTGATCTGCACGACATATTGGCCGCCTGGCGGCGTCGTCGCCAATTTGGGGGCCGATACCTGCCGGGCGTACCATGCGCGGGCGGAGGCGAACGCGATCCCGCAGGCACGACCGTAGACGGCATGGAGGGTCCAGCTTACCGGATGTCCGGCGGAGCCGAGATGAAATGTGATTTCCTGCATGGCGCAACTCCTGTGAAGAGCAGAGGCAGCGCCTCGCCCCGATGCGACCCACTTCCCGGATTGCGTGCATCCCGCTGACGCGAGATCGTCATTTCTGATATTTGGCGATGATCCGCCGAGCGAGATGCTCGATTTCTCCGCGGTCGGCGGTTTCGGTGCAGTCGCCCGGAAAGACCGTGAAGTCGTCCGACGCCGCACTGCCTTTGCTGACGTATATCCGCCAGACGTTACGACGCAGTTCGGCCTGTTCCCTTGGCTCGGTCCCTGGCATGAACATATCCGCCCACCGGCGCTCGTCGGGGTGGTCCGAGAGGTCGGTCCAGTCTCCGAGCGTGCCGAAGACCGTAAAGCCGTCGACCACGGCGTGATGCTCGCGTGCGGCGCGGCGTTCGGCCTCGCGCCTGGGTGCGTCGCGTCTCTCCCTGGCCTCCGCCTGCTTCCACCGAAGCGATGCCAGGCCGTCTTCGAGGCCCTTGATGATGTCGGGCGCCACGGCTTCCTGCCGCTTGGGCACGATGTAATAGTCGCGCGACCGCGATCTGTTCGGCGCCATAGCGCGCGAGGGTCAGCAACGCCTGGAGTTCGGTTTTTGACAGCGTGATCCGAAGGCCGCTGGTCATGACGTGGGTTTTCATCGGCGGCGCTCCTGGTGCCAGGGTTGCAGGCCCGCGAGCGGGAGCTTGTGTTCCCGTGTGGCGTGGTGGCGGTCTTCCGAGAAGAAGCCCCAATGGCCGGTCAACGAGTATCGCAGGAAGAAGAGCTTCTCGCCCTCCTCGGTCCTGATCCACATGCCCGGCTTGATGGGATATTGGGCGGCAGCGTCCATTGGCGTAGCTCCGTGACGATGGGAATCGGGATCAGGCGACGTGCAGGACCAGACCTTCGTCCATTGCCGGACGCGTCTCCGTTATGCGGAATGGCTGGATCGGATCGCCCGTGCGCAGGACGAACTGATGGCGTCCGGTGGTCTCGCGTATGCGGATCGCCAGCGCATAGGCTCGGTCGAAATCGCAAAGGCGGGATCTGAGCGGCGACAGTTGGGCCATGATATCCTCCTTGTGTGTGCGTTGAGGAAGCTTTGCGTCCCGCCAGGCGGGCAAGGTCGACGCTGGATCAGGGTCTCAGGTGATGGGCCGTCGCGATCGGAGAAGTGCGAGCAGCGCCATGTGCATTTCGATCATCAGGCGACCGCTTCCACGGCAATGCGGAACGCCGCGCCATTGTCCAGGACGAGGTAGATTTGCGTCCCGGTTTCGATGTCGCAGCTCGCGATGCTGTCGATATTGGCGCTGGTGCCGTGGACTTCCGAAATCACATGCGGCGGACGGTCTTCCTCACGAGCTCCGCCATCGTCACATTTGGCGGCATGCGTCTCCAGAAGCTCTGACAAAAGCCCGGCGATCGTGCTTGCGCGGGTCGGATTGTCGCTGTCGTCCCCGGCGGTGTCGACCACCTCGCGCAGGATCGGCGTCAGCACGTCGTTGATCTGGAAAAGCAGGTTCGACCTTCCGCTATCGCCCAGGCCGTCGAGCAGCCGGTCGGGAATTAGGTTGTTGACGGCATGGGTCGCGTCGTCGACCAGCGCGTCGAATTGATCGTCGTGCATCGGATGTTTCCTTAAAAGGCACGGCCGGAGCCGGCGCGGCAGGCACCGGCCCGATCGTTCGGGATCAGTCGGGATTCTTCCACCGGGCGTGGAAAAAGACGTGCATGGGCACGTGCCGCGCGGCGGCTGCCACGGCGTCCTCGAGCCCCGGACGCCATTCTTCGGGAATCTCGACCATGATATTGGTGCCGCAAAGGCCGCCATCCGGCTCGACCGCGATCGGCGCTTCACCAGTCCAGGCCTCGGCTGGAATCGTCACGCTCCATGCGGGTTCGGTTTCATCGGGACCGGACCGGACGATCGTATGCCGTCCAACCAGGCTCGATAGCGCGAGGCCAGATGAAGGCTGCGACCGCAGACGGGCCGCGCGCCAACCGAAGGCGTCCAGTGCGAGCAAGGCCCGTGGACTGTCGATCCCCGAGCCATTGTCAAGGACGGAGAGGGTCGGACGTCCTTCATAATCGAACGTTTCGACATGGATCCGGCAGGCACCGGCGCGTTGGGCGATGCGGAACAGTTCGCGTAAGATCGTATCGAGCGGACCGGGCGGCTCGTCGGCCTGTGTGAAGCCGGAACGGCCGCTTGTCGTGCGTGTCGAGGTGGAAAATGACATAGGAGTCTCCTGACTGGCAGCGAACCCATCGCCGCACCCCTCCCGCCACCTTCCCTTCCATCAGGGCGATTGAGCCGTTCACTGACCGAGGACGTCAACGCTGGGCGGTCATCCTGGCCCGAACACGCTCCAGCCATTTGTCCGGGTTGCAGTGGTGATCGATAAACTCGTGGGACCACGCGAACACCGTCGCGGTGTCGGGCTCGACCGTGTCGAGCGCATCGCCATAGTCGGGATGGTGCGCACCTTTGCACGAGTTGCGCATGAATATGAGCGCGCCGGCGCACATGGCGCGGGCATCGGTGCCGTCGCCCGGGATGGTCTTATGGCATGGCAGCGGCGGCCCATCGAACTGGATTTGCTGCGTGAAGTCTTCCGGCCGATAGCCGCCAAGCCAGCCGGCAGGATGGTCGCGGCGCCAGGGGCACTCGTTGCACGGCCGTTTGAGCAGGGGCTTCACGCCGCACCTGCCCGCAGGGTGTGCAGCGTTTCATTCATGAGCCAGCGGGTCGGGCCGCCGAAGATCTCGGTGTCGGATATGACATAATATCCGCCCGCAAAGGAGCGGCACCCGTCGTCCTCCTCGTTACCTTCCGCCCACTGAAAACCGAAGGGCAACGCGGATTTGCAGACCTTCTGGATCAGCGAGGCGATTGACGGAACGTCGACATCATGGCCGCTGATGAATGCGAACTGCGCTTTGCCCTCCGGATCGCCCCGGATACTGAGGTCGGCGTCAAAGCCGAGAAAGCCGGGATCGGACCAGAGGTCGAAGAAGCCGGCGAAAGGATCGTCTTCTTCCGGTTTCTTCGGGAAGGTGATCTTGAAAGCGTCGCTGCGGGATGCGTAGTAAGCTTTCACCGTCTGCATGCCGTCGATCGGAAGTTCGGCGAAATCGCTGGACAGCTCATCGGCCACGGCAAAGCATTCTTCGAGTAACAGGGCTTCGTGCGGCATCACCGGAATGGCGAAAGCCGTTCGCACAAAATTGTTGGTCATGTTTCGGCTCCTTGATGAAAATGACGGGATTTGGCTCGACCGGGCGAATCCCGTTCGGTCACCGATCGCGTCATCGGGGTTCGCGGGCGGCTCCTCGTGGAGCGGAAGGTCTCGCGGACGCAGCTAGATCGTCGGCCCGTGCGGCAGCCGGTCGGCGATCTCGGCGTCGGTGAGATTTTCGAGAAGCTTCTGGACAGTGCCGACGCCCGGTTCATGGACGAGGATGGACCGTTTGCCGTGATGCTCGGTGGGCCAGGCGTCGGGATTGAACTGACCTGCGAGACCGCGAAAATCATCGTGCGTGCGCTCCCAGATCAAATCCAGGGCGGCGTCTCGCGACAGGTTGGCCATAGCGACCTTCTCATACGCGATGATCGCGGCCCGCATCGCGTCGGGGCTGCTGCGATCGCCGAGGTTGCAATATCCGGTGAACCAGCGCCTGCGTCCGTCGATGCTATCGATCTCGAAGAAAACCGAGCCGACGAAGCCGGCCTTGAGCTCGGACAAAGCGAACATCCCGGCTCGCATGAAGAGCGGCGGCAGCACTTCAAGCATCGTGTCATAGCCCTCGCGGTCCACCTCGAACCACGTATTTTCGTAGGCTTTCCCGGAGATTCGATCCTCGAACGGGCAGTCGGGAATCCGGTTGAACAACTCGAACATCTGCTTGCGCGTCGCAACGCCGTCGAAGATTTTCGTGAAGGGCGGCTTTTGTGTCATGGCACGGCTCCTTGTGGACGCGGCCCGACGCGCCGCGCGAAACGACGCGCCGGACATGCGCGAGGGGAAAGCTTGGCTACTCGGCGGCGTCGACCGAAGGCGCGTCGTCATTGTCCGCGAAGGCGGCCTCGACCAGATGGTTGACCGCCTGCATGCTGATCGCCCGGTCCTTGGGGATCAGCCAGGTGACATGCTGGCGCAACGCCTCGCGCACGCGCTCGAGGACCGCCGCATCCTCGCCGAGAAGCAGCATGTTCGCGGCGAAGCGGGCCTGCATCTCGAATGCCGCCTGTTGGGTGTAATGGCTGTCGGCGTCGCAATCCTCGTTGGGCCAGAAGCAGGAGGCTTCGAGCAGCGAGGCGAGTTCGCCGGGCGTGATCGCGCAGTCGGTGCCGAGCAGGATGGCGACGTCGTCGAGGTCGCTGCAACAGTCGGTGGGGACGATCAGCACATCGGCGGGGAATGCGAGGATGTCGGCGGGTTCCTCGGAATCGGCGGTGGCCCGCACTGCGAGCTCGAGCGTGATCGCGCCGACGCGGCCGGAATCGACGTCGTCGGGAACCGATGCCCCGTCGTCATAGTGGAACGTCTCGTTGTCCGTCTCGACCTGAAAGGACAGCCCCAGGACGCGCGGGAGCGCATTGTACCAGCCATATCCGGCGAATTCGAGCATCGCGCGAACGGGCGAGCCGCCGAGACCATCTGCGGATTTCAGCGCGCGGTCGACGCACTGCTCGATGTTCGCGGATAGCGTGGGCATGATGACCATCGGTTCCCCGGCGATCCGCTCACCCGGAAAGATGTCGTTCGTTTCGGCGATGCGGGGTGTCCAGAGGTGCAGGAAGGGCGCCGCCTCGGGCAGCGAGATGCCGAGTTCTCGCGCGCGGAGCCATTGTGTGTAGGAAAGCCGATGATGGCCCTCACGGGCGATGGTGCGGAAAATCGCCGCTTGGCAGGCTTCGCGCAGGGCGTCGAGCGCCGTATTCTGGACCATTTCCTTGCGTGCCGGAAGCACAAACTGCAAATTTTTCGCGTCCACGATGTCGACCTTGGCATACCAACCGCGCCCGCCATCGGCGTCATGGACATGCGGCAGGCGGCACGGGACGGTGAGGCCATGGAAGTTGATTCGGGCCTGCTCGCGGTGGGGCGTGTACTTGTCGAGAAAAACGCCGATGCTGCACCCGTTCCAGTTTTCGACGCGCACGGCCTCTTTCAAAAAGGCTTCATGGGCCTGCCGCTCCTCGCCATAAAAGACCGGAAGCGGATAGAAGCGCGCCGCGTTTTTCACCGCTTCTCCAAGCTCGTCGATCCACGCCTTGGACAATTCGATTTCGATTTCGGTGCCCTTGGCGATTATTGCCGGGACAAGTTCGAGCGGCTCCCCGCTCTCCCACTCCTGCGGCGGGATCGTCACTTGCCATCCGTCCTCGGCGTCGGCGGGGCGCGACCGGATGACGACATGGCGACCGGCAAGGCTGAAGACACCCATGCCCGCCGGATCCTCGCTGCGGGCAATGTCGCTGTCCCAGCCTGAGTCGCCGAGCGCGAGAAGCTTGGTCGGATCGGCTATGCCTCTGCCATCGTCGCGGATGCGCAGGATCGTGGCGCTATCCCGGTCGAACCGGCGGATGTCGACGCGAGTGGCACCTGCTCTGCGGGCGTTCTGGAGGAGCTCGTGGAGCGCGTCGGCGACGCAGCCGGCAAAAAGTCTTGTCGCCTTGTGGATGATCGACTCGCCGACACTGGCGTGGATCGTGGTGGGAAATGTCATGTGAGCCTCCTGGGTTGCCGCGACCTCATCGCCGCACCCCATCACTCTCCCTTCGCTCCACGGCCGGGCCGCGCCGCCGAGCGGTGGCCGCTCGGCGGGATCATGCCGGTGTCGGATGTTAGGAGGGGCGCGATCGGGGAGCCGCGCGGTCAGGGGGCAGTTCGCTCGAAAATAGCCTCGCCGTTGGAGAACACGTCCAAGCGGACGAGGGTCGCGAACCGCTTCTTGAAACCGACCGCGATCTGGTCGACCCAGCGTTGCGCCAACCCTTCCTGACCGGGATGGATGTCGTGGCGCAGGACCACCCAATATGCGATGCAGCCGCAATATTCCGAGATGCCGAAGCGGGCGTAGCGGTTCATGGCGACAATACGGTCTTCGCGGTCGATCCAGCCGGTCGCGGTCCATGCCGAAGGATAGAGCGCGAGCACCTGTTCGCGGAAATCCTCGACGATGAAGTCCCAATCGTCCTGGGCCGCGACTTGGCTGAAATGGCGGGTATAGGGCTCGTCGTCGTCTTCGATCCAGCCCGCGTCCCACTGCGAGAAGGCGACATACGCCTCGCTGGGATAGGATACCGAGCGCCCCATCGTCAGCTCTCCTCGTCGGAAGGCGGCTGCACGCTGGTCGGCCGCGTGGCGACTGGTCCGCCGTTCGCAGCGGATTCGGGATCTTGTCGCAGGGATTCCGGCCTGATCGTCGGATGAGCGGGATCGGACCAGTCGATATGGTCGATGATCCAGCCCGGCACGAAGTCCCAGTCGAAACAGAGGTCGTAGCCGTCGGCGACCGCGCTCCAGGCCGCCTCGACGGCGCCGGTCCAGCCCACGACGGTCAAGCGCAGGTCGGCGGTGCCGACGGCATTGCAGGTTTCGCGGATAGCGAGTGCCAGGGCGATGGCATCCGGATCGGTGGCGGGACGGTCGCGCAATGTCAGCACCCCCTCCCAGAGGCAGGCGGCGGTTTCGAGCGCGAATTCGAGCGTGTCCGTCTGCGTGACGCCGCTCCGGTTTTGCGCAGCGGGCGCGATCTCGACCTTCTCGAAATCGCCGGGCCACGGGACGTCGATGGGCGATGGGATATCGGGCGGAGTGTTGCTGCCGGTCGTCATGCTGCGGCCTCCTCGTTCGCGGCCTGGCGGGCGCCCTCCTCCAGGGTGTCGAGGTCGATCGGCAGCGGTTTGGCGGGCTTGTCGGTGATGATGACCACCGCGTCGGGCTTGTAGAATTCAACGCCGATCGTCGAGATACGGATGCGGGCGACAGGTTCGCCGGACCGCACACGCTCATTGCCCTTCCATTCCATTCGCACGCGGTGCCCGTCGGCGGCGATCTCGACGGTCTTGAACGGGTCATAGTCGCCCTTCGCATTGGCCGAATAGGTGGCCTGTGTCGTCGCGTAGACCGCGTTGGCCCTGGCGGTGCTGCGCTTGCCGATGCAGGCCGCAACCATGCGCAGATTCCAGATCGCCTGGAGTTGCTCGGCCTGTTCGCGCGATGGATTGATCAGAGGCACGGTGTCCGGTTTGGCCGAGGCTTGACGGGCCTTCTTTTCCGGCACGGTGTATCCGCACGCTTGCATCAGGTCGCGCCAGTCGCCCTCGCTGAGCTCGAGGGAATTCTCCGACGCGATATGCGCCGGGAGCGGGACCGGGCTTTCGAGCCGGAACCGTCCGGCGTCGATTGCTGTGGATTTGGGACTTTCGGCGCCATGCTCGCGGGCGAAGGCCTGGATGATGACCGGGGTCAGCTCGCCGTCATAGCGCGGCACGTCGCCGAGCATCGACCGCTCGAACGCGAGCCGGTGCAGGATATGTTCGATCCAACGGCGGCGGTTGGGGCCGCCCGCGGCAAGCTTGGCGCCCTCGACACACTGCTGCCGGGCATCGGCGGGCGTGATCTCGCCATTGTCGACCTTGTAATAGAGATCGTAGCTCGCCCAGATCGTGCGGGAATCCATGTTGCCGAGCGCGTGGCGGATCTGTTCGTCGCTCGTGATATCCTCCCAGATCGCCAGTGCCGCATGGGCTCTGTTGATGCCGCGCTGAAGGTCGCGCAGTTCGGCCAGCAGCGTCTTGATCCGGTTGGCCCGCGTGCGCGGGTTGTTCTTCATGTTGGCGAAATGCTCGACGCCGCTCGCGCGACCCAGCCAGTAGGTCGCGGCCTTTTCGGCGTTCACGGCGGCGCTCGATGCCGAATGCATGCGCTCCTGCGTCCGGCGCGCCTGACGTTCGCTATGATGGCCGACAAGGATGGGCTGGCCCATGTAGAAGGCTTGCGAGAGTTCATCGGCGCGCCGGGAAAAGGCATTGGCCTGGGCGTGCCGCTTGTGGGAAAGATCTTCGAGCCGCTCGGCCTTGATGGCGGCGCGCTCGGCCAGCGTCATTTCCTCGGGCTCGATCTCACCGGCCAGTTCGATGGCGAGGTCTTCGCGCTGCGGCGTCCATTTCGGCGCCACGAAAAGCTCCTGTTTCGGAGCCCATTTGAAGCCCGCTTCCTTGACACGGGCATAGGTCTCGGCATCGAGGCGGGACGATGCGTAGAGGTGGATCTTGTTGTCCTCCGGGCTGTATGTCGCGGTGAAGCTGATCATTGATGGTCCTTTCAAACGCCCGCCAGCATCCTGTGCCGGGGCGGATCGGTGCATTTGCATGTCCCGGAATCACGAAGCCCGGCGCGATGGCCGGGCTTCGTGCGTGGGTAGAAATGTCGGTGGTGGAGAACTATTCGCGCAGGTCTCCGGCGGCTACGTCGCCGACCCAGGACGCAGCTTCCTCGAAATCGGGATCGTCTTCATCGACCAGCGCCGCGAGCGCGACAGCCCCGGTCCGGCCGAGCTGACCGAGACGCTGGAGGGCGGCATAGAGGACCGGCGCAAGCTGCTCGGGTGTTGCGGTGTCGAGATCGTCCGTGTTCATGCAAATGCTCCTGATTATGGAGGGATGGCGGTCGGGGACAGCCCGCGGCGCGGGCGATACGATCCGGTGCTCCCGACCATTCGCACCGGAAATTCCGGAAAATCGGGGTCATTCCGTAAGTGTGGCGGCCGATAGGCGGGCCATGTTCGGCACGATCAGCCGCCCGCTCTCTCGGGCTTGTCGAGTAGCACGACCGCGATCGACGGTTTTTCGGACACATCGGATTTGCGGCTGTCGTAGGGGTGGCGGCCTTCCTCCGCGATCGTAAACATGTCGAACACCGGGACTGGTGAACCTCCGCCATCGGGCACGGTCATGCTCGCATCGTGGTAGCAAATGTCGATGCAGCGTGGCGGTCCGCCGGTGCGGTAAGGACCGAAATAGAAGGTGACGCGCAGCCCCTCGCTCGTTTTCGCGCTCACCGTGAAGCCCCCGTCGGGAATGTCGATCGGCAACGTCGGGACATGGTTGAAGATGGCAAAGCCGACGTTCTCGGCATCGGCGCTGGTCATGACGGGCAATTGGGTGATGCTCGCCGGTGAAGGTTGGTGATCCATGCGAATGTCCCCTAGGTTGCTGTGATGGTCTGGGAGCTCGCCTGGCGGCGACCAGGCGATCATTTGTTCCGGCGGAAACCCGCAGCGAGATCAGGAGCGGCGACAGGCCTTTTCATCCGGCGTTTCTATTTGGGCGTAGCGCCTGCCGCCGCTACGGCGCTTGCGGATCCGGCCATCGAGAAACGCATCGGCCCATCGCTCCGCCTCCGCCGCACGGGCGCCGCCGGCGCACTCATCGGCTTGCTCGAAGATCGCATATGCGAGGGCATATTGCTGCCTTTCCGGCAGGGCCAGGAGCGCGGTGGCGATCGGCAGGGCGGTCTCGTTGAATTCGAGCACGTGTCGCCCGCCTCCATGATGCATCAGTATGGCGACCCGGCCTTTGCTGCCGATACCCGTGGGTCGGGCGATCCGAACATCGTGTGATGCGTAGGTGATCGAAGCGCGCGAGGTTTCTGTGTCGCCGGGATGGAAGACGCGATCTTCGCGGCTGGGAAGAGGATGGGCGAGGATCTCATAGCGGTCGAAGTTCTCGACCCTGCGGATGCGGTTCATGGCGGTCATGCTCCTGCCATCAGCGCGGTCGCCCGACTTTCCGAAGCGCAGGCCGCGTCGACGTTGGCGATCCATTCCGGATCGATACAGACGCTGTCCACCGCCCAACCGCTGACGGATGCGGGAACCGGTTCACCCTGGTCTCGGGGAATCATGACGAGGTCACCGGAATCGGCGCCCTCGACGTCGTAGTCGACCACGCGAACCGTGATAGGCCGGTCGGCGGCGATACCCTGGACAAGACCGCCGTCGAGCGTGACGACGATATTGGCTTCGACCGGGAACGGGGTGTCGCAATTGATCCGCGTGCAGAGATCATCGATTGCATCCGGGGATAGCGATTTGTGACGGCCGAGGTTGCTGCCGGTATCGGCAAGATCGGACGGACAGTGGTGCCGCTGGTATCCGCGAAGCGCCGCAAGAACGGTCGACCGCTCGCGGTCGTCGAGCGCCAGGGTGGTCATGCCCTGAAGTTCGGACTTTTCGAGCCGGACATCGAATCCGGAGGCATCGGCAAGCTTGCTGACATCGACGTCGGTGACATTGAGGCCGAACACCGCGAGCTGGACCAACTGCGCCGCGGCCAACCCAAGCTGCCAGCAGTCCCCATCGACCAGCGACAGGGATACGGGATCGAGATCGGCGCGAAACGCGTTCACGCGCTCTGCCGCGGCGATGCACGCCTCTCGTTCGCTGGCGTGATAGCTGATGGACGCCGGCGTTTGCGAGAAATGGAATGTTGTGACGACATAAATATCCATCATGGGTCTCCAATGGCGATGACGAATGTCAGGTGGCGGCGATCAGGCGGCGCGCCGGCCGTCGTCCTGCCGAAGTCCGAGATCGGCGACGGTAAGAAGGTCGGACCGGGGTTCGAGACGATCGAACGCGGCGGTCAGGTCGTCGTGACGATGATTTCCATAATGCTGCTCCTCAGGCGGCCAGTCGCGTGGGCGGGGTGTCGGGTTCGAAAAGGGAAGTTCGCGGTGGATGCGCTCAGCGCGCCTCGCAGGTCGGGCAAGCGCGTGGACCGGTGCCCGCGTACGAGCCGCTAACATGGTCGTTGCGGTCCGCGACCTTGCGGGACATCACCTTGCGGCCCGCCCCATCGAGCGGGGGCCGGGTTCGACAAGGACGGTTATGCGATTTCTTCCAGCGTCAGCCTGCCGGTGGCGAAGCATCCGGTATCGATCCAGCTCATGTTCGCGGCGGTGACGGACTCGGCGAGCGGCGTGTGGCCGAAATAGACATGATCGACGTTGCGGATCGGCGGCAGGGGGAGGTTACGTTTCGCGGTTCGCACGCGATCGCGCGTCCACATGGCGTATTCCTGCACCTGGGGGCAGTCGAGACGTTCGATGAACGCGTCCCAATCGTCGCCCGGCACGTCGGCGTGGACGAAGCCGATCTTGCGGCCCGAGGGTGAGATCACGGTAAGCGCGACCGGAAGCGCCATCGCCAAGGCGGCGAGACGATTCCTTTCGTCGGCAGGCAGATGGGCAAGCCAGATCCCGCCGTTGATGATGTGCATGGTGGGATCGCCGTTGACGGCCTGGATCATCAGCTCCTCGTGATTGCCGCGAATGCTGGTGAACCAGGGTTCTGTGAGCAGCGCCAGGACCTCAGCGCTTTTGGGGCCGCGGTCGACGAGGTCACCGAGGGCAACCAGCCGATCGCGTCCCGTGTCGAAGCCAACAAGCCGGAGCTGCTGCATCAATTCATCGTAGCAGCCGTGAATATCACCGCAGACGAAGAGACGCCCCCGTGACACGGATTTCGGGCGCGCGAGGACGCACGCGTGGGCAGCAATGATTTCCATGACGCAGCTCCTCAGGCGACGAGCCGCGAGGGCGGTGTGTCAGGTTCGGAAAGATGAAGTTCGCGGCGGATGCGTCGTGCCAGGGTGTCGGGCGCCATCAGGTCAGCGATGTCCCCCCAATGGTTGCGATCGCCGCAATAGTCCTTGCGGCCGGTGACACGGCGGAACATGATCTCGCGGCCGCGCCCCATACAGCCGAGGCTGATCTGGACGTATATCTGTTCGCCGTGCAGAATGATCTCGCCCGACACCGAGATTCCTCCTTGCACCGAACGAATATCGAAGCTGTCTTCGGGCAGGCGAAGCGCGTCGGCCAACCGGCGGAGCGCCTTGCGCGCGTCCGAGTGGAACAGCTTCTTGGCGGCCTCGTCATAGGCAACGCCTTTGTGAGCCAGCGCGATGAGCGCGGGCTTGCGCCTGAGATCGGCAATGGCATCCATGCAGGCGCGCCGCAGTTCGACATTGGGACGCTCGATCCGAGAGGCGATGTCGCCGAGGTGACGTGCAAGCAGAATTACGGCGGGATCGCTTTCGTGAGGCCGCCCGGCGTTGCGGCAATCCGTGATCGCGGCATTGAGGGCGTGCAAGGCGGTCGGCAGCGTGATCAGCGCCGAGGGATCGAGCGCCTGCTGAAAGCGAAAGGCAATGTCGTACGACATGGGGTCAGGCTCCTGAGGTCCGGGCGCATCAACACACCCGCCTCAATCCTTCCCCCTCCTCCCCAGTCGGGCGTCGCGGCAGCACCGCGGCCGAGGATCAGGTTCTTTTTGCGCGCGCCCGGAATAGCAGCCGGGTCAATTGATGCTCGCTGGCGCAGAGCACCGACAGGATATGGACGCCGCGGCTGAAAGAGCCACCGACACCGTCCCGGGCCTGGTAGGCGTCG
Organism: Sphingobium naphthae; assembly: GCF_043589935.1. NCBI lineage: Bacteria > Pseudomonadati > Pseudomonadota > Alphaproteobacteria > Sphingomonadales > Sphingobiaceae > Sphingobium > Sphingobium naphthae. Next base: position 502,987 of record NZ_CP171454.1, on the reverse strand, counting down.
ATCGCCTCGAACGCGGTTTGGCCCAATTCGCCGACGCGCTCGACCGCCTGTTCGACGATCGGAGCGAGCCGCGCCGCGTCCAGTGCCATGATCTCCGTTGGCGGTTCAGCGCGTATCGGGGCCGTTTCCATCGGCCGGTCATCGCTGGAAGTCGTCCGGTGTGGGAGCGGCGCGGGTTCGAGGGTCTCTGCGCTAGTCCCGCTCGGCTCATCAGCCGCGGCACGGCCGAGAGCGTCGCGCAATTCGTCGATCTGACGCTGCATGTCGTTCGCCCAAGCCATCAGCTCCGGCTTTCCGATCGGGATATCGATCTGGGTGAACTCCCGGTTGATGGCGCGGGCATCGGCTTGGGTTCCCACTATCCTGGTGTGAAGCGTGCCGGGTTCGACGGCGGTGTAGAAGATCATGGGTTTGAATCCTGGTCTATCGTGTTGAGGCGACAGCGATGAAGGTGGTCGGCTTCTATTGATCGGAGCCCCATCAGCCCGGGAGGTAGCGAGAGAAGAAGGCATTTCGCTCGGCGTCGGTGCTCAGCTGCACGAAGCGACCGGCGGGATGAAGATAGATGATGACCGGACAGCCGCGATCGGACAGTCGTCGAATATTGAAGCCGCTGCCCTTGCTTGTGCCATCCCAGATCACGAGACCGGCGCCTGCGAGGAGCGACATTTCGCGGTCTTTCGCGCTATGCCACTCGCGTGTGCCCGGACGCGCATCGGACTTTACGCGCGTGACCGGCCAGCCTCCGATATTGTTCCGGGGCGTGGATCCGGTGCAGAACACGGTCACCGCGTCGACGTTCCAATCCGAAAGATAGAGCTGCACGGCCGTATCGACGCCGCGGGCATCGCCGACCAGCACCGGGACGCCGTCGTCGACAATCTTGCCGAGGCGAGCCTTCACTGCCTGGGGAAGTTGCCGGATGGAAAGCGAGCCGGATACGAAAATCGGCTCTGCGTGCCGACGACGGTCGGGCGCGATCATGTGAACGGCGGTCATGGCTATAGCCTCCCTATTGGATCACCATCAACCACCCCCTTCTCTCCTCCGGCCCGTCGCGGCGACGGCGGTCGGCCATTTTCGGATGCGTAGCCCGTCCGGCGGCAAGCCGGGTCACTGGCCCGGCAAGTGGGGCGCATGGAAGCTCTGGCCGTGCCCGCAACGACTTGCTATCGGGTGTCCGTCTTCGCAGCCGCATTATTCCTCACGACAAGGAAGAACGACATGACAGAGAAGGTCGATACGGCAGAAATACTCATAACGCTTACCGCCGATATCGTGGCCGCGCATGTCTCGAACAACAGCGTCGCCGTTGGTGACTTACCCGTGTTGATCCAGAATATTCACGGTGCGCTGAACAGTCTTCGGGAGCCGGCAGTGCTGCCGGACATCAAACCTGAACCGGCGGTTTCGATCCGTGCTTCGGTCAAGCCCGATTACATCGTATGTCTCGAAGACGGCAAGAAGTTGAAGATGCTCAAGCGGCATCTGATGACACACTATCAGATGAGCCCTGCCGACTATCGGACCAAGTGGAATTTGCCTTCCGATTACCCGATGGTTGCTCCCAATTACGCCGAACAGCGCCGGTCGCTCGCCAAGAAAATCGGGCTTGGTCGTAAGCCAAGGACGGTGGAAACCGCTCCGGCCCCTAAGGCGAAGAAAACGCCGACAACCCGGCGACCGCGCAAGAAGCCGACCGAGGCAGAGCAGTCAGCATAGCATGAAGCCGCAGGGCGCCGCTCTTCGCGCCCCGGTGGTGACGACGCCTCGGATAGGTCAGCGCCTGGGAGGCGCCTTCGAAGTTGAAACGGGACTCTATAGCTCAATCAATTCGTAGCCTCTCGGCTTCAGTATCTTCCGGGTCCAGTCCTTGCCGATCGGCAGGTTTTCGCTGACCAGGTCAATCGCGGAATCGGCGCGTTCGAACAATGCGACACAAAGCTGATCGGTATCGAAGCGTGAACGGTACTGGATGCCGTCAAGCGCGGTGTCAGCGTAGACGAACGCGGAGATCGTCTGCGTCGTGGCATAGGCATCCCGATGGATTGCGGGATCGAAGTCCGCCGAAACGCCCGCGGCCGTCGTTTGGAACCAGGCGAGGCCAGGGCCATGCAGCTTTGCGAGGCGGAGCGTTCGCGTGGTGACGAAGGCGGCGGCGCGCTTCTGCTGGACGCGGTCCCATAGGACGTCCCGGTCGCCTGGTGTCCGCAGCAGGCTCTCGGTAAATGGACCGGTCAAGCTCTTGCCGAGATAGAGGACGCCGTAGCGCCCTTGAGGGTCGTCCCAGCGCCATGTCGCGTCCTTGCGCCCATACCAGCGCGCGGGAACGGATGCGCCGTGCACGCGGTGGAGCGTTTGCCCGGCGGCGATGGTCGCCACCGGCATAGTAGCGCGAGCGACCATCGTCAGTCGTCGAGCGTACCGGCGAAGCGTATGACGCGATCGACGTCCGCCTCATTGCCCTTGATCAGGTCGATCGGCCGCGCGTCGCCCAGACCTCCATCGCCGCTCACCAGATATTGCAGCACGGCCCATCCGCCGGCGCCGGGCGCGGCGGCAAGAATGCGCGACATTGCAGGACGGATGGTGTCGCCGTCGAACTGGAATGCCGGAAACAGCTTGGCGCCATTGTCTTCGACCATCAGCAGGCGGCGATCGCGGGCGGCCTTGTAGACGGCTTGCACGGTCTTGTGGCCGAGAAGCTTGCGCACCGCCTCGGCGTCGAACGCGCCGCCCGCTTCGTCGATCAGCCGGCGCTTGAAGGCGATTGCCCGTGTGATGTCCTCCGCTTTGTCGGGATCATCGGTTTCGACCGATGGGATTCCGCGCGCGATATTGAAGACGAGCGCCGCAACATCGACGCTGCCGATCGCGGCCGCCTTGGCGGCGGGCGGCATCATCTTGATGATGCGGTCGGCGCTCGCCATTATCCGGTCGCGCAGGATGCTATCGACATCGACGGTTGCGGTGCTGGCGGGACGGGACATGGGGGCACTCCTAGTTTAATGAGTTACATTTAGCGGATTATCGCGACCAATTCAACCAGCATTCTGTCTGACGCTTCACTTTGGTGCGGAGCGGTCGGTCAAGCGGTCCCCAGCAAATCGGCCGCCCACTCGGCGATCCAGGCGTCGGTAATTTGATCGTGGGAAATTTCGCCGTCCATCACGAGCGCCCGAATCTCCTCTCGCGCGGCGGCAACGGCGGCTTCCCAGCCTGTCGGAAGGGGTTCCGCAGGCAACGGCAGCGGCAATGACGATTGAAACCCGTTCCGAGGACGCGCGAGCCGGGCATATTGCCGTTCGGTCCAGCGTTCCATGTGGTCGGCGACGAAGTGGTTGGTCTTGGCGTGTCCGTCGAACAGCGCGGACATACGCGCCGCATAGGAGAATGCGCTGCTGTCGACCGTGATCTTGCGATGTTCGAAAGCGCGCAAATGACTAAGAGCCGGGCCTTTGATCCCGAAACCGTGGAGCGGGTGCGTGGAATCGAGATGGCGGTCGAGTGTTTCGAACACGGCGAGAAGGCCATCCTCCCCGTGCACGGCGCGCCGACAGGTCGATCCGATCGCAACCGTTTGTCCCGGACGCAGGATATGGGCGATGCCATCGAGACAGCGCACATAATCGCCTGGTCGGCGGCCTTGCAAAACTGGCATGAAATTCGAGACGATACCGGCGTCGAGTGCGCGGGCATGGCATTCGATGTTGAGGCGAACAGTGCGCGCGATCCGATCGAGCACTTCTTCACGGTCGCGCGCGATCTCGGGTTCGACGCAATGATCGAGGCTTGCCCAGAGCCGCCAGGGGTAGGCGGCCGCCAGCCCTTCGACATAATCCTCGACGGTCCATGGGAGGCCTCGATATCTTGATGCGAGGACGAATCCGGCGGAATCGAGCATGATCGAAGCGAGGCCATGGGCGTTGGCAAGCTGCCTCAACCGCCAACCGGCCCATTCACGCCCGCCGTCACATTGCCGCCAGCGTGACAGGCTGTTCGCGGAGATGAGGACGGGAAGCTGCAACGCGCGCGCGCGGGCGAGCAAGGGCCCCTCCGACAGGCCGGGAAGGCCGACGATGATCTCGATGGGGGTGCCCGCGGCCAACCGAGGGGCAACGTTCGAAGAGTACACCGGTGATCGGTCCGCCTGGGACAAGCCGGCGGGCGGCTGCTGGAAGCGAGAGGGGATGTCATAGGGCATGAGGCCAGTTCCTGCCGTCCGGGCGCATCAGCACGCCCGCCTCAAACCCTCCCTCTCCTCTTCGGTCAGGCCGTCGCCGCCAGAGGCTGGGCGACCGGCGGTTGCCCGGGATCGATCATGCCAGGAGATTCCGGCCGCCCCAGCGCGCCGGTGCCGCGCGCGATCACGCGTCGACGGCTTGTGCGGGAAGCCGCGGCTCGAGATGGTTGCGAACGAAGCCGCGTGTGATGCGCAGTTCGCCGGACGCGACCTTGGCAAGCTGCTCCTCGAAAGTAAGCTTGTGCGTCGCGGCCGCTTCTCGTGCTATCCTTGCCTCCTCTCGCCGCGTGTCCTGCCAATGTGCTTTCGCCTCAGCGAACCCCATACAGCCGAGGAGGCGCCGGAACGCGTAGATCTCCTGAGGCGAAGCCGGAGGCCAGCAGGAATTGCGCATGGGCGCGTGGCGAACCCGGCCAGGACGCCTTGGAGGCGGCAGGGCCCGGCCTTCGCCCGCCAGTTCGGCGGCGAAGGCGTCACGAAGCCGATAGGCTGTCGAGGCGCCAATCGCGAGTTCGCGCGCGGCTCGCTGGACGGGCACCCGATCGAGGAGCATCGCGCGCAGAAGGTCTTTCTGTTCATCGGTTACGAAACGCGCGCTTTCAGCATGCACATGACGGACCCCGCAGCTATCGCATCCAGGAAGCGACTCCCCTTTGCGGCGCAGACTTCGGATAAGGCGGCCCCTGATCCTGGTGCAGCTCGTCTTCGACACGCCGGTGCGCTCGGCGATCTTCTGTGTGCCGAGCCCCTGCAGGAACAGCTCCTCGACCTGCCTGCGCTTTGCCGGCGACAGTTTGACGCCGCTGTAAGCCTCGCCGCCGCCCGGCGGGGGCAGCGCGGCCTTGCCGCGTGCGAGCAGTTCACGATTATATCGCCGGCGCTGCTCGGAAACGCAGGCGGCCGAGACGCCAAGACGCAACTGAATGTCGATGCCCTTGTAACCCTTCTTCAACGCATAGCGCAGTCGCTCGATACCCTCAGCCGTCAGGCGCCCATGCTGATCGCGCTCTGCCGGACGGTATCCGCGCCGGACACAAAGGGCGATCGTCACCGCGTTGCAGGCGCTGGCTTCGCAGATACCGAAATGTGTGCCGATCGCGCTGAACGACCAGTTCTCGACCTCACGCAGCCGGATGGCTTCGTCGAGGTTCTCACCGCCAAGGCGCGGCCTCGGCGCGGGATTTCTATGGGCTGTCTTCAGGCCGAGCTTGTGAGCCTTGACCTGCAAGGCATGGACGCTTCGGCCCGGAAGCCGCTGCGCGACGCTGTGTCCTTCGGCAGGATAACAGGCACGCAGCGTAACGATTTCCTGCGCCGTCCATGGCGCGGATCTTGGGATGGTCATGGGAAGGACTCCGGTGCTAGGAGCGCCTGCCCTGGAGCAACCGCGGTCGTGATGGTCTGCGGTCCATTTGAACAGGCCTCGCCTGCTCTCTCCCCTCTCCCCTTCCCATGCGCCGAAGACCAGGCGCGTGAACCTGTGTGTCAATATGCTCCGCAGTCGCCAGGACGACTGGAGCCTATTGATGATACCGCGCTCGGCGCCGTCCGTTGGGGGTGGCTGCATAATGTTTCATGCCGACAAACCGCAGCATTGACAGCAGACAGCACGGGCGCTTCGTGCGCGCCGCTCATCTCAAAGTAGGTTCAAGGCCCGGTCGATGTCCTGTCCTGGTCCAAGGATTCGGACGACACCTATCCGATCGCCTGCGACACGATAGAGTAAAGCATAGCCGCGATAGGACCTGCGTCTGATACCGTATCGTTCGTAACGCGGAACCAGCGGAAAGCCCTGTGGCATCTCGGCAAGGCCCTGTGCGGCGCTCTCGAGCTCTGCGATGAAGGAGACTGCGCGCAAGGGATTATCCTGCGCGATGTAGCGGCCGATCGCGCGTAGATCGCGCTGGGCGGCCGACGCCAGTATGACAATCATTGAAGCGGGGTCTGGTGGCCTTGAGCTTCGATTTCGGAGGTGAGCTCCCGACAGAAGGCCCCGAGCTCACGGCCGCCGCCGCTCTCCAGTTCCTCTACCGCTTCCTCGACTGAAGCATCAAGCGAGCTCAGCCAGCGCTGTTCATTCTCCGTGTCCGCCTGGTCACGACGGATTAGATCGCGCACATAGTCACTGACACTTGCATAGTGCCCCTTGTCGATGCGCTTCTGGACATAATCGCGCATCGGATCGGGCAATGAAACATTCATGGACGCCATTGACGTATCTCCTGAGGTCATAATGGCACAAATTGCCATTGATAGCCAGACCGATGTGAGCATCAGGCAGCAACGGCGGCTTCTTGTGGCACCGGCGTGCCTGCGCCGTCCAAAAGCGGGGGCAGCGGCGCGTCACCGTCATTGTCCGCGTTGAACTCGCCCTTGGTGCTCGCCAGCTCGGCCTCGAGCTCGGCGAGTTCGTTGAGTTTTTCGTCGAGCAGGGCGGCGTCGGGAAATGCTTGCCCCAAGCGAGCCTCGAAGGCGGGAAGACGCCGTTCGTTGGCTTCGAGACTGGCCCTGACGACGGCGAGATCCGTGTCGAGATCGCGGATGGAGGACTCGATCCGGCCGATCACCGTGCTCGGCCGCGTCTTCTCGGTCACCTCGAAGTCGGCGTGCTCGCCGTGATGCTGCATCGCGATCACGGTGCAGAGGTAGCGCCGTCCATCGGGGTCGAGGGCCTCGTAGCCCGAGAGTTCCAGGCCGATGCCGTTGAAGGTGCCGAGCGTCCAGCGCGCCTCGGCGCGACCTTTCCGCATCCGGTGCGCATATCCGAGGAGACGTTCGCCGGCAGCCTTGCGATCGGTCATCATCGTGCCGTCGCAATCGAAGAGGATCTCATCCACCTTCGTGGGAACACGATGTGCAAGATCGGCCTCGAGCCTGGCGATCTGCTTGTGGCAGTCCTCGATCTCGCGCGTCGTTCGCGTGATGGTCCTGCGGATATTATACTGGTCGTCGACATGGGCATCGCGCAGGCGCAGGAGCCGTGCGACCTCGGCATCGAGCCCGGCCTTCTTCATCAGGCGGTCGTCGCCCGACGCGAGAGCCTTGGCCAGCGCGAACTGATTGACGTTGGAGCTGACGTCCTCGATCCGCCGGATCGAGCGGTCACCCGACATGGCCATGTTGATGAAGCGGGCCTTGCGCTCGAGCATCTGCCAGTTGGTCGCGTCCATCGAGCCGCTGGTGGCGTAGCCGTAAAGCTCGATCTCGTCATTCTGGTTGCCCTGGCGCTCGATGCGCCCTTCCCGCTGCTCGATATCGGATGGCAGCCAGGGAACGTCGAGATGATGCAGGGCTTTCAGGCGCTGCTGCGCGTTGACGCCGGTGCCCATGGTCGCGGTCGATCCCAGAACGAACCGCTTGCGCCCCTGGTTGAGATCGTTGAACAGGCGCTGTTTGGCGCTGTTCTTCTTGTAATGCTGCATGAAGGCGATCTGCTCGGCCGGCACGCCCATCGCGACAAGCCGATCGCGGATCCAGACATAGGCGGAGAAGCCGCGCGTTTCGAGCGCGGCCTCGGTGCCGAGATCGGAGAAGATCATCTGCACCGCGCCTGAGAGCGGATACGGCTTGCCGGTTTCCGGATCGATGTAGCGATAGTCGGCCGTCTCTTCCCAGATACGATAAGCATTCTCGATCAGGAGATTGAGCTTGTTGCCCTCCTCGTTGCCGACATCCGCGTCGACGAACCGCAGGTCGATCGCCGAGTGGCGGCCATCGGTAATCACCGACAGCAGGATGTCGTCGCCCTTTTGCGGCCGGCCGCCGCGGGTCTCGATGGCCTGGATGCGTTTGGCGAGCACCCGCTGATAGGCTTTGAACGGCGCGCCGGATTTCGCGACGACGATCTGCCGTTTGCCGCCCCTGATGGTGGGGAGCTTGACGTACTGGCGCAGATCATCCTTCAAGACGACATCGGCGACGCTGCGATACATCGCCATCAGGTCGGCGACGTTGACGAACTCGCAGAAGCGGGTGACGGGCTTGTAGCTGCCGCTCGGCTGGAGTTCGAGTTCGGTGCGGGTGTCTCCGAAGGCAGACGCCCAGGCGTCGAATTCGTGCAGGCCCTTGGCGTGAAGCTCGTCGGGTTGCATGAAGCGCTGCAGCGTATACATCTCGCCCAGCGTGTTGGTGATGGGCGTGCCCGATGACAGGATCAGTTCGCGTCCGGGATTGGTCCCGGCGAGATAACGGCTCTTCACGAACAGGTCCCAGGCACGCTGCGAGCCGACCGGGTCGACGCCCTTCAGGTCGCCGAGATTGGTGGCGAAGGTCAGCTTGCGGAACTGCTGGGCCTCGTCGACGACGATCTGGTCGATGCCGATCTCGCCAATATGGACGAGGTCATCCTTGCGGGACTGGAGATTCTCCAGCCTTTGCTTCAGTCCTTCTTTCAGGCGTTCGACGCGTTTGCGCGACACGCGGTCCTGGCTGTCGATGCCGGTGATCAGCACCTCGTAGCTGTCGAGCTGGTGCTCGATCAGCTGCTTCTCGAAAGATGACGGCGTGGGCACGAACTTGAACGCATCATGCGTGATGATGATCGCATCCCAATTGCCCGTGGTCGCGCGCGCCAGGAACCGCTGCCGCTTCTCCTTCACGAAGTTCGTGTCGTCGGCGACCAGGATGCGCGCGGTGGGATAGAGCATCAGGAACTCGCGCGCGATCTGCGCGAGGCAATGGTTGGGCACCGTGATCATCGGTTTGTTGGCGAGGCCGAGACGCCGCTGCTCCATCACTGCGGCGCAGAGGCTGAAGGTTTTGCCCGCGCCGACGCTATGGGCCACATAGGTCGAGCCCGACGCGATGATCCGCCAGACGACGCGCTTCTGGTGATCGCGCATGCGGATCGTCGTCGACGCGCCCGGCAGCTTCAGGTGCTGGCCGCTGAAGCTCCGGGGCACGAGATTGTTGTAGGCATCGTTGTAGATGCGGACCAACCGATCGGCGCGTTCGCTCTCCTGCCAGACCCAGGTCTCGAAGGTCGACTTGATCTTCGCCAGCTTCTCTTTGGCCGCTTCGGTGTCGACGACGTTGAGCTCGCGGCGTTCCGAACCGTCGGCGTCGCGGTGGACGTCGTAGATCTTGGGAATGTGGGAGTTCAGCGCGTCTTCGAGCAGGTCCGCCGCGCTCCGGCGGGCTGTGCCCCAGGTCGAGGAGGAACTGACGTGCCCGGCGAACGGGGCCTTGTCGACCGTCCAGCTCGCCAGCTCCACCGTATGGAGGATCCGGGTCTCGACCTCCATGATTTCGAGGATGAACGCCTCGATGACATCGACCGGAATCCAGGGCGCGCCGAGACGCGCGGTGATCTCGCTGGGCTTCAGATCGACCGGCTGGACCGCTTCGAGCGCGGTGGCGACAGCAGAAAATCGCGGATCGGTCCCGGCTTTCTCGCGCGCGAGGGCGAGCTTGGTGCGAACCGGCCCGGAAAGGACCTCGTCGGCCGTGACCCAGTGATCGAAATGCGGTGTGCTGCGGACGGGGTCGAGATAGATGTCCCCCGCAAGATCGGTGAGCGCCTCGGTTTCGGTAACGCCGAGCATCTGAGCGATCAGGGGCAAATCGACGCGGCCGCGGTCATGGAGCGATAGCGCCAGGGCATCCTGCGCCGAATGGATTTCATGGGTTACCGGCGGCTTGACGACGCATTCGGTGAAGATCGGACCGGGCGTGCCCGTGTCGCTCGCCTCGTCATAGGTCTCGATCGAAGCGACCAGCCAGACGTCGGGGTCATCGAGGAAGGGCTGAAGGTTAGGGCGGCGCTGATACTCCTTCTCGGCCCCTGTCTCCGGATCGGTGCGGATGCTGGTGATGGTGCGGTTGATCGGACCGTATTTTTTCGCGAACTGCCGGTAGTGGGTGAACAGCGCCTGCTGAAGGGCATCATAGGGCCGGTCGCCCAACTGCGCGCGCAGGATCGCGCGGACCGTATCGCGGATCGGGATGAGGGCCTTGATGATAGCCGCGTGCTTGGGAAACAGACCAGCGCCGCCGCGGCCGGATTTGACGCCGACCACGGTCGGGGTGCCATTTATGATCTGGTGGAGGACACCGCCGGAAACCAGATAGCTGCCTTCCTTGAACTCGGCTTCGTCCGCGGCGGTGCCGACTTGCACATCCAGGGTGGCGCTTGGCATGTCGCGCAGGGATGTGGTGCGCTCGAGCGGCTTGCAGGCGCCCGCGTGCTTCGATGCGATCGCGGACAAGGTGGCCGCGAGGACGACCGGGAGGTCTGCGTCGGGGTCGGCCGCGCAATTATAGTCCATGCCGAACTGGCCGCTGCGCCATTCGTGACGCCCCAGCACATGATCGGGATGGTCGAGGAAATAGCGGTTGATCCGCAGCGGCCCGAAACCTTCGTCGCTGTCGGGGATCTCGGCCAGCTCGATCCAGTTCTGCGTGCGTGGAAGGGCATCGGGGGTGTGTTTCTGGAAAAGCAGGATATCGACGACGACGTCCGTGCCCGCCTCTTGCCGCATGGCCTTGCCCGGAAGGCGCACCGCGCCGAGGAAATCGGCAATGCCGTCGATATGGTGGCGGGCTTTGGGATCGCTCTTGTCGAGCGAATAGCGCGATGTCACAAACAAGGCGATGCCGCCGGGCCGTAGATGCTCGAGCGATTTGGCGATGAAATAGTCGTGAAGCGACAGGCCGAGCTTACCGAGTTCGGTCCGGTTCTGGATGGTGAGGTTCGAGAAGGGCGGATTGCCGATCGCGAGGTCGAAGTCGGCGGGCAGGGGCGCCTTGTCGAAATCGACGCAGCGGATGACCTGATTGGGATAGAGCGCTTTTGCGACGCGAGCGGTGACGGGATCGTTCTCGATGCCCACGAACAGCGTGTCCTGCGACAATGCATCCGGCCGGAGCCCCATGAAGAGGCCGCTGCCGCACCCCGGTTCCAGAACCTGCCCACCGGTAAAGCCGAGGGTCCGGGCAGCGTCCCACATGGCGCGGATGATGTATTCGGGGGTGTAATGCGCATATTGCGTCGCGCGTTTGAGAGACTGGAGTTCGACATCGGTCGTCTCGGCGACCAGGGCCTGCCCTAGTTCCTCCCAGCCCTCGCGATATTCTTTCCCGCGGCGGGCGAACATGTTGTTGGCAAGTTCCGACGCGCCGAAGCCGATGAACCTGGAAATCGCCTGCTGCTCGGCCGGTGATGCGGACCGTCCTTCGCGGTCGAGCAGGTTCAGCAGCCGGATCGCCTCGACATTGTCGCGTGCGCGTTCCTTCCATGAGGACGCCAGGGTCCGCCCCGCCGATAGGGAGAAATCAATAGCTGCCTCGACTGGCGGCCGGGCGGTGTCGACGATGGTTGCCGAAAAGAGCGTCGGCTCCGGATCGACGGGGGCGGCTGGCTTGGCGGGCGCGACCGGCTGGTCGAAGTCGAGGCACAGCTGGAGAGCCAGCGCGGATGCACTGTTTCGCATGGAATGCTTCCTTTTCGGTGGTCTTGCGGGCGCGGCGTGGCGGCCCGGTCGGATGTCAGGGGGGCTGCGGCCTCACGCCGAGCGGCGGCTCAAGCGGGCTTGTTACGTGCGCGGTTGGCAATGATTTGGCTGACTGCCCCTGGCGCTGCGTGATCGATGGGAGGCCGGGCGGTTTCGATCAGAGGTCCAGGATCGCCCCTTTGAGGACGGTATAGAGGCCGACCTCAAACCGAAGCTTTTGAAGCATCCGGAATTTGGTGTCGCGGCGGGCATCGACGTGGAAAGCGCTACGTCCGGTGTCCGCTTCCTTGATCCCCGTCGAGAGACTGGGGTAGGTTTGTCCGGCGCGGGGCCCCGTCATGATGCGGGCGATTGAGCGGCAGTCGAGGGTGCGATCGAGCGCGTATCCCAGATCGTGCAACTGCTGCTTGATTTGGCTGAGAGTGACCGGATGCCGGCCTTCGGCGGCTCGGGCGTCAAGCTCGTTGGCAAGGGCAGAGTTCATTGGCGGAAGTCCTTCGTCGAAAATACCGCCAATCCTCCTCCCCCTTCCCATCCATGACGCGTCTGCTCGAAAGGCGGCATCTGCGTTTATGTCCCGCCGGGCCGGAAATGCGGGATCAGCCCAGGCGAAGCGAAGCCGCATATTGCCGCAGCAGGTCGGCCATCGCGGTTCGGGCATGCGCCTTGTTGCCGATCACGATCTCGGGATGGAGTTTCTCGCCGAACGGCGTGCGATAGCCATGGGCGAGATCGCCGCTCGCATCCTCGATCACGATGCGGTGGCCGCGAGGTCGCGCCGGACCGGCATAGCGCGCGGTGAAATCCCCGAGGCGTCCCGACAGCCCGGCCGCCATTTTGGACCACCGGATATGGCCGGCGGCGAACTGGTCGCCGGGCGCGCGGCCCCGGGCGAGCCAGAGGCGAAACTGCGCGCGCTGCTGGAGCACCGAATTGCGGGTCCGCTCCATCGTTCGCGCGAGCGGCAGGATATCGGCATCGGCATCGAGCCGGTCGAGTTCCGCATCGTCGGCAACGATCAGGATGTCCGTATAGTCGCCCTGGCGCAGGATCTGGCGGAGCGCGGCGCCATCGCCGGGTGGCGGGGCCGACAAGCCGGATAGCGGATGCAGCCCGGTTTCGGCGCTGATGACATATTGGGCCGCAGCCTCATGTCCGGGCCGTTCGCTCAGCATCGCGAGGATGCCGATCGCGCCTGTCTCGCGCTCCGAAGCGCCGAGCAGCAGCAGGCGGCGATGCCATGACACGGGCGCCGGGGTATCGGTCGGGCCTGGCCATTGGCTGGGAAGCGGCCGGGCGGCGCGCGGGTTTTCAGGGTGCGCGATCTCGGATGGGGTGACCGCCAAGGACCGCCGCGCGGCATCGAAGATGTCGTCGGGCTGACCGCCGCCATCCAGAAAGCCCTGGTGGTAGGCGGGTCGGCGGACGTCCTGTTCCCCCGCGCGGCATGGTGACGGTGGACGCGATTCCCATCCAGCCTCCGCAGCATAGCGACCGTCAGCATAGGCGTAAGAGGCGTCCCAATCATAACCACGAACGTCGCGGGCATGGAGGATGAAGGCATTGCGGCTGTCGGTGCTGCCCTCGGCAATCTGGCGTTCGATGCAGGCGAAGTTCGCGAATTGGCGCTGGCGTTCGGTCTCCAGTCCGATCGCTTCGTTGAGCGGGCGAAGCGCCTGAACACGCTCGCGGGCACGCGCCATGCGCTCGTCCAGGGGCGCGTCGTTCGGCAGGTCGGGAAAGCGGCGCCAAGCGTCGGCGAGCGCATGCGCGTGGTGGGCCGGACGGCCTTGCGCCATCCAGCATCCCGCATCGGCGGGATCGAAGTCGTTGGTCATCGGCGTTCCGATCCGGGCTGTCAGCGGCTGGCGAGCAGCACGTCCAGGGCGCGCGCGAACACATCGTCGCCGGCGTCGTTGACAATGACGGCATCGGGATTGGTGGCGCGCACGGCGCGGGTGACGATCGCCAGTGGCCGCTTGCGGAGCGGATATTGCAGGATCTGATCGCGTTCGATCGCGATCAGATTGGTGCGGAGAAGGCGTTTGAGGCGTTTGCCTTCGACGGCGCGCATCAGAAGGTCGCTCACCTCGATCTCAAGATCATGATCGCAAGCGAGGTCGTCGCCAAGGCTGCGCGGGAGTCTATTGGCCGTCAGCCAGGCATTGACTTCAGCTTCGGTCCATCGGCCGACCTGACGATAGAAGTCCGCCCCGCCCGTTCCCTGGTTGCGTGCGTGGAAGGCAAGCTCGCCGTCGATCCAGACCTCGGCTGCAAAAGCGGCGGTTTCCTGCGAGAGCGCGGCATTGTAGGAGATGCGCCGTAGTTCGATTTTCATGGGGGATGCTCCAGACCGCTCCACCAAACGGAGCGCCTTTCCCTTCCTCCTCCCCTTCATTCGGTCATGTTGGGCAGTCCTCGCGACTGCGGTATTCCGCATCGTAGAAGCAGCTGTTCTCGAACTCCGGATCGTCCGCTTCGTCCACCAGAAAGCTGGTGATCTCTTCGGCTGGCTGCGCGTCGAGCACCGCCGCAGCGTTGGGAAGGAGACGAACAGGGAAAATCCCTGTCCCGACGATCGCTGCCGCTTGCCGCATGGCGTCCGCATGATCTTCCGCGGTCACCGCGACCTTGACCCGGATCGTCGTGTAGACATGGACATGGTGCGGTTTCATGCCGGTAGCTCCGACCAGCCACCGGCGGCGCTGATCCAGACCATCCCAACCGCGCCGGGACGCGTCTCGAACCTGTCACTATCCCCGGCGAGGGCATAGCGGACGATGATGCTGCCGCGGTCGTTGGCGCGCAGCGGCGCTCTTCCGCCGAGCACGATCAGGTCGCCGCCCCCGCCCGGCATGTGAACCACATCGCCGGGTTTGACCTTGGCGGCGAGAACGCGGCCAATCGTATAGTGGAGTGTCCAGTTATCGTCAGTAATAGGCGTCATGCACACTATCCTTCCAAAAGAGAGAAACAGGGACGGGTGGGACTACTTGGGCGGAGCTAGCCGCTATCCTTCAACCGTGATTTCGTCCGTGTCGAAATCAGTCAGTTCTTCCGGGTCGATCAGTATCTCGGTGAAATCTTTCGCGCCGGGAACCTCCCAAGCAGCGGGGCTTTCCCGGGCCGTCTCGATTGCCTGTTGCGCCGCAATTTCCGCATTTGGTGCGTTGATCACGATACGTTGATTGACCCACGGCCGCGCGATCACCTGGACTTCAAATTGAGGCATATTTGTTCTCCTTTAGTCTCGCTCAGCGGTGTCAACGCGACCCGTGAGTGCGCCATCTCGGGGGTAAAAAGCGGCGGCACCGATGCGCTGTTGCCCAAAGGCGGCCGGTTTCCGGATGGTGAGCCGTCGGCAGGCCGTCGAAGACATGCCGTCCGAGCGAATACGGCTTCAGTCGTTGCGCGGCAGCGGAATCGGGACCGCCTGCCCGCTGGCAAGATTGATGAAACCGCCCGCATGGCCGATCGAGCCCCGGCCGAGCAGGTCGAACAGCAGCGCGAGGGCGTGGCTCGCCATGACGCGGTTGACGAACAGCGACTGGCGTTCAAGCGCCTCGGCAACAGAACAGGACGGGGCGTTGTCGTCAGGCACGCTGTCGTCGGCGAGTTCGGGGAAATATTCGAGTACGGTCGGAAGCCGTGCGCGAACCTTGGCGCCGGCCCGTGCGGGGCAGCCAACCAGAAACTGTCCGTCACTCGAGCGATTGCCGAGGTCCATCCAATAGGCGGGACCGTTCCGTTCATCAGCAAGCGCCGCTCCGATCGCACGGCGGGCCGAGGCCGTGTCGACACAGGTGATGAGGATATCGGCGCCGTCGACGCCGACCTTGCCGGGCGCGCGTCCGTGAACCGCCTTCCAGGCGAGGCCATGCGCAAGGTTGATGCGCTCGATGAGCGTCCGCGCCTTTGAATTGCCGAGATCGCAGCGAAAGAAGGGCTGCCGGCCGAGATTGGCCTCGGTGACGATATCGTCGTCGACCACGGTGACGTGCAGCGATCGCGAGGAGATCTCGCGCAGCGCCATGTCGAGCGAGGCGAGTCCCATAAGCATCTGCGCGCCGTTGCCGCCGCAGCCTATGAGCAGAACCTTGAGCGTGCGGTCGCCGAATGCGGCTGGAAGATAGTGGCGGGCGCTGGTGTCAGGCGGCATGATGGTCTCCTGCAAATGGGCTGCGCGGCAGCGGCAGGAACATGCCGCCGGCGCAGAGGCGCGACGCTCTTGTGGGACCGTCGAGCTGGTCCAACCGGCCGAACACGAGCGATATCTTCGTCGCGTGCGCGTCGTCGGCATCGTCGGTGGCGCTGAAGAAGGCCGGCCCGGTGCCATGGCTATGGATGTCGCAGATCATGTGCCAATCGGGCGGCAGGACCGGCGTGCGATAGACAAGGCGCGAGGGCGTGGCCTCGTCGATGACGGGAAAGTCCAGGGCGAACTCGCGCGAGGCCTCGTTCCAGAGAATAAAAGCCGCGCTTTCATTCGGTAGGGCCGCGCGCAGCGACTCGAGGACTGATGTGAGGAATCCCGCGGGGATGAACCCGCAGCGCAGGTCTGCCTTTGGGCCGCCGACGCTACCATAAGGCAGGTGCGCCGCAATCGGCCGTGTGACCGGAATGTCGAGCGCGAGCCATGGACGGCGCAGGATCAGGAGGACGCCATCCGTCCCGACAGCGAGGCCGCGCCCGACCCGAGCGGCGCGTAGTGCGTCGAGCGCCGGCGATCCGCCATGCAGCGGGACCGGATAGCAGGGCACATCGGCAAGGAGCGCGGCAGCCGTGGGATCGTCGGCGAGCAAGGCGGTCATTTCGCGCCTCCGATGATTCTGCCAACGGTTACTGGTTCGGTCGATGAGCGCCGTCCCTGCCGGGCGCCGGCGCCAAACGGCTTGAGGCGCTTGATCGGAAAGCGCTTCGCACGGCGGGCGGCAAGACCGTCCCAGAGCCGGACGAGGCCGCCCTTGCCGCTGATGGTGAACTCCTGTCCCGGATTTGGGTGCGTCGACCAACTGTCGAACACCGCCCGCTCGAACTCCGGGATGGACGAAATGGCGAGCGCGCGCGGTGTCGGGATATTGCCCCAGCAAAGCGATCCATTGACGAAGACGTTGAGGATCGGTGAGTGCAGCACGCGCGTGTCGGCGGTCGGACGCTCGTTCACGGGCAGCGCGTAGACACCGAGGCGCGACCCGGTGGCGATGAACAGATGTGCGGGATAGGGCACCGGCACGACCGTTCGTTCCGTCAGGACCTGAAGCCCCGCCAAACGCGTCGACAGGTTGAAATAGGCGGGGCGCACCTGTTCGGGAACCCACCAGACAAGCATGTCGGGGTGAGCGACCAGTATGTTTTCGGGCAGGAGTTCGGGTCGGACTGTCCGCCCGAGGGCTTCGGTCCATTGCCGCAGATGCGCGCGAGAGAGCGGAACGCCCGCGGCTATCGTCGGC
Organism: Sphingobium naphthae; assembly: GCF_043589935.1. NCBI lineage: Bacteria > Pseudomonadati > Pseudomonadota > Alphaproteobacteria > Sphingomonadales > Sphingobiaceae > Sphingobium > Sphingobium naphthae. Next base: position 485,843 of record NZ_CP171454.1, on the reverse strand, counting down.
CGGCCCTCGTCGTCATGCTCGACCGCGTGCATGCTGGCGAACGCCCCCGCATCCCCGCGGTGGGCACCATAGGAGCTGAAATTGCGCGGCCCTTCGCTGCGGTAGAGCAGGATCGCGCCCCTCAGGACCAGGCCGCCGCCAGCGGCTTCGAACTGGGTAGAATGTTCGGACATTGGACACCTCAGAGTTTGGCTGGATCGACCTGGATCAGCTCTTGTGCTGCGAGCAGGAATTCCGCGCCGAGCCGTACGGACGCGAACCAGTCGTCGATGTGGTGTGCATCCCGCAGCGGGCACAGCCCGGCGACCTCCATGAAGCCCATCTCCATGCCGTTGCGGGCGACATCATCGAGTTCGCGCGCGAAGTGATCGAAGGGAACGAGCGTGAGCGGCGGAAGGGACGAGCATTCCTCGATGCCGGGGATATAGTCGTAGGCGACCTCGAGATCGAAGTCCCATGCGTTGCGTTCGGGCCGGAGAGAGCCGACAGCTTTGTGCGCGGCGTGAAATCTCTTGAGTTTCTGCCGCAGGCCTGATGGGAGCCGCGCTGAAGGCGCCGCGTTTTCCTTGATCATCCATTCGGGCCGACGCGCGTTCATTTCGGACGGCAGCGTAAGTTCGTCGAGCTCGTCCGCGTCCGCGCCGTGATAGGCTATCAGGCTTTGCCGCGCGCGTTCGTCGTCGGTCTCGCCATCCCAATAGTAGATAGATATCTCGTTGAAGAGATCCTCGTAGCTGAAGATCGGAAGGACGCGGCCGAGGCACTGCTCGAGCGCCCTGTATGCGGCGGCGCGCCAGGGAATGGGCGCATCGCCGGTTTCGATCCATCCCAGTTCGATCTGGCCCAAGTTCTGGCAGATCACGGCAATCGCCGGCGTGCCGTCCCCCTCCTTGAGAATGACGGCGACCCTGAAGTCGGCGATTTCGATGGGATCGAGGATCTCGAGCACGGCGGCGTTGAAAATGCCTTCGATATGCTGACGGGCCGCGGCGCGCGTGTATAATCCCGACGACGCTTCCCGCGCGGCGACCCAGCGGCCGATCAGCTTGTGATGCGGCGGCAGCGGCGCATCGAATATCGCGGGGACATCCGCCGAGATCGCGACGGCGCGCCCCGCGAGGTCAGCCGAGCGGCGGGAGGGGCAAGCCGGCCGGGCATGCAAGCGGTTCCGGGGTTTCGCGGTTCCCGTCATAGGGGTCGGAGAGGATCCGCGCATGGAGCGCCTTGGCCTGACTGCTGCAGGCAGGTTGGGAGATATCAGCCGAGTTGCCATCGTTCTCGATCCATTCGATGAGGCTTTTGCGGGGTGCGGCCGGGATAGCCGCGCGTTTAGCGTGCGGCATGGGTCAGCCCTTGGTGCCGACCGCGCGGCGATATTCGGTCACGTGCGCCGTGCCCGAAACGCCGACGTCGATCATCTCGGCGTTTGTTATCGCCGGGTAGAGGGTGGCGTGATAGGCGCGCAGGGCATCCGGGTCACCCGCGAGATGCGGCGGCACCGGAAGGTCGATACCGTCGTAGCGATAGGCGCGCGTGAGTTGATTAACCTGCATATGAGATCTCCGGGTTGGTGATGAGGGAACGGGTCGAGCGGATCGGCTCAGAACAGGGTGGCGGGTTCATCTGCCTTGGCGTCAGCCGGGGGACTGGTCGGCGTCTCGATCTTCGGAGGGCTGGTCGGAGCGGGCGGCTTGGTCGCCGCAGCCTTGGCGGCCTTTGCCTTCGCAGCTTCCGCCGCGGCGGCCCTGGCGTCTTCGTCCGCCTGCCGCTGCTCGGCAATCTGGTCCGCGAGCGTCCTGCGCGTGGCGATGAGCTGGCCGAGCGCGCCGTTCGCGCCGCGCGCCAATTCGGCATCGATCTCCTCGGCGCTGGCCGTGATCGAGATTGGCCGGGTCTCGCTGCCGTCGAGCGCGGCAGACTTTGGGCCCGCCTTACGCGGAATGATCGTCAGGGTGACGGTCTCGTCGGGTCCGGCGACCATGTCGAGACCGAGCGAATAGCGGACGAGCAGCGGGAGCAGGCTTGTAACAAGCATGTCGGTATCCTTTGTCTGGGAGTGTGGGGAAGCCGGTCAGGCAGCGAGTTCCGCGATCGGCGCTTCGGCCTGGTGGGCACCGCGGTCCGGGGGCGCACCATAAGTGCCGTCGAGGGTAATGGCGCTCGGCAGGCGCCCGGCCCAATCGAAGCCGATCCGATTGAGCATGCCGGTAATCAGCTCGGGCTTCTTTGAGGCGAGCATCTTCGCGAACCGCTTCTCGCCTACATGTGCGACAAGGCCGCATTCCTGGGCGATGAATTTGAGCTCGCCCTTCGTGTATCGCTCGAGAAACGACTGATCGACCTGCCAGCTTGGCCGAAGGTCGACCTCGAACATCCTGGCGAGATCGGCGACATGGCCGAAACTGACCACATCCTTGGCGTAGGCGGCGCCGATGACGGACAGCACATTCGCCGCGCGGGCGTCGGGCAGCGCGCGGATCGCGGTGATCTGGGCGCTGTAGTCGAGCTCCGGAAACTCGGGGCCGACCAGCAGGCCGGCGCGCGACGTCAGCGTATTGGACTTGATCTGCGAGAGCGTGCCCGACATCGCCGCGACAAGGATGGTCGTGCGAGCCTGCTCGGCATTGCCGGCGAGCGCCCGGGCAAGCGCGGTTCGCCACATCGCCTCGCGAAGCTCGGTGGTGCGGGCTGCGATCGACCTGGCGGTGACTGGACTTGTAACGGATTTGTGCCGGTCACCTGAGCGTTTTATGCTCGCAACAGGAGACCGACGAGATGATGAAGCATAGTGAAGATTTTAAGCGAGAGGCGGTTCGGATCGCGCTGACCAGCGGGCTGTCACGGGAGCGGGTTGCCGCGGATTTGGGGGTCGGCAAGTCGACGCTTGGCAAATGGATTGCTCACTATCGCCCGACAGATTTGGTGGCGGAGCCACAGGCCGATCTGGCCCGTGAGAATGAGCGCCTGCGCCTGGAAAACCGTATCCTCAAGGAGGAGAGGGACATTCTAAAAAAAGCAACGCAGTTCTTCGCGAGCCAAAAATCGTGAGGTTTGCGTTCGTTCATGAGCACCGCGATCGCTGGCCGGTTGAAGGCCTATGCCGGGTCTTGCAGGTGTCTACGCGTGGCTATCGGGCATGGGCGTCACGCCCGACCTGCCAGCGCGATCGCACAGATCTGAAGGTGCTGGCGCACATCCGCGAGCAATACACCCTGAGCCGCGGTACTTATGGTCGGCCCCGGATGACGATGGAGCTCAAAGAGGCGGGTCTCGATGTGGGCGAGCGTCGTGTGGGACGGCTCATGAAGATCAATGGGATACGGCCCATTCGCACCCGTCGCCACAAGGTTACCACCGATAGCCAACACCACCTTGGCGTTGCCCCCAATTTGCTGGACGGGGATTTCCTGGCCGCTGCGCCGAACCAGAAATGGGCAGGCGATATCAGCTATATATGGACCACCGAGGGCTGGCTTTATCTGGCTGTCGTCATTGATCTGTTCAGTCGGCGTGTCGTTGGTTGGGCAGTCAGCGACCGGATGAAGAAAGACCTGGCAATCAGGGCGCTGGAAATGGCCATAAACCTGCGTCAACCGCCCAAGGACTGCATTTTCCATTCTGATCGCGGCAGCCAATATTGCTCTTACGACTTCCAGAAAAAACTGCTGGCCCACGGTTTACGGCCCTCGATGTCGGGCAAAGGTAATTGCTACGACAATGCGGCTGTCGAAACCTTCTTCAAAAGCCTGAAGGCCGAGGTGCTCTGGCGCCAAACCTGGCCAACCAGGCGTCAGGCCGAGACCGCCATCTTCCAGTACATCAACGGCTTCTACAACCCACGTAGGCGCCATTCATATCTGGGCGGCATCAGCCCCCTCGCATTCGAGGCCAAGGTGGCATAGTGAGATAGGTGACCGGCGCAAAACCGTTACAAGTCCAGACAGCTGGCTTGTCCGCCGCACTGGCGTTGGTTGCGGGCTTGACCGGGGCGGCGGGCGTCGCGGCGCGCGTACCGGCGCCATCCAAGTTCAAGGTGGTAGCGTCGGAACGCGGCTGAGTGTCGGGCGATGACGTGGTGTCCTCGATCCCATCACTATGATCGTCACCGTCGTCCGTCTCGACGGGGGGTGGAGCCGCGGCCCGTGCGGCCTTCGCGGCGCGTTCTTCCTGTTCGAAACGGATCACCTCGGCGGCTTCGGTCTTGAGTTCGAAGCACGCCGCGTTGGTGCAATAGCCGTCGTCGACATGAGTTTCGAAAAGCGCGCGCTGCGTGGCCGAGTTGAACGGGCAGCTCGTGCATTCACTTTTGTCGAAGCGCGCGCCGCCGAGATGCTGCGTGACGCGCATAAGCAGTTCGCGCGTCTTGTTCACATCGAGAGCGGCTTTCAGGATCGTATCGAGGGCCTTGTCCTGCTTGTCGCCGGGAACCGCAGCGAGCAGTTCAGCATGGCCGAGCTTGATCCGGCGTTCGTCGAGCGCGGTTTTGACCACCTCGGAGAGATTGGCGAGCGCAAGGCGGCGATCGAACTTATCGCGCGACCATCCGAGCCGCCGTATGGCCTCGGCCCGGTCGCCCTGGCACGCGGCAAGGTAGCGGACAGCGGCATCCGCCTGCTCGGTCTCGGAAGGATCGTCACGATCGTCGTTCTCGGCGATCGCGGCTTCGAGGGCTTCCTGGTCCGTCATCTCGCGGATGATGACTGGCACTTCGCCGTCGGCGCCGTAGACCTCTAGCCCCGCCCGGTAACGGCGCTCTCCGCAGACGATGGCGAAGACGTCGGCTCTCGGGCGGAGCAATATGGGCTGAATAATGCCGCGCAGCCGGATCGAGGCGACCATTTCCTCGTGCTTTTTCCGGTCGAAGTAGCGGCGGGGATTGTCGCCCTTCACGATTCTGGATAGCGACAGTGTGGCGGGATAGCTCTGTTGTGGCGAGGTCAAGGCTCGTCTCCTTGTGGAATTTGGCGGGCTGATCAGAGCCGCCTCGGCGTCCCGCCGCGCGTGCCTGAATGTGCGGATCGCAGCCGACCGTCAGGCCACCTGCTCCAACCACCTCCCTCCCTCTCTCCCTTCTGCGCGATGCAGGTCGTTCCAGTCGTTGAAGCCGCCGCCGGGAAACCTGGTCTCGATCACAAGACCCGGCCGCGTGTGCGCCTGCCGGGCGCGTCGCGCGCAACGGCGACCCGGAGGATCATCGTCAGGGAGGAGAATAAGATGCTCGACCCGCTCGGGTATTGTGACCAGAGGCAAGCGATCGGACCCCAACGCGGCCCAAACCGGAATGCCCAGCCGAAGATGCGCGGACCATGCGGTCTCCCACCCCTCAGCGAGGCCGAGCACGGAAGTTGCGGTACCAAAGCGAACCGCGCCGCCGAGGGGTCGGCCCAGCAGCCGTTTCGGCCTCTGTACATTATTCGGACACAGATTCACGGTAGCGGCTTGATGAGCAGCGGCATGAGGCCATCGGCATCGAGGTCGAGGCTCTCGGACCAGATATAATCGCCGGTGAGATTGATGCGGTCCCATCCCAGCGGCGACAATCGGGACAGCATGGCGGGATCGACAGGTGTGCCGCGGTGCCGCAGTTCATCGACGGCACGACCGAGATAGCGGCAGTTGAAAAGAATGATGGCGGCCGTGACGAGGTTGAGCGCTGCCGCGCGGGTCTGCTGGTTCTCCAGGCCTGTGGATCGGCGTGCAAAAAGGACCCCGTTAGCGGGGTGATCGGCGTCTAAAAGGGACCCCTCATTTCGATAGCTTACACAGCCGCGTGGAAGTTCATGCGGCGAGATCGGGATGTTGGTTTTGGAGACAGTGGTTCGTATCCGGCGTGAGTATGCCGGCGGGAAGGCGATCAAGGCGATCGCGCGTGATCTGCATGTGTCGCGGAAGGTAATCCGCAAGGCGATCCGGGCGCCGGAAGGCGCATTTGATTATCGACGCAAGGTTCAGCCGCTGCCGCGGATCGGTCCGTTTCAGGATCGGCTGGATGTGCTGCTGGAAGAGAACGAGGTACGGGGCCGACGTGACCGGCTTCGGATGACCCGTATCCACGACCTTCTGGTGCGTGAGGGTTTCGAGGGCTCTTACGATGCCGTGCGCCGCTATGCGGCGCGGTGGAAGATCGAGCGGCGCAGGGATGTCGGCGACGGGACGACGGCCTTCATTCCGATGCTGTTCCAGCCCGGCGAGGCCTACCAGTTCGATTGGAGCCACGAGGATGTCGAGATCGCCGGCAAGCCGATGCGGGTAAAGGTCGCGCACATGAGGCTGTGCGCATCGCGGGCTGTGTATGTCCGGGCCTATCCACGCGAGACCCAGGAGATGCTGTTCGACGCGCATGCGCGCGGCTTTGCCTTCTTCGGCGGCGTGCCCCGGCGCGGCATCTACGATAATATGAAGACGGCGGTGACGAGCGTGTTCACCGGCAAGGACCGGGTGTTCAACCGGCGGTTCCTGATCATGGCCGACCATTATATGGTCGAGCCCACGGCCTGCTCGCCGGCGGCGGGATGGGAGAAGGGTCAGGTCGAGAACCAGGTGCAGACGATCCGGGGACGCTTCTTCCAGCCCCGTCTGCGGTTCGCCAGCCTCGAGGAGCTCAATGGCTGGCTGGAAGCTGAGTGCCGACGCTGGGCCGAACGGCAGGCCCATCCTGAGCAGGGCGACCAGACCGTGGCGCAGATGCTGGAGATGGAACGTCCTGCATTACAGTCGATGCTGGGGCCGTTCGACGGCTTCAACGAGAGCGAGCACGGCGTGTCGGGCACCTGCCTGATCAGCTACGATCGCAACCGTTACTCGGTCCTCTCGACGGTGGCGCGGCGCACGGTGCAGGTTCGGGCCTATGCCGACCGCATTGTCGTGCGATGCGGCGATGAGGTCGTCGCTGAGCATCCCCGCTTCTTCGGGCGGAACCGCACCATCTATGATCCCTGGCACTATCTGCCGGTGCTGGCCCGCAAGCCCGGCGCTTTACGCAACGGCGCACCCTTCCAGGACTGGGAACTGCCGCCGGCGCTCGCCCGGTTGCGACGCAAGCTGGGCAACGGCGATGATGCCGATCGGCGGTTCGTGCGCGTGCTGGCGGCCGTGCTGACCGATGGCCTGGAACTCGTCGAAGCCGCCGTGCGGGAGGCACTGGCAACCGGCACGGCGAGCGACGACTTGATCCTCAATATCCTGGCACGGCGCCGCGAACCGCCGCGACCGCTGACGATCGTCACGTCGGAGGACAATGCCCTGCGGCATCCGCCGATCGCCGACTGTTCCCGTTACGACCAACTGAGGAACTTCCATGCAGCGGCATGACATGATCGACGCGATGCGCGGGCTCGGACTCAAGGGGATGGCCGGCGCGTTCGATGAGGCCGTCACCACAGGGCTTCAGCGCCAGCGCACGACGATGGAGATACTGACCGATCTGCTGCGTGCGGAGGCAACGCACCGCCACGCCGCCTCGATCCGATACCGGATGGCGGCCGCCAAGCTACCGGTGGTGAAGGACATTGATGCCTTCCACTTCGAGGGGACGCCGATCAACGAGGGGCTGGTCCGTTCGCTGCACGGCGGGGCGTTCCTGCCCGCACGGCGCAATGTCGTCCTGGTCGGTGGCACCGGCACCGGCAAAACCCATCTGGCCATCGCCATCACCGCCAATGTCGTCCGCGCTGGAGCGCGGGGGCGTTACTTCAACACCGTGGATCTGGTGACCCGCCTCGAAGAGGAAGCCCGGATCGGAAAAAGCGGCGCGCTTGCCGCCCAGCTCTCTCGCCTCGACCTCGTCGTGCTCGATGAGCTTGGCTATCTTCCCTTCGCCCGTTCAGGCGGGCAGTTGCTGTTCCATCTGGTCAGCAAACTTTACGAGCAAACCAGCGTCATCATCACGACCAACCTGGCGTTCGGGGAATGGCCGACGGTGTTCGGCGACCCCAAGATGACCACCGCTCTCCTCGATCGCGTCACCCACCATTGCGACATCATCGAGACCGGCAATGACAGCTGGCGCTTCAAGAACCGAAACTGATCCCCCGCCGCACGCCGGGATTAAGATGCTTTGCGCTGCGCGCGCCTCCTGTCGGGCTCCGCCCTCCCTACGCCGCGCGCAGCGCAAGGCGCGTTCCTCGACCGTCGTGGCATCCTTGAAAGGGGGTCCCTTTTGCGCGCCGATCGGGGGTCCCGTTTGCACGCCGATTGACACCATAGACGCCCCCGTTTGGGCTGGCGCTGCGGCACCTTGAGCCCTTCGCGCCGCCATATCCGCTCGACCCGTTTATGGTTCACCGTCCACCCCGCATGGCGCAGCAACGCCGTGACCCGGCGGTAGCCGTAACGACCATATTGCTTTGCCAAGGCGATGATGTCCTCCGTCAGCGCCTGTTCGTCATCCGCCCCACGCGGCACTTTACGCTGTGTCGATCGATGCTGCCCCAGAACCCGGCATATCCGTCGCTCGGATAGCCGGACTGGCAGATCCCGTCGTATATGATCGATGCAGCGCCGTCGCCGCGCGGGGCTCAGAAGTTTCCCCGTGCAGCTTCCTGCAATATCAGCTTGTCCAGCGTCAGGTCCGAGATCGCCCGGCGAAGCCGCTGGTTCTCTTTCTCCAGATCCTTCATCCGCCGCGCCTGGTCAGTCTTTAGGCCGCCATACTCCTTGCGCCAGCGATAGTAAGTCTGTTCGCTGACTGCGATCCGGCGACACGCCTCCGCCGTCGAGGCCCCCTGGGCCAGCACGATCTCAACTTCACGCAGCTTCCCGATAATCTCTTCCGGCTTGTGCTTCTTGCTTGGCATTCGTCATCCCTTTCGTGGTCCAGACTATCATAGTCTCTGGGCCACTCAGTGGGGGGCAGATCATCTTCAGGCCCTGACTTTCGCGCCAGTAGAGGTCGAGAAGCATCTCACTTCCAGGATCTGAGCAGAGTGAGCCGAACGTTGCTGTCGACGTCGCTCTTGCCTTGATGATCGACCTGCAAAGAGGCGCGAAAACGGCTGGGCGACCGTGCTCGTCCAGCATAGGTTCAATTTGAGCATCGTGTTTCATGGGCATCGCTCTCCGTCCCATCGCGAGTATCATCGCGCGAACCGCGTCGATGTCCCGCTCTTGATTGTCCCCCACTGTATGGAACGGAATGTTCCAAGGGCATCATGCACGAATTCCATCGTGCGGCAATGTGTCGTTATGAGGGGATATTCGCTATGGATGTGGTTAACATCGCGAGACATTTTCGCTGATCTCGTCCGCAGATTGGCACGGTGGCTCATCAGCGCCTGACAAGACGTGCGACGTCGAACCAGCGCATTAGCTTGAACTTTCAGATGCGACGCGTTAGCTGGCTTTTCAGCGCCACGGATCGGCGTGCTCCGTGGCACATTTCGTGGCACATTTAGGGTAATGGAGGGTAATCTAGGGCAAGCTGACTATTGAAAAATAGTGGTTTATTTCCCCTCCGATCCCCTGTAGTGTCCCCAAAATCCGGTTCGATCCCCGTAGGTAATGGGCAAAGGGTTCTCGATCTATCCCGAGGCCTTTTTCTTGGTAAGCGATTTGGATCGAAGCCCGGGCTTCAGCGAAACGATATTGTCTTTCGGATTGAGAATCCGCGCCACCAACGCTGCCAGCTTTCTAAGGGCGGCCGTCTTTTCAGCCAGATACTCATACTGATCGTAGACACCTTCCACGCCAGGTATAACATGCCCCATCACCCGCTCGGAGACGTGCGGGGAGACGCCAGATCGGATCATCAGTGTTTTTCCAGTGCGTCGCAAATCGTGCAACACCCAATGCGGGATCGGATGGCCAGCGATCTCCTCCATCTTGGCATCGAGCGCCGCCTTGTCCTTGGTGAAGCCATTGATCGGCCCTTTCAAGCGTCCTTGGAAGATAAAGGGAGCGCTTGCACTAGTAGGCTGCTTGCGAACGATCTGCATAACCATAGGAGGCAGCCTGATATACTCGGCGTTGCCCTTCTCACGATCTTCGGTCGGAATCGCCCACAAACCATCAGACGTGAGGAAGTCCCGATGCATAAGTCTCAATTTCTCACGCCGCTGGAGCGTCAGGAGCAATGACTGACAGAAAGCGCCGAAAGTGCCTTGGGTCTCGCACGCTCGCCAGAAAATTCGGATTTCCTCGTCGCTGAGGATACGTTTGCGCTTCCGCTCGGATGACTTGGTGCGTTTCATCCCCCGCACGATCGGGGATACGAAATCATCATCACGCGCGGCGTGCCAATTGAACATCGCGCTAAGCTGAGCGAGCACCGCGTCTGATTGTGTTGCACCGCTGGCATCCTGGATCGTATCGAGCAGTTTAGTCACATCACGCCGGGCGATGGATGCGATCAAACGGTCGCGCCACCGCTCATTGCCGTCGAGATCGGCGAAGATGTAGTGGTCAAATATCCGTTGGATTTCGCTGGCGGACCGCAGCGGCGCGAGTGGCTTGCCGCGACCGTCTTTCTGCCCCTCTTTCATAACATGGCGCTTAAAATACTCGGCGAAAACCGACGCGATGGTGTCTGATTCAACTTCAGGTTCAGCCTCAGCCTCAGGTTTGCCGGGATCCCTACCCTCGGCGATTATCGCCTTCCATTCGCGCGCCTTCTGGCGAGCGGCGTCTAGTGTGAGTCTACAGACGCCCTTAGCGACGACATACACGCGGTCCTTCGCGTCAGCCGGGCAATAATCTCCGAGAACACGCCGGCTAGCGTGCAGCGTTGTGCCATCACCTCCTGGAAATCGCGCCATGAGAAGAAACGACACCCGGCGCTTCGGATTGACGCGAACGATCAACCCAGCCTCGATTTCGTCCATCCACTCATCGCGAGACCCAGGCTCAGCAGCTTTCAGCCCTCGGAGCCACGGATCAGAGAATTTTTTTGTAGCCATAGCAGCCTCAAGTGTGCAGCAAACTGTGCAGCAAATCGGAAGTAATGCCCCATTTCAGCTTGCTCAGGATATTGCCGGGAAAAGGTAGGAAAATAAAGGGAAATCATAGACTTCATAGGTGACACGATGTGCCCCAAGGTTACTCCATGTTCCACCGCGAGACGCCGAATCCAATTTCTCTTAATCAGCGGGTCCTAGGTTCGAGCCCTAGTGCGTCCACCATTTTTCGATATCAGGCTTGCTCGTGCAAGGTTGGTCTCTTGAGAGATCATATTCGCGGCCAGTGGTTTTTCAACCGCCGCGCGAACCAAGCAAGGTTCGCGGACAGTCGCCAAGACAATGTTTCCTCAACGCTGGAGCAGCCGTCGGTCATAGGCGCGCCGGGGCCGTCTCCGGCAGCCGCAGCAGCACGGGCAGCACGGCCAGGGCGACGATCGCGATCATCGCGCCCGGCGCGAGCGTCCAGCCTGTTCGGGCGATCAGCCAATGCGCCAGCCAGGGCGTCAGCCCACCAAACAAGGCAGTCGCCGTCGTCGCGCCGAGCGCCAGGCCGGTGAGCCGTCCCTCCCCCGGAAATTGTTCGGCCGTCGTGACCGCGCCCACCGCGCTCACCGCGCCGCCCAGCGCAGCGAGCATGACTGCGCCCAGCAAGGCGCCGCCACCCCCGCCCGCCATCAGCAGGAACATCGGCATCGGCAAGGCCGCTCCCCCCAGGCCGAGCGACAGCAGCACAGGCCTGCGGCCGATCCGGTCGGCAAGCAGGCCAGTGAAGGGCGTGACCAGGATCACGACCAGCGCCGCCGCCGTCGACAGCCACAGCGCCGCCCCCTCCGCCATCACGCCCGTCCCGGTCAGGAAGCTCGGCACATAGGTGATGCCGACATAATAAGTGATCGAGCCCAGAGCCGAGATCGCAAAGCCGCGCAGGATCGGCAGGCGATGGCGAGTCAGGCTCTGCCGCAGCGGATTGCGCGGCACCCTGGATTGCGCCTGCTGCCGCAGAAAGTCGGGCGATTCCTCCATCGTCGACCGGGCCAGCAGCACCAGCCCCGCCATGCCGGCGCCCACGAAGAAGGGGATGCGCCAGCCGCACTCCGCCAGGCTGGTGTCATCCATCAGCGCCACCGTCGCCGCGGCGACGCCAGCGGCCAGCAGCGCGCCGATCTCGCTGGCCGCGGATGCCAGCGACGCCACGAAGCCGCGGCGCCGGGCTCGCGCGCCCTCCATCAGATAGGCGACGACGCCGGTATATTCCCCGCCCACGGAAAAGGCCATCAGGCACCGCAGCGCCAGCAGCATCCACCCCGCGACCGGGCCGACCTGCGCCTGGGTCGGCAGCAGCGCGGTGGCGAGCATGGCCGCCGTCATCATCCCCATCGACAGCAGCATCGTCAGCCGCCGCCCGTGACGATCCCCGATATGACCAAAGACGATCGCGCCAAAGGGACGCATCGCATAGGCCAGGGCAAAGCCGGCCAGCGTCTCCCCCAGACCCGTCGCGCCACCGCCGAAGAAGATGCGGGACAGCAACGTCGCGACATAGAGATAGAGGGTGAAATCATACCATCCGACGATGGTGGACAGGATCGCCACCGCCAGCGATCGCCTCGACATTTCGCTGGCCTGCATCTGTGCTCCTTCCGCCCGGGTCGCCCCTTGTGCGGACAAAGGCGCGCCGACGCAAATATCCGGGCTATCGGCGCAGGCGTGGCCAGAAAATCGCGGGGTCGATTGCCAGCAGCGGCACCGCCTCCGGAACCGGAGCGGAAGCCTCCGGGCGGGGCAGCAGGCTGGATTCGAAGCTGACGACCGTGCTGCCGGGATCGGCCACCACGAGTGGATCGAGCTGAAGCGCGGCGCTCAGCCGCGCCTGCGTCACTTCCACCAGCGTGCCGATCCGGGTCAGCGCGAAAAGTTGCCGCGCGAAGGCATAGGGCATGCGAATGCACCCATGGCTGGCGGGATAGCCCGGATCATGGCCGGCATGCAGCGCAATCCCGTCCCAGGTCAGCCGCTGCATGAAGGGCATGGGCGCATTGCTGTACAGGTTGGAGCGGTGCCACTGCCGTTTCTGCAGGATCGGATATTCGCCGGTTGGCGTGCGGTGCCCCTTCATGCCCGTCGATACGCTGGCGACGCCGATCAGCCGGTCGCCGCGATAGACATGGACTCGCTGCTTTTCGATGCTGATGACCATGTAGAGCGGCCCGCCCGCGCCGCCCTCGTCCATCCAACGATAGTCACCAGGCGCCAGCGGTATGTCCTGCGTGTTTTGCGCGGCGGCGGGCGCCGTCGCCAGCAGCAGGGGGAGGAGCAGGAACAGCCGATGCCGATGCATAAGGCATTATTAACCATGACCGGGTCAGACGCCAGCCTATCCCGCATCCTCAGCCAAGCGCGTCCCGCCAAGGCACAGTTTCGATCAGAGGAAGGAGAGTTGCGCCACCGGGGCGAAGCTGCGGCGGTGCAGGGGCGTCGGGCCATGTTCGCGCAGCGCCGCCAGATGATGCGCGCTGCCATAGCCCTTGTTGCTTTCCCAGCCATAATGCGGGTGGTCCGCCGCGGCGGCGATCATCATCCGGTCGCGCTCTTCCTTGGCCAGGATCGATGCAGCGGCGATGGACAGGCATTTGGCGTCGCCCTCCACCACCGCCGTCGACGCCCAGCGCCAGCTGGGGCAACGATTGCCATCCACCAATATATGCGCGCAGTCATGCTCGAGCGCCTCGACCGCGCGCGTCATGGCCAGCATCGTGGCCCAGAGGATGTTGATCTCGTCAATCTCCGCAACGCTCGCGACGCCGATGCCCCAGCACAGCGCCCGCGCCTTGACTTGCGCCTCCAGCTCGGCGCGCTTCCTGGCGCTCAGCTGCTTGGAATCGTTCAGGCCGTCCGGGCAATCGTCGACGCGCAGGATGACCGCGGCGGCCACGACGGGGCCGGCAAGCGGCCCCCTGCCCGCTTCGTCCACGCCGGCGACCAGACCGGGATGATGGCGGTGCTCGTGCGAGAAGTCAGGCATGGGCGTGAAAGCCAAGCGGAGCGCCCATCGGGCCATGGCCGCTGCCGAAACCGGGCGCCAGCGCCAGCGCTTCCCGCACATATTTGCGGGCCCGCTCGATCGACGGGACAAGGTCGAGCTGCTGTCCAAGGCCTGTCGCGATGGCGCTCGCCAGGGTGCAGCCCGTGCCATGGCTGTGCGGCGTGTCGATGCGGCTGTTGCTCCACGCCTTGAGCAGACCGTCCGGACCGACGAGGCGGTCGGTCAGCATCGGCCCTTCGCCATGGCCGCCCTTGGCAAGGACATGAGTGCCAAAGCGGACCGCAATCGCCTCGCCGCCCAGCGCCGCCAGTTCGGGGATGTTGGGCGTGACGAGCGTGGCGATCGCCATCAGCCTCTCGAACGCCGCGATCGTCGCATCGTCCGCCAGCAAGGATCCGCTGGTCGCCACCATGACCGGATCGAACACGATCGGCACATTGTCCAGTGCCGCCAATCGCTCGGCAACGGCGATGGCGGTGTCGGCCGATCCGATCATGCCGATCTTGACCGCATCCACGCCGATGTCGCTGATGCAACTGTCGATCTGCGCCAGCACCATGTCGGTGGGGATGGGATGCACGGCCTGGACGCCCAGCGTGTTCTGCGCGGTGATCGCGGTGATCGCGGTCATGCCGAAGCCGCCCAGCATCGTCACGGTCTTGAGGTCGGCCTGGATACCGGCGCCCCCGCCGCTGTCGGACCCGGCGATGATGAGGATGCGCGCGGGCTTCACGGCGTGTGACGACGCTCGGACGAGGCGGGATGATCGGCCAGCGCCTGGCCGACGCGGGTCGGGCGGTCCATCAACTCGCCGGCGCAATTGGGGCACCGGTCGTCCAGCGCTTCGGCGCAGAGCGCGCAGAAGGTGCATTCGAACGAGCAGATGAACGCGCCGGGCGCATCCGCCGGCAGGTCCGCGCCGCAGCGTTCGCAATCGGGGTGCATCCGCAACATCAGGCTGCCGCCTTCTCGACCGCGGCGCAGATGCGCTCGACCACGTCCTTGACCTGATCCTCGCTATCCCCTTCGGCCATCACGCGGATGACCGGCTCGGTGCCTGACGGGCGAATGACCAGGCGGCCCGCGCCGTTCAGTTCGGCCTCCGCCTGCGCGATCACGCGCTTCACATCCGCATGCTCCAGCGGCTTGCCGCCAGCGAAGCGGACATTCTTGAGCAGTTGCGGGACCGGGTCGAACTGGTGCAGCGTTTCGCTCGCCGGCTTGCCCGATCGCACGAGGGCCGCCAGCACCTGCAGCGCCGCCACCGTGCCGTCCCCGGTCGTCGCATAATCCGACAGGATCATATGGCCCGATTGCTCGCCGCCGACATTGAAGCCGCCCTCGCGCATCCGTTCCAGCACATAGCGGTCGCCCACCTTGGTGCGCTCCAGGCCGATGCCCTTGTCCGCCAGGAACCGCTCGAGGCCAAGGTTGGACATGACCGTCGCCACCAGCCCACCGCCGCGCAGCGTGCCGGCCGCCATGAAATTGGCGGCGATCAGCGCCATGATCTGGTCGCCATCGATCAGCCTGCCCTTTTCATCGACGACGATCAGCCGGTCGGCATCACCATCCAGCGCGATGCCGATGTCGGCGCCCGACGACACCACCGTTTCCTGCAGCAGCATGGGAGAGGTCGATCCGCAGCCATCATTGATGTTCGTGCCATTGGGCGTGACGCCGATCGCCACCACGGTCGCGCCCAGCTCCCAGAAAGCGGACGGCGCAACCTGATAGGCGGCACCATTGGCGCAATCGACCACGATCTTCAGCCCGTCGAGGCGCAGGTCGGCCGGAAAGCTCGACTTGACCGCGTGGATGTAGCGTCCGCGCGCATCCTCCACCCGACGGGCCCGGCCGATATCCTTGGACGGGGCAAGTTCGATGCTCTGGCCCAGCAACGCTTCTATCTTCAGCTCATCCTCATCCGACAGCTTGTAGCCGTCCGGGCCGAACAGCTTGATGCCATTGTCGAAATAGGGATTGTGGCTGGCCGAGATCATGACGCCCAAGTCCGCGCGCATCGAATGGGCGAGCAGCGCGACGGCCGGCGTCGGGATCGGCCCGAACTGCACCACATCCATGCCGACGGCGGTGAAGCCCGCAACCAGCGCATTTTCCACCATATAGCCCGACAGCCGCGTATCCTTGCCGATCACCACGCGGTGGCGATGGCTGCCGCGCTGGAAATGCGTGCCGGCGGCCATGCCGACCTTCATCGCCAGGTCCGGCGTCATCGGCCATTGGTTGGTGCGTCCGCGAATGCCGTCGGTGCCGAAATATTGCCTGCTCACATGTCCCTCGCCGCTTGGGGCCGGAAGAGCCTTGCGCTCCAGAGTCTATCCTTACCGGCCCATAGCAATCTTTGATCGACAATCCACCCATCCGGCGGCATCCGGGCGCGATGGAAAATTTCAACGCCTTCGTCGACGGCCTGTCCGACGCCGTCTTTTTCAAGGTGCCGCTCTTTGGCGCGCAGATCGAACTGATCGTGCTCTACCTGGCGCTGCCGATGCTGTTCTTCACCCTGTGGCTGGGCTTTCCCAATGTGACGCAGGTCGGGCGCGCCATCCGCATCCTGCGGACCCAGCCGCATGAAGGCGAGGCGAAGGGGGATGTCAGCCAGTGGGCCGCGCTCTCGACCGCCCTGTCGGGCACGATCGGCCTTGGCAACATTGCCGGCGTCGCGGTGGCGCTGACCATGGGCGGCCCGGGCGCGATCCTGTGGATGTTCATCATCGGCTGGTTCGCCATGACGGTGAAGATGGCCGAAGTGACGCTGGGCCTCAAATATCGCGTATTCGACGATCGCGGCCATGTCCATGGCGGCCCGATGTATGTGCTGAGGGCCGTGGGCGCGGCGCGGGGCTGGCCCCGGCTGGGGCTGGCGCTGGGCGGCGCCTACGCCTTTTTCGCGCTGTTCGGTGCGATCCCGATGGTTCAGGTCAACCAGAGCTTCGCGCAGGTGAAGGTCGTCACCGGCATGACCAATGGCTGGGCCTATGGCGTCTTCATCGCCAGCGCCGTGGCGCTGGTGACGCTGGGCGGCGCGGCCTGGCTCGGCGAAGTGTCGAAGCGGCTGACGCCCCTGAAGGTCGCCGTCTATCTGGGCGGCGTCGCGGCCATCCTGATCCTGCACGTCGCCGATATTCCGGCCGCGCTGGCGCTGATCTGGAACGGCGCATGGTCGGGCGACGCGGCCACGGGCGGCGCTGTAGGCGCCTTCGTCGCCGGCATGCGGCGCGCGGTCTTCGCGAGCGAGGCCGGCGTCGGGTCGGCGGTGATGGCGCACAGCCTGGCGCGGACCCAGCATCCCGTGTCGGAGGGGCTGGTCGCGCTGCTGGAGCCGCTGCTCGGCACGATGATCGTCTGCGCGGTGGGCGGCCTGGCGCTGGTGGTGGCCGGCACCTGGAACAGCGGGCTGGAGGGCATCGCCATCACGTCCGCGGCCTTCGCCAAGGTATCGCCCTGGTTTCCCTGGCTGCTGGCGGTGGTCGTGTTCCTGTTCGCCTATTCGACGCTGGTCGCCTGGGGCTTTTACGGTCTGCAGGCCTGGGGCTATTTGTTCGGCAATGGACCACGGGCGCAATGGACCTACAAGATCCTCTACGTCGTCGCCCTGCCCCCGGCGGCCGCGATCGACCTGGGCCGGGTCGTCGGCATCGTCGACAGCAGCTTCTTCCTGATGGCCATTCCCAATGTAATCGCCCTCTATCTGTGCGCGGGCGAACTGCGGCGGGACGTAAAGGCCTATCTATCCGGCCACGGATGAGCACGAGCCCACGAAAAAGCCCCGCTCCATGAAGGGGCGGGGCCTTTTTTCGCCTTGATGGCCTGGATCAGATATCGTCGCCAAGCGCGCCCTTCACCGATCCTGCGACGTCCTGCGCCGAACCCTTGGCCTTCTGCGCCTTGCCTTCGGCTTCCAGCTGCGGATCGTCATTGTTGCGGCCAATCGCTTCCTTGACGCTGCCAGCGGTCTTGTTGCCCGCAGCCTTCACCTTGTCGGTCAGTTCACCCATGTCACGTCTCCTGTGCTTGGTGGTTGCAGGTTCAACGGACCAGCCGGGCCAAAGGTTGCCGCCGGAACGCAGCCGCAACGAAGTTCCCTAGTCGCATCGACTAGGGCTGTAGCTGCTTCGACTAGTTCGGGCCGCGCCCGCCCGGCCTAGAAAGGGCCGGGACTTCGCGGGAGACGGTCATGTTCGCAGCGGTTGACGGCATCAGGCCCACTGACGCGCCGACTGGCGCCCCCCCGGCAGGCGCCGGCCGGATCGCGGACGGGCTGGCATCGGCTCTCCGCAACGGCGCCGACGCCGAGGATGTGGCGCAGACGCTGCGCGATCTCGGCCAGAATGACCCTGCGCTGGAACACGCCGTGCGCGGCGCGCTGGAGGCGCGTCTGACCCCGGTCGAACAGGGCGAGATGGCGCGCGCGGACGCCATGGACGCGGCGCTGCGGGCGGGCGGCGGCGGGCCTTCGGACGCGGAGCGGCGCGCGATCGCCGTCGCCTTCCGCCGCGAGTTGGAGGGCAATCAGTCCAGCTTGCGCAACGGCGCCCTTTCGCCTGCCGAGCGCAGCGCCCGGACCGAGTTGCAGCAGGTGGGCGAACTGGCCCTGCTCAACATCGACGTCTATGAAGACCAAAGCATCGCCAGCCTCTTGCCGCGCGGCTTCACCGCTTTGTCCGATCGCCAGGCGGAACGGCAGTTCCCCGGCTTCACCGCCCGGGACGATCGCGCCGGCCTCTATTCGCGCATCTATCATGACAGCGAAAGCGACACCTATGTGGTCGTCAATCGCGGCACCGACGATGGCTGGGCACCCTGGGGCATCGTGCGGGGATCGCCGGACGGTTCCACCAATCGCAGGCTGATCTTCGGCAGCAAGACGCGCCAGGCCGACCTGGCGCTCGCCAATGCCGATGCGGTGGCGGACGCGACCGGCGGACGGGTGGCCTTCAGCGGTCATTCGCTGGGCGGCGCGCTGGCGTCGCTGCAAGGCGCGCAGGTCGGCAAGCCCGCGACGGTGTTCAATCCGCTGGGTTTGCAAGAGAAGCTGTTCGAACGCTATACTATCGATCGCGAAGGGCTGGACCAGCATGTCCGGGCCTATGTGGTGGATGGAGATCCGGTGGCGGGCAGCAATGGCTTCTTCGGGCTGGAACGAGCGCCCACGACGCAGCTGCCGTCCCGCGATCTCAGCTGGTCGGCCAATGACGGGCTGCGCTCCAGCGACAACAGCCCCGACGAACATGGCATGGTCAGCGTGATCGGCGGGCTGCTGCATCGGGCGAACGCCGCCATTCGGGAGGCGCGTTGAGGCGCGCCCTCCTCCTGCCAGCCCTTGCCATGACGCTGCTGTCCTGCGACGGATCGGGCGCGTCGGCGGACCTGCCGGGACGCGATGGAGGTTGCAGCATGATGTCGTCCGACGATCGCGCCGTCATCGAAAATGCGTTCGGCTATTATCCCGACGATGTGTCGCCTTTGTCCCAGGCCATATTGTGCGACGACGCGGCGAAGGCCGATCGCCTGCTGGCGCAGGGCGCGAGCCCCAATCAGCGCGAGCCCGGCGGACTGACGCCGGTGCTGATCGCGGCGGCCCTGTCGCGCGACGCCCTGCTGGCGCGGCTGCTGCAGGCGGGGGGCGATCCCAATGCCTATGAACGCGACACCCGCACCCTGGCTTTATCCTACGCTTTGTCGGCCGGCGTGCATCAGGGCGACTGGCGCGCCTATGAACGGCTGATCGATGAAGGCGCGGACATCAACCGCAGCGCGCAGGGCGGCCCGACCATCGCGCGCTGGGCCTCGTCGCTCGGTCAGTTCGACAAGGTCGAGCAGTTGCTGGATCGCGGCTATAGCGCCGATCTGCCGGCGCTCGCGCGATCGGTCGAACGCCGCAACGTGCCGGACAAGGCGAAGCCCGCACAAGCGCGGCTGCTGGCGCGCATCCGCGCGATGATCGCCACGGATAGGCCGGCGGGCTGACAACGTGGCGGCCGGGCGGCGGGCATGAAAAAAGGGGCCGGAAAACCGGCCCCTTTTCGTAATGGCTTGTTCCGAAGACTTAGCGCTTCGAGAACTGGAAGCTGCGGCGTGCCTTGGCCCGGCCGTACTTCTTACGCTCGACGACGCGGCTGTCGCGTGTCAGGAAGCCTTCGGCCTTGACCGCGCTGCGCAGCGCCGGCTCATATTTGCTGAGCGCCTGGGCGATGCCGTGCTTAACCGCGCCGGCCTGGCCCGAAAGGCCACCGCCCTTGACGGTGCAGACGACGTCATACTGGCCAACGCGATCGGTCACGCCGAAGGGCTGGTTGATGACGAGGCGCAGGGTCGGACGCGCGAAGTAGATTTCCTGGTCGCGGCCGTTGACGGTGATCTTGCCGGTGCCGGGCTTCACCCAAACGCGGGCGACGGCGTCCTTGCGGCGGCCGGTCGCATAGGCGCGGCCCAGGCTGTCGATTTCCTGCTGACGCAGCGGAGCCGAAGGCGCGGCGGGCGCAGCGACGGGCGCTTCGCCTTCGGCGGCGGCGGCGGCCGGCGCGGCAGTGGCGGGCGCGTTGGCGGCCAGCGACGCGAGGTCGGACAGGGACTGACGGTTATCGGACATTATGCACCCACCTTGTTCTTGCGGTTGCGCGACGCGAAATCGAGCACTTCGGGGTTCTGGGCTTCATGCGCATGCTCGGCGCCGGCGAAGATGCGCAGGTTGCGCATCTGCTGGCGGCCCAGCGGGCCACGGGGGATCATACGCTCGACGGCCTTTTCCAGGACGCGCTCGGGGAAACGGCCTTCCAGGATCTTCTGGGGGGTGGTTTCCTTGATGCCGCCGGCATAGCCGGTGTGCTTGTAATAGACCTTGTCGGTCAGCTTGCGGCCGGTGAACTTGACCTTGCCCGCGTTGATGATGATGACATTGTCACCGCAATCGACGTGGGGGGTGAAGCTCGGCTTGTGCTTGCCGCGCAGGATATTCGCCACGGTCGAAGCGAGGCGGCCGACGACGAGACCTTCCGCGTCGATCAGGATCCACTTCTTTTCGACCGTCGCCGGGGTCGCCGGCTTGGTGGTCTTCATCAGCGCCTTCATGGTGCCAATACTCCAGAATGAAAAAATGAAACCGGACGCCGTCGCCGACGCCCGGAAGTGGGGCGCTAATGACGATTCACGGCACGGAAGTCAAGAGAATGCGCCGCTTTGCTGACGGGTAAAATAATACCCGCACCTCGCAGAGGGCGGTTCGGCCCCTCCACTTCGCAGCAACAGCCCCTCCCTAGACCGCGCTCAGCCCCGCATCGGCAAGGCCGCGCCAGAGGTGGAGCGCCTGAACGCTTTCCTTGACATCATGGACGCGCACCATCTGCGCGCCCAGTTGCGCCGCGCGGAAGGCGAGCGCGACCGATCCGCCCAGCCGGTCTGCGGCGGGCGCTTCGTTGGACAGCGCGCCGATCAGCCGCTTGCGGCTGCCGGCGAAAAGCAGCGGCACGCCCAGTCCCTGGAAGGTCGCAAGGCCGTTCACCAGCGCCAGATTGTCGGCCAGGCGCTTGCCAAAGCCCAGCCCGGGATCGACCATGATCCGTTCGCGCGCTATGCCCGCCGTCAGGCAGGCTGCGATCCGCGCTTCCAGATGATCGAACACATCGGCGACGACATCGCCATAGCCCGTGGGATTTTCGTGCGGATCGTCGCCGGCCGATGGCGCATGCATCAGGACGACGGGGCAGCCGGCGCGCGCCACCACCTCCAGGCTGCGCGGATCGTGGGCGAGCGCGCTGACGTCGTTGACGACATGCGCGCCGGCAGCCAGCGCAGCCTCCATCACCGCGGCCTTGCGCGTGTCGACCGACACCGGCACGCCGGCGGCGGCCAATCGCTCGATCACCGGCGCGATCCGCTTGATCTCATCGCCTTCCCACAGCTTGGGCGCCTTGGGCCGGGTGGATTCGCCGCCGACGTCGATCAGCGCCGCGCCCGCGGCCGCCATCGCGAAGCCGGCGTCCGCCGCCGCCTGCGGATCGCCCATATGCTTGCCGCCGTCGGAAAAGCTGTCGGGCGTGATGTTGAGGATCGCCATCACCTGGGGCGCGTCGAAGCGGATGGTGCGATCGCCGGCGACCAGCGGCGGGCGCTGGGCCGAGATATTGGCGGCGAGTTGCAAGGCGCGCTGCGCCAGCCTGTCGGGCAAGGCGGCGATGGCGTTGGCGAAGTCGGCGACCGGGATCGTCACGCGCGCCATGCGTCGCGCGCCATCCAGCGCCGTCAGCTCATAGCCCTGGAACCAGATGAGCCCGTTGCCCATCCGTGCCGCAGCGCCATCGGGCAATCCGATCGGGGTCGGCACATACCATGTCGGCGTGAGGTAGAGCCGCGCGTCGGCGGAAATGTTCGAGAGAGTCATTTCCAATTCCGTTCGCCCTGAGCCTGTCGAAGGGCATTGCCTAAAGAAAAGGAGAGGGCTTCGACAGGCTCAGCCCGAACGGATCTAGCTTTTAAGTTACGGCTCGTTGGCGAGAAGATACGTCTGGCGCAGGGCGTCGATGGGCTTCAGCCCTCCTTCCGCCTCATAATGCCAGAAGGTCCAGCCATTGCAGCTGGGCGCACCCTGGAGCGTCGCGCCCATCTTGTGGATGGAGCCGCTGTCCGCGCCGATCGCGAGCGAGCCGTCGGCGCGCACCTGCGCCTGCCAGCGCCGCTTGGTGTCGGTCAGGATCGCACCGGGTGTCAGATAACCGGTTTCGACCAGCGTGCCGAACGCGACCTTGGGCTGGCTGCGCGCGCTCTGCATGATGGTGAGCGCCGATTCATCGAGCGGCAGTGCATCGGCGATCCGTTCCAGCGCGACCTCGATATAATCCTCCTCACGCTCGATGCCGATCCAGCGCCGGCCCAGCCGCTTGGCCACGGCCCCGGTCGTGCCGGTGCCGAAGAAGGGATCGAGCACCACGTCGCCCGGCTTGGTGCAGGACAGCAGCACGCGATAGAGCAGCGATTCGGGCTTCTGCGTCGGATGCGCCTTCGCGCCGTTGCGCTTCAGCCGCTCCTGCCCGCCGCAGATCGGCAGCACCCAGTCGGACCGCATCTGCAACTCGTCGTTGAGCGTCTTCATCGCCTTGTAGTTGAACGTATAGCGGGCATCCTCGCCCTGGCTCGCCCAGATCAGCGTTTCGTGCGCATTGGTGAAGCGCGTGCCCTTGAAATTGGGCATGGGGTTGGCCTTGCGCCAGATGATGTCGTTGAGGATCCAGAAGCCCTCATCCTGCAGCGCCGCGCCGACGCGGAAGATATTATGATAGCTGCCGATCACCCAGATGGTGCCATTGGGTTTCAGGATGCGCCGCGCCTCGCGCAGCCACGCCTTGGTGAAACGGTCATAGGACCCCAGCGTGTCGAACTTGTCCCAATCATTGTCGACCGCATCGACGCGCCCGCCTTCGGGCCGGAAAAGGTCGCCGCCAAGCTGCAGATTATAGGGCGGATCGGCGAAGATCATGTCGATGCACGCATCGGGCAGCGCCGCCATCTGCGCGATGCAGTCGCCCCGCAGCAGCGTGTCTACCGGGACCGGTGCCGCCGGAAGCTCGATTGGCGCGACCGCCTTTTTCCGTCGCGGCGCTGCGACGCGTTCCATGACACCCATGATGCTTGCCCCCGTTGATCCTTGAGGACCATGCGATGAGTCCTCGGGAGTCCGCCGTCAAGATCAGCGGCTTAGCAGCAAAGCCTCAGAAATTGGTTAATGATGGGGAGAACGAAGCGGGGACCCACAAGATGTTGAGTCGGGCGGCCGCGGGCAGACTCCATATCGCGCGGTGTGACTCAAAAGACTCAGTTGCCAGGGCGACTCGACTTTTTTTGGTTAACGGTGCTGGGAGGCATTTCACCGCAAGCGCCCTTGCCCAATTCATAACCATCTGCTTATGACGCTTCCATGACGAAGATGTTGAAAGAGGATCGCGGCGCCACCATCGACGCCCAGTTCAAGGCCCTGTCGGACGGCACGCGCCGCGCCCTGCTGGAATATCTGGTGCACGAAGGCGAACAGAGCGTCCATGCCCTGACGGCGGTGTCGGGCGTATCGCAGCCCATGGTGTCGCGCCACCTGGGCAAGCTCAAGCGAGCGAAGCTCGTGACGGCCCGCCGGGCGGGGCGCGAAACCTATTATGCCGCGCGCGCCAAGGGGCTGGGCCCGGTCGTGCAATGGATGGCGGTCTATGGCGCGCTCTGGTCCCAGCGCTTCACCGCGCTGGAGGGCGTCGAGGTGTGACGGCCTGGGGCTGAGGGTGCGCCCTATCGCCGAAGCAGGAACCCTAAGCACGCCACCGCGACCGCGCGACCGGTGGAGAGATGGATCCCCGCCTGCGCGGGATGACAAGCACGCGGGGGCGTGGCGCTGCCCTAAACACCCGTCGTTCCCGCGAAGGCGGGAACCGATGTCGCGTCACCGATTCGAAGTCTGCGCGCACGGGAGCCCCCTGCCCCCGCCGAACAAGATCATAGCGCGCGCCATGCGTTTCGCACGCGCGCGCCATCCGGTCAGATCATCGCCATGCCGCCATTGACGTGCAGCGTCTGGCCCGTGACGTAACCGGCCTCCTTGCTCGCCAGATAGACGACGGCCGCGCCGATATCCTCGCCGCTGCCCAGGTCGCCGGCGGGGATCTTGGCGAGGATGGCGCCCTTCTGCGTGTCGTTCAGCGCGTCGGTCATGGCCGACCGGATGAAGCCCGGCGCGACGCAGTTGACGGTCACGCCACGGCTCGCCAGTTCCTGGCCCAGGCTCTTCGACATGCCGATGATGCCCGCCTTGGACGCGCAATAATTCGCCTGGCCGGGGTTGCCGGTGACGCCCACGACCGAGGTGATGGAGATGATGCGGCCGAAGCGCGCCTTCATCATCGGCTTGGCGGCGGCGCGGCAGAGGCGGAAGGCGGCTTCCAGATTGACCTGGATCACTTGGCTCCACTCCTCATCCTTCATCCGCAGGATCAGATTGTCGCGCGTGATGCCGGCATTGTTGACGAGGATGTCGACCTTGCCGCCCAGCGCCTCCACCGCCTGCGGCACCAGCGCATCGACCGAAGCGGGGTCGGAGAGGTTGCACACGATCGCCTTGTGGTCGCCGCCCAGTTCGGCGGCGAAGGCCTTGAGCTTCTCTTCATTGCTGCCCGACAGCGCCAGCGTGGCGCCCTGTGCGGCCAGCGCCCTGGCGATCGACGAACCGATGCCGCCCGATGCGCCGGTCACCAGCGCGGTCATTCCCGAAAGGTCGAACATGTTGCTTAATCCCTATGCTGTCAGAAGGCCGCCAGCGCGGCTTCGATGTCGTCCATGGTGACGATGCTGCGCACCGTGGCGTCCGGCGCGATCCGCTTGATCATGGGCCCGAGCACCTTGCCGCCCAGTTCGACGAAGTCGGTCACGCCCGCATCCCACATGGCCGCGACGGACTCGCGCCAGCGCACGCGGCCGGTGACCTGCTCGACCAGGCGCGCCTTTATCTCTTCGGGGTCGGCAATCGCGGCGGCAAGGACATTGGCGTAGACGGGCAGCAGCGGCGCGGCGATCACGGCCTTGGCCAGCGCTTCTTCCATCGCATCGGCGGCCGGCTGCATCAGCGGGCAGTGGAAGGGCGCCGACACGGGCAGCAGCACGCCGCGCTTGATGCCATGATCCTTCACCAGCGCGACCGCGCGCTCGATCGCGCCGCGATGGCCGGAAATCACGACCTGGCTCGGGTCATTGTCGTTGGCGACGGTGCACACTTCGCCCTGCGCCGCGGCGTCGGCCAGCGCTTGCGCCTTGTCGATGTCCGCGCCCAGCAGCGCGGCCATCGCGCCCTCGCCCACTGGCACTGCCGCCTGCATCGCCTGCCCGCGCAGCTTCAGCAGGCGCGCGGTGGTGCCGATGTCGAAGGCTTCGACGGCGCACAGCGCGCTATATTCGCCCAGGCTGTGGCCGGCGACATAATCGCCCTTGTCGGCCAGGGAGAAACCGCCTTCCTTCTGCATCACGCGGAGCGTGGCGATGGCGTTGGCCATGATCGCAGGCTGGGCATTTTCCGTCAGGGTCAGGTCGCTCTCGGGCCCCTCCACCATGATGCGGAACAAATGCTGCGACAGGGCGTCGTCGACCTCCTGAAACAGTTCCTTCGCCGCGCCGCTGGCGTCCGCCAGCGCCTTGCCCATGCCGACCGACTGGCTGCCCTGTCCCGGAAAAACAAATGCCCGCATCATCCACCTCGAAGCCAGAGCGCTTCTGGAAAAGCGCTGATTGTCACTGCCGTTACACTTTGAGACATAAATGTCGTTGAGCCGTACATGCCCCTGCGGCAGTCAGGGGCGCAACGGGCGCCGGTCCTGCGGGATCGGCGTGAAGCGGCCCCTTTAACGATGACGGAGTGCAAGGAAAAGGTGCGATATCGCCTAGCATGGATCAGCGGCCTGGCGGTCACGCTGTCCGCCTGCGCCGCCGGCCCCGATTATCACTCGCCCCAGCCGGGGGCGCTGGGCGTGCCGGCAGCCTACAGCCAGGGCGACGGCGCCGCGCTGGACCCGGCGGACCTTGCCCAATGGTGGACGCGGCTCAACGATCCGACGCTCAGCGCGCTGATTGATCAGGCGATCGCCGATAATCTGGACATCGTGCAGGCGCAGGCGCGGTTGCGCCAGGCGCGCGAAAGCCTGGTCCAGGCCAATGCCAGCCTGCTGCCGCAGCTCAGCGGATCAGCCACGGGCGGGCGCAACTATAGCAGCCAGGATGCCGGCGGCCGGCTGGACGCCAATGGCAATCCGATCGGCGGCGGCGGCAGCAACTGGTCGAGCAGCTATTCAGCCCGGGTCAACGCCAGCTGGCAGCTGGACCTGTTTGGCGAGCTGCGCCGCGGCCGCGAAGCGGCGCGCGCCGATCTGGAGGCGTCCGGCTTCGACCTGGCCAGTGTCCGCCTGACCATCATTTCCGAACTGGTGACCAACTATGTGCAGGCGCGGCTGGCGCAGGCGCAGCTGCGCGTCGCGCGCGAGACCCAGGCGGTGCAGCGCGACAATTACCAGATCGCCAGCTGGCGCTTGCAGGCCGGGCTCGTCTCCTCGCTGGACGAACAGCAGGCGCGCGCGCAGCTGGCGCAGACCAACGCCACCATCCCCCAGCTGGAGGCCAGCCTGACGGGCAGCCTCAATCGCATCGCGGTGCTGACCGGCCAGGCGCCCGGCGACGCCACCCGCACGCTGGAGGCCCCTGCCCCCATCCCGGTCGCCACCGCGCAGATGGCGACGGGCATTCCCGCCGACACCTTGCGCCAGCGGCCCGACGTGCGCAGCGCTGAACGCGCGCTCGCCGCCGCGACCGCGCGCATCGGCGTGGCGCAGGCGCAGCTGTACCCGTCACTGGGCATCACCGGCAATATCGGCACCACCTCCAACGCGTTCAGCGAATTGTTCGACCTGATCACCGGCGGCGTCTTCGCCAATGTGGCGCAGACCATCTTCGATGGCGGACAGCTCCGCTCGCAGGTGCGCGCGCAGAGGGCTGCGACCGACGCCGCCTTCGCCGCCTACAAGCAAAGCGTGCTGACCGCGCTGGAGGATGTCGAGAATGCCATGGCGTCGCTGACCAGCGCCCGGGCGCGCAAGGTGGAGTTCGCCACCGCCTATGACGCGTCCAACAACGCCGCGATCCTGGCGCGCAGCCAGTATCAGGCCGGGTTGATCGATTTCCAGACGCTGTCGACCAGCGAAAATACGCTTTTGAACGCCCGCAACAGCCTGGCTTCCGCGCAAGCCGACGAAGCGCTCGCCATCGCCCAGCTCTATAATGCGCTGGGCGGCGGCTGGCAGAGCATGGACAACCGCCCCGATGAGCAATGACGTTACCCCTGACCCGGATCTGGACGATTTCCTTGGCGCCAAGCCGCAGAAGCCGTGGCGCAAATGGGCGATCCGCGGCGCGATCGCCCTGGCGCTGCTGATCCTCATCCTGCTCATCGCCCGCTGCTTCGGCGGCGAGGACAAGCCCAATTACGCCACGCGCGAGGCGCGGCGCGGCGACCTGACCGTGACGGTATCGGCCACCGGCAACCTCAAGCCCATCAACCAGGTCGATGTGGGCTCCGAACAGTCGGGCAAGATCACCCAGGTCTATGTCGATGTGAACGACCGGGTGACGCGCGGGCAGAAGCTGGCCGAGCTGGACACGCGCCGGCTGGTCGACACCGTCAACCAGAACCAGGCACAGGTCGCATCGTCCCAGGCCAGCGTCGCACAGGCGCAGGCGCAGGTGGCGCTGGCCAAGGCGACTCTCGACCGGCAGGAAAATGTGTTCAAGCTGTCGGGCGGCCGCGTGCCGGCCCGGACCGAACTCGATTCGGCCCGCGCCGGTTATCAGAGCGCGCTCGCCAATCTGCGTTCGGCGCAGGCGCAGGTGAATGTCTCGCGCGCGCAGCTATCGACGGCGCAGACCAACCTGTCGATCGCGCAGATCGTGTCGCCCGTGACCGGCGTCGTCCTGTCCCGCGACATCGAGCCGGGGCAGACCGTCGCTGCGTCGCTCAATGCGCCGGTTCTCTTCACCATCGCGGAAGACCTGACGCAGATGGAAGTCGAAGTCTCGGTGGACGAAGCCGATGTCGGCCAGGTCAAGGAAGGACAGAGCGCGACCTTCGCCGTTGACGCCTTCCCCGGCCGCAGCTTCCCGGCCAAGGTGACGCGCGTCAATGTGGGGTCCGACAGCAGCTCCAGCAGCTCGTCCTCCTCTTCATCCAGCAGCAGCACCACCAGTTCCTCCTCGGGGACGGTGGTCGCCTATACCGCGGTGCTGTCGGTCGACAATGATGACCAGATACTGCGCCCCGGCATGACCGCGACCGCGGACATCGTGACGCAGGAACTGCATGACGTGCTGCTCATCCCCAACAGCGCGCTGCGGTTCAAGCCGGCGACCGGCGCGTCGCAGGGCGGCGGCATCACCAGCGTGCTGCCCGGGCCCCGCCGCCGTCAGAACAACCGGCAGGTCAGCTTCGGCTCGGGCAGCAGCCAGACCGTCTATGTCGTCGGCGAGGACGGCAATCCCAAGGCTATTCAGGTCGTGGTCGGCGCCAGCGACGGGTCGCGCACCGTTATCACCGGCGGCGAGCTCAAGGCCGGCATGAAGGTCATCACCGGCCAGCTGGCGGCGGGCCAGGAAGCGCCGGCCGAGGACCAGAAGGCAGAGGCCGGCAGCACGCAGGACGAGGCAAGTGGCGAGAAGCCGCGCAACCCATCGACCGACGGCAGTCCGGCCAGCGTCGGAAAGCTCGGCAATTCGGGCGATGCGGCGCCCGAAACCGCCCCGGT
Source organism: Sphingobium naphthae (assembly GCF_043589935.1). Taxonomy (NCBI): domain Bacteria; kingdom Pseudomonadati; phylum Pseudomonadota; class Alphaproteobacteria; order Sphingomonadales; family Sphingobiaceae; genus Sphingobium; species Sphingobium naphthae. Next base: position 456,576 of record NZ_CP171454.1, on the reverse strand, counting down.
CGCGCCGGTGGAGAGCAGCGCCCCGCCTACGGCGACACGCGGCACCGGGCGGCAGGGCGGGACCTGACCGGGCATGGCGAACGAACCGATCATCTCGCTGCGCGGCGTGACCAAAATCTATGGCGAAGGCCCCACGGCCTTCCAGGCGCTCAAGGGCATCGATCTCGACATCGCGCAGGGTGATTTCGTCGCGGTCATGGGCCCGTCGGGGTCCGGCAAGTCGACGACGATGAACATATTGGGCTGCCTCGACGTGCCATCGGGCGGCGCCTTCCTGTTCAAGGGTCGCCATGTCGAAACGCTGGACCGCGACCAGCGCGCGCTGCTGCGCCGGCGCTATCTCGGCTTCGTGTTCCAGGGCTTCAACCTTCTGTCGCGCACCACGGCGCTCGAAAATGTCGAGCTGCCCCTGCTCTATCGCGGCGAAGACAAGAAGACGCGCTATGACATGGGCATGGCTGCGCTCGACAAGGTGGGCCTGAAACCCTGGTGGGACCATACGCCCGCCGAACTGTCAGGCGGTCAGCAGCAGCGCGTCGCCATCGCGCGCGCCATCGTGACTCAACCCGACGTACTGCTGGCTGACGAGCCGACCGGCAATCTCGATTCGGAACGATCGGTTGAAATCATGCAGTTGCTGACCGATCTCAACCGCAACAGCGGCATCACCGTGCTGATGGTGACGCATGAGCCGGACATGGCCGCCTTCGCGCGCACGATCGTGCATTTCAAGGACGGGCTGGTCGAGCGGATCGAGGCGAAAGCGGCGGCATGACGATGATCGCACCCTTCGTTCGTCCTGAACCTCGCGAAGTCTGCGGCGCCCACGATCGCGCTTCGGTCGGTGCGACCCGAACCTGTCTGAAAGGGCGCAAGCGGTGCTAGGCACGACCATCATCCTCGCCTTCCGCGCGATCAACCGGCACAAGCTGCGCAGCTTCCTGACCACGCTGGGCATCATCATCGGCGTGGCGGCGGTCGTCACCATGGTGACGCTGGGCAATGGCGCGACCGCGGCGGTGCGGGAACAGATCAGCTCGCTCGGCGCCAACGTCCTGCAACTGCGCCCCGGCCAGGGTTTTGGCCGCGGCGGCGGCGGGCCGCGCCCGCCCGACTTCAAGGAAGCGGACCTGACCGCCATTCAGAACCAGCTGACCGGCGTGCGCGCGGTCGCGCCGATCGTGCAGTCGAGCGGCACGGCCATCTATGAAGGCAATAACTGGTCCACCACCGTCTATGGCACGACATCGGCCTATTCGGAGGTACAGCAGTGGAAGGTGGCCGACGGCCGCCTGTTCATGCCGGAAGAGGAAGAAGCCGGCAAAGCGGTGTGCGTTATCGGCAATACGGTGCGCACCAACCTGTTCCAGAATAGCGAGCCGGTTGGCCAGCGGATGCGCATCAAGGGCGTGTCCTGCCAGGTGATCGGCGTGCTGGAAACGCGCGGCCAAGGCGGCTTTGGCGACCAGGACGATGTCGTGGTCATGCCGATCCGCTTCGTCCAGCGGCGCTTCACCGGCGATCGCGACGTCAGCCAGATCATGGTCGCCGTCGACGACGCCTATGACACGTCGACGGTGCAGGCCAGCCTGGAGGAACTGATGCGCGAGCGGCGCAAGATCAAGCCGGGTGCGGAGGATAATTTCAACGTCTTCGACACCAAGCAGATCAGCGACACGCTGACCGGCACGACGACCATCCTGACCCAGATCGTCGGCGCGGTGGCGGCAATTTCGCTGCTGGTCGGCGGCATCGGCATCATGAACATCATGCTGGTGTCGGTGACCGAGCGCACACGGGAGATCGGCATCCGCCTCGCGATCGGCGCGGTCGCGCGCGAAGTGCTGATGCAGTTTCTGGTCGAAGCGATTGTGCTGTCCTGCCTGGGCGGCCTCATCGGCCTGTTCCTGGCGCTGCTCGCCTCTCTCGCCATCGCGCCGCTGATGCAGGTTCCCTTCATCTTCGATCTGAGAGTGAACCTCATCGCCTTCCTCTTTTCGGCCGCGATCGGGGTGGTGTTCGGCTATTTCCCCGCCCGCCGCGCCGCTGGCCTCAACCCCATCGACGCGCTGCGCCACGAATAGGCGCAGCGCCCTGTCCGCGCCGGCATGAACGGCGGTTCAGGCGCGATTCCAAGCTGTTACATTTTCCGACACTTATGCCCCCGGCGCGACACAAGGGCGCGACAACTGGCTCCTAAATCTGTTTTCGACGCCGGGACACGGCGCCGGAACAGAAGGCAAAGGAGCAAGACATGTTCAAGAAGATCATCATGGCCCTGGCCACCACGACCCTGGTCGCCAGCCCCATCGTCACCGCACAGGCGCAGGCCGCGCCGCATCGGCAGGAAGTGACCCGCACGGTCGTCAAGCAGCAGCCCCATGGCCGCACCGTCGTGAAGCAGAAGACCACCGTCCGCAAGGCGACGCCGGCGCGCCACTGGGCCAAGGGCCAGCGCTTCGATCGTCGCTACGCCACCAACTATCGGGTCGTCAGCAACTATCGCGATTACCGCCTGTCGGCCCCGCCCCGCGGCTACCAGTGGGTGCGGTCGGGCAATGATGCGGTGCTGATCGCGATCACCAGCGGCATCATCGGCGCGGTCGTCGGCAGCGCCATCCGCTGACATCCCCATGGCGCTCAGCGCCTCGGCAATGGGCAGACAGCGCGCCCCGGGGGTCCCTCTCCCCCTCGGGGCGCTTCATGATCCACGTTAATCACGGGATATTAAGGGCTTTGCTATAGCGCTCGACACTGGCCGGGGGGCCGCCTCATCGGAACCATGTCATGTCCTTGCATCAGATCATGTATATCAGCAGCGCCACCGGACCCATGTCGTCCACCGAGTGCGCGACCATCGCCCAGGCGGCGGCGGAGCGGAACCAGGCTGACAATGTCACGGGTCTGCTGCTGTTCAACAGCAAGCGCTTCCTGCAGGTGCTGGAAGGCCGGCGCGAGGCCGTGGACCGTATCTATGCGCGGATCGGCCGCGACGGACGCCACAACGCCCTCGTCAAGCTGCGCGACATTCCCATCGACGCGCGCGAATTCGGGGAGTGGGGCATGGCCTATGACGACCCCTTCCAGCCCTCCTCCGCGCTGAAGGACAAGGTCGCCGCCCTGCTGGACCGCGCCGGCCCATCGACTCGCGCGCATTTCATCGGCTCGGCGGAAATGCACCGGGGTTGACGCGCTGAAAAGCGGAACAGGGACGGCTCCGGGACCAAGGCTTGCCTTTTCCTCCCCTTTCCGTCATAGGCGCCGCTTCCCACGGGACCGGGGTGACTCGGCTCCGCGCGGATCAATGCATTTGAGACGACAGCCGGAGGGGCGTTCCACATGGGGTGGGCGTCAGCGATCGGCCAACAGATGAGGCAATGACATGGCTCTTTACGAGCACGTCTTCCTTGCGCGCCAGGATCTGGCACAGGCGCAGGTGGACGCCCTGGCGGAAACCGCCACCAAGATCGTCGAGGATATGGACGGCAAGGTCACCAAGGTCGAGACTTGGGGCCTGCGCAGCCTGGCCTACAAGATCGCCAAGAACCGCAAGGCGCATTATGTGATGCTGAACATCGACGCCCCCGCCGGCGTCGTCGCGGAACTGGAGCGCCAGACCCAGATCAACGAAGACATCATCCGCTACATGACCGTCAAGGTCGACGAGCTGGAAACCGGCCCGTCGGTGATGATGCGCAAGCAGGAACGCTCGGACCGTGGCGATCGCGGATCGCGCGGCGACCGTGGCGGCCGTGATGGCGATCGTGGCCCGCGCCGCGAGCGCGAAGACGCGAACGCTGGCGAATAAGGAGATCTGAACCATGGCACGCCCGTTTTTCCGCCGCCGCAAGAGCTGCCCCTTCGCCGCCAAGGATGCGCCGAAGATCGATTATAAGGACGTCCGTCTGCTGCAGGGCTTCGTGTCCGAGCGCGGCAAGATCGTCCCCAGCCGCATCACCGCCGTTTCGGCCAAGAAGCAGCGCGAGCTGGCTTCAGCCATCAAGCGCGCCCGTCACCTGGGCCTGCTGCCCTACATCGTGAAGTAAGGGAGAAAGACCCATGGAAATCATTCTCCTCGAACGCATCGAGAAGCTGGGCGCGATCGGCGACGTCGTGACCGTCAAGGACGGTTACGCCCGCAACTATCTGCTGCCCAACAAGAAGGCCCTGCGCTCCAACAACGCCAACAAGGCGGTGTTCGAAGCCAATCGCGCCCGCATCGAGTCCGAAAACGCCGCCCGCCGGGGCGACGCTGAAAAGGCTGCCGAAGGCGTCAATGGCAAGCAGATCGTCCTCATCCGCCAGTCGTCCAACGCCGGCCATCTCTATGGTTCGGTCGCGGTGCGCGACGTGGTCGAAGCGCTGCACGCTGAAGGCATCACCAACGTCACCAAGGCGATGGTCGTGCTGGAACGCCCGATCAAGACGCTCGGCGTGTTCGACGTCAAGGTCGCGCTGCACCCCGAAGTCGCCGTGACCATCACCGTCAACGTCGCGCGTTCGCCCGAAGAGGCCGAACTCCAGTCGCAGGGCGTGGATGTGATGGCCGAAATGTTCGAAAAGGACGAAACCGGCTTCACCGAAGAGTATGATCCCAATGCGGAACCCGGCGAGATCGCCGCGGAAACCGAAGAAGACGCTCCGGCTGAAGACGAAGCCTGAATGTCCTGATGGATCACGCGAAAAAGCCGCCCGGCGACGGGCGGCTTTTTTGTTGCCAGCGTAACCTTGGCAGGTTCGCCGCTTGCTCAGCGCCTCATGGCGCGGCGAAGGTCAGCGCCTCGATCTTGTTGCCGTCGGGGTCGCGGATAAAAGCGGCATAATAATGGGCGTCATAGGCGGGCCGCAGGCCAGGCGGACCATCGGCCGTCCCGCCCTGCGCCAGGGCCGTCGCGTAGAAGGCGTCCACCGCCGCCCGGCTCTCCACCTCGAACGCGACATGCACCCCATTGCCGACGCTGGCGGGTTGCCCGTCGGCGGGCAGGTTGAGGCTGAAGACGGTGATGCCCGCGCCATAGCCCACGGCATCCTCGACATCCAATGTCCGGCTGAGGCCCACCGCCTTCATGACGGGATCGTAAAAGCCGCGGGCGAGATCAAGATCGGCCGTGCCGAGCGACAAATGGTGAAGCATGTCGTCGCGCCTCGCCGTCAGCCGGCCTTCTTGCGCCGGGTCTCCCATCCCTTCTTCGCGGCAGCGGAGCGGTCTGCCGCCGAACGCCGGGCGGAGGCCGCGCCACCCTTGCGCCCGCCCTTGCGGGACGCGGCATGCGTGTCCTTGCGACCGCGGCCGGAACCCGACTTGTTGCCGCCGCCCGATTCCTTGTTCACCGTCGCCCAGGCGCGCCGTTCGGCTTCCTTGTGGCTGACGCCGCGATCCTCATAGCCTTTCTCGACATGTTCGGCCTTGCGCTTCTGCTTGTCGGTATAGCTGCTCTTGTCACCCTGGGGCATGGTTCATCTCCTTCACCGCCCCGCTCTCTGTCGAGAACACGGCACCGCCGCCCCCGTTCATTTCAGTGCGATGCCGTTATGAAATGACGGCGAGGGGGGAACGGGCGTCGCTGACGGGCGTTCGACCGACATGGAAAACCGCCCCCTCATTGAACGGCTGGCGCGGCACCTGGCCGCTGACGAGCCTGAAGCATGGCCCAAGCGCGTCGAGGACGCCGCCAGCATCCTCGCCATCCTGAAGGAACCTGACGCCGCGATGCGCGAAGCGGGCGATATGGCTGCATGGGGGGCGATGATCGACGCTGCGCTGCGCGAGCGTTGGTCGCTGGCGCAACCGGCGGCGGCGGATGACGCGCCAGGCGGCACTGACGAGGAGGGCGACATGCGGCTGACCCCGGACTCCGTGGGCCATGATCGCGCCGACTGGATTCATCTTCACAATAAGCAGGAGAAGCCATCATGAAGGGGCTGTTGAAGCTCGGGATCATCACGGGCCTGAGCTATTTCGCGGTCAAGGGCTGGCGCGACTGGATGGGCGGCGACAACGGAGATGATCGCGGCCCGGTCGGATCATCGGGCGTCGTGCGCGACGCGGGACCGCAACATGATGACGAGGAGTGGGACAAGGTTGACGAGCAGGTGGACGAAAGCTTTCCCGCCAGCGACCCGCCCGGCAATTTCTGAGGCGATACAGCCCATTGCTCCGCGGACCCGCGCCGATTAAGGAAGCGGGCGCACAGGTGGCGCGCTCGCCGCCTGCAACAGGGGACCAACTGCCATGCCTTCGGGTCTGATCGCGCTGCTCGACGATGTGGCGGGTATCGCCAAGCTCGCCGCCACCTCGCTCGACGATGTCGCGGGCGCGGCGGGCCGGGCCGGCTCCAAGGCCGCGGGCGTGGTGATCGACGACACGGCGGTCACGCCCAATTATGTGATGGGCCTCACCCCCGATCGCGAATTACCAATCATCTGGAAGATCGCCAAGGGCTCCTTGCGCAACAAGCTGCTGTTCCTGTTGCCCGCCGCTCTGCTGCTGTCGGCCTTCGCCCCATGGCTGCTGCCGCCGCTGCTGATGGCGGGGGGCGCCTTTCTCTGCTTCGAGGCGGTCGAGAAGATGATCGAGGCGATGGGCCATGGCCATGATGTCGCCGTCAAAGCCGTGCAAACGCACAACTCGGCCGAACTGGAGCAGCAGAAGGTCTCCGGCGCGATCCGCACCGATTTCATCCTGTCGGGCGAAATCATGGCGATCGCGCTGGGCACAGTGGCCAGCGAGCCGATCTGGGAACAGGCGATCGTCCTGATCGTCGTCGCGCTGCTCATCACCGCCGGCGTCTATGGCGTCGTCGGGTTGATCGTGAAGATGGACGATATCGGGCTGCATCTGGCGCAGCGCCAAGCGGCCGCCACCCAGGCGCTGGGCCGCGGCCTCGTCAAGGCGATGCCCGTGCTGATGTCGGTGCTCAGCGTCGTCGGGACTGCCGCCATGCTCTGGGTCGGCGGGGGGTTGATCGTCCATGGCCTGCACGAATTCCACTGGGATCTGGTGCCCGGCGCCATCCACCATCTGGCCGAAGGCGCGGCCCATGCCCTGCCCGCGATCGCACCAGCGGCGGACTGGATCGTCAATGCCATTGGCGGCGCGATCGTCGGCCTGGTGGTCGGCGGCATCATCGTCGCCGTCCTGCACCTGTTCAAGAAGCATTAGGCCGACACTCCCGAGGGACCAGCGGAGATGCGCGCATCTCCCCCAACGCCATCCATGACATTTCAAACACCCTGGCGCCTCGAAGCGCGCGCGCTGATCTTGCTGGCCCTGCCGATGATCGCCGGCAATATCGCCTGGTCGGCCATTGCCGCCAGCGACCTGCTGCTGCTGGGCCGCAGGGGCGCGGAAAGCGTCGCCGCCGGCGCGCTCGCCATCAATCTGTTCCACGCCTTGCTGATCTTCGGAATGGGGCTGGTCACCGCCGCCTCGCCGCTGATCGCGAGCGAGCGCGGCCGGCGCCGCCACAGCGTGCGCGACGTGCGCCGCACCGTGCATCAGACGCTGCGTGCCGCGCTCTTCTTCGTCATCCCCGCCTGGGTTCTATTGTGGCAATGCGAAGCGATCATGCGCGCGCTGGGGCAGCAGCCTGACCTGGCGCGCGGCGCTGGCGAGCTGATGCGCGGCCTGCAATGGGCGCTGCTCCCGTTCCTGGGGTTCACGACGCTGCGCAACTTCATCGCCGCGCTGGAACGGCCGGTCTGGGGCCTTGTCATCATGCTGGCCGCGATCCCGATCAATATCGCAGCCGGCTGGGCGCTGATCTTCGGCCATCTCGGCCTGCCCGCGCTCGGCCTGTTCGGCGCGGGACTGGCGAGCAGCCTGTCGTCCAGCTTCCTGTTCCTGGGGTTGCTGGCGGTCATCCTGATCGACCGGCGTTTCCGGCGCTATCGGCTGATGGGCCGTTTCTGGACTCGCGATCGGGAACGGCATCGGCAGGTGTGGGCGCTCGGCCTGCCGATCGCCGTGACGCTGGGGTTCGAAACGACGGTGTTCAACGCATCGGCCTTCCTCATGGGACTGATCGGCCGGGATTCGCTCGCCGCCCATGCCGTCGCGATCCAGATCGCGGCGCTGGTGTTCATGGTGCCGATGGGCATCGGCCAGGCTGCGACCGTGCGAGTGGGCATCGCCTATGGCCGCGCCGACTGGGCGGGCGTCGGGCGCGCGGGCTGGCTGGCGCTGGGCATCGGCACCGGTTTCGCCTGCTGCGCGGCCGCATTGCTGATCCTGGCCCCGCGGCTGCTGGTGTCCGCCTTCCTCGACCTCTCCGATCCCGCCAATGCGCGCACCGCGGCGCTGGCGGTCAGCTTCCTCGCCGTCGCCGCCCTGTTTCAGCTGGCCGATGCCGCCCAGGCCGTGGGCGCGGGCGTGCTGCGCGGCGTGCAGGACACGCGCGTGCCGATGATCTTCGCACTGATCGGCTATTGGGTGGTGGGGATCGGCGTCGGCACGCTGCTCGCCTTTCCCGGCGGCATGGCGGGCGTCGGTATCTGGCTGGGGCTCGCCAGCGGCCTCAGCGCAGCGGCGCTGCTGCTGGTGGCGCGGTGGAGCCTGCGCGACCGGCTGAGGCTGCTTCCGGTCTGATCGGTTCGCCGCGACGATTGCACGGGAGGAAATGGTGCGGCGCACAAAGCAATTGAAAGAATCACGAAAATCCGTCAGGGAGAGCCGATCATGCAAGCCCCGACCGAGATTTTTGAAGCGATCGCGCTCCAGAAGTGCCTGAAGGTGACCTATAACAAGATGGTCGTCACCCTGGCGCCGCACATCCTCTACACCCGTCACGACGAAATGTATATCGACGCCGTGACGACGGACCGGGACGGCCGTCCGCCGCGCGAGTTGAAGCTTGGCACGTTCAAGCTGGCGGGCCTGTCGGACCTGCAGGTGCTGGATGACACGTTCGAGGCGATGTACGGCCTCTATAATGACGGCGACGACAAATATAAGGGCGTGACCCTGTTCGCCGTCGCGCCCGAAAGCGCCGCCGCCTGATCCTTCCCGCTTGAATGCCCTGGCGGGCGGCAGCGCCGCAGCGCCCCCGCCCCGTCCCCTATTTCTTCAGTCTATATCCGGTGCGGAAAATCCAGCCGATGATGGCGATGCAGACCGCCAGCATCCCCGCGACGAAGGCCAGGCTGAATTCGATCCCGACGTCGCCCTTGCCGAAGAAGGTCCAGCGAAAGCCCGAGATCAGATAGACGATCGGGTTGAAAAGCGTGATCGTGCGCCAGGGCTCGGCCAGCATATGGACCGAATAGAAGGCGCCGCCCAGGAAGGTCATGGGCATGATCAGCAGCAGCGGGATGACCTGCAACTGCTCGAAACTCTGCGCCCAAATGCCCAGGATGAAGCCGAACAGGCAGAAACTGACAGCGATCAGCACCATGAAGCCGGCCATGGCGATCGGATGCGCGACCTCTATGTCCACGAACAGGTGCGCCGTCACGAAGATGATGGTGCCCACGATCAGCGACTTGGTCGCCGCCGCGCCGACATAGGCGATGACCGTTTCGGCCGCAGATACGGGGGCCGACAGCAGTTCGTAGATGGTGCCGGTGAATTTGGGCATGTAGATGCCGAAACTGGCGTTGAAGATGCTTTCGGTGAACATCGACATCATGATCAGGCCGGGCACGATGAAGGCGGCATAGGGGATGCCCTCCACTTCCGTCATGCGCGACCCGATCGCGCCGCCGAACACCACGAAATACAGCGATGTGGTAATCACCGGCACCAGCAGGCCCGTCAGCAACGTGCGACGGAACCGGTGCAGCTCGAACTTGTAGATGGCGGCGATGGCGCGCAGATTCTGGAGGCTCATGCGGCCTTCTCCTGATGGACGAGGCTGACGAAAATATCCTCCAGGCTGCTCTGGCGGGTGTTGAGGTCCTTGTAGCCGATGCCAAGGTCGGCCAGCCGCCGCAGCAGCGAGGAGACGCCGGTGCGCTCCGCCTGGGCGTCGAACACATATTCGATCTCATGCCCCTGCGCATGCAGGCTGACGTCCCACTCCGACAATTCGGGCGGCAGCGCGGCGATCGCGTCGGCCAGCACGATCGTCAGCGTCTTCTTGCCCAGCTTCTTCATCAGCGCGGTCTTCTCCTCGACCAGCAGCAATTCGCCCCTGGTGATGACCCCGACCCGGTCCGCCATTTCCTCTGCTTCCTCGATATAATGAGTGGTGAGGATGATGGTGACGCCAGTCTGGCGCAGTTCGCCGATCAGCTTCCACATGTCGCGGCGCAGTTCGACGTCGACGCCGGCGGTGGGCTCGTCCAGGAACAGGACGCGCGGCTCGTGGCTCAACGCCTTGGCGATCATCACGCGGCGCTTCATGCCGCCCGACAGTTCCAATATCTTGTTGTGCCGCTTGTCCCACAGCGATAGGTCGCGCAGGATCTTTTCCACATAGGCATCGTTGCGCGGCTTGCCGAACAGGCCCCGACTGAACGTCACCGTGTCGATCACTCGCTCGAACTGATCAGTGCTCAATTCCTGGGGCACCAGGCCGATGGCGCTGCGCGCGCCGCGATAGTCGCGCAGAATGTCGTGCCCCGCCACGCGCACCGTGCCGCTGGTCGGTCGGGCGATGCCGCAGACGATCGAAATCATCGTCGTCTTGCCCGCGCCATTGGGGCCGAGCAGCGCGAAAATCTCGCCTTCCTGGATCGAAAGATCGACGCCCTTCAGCGCCTCGAAGCCCGACGCATAGCGTTTGGTCAGGCCGGCAATGTCGATAATGGATGCCATGATCGACGTTCCCCCTTGTCGCGTTGCCGCGAAGATAGGAGGCCGATGGTGATGTGCAACCTATTCGCCGCGCCGGAAAAATCGGAAAACGGTCGCGGGCGGGAAGTTGCGGACGGTGTGGCCCGCGCGCACCACATCCAGCCCCAGCGCATCGAGTATGTCGCGATTGACCGGCGGGCGCATCGAATAGGTGAACTGGATGAAGCTGCCGCCCGGCATCAGCATGCGAAAGGCTTCGGAGAGGATGTCGGCATGCATGTGCCGGTCCATCGCCAGCAGCGGCAGGCCGCTCACCACCGTCTGATATGCGCCCGGTTCGCCTGCCGTCGCGGTGGACACAATCTGCGCCGGCGTCTCCAGCACGGACACGGTCGGGAAATGGCGGCGCAGCCCGCGCGCGAAGGCCGGATTGATCTCGACCACTTCCAGCTTGGCCGCCGGCAGGCCGGTATCCAGTATGGCCCGGGTGAAAACGCCGGTGCCCCCACCCAGTTCGAGCACGCGGCCGCCCGCCGGGTCGATCTGCGCCACCATCAGACGCGCGAGATAGCGGCTGGACGGGACCACCGAAGCGGTCTGGCGCGGCTTTTGCACCCAGGCGGCCAGGAAATCGAGATATTCGGTGGCGCGGGTGCGCAACGCGCTATTCTGCAAGGCGATCGCCCGGCTACGCTTGGACCTATGCTGCATGGGCGAAATGCGACCGCTCTCTATCCATCGCGACTCCCTTAGCGGGGTCGCGCCGCCGCGTCGATCAGCTTTCGCGTCGCCGAGGACGCCGCAAGCACGTTCCTGGCTGACCTAGCAAAATTGCGGAGCCGCGATATATAATTTCACAGTTGTCGCCTTTGCCGCGGAATTGCTAAGTACATCGCCAGAATGATCATGGCGCGCAGACCGGCATGACGACAAGAGCCGCAGAGTTAGGAGAGCATGACCCAATTCGACCTCACCGAGGACCAGCGCGCGATCCAGGACATGGCGCGCCGCTTCACCGCAGACGCGATCACGCCTTTCGCCGCCGAATGGGACGAAAAGCATATCTTTCCTCGTGACGCCATTCGCGCCGCGGCGGAACTGGGCTTTGGCAGCATCTACGTATCGGAAGCGTCGGGGGGCATCGGCCTTGGCCGACTGGAAGCAGCGCTGATCATGGAGGCGATGGCCTATGGCTGTCCGTCGACCAGCGCCTTCATCTCGATCCACAACATGGCCTCCTGGATGATCGACCGCTTCGGCAGCCAGGCGGTGAAGGACAAATATCTGCCCGCCATGGTGCCGATGGCGCGCATGGGCAGCTATTGCCTGACGGAAGCGGGATCGGGGTCGGACGCGGCCGCGCTCAAGACGCAGGCGGTGCGCGAAGGCGACCATTATGTCGTCACCGGCTCCAAGCAGTTCATTTCGGGCGGCGGCGAGAATGACATCTATGTCGTAATGGTCCGCACCGGCGAGGAAGGTCCCAAGGGCATCAGCTGCCTCGTCATCGAAAAGGACATGCCCGGCGTCAGCTTCGGCGCGCAGGAACGCAAGCTCGGCTGGCATTCGCAGCCCACCGCGCAGGTGAATTTCGACGGCGTGCGCGTGCCGGCGGACAATCTGGTCGGTGGGGAGGGCGAAGGCTTCCGCATCGCGATGATGGGGCTGGACGGCGGCCGGCTCAACATCGGCGCCTGCTCGCTGGGCGGGGCGCAGCGCTGCATCGACGAAGCGGTGGCCTATAGCAAGGAGCGCAAGCAGTTCGGCCAGGCGATCGCCGACTTCCAGAATACGCAGTTCATGCTGGCCGACATGCAGACCGAACTGGAGGCGGCGCGCACGCTGCTCTATGCCGCCGCGGTCAAGGTGACGGACAATGCGCCCGACAAGACGCGCTTCGCCGCCATGGCCAAGCGCTTCGCCACCGACACCGGATCGTCGGTGGTCGATCGCGCGCTGCAGCTGCATGGCGGCTACGGCTATCTGATGGATTATCCGATCGAGCGCTTCTGGCGCGACCTGCGCGTCCATTCCATATTGGAAGGCACCAACCAGGTGATGCGGATGATCATCGCGCGCGACATGCTGCGGCAGGGATGAAGGCGGCGCCATGGCCCCGCAGGAGATGATGATGACCGATGACGTGCTGACCTTCGTCGAAAATGGCGTCGGACGCATCAGGCTGAACCGGCCCAGGGCGATCCACGCGCTGACGGCGGACATGTGCGGCGCGATCAACGACGCCCTGCTCGCCTGGGCGCGCGACGATGGCGTCGTGGCCGTGATGATCGACCATCTGCCAGCGCCCGATGGCGATCCCAGATTGTCGCGCGGCTTCTGCGCCGGGGGCGACATCGCGCTGATCGCGCGCAGCGCCGCGGCGGACGGCGTGGAGGCGGAGCGTTTCTTCAGCGTCGAATATCGGATGAACCATCTGCTGTTCGTCTATGAAAAGCCGATCGTCGCCTTCATGGACGGCATCGTCATGGGCGGCGGCGTGGGGCTATCGCTGCCGGCGCGCTACCGGGTCGCGACCGAACGCACCAGCTTCGCCATGCCCGAAACCGGCATCGGCCTGTTTCCCGACGTTGGCGGCGGCTGGTATCTGCCGCGCTTGCCCGGCCGCACCGGCGCCTGGCTGGCGACCACGGGCGCGCGGATCGACGGGGCGGACTGCGTCGCGGTCGGCATCGCCACGCATTATATGCCCTCGGATGCGCTGGACGCCGTCAAGGCCCGCATCCTGACCGATCCCTTCGACCTGACGCTCGTGCTCGACGCGGCAAGCACGCAGCCGCCCGCATCGACGCTGCAAGCCGCCCGCGCCGACATCGACCGGCTGTTCGCATCGGACAAGGCGGAGCAGATCGTCGCCGCGCTGGAGGCCGATGGCGGCGAATGGGCGCGCAAGCAGGTGTCGATCCTGCGCACCAAATCGCCGCAGACGATCAAGGTGGCGCTCCGCCAGCTGGTCGAGGGCGCGGCCAAGCCCAGCTTCGCCGACAATATGGCGATGGAGTTCGGCCTCGCCTGCGCCGTCATCCGCCGGCCCGATTTCGTCGAGGGCGTGCGCGCGGTGATCTTCGACAAGGATAATGCGCCGCGCTGGACCCCCGCGACGCTGGAGGAGGTGCGCGACGAGATGATCGACGCGATCTTCGCGCCGCCGCCGCCCGATCGGCAGTGGACGCCCCTGCCCCAGCTGGCCGACGCCTGACCAGAAAGAATGACGAGAGGATGCCCGACATGACCCAGACGATCGCCTTCATCGGCCTTGGCAATATGGGCGGCGGGATGGCCGCCAATCTGCTGAAGAACAGCTATGCCGTCCGCGCCTTCGACTTGTCCGAAGACGCGCTGGCGCGCGCCGAAGGCCATGGCGCGACGCGCGCCGCCAGCGCCATCGATGCCGTGGCGGGGGCGGATGCGGTCGTCACCATGCTGCCGGCGGGCGGCCATGTGGAGCACGTCTATGACCGCGCGCTGTTCGACGCCGCGCGACCGGGCGCGCTGTTGCTCGATTGCTCCACGATCGACGTCGCGACCGCGCGCCGCGTGAGCGAGGCGGCGGCCACGGCGGGGTTCGAGATGGTGGACGCGCCCGTCTCGGGCGGCATCGCGGCCGCCAATGGCGGCACGCTCACCTTCATGGTCGGCGGGACAGACGCCGCCTTCGCCAGGGCCCAGCCGATCCTCGCCGCCATGGGCAAGGCGGTGATCCATGCCGGCGGCCCGGGCAATGGGCAGGCGGCCAAGATTTGCAACAATATGCTGCTGGGCGCGACCATGATCGCGACCTGCGAAAGCTTCGCCATGGCGAAGAAGCTGGGGCTCAACCCGCAGACCTTCTACGATATTTCCAGCGTGTCGTCGGGCCAGAGCTGGTCGATGACCAGCTATTGCCCCGTGCCCGGCGTCGGGCCGCAAACGCCCGCGGACAATGGCTATCAGGGCGGCTTTGCCGTCGGGCTGATGCTGAAGGACCTCAAGCTCGCGAGCGAGGCCGCCGCGTCGGTCGGCGCATCCGTGCCGATGGGAAATGCCGCCGAAGCGCTCTACCAGATGCTGGCCAATCGCGGAGAAGCCGGTCGCGACTTCTCCGCGATGATCGAGATGCTGGAGGGGAAATAGGCGCCGGCTGCGCCTATCGCGCCTTCCCCGCCTCCGCCGCGGCGAGCACACGGAGCACATTGCCGGACCAGATTTTCTGCACGTCGGCCTCGCTATAGCCGGCCTTGAGCAATGCTGCGGTAATTTTGGGCAGGTCGACCACATCCTCCATGCCCACCACGCCGCCGCCGCCGTCCCAATCCGCGCCGACCCCGACATGATCGGGTCCGACGACCTCCAGCGCATGAAGCATATGCTTCATGAAATCGTCGAAGGTCGGCCGATCGGTGTCGGGATACAGCCGGTCGATCTCCTGCCGCTTGGCGAGCAGCTGGGCCCGTCTCTCCGCCGTCATCGTCGCGCCCTCGCGCATATCGGCATAGAGCGCCTTCAGCGCCGCCTGCCGCTGCGGATTGGGGGTGGAGGCGCGCAGATAGGCACCATAGGCGTTCATCTGAATGACGCCGCCCTTGGCCGCCAGCGCCTTCAGATGCGCGTCGTCGATGTTGCGCGGATGGTCGTAGACCGCCTTGCAGCCCGAATGAGTGAGCAGCACCGGCGTCGTGGAAAGCGCCAGCAGGTCGTCCAGCACCTGGTCGCTGCTGTGCGAGGCGTCGGGCACCACGCCCAGCCGGTTCATCTCCGCCAGCAATTGCTTGCCCAGCGGCGACAGGCCGCCGAAGCGCGGCTTGCCCGACGGATCGGTGGAACTGTCGGCAAACTGGTTGTGCGCGAAATGAGCGAAGCCGACGACGCGCACGCCCATGGCGTGGAAAGTGTCGAGCAGCGACACGTCCTCACCCAACGGATAGGCGTTTTCGATCGACATATAGACGACCCGCTTGCCCGCCGCCGCGATCGGGGCTGCATCCTTTGCCTCCAGCGCCAGCGCGAAATTGTCGGGGTCCGCGGCCACCATGTTGCGGATCGACAGGCCCCGCAGGATCGCAAAGTCGCGCGCCTTGCGGAACCCCTCGACCGTCAGCGGACCCTGGCTCGTATAGATGGCCCAGAAGCCGCCATCCAGCCCGCCCTTCTTCATGCGCGGCAGGTCGACCTGCGTATAGTCGTGCAGCACATCATGTTCGTCGTCGATCGACCAGCCGGGCAGGTCGAGCGAGGCCGGCGTGTCGAGATGGCTGTCGAGCGTCAGCAGCCTCTGGTGCAACTGATAGTCCCGCTTCGACACGGTCGGCGCCTGCGCCATGGCGCAGAGCGGGAGCAGCGCCGCAATCGCCGCCCCCATCATCAACGTCGCGCGCATCAGATTTCCCCCGTGATGGTGAACTGGAAGGTGCGCGGGCTGAGCGGACGGAAGAACCCGTCGCCGGTCACCGACGAGGAAATATAGGACAGCGTATCCTTGTCGAACAGATTGTCGATGTTGAACCGCGCCTTCACGCTCTTGACCGGGCCGAAGCTCCAGCCATCGCCAATGTCGACATAGGCGCTGAACACGGTGAAGCCCGGCACGCTCGACCCCGGCGTGTTGGTGAAGGTCGACCAGCGCTTCGAGGTATATTTGCCCGAGATATTGGCGACCAGCCAGCTGGCCGGTTCGATGGTGACGCCGCCGCTGACGATCCATTTCGCACTGTCGGGCAGATATTTGCCGGCGATCTCGATCGGCGTTGCTGCCGGTATGTCGTCCTTGAACTTGGCGTTGTTGTAGGTGACGTTCATATTGCCATAGGCCAGGCCGTCGAGGAAGGCGGGCTTGTAGGTGCCGCTGAATTCCACGCCATAGGCGCGGACCCGGCCGACATTCTGGTAGAAGGTTTCGGTCGCCGCGCCGCCGCTGCCGGGCAGGATGGTCGTGATCGTCTGGATGCGGTTCTTGAACCTTGTGTAATAGCCGGCGAGCGAGGCGTAGAGCTGCCCCTGGTTGGTGCGGATGCCCACTTCCATATTGGTCGATCGTTCCGGCGCCGGCTGCGGCACCAGCGCTCCGCCCGACCGGATGACCGAGAAGATGTCATCCATCCCCTTGGGCAGCGCCATATTCTCGGCATAGGAAGCGAAGACCTGGGTCCGGCCGTCGATCTTGTAGAGGATGCCGGCCATGGGCAGGAACATGTCGCGATATCGGGCGCGATTGACGCTGGGGCCATAGCCTTCCACCGCGACGCCGCTCACCATGCGGTAATAATCGTCGAAATCGCGATAGCCGATATAACCATAGTCCAGCATCAGCCCCTTGAAGCCAAGGTTCAGCACCAGCCGCTCGTCGGCGAGCTTGAGCGTGTCCTTGAGGAATATCTGGAGCGTGTCGCGCTTGGACCGATAGTCGCGGCGCAGATAAACCAGTTCGTCGAGCAAGGGCGCGCCGTCGGGAGCGCCATCCACCGTATTGTAGCGCGCCTGGGTCCGGTGATATTTGTCGACCTCCGCCCACATGCCGGTTTCGACGGTATTGGCGCCCATTTCCCAGTGGAGCTTGGTCGTGATGCCATGGCGGTCGCCGCCCACGCCCGAGCGGCCGAACTCGACGCCGCGCGGCGCAACCACCGGCAGGCCCACCGCCACCTGGCCGGTATAGCGGGTCAGGGAATTGGCATAGGTATCGGGCGAAACGCCATAGCCGCTCTTGTCCTCCCAATAGAGGGTGGATTCGGCCCAGACGCCATCGGCGATGCCGGCATGGAAGGTCGCGCCATACAGCTTGTCCTTCCGCACGTTGATGGCGAGGTTGTAGACCTGCGCATAATTGCTGTTCGAATAATAGACGCCCGGCACGGTCGGCGCAAAACCCGGCGTCGTGTTGGGGACATTTTCGATATAGGCGTAGTCGCGCCCGCACGCGCCCGTCAGACTTTTCACAGTGCAATTATACTGAGCGCGGCTGAGCGTCGGCGAATCATAGTCGAAAAAGTCGTTCGACACGAATTTGAACCGCGCCCAGCTGTCGCCGCCAAGGTCGGCATGGACCTGCGCCTCCCAATGTTCGCGATCCACCGACCCCGGGCCGCGCCACAGGTCGGTGTCGAGCTTGGTGCGGCTGACATAGGCCTTGAACGGCCCCACCCGGCCGGTGCTGGCGCGGATGAAGGTGCGCTTCATGTCGAAGTCGCCGAAGCTCTGGGAGACGAACAGGCCCATCTCCTCCTGCGGGGCGATGCTGTTATATTGCACGACCGGCCCCAGCGTCGAATAGCTGGGCAGCGACACGTCGCCCGCGCCGACCGCGGCCTCCACCACGCCCAGATTTTCATTGTCGACATAGCGGAACACCGGGCTGCCGCCAAAGGCGTCGCTCCTGCCGGTCGGGATGCCGTCGACCACGAAGCCGATCTGGTCCAGGTTGAAGGCGCGCGTCTGGACCGAATTGCCGAATTCATAAAGGCCAAGCGCGCCATCGGTCTGGACGTTGAAGCCGGGCAGCTGCTCCAGCATCTTGAGGCCCGAAATGCCCGATGGCGCGGACAGCAGCGCCTCGCGCGTCACCGCTACGACATTGCTGACCTTGTTCTCGCCGATCGCTTCGGACGATTGCGACACGCGGCGGCCGGTGACGGTGATCTGGCCTTCATCCTCTGCCACGGGCTCCTGCGCACGGGCGGCGCTCAAGGCGCCGGCGGCGCTGGCGATCAGCAATGCGGCGCGCGCGGACAGGCGAATGGACGAACGGACGGACATGTAGAGGCTCCCTGGCTAGTGCGAGCCGATCAGGGTGGCGCGGCGAGCCGCGCCCCTCTCCTTCGTGCCGCTGGCCAGGCGCCGACACACCGACCAGTCGTTTCTCCGTTGTCCGATGAAACGAGGTTGCTGCGCGAAGCCGCCATATGTCCGTCACAAATGCGCGCGCTGTTGCCGCGCGGCCACAGCCCTGCCAGGGAAGCGGGCGTGGGCGCAGCGCCTCAGCGCCCCTTGAACACGCCGGGCCGCTTTTCCACGAAGGCGGTCATGCCTTCCTTCTTGTCTTCCGTCGCGGTGAGGATCTGGAACAGCCGCCGCTCGGTCAGCAGTCCCTGGGCGAGGCCGGTTTCGAAGGCGATGTTCACCATCTCCTTGTTCACCATCGCGGCCATGGGCGGCATGGCGGCGATCAGCGCCGCGTCCTTCAGCGCTTCGTCCAGCAGCTCGGCCGCCGGCACGATGCGGCTGACGAGGCCAGCGCGCTCGGCTTCCTCCGCACCCATCATGCGGCCGGTCAGGCACATGTCCATCGCCTTGGCCTTGCCCACCGCGTGGGTCAGCCGCTGCGATCCGCCCATGCCGGGCGCGACGCCCAGCTTGATCTCGGGCTGGCCGAACTTCGCCGTGTCGGCCGCGATGATATAGTCCGCCATCATCGCCAGTTCGCACCCGCCGCCCAGGGCAAAGCCGTTGACGGCCGCGATCCAGGGCTTTCGCGTCGCGACGACGCCGGTCTGCCAGCCGGAAAAGAAATCCTGCAGGAAGAAATCGGCCGCATCCTTGTCGACCATTTCCTTGATGTCGGCGCCCGCAGCAAAAGCCTTGTCGCCGCTGCCGGTCAGCACCGCGCAGCGCTGCGACGGATCGGCGTCATAGGCCGCAAAGGCAGCGCTCAGGTCCTTGAGCACATGGCTGCTGAGCGCATTCAGCGCCTGCGGCCGGTTGAGCGTGATCAGCGTCACTGCGTCGCGCTGTTCGACCAGGATCGTGTCATAGGTCATCGCCATCTCCCTCATATGGTGTCGGTCGGTCCGGGGCCTTGCGGGCCGCCTCTAGCGGCACAGATGCATGAAGTCGCGGTCATAGCTTTTGAGGTGGGCGCCGCCATCGACATAGAGTGTCTGGCCGGTGATCGCACTCGCCTCGGTCAGGTAAAGCACCGCCTGCGCGATCTCGTCGGCCTGCGGCAGGCGGGCGAGCGGCATCATCTCGCCCAGCCGCTCCATCTGCTGCGTGTCATAATCGGGCGTCGCGATGGTAAGGCCGGGCGCCACCGCATTGACCCGCACCCGCGGCGCCAGGCTGGCGGCGCTCGTCCGGGTGAGCCCGGCCAGCGCCAGCTTGGAAAGCGTATAGGCCAGCTGGTCGCCATGGGGATGGTCGATCCGCTGGTCCAGGATATTGACGATGCAGCGGTCGCCCGCGCCGGCCGGAACGGTGGCGAAGGCCTTGGTCAGCATCGCCGGCGCGGCGCAGTTGACCGCATAATGACGCATTAAATCGTCGGCGCTGACGCTCTCAAGCCGGTCCTGCCCGAAAATCGCGGCGCTGTTGACCAGAATGTCGGGCGGCCGGCCGAAACGCGCCGCCACCTGCGCCACCAGCTCCTCGGCCCCTTCGGGATCGGCGAAATCGACGACGAAGCCGTCCCATTCGGTCCCCTCCTCCTCCAGCGCCAGCGCCAGATGGGAATCGAGCCGCGTATCGTGGCTGCCATGGATGGCGAGCGAGTGGCCGGCCCGCGCCAGCGCGGCGGAAATGATCCCGCCCAGCCGGCGATGGCCGCCGGTTACCAGCGCCAGCCGCTTGGCCGCCAGCGGCTTGCCCACGGGCTCGGCCTGCGTGCGGGCGCGGCCGAGCGGGCGATAGGCTGGCTCTTCCGCTTCGGTCATGCGGTGATGAGCTTCAGCACTTCCTCGCGCGACTTTTCATCGTCGCGGAACACGCCGAGCATCCGGCTGGTCTTCATGATGACATTGGGCGTCCGCACGCCGCGCCCGGTCATGCAGCCATGGGTCGCCTCGATCACCACGGCGACGCCCTGGGGCTTGAGATGCTCCTGGATGCAATTGGCCACTTCCGACGTCAGCCGCTCCTGCACCTGCAGCCGGTTGGCGAAGGCATGAAGGACGCGGGCGAGCTTCGATATGCCCACCACATAATCGCCCGGCAGATAGGCGATATGCGCCTTGCCCACGATCGGCGCCATATGATGTTCGCAATGCGACTGAAACGGAATGTCCTTCAGCAGCACGATATCGTCATAGCCGCCCACTTCGTGGAAGATGCGCGAAAGATGATAGGCCGGATCATCGTTATAGCCGCGGCAATATTCCCGCCAGGCGCGCGCGACGCGCTCGGGCGTTTCCAGCAGCCCTTCGCGTTCGGGCGCATCGCCGGCCCAGCGGATCAGGGTGCGGATGGCGTCGCTGACGTCCGCGGGGACCGGTTCCTTGCCTTCGCCAACGGTTTCCGCATCGAGATCACATGCCATGGACAGCGCCGCTCCTTTCGCTCATGGCTCGCATATGGCGGCTGGGGTCCGTCCTGACCAGTCCTTTCCGGCCATGCTGGACACAAGATCGCCCCGGTGGCACATCGCCAGTCGGGAACGCCTTCATAAACGACATCTAGACAGAATTATGCGCACTGAACGTATCGCCGCCGTGCTGCTCGCCGCCGGCACATCCTCCCGCTTTGGCGAGGACGACAAGCTGATGGCGGAGCTGCGCGGCAAGCCGGTCGCGGCGCATGTGCTGGAAACCATCGCCTCCTTGGCCTTTGCCGAGCTGGTCGCGGTGACGCGGCCGATCGACTATGCGCCGGTGATCCATCGCAAGCTCGACCGCCGCGGCTACAGCATCATCGTCAACGACCGGCCCGAAGACGGCATGTCGGGCAGCATCGTGCGCGCGGTGCGCCACGTGATGCCCAACCAGAAGATCCGCGGCATCCTCATCTGCCTGGCCGACATGCCCGACGTGCCGCAGACTCATTATAACCATATCTGCATGGCGGCGGAGGACATACGCTCGGTGGTGGCCTCCACCGACGGCTTCTCCTCCTCCCCGCCCGCCTTCATCGGGCGCAAGCATTTCCCCGAATTGCTGGCGCTGCGCGGCGACCAGGGCGCGCGCGCGCTGCTGAGCCATGGGATGCAGATCGAAGCGCCCGGCGGCATCCTGCGCGACATCGACACGCCCGAGGATCTGGCGGCGACCAGCTGATCAGCTCGACCGGGTCGGGTCGATCCAGCCTTCGCCCATTTCCCGCGCGTCGGGCGACCGGCTGATCGGCAGCGATCCGGTCTGCCGCTCCAGCCGGCGATGCACGACCGGCGGCTCGGGGCGGTCGTGCAGGGCGTGGAGCGCATCGCTATTGGCGATGTCGGCGACGGTGCGCCGCTGATTATGGCGGATATAGTCGAGCCAGGTCGACACATGGTAGCGCTCGATCCACAGGTCGCTTTCGCCTAGGTCGCGCAGCAGCTGCCAGCCATGGGCGCCATCGCGCTTGCGGATGCGCCGCCGCTCGCTCATCGCCGCCAGGAAGGGGACGACCGATCCGGCGGGAATACGATATTCGATGGTGATGACGATGGGGCCGCTGCGCGGTTCGACATGCACGGCGGTGTCGGGCTCCTGCCAATCGCCGCGCGGGTCGAGATTGTCGTCGCCAATCTGGGGCAACGGCCGCCACAGGCCCAGCATCGCGGCGACGAACTGCGCGCCCGCCGCGGCATAGAGGCTGACGACCACGCCCTGATGCTCGGCCACCCAGCCGAACAGCCAGGCGCCGCCCGCCATGCCGCCAAAGGCGACCATCTGGTAAAGCGCGACCGCGCGGGCGACGACCCAGCGGGGCGCCGACATCTGCACCGACACGTTGAAGGTCGACAGCGCCAGCACCCAGCCAGCCCCTGCCATCATATAGCCTAGAATCGCGACGACGATGAAGCTGCTGACGCCGGTCAGCGCCGTGCCGAGCGCCAGGGTCAGCGCCGCGGTTCGCACGATCGCCTCGATCGAATAGCGGGCGCGCAGCCGGCGGCTCGACAGCGCGCCCAGCACCGCGCCCACGCCGAACGCGCCGCTGGTGACGCCGAAGGTCAGCGCCCCGCCGCCCAGCAGGTCGCGCGCAACCAGCGGCATCAGCGCCGACACCGCGCTCGCGCCAATGCCGAACGCGCCGGCGCGCAGCAGCACCAGCTTGATCTTGGGCGACATGGACACATAGCCAAGCCCCGCCAGCATCGCGACGCCCAGCCGCTCGCGCGGCAGCAGCTTGGGCGGCAGCTCGGGCCGCCAGCGCGCCAGCACCGCCAACAGCCCCAGATAGCTGATCGCATTGGTGAAGAAGGCCGCCGCCGCGCCCGCCGTCGCGACGATGATGCCACCCAGCGCCGGGCCCAGGCTGCGCGCCAGGTTGAACCCCATGCTGTTCATCGCCACCGCGCTCGGCAGGATCGCGCGCGGCACCATGTCGCCCACCGACGCCTGCCAGGCGGGGCCGTTGATCGCCGTGGCGCATCCCAGCAGGAAGGTGAAGCCGAGCAACAGCCAGGGCGTCATCCACCCGGCCCATGCGATCGCGGCCAGCAGCGCCGACACCAGCAGCATGAACCCCTGGCAGGCGATCATCACCTTGCGCCGTTCCAGATTGTCGGCCACCGCCCCGGCCCAGAGTGACAGCAGCATGATCGGCAGCGTCGTAGCAGCGGGCACCAGCGCGATCAGCAGGGGCGACGCCGACAGCGACGTCATCATCCACGCCGCGCCGACCGACTGGATCAGCCCGCCGAAATTGGACGCCAGGCTGGCGAGCCAGATGGCGCGAAAGACGGGGATGGAAAAGGGCGATGCGTTCTTGACGGTCGCAGGATCAGGCGTTGCGGTTTCGGACACCGGGCTCATGAAGCGCAAACCGGCGGCAACGTCAAACCGGCGATCACGCGGTCCGGCCCGAGCGCAGCGCGATCGCCCAATCCGGCCGGCCGCGCGCCTGCGCCGCGCGCGCCGCGCTTTCCCAGTCATAGTCGATCGCGATCATCTCCGCCGCCCAGCCCTCCGCCTGTTTCCGCACGATAGCGTAACGAGCCTGCGGGGATCCGGTTTCCACGCGGTGCGGCACGGGCTGGTCATCGGCATAGGCGGGCAGGCCGACGCTGCCTGGATTGACCACCAGACCGCCGCAGGGCCGGCGATGAATGCGCGGCACATGGGTATGGCCGCACAGGATCAGCGGCGCGGCCATGCCGCCGGCGCGCGCCTCGACTTCCGCGTCCGTCGCCGCGCGCAGCCCCTCCCCCTCGATCGTCTCCAGGAAATAGACGAGGTCGCTGCCCGGCGCGCCATGGACCATCAGCACATCGGGCTCCAGCCAGTGCTGCGCGGGCAGCGCAGCGATCCAGTCGCGATGCTGCGTCGTCAACTGTGAGGCGGCATAACGGTCCGACAAGCCCATGCGCTCGGGCGCCATGGTCAGCAGCTGGCGCTCATGATTGCCCGCGATCGTTGGCAGGTTCATCGCCATCAGCCGGTCCGCCGTTTCGCTGGGAAAGAGCGGGCCGGACAGAATGTCGCCCAGATTGACGATCCGCGTGACGCCGCGTGCCGCGATGTCCGCCAGCACGGCGTCGAGCGCGGCGATATTGCCATGGATATCGGACAGGATTGCGATGGTCATGGTTCTGATTGCCATGGAGAATCGCGCACGGATAGAGTTTAATCGGACAGCGAAATGGACAGGTGCGGCACTCGCCGCGCCCCCGTCGTCGGTGCCGCTACGGCATGGCGGCGGGGCGAGAGAGGCGGCATAAGGCACTTGCACTTTACGTAAACGTAAATACATTCACGGCCAGATCCTATCCATTTTGGCGACGCGCCGAGAGGACCCCCACGGAGAGGGAATGAACATGGAAGCCTATATTTACGACGCCGTTCGAACGCCCCGCGGCCGGGGCAAGGCCGATGGGTCGCTGCACGACATCACGCCGATCCAGCTGGCGACGCAGGTGCTGGAGGCGGTGCGCGACCGCAGCCAGATCGACACCGCCGATGTGGACGACGTGATCCTGGGCTGCGTCAGCCCTGTGGGCGAACAGGGCGCGGACATTGCCCGCGTCGCCGTGCTCAACGCCGATTATGCGCAGACCGTGCCGGGTGTTCAGATCAACCGTTTCTGCGCGTCGGGCCTTGAAGCGGTCAACATGGCGGCGGCGAAGGTGTTTTCGGGCGAAGCGATGTTCGCGATCGGCGGCGGCGTCGAATCGATGAGCCGCGTGCCGATGGCATCGGACGGCGGCGCCTGGGCGATGGACCCGGCCGTCGCCTACAAGACTTATTTCGCGCCCCAGGGCATCGGCGCGGACGTCATCGCCACCAAGTTCGGCATCAGCCGCGACGATGCCGACGCCTATGCGGTGGAAAGCCAGAAGCGCGCCAAGCGGGCCTGGGACGAAGGACGCTTCGCCAAGTCGATCGTGCCGGTGAAGGACGTAATCGGCCAGGTCGCGCTCGACCATGACGAACATATGCGCCCCGACGCGACGATGCAGTCGCTCGGCAGCCTCAAGCCCAGCTTCGCCGCGCTGGGCGAGGACATGCCCGGTTTCGACACCGTCGCCCTGCTGCGCTATCCCGAACTGGAAAAGGTCAACCATGTTCATCATGCCGGCAACAGCAGCGGCATCGTCGATGGCGCGGCGGCCGTGCTGGTCGGCAACAAGGATATGGGCGACAAATATGGCCTGAAGCCCCGCGCCCGGATCAAGGCGATGGCCTCGATCGGGTCGGAGCCGCTCATCATGCTGACCGGTCCCGAATTCGTCGCCGGCAAGCTGCTCGCCCGCGCGGGCATGAGCCAGAGCGACATCGACCTGTGGGAACTGAACGAAGCCTTCGCATCGGTGGTGCTGCGCTACATGCAGGCGATGGACCTCGACCATGACCGGATCAACGTCAATGGCGGCGCGATCGCGATGGGCCATCCGCTGGGCGCTACCGGCGCCATGGTGCTGGGCACCGCGCTCGACGAGCTGGAACGCTCCGGCAAGGGCACGGCGCTCGTCAACCTGTGCGTGGGCGCAGGGATGGGCACCGGCATCATCATTGAGCGTATCTGAACTTCCATGTCCCGTTCGGGCTGAGCCTGTCAAAGCCCCTTCCTTTTTCCAAGAAAGAAAAGCCCTTCGACAGGCTCGGGGCGAACGGAGAGTAAAGGTCAAAACAATGCAGACCATCAATTTCACCGTCGATGCCGACGGCATCGCCACCCTCACCATCGACGTGCCCGGCCAGTCGATGAACGTCATCGGCCCCGACTTCCTGGCGGACCTGGATGCCGCGATCACGCGCATCGGGTCGGAAGAGGGCATCAAGGGCGCGGTCATCGCGTCGGGCAAGGACAGCGGCTTCATGGCCGGCATGGACCTCAAATATTTCGGGTCGATGCTGGCGACGGGCAGCGGCGGACGTCCTGCCCCGGCCGATATTTTCGACAAGGTCTTCGTGCTCAACCAGCTGTTCCGCCGGCTGGAAACCAGCGGCAAGCCGATCGCCTGCGCGATCGAGGGCACATGCGTGGGCGGCGGCTTTGAACTGGCGCTCGCCTGCCATCGCCGCATCGTCGGGGACAGCCCCAAGACGCAGCTGGGCCTGCCCGAAATCCTGATCGGCCTCTTCCCCGGCGGCGGCGGGTCGCAACGCCTGCCGCGCATCATGGGCGTGCAGGCGTCGCTGATGTACATGCTGCAGGGCAAGATGTTCCGCCCGGCGGACGCCGCCATGATGAAGGTCGTCGACCAGGTCGTGCCGCAGGGCACGGCGGTCGATGCCGCGCGCGAGTGGGTGAAGGCCAATCCCAACGCCCATACCCAGCCCTGGGACGTCAAGGGCTTCAAGGTGCCCGGCGGCGCCGGCGGCTTCAACCCCGCCTTCGTCCAGACCATGGCGGGCGCGGTGCCGATGACGCTCAAGCAGACCCAGCGCAACATGAACGCGCCCATCGCCCTGCTGTCGGCGGTCTATGAAGGCATCACCCTGCCGATGGACCGCGCGATCAGAATCGAGAGCAAATATTTCGCCAAGGTCGCCGCCGACCCGCAGGCGTCGAACATGATCCGCACCCTGTTCGTCAACAAGCAGGCGGCCGAGCGCGGCGCGCGCCGTCCCAAGGATGAAGCCAAGGCGCCGACCCGGAAGCTCGCCATGCTGGGCGCGGGCATGATGGGGGCGGGCATCGCCACCGTCGCCGCGCAGGCCGGCATGGACGTGGTGCTGTTCGACCGCGACCAGGCCTATGCCGAAAAGGGCAAGGCGCATGTCGAGGACGTGCTCAAGAAGCGCTTGGGCCGCGGCATGACGCCCGAGAAGACGGCCGAGACGCTGGCCCGCGTGACCCCGACCACCGACTATGCCGACCTGGCCGGCGCCGACTTCGTGATCGAAGCGGTGTTCGAGGATGTGGGCATCAAGGCGGAAGTCACCAAGAAGGTGGAGGAAGTGCTGGGCGCCGACACCATCTTCGGCTCCAACACCTCGACCCTGCCGATCACCAAGCTCGCCAACGCCTGGTCCAAGCCCGAAAATTTCATCGGCGTCCATTTCTTCTCGCCGGTCGAGAAGATGCCGCTGGTCGAGATCATCCTGGGCGAAAAGACCGGCCCCGCCGCCATCGCCAAGGCCCTGGACTTCGTCGCGCAGATCAAAAAGACCCCGATCGTCGTGCATGACAGCCGCGGCTTCTACACCTCGCGCAGCTTCGGCACCTATGTGCAGGAAGGCGCGGAGCTGGTGGGCGAAGGCGTCAACCCCGCGCTCATCGAAAATGCGGGCAAGCAGCTTGGCATGCCGACCGGCCCGCTGGCCGTCAGCGACGAAGTGTCGATCGAGCTGGGCGTCAAGATCATGACCGCGGCGAAGAAGGAACTGGGCGACGCCTATGTCTCCCAGGGGTCCGACGACATCATGGTCAAGATGGTCGATGCCGGTCGCCTCGGCCGCAAGAATGGCAAGGGCTGGTATGATTATCCCGAGGGCGCGAAGAAGCATCTGTCGCCTTCGCTGGGCGAGATGTTCCCGCGCGCGGCCGATCAGCCCGAAGTGGAGGCGGTCAAGGAACGGCTGCTCTACCGCCAGCTCATCGAATGCGCCCGCTGCTTCGAGGAAGGCGTGCTGGAAACGCCCGAGGATGGCGACATCGGCGCGATCTTCGGCTGGGGCTTTGCGCCTTATACCGGCGGGCCGTTCAGCCATATGGACACGGTCGGCATCGCCCAGGTCGTCGCCACGCTCGACCGGCTGGCCGCCGCGCACGGGCCGCGCTTCGCCCCGACCCAGCAGCTGCGCGACATGGCGGCCAGCGGCGCGACCTTCTACCAGGCCGCGCCCGTGAAGGCGGCAGCGTGAAGCATCTGTAAATCTTAACGCCGTTTCGCTAGGTCTCCCCGGCAACAGTCGGGGAGACCTTTTCTTTATGAACGACAAGCCGACGGTTCTGGTCACGGGCGGCGCGGGCTATATCGGCAGCCATGCCGTGCTGGCGCTCAGGGATGCCGGCTATGGCGTCGTGGTGATCGACAATCTGGTCACCGGCTTCGACTGGGCGGTCCCCGGTGATGTGCCGCTGGTGCGCGGCGACATCGCCGACCAGCCGCTGGTGGAAGCCACGCTGCGCGATCATCGCGTCCGCGCGATCATGCATTTCGCCGGCTCGGTCGTGGTGCCGGAATCGGTCGAGAACCCGCTCAAATATTATCACAACAACAGCGCCAAGACTCGCGACCTCATCGAAAGCGCGGTGCGCGCGGGCGTGCCGCACTTCATCTTCTCCTCGACCGCCGCCACCTATGGCACGCCGGACGTGGAGGCGGTGCGGGAGGATACGCCCCAACGCCCGATCAACCCATATGGCATGTCGAAGCTGATGACCGAGCATATGCTGCGCGACGTCGCGGCGGCGCATCCGATGAACTTCTGCGCGCTGCGCTATTTCAACGTCGCGGGCGCCGATCCGCAGGGGCGCACCGGCCAGTCCACCGCCGGCGCCACCCACCTCATCAAGGTCGCGGTCGAAGCGGCGCTGGGCAAGCGGGAGAGCGTCAGCATCTTCGGCGACGATTTCGACACGCCCGACGGCACCGGCGTGCGCGACTATATCCATGTCACCGATCTTGCCGCCGCGCATCTCCTCGCCCTCGAAGCGCTGATGGCGCAGCCGGCGCGCAGCCATTTGCTCAACTGCGGCTACGGCCGGGGCTTTTCCGTGCTGGAGGTGCTGGACGCGGTCGACCGCGCGACCAACAATCCGATCCGCCGCGTGATGACCGGCCGCCGCGCGGGCGATCCGGGCAAGCTGATCTCGGACAACAGCGCCATCCTCCAGACCTTTCCGTGGCAGCCGCGCTACGCCGATCTCGACCAAATCGTCGCCCATGCCCTTGCTTGGGAACGTAAACTCGGGGACCGCGCATGAGCGAGGCGAGCGTCCGCGCCTTCTTCGCGGCCCACGCCCCCGACGTCACGATCATCGACCAGGGCGTCAGCACCGCCACCGTGGTCGAGGCCGCCCAGGCGCTGGGCGTCGCCCCCGCGCGGATCGCCAAGACCCTGTCGCTGCGCGTGGGCGATCGGGTCGTGCTGGTCTGCGCCCGGGGCGACGCGCGGCTCTCCAATGGCAAGGCCAAGGCCGCGCTGGGCGCCAAGCCGCGCATGCTGGGCGCGCAGGAGGTGGAGACGCTAACCGGCCATCCGGTGGGCGGCGTCTGTTCCTTCGGCCTCGCTTCCCCGCTGCCCGTCTATTGCGACGTCTCGCTCAGGGATTTCGCCACCGTCTTCCCGGCGGCAGGATCGCGCACGGCGTCGGTCGAACTGACGCCCGACCGACTGACGACCTTGACCGGAGCGACCTGGGTGGACATCTGCACCCTTGCCGACACAGCGGAGTGACCATGCCGACCGAACATATTTTCGCCACCGGAGCCGAGGCCGCCAGCGACATCGCGGCGCGCATCGCCACCATCCTGTCCGACGCCATCGCGGCGCGCGGCGTCGCGACCATTGCCGTGTCGGGCGGGCGCTCGCCGCGCCCGGTGCTGGAGGCGCTCTCGAAAGTGCCGCTCGACTGGACCCGGCTGATCGTCACTCTGGTCGACGAACGCTGGGTCGAGCCGGTGAGCGCCGACAGCAATGAGCGGCTGGTGCGCGAAACGCTGCTGCAGGGCCCGGCCGCCGCGGCGCGCTTCGTATC
Organism: Sphingobium naphthae; assembly: GCF_043589935.1. Classification (NCBI taxonomy): domain Bacteria; kingdom Pseudomonadati; phylum Pseudomonadota; class Alphaproteobacteria; order Sphingomonadales; family Sphingobiaceae; genus Sphingobium; species Sphingobium naphthae. The sequence continues at coordinate 426,848 of NZ_CP171454.1, read as the reverse complement.
GATGAAGACGCATGCGGCGGACGCCTATGCCGGTCAGCCGGACGTCGAAGCCGCCTTCGCCGCCCTGCCCTGGCCGCTCGACATCATCCTGCTGGGCATGGGCGATGACGGCCACACCGCCTCGCTCTTTCCGGAAGGCGCCGAACTGGCCGAGGGCCTGCGCAGCGACGCGCTGACCATCGCCGCCACCCCGCCCGCCGCGCCCCACCAGCGCCTGTCGCTCACCGCAAACGCGATCCTCCAGAGCCGCCACATTTTCCTGCAGATCGCAGGCCCAGCCAAGAAAGCCGTCTACGACCGCGCACTGGCGGGCGGACCAGTCGAGGAACTCCCGATCCGCTTGGCCCTCTGCCAGCAGGACGTGCCCGTTGAAGTTTGGATCGCGCAAAGCTGAGTCCCGCCTCCCCTTCAAGGGGCGGTAGCAAGATCGCCCCACTCTCCCATCCTCCCCTGTAAGGGGAGGTGGCGCGCGCGCAGCGCGTGACGGAGGGGTGTCACCCTCGCGATAGCGGAACACCCCTCCACCGGCTACGCCGGTCCCCCTCCCCTTCCAGGGGAGGATGATGTTCCCTCTCCCGCTACGCCGTCCCACCCCTTCCCGGGCAGGATGATGCGCCTCACTCCTTGGGATCGTGCTTCGAGATCAGATAGCGCCACACCCCGGTGGCGTTGATGAACAGCAGCGCGACATTCTGCCAGCCAATGCCTTCGCTATTCTCATCGAGAAACCCCCAGGCGATGAGCGCGATCGACGAGGTCACGAACAGGACGAAGGCCCATCCGGTCACGCGGCGACCCAGGTTGAGGGAGACGATGAGCGCCGCGAGCGTCGCCGCCCCCGCGCCATAATATTGGAGGGCGGTCAGGATGGTCTGGTTCATGGGGTGCTGAACGCCGCCTACTCGACATGGTTGCCGCGTCCCTCTACGCACGCGGCCATGATTGCCGCGATCGATCCCTTCCACGCCATCGCCATCAGCCGGGAAGCGCACGCCCTGGAGGAACAGGGCCGGTCGATCCTGCACATGGAATTCGGCCAGCCATCGACCGGGGCGCCGGCCGACGCGATTGCGGTGGCGCATCGGGTGCTGGACACCGAACCCATGGGCTATTGGGAAAGCACGGCCCTCAAGCAGCGGATCGCGCGCCATTATGCCGATCGCCACGGCGTGGCGGTGGACGCGGAACAGGTGCTGCTGACCTGCGGCGCGTCGCCGGGGCTGGTGCTGGCGCTGACCAGCCTGTTCGCGCCGGGCGCGCGCGTGGCGACGGCGCGGCCTGGCTATGTCGCCTATCGCAACACGCTCAAGGCCCTGTATCTCGACCCGGTGGAAATCGCCTGCGGTCCGGCCGAGCGTTTCCAGATCAGCGCTGATGCGCTGGCGCGGATCGATCCCGCGCCCGACGGCCTGATCCTCGCCAGTCCCGCCAATCCGACGGGCACGATCATCCCGCCAGCGGAACTGGCGCGGATCGCCGCCCTGTGCCAGGAACGCGGCATCCGCATCATTTCCGACGAAATCTATCACGGCCTCAGCTTCGGCGAACCCGCCCATTCGATGCTGGAATATGCGGCCGACGCGGTGATCGTGAATAGCTTTTCCAAATATTACAGCATGGCGGGATGGCGGCTGGGCTGGATCGTGGTGCCGCCGCAGCTGATCGAGACGGCGCGCGCGCGCATGGGCAATCTGTTCCTGACCCCGCCCGTATTGGCGCAGCGCGCCGGCCTCGCCGCGTTCGACTGCACCGACGAGCTGGAGGGCCATGTCGCCAGCTATCGGCGCAATCGGCAATTGCTGCTCGACGCGCTGCCGGCGCTGGGCCTCGCGCAGATCGCACCGCCCGATGGCGCCTTCTACATCTATGCCGACATCAGCCATCTGACCAACGACAGCCTGGACTTCTGCCAGCGGCTGCTGCGCGAAACGGGCGTGGCCACCGCGCCGGGCATTGATTTCGATCCGGTCGACGGGCACCGCTTCATTCGCTTCAGCTTCGCGGTGTCGACCGACCGGGTCGAGGACGCGATCGCGCGCATGGTGCCCTGGTTCCAGGCGCAGCCCCGGCGCTAGCGCCCATGACAGGCGCGCTGGTCGCCCGCGCACCCTGTCCTACAGCGGCGGGATCATGCTAGGGTAGCGCCCAGCTCTTTTTCACCGTCCGTCCTGAAGACCGCGATTGCGCGCGGCGCTCGCCCTTGGCCCGTGCGGCTCAGTTCGCAAAAAATCTCCTATTGCGAAATCCACGCCCAAGGTCCGTTTCGACGCGCATGCGTGGGCTCACGACGGTGTGAACTTCGCAAGCGGCCGAGCCTTTGCAAAGTGCCGGGAGACGGCCGCTTCGCTTATCCGCGCCTGCGGTCGAACTCGGCCATTTCATAGGCGATGGACGCTTCGACCAGCTGCTCCCACAGCTCGGCGACCACATCGGCCGGCGCGCCCAGCCGCTCCGCCTGCGCGCGGACATTGGCGATGACCTGCGCCTTGCGGGCTTCGTCGCGCACCGCGCCGCGATCGGGCTTGATCCGCGCCGCCGCGCGCATATGGGCGAAACGCAGGTCGAGCAGCGCGACAAGTTGCCGGTCGATCTCATCGACGCCGGCGCGCACCTGCGCCATGCTGGTATAGCTGTCGGGGTCCATGCGGCGCAGGCTTAAGCCGCCCGCCCTGCCCTGTCGAGGGCTTGACAGGCCCGCCCCTTGACGGCATAGGCGCCGCTTCGCGATTGGCCCTGCACCCCGGTGAAGCGGTGGCCCTGTCCCTGAAACACGGAACACAGGCGATACCGGACGAACGTTGTTAGCATATCGAAGGAAAGACTTATGTCGAAGCGCTCCAGCGCCAAGTACAAGCTCGACCGCCGGATGGGCGAGAATATCTGGGGTCGTCCCAAGAGCCCGGTCAACAAGCGGGAATATGGCCCCGGCCAGCATGGCCAGCGCCGCAAGGGCAAGATGTCCGACTTTGGCATTCAGCTGCGCGCCAAGCAGAAGCTGAAGGGTTATTACGGCGACATCACCGAAAAGCAGTTCAAGAAGAATTATGTCGAAGCCGCCCGCATGAAGGGCGACACCGGCCAGAATCTGATCGGCCTGCTGGAGCGTCGCCTGGACGCGCTCGTCTATCGCGCCAAGTTCGCGCCCACCATCTGGTCGGCCCGTCAGCTCGTGTCGCACGGCCACATCTATGTGAACGGCGTCAAGTGCAACATCGCGTCGCGTCTGGTGAAGCCGGGCGACGAGATCACCCTGGGCAAGAAGGCGCAGGAAATGGCGCTGGTCCTCGAAGCTCAGAGCCTGCCCGAGCGTGACATCCCCGACTATGTCGCCCCCGACGGCGCCACCAAGGTCACCTATGTCCGCGTGCCCACGCTGGACGAAGTGCCCTATCCGGTGAAGATGGAACCCAATCTGGTCGTCGAATTCTATTCGCGCTAAGTCTCCGGACAGACCAAGGAAAAAGGGCGGCCCCGCAAGGAGCCGCCCTTTTTCGTGGCCAGCGCTTGACGGCCGGTCAACCCAGCGCCGCCGCGACCTCCACGGCCCGGGCAAACACGGCGTCGAACATCTCGGCCGTCAGCCGCCCGGTATTCTGGTTGTAGCGCGAGCAGTGATAGCTATCGATCAGCATGCGCCCATCGGGCATGCGATGTTCGGCCAGATGGGCAAAGCGCGCCTTGGGCAGCTTGCCGCCCAGCACCTTCACCGCCGACTGGTGCGCGATCTGCCCCAGCGCGATGAAGGTGCGAGCGCGGGGCAGCGCCGCCACCCCGTCGGCCAGAAAGGCACGGCAGTTGCGGATTTCGGTGGGATCGGGCTTGTTCTGCGGCGGCAGGCATTTGACGGCGTTGATGATGATGACGTCGCGCAGCACCAGACCGTCGTCCGGCCGCGCGTCATACTGGCCTTGCGCCAGGCCATGGCGCGCCAGCGTCGCGAACAGCAGGTCGCCGGCATAGTCGCCGGTGAAAGGCCGACCGGTGCGGTTCGCCCCCTGCCGGCCGGGCGCCAGCCCCACGATCGCGATGCGCGCCATCGGATCGCCAAAGGCGGGGACCGGGGCGTTCCACCAGTCGGGATGCTCGGCCCGGCATTGCCGGCGCAAGGCGACGAGGCGGGGGCAGCGCGGGCAGTCGCGCGGCGGCTCGGTCGAGGCAAGGGGGCTTTGCAGCATCACGCCGAGCAGATAGGCGCTGGAGCATGGCGGACACAAGGCTGAGCAGCGGCACCCATGTCTATGCGCTGGCGCTGGGATCGAACCGGCCGCGCTCGGCGCGCCGCACGCCTGCGCGGCTGATCGCGCAAGCGGTGGCGCTGATCGGCGCGGAGATGCGCGTGCGCGCGGTGTCGCCGGTGATCGTCACGCCGCCGCTGGGCCCTTCGCTGCGCCGCTACGCCAATGCCGCAATGCTGGTGGAGAGCCATCTGGAGCCCCCGGCCCTGCTGCGCCGACTTCAGGCAATCGAGACGCGGCTCGGCCGGCGCCGGCACCGCCGCTGGGGCGCGCGCACCATCGACATCGACATCATCCTCTGGTCGGGCGGAAAGTGGCGGGAGCGCCGGCTGACCGTGCCGCACGCCGCCTTTCGCGCCCGCGCCTTCGTGCTGACGCCTTTGTCCCACATCGCGCCGGGCTGGCGCGATCCGTCAAGCGGCCACGCCGTGCGCCATCTGCACGCGCGGCTGGAAAAAGCGAAACCAAAGCGGGCGACAAGAGGTTGACCATCCGCGCCGCCCCCTTTAGGGCGTCGTCCACCGCTTCGGGGGTCCATAGCTCAGTCGGTAGAGCAACTGACTTTTAATCAGTAGGTCGCTGGTTCGAGCCCAGCTGGACTCACCATTTTTCCCGTCAAGCGGCCCATTTCCTTCCGTCTTCGGTCCTGTCCGGGAAAGGAAAGCCGCTCGATGCAGATCCTTTCGTCCCGCCCCCTTTACCAGGGCTGGCTCAACCTGTTGATGGTGCGGCTGCGCGCCGCCGACGGAGTGGAGGTCGATCGGCATGTCGTGGAGATGCGCCGCGCGGTGGCGGTGCTGCCCTTCGATCCCGCGCGCCGGGTCGCCATCACGGTGTCGATGCCGCGCACGCCGGTGATGCTGGCCGGCCTGCCCGACATGATGGAGGCGATCGCGGGCCTATTGGAGGAGGATCCGGCCGACTGCACGCGGCGCGAGGCGATGGAGGAAGCGGGCGTGCGGCTGGGCGACATGGTCCATCTGGGCCAGATCTGGAGCATTCCCAGCGTCGTCACGGAGAAGATCGACTATTATCTGGCGCCCTATGGCGCACAGGACCGCATCGGCGCGGGCGGCGGCCTGATCGAGGAGCAGGAGAATATCAGCGTGCATGAGCTGCCGCTGGACGCGCTCTGGACAATGATGGCGCGCAAGGAGATTGCCGACGGCAAGCTCGCCATCCTGCTGATGGCGCTGCGCCTGCGGCGGCCGGACCTGTTCAGCGTTCCGGTCGACTGACCAGGATGCTGCGCGCCGCCGCCTCCGCCGCGCCATGCGGCAGGTGGAAGCGACAGGGTTCGGATGACCCGTTGACGCAGATGGCAAGACCGCTCTGCCGATAGCGCAGGACGATGCGACGGCGATCAGGGTCTTCCCACTGCGTTACCGTCAGCGGATACCCCGCTTCATCGAGCCATTCCACGTCGGCGTCCGTCAACGCCGCTATGCCGTGCAGGTCCGGCTCGCTTGCCCGCAACGCCGCGAGCGCGAAGGCATGCGCCTCCAGCACCATGTCGCGATTGTCCCAGCCGATCCAGCTGATCGCATTGTCCTGTGCGTAGGCGTTGTTGTTGCCCTGTTGCGAGCGGCCGAACTCATCCCCGGCGCTCAGCATGATGGTGCCGCGCGAGCAGAAGAGAGTGGCGAGCAGCGCCATCACGTCCCGCTGGCGCGCTGCCCGGATCGCGGGGTCATCGCTGGCTCCCTCGACACCATTGTTCCAGCTGAAATTTTCGCCATGCCCGTCGCGATTCTGCTCGCCATTGGCGTCATTGTGCCGCTGCACGTGAGCGGTGAGGTCCGCCAGGGTGAAGCCGTCATGGGCGGCAAGGAAATTGACGGTGCGGCTGCGCTCGTCGGGGAAGATGTCGCTCGATCCGGCGATCCGCGTGGCAAAGGCGCCCGCCATGCCCGCGTCGCCGCGCCAGAAGCGCCGCATGTCGTCGCGATAGCGGTCATTCCATTCCAGCCATGGTGCGGGGAACCGGCCAAGCTGGTAGCCGCCCGGGCCGACGTCCCATGGCTCGGCGATCATCACTCGGTCGGCGAGCACGGGATCGGCGCGCATCGCCTGCAACAGCGGCGCGTCGGGATCGAAGCCATGGTCCATCCGCCCCAGCGCCGGGCCGAGATCGAAACGGAAGCCGTCGACGCCTGCCTGCTGCACGAAATGGCGCAGCGACGCCAGGATGATGTGCCGCATCGCCGGCGCGTTGCAGGCGATGCTGTTGCCGGTGCCGGTGTCGTTGATGAGCCGCCCGTCGGCGGCGTGGCGGAACGCGCCCCGCGCGTCCAACCCGCGCAGCGACAGGGTTGGGCCCTGGCTGTCGCTTTCGCCGTCATGATTATAAACCATGTCGAGCAGGACGCCGATGCCCGCGTCATGGAGCGCCGCCACCGCCTGCCGCAATTCCGCCATGCCGCCGGGAGCCAGGCGCGGATCGATCGCGAACCAGCTGACCGGATTATAGCCCCAATAGTTGGTGAGGCCGAGCGGCCCCAGATGCCGCTCGTCGATCCAGGCGTTGATCGGCATCAGCTCGACGGCGGAGACATGGAGCGCCTTGAGATGGGCGATCACCGCCGGATGACCGAGCGCCGCGATCGTCCCGCGCTGCGCCGCCGGCACATCGGGATGGCGCATGGTGAAGCCGCGCACATGCAGTTCGTAGATCAGCCCACCAGGCGTGAAAAGCGGCGGCCGGAGCGCGACGGGCGGCAGCCCCGCCTCCAGCACGCCCTTGGGCATCAGCGCCGCGGTGTCGCCGCCCTGCCCGCGCGGCGCGGCAAGCGCGGGATCATAGACAAAGGGCCGATCGATCGCGGTCGCATAGGGGTCGAGCAGCAGCTTGTCGGGGTCGAACCACAGGCCGGCGGGGGGATCATAGGGGCCATCGGCGCGCAGGCCATAGCGCGCGCCCGCGCCGACGCCCGCCGCCGCGACGTGCCAGACGCCATTGGCGCCGCGCTCCATCGGCACGCGGGCTTCGCCATCCTGGGCATCGAACAGGCATAGCCACAAAGCGCTGGCGTCGGGCGCATGGACGCTGAAGCGCGCTCCGCCCTCCGTCAGCTGCGGCGCGCCCGCGCCGTCGCTCACGCCGCCTCCGCCAGCAGGCTGCGATAAAGGGCGGCGTAACGAGCCGCGCTTTGCCGCCAGGATACGTCGGCGCGCATCGCTGCGCGCTGCATCGCCTGCCAGATCGGTCGATCGCGATGAAGCGCCACCGCGCGGCCGATCGCACCGTGCAGCGCCAGCGGATCGGACGGCGCGAAGACGATGCCGGTGGCGGCGCCAGCGCTCACCGCCGCCTCATTCGCGTCGATCACCGTGTCGGCCAACCCGCCGACCCGCGCCACCACTGGCAGGCAGCCATAGCGCAGCCCGTAAAGCTGCGTCAGGCCGCACGGTTCGAACCGGGAGGGGATCAAGATGGCGTCGCCGCCCGCCTGCATCAGGTGAGACAGCGGCTCGTCATAGCCGATGCGCGCGGCGATTCGTCCGCGATGCCGGTCGGCCGCGGCCAGGAAAGCGCCCTCCAGCGGATGGTCGCCCGATCCCAGCAGCGCCAGCTTGCCGCCCAGGCCGACCAGATGGTCAAGCGCCTCGATCATCAGGTCCATGCCCTTCTGCCAGGTCAGGCGGCTGACGATGACGAACAGCGGGGCGTCATCCTGGTCGAGGCCGAACGCCTGTTCCAGTGCCCGGCGATTGGCGGCGCGCGCGCCCAGCGCTCGACCGCTGAACCGCCGCGCAATCAGCGGATCCTCTGCCGGGTTCCAGATGTCGGTGTCGACCCCGTTCAGAATGCCGTGCAGCCGGTCCACCCGCCCGTTGATGAGCCCGTCCAGACCCATGCCATGGACCGGGAAGCGGATTTCCTGCGCATAGGTGGGGCTGACGGTGGTGATCGCGTCGGCCGAGACCAGCCCGCCCTTCAGATAGCCGACGCCGCCATAATATTCGACGCCATCGACGCCCCAGGCTTCCGGCGGCAGGCCGAGCGCGGGAAAGATGTCGGCGCCGAAGCGGCCCTGAAAGGCGAGATTGTGGATCGTCACCAGCCGGGGCACGGCGTGGGCCGGGCCGAAGCGCATATAGGCGGCGGTCAGCGCCGCTTGCCAATCATGGACATGGACGATGTCGGGGCGCCAGCCCTTCAGTCCGCCTTCGGCAATGTCGGCGGCGACGCGCGAGAGAGCGGCGAAGCGACGCCAGTTGTCGCTCCAGTCCGTGCCGCCCGGTCCGCCATAGGGGCCGCCTTCGCGCGCGAAGAAGGCGGGCGCATCCAGCACCAGCAGGTCGAGCCCCTCGACCTGCGCCGCCAGCACCGCAGCGGCCTCCCCGAACAACGCATCATAGCGGCGCAGCGTCTTCGCCTTGCCCAGCCGCGCCAGGACGGAGGGGTATCCGGGCACCAGCGTGCGCGTGGCGACGCCCTCCAGCGCAAGCGCGGCCGGCAAGGCCCCGACCACGTCCGCCAGCCCGCCCGTCTTGATGAGCGGATAGATTTCCGAGGTGACCGACAGCAGCTTCATCGTCATCGACCCCGTCAGGCCGCCAGGCGATCGATCATCGGCTGGGTCACCAGGCAGATGCCGCTGTCGGTGCGGCGGAAACGCTGGGCGTCCAGCACCGGATCTTCGCCGATCACGAGGCCGGGCGGGATGAGGATGCCGGAATCGACCACGCATTTGTGCAGCCGCGCGCCGCGACCGATCTCGCAATCGGGCATGATGATGCTTTCCGTGACGGACGAGAAGCTGTGCGTGCGCACGCCGGAGAAGAGCAGGCTGCGATGGAGCGAGGAGCCCGAGACGATGCACCCGCCCGCGACCAGCGACGAAGTCGCGGAGCCGCGCCGGCCTTCCTCATTATGCACGAACTTGGCGGGCGGCGTGACTTCCGAATAGGTCCAGAGCGGCCAGCTATGATCATAGAGGTCGAGCGAAGGGACGACGTCGGTCAGGTCGATATTGGCCTGCCAATAGGCGTCGATCGTGCCGACGTCCCGCCAATAGGGTTCCAGCTCGCTTTCGGCCCGGACACAGCTGCTGGAAAAGCGATGCGCCACCGCCTTTCCATGCTTGACGATATAGGGAATGATGTCGCCGCCAAAGTCGCGCTTGCTGCTCTTGTCGTCGGCGTCGCGCCACAGCTGCTCGATCAGGAAGCGGGTGCGGAAGACATAGATGCCCATGGACGCGAGCGCCAGGTCCGGCTGGCCGGGAATGGCGGGCGGATCCTTGGGTTTTTCGACGAAGTCGGTGATTACGTCCGCCTCGTCCACATGCATGACGCCAAAGCCGACCGCTTCCATCCGCGGCACCTCCAGGCAGCCGACGGTCACGTCCGCGCCGCTATCGACATGCTGCTGCAGCATCAGCTCATAGTCCATCTTGTAGACATGGTCGCCGGCCAGGATCACCATATATTCGGGCGCATAAGCCTCGATGATGTCTATATTCTGGAACACGGCGTCGGCCGTGCCTTCATACCATTGGCTTTCCGATATGCGCTGGCTGGCGGGCAGTATGTCGAAACTTTCATTGCGTTCGGGACGCAGGAAGTTCCAGCCGCGCTGCAGGTGGCGGATCAGCGAATGGGCCTTATACTGAGTAGCGACGCCGATGCGGCGGATTCCGCTGTTGAGCGCGTTGGACAAGGCGAAGTCGATGATCCGCGCCTTGCCGCCGAAATGCACGGCCGGCTTGGCGCGCCGGTCGGTCAGTTCGGCAAGGCGGCTGCCGCGTCCGCCGGCGAGCACATAGGCCATCGCATCGCGCGCTATGGGCTGATATTTGGTCTGCATTGGGCCTCTCCATCCTTCCGCCCGCAAGTCGCCTGAACGCGCCCGTCGGTTCTCAAAAATCCAGCTCCAGCATCAGCGTCGCGAAAGGCGGGATGGTGATGTTCGCCCATCCTTCCTCATCCGCCATGACCGCGCCCATATTGCCCGCGCCGCTGCCGCCATAATCCTGCGCATCGCTGTTCATGACTTCGCGCCAGCGGCCGCCCGAAGGCAGGCGCATGCGATAGCCATGGCGCAGGACGGGGGTGAAGTGGCTGATGATGACGATGGGCATCGCGCCGGGCGCGCGCCGCACCCAGGCGAAGAGCGAGTCTGCGCTGGCGTCGACCAGCACCCATTCGAAGCCCTCCGCTTCGCAATCGCGAGCGTGGAGCGCCGGGCGGCTGCGGTAAAGCTGGTTCAGGTCCGCGACCAGCCGCTGCATCCCCCGATGCGGCCGATGGTCGAGCAGATGCCAGTCGAGCGCCCGCGCCTCGCTCCATTCGTCGCGCTGGGCGAATTCCTGCCCCATGAACAGCAGCTTCTTGCCGGGATAGCCCCACATCAGGCCATAATAAGCGCGCAGCGTCGCGAATTTCTGCCAGTCGTCGCCCGCCATCTTGTGCAGCAGCGACGATTTGCCATGCACCACCTCGTCATGGCTGAGCGGCAGGACGAAATTTTCGGTGAAGGCGTAGAGCAGGCCGAAGGTGATGTCGTCATGATGATGGGCGCGATGCACCGGGTCGCGCTGCAGATAGCGCAGCGTGTCGTGCATGAAGCCCAGATTCCATTTGAAGCCGAAGCCCAGTCCGCCCGCGTCCACCGGCTGCGACACGCCGGGCCAGCTGGTCGATTCCTCCGCAATGGTCATGATGCCGGGATGCGCGCCATAGAGCGCCTTGTTCATCTGCTGGAGGAAGCTGACGGCCTCCACATTCTCGCGCCCGCCATGATCGTTGGGGATCCACTCCCCCGGCTGGCGGGAATAATCGAGATAGAGCATGGAAGCGACCGCATCCACCCGCAGCCCGTCGACATGGTAGCGCTCGGCCCAGAAAAGCGCGTTGTTGGCGAGGAACTGCGCCACTTCGCGCCGGCCATAATTATAGATGGCAGTGTTCCAGTCGGGGTGGAAGCCCTTGCGCGGGTCGGCATGTTCGTAGAGCGCGGTGCCATCGAACTGCGCGAGGCCATGTTCGTCGGTGGGAAAATGGGCTGGCACCCAGTCAAGGATGACGCCAATGCCGGCGCGATGCGCGCCATCGACGAAGCGGGCGAAGCCTTCCGCATCGCCGAAGCGCGCGCTGGGGGCGTACAGGCCGAGCGTCTGATAGCCCCAGCTGGGATCATAGGGATGCTCGCTGATCGGCAGGAATTCGATATGAGTGAAGCCCATGCCGACGACATAGGGGATGAGGCGGTTGGCCAGATCGTCCCAGCTCAGGAAATTCCCGTCCTCGTCGCGCTGCCATGATCCGGCATGGACTTCGTAGATGGCGATCGGCTCGCGCCGAGGATCGACCCCGCGCCAATGCGCCTGATGCCGCTCGTCGCCCCAGACATGGGCGGGCGGCGGCGCGACGATCGACGCGGTCGACGGGCGCAGTTCGGACTGGAAGGCGAAGGGATCGGACTTGAGCGGCAGCGGCTCGCCCTGCGCGCCGATGATCTCGAACTTGTAGGCGCTGCCCGCCCCCACTTCGGGCAGGAAGATTTCCCACACGCCGGCATCGCCCCGACGCCGCATCAGCCCGCGCCGCCCATCCCAGCGGTTGAAGTCGCCCACCACGGACACGCGCCGCGCATTGGGTGCCCAGACCGCGAAATGCGTGCCGGTCATGCCTTCATGCTCGATGACATGCGCGCCCATCTTGTCGAACAGGCGACCGTGCGATCCTTCGGCGAAATAATGATCGTCCATCGGCCCCAGCACCGGGCCATAGCCATAGGGATCGACCAGCGCATAGTCGCTGCCATCGGGATAACGCGCGATGTAGCGCAGCGGCTGGCGCTTGCGCACCGACACCTTGCCGCAGAACAGGCCATCGGGATGAACGCGGTGCAGTTCGCCGACCGGCTTGCCCGCCAGCGTGTGGGCGCTGACGCTCAGCGCCTCGGGCAGCATCACGCAGGCGGTGAAGCCCTTCGCCGCCGGGTGGACGCCCAGGGTGGCGAAGGGATCATCCTCGCGCCCCTCAACCACCCGGTCGATCTGCTCCGGCGTCAGCATCGCCTATCTGCGCCCCCGGATCATGCCGGCAGCTTCCAGATGTCGGTCGCATATTCCCGGATGGTGCGGTCGGACGAGAACCAGCCCATGCGCGCGACATTGTGGATCGCCTTCTTCGCCCACAGCCCCTGATCCTTCCAAAGCGCATCGACGCTACGCTGCGCCGCGGAATAGCTGTCGAAATCGGCCGCCACCATGAACCAGTCATGGTCGTAAATGCCCTGGATCAGCGCCTTGTACCGATCAGGATCGTCGGGCGAGAAAACGCCGCTGGCAATGGCGTCGAGCGCCTGGCTGAGTTCGCGGCTCTGGCCGATAACCTCGCGCGGGGCGTAACCGCTGGCTCGCCGGTCGTTCACCTCCTGCGCGGTCAGGCCGAAGATGATGATATTGTCCTCCCCCACATGATCGCGCATTTCGACATTGGCGCCGTCGAGCGTGCCGATGGTGAGCGCGCCATTGACGGCGAATTTCATGTTGCCGGTGCCCGACGCCTCCATCCCCGCGGTCGAAATCTGTTCGCTCAGATCCGCGGCCGGGATCATCATTTCGGCCATGGAAACATTGTAATTGGGCACGAACTGCAGCTTGAGCAGCCCCTGCACCGCCGGATCATGATTGACCGCGCGCGCCACGTCATTGGCCAGTTTGATGATCAGCTTGGCATTGTGATAGCTGGGCGCGGCCTTGCCGCCGAACAGCTTCACGCGCGGGGTCCAGTCCTTTTCGGGATGGGATCGGATCTGGTCGTAGAGCGACACCGCTTCGATGATGTTGAGCAATTGGCGCTTATATTCGTGGATGCGCTTGATCTGGATGTCGAACAGCGCCGCAGGATCGATCCGGGCATTGACCCGCTTGCGCAGCAGGTCCGCCAGTGCCGCCTTGTTGGCGCGCTTGACCGCCAGGAAACGCTCCTGGAAAGCGGCGTCGTCGGCGAAGCGATCCAGGTCGCGCAGCGCTTCGGGATCGTCCATGAACCCCTCGCCGATCGCGTCGCGGATCAGCGCCGTCAGGCCCGGATTGCACTGCATCAGCCAGCGGCGGAACGTGACGCCGTTGGTCTTGTTGTTGATCCGCGCGGGATAGAGGCGGTGCAGGTCGGCGAAGACCGTTTCCTTCATGAGGTCGGTGTGCAGCGCCGACACGCCATTGACGCTGTGCGATCCGGCAAAGGCCAGATTGCCCATCCGCACGCGGCGGCCGCCATGTTCGTCGATCAGCGAGATGGCGCCGATCGCGCCGTCATCGAACTGACCCGAACGGCGCGCCTCGGCGAGCAGGCGGCTGTTCACCGCGTAGACGATCTGCATGTGGCGCGGCAGCAGCCGCTCGAACAGGGGCACGGGCCAGCTTTCCAGCGCCTCCGGCAACAGCGTGTGGTTGGTGTAGCTGAAGGTGCGGCGGGTAATGTCCCAGGCTTCATCGAAATCCAGCCCATGATCGTCGAGCAGAATGCGCATCAGTTCGGCGACCGCGACGGCCGGGTGCGTGTCATTGAGCTGAATCGCCGCCTTGTCGGGCAGCGTGCGGATATCCTCGAAATATTGGATATGCCGGCGAACAATGTCCTGCAGCGAGGCGGAGGAGAAGAAATATTCCTGCCGCAGCCGCAATTCCTGGCCGGCGGGCGATGAATCGGCGGGATAGAGGACGCGGGTCAGCGCCTCGGCCCGGTTGCTTTCGGACAGGGCGCCCAGATGATCGCCGGCGTTGAACTTGTCGAGCAGGATCGGGTCGATCGGCTGCGCTTCCCACAGCCGCAGCGTGTTGACGCGCTTGCCGCGCCAGCCGGCGATCGGCGTGTCATAGGGCGTGGCGATGACGCGCTCGCCGGGCTTCCAGTGCATCTGGTGCGGCCCCGCCTCCTCGCCTTCGGCCGGGTCGACGCGCCCGCCAAAGCCCACTTCGTAGCTCGCCTCGCGCCGCTCGAACTCCCAGGGATTGCCGTGCGCCAGCCAGTTTTCCGGCAACTCCACCTGCCAACCGTCGCTGATCTCCTGCCGGAACATGCCGTTTACATAGCGGATGCCATAGCCATAAGCGGGCACGTCCACCGTCGCCATGCTTTCCATGAAGCAGGCGGCGAGCCGGCCGAGGCCTCCATTCCCCAGCGCCGCGTCGGGCTCCAGCGCGGCGATGATGTCGATATCGACGCCCAGCGACGCCAGCGCCGCCTGAAGATCGTCCAGCATCTCCATGTTGGACGCGGCGTCGCGCATCAGCCGCCCGATGAGGAATTCGAGGCTGAGATAATAGACTCGCCGCCCCTGCGCCTCATAGGTCTTGTGCGTGGAATCGATCCAGGCGTCGATCACCCTGTCGCGGATCGCCAGGATGACGGCATGCAGCCAGTCATGTGGCTTGGCGGCGGCAGCGTCCTTGCCGATGCGATAGGTCAGCCGCTCGACGATTTCGCGAGCCAGCAAGTCGGGATCGACCTGCCGCGGCGCGGGCCTGGGAAGCTTGGTCTGGCCCTCAAGATTCATGGCGCAAAGTCCCCCTGGTCAAATCGCCGGTGATGATGGCATAGGCGCAAGCGCCGCGCCATCGGCATTTCGGCGGTGCAGCAAGAACTTGCGGCAGGGATTTTCGATCCCCCTACCCGCGCCGTGATTGCATAATTGCCTGGGCCCCGCCCTGGCGCAGTTGCGCGCGGATCGGATAGGCGCTGGAGGGCAGCAGCTGCGTCATGAAGATGCCGATCAGCCGCTCGACCGGATCGATCCAGAAATAGGTCGAAAAGACGCCGCCCCAATAATATTCGCCGCCCTTCAGCCCCATGGCGAAGCCAAGGCCAAAGCCGACGCCCTGATAGTCCGCTTCGCTGAACATGGCGCTCGACAGGCCGGCCAGGTCGCTGCCGCCGGGCAGCTGGTTTGTCCGCATCGCCGTGACGGTCTCAGTCGACAAAAGCCGATGCCCGTCCAGTTCGCCGTCGCGCAGCAGCATACGGGCGAAGCGATGATAGTCCGCGGCCGAGGAAATCAGCCCGCCGCCGCCCGAATGGAAACGCCCCGTGCGCCGCCAACCACTGCGCGCGCCCCGGTCCGCGACGACGCGCACGCCGCTTTCCTCCAGCCGCCAGGCATCGGTCATGCGCGCCGCCTTGTCGTCGGCCAGGATGAAGCTGGTGTCCGTCATGCCGAGCGGCGCGAAGATGCGGCTCTGGAACAGGCTTTCCAGGTCCATGCCCGTGACCCGCTCCACCACCACGCCCAGCACGTCGGTGGAGACCGAATAATTCCAGCGTTCCCCCGGTGAAAATTCGAGCGGTAAGGTCGCGAGCTCGGCGATGAACTGGTCGGACGTGCGCTTTTGCTGGAATTCGTCCAGCCCCAGCTTGCGGTATCGCGCGTCAATCGGCGTCTGGCGTTGCAAACCATAGGTCAGGCCCGATGTGTGGCGCAGCAAGTCGATCATCCGCATCGGCCGCGCCGGCCGGCTGCGGTTCGCGCGCCCGACGCGCACATCCGCGAATTCGGGAATGACATCCGTCACCGGCGTGTCGAGGGCGACCAGCCCCTGTTCCACCAGCATCATGAAGGCGACCGACGTGACCGGCTTGGTCATCGACGCGATGCGATAGAGCGCATCGGGGCGCAGCGGCGCGCCATCGTCGCGCGCGGCGCCGCGCGTGATCGACAGCAGCGGCTGCTCGTCGCGCGACAGCAGCAACTGCATATGCGGCAGCTTGCCGCTCTGGACATAGGACCGATCGAGCATGGCGGCGAGCGCATCCAGCCTGTCGGGGTCCATGCCCGCCGCGACCGCCGCATCCCTGTCCAGCCCGTCCATCATCCGCACCGCCGCTCCGTTCAATCTTCGCGCCTTCCAGCGCTAGAGCAGCCTACGCGCCGCGTAAACAGCTTGGCGATTGCCAAGACCCCGTCCCGCCCTCTATGGCATCCGGCCTGATCGCTCGCATTGGACCCAGAACAGGCATGGCCACCGGCCTTTCCGCGATATTCATGGCGAACCGCGCCGCGCTGCTGCGCTTCCTGCGCGCGCGCGGGGCGGGCGACGATGCCGAGGATCTGCTGCAGGACATGTGGATGAAGCTGGAGGCGAAGGATCTGGGCCCCGTGTCCGATCCGCTGCCCTATCTCTATCGCATGGCGAACAACCTGATGCTGGACCGCTATCGCTCCTCCAGCCGGCGCGAGCGGCGCGAACAGGATTGGGCGGAAGGCGCCGGCGGGGTCATGGCTGATCCGACCGAAGACATCGCCGTCGATGAACGCATCATCCTGAACCAGCGATTGGACGAAGCGCGCGGCGTGCTGCGCAGGCTGGGGCCGCGCGTCGAACTGGTGTTCCGCCGCTTCCGCATCGAAGGGGTCGGGCAGAAGGTCATCGCCGAGGAATTGGGGGTCAGCCTGACCACGGTGGAGAAGGACCTGCAAAAGGCCTATCGTGCGATGATCGCGCTCAAGCAGAAACTGGATACGGAATGAGCGGGTCGGCGGCGTCAGGCTTTGCAAGGGGCATAATAGGAACAGGGCTGGAGCCATGGTGAACGAGGAGGCGCTCGCGTGGGTGATCCGCACGCGGGATCCCCAATTTGATGACTGGGAGGCCTTCACCATCTGGCTGGAGGGCGACCCCGCGCGCGCGCAGGCCTATGATGCGCTGATGGCGCAGGATGCGGAGCTGGACGCGATCCTCCCGCCTGATCCCGTCGCGATGCTCGTTGCCGCCAACGACGTTGCGCCCACGCGCCGCAAGGCCTGGCGCTGGGCGGCCGGCGGCGCGATCGCCGCGGCGCTGGTCGCGACCGTGTCGATCGGCATGATGAACCGGGCGGACATCTACAGCGTCAGCACGCGGCCGGGCGAAACCCGCCGGATCGCGCTGGACGATGGCACGACGATCGAACTCAATGGCGACACCCGCCTGCGGCTCGACCGCAAGGACCTGCGCTTCGCGGCGCTCGACCGGGGCGAAGCCGCCTTCACCGTGCGCCACGACGCCGGCGATCCCTTCCGCGTGAGCGTAGGCGACGCCGTGTTCGAGGATGCGGGCACAGTGTTCAACATCGTCCACACCGACAAGGCGACGCGGATCGGCGTGTCGGAAGGCAAGGTGATCTACAATCCGGAGGCGGAAGCGATCGCCCTGCCCGCGGGCCGCGCGCTCGCCGACGATGCCGACGGGCTGCGCGTCATGGATGTGGCGCCCGCCGCGGTCGCCAGCTGGCGCGAGGGCCGGCTGGTCTACTCCAATGCCGCGATCGGCGACATCAGCCAGGATATTGGCCGCTCGCTGGGCATTCGCGTCACCGCGACACCGGGCGCGCAGGCGATGCGCTTCACCGGCACGATCCGGCTCGACCGCGATCCCGCGCGTTTCTTCGCGGGCGCCGCGCCGCTGATGGGGCTTTCGGCCGTGCGTCAGGGTGACGCCTGGGTGCTGAAGCAAGGGTCAACCAAGGAAGGGAATGCGCCGCAGAGCTGACCTTCTTTTCGTCGCCGCCGCCATTCTGGCGAGCGCAACGCCCGCACAAGCGGCGGACAGACAATCGATCAGCATCGCCCCCGGACGGCTGGGCGAGGCGGCGATAGCGCTCGGCCGTCAGACGGGGGCCAGCATCGGCATGTCCGACCAGGCGCTCGCCGGCCTGGCGACGCGGGGCGTGGAAGGAAGGCTGACGGTCGAGGCCGCGCTCCAGCGGCTGCTCAAGGGCACGCGCGCGACCGCCCGGCGGATCGACGCGCGCACCTGGCGGATCGAGCGCATGCGCATCGCATCCGCGCCCGCCGCAAGCCCCCCGCCGTCCGTGGCGCCCGCACCCGCGCCGGACGCGCCGCCCGCGGAAATCATCGTTACCGCTTCCAAGCGCGACACGCCGCTTCCCCGCTATGCCGGCATGGTCGAGGCGCTGGACAATGGCGTCTTCACCAGCGCGCAAGCGGCAAGCGGCACCGCGACGCTGCTGGCGCGGATCGCCAGCCTCAGTTCGACTCATGCCGGCAATGGCCGCAACAAGCTGTTCATCCGCGCCATCGCCGATTCCGGCGTCGCCGGGCCGACGCAGGCGACCACCGGCCAGTATCTGGGCGACATGCGCCTCAACTATGCCGCGCCCGACCCTGATCTCAAACTCTACGATGTCGGCCGGGTCGAGGTGCTGGAAGGGCCGCAGGGCACGCTATATGGCGCGGGATCGCTGGGCGGCATCATCCGCATCATGCCCAACGCGCCCAATCTGGGCGACTATGGCGGCCAGGTGTCGGCCGGCCTGTCCGCGACCCAGCATGGCGACCCTGGCGGCGACCTGTCCGCGACGCTCAACCTGCCGATCGTGGCGGAAAAGCTGGCGCTGCGCGTGGTCGGCTATGGCGTGCAGGAGGGCGGCTATATTGACGACGTCAACCGCGGCGAGGATGACGTCAACCGCGTGCGCACCTGGGGCGGCCGCGCCGCGCTGCGCTTCGCGCCGGACGAGAACTGGACCATCGACCTCAACGGCGTCTACCAGCATATCGACGGGGACGACGCGCAATATGCGACCCGGTCCGTCGGCCGGCTGCAACGGGCCTCGGCCGTGTCGCAGCCCTATTTCTCCGATTATCTGCTCGCCAATCTGCGGATCGAGCGGCAGTGGGACAGCCTGCGCTTCGTGTCCTCCACCGGCTATGTCCGCCATGAACTGGCCGAAAGCTATGACGCCACCCAGCCCGGCAGCGCGCCCGCGCTGTTCCGCCAGGATAACAAGGTCGATATCTTCTCGACCGAAAATCGGCTGGTGCGCGACCTCGACAATGGCCTCGGCTGGATATTGGGCGCCGCCTATCTGCAAAGCACGTCCGACATCCACCGGTCGCTGACATCCTACGGCACCGCCGCCGTGTTGCCGGAAATCATCCCCAACGTGCCGGTAATCGGCAGCGGCCGGGCAGCGCCCGCGACCGGCGTGCGCAACAGCGTCAAGGAAGCAACGCTGTTCGGCGAGGCGTCGTTCGAACCGGTCCAGGGGCTGATCGCCACGATCGGGGGGCGGCTGACCAGCAGCCGCCTGTCGGGCGAGGCGCTCGAACCGGTCGCCGCCCTTTCGTCCGCCGACATCGCGCGGGCCGAGGCGCAGGCCGACCGCAATGAGACGATCTTCCTGCCGTCCGCATCGCTGCTGACCGACGCCATTCCCGACGTGACGCTTTATGCCCGGTTCCAGCAGGGCTTCCGCCCCGGCGGCCTGGCCGTCGATGACCAACGCGTGCGCCGCTACCAGAATGACCGGATCTCGACCTTCGAACTCGGCTTTCGCAAGGGCATGCCGGGGCGCGATCCGCTCGCGCTCAGCGCCAATGTCGCCTATACCGACTGGCGCGACATCCAGGCCGATGTGACCGACCGGATCGGCCTGCCCACGACCGCCAATATCGGCGACGGACGCATCTATACGGTCGAAGGTCGCATCGTGCTGCGCCCCCTCCCCGCGCTCACCCTCGACGGCAGCTTCATCTATAATGACAGCAAGCTCAGCCGTCCCGCCCAGTTCCTGCGCGCCCTGTCCTATGAAGGCGAATCCCTGTCACTGCCCAATGTCGCCAATCTGGGCGGGCGTCTGGCGCTTGATTACCGGATGGCGCTGGCACAGGGCATGAGCCTGCATCTGAACGGCGCGGCGCGCTATGTCGGCAAGTCACGGCTGGGCGTCGGCCCGATCCTGGGCCAGACCCAGGGCGATTATGTCGACACCAGCCTCACCGCCAGCATCACGCACGGGCCGGTGCAATATTCGCTGTCGCTGACCAACCTGCTCGACAGCAATGGCAACCGCTTCTCGCTCGGCACGCCGTTCGACTTGCGGTCCGATTACTACACCCCGCTGCGCCCCCGCACGCTGCGCGTCGGCATCGACTTCGCCTTCTGACGACAATCTGAACATCCATTCATCGCATCGCCGGACGGGAAGCACGGCCCGGCGACGTCCCATGCGCACGCGCGCCTCAACGAAATTGCAGCGCGGCACGCAGAGGAGACATCATGCGACATCTACTGGCCTGCACGGCCATCGCGCCGGTTCTGGCGGCCCTTGCCAGCGCGGACGCGTCGGCGGAAACCACGATCAGCACCGCAACCACCGCGCCGGTCAAGACATCGACCGTGGCGAGCGGATCGGCCGACGACATCACCATCAGTTCGGCGGGATCGATCACGCTGACCAGCGGCGCGGCGGTGACGGTCGACAGCAATAACGACGTCTCCAATGCCGGCACCATCACGATCAACGACGCCGACAATGTCACCGGCATCCTGATCGCGCCGGGGACCAGCGGCGACATCACCAACAGCGGCACCATCACCCTGACCGAGGATTATACCGCCGAGGATGAGGATGACGACGGCGACACCGACGGCGTCTTTGCCAAAGGCAGCAACAAGAACGGCATCTGGGTGCAGTCCGGCGCGGGCCATAGCGGCGACATCACCCATAGCGGCACGATCAGCATCGAAGGCAACAGGTCCGCTGCCATCCGCCTGGACGGCGCGCTGACCGGCAACCTTGCGACCAGCGGCACGATCACGGTCGTGGGCGACAATAGCTATGGCGTGGTCACCAACGATGTGACCGGTGACGTGACGCTACGCGGCGCGATCAGCGCAACCGGCGAAAATAGCGTCGGCGCGGCCCTGCTCGGCGACGTCGATGGCGCGCTGAAGATCCAGGGCACGATCATCAGCACCGGCTACCGCTATACCACCCGCCCCACCGACACGGACATTCTGGACGAGGACGACCTGCTGCAGGGCGGATCGGCGGTGGTGATCGCCGGCAATGTCAGCGGGGGCGTGATCTTCGACGTGCCGCCCGTCGCCAGCGACGATGACGACGAAGACGATACCGACATCGACGATGACGGCCTGACCGACAGCAGCGAAGGCACGGCATCGGTCGTGACCTACGGATCGGCGGCCGCGGTTCAGGTGGGCGCGGCCGATACCGACACGGTGATCGGCGCCGTCGCCGCCGATTCGTCGGGCTACGGCCTGATCGTCAACGGCACGATCGCTGGCTATGGCATCTATGACGGCGTCGACGCCAACGGCCTGGTCATTGGCGGCCTTGGAGGCAATGTCGACATCGCCAAGGGCGTGCTGGTCGATGGCACCATCGCTGCGGTTTCCTATGACAGCAATGCGACCGCCCTGCGCCTGGGTTCGGGCGCGAGCGCCGGCACGATCGAGGTCAGCGGCACGATCGGCGCAACCGGATCGGCCGAGGAAGGCACGGCCGCGCGCGGCGTCGTCATCGATTCCGGCGCGAGCGTCGACAGCCTGTTGATCAGCGGCACCGTCGCAGCGTCGGCGTTGGACGATGAGGATGGCGCCGCGATCGCCATTCTCGATTCTTCGGGCACCGTCTCCAGCCTCAGCAACACGGGCGCCATTTCCGCCAGCGGCGGCCTGTCCAACACCGCCATCGACCTTAGCGCCAACAGCAGCGGCGTCACGCTGACGCAGGAACTCGCTGACGAGGACGCCAGCGCGCCGCAGATCATCGGCGACATCGCTTTGGGTTCGGGCAATGACAGCGTCAGCGTTTCGGCCGGCACCATCACCGGCGACCTGGCGCTGGGTGCCGGCGACGACAGCGTCTCGCTCTCGGGCAGTTCGACGCTGACCGGCGACACCAGCTTCGGCGGCGGATCGGCCAGCCTGACCCTGGCCGACACCGCGGCCATAGTGGGCGGAGTCGACTTCGGTAATGGCGGCGGCACGCTGACGCTGGGCGGCACGTCCAGCCTGTCGGGCGCGATCAGCAATGCCGGCGGCATCGACGTGGTGCTGGACGGCGGCACCCTCAACGCGACCAACACCGGAACCATCGCGCTGAACTCGCTCACCGCCAGCGGGACGTCGACCATCGGCGTCACGATCGACGCGGAGAATGAGACGAGCACCCTCTATGACGTCGCGGGCGCCGCCAGCTTCGCCAGCGGATCGCAGGTGAAGGTCAATCTGGCGCAGGTCAGCGGATCGGAAGGCGACTATGTGATCGTCCAGGCCGGTTCGCTCAGCGGATCGCCCACGCTCGGTACCGAAACCCTGCTGCCCTACATGTTCAAGGGCAGCGTGACGGGCGACAGCACGGCCGGCACGGTCACCCTGTCGATCGCGGCCAAGACGGTCTCGGAACTGGGCCTCAGCGGATCGCTGGCGCGCGCCTATTCGGCGATCTTCAACGCGCTGGACAATGACAGCGACGTCGCCAACGCCTATCTGGGCATCACCGACGGCAGCACGCTGACCGCCAATCTGCGCCAGATGCTGCCCGACCATGCCGGCGGCACTTTCGAAGCGGTGACGTCGGGTTCGCGCGCGACCGCCCGCATCCTGTCCGATCCCAACGGCATCTACCGCACCAAGGACGGGCGGCTGGGCTTCTGGCTGCAGCAGGTGGCCTTCGGCAGCGCCAAGAGCGTGGGCAGCACCGCCTCCTACGACATCAACGGCTGGGGCGCGGGCGGCGGCGTCGAATATCTGACCGATCTCGGCGCGTTCGGCGGGTCCTTCGCCTATATCCATGGCAGCGATTCCAGCGGCAGCTCCAACAACGCCGTGGATTCCGACCAGTATGAACTGGCGGCGCACTGGCGCGGCCAATGGGGACCGCTGCTCGCCTTCGCGCGCGTGTCGGCGGCCAAGGTCAATTTCTCTGGCACGCGCCACTTCGAAAATGGCGATGTCGTGCGCACCGCCACTGGCGAATGGGACGGCGATCTCTATGCCGCGACGGCAGGCTTGTCCTACCAGCTGCAATTTGATCGCTTCAGCCTGCGTCCGGCGGTCGGCATCGACTATTATCGCCTGAAGGAGGATGGCTATGCCGAAACCGGCGGCGGCGACGCCTTCAACCTGACCGTGCTCGACCGCACCAGCGACGAGACCACGGCCAATGGCACGATCACGGCCGGCTATGACTTTGGCAGCCTGAACCGGGCCGATGGCTGGGTCCGCCTGGAACTGGAAGGCGGCCGGCGCCAGATCATCGGCGGATCGCTCGGCAACACCACCGCCTATTTCAAGGACGGCGATCAGTTCACGCTGGTGGCGGAAGACCGCACCAATGGCTGGACCGGCCGCGCCCGCCTCTATGGCGGCACCGACACCTTCCGCATCGGCGGGGAGTTCGGCGCGGAGGAACAACAAAATCACGTCGCCATCTCATTTCGCGCGACGGTTAACTTCGTGCTGTGACGTCTGACAGGTGAAGCGACGGGCCACACCCCACAGACCCTCCCGGTCCGTCGCTTCCGCTTCGGCACACATCCCTCCCCAAGGGCGCCGGACATAAAGAGGGGCGTCGCCGGTCCCCCCGGCGGCGCCCCTTTCTTTGCTCGACACGGCATTTTCGGAACGGACAGGTCCGGGCGAGCGCCGAGTCCGAAGACCCTAACGGCTGCGCGCCATTGGCAAGTCAGCCGCCGGGAGGCACGACCCGGCGGCTGTAGTCGATGCGGATGCGCACCCAGCTGCCGACCATCACCTTGCCATTCACGCGCGGCGGCAGCACCAGGAACTGCCACGCCGCGAGCCGCACGGCGCGACCGAAGCCAGACCCCATCGGCGATTCGCCCATCACCTGGCAATTTTCGACATGATAATGGTCGATCGTCTTGCAGGCGACCAAGCCCCAGCCACTGGTCGGCGCATCATTGGGCAGATAGGGCGACAATTCCGCGTGGGTGGGTCGCCGATACCATTGCGCCTCGAACAGCTGGACGCCGCCCGGCCCTTCTCCCGGACCGGCAACGGCGGCGCTGTTTCCCTGTCCCGCCGACCCGTCGCCGGCCGCGCGCCTGGGCATCTTGCCGATGTCGGCCGACGCCATCTGCTCGCGGTTGAGCGTCAGGAAGGCAAAGGGCGACGGCGGCTGTTCGACCGGCTTTTCGACCTCCAGCGGCGGACGGACGACGGGCTCCTCCACCTTCTGCGGTTCGGCCTTGCTTTCCTCGCGCCGCTCGGCCTTCTCGGCCTTGGCTTCCTCCTGCGCCGCCTTGGGTCCAGCTTCTGTCTCGAAGGTGACGGGCAGACGCGGGTCCATCTTGGGCGGCTGGAAGGATGGCGACAGGGTGAACAGCGCCAGCAACAGCAGCAGGTTCAGCACGAGCGCGAACGTCACGCCGGCCGCACGCTGCCGCACCTTGGCCCAGGAAATGGAAGAAAATGTCAAACGCACGGACCGAACAGACGATTGGGAAGCCGGTCTTGCCCAGACGGCGCGGCGGCGTCAACGCCGTCACGCCGCCCGCCAATCAGTCGGTGGCGCGCACGCCGCTCGGATCGCCCGGCCCGTCGCAGGGAGTCGCCCTGGCCCGTCATCCGCTCGCGTCTGCGCCGTGCCGACCATTGCAGGCGATTGCCCGCTGCTTCACAATTCGACTAGAGCGCGGCCATGGATATTCGCCTCGCCACCGCCGCCGACCTGCCCCAGATCCACCCCGTGATCGAGCGGGCCTATCGCGGCGATGCGGCGCGCGCGGGCTGGACCTTCGAATCCGATCTGCTCACCGGGGCGCGGACGGACCTGGCCTCGCTGTGCGCTATCCTGGACAGCCCACACGACCGGCTGCTGATCGCCATCGTCGACACCATCCCGATCGGCTGCGTGCAGGTGACGGACAAGCAGGACGGCACCGCCTATCTCGGCCTGCTCTGCATCGACCCTGACCGCCAGGCCGCGGGCCTCGGTCGCCAGTTGATCGCCGCCGCAGAGGATCTTGCCGTCCGCCTCTTCGGCGCGACGCGCATGGAAATGACGGTCATCGACCGCCGCGTCGAACTGATCGCTTATTATCAGCGCCGCGGCTATATCCTCGGCGCCGAACGACGCCCCTTCCCCATAGCGCTCGATCCGCCGCTGGAGATGGTGGTCCTGGCAAAAGCGCTGGCGGCGCCCCTTCATCTCCGCTAGGTCCGCGCGCGATGCTCACCAGGCTCTACCAATGGACGCTGGCGAAGGCCGCGCACCGCCACGCCGAGCGCTGGCTCTTCGCCGTCAGCTTCATGGAATCGAGCTTCTTTCCGATTCCGCCGCATCCTCTGCTGGGCCTCATGTGCCTTGCCCGGCCCGAGCGCGCAGTCCGATTCGGGCTCATCTGCACCATCGCATCGGTGCTGGGCGGCCTCTTCGGCTATGCGATCGGCTTTTTCCTCTATGAAGCCGTCGGCGAGCAGCTATTGCACGCCCTTGGCCTGGCGGAAAAATTCCCGATCGCGGCCTGCTATCTGCGCGACTATGGCGCAGAGATCATCCTGATCAAGGGCGCGACGCCCATCCCGTTCAAGCTCATCACCATCACCGCGGGATTCATCGGCCTCTCGCTCTTCACTTTCCTGTGGGCCAGCATCGTCAGCCGTGGTTTCCAGTTCATGCTGGTCGGCATCCTGTTCTGGAAATTTGGGCGGCCGATCAAGGCGTTCATCGAGAAATATCTGGCGCTGCTGTCGGCTCTCTTCCTGCTGCTGGTGGTGGGCGGCTTCGTCGCCATCTCCACCTTCTCAGGCACCGGGCATGAAAGCGACGCCTGTTCGCGCGCCACCACGGCGACGGTGCGCTGACCCTCATGCTGCAAGCCGCCTTCGCCCGCCACCACAGGATTGCGGCGCTGCTGGCGGGCGTCCTGTCCGCCACCGGCTTCGCGCCGCTCAATCTCTGGCCGGTGGCCCTGCTCTGTTTGGCGGCGCTCATCATCCTCATCCAGCAAGCGCCCGACCGACGCGCCGCCTTCCTGCGCGGCTGGCTGTTCGGCGTCGGCCATTTCACGCTCGGCCTCAACTGGATAGCTCACGCCTTCACCTTCCAGGACAGCATGCCGCACTGGTTCGGCTATGGCGCGATCGTCCTTCTTTCGCTCTATCTGGCCGTCTATCCGGGCCTTGCGACGCTGGGGGCCTGGTGGCTGCGCCGTCGCTTTGCGCTTAGTCCGCTTGCCTTCCTCTTCCTCTTTGCAGCCTGCTGGACGGTGACGGAGTTTCTGCGCGCGACGCTCTTCACCGGCTTTGCCTGGAACCCGCTGGGCGTCGTCCTGCTGCCGACCGGTGCTGCGATCGCCGCCACGGTGATCGGCACCTACGGGCTTGGCGCGCTGGTCATATTGGCGGCAGGCGCGCTGATGCTCGCCGCGCACGGCCAGGCGCGGCTGGGCGGCCTGATCGCCGCGCCCCTGCTGCTGCTCGCCCTGATCGGCTGGCTCGCTCCCGCACCGGCTACCCCGGCCGGTGCGCCGCGCATCCGCGTGGTCCAGCCCGATATCGGCCAGGACGAGAAATATTCGGTCGAGGCGGAGTATCGCAACTTCGCCAAGCTCTCGAGCCTGTCCGGCAAGCCCCGCCCGGCACCACGCCTCATCTTCTGGCCTGAAGCGGCGATCCCCGCCTATCTCGATCTGGAGCCCGACTGGCGCGCGCGTCTCGCTGGCCTGCTCGGGCCGGGCGATCTGCTGATGACCGGCGCGGACAAGGTCTATTTCAAGGCGGTCGAGGAGAATGGCGTCCTCGTCAACAAACTGTCCGGCGCCAACAACAGCGTCTGGATCGTGACGCCGCAGGCGACGATCGCCGGACGCTACTCCAAGGCGCATCTCGTCCCCTATGGCGAATATCTGCCGATGCGGCACATATTGGAGCCCATCGGCTTGTCGCGCCTGGTGCCGGGCGACGCGGACTTCTGGCCGGGACCCGGGCCGCAAAGCCTGACCCTGCCCGCGACGCTCGGCCGCCCGTCGCTGAAGATGGGCGTGCAGATCTGCTATGAGATCATCTTCTCGGGCCAGGTCGTCGACGCCGGGAACCGGCCCGATTTTCTCTTCAACCCCTCTAACGACGCCTGGTTCGGCAGTTGGGGGCCGGTCCAGCATCTCGCCCAAGCGCGACTGCGCGCTCTGGAGGAGGGCATTCCGATCATCCGCGCCACTCCCACGGGCGTTTCCGCCGTGATCGACGCGCGCGGCCAGGTGGTGCGATCGCTTGGCCTCAACCGCGCGGGCTATCTGGAATCCGGCCTGCCGCCCGTGCTTTCGCCGACGCTGTTTGCGCGCTTGGGCAACATCCTCCCCTTCCTCTTCGCCTTGCTGCTGCTGGGCGCTGCCATTGCAACTCGATACCGCAGCCGCTAAGGCGTCATTGCACATAAAGATTTCTTTATACGCAGACACAGCATCAGACTGGAGCAACCATGCGTTCAAATTACCTCTTCACTTCCGAATCCGTGTCCGAAGGCCATCCTGACAAGGTCGCGGACCAGATTTCCGACGCCATTGTCGATCTTTTTCTCTCCAAGGACCCCGAAGCGCGCATCGCCTGCGAAACGCTGACGACGACCCAGCTCGTCGTCCTGGCCGGCGAAATCCGGTGCAAGGGCGTCTATGAGGATGGTCAGTGGGCGCCAGGCGCTGAGGAAGAGATCGAACGCACCGTGCGCGAAACGGTGAAGCGCATCGGCTATGAGCAGGAAGGCTTCCACTGGGAAAGCTTCCGCTTTGAAAATAATCTCCATGCCCAGAGCGCGCACATCGCGCAGGGCGTCGACGCCAGCGGCAACAAGGATGAAGGCGCGGGCGACCAGGGGATCATGTTCGGCTATGCCGCCAATGACACCCCTGACCTGATGCCCGCGACTCTCTATTACAGCCACAAGATCCTGGAAACGATGGCGGCCGATCGCCATTCGAAGGCTGCGCCCTTCCTGGAGCCCGATGCCAAGAGCCAGGTGACGCTGCGCTACGAAGGCAGCACGCCTGTCGCCTGCACCGCCGTCGTCGTTTCGACCCAGCATGCCAAGGGCTATGACCAGGGTGAAAAGGAAGCCGAGCTCAAGGCCTATGTGAAGGATGTGGTGGCCAAGGTGATCCCGGCCGAACTGCTGTCGGACGAAACCGTCTATCACATCAACCCGACCGGCAGCTTCGAAATCGGCGGTCCGGACGGGGACGCTGGCCTTACCGGCCGCAAGATCATCGTCGACACCTATGGCGGCGCATCGCCCCATGGCGGAGGCGCGTTCAGCGGCAAGGACCCGACCAAGGTCGACCGTTCGGCCGCCTATATCACGCGCTATCTCGCCAAGAATGTGGTCGCCGCCGGCCTTGCCCAGCGCTGCACCATCCAGATTGCCTATGCGATCGGCGTCGCCGAGCCGCTGTCGCTCTATGTCGACACCCATGGCACCGGCACGGTGGGCGACGACAGGATCGAGGATGCGATCAAGTCGATCAAGGAACTGGGCGGCCTTACCCCGCGCGGCATCCGCACCCATCTGGGCCTCAACAAGCCCATCTACCAGCCGACCGCCGCCTACGGCCATTTCGGCCGCAAGCCCGAAGGCGACTTTTTCCCTTGGGAAAAGACCGACCTGGTCGAAAAGCTGAAGGCGGCGCTGTAAGCGCGGCTTGCGCTGACGCAACCGATTGAGAAAAAGGCGCGGGACGTTTCCTGCGCCTTTTTCCTTATGCGAGAACCAGCGCCACCAGTTCGGCCGAAGAAATACCGGCCGATCGCAGGAAGCCCTGGTAATAATCGCAGCCTTCGCGGGCGAGCAGGTCCAGCTGCTGCTCGGTCTCCACCCCTTCGGCAATCACCTTCAGCCCCAGCGACTTGGCCATGTGGATGACCCCGCGCACGATGATCCGGTCCCGCGCGGTGCCGGCGATGTCCTGCGCCAGGCCACTGTCGATCTTCAGATAGTCGAGCGGCAGTGACTTGAGATAGGCCAGGCTGGAATAGCCGGTGCCGAAATCGTCGATCGCGACCGCCAGCCCTTCGCTGCGCAACGCGCGCAGCAGCCTTGCCGCCGCATCTACGTCATGGATCAGCCCGCTTTCGGTGATCTCTACCGTCAGCCGCGCGCGTGGGAATCCGCTGCGATCCACCATGTCGAGCAGGTCGGGCATGAAGTGCGGTTGCGCGATGTCGGCAGCCGTGACGTTGATCGACAGGCGCAGGTCCGCCAATGCGCGGGGCCAGGCCGCCGCCTGCCGCAGCGCTTCGCCCAATATATGGGCCGATAGCGGCAGCATGTAATCTGACCGTTCGGCCGTCGCGAAGAGGATACCCGCGCCCAGCGGCCCATAATGGGGATGATTCCACCGAGCCAGCGCCTCCACTCCGCTGATCAGCTCGGAATGGACCGGATATTGCGGCTGGAACACGATGCCGATCTCGCCCCGGTCCAGCGCCAGGCGCAGGTCGGTCTCCAGCCGGTCGGGATCGACCTGACGGCTCTGCTTGTCGGCGGACAATATGCGAATGCCCTCGCCCCCGGCCTGCCGCGCATCGGCCAGCGCCATCCCCGCGCGCCGCAGCACATGAGTCGCGTCATCCTCGCTGCGCGCCTGGGCGATGCCGCATCGCGCGATCAGGCGGATCAGGTGATCGCCGGCGCTGAACGGTCGCCCGATCGCGCCGATCAGCTGGCGCGCCAGGAATGTGGCGCGATCGCCATTGCCGGCCTGCCCCGCCAAGCCCACCAGAAATTCGGTGCCCGCGATCCGCGCGACCATTGCGCCGGGCGCGACATCATCGACCATCCGTTCGATCCGCCGCGCGATCCGCCCCAGCAACGCATCACCCACCACTTGCCCATAGGCCGCGTTCATCCGCTCGAACTGGCTGATCGACAGCAGCAGCACCGTCGTCGGCAGGCCCACGCGCCGGTCCAGCCATTCCAGCGCCGCCTGGCGCGACCGCAGTCCGGTCAGATAGTCGCGGCTGCTGCTGTCCCGCTCATGCTGGTCGGACAGCCATTCGACATCCGCCGCGATTTGCCCATCCTCGATTCGCAAATGATGGACCAGCCGGTCGCCCGGCCGGTCGGGCAGGCCATGCGCCAGGGACGCCGGTCGTCCCGTGCGCGCCATCGCCCGCAGCGCCGTCAGCACGCCCGCCCGCTCCGCCCGCGGCAATTGCCGCATCAGCGCGGCCGGGGTCAGCGTTGGCGCATCGAGCGCCAGATGCCGCGCCAGCGCCTCGCTGACGCGCAGCAGCCCGTCGCTCCCCAATTGCCAGTAAAGCGCGTCGCCGCGGCGGATGCGCTGCGCGCGCTGCCGCGCGCCCTGCTCGCCGCCCAGTCTTTCCACCAGCCGCTGCGCCGACGCCAGCACGGCGCGCAGGCCATCGGGGGTGAAGGGCGCGAGCAGATAGTGGGTGGCGCCAGCGGCGAGCAGAGCGGGCACCCGTGCTTCCTCGGCGGCATCCAGCAGCAGGATCAGCGCACCGCCGCCCGCTTCCATCGCCGGCACCAGCGGCGCGAGCAACGCATCGGGGTCGCCATCCCGACGGAGATCGATGAGCGCGATCTGCGCTTCGCTGCGCAGGAAGCGTTGCGGCGCATCGCGCGGCCGCCGCGCGCCGATCGCGCGCCAGCCGATCGCCTGCACCGCCTGCGACAGGCCGTCGCGATCCCCGGGCGACAGGATGAAAAGGCTATGCTGTATGGCCGATGCAGCGTCCCCGCCCACTCTTTGTGTCTCCCCCCGACGCCGCGCATCGCGCCATCCTATCAGCAAGGCGTTACCGACCCGTTCGCGTCACCGCAACCGGGATGCTTGCACCCGCCATGACCATCGCCTAGCTATGCGCCATGGCCACAGCCGCCCCTTCGTCCCAGTCCCAGCCCTCGCCTCTGGTCGATGGTCTGGGCCGCCGGATCAGCTATTTGCGGATTTCGGTGACGGATCGGTGCGACCTACGCTGCCGCTATTGCATGGCGGAACGGATGCAGTTCCTGCCCAAAAACCAGGTGCTGACGCTGGAGGAGATCGCTTTGCTCGCCGATCTCTTCATCGCGCGCGGGGTGACGAAGATCCGCCTGACCGGCGGCGAGCCGCTGGTGCGCCGCGACATCGGCGATCTGGTCCGGCGCATCGGCCGCCATCTGGGACAGGGGCTGGACGAACTCACCCTGACCACCAATGCGACCCGGCTCGACGTCCACGCCCAGGAGCTGTTCGATGCCGGCGTGCGGCGCGTCAACGTCAGCCTGGACAGCCGCGATCCCGATCGCTTCGCCGATGTGACGCGCGGCGGCCGGCTGGACCAGATTTTGGCCGGGCTGGACGCGGCGCGCGCCGCAGGCCTCGCCGTCAAGATCAACATGGTGGCGCTCAAGGGCATCAACGACGACGAAATCCTGCCGATGCTGCGCTGGTGCGACAGCCAGGGCTTCGACCTCAGCCTGATCGAAACCATGCCCCTTGGCGACACGGGGGAGGACCGGACCGACCATTATCTCCCGCTGACGCAAGTGGTCGACGGCATCGCGGCGCAGCATCCGCTGACCCCCATCGCGCATCGCACCGGCGGCCCGTCCCGCTATCATGCGGTGGCGGGCATGCGCACGCGGCTGGGCCTCATCACGCCGCTGACCCGCAATTTCTGCGCCGACTGCAACCGCATTCGCATGACCTGCGAAGGCAAGATCTTCATGTGCCTGGGCCATGAGGATCATGTCGACTTCAAGGCGGCGCTGCGTGAAGGCGGGCTGGATGCGGTGCAGCCGCTGGTCGATCGCGCGCTGCGCCTCAAGCCCGCCGCTCATGACTTCCGCATCGGCGCCGATGCGCCTGCCGCCACTCGCCGCCATATGAGCGTGACCGGCGGATGAGCGGCGACCCACGGCGCGCGCTGGTCGCGTCCCCTACCCCAGCGGCCCGCGCGGCGGAGGAAAGGCTGCGCGCCGTCTATGACTTCGCGCCAGTGGAGGAGGCGGAGATGATCGTCGCGCTGGGCGGCGACGGCTTCATGCTCCAGACGCTGCACGCCATGCTGGAGGGGCGGCGCATCATGCCGGTCTTTGGCATGAACCTGGGCACGGTCGGTTTTTTGATGAATGAATGGCGGCTCGATGGCCTCGACCAGCGGCTGGCCAGGGCCAAGAGCTTCAAGGTCAATCCGCTACGCATGACGGTCGACACCGTCGATGGAGAACAATTTTCGATTCCCGCAATCAATGAAGTGTCGCTGCTGCGCGAAACCCGCCAGACCGCCAAGCTGGAGGTGGAGGTGAATGGCCGCATCGTCCTGCCCGAACTCGTGTGCGACGGCGTGCTGGTGGCGACGCCGGCCGGCTCCACCGCCTATAATCTGTCCGCCCACGGCCCGATCCTGCCGCTGGGATCGGCATTGGTGGCGCTGACCCCGATCAGCCCTTTCCGTCCACGGCGCTGGCGCGGCGCGATCCTGCCCGAAGCCACGCAGATCCGCTTTTCCGTCCTCAACCCGGTCAAGCGGCCAGTCAGCGCCGTCGCCGACCAGCGCGAAGTGCGCGACGTCGCGCAGGTGGAGGTGCGCATCGACCGCACCACGCCGCTGACACTGTTGTTCGATCCCGAACATACGCTGGACGACCGGATCGCGGCCGAGCAGTTCATCGCCTGACGGGTCTGGCGCAAGATTTCCGCAATTTGCCGCTTGCCATTGTCGGAAAGCCACTGCTATAGGCGCGGCCTGCCCGGCGGAAGCCGGGTTGCTCCCCGATAGCTCAGCGGTAGAGCATTCGACTGTTAATCGAATGGCCGTAGGTTCGAATCCTACTCGGGGAGCCACTTTCCACTCCGCTTTCGCATTGATCCCGCGCTGACAGGCGCCGTGCTTCCCGTCTATGGCAGGCAGGTAGCCAGGAGTGTGCGATGCCCGATTCCCCCGCCATTCAGATCGACGATGTGCGGGATGCCGCGCGCCTGCTGGAGGGCGTTGCGGTGCGCACGCCGCTCATCGAAAATCTGGCGCTGAACGCGCGCGTCGGCGGGCGCACGCTCGTCAAGTTCGAAGGCGCGCAGCACACCGGGTCGTTCAAGTTTCGCGGCGCCTACAACCGCCTCGCCCGCCTGTCGCCGCAAGAGAAGGCGGCGGGCGTCGTCGCCTGGTCGTCGGGCAATCATGCGCAGGGCGTGGCCTGTGCCGCCCGCATGCTGGACATACCGGCGACGATCGTCATGCCGGCCGACGCGCCGGCGATCAAGGCGGCCAACACGCGGGCGCTGGGCGCGCGCATCATCCCCTATGACCGGCTGACCGAGAGCCGCGAGGAGATCGCCAGCCGCCTCGCCCGTAAGAGTGGCGCTACTCTGGTCCCCTCCTTCGACGATCCCCATGTCATGGCAGGCCAGGGCGGTGTCGGGCTGGAGATATTGGCGCAGGCGCAGGAGATGAACGCCGACATCGGCCAAATCCTGGTCTGCTGCGGCGGGGGCGGGCTGGTGTCGGGCATCGCCACGGCAGTCGCGGCGTCGCGGCCGGACATCGCCCTCTACAGCGTCGAGCCCGAGGATTTTGACGACACGGCCCGATCGCTGCGCAGCGGCGAGCGCGAGGAGGTGGCGAAGGGCGCTCGTTCGATCTGTGACGCTTTGCTCGCGCCCAGCCCCGGCGCGCTCACCTTCCCCATCAATCATGCGCTGCTGGCCGGTGGTCTTGCCGTCAGCGACGCAGAGGTGCGCGACGCGATGCGCTTCGCCTTTTCGACGCTCAAACTGGTGACGGAGCCGGGCGGCGCCGTCGCGCTGGCGGCGCTGCTGGCCGGCAAGGCGCCGCCCTGCGCGGGCGCGCGCGTCGTCGTCATATCCGGGGCGAATGTGGATCCCCACCTTTTCGCCGGGATCATCGGCGGGACCGACTGACAGGCGAATTTACCCGCCTTGCCCCCTTGCCAAGCGGAACGAGCCGCTGCATATGCGCCGCCTGCCCGGAGCGTTCCGGGCCGCTCCCCGATAGCTCAGCGGTAGAGCATTCGACTGTTAATCGAATGGCCGTAGGTTCGAATCCTACTCGGGGAGCCACATTTTTGTCGAGGCAGAGCGCACCGTAGCTAGCCGGCGATTCAAATCTTTCCGCGCCACATGGGCCGTTCAACACCCTGCCCGCGTTCGGCGCGCCGCATCCCGTAAAGACGCTAGGGAAATGAGCCGGCAGCTTTGCGCATCATCAGGTTCAATCCGTTGCACGGTGGATCGACGTGATCAGCTACCATGGAGTCCGCATCGCAATCTGAGGAGCGAACTCGGCCGGACCATAATCTCTGTTTCCGGCGTAGCGGGAGCGAAGCCGGGCATATTCGCCCTGCCCCACAGCGCGAACGACCAACCGGGAGCCCGACGCGCGCCTTCTTCACGGGAATTTTCAGCGAGAGCTGGAACGCTAGACGAAGTTCGCATCCGTGGCTTGCGAAGCGAGTTGCTGCGCACTCTCACAGCCGTCTCTCGCGCTAGGCGTTCGTACGTAAGAACGGAAATGGCGCCCCGCCCTGGATAAACATAACGAATACGAGTCGCCATTTTTACTACTATGAGGCCGCCGTTTTGCGCCGTGCATCGTCTTGTGCCGCGTCCACATGCAGCTAACTCTACGAAGGTGCGGTTGGGGAGTAGTCCGACTTCTAGGCTCCGGCAGGTCAATGAATCGACTCTAAAGGTCTGAGTTTGTTGATTGCTACTGAGATGTGACCCGGGGTTTCCATTGAGAAGTGACCCTGGTGGGTACGGGTTATGTGCTGCCGATGACCGGCAGGTTCAAGATGCTGGCTTCTCCTTTCTGGTTTTGGGCGCAGCGGTGCTGGCGCGGAAGCGGAAGCTATCGTTTCCGGTCTCCAGGATGTGGCAGTGGTGGGTAAGCCGATCGAGCAGCGCGGTTGTCATCTTGGCATCGCCGAACACGCCGGACCATTCGCTGAAGCTCAGATTGGTGGTGATGACGACGCTGGTGCGCTCGTACAGCTTGCTGAGCAGGTGGAAGAGCATGGCGCCGCCTGATGGGCTGAAGGGCAGGTAGCCCAGCTCATCGAGGATGAGCAGGTCGAGGCGTAGCAGGCGTTCTGCCAGTTGGCCGGACCGGTTCAAGGTCTTTTCCTGCTCAAGCGCATTGACGAGATCGACCGTGGAGAAGAAGCGGGCCTTCTTGCGGTGATGTTCGACAGCCTGGACGCCCAGCGCCGTTGCGATATGGCTTTTGCCGGTTCCGGGCCCGCCGATCAGCACGACGTTGTCGGCGTTTTCCATGAAGTCGCCCTGGTGAAGCTGACGCACTAGTGCTTCATTGATCTCGCTGGCGGCAAAATCAAAGCCAGCCAGATCCTTGTAGGCCGGGAAGCGGGCCGCCTTGATCTGATAGGCGATGGACCTGACCTCCCGCTCGGCCATTTCTGCTTTCAGGAGCCCAGCCAACATCGGCAAGGCAGCATCGAAGGCAGGCGCGCCCTGCTGGATCAGTTCGTCGGCGGCCTGAGCCATGCCGAACATCTTGAGGCTGCGCAGCATGACGATGACCGCAGCGCTGGCAGGGTCATGACGCATGGCGGATCTCCCTCAGCCTGTCATAGCGAACGACATTGGCCTCGGGCTCCTGCGTCAGACGCAGTGCCTGAGGCGCATCGATCGGCGCTGCTGGAGGCGCCTTGCCATCGATCAGTCGGTGCAACACGTTGAGAACGTGGGTCTTTGGTGGCGACACCAGCTTCCAGGGCTAACTCAACCGCCCTCAGGACAGCCTGCTCGTCGTGATGAAGAACCAGGGACAGGATCTCGACCATCTCTCGGTCGCCGCCTGGGCGCTTGAGCAGATGGCCCTGTAACTCCCGAAAGGCCTCGGGCATCTCGAGAAAGGGTGCACCATTGCGCAGGGCGCCGGGCTTGCGCTGGATCACCGCCAGATAATGCCGCCAGTCATAGATTGTGCGTCCCGGCTTGTTATGAGAACGATCGATAAGCCGGGCATGTTCGCATACGATCTGGCCTTCGGCCGCTATGACAAGACGATCCGGGTAAATCCTCAGGCTGACCGGACGGTTCGCGAACGAAGCAGGCACCGAATAGCGGTTGCGGTCGAAGGCGATAAGACAAGTTGGCGATACGCGCTTGATCTGCTCGACAAAGCCATCGAAGGGCCGGCCCAGCGGCATCAGGCAGGGCGCTTCCTCGGCATGCACATCGGCCACAGTGCCGGGCATGGCGCCATGCTGGATCTCGCTCCATTGGGCGATGCATTGAGCTTCCAGCCAAGCGTTCAGTTCAGCCAGACCAGGGAAGCTGGGCATCGGTTGCCACAACCGGCGCCGGGCATCCTGGACATTCTTCTCGACCTGACCCTTCTCCCAGCCAGAAGCCGGATTGCAGAAATCCGTCTCGAAAAGATAATGGCTGGCCATTGCAGCGAACCTGGCATTGACCTGCCGCGCCTTCCCCGTCCCGATCTTGTCGACAGCGGTCCTCATGTTGTCGAAGATGCCGCGCTGCGGCACACCACCCAGCACCCGGAATGCCTGCGTCAGCGCGTCGAACAGCATCTCATGGGTTTGAAGCAGATAGGCTCGCACGATGAAGGCGCGACTATGCGCGAGTTTGGTATGAGCGACCTGCAGTTTCGTCACTTTGCCGTCCAGCACGGCATAATCCTCGCTCCAGTCGAACTGGAAGGCCTCGCCAGGCTGGAAAGCCAAAGGAACGAACGTCCCGCGTCCGCTGGTCTGCTGTTCATACTGAAGCTCGGTCCGCCATCGGCGGGCAAAGGCGGCCACCCGGTTATAGGAGCCATCGTAACCCAGCTCCACCAGATCCACATAGAGTTGCTTGGCGGTCCGCTTCTGCTTGCGGGATTTCTTGGATTCCACCCGCAGCCAAGCCGACAGCTTGTCCGCGAAGGGATCGAGTTTGCTGGGGCGCACCGGAACCCTGAAACTGGGCTCCACCGCATCGGAACGCAGGTATTTGCGAATGGTATTGCGCGATAGGCCGGTCCGTCGCTTGATCTCCCGAATGGAAATCTCCTGCCGGAAATGCCATCGGCGGATCACACTGAGTAAGTCCATGTTGATCACTCCGAGACCCTCCGACTGACAGCCGGAGGGGAGGGAAACATGGGTCAATTCTCAGTGGAAACTTATAGCGCCCCCGGGTCACATCTCAGTGGCAATCAACACATAGTTGGTCGGGTCATAGACGATCCCGCCGAACTGGGCGTGGGCCGGGCTCGCGGCGGTGATGCCGACCAGGCTCGACGTGGCGATCGCACCGGCCAACATGGCGCGGCGCACGAGGGAGGTTTTCATGGGGTCGTGTCCTTCAAGGCAAGGGGGAGCTGGCCGGTAACTTCCCGACCTCCGGCCAGCGGATCGGGATGAGGTTCGGGAAGAAGCTCGACCGCCCAGGCGCAGCCGCGATGTCGCAGCCATTCGGCCGCGAAGGCGGAAGCGCCATGCGTCTCCACCAGCTCAGCAATCTGGCGCTGGTCGGTCTTGGAAGATGCGGCGGCGAAGGCCAGCGCGACCTCGCCCAGCCCCAGCTCGAACAGGCGGTTGCCGCGCCGCGACTGGCAGTAATAATCGCGCTTGGGCGTTGCCCGGCTGAGGATTTCGATCTGGCGGGCGTTGAGCCCGAACCGCTCGTAGATCACCGCGATCTGCGGTTCGACCGCGCGTTCGTTGGGCAGGAATATCCGCGTCGGGCAGCTCTCGACGATGGCTGGCGCAATTGTGCTGCCCTCGATCTGCGCCAGCGATTGGGTGGCGAAGATGACGCTCGCGTTCTTCTTGCGGAGCGTCACCAGCCATTCCGAAAGCTGTTTGGCGAACGCGGGCGATCCGAGCGCCAGCCAGCCTTCATCGATGATGATGAGCGTCGGGCTCCCGTCGAGCCGTCCCGCGATGCGGTGAAACAGGTAGGACAGGACGGCGGGCGCCGCGCCGCTTTCCATCAAGCCTTCTGTCTCGAACACCTGAACGGTGGCCGCGCCAAGCCGCTCGGTTTCGGCATCGAGCAGCCGGCCCCACGCGCCGCCGACGCACCAAGGCGCGAGCGCCTGCTTGAGCTGCTGGCTCTGGAGCAGGACGGCGAGCCCGGTGAGGGTCCGTTCCGCGATGGGCGCGGTGGCGAGCGATGTCAGCGCCGACCAGGTATGTTCCTTGGCCTGCGGATCGACGGTCACATTCTCGGATGCGAGGATCGCCGCTAGCCATTCGGCGGCCCAGGCGCGTTCTTCGGACAAGTCGATATGGGCGAGCGGCTGGAGCTGAACGCCGTCCCCGGCCTCGTCGGCGAGCATCCCGCCGAGATTCTGCCAGTCGCCGCCCATTCCGATCGCGGCGGCGCGGATGCTGCCGCCGAAGTCGAAGGCGAAAACCTGAGCATTCTCGTAGCGGCGGAACTGCATCGCCATCAGCGCGAGCAACACCGATTTGCCGGAGCCGGTCGGCCCGACGATGAGCGTGTGGCCGACATCGCCGACGTGAAGGGAAAACCGGAACGGGGTCGAGCCTTCGGTCTTGCCGTAGAGCAAGGGGGGAGCACCGAAATGCTCGTCCCGTTCCGGCCCCGCCCATACCGCTGACAGGGGGATCAGGTGGGCGAGATTGAGCGTGGAAATCGGGGGCTGGCGGACATTGGCGTAGGCGTGGCCGGGCAAACTTCCGAGCCATGCCTCGATCGCGTTCATGCCCTCGGGCAGACACGTGAAGTCGCGGGCCTGGATGACCTTCTCGGCGAGCCGCAGCTTCTCGGCGGCGATGGCCTGATCGCGGTCCCACACCGTCACCGTCGCGGTGACGTAGGCCATGCCGGCATAGTCGGCGCCGAGCTCCTGCAGCGCGGTGTCGGCGTCGGCCGCCTTGTTCGAGGCGTCGGAGTCGAGCAGCGTCGACGCCTCGTTGGTCATGACCTCTTTCAGGATGGCCGCGACGCTCTTGCGCTTGGCAAACCATTGGCGACGGATACGCGTGAGCAGCTTCGTCGCGTCGGTCTTGTCGAGCATGATCGCGCGGGTGGACCAGCGATACTCGAAGGCGAGCCGGTTCAGCTCGTCGAGCAGGCCGGGGAACGTGACGCTGGGGAATCCGGTGATGGTAAGCGTGCGGAGATGGTGGTCGCCCAAGCGCGGCTCCAGCCCGCCGGTCAGCGGCTCGTCGGCGAGCAGCGCGTCGAGGTGCATCGGGGTCTCTGGGACGCGCACGCGCTGGCGCCGCGTCGAGATCGTCGAATGGAGATAAGTCAGCGTCTCGGAGTCATCGAGCCAGCGGACCTCGGGCACGAAGCCTTCGACCAGATTGAGAACGCGGTCGCTGCGATCGGTGAAGCCCTTGAGCAGCTCCCACGGACCGACGCCGGCGGTGGACCGGCCCTCGTAGAGCCAGCCTTCGGCCCGCGCAGCTTCCTCGGCGGGCGGCATCCACAGCAGCGTCAGATAGTAGGCGCTCTCGAAATGCGCGCCTTCCTCGCGGAACTGTTCGCGCCGCTCCATATCGACAAGCGCCGACACGGGATCGGGGAAATCGTCTTCAGGATAGTCGAGCGCGGGCGTACGCTGCGCTTCGACGAAGATCGCCCAGCCCGAACCGAGACGGCGAAGCGAATTGTTGAGCCGTGAGGTGGTCGCCACAAGCTCGGCCGGCGTCGCGCTGTCGAGATCGGGACCACGGAACCGGGCGGTCCGCTGGAACGAACCGTCCTTGTTGAGCACGACACCTTCACCGACCAGAGCGGCCCAGGGCAGGAAGTCGGCGAGATGTGCCGCCTTGTTGCGGTATTCGCGAAGGCTTATCATGGCCGCATCCAGCTCGGGTAACGGAGGTGGCGGCGGGCCACATCCACGAATTGCGGATCACGGCGGGCGGCCCATACGGACAGCGCATGGCCGATAGCCCAGATGACCAGCCCGGCGATCCAGAGGCGCAGGCCGAGGCCGATCGCGCCCGCCAGCGTCCCGTTGACGATGGCGAGCGAGCGCGGGGCGCCGCCGAGCAGGATCGGCTCGGTCAGCGCCCGGTGGACGGGGGCATAAAAGCCCGCGATCGGCTCGGCGCTCTCCATCAGACCAGCGCCCCGCCGCCGAAGCTGAAGAACGACAGGAAGAAGGAGCTGGCCGCGAACGCGATCGACAGGCCGAACACGATCTGGATCAGCCGGCGAAAGCCGCCGCTCGTATCGCCGAACGCCAGGGTCAGGCCGGTCACGATGATGATGATGACCGCGACGATCTTCGCCACCGGCCCCTCGATGGATTCGAGGATGCTTTGCAGCGGAGCTTCCCACGGCATCGACGATCCGCCCGCATGGGCGGGAACGGAAAAGCTCAGTGCGATCACGCTGGTGGTGGCTGCGAGCATGGCGCGGCGTGCGCCATGCCGAAGGGCATGGATCATGACAGGTCTCCGGGTTGGGGGGTGGTCAGCGGCGTGAGGCGGTAGTCGCCGGTTGCGGCGTCAAGCCCTTCGACGCGGGCTAGCTCGGCGAGGCGGCGGCCGTGTCCGTCGCGGGTGAGGACGGCGATGATGTCGATGGTCTCGGCCAGCAGCGCGCGAGGGACCGTCACGACGGCCTCCTGAATGAGCTGCTCCATGCGTCGGAGCGCGCCGAGCGCTGTGCCGGCGTGGATGGTGCCGATCCCGCCGGGATGTCCGGTGCCCCACGCTTTAAGGAGGTCGAGCGCCTCGGCGCCGCGCACCTCGCCGATGGGAATGCGATCAGGGCGTAGCCGCAGCGAGGACCGGACGAGATCGGACAGCGAAACGACGCCATCCTTGGTCCGCATGGCGACGAGGTTCGGCGCGGCGCATTGCAGCTCGCGCGTGTCTTCGATCAGGACGATGCGGTCGGTCGTCTTGGCGACTTCGGCCAGCAGCGCGTTGACGAGCGTGGTCTTGCCGCTGCCGGTCCCGCCCGCCACAAGGATATTGGCCCGGCCTTCGACGCCCCGACGCAGCGCTATCGCCGCCTCGGGCCGCATAATCCCGGCGGCCGCATAGTCATCGAGCGTGAAGACGGCGACGGCAGGTTTGCGAATGGCGAAGGCCGGCGCGGTGACGACGGGCGGCAGCAGCCCCTCGAACCGCTCTCCGCTCTCGGGCAGCTCGGCCGAGACGCGCGGAGACCGGGCATGAACTTCGACGCCGACGTGATGCGCGACCAGGCGGACGATGC
Source organism: Sphingobium naphthae (assembly GCF_043589935.1). Classification (NCBI taxonomy): domain Bacteria; kingdom Pseudomonadati; phylum Pseudomonadota; class Alphaproteobacteria; order Sphingomonadales; family Sphingobiaceae; genus Sphingobium; species Sphingobium naphthae. The sequence continues at coordinate 385,685 of NZ_CP171454.1, read as the reverse complement.
GTTCGCCGTCCGCTGCCGACAGCGACAAGCCCGTATCGCTGATTCCTTCACCGAGCCGATCGAGCCACAGCCGACCATCGGGATTCAGCATCACTTCGATGATGGCGGGATCGTCCAGCCAAGCGGCGATCGACGATCCGAGCGCCGTGCGCAGCATCCGCGCGCCGCGTGACCTCGCTTCGGACAGGGTTGGCTGAACGGTCAAGACCTGGCCCCTGCAATGGGCCGGGCGAACCGCCGCCCGGCGTCAGGAGCACATCAAGAGAGCCAGAAATTCAGGTGCTGCAACAGTTAGTTGAGGGCGTAGTAGAGGCGGCGGTGTATACTTGCGGGCTGCGGATCAGCCGATTGTCACCACGCCCGTGCAGAGAGCCGATTATTCCGAATCGTGCCGATTGCTCGGCCATATATCTTCGGGAATTTCATCAAGAAGGCTCTTGCCGCTGGCGTAGCGCCGACCAAGCGTTTCGATGAAGCCTTCATAGCGTTTGCGTCCTTTGACCTGCGCTGCGGCCTGATCCTCATCGGGCAGCGGCGGTGTCACGGACAGCCAGAAGCGGACGAACAGCGCCAGCGCCTCGGTCGAGAGCCCGATGTTCCGCTCCAACCGCTGCACCTGGCGCGACAGCCGGTCGAGCCGGCGAGCGAACGCCGCCTCCATGCGGTCGGCGCCATCGGGCGACAGGTAGGACGCCACCGCAGCCTCCACGATCGCGGAGCGTGAGATTCGACGTCGGATCGCCAGCTCGTCGACCTGCTTGGCGAGCGCGGGCGGAAAATAGACATTGAGCCGGACGCGCATGAACGCCGCTTACAGCTCGATGCCGTCGCCGGGGTCGAGCGACGCCTGCCGCGCGAGCCCCTGCATCCGGCGCCGCACCGCCGCCTGCCGCGCGGCATCATCGGGTTCGTCGTCCACGATCGCAAACTCCTGCGCGGGCGGCGGCGAGGTCTCCGGCGCGATGGCGACATGCTCCGGCAGTTCCGGTTCGCGGCGCAATCCACCGTTGGCCGCGTCCTCTGCCGAACGGACGATCCGCGCCACGGCGGCGGGATCGGCGACGATGGCGCGGCCCGTCCAGTCGTCGGGCCGGACCGCACCGGCGTCCGAGGCGGGCGCGGACATGATCCGCTCGGCGAACCGTGCGTCGCGATAGTAGCGCGCTTTCTTCGCCCGGATCGGATGGACGCCAGCCACCATGACGATCTCGTCATCGGGCGGGAGCTGCATCACCTCGCCCGGCGTGAGGAGTTGGCGAGCGGTCTCTGACCGCGACACCATCAGATGCCCGAGCCAGGGCGAAAGCCTGTGGCCCGCGTAGTTCTTCATCGCCCGCATTTCGGTCGCGGTGCCGAGCGCATCCGACACCCGCTTGGCGGTGCGCTCGTCGTTGGTGGCGAAGCTCACGCGCACATGGCAATTGTCGAGGATCGCGTTGTTCGGGCCGTAAGCCTTCTCGATCTGATTGAGCGACTGCGCGATCAAGAACGCTTTCAATCCATAGCCGGCCATGAACGCGAGCGCGGACTCGAAGAAGTCGAGGCGGCCGAGCGCCGGAAACTCGTCGAGCATCAAGAGCACGCGATGGCGGTTGCCGTTCGGCGTCAACTCCTCGGTCAAGCGGCGACCGATCTGGTTGAGGATGAGCCGGATGAGCGGCTTGGTGCGCGATATGTCGCTGGGCGGCACGACCAGATAGAGCGTCGCCGGCCGATCGCCATCAACCAGATCCGATATGCGCCACTGGCAGGCGCGCGTGACCTGCGCCACGACCGGATCGCGGTAGAGGCCGAGGAACGACATAGCGGTGGAAAGCACGCCGGATCGCTCGTTGTCCGACTTGTTCAACAACTCGCGCGCGGCGCTGGCGACGACTGGATGCACGCCGGCCTCGCCCAAGTGCGATGTCGCCATCATCGCGGCCAGCGTCTGCTCGATCGTGCGCGACGGGTCGGAAAGAAAGGACGCGACCCCGGCGAGCGTCTTGTCCGGCTCGGCGTAAAGGACGTGCAGGATCGCGCCGACCAGCAGCGAGTGGGATGTCTTCTCCCAATGGTTTCGGCGCTCGAGACTGCCTTCGGGATCGACCAGCACGTCAGCGACATTCTGCACGTCGCGCACCTCCCACTGGCCGCGCCGCACCTCCAGCAGCGGATTGTAGGCAGCAGACGCGGCGTTGGTCGGATCGAACAGCAGCACGCGGCCGTGCCGGGCGCGAAAGCCCGCGGTCAGCGTCCAGTTCTCGCCCTTGATGTCGTGAACGATCGCCGACGCAGGCCAGGTCAAAAGCGACGGCACGACCAGGCCGACGCCCTTGCCGCTCCTTGTCGGGGCGAAGCACAGCACATGCTCAGGCCCATCATGGCGCAGATAGTCGCGCGCGAGCTTGCCGAGAACGACGCCGTTCGGTCCCAGCAGCCCGGCGCTGCGAACCTCCCGCTCGGTCGCCCAACGCGCCGAGCCATAGGTCTCGGCGTTCTTCAGTTCGCGGGCGCGCCATACCGACATGCCGATGGCGACGGCGATCGACACGAACCCGCCCGACGCGGCGATGAACGCGCCGGTCTTGAAGATGTCGGGCGCATAGGCGTCGAAGCTGAACCACCACCAGAAGAATGCGGGCGGCGGATAGACGCGGTAGCCGAAGGCCATGAACCACGGCGGGCCAAGCTCTGGCTGGTAGGCGAGCGCGGTGGCGGTCCATTGGGTCGCGCCCCACACAGTGGCGAGGACGATCAGGAACACGGTGATGACCTGACCCCACAATATCTTGGTCGCGGACATGGATTTTCCTTCCGGGGTTACAAGCCGAGGTCGCGCTTGCGACCCAGCGTCCAGTCGATGCCGCCACCGGCGCGCACGACACCGGACACTTGCCGGCCGAGCTGCTGTTCGAGGGTGCTGGTCCAGGGCACGAGCTGGAAGCCAAGGCCGTCATCGAGCATGGCGAACCGGCCGGACGCGAGCGCAAGCCGCTGGCGGACGACGCCGGTAATCTTCTCGCCGTCTGCGGCGGGTCGGTAGGCAAGACCCGTCTCGCCGGCGATCTTCGCGCCGACCGAATCCAGCTCGCGCTTGCGCAGCGTGTCGAGCAGCCCGCGCTCGAACACGGTGCGTTCGCCATAGCGGCGCGCCAGCCCTTCCTTGACGAGATGATCGGTGCGCGCGCCCATCGCGCGGCGCACCTCGGCGCCGAACCCGCCGTCCACCACGCCGGCTCCGCGCTCGATCAGGCGATGGTCCAGCCAAGTCGCGCCCGGCGCTTTGACCTGCGCGGCAAGGTCAAGGTCGGAGCGCGTGGCGAGCACCAGCGTCGGCTTGGCCTCGCCGGGCCGTCCGATCGCGCGCAGTTCGACGATGCCGCCGAGCTTCGGGCTGTGCTCCAGCGCCTCGATGCCGGGCAGGCGGACATGATGGGTGCGGCCGTCCGTGCCGTCGATCACGGCATAGGCGGTGCCGGTCAGTTCGTCGTGCAACCCCTTGTCGATGAGCCGGCCGGCGATCGGCTTCTCGGGAGCACCGCTGATGACGGCATAGCTGTCGAGCGCCCGATCGTGCCCGTCTTCCTTGAGCGCTGCGCCGATCGTGCGGATGATGTCGCCGCGCGTTCCCAGCTCGCGCAGCTTCGCCGCCGCTCCTTCGGCGACCGCCCATCGACCCGGCTCCCCCTCGGCAGCGAGCCCCATCGTTTCCAGATGCTGTAACCGCCCGACCATCAGGCGGCGGAGGCGCGGGTCGTCCGGGCCGGGCCGCTCGGGACGCAGGTCTATGACGCCCAGTTCGTCGGCGGCGCGGCCGATCTCGCCGTCGAGTCGGGTCCAGCGCTCCGCCGTCACCTCGCGGTCGAGCGCCCGTTGCACCTCATGCTCGGGCTTCGGCCCCAGCTCGGCGGACGCCAGCTCCTCGGCGCGTGATCGCAGATTGTGACTGATATAATCGCGGGCGATAAGAAGATCGCCGCCTTGGTCGTTGACGCCGCGCACGAGCAGATGGACGTGCGGATTGTCGGTGTTCCAATGATCGACCGCGATCCATTCCAGGCGTGTGCCAAGGTCCGCCTCCATCTGGCGAACGAGGTCGCGGGTGTATTCGCGAAGGTCGGTCAGCTCCGCCGCATCCTCGGGCGAAACGATGACCCGGAAATGATGCCGGTCATCCTTGCACCGCTCGGCGAAACCGCGATCGTCGGCGCGGTCGCCGTGTGCATCGAAAATGCGCGTCGGCGAGCCGTCGCGGGTAACACCTTCGCGCTTCAGATAGGCGATGTGCGCGGATAGGGGCGCCATACGTCGCCCGCCACGGCTGCGGGTGGTGACGGGCAGCATCTTGACCATGACGCGCCGGCCGGAACTGAACAGGCGGCTGCGCGCGAACGCCGTGCGGCCCCGGCCGAAACTGGACTGGCCGCCCCGGCGCGACGCGCCGCCGCTGCGCCGCCCGCCGCTATGGATCGCGGCAACCCGCAGCACTTCGGCCACCAGGCCCCGCGCATTGCGGCCCTGCGCCTTGCTGCGCTTGGCCTTACCGGGCCGGACGCGGAAATCGCTGTCCTCGCTCACGGCCGGGCCGTTCCCGGCCGAAAATGGCCTATGGTGCCATTCGAGGTGTTGATTTTACTGGCTTTTTCCTTCCGCGCGGCACGCGCGCCGACCGACGCCGCCATGTGAAGCCACGGAAAAGCCTCGGCTTTTCGGCGAAACGGGGTGCGGCTTATATCTTGCCCTCGCACTTCCCCTCTGCTTCCTGCCCTCCCGGTTCCCTTCTCGAATCCGGCGGCCGATCGTGAGCGAGCGCCGATCATTGCGGCCGGCCCGCGCGGGCGCGGGCGACGAACAACGTATCCGCCTGCTTGTCCGGTGACGAAGGAGCCGCGCTCTCTTGCGCTTCGGTGGAGCCCGCCATGACCGATCCCGGCGCATCGGACGTGTCGTCCGATTGCGCGGCGGACGGCGCAGACCCGCTGCCTGTGATGCGGACGAATAGCGCTGCACGACGCCACGCGAAGCGGTCCGGCGGCGCACTCACCGCTGTTTCGACCGCTCCCGGTGCGCCGACTATGGCTGTAAGCTGGGCGAGGTAGCCGACCGTCTCGGCGGGCAGCGGACGGCCGCGCGACACATAGTCGTCGTAGCGCCCCGGTCCCGCATTATAGGCCGCCAGCATCGCGCTCGCGTTGCCGTAGCGGTCGTGCATCTCGCGCAGATAAGCCGCACCCGCCATGATGTTGTCGCGCACGTCGAAGGGGTCGGGGCCGAGACCGTAACGGGCGCGCAGCCCCGCCCAGGTCGCGGGCATGATCTGCATCAGTCCCGTCGCGCCAGCCCGCGAGACGGCGCGCGAATTGCCCCGGCTTTCGACGCGCATGACCGCCCATATCCACGCTTCGGGAATCCCGAACCGGCGCGCGGCGTCGGCGACATGACCGGCGTAGGGATGTGCTGCGACCGGGCCGGCAACGGGCGCTTCTTGCGCCCAAACCGTTCCCGGCGCAGCGCCACCTGACGGCAGGACGGCGGCAATCAATATGGCCGATCCGACTCCGCTTCGCCGCCAGCCTGCCAGCGTGCCCGCTGCGGTAAAGGGTTCGCGCGAAGCGCCGGCCTTCGGCCGCCCTCGACCTCCGCTGCGCGCGCTGGCCGGCCTTGAGCCGAGCGGGACGAAGGGATGAGACGGCTTTCCCGCGAACAAAGGGATGAACAGGGATCGCACCGGCTCAGTCCTGCTCGCGCGACTTCGGCTGACGGTTCCAGCGCAGCGACCAGGCTGATTTGTCGCCCGTGTTCTGGAACAGCGCGGCGCGGATCGGCTGCGCGAACGCGGGGTCGTCTATGCGTAGCGAGACGTAATCCCCGGCGCGTTCGCCGGTCTCGTTCCAGCCCGCGCCGATCTCCGGGCCTTCGCTGTCGCCGCGGTGGACGCGCCAGTCCGGCGCCTTTTCGGCGTCGATCGGGTCGGAGGGGACGATCGAAATGCGGATGTCGAGCGTCGCCGTCTCGATGATCCCTTCATAGCCGTTGGCGGTGCGGAAAAAGCTGCCGATCTGCATGGGAATGTCCTTTCGTTTGGCGGGGTGGATGCGGAGTCAGGGCCGGGCGGCACGCCACGTCAGCGGCGCTTCGGGCGCGTCGCGGGTGAGGATCGGGATCGCGCGGCCGAGCACGGTCGAGGCCGGCAGCGGCCCGAAATAGCGCCCGTCCAGACTGTCAGGATGATCGGGATTGAGCAGCAGCAGCTCGCCTGCCGCGAGCGTGCGGCAACCTTGCCACGCGGGCAGCGGACGGCCGATCCGATCACGGACCAGGGCGATGGCAACCACCCGTCCATCAACGCTGACCGTCACGCCGAGCCGGCAAACGCGCTGCCCCGTCTTGGCGGTGACATGCTTCAACAGTGGCACGTCGCGGCCGAGATAGCCGCGCTCGGCCATCCAGCGCCCAAGCCGCTCGGGCGGCGCGACGGCGACAAGCGCGCCAACGGGCGGATCGCCGTCGGGCCGTATGCGATAGAGGCCGAGCGGTGCGCTCGCGCTGGCGTTCCAGATGACGCGCGGGAGCGGATCGGTGAGCGCGATCGCAGCGAACAATATGGCGAACGCTGACGCGGCGAAGGCTGTCGCGCGGAGATAGAGGCGGTGCGTCATCCCTCGATCTCCCGGCGCTTGAGCCAGGCACGATGACGCTCCAGCGTGTAGGGGCGCGGGGCTTGTCCGGCGGCGATGCGGTTATGGACGTGCCGCCAATGGTCGGGCGCGGCGTCACATGGATCAACGCCGGCGGCTTCGGTCGCGTCGATCGCTGCGAGAACCTGACTAACTTTGGGCCAGCCCTCGATCTTGAGCAGGATGTCGCCACCGGGCCGCACGAACGGCAGCGTCGTGAACGGCTCGCCCGCGCCGACCGCGCGGACAATGTCGATGCGCGAGCTGACCGTGCCGTAGTCGTTCGCTGCCCAGCGGACGAACGCGAAGGTCGCGCCCGGCTTGAAGCGGACGATGCGGCGGCGGCGATCAACGATCTCATCCACCGCGACGCGGCCGAACCTGATCCAGTGCTCGATTCGCTTCTCGATCCAGGTCAGCTCGACGCGAGTCATGTCATCGTCGGATGGCTGACAGTGACGCATGGGTGACGGCGGGACGGTCATCGCCGGCTCCGGGCGATGGCCGAATCCGCGCGCGGCATGAGGTCGTCCTGCCCCGGATCGGAGGTCGAATGCTTAATGCCAATGTCGGCCCAGGCGCGCAGGTCATCGACCGAATAGACCACCCGGCCACCGATCCGGCGGTAGGCCGGGCCGGTCCCGAAATAGCGGTGCTTCTCCAGCGTGCGGCCGGAAAGGCCGAGGAAGCGTGCGGCTTCCGGCGTGCGCAGGAAGCGGGGCGGCAAATTGGCGGGCGTATCGGACAAGTGACGGCTCCTGCGGACGGCGGCGGCAGGAGGCATAATGTCAGAATGGAAGCAGCCGGGTGGGGTATGAAGATGTGCGGCTCCGCAGATGTGACCACCCCCGCGAGAACGACGGATCACGGGAATGTCAGCGGATGCGGAGCAGTTTGCGGTAGTCGCCGTTCATCATGGCGGTGCCGTCGCGGACCAGCCGCACCACGAACGAACGTGCCGCCGACATCTTCCAGTCGCTCGCGGAGAGTTTGGTCGCATCCTCGCGCCCCAGCTCGGCCGCGATCTGACGATACGTCGCACCCTCGCGCCGCAGGTCGAGCGCGCGGAGCATCAGGTCGAGCCGCGCCAGCCGATAGGCGGTGAGCGGCCAGCCGCGCGGCAACGGTCCCGGCGCGCGTCCGAGCAGGCGACGATGGAAGCGCAGCAGGCTGGCGATGCGGGTGAGGAAATCCTTGTCAAGCGGGATGATTGCGGCGAGCGGCCGGCCGGGCGTCGCGTCACGCAGCCACAGCCGATGTTCGCCGGCCGCGTCCGCGACGATGACATGGCGTCCTTCGATCCCGGCCTGATCGGCGAGCAGCGCGCCAATCGCGCGCGGATCGACGGGGCTGGCGGCCTCGAAGCCCTCCGGCGCGGCGTCGAGAATAACCGTGACAGCGGTCAGCTCCGGACGCCAGACAACCGGCTCTGAAAGGTCATCCGGCGCCGTGGCGAAAGGATAACCCCCAGCGCCGCGCGAACGCCGCTTCAGCGGCATTCTTGGCGACGGCGCCGCTCGCGATGCGTTGCTGCATCTGCGCATGTTCGGCGCGATAGGAGAGGTTACGGCGTAGAAACTCGGCGGCTATGTCGGCGCGCCCGATCGCGTTGGACAGACCGCCGTCGCGTCGCTGGCGCCGGCGCTGTGGCGTCGGCATTGCATCCTCCCAACCGCGCTTCGCGCGGATTTCAGGCAGTGCAGCGTCACCTGTCGAGTATCGCGCGAATAGCGCGAAGACTGCGCTCAACCATGCCGCGAAAGCCGTACTGGAGCCGAGCGAATGGGACCGAATTGGAGTTAAATCTTAACGCCTTGCTGGCCTCTGGCAGCCGAGCAGATGGGCATAGCCAACCTCGGTCATCCATCGTGCTCGCGCAAGATGACTGTCGTGCATTGTCTTCGCTCTGTGCGGTTCGGCGGCAGCGTCGATGCCGAGAATGCAGGCGGCGACCACGCGCCAGTCTGCGCCTTCGTCGTCGGCGTCGAGCAAGCGCAGATAATCGCCGAGATGGCCTTCATCGTAGGCGGTGAGCTGTGATCCGTCCGGCGCACGATCCGCGAATGGGCTGGTGCTCATGGCGCCCTCGTCATGCCTTCCGTTAACTAACTTAGACCAAATACAGAGGCCAGCTACGCGCAAGTCTCGCATCGTTCGTCGCACCTGTTGCAGCGATAAGCGGCGTGAGGCTGACGATACACCTTATAGGAGATAAACCGCATAATGTGTATCGTCCAGTTTGCCGCGCATGGACATGCGCCGCCTCGTGGGATTGAACTTTGCCCGGCTGAGGAAGGAAAAGGGCTTTACCCAGGAGCGCTTTGCCGAAACATCAGGATTCACGCAGCAATATGTGAGTGATTTGGAGCGAGGCCGCCGTAATCCTACAGTCGTGACCTTGTTTCATTTGGCTTCCGCACTTGGCGTCACGCCGGCTGATCTTCTTGCTGAAGCCGATCAGACCGAGACTGACTAACCAAAACTCTTTCTCGCGAGCCGGGCGCCAGCCCGGCGAGCGCGCCAAATGCGGCCGCGCGAACCATCGGGACGCGCGGCCGCCGACGATGCAAGCGGGTGGCTCGCGTGAATGCGCAGAGCCGCAGAGCCGGAAAACCAGCCCTACGGCTTCGGACGGTCAGGCTGCTTTCAGTCGCTGCATCCCCTCGGCCAGCGTCCACAGCGCGCGATTAAGCGTCACATTCTGGTCGATGCCGTTGATGGCGCGGGTCTGACTGCGACGGATGCGGCCTTCGGCGTTGCGCTTGCGGCCCTGCAACCCACCCCGAACGACGTTCTCCTGAATGACGTTGAACGTGGTCCAGAGGCTGTCGCCCCTATCTTCGCGGCGACGCGGCTCGATGATTTGCTCGGGGCGCAGCGGGCTTTCGTCGTCGCCGTAGCGGGCAACTAAGCTGACCTCGGCTAGCAAGCGGCGCTCGTCGTCGGAAAGCCGAACCTCCTTCATCGTTTCGCTGGCGTCGATCAGCCGGGGAAAATCCTCGGCGACGGTGTAAACGCCCTCGATGATGTCGTGCTCGATATTCCCCTTGTGCGGCACACGGACTTCCTCGAACCGATCGCCAGCGATCATGGAATTGGTGCAGACGAAGCGCAGCATCCCGGCGAACATCTGATAGGCGCTGGTCCCGTCATGGCTGTTCACGATGATGACCTCGGCGGCTTCGGGCTTGCAGATGCCCTCATCACGGCGCAGGCGCAGCATATGCTTGGCGTGGCCGTGGCGGCTCCCATCGCGCGGAACCGACTGGACGGCAAAGAACGGGAACCATCCCTCCCGGCGCAATCCCTCCACGATGTCGATGGTCGGGACATAGACATACCGCTCCGAACGGCTGTCGTGCGCCTCGCGGGCGAAGATGGACGGGACATGAGCGTAGAGCGCCTCGTTGTCGAGCGGCTCCCGTCCGCTGATCTGTTGGGCGTTCCGGCCGAACCGGGTGGCAAGTTGATGATACATGGTTGAACTCCTTGGGCTTGGGTTTCCGCGCAGCGGAGCGCCGCGCTGAAACCCTGCCCGTCGGCGAGACCGGGGGTGCAACCGGAGCGGGCGGCTTCGCGGGGAACCGGCTGCACGGAACGCGAAGCGTGGAGGAAGCTGGGCGGAAGCCGCTCCGAAGGGCGCTGGGGGCAGCGCCCCAAGCACCTCACAACATGCCGGGCCACTGGCCCGTCCATATTATGAACCGGCGGACCAGCACACGAAGGCGCCCCGCTTCGAGGGAGCGGGGCGCCGTGTGGAGATCAGCGCGACCAGATGAGGGCGTATTCGCCAGGGGTCTCGGTTTCGACCAGAGTGGCGTAGATCGGAGCCGCGAAGGTCGGGTCGTCCAGCTTGACCGAGATGTAGTCGCGGTTCTCGCGGCTGGTCTTCTTCCATCCCGCGCCGCACTCGACCGTGCCGACCGCGAGGCGGAAATCGGGAGCCTTCTCGCTCTCCTTGTCGATCGGACGGAGGGTGGCCTTGGCGTTGAGGGTGAGCGTCTTGATGGTTCCGGTGAAGGAGCCGTTGCCCGCCTGGGTGAAGGTGCCGATGGTAGCCATGTCGAAGTTCCTTTCGCTTCGGGCCACGACCGCCGCGGCCTCGATGGCGATCGGTGAAGCGGGGATGATCGGACGCGCACCGCTTGCGGCCGGAGCGCAGCGAAGGATGGCGACGCGCGGCTTTTTTGTTTTGCGATGCAAAGCCGAAGGCGGCGGAAAAAAGCCGCGCGTCGCCGTTGCGGCAGGCCGATCAAGGCGAAGCCGGCCCCGGTTAGATCAAAGCCAATCGAGAGGCCGCGCGGTTGTCGCCGAGCCGGAAATTCTGCGCCGGGGCTATCAGGGGCATTGTCAGTCGGAGGCATTCGCTTCTTTGCTGGCCCGCGCTGGGATCACCTCGCAAGCAATCCTTCGCAGAGATGTCTGGAGAGCGGGCGTCGCCGACTCTCTGCCTATGTGTTCGCCGAGATCCAAACGTGAGGCTCGAATAGACCGTCGCTCACCGCCCCCCGTCATCTTCGCCAAGCGCTTCCGCCGTGCGGGTCTGCAATATCACTCGGCGAACCGAGCCCCAGAAACGCAACGGTCGATCCGCCATCAGCACGCCGCCCCGCGCCCTCGGAGCGGGGCGCCTTTGTAATGGGAAAGCGGCCGCGCCCCAACGGGCGCGGCCGCGATTTTCCGCCGGTCGTTAGAGAAAAGTCGGGACCGCTCCCGCGGTCCCGACCCCATGCCGCTATTCGGCGGCGACAGCATAGGACGCTTCGCTATCCTCCACTTCGGGCGGCTGCTCCACGCTATCCGCGTCCTCCGGCTCCACAGGCGCGGGGTCCACACCCTCCGGTTCGGGCGTCCGCAACACGGCGGGAAGCCAGCCGGTGCTCGAAAGAAGCTGCTCGGCGGCCTGCGCCATGTCCGGCTTCTTCATGTCCGCGATGCGGCGGGCGGCGTCCTCGGACACGCCTTCGGTCACGGCCTCCACGATATGCGCCTTGGTGACACGGCCAAGATAGCTGTCCACGGTCGGCGTCCAGTCCTTCGTCACATCCAGCGCCAGCGCGCCCGCCAGCCTGTCCGCCGTTTGCAACGACCGGGGCTTGCGGTCCCACGGCAATCGCAGGGCGTTGACGGTGCGAGCCGCGCAATGCGCCAGCAGCGCAATCCGCTTCGCCTCGTCCAGCCCGACGATGAAGCCCCACAGGTCTGCCACGTCGCGCGGCATCCGCTCGGCCCATGACTCGTGCTGCTCGTTCGCCCGCGCGGCCAGCGGCGTATCCTCGATTCCGTCCGCATGGCTACTCAAGGGGGTCACGGTCGGACGGACCTCAAGGCAACCGGCCTCGGCATAACTGTAGAACAGTTGCGCGGTCAGCGCATGGGTCAGCGCGATCAAGGCCGTATCGGGCCGCTCGGCCAACGTCACGCGAAGCGCCAGCGTCCGATGCGCGGACAGGTCGCGGGTGAGGCTGTCGGAAATCGGCTTGCCCGGTTCCTCGTCCTCATCGCCATCCTGCACATCCTCGTCGCCGTCCTCCGGCTGCTTGTCGTCGCCCATCTGCGGCTCGGTCGCAACGCCTTCTTCTGGCTCGGGCTGCGGATCGGCCAGCGCCTCGTCCTTGAGCCGCACGAAACCGCGCTCGATCCTGACCGTGCCGTCATGATGAAGCACCACGAACGCGCCGCCGTTGGCGATCACGTTAGGGTCATAGGCGGAGCGCTTCGCCGAATAGGCGTCGATCTCATCCGACACCGCATCCAGCTTCGCGGCAATGTCCTCCGGCATTTCCTCGAAGGACTCATAGCCCTCCGCCAGCGCGTCATACTCCGCCGACAGAGCGTCCAGCCGCGCCTCATCCTCGTCGGAGAGGGTGACGGTCTGCGGATAGAAACGCCGCATCCCGTGGGCGTGGGGATAGTCGATGTGCGCTTCGGCCCATTTCCAGCCCTCGGCCTGCACCTGCTCGGCAATCTCGCGCAGTTTCTCGATAGCGAGCATGTCGAGCAAGCCCGCATCCTGGAAGAACCCGCCACGGTCCTCGCTGAACAGGTCGCGGATGATGTTCCCACCCGCTTCCGCATAGGCATCGACCCCGACGAACACCGCGCGCCGGTCCTCCGCCGACACATTACTTGCGGTCATGTCGCGCCGGATAATCCACGGCTCGCGGTTGTGATGCAGGTTGGCGAACACCTGTTCCTGCCGATCATGGTCCTCGGTGATGGCGAAGGCCATAAGCTGGTCGAGCGTAAGGCCGTCCTCGCGATAGACCTGCAACAGCTTCGGGCTGACAGCGCCCAAGCGAAGCCGCTGCTTCACCACGCCAGCCGATACACCGAACCGCGCGCCGATTTCCTCTGCGCCCCAGCCCTTGCCGTCCGCAAGCTCGCGGAACCGCTCGAACTGGTCGGCAGGGTGCATCGGGGTCCGGGTCACGTTTTCGTCCAGGCTGATCTCGGCAGGATCGTTCGCCGTATCCAGCCAGCAGCGCACGGCTTCCGATTTCTTGATCTGCTTGCGCTTGGCGCGCAGCAGCATCGCCAGCCTGCGGCCTTCGCCAGCGGTGACGAGATAATAGCCGGTCGGCGTCCCGTCCTCCTTGGTCTCGGGCTCCACGACGAGGTTCTGGATCAGCCCCTTGTGCTGGATCGAAGCGGCCAGCGCCTCGATAGCGGCTTCCCCATGCGGCACCTTGCGGGCATTGCGCGGGGACTTTTTGAGCTTGGCAAGCGGCACGAAAATCTCGACGCCCGACACAGGCGAGGCGGCTACGGTTTCGGTAACAGCGTTCATCACACTTCTCCTAAAGACCGCACTCACCCCCGGAATGGGGTGGGCGGCGAAGAAGCGACCGGCTGGCCCGCCGGCTGAGCCGGGCAGCACCCGCAGGGCCGGAACATCGTGGAGGACGCGCAACGCGCGTTGCGGCCTGGCGCGGCGGGCCTAAAGGGAAGCGTCGCCCACCCCACCGACGGGGAGAGCTACAAACAACGCGATCGGGCCGGCGAATGCCCTGGCCTGATCTCCGCAGCTTCAAGAAAAAAGGAACCCGCGTTGGCGGGTTTCACCGTCTCAGCGCGCCAGCGGCGCCTCAATGAAAACGGCGCCCTCGCAACGGCGCGACGCAGTGGACCGCGTGGCGGCGAGCCGAGCAGAGACCAAGGTCGTTGCGCCGCAGGCGCAGCCCCGCCGGTCGCCGCGAGCGCGAGACCGCCGCCCGTCCGGCAAGGAGAGAGGCGAGAGCGCCAGCGGGTCAGCAACAGAACGCCGCGCCCTTAGGAGCGCGCAGCGCGGGACAGAGCGCGTCCTTAGAAGCTCCCGCTCATTTGGCGGCCTTTCGTCTTCCGCCATGCTGATCGTCACCCGGCAGGGACGAGACCCGCCAGGGGCTCGGTCGAAGCGCAGCGGAGATAGAGCGGCGGTCCCGCAGGGAGGCGTCAACTCCCTCGTTGCTCTTTTCAGCCTCATCGACTAATATGCAGTCAATGACTTATGGAGGTGCGTATGGCAGTCATGACGATCCGAAACATCGACGATGCGATCAAAAATCGTCTGCGCCTGCGCGCTGCGATGCACGGTCGGTCGATGGAAGATGAGGCCCGCGACATCCTGCGTTCGGCGCTCTCGACCGAAATCCCGCGGCCTCGCAATCTGGGCCAAGCCATCCATGAAAGGTTCGGCGCGCTGGGCGGCGTGGATCTGCATGAACTGTCCCGCGAGCCGATCCGGGCGGTGGACTTCGGCGAATGATCGTCCTCGACACAAACGTCATTTCCGAGCTGATGCGGCGCGAGCCTGACCCGAGGGTGATGGCGTGGATCGCCGAGCAGCCGATGGCGGGCGTATTCACGACGACGCTGACGCAGGCGGAAATCTTCTACGGACTGGCATTGCTTCCCGAGGGACGCCGCCGCGATGATCTGCTGGCCGCCGCGCGTCCCATGTTCGACGTCGATCTGGCTGGCCGCGTCTTGCCGTTCGATACCGAAGCGGCGCTTGCCTATCCCGAGATCGCCGCCGGGCGGAAACAGGGCGGCAAGCCGATCAGCCAGATCGACGCGCAGATTGCCGCCATCGTGCGCTCGCGCGGCGCAAGACTGGCGACTCGCAATGTGCGCGACTTCGCCGAGTGCGGGATAACGGTCGTCGATCCGTGGAGCGAAGCATGACGCCCGCCGCCGCGCGTCCCTATCTGCGCTACGCCGCGATGGAGCCTTTGTGCAAGGCGCGGACACGCGGCAGCGTGTCGAGATGGCCATTCCTCGCAAAGTCCGTCGCCGCACGCCTCGTCGCTGGGCCGAGTGCCTGGATGACCTGCATGACTATGCCAATCCCGTCACACCGCGGCGGGTGGCGCGCCGGTCGCGCGACGATGACGGGCCGATCGTCGTCACCGACGACTGGCCGGAGCAAGTTCCGATCGGCGACGCCGAGTTGCGCGCGATCGAAGGCCACATGCGGCGAGAGCTGGACAAGTTGTTTGGACCGCTGCCGTGAACTGAGGAGTGAAGCGTTATGACCAGCGCCGCCCAGCGACGAAGCGAGGATGAGGCGTCGGTCGTGGCGACCGCGCGCGCCGCACTCTACCTGCGCGTTTCGACCGGCCGGCAGGCCGAGAGCGACCTGTCCATTCCCGACCAGCGCCGCCAGATCGAGGGCTACTGCCTGTCGCGCGGCTGGGAGGTCGCGGCCGAGTTCGTCGAGCCGGGTAATACTGCGACTGATGATCGCCGGCCCTCTTTCCAGGCGATGATCGACGCGGCGATGGTCAAGCCGCCGTCGTTCACCGTCATCGTCGTTCACAGCTTCTCACGGTTCTTCCGCGACCAGTTCCAGTTCGAGTTCTACGTCCGCAAGCTGGCCAAGAACGGGGTGAAGCTTGTCTCGATCACGCAAGACCTGGGTGACGATCCGATGAGCGTGATGATGCGCCAGATCATGACGCTGTTCGACGAATATCAGTCGAAGGAGAACGGCAAGCATACGCTGCGCGCGATGAAGGAGAACGCGCGGCAAGGCTTCTGGAACGGCGCGCGGGCGCCGATCGGCTATCGCGTGGTCGCGGCGGGCGAGCGCGGCGCAAAGATCAAGAAGAAGCTGGAAATCGACCCGATCCAGGCCGAGACGGTGCGGCGCATCTACCACATGGCGCTGAATGGCGTCGATAACAGCGGACCAATGGGCCTCAAGTCGATCGCCACTTGGCTGAACGAGAACAACATCCGCACCCGCGACGGTGGGCGCTGGGGCTTGGGCGCGGTGCATCAGGTGCTTACCCGCACGACCTATATCGGCCAGCACCGTTTCAACACGCGCGATCACAAGACCAGGACGCCGAAGCCGGAGAGCGAGCACGCTATCATGGAAGTGCCCGTCATCGTCTCGGAAACGGAGTTCGAGGCGGTCCAGCGGTCGCTCAAGGCGCGGAGTCCGAAGATGATGCCCCCAATGGCGGTGGGCGGCCCGACGCTGCTCACCGGCATCTGCTTTTGCGCGTGCTGCGGCGGTGCGATGACGCTGCGCACCGGCACCAGCAGCGTCGGGCGGGAATATCGCTATTACACCTGCTCGACGAAAGCGCGACAGGGCGCGACGGGCTGTCCCGGCATCACCGTGCCGATGGATCGGCTCAATGAGGCCGTGGTCGATCATCTCGAAGCGCGGCTGCTCGACCCGGCGCGGCTCGAAGCTCTGATGGATCAGATCCTTGAGCGCCGCGACGAATGGGTGAACCAGCGCCGCGAGCATGTCGCAGACCTTGGGCGGCGCGCGACCGAGGCGGAAGCGAAGCTCAAGCGCCTCTATGACGCGATCGAGAACGGAGTCATCGACGTGAGCGACCCGTCGCTCAAGGATCGCATCGCAGAGCTGACCGCGACGCGCGACCAGGCCAAAGGCGACGCCGAGCGCGCATTGGCGCATATCGTGAAGATCGGCCCTACGATCACGCCGGACAGCCTGCGCGCGTTCTCGGTCGCCCTGCGTAAGAAGCTGCGGAACGGCGACGGCACATTCGCCCGCGATCAGGTTCGCGCGGTCGCACAGCGAGTCGAGGTCGTGAGCCGGAAGGAGGTCCGCATTCGCGGCCTGCGCAGCGAGCTGCTCCGAACGCTAACCGCCGCCTCTGGCGTAGAGGCGGCGGTGCTAGGCGTTCGTGCCTTTGAACCGAAATGGCGCACCCGGAACGATTCGAACGTCCGACCCTCAGATTCGTAGTCTGATGCTCTATCCAGCTGAGCTACGGGTGCGTGTCTCCGGCAGTGGGCTGCAAGCCTGCCTGCATGCCTGTTTCCAAATGGCGCACCCGGAACGATTCGAACGTCCGACCCTCAGATTCGTAGTCTGATGCTCTATCCAGCTGAGCTACGGGTGCGTTGGAGAGGCGCAGATAGAAGCGCGCGGGCAATTGGGCAAGCCCCTTTTTACACTTTTCCTACGCCTGCGCACCCGCTCCGGCGGCAGGAGCAACCTTTGCCCCCTTCCGCCGTTCAAGCCGCAGGAAAGGAGGCCCCTGATGAGCTTCACCTTGAATGAACTGGCGCTGCTTCTGATCGCCCTGGTCGTCGGTTGGTTGCTGGGCCTGATGATGAGCGGACGCGGCAAATATCGCCGGCTCTATCGCGACGAGGAAATCGCTCACCGCAGCGCGATCAAGGAGCGAGACGCCGCCTTGCGCGAACGCGACGCGCGGATCGAGGCGGCTAATGTCCGCATCGCCGAGTTGGAGCGTCAGTCGGGCCCCATCGGTCCGGGCACCGCGACGGCGGTCGGCGGCGCCGTCCATGGACGCGACGATCTCAGCCGCATCCGGGGCGTCAGCCAGGCGCAGGAAGTGGCGATGAACGAAGCGGGCTATCACCGCTACAGCCAGATCGCTGCGCTCAACGCCGAACAGGAAGCGACGCTCGAAGCCAGGCTTGGCCTCAAGCCCGGCACCATCGCGCATGAGGATTGGCGCGGCCAGGCGCGCACGCTCGACCATGGCGACAAGCCCGGTCTGCTCGGCCGCCTCACCGGATCGGCCTGAGCGCAGCCAGGCGACATCGCTGACGCAAAAGAAAAGGGCGGGAGGATCACTCCCGCCCTTGTCCTTATTTCTTCGCCAACGCCGCCTGCGCCGCCGCCAGCCGGGCGATCGGCACGCGATAGGGCGATGCCGACACATAATCGAGCCCGGTCTGCTCGCAGAAGGCGATCGACGCCGGGTCGCCGCCATGCTCGCCGCAAATGCCCAGTTTGATGCCGCTGCGGGTCGCGCGACCACGCTCGGCGGCCAGTTCGATCAGCTGGCCGACACCCTCCACATCGATGCTGACGAACGGATCGCGGGCGAAGATGCCCTTGTCCACATATTGCGTCAGGAAGCGGCCGGCGTCGTCGCGGCTGATGCCGATCGTCGTCTGCGTCAGGTCGTTGGTGCCGAAGGAGAAGAATTCGCCCACCTCGGCGATCTCGCCGGCCTTCAGCGCCGCGCGCGGCAGCTCGATCATCGTGCCGACCAGATAGTCGACCGACGCATTCTGCTCGGCGAACACATCCTTGGCGACCTGGTCGACGATCGCCTTCATCAGCTCCAGCTCCTTCTTCGTCGCGACGAGCGGGATCATGATTTCCGGGATCGGCGCCTCGCCGCTGCGCTGCTTCACCAGCAGCGCCGCTTCGAAGATGGCGCGCGCCTGCATTTCGTAGATTTCGGGGTAGGTGACGCCCAGGCGGCAACCACGATGGCCCAGCATCGGGTTGAACTCATGCAATTCGCTCGCGCGCCGCTTCAGCGCCTCGACGCCGACGCCAGCGGCCTTCGCCACTTCCTCGAACTCCGCCTCGCCATGGGGCAGGAATTCGTGCAGCGGCGGGTCGAGCAGGCGAATGGTGACAGGCAAGCCGGCCATCACCATGAAAATCTGCGCGAAATCGTCGCGCTGCTCGGGCAGCAGCTTGTCGAGCGCGGCGCGGCGCCCCTTCTCGCTGTCGGCCAGGATCATCTCGCGCACGGCCGTGATGCGCGCCGCGTCGAAGAACATATGCTCGGTGCGGCACAGGCCCACGCCTTCGGCGCCAAAGTCGCGCGCCGTCTGGCAATCGAGCGGCGTTTCGGCGTTGGCGCGCACCTTCAGGCGGCGGACCTTGTCGGCCCACTCCATCAGCGTGCCGAAATCGCCGGCCAGTTCGGGCTGCACGGTCGGCACTTCGCCTGCCATCACTTCGCCGGTCGCGCCGTCGATGGTCAGGATATCGCCTTCCTTGAGCGAACGGTCGCCGATCCGCAGCACCTTGGCGGCATTGTCGATCGACAAGCTGCCCGCGCCCGATACGCAGGGCCGACCCATGCCGCGCGCCACGACCGCGGCGTGCGACGTCATGCCGCCGCGCGCGGTCAGGATGCCCTTGGCCGCATGCATGCCGTGAATATCCTCCGGGCTCGTCTCGACGCGCACCAGGATGACGGCGTCGCCCAGCTCGTTGCGGCGCTCGGCCGTATCCGCGTCGAACACGATCAGGCCGCTCGCCGCGCCGGGCGAGGCGGGCAGCCCCCTGGTCAGCACGTCGCGCGGCGCGTCCGGGTCGAGCGTCGGGTGCAGCAACTGGTCGAGCGCCGCGGGATCGACGCGGGCGACGGCTTCCTCTTCCGAAATCAGCCCTTCATGAGCCATGTCCACCGCGATCTTGAGCGCGGCCTTGGCGGTGCGCTTGCCCGACCGGGTCTGCAGCATCCACAGCTTGCCCTGCTGCACCGTGAACTCGATGTCCTGCATGTCGCGATAATGGGTTTCGAGGATCTCGAACACCCGCGCCAGCTCGGCATAGGTGTCGGGCATCGCCTCTTCCATCGACAGCGGCTTGGCGCCGGCCCGCTCGCGCGCGGCCTTGGTCAGGTATTGCGGCGTGCGGATGCCCGCCACCACGTCCTCGCCCTGCGCGTTGATCAGATATTCGCCATAATAGGCATTTTCGCCCGTCGCAGGATCGCGGGTGAAGGCGACGCCGGTGGCCGACGTGTCGCCCATATTGCCGAACACCATCGCCTGCACGTTGACCGCCGTGCCCCAATCGCCCGGGATCGAGTTCAACCGGCGATAGACCTTGGCCCGCTCCGCCTGCCAGCTGCCGAAGACGGCGCTGATCGCGCCCCACAGCTGGTCATGCACATCCTGCGGAAAGGGCTTGTTCCAAAGCTTCTCGACCAGGCCCTTATATTCGCCGACCAGCGCCTTCCAGTCGTCCGCGGTCATCTGCGTGTCGAGCGTATAGCCCTGATCTTCCTTGGCGATCTCCAGCGCTTCCTCGAACGCGCCATGATCCAGCTCCAGCACCACGTCCGAATACATCTGGATGAAGCGACGATAGCTGTCCCAGGCGAAACGCTCGTCGCCCGACGCGGCCGCCAGGCCAAGCACCGTCTCGTCGTTCAGGCCCAGGTTCAGCACCGTGTCCATCATGCCGGGCATCGAAATGCGCGCGCCCGAACGGACTGACACCAGCAGCGGATCGGCCTTGTCGCCGAAGCGCTTGCCCGTCACGCCCTCGATATGGGTGATACCGTTGGCGACTTCCGCGCGCAGGCTGTCGGGAAAGACGCCGCCATCCTGATAATAGCGGGTGCACATCTCGGTCGTGATCGTGAAGCCCGGAGGCACTGGCAGGCCGATCGCCGCCATGCCGTCCAGGTTGGCGCCCTTGCCGCCCAACAGATTCTTGTCGCCATTGCCCCCGTCATTCACGCCGCCGCCAAAACGATAGACATAGCGGGTCGACGTGCTGTTCATCTGGGCCTCTTCCATCATAACCATGTGATCCGGCTCTCCCTGCACTGATTGCCGAGTTTGTGCGTTGCAATATTACTGCCGCAATTAGCGGCTTAATGCGTGATGGGATAGAAAATATCCCGCCTCATCCCTCCAATTTTGCACCGGTCCTGGAATCTTCTGTCCTCAGCCGGCAATCTTCGAAAAGTCAGCGACATTGTGCACTGCGTCACGCACCCGCGCCAGCAGCGCGAGGCGACTCGTGCGCCTGGCCGGATCGGCGTCATTGACCGTGACGCTGTCGAAAAAAGCGTCGATCGGCGCGCGCAGCGACGCCAGCGCCGCCATCGCATCCTCGAACCGCTCCTCCGCCACAGCCGCCGCCGCGCGCGGCTCCGCGGCGTCGAGCGCGGCGGTCAGTTCAGCCTCGGCGGGTTCTAGCGCATAATCCGCCTGAGCGGTGACGACGGCCGGGTTATGATCCGCTCCCTCCTTCTTGAGGATATTCGCCGCCCGCTTGTAGCCGGCCAGCAAATTCGCGCCATCGTCAGTCGCCACAAAGGCCTGCAACGCTTTCACCCGCGCGAGCAGCCGGACAAGATCATCCTCCCCACCCAGCGCGAACACCGCGTCGATCAGGTCGTGACGGACCCCCGCTTCCTTCTGCTGGACCTTCAGGCGGTCGGCGAAGAAGTCGAGCAGTTCACCCTGGGCGATCGCCATGCGCAGGCCGTTGGCGTTCACGATCTGAATGACGCCCAAAGCCGCCCGACGCAGCGCAAAGGGATCGCGTGAACCCGTCGGCTTCTCGTCTATACCGAAGAAGGCGCGCAGCGTATCCAGCTTGTCCGCCAGCGCCACCGCCGCCGTGACCGGCGCGGTCGGCACATCATCGCCCTGGCCGACCGGCTTGTAATGATCGCGGATCGCGTCGGCGACGGCATCGGGCAAGCCTTCGGCGCGGGCATAATAGCCGCCCATGATGCCCTGCAATTCAGGGAACTCGCCAACCATTTCGGTGACGAGATCCGCCTTGGCCAGACGCGCCGCCTGTTCGGCGAGGTCGGCCAGTTCTTCCTTGCCGTGCTCCTGCGCAGGCAGGAGCCCAGAGGCGGATTGCGCATCGCCATCCTGGGCTCCTGCTGTCGCAGGAGCACTGGAGCCGACAATCCCCTCCTCCACCAGCCACCGGGCCAGCTTCGCCACCCGCTCGACCTTGTCCGCGACCGTGCCGAGCTTCTCGTGGAAGGTGATGCGCTCCAGCTTTCTGGCGTGATCCGCAAGGCTCGTCTTGCGGTCCTGCTCCCAGAAGAAGCGCGCATCGCTCAGCCGCGCGGCCAGCACCTTGCGGTTGCCGGCGATGATCGCCGCGCCGCCATCCTTCGCTTCGATATTGGCGGTGCAGATGAAGGCCGGGGCGAGCTCGCCCGCTGCATCGCGCAGCACGAAATATTTCTGGTTGATCCGCAGGGTTAGCTGGATGACTTCAGGCGGCACCTCAAGAAAGGCCGGATCGAAATCGCCCAGCAGCGGCACCGGCCATTCGGTCAGGCCCGCATTCTCCGCGACCAGCCCCTTGTCCTCAACGACGCTATAGCCGTGCGCCGCCGCCGCTTCATCGGCCTTCGCCGCGATGATCGCCTGCCGCTCCTGATGGCTGACGATCACATGGCAGGCGCGCAGCTTCTCCACATAGTCGTCCGCCCCGCCGATCGTGATTTCGCCGGGATGATGGAAGCGATGGCCCAGCGTCGCATAGCCCGATCGCACGCCCTCGATCTCCATGTCCACCAGCTGGTCGCCCAAGATCGCGACGATGCCCTTCAACGGCCGCACCCAGCGTAGGCTTTCGGTCGTCTGGCTGGCGATGCCCCAGCGCATCGACTTGGGCCAGGGAAAGGCGCGAATGACGGCGGGCACGGCCTCGGCCAGCACCGCGGCCGTGGCGCGGCCGGGCTTGTTGACATGCCCGAACCAGACGCCGTCGCGCTCCTCCAGCTGATCCTGCGTCAGCCCCGTCTTGCGCAGAAAGCCTTCCAGCGCCTGCGCCGGAGCACTGGTGCGCGGCCCCTTATATTCCTCGCTGACCGCCGCCGTTTCCAGCGACAGTCCCCGCGCGATCAGCGCCAGCCGGCGCGGCGTCACGAAGCTGTCGATGGCCGCGGGCTTCAGGCCCGCCTTGGCGAGTTCCTCGGCAAACAGCCGCGCAAGGTCGTCGGACGCCTTCACCTGCATGCGCGCCGGAATCTCCTCGCAGCGCAGTTCAAGGAGGAAGTCAGTCATGCCATCAGATTCCGTTCGTGCTGAGTAGGGGCTGAGCCTGTCGAAGCCCCGTATCGAAGCGCCGCGCCAATGCCCTTCGATACGCTGCTTCGACAAGCTCAGCGGCACTCAGGGCGAACGGGGTGGATTGGACCAGGGTGCGCCTCCGTATCACGCCGCCCATCCGTTCACTTCCATCCACTTCTCGCAGCTGCCCTTGGCCAGGTCGCGGACACGGCCGATATAGCTGGCGCGTTCCTGCACGGAAATCACGCCGCGCGCCTGCAGCAGGTTGAAGATATGGCTGGCCTTGATCGCCTGGTCATAGGCTGCCAGCGGCACGTCGGCGGCCAGCGACGCCTTGCATTCCTCCTCGGCATCCTTGAACCAGCGCAGCAGCTTGTCCGTGTCGGCAATCTCGAAATTCCATTTCGACATCTGCCGCTCATTCGCCAGGAACACGTCGCCATAGGTGACGCCGGCATCGTTGAACTTCAGGTCATAGACGCTGTCGACGCCCTGGATATACATCGCCAGCCGCTCCAGCCCATAGGTCAGCTCGCCCGCCACCGGCTTGCAGTCAAAGCCGCCCATCTGCTGGAAATAGGTGAACTGCGTGACTTCCATGCCATCGCACCACACTTCCCAGCCAAGGCCCCAGGCGCCCAGCGTCGGGCTTTCCCAGTCATCCTCGACGAACCTTATATCATGGACCAGCGGATCGATGCCGATCTCCACCAGCGACCCCAGATAGAGTTCCTGCAGGTTCGCCGGGCTCGGCTTCATGATCACCTGATATTGGTAATAATGCTGCAAGCGGTTGGGATTCTCGCCATAGCGGCCATCGGTCGGCCGGCGGCTGGGCTGCACATAGGCGGCGTTCCAGGCGTCCGGCCCCAGGCTGCGCAGCGTGGTCGCCGGGTGAAATGTGCCCGCGCCCACTTCCATGTCATAGGGTTGCAGGATGACGCAGCCCTGCTTCCCCCAATAGGCGTGCAGGGTCAGGATCAGGTCCTGGAAGGAAAGCGCCTTGCTCGTCGCCACCGATGGTCCTTTTTCACTCGAAACTTGGCCTCGCGCCTTGGCGCATGGCAGGAAATGGGTCAAGGGAAAGCGGCGGCGGACAGGGTTAAGGCGCTTGCCCTGCGCGCCGGTGCTGCGCATGGATGGCCCATGACCATCCTGTCCACCCTGCTGCGCGCCGCCACCGCCGCCCTGCTGCTTGCCGGCGCCGCCGCGCAGGCCCGCCCCGAACCTGCTGCCGCCCCCGCAGCCACCCCTGCCTTGTGGCGCGTGCGCGATGCCGACACCAGCATCTATCTGTTCGGCACCGTTCATGTGATGAAGCCCGACGTCGTCTGGTTCACCGGCAAGGTGAAGGACGCGTTCGACGCATCGGACGAACTGGTGCTGGAAATCATCGAGCCTGACGATCCACGCACGCTCAGCGCCACCATGGCCGGCATGGCGCTTGCCAAGGACGGGGTGAAGCTGACCGATCGCCTGACGCCGCAGGCGCGCACCGCCTATCAGGCGGCGATGCAAGCCAATGGACTGCCCTGGCAGAATTTCGAACTGTTCAATCCCTGGATGCCGGGCATGGCGTTGTCGGTCGCGCCGCTCGCGCGCGCGGGCTTCAGCAATGACCTCGGCGCGGAAAAGGTGCTGCGCGCTGCGGCCGTCGCCGCCGGCAAGAAGGTGGAGGCGCTGGAAAGCATCGAGCAGCAGATCGGCTTCTTCGCCGGCCTGCCGATGGACCAGCAAGTCACCTTCCTCAACGCCACGGTCGATGGCCTGCCCGATCTCGACAAGAGCTTCGACCTGTTGCTGCGCCATTGGAAGGCGGGTGAGCCCGACAAGCTGGCGCGCGAGATGAACGAGTCGCTCGAGGCCACCCCGCAGCTCGCCCGCGTCCTGCTGACGGATCGCAACGCCAATTGGGCGCAGTGGATCAAGGCGCGGCTCGACCGTCCGGGGACCGTCTTCGTCGCCGTCGGCGCGGGGCACCTTGCGGGATCGGGCAGCGTCCAGGACCAGCTCAAGGCTCTCGGGCTCCAGGTCGACCGGGTGAAGAAATGACCGCCATGGCCCGCCTCTTCCTCCACCTCCTGGCATTCTGCACGCTCGGCCTGACCGCCGCCTGCGACCGGGCGCCCGCGCCTCAGCCCGAAGCGCAGGGCGGCCCCGCCTTATGGCGGGTGGAGCGCGGCGCCTTCAAGGGCTGGCTGTTCGGCACCATCCACGTCCTCCCCAGCGGCGTCGCCTGGGACACGCCCCCGATCCGCAACGCCATGGCGCAGGCTGACCGGCTCATCCTCGAAGCCGCCGACCTGCAGGATGAGGAAAAGACGCTGGGCATCTTCGAGGCTATGGGCCGCAGCCCCGCCTTGCCCCCGCTGGAACAGCGCGTGCCAACCAAGGAGCGCGCGGCGCTGCTCAAGGCCGTGCGCGACGGCGGCACCTCGACGCAGCTCCTGTCGGGTTATGAAAGCTGGGCCGCCGCCATGCTCCTGTCCGCCGCCAGCCAGCAGGCGCTGCACGTCAGCCAGGATGACGGTGTCGAGCCCGCACTGATCGCCGCTTTCAAAAAGGCGGGCAAGCCGATCGGCGGGCTGGAGACAGTGGAACGCCAGTTCCGCGCCTTCGACACGCTGCCCGAAGCGGCGCAGGCCAGGCTGCTGGTGCAGACCGTCCACGAAGCCGACGGCATGAAGGCGCTCTACGACCGCATCCTCACCGCCTGGCTGAAGGGCGACATTGCCGCCATCGCCAGGGAGGATGAAAGAGGCGAGCAGCCCGATCCGGTGGTCGAGGAGGCGGTGCTGGTCGCGCGCAACCGCGACTGGGCCCGGGCGATCGAACCGATGCGCGGGCAGCCCTTCATCGCCGTGGGCGCGGGCCATCTCACCGGTCGCGACAATCTGATCGACCTGCTGAAGGATCGGGGCTTCACGATCACGCGGGTGCAATGATCGGCCCCACACCGTCCTCTTGTCGACATGCCGCGCATCTGTCGCTTTCGCTGTCGGCTTGTTTCGCCGCCGCGCCTGATCGCCGCCCTTGCCTTTCTGCCCTTTTCTGCTAAAGGGCCGCCTTCCCGCGATGGTCATCCCTGGAGGCGTGGCGGGAATTTGTGCAATCAAGCTTTTGGAGACACGCAATGAGCGAGCAGCTTACGCTGTCGGCCGAGGCACGCGATCGGGCAGGCAAGGGAGCCTCCCGCGCTCTCCGCCGAGAGGGCCGCGTACCCGCCGTCATCTATGGTAACAATGAAGAACCCCAGTCGATCCACGTCGAGGAAAAGCTCCTCAACAAGCTGCTCGGCACCGGCCACTTCTTCAATTCGGTCGTCATGGTCGAGGTGAACGGCAAGGCCGTGCGCACCCTGCCCAAGGATGTCGCTTTCCATCCCGTGACCGACCGTCCGCTGCACGCCGACTTCCTGCGCGTTTCGGAACATGCCACCGTCAACGTCAACGTGCCGGTGCGCTTCGAAAATGAAGACGCTTCGCCGGGCCTGAAGAAGGGCGGCGTCCTCAACGTCGTGCGTCACGAGATCGAACTGATCGTCGACGCCGCCGACATCCCCGAAGATGTCGTGGTCGACCTCAAGGGCTTCGAAGTGGGCGATTCGATCCACATCAGCTCGGTCACCCTGCCCAAGGGCGCGAAGACCGCGATCGACGACCGCGATTTCACCATCGCCACCATCGTCGCGCCGTCCTCGCTCAAGAGCGCCGAAGGCGACACGACCAAGGAAGGCGAGGCGGAAGCCGAATAAGGCTTTTGCCGGCCTTCAGGCTGGAAAAAAACATCCCGTCCGCCTACCCGGCGGGCGGGATTTTTCGTTGGGAGCAAGAGACATGCAGATCTGGGCGGGCCTGGGCAATCCGGGGCCCCAATATGCGATGCACCGGCACAATGTCGGCTTCATGGCGGTCGACCTGCTCGCCGACATGTACCGTTTTTCCGCCCCGCGAAAGCAGTTCCAAGGCTGGGTGCAGGACGGCCGGATCGGCAATGACAAGGTCCTGCTGCTGAAACCCGCCACATTCATGAACGAAAGCGGCCGATCGATTGGCGACGCCATGCGCTTCTACAAGCTTGGGCCGCAGGATGTGACCGTCTTCCACGACGAACTCGACCTCGCCCCGATGAAGGTCAAGGTCAAGCGCGGCGGCGGCAATGCCGGCCATAACGGCCTGCGCTCGACCGATGCGCATATCGGCAACGACTTCCGCCGCGTGCGGCTCGGCATCGGCCACCCCGGGCACAAGGACAAGGTCCATGGCTATGTGCTCGGCAATTACGCCAAGAGCGAACTCGACGCGCTGGCCGACATGCTGGGCGCGATCGGCGCGGAAGCCCCGTGGCTGGCCGCGGGCGACGACCCCCGCTTCATGAACGAAGTCGCGCTGCGCCAGGCTTGAAAAGGGCGGCAGGGCTGCTGATCGCCGCCGCCTGCCGGAAGGAGGGGATGTCGACGAGCGCCACGGTTGGGGTGGGAAAACCTGTTGAGGACGACATCGCGGATCATGCCAAGCAATGTCCGATGTCAAACTATGGTGCGGGTGGTCGGGCTCGAACCGACACTCCTTTCGGAACCGGATTTTGAGTCCGGCGCGTCTACCAATTTCACCACACCCGCGTGGCGGCCGGATCAGCGGACATGGGTCCCGCGATACCGCGCCTGTCCGACCGGATGCGCTGCACGAGGCAGCGCCGCCCGAGCCGGGATCGCCAGATGGCAAAATCCGACGCAGCCGTCCAGCCGAAAAACGAACCCGCCACAGGCCGGCGCTTGCTTCAGACCGGGCCGCTACCGCGCTCTTCAACCTTCGCCATGGCCGGGATAAGGTCCGGACTTCAGCAATCGCGCCAAATGGGTGGCGTTCCCCGCCACCATCTTGGCGGTCTTCGCGACCATTTCCGGGGTCTCGTCCAAATCCTTGAAATCCGTTGATCCCATCGCTTCGCCCACCCAGTAGCAGGCGGCAACAGCGGGAATCGTCCAGCCCACATCGTTCAACGCCTGGAAAATCTGGGCCGAAGCGAAATGCGCACCGTCCTCATTGCCGACGATCGCTGCAACCGCGACCTTGGAATAGCTGGGCATCCGCCCCTGCGCATCGGTTTCGGACAGGAAGGCGTCCATTCGCTCGAGCGCGCGCTTGGCGACGCTGCCCGCCTGGCCCATCCAGATCGGCGTGCCCAGGATCAAAATGTCCGCAGCGAGGATCTTCTCGCGAATGGCGGGCCATTCGTCCCCCTCCCCTTCGTCCGAAGTCACGCCGGCCGGCACATCATGGGCGGCAAGGCGAATCGTGTCCGCCACCTCCACATCCAGCGCCCGAAATTCCTGCGCCAGCACCGCGATCATCGCATCGGTGGAACTGGCCTTCGACGCGTCGCGCTTGAGCGTGCAGTTGAGCGGCTGGACCTTGAGCATCTGTCTCTCCTGTGGGCAGTGTCTGGCGGAAAGCGCGGCGACGCTCGCGAAGTTCCGGAACAATCGCCCCTGCCAAAGGGTCCTGATGTTGCGACGCTTGCCTTGGGGCGTTAGCCTTCTTGCGTAACGATCCGCGCTCGGTATAAGGGCGCCATCGTGCAGACATGACAATCACCAAACGGAGAAGGATCATCCTTTGACCGAACCGTCTGCCACGTTCCTGCTGTTCGGCGCCACCGGCGATCTCGCCCGGCGCATGATCTTCCCATCGCTCTATAATCTCCTCGCCGACGGCCTGCTCCCGGACGATTTCCTGATCGTCGCGTCGGGACGGTCGGAGATGTCGGACGCGGCCTTCCGCGACGAAGTCTGCGCCGCCCTGCGGCAGTTCCTGCCCGCCGATCGCTATGAAGAGCAGGTCGCGGCGCGGTTCAGCGCCATGATCTGCTACCAGCCCGTGGAAGCGGGCAAGCCGGAACAGTTCGCCGCCCTTGCCGACCGGATCGACGGCCGGCTGGAGCGCGGCCTGTCCGTCTATCTCTCGACCCCGCCGTCCCTGTTCGCGCCCACCGCCCAAGGCCTGGCCGAGGCCGGGCTGATCGCGCCCACCACCCGCATCGCAATGGAAAAGCCGATCGGCAAGGATCTCGCCTCGTCGCGACAGGTGAATGACGGGATCGGCGCGCTGTTCGCCGAAGATCAGATTTTCCGCGTCGATCATTATCTCGGCAAGGAAACGGTGCAGAACCTGCTGGCGCTGCGCTTTGGCAACGTCATGTTCGAGCCGCTGTGGAACACGGCCGCGATCGACCATGTCCAGATCACCGTCGGGGAAACGGTCGGCCTGGAAGGACGCGTATCCTATTATGATGGGGTCGGGGCGCTGCGCGACATGGTGCAGAACCATATCCTCCAGATCCTGTCCATCATCACCATGGAGCCGCCCGCCCGGATGGACCCTACGGCCGTGCGCGACGAGAAGGTCAAGGTGCTGCGATCGCTCCGCCCGATGACCGCCGAGACGGTCAAGACCAACAGCGTGCGCGGCCAATATACGCCAGGCGCGGTCCAGGGGGAGATCGTCACGGGCTATGCCGACGAGCTGGGCCAGCCTTCCGACACCGAGACGTTCGTCGCGCTCAAGGCCTATATCGACAATTGGCGCTGGCAGGGCGTGCCCTTCTACCTGCGGACGGGCAAGCGCATGCCGGCGCGCCAGTCCGAAATCCTGATCCAGTTCAAGCCCGTGCGCCATTCCATCTTCTGGCGCGCGGGGCATGGCACGGGACTGGAGCCGAACACGCTCATCATCCGCCTGCAGCCGGAGGAATATATCCGCCTGCTCATCATGAGCAAAAGGCCGGGGCTCGAACGCCAGGTGCATCTGGAGGAAGTGACGCTCGACGTATCGCTGACCGCCGCCTTCGCGGGGCAGCGCCGCCGCATCGCTTATGAACGACTGATCCTGGACTTGCTGGCGGGGGACCAGACCCTCTTCGTCCGGCGGGACGAGGTGGAAGCGCAATGGACCTGGATCGACAGCATTATCGATGGATGGAAGGAGGCCAATATGAAGGTCGCCCCCTATAGCTCGGGGAACTGGGGCCCGTCCTCGGCCATTGCCCTGATCGAACGCGACGGAGCAAGCTGGCATGACTGATCTTCACCCCACCATCGCCAAGGTGACCGAGCGCATCGTCCAGCGCAGCGCCGCCAGCCGGCTCAAATATCTCGACCTGATCGAAAGAGGGCGCGACGCCGGGACCAACCGGGCGCAACTGTCCTGCGGCAATCTGGCCCATGGCTTTGCGGCAAGCGGCGAGGACAAGCCGGTCATCCGCACCGGCAACGCGATGAACATCGGCATCGTCACGGCTTACAACGACATGCTGTCGGCGCACCAGCCCTATGGACGCTATCCTGAGCAGATCAAGATCGCTGCGCGCGAAGTCGGTGCAACCGCGCAGGTCGCCGGCGGCGTGCCGGCCATGTGCGACGGCGTGACGCAGGGACAGGCGGGCATGGACCTGTCCCTCTTCAGCCGCGATACCATCGCCCTCGGCACGGCCATCGCGCTGTCGCATGCGATGTTCGAAGGCGCGCTGCTGCTCGGCATCTGCGACAAGATTGTGCCCGGGCTTCTGATCGGCGCGCTGCGCTTCGGCCATCTGCCGACCATCCTCGTTCCCGCCGGTCCGATGCCCTCGGGCCTCGCCAACAAGGAGAAGGTGCGCATTCGCCAGCTCTATGCCGAAGGCAAGGTCGGACGCGACGAACTGCTGGAATCCGAAAGCGCCTCCTATCATGGCGCGGGCACTTGCACCTTCTATGGAACGGCGAACAGCAACCAGATGATGATGGAGATGATGGGCTTGCACATGCCTGCCGCCTCTTTCGTCAATCCGGGCACCAAGCTGCGCACCGAACTCACGCGCGCGGCGACGCACCGGCTGGCGCAGATCGGCTGGGATGGCGAGGATTATCGCCCGCTCGGCCACTGTGTCGATGAAAAGGCGATCGTCAACGCGATCATCGGCCTCATGGCGACCGGGGGATCGACCAATCACGCGATCCACTTGCCCGCGATCGCGCGTGCGGCCGGCATTCAGATCGACTGGACCGATTTCGCCGAAATCTCCGACGCGGTGCCGCTGCTGGCGCGAGTCTATCCCAACGGATCGGGCGATGTGAACCATTTCCATGCCGCCGGCGGGATCAGCTTCGTCATTCGCGAACTGCTCGATGCCGGGTTGCTGCACCGCGACGTCATGACCGTCGCGCGCCAGGACCTCACCGACTATGGCAAGGAACCCGTGCTGGAGGATGAGGCGCTGGTGTGGAAGGACGTGCCCGCCTCGCGTGACGAGGCGATGCTGCGTCCCGCCGCCAACCCCTTCCAGCCCGATGGCGGCATGAAGTTGCTCCAGGGCAATCTCGGCCGCTGCGTCATGAAGGTGAGCGCCGTCGACCGGGAGCGCTGGACCATCGAAGCGCCCGCCGCCGTCTTCCAGGACCAGGACGATGTGCTCCGCGCCTTCAAGGCGGGCGAACTGGAGCGCGATGTCGTGGTCGTTGTCCGCTTCCAGGGTCCGCGCGCCAACGGCATGCCGGAATTGCACAAGCTGACCCCGGCGCTCGGCGTGCTGCAGGATCGCGGCTTCAAGGTCGCGCTGCTGACCGATGGGCGCATGTCCGGCGCGAGCGGCAAGGTGCCGGCCGCGATCCATCTGTCGCCTGAAGCGTTGGGCGGTGGTCCGATCGGCAAGCTGCGCGACGGCGATCTGGTCAGAGTCTGCGCGCAAACCGGGACGGTCGATGCGCTGGTCGATCCGGCGGAATGGGGGGCGCGCGATCAGCCCGCCGCCCCGCCTCCGCCCTACGACACGGGTCGCGAACTGTTTGCCCTGTTCCGCCATCATAGCGACCTTGCCGAACAGGGCGCCTCGCCGCTCCTGGCGGCGATGGAAAGCGAATTGTAACGATCAAATTCCCGTTCGGCTGAACTCGTCGAAGCCTGCTGTTCTGCAAGGAAGATCAGCGCGTTGACGAAACTCAGGGCGGACGGCCGGAGAGTGGACATGACCGATATCATTGCCGCCGACATCGGCGGCACCAACGCCCGCTTCGCGCGCGCCTCGCTTGATGCGAAGGGCGTGCCGACGCTCGGCACCGTGCGGAAATATAAGGTCGAGGATTATCCCAGCCTGACGGCCTGCTGGGCGGCCTTCGCCGCCGACGAGAAGAAGGATGGCTCGGGCGACTTGCCGAATGCTGCATCCATCGCTTTCGCCACCGCGATCGGGCGGGACGTTATCAAGCTCACCAACAGCAATTGGGTGATACGCGCGGATACGCTGGCGGTCGACCTTGGCATGCGCACCGTGCGGCTGGTCAATGATTTCGAGGCGGTGGCTTTTGCCGTGTCGCGCCTGCCGCAGGAAAATCTGCCGCTGCTGTTTGGCGAGGACAAGCCCTTTCCCTATGATGGCGGCGTCACCGTCATGGGACCGGGCACCGGCCTTGGCGTGGCGATGATCGCCTTCGACAATGGCGATCCGCATGTCGTCGCGACCGAAGGCGGCCATCTCGACTTCGCGCCGCTCGATCATATGGAGGAGAGGATCCTCTCCTATCTGCGCGACAAATTCCTGCGCGTGTCGACCGAGCGGATCGTGTCGGGGCCGGGGCTCAACAATATCTACAAGGCGATGGCCACCATCGGCCATGAGCGCGTGGTGCTGATGGAAGATCCCGAATTGTGGCAGGCGGCGCTGGAGGGGACCGACGATTTCGCCCGCCGCGCGCTCGAACGCTTCTGCCTCTGCTACGGATCGGTGGCGGGGGATTTGGCGCTGGCCCACGGGCCCCATGGCGTCGTGCTGGCCGGCGGCCTTACCCAGCGGATGCGCGACTTTCTGCCGCAGAGCGGATTCCACGCGCGTTTCAAGGCGAAGGGCCGGTTCGAAAGCCTGATGGCGACCGTTCCGATCCGCTGCGCCATCCATGACGAAATCGGGCTGTTCGGCGCCGCCGCAGCTTTCAGGGAGAAATGAGAATGAGCAGCCTGACCGTCGAACAAGTGATGGACCTGGCGCCGGTGATCCCGGTGCTGGTGGTCGAGCGAGTCGAAGACGCGCTGCCGATCGCGCAGGCGCTCGTGAAGGGTGGTCTGCCCGCGCTTGAAGTCACGCTTCGCACGCCAGCGGCGCTCGACGTCATTCGCGAGATGGCGAAGGTCGAGGGCGCGGTCGTGGGCGCGGGCACCGTGCTGAACCCGGCACAACTCGACGCCGCGATGGAGGCGGGCGCGCGCTTCATCGTCAGCCCCGGGCTTACCGAGCCGCTGGGGAAGGCGGCGATCGCGGCGGGCATCCCCTTCCTGCCCGGCACCGCTACGGCGGGCGATATCATGCGCGGCATGGACATGGGGCTGTCGCACTTCAAATTCTTCCCCGCCGAAACCTCGGGCGGCCTGCCAGCACTCAAGGCCTTGGCGGCGCCGCTCCACACCGCCCGCTTCTGCCCCACCGGCGGCATCACCGCGCAGAGCGCGCCCGAATGGCTGGCTCAGCCCTTCATCAAGTGCGTCGGCGGCAGCTGGGTCGTGCCCAAGGGGGCCGCCGATCCCGCGAAGATCGAGGCGCTGGCGCGGGAGGCGGCGGCGCTGCCGCGCTGAGGCGGTTGCGTCGGCCGGGCGGCCCGCCTAGATGCATATCATGACACCGAGACGCCTGTTCGCCGCCCTTGCCCTGATCCTGTCGGGCTGCGCCAGCGCGCCGCAAAACTATCCCTCGCTCGCCAAGCGACCGATCGAAAGCGCGCCGGTGGCGGACGTCGCCCAGCCCCCGGCGCCGCAGCCTGCCGATGCGGCGCTGTCGGCCGAGATCGCGCGCCATGTCGAACAGGCCGACAAGGGCGCGGCCGCGTTCGACGCCGCCTATGCCAGGGCCGAGCGCGCCGTCAGCGCGGCGGCGCGCGCGGGCGTGTCGAGCGACGCGTGGGTCAGCGCCCAGGTCGCGATCAGCACGCTTGAATCCGCGCGCAACGACAGCGTATCGGCGCTCGCCAGCCTCGACACCCTCTATGTCCAGCGCAGCAACGAGGTGGCCGATGGCAAGGCCGCGGGTGGCCTCCAGGACATCGACGCGGCCCGCAGCGCGGCGCTGGCGCTGGTCGACCAGCAGAATGACCGGATCGACGCGCTGAAAACCCGCCTGCCCCAGCCCTGACGCTCACGCATAGGCGGCCTTGACCGCGCCCTTGTGCGCCTTGGCATTGTGCACATAATGGTCGACGCCTTCGCGCATGTCGATCAGCGCCTCGTCGGAAAGGTCGCGCATATATTTGGCCGGTCGCCCCGCCCAGAGCTGGCGGTGCGCCAGCGTCTTGCCCGATGTCAGCATGGCCCCCGCGGCCAGCATGGCATCGCTTTCCACCGTGCAGCCGCTCATGACGATCGCCCCCAGCCCGACAAAGGCGCGGTCGTGCAGCACGCAGCCATGGATCATGGCCATATGGCCGATCAGCACGTCTTCGCCGATGATCGTGGGCCAGCCGTCCGCCGGTCGCCCGTCCGCGCGATCGCCGGCGCTGTCGCAATGCACCACCGTGCCGTCCTGGATGTTGGTGCGCGCGCCGATCCGCACATGGTTCACATCGCCCCGGATCACGCAATTATACCAGATGCTGGCATCCTCGCCGATCTCCACATCCCCCACGATCCGGCATCCCGGCGCGATGAAGGCGCTGGGGTGGATCAGCGGCGTCTTGCCGTTGAACGGTATGATGCTGGCTTCGGGATGGACGGTCATGCCGGTTGCTCCAGTGCGTAGGTGATGTGTCGGCGCAAGGGGTGGCCAGGCGGGAGGTCGGGATGGTCGAAATCCATGTCCGATCGCCGCTGCATGCCCAGGGCGGTCATCAGGCCCCGGGAGGCGCTGTTCTGAGGAACGGTATAGGCGATCAGCCGGCGGTCGAGCGGACGATGCTGCCGGCACCAGTGCATCGCCGCGGCGGCGGCTTCCCTGGCATAGCCCTTGCCCCAATGCGAGGAGGCGAGCCGCCAGCCCAGTTCCAGTTCGCCATGGATGCGCGTTCCGACATGCCGCCCGCGCCGCGGACCGCAAAATCCGACGATCGCTCCGTCGGCCTTGTCTTCCATGATCCAGAAGCAATGGCCATGATCGGCCTGGCTCTGCCGCATGGCGGCGCACAGACGCGCATAATGTTCGAGCGGCTGGCGGCCGCCCAGCCAGCGGGTGACTTCATCGGTATCCAGCGCTCGCCTGAAGGGTTCGGCGTCGCGCGCGCGCCAGGCGCGCAGCCACAGCCTCTCCGTCTCCAGGCGGAATTCAGCCATGCAACAGCCGCGCCGCATGCAGCGCATGATAGGTGAGGACGCCCGAACAGCCCGCCCGCTTGAACGCCATCAGCGTTTCCAGGATCAGCGCGTCGCGATCCCCCGCGCCGGCCGCGGCGGCATGTTCGATCATCGCATATTCGCCAGACACCTGATAGGCGAACACCGGAACGGCGAAGCGGTCGCGCACCCGCGCCACGATGTCGAGATAAGGCAGGCCCGGCTTCACCATGACGCTGTCGGCGCCCTCGGCCAGGTCGAGCGCCACTTCGCGCAGCGCTTCCTCGCCATTGGCCGGGTCCATCTGATAGTTCTTCTTGTCCCCCTTCAGCAGCCCACGCGATCCCACGGCGTCGCGAAAGGGGCCGTAGAAGGCGCTGGCATATTTGGCGGCATAGGCCATGATCTGCACATTGGCGTGGCCGGTTTCCTCCAGCGCTTCGCGGATCGCGCCGACGCGGCCGTCCATCATATCGCTGGGCGCGATGATGTCGGCGCCGGCCGCCGCCTGATTGAGCGACTGGCCGATCAGCACGTCGACCGTGGCGTCGTTGACGACATAGCCGTCCGGGTCGAGCAATCCGTCCTGGCCATGCACGGTATAGGGATCGAGCGCGACGTCGGTCAGCACGCCAATGTCTGGCACGGCGTCCTTGACCGCGCGGATTGCGCGGCACATCAGATTGTCGGGGTTGAGCGCTTCGGCGCCATCGTCGCTGCGCCGGTCCGCCTGCGTGTTGGGGAAGAGGGCGAGGCAGGGAATGCCCGCATCGCGCGCTTCCCCCGCGCGATCGACGATGCGGTCCACCGACCAGCGCGACACGCCGGGCAAGGCGCCGATCGGTTCCTCCACCCCTTCCCCTTCGGTGACGAACAGAGGCCAGATGAAGTCACTGGCCGACAGGCGGTTTTCGGCGTGCATCGCGCGGCTCCACGCGGACGCGCGGGTGCGGCGCAGGCGCAGCGCCGGATAAGGGGCATAGGTCATGACGCGGGTGTAGGCTCGCGGGGATGCACGATCAAGCGGGGTGGCGCGGCTTGCGCTTGAACGCTGGCGCGACGGCGCGCTAACGTCGCGGCCATGAACGCCAGACCCGCCTCCTCTCGCCGCCGCTCGCGCTGGATCATGATCCCGCTGCGCATCCTGCTGGGCTTCATCCTGTTGTCGCTGCTGCTGGTCACGCTGTACCGCTTCGTACCGCCGCCCGTAACGATAACGATGCTGCTCGACGCCAACGGCATCACCAAGGACTGGACCAACCTGGACGCGATCGACCCCGACATGGCGCGCGCGGCGATCGCGGCGGAGGACGGCAAATTCTGCAGCCATCACGGCTTCGATGTCGACGCCATCGCCAAGGCGGCGATGCATAATGCCAGCGGAGGGCGCATCCGCGGCGGATCGACCATCAGCCAGCAGACGGCGAAGAATGTCTTCCTGTGGCAGGGCGGCGGGTTCGTGCGCAAGGGGCTGGAAGCCTGGTTCACGGTGCTGATCGAGGCGATCTGGGGCAAGCGGCGGATCATGGAAGTCTATCTGAACGTCGCGGAGACCGGCATCGGCACCTATGGGGTGCAGGCCGGCGCAATTCGCTATTTCCGCCATGGCGCGGACCGGCTGAGCCGGGCAGAGGCGGCGCGGATCGCTGCTGTCCTGCCATTGCCCAAGAAGCGCGCGGCGGTGGCGCCGAGCGGTTTCACGCGCCGCTATGGCAACAGCATCGCGGCGCGAATCGGCGTGGTGCAGCGAGACGGGCTGGACGCCTGCGTCCGGTAGGATCGGCACCGGGCAAAGTTCACAGTGTCGTCGGCCTTTTTTGGCCCGAAGCGACCGGAAGGCGACCGCGAAGCGACCGGAACGCGACACCGAAGCGACAACAGCGCGCCAGCCATTGCCACACCGCGCGAAGGTCTTGTCGCTTCGCCGCGCAGGGCAGCGCAGCGGCGTGGCGACCGAAAAAGAACGGTGAGGCGGCTGGTTCATCCGACAGGATAGATCAGACGAAATCCTATTTGGCCAGCCCCAGGACGCACCGCACCACGCCACAGCAATGGCACCCCCCAGGCCAAAGAAAAAGGGCGGGGATTGCGCCCCGCCCTTTCCTTGTCCGGTCTGATCGACGCGGATCAGAAGCTGACGTGCAGCGAACCCGAAACCGCGCGCGGCGAGCCGATCTGGACGAAGCTGGGGCTGCCATAAGCGCCGGTGCTCAAGGTGACAGACTGGTTGAGGCCGCCGCCGAACCCGCCGACATAGAATTTGTCGAACAGGTTGCTGACGTTGAGCTGGAACCAGGTGTTTTCAGCACCCCAACGCGCCAGCGAGAAGCGGGCATCAAGATCGACCAGCGTGTAGGCGGGAGCAGCGCGACCATAGATTTCAACCGGCGCGGCGGTGGTGCCGCGATAGGTCGGCAGGTTCGTGTCATACACATAGCGCTTGCCGGTCCGCTTGGCCTGAACGCCGATGGTGACGCCTTCGAAGTTCACTTCGCCCCGCGCGCCGAGCGTGTAGACAGGAGCGCCGCTTTCGCGCTTGCCAGCCGTGGGCGCATAGACGGTTTCGCCGTTGACGACGCCGATCGCGATATCATCCTTGATCTTCGACTTCAGGTAGGAGCCGAAGGCATAGAGGGTGAAATATTCGATCGGCGTGTAGCTGATGCTGCCGTCGATGCCGTACTTCTCGACCTTGCCGAGGTTGCGGTAGACGCTCGCGTTCAGTTCCGGGTCGTAGGACGAAGCCAGGCGGTCCTCATAGTTGGTGTACCACAAGGACATCTGCGCCTGCAGACGCGATGTCGTGTAGCGTGCGCCGAGGTCGAAGCTGTCGGTGGTTTCCGGAGCCGGATTGGCGCCCTCTTCGCCCCGCGCGAAGTAGAAGGCGTTATACAGAGAGTCGGTGCCGGGCACCGACAGGCCCTTCGAATAGTTCCAGAACACCGACGCTTCGGGCGTGAACTTGTAGTTCAGACCGATGCTGGGGAGCAGCTTGTCATATTTGTAGGTCCGTTCACCCGCCGGCGACCAGGCGGGACGCAGCGTGGTGATATTGCCAGGGATGGCGACGCCGGTGCCGAAGCACTCGACGAAGCCCGAGGCGCTGGAGGTCATGCAGTTGTTGTCGAGCTTGCGCTTGAAGAAGGGGGCGCGCAGGCCGGCCTGAACCGTCAGGGCTTCATCCATGAACTCGCCCAGATATTCCGCCGACACCTGATGCAGGATGGCGTAGGACAGGCGGTCGCGCTTTTGCAGGACATTGCCGTTCACGTCGAGCTGCGGATCATCAACCGGGAAGACGTCCAGCGCCTCGCCGGTGCGACCGAGCAGGCCGACCTGACCAGTCTGACGGTGACGGCCATGGTCGAAGGTGTAGGCGACGCGAACACGCTGCGTGTCGCTGATGTCATAGCGCAGCGAGCTGATCACGGCGAAACGGTGGGTCTGCGTCTGGCTGGGCGCCAAGACATTGACCTGATCGAGAATATCGCCGTCGCCGTTGATGTCGCGACCGAAATAAGGAGAACCCCCGAAGTAGCCGGTAACGTTGGTGACGCCAGTTCCGGCATCCAAGTCATAAAAGCCTTCGCGCGCGGTGGCGGTGCCGCCGCCGTTCGCCTTCACATATTGATAGCTGGGATCGACCGTCAGGATCAGGTTGTCCGCCAGAGTGAAGCGCGAATTGATACGGATGTTGCCGGTGTTCGACGGGTTGAAGCGATAGTCGAACACGGTGCCGCAGCTGCCCGCCGCGTCGGCGACGCCGGCGACGCCGGTGGGCACGGTGCAAGGCGCAAGCGTGTAGAAACGCTCATCCTTGGTGATCGGGAAACGGTTGGACGAATTGGGCCCAACTA
Source organism: Sphingobium naphthae (assembly GCF_043589935.1). Lineage (NCBI taxonomy): Bacteria > Pseudomonadati > Pseudomonadota > Alphaproteobacteria > Sphingomonadales > Sphingobiaceae > Sphingobium > Sphingobium naphthae. The sequence goes on along the minus strand of NZ_CP171454.1, from coordinate 346,856 downwards.
CGCGACCTCCGTCGGTGTCGGTGCGCAGCGGCAGCGAGCCGAAGAAATTGTTGCGGTTGGCGTTCCAGTGACCGGCGATCGACACGAAGTCACCGTTGCTGCCGATCGGCTGATAGATCTTCGCATTATACTGCTGCTTGTCGATCTGGCCGAAATTGTTGAACACATTGTCGTTGCGCGTCGTCGAGGCCGAGAACCAAGCCTTGGTACCGAAGGGCGTGAACACGCCGGTTTCGACCAGCCCGAACAGGCGGAAGAAGTCATAGTCGCCGGCGGCGCCGACCATCGTGACCTTGAAGTCGTCCGATCCGTTCATGGAACGGTAATTGACCGTGCCACCCGAAGCGGCCGCGGTCGGGCTGTCAACGTCGGTCGAACCGAGATTGACGTTGATTTCCTCGATCAGTTCGGGGTCGAGCTGCTGGTTGGAATAGATGGCGTAGTTGCCGGTGTCGTTGAGCGGCATGCCGTCAAACGTCAGCGAAACGCGATCGGGACCGAAGCCGCGAATGTTGAGCGTGCCGCCAGCCGAACCATAAGGGTCGTTATTCTGGAAGCTGACGCCCGGGATCAGGTTGATCGCGTTGAGGATCGTGTTGCCCGAACCCTGCTTCGCGATGATTTCCTGCGTCAGGACGCCCTTCGCCTTGGTCGTGTCCGGCAGGACCACGCCGCCGACACCATCGTTGGCGCGTGCGCCGGTGACGACGATCGTGTCCTCGAAATCCTGCGAACCGGTCGACTGCGCGAACGCAGCGCCGGGGATGGCGACGGCGATGACTGCCGCGCTGCCCATGAGAAACTGTTTCATCTGACCCTTGTCCCTTTCCAAGAGTGGCGCGAACGCGCTCACCTAGTCCTGCTCTTTCGAAGCCGGAGCCGCCGTGGCGGCAACTGGCGACGCCCCTGTGATGCCGGCATTGCACTTTTGTTACAGCGCATCATCAGGATTGTCACAATCCCCCCGCCCGCGAGGCTCATCGCCCCGCCGGCAGCGCGCCTATGGGTGTAATATGTTGAAATTTCATGACGATATGTCTGCCCGGACATCGTCTCAGACACTGGTGCAATTTTGCAACGCAGCGGGAATTTTTGTGCGGCGCGGTGCCGATACAGAAAAAGCCGGCGATCGCTCGCCGGCTTTTGCCATTTCAGGTCAGGATCGACTGATCGAAATCAGGCGGCGTCGTCGGCGCGCTTCTTGGTTTCGCTGAAGACGCGAATCGGCTCCTTGGTGCCGGCAACGACATCCTTGTCGACCACGACCTCGCCCACGCCCTGCATCGAGGGAAGATCGAACATCGTGTCGAGCAGGATCGATTCCAGGATAGACCGCAGGCCGCGCGCGCCGGTCTTGCGCTCGATCGCCTTCTTCGCAATGGCGGTCAGCGCGTCGTCGGTGAAGCTGAGTTCGACATTTTCCATGTCGAACAACTTGGCATATTGCTTCACCAGCGCGTTCTTCGGCTCGACCAGAATCTTGACCAGCGCGGTCACGTCCAGATCCTCCAGCGTCGCGATGACGGGCAGACGGCCGACAAATTCGGGGATGAGTCCGAACTTCAGCAAATCCTCCGGCTCGCTCTGCCGCAGCAGTTCGCCGGTCTTGCGCTCCTCGGGCGCGGCGACATGGGCGCCGAAGCCGATCGACTTGGCTTCCAGACGGTCGCCGATGATCTTTTCCAGGCCCGCAAAGGCGCCGCCGCAGATGAACAGGATGTTGGTCGTGTCGACCTGCAGGAACTCCTGCTGCGGATGCTTGCGCCCACCCTGCGGCGGGACCGAGGCGGTGGTGCCCTCCATGAGCTTGAGCAGCGCCTGCTGCACGCCCTCGCCCGACACGTCGCGCGTGATGGACGGGTTTTCGGCCTTGCGGCTGATCTTGTCGATCTCGTCGATATAGACGATGCCGCGCTGCGCTTTTTCGACATTATAGTCGGACGCCTGCAGCAGCTTGAGGATGATGTTTTCCACATCCTCGCCGACATAGCCCGCCTCGGTCAGCGTCGTGGCGTCGGCCATGGTGAAGGGCACGTCGAACGTCTTCGCCAGCGTCTGCGCCAGCAGCGTCTTGCCGCAACCGGTCGGGCCGACGAGCAGGATGTTCGACTTGGCAAGCTCCACCTCGCCCGGCTTGGAGCCATGGTTGAGGCGCTTGTAATGATTGTGGACCGCGACCGAGAGCACGCGCTTGGCGCGGTTCTGGCCGATCACATAATCGTCGAGCACGTCGCAGATTTCCTGCGGGGTCGGCACGCCGCCATCCTTTCGACCGACGAGACCGCCCTTGGTCTCCTCGCGGATGATGTCGTTGCACAATTCCACGCATTCATCGCAGATGAAGACGGTCGGACCCGCGATCAGCTTGCGCACCTCATGCTGCGACTTGCCGCAGAAGGAGCAGTACAGCGTGCTTTTCGAGTCCGAACCGGTAAGCTTAGTCATTCGCCATTCTCTCTTCCCCCCCGGATGATGATCACCAGATCCGCGCCGGCGAGGGATTTTCTGGTCCAAAGGCTATCCTAGCCTGCGGCGCGCCCGTTCCACAAGGGGAGAAAATGGCGCGCCGCGGTAAAGATAGTCTTTAAGCCTCGGTTGTGTCGGCAGCCTGCGGGCGCCGGTCGAACACTTCGTCGACCAGCCCGAAGGCCTTGGCCTCGTCCGCTTCAAGGAAGGTGTCGCGATCCATCGCCCGCTCCACCGCTTCCAGCGTCTGGCCAGTATATTTGACGTAGAGATCGTTCAGGCGGCGCCGAATGCGCAGGATTTCCTTCGCCTGGATCTCGATATCGGACGCCATGCCCTGCGCCCCGCCCGACGGCTGGTGCACCATGATGCGGGCGTTCGACAGGGCGATGCGCTTGCCCGGTTCGCCGGCGGCGAGCAGGAAGCTGCCCATCGAGGCGGCCTGGCCGATGCACACGGTGCCGACCTGCGGCCGGATATATTTCATCGTGTCATGGATCGCCATGCCGGACGTCACCACCCCGCCGGGCGAGTTGATGTACATCCAGATGTCCTTCTTCGGGTTTTCCGATTCCAGGAACAACAGCTGCGCCACGATCAGCGAGGCCATATGGTCTTCGACCTGCCCGGTGACGAAGATGATCCGTTCCCGCAGCAGCCGCGAATAAATGTCGAAGCTGCGTTCGCCGCGGTTCGACTGTTCGATGACGATGGGGACCAGCGCGGCCATGGGGTCGGACATGATATCGGTCATTTTGCTCTTTTCCGGGTAGTTGCTTTTTGCCCGGTCCCTACATCGGCACAAAAAGCGGCGGGTTCAAGGGGGAACCATCGCGCGGCTGGTCTATTGATCGGCCAGCGACCGACGCATGGAGGAAAAAGCCGCGTGACCGACCAAGCCCCGCCATCCGCCACCATTTCCGACCGGCCCTGGCCCTATGCGTCGCGGTGGAAGGCGCTGCTGGCGCGCGGCGTCATCGCCGTCCTGCTCGGTATCGTGGCGATGCTTTACCCATTCAGCGCGCTGATCGCCTTCACCATGATGTTCGCCGTCTATGCCTTTGTCGATGGCGTCTTTTCTATAGTCGCCGCGATCCGGCGCGCAGGCGAAGGCGGCCACTGGATCGCCATGCTGCTGCGCGGCCTGCTGGGCATCGCAGTGGGCATAGTGTTCGTGGCGATGCCGCTGACCGCGACGGTCAGCTATGCGCTCATCACCCTGTTCTTTCTGGCCGGCTGGGCAATCCTGTCGGGGGTGCTGGAGATTGTCGCGGCCATTCGCCTGCGCGACGAGATAGAGGGCGAATGGCTGCTTGCCGCCAACGGCCTCATCACCCTGGCGCTGGGCATCGGCATCATCTTCCTGTTCACGGCCAATCCGGTGGTCAGCATTCTGTCCATGGGCTGGGCAATTGGCGCCTATGCCCTGTTGTCGGGGATATTGCTCATCATCCTCGCCCTGCGCCTGCGCCGCCGCGTTCAGGGCCGGGCATAATCGGCGGGCGCGCGGAAGGCGAGATAGGCGAGCCGCCGCACCTCGCGCCGGCCGCGCACCACCGTGTCGAGGATGAGGCCGCACATCGCCGATAGCGTGGCCAGGATCATGAGGCCCGTCACCAGTATCGCCGTCGGAAAACGCGGCACCAGCCCGGTTTCGATGTAGGTGACGATCAGCGGCACGGCGAGGCCCAGTCCCAGCAGCGCCAGCAGCGCGGCGATCACTCCGAAGAACACCACCGGCCGCTCGATCCGATACAAGGTGATGATGGTGCGCAGGATGCGGAAGCCGTCGCGATAGGTGCTGAGCTTGCTGACCGATCCTTCGGGACGAGCGCCATAGGCAGTGACCACTTCCGCCACGGGCATGGCGAGTTCGAGCGCGTGGACCGAAATCTCGGTCTCGATCTCGAAGCCGGCGGACAGCACCGGGAAGCTCTTGACGAAACGCCGCGAAAAGACGCGATAACCCGAAAGAATGTCGGTGAAGCTGCGGCCGAACAGTTGCTTGAGCAAGGTCGTGAGCGCCCAGTTCCCGAAGCGGTGGCCCCGGCGATAGGCGGCCTCCACCTCATCGCGGCGGCTGCCGACGACCATGTCGAGATTATCCTCCAGCATGGCCCCGACCATGCGCGGCGCGGCGGCGGCTTCGTAGGTCGCGTCGCCATCGGCCATAACATAGATGTCGGCATCTATGTCCGCGAACATGCGGCGCACGACATGGCCCTTGCCCTGCTGGCTCACGCGCCGGACGATCGCGCCGGCGGCGGCGGCGAGCTCACGACTGCCGTCGCTGCTGTTATTGTCGAAGACATAGATGTCGGCATGCGGCAGCGCGCGGCGGAAATCCTCCACCGTCTGCACGATCGCTCCGGCTTCATTATAACAGGGCAGGATGACGGCGATGCGCGGAGCGGCCGCGCCCGTTTCGCTATTCACTGCGGGAAATTCCTTCATCGCCTCTCATGTCCTGCCTCATGCGTGCGACATGCATGGCGCATCGTGGTTAAGATTTCATCTGCCATGCCGCCCCCGAAATGAAAAGCGCCCGCGCTTCCCTTGAAGGAAGCGGGGCGCCTGTTCATCTGAGGTCAGAGGGCCTTATTCGGCCTTGGCGGCGGCCTTTTTCGGAGCAGCCTTCTTCTTGGGCTTTTCCTCGGCCGCGGCGTCGGCCTCTACGGCCTCGTCCTTCTTGGCCGCTGCCTTCTTGGCGGCAGGCTTCTTGGCCGGCGCGTCTTCGGCGGCCGGCGCAGCGCCGGCTTCCGCCTCTGCGGGTTCGGCAGCCTTCTTCTTGGGCGCAGCCTTTTTGGCCTTGGGCTTTTCGTCATGATCATGGTCATGGCCGCAGTCGGGGCCATGGACATGCGGCTTGATGTCGCCATCTTCCGCCTCGATCGCGGCTTCCAGCTCTTCGCGGGTCACGGCGCGATCAGTGATCTCCGCCTTTTCGAACAGGAAGTCGACGACCTTGTCCTCATAGAGAGGCGCGCGCAGCTGGGCCGCGGCCATCGGATCCTGGCGGACATATTGCACGAAGCGCTCGCGGTCCTGCGGGCTGTACTGCTGCGCAGCCTGCATGATCAGGCGATTCATTTCCTGGTCGGAGACGGTCACACCATTGGCCTGGCCGATTTCCGAGAGCAGCAGGCCCAGGCGGACGCGACGCACGGCGATGGCGCGATAATCGTCCTTCTCGGCTTCCATTTCCTTGAGGGCCGCTTCGGGATCTTCCTCATGGCTGGCTTCGTGCTGCAACTGCTGCCAGATCTGGTTGAATTCGGCTTCCACCATGCTGGGCGGCACGTCGAAATCATGGTTGGCGGCCAGCTGGTCGAGCAGCTTGCGCTTCATGTGCGTGCGCGTGAGGCCGTTATGCTCCTGCTCGATCTGGCCCTTGAGCAGCTCATTGAGCTTGTCGAGGCTTTCCAGGCCCAGCGACTTGGCGAAATCATCGTCCACCTTGGGCTTGTCGCCGTTCAGCACCGACTTGACGGTGACATCGAAGGTCGCCGCCTTGCCCGCCAGATGCTCCGCGCCATAATCGTCGGGGAAAGTGACGTCGATCGTCTTTTCCTCGCCCTTCTTGACGCCGGTCAGCTGATCCTCGAAGCCGGGGATGAACTGGCCCGAACCCAGCTTCAGGCGGATGTCCTGGGCGCTGCCGCCCTCGAACGCTTCGCCATCGACCTTGCCAACGAAGTCGATGACGAGCGTGTCGCCCTCGGCCGCTGCATGATCGTCGCCATGCTCTTCCAGAGCGCCCTGCTGGCTGGCGATGCGGCCAGCGGCTTCGGCGACCTTGTCATCAGCGACGTCGACGGTCAGGCGCTCAAGCTTGAGACCCTCGATGCTGGGCGCCTCGATCTCGGGCAGCACTTCCAGCTCGACCTTCACTTCGGCGTCCTTGCCGAATTCGAAGCCTTCATCCAGCTCGACCGAAGGCTGCATCGCGGGGCGCAGCTTCTGGTCGGCGATCAGCTTCTGGATGCTTTCCTGGATGCTGTTGTTGAGGGCGTCGCGCTGCAGCGATTCACCATGCATCTTCTTCACGAGGTTGGCCGGCACCTTGCCGGGGCGGAAGCCGGGCATGCGCACCTGCGGCGCGATCGCCTTCACTTCCTTTTCGACGCGGGCGTCGATATCCTTCGACGTGATGGTCACGGTGTAGGCGCGCTTAAGGCCCTCGTTCAACGTCTCGACAGTCTGCATCTCTTCTCTCAAACGCTTTCTTCAGCTGAATTTCGGTGGCGCCTGCAATGGCCTGGACCTGGCGCACTGGTGCGGGCGAAGGGACTCGAACCCCCACATCTTGCGATACCAGAACCTAAATCTGGCGCGTCTACCAGTTTCGCCACGCCCGCATCGGTCGCCGGTCGGCGCGGCATAGAGAAAAGCGCGAGCAGAGGCAAGCTATAGTCGGACGGCCGAGGAACTGGCCGATCGTCCCATGCGTAACAGCCAGGAGAGCGGAACAGAAAAAGACAAGGAGAGCCTCATGGCCACGCAACCCGATACCGCGCCCGACGGCGTGCCCCCGCCCGATCGGATCAACCCGCAGTCGCCCGACGAGATGCCCGCGCCCGACCGCCCGGCGGAGACTCCGATGACAGAGCCCGACGAGATCACCCCCGTCGGCCCCGACTATGACCAGCCCGACAGCGCCCCGACCGAAATGCCGCCGCCGCCGGACTGAAGCGGCCGCCATAAACTGTGCGCCGCGCGCCACATATCGACAATAAATTTACATAGGCGTGGAACTTTCGGGTCGATCGTTAAAAAATGCCTCCACTTCGGGTGGACAGCCCCCTGCATCCATGATTGAACTATGACAGATAAAAGAAAGTGGGAGAGGCGCGGCTGACAATGATCAGGGGGTCCATGTGCAACGGGTTCGCGCCAAACTGGAATGGTTCAAGACGGTAATATTGCCCCAGGAGGCGGCCCTGCGCGGCCGGCTCCGGCGGATATTGCCGTCCACCCACGAACTGGAGGACATGGTCGCCGAGGTGCTGGCCCGCGCCTATGCCACCGAAAACTGGGAAAATGTCACCACCGGCCGCGCCTATCTCTTCACCATCGCCCGCAATCTGGTCATCGACACAGCCCGCCGCAACAAGGTGGTGAGTTTCGAGACGATTGCCGACCTCGAGCTGCTGGGCGGCGAGAATAATATCGAAGCGCAGCTGCATGCCCGCGAAGCGCTGCGCCAGGTCGAGACGATCGTCGAGTCGCTGCCGCCGCAATGCCGCCGCGTCTTCATCCTGCGACGCATTCACGAAAAATCGATGCTGGAAATAGCGGACGAAATGTCCCTGTCCGTTTCTACAGTTGAAAAACATCTGGCCAAAGCAATCGCAATAGTTATGCGGGCCTGGGCAGAACGTGAGGAAACGGACTTCGAACGTGCAGGCGTCGGGACCAGGTTCAAGCTGCGGGGACAGGGACGCGATCGAAGCGGAAGCCGCGCGCCTGCTGGCCAGGCTTGAGAATGATCCCTCCCCGCAAGACGAAGCCGAGATTTGTGCCTGGATCGAGGCAGACCCCCGCCATGCCGTCGCCTTCGCTCGCGCGGAAGCGGCATGGGACGCATCCGAACGACTGAAAAGCGCCGCGGCCGACATCACGCTGCCGCCGCTCCAGCCGACCCTCAGCGAAGAAGACCAGCGCCGCCTGTCGCGCAACATCATGGTCGCCGCCGGGGTCGCCATCCTGCTGTTCATCGTCGCCGCGATCGTGACGGTGCGCACCTATAGCGGGATCGAGCATTTCGAAACCGGCGTTGGCCAGATGCGCGACATCGCGCTGGAGGACGGCTCCACCCTGCACCTCAACAGCGACAGCGAAGTCGAGGCGCGCTTCACCAGCAACGGCCGCAAGGTGCGCGTGCTGAAAGGCGAAGCCTCGTTCGAGATCAGCCATGATCCCGATCGCCCCTTCGATGTCGAGGCGCGCGCCGCCGTTATCCGGGCGGTCGGCACTGCCTTCAACGTGCGGTTGCGCCCCTCGCTGGTCGAACTGACCGTGACCCACGGCACCGTCACCGTGCAGTCGGGCGACAGCCCGCAGCAGCAGGTCGTGGCGGGCAGCGGCGCCGTCATCCAGCCGCGCAGCATCGCGCTCACCCGCCTTGGCCCCAGGCTGATCGAGCAGCGCATCGCCTGGCGCGAGCAGATGGTGGAACTGGACGGCGAGACGGTCGAGCAGGCGGCGGGCGAGTTCAACCGCTACCGCAAGGCGCCCATCCTGATCGGCGACACGCGCGTGTCGGCGCTGCGTATCGGCGGGCGCTTCCGCACCACCGACAGCCGCGAATTCCTGGCCGCGCTGCAGACGAGCTTGCCGGTGCGGGCGGTCGATGGCGAGGACGGATCGGTGATGCTGCTCTATCGGGACGAGACGGCGAGTGCCGGGGACGACGCCAGCGAATAAGCGCGGCTCTAATCCCTCCGCTTCATTGCAGCAATTCGCGCACCAGATCCGGCACCAGCCGAGTCGCCGGACCCATGCGGCTTTCATCGAATAAGGCGCTGCCCGCGGACGGTTCGAGATTGAGTTCGATCGTCCACGCACCCGCGTCGCGCGCGGTCTGGACGAAGCCGGCGGCCGGGTAGACCGCGCCGGACGTGCCGATCGACACGAACAGGTCCGCCTCCTCGATGGCATCGTAGATGTGGTCCATCTGATAGGGCATTTCGCCGAAGAAAACGATGTCCGGGCGCAGCCGCGGCGCGCCGCAGCCGGCGCACGCCGCGCCCCGCGGCAGCGCGCCGGACCATGGCGCGGCCCTGCCACAAGCGGCGCACAGGGCGGATTTGAGCGCGCCATGCATATGGACCAGCCGGCGCGCGCCGGCCCGTTCGTGCAGATCATCGACATTCTGCGTGACGATCAGCAGATCGCCGGCCCAGCCCGCGTCCAGCGCCGCCAGCGCGTCATGGGCGGCATTGGGCTCGACCTCGGCCAGCTTCGCACGCCGCTCATCATAGAAGCGATGGACCAGAAGCGGATCGCGCGCCAGCGCTTCGGGCGTGCAGACATCCTCCACCCTGTGCCCCTCCCACAGGCCATCGGGCCCGCGGAAGGTGGCGAGGCCGCTTTCGGCGGAGATGCCCGCGCCCGTGAGGATGACGATCGACCTGATCGCGCCGCTGTTCATCGGCCCCTGCCCGCCCCGCCTTTCGCCTTTCCGTCGATCAGCACCGCCTGCTGCCATTTGCCCGGCGCCTTGTCGGTGCGGTGGATGCAGCCGGCCCAGCAGCAGGGACGTTTCTTGCCCTCCTGCAATTCCTCCACCGTGCGCGCGATGCGGCGCGCGCGGGTGGCGGGTTGCTTCGCATCCTCGACCCAGCAGATGAATTCATTGCGACCGAGCGGCGTCAGCCGCTGCCACAGCGCGAACATGGCGGGATCGGCACTGATCGCCGCCTTCATGTCATCGGCCGCCTGATGGACGGTGCCGTGCAGGAAATCATCGACCATGCCACTCTCCCCGGCTGTCGGCGCCACTGTGGCGCGCAACCGACACGCTGTCAAAAGGCTCAGCCCGCCGGCGCCAACTTGCGCGCGCGGCCGCGCCAGGCTTCCGCCAGCAGCGGCATGTCGGCCAGCGCCCGCACGGCGTCAGGATCGCCCTTGTGCCCGCCACCGATCAGCAGGCGGAAGATGCGGTCGATCGGCCAATCAGGCAAGCGCCGGTCCAGCAGCGTCATGCGCGTGCCGGCTTCCGCCTCGCCTTCGCGGATCACGCGGAAATAGATGCCGCAGCGGCCGGTCTTGACGATCGTCGCCATGACGTCGCGCGCGCCGAAGCGGTGATCGAGCTTCCAGCAAGGCTGGCGGCCATGGCTGACTTCGACGATGGCGCTGCCGAGCGCGAAGCGGTCGCCCAGGCACAGCTGCGTCTCGGTCATCCCGCGCGAGGCGATATTTTCCCCGAACGCGCCGGGCGCGTCGAACAGCGGGTGGCCGGGCTTGCGTTCGCGCCACCAGTCATAATGATCCTGCGGGTAGAGGTGGATCGCCTTGTCCCAGCCGCCATGATGCACGCGATCGGCCACCGCGTCGCCGGCGAACCCATCCCATCCGATGCGCACGGGCCCCTTGACCGGCTGTTTGGCGATGGCACTGTGATCGTCGCCGCGAAAGGGCATGGGCGTGCCGACGAGCAGCGCGTCGATGGTCATGAATGGCGTGGTCATCCGGCCTGCATGCCATGACGGCACGCAGGAAGCGATGTCCGATGTGGCGCAGCCGGCCCCTAGCCGGCGCTCAGTTCCGAGCCGAGCTTGAGTACTTCGCCGCCATTGTCGACATGGATCAGATAGGCGGGATTGTCCGGACTGCCGTTGCGGCGGATCTTCGACCCGTCAATCGTGCGCTCCACATGCCGTTCGAAACGCTCCGCCACCCGTCCCCGACCGACGCCCTGCCCCCAGTTCCACTTGACCCGTTTTCCCTTGCGGAAGCTCTCGGTCATCTGGGCATCCTCTCCTTGCTTGGGCACATGCTACGCCGGCCGGTTCCTCACCATGCCAAGCCAAAATTCCCAAGGGCTTGTGCGGTTCCCTTGGGTTTTCAATTCTATTGGGCTAAGGGGCGGCGATGGATGCAACCGGCCTTCGCGTCGCGCTCTTCAGCGGCAATTATAATTATGTGCGGGATGGCGCGAACCAGGCGCTGAACCGCTTCGTGGCCTATCTGCTGCGCCAGGGCGCGACGGTGCGCGTCTATTCGCCCACCGTCGACAAGCCCGCCTTCGAGCCCACAGGCGACCTTGTGAGCGCGCCGTCCTTCGCGGTGCCGGGCCGCCGCGAATATCGCGTGCCCTATCGCCTGTCGGGCGAACTGCGCCGCGACCTCAAGAGCTTCCGGCCCAATCTGGTCCATGTGTCGAGCCCCGATCCGCTGGGGCACCGCGCGGTCAGCTGGGCGCGGACCCATGGCCTGCCGACCGTCGCGTCGGTGCACACGCGCTTCGAAACCTATCCGCGCTATTATGGCCTCGCCTTTCTGGAGCCGCTGATCGAATCGATGCTGCGGCGCTTCTACCGCCGCTGCGACGCGATCGTGGCGCCGTCCGAATCCATGGCCCAGTTGCTGCGCGAACAGCGGATGAGCTATGATGTCGGCATCTGGACGCGCGGCATCGATCGCGAGATTTTCTGCCCGGCGCGCCGCGACCTGGCCTGGCGCCGGTCGCTGGGGATCGGCGACGAGGTGCCAGTGATCGGCTTCATCGGCCGGCTGGTGATGGAGAAGGGGCTGGACGTCTTTTCCGACACGATCGACCAGCTCGCCCAGCGCCAGGTGGCGCACAAGGTGCTGGTGGTGGGCGAAGGCCCGGCGCGCGAATGGTTCGAAAATCGCTTGCCCGGCGCAGTCTTCACCGGTTTCCAGAAGGGCGCGGACCTGGGCCGCGCGGTCGCCAGCATGGACATGCTGTTCAATCCGTCGATTACCGAAACCTTCGGCAATGTGACCTTGGAGGCGATGGCGTGCGGCCTGCCCACGGTGGCGGCGCGCGCGACCGGCAGCGAGAGCCTGGTCACCGAAGGCGTCACCGGACGGCTGATCCGCCCGGGCGCGATCGGCGCCTTTACCGACGCCTTGCAATATTATTGCGAAAATCCGGCCGCACGGGCCGCCGCGGGCCGGGCGGCGCAGTTGCGCGCCGAGCGTAATGGATGGGACCAGGTGAACCAGGCGCTGGTCGACACCTATCTGCGCGTCATCCGCCAGCGCGCGCAGGGGCTGGCCCCGCGTTCCAGCCCTGTTCCCTGATCGGCCAAGCCCTCCTATATCGGTGTCGATGGCCGACCTGTTCGCTTCGCAAGATGATCCCGCCGCCGATGAGGCGCGCGACACTGCCCCCCTGGCCGACCGGCTGCGCCCGCGCACATTGGCCGACGTCGTCGGGCAGGAGCATCTGACCGGTGCGGACGGCGCGATCGGCCGGATGGTCGCGGCCGGGCGCCTGTCCTCCATCATCTTCTGGGGACCGCCGGGCACCGGCAAGACGACGATATCGCGGCTGCTCGCCGATGCGGTGGGCATGCGGTTCGAGCCGATCTCGGCGGTGTTTTCGGGTGTCGCCGACCTCAAGAAGGTGTTCGCGGCGGCCAAGGACCATGCGCGCCAGGGCGCGAAGACCCTGCTCTTCGTGGATGAGATCCATCGCTTCAACCGGGCGCAGCAGGACAGTTTTCTGCCCTTTGTCGAGGATGGCACGGTCACGCTGGTCGGCGCGACGACCGAAAATCCCAGCTTCGAACTGAATGCCGCGCTCCTGTCGCGGGCGCAGGTGCTGATCCTGCGGCGGCTGGATGCGGCGGCGCTGGAGCAGTTGCTGGATCGCGCGGAAATGTTGATGGAGCGACCGCTCCCGCTCGATCCGGCGGCGCGCGAGGCGCTGCTGGCGAGCGCGGATGGCGACGGCCGCTTTCTGCTCAACCAGGTCGAGACGCTCTACGCCATCGACATTCCGCAGCCGCTCGACCCCGCCGGCCTGTCGGCGCTGCTGCATCGCCGCTTCGCCGTCTACGACAAGGATCGGGAGGGGCATTATAATCTCATCTCCGCCCTGCATAAGTCGCTGCGCGGATCCGATCCGCAGGCGGCGCTCTATTATCTGGCGCGGATGCTGACCGCGGGCGAAGAGCCGCTCTATGTGCTGCGCCGGCTGGTGCGCTTTGCGACCGAGGACATTGGCCTCGCCGACCCGCAGGCGGTGGTCCAGTGCCTGGCGGCCAAGGATGCCTATGATTTCCTGGGCAGTCCGGAAGGCGAACTGGCGATCGTCCAGGCCTGCCTCTATTGCGCGACCGCGCCCAAATCCAATGCGGCCTACAAGGCGATGAAGGCGTCCTTCCGCTCCGCGCGAGAGACCGGGTCGCTGATGCCGCCGATGAACATCGTCAACGCGCCGACCAAGCTGATGAAGCAGGTCGGCTATGGCCAGAATTACCAATATGACCATGACAGCGCCGAAGGTTTTTCCGGCGCCAACTACTGGCCCGACGAGATGAGCCCGCAGGATTTCTACGCCCCGACCGATCGCGGATTCGAAGCGCGGATCGCCGAGCGCATGGCTTATTGGGAGAGGTTGCGGGCGGAGCGCGGCGAAGAGTGACGCCGCACTTCGAGCGGTTCGCCGCGATCGACTGGTCGGGCGCGAAAGGCGTGCGGCACAAGGGCATTGCGGTTGCGCTGTGCGAAGAAGGGGACGCTGTCCCGCGCCTGATCGCTGCGCCCGACGGCATCTGGTCGCGGCGGCAGGTGGCGGATTGGCTGGTCGCCGCCGCGGCGCAGGCCCCGACCCTGTTCGGGTTCGACTTCAGCTTCGCCCCGCCCTTCGTCACGCGGCGCGCCTATCTGCCCGGCGATCCCGTGCCGGAGGAGGCTCCGGCCTTCTGGGCCTATGTCGACGCGATGTGCGACGATGTCGATCTGGGCGCGGCCAGCCTGCTGGAGAGCGCGCACCGACGTCATTTTTATTTCGGCAAGGCGGATGGCGTCAAAGCCGCCTTCCTGCATCATCGCATATGCGAAGAGCGATACAATGCCGGCGGGGGCGGCAAGCTGTCCACCGTCTATGACGCGATCGGCGCGGCGCAGGTCGCCAAGGCGAGCTTCGCGGGCATGCGGATCCTGCATCATGTTCGGAATCATGTGCCGATCTGGCCATTCGACCCCTGCCCGGCCGCCGGATCGCTGGTGGTGGAGATCTACACCAGCATCGCCGCGCGCGCGGCCGGTCGGCCCAAGGGACGATCGAAAATGCGAGACCCGCAGGCGCTGAACGCCGCGCTGGTCCTGCTCGGTTCAGCGCCGCATGCAGGCGCGATGCCCGACGATCATGGGGCCGACGCCATCGTCACAGCGGCCTGGATGCGCAATGCCGCGCGGGATCCGCACCTGTGGAGCCCCGCAATGCTGACGCCGGAAATAGCGCGCACTGAGGGCTGGACCTTCGGCATCGTCTGATAGTAAGGGCGTCCGACCCAGACGGTGCGCCGGCTTAGCACAGCGGTAGTGCAGCGGTTTTGTAAACCGAAGGTCGGGGGTTCGATCCCCTCAGCCGGCACCATGGGCCGTCCCTCCATTTCATGCGATCCCAAACGCAAAATGGGGGCCGGCATTGCTGCCGGTCCCCACTTCCGTCAGGTCTGCGATCCGCGTCTCGTTGAAGAGATGCGATCATCGGCCTGGCGAACCCGTCCGTCAGCCTTCAGGGCGAAGGCGATGGCCAGGATGTGCGCCGGTCGTTGGCCAAGGGCCGCCTGCCGGTGCTGGTCGCTTGTTCCATTACCCGACGTTCACTTTCGCGCGCACTCGGTAACGGCCTTCAGCGGCCGGTCCGTCGAATGGGGTTGTCCCTCCGGAGAAGGGCATCGTCGTCCGACGAACATCGAACGAACATATGGCTGATTTCTCACCCATTTTCAGGATCCGGATCGCTCCGCTTCCCTCGTCTCGACCAGCAGATGGTCTCACCGCCCCCGAGTCGCGCAAAGCGAAATCGGTCAGTTTGCTGACAGTCCGCCGCTCAAAGCTGTGGATTATTGTGGACAAGTGCGCCGCCTCATGCGCCGGGCGGCGACCAGTCGGGCGGCGCGAGCGTGAAGCCGGAAAATTCGAAGGCGGGCGTAACCGTGCAGCTGAGCAGCGTCCAGCCGCCCAGCGGCTCGGCCGCCTGCCAATGATCCGCCGGCACCAGCGCCTGAGGCAGATGGCCCTTCGCGACGTCGGCGCTCAGCAGCAGGTCATGGGCGGGCCCCTCCCGCGACGCGATCGACAGGCGCAGCGGGGCGCCGGCGTGCCAGAACCACTGTTCATCCGCGTCGACCCGATGCCAGTGCGAGCGCTGCCCCGCCTCCAGCAGGAAGAGGATCGCCGTTCCGGCCGCGCGTTTCCCTTTAGGCGCAGCGGCGCGCCACGTTTCCCGATACCAGCCGCCTTCGGGATGCGGCGCCAGGTCCAGAGCGGCGATCAGCGCCCGTCCATCCCGCTCATCGTCGCTGCGCATCGCTTTGCCTCAAATTTAATGGCTCGGGAAACAGAGACTTGGCCCGTTGCCGCAGGTTAATGCAACTTCGATCAATAGGAAGGGGTTCAAGCGTCAAACTACGCCAACGGAGGAGATATTCATGCGTAAAGCTCTAATGGCCCTGGCCCCCGTGTCGCTGGCCGTTCCCGTGTCGATGGCCGTGCCAACGGATGGCGCGCAGGCCCGCAAACATTATCGCTACAAGGAATGGCGTGGCCGCGACGGCCGCACCTATTGCCGCAAGTCGGATGGCACCACTGGCCTGATCATCGGCGGCGTGGGCGGCGCGCTGGTCGGTCGCGCGATCGACACCCATGGCGACCGGGCGACCGGCACCATTCTGGGCGCGGCCGGCGGTGCGCTGCTGGGCAAGGAAATCGACAGCAAGCGTCGCTGCCGCTGATCGTAGGGCTGCTGCCAGCGTCGCGCTGGCAGCAGACATGAAAAAGGGACGGCATCCTGCGCGGACGCCGTCCCTTTTTGTTTGGGAGCGTGGTCTTAGTTGGAAGCGGCGCCGCGCGCGTCTTCCACCCGGAAGTCGACCTTCTGGCCACCCGACACGCCCGACACCTTGCCATTCTTGACCGCCAGGTTGAAGGCGACCGAGTCGGGGTAGCGGCGGCCGGAAATCAGCTTGCCGGTCTTGGTGTCCTTCACTTCGTAGACATAGGTATAGCCTTCGTGAGTGAAGCGCTGCTTGGCGGTGTCTTCAGCCTGGGCAGCGGTGGCGGCGATGGCGCTCAGGGCGCCGGCAACAATGAACTTGGACAGCATTCGCATGGGTTTTCTCCTTGTGAATGCCGATCAAACACCTCTGCAATATCTTATCGTTCAGTTGCCCGCAGGATATGCTGCAGTGCGGCATGGGCTCAATCGCAAAAGGCGACGACCCGGTTGCACCTGACGCAATCGCCCCGTCGCGGCTACCTCAAGCCTTTGACATCGCCACGATATGGTCGAACTGCGCCTTGGTCAGCGGACAGACCGAGAGGCGCGGCTGGCGTAAAATCGCCATGTCGGCCAGCGCCGGATCAGCCTTCATCGCCTTCAATGTCACGGGCCTGGCGAGCTTTTCCTTCGGCGCGACATGGACGGCGATCCATTTGCCCGAATCGTCGGTGCTGTCGCGCGCGGCCTCCGCGACGATGGTCATGATGCCGACCGCCGCCAGCCCGATATTGCTGTGATAGAAGAAGGCGAGGTCGCCCTTGCGCATGGCCTTCATATGGCCTTGCGCCGCATGGTTGCGCACGCCGTCCCACTCCGCCTGCCCCTTGGCGACGAGATCGTCATAGGAGAAGACATCGGGTTCCGATTTCATGAGCCAATAATGCATTTTGCCTCCTTGCAACAGCGGCCCGGCGCGATCAAGGATGCGGCCATGCAGGGCCGCCCCCATAGGATGGGACGATGCCCACCGGTTATTCTGGAGATTGAGACGTGTCGCAAACGGTGCTGGAGCAAGTGCCTGTCCTGTCCATGGCGGAACTGTCGAAGGCGGACTTCGCCCAGGCGTTCGGCGAATCCTTTCAGCGCTTCGGCTTCGCCATGGTGCGCGACCATGGCATGGACCAGGCGTTGATCGATGAAGGCTGGGCGCTCGCCCGCCGCTTCTTCGACCAGCCCGAGGCCGTGAAGCAGCGCTACGACGCCAAGCCCAATGGCGGCCAGCGCGGCTATACCGCGTTCGGCACCGAAATCGCCAAGGGCGCGAGCGAGAATGACCTCAAGGAATTCTGGCATGTCGGTCGCGATCTGCCCGCGGGCGATCCGCTGGCCCAGACCATGCCGCCCAATGTCTGGCCGGCCGAAATGCCCGAGTTCCAGCCCGTGTTCTCCAGCCTCTATCGCGAGTTCGACCGCGTCGGCGCGGAATTGCTGTCCGCCATCGCCCTGTATCTGGGCCTGCCCGAGCGCTGGTTCGACGGGCCGATCGAGAATGGCAATTCGATCCTGCGCCTGCTCCACTATCCGCCGGTCTCGCCGGAAGCGCCGGGCATCCGCGCGGGCGCGCATGAGGACATCAACCTCATCACCCTGCTGCTGGGCGCGGAGGAAGGCGGGTTGGAGCTCAAGGACCGCAATGGCAACTGGCTGCCCGTCGTGCCGCCGCCGGGCGCGCTGGCGATCAATGTCGGCGACATGCTGCAGCGGCTGACCAACCATGTGCTGCCGTCGACCAGCCATCGCGTGGTCAACCCCCCGCCGCATCGGCGCGGCCATTCGCGCTATTCCATGCCCTTCTTCCTGCATCTGCGCCCGGACTTCATGATCGACGCGCTGCCCCAGTGCGTGACCGAGGACAATCCCCGCCGCGACCCGCCGATCAGCGCGCACGACTATCTGACCGAGCGGCTGATCGAGATCGGGCTGATCAAGAAGGGATGATGACGCGCCCCTGCGCAAGCGGGAGCCCGGAACCGAAGGGCGCAGCGTCGCCCCCTGGGCTCCTGCATTTGCAGGAGCATCGGCTGCGGCGAAATTACTTGCGGCCGCGGCCCAGCGTGATGCCGATTTCCTCGCCCCGTTCGCTCAGCGCCAGCTTGACGATCTTCACCTCGACATGGCTGACCTTGTCGTCCTGCAGGAAGATGGTGTCGATGATATGGTCGGCCACCGCCTCGATCAGCGTGAAATGCACGCCCTCGGGCAAGGCGGTCGAGGCCGCATGTTTGAGGTCCATATAGTTTTTGGACTGGCTGAGCGGCGTAGCGGGCTCGTAATGGTCGGCGATTCGCAGGCGCGCGCGGATCGAAATGCGCAGCGGCTGAGGGAGATGCGTCTCCTCCGAATAGATGCCGGTCAGCACGTCCACGTGCAGGTTGTTGACCTCCAGCGTCAGAAAATCGTCAAATCCAGTGTGCATGGCTCGCCAACTACGGGCCCGGACCTGCAGCCAGGCTGGGGCTATTTTGTCTTTCATTTTGCGGGGCGGACGCTAAAGCCCCCGCTTCCGGCGCTGCCCCATGCGCCATTGATGGCGGATCGGCAAGACGTGTCTCACATTATCCCCCTCGACACCGTGCCGCAGGCGGCGATCGAAGCGCTGCTGGACGCAGCGTTCGGGCCGGATCGCCATGGCCGCACCGCCTATCGCATTCGCGAGGGCATGGCCTGGCTTCCCGACCTTTCTGTCGCCGTGACGGGCGATGACGGCGCGCTGATCGGGTCGCTGCAAAGCTGGCCCGTGGCGCTGACCGGCGTGGGCGGCGGGCAGACCCCGCTCATCATGATCGGGCCGGTCGCGGTGGCGCCGGCGCATCAGAAGGACGGGCATGGCCGGGCGATGATGGACGCGGTCATCGCGACCGCGCGCGCGCGCGCGACCGAGCCGCTGATGATGATCGGCGATCCGGAATATTATGGCCGCTTCTGGGGCTTTTCCGCCCAGGGCACTGATGGGTGGGACGCGCCCGGTCCGTTCGAGAAGCGCCGCCTGCTCGCGCTATCGGTCGACGGCCGTCCCGTGGGCGGCGAAGGCATGCTGACGCCACGGATCGCGGTCGCCGCCTGATTTCCCCCTTTGCGTTCGGCCCGGTGGGCTCCTATCTCGGCGCCATGCCGATGGAGCCGCTCCCCGATCTCGCCACCCTGTCCCTGCCCGACATCGCCCGGCTGCTGGCCGAAAAAAAGCTGCCGCCGGTCGAACAGTGGAACCCCGATCATTGCGGCGACAGCGAGATGCGGATCGCGCGGGACGGCACCTGGTATCATCAGGGTTCGCCGATCGGTCGCGAGGCGATGGTGCGCCTGTTTTCCACCATCCTGCGGCGCGAGCCCGATGGCAGCCATGTGCTGGTGACCCCGGTCGAGAAGCTGGACATCGCGGTCGAGGATGCGCCGTTCGTCGCGGTGGAGCTGAAGAGCGAGGGCGAAGGCCCGGCCCGCGCCCTCGCCTTTCGCCTGAACACCGGCGATCTGATCGCGGCCGGCCCCAACCATGGCCTGACGCTGCGCGAGACGGCGGAGGGCCCCCATCCCTATCTGCATGTGCGCGGCGGCATGGAGGCGCTGATCACGCGCGCCGTCTATTATGAGCTGATGAACCTGGCGCTGGAGGAGGAAGGCGGGGATCGCGTCGGGCTGTGGAGCAACGGCGCGTTCTTCCCGCTGGACGGCGCGCCATGACGCTGGCGCAGCGGCTGCGCGCCGCGCTGGAGGAAGGGCATCGCCGCGCGGACCTCATCCCGCTGTCCGAAGTGCGAGACCCCCGCATCCGGAGCGATATTCCGCTCGCGCCAGCCGCGGTGCTGGTGGCGATCACCGACCGCGCCGAACCCGGCCTCATCCTGACCGAGCGGTCGACGGCGCTGCGCAAACATGCCGGGCAGATCGCCTTTCCCGGCGGTCGGGTCGATCCCACCGACGCAGACGAAATCGCCGGCGCGCTGCGCGAGGCGCAGGAGGAAATTGCGCTGCCGCCCGCGCAGGTCGAACTGGTGGGCATTTCGGATCGCTATCACACCTTCACCGGCTTCGATATCGTGCCGGTGCTGGGCGTCATCCCGCCGGACCTGCCACTGCGCGCGCAGGAAAGCGAGGTCGCATCCTGGTTCGAAGTGCCGCTCGCCTACGCGCTCGACCCGGCGAACCGCGTGCGGCGCGAAGTGGAATTTGCCGGCGCGCTCCATCATTATTACGAGATCTTCTGGGAAGAACGCCGCATATGGGGCATAACCGCCGCCATTCTCGCCAATCTTTCGCGCAGGCTGGGCCATGACCATATCGCTGCCTGACGCTGACTGGCGCGCGCGCCCCGGCCTTGACGGGTTGCTCGCGGCGCTGGGCGCGGCGGATGGACTGGCGCGCTATGTCGGGGGGGCGGTGCGCGACGGGTTGCTGGGCCTGCCGGTCAACGACCTCGACATCGCGACGTCGATCGCGCCGCGCGACGTGGTCGATCGGTTGAAGAAGGCGGGCATCAAGGCGGTGCCGACCGGCATCGACCATGGCACCATCACCGCCGTGCTGCCCGACGGCCCAGTCGAGATCACGACCTTGCGGCGTGACGTCAGCACCGATGGCCGGCGCGCGACCATCGCCTACACCGAAGACTGGCGCGAGGATGCGGCGCGGCGCGACTTCACCATCAACGCCCTTTATGCCGATCCGCTGACCGGCGCGATCAGCGACTATTTCGGCGGCATCGCCGATCTGGAGGCGCGCCGGCTGCGCTTCATCGGCGACGCGGCAGCGCGGATCGC
This sequence comes from Sphingobium naphthae, assembly GCF_043589935.1. Lineage (NCBI taxonomy): Bacteria > Pseudomonadati > Pseudomonadota > Alphaproteobacteria > Sphingomonadales > Sphingobiaceae > Sphingobium > Sphingobium naphthae. The sequence goes on along the minus strand of NZ_CP171454.1, from coordinate 326,144 downwards.
CGAGGATCATTTGCGCATCCTGCGCTATTTCCGCTTCCTCGCCCGCTATGGCGACAACGAACTGGACAGCAGCGCCTATGACGCCTGCGTGACTGCGGCCAACAGCCTGATGGCCCTGTCGCGCGAGCGGATCGCCGACGAGATGCTGAAATTGCTGGGCGTCGCCGCCCCCGTGCCGGCGCTGCGGCTGATGATCGAGGGCGGCATATTGCGCCCGGTCCTGCCCGAAGTGACGATGGCGGGCGTCGATCGGGTGGAAGGGCTGATCGCGCGGGAAGCGCAGGCGGGCGAGCCGGTGTCGGCGCTGCGCCGGCTGGCGGCGCTGCTGCCGCCCGACGCGTCCCTGGCGGACCAGGTCGGCGCACGCCTGAAGCTGTCGAACAAGGCGCGCAAGCGGCTGGTCGTGGCGCTGGAGGCGGACGGGGGGCAGGATCAGCCGCGCGCCCTTGCTTACCGCATCGGTGTGGAAGGGGCGGTCGACCGGCTGCTGCTCGATCCGGAGCAGCCGCTGACGGCGATCGCCACGCTGGACGGATGGAGCCCGCCCACCCTGCCGGTCGGCGGCGGCGCCCTGATCGAGCGCGGCCTGACGCCGGGTCCAGATGTCGCCAAGGCGCTGCAGCAGTTGCAGCGGCAATGGGTGGAGGAGGATTTCCCAGATGCCGAGCGTGTCGGCGAAATCGCCGATCAGATCGTCTCGAAATTCCAGCGCGCGCGCCAATAGTCGAAAGCGTCGGCTTCGTTCATCGGCTTGGCGAAATAATAGCCCTGCCCCTGCCAACAGCCCAGATTCTGGAGTTGCAGCGCCAGCGCCTGATTCTCGATGCCTTCCGCCGTGACCTTGAGGTTGAGCGATTCGGCCAGCGACAGGATCGTGCGGACGATCACCGCCTTGTCGCGATCCTCCAGCATGGAGGACACGAAGCTGCGGTCGATCTTCAATATGTCGATCGGCAGCGTGTGCAGGCTGGCGAGGTTGGAAAAACCAGTCCCGAAATCGTCCATGGCGATGGACATGTCGAGATCCTTGAGCGCGAACAACCATTTGCGCGCCTTGTCGGGATCGGCGACGATGGCGCTTTCGGTCAGTTCCGCGGTCATGCGCTTTCCGGCGATCCCGGCGTAGCGCAGCGCTTCCTCGAACATGGATTCCACGTCATCCCGCGCGATCTGAATGGCGGACAGGTTGACGTTGACGCTGACCGGCAGCGGCTGGCCATATTTCGCGTCCCAACGCGCCATGGCCTGCGCCGCTTCATATGCGGCCCAGCGCCCTAGCGAGGTGATGAGCCCGCTTTCCTCGGCGACGGCGATGAATTCGGTGGGCGGAACATTGCCCAGTTCCGCGTCATTCCAGCGCGCGAGCGCCTCAAACCCCGTAATCTCGCCGGTCTGCAGATGAATGAGCGGCTGATAGGCGAGCGACAGCCCGCCCTGGGACAGCGCGTCGCGCAAGCGGCTTTCGATCGAGAAGCGGCGCTGCGCTTCCTTGAGCACGCCATTGCGGTAGATCTCGACCTTGCCGCTGCGCTTGGCGATCTTCACCGCCGCCTGCGCCTTGCGGACGACATCGTCGGGATCCTCGTCCAGGCTGAGCGAGAGGGCGCAGCCGATCGCGCAGTCGACGCGGATTTGCAGGCCGCTCAGGCGGATCGGCGATCCCAGCGCCTCCTGGATCCTCTGAACGATATGCAGAGCGTCCGACAAGCCGTTGTTCAAGCGCGCGAAAATGGCAAAGTCATTGCCGCCGATCCGCGCCAGCACATCGCCCTGCCGCAGGCTCGATTTCAGTCGCTTGGCCACCGTGATCAGCAATTCATCGCCCGCCATCGGCCCCAGCGATTCGTTCACGCGGCTGAAGCGGCTGAGGTCGATGGCGATGATCCCGAATTGGGCATTGTCGGACCAGGCGCCGTTCTTGAGCCGATCGTCTATTTCCTCCCCGAAACCCGTGCGATTCGGCAGCGCCGTGAGACCGTCGGACAGCAACTCACGACGCAGATTCTTCTCGATCGTACGCTCGTTGGTGCGATCTGTGGCGGTGAAGAGGTAGAGCGGCCGGCCGGTCTCGTCCGGCGGCAAGCGGCCGATGGTGCACATATGATATTCGGGGCCGAGCTTGCCTTCGCGCCGGGTCTCGAAAAAACAGGTATTGGCCCCCGATTCGATATAGGCCCGGATGCGATCTATCCAGAAGGATTCCGCGAGCGCCGCGCCGGGTTTGAGCCGATGCATGCGGATGCCCTCACTGAACCGCGCATTGCTCGCGACGATTGAGATTTCGCCGTCCTTGAACGTCAGGACAGCGGCCGATTGGGGCAGCGCAGCAAGCAGCGCCGCAATCTGATCGCCCGCCGCGGATGGCACGCCGTCGCCCTCACAACTTGTATCGCTGTGAGCCATAGCAGCCGGCAGGGGACGCACGGACGTGGATTCCATAAGTCCCCGCTAGGCCAAAGCGGTAAATTTTCTGGAAACGGGTTCTGATTACTCGGTCAAAAGCGATTATCGCGCGGGAAGCCGTTGGGCGGCATGCGTCCGGCCGCCCCGCGCGCGACTTTCCACGGCGTCATGTCGGCTTCGTTGCGCGTGCGACCCGAATCGCCGCCCATGGTCCAGCTGAGGCCATCGGACAGGCGGAATGCGATAGCGTCGGACAGGCCGCCGTCGCGATAGCGTTGCAGCTGCACGCCCTGCCCGCGCGCCATGCGCGGCATCTCGCTGATCGCGAAAACCAGCAATTTGCGATTTTCGCCAATGACCGCGATGCTGTCAGCATCGGGCGCGACCGGATGCACGACCGCGAGCCGAGCGCCCGCCCGGACATTGACGACCTGCTTGCCCTTGCGGGTTTCGGCCATGATGTCGGCCGTCGCCGCCAGGAACCCGCGCCCATCGGAGGATGCGAGCAGCAATTCCCCCCCAGGCCGCGCCGGCAGCAGCGAAACGATTGCGCCTTCATTGTCCATGTCCACCAGCGATCGCACCGGATCGCCAAAGCCGCGCCCGCCCGGCAGCTTGTCGGACGCGAGGGTGAAGACGCGGCCGGTCGATGTCGCCAGCAGCAGCTTGTCGGTGGTATAGGCGTGGAAGGCGAATTGCGGGCCATCGCCTTCCTTGAACTTGAGCGTGTCGGCGGCCGCCAGATCGCGATGGCCGCTCATCGCGCGGATCCAGCCGCGTTCCGACAGGATCACCGTGATCGGCTCGCGCTCGATCATCGCTTCCAACGGAATTTCGCGCGCGGGCGCTGCTTCCTCCACCAGCGTGCGGCGGCGGCCGAGATCGGTGTCCGGGCCGTAGCGCTTGCGCAGCGCGGCGAGGTCCTTCTTCAGCCGGGCGCGCTGGCGAGCGGGGCTCTCGACCAGCTTTTCCAGCTCGTCGCGTTCCTTCAGCAACGCGTCATGCTCGCGCCGCAGCTCCATTTCCTCCAGCTTGCGCAAGCTGCGCAGGCGCATGTTGAGGATCGCTTCGGCCTGGCGGTCGGTGAGGGCGAACTCGGCCATCATCACCTCCTTGGGCTCGTCCTCTGTGCGGATGATCTCGATCACTCGGTCCAGGTTGAGATAGGCGATGATATAGCCGTCGAGCAGCTCGACCCGCGCCGCGATCTTGTCCAGCCGGTGCCGGGCGCGACGAACCAGCACGTCGATCTGGTGCCTCAACCATTCGATCAGCAGCGGCTTCAGGCCCAGCACACGCGGCGTGTGAGTGGCGTCGAGCACGTTCAGGTTGAGCGGAAAGCGACTTTCCAGATCGGTAAGGCGGAACAGGCTGTCCATCAGCAGCTGCTCGTCGACGGTGCGCGCGCGCGGTTCGATGACGATGCGGATCTCCGCGTCGCTTTCGTCGCGCACATCGGCCAGGATTGGCAGCTTCTTGTCGTTGATCAGGTTCGCGATCTGCTCGATCAGCTTGGATTTCTGGACCTGATAGGGAATTTCGGTGACGACCGCGACCCAGCTGCCCCGCCCGCCATCCTCCTTGTGCCAGCGCGCGCGCGTGCGGAACGCGCCGCGCCCGGTGGCATAGGCTTCGGCGATGATCGATGGGCTGTCGACCAGCACGCCGCCGGTGGGGAAGTCGGGGCCGCGCACGATGTCCATCAGCGCCGCATGGTCGGCATCGGGATCGTCGATCAGCAAATTTGCGGCGTCGATCAGCTCGGCGACATTATGCGGCGGGATGCTGGTCGCCATGCCGACGGCGATGCCGCTCGCGCCATTGGCGAGCAGGTTGGGGAAAAGGCCGGGGAAAACCTCCGGCTCCTCATCCTCGCCATTATAGGTGGGGCGAAATTCGACGGTGCCTTCGTCCAGGCCCGCCATCAGGTCGGCGGCGGCCTGGGTCAGGCGCGCTTCAGTATAGCGCATCGCCGCGGCATTATCGCCGTCGATATTGCCGAAATTGCCCTGCCCGTCGACCAGCGGCGTGCGCAGCGAAAAATCCTGCGCCAGCCGCACCATCGCGTCATAGACCGACGCGTCGCCATGCGGGTGATATTTGCCGATGACGTCGCCGACCACGCGCGCGCATTTCTTGTAGGCGGTGGTGTTGCGCGCCGGATTGGCCGACAGCACGTCCGCGCTCGCCCCGCCCGGCTCCATCCTGAGCAGGCGCATCGCCCAGAGCAGCCGGCGATGCACCGGCTTCAGCCCATCGCGCAGATCCGGCAGCGACCGCGCCGTGATGGTGGACAAGGCATAGACCAGATAGCGCTGCGAGAGCGCTTCGTCGAACGGATGGTCCTTGATGGCGTCGAACGGGTCGCGAAAATCGGTCATTGCCTGTGGGATAGCAAAGCGAGCACGAAACGGAAACGGATTTGCTCGCGCTGCGTGACGCGCCAATCCGCCGATCAGCGCGGAAAAAACCGCTCCTCAGGATCAGCAGCGATCTCGCTGGCGATATCCGCCATGATCCAGTCGCGAAAGGCCTTGATCTTGGCCGTGTTGCGGGCGTGCGGCGGGTAAACAATCCAATAGCTGGCGCAATCGCGAACATAGGATGGCACCGCTTCCACCAACAGGCCTGATTCGACTTCCGCCTTCCAGAAGAAATGGGTGAGGATGGCGACGCCCTGCCCTGCGACGGCCGCACGCCCCTCCATCACCTGGCTGTCGAGCGCGATGGCCGGCGGGCCGGCCGCGCCGCCCGCCTCCACCCCCATCGCCCGCAGCCAGTCGTGCCACCACTGGTCGTCGGGCGAGAGGCGCGGCAGAGCGAGGAGCGCGGCTGCGTCCGCGATCGGGCCATGCCGCGCCAGCCACTCAGGGCCGCACATCGGCACAAGGCGGCTGTGGGTAAGAAGCTTTGCCTCCAGCCCCGGCCACACGCCCCGACCGCCGCGGATCGCCACGTCGACGCCATCGCGAGCAAGATCGACCACGGCATCGTTCGCCTGGATACGCACGGCGAGGTCAGGGTGCCGCATTTGAAAGTCGCCGATGCGCGGCGCAAGCCAGAGATGCGCGAAACTGTTGGTGCAGCTTATGGTCAGCACACTGGCATGATCCTGGCGCAGCGCGGCGAAGCCCTGACGCATCTGGTCGAAGGCGCGGATGATCACCGGCGCGATGTCCCGCCCCTTGTCCGTCAGCGCGACGCGGCGGCCGTTGCGCTGGAACAGGCTGAGGCCGAGCCGCTCCTCCAGCAATTTGACCTGATAGCTGACCGCCGCCTGGGTCATGCCCAGTTCCTGCGCCGCGGCGGTGAAATTTTCCAGCCGGGCGGCCGCTTCGAAGACGCGGACAGCGGACAGGGGCGGCAGGCTCTGCATGTGCGATGGATAAGCTGCCCTTATAGACGATGTCCATGCATTTGTTGGCGGGCGCGCCCGGAATGGGGGTAAAGCAACGACGCGGGCAGGATGCTCGCGACTTGCTGAGCATAAGGACCAAAGTCATGCGCGATCATTATGACGCCCGGCTGTGGAATGACGGCCATGAAGAGTTGCGCACCAGCGTGGATCGACTGTTGCGCCGGATCATGCAGGCCTTCCATGTCCTGCATCGCATCCACTGGGCAGCCCCCTGGACCGACCAACGGGGGCCCTGCGGCGGATAGGCGGGAAAAAGCCGTGCAAGAGGGGTTGCGGTTTCAGGGGAAGACGCCACTTTGCGCCCGTGCCTGATTCTGCCCCCTCCCCCACCGCACCCGATCTTCCCACCCCGCCGCTGAGCCTGCTGGAGGGCGCGGCGCTGTTCCTGGATTTCGACGGAACGCTGGCGCCGATCGCCGATACGCCCTGCGGCGTCGATGTCGACGACGACCTGATCGCCACGCTGCTGCGGCTGCGCGACGCGCTGGCGGGTCGGTTGGCGATCGTCAGCGGTCGGTCGGTGGCGACGCTGCGCGATCTGGGCTTCACCGATTTCCTGATCGCCGGCACGCATGGGCTGGAATTCGCCGCGCCCGGCGCCACGGTCGACGCGCCGGCCCGGTTGCCCGCGATCGACGCGGTCGAGCAGGCATTCAACGCCTTCGTCGCGGACAAGCCGGGCATGCTGGTCGAGCGCAAGTCGATCAGCGTCGGTCTGCATTTCCGCGGCGCGCCGCAATGGGGCGACGACGCGCGCGACCTCGCCACCGCGCTTGCGGCGGAGCATGACCTGGCGGTGCAGCCGGGCAAGATGCTGTTCGAACTGCGGCCGGGCGGCGCCGACAAGGGCAGCGCGGTGCGCCGGTTGATGACGCAGCCGCCCATGGCCGGTGGCGTGCCGGTCTTCATCGGCGACGATGTGACGGACGAGGAAGGCTTCGCCGCCGCCGCTGAGCAGGGTGGCGCTGGCATATTGGTCGGCACGCCGCGAACCACTTTTGCCGCCTTCGGATTGGAACAGGTTGCCGCCGTCAGGCATTATCTGGGCGAAGGGGCTGCCCGGCTCGGCTGAACGGCGGCCCATTGGCTTGGCTGCTAAGGGGGCAGAAACATCAGCAACAGCATTGGCGAAACGCACGCAACCGGCAACGAGCAGACGCTCGACCTCTGGCCCATCGGCAACTGCCAGGCGTCCGCGCTGATCGACCGCGCGGGTCGGATGGTCTGGGCCTGCGTCCCCCGAGTGGATGGCGACCCGGTCTTTTCCGCCCTGCTCGATCATCAAGGCTGGGAGGATCCGGAGGCGCGGGGCTTTTGGGCAATCGAGCTGGAAAATGTCGTCGCAGTCGAACAACATTATATCCGCAACACGCCCATACTGGTGACGCGCCAGCGCGACGCGCAGGGCAATGCGATCGAAACCTATGATTTCTGCCCGCGCCATCGGCACAAGGGGCGGATGTACCGGCCGGTCGCTTTCGTGCGGATCGTGCGTCCGGTGGCGGGCAGCCCGCGCATTCGCGTGCGGCTGCGCCCGACGACCAGCTGGAACGCGGAAAAGGTGCCGGTCAGCTACGGCTCCAACCATATCCGCATGGTCCTGTCCTATATGGCGATGCGCGTGTCGACCAATGCGCCGATCGGCCTGATCAGCCAGGAAAGCTGGTTCCGGCTGGAAGCGGACATGCATTTCTTCATGGGACCGGACGAAGGCTTTTCCGACGCGCTGCGTCCGGCGATCGAGCGGATGCTGGACGATACCATCCTGGAATGGCAGATCTGGGTGCGCGGGCTCGCCATCCCGGCCGAATGGCAGGAAGCGGTCATTCGCTCCGCCATTACTCTGAAGCTTTGCCAGCATGAGGAAACCGGCGCGATCGTCGCGGCGCTTACCACGTCGATTCCCGAACATGCCGACAGCGGCCGCAACTGGGACTATCGCTACTGCTGGATCCGCGACGCTTATTATACGGTCGAGGCGCTGAACCGGCTGGGCGCGCTCGACGTGCTGGAATCCTATCTCGTCTATCTGCGCAATATCGTCGATGGCGCCCGGGGCGGGCATATCCAGCCGCTTTACGATGTGCGCGGCAATGCGACGCTGACCGAATGGGAAGCGGAAAGCCTGCCGGGCTATCGCGGCATGGGACCGGTGCGCGTGGGCAACGCCGCCTATGAACAGATCCAGCATGACGCCTATGGCCAGATCGTGCTGTCGTCGGTGCAGGGCTTCATCGACCAGCGGTTGCTGCGCATGGCCGGCCATGCCGATTTCGAGGCGCTGGAGGCGGTGGGCGAGCGCGCCTGGCAGGTCTATGACCAGCCGGACGCCGGCCTGTGGGAATTGCGCACGCGCGCTCATGTCCACAGCTATAGCGCGGTCATGTGCTGGGCGGCGTGCGATCGCCTGGCCCATGCGGCCAGTGCGCTGGGCCTCGACATGCGGGAGGCCTATTGGCAAAATCGCGCGGAAACGATGAAGGCGCGCATCCTGGAGGCGGCGTGGCGCACCGACAGCCACGCCATTTCCGCCAATTTCGAAGATGATTCGCGCGACGCATCCCTGCTGCAGTTGCTCGACCTGCGCTTCCTGACCGCCGAGGACCCCAAGTTCATCGGCACGCTCGCAGCGCTCGAAGCGGACCTGCGGCGCGGCAACAACATGCTGCGCTATAGCGCGCCGGATGATTTCGGCGAGCCGGTGACGGCGTTCAACGTCTGCACCTTCTGGCTGATCGAGGCGCTGCACCGCACCGGCCGCACCGCCGAAGCGCGCGAACTGTTCGAGGAAATGCTGTCCCGCCGCACCGCCGCGGGCCTCTTGTCGGAAGATATCGACCCCGTCACCGGGGAATTATGGGGCAATTATCCCCAAACCTACTCATTGGTCGGCATCATCAACTGCGCCGTCTTGCTGAGCAAACCGTGGAGCGCGATGCGATGAGCCGCCTGATCATCATTTCCAACCGGGTCAGTCGTCCCAGCAAGACCGGCAATCAGGGCGGGCTGGCTGTCGCCCTGTCCCAGGCGCTGCGCGAAAGCCGCGGCATCTGGGTCGGCTGGTCGGGCGAAGTGACGGACAATTTCACCGGCCATATCGGCTTTGCCGAATATGATGGGGTCAAGACCGCGACGATCGACCTGGAAGAACAGGATGTCGACGAATATTATAATGGCTACGCCAACAAGACGCTGTGGCCGCTCTTCCATTTTCGCATCGACCTGGCAGAATACGCGCGCGATTTCGAAGGCGGCTATAATCGCGTCAACAAGCGGTTCGCGGAGACTGCGAGTCCGCTGATCGAGCCCGACGACATCATCTGGGTCCATGACTATCACATGATCCCGCTTGGGCAGATGCTGCGCGATCGCGGGCTCAAGAACCGGATGGGATTCTTCCTGCACATCCCCTGGCCGCCCACGCGCCTGCTGGTGTCGCTGCCGCACCACACCAAGCTGGTAAGCTCGCTCTTCGCCTATGACGTGGTGGGCTTCCACACTGAGGAGTGGCTCGAATCCTTCCGCCACTATGTGGAAAAGGAAATGGGCGGCAAGGTCGATGGCGACTTCGTTACCGTGGGCGATCGCACGATCCAGGCGATCGCCTGCCCGATCGGCATCAATGCGCAGGAATTCGCCGACGCGGCCGTCAGCGAAGCGGCCAGCGACATGCATGCGCAGGTCCGCGCCTCGCTGCAGGATCGATCGCTGATCGTCGGTGTCGATCGACTGGACTATAGCAAGGGGCTGGAGGAGCGGTTCAACGGCTTCTCGCGATTCCTGAAAGACCATCCCGAACATCATCGCCAGGTCGTGCTGACCCAGATCGCGCCGCCGTCGCGCGGCGAAGTGGAAAGCTACCAGCAGATTCGCGCCACGCTGGATTCGCTCGCCGGGCGGATCAACGGCGAATATAGCGATGTCGACTGGACGCCGATCCGCTACGTCAACCAGGGCTATCCCCGCGACAAGCTGGCCGGCATCTACCGTGCGGCGCGGATCGGGCTGGTGACGCCGCTGCGCGACGGCATGAACCTGGTGGCGAAGGAATATGTCGCGGCGCAGGATCCGGAGGACCCCGGCGTGCTGGTGCTGTCGCGCTTCGCGGGCGCGGCGGTCCAGCTGCGCGACGCGCTCCTTATCAACCCCTATAGCAGCGAGGAAATGTCCGACGCGATCAACCGCGCGCTGGCGATGCCGCTGGATGAGCGCAAGCGGCGCTGGCGAGCGATGATGGATAGCGTCGAGCAGCAGGATGTCAGCTGGTGGCGGCAGACCTTCACCGATCGGCTGACCGCTGCCGAGCGGCCGGAAGAGGTGGCGGACGACGCCACGACCGCAGAGCCGGGCGCCAAAGCCCCCGCGGCCAGTTGAGCCCGCGCTCACTGCCGGCTAGGCGTTGGCGATGCAGCGGCACGATGACGAACGGGCGAGCGGCCTCTGGCCGGCGATACAGGCGCGATTGGGCGTGATCATCGGCACCGTGGGGCTGGTCGCCTGGCTGGCGCTGCTGTGGTTCATGTTCGGCGACGTGCTCTAGCATCTGGCGCGCGCCGCCCCGCCAATTGCACCAGGGCGGACTTTGTTCTAAAGGCCTGCGCGAGCAGCCCCGGCACCCGCTGATCCTTTCCGATTCGCGTTTGCCGGGGCGCATTGTTTTTGAAAAAAGGTCAGGAACGCGCATGGCCCGTCGCCGCCAGATTTACGAAGGCAAGGCTAAGATCCTCTATGAAGGCCCGGAGCCCGGCACGATCATCCAATATTTCAAGGATGACGCCACCGCCTTCAACGCGCAGAAAAAGGGCACAATTTCCGGCAAGGGCGTGCTCAACAACCGGATTTCCGAGCATATCTTCACCCTGCTCGGCCAGATCGGCGTGCCTACCCATTTCATCCGCCGCCTCAACATGCGCGAGCAGCTGATCCGCCAGGTCGAGATCGTGCCGATCGAGGTCGTGGTGCGCAATGTCGCGGCCGGGTCGCTCTCCAAGAAGCTGGGGATCGAGGAAGGCACGCAACTGCCCCGCACGCTGATCGAATATTGCTACAAGGACGACGCGCTGGGCGACCCGCTGGTGTCCGAAGAGCATATCGCCTGCTTCGGCTGGGCGACGCAGGATGAAATGCACGACATCGCCGACATGGCGATCCGCGTGAACGATTTCCTGTGCGGCCTGTTCGCCGGCATCGGCATCCGCCTGATCGACTTCAAGCTGGAATTCGGCCGCCTGTATGACGGCGATTACAGCCGCATCATCCTGGCCGACGAAATCAGCCCCGACGGCTGTCGCCTGTGGGACATGGCGACCAATGAGAAGCTGGACAAGGACCGGTTCCGCCGCGACCTGGGCGGCGAAGTGGAAGCCTATCAGGAAGTGGCGCGGCGGCTGGGCCTGTTGCCCGAGGGGCTGGACACCACCGTCCTCGACCTCGATACCCATCGCAAGAAGCGCGAGAAGGAATAAGCGGCCTTGTTCCTGCGACGGCAGTAGCGCAGCTGAAGGTTGGCCTGGACTTGCGGGGGCGGCACTGCGGTCCGCTCCCGCAGGAGAGGCTCAGCCCATGATGGCGTCCGCCACCAGCTTGAGGCCGAGCAGGATCATCAGCACGTAGATCAGCGTGTAAAAGCGGGCGGCGTCCACGCGCCGCACCAGCGCGACGCCCGCGAAGGTCGAGACGATCGCCACCGGGGCGAGCAGCGCGGTCGCGGTGAGATTGTTGGCCGTGAACTGCCCCAGCGCGGCATAGGCCGGCACCTTCATCCAGTTCATCGCCGCAAAGGCGAAGGCGGTGGTGCCCACCAGCATGTCGCGCGACAGCTTCTTGGGCAGCACCCACATCTGGAAAGGCGGCGACCCGGCATGGGCGATCTGGCTGGTGAAGCCGCTGGCGATGCCGAACAGGAAGCCGACCCAGGCCGGCGAATTGGAGGGCAAGGTCACGGCCTTGCCGCGCTCGACCCAAAGCCGCTGCAATCCGAACAGCACCGAAATTGCGCCCAGCACGCCCAGCACCGCCACTTCCGACACTTGGGCCGCGAACAGCCAGCCCAGCGCGATGCCGACGGCGGCGCCGGGCAGCATCACCTTCAAAATGCCCCCGTCCCAGCTGCGGCGATAGGCCCAGACGCTGACCGCGTCCTGCAGGATCAGGATCGGCAGCAGGATCGCCGCACCGCGTATGGGATCGACACCCAGCGCCATGATCGGCATGGCGAGGGCGCCCACGCCGGCGAACCCGCCCTTCGCCAGACCGGAAATGACGACGGCGATGATCGCGCAGAGGATGTAGAGCGGATCGAGCGTCATGCCGCCTACTCAGCCGCGCAGGAAGCCGGCATTCGCCTGTGCCGTAGCGGCGGCCCGCATCCCCCGAAACCGCGGCTCAGTTCATCGCCAGGATCATGTTCCGCACTTGCGGATAGACCTGCTTTTCCCATTTGCTGCCGGAAAAGACGCCATAATGGCCAACGCCGGGCTGAAGATGATGGCGCTTGAGATGCGGGCGCAGGCCCGTGCACAGCGCGTGCGCGGCGGACGTCTGCCCCACGGCGCAGACATCGTCCCGTTCGCCTTCGACCGTCAGCAGCGCCGTCTTGCGGATCGCGCCCGGATTGATCGGGCGACCGCGCACGGTCAGCTGGCCCTTGGACAGCAAGGTCCGCTGGAACACCATGTCGACGGTTTCCAGGTAAAATTCCTTCGTCATGTCGAGCACGGCGAAATATTCCTGGTAGAAGCTCTTGATCTTGTCCGCGCCGCCTTCATTGCCATCGGCCAGCAGCTGGTAGAGCTCGCGATGCTGGGCCCCATGGCGCTCCATGTTCATCGACATGAAAGCCGACAGCTGAAGGAAGCCCGGATAGACTTCCCGGCCGCGCCCGGCATAGCGGAAGGGCACGACGGAGATCAGATTCTCCTCGAACCATTTGATCGGCTTTTCATTGGCAAGGTCGTTGACCACCGTCGGCGCGGCATTGGGATCGATCGGCCCGCCCATCAGCGTCATCGACCGCGGCGTCGCCTTGTCCTGATCCTCCGACATCAGCGACACCGCCGCCATCGCGGGCACGCAGGGCTGGCACACCGAAACGAGATGCGCGCCCTCCCCCAGTTCCTGCAGGAAGCGGATCACATAGTCGACATAGTCGTCGAAACCGAACCGCCCTGCCGACAGCGGCACGTCCCGCGCATTTTTCCAGTCGGTGATGTAGACATCATGGTCGCGCAGCAATGTTGCGACCGTGCTGCGCAGCAGGGTGGAGAAATGGCCCGACATGGGCGCGACCACCAGCACGCGCGGCTGTTCCACCTCCACTTCGTCCTTGGCGAAATGGAGCAGGTCGCCGAACGGCAGCTCCAGCGCGATTTCCTCGCGCACAGCCACTTCGGCATTGCCGCTCTGCACGGTGCGGATGTCATAGGCAGGGCGCTTGTGGGTCAGCTTCGCGCCCTGGAACACGTCCATCAACGCAAACATGCGGCGCGGCATCGCCCAGTCCGCCATCGGCCCCATCGTATGGCGCAGGCTCAGCGCCCATTCAGCGCCCAGCCGCGCGGGGGCCAGCATGTCGTTCCAGGCCTGATAACCACTGTAGAGCATCCGCATGACGTAAATTATGCCTTATACTGAACCTGAGACCCGAATCGGTTCCTTGATGAAACGCTATACAGGCAATTTCTGTTGCGCTGCATCATCATAAATGTGAGCTAAAGGAACAGAGCGAGAGGGAAGTCATGGCCAACGCGCAACTCACTCTTTCTAGCCGCAATTATTCTTCCTGGTCTTTGCGGGGATGGCTGCTTTGTCGTCTGGCGGGGCTCGCCGTCAGCGAAAAAATGATCGCGCTCGACGATCCGGACAATCGCGCGGAGTTGCTGCTGCTCTCGCCATCGGTGCTGGTGCCGCGCCTGACGCATGAAGGGGCGAGCGTGTGGGACACGCTGGCGATCGCGGAATATCTCCACGAGCTGTATCCGCAGGCCGGCATGTATCCCGCCGATCGCATCGTCCGCGCCCATTGCCGGTCGGTGTCGGGGGAAATCCATTCGGGTTTCGCCAATCTGCGCTCGGCCCTGCCGATGAACCTGAAGGTGCGGCACGACCGCTTCCCGGTCTTCCCCGGCGCACGCCCCGATATCGAGCGGGTCGAGACGATCTGGTCGGAATGTTTGGACAGCTACGGCGGCCCGTGGCTGTTCGGCGCGTCGCCGACCGTCGCCGACGCCATGTTCGCGCCAGTGGTGCAGCGCTTTTTGACCTACGCCGTCGCGGTGAGCCCGACATCGGCCGCCTATTGCGAAACGGTCAACAGCTGGCCGCTGATGCGCGAATGGATCAACGCCGCGCGGCGCGAGCCCGACGAGATGATCGAGCTGGAAACCGAATTCTAGAAACCCTTCCCCCTGCGCGGGCACGGGGTTAAGGCAGGCGACATGACTGTTCGCACCCTGCTCCTGGCCCTGAGCCTCGCCGCCGCCCCGATCCTCCCCGCCGCCCTCCAGGCCCAGACGATCGCGCCCGACCAGCTGGAAAGCTCGGTCCGCACGCTGGCGTCCGACCTGTTTCAGGGACGCGCGCCCGGCACCATCGGCGAGGAACGGACGATCGGCTATCTGGTCGGCCGGTTCCAGGCGCTGGGGCTGGAGCCCGGCGGCCCCGACGGCCAATGGGTGCAGACCGTGCCGCTGCTCCACACGCGGCTGGGCACGCCCACGCAGCTGGCCGTGACGCAAGGCGGCGCAACGACGCCCTGGACCTTCGGCGAGAATGTCTATGTCTCGACATTGCAGCCCAGGGACATAGTCGGCATCGACAAGGCGCCGATGGTGTTCGTCGGCTATGGCGTCTCCGCGCCTGAACGCGGCTGGGACGATTTCAAGGGCGTGGACCTCAAGGGCAAGGTCGCCGTCTTCCTGGTCAACGATCCCGATTTCGAGGCGGCGAAGGGCGAGGACGCGGCCGGCAAGTTCGGCGGCAAGACCATGACCTATTATGGCCGCTGGACGTATAAGTTCGAGGAGGCGGCGCGACGCGGCGCGATCGGCGCGCTGATCGTGCATGACACGCCGGGTGCGGGCTATGGCTGGAACGTGGTGAAAAGCCCGGGCGGCGAGAATTACGACTTGGTGCGACCCGCCGACAGGCTGACCAGCCTGCAATTGCAGGGCTGGATCGCGGGCGACGCGGCCAGGGCATTGTTCGCCGGCGCGGGCCAGGATTTGGCGGCCTTGTGCAAACAGGCGCGGTCAGCGGCGTTCAAGCCGGTCGAGTTGAAGGGCGCGACCTTCTCCGCCAGCTTTCCCGTGACGCAGGAAGTGGTGCAGAGCGCCAATGTCCTGGCCCGCATTCCCGGCGCCAAACGCCCCGACGAAACGATCATGTACGGCGCGCACTGGGACGCCTATGGCAAGGGCGAGCCCGATGCGCAGGGCCGCATCTACCGCGCCGGCGCCAATGACGACGCGCTGGGCATCGCCGCGATGTTCGAGATCGCCAGCGCGTTCAAGGCCGCGCCGGCGCCCGACCGGTCGATCCTGTTCGCCGCCTGGACGGCCGAGGAGCGGGGCTTGCTGGGCTCCGAACATTATGCGCTGAACCCGGTCTACCCGCTCGACAAGACGGTCGCGAACCTCACCATCGACATATTGCAGACCGCCGGCAAGGCCAAGGACGTGATCCTGGTCGGCAAGGGGCAAGGCACGCTGGAGGACGATCTCGCCCGCTTCGCCGCGCGGCAGGGCCGCGTCGTCACGCAGGAAAGCCTGCCCGAACGCGGGCTGTTCTACCGCGCGGACCATTTTTCCATGGCGAAGCGCGGCGTCCCCGTGCTGCTGATGATGGGCATTGCCGGCGCGTCGGACCTGGTGGAGGGCGGCCGGACCGCCGGGCAGGCCTGGGTCGATGCCTATACAGGCAAATGCTATCATCAGGCGTGCGACGCGGTGGACGACAGCTGGGACCTGGAAGGCGCGGCGCAGGACGTCGACCTGATGCTGGACATCGGCCGCGACCTCGCCACGTCCACGCGCTGGCCGGAATGGAAGCCGGGGTCCGAGTTCAAGGCGATCCGCGACAAGAGCGTTGGGGCCAGGCAGTAAGCCGGCCCCCTGCCGGTTCAGCTCAGCCGATAGAGCGCGGCGCCATGCGGCGGCAGGTCGGCGGCGACGCGCTTCGCCTGTGACCCCAGCGCCCTGCCGGCCCACAGGTCGCGCACGGCGACGGGTCGGCTGAGGCCGAGCGCGTCGAGACCGATGCCGACCTCGCGCGCCTTGTCGCCGGTGTTGAACAGCGCCAGATACCGGCCGCCACCGTCCTCCGCCACGGCGGACCAGATGCGCATGCCATCCTCGATGAAATGCGGGCGGTTGTCGCGGCTGGCCTGATTGACCGCGATCACCTCGCGGTTGGTGAGCAGCGCCAGCGTCGCGGCGTCGAGATGGCGCAGGTCTCCACCCATGATGAGCGGCGAGCGCGCGATCGCCCACAGCGTCATCAGCGTGCGCTGCTCATCGGGGGTGAAGCGCGTATCCCGTTCGCCCAGCGCCAGCCGGCCGAGCGGCAGCATGTCGGCGTCTGGCCAGCTTCCGGGTCCCCGCCAGGGCGTCCAGTTTTCCAGGCGCGTGAACTGCGCCTCCAGCATCGGCCATTCGTCCCAGAAATCATCGGAGATGCGCCACATCTGCGCATGGTTGCGGACATGATCGCCCCGGATCACCGGCGTTTCGCCAGGGGAGAGGCTGAGGATGATGGGACGGCCGGTCGCCTGTATCGCCTTGTGCGCCGCCTCGATCTCCGCGGCGTGCGCGTCATAGGGGCGGCTCATATCGTCCATCTTGACGAAATCGACGCCCCAGTCGGCATAGAGGCGGAAGATGCTGTCATAATAGGCCTGCGCGCCGGGCCGGGCCATGTCCACGCCATACATGTCCGAGTTCCATGAACAGATGCTGGTCCGGTCGGCGATGTCGGCGGCGCGAAGACCGGTGCCCAGGATCGGCAGGTTCGCTTCCACCGCCGCGCGCGGGATGCCGCGCATGACGTGGATGCCGAATTTGAGTCCCAGCGCATGCACCGCCTGCGCCAGCGGCGCGAAGCCCTGGCCGCCTGCGCTGGAGGGGAAGCGATTGGGCGCGGGGATCATCCGGCCATGAGCATCCATCGCGGGCCGGGGCTTGGCATTATAGGTATAGCTCGACGCTTCGGGCTCATACCATTGGATGTCGACGGTGAAGATGTCATAGCCGAAGGGCAGCAGCTTGTCCGCCATGATGCGCGCGGTTTCGCGCGCCTGCGCTTCGGTGATGGTGGTGGCGAAGCTGTTCCAGCTGTTCCAGCCCATGGGCGGGCGCGGCGCCAGCACTGCCGCCTCCTCCCGCCCGCTTTGCGGAGCCGCGCGCGCCGCGCCAGCCGCCGCCAATCCCGCCACACCGCCAGCCACGCCGCCCGCCAGCAGCGTACGCCGGCTCGTCTCCAGATGCATCCTCTTCATTTGTCGGAGTAAACCGCAGCCAAGAGGAGAGATCAAGCGCTAAGCGCTTGGCGTGCCCTTACCGGCATGATTTAACCGCAAACCATGTTGATCCGCCTCACCCGCCTGGCCGTCGCGGCCGGACTGCTCGCCAGCACCGCCCTCTCCGCCCAGCAGCCCGCATCCGATCCGGTCGACGCCGTCGATCCCTTCATCGGGACCAGCGGCGAAGGCCATACTTTCCCCGGCGCGGTCGCGCCCTTCGGCATGGTGCAGCTGTCGCCGGACACGCATGTCGGCGCGGCGCGGGAAACCTATGACTGGGCGGCGGGCTATCGCCATGAGGACCCGGTGATATTGGGATTTTCCCACACGCATTTTTCGGGCGCGGGCCATAGCGACCTGGGCGATTTTCTGGTCATGCCGGTCAGCGGGGATGCGGTGCCGCTGCAGGCGGGCGACGCGACAACACCGGGCTTCCGCTCGCACAAGGCCGATGAGACGGCGAGGCCGGGCTATTACGCGGTGACGCTGACCGACCCCGGCGTGCGGGCTGAAATGACCGCGGGAACGCGCGTCGGCGTCCACCGCTACGCCTTCCCGGCCGGCAAGGCGGCGCATCTGCTGATCGACCTGCGCAGCATCATCTATGATTATCCCGGCAAAATTCTGTGGTCGTCAGTGCGGATCCGGCCCGATGGCACGATCACCGGATCGCGCGAGGTGCGCGGCTGGGCGAGCCCACGCCGCATTTTCTTCGCCATGCGCTTTTCCGCGCCGGTGACAGGCCACAAGCTCGTCAGCACGGAAGAGAATATCCTCTACAAGGGGTTCAAGGGGCCGGGCCGCGGCCCCGAAACGCTGGATTCCCTGTCCGGCCGCGCGCTGGTGGCGCAGTTCGATTTCGGCGCGCTGGGGAAACCGCTGGAGGTCAAGGTCGCGCTGTCGGGCGTGGACGAGGATGGCGCGATCGCGAACCTGGGCAGCGAGCCGGGGGATTTCGACGCGATCCGGGCCCGGACCCGCGCCGCCTGGAGCGGGGCGCTGGGCAGAGTGAAGATCGACGCGCCCAAGCCGATGCGGACCAATGTCTACACCGCCCTCTATCACAGCCTGATGGCGCCGAACGTGTGGAGCGATGCAGATGGACGCTGGCGCGGGCCGGACGATCAGGTCCATGCTGATGACAAGACCACCAAATATTCGACCTTCTCGCTATGGGACACGTTCCGCGCCGAACATCCATTGCTGACCCTGATCCAGCCGGAACAGCGCAACGCCGACTTCGTCAACTCGCTGCTACTCGGCCAGGTCATGAGTCCCTTTGGCATCCTTCCCGTCTGGCAGTTCGCCGGCAAGGAAACCTGGACGATGATCGGCTATCATGCCGTGCCGGTCATCGCCGATGCGTGCCTGAAAGGCATCAAGGGCATCGATTGCGCCGCAGCGCTCAGAACCATGGTCGCCAGCGCCGACTACGCCCCCTATGGCGGCCTTGGCGACTATATGAAGCTGGGCTATGTGCCGATCGATCGCGAACCGGAAGCCGCGTCCAAGACGGTCGAATATGCCTATGACGACTGGACCATTGCGCGCCTCGCCAGGCAGCTGGGCGAAGCCGCCATCGCAGCGCGGTTCGAAAAGCGGGCGCAGAACTGGCGCAACAGCTTCGATCCCAAGACCGGATTCCTGCGCGCGCGCAAAGCCGATGGCAGCTTCCGCACGCCCTTCGACCCGACGGCGATCAACTATGGCAGCGACTATACGGAGGGCAATGCCTGGCAATATAGCTGGTTCATGCCGCACGATCAGGGCGGGCTATTCCGCCTGCTGGGCGGCGATGCCAAGGCCGTGGCCAAGCTCGACGCCATGTTCGACTATGACAACAGCAAGATCGACTATAGCCATGCCGAGGATATTGCCGGCCTCATCGGTCAATATATTCACGGCAACGAACCCAGCCACCATGTCGCCTATCTCTACAGCTATGCCGGCCGTCCCTGGCGCACGCAGGAGCGGCTGAAGCAGATCGTGGACAGCCAGTATAAGCCGACGCCCGATGGCCTGGCCGGCAATGACGATCTGGGCCAGATGTCCGCCTGGCTGGTGTTCACGGCGCTGGGCTTCTATCCCGTCGCGCCGGGCAGCAACGAATATGTGATCGGCCGCCCCTTCGTCGACCGGGCGGAGATGACGCTGCCGGGCGGAGCGCGTTTCACTATCGTTGCGGACGCGCTGTCCGACGCGAACCGCTATGTCGGCCGCGTCACACTGAACGGCAGGCCGCTGGAGCGCAGCACGATCACCGACGCGGAAATCCGCGCGGGCGGCGAACTGCGCTTCACCATGCAGGCGACGCCGAACATGTCATGGGCGACCAAGCCGGCCGCGCGGCCCTTCTCCACCACAGCCTATCCGCCTTGAGCGCTCAGCCTGCGGGCGAGCGCTGGGCATAGAGCGATTCGGCCAGATAGCCGCGCAGCATCGTGCGATCGATCGCCAGCTTGCTGTCCTTGCCGCCGGCGAGGCAGGACGACAGCGTCGGCATGGTCTGCTGCAAGGCGGACTTTTCCGCGGCGCTGCCGGGTTCGGCGCGCAGCATCGCGTCCGCCGCCGGCGCGTTGCGCGCAACGATACAATCGGCATAGGCTTGATAGGGCCATTTCTGCGCATCCGCTCGCGCGGTCAGCGGCGCGTTCGGCGTCGCCGCCGCCTCGATCGGCTTGGGATAGGCGCGCAAATAGAGTTGTTCGGCGATCGCCCCGCGCATCCAGTTGCCCTTCATCCGCAGCTTGCCCTGCTGCAGGCAGTTGGCGCGCCGCTTGGCTATGGCATTCAACAGAGCCTGCTCTTCGGAAGAAGCTGGAGCCAGCGCCAGCAGTTGCCTGGCCGTCGTCGGATCGCCCGCAACAACGCATTGTGCAAAGCGCTGCATCATCGCCACCGCCTGCGCGCGATCAGCCGGGGGAAGCATATCCCTGGTGCTGGATTCGGTACCCAGTCTGTCGGCGCTGTTCCGGGCTTGCGACGACGCCCGATAGGGCGCGCCATTTGCGGCTTCGGATTCCTGCTGCGCGCCTGCCGACTGAGCGGCGAGCATCATCATGGCGACCAAGGCTGCGGCTCGAATGATCATCGCGCGACTCCTCCATCCACCCCGCCGCAAGGCTGGCTAAAAATTTTCCTCCACGCAACAGCTTTCCAGCGCCTTGAGGGCGAGAAAAAGGGCCCCTCCCGCCGGGGAGAAGCCCTTTGCCATTCAACCCGTCGCCCGATCAGGCGGCGAGCTTGCGCAGCACATATTGCAGGATGCCGCCGTTCAGGAAATATTCCAGTTCGTTGACGGTATCGATGCGGCAAAGCGCGGTGAAGCTGAAGGTCGAACCGTCGGCGCGGGTCACCTTCACCTCGACATCCTGGCGGGGCTTGAGATCGGCGACACCTTCGATGGTGAAGCTGTCGTCGCCCTTGAGGCCCAGCGTCTCGCGGCTCTCGCCATTCTTGAACTGCAGCGGCAGCACGCCCATGCCGACCAGGTTCGAACGGTGAATGCGCTCGAAGCTTTCGACGATCACGGCGCGCACCCCCAGCAGGTTGGTGCCCTTGGCCGCCCAGTCGCGCGACGATCCGGTGCCATATTCCTTGCCGCCGATGACGACCAGCGGCGTGCCGTCGGCCTTGTGCTTCATCGCCGCGTCATAGATCGGCATGACTTCGCCCTTGTAGCTGGTCATGCCGCCTTCGACGCCGTCCAGCATCTGGTTCTTGATGCGGATATTGGCGAAGGTGCCGCGCATCATGACTTCGTGATGGCCGCGACGCGCGCCATAGCTGTTGAAGTCCGCCTTGCTGACCTGATGCTCCATCAGCCACTTGCCCGCCGGGCTGTCGACCTTGATCGAACCAGCCGGCGAGATGTGGTCAGTGGTGATCGAGTCGCCGAAAATGGCGAGCGGCATGGCGCCGACGATGTCGGTGACCGCTTCGGGGGTCATGGACATGCCCTCGAAATAGGGCGGGTTGGCGACATAGGTCGACCCGGCGCGCCACTGATAGGTGTCGGACCCCGTCACCTCGATCGCCTGCCAATGAGCGTCGCCCTTGTAGACATTGGCGTAGCGGGCCTGGAACATCTGGCGGTCCATGCAGCCGGCCATGACGGTCGCGACTTCGTCATTGCTGGGCCAAATGTCCTTCAGATAGACGGCCGCGCCATCCTTGCTGGTGCCGATCGGCGTGGTGATGAAGTCTTCGACCACCGTGCCCTTGAGCGCATAGGCGACGACCAGCGGCGGCGAAGCGAGGAAGTTGGCGCGCACGTCGGGCGACACGCGGCCTTCGAAATTGCGATTGCCGGAAATGACGGCAGCGGCAACCAGGCCATTGTCGTTGATCGCCTTGCTGATCGGTTCGGCGAGCGGGCCGGAGTTGCCGATGCAGGTGGTGCAGCCATAGCCGACCAGGTTGAAGCCGATCGCGTCGAGATGCGACTGGAGCCCCGCCTTTTCCAGATAGTCGGTGACAACCTGGCTGCCGGGCGCAAGGCTGGTCTTGACCCAAGGCTTGGGCTTCAGGCCCAGCTCGTTCGCCTTCTTGGCGACCAGGCCCGCAGCGACCAGGACGCCAGGGTTCGACGTGTTGGTGCAGCTGGTGATCGCGGCGATGGTGACGTCGCCGTCGCCAATGTCGAAATCCTTGCCTTCCACCGGAACGCGCTGCTGCGCCTTCTTGTAGGTCTTTTCCATGTCGGCGTTGAAGACGTCATCGACCTCGGGGAGCGACACGCGGTCCTGCGGGCGCTTGGGGCCGGCCAGGCTGGGGACGACCGTCGACAGGTCCAGCTCCAGCGTGTCGGTGAAGACCGGCTCGACCGACGGATCGATCCAGAAGCCCTGCTCCTTGGCATAGGCTTCGACCAGCGCAATATTCTCGTCCGTGCGGCCGGTAAGGCGCATATAGTCGAGCGTCTTGTCGTCGATGCCGAAGAAGCCGCAGGTGGCGCCATATTCGGGCGCCATGTTGGCGAGCGTGGCACGATCGGCGAGTGACAGGGTGGCAAGGCCCGGACCGAAATATTCGACGAAACGGCCAACCACGCCGCGCGCGCGCAGCATCTGGGTGCAGGTGAGAACCAGGTCGGTCGCGGTCACGCCTTCCTTCAGTTCACCGGTGAACTTGAAGCCCACGACTTCGGGGATCAGCATGGACACCGGCTGGCCCAGCATCGCGGCCTCCGCCTCGATGCCGCCCACACCCCAGCCCAGCACGCCCAGGCCATTGACCATGGTAGTGTGGCTGTCGGTGCCGACGCAGGTGTCCGGATAGGCGACGGTGACGCCGTCCGGCCCTTCGCTCGACCAGACAGCCTGCGCGATATTTTCCAGGTTCACCTGGTGGCAGATGCCGGTGCCCGGGGGCACGGCGTAGAAATTGGCCAGGCTCTTGCTGCCCCACTTCAGGAAGTCGTAGCGCTCCATGTTGCGCTGATATTCGATCTCGACATTCTGTTCGAACGCCTGGGGGGTGCCGAATTCGTCGACCATGACGCTATGGTCGATGACGAGGTGAACGGGAACCTGGGGGTTGATCTTGGCGGCATCGGCGCCCAGCGCGGTCATCGCGTCGCGCATCGCGGCCAGATCGACCACGCAGGGCACGCCGGTGAAATCCTGCATCAGCACGCGGGCGGGGCGATACTGGATTTCGCGCTGCGCCTGGCCGCGATCCTTCTGCCAGTCGACGATCGCCTGGATGTCATCGGTGGTGACGGTCACGCCATCTTCGAAGCGCAGCAGATTTTCCAGCAGCACCTTCATCGAGAAAGGCAGGCGCGAAACGTCTCCAAGCTTCGCAGCGGCCTTCTTGAAGGAATAATAGGCGATGTCCTTGCCGCCGACATTCATCATGTCGCGGGTGCCCAGCGTGTCCTGTCCGATGGCGGTCATAAGATGTGCGTCTCCTCGCGTGGCGCTCCGCCAGAGGATGACGCGATTCCACCAGAACCTCGCCGGACAGCGAACGGACTGGACGGCAGGGCCAGGGATGCGCCTCAACCGGTGGTCGAAGCAGGTATGTCCCGATGGTGCAGCGCCATACAGAAAGGGGCGGCGGTGTCAAATGGACAAAATAGCGGTTCTGCTGGCGAAAACGCGATTTTCCCTGCTAACGATTCGCAAGAGGAAACAACGGCTTTGGCCTGCGTTTGGCAGGGGATCATGAGGGGGAACACCACCATGCCGACGCTTGTTCCGGGATCCACCAACGACGCCGTCGCCGCGCTGCTCGTCTATCGCCCCGGTCGCGCCACGCCCTGCCCCGCCTGTGGCGAGCGGCAATGGCTGGTCGGGCGCGTGGTCGCGCAATGCGCCTGCTGCGACACGGCGCTGCCCATCGATCTTGCGCATCGCGGCTGGTCGGGCTCTCCCGGCCAGCGGATGGGACTGGAGCGCCTGCCGATCGCTTGACGGCGCCCTACCGGGCCTTTTCCTGTGCGATCCAGGCGTCGATCTGCTGCTCCAGCACCGTCAGCGGCACTGCGCCCTGGGCTAGGACCGCGTCATGGAAGCGGCGCAGGTCGAACCTAGGGCCCAGCGCCGCCTCCGCCTTCGTGCGCAACTCGCGGATCTTGATCTCCCCCAGCTTGTAGCCCAGCGCCTGGCCGGGCCAGCTGATATAGCGGTTCACTTCCGCGTCGATATTGGCGTCGGACAAGGCGCTGTTCGTCTTCATGAAGGCGACCGCTTTGGCCTTGTCCCATCCCTTGGCGTGAATTCCGGTGTCCACCACCAGCCGGCAGGCGCGCCACATTTCGTAGGACAGGCGCCCCATCATCTTTTCGGGCGTGTCATAAAGGCCCATTTCCTCGCCCAGGAACTCGGTGTAGAGCGCCCAGCCTTCGACATAGGCGGTGAAGCCGGCGAGATATTTGCGGAAGGGCGGCAGCGGCAATTCCTGCTGCAGGGCGATCTGGTTATGATGGCCCGGCACCGCTTCATGCGCGGTGAGCGCCGGCAATTCCCAGACGGGCCGCTGGTCCAGCTTCGATGTATTGACCCAATAGGTGCCCGAAATGCCGGACTCCGGCGCGCCGGGGCCGTAATAAGCGGTCGTCGTGCCTTCCGCTTCCGCCGCCGGAATGGGCTTGAGACCATAGGGCAGGCGCGGCAGCGTGCCGAAATAGCGCGGCAGCAGCCCGTCGATCGTCTTGGCCTGCCGCGCCGCGACGCGCAGCAGTTCCTCGGGCGTCTGGGCATAGTAGGAAGGATCGGTCCGCAGATGCTGGATATAGGCGGCGCGGCTGGGATAGCCGGCCTTCGCCGCGATCGCGTCCATGCGCTTGCCGATGCGCGCCACCTCGTCCAGCCCGATCTGGTGGATTTGGTCGGGCGTCAGGTCGGTGGTGGTGTGCGCCTTCACTCGGCTCGCATACCAGGCCGCGCCGCCGGGCAGCGACGATGCGCTGTCGCTCTTGCGGCAATGGGGCAGATAATTGGTCACGAACAGCTCGTGCCATTTGCGATATTCGGGGGTCAGCACGTCGCGGATCAGCGTCACCGCCCGCGCCTGCATCGCCGCCCAGTCGGCATCGCTGATGTCGCGCGGCTTGGCGCGCTTGAAGGGTTCGTAGAAGCGCGTCTCGCGCGGCTCGCCCGCCACGATGCCGCTGATCGTGCCGGCGTAATTCTGCAGCACCGAACAGGGTTGGACATAGCCGCCGGCGATCGCCTGGCGCGTGATCGCGAGCGCATCGCCATTCATCTTCGGATAGAGGGCGAGGCGCTTCAGATAGCTCTCATAATCGGCGCGATTATAGAAGGGCAGGCCATCGGCCATGCCCGAAAAACCCTGATGCCAGCCATAATAGGTGGTGAAGAGCATCAGCCGCTCGGCCGGATGCCGGTCGCCGTCGATATCGTCGCGCAGCATCCACAGCAGCACCTTGCGGTTGACCCGATCCGTGGCATCCAGCCCCTGTTCGGGCACCGCCTCCAGCCGGCGAACGAACTGCTTTTCCGCCGCGATCTGCGCGTCTCGGGCAGCCAGCGACATGTCGGAAATGCGATCATCATAGTCGCGCACGCCGCGCGCGGTCGCTTCGACCGGATGGGTCGACAGATACCAGTCCCAGTGATCCTCTATCACCCGCGCCAGTTGCGCCTGTGGCGTCGCGGCGGCAGGCGCCTGCGCGGCCAAGGGCGCGGCGGCGAGAAACACGGGCGTGAGGCTTAGGGATAGAATCTTGCGCATGGACGCAATGGTTCGCGCGCCCGTGACAATTTGGCAAGCCCACAATCGAGTGGACTTGGCTTTAAGGCGTCAGGCCGCTGCGACGCCGTCAGCTTCGACCACGCCGTCGCCGGCATAGATGCCGCGCACCCGCACCCGCTTTTCGACATGGTCGACAGGCACGCGGAGCAGCACGAGCCGATAGCTGCCGCCGCCATCGCGCTGGAGCAGGAAGCCGGCGGCGTCGCGCACCAGCCTGCCGGTTTCATCCACCCCAGCGCCGACTTCGGTCATCGCCGTCAGTCGATCGCGTCCTTGACGCCCTTGCCCGCCAGGATGCCGAGCACCAGGAAGACGACGAAGACCGCGAGCGCGATGAAGAAGAGGATCTTGGCGATGCCGACGAACGTGCCGGCCGCGCCGCCAAAGCCCAGCAGCGCCAGCACGGCGGCGATGACCAGGGAGATGATGGCCAGCTTGATCATGAGACAAGTCCTTGATGCAGGTGTGAGAATGCCTTCCCAACCCGCCATGCCCCGGCTTGTTCCGCCCGCGTAGCGGATGGCGCGGATGGCTAACGCCGCATTAGGGTTGAAAGTGCTGCATCGGGTTGAACCACAGCGCAGCCAGGACCGTTTCGGACCCGCATCACAAGGAGACGGTCATGAACAATCATGTCATCAGCAAGCTTGACGATCTCATCACCACGCTGATCGACAGCGTCAAGGGCTATGAACATAGCGCGGACAAGGCACAGTCCCCCGCCTTCGACACACTCTTCCGCGATCTGGCCGCCGAACGGCAATCGGCCGTCGCGCTGCTGCAGGAACGCAGCCGGGCGCTGGGCGGCAAGCCCAACGAATTTGGATCGGCCGCGGGCACTGTCCATCGCCGCATCGAGGATATCCATGTCGCGCTGGGTGGCGGCGACAAGGCCATCATCCAGGCGATCGACCGCGGCGAGGATTATCTGAACGAGGAATTCGAGAGCGTGTTGAACGACGAGGCGATCGACCCGGAAACCCAGGCAGTGGTCCGCCGCGCTCATGATTCGGTGCGTCACGGCCTGACCATGGTCGAACAGCTGAAGCAGCAGGTCGCCGCCGCCTGATCGTCAGACCCAGCCTTCCAGCACCTGGTTCGGCGGCCTGTGCCCGTCGACCCAGGTGCGGATATTGGCGATGACGCGCGCGCCGGTCGCGTGCCGCCCCTCGATCGTGGCCGATCCCATATGCGGCAGCAGCACGACGTTGGAGAGCGCCATCAGCCGCGGATCGACCGCCGGCTCGTGGGTGTAGACGTCCAGCCCCGCACCGGCGATGCGGCTTTCCTCCAGCGCGTTGATCAACGCGCCCTCGTCCATGATCTCGGCGCGGGACGTGTTGATGACATAGGCGTCGGGCCGCAGCAGCCCGATCCGCCGCGCGTCGACCAGCCCGCGGCTGTCGGCGTTGAGCGGGCAATGGATCGACAAAATGTCGCTTTCCGCCAGCAGCGCGTCAAGATCGCCCTGCCATTGCGCTTCCAGGTCCTGCTCCACTTCGAACGGCAGGCGATGACGATTGTGATAGGCGATCGACAGGCCAAAGGCGCGCGCGCGCCGCGCGACGGCGCGGCCGATACGGCCCATGCCGATGATGCCCAGCCGCTTGCCGCCGATCCGGTGCCCCAGCATGCCCGACGGGCTCCAGCCGCGCCAGCGCCCGGCGCGCACCAGCTTCTCGCCCTCGGCCAGGCGGCGCGGCACCGACAGGATCAGCGCCATCGTCATGTCGGCCGTATCCTCGGTCAGCACGCCGGGCGTGTTGGTGACGATGATCCCCTTCTGCCGCGCGGCGATCAGATCGATATGATCGACGCCGCTGCCGAAGCTGGCGATCAGCCGCAGCCGATCGGGCGCGCCCGCGATCAGCGCCGCGTCGATCTGGTCGGTGATGGTCGGGACCAGCACGTCGCATTCGGCCATGGCGCGGGCCATTGCCGCGCGATCCATCGGCGCATCGGCGACGTTGAAGCTGGCGTCGAACAATTCGGCCATGCGCGCTTCCACATCGGGCGGCAGGCGGCGCGTGACGATGACGCGCGGCTTGGCGGGACGCGGCGGAATCTTGCGCGGTTCTTGAGCCATGCGACGGGCGCTATTCCCCGGCACGATGCGGGTCAAGCGGATAAGCCGGCAAAGACCATAGGAAAGACT
This sequence comes from Sphingobium naphthae, assembly GCF_043589935.1. Lineage (NCBI taxonomy): Bacteria > Pseudomonadati > Pseudomonadota > Alphaproteobacteria > Sphingomonadales > Sphingobiaceae > Sphingobium > Sphingobium naphthae. Next base: position 298,430 of record NZ_CP171454.1, on the reverse strand, counting down.
GTCGCAGCGCCGTCCGAGCGGTTATGGATCGGCCATGGGTGACAAGATTTGCGGGTTTCACATGAAGGGATATGCGTTCGGCCTGGCCCTGGTGGGAGCGGCGGTCGCGGCCGGCCCGGCCCGGGGCGCTCCGAGCAAGCCGACGCCTTATTGGGCTTCTATCGCGCATGATGAAGCGCGCATGCGCGTCGGCCCCAGCCTCGATTACCCGTCCAACTGGGTCTATCGCCGTCGCGACCTGCCGGTGAAGGTGGTGCAGGTGCTGGGCCTGTGGCGCAAGGTGCAGGACCCGGACGGCGCGCAGGGCTGGATGCATGTCCGCTTGCTGAGCGACACGCCCACGGCCATCGTCCGCTCGGCCGTCGCCCCGCTGCACGGTTCGCCCAGCGATAGCTCCGCCACGCTCTTCCGCGCAGAACGCGGCGTGGTTGGGCGCTTGGCGGACTGCTCCGGCCAATGGTGCGCCTTCGACGTCAAGGGCCGGCGCGGCTATGTGAAGACCAGCGACATCTGGGGCGCGACCGACTGATAGGGGCCGGCGCCGTCGACGCGCGCCGATAGCGCTGGGGAAAAGGCGGACGCGAAGCACCCCTTCTCCTCGACGATCACCACTCATAGGCCTTGGGCAGGCTGCCTTCGCTGGGGGTCGCATAGCGGTCGCGCAGGCGCGTCTGGCGATCAGTCATGGGCTGTTCGACGCCATCAATCCAGACCGCGACGGGGGCGGACGTCATTTCCAGTGGATCGCCGTCCCAGATCACCACGTCGCCCGCCTTGCCGGGCTGGAGCGAACCCAGCCGATCGCCCAGGCCCATCGCCTCGGCAGGCGCCAGGGTGATGGTGCGCAGCGCCTGCCCCCAGCTCAGCCCGGTCGCGCCCGGCACTTTCGTCAGCGCCACCATATTGCCGGCCTGCTGGGTCGCAACCCGCAATTGCAGCGCGTCGTCACCCGTCAACATGCCCATGGAGACGGACACGCCAGCCTTCACCATGCGCCCGACATTGCTCTGGGTCGCGGCCAGCTTTTCGAAGGCGGACGGCAGATCCTCCAGCCCCGCGGTGATGACCGGCACCTTGGCCGCCGCGATCTGCGGCGCGACCATCCAGCCTTCGGTCGCCCCTGCCAGGATCAGGCGAAGCGCCGGAAATTCCTGACGCAGCGACAGCACGGTCACTATGTCGCGCGCGCTTTCCACATGCACCATCAACGGCATGGCGCCGGTGACGACGGGCACGAGCGCTTCGGCATCGACGCGGTTGAGCAACGCGTCCCTGGAATTGCCATCGAAGCTCGCCGGCGCCCTGGCATAATCCTGCGCCTGGCGCAGCATCATCCGGAACGTCAGGATCATCGCCGCGCGGCTGCCGCCGGCTTCGGCCGCGCCCGCTTCGCCCATCTCGACATATGCGAAGGCGCGCGCCTTGGTGATCGGGCTCATGTCCGCGCCCAGGTCGATCACCGCGCCCTGCCCGCCGAAGATGCCGCTGGCCGCCGCCGGCGCCACGACCGCGCGGGTGACGCCGCCGGTGCGGCTGATGGCGATGGGATTGGCGAGCGGGTTGATCGCCGGCGCGACATCGATCGCCGCCGAAAAGGGCGAATTGGCGCTGATGTCGTTGGTTTCGGTGACTGCCGGCACTTCCGCCAGCCCGACGCGGGAAAAGCCCGAGACGAGGCCCGGCGTCACCCATTTGCCCGCCGCGTCGATGACCTTCGCGCCGGCCGGGACCGCGATGCCTGCGCCCGCCGCCACGACCTTGCCCGCGTCGATCACGACCGTGCCCCCGCGCACTGGCTCCGAACCGTCGCCGATCGCCAGCGTCGCGCCGGTGATGGCGATCGGCTGCGCCAGCGCGGGCATGGATGCGATCATCGCCAGCAACGCCGCGGCCATGCCGCCCGCCGAGCGGGAGAGAGGAAGCTTCGTCGTCATTTCACGTCTCCCGCGCCGATCTGGCCCAGTTCGAAATCGCTCACCGGCCGGCGCTTGGGGTCGAAGGCGTCATAGAGCAGCGCTCCGTCGATCCACACCTTTTCCGGGCGCGTATAGGTGCTGAACGGATTGCCGTTCCACAGCACGACGTCCGCCATCTTGCCAACCTTCAGGCTGCCGGTGCGGTCGGCGATGCCCATGGCCCGCGCTGGATTGATGGCGAGCCAGGTCCAGGCCACTTCATCACTGATGTCGATGCCCATGCGGCGCCCGGCGCCCAGCGCCTTGGCCGCTTCCTGATTGAGGCGCTGGATGCCGTCCTGGTCGTCGCTGTGGATGATGGCGCAGGCGCCCGCTCGGTGGACCAGCGGGATATTTTCCTTGATCCCGTCATAGGCTTCCATCTTGAAGCCGTACCAGTCGCCCCACAGCGCCGAACAGATGCCGTTTTCGCGCAGCAGGTCGGCGATCTTGTAGCTTTCCACCGCATGGTGGAAGGTCGACACCTTGTAGCCGAACTCCTTGCTCATATCGATGACGTTGGCCATCTCGTCGGCGCGGTAGCAATGATTGTGGACCATGATCTTGCCCTCCAGCACATCGGCCAGAGTTTCCATGCCAAGATCGCGGGTCTGCTCCTTCCCCGCGGCGCGCTTCTTCTGATATTCGCGCGCTTTGATCCAGGTCTGGCGGTTGACCGCCATATTGCCCATGCGGGTGCTGGGTTCGCGGCCCTTGCTGCCATAGACGCGCTTGGGATTTTCGCCGCACGCCATTTTGAGGCCCTGCGGCGCGTCGGGGAATTTCATCCCCTGCATCGTGCGCGCGGGCACATTCTTGAGCGTCACGCTGCGCCCGCCGAACAGATTGGCCGAACCGGGCAGGATCTGCAGCGTCGTCACGCCGCCATTGGCGAGCGCGCGGGAAAAGCCCGGGTCCTGCGGCCAGACGCTATGTTCGGCCCAGACATGCGGGGTCACGGGCGATGTCGCTTCATTGCCATCCGACAGCGCCTCCACGCTGGGCGATGGATAGTCGCCCAGGTGGCTGTGGATGTCGATGACGCCGGGCGTCACATATTTGCCCTGTGCGTCGATCACCACGACATCGGCGGGGATCGGCGTGTCGGGCCCGCCGACCGCGCTGACCTTGCCCTCCGACAGGAAGACCACGCCATTGTCGATGCGCCCGCCCTCCCCGTCGAAGATCGTCGCGCCGCGCAGCACCGTCGGCCGGCCGCCATAGGGGCGGTAGGTCGATGGATAGGGATTTTCGGGCTCTGCCGACGATCCCTGCGACGCGGGCGTTTCGTCCTTGTCCTTCCTGGCCGCGACAGGACCTGCGGTCCCCGCCAGCAGCGCTGCGATCAGCAGCAGCCTGCCCCCCTTGTTCATGCTTGGTCTTCCCCGTTCGATGAGATGCTATCGAGATGCATCATGCGCGTGACAAAGGGTGACAGCAGCAGCACCACGCCCCCCACGATCACCGCAAACCAGCCTATTTTCGTATAGACGTCAAGCACTTGCGTAACGTCGCCCGACTCGCCGCTGCCGGTGGCGCGGGCGATCAGGCCGGCGATGAAATTGCCTGCCGCCATCGCCAGAAACCAGGTGCCCATGACCAGCCCCACCATCGACGAAACGGACAGCCGCGTCATTGCCGACAGGCCCACCGGCGAGAAGCAGAGTTCGGCCATGGTATGGAACAGGTAGATCAGGAAGACGAACAGCACGGGCGTGAGATTCTCCCCCGCCATCGCCGCGCCCGCGACCAATATCAGGAAGCCCGCGCCGCACAGGATCAGGCCGATGCCGAACTTGGCGGGCGATGACGGCTCCAGCCGCCTCTGGTCCAGGATCGTCCACAGCCAGGCGAAAAGCGGCGCCAGCAGGATGATGAAGACCGAATTCACCGACTGGAACAGCGATGCCGGCACTTCCCAGCCCAGCATGACGCGATCGACATTGCGGTCGGTGAAGATGTTGAGCGACGATCCGGTCTGCTCGAACAGGCCCCAGAAAAGCGGGTTGAGCGCGATCAGGAACAGGGCGGCGAACATGCGGTCGCGATCGACCCGCCCCAGCGTGCCCAGCGTGTGCCACAGGATGTAGATCACCGTCAGCGCGGAAAAGCCGAGCAGCGCATAGCCCAGCAGTTCGGCATAGCGGATCACCAGCCAGATGGCGACGACGCCCAGCGCCGCGCCGACATAGATGGTCCATTCCTGGGTCAGGCCGGCGGCGGTGCGCTGGCGCAATTGCTGCGGCGCGGGCGGCTCGCCCTTGCCCAGCAGCCAGGGGCGCAGCCACACGAACATGACGAGGCCAAGCAGCATGCCCACGCCCGCCGCGCCGAAGCCCCAGCTCCAGCCCCACAGCTCGCCCAGCAATCCGCACACGATCGGCCCCAGCATCCCGCCCATGTTGATCCCCATGTAGAAGATGGAGAAGGCGGGATCGCGGCGATGATCGTCGCGGGGATACAGTTCGCCCACCAGGACGGAGATATTGGCCTTGAGGAAGCCGGTGCCCACGATAATGCTCGCCAGCGCCAGGTAGAAGCCGTTGAGGTAGAAAGGCTGCTGGCCGCCCGGCCCTTCGGTGATGGCTATAAGAAAATGGCCGATCGCGATAAAAATGCCGCCCGCCATGACCGCCTTGCGCGGGCCCAGGAACCGGTCGGCCAGGTAGCCGCCGATGACGGGCGTGATGTAAACCAGCGACGTATAGGCGCCGTAGAGAAGATAGGCCCTGTCTTCGCCGAAGAGGAAATGTTTGGTCAGGTAGAAAATCAGGATGGCGCGCATCCCGTAATAGGAAAAACGTTCCCACATTTCCGCGAAGAAGAGCAGGAACAGCCCGCGCGGATGGCCAAGCCAGGTCTTGCCCGCTTGCGCCGTCACCATGTCCGAGGTCGCCATCGAGGCCCCTTTTATTGCTTTATCATCATCGGCGCAGAAGCGCGCCGACCCCTATGCCACCCAGCCTAGAGCGGAAGGGATCGCCCTGTCAAAGCGCCCCCGCCCCTTGCGCCCCGCCGCCGCCCGCGCCATCTCTCCTGCCGATGTTCAACGATCGCTCCTCCCCGCTCGCCCTTCTCCAGACCCGCCGTTCCGGCAAGCCGCGCGACCTGATCGCGCCGGGGCCGGACGATGCGGAGTTGCGGACGATATTGGAGGTGGCGCTGCGCACCCCCGATCATGGCAAGCTCGCCCCTTGGCGCTTCGTCATCGTGCCGCAGGACAAGCGCGCCGCGCTTGCGGAGCTGCTGGAGCGCGCCTATCGCGCCGAAAAGCCGGACGCCGGGCGGCTCGAGATCGAATCGATGCACCAGTTCGCGCATCAGGCGCCGACCCTGATCGTCGCCCTCTCCTCCCCCGCGCCCGGCAGCAAGATACCGGTGTGGGAACAGCAATTGTCGGCCGGGGCGGCGATCATGAACCTGCTCCATGCCACCCATGCGCTGGGCTATGCCGGCGGATGGCTGACGGGCTGGCCCAGCTTCAACCGCGATGTCCGGGATGCCTTTGGCAGCGATAGCGAGACGATCGCCGGCTTCGTTTTCATCGGCACGCCGGCCAAGCCGCTGGATGAACGGCCCCGGCCAGAATATGACTCGGTCGTTTCCATCTGGGACAGATAATTGCTGGAAATTACACGTCAGCAAAATCTTCTGACTTGCCCTTGTGGCTGTATTATGGCACTGATGCACTATGGCTGAAGACTCAAAGCCCGTCTATCTCCGCCTGCGAGAGATCATTGCCGCGTCCATATTGGACGGAGACTATGGCGATGGCGACCTGCTCCCATCCGTCCGCGCCTTCGCCGCGGCGCAGGGAGCCAATCCGCTGACGGTGGCTAAGGCCTATCAGAGCTTCCAGGACGACGGGCTGGTGGTGGTGAAGCGCGGCGTCGGCATGTTCGTCGCCGACGGCGCCACGCGCCGCCTGCGCGAGGCCGAGCGCGAACGCTTCCTGGAAACGGTCTGGCCGCCCGTTGCCGCGCAGATGCGCCGGCTGGGCCTGCGGATCGACGATATGGATCTGGCCCAAGCCTGACGCGCGCTACGGCACGCGTTCTACAGCGCCCGTAACGCGTCGAGCGCTTCCTGCCGGCCGTTGAAGTCCCGCGCTGACGCGGCGCGATTAAGCGCCAGCCGCGCTTCGCCCTTTCGCCCCGCTGCCGCATAGGCCTGTCCCAGATGCATCTGCAGCGCCGGCGCCGACGGCGCGAGCGCCACCGCCTTTTCCAGCAGATCGACCGCCGCCGGCCCCGGCGCGTCGGTGCGCAGCAGCACCCAGCCCAGCATGTCGGCCGTTACCGGATTGCCGGGCATGAGCCGATAGCCTTGCCGCGCATAGGCGCGCGCGGCGGCGCGGTCGCCATTTTCCAGCGATACGCGCGCCAGCTGCGCCATCAGCAGCGCGTCATTGTCGCCCACCTGCGCCCGCACCGCGTGCAACAGCCGCCCCGCGGCGCGCCAGTCCTGCGCGTCGATCGCAAAGCCGGCCGCCAGCCGCAGCGCCTCCCGGTCGGCGGGATGCTGCGTCAGGAAAAGCTGCGTCACCTGCGCCGCGCGCGCGCCATTGCCCAGCCGGCTCCATGCGCTCGCCAGCCGCAACGCGGCGTCGCGATCGAACCGGATATTCGCCGCCGCTTCATAGGCGCGCACCGCCTCCCGCGCCTGACCCTGCGCCGCCAGCACATCCCCCAGGATCAGCCAGGCGGCCGGCGCGCCGGGATTGGCGCGCCCCAGCAGCCGCGCTCGTTCCAGCGCCTCGCCGCCCCGCCCCATGTTCAGCAAGGCGCGGATATAGGGGATGTTGTCGCGCGCGGTGGCGGGATCGGCCGGCGCCGCGCCGTTCGCCAGCGACGCATCGCGCGTGGTCGCGAAAATGTCGGCGGCGGGCCGCACCGGCCAGGCGGCGCGCGCCAGCATGTCGCTGGCCAGCGCCCGATCGCCCAGCGCCTCCTGCGCGCGCGCGGCCAGGGTCAGCACATAGGGATCGGCGTCCCGCTGCGCGACGATCGGCGCCAGCGTCGACGCCGCCGACGCATAGTCGCCATTGTCGTGAAAGGCGCGCCCCAGCAGCGTGCGCGCGATCCGGTTATGGGGCTGCGCATCGACCAAGGACGCCAGCGTCTCCGCCGCGAGCAGCGGATTGCCGTCCTGCAGATGCAGCACCCCGCGCAGCAGCTGCGTCGCAGGCTCTGCGTCGAGCCGCCCACCGGTGCGGTCCAGCAGCTTGCGGGCCAGGTCCCCCTGCCCCGCGCGCGCGGCCATCACCGCCTGCATCATCCAGGCGCGCGCATTGCCGGGGTCGATCGCCAGGATGCGGCGCGTCATCGCCAGCATCTGCGATGCCCGGCCCGCATCGGCCAGGGTCGCGGCATATTGCTCCAGCACCGGCACCCAGTCCGGATCGGCGGCCGTTGCCCGCTGGAACCAGGGCAGCGCGGCGGTCAGCCCATATTGGGCGCGCGTCAACTCGGCGCGCAGGCCCAGCGCGCGCGCATTGTCCGCATCCATCGCCACCGCGCGATCCGCCGCCGCAATGGCCCCGGCCTGATCGCCGATCGCCATGCGCAGCCGGCCCAGCTCCACCCAGTTGCGGACATCCCCGGCGTCCAGCGCCAGCGCGCGCTCCATTGCCAGCATCGCCGCGCGCGCATTCCCTTGCGCTAGCGTCGCCCGCGCGATGACGCGCGCCGCCGCCGCCGCGTCGCCTTGCGGCAGATCGACGGCCCGCGCCTCGCGCAGCGCTCCGATCAGGTCGCCCTGCAGGAACAGCGCCTGCGCCATCACGGCGCGCGTCGCCCCTGCTGCTTGCCCCAGCGCGCGGGCGCGCTCCGCCTCCGCCTGCGCGCCGGCGCCATCGCCCAGCTCGACCAGCACGCGCGCCTGCGCCGCGCGCGCCTCGGCATTGCGGGGATTGCCCTTGATCGCGTTCATCAGCTCGACTCGCGCGCTGCGCATATCGTCCTTCGCCAGCGCCGCCAGCCCGCGCTCCAGCGCGGCGCTGCCGTCGCGCTCATGCGCGCGCCATTGCCACAGCCCCGCCGCCGCCGCCAGCAGCAGGGCGATCAGTCCGGCGATCAGGAACAGGCGTGAACGCGCCATCGGGTCAGCCCTGCATCTGATATTGTTTCAGCAGGTCGTAAAGCGTCGGCCGGCTGATCCCCAGCATCCGCGCCGCGCCGGAAATATTGCCGTCGGTGCGCGCCATCGCCCGGCGGATGGCGCGGCGATCCGCCATCTCGCGCGCGGCCTTCAGGTTCACGGCCTCGCCATCGGCCGCGTCCTCGTCGAGGTCGAGATCGGCCGCGGTGATCAGCTTGCCGTCCGCCATGATCACCGCCCGCTTCATCCTGTTCTCCAGCTCGCGCACATTGCCAGGCCAGCTCCACGCGTCGAGCGCGGCGAGCGCATCGGGCGCCAGTCCCTTCACTTGCGGGTTCAGATCCTGCGCCAGGCGGTTGAGGAAATGCCGCGCCAGCAGCGCCGGGTCGCCCGGCCGGTCCTTTAACGGCGGGATGCGCACGACGATCTCCGCCAGGCGATAATAAAGATCCTCGCGAAACGCGCCGGACGCCGCCATTTCCTCCAGGTCGCGATGGCTGGCGCACACGATCCGCACGTCCGCGCTCGCCGGCGCATCGCTGTCCGCCGCGTCGATCCGGCGCTCCTGCAGGAACAGCAACAGCTTGGCCTGCATCGTCAGCGGCATGTCGCCGACCTCGTCCAGGAACAAGGTGCCGCCCCGCGCCTGCGCGATCCTGCCGCTCCCCGCCCGCGCGCCGCCGCCCGGCATGCCGCCGAACAGCTCCGCTTCCAGCAACGGCTCGGGAAGCGCCGCGCAATTGACGGTGACGAAGGGCGCGTCGCGCCGCGGGCTGGCGTCGTGAAGCCCTTCGGCGAGCAAGGCCTTGCCCGTGCCGCTGCCCCCCAGCAGCAGCACCGACACATCGGTATGGGCGACCCGCTCGATCGTGCGGGCGACCCGCGACATTTCCGGCGCACTCGTGATCAGCCGGCCCAGAACCTGCGCATCGGCGGGCGGGCTGTCGGCCAGCCGCGCATTTTCCTGCTCCAGCGCATGGACATGGAAGGCGCGGCGCACGATCAAGCCCAGTTCGTCGATGTCCACGGGCTTCTGGTAGAAGTCATAGGCGCCGCCGGCGATCGCCTCCAGCGCGCTGTCGCGCGCGCCATGGCCCGAAGCGACGATGATCTTGGTATCCGGCTTGATCCGCAGCATGTCGGCCAGCGTCGCGAAACCCTCGCTAGTGCCGTCGGGATCGGGCGGCAGGCCCAGGTCCAGCGTCACCACGTCGGGCGTTTCGGCGCGCAGCATCTCGATCGCTTCGTCCCGATCGCCCGCGATGAACAGCCGATAATCATCATAGGCCCAGCGCAATTGCCGCTGCAGGCCCGGATCATCCTCGACGATCAGCAATTTGGGGCGCGTGTCGCTCATCAGGCGGCCTCCTCATCGCTCGGGCATTGCCGCGCCGGCGTGGCGAGCGGCAGGCGCAGCGTGAAGCGGCTGCCGGCGCCGGGCTTGCTCTCCACCTCGATCCGCCCGCCCATCGCCTGGGCCAGCGTCCGCGCCTCATAGGCGCCCAGGCCAAAGCCGCCGGCCTTGCTGGAGGAAAAGGGCTTGAACAGCTCGCGCCGGATGAACTCGGCGCTCATGCCGCGCCCCTGGTCGACAATCTCCACCACCGCCTCCTGCCCCTGCGTCGACAGGCGCAGCATGACCGGGCTGCCGGCCGGGCTGGCGTCGATGGCGTTTTGCACCAGATGGACCAGTATCTGCTCGGTGCGCGCGGGATCGGCGAGCACCGGCGGCGCATCGCCCGCGACCGTCACAGGATGCTGGCGCGCGCGCATCTGCGCCACCTGCGCCAGCAGCGGGAGCAGCGGCATTGGCCGCGGCTCTTCCGCCCGGCCCTTGTTATGCTGCGACAGGCGCGCCAGCATCTCGTTCATCCGCCCGACCGATTCCTTCAGCGTCAGCACCATGTCGGCCCGGAAATCGGGATTGTCGGCATGTCGCTCGGCATTGCGCGCCAGCAGCGAGAGCTGGCTGACCAGATTCTTGACGTCGTGCATGATGAAGGCGAAGCGGCGGTTGAACTCGTCGAAACGCTGCGCGTCGGCCAGCGCCTGCTGGCCCTGCGCCTCGCTGATATGGCTGGCGGCCTGTCGCCCGGCGGCGCGCAGCATGTCGAAATCCTCCCAGTCGAGCCGCCGGTCGATCGGCGGCCGCGCCAGCAGGATCGCGCCGATCAGCCGGCCATAATGGATCAGCGGCGCCAGCACCCAGGCATCGCGATCATTCCTCACCCAGTCGGGCAGCGCCTCCACCTCGCCGGGCTTGCCCAGGTCGATGATCCATCCCTGCTCCAGCCGCGCCGCGACCGCGCCCGACAGCGTGGCTGCTTCCGGCAATTCGCCCGGCCAGCTCCATTGCGTCTCGAATGCCAGGCCGCCGGCATCGTCCCGCAGCAGCAGGATCGCGCCGGGCGACTGCGTGATGTCGGCCACGGCCTTCACGACGCGCTGGCCCAGCGGTGCGGGCTCCTCGCCCGGCCGGCCGATGGTTTCCCCAAAGCGCATCCATTCGGTGCGATAATCATAGCGATGCTGGAAGAAATGCTTGGCGACCTGCACGCGCCACAGCGCTTGCAGGCGCGGCGATGGCAACAGCACCAGCGCCGACACCGCAGCGAAGAACACCGCGCCGATCTCGATCAGCCGCGCATAGGGGCCGGCGATCATCTCGATCAGCACCGCCACCGCGACGATCAGCACGACGTAAAGGGCGATGGCGAAGGCCGACAGCGATTGCACCGTCAGCGTCCGCGACAGCTGAACGCGCCCGCCCAGATCCCGGCGCAGGCCGATCGCGATCACGCCGGCCAGCACCGCCATCAGCAGCCCGCGCAGGGCATAAAGCCCGGTCACGCGGGGCGGCGCGAAATAGCCGATCAGATAGAGCGTGAAATCATAGGTCCACATCGCCGCCAGCGCGCCCAGCAACAGCGCGACCCGGTCCCGCTCGCGCGCGGGCCAGGCGGTGTAGAGCTGATGCACCAGCAGCAGGCAGCCGATCGCCGTCATCATCCGCAGGATCAGCGTGCTGGTAATCAGCGCATCCTGCACATCGCGCGACAGCGACAATTGTCGCCAGCCAAGATCCGTGACCGTCTGGATCAGGACCAGCGCCGCGACCGCGGCATAGACGGCGACGACTGCGCCGATCGGCCCCTGCCGCCCCGCCGACGCGCGCCGCAGCATCACGAACATCGCCAGCAGCCAGGCCGCGTTGCGAATGCTTTCACCCAGCCCCGACAGCGGCTTGGACACGCCGCCGAACGACACATAGAGCGCCCAGGCAGACGTCAGCAGCAGCGCGGCGGACAAGGTGCGCAGTTCGGCCGCCTCCTGCCGCCGTCGCAGCAGGAATATGCCCAGCGCCGCGAACAGCACCGCCGCCAGTGCATGGCCCCAATCGCCGATGAATTGCAGCAAGACGGACATGGCCCCGCCCTTCAGCGCGCGCCGTCGGGCCAGAGAACGACCCGCACCGTCTGCAGCAGGATCAGCAGGTCCAAGAAGGGCGTGTAATTCTTGGCATAGTAGAGATCATATTCCAGCTTGTGGCGGGCATCCTCGATCGACGCGCCATAGGGATAGTTGATCTGCGCCCAGCCGGTGATGCCGGGCTTCACCATGTGCCGTTCGGCATAATAGCGCAGATGCTGTTCCAGATCCTCGACGAACTGGCGGCGTTCGGGCCGCGGCCCGACGAAGCTCATCTCGCCCTTCAGCACGGTCCAGGTCTGCGGCAGTTCGTCGATGCGCAGCTTGCGCAGCCAGTAGCCCAGGCGCGTGATGCGCGGATCGTCCTTTTCCGCCCAGACCGCCTGCCCGGCAACTTCGGCATCCTGCCGCATGGTGCGCAGCTTCACGATCCAGAATTCCTGGCCATATAGGCCCACGCGCTGCTGGCGGTAGAAGGCCGGCCCCTTGCTGTCGAGCTTCACCGCGATCGCGCCCAGGATGATGATCGGGCCGGTCAGGATCAGCAGGATCAGGCTGGCGACGATGTCGAACAGGCGCTTGGCGATGCTGGACAGGCGGCGACCAGCGGAAAAGCCGTCGGAAAAAATCAGCCAGCTGGGATTGACGCTGGCCAGGTCGACGCGGCCGGTTTCGCGCTCCAGGAAGCTGGACAGGTCGTTGACATGCACGCCGGTCGTCTTGATGCGCAGCAGGTCCGCCATCGGGACGGCGTTGCGCCGCTCTTCCAGCGCCAGCACTACCTCGCTCGCGTTCAGGCGCACGACGAAATCGGCCAGATTGTAGACGGCGTTGCGGTTGATCGCTTCGGCGATCACCTGCTCGCCATCATTCATGGCGATATAGCCGACCACCAGGAATCCAGATCCGCGACGGCGCTCCAGCTCGCGGATGCGGTTGGCGCGATTGCCCGCGCCCAGCACGACGAGCCGGCGCTTGAACGCCTCGCCGCCCAGCATCGACCCCAGCAGCAAGCGTATGAGCAGCAGCACGGCGACCGCCAGCCCCATGGCGTAAAGCGAATTGGAGCGCCACAGCGTGATGCCGGGCATCAGGAAATAAAGCACCGACAGGAAAATTACGCCCAACGACACCGCGACGAGCAGCCGCGCCAGCGCGAAACGGATCGACTGGAGCGATTCGGGGCCATAGACGCCTACCGCGATCATCGCAGTCTGGATCGACAGCGCGAAGCTCAAGAGCGGTGCCAGGCGCGACGTCAGTGGCTCCACATCCATACCGATCTGATGGGCGCGCAGCACCCATCCGCCCTCGGCCGCCGCCATCAGGAGCAGGAAGTCCAGCAGCCCCAGCAGCAGCACCGCGTGCGGCACATAATGTTTGAACAGCCTGATCATCGTTGCGCCTTGTCCAGCCATCACCAACAGCGGCCTGGCCCGTCGGACGCTCCTTACACCCTTTGTAAGGAAATCCGACGCTTGGGAACGGCTTGCACCAAAATCACCAAAAAATGCTGAATCGCGCGCATACACGCCTGCGCGCCGCCTTCGTCAGCGAGTCCGCTCCAGGTCATCGGCGGCGTTGCGCGCGGCATCGCCCATCGCCTGCACCGCATTGTCCGCAGACGCGGCGGCGTCGGTGACGGCATCGGCCTGCCGGTCCTGCCGCCGTTCATTGGTCAGATAGAAGAAACTGATTGCCAGGATCAGCGCGATGGCGACGAGCGCTAGGATCACGCCGCTATTGGATTGCGGCGGTTCTGGCGGGGGCGGTGACGGCGGATCGCGCATAGTCTCTCTCCTGCACGGAGAAGGACGCGATCCGGCCGAGCGGACGGGGTCAGTCGCCGGTGCCGCGTCCCTCGCCGCCGCGGCTCAGCCGATCGACATCGTCCATGATCTCGTCGAGCACGGCGCTGTCGGTCGTTTCCTGGGTGCGGCGGGATGGCAGGTCGCCATTCTCCAAAATCTGTTCCAGCGCGGCGCGGCCGCGCGCAACGCGGCTCTTGATCGTGCCAACGGCGACGCCGCAAATCTCCGCCGCTTCCTCATAGGCAAAGCCGCCCGCGCCCACCAGGATCAGCGCTTCGCGCTGCGGCTGGGGCAGCTGCAGCAGGGCCCGCTGCATGTCGCTTAGCTCGACATGCTTGTCCTGCCCGGCCGGCGCCGCGAGGATCCGATCGGCGGTCAGGTCGTCCCAATCGCCGCGGAAGCGCGACCGGCGCATCTGCGAGAGATAATGGTTGCGCAGGATAATGAAGGTCCAGGCGCGCATGTTGGTGCCAGCCTGGAAACGGGCACGAGCGGCCCATGCCTTCAGCAGCGTTTCCTGCACCAGATCGTCCGCCACGTCGCGATTGCCCGAAAGCGACCGCCCAAAGGCGCGCAGGTGCGGAATGACCGCAGTCAATTCCCGCTTGAAATCCGTATCCGACAGCGCAGCCCGCTCTTCCGATCCGGCAATGTCCTCATTCATGGGAACGACCCCCTTGCTGGCCGCCGCTCCTGTCGCCTGAACCGACATCGTCAAAGCCATAATGCGCCCATATCCTAACTTCTCAGTCTCTCAAGCCCAATCGCGAACCGATGTGTTACATCCACAGGACCAGCAACATCACGATCACGGCCAGCGCCAGCGATATGCCGAGCACATAGCGCACGACATTTTCGGTCGAACCGCCGCGCGCCTTGTCCGTCGCGACATGTTTTTCCTGATCGACCATGATCTCTCTCCCGATCGTTACGCTTCATTAACGCGACGTTCGACCGGGAGTTCCGTTGCCATGCAAAGGAAGGCGCAGGCCTGTGACGATCAGGCCGGCGCAGTGGCCTGATCGAAGAACAGGGCCTGCGAAATCGCCGCCTTGACGGTCGACCGCTGGAACGGCTTGGTGATGAGGAAGGTCGGTTCGGGCCGCTCGCCGGTCAGCAGCCGCTCGGGGAAGGCGGTGATGAAGATCACGGGCACGGAAATTTCGGACAGGATGTCCTTGACCGCATCAATGCCGCTCGAATCGTCAGCCAGCTGGATGTCGGCCAGCACCAGGCCGGGACGTTCAGCCATGGCTTCACGCACCGCATCCTCGCGCGTCACCGCGATCGCCGTCACTTCATGGCCCAGGTCGCGCACGATCGTCTCGATGTCCATCGCGATGATCGGCTCGTCCTCGATGATGAGCACCTTGGCGCGGGTCTGCGCCTCAATCTCGGTCAGCGCTTCTTCGACCAGCGCCTCGACATCGGACGGCTCCATGCCGATCAGATAGGCGACATCGTCAACGGTGAAGCCTTCCAGCGCGGTCAGCAGCAGCGCCTGGCGCGGCAGAGGGGTCAGCCGCGCGAGCCGGGCCTGCGCGATGGCTTCGCGGCCATCGCCGCCGGCGAAGGGCTCATCCTCCAGGTGCGAGGAGGACCAGATGGCATGGAAAGTGCGATAGAGGCCCAGGCGCGGATCGACATCAGACGGGAATTCCTCGGGGGCGGCGACGATCGCTTCCAGCGTGGCGCGCACATAGGCGTCACCATGCGTCTGGCTGCCGGTCAGCGCGCGTGCATAGCGACGCAGAAACGGAAGATGGGGGTGCAGTTTCTGTCCAAGCGACATCGTCAATTCTTCTCCCTGCCCGAAATCAGGCGTCGTGAACCCGGCCCCGAAAGGCGATTGGAAGGGAGGATGGAATGTCCATGCCGCATTGGCAAGCCCGCCCCCCGCTTCATCATGCCAAAACCGGCAGCGTCAAAAAAACGCCTTGGGGTCCGGAACCATCCACACGCGGATTTGTTTCGCAGCCACATGGTTTTTTCGACGATATCGTGATTTTCGCTTCGGTAGGGCGGGACGACGAATTGACGTGCCGCTTCTTTCCCGCAAATACGGGCGGACTGGCGTGACAGAGATTGCTTCAGAGGGGCAGATTTTGGTTTCTTCAACGACGGAAAAACGGTCGGCCGGCACCAGTGAGGGTAGCACCGGCGCGCCTTCGCCCGAAAAGGGACGCGGCGGCGGGCGGAAGGAACAGAATCAAGTCTCTCAAGCCTTGCGCACCGTCTATCAACGCGCCGTCGACGAAGACATTCCTTCGGAAATGCTGGACCTGCTGAGCAAATTGGACTGACTGTGTCATGATCGGGGGCAGCCATCCTCCGGCAGCCCAATCGCTGACCGCTTTCCTATTCCGTTTTTTCGGCTCGACCGGCGTCAAGATGTTCCTCATTCTGACGCTGGCGTTGCTGCCGCTCGGACTCATCGCGCTCGTCGCCTCGCTCCAGGCGATCGAGACCGCCGACCTGGAAAAGGAAGCGCTACTGCGGGTCGCCGTCAGCCAGAGCGCGCGCAAGCTGACCGCGGATCTGGAATCCGACCGCACCGCCCTGCAGCTCACCGTCAACAATCTGGCGGCCACCCCGTCGGACACCAGCATTTGCGACCGGCTGAACCTGTTCCTTGCCAAGAATGATCGCGACGGGGGCCGATACGCGATCTACGACCGGGCAGGCCGCGCCTTATGCGCATCCAACCCCGATTTTGCGCCCATCGTGCCGCCGCAGGAGCGCTTTGGCGGACCCACGGCGCAGTTGCTGGACGGCGCGCCCTATTTGCTGACCCGGGTGCGCAGCCACGATGACCAGTTGGTGGGCCTTATTTACTATTCGCGCGCGCATCTGGAAAGCGCCGCCGATCCCGCAACGGCTCTGCAAAATCGCCGGCTCAGCCTGCATGAAGGGCATCGACGCCTCGACCTCAGCCGGGCGCGCCCCTTCCCCGTCGGCACCGTCGGTCTCACGAGCCTGTCCGCCCCGCTCGAACCGCCCAATATCGTGCTCACCATGACCGTGCGCGATCCGCCCGAGACGCTGGCGCGCACCTTGTCGCTGTTCCTGCCGCTGGTCATGTGGTTCGCCGCCGCCGCGATCGGCTGGTTCGTCGTCAACCGCCTGCTCATCCGCCCGCTGGTGCTGCTGCGTCGCACCGTCGCGGCCTATCATCCCGGCGAAGTGCTGGAGCCGATGCGCCGGGTGCGGACCCCCGCGCGCGAGATCATCGCGCTGGGCGAAACCTTCCGCGAGATCAGCGAGGATGTCGCCACTCATGAAGCGGAAATGGCCGAGGGCCTGGAAACCCAGCGCAAACTGACGCGCGAGGTGCATCACCGGGTCAAGAACAACCTGCAGATCATCGCCAGCCTCATCAACCTCCATGCCCGCTCCGCGCATGAGCCCGAGGCGGTGGAGGCCTATGCCTCGATCCAGCGCCGGGTCGACGCGCTCTCCGTCGTCCACCGCAATCATTTCGCCGAGCTGGAGGAAAATCGCGGCGTCGGCGTGCGCGCGCTGATCAGCGAATTGTCCGCCAGCCTGCGCGGCACCGCGCCGGCCGAAGCGCGCCGCTTTGGGATCCAGATCGACTGCGACGACCTGCATATCAGTCAGGATGTCGCCGTGCCCATCGCCTTCCTCACGACCGAGCTGGTGGAACTGGCGATGCGCCTCGACCCGCGGGGGCGCATGCACATCTCGGTGCAGTGGCAGCAGGATGATCGCGCGCTGCTGGCGATCCAGTCGTCCGGGCTGCGGGAGTCGCCGACCATGAGCGCCTATCTGGACGATCGCTACGGCCGGGTGCTGACGGGCCTGTCCCGCCAGCTGCGCGCGCCGCTCGACCATGATGGCAAGGCGGGGCGCTACGCCATCGCCATTACCATCCTGCCCTGACGATCAGACGCGCCGGTAGTCGCGGCGGAAATCGGCGGCGAAGGTCGCGAAAGCGCCGGCGCTGATGGCGTCGCGGATCGCCTGCATCATCTGCTGGTAGAAATGGATATTATGCTGGGTCATCAGCATCGCGCCCAGCATTTCGCCCGCCTTCACCAGATGGTGCAGATAGGCGCGGCTCCAGGTCGCGCAGACCGGGCAGCCGCAGCGCGGATCGAGCGGCCCCAGATCCTCGTTGAACTTGGCGTTGCGGATGTTGAGCGGCCCGGCCCAGGTAAAGGCCTGGCCGTTGCGGCCCGACCGGGTCGGCAGCACGCAATCGAACATGTCGATGCCTCGCTCCACCGCGCCGACGATATCGTCGGGCTTGCCCACGCCCATCAGGTAGCGCGGCTTGTCGACCGGCAGCATGTCGGGTGCGAAATCGAGCGTGGCGAACATCGCCTCCTGCCCCTCGCCCACCGCGAGGCCCCCTACGGCATAGCCGTCAAAGCCGATCTCGATCAGCTTCTCGGCCGAAATGCGGCGCAGATTTTCATCCAGCGACCCCTGCTGGATGCCGAACAGCGCGGCGCGATCCGCATGTTCGCCGCCCGCATCGAACCCGTCGCGCGACCGCTTGGCCCAGCGCATCGATCGCTCCATCGACTGGGCCGCCTCGCCATGGGT
Source organism: Sphingobium naphthae (assembly GCF_043589935.1). Lineage (NCBI taxonomy): Bacteria > Pseudomonadati > Pseudomonadota > Alphaproteobacteria > Sphingomonadales > Sphingobiaceae > Sphingobium > Sphingobium naphthae. Next base: position 280,567 of record NZ_CP171454.1, on the reverse strand, counting down.
GCAGCCATTCTTCGTGCACTCATCGAATGCCATCACGATGTCGCTGTCGAGCAGGCGCTGGATCTCCATGGACCGCTCGGGCGTCAGCATATGCTTGGACCCGTCGATATGGCTGGAAAAGGCGACGCCTTCCTCGCTCATCTTCGTGAGCGCGCTGAGGCTCATCACCTGATAGCCGCCGCTGTCGGTCAGGATCGGCCGGTCCCAGCCCATGAAGCCATGCAGCCCGCCCAGCCGCGCCATGCGCTCGGCGCCGGGGCGCAGCATCAGATGATAGGTGTTGCCCAGGATGATGTCGGCGCCGGTCGCGCGCACTTCGGCCGGGCGCATTGCCTTGACGGTCGCGGCGGTGCCCACCGGCATGAAGGCTGGCGTGCGGATTTCGCCGCGACGCATCTGGATCGCGCCGGTGCGCGCCTTGCCGTCGGTGGCGGCGATGGAGAAGGAAAAGCGGGGCTTCGTCATGCGCGGCGCTCTAGGATCGAATGGGCCGCGGCACAAGGATGGTGCGGGTCAGCCCGCCTTGCGCACGCCTTCGAACAGCAGCATCGCGTCGATATTGAACCCCTCGACCCGGCGATAGGGCCCGACGAAGCGCAGGCAGTCGGCTGACAGCCGCAGCGGCCATGGCGCGCCATTGCGGTCCTGCAGGGTCAGCGTCACAGCATCGGTAGGTTTACGCCGGTCGGTCATGGGCCTAGCGGTAAATGGTGAAGGTTAACAAAGCCCTGCCAGGTTCAGCTTAACGCACCGGGATCAACGCAGTTGCAGCATTTTTACCACAGCGGTTCCAAAAGCCGGCGCTTGAGGGCGACCCGCGCGCAACAGTTGCCGACAAAAATGGTTAAAGCCCTGTCAATCATGATGGCCTTGGCGGCATGATGGAGCCGAACCTGATCTGTTCATTCAGCATAGGAAAACGGGGCCGCAGATGATTGATTCGGGACGATTTACGCCGACACGAGACGAGGCCGAGCCCGTCTTTGAAGATCCGGTGACGGACGATGCTCTGCCGCCTGTCGAGAGCGCCGCTACGGAAAAGGGGCTTGCCCACGCCATCAGCCAGTCGACCCTGTTCGACCTGGGGCAGATCGACGTGCGTTGGGATGAGGAGCTTGCCACGCTCTGGGCGTTCATGACGCCGCATGAGCGCCCCAATTCGAATCTCGGCCTGATGCGCGACACCATGACTTGGCAGCGCGAAAGCCGCCGCGTGTTCGGCGAGAATGGCCCGCTCAAGTTCATGGTGCTCGGATCGCGCTTCCCCGGCGTGTTCAACCTGGGCGGCGACCTTGAGATGTTCGCCAACTGCATCCAGCGGCGCGACCGCGAAACGCTGCTCAAATATGGCGTCGCCTGCTGCGAGATCGTCGATCGCATCTGGCACTGCAACGACATGAACATCATCAATATCGGCCTGGCCCAGGGGGATGCGCTGGGCGGCGGGCTGGAAGCGCTGATGTGCTTCGACGTCATCATCGCCGAGCGACAGGCGCGCTTCGGCCTGCCCGAAGTGCTGTTCGGCCTGTTCCCCGGCATGGGCGCCTATTCCATCCTCCACCGCCGCGTCGGGCCCGTGCTGGCGCGCCAGATGCTGTCGGAGGGCCGCATCTACACGGCGCAGGAAATGTTCGACATGGGCATCGTCACCCAGGTGGTCAACACTGGCGAGGGCGAAGCGGCGACGGCGCAGTGGATTCGCGATCATAGCGCGCATCATTCTGGCTATGTCGGCATCAATCGCGCCGGGCGCCGCGTCCATCCGCTGACCCTTGCCGAACTGACCGACATCGTCGAGATGTGGACCGAAACCGCCCTGTCGCTGTCCGACCGCGACCTGCGCATGATGCGGCGCCTGGCCACCGCGCAGACGAAGCTGCGCTGACGACCAGCGGCGTCAGGCCCGACGACGGCGCGACGGAACCACTGGGTCGGGTCGCCCCGTCCCTTCCAGTGGCCCGGCCGCGATCATCTCGGCAATCTGCTCGGCCGGCACTGGCCGGCTGAACAGATAGCCCTGCACGTTGGTGAAGCCCGCTTCGCGCGCATGGCTCAACTGATCGGCGGTCTCGATCCCCTCCGCCACCGTATCCATCGACAGGTCGCGCGCCAGATTGCCGATGGCGCGCACGATCGCGCGATCCTCCGCATTCGCGCTCACACCCGCCATGAAGCTCTGGTCCACCTTCAGAGTGTCGAACCGGTAGGAGCGCAGATAGGAGAGCGAGGAATAGCCGGTGCCGAAATCATCCAGCGCCAGCCGCAGCCCGATGCGCTGCAATTCCCGCAGGATCGCATTGGTCTGGCCGCTATCGTCCAGAAAGATCGATTCGGTCACTTCCAGTTCCACTCGCCGCGCCGCGACGCCGGTTTCCAGCAGCGCGGCGATGACATTGCCCGACAGTTCAGGCGAACGCAGCGAGGCGGGCGAAATATTGACCGCAACACGGATATGCTCCGGCCAGGACGCGGCCACTTCGCACGCCCGCCGCAGCACCCAGCCGGTCATCGCCTCGATCAATCCGATATTCTCCGCGATCGGAATGAATTCCGACGGCGGGATCGGCCCCAGCACGGGATGCTCCCAGCGGAGCAGCGCCTCGCACGCCTCGATCTCGCCCGTGCCCAGGTCGACGATCGGCTGGAACAGCAATCGAAGCTCGTCCTCCGCCAGAGCGCGCCGCAGCCCGCTCTCGATCTCGTGCAGCCGGTTGAACCGCTCCTTGAGCGACCAGTTGAAGCTCGCCGACCGATTGCGCCCATCGCCCTTGGCCTCGTACAGCGCCAGGTCGGCATGCTGCATCAATTCTTCCATGTCGCGGCCATCCTGCGGCGCCACGGCATAGCCAACCGACGCCGTGACCTGCAGATGGTTCTCGCCCAGCTCAAATCCGTGGGCAAAGTAGGTCACGATTTCCTGCGCAATGCCGGCCGCCGTCACCCGGTCCGTATCGGGACAGACGATGACGAATTCATCACCGCCGAACCGCGCGATGCAGCCGCGATCCTGCACCACATCGGTCAGCCGCTCGGCCACAGCCCGCAACAGCTGGTCGCCCACCATATGACCCAGGCTGTCGTTGATCTCCTTGAACCGGTCGAGGTCAATCCACAGGATCGCCACAGCATCGTTGCGCTTGCGGTTGGCCTGGAAAATCTCGCGCAGGCGCGTCTGCATCGCCATGCGGTTTTCCAGGCCTGTCAGGCTGTCGAACCGGGCCAGGCGCTCGAACTTCTCGGCCAGCATCGACTTGTCGCGCTGGCCGATCAGCGCCTGAACGACGATGCGGTGCGTGGTGGAACTGATTTCAGCCAGGCCCATCACCATCATCACCATCGCCACCGACAGCACGCGATAGCCGGTCGATCCTTCGAGCCACAGCCCCAGAGCCGTTGGCAGCAGGGTCAGGCAAACCTGCCCGATGGCGATCTGCACCCGCCCTGCGTTGCGCCCGGAAATGCCGCCGGCATAGCCGGTCGCCATCGACACCGTCAGCATGTGAATGACACTGTTGCCTGATCCGATCAGCGACACGAACGCCATCAGCCCCAGCAGCCCGGCATAGACCCAGGCGCCCAGTTCATAGGCCAGTTCCCAGCCGCGCGACGCAACGGCGGTGCCATGCACCAGCTGGCGATGGAAGAAGATCGCCGACACGACCCGCAAGGTGGCGACGAGGCAGAGAGCGGCCACAACCGCATGCATCGCCAGCCCGTCCGACAGGCTGGCGACGACCAGACCGACCGCAACGCCGGTGATGGCGCCGATGGTCAGCGAAGCGGGCGATGCGTACAGCGATTCAATCAGGCTGGTGCGGACGTCGGCATCCTGCGACCGCCGTCTTGCGCGTCGTTCCAGCAAAGTTTTCAAAACGCGCAAAATGGCGGGTCTCCAATTTGCGCCGCTTTTCGCATTTTCCCTTTATTTTTTGGTTAACCGCTCATCCAATCTGAAGGCGGAAACAAAATATGGATCAAGCGCGTCGACGGTCAGCCGATCATCATCAGGCTGGCGTTGCCGCCCGCTGCCGTCGTGTTGATCGACGTCGAAACCTCCTCCAGCAGCCAGTCAAGGCAATAGCCATGGCCATGATCGTCGGCATGAACCGGCACGATCGGGCCCGGCATGTCCGCGACGCATTGCGCCGTCGCCGCGATCTTGGCCGCGTCGCCCTCGACCAGCGCCGCGGCGAAGGGGCCGTGCGCATCGGCCGTGAAGCAGGCGGCGACCTCCGCCGGCAGTCCCGGCGGCAGGGTCATGCCCTGGATCGCGCCGCAATTGCCGGTCGCCAGCACCGCCGCCATCTGGCGAAACAGCCCCTGCCGCGTCGCCGGCCGCATCAGGATCAGCCCGCGCGGATGCAGCGCATAAAGGTTGCGCTCGCCCACCGGGCCGGGCAGCGCCAGTTCGACGCCCAGCGCCGACGCGTCGCCGGTGCGCCGCGCCTCGGCCGCCGCCTCGCCATCGCCCTGCTGGTCCAGCCAGTCGGCAAAGCCATGGAGCGGCGAGCGCAAATGGCTGACCCGCGCGGCAAAGACCGGCGGCGTGCTCGCCAGTCGCCCCAGATAAAGCGGCCCGCCCGCCTTGGGGCCCGTCCCCGACAGACCGCGCCCGCCAAAGGGCTGCACCCCGACGATCGCGCCGATGACGTTGCGGTTCACATAGATGTTGCCGACCTTCACCCGGCTGGTCACGCGGGCGATCGTCTCGTCCAGCCGCGTATGCAGGCCAAAGGTCAGGCCATAGCCAGTGGCGTTGATCTGATCGACCAGCGCGTCCAGCCCGTCGCGACGGAAGCGCAGGACATGCAGCACCGGTCCGAAGATTTCGCGGTCCAGGTCGGCGATGCTGTCGATCTCGATGATGGTCGGCGGCACGAAGGTGCCATGCGCCGCTTCGTGCGGCAGCACGCTCTGCTCGACCGGCCGGCCGATCGCGCGCATCCTCGCAATATGAGCCTCGATGCCCTCGCGCGCCTCGGCGGTGATGACCGGACCGATATCGACCTTCAGCGCGTCGGTGCGGCCGATCCGCAACTCGGCGAGCGCGCCCTTCAGCATCGTCAGCGTCCGGTCGGCGACATCCTCCTGCAGGCACAGGATGCGCAGCGCCGAACAGCGCTGCCCGGCGCTGTCGAAAGCGGACGCGATGACGTCCGCCACCACCTGTTCGGCCAGCGCCGAACTGTCGACGATCATCGCATTCTGTCCGCCCGTCTCGGCGATCAGCGGGATCGGCCGGCCGGTGCGCGACAGGCGCGTGGCGAGTTGGCGCTGGATCAGCCGCGCCACCTCGGTCGATCCGGTGAACATCACCGCCGCCGTTTCCGGCGCTCCGACCAGCGCCGCGCCGATGCGGCCATCGCCGGGCAGCAATTGCAGCGCGTCGGCGGGCACGCCCGCTTCGTGCAGCAGCCGCACCGCCTCGGCCGCGATCAGCGGTGTTTCCTCGGCGGGCTTGGCCAGCACCGGATTGCCCGCGACCAGCGCCGCGGCCACCTGGCCCGTGAAGATCGCCAGCGGGAAATTCCACGGGCTGATGCACACCACCGGCCCCAGCGCCTGCTGCTGATGGCCAAAGGTCGTGCGCGCCTGCTGCGCATAATAGCGCAGGAAGTCGATCGCCTCGCGCACTTCGGCGATGGCGTTGGGCAGCGACTTGCCCGCTTCGCGCACGATCAGGCCCAGCAGGATCGGCATCCGCGCCTGCATCGCGTCGGCCGCAGCGTCCAGCATCGCGGCGCGTTCGGCGACCGGGCAGTTGGGCCAGCGCGATTCCGCCGCGCGGATCGCCGCAGCGCGCGCTTCCTCGGCGCTCGCTTCGGTGACGCGGCCGACGACGTCGCGATGGTCGGCGGGGTTGAACACGGTGCGCGCGGGGCCGGACGCGCTTTCGGGGGCTGCGGTCCAGCGTATCGCCGCGCTCTCGCGCAGCGCGTCGCCCAGCCGGGCGAGCACAGCTTCGTCGCTCAGGTCCAGACCGTCCGAATTGCGCCGGTCGGGATAGAGGTCGGCCGGCAGTGCGATCAGGTCATGCCGCGCGCCGGGATGCGGCATCGCCGTCACCATATCGACCGGATCGGCGATCATCTCCTCGATCGACACGGCCGGGTCGGCGATCCGGTTGACGAAACTGCTGTTCGCGCCATTTTCCAGCAGGCGGCGCACCAGATAGGCCAGCAACGTCTCATGCGTGCCGACCGGCGCATAGATGCGGCACGGCCGGTTCAGCTTCTCCGCGCCCACCACCTGCTCGTACAGTGGCTCGCCCATGCCGTGCAGGCACTGGAACTCATAATCGCCAATCGCGAAATCCGGCCCAGCGAGATGATAGATGCTGCTCAGCGTCTGGGCATTATGCGTGGCGAATTGCGGGAAGACGCGGTCGCGCGCCGCCAGCAGCTTGCGGGCGCAGGCGATATAGGCGACGTCGGTATGCAGCTTGCGGGTATAGACGGGGAAATCGGGCAGGCCCTCGACCTGCGCGCGCTTGATCTCGGCATCCCAATAGGCGCCCTTGACCAGCCGCACCATGATGCGCCGGTCGCTCCGCCGCGCCAGGTCGATGATCCAGTCGATGACGAAGGGGCAGCGCTTGCCATAGCCCTGCACTACGAAGCCCAGGCCGTTCCAGCCGGCAAGCTCCGGATCGGTCGCCAGGCTTTCCAGTAGGTCAAGCGACAATTCCAGCCGGTCGGCTTCCTCGGCATCAATGTTGAAGCCGATGTCGTAGCGCTTGGACAGCAGCGCCAGTTGCTTCACGGCGGGCAGCAATTCGCCCATCACCCGGTCCGCCTGCGCGCGGACATAGCGCGGGTGCAGCGCCGACAGCTTGATCGAAATGCCCGGCCCCGCATAGATGCCCCGCCCGGCCGACGCCTTGCCGATGGCGTGGATCGCCCGCTCATAATCGGCATAATAGCGCCTGGCGTCGGCGGCCGTGGTCGCCGCCTCGCCCAGCATGTCATAGCTGTAGGCAAAGCCCTTGGCTTCCATCTCCCGCGCGCGCTTCAGCGCTTCCTGGATGGTTTCGCCGGTCACGAACTGCTCGCCCATCATGCGCATCGCCAGGTCGACGCCGCGCCGGATCACCGGCTCGCCCGCGCGCGCGACCAGCCGCGTCAGCGCCGCGCCCAGCCCGCGATCGTCGACGCTGCCGACCAGCTTTCCCGTCACCACCAGGCCCCAGGTCGCGGCATTGACGAACAGCGACTTCTCGCCGCCCAGATGCGATCCCCAGTCGCCATCGGCGATCTTGTCGCGGATCAGCGCATCGCGCGTGGCCGTGTCGGGAATGCGCAGCAGCGCCTCGGCCAGGCACATCAGCGCCACGCCCTCCTGGCTGGACAGCGCATATTCCTGCACCAGCCCCTCGACGCCGCTGCCCTTGCGATTGGCGCGCAGCGCGGTCACCAGCGTGCGCGTGGTGCCGGCGATGGCGGCGCGCGTCGCGGCGGGCAAAGTCGCCGCGGCGATCAGGGGCGCAAGCGCCTCCGCCTCGTCGCGGCGATAGGCGGCGGTGATCGCCTGGCGCAGCGGCGTCGGCTGGCGAATGGCGGGGGCGAACTGGGCGAAGGGCTGGTCGGTCATGGACGCAGAATAATCGCAAACGCCGGTTCGTTCCGCCCTAAGATCGGCTCAGATCAAGCCGAAGTGACTTATTGAAGCCGCCCTGCTAGGCGAAAGGCATGACAAACAAGCCTGCCTCAGTCGAAATGGATGAGTTCGATCGCCGCATCATCGCCGCGCTGGTGGAGGATGGCCGCATGACCGTCACCGATCTCGCCGCCGCCGTCGGCCTGTCCAAGACCCCCTGTCAGGTGCGACTGAAGCGGCTGCAGCAGGCTGGCGTCATCCGCGGTTTTCGCGCCATCGTCGATCCCGCCAAGCTCGGCCTCGACCATATCGCCTTCACCGAAGTGAAGCTGTCCGACACGCGCGAGGCGGCGCTGCGCGAATTCAACGCCGCCGTCCGCCGCATCCCGGAGGTCGAGGAATGCCATATGCTGGCCAGCAATTTCGACTATCTGCTCAAGGTCCGCACCGCCGACATCCGCCGCTACCGCATGGTGCTGGGCGAAAAGATCAGCGCCCTGCCCCATGTCGCCAGCACCTCCACCTTCGTGGCGATGGAAACGGTGATGGAGGCCGGGCACAGGCGCATCAGTCGAAAAGGCTGAGCGGAACCGCCTCCCCCATCGCCTTGTAACCCTTTGGGGAAGGATGCAGCGCATCGCCATCGTCATAAGCGGGCAGCAGCCGTTCGGGCCGCGCGGGATCGCGCATCACCCGGTCGAAATCCACCACCGCGTCGAAATGGCCCGGCGTCCTGATCCACGCGTTGACCGCCTGCCTGTCGGCTTCGTTGTCGGCATCGGCATGATAATAATCATTGCCGACCAAGGGCATGATCGTCCCGCCGATCACCTTGATCCCCTTGGCATGGGCGCGGGCGATGATCTGGCGGTAGGCGCCGATGATGCGCGCGACATGGGCAGCATGGTCCGCCTTGCTGACGGGCGCGTCGCGCGTCAGCGTGCCCAGGTCGTTGATCCCTTCCAGCAAGATCATGTGCGTCACCCCCGGTTGCGCCAGCACGTCGCGGTCCAGCCGCGCCAGCGCATTGGGGCCCAGCCCAGCGTTCAGCAGGCGGTTGCCGCCTATTCCCTGGTTGACGATGGCGATGCCGCGCCGGGCGGGATCGGCCTGCAACCGCTCGGCCAGCACATCGGTCCAGCGGTCATTGCCGTTGGTGGTCGATCCCTTGCCGTCGGTGATGGAATCGCCCAGCGCCACGATCAGCCTGACGGGCGCGCAGCGCTCCACTTCCAGCGCGGCAAGGTTGAACCAATGGTCGAAATGCGCCGCACCCGCCATCGCCGCATCGTCCAGATGGTCGCCCGCCATATGCCATGACGTGGCGCGCGATCCGGGATGGGACGTCTGTTCCGGCTCGCCATCATAGCGGATCGAGATCGCGATATTGTCCAGCGCCCTGGCCGGCATCGCCACCGGATCGGACAGATAGTCGGCTCCGGCGGGAATGATCACGTCCGCCTTGCCATCGAAGCGCAGCGGCACGCGCGTCGCAGGATCGATCGCGGGCGATCCCGCTCCCTTCGCTCGCGCGATGCTGGCGCCCGCGATCCGCAGCGGCGCGCCGCCGGCCAGGTTCGAAAGCCGCACCCGCAGGCGATCGCCGGCGACCGAGGGCCGCACGATCTGCCGCAGCGTCCGGTCGCGCAGCGTGCCCTCCGGCAGCGCCGCGTCGCCGGTCGGCTGAAATTGCGACGAAGCCCAACCCGAAACCCAGGCGGGGGAGCAGCCCTGCGCGTGCGCGGCGGGCGCGGCCATCATCAACAGCGGAAGGAGGAGAGCGGGCAAGCGGCGCATCATCAGCCTTTCAAAACAGAAGCTCGGACGGGACAAGGGCTGGCCCCATCCAGCCGAAAGAAAAAAGGGCCGGCATTGCGGCCGGCCCTGTCAGTTTTCCCTTGGGGAGGATCAGAAATTGGCCCGGATGCCGGCCAGGATGGTGCGGCCGGGATAATAGACCGAATAGGGGGCATTATCATATTCGAACAGCGTGCGGATCGGCTCGTTGGTCAGGTTGAGCGCATCCAGCGTCAGGCGCACGCCATCGTTGAGGAAGGGCAGCTGATAGCCGGCCGACAGGTCGAGCTGGCCCCGCGCCTTCGACCGCAGCGATGCGTTCTGGATGCCGTTCTGCGGCCGGTTGACCGCGATCGCATCGTCATTCCACACATAGTTCAGGCTGACCGACAGGCGGTCGTCTTCATAGAAGCCCTGAAGATTGTAGGAATATTTCGACACGCCCGTCGCCACCAGGCCAGACGAGGACGACTGGTCCAGATAGGTGCCGTTGGCCGAGAAGCCGAGGCCCTTCATCAGGAAGTCGAGCGGCTGGACCCAGGTGATTTCCAGACCCTTGATCTTCAGGTCCGACAGGTTGATCGGGCGGTTCACAGTGATCGGCAGCTGATCCACCGGGATTCCGGTCTGTAGAGACCGATCATTCAGCGCATTCTGCTGCGTCGGGATCAGGCTCGAGAACGGGATGTTCAGCGATCCGAAGGTGACTTCCTGCGACGTGGTGACGGTGAAGCCCTGGATATTCTTCATGAACAGCGACAGCCCGACATAGCCGATCCCGCCCGTATAGATTTCGCCGCCCAGGTCATAATTGTCCGACGTATAGGGCTTCAGGTCCGGATTGCCCGCGCTCGCCACAAGCGCCGAGGGATCGGAGAAAGTAATCCCCGGCAGAATGGCGCCAGCATCCGGCCGCGTCATCGTCCGCGACGCCGATGCGCGCAGCTTGATATTGTCCGCGACGTCGTAGGTCAGGTTGATCGACGGCAGGAAATTCTCGTAGGTGGACTGCGATGTGATGTCGATGATCTCCGTGCCGATCTGGCTCGGGCCAACCACTTCCTGGCGCGTGCGGGCATAGCGCATGCCCGTGTTGATATGCAGGTCGCGTCCCGCGATCGTGGTGACGCCGTTCAGTTCGAAATAGGCGCCCCATACTTCCTCGTCCATGTCACCGGTCGCGCCGCCCGTTACCGCGCCGCGCGCTTCGGGCGCGCTGTCGCGATAGCTTTCATAGTCGGTCGCATCCCGCAGCGCGCCGAAATCCGGCATGATGTAGCGCGTGAAGCCGATGTTGCCGCTCGCCAGGTGGCCGAAATTCTTGACCGATCCGGGCATCAGATATTGCGGGATCGCGCTGGTCGGGATCGACCCGGTGTCGCCGGTGCAGCCCGTGCCGCAGACCGACAGTTGGTAGGCCGGGCTGTTGTCATAGGCGCGGATGGTGCGCTGGGCCCGGTCATAGGCGGCGCCCACCTTCACGTTGAAGACGTCGTCGCCATAGGTGACGTCCAGATGGGCGCCCTTGGTCTCGGTCGTGCGACGCACGAGCGCGACATTCTGGCGGTACCATTCCCACAGGCCGTTATTGGGATCGTTGAGGTCGATATTCGTCGTGATCGACGGATAATCGCCCTGGCCCGTATTGTCATAATAGACATCGACGCCGGATTGAGGCGCGGTCTGGAACACCCAGCTCGGCTGTTCGCGGAAGAAGCGGCTCTTGGAATAGTTGGCGCTCAGATCGACCTTCAGCACATCGCTCGGCTGCCAGCTCAGGCTCGGGTTGATGTTCCAGAACTTGGTCGTCTGTTTGAACTGGCTCGCTTCCATGAAGAAGGAGCTGTTGGCGAAGGTGCCGCTGGTGACGACACCATTGTCGTCGACGGTCAGGTCGATCGGGATCATGCCCCCGGTGGACTGAGCGCTGGTACCGGGCCCGGAATTGCGCACCTGCCAGTTCATGATCAGGCGATCATAGTTGCGCTTCGACTTGGCCCAGATACCGTCCAGGGCGAAATGCAACTCGTCGCTCGGCCGCCATTCCAGCGACGCCAGTGCGGAGATGCGTGAACGATCCCCCTGCGTCAAAGCCTGACGGCCCAGGCGCGGGATGAGCGCGGTGCTGAGCTGGTCGCGCGTCAGGCCCGATGTGGCGACCACGTCGACCGGCTGGCCTGCGACCAGGCCATGGCCGGCATTATTGGGCACGATCGAGGCATAGCTGAAATTATTGCCGCCCGGATCGCCCGTGCCCAGATTGCCGTCGCTATAGCCCAGCGACTCGAAGCCATCGACGCGCGTCTTGGTCTTAACGCCAGCCACGCCAAGCAAAATGCCGAACGTGTCGGTGGTGTGGCTCGCGACGATCGCGCCGCGCGGGCTGATCTTGTCGTTGCTGTCGGTATATTGGCCCTGCGCGACGACCGTGACATGCGTGCCCGGCTTGTCGAACGGGCGCGCGTTGCGCAGATTGACCGTGCCGGCGATGCCGCCTTCCAGCGTGGAGGGCGACGGGCTCTTTGCCAGGTCGAGCCGGGTAAAGAGTTCCGACGGGAAGAAGTCCAGGTCGACTTCGCGATTGGCGCTGCCGCCATTGGTGCCGCCGTCGGACGCGACCTGCAGCTGCGATCCGTTCAGCAGCACGCGGGTGAAGCTCGGCCCCAGACCGCGGATCGCGACCTGCGTGCCTTCGCCATTGATGTCGCGGTTCAGGCGCACGCCGGGCATGCGGTTGAGCGTTTCGGCAAGGTTGGTCGCGGGCAGCTTGCCGATATCCTCGGCAAAGATGGAATCGCCGAACGCCACGGCATTCTTCTTGGCGTTCGTCGCGCTTTGCAGCGACCCGCGGATGCCGGTCACGACGATGTCGGCGACTTCATCCTGCGGCGCGGCGGCCGAGGTCTGCGGCGCAGCGTCCTGCTGCGCGAATGCGGTCTGCGCGCTCGCCAGCGATCCGATCGCCGAAGCGGCGAACAGGGCCGCGCGAATATGACGATGATGTGAAGACATGAACAATCCCCTCTCCTGAGCGCCGCCCCCGACTCTCCGGTGGGCTTGGCTGGTAGCGCTATCACTAGCCATTTCAATAAACCGCGCGGCGCGAATGTCAAGACATTGCAACCGCGCGGCTGGTAACGCTTATAACCTGCTCTCGGCCAAATCCATAAGCGCCGCCAGCGCTCCCCGAGACTCCAGCACTGCGAGCCAGCGCGTGAGCGCGTCTCGCAACGCGCCTTGCCCCGCCAGCGCCGGCGGCACGACCGGCTCGAACGCCAGCATCGCGTCGACTCGCGCTGGCGCGCTGTGCGCGCTGGCCAGCGCCGCCGCGATCTGCGGCGCCAGCGGATCGTCGACCTGATGCGCCAGTGCCTGATCGTCGCGCCCCGCCTGCCAGCGGATCCAGGCCGCCACCGCCAGCGACAGCGCGTCGATCCCCTGCCCCGCCTCCAACCGCGCCGCGATCGTCGCCAGCAATCGTTGCGGCAGCTTCTGCGAACCATCCATCGCTATCTGTCGGGTTCGGTGTCGCAATGTCGGATTGTCGAACCGCGCCATCAGGTCGCGGCGATAGGCGGCGACGTCCAGTTCGGCCGGCGGCGACAGGGTCGTCTCCGCCTCGTCCCACAGCCTGTCGACAAAGCGCCGCGCCTCCGGCAGCACCAACACTTCATCCACATGGTCGATCCCCGCCAGACCGCCCAGATAGGCGATCCCGCTATGCGCGCCATTGAGCAGCCGCAGCTTCGCCTCTTCCCAGGGGGCGACGGCGGCGGTGAGCTGAACCCCCGAGCCGAAGTCGGGCCGCGGCCCGCAAAACTGATCCTCGATCACCCATTGCAGGAAAGGCTCGGTCTTGACCATCGCCTGGTCCTCGACGCCCAGCAGAGCGCCGAGCGCCGCCACATCCTCCGCCGTCGTCGCCGGCACGATCCGGTCAACCATCGTTTCCGGGAAGGTGCCCCGCGCCCCGATCCATTCGGCCAGCGCCGGATCATGCCGCTGCGCCAGCGCCAGCACCGCGCCCCGCAGCCGCCGGCCATTATGCGGCAGATTGTCGCAGCTTATCGCCGTGAACGGCGGCAGCCCGGCGGCGCGCCGCCGCGCCAGCGCCGCCACCAGATAACCCGGGGCGGTCTGCGGCCTCTCCAGCGATGTCAGATCGGCGGCCAATTGCGGATCGCTTTCGTTGAGCGCGCCCGTCGCCGGGTCGAGCTTATAGCCCTTCTCGGTCACGGTCAGCGTGACGATATGCGTGTCCGGCGACGCCAGCGCCGCCAGCAGCGCTTCGGGCTCCTCCGGCGCCACGATCACCTGCTGCACCGCGCCGATCACCTGCGCCTGATCGGCCACGCCATCGCGCACCAGCATCGTATAGAGCCCATCCTGCGGCGCCATCTGGTCGCGCACGCCGGGCGATCGCAACGACGCGGCGACGATGCCCCAGCGCAGGTCGCCCGCATTCAGCGCCTGCTCGAACACCACCGCCTGATGCGCCCGGTGGAAGGCGCCGATGCCCAGATGCACGACGCCGCAGCGCACCGCCCCGCGGTCATAGCGCGGCCGCGCGACATCGGCCGGCAGCGTCGCCAGCGTGGCGGACGACAGGCGGCTCACAGCTTGTAGGCCACCTTGGCCAGATCATAGGCCAGCGCGCGCGCCACCTCGAACGCCTCATCCTCCTCCAGCCGATGTTCGGCGACAAGTTGCGCCAGCCAGCCGCAATCCATCCGCCGCGCGACATCGTGCCGCGCCGGGATCGACAGGAAGGCGCGGGTATCGTCGTTGAAGCCGACCGTATTGTAGAAACCCGCGGTTTCCGTGGCCCGCTCGCGAAAGCGCCGCATCCCTTCGGGACTGTCATGGAACCACCAAGGCGGCCCCAGCCGCAGCACCGAATAATGGCCGGCCAGCGGAGCCAGTTCGCGCGAATAGACATCCTCGTCCAGCGTGAAGAGGATCAGCGTCAGGCGCGGATCATTGCCATAAAGGTCGAGCAAGGGCTTGAGCGCCGCCACGAACTCGCCGGCGGTCGGTATGTCCGCGCCCTTGTCCTTGCCGAAACGCGCGCGCACCGCGTCATTATGATTGCGATGGACGCCAGGATGCAGCTGCATCACCATGCCGTCCTCGATCGACATGCGCGCCATCTGCACCAGCATATGGCCGCGGAACAGTTCCGCCTCTTGCGCGCTGACCGGGCCGCTCGTCACCCTGGCATAGAGCGCCTCGGCCTCGTCCGGCGACAGATTGGCGGTGAAGGCGCTTGGGTGGCCATGATCGGTCGATGTCGCGCCCGCGGCGCGAAAATCGGCGCGGCGCTTTTCATGCGCGCGCAGATAGCCGGCATAGCTCGCATCCTCGCCTGCCATGGCGCAGAAACGCTGCACATTGTCGATGAACTTGGGATCGTCGGGGTCCAGCACCGGGTCGGGGCGATAGGCGGTCACAACCTTGCCGCTCCAGCCGGACTCGCGGATCGCCCGATGATGGTCCAGCGGATCGAGCGGCCCCTCGGTCGTCGCGATCACCTCGATATTGTAGCGTTCGAACAGCGCGCGCGGGCGGAAGGCGTCGGTCTTCAGTGCAGCGTCGATCACGTCATAATAATGGTCGGCGGTCGCCGCCTCCAGCCGCACCTCGATGCCGAACGCCTCGGCAAAGACCCAGTCCAGCCACATGCGCGACGGCGTGCCGCGGAACAGGTGATAGCGTTCGGCAAAGCGCCGCCAGATCGCGCGCGGATCGTCTGCGGTGGCGCTGCCGTCGATTGTCGGGACGCCCAGTTCGTCCAGCCGCACACCCTGACTGTAGAGCATGCGGAACACATAATGATCGGGCACGATCAGCAGCTCCGCCGGATTGGCGAAGGGCTGATCATAGGCGAACCAGCGCGGATCGGTATGGCCGTGCGGGCTGACGATCGGCAGGTCCTTGACCGTGGCGTAGAGCCGGCGGGCGATGTCGCGCGTCGCGGGCTCTGACGGAAAAAGGCGATCGGGATGGAGACGCAGGGCTTTGGTCAAGATCATGCTCCTTGGTCGGCTGTGCCAGCGCTGGCAACGACCTGATAGCGCGGAATGATAAGATGAATAGTCAAAAGTGCGACCAGGTAGGCGCAGGAGGCGACGGCGAAGATCGGGCCGTAGCTGCCGATCGTCTCCAGGATCACGCCGGCGAACTTGGCCATCAGCATGCCGCCGATCGCGCCCGCAAGGCCACCCAGCCCCACCACTGATCCCGCCATCCAGCGCGGGAAGACATCGCCCGACAGGGCGTAGAGATTGGCGGAGAAGCCCTGATGCCCCGCGCAGGCCAGGCCGATCAGCGCCACCGCCACCCACATGGACGGCGCATGAGTCGCAAAGGCGATCGGCACGGCGCACAAGGCGGCCAGGAACATGGCCGATTTGCGCGCACGATTGACGCTCCAGCCGCGCCCCATGAAGCGCGAGGACGCCCAGCCGCCGGCCACCGAACCCACGTCCGCCAGCAGATAGACGGCGATCAGCGGCGGGCCGAAGTCCAGCATCTTGACGCCATATTGCTTGTTGAAGAAATCGGGCAGCCAGAAGAGGAAGGTCCACCACACCGGATCGATCAGGAAACGGCCGCTCATATAGGCCCAGGTCTGGCGGTGGCGGAACAGCGTCGCCCACCGCACCGGCCTCTGTTCCTCGACGGGATCGGTTTCGATCCAGGCCAGTTCTTCCGCCGACAGCCCCTTCTTCTCGCGCGGGCGGCGGTAGAAGCCGAGCCACGCCGCCAGCCACACCACCGTCAGCAGTCCGGTCAGGATGAAGGCCCAGCGCCAGCCCAGCGTCACCGCTATGATCGGCACCACCAGCGGCGTCAGGATCGCGCCGACATTGGACCCGGCGTTGAAGATGCCGATCGCCAGGGCGCGTTCCTTCTTGGGGAACCATTCATTGGTGGCGGCGATCGCAGCGGGAAATGTCCCCGCCTCGCCGATGGCCAGCGGAATGCGCGCCAGCAGCATCCCGGCGGTCGAGGTGAAGAAGATGTGCGCGACATGGCCGACGGTCCACAACGACACGGCAAGCGCATAGCCGGCCCGTGCCCCGATCTTGTCGATCAATCGGCCAAACGCGACATAGGCGATGCCATAGCCCGCCTGGAACCAGATGGCGAGGTCGGCATAGCCGCTCTCGCTCCAACCATAGCGCGCCTGCAGGTCCGGCTTGAGCGTCGGCAGCACCAGCCGGTCGATATAGCTCAGCACCACCGCCGCGAAGAGGAGGCCGCATACGATCCAGCGCACCTTTCCAGACGGCTTGGGGCCAAGCAGTTTTGGCCCGGGCGGCTTGTTCATCGCCTCTGCCATCCTCGTCACCAATTAAACATGGTGCCGTCTTCCAGCCGGTTCACCGGCAGGAAGGCGCGCTTATATTCATATTTCGCGGCCAGCTCCTCGTCGATGTCGATCCCCAGCCCCGGCTTGTCGCCCGGGTGCATCATGCCGTCCGCGAAGCTGTAGGCATGGGGAAAGACCGCGTCGGTCTCCTCGGTGTGGCGCATATATTCCTGGATGCCGAAATTGGGGACGCTGAGGTCGAAATGCAGCGCGGCGGCCATGCACACCGGCGACAGGTCGGTCGCGCCATGGCAGCCGGTGCGGACCTGATACAGGTCCGCCAGCGCCGCGATCCGGCGCAGATGCGTGATGCCGCCGGCATGGACGACAGTGGCGCGGATATAATCGATCAGTTGGTTCTGAATCAGGTCCTTGGCGTCCCAGATCGAATTGAAAATCTCGCCCACCGCCAGCGGCGCCGTCGTATGCTGGCGGATCAGGCGGAACGCTTCCTGATTTTCCGCCGGCGTCGCATCCTCCAGCCAGAAGGGTCGATAGGGCTCCAGATCCTTGCCCAGCCGCCCCGCCTCAATCGGCGTCAGGCGATGATGGATGTCGTGCAGCAGATGCACGTCCCAGCCCAGCGCCTCGCGCGCCGCCTTGAACAGCTCCGGCACCACGCGCAGATATTTGGACGTGTTCCAGACATTCTCCGTCGGCAGGTCGGCGTCGGCGGGCTCGTAGAAATATTTGTCCTTGGAGACGCCATAGGTGCTGGCCATGCCCGGCACGCCGCATTGCAGGCGGATCGCCTTATAGCCTTGCGCCTGATATTCCAGCGCGACCTTCACCGTATCCTCGATGCTGGTGCCGTTGGCATGGCCATAGACCATCACGCCCTCGCGGCTGGCGCCGCCCAGCAGCTGATAGACCGGCAGCCCCGCGATCTTGCCCTTGATGTCCCACAGCGCCATGTCGACCGCGGCGATCGCGGTCATGGTGACAGGCCCGCGCCGCCAATAGGCGCCCTTGTAGAGATATTGCCAGACATCCTCGATCCGGTGCGCGTCGCGGCCGATCAGGCAGGGGACGACATGGTCGGTCAGGTAGCTGGCCACCGCCAGCTCGCGTCCGTTGAGCGTGGCGTCGCCCAGCCCGTAAACGCCCTCGTCGGTGATGATCTTGAGCGTGACGAAATTGCGGCCGGGGCAGGTGACGATGACCTTGGTGTCAATGATCTTAGGCATATAGGCGTCCTGTTCAGATGATTTCGAGCGTAATTGTCTGGAGGTTCTCGCTGTCCGGGCCGACCATGATGTCGAACAGGCCGGGCTCGACCACTTCCTCCATGTCGAGGTTCCAGAGCGCGAAGGCATCGGGCTTGAGCGCGATCCGCACCGTCCGCGCTTCGCCCGGCGCCAGGGTGATGCGCTCGAACCCCTTCAATTCCTTGATCGGTCGGGTAACGCTGGCGGTCTGGTCGCGGACATAGAGCTGGATGACCTCGTCGCCCGCCCTGTCCCCGGCGTTGCGCACGTCGACTTCAACAGTGACGGCCCCACCCACGCCGATGCGTTGCGAGGAAAGTCGTGGCTTTCCAATATCGAACCGCGTGTAGCTCAGGCCATATCCAAAGGGGAAGAGCGGGGAAATCTCCTCGAACACATAGCCGCGCCGGGCGCTCGGCTTGCGATTGTAGAAGACCGGCACCTGCCCCGCATCGCGCGCCACGGTGACCGGCATCTTCGCGCCGGGATTAACGTCGCCGAACAGGATGTCGGCCATCGCCGTGCCGCCTTCCTGCCCCGGATACCAGCATTCCAGCAGCGCGTTGCAGCCCTCGACGACCGCCGGGTAGCTGGGCGGACGGCCATTGATGGCGCACACCACCACGGGCTTGCCGGTCGCCTTCATGGCGGCGAACAGGTCATTCTGCTCGCCGACCAGATCCAGGCTGGTGCGGTCCCCCAGATGGTTCTTGGCGAAACCCTCGCGGCTGGTCTGCTCGGTATCGCCGATCGCCAGCAGGATGATGTCGGCATCCTTCGCGAGCGCGACCGCCTCGGCGATCAGCTGGCGGTTCTTCGCCGGATCGGCCAGGAATACCTCGTCCACCGAGCGGTCCTCGCTCTGGGTGATGAAGACGCCCTGGGCATGGACCACCTCTGCCTTGCCGGCCAGCTTCGCCTTCACGCCGTCCAGCAGCGATACCGCCTGGCGCGGAATGGACGAATAGCCGCCCAGCCGCGCGATCGCGGCATTGGGCCCGATGACCGCGACGCGCCGGTGCGCCCCGGCGGCCAGCGGCAAGGTCCCGTCATTCTTCAGCAGCGCGATCGATCGATGCGCGGCCTTCAGTGCCAGCGCGCGCGCCTCCTCATTGCCGGTCACCGCATCCCAGTCCCGCCGCGGCCAAGGATTTTCGAACAGGCCCGCCCGGAACTTGAGCGTCAGCATCCGGGCGCAGGCGACATCGACCGCCTCGGCCGGCACCTTGCCCGCCCGCACCTGATCGACCAGCGTGCGATAGGCGATGCCGTCGGGCAGCTCGCAATCGACCCCGGCGCGCAATGCGGCCCGCGCCGTCGCTTCCAGGTCGGGCTGGACATGGTGGATGGTGTCGAGTTCGGGGACCGCGCCATAATCGCTCACCACCGCGCCGTCGAAATGCCATTCGCCGCGCAAAATGTCGCCCAGCAGCCATACATTCTGATGGCTCGGCACCCCGTCTATCTCATTATAGCTGGGCATGACGGCGGCGATGCCGGTGCGCTTGACCACCGCGCGGAAGGGCGGGAAGAAATTCTCGCGCAGCTCCCGCTCGCTGATTGGCGCGGGCGCGATATTCTCGCCGCTCTGCGGCTGGCCATGGCCGGTCATGTGCTTGAGCGTCGCCATCACCTTGTCGGGGCCGATCTGCCTGCTCTCGCCCTGCAGGCCCAGCACCGCCGCGACGCCCATTTCGCCGCACAGATAGGGATCCTCGCCGAACGTCTCCTCGATCCGGCCCCAGCGCGGATCGCGGGCGATGTCCACCACTGGCGACAGCGCCAGATGCACGCCCCGCGCCCGCACCTCGCGGGCGATTACCGACTGCACCTCGCGCATCAGGTCGCGATCGAAACTGCCGGCCATGCCAATCGCCATCGGGAACATGGTGGCGTCGGTCGCCATATAGCCGTGCAGCGACTCTTCGTGGAACAGCACCGGAATGCCGAGCCGCGTCTCCTCCACCGCCCATTTCTGCACCGCCTCGATGAAGGCGACGGTGTCCCTGGGCGTGCGCCAGCGCGCGCCGACCCCGCCCGCCTGCGTCGATCCATTTGGCGCGCCGCGCCGGTCGGACGGCCGCGTGATCTGACCAAAACCCTGCGGATAGGCCGCGCTCGCCTTGGCGGGCGAGAAGGTCAGATCGTCCATGATCTCCGCCTTGGTCGCCCATAGCGCGATGATCTGCCCGACCTTCTCCTCCAGCGTCATGCGCCCCAGCAGATCGCGCACGCGCAGGTCGATGGGCGCGCTCGCATCCTTGTAGAGCGGGCCGCCTTTCTTCGCCGCCACCGCTGGGGCAGCCGCGAGCAGCGACGTCGACGCCATCAGCCCCAGCGCCTGCCGACGCGCGAAACCGGCGCTCACGGCGTCACCGTCAGCGTCGTCGACTGAAGCGCGACCGAACTGTTTCCGGTCATGATCTCGAACGCGCCCGGTTCGACGACATGATGCATGCTATCATTCCACATCTTCAGGCTTTCGGAATCGATGGTGAAGCGGACCGTCCGCACTTCACCCGGTTTGAGAGTGACGCGCTGGAAGCCCTTCAATTCCTTGATCGGGCGAGTCACCGAACTCACCTTGTCGTGGATGTAGAGCTGGACCACCTCGTCGCCTTCCCGCGCGCCCGTGTTGCGGACGTCGACGGCGACGGTCGTGGTGCCGCCGGTGCCGATGCTGGCTTGTGACAGGCGCGGCGGCGACAGGGCGAAGCTGGTGTAGCTGAGGCCGAAGCCGAAGGGATAAAGCGGATCGGTCGTGTCGAACAGATAGCCCCGCCGCGCGCTCGGCTTCACATTGTAGAAGGACGGCAACTGCCCCGCCGATCGCGGCACCGTCACGGGCAGCTTGCCGCCCGGATTGACGTCGCCGAACAGAATGTCGGCCACGGCATGGCCGCCCTGCTCGCCCAGATACCAGCCTTCCAGCAGGGCGTTCGCCTGCTCGCTGATCTTCACCGTCGACGCCGGTCGGCCGTTGATCAGCACCACCGTGATCGGCTTGCCCAGCGCCTTCAGGGCATCGAACAAGTCCTGCTGCTCGCCGACCAGGTCCAGGCTCGGCCGGTCGCCCAGATGAGTGGGACCCCAGCCTTCGCGGCTCGACTGCTCGGTGTCGCCCAGCGTCAGGATGATGCGGTCCACGCCCTTCGCTGCCTCCACCGCCTGCGCGATCAGCCGGCGATTTTCGGCGGGATCGGCCTTTTCGACCTTGTCCGCCCACCAGTCGTCATCCTGCGTGATCTTCACGCCCTGTGCGAACACGATGGTCGCTCGGTCGCCGACCTTCGCCTTGATGCCCTCCAATATGGAGACCGCGTGCGGCGGTTGGCCATAATAGCCGCCCAGCCGCGCCACGGCCGCGCTCGGCCCGATGACCGCGATCGACCCTGTTGGCTTCAGCGGCAGCATCCCGTCATTCTTCAGCAGCGTGATCGATCGCTGCGCCGCCGTGCGCGCCAGCGCCCGCGCCTCGCTGTTGTTGGTGATCGCCTCCGCCTGCGCCGCATCGGCATAGGGATGTTCGAACAGCCCGGCGCGGAACTTCAGTTCCAGCATCCGGCGCACCGCCTTGTCGACCTGCGCCTCGCTGACCTTGCCCGCGCGCACCTGCGCGCCCAGCGTGGCGTAGGACAGCCCGTCGGGCAGGTCCGCGTCGACGCCCGCGTCCAGCGCGCGCCGGGCCGCTTCCTCCAGGCTGCCGGCGACATGATGGAGGCTCATCAACTGGTCGACACCCGAATAGTCCGACACCACCGCACCGCGGAATCCCCATTCCCCGCGCAGCACATCGCCCAGCAGCCAGCGGTTCATGTGGCTCGGCACGCCGTCAATCTCGTTATAGCTCGCCATCACCGCATTGATGCCGGTGCGCTTCACCACCTGCTCGAAAGGCGGGAAGAAATTCTCGCGCAGTTCGCGCTCCGACACCGGGGCCGGCCCCACATTGGTGCCGCTTTCGGGCTGGCCATGGCCGGTCAGATGCTTGAGCGTCGCGAACACCTTGCCGGGACGCAGATCGCGCGCCCGGCCGGCCCCCTGCAGCCCCTCGACCGCAGCGACACCCATCTCGCCGACCAGATAGGGATCCTCGCCATAGGTTTCCTCGATCCGACCCCAGCGCGGGTCGCGCGCAATGTCGACCACGGGAGACAGCACCATCGGCACGCCGCGCGCGCGGATCTCGCGAGCGATCACGCTGTTCACCTGCCGCACCAGCGCCGGGTCCCAGGAAGACGCCAGCGCGATCGACTGCGGAAAGCTGGTCGCGCCCACCGCCGCATAGCCGTGGAGCCCTTCTTCATGAAACAGGATCGGGATGCCCAGACGAGTCTGCGTCATCGCCCATTTCTGCAGCGCATTGACCAGCGCAACGGTCTGGCGCGGATCGCGCCCTCGCGCCACGCGCGGGCTGACCGCGCCTCTTGCGTCGGAGGGCCGAGTGAAATGCCCCAGGCCATGAGGGTAGCGCGCCGCCAGCTTCGCCACATCAAGTTGCAGCCGATCGTCGAAAATCTGGACCTTGCTTTCCCACACGGTGGTGATCTGCGCGATCTTCTCATCCAGCGTCATGCGCGCGATCAGGTCGTCGACGCGTGCCTCCACCGGCGCGGAGGCATCCTTGTAGAGCGGCCGCTGATCCTGCGTCGCGCGGGCTGGCTCCATGGGCGCGAACGGCGTCGCCATCCCGATCGCCAGCAAGGATGCAGCGCCCAAAATCTTGCAGCTACGGATCACCTGGCCCCTCTCCCCTTTTTCTCGCCCGACGCGCTTTTCGCTTGCGACGCGTCAGCTGATAACGCTACCATCGCGGCACAGACCGGGCTTGTCAATGCCGTTCCTGTCGGGGACAAGCCAAAGGACAAGGGGAGAGGGAAGAGTGATAGCGCGTCTGTTCTGCTATATGATGGCCATGGCCACGATGATGCTGGCGCTCCCCGCCCGGGCGGAGGATGGCTATGATCTCTGGCTTCGCTACGCGCCGGCGGATCAGGCCCGCGCCGCAGACATCAGCGCGCATGCGCGCGCCATCGCCTCAAAAACGAGCAGCCCGACGTTGCGCGCCGCTTCGCAGGAATTGCGGCGCGCCATCAAGCGCATGACCGGAACCGCGCCTGCCATGGCCGCGACCCCGACCGCTGGCGCGCTCTGGCTGGCGACACCCGACACAGCCCCCGACCTGCCTGTATCGTTGAAGGCGCTCGGCCCGGAAGGCTATGCCATTCGATCCATCGACCAAGGTGGGCAGCCCGTGACGCTGATCGCCGCCAACAGCGACATCGGGGTGCTGCACGGCGCCTTTCATTGGCTGCGCCTCGCCCAGACCGGGGCTGCGCTCGACCGGCTCGACATTCGCAGCGCGCCGCGCGTCGGCCTGCGCCTGCTCAACCATTGGGACAATCTGAATGGCACGGTGGAGCGCGGCTATGCCGGCATGTCGATCTGGGACTGGTGGCGCCTGCCCGATTATAAGGGGCCCCGCTACACCGATTATGCCCGCGCCAACGCCTCGATCGGGATCAACGGCACCGTCCTCAACAATGTGAATGCCAAGGCCGACAGCCTGACCGCACCCTATATCGCCAAGGCGGCCGCGCTGGCTGACATTTTCCGGCCCTACGGCATCCGCGTCTATCTGTCGGTCAAATGGACCGCGCCGATGGAGCTTAACGGCCTCAAGACCGCCGATCCGCTCGACCCGCAGGTCGCCGCCTGGTGGAAGGCGAAGGCGGATGAAATCTACCGCGCCATTCCCGATTTCGGCGGCTTCCTGGTCAAGGCGAACAGCGAAGGCCAGCCAGGCCCGCAGGATTATGACCGCACCCATGCCGATGGGGCCAACATGCTCGCCGCCGCGGTCAGGCCCCATGGCGGCATCGTCATGTGGCGCGCCTTCGTCTACGCCCATGACAATCCCGACGATCGCGCCAAACAGGCCTATGCCGACTTCAAGCCGCTGGACGGCCAGTTCGCCGACAATGTGCTGGTGCAGGTCAAGAATGGCGCGATCGACTTCCAGCCGCGCGAACCCTTCCACCCCCTCTTCGGCGCCATGCCGAAAACGCCGCTGATGATGGAGTTCCAGATCACCAAGGAATATCTGGGCCAATCGACGCATCTCACCTATCTCGGCCCCCTGTTCGAGGAAACGCTCAACGCCGACACCTATGCGAAAGGCAAGGGCTCGACTGTCGCCAAGGTGGTCGACGGATCGCTCGATGGCCATCGCCTGACCGGCATTGCGGGCGTCGCCAATATCGGCGTTGATCGCGACTGGAGCGGCTCCATTTTCAATCAGGCCGACTGGTATGCCTTTGGCCGCCTCGCCTGGGATCCCGACCTGGCGGCCGAGTCGATCGCGCGCGAATGGGCGGCGATGACCTTCTCGCCCGACTCCCGCCTGGTGCAGCCGGTGGTCGCGATGATGATGGGATCGCGCGAAGCCGCGGTCGATTACATGACCCCGCTCGGCCTTGCCCATGTCATGGGCACGGGCCACCATTATGGTCCCGCGCCCTGGGTATCGGACCTGGCGCGCCCGGAATGGAACCCGGTCTATTATCACAAGGCCGATGCCCGCGGCATCGGTTTCGACCGCACCAAAAGCGGCAGCAACGCCATCGCCCAATATGCGCCCGCTCTCGCGCGCCGGCTCGCCGACTCTGCCACCACGCCCGAAAGCGAGCTGCTCTGGTTCCACCATCTCCCCTGGGATTATCGCCTGAAATCGGGCGAGACGCTCTGGAACGGCCTCGTCCACCGCTATGACCGCGGCGTCGCCTATGTCGCCGACATGCAGCGGACCTGGAACAGCCTGCGCCCGCTCGTCGATCCGGAACGCTTCGCCCAGACGCAGGCTTTCCTCGCTATCCAGCATCGCGAGGCGCAATGGTGGCGCGACGCGAGCATCGCCTATTTCCAGTCGATCAATCACCTGCCCTTGCCCACCGGCGCCGCGCCGCCCGCGCACGATCTTGACTGGTACAAGGCGCAAAGCTTCCCCTACGCGCCGGGCCACAACTGATTTTTCGCTTCTATTCCTCGGGTGGTTGTCGTTACCAAGGCGTGACATGAAGTTTCCGGAAAGCCGCCGCCTTTGACCGACGCCCGAGCCCCCCGCCGCCAGCGCAACGCGCCCACCATCACCGACGTCGCGCGCCAGGCCGGCGTCTCGCCGATGACCGTGTCGCGCGTCATCAATGGCGAACAGGTGGTGCGGCCGGAAACGAGGGCGAAGGTCGAGGCCGCGATCGCGGCGCTCAACTATGCCCCCAGCGCCGCCGCGCGCACGCTGGCGGGCGGCGATGAAACCCGCATCGGCCTGCTCTACTCGAACCCCTCCTCCTCCTATCTCAGCGAATTTCTCGTCGGCAGCCTCGACCAGGCCAGCCGCAGCGGCGTCGACCTGGTGGTGGAGAAATGGGACGAGGAAACATCCATCGCCTCCGTCGTCGCGCATCTGGAGCGCGGCCGCATCAATGGCGTCATCCTGCCCCCGCCGCTCTGCGACCATGCGGACATGGTGCAGGCGCTCGACCAGGCGGGCATTCCGGCCGTGGCCGTGGCGACCGGTCGCGCGCCCTCGCAGCTCGCCGCCGTCAGCATCGACGATCGCCAGGCCGCCTATGAAATGACGCGCCACCTGATCGCGCTCGGCCATGCGCGCATCGGCTTCATCAAGGGCAATCCCAATCAGAGCGCCAGCGCCCGCCGTTTCGAAGGCTATGTCCAGGCGTTGGGCGAGGCCGGGCTGGCGGTGGAGGACGAACTCATCGCCCAGGGCTATTTCACTTATCGCTCCGGCCTGGACGCCGCCGAATCCATCCTGTCGCTGATCGACCCGCCGACCGCCATCTTCGCCAGCAATGACGACATGGCCGCCGCCACGGTGGCGATCGCGCATCGCACGGGCCTGGACGTTCCGGGCGATCTCACCGTCTGCGGCTTTGACGATACCTCGCTCGCCACCACCATCTGGCCCGAACTCACGACCATTCGCCAGCCGATCAGCGCGATGGCCCGCGCCGCCGTCGAAGTGCTGGTGCGCCAGCTCAAGACTCGCCGCACCCGCAGCGCCGACGCCGCCGAGCATCTGGTCCTGGACCACGCCCTCATCCGCCGCCAGTCCGACGCCGCCCCACGATCCCGCCCCCGGCACCGCACCGCGCCCTGATCGGCGTTCAAGGCCTGCGGTCGGCGCTCAGATGGCGCGTCAAGGCTATCACTCAGCCTTGAGCGCCGACGCTCCCGACAACAGGAGACGCTCCGCATGGAGAAGCTTCGAAATGGATGTGTCTCTAGAAAATAATGGTGGAGCCTAGCGGGATCGAACCGCTGACCTCCTGCATGCCATGCAGGCGCTCTCCCAGCTGAGCTAAGGCCCCATCCGATGCAGCGGTCGCCGCAGTCCCAGGGTCAGGCCATGTCCGGCGTCAACCGTCGGCCGATATATCGGTGCAACCCGGATCACATCCGCCCTACGCTGTCGCTTAGGGAGTTTTGCCGGTGAATGTCCCTTGGACTTACCGGCAAAACTGGTGGAGCCTAGCGGGATCGAACCGCTGACCTCCTGCATGCCATGCAGGCGCTCTCCCAGCTGAGCTAAGGCCCCGTCACCAGACCGAAGCGCCGTTTGGGTCCAGCGCTTCGGAGGTCGCTGCCTCTAGGGTCGTCCGACCCTATTGGCAAGCGGATTTTTCACTTAATTGTCGTCGTCGCCGTCGTCATTGCCGGCGTCGACGCCCAGGTCATCATCACCGCCCAGATCGACGTCATTATCCGGCGAATCGCCATCATCATCGACATCGATATCCAGATCCAGATCGTCGTCCGCCGCCTCGGTCTCGCCATCGGCGGTTTCCACCATCTTCTTGGGCGCTTCCTCATAAGGCAGCGGCTGCTTCGACTTCAGCACCGGTTCCGGTTCCCAGGCGGTGTTGCAGTTGATGCAGACAACCGGATCGTCCTTGCCCAGGTCATAGAAGCGAGTCGCGCATTTCGGGCAGGTCCGCTTCGTGCCCCATTCAGCCTTCACCATGTCCGGCCTGTTCCTTCTTCGATGCTCAAACAGAAATCATGCGGCGTGACAGCCAAGTCGCCCGCGAAACGTGGCGCGCCTTGCCATAGGCAAACCGCGCTGTCAAAAGCCCCACGCATTTTTTCGGTTCCATGACAAGGGGCATCCGTGACCCAGCCTGATGATCAACCCACCCCCACGACCTTCCGCGCTGCGCCGGCGCTGGCGGGCAGCGTCACCGTGCCCGGCGACAAGAGCATCTCCCACCGATCGTTGATGCTCTCGGCGCTGGCGGTGGGGGAAAGCCGGGTGGAAGGCCTGCTGGAGGGCGAGGATGTGCTCGCCACCGCGGCCGCGATGCGGGCAATGGGCGCGCAGATCGATCGCGACGCCGAAGGCATCTGGCATGTTCATGGCGTGGGCGTGGGCGGGCTGCTCCAGCCGGAGACGGCGCTGGACATGGGCAATAGCGGCACATCAACCCGCCTGCTGATGGGGCTGCTGGCCAGCCACGACCTGACCGCTACCTTCACGGGCGACGCAAGCCTCAGCAAGCGGCCCATGGCCCGGGTGACGGAGCCGCTGAGCCGCATGGGCGCCAGCTTCACGACCAGCCCGGGCGAGCGGCTGCCGCTCACCATGCGGGGCGCCTGCCCGGCCGTGCCGCTCGACTATCGCCTGCCGGTCGCATCGGCTCAGGTCAAATCCGCGATCCTGCTCGCCGGCCTCAATGCGCCGGGCATCACGCGCGTCGTCGAGCCCGTGCCCACGCGCGATCATAGCGAGCGGATGCTGCGGGGCTTCGGCGCGGATCTCAGCGTGGAAACCCAGCCCGACGGCACGCGCATCATCACGCTAGTCGGCGAAGCGGAACTCAAGCCGCAGCAGATCATCGTGCCGGGCGACCCCTCCTCCGCCGCTTTCCCGATGGTCGCCGCGCTGCTGGTGCCGGGATCACGTGTGACCATCGGCAATGTCGGCCTCAATGCGACCCGCGCCGGGTTGATCGACTTGCTGCGCGAGATGGGCGGGTCGATCGAGATCGTGAACGCCCGCGAGGTCGGCGGCGAGCCGGTGGGCGACCTGATCGTCAGCGCTTCGGCGCTCACAGGCGTCGAGCCTGATCCCGCCCGCGCGCCCAGCATGATCGATGAATATCCGGTCGCCTTCATTGCCGCCGCCCTCGCGCAAGGACGCAGCATCTTCCGCGGCCTGGAGGAGTTGCGGGTCAAGGAGTCGGACCGGATCACGACGATGACCAATGGCTTGCGAGCGATCGGCGTCACCGTCGAGGAACTGGACGATGGCATCATCATCGAAGGAAGCGGCGGCGCGCCGCTGACGGGCGGCGGTCCGATTGCGACGAAGCTCGACCACCGCATCGCGATGAGCTTCGCCGTCGCCGGCCTCGTGTCGCGCGAGGGCGTCACGATCGACGACATGCGCCCGGTGGCCACCAGCTTCCCGACCTTCGTGCCGCTGCTGCGCGATATTGGCGGGGTGCAATGATGTTCGATATGGCCAATGTCATCGGACTGATCGGCAGCGGGATCATGGTGGTCGCCTATGCGTACAGCAATATGGCCACTCGACTGAATTTCGTTCTGTTCAACCTGCTGAACCTCGTGGGATCGCTGTTCCTTATCTGGTCGCTCACGGTGCATTACAACATGGCGTCCATGGCGCTTGAAATTGTCTGGGCCGCCATCGCGCTGCTCGGCCTGTTCAAATCCCGGAGGACAAAATCATGATCATCGCCGTCGACGGGCCTGCCGCATCCGGCAAGGGCACCATCGCCAAGGCATTGGGGCGGCATTACGGCCTGCCCGTGCTCGACACCGGCCTGCTCTATCGCGCGGTCGGTCTGTCCGTGCTCAAGGCGGGCGGCGATCCGGACCATGAAGCGGACGCGCTCGCCGCCTGTCGCTTCGACGACGCGATCTTGGGCGACACGGCGCTGCGGAGCGAAGCCGTGGGCTCGCTGGCGTCGCGCGTCTCCGTCCATCAGGTCGTGCGCGACGCGCTGGTCCAGCGGCAGCGCGACTTTGCGACGCAGCCGGGCGGCGCCATTCTCGACGGGCGCGACATCGGCACGGTCATCGCGCCCGATGCCGACGCGAAAATATTCGTGACCGCCAGCGTCCATGTCCGCGCCGACCGCAGGTACAAGGATGCGCTCGCCCATGGCGGCCATCCCGACATGGACAGCCTGATCGCCGACATCCAGGCGCGCGACACGCGTGACATGAGTCGCGACCATGCCCCGCTGAAGCTGGCCGAGGGTGCGGACTTGCTCGACACGTCGGATTTGACTATAGAGAGCGCCGTCCAGCGAGCGATCGCGCTTGTGGACGCTCAGCTTGAAGGTCGCTCCTCCGGAGTGACTCGATAAGGCGCGCGGATAGTCCGGGCGCCCTTTTCGCTTTTCTCGCCTGCGCGTTCCTCGCCTCCGTTGCTGGATACTCTGCGGGTATTCGGCCCGTCGAGTGGTTTGGCCAAAGACCATCGGACACAACCGGTTGGCCAGCAATGACGAGTGAAGGACTAACCATGGCCTCTGTGGCATTCCCCTCGCGCGACGATTTCGCCGCGCTTCTCAATGATTCCCTCGGTGGCGAGGACGGCGGCTTCGAAGGCCGCGTCGTCAAGGGCACCGTTACCGCCATCGAAAACGACCTCGCCGTCATCGACGTCGGCCTGAAGTCGGAAGGCCGCGTGCCGCTGCGCGAATTCGCGATGCCGGGCCAGAAGGCTGATCTCAAGGTCGGTGACGAAGTCGAAGTCTATGTCGACCGCGTCGAAAACGCCCATGGCGAAGCCATGCTGTCGCGCGACCGCGCCCGCCGCGAAGCGGCCTGGGACAAGCTGGAAGCCGAATTCACCGAAAGCGCGCGCGTCGAAGGCGTCATCTTCGGTCGCGTCAAGGGCGGCTTCACCGTCGACCTCGACGGCGCCGTCGCATTCCTGCCCGGCAGCCAGGTCGACATCCGCCCCGTGCGCGACGTCACCCCGCTGATGGACATTCCGCAGCCCTTCCAGATCCTGAAGATGGATCGCCGCCGCGGCAACATCGTCGTGTCGCGCCGCGCCATCCTGGAAGAAACCCGCGCCGAACAGCGCAGCGGCCTCATCCAGACGCTGGCCGAAGGCCAGATCATCGAAGGCGTCGTCAAGAACATCACCGACTATGGTGCGTTCGTTGACCTGGGCGGCATCGACGGCCTGCTGCACGTCACCGACCTGTCGTACAAGCGGATCAACCACCCCAACGAGATGATCAACATCGGCGACACCGTCCGTGTCCAGATCATCCGCATCAACCGCGACACGCAGCGCATTTCGCTCGGCATGAAGCAGCTGGAAAGCGATCCGTGGGAAGGCGCCAGCGCCAAGTATCCGGTCGGCGCCAAGCTGTCGGGCCGCGTCACGAACATCACCGAATATGGTGCGTTCGTCGAGCTGGAGCCGGGCATCGAAGGTCTGGTCCACGTCAGCGAAATGTCCTGGACCAAGAAGAACGTCCACCCCGGCAAGATCGTCTCGACCAGCCAGGAAGTCGACGTCATCGTTCTGGAAGTCGATCCTGAAAAGCGCCGCATCAGCCTCGGCCTCAAGCAGGCCCAGTCCAACCCCTGGGACAGCTTCGCCGAGCGTCATCCCGTTGGTTCGACCGTCGAGGGCGAAGTCAAGAATGCGACCGAGTTCGGCCTGTTCATCGGGCTGGACGGCGACGTGGACGGCATGGTCCACATGTCGGACATCGCCTGGGGCATTTCGGGCGAAGACGCGCTGGCGCTGCACCGCAAGGGCGAGACGGTTCAGGCCGTCGTTCTCGACATCGACGTCGAGAAGGAGCGCATCAGCCTGGGCATGAAGCAGCTTGAACGTGGTGGTCCGGCTGCTGGCGGCACCACTGCTGCTGCCGCTGGCCTCAACAAGAACGCGATCGTCACCGTGACCGTTCTGGAAGTCCGCGACGGCGGTCTGGAAGTCCAGGCCGGCGAAGACGGCGCCACCGGCTTCATCAAGCGCAGCGATCTGGGCCGCGACCGCGACGAACAGCGTCCGGAGCGCTTCCAGATCGGCCAGAAGTTCGACGCCATGGTCACCGGTTTCGACCGCGCCAAGAAGCCGACCTTCTCGGTCAAGGCGATGCAGATCGCCGAAGAGAAGCAGGCTGTGGCACAATATGGCTCGTCCGACAGCGGCGCGTCGCTGGGCGACATCCTGGGCGAAGCGCTCAAGGCCAAGAACGAAGGCTGATCCCTTCAGAAGACTTTGGCGAAAGGCCCGTCGGACCCCTGGTTCGGCGGGCCTTTCCCGTTCTGACACAGGCGAAACGATCCTGCGGCTGCCGATTGTCAACGCGTTACAAAAACAGTATGAAATAGGCAGGGGAACAGCAGAGAGGCGCTGGAGAACCAATGATCCGATCGGAATTGATCCAGAAACTGGCCGAAGAAAATCCGGGGCTGACCGTGCCGGAGGTCGAGCGGATCGTCGACCTGTTCTTCAAGGAGATTGTCGATCGGCTTGCGTCGGGCGGTCGCGTCGAATTGCGTGGCTTCGGCGCCTTCACGACGCGCGCACGCGATGCGCGGACGGGGCGCAATCCGCGTACCGGCGAACAAGTGCCGGTGTCGGCCAAGCGCGTCCCCTATTTCAAGCCGGGCAAGGAAATGCGCGAGCGGTTGAACAGCGGCAGCGAGGCCTGACTGTTCTCACGCCTGTCGCTTGACCTGATCGCCGCGCGGGCTATGGCCGGTACAGCGCGGACGTGGCGAAATCGGTAGACGCAGCGGACTTAAAATCCGCCTTCCCCTGGAATTGCGGGTTCAAGTCCCGCCGTCCGCACCAGCAGTAGACGGGCCTCCGCCTCCCCAGCCGCGCCACATCCAATTGCGCTTTTTTCCATTTCGATACTGGCCTTTCACAGCGCCAGCCGCGATGATGGCGGCATGACAGGCGCAATCGATCCCGACAGCTTCAGTGACTCCCTGGTAATTTTGGGGGCTGCAGGCCTTGTCATTCCCGGTTTCGCCCGCTTCCGGATCAGCCCGGTCATCGGCTTCATCCTGGTGGGGCTCGCGGTCGGGCCCGCGGGCCTCGGCTCCCTGGTCGATCGGTATCCCTGGCTCTATCATGTCACCATATCGGACCGCGCGGCGATCGAGCCTTTTGCGGGCTTGGGCATCATCCTGCTGCTCTTCTCCATCGGACTTGAGCTCAGTATCAAGCGCTTGTGGTCGATGCGCACCCAGGTGTTCGGGGTAGGTGCCGCCGAACTGATCGGCAGCGGCCTGCTCATCGCGTCGGGCCTGTATCTGCTGGGTCAGCCCGCGGCCGGCGCGATTGGCCTGGGTCTGGCGCTCGCCCTATCCTCTACAGCTGTGGTGCTGCCGATGGTCGGCACGCAAAGCGCCGTGGGCCGCGCCGCTTTCTCGATGCTCCTGTTCGAAGACCTGGCGCTCGTCCCCATCATCTTCATGCTGGGGGCGCTGGCGCCCTCAGTGACGAGCGGCCCCGACGAGGCTTGGGGCGAACTGGCCGGCACCTTGCTCAAGGGCGGCATTACCGTCGGCGTCATGCTGATCATGGGCCGGATCACCCTGCCCCATATTTTCAGCCAGGCCGCGCGCACCAAGAGCCCGGAAGTGTTTCTGGCCGCCAGCCTGCTGGTCGTCATCATCTCCAGCATGGCGACGTCTATCGCCGGCCTGTCGCCGATAGTGGGCGCTCTGGTCGCGGGCCTGCTGATCGCCGAAACAGACTATCATGGCGAGGTCGAGGTTATCACCGCGCCGTTCAAGGGATTGGCCCTGGGCGTCTTCCTGATCACCGTGGGCATGAGTCTGGACCTGCGCGTCATCCTCGCCAATTGGCCCAGCCTGATGCTTGCCGTGGTCGGCGTCGTCTTGTGCAAGACGCTCGTGACCGCCGGGCTGCTCTACTTCTCCGGGGCGCGCAAAGGCGTGGCGTTGGAGGTCGGCGTGCTGATGTCCAGCCCGTCGGAAACAACGCTCATTGTGCTCTCCGCGGCAGCGACGGCGCAGCTCATCCTGCCCTCTACCGCCGCCTTCTGGCAGATCGTCACCGCCATCGGCCTCACCATCACGCCACTGCTCGCGCGGATCGGCCATGACATCGCCCGCCGACTGGAAATGGCGCTGGGCGAAGAGCGAGTCGAAACCGAACAGGAACAGACCGAAGCCGCCGCGGTCGTGATCGGCTTTGGACGGGTCGGGCGGATGGTGTGCGACCTTTTGCGCACGCACAGCCAGCGTTTCATCGTGGTGGAGTCCGATCCTGATGTGGTCGCGGAAGCCAGGCGGGCAGGCTATCCCATCCTGTTCGGAGACGTGGCGCGCACCGAAATGCTCGACCGGCTGCGCCTGGGCCATGCTCGCGCGCTCATTCTGACGATGGACGATCCCGTGCTGTCGGTGCGGGTCACGCAGCGCGTGCGCGGATGGGTGCCCGACCTGCCCATCATCGCCCGCGCGCGCGACACCGATCATGCGGCGCAACTCTACAAGGCCGGCGCGAGCGACGCCGTGCCGGAAACGCTGGAAAGCTCGCTGCAGCTGGCGGAAACCGCGCTGGTGGATTTGGGCGTGGCCATGGGGCCAGTGATCGCGTCGATCCACCAGACTCGCGAGGACTTGCGTGAGGGCATCAAGGACGCCGCACAGATGCAGACCGCGCCCAAGCTGCGCCGGCTCCGCGCCGACGAAGTGGGCTAGGCCCGCCGCTCATGAACCGGCCGGGGCTGGGCTGAAGATCGACCAGCCGGTGTGGCGCGCCAATTCCTCCAGCGCCAATGTCCCGAGATGGCTGTTGCCGCTGGCGTTGAGACCGGGAGACCACACCGCGATGGACGCGCGGCCCGGCACGATCGCCAGAATGCCGCCGCCCACGCCCGACTTGCCAGGCATGCCGACGCGAAAGGCGAAGTCGCCGGACGCGTCATAATGGCCGCAGGTCAGCATCAACGCGTTGATGCGGCGCGCCCGGCTTGGCGACACGACCCGTCCGCCGTCGGGGTGCCGCCCGTCCAGCATCAGATAGCGCCCGGCCAGCGCCAGTTGCCGACAGTTCATCTCGATCGCGCATTGGTGGAAATAGGCGCCAAGCACCAGGTCGACCGGATGACGGACATTGTCGAAGGCGCGCATATAATTGGCGAGCGCCATGTTGCGGAAGCCCGAGGCTGTTTCCGACGCCGCAACCGCCTCGTTGATGGCGATGTCCTCGTCTCCCGCCAGATAACGCAGGAAGCGCAGCATCTCGCCGATGGCGACACGGGGCTGATGTCCGCCCAGATTGATGTCGGTGACGACGATCGCCCCGGCATTGATGAAGGGATTGCGGGGGATGCCATGTTCATGTTCCAGCTGAACGATGGAGTTGAAGGCGGTGCCCGAAGGCTCCCGCCCGACCCGCTCCCATAGCTGGTCGCCGACCTTTCCGAGCGCCAGCGTGAGCGCAAACACCTTCGAAATCGACTGGATCGAAAAGCCGACTGCGCAGTCGCCGCCGGTGATCATGTCACCATTGGCGGTCGCAATCGCGATACCGAACTGGCCGGGATCAACCTTTGCCAGTTCGGGAATATAGCTGGCGACGCGGCCCCGGTCGTCGGCGCTGCCGATCGTGGCGGCAATGTCGCTCACTATGATCTCCAGATTCGCTGCCATGCCGCTCCCGTTTCGTCCTGCCCTGCCTCGCAAGGACCTTAAGCGGCAATGGCTGGCGGCAGAACAGGAATCAATCCGTGGCGATCGGCCGTTCGTGCGCGAGCAGCCATTGCTTGGCCTCGATCCCGCCGGCAAAGCCCGTCAGCATGCCGTTGCTCCCGACGACCCGATGACATGGCGTGACGATCGAAAGCGGATTGCGGCCATTGGCTGCACCCACCGCCCGGACGGCGCCCGGCCGATCTATGGCGCGGGCGATGTCGGCATAGCTGCGCGTCTCGCCGAAGGGGATCATATCGAGGGCTTTCCAGACGCCGCGCTGAAACGCGGTGCCGCGCGGAGCGAGCGGCAGGTCAAACCGTCGCAGCGCGCCTTCAAAATAGGCGTCGAGTTGCGCGCCGGTTTCCTTCAGCACCGGATGGTCGGGCGCGTCGACGCCATCCGGCAGGGGCACGCGCCCTGGCGGATCATCCGGCCAGAGCACCGCCATCAGGCCGTCGTCACAAGCGATCAGCGAGAGACGACCTAATGGGGACAAGTGAAAAGCGCGGAAGAGCGTCATGCCAAGCTCCATGGGACCCGTCCGACATAGCGCGATCGCAAAACCACGCCCTCCCGCGCCTTGCGCCCAAATTCTATTTCAGGCCGCCGCCCATGGCGCGATACAGCTCCACCATGTTCGTCGCACGGGTCAGTCGCGTGGCGAGGAGCGATTGCTCCGCGGTGTAGAGCGTGCGCTGCGAATCCAGCGTCGTGAGGAAACTGTCGACGCCGGCGCGAAAGCGTGCTTCCGACAACGTATAGGCGACGCGGGCCGAATCGCGCAGCGACGTCTGCGCCTCCATTTGCTGCGTCATCGTGCCGCGCCGCGCCAGCGCGTCGGCCACTTCGCGAAACCCGGTCTGGATGCTCTGCTCATAGGTCGCCAGCATGGCGTCATACGTCGCCCTGGCATATTGCAGATTGCCCTGGTTGCGGCCGAAATCGAAGATCGGCACGCTCGCTGTCGGCGAGACCGACCAGAAACTCGAGCCCGACCCGAACAAGTTCGAAAGACCCAGGCTGAGCGACCCGAAGGCCGTCGTCAGCGAGACGTTCGGGAAGAAGGCCGCACGCGCCGCGCCGATATTAGCGTTGGCGCCGCGCAGCTGATGCTCGGCCGAGGCGATGTCCGGCCGGCGCAGCAGAATGTCCGAGCTGACATTGGCCGGCAGATTCTCGATCGTCGCCCCGGCCTGCGGCAGGCTGTCGGGCAGATCGGCCGCCGGCACCGTTGTTCCGGCGAGCAGGTTCAGCGCATTCTGGTCCTGCGCCACCAGCGTCGTCGCTTCGGCAATGTCCGATCGCGCTTGGTCATAGCTGGTCTGCGCCTGGCGCACTTCCAGTTCGGAAGCGATGCCGCGTTCGAACCGCGCCTTGGTGAGCGCGAGCGTCTTGCCGAACGCGCCCTCCAGATCGCGCGCGATACGCAAACGCTCCTGATCCGCCGCCATGGTGAGCCAGGCGTTGGCGGTTTCCGCGATCAGGCTGGTCTGCGCCGCATTGCGGGTTTCCACGCTGGCGAAATATTGTTCCTGCGCGGCCCGGCTGAGATTGCGAATGCGGCCGAACAGATCAATTTCCCAGGCGGAGGTGCCGACCTGGGCCTGGTAAATGTCGGCCCGGCCGGATCCCGCCTGCGAAAAGGGCTGGTCCTGATAAGTCGCTGTGCCGCCCGCCGCCACAGTGGGCAGCAGGTCCGCACGCTGGACGCGATATTGCGCGCGCGCCTGCTCGACATTGGCCATGGCGATCCGCAGGTCGCGATTGTTCGACAGCGCGGTTTCGATCACGCGCGCCAGGCGCGGATCGGTGAAGAAATCGCGCCACGCCGTATCTGCGGGGACGATCGCCTGACCCTCCCCGCCTTCGGCATAGGCCGGGCCTTGCGGCGTCGACGTCGGCACGGGCATTTCCGGGCGCACATATTTGGGCGCCATGTCGCACGCGGCCAGCGCCAGCGAAAGGGTGACGGCGCCCAGCGCCTTGATGCTGCGCATATGTCAGGCCTCCTGCGGCGACGCGGGCCGGCCCGCATCATCCGCCGATTGATGATGATGATGTTCGCGGAACAGGCGCTTCACGACCGTGAAGAAGACCGGCACGAAGAAGATGGCAAGCACGGTGGCCGACAACATGCCGCCGACGACGGCCCAGCCGATCGCATTCTGCCCGCCGGCGCCCGCGCCTGTCGACATCGCCAGCGGCAGCACGCCGAAGATGAAGGCGAAGCTGGTCATCAGGATCGGCCGCAGACGCAGCTTGCCCGCTTCCAGCGCCGCCTGCGCGGGCGGCAAACCTTCGCGCATCTTCTCTTCGGCGAATTCGACGATCAGGATCGCGTTCTTTGCCGATACGCCGATGGTGGTGATGAGGCCGACCTGCAGATAGATATCATTGTTCAGCCCCGCCAAGGTCGCCGCGATAACGGCGCCCAGCACGCCAAGCGGCACGACAAGCATGACCGCGATCGGCACCGACCAGCTTTCGTACAGCGCCGCAAGGCAGAGGAAGACGATGAGCATGGACAGCGCATAGACATAGGGCGCCTGACCACCGGAAATCTGCTCCTCATAAGAGATGCCGTTCCAGCTGAAGCCGATACCGGCAGGCAGCTTGGCGGCATGTTCCGCCATGGCCTGCATCGCCGTGCCGCTAGACACGCCGGGTGCGGGCGATCCCTGGATGTTCATCGAGGGAACCCCGTTGAACCGCTCGAGCCGCGCGGGCCCCTGCACCCACTCGGTCGTGGCGAAGGCCGAAAGCGGCGCCATCTGACCGCTGCTGCCGCGAACATGATAGGCGCCGATGGCGTCGGGCGAGGTGCGGTAGGGCGCATCCGCCTGAACATAGACCCGCTTCACCCGGTCGCGATCGATGAAGTCGTTGACGTAGGAGCCGCCGAGATTTGTGCTGATCGTGTCGTTGACGTCAGCCTGGGCGATTCCCAATGCACCAGCCGCCGCCTGATCGACGTTCAGCTTGAGCTGCGGTGTATCCTCCAGGCCGTTGGGACGCACCTGCGCCAGGCGCTGGTCGCCCATCGCCATGCCCAGGAGCTGGTTGCGCGCGGCCAGCAGCTTCTCATGGCCCAGATTGCCCTGATCGAGCAGCTGGAAATCGAAGCCCGAGGCATTGCCCAGTTCCTGTACCGCCGGCGGCACGAAGGCGAAGGCCATGCCCGCGGAGATCTTCTGGAACGCCATATTGGCTCGTTGGGCAATGGCGGGAACGGCATTCTCGCTGCCTGAACGCTCGTCCCAATCCTTCATTCGGGTGAATACGATGCCGACATTCTGCCCCTGCCCTACGAAGCCGAAGCCCGCGATGGTGAAGACGGCCGCCACATTGTCCTTTTCATCGACCAGATAATGGTCGCGCATGCGCGCCAGCGTGCGCTCCGTTTCCTCCAGCGTGGTCCCGGCGGGGAGCGAAAGCTGCGCGATGATGATCCCCTGATCCTCGTCGGGCAAGAAGCCGGCAGGCAGGCGCAGGAAAATGAACGCCATGCCGACGACGATCAGCAGATAGAGCAGCATGGTGCGGCCCCAGCGGCGCTCCACCTTCTGCACACCCTGGCCATAACGCGTCACGCCCTTGTCGAAGGTGCGATTGAACCAGCCGAAGAACCGGCCAAAGATCGATCCGAACCGGCCCTTCCATTGGTCATGACCGTGCGAGGCAGGCTTCAGGATGGTGGCGCAGAGCGCAGGCGTCAGGATCAACGCCACCAGCACCGACAGGATCATCGACGACACGATGGTGATCGAAAACTGCCGGAAGATGACGCCGGTGGAGCCACCGAAGAAAGCCATGGGCAGGAACACTGCGGACAGAACCAGGCCGATGCCGATCAGCGCGCCGCTGATCTCGTCCATCGACTTCCTCGCCGCTTCCTTGGGACTGAGCCCCTCATCCTGGATCAAACGCTCGACATTCTCCACCACGACGATCGCATCATCGACCAGCAGGCCGATCGCCAGCACCATGCCGAACAAGGTCAGCGTGTTGATGGTGAAACCAGCGGCATAGAGGATGGCCAGCGTTCCCAGCAGCACCACCGGCACCGCGATCGTCGGGATCAGCGTCGCGCGCCAGTTCTGCAGGAAAATGAACATGACGACGAAGACGAGCAGGATCGCTTCGAACAGCGTATGGATCACCTGCTCGACCGACAATTCGACGAAGGTCGAATTGTCGACCGGGAAATCATATTTGACCCAGCTCGGGAAGTTGGCCGACAGCTGATCGACGCGATCCTTCACTGCCTCAACCGTGTCCAGCGCATTCGCCCCCGGTGCCAGCTTCACGCCGAAGCCGGATGCCGGCGAGCCGTTGAACTTGACTCCGAAGCCGTAATTTTCTGCGCCCAGTTCGACCCTCGCAACGTCGGACATCAGCACCACCGACCCGTCGCTGTTGCTGCGCAAGCGGATATTGCTGAACTCCTCGGGGGTGCGCAGACGCGATTGCGCGGTGACGGTGGCGTTCAGCGCCTGCCCCTTGGGCGACGGCGCGCCGCCAATCTGACCGGCGGATACCTGCGCGTTCTGCGCCTGGATGGCGGACTTCACATCACCGGTCGTGATCTGGAGATTGGCCATCTTGTAGGGATCGAGCCAGATGCGCATGGCATATTGCGACCCGAACAACTGGGTATCGCCGACCCCGGTGACGCGGCTGATCGGATCCTGGAGCGTCGAAGCGATGAAGTCGGCCGCGTCCTCCTGATCGTGAATGCCATCATCGGCATAGACCGCCATGATGAGCAGGAAGCTGGAGGTCGATTTCCCGACGCGCAGACCCTGTTGCTGCACTTCCTGGGGCAGCAGAGGCGTCGCCTGCGACAGCTTGTTCTGCACCTGCACCTGCGCGATGTCGGGATCGGTTCCCTGTTCGAAGGTCAGCGTGATGTTGAGATTGCCCGACCCGTCGCTGGTGGACGAGAAATAGCGCAGATTGTCGACACCCTTGAGCTGTTGCTCGATAATCTGCGTCGTCGTGCTTTCCAGCGTCTGGGCGTTGGCGCCCGGATAGGTGGTCTGGATCGTCACCGCAGGCGGCGCGATCTCCGGGAATTGCGCCACCGATAGCGAACGCAGCGCCAACAGGCCCGCCAGCATGATGACGATGGCGATGACCCATGCGAAGATGGGTCGGTCGATAAAGTAACGGGCCATGGCTTAGTTGGCCTCGCCCTGGGCGGCAGAAGCGCCGCCCGGTTTGGCCGTTGCCTGCGCGGCGTTGTTCGGCGCGGTCACCTGTTGCGGCGCGCCGGGGCGGACGACCGTGCCGGGCTTCAGGTTCACCAATCCCTCCACGATGAGCTTGTCGCCGGGCTTGAGGCCGCTGGTGACGATCCACTTGCCATCGACCGCACGATCGACTTCGACCTGCCGCATCTCGACCTTGTTGCCCTTGCCCACGACCATCGCCGTCGCGCGGCCACGCGCATCGCGACTGATACCGGGCTGCGGCGCCAGGATCGCTTCATTGCGCCGCCCTTCGACCAGCCGCGCCCGGACATACATGCCCGGCAGCAGCAGGCCTTCGGGATTGGGGAAAGTCGCGCGCAGCGTGACCGCGCCCGTATTGGGATCGACCGTCACTTCGGAAAATTGCAGCCTGCCCTCGATCGGATAGGTGCTGCCATTGGGAAGCAGCAGCTGGATGCGCGCACCTTCCGCCTCGCTCACGCCGCCCGTCTTCATCGCCTGCTTGAGGTTGATGATTTCGGCGGCCGACTGAGTCACGTCGACATAGACGGTGTCAGTCCGCTGGATCGTCGCCAGGGGATCGGCCTGGCCAGCCTGAACCAGCGCGCCTGCGGTAAAGAGCGATCGGCCGATATGACCGGAAATGGGCGCGCGAATGCGGGTGAAGCCGAGGTTGACCTGCGCAGCCTGAACCGCACCGCGTTGCGCCGCAACATCGGCCCGCGCCTGCTGGGCGGTCGCCACGGCATTGTCATATTCCTGTCGGCTTACCGCGTTGATGCCAACGAGATCCTTGTAACGCTGCGCCTGGAGGCTGGTAGAACCGATGGTTGCCTGCGCCCGCGCGAGCGAACCTTGCGCCTGCGCCAAAGCGGCGCGGTAAGGCGCATCCTCAATTTCGAACAACACCTGTCCCGCGCGGACGAAGCCGCCCTGGGGAAAGAGGCTGCGGCGGATCACGCCGCTGATCTGCGGACGGACTTCCGCTGTTTCCAGTGCGGCAACACGCCCCGGCAGCTCATTCACAAGCGGCACCGACTCGGTTTTGACCGTGACAACCCCAACCGCAGGGGGTGGCGGAGCCGGAGGCTGGCTTTCGCCGCATCCGCTCAGCGCCAAAGCCGACGCACACGCCAGCAGTCCGGTGAAAATCCCCTTTTGCATCGCCTGGATCCGTTTCGTTATGAACCTGAGATCAGAATGAACGTTCATTCCGCTTGCCGCGCAGGTAGTATCATGCCACAGAAACTTCAAGGCTCAAAAGGCCAATGGAGTTAGAAATGGTTGCAGTGCAGCATGAGAAGGGTGGCAGAGCGCGAATTATGGACGCCGCGCGCGCGCTGTTCGGCTCGAACGGGTTCCACCAGACGTCGATGGCGCAGCTTGCGACGTCCGCGCAAGTATCGGTCGGCCAGATCTACCGTTTGTTCAAGGGCAAGGAAGATGTGATCGAGGCCCTGGTTCAGGCCGATGCTGACGCCTGGACCGTGACAATGCAGGCCTTGCGCAAGCAGCTTGACGCCGGCGCCCTCACAATCGAACAGACGTTTGAACAGATGTTGCTGCACACCACCGAGGAAAAGGACGAAGCACTCTCGTTCGACATACTGGCCGAAGCCTTTCGCAACGACGCCGTGCGGCAAACGATCGGCGAGTTATGTGCGGGATTCCGCACAACCCTGCGGGAGTTTGCGTGCGTCGCCAATCGCGATCTGACGGGCGAGGCGCTGGATGCGGCAGAGGAGATGCTGCTTGCCTGCATGTTCGGGTTCGGCCATCGCAGCTTGTCCAGACCCCGACTGAGCGCCCCCGTCGCCGCGCATCGCGCCGCGCAGATGATCGTCGCCGGCCTCAAGGCCGTACGCTGAAGCGCATGGAAGCGCGCGCTCGCCAACGGATCTCTTTCCCTATTTCGCGGCCACGCCTTCCGGCAACACGACCGTCGACCAGCTTTTGCCCGGCACCAGATATTTGGCCGCCAGAGCCTGCAACTGGGCGGGGGTGACGCTCAGCATGTCCTTGGCCATGGTCTGCATTGCCTGGACATAGCGAGGATCATGCGTGGCGCCCTCCATCTGGCTCATCCAGAAGGCGTTGCCGGTGCTCGCGCGCATCAGCAATTGCTGCATCGGCGCGACGGCGCGCTGCAGTTCGTCGGCGCTGACGGGGTTCCGGGCAAGGTCGTCCGCGGTAGCCTTGACCACGTCGTAGAAATAATTGACGCGGTCGGGCCGCACTTGACTGGTCACCAGGATGTAGCCGCCGCTTTCATAGGAAAATGGCCAGTTATTCTGGACGCTCGGCGAATAGGCCGCGCCTTCGGTCGATCGCAGCTTTTCGAACAATCGGTCGTTGAAGATCTGCGTCAGGATTTCCAGCTGCCGCGCTTCCTGCTGTAAGGCAAATCCCCCCGCAGTCGGCCAAGCCATCACGGCGGCGGCCTGACTCTTGTCGCCCTGGTGCCGCAGGATCACCGGCTTTTCGACATGGGCCGGGAAGCGCATCACCTTGTTCGCCGCCGGCACCGGCGCGTCCTGCCGGGCGGGCAGCGCACCAAAGGTAGCGGCGACGGCCTTTATCGCATCATCCGCCTGCACATGGCCAAAAATCTGGATCTCGATCGGCCCCGACGCCAGCACCGGCGCCCAGGTGGCGCGAAACGCCTCGGGCGTCAGCCCTTCAATTTCGGCGCGCGATGGGGTGCGATAGCGCACATCCTTGTCGTGCAGCAGCCAGTTAAGGTCCCGGCCCAGCACGGAATCGGGGGCTCGCGACATGGCGTCATAGGCGACGATCGCGCCCGTCTTGACGCGGCCGATCGGCGCAGGGTCCCAGCCTGGCGCCGCCAGCTTGGTGGCGAACAGCCGCAACTGGTCCTTGTAATCCGCCGGCCGCGTGACCGCCTGCAGTTCAAAGGCGTCGTCGTCGATGGAAAATTCCATGCCCATGCGGCGGCCGATGGTCAGTTCGTCCAGTTCCCGCTGCCCCAGCTTGCCGATGCCGCTCGCCACCAGCGCGTAACCGCCGGCCCAGCTGGGCACGGGCTTGTCGGGGGAAAAGGCCTGCTGCCCATGGCCGAAGCGGACGTTGATCCGCACCTTTTCAGGCTCCGCATCATTGGCGAAGAGGGTCAGCTTGACCCCGTTGGAGAAGCTGATCGTTTCCATGCCCGGCAGACCCACCGCGGCGCGGGACACCACCGTACCCGGCGCGCCGA
Source organism: Sphingobium naphthae (assembly GCF_043589935.1). NCBI lineage: Bacteria > Pseudomonadati > Pseudomonadota > Alphaproteobacteria > Sphingomonadales > Sphingobiaceae > Sphingobium > Sphingobium naphthae. The sequence goes on along the minus strand of NZ_CP171454.1, from coordinate 237,403 downwards.
GCTTGGGCAGGTCATCCATCGTCACTGGCTTGTCGGACAGGCGCGCATTCGTCGCCGCCTTGACCGGCGCCGCGACAGCGGCCGCAAGTCGCTGGTCCAACCCCGGCTCGACCTTGCTGGTCACCAGCATCGCCCGAAATACGCCGGCCGAAAAAAGCCGGCGCGTCGAATCCAGTATCTTCTGCGGCGTCATGGCGGGCTTGCCGGCGCGGAAAATCTCCACCGCAGCCTGCGGACTGACCGTCGTTTCGCGAATATCGACCGCGCTTACCAGATCGGTCGCTTGCTTGGCGCCCGCCTCTGTCGAGGCATTTTCCACCTGGATCGCCAGCGCCGTGTCCATCTGCGCATATTCGCGGTCGATCTCCGCCTGACTGGGCGGGGCCGCCTTGGCGTCTTCGACGATGGCGCGCACATCGTGCAGCGCTTTTTGCCAATCATCATTGCTGGGGATGATGGACAGGAACGTGCCATCGGCCGATCGGCTGACATCCTGCTGCTCGACGCTCGCCTGGAGGAAACTGCCCCCTGTCCGGGCCGCCTGTTCCAGCCGCCGGCTGACGATCTGCAGCGCCAGCATGTCGGTCAGCTTATCCTGATTGTAGACGATCGTATCGGCATGAGCCTTCCAGGGTCGCAGCCAAGCCATCGTCAGCCCGACCGGCACGCCGGGTTCGACGCACACGTTGGTCGCCGGCAGCTTGGGATCGGGCGCGCCAAAATCGGGAATGGCGGCGCCCTTGCCGGGCACTGCCCAGCTGGCGAAATTATCCTTGATCAACTGCTCCGCCAGCGCGGGATCAATGTCGCCGGAAATCGCGATCACGGCATTTTCCGGCCGATACCAGCGTTGGTGGAACGCCTCCATGCTGGCCGCCGTCGCCGCCTTCAGCGTCTCGACCGTGCCGATCGGCGCATGTTTCGCAAGCGGTTGGCCAGCGAAGAAATGCTGACGACTGGCGTCGGAAATGCGGCTCTGCGGCCCCTCGCCTTCCCGCTTTTCCGCCATCACCACCGCTCGCTCGGCATCAACGGCGCCGTCGATGATATTGGGATCGGCCATCATGCCCGCCAATATTTTCAGGCTTTCGCCCAATGTCGCCTGCGTCGCCTGCGGCAGGTCCAGCGCGTAAGTCGTGCCGGTCGGCGTCGTCTGCGCATTGCTGTCGCTGCCGAAGGTGACGCCCAGCCGCTGCCAGATCCGCTTCGATTCGCCGTCGGGCACATGGCGCGATCCGCGGAAGGTCAGATGCTCCATGTAGTGGGCATAGCCCTGCTCATCGTCCCGCTCCATCAGCGAGCCGACATCCATCCGCAGGCGAACGGATACCTGGCCCGGTGGCACGCCATTGCGCCGCACGGCGTAACGCAGCCCGTTGGGCAGGGTGCCGAACCGCCACGCGGCATCGATCGGCACGTCGCTATTTTCGTAAAGCCAGGGACGAAGCTGTGCCTTGCCGGCGCCCCGCTCCACCGGAGCGGCCGCCGGCTGCGCCTCGGCCGCCAAAGACTGCGGCGAGCCCGCCAGCAGCAGGGAAAGGGTGAGGAGCGAAGCAGCCGAACGGCGAGGGGGAAAACGCATAGGCAGCAGAGCCTAGCGTCCTTTTCCTGAACCGCTACTTACAATATCGCGGAAGGGAGGCGACGCACGCCACCTCTCCTCCCGCTATGCTCAGCGCACGCTGGTGCGCTGCACCGCGCCCTTGTGCGCGCCGACGCCGCCGCGCCGACGACGGCGGAAGGGCTTCTTGGCGCCTGCGCCATCACCTTCGCCGCGATGCGCCTTGTCGGGCGCGCCGCGCTGGGCCTTTTGCTGGTCCTGATAGCGCCGCTGCCCCTCGGCGCGCTTGGCCTGCTGCGCCGGGCTCTGGCTGGGCCCCTTGCGCTGCGGTGCGGGCTTGGGAAGATTGCGGACCGCTTCCAGGAAATTCTCGGGCAAGGGCACCACGTCGAGCTTGACGCGCGTGGCGCGCTCGATCGCCTTCAGATAAGGCCGCTCGTCATCCGCCACAAAGCTGATCGCGACGCCCTCGGCGCCCGCGCGCGCAGTGCGCCCAATACGGTGGACATATTGTTCGGGGACATTGGGGATTTCGAAATTGATGACATGGCTGACGCCCGACACGTCGATGCCGCGCGCGGCGATATCGGTCGCGACCAGCAGCTTGACCTTGCCCTGGCGGAAAGCCTGGAGCGCCGTCGTGCGCTGGCCCTGGCTCTTGTTGCCGTGAATGGCGAACGCATCGATGCCCGCCCCTTCCAAGAAACGCACGACGCGGTCGGCGCCATGCTTGGTCCGGGTGAAGATCAGCGCGCGATCGATCTCTTCCTGCTTCAGGACGATATGCAGCAGCGCCTGCTTTTCCGCCTGGTTGACGAAGGTCGCCTGCTGACGCACCCGTTCGGCGGTGGTCGATTGCGGCGCGACGCTGACCTTGACCGGATCCTTCAGGAACTGGCCGGCCAGCGCCTCGATCTCCTTGGGCATGGTCGCGGAGAAGAAGAGGTTCTGCCGATCGGTCGGCAGCAGCTTGGCGATGCGCTTCAACGGATGGATGAAGCCCATGTCCATCATCTGGTCGGCTTCATCGAGAACGAAGATTTCCGTGTCCTTGATGGTGAAGCAGCGCTGATCGATCAGGTCGAGCAGGCGCCCCGGCGTCGCAACGACGATGTCGACGCCGCCCGACAGCGCCTTGATCTGGCGATTGATCGGCACGCCGCCGAACACGGTTTCGACGCTCAGCTTCAGGAAGCGGCCATAGTCGCGAAAGCTCTGCGCGATCTGCGCGGCCAGTTCGCGCGTGGGCGACAGCACCAGCATGCGGCAGCCGCGCACGGGCGTGGGCTTGGGATGGCGCGCGAAATAGTCGAGGCTAGGCAGCGCGAATGCCGCGGTCTTGCCGGTGCCGGTCTGAGCGATGCCGCACAGGTCACTCCCTTCCAGCAGAACAGGGATCGCCTTTTGCTGGATGGGCGTCGGGTTGGCGTATTTCTTGGCGGCGAGCGCCTTCAGGATCGGCTCGGACAAGCCCAGATCGGTGAATTCCATGATAGTCTCACATGTCGGCCGGCGCCGGCTGTCCGTGACTGTCACAGAGAGGGCGCGAGGCGGGTTACGAAACGACCCGCGTGAAAAGGGAAGCCTCAAAGCTTGGCGCAGGCTTGTCATTGGCCGGTCCCTTCCCGCTCTTGCGGCTTCGGGGACGATCACGCTGCCAATCGCTGTGGGCCTGTGAGAGCCGGTTGCTGCGCCGCAGCGCATATGGCGACAAAGCGCGCCAAAAGCAAGCGGCCGCGACAAGCGCGGCCGCTAATTGTGGGTGGGGACGATCAGAGCGACACTTCGGCGTGCTTGCCCTTCATTTCCGACCGCACGTCGCCGCCGAACATCATCTTGAACACGCCCTTGATCGACAGGTCCGCGCGCCAGATTTCGGCGGTGTTGAGGTCAAAGCGCAGCATCAGCAGATTGGGATCGTTCCGGCCCTGCGGATACCAGGCTTCCACCTGTTTGGACCAGTAGCGATCGATGATCGCCGGGTCGGTCTCGGGCGTCAGCGTGCCGTCGATGCAGGCGAACAGATCATGGTCCTTCGCCGCGAACTGCGCCATGGCCGGACCGCCGGGCGCCAGTCGATTATCCTTGGCCGTGTAGAACCAGAAGCAGTGATTGGCCGACGGGTCGAGCTGCGCCGTCATCGGCAAGTGATGCTTCTGCGACCCCTGCAGCCCGACCATCAGGAAGGGGCTGGCCGACAGGTCCGCCCAGAACCGCTCGCGGATATCGGTTTCCGTGCTCATTTTCTCATCTCCTTGGCTTTTGCCTCAGTCAATCATCGGTCGCACTTGAAGTTCCGGACGGCTTGATCTTGCGCCGGCAAATCGCCACATGCGCGCCATGCTGATCGAGACCGAACTCACGCCGAACCCGGCCACCGTCAAATTCATGCCCGGCCGTGTGGTCATGGGCGCGGGCACCCGCGATTTCGCGTCTCCGGAGGATGCAGAAGCGTCGCCCCTGGCGAGCGCTCTCTTCACGCTGGGCGACGTCAAGGGCGTCTTCTTCGGCGGCGACTTCATCTCGGTCACGATTGGCGAGGGGTCGGACTGGCGCGACGTGAAGCCCGATGTGCTCGCCATCCTGCTCGATCATTTTTCGGCCGACATGCCGCTCTTCGCCGCTGGGTCCGCGGGCGGCATCCATGTGCCGGCCGAGGAAGAGACGTTCGCCGACGATCCGGAGGACGCCGAGATCGTGGAGCAGATCCGCGAGCTCATCGACACCCGCGTGCGCCCCGCCGTCGCCAATGACGGCGGCGACATCATCTACCGCGGCTTCGACAAGGGGACGGTCTATTTAAAGATGCAGGGCGCCTGCTCGGGCTGCCCCTCCTCGACCGCCACGCTCAAGAACGGGATCGAGCAGTTGCTCAAACATTATGTGCCCGAAGTGACGGAGGTTCGCGCGGTCTGAAGCGGCGCGACAATTTGGCAAATCGCGTCGGATCGACTAACCGCTAGGCGAATCCGCATCCGGCGGACGCTGCATGGGAGTCATCTTTGCGCCTGCTGGTGATCGACACTGCGACACAGGCCCTGTCCGTGGCGCTGCTGGAGGATGGCGCACCGATCGGGCAATTCCATGAAATTGTCGGCCGAGGTCATGCCGAAGCATTGCTGCCGGCGATCGCGGCCCTGCCCGACGGCGGCCGGGCGGACGCCATCGCCGTGGATGTGGGCCCGGGCAGCTTCACCGGCGTGCGCATCGGCATCGCCGCCGCGCGCGCCTTGGCGCTGGCCTGGGACATATCGCTGCACGGCTTCAGTGCGCCTTCGCTGATCGCGGCGCAGGCGGCGCGCGATCATGGACAAGGCCCTCTGATCGTCACCATCACCGGCGGTCATGGCGAACTTTTCTGGCAGTCCTTCACTGCCGATGGGCAGAGCGCGACGGACGAAATCCGCTCCACTCCGATCACCGAACTGGCGAGCCGGATCGACGCACCCGTCATCTACGGCACGGGCGCCGAAGCGCTCGTCACCGCGCGCGGCAGCGGCACCGCCGTCACCCTTTATCCCGACGCCAGCGTCTGGCCCTTGATCGCGGCTTTGCCCGGCTTGCCTCCCTCTCCCATCTACGGTCGGGGCGCCGACGCGAAAACAATGGCGGAGCGCGGCCTGTCATGATGCCCGGCCTCAACCTCGATCTGTTCGACACCGTCGATCGCAACGCGATGGCGGACGCGATGGAGGTGATGGTCGCCGCCTTCGACCCCGCCTTTGGCGAAGCCTGGACGTTGCCACAGCTCTCCGGCGTCATGACCTTGCCCGGCACCTGGCTGACGATCGCGCGGCTGGACGCCTCACCGCTCGGATTCGCGCTGGTCCGCTCGGTGCTCGACGAATGCGAATTGCTGTTGCTGGCGGTCGCGCCGCTTTGGCGTGGGCGAGGCGTGGGCGAAGCATTGCTGCGCGAGAGCCTGCGCACCGCGCGCCGTCGCGGCATTGTCACCATGAACCTGGAAGTCCGCGCGTCGAACAACGCGATCCAACTCTATGAGAAAATTGGCTTCGAATATGTCCATCGCCGCCCCGGTTACTATCGCGGCAATGATGGTCAATTATATGACGCGTTGAGTTTTCGCATAGACATGCGCAATTGACGCAATCGCCTATTGCGCAATTCTCTTGTCACGCCTAGGCGGTGCAGTGCCGCTCCTGAAAATATTCTGTCGGGCGGGTCGCATCACAATATAGCTTGGCAGGAAACAGGATAATGGACACCGAATCCGCTCAGAACGAACTGCTCATCACGCTGACCTCGGATATTGTTGCAGCGCATGTCTCCAACAATAGCGTTGCCGTCTCGGATGTGTCGACGCTGATCCAGAATGTTCATGCAGCTCTCGCCGCCCTCAACGAGCCGGTCGAAACGCCCGAAGCGCGGCCCGAACCGGCTGTGTCGGTGCGCGCGTCGATCAAGCCCGACTATATCGTCTGCCTGGAGGACGGTAAGAAGCTCAAGATGCTCAAGCGCCACCTGATGACTCATTATCAGATGACGCCGGAAGATTATCGCGCGAAATGGGGTCTGCCCGCCGACTATCCGATGGTCGCGCCCAATTATGCCGAACAGCGCCGCAACCTCGCCAAGAAGATTGGCCTTGGCACCAAGCGTCGTCGCACCCGCGGCAAATAATCGCGCATTATCCTCCTCGGGTCGACTGGAAAGGGGCGCATCGGCCGATGCGCCCCTTTCCTGCATGGGCAAAAGCCGCTAGGCTTTGTCCGACTTTTCGCATGAAGCCAGTAAGCGAGCCTGCATGAACCGCAAAATTGACGTCGAAGCCCTTTGCCACGAAAAGGGGCTGCGCATCACCGAACAGCGCCGGGTGATCGCCCAGGTTCTGAGCGACGCCACCGATCATCCCGACGTCGAGGAACTGCACAAGCGCTCCGCGGCCATCGATCCCGGCATTTCCATCGCGACCGTGTACCGCACCGTCCGCCTGTTCGAGGAAGCGGGCATCCTGGAGCGCCATGACTTCGGCGACGGCCGCGCCCGTTACGAAGCAGCGCCGGAATCGCATCACGACCATCTGATCGACGTCGAAACCGGCAATGTCATCGAGTTCGTCGATCCGGAACTGGAACAGCTGCAGAAGCAAATCGCCGAAAAGCTGGGCTTCCGGCTGGTCGATCACCGTATGGAGCTGTACGGCGTCGCCCTCGACCGCAAGAACTGACTATCTGGCGCCGCTGCGACGCGCGGGTAGGCTGGCGGCGCTGGCCGGCAGCCTGCTGCTGTGCCTCGTCCCGCATCTCGCCTGCCGCCTGCTTGGCCGGCGCTCGCCTTGGCCGCCTCGCTTTCTCGGACTCGCCGCGCGATCCGTAGGGGCGCGGGTGCGGGTGGAGGGGCGCCCGGCCGAGGGTGACATTTTCCTGCTCGCCAATCATGTCAGCTGGCTCGACATATTGGCGCTGGGGGGCGCGACCGGCGCTGCCTTCGTATCGCAGGATGGCGTCGCGCGCTGGCCCGTGGTCGGATGGCTCGCTGCGCAGAACAACACACTGTTCGTGTCGCGCGAGCGGCGCGGCGGCTTGTCACGGCAGATCGACGCCCTGCGCACAGCGATGCTGGGGCACCAGCCGGTCGCGCTTTTCCCCGAAGGGACGACCAGCGACGGCACGGGCCTGCTGCCCTTCAAGCCCACCTTGCTCGCCGTGCTGTTGCCGCCGCCGCGCCCGGTCCTGATCCAGCCCATCCATATCGACTATGGCTCCGCCGCGCCGGACATCGCATGGGTGGGCGAGGAACCCGCGCGCCACAATGTCATGCGCATCCTGGGCCGCAAGGGCGCGCTGCCGGTGACGATCCGCTTCCTTGCCCCCTTCGACCCTGCCGATTGCGCCGATCGCAAGGCCATCGCCGCGCTGGCGCGTGAAAGGATCGCTGAGAGCATCGCCGCGCATCAGCGCTCTTCCGCTCCCCCGCTGCCCCCTGTATAGCTGGCCTGCATGAATCGTAACGACACCCCGCAAAATTCGGCAAAGACTGCGCCAGCGACTTTCCACGTCAAATCCTTTGGCTGTCAGATGAACGTCTATGATGGCGAGCGCATGGCCGAAATGCTGGGCACGCAGGGCATGACCGCCGCCGCGGACGGCGCGGAGGCCGACCTCGTCATCCTCAACACCTGCCACATTCGCGAAAAGGCGGTGGACAAGGTCTATTCCGACATCGGCCGCCTGACGCGCGAGGATGGCAGCCGCCCGATGATCGCCGTCGCCGGCTGTGTCGCCCAGGCGGAGGGCGGCGAGATCCAGCGCCGCGCGCGCAATGTCGACATCGTCGTCGGGCCGCAGGCCTATCACCGCCTGCCCGACCTGATCGGCAAGGTCGGACGCGGCGAAGCGGCGGTCGACACCGACATGCCGCTCGCCTCCAAGTTCGGCGCGCTGCCCGCGCGCACGAAACAGGCGCGTCCCACCGCCTTCCTCACCATCATGGAAGGCTGCGACAAATTCTGCACCTATTGCGTGGTCCCCTATACGCGCGGCGCCGAAACCAGCCGGAGCTGGAGCGCCATCCTCGATGAGGCCAAGGCGCTGGTCGATGGCGGCGCGCGTGAGATCACGCTGCTCGGCCAGAATGTGAACGCCTGGACCGGCGAGGATGACAAGGGCCGGATGCAGGGCATGGATGGCCTGGTCCGCGAATTGGCGAAGATCACCGAGCTGCGCCGCATCCGTTACACCACTAGCCATCCCAACGACATGAGCGACGGCCTGATCGCCGCGCATGGCGAAATCGACAAGCTGATGCCGTTCCTCCATCTGCCGGTGCAGGCGGGCAACGACCGCATCCTCAAGGCGATGAACCGCAGCCACAGCGCCGACAGCTATCTGCGCATCATCGAGCGAGTGCGGCAGGCCCGGCCTGACGTCGCCCTGTCTGGCGACTTCATCGTCGGTTTCCCCGGCGAAACGGATGCGGAGTTCGAGGATACGCTGCGCATCGTCGAGCAAGTGCGCTATGCGCAATGCTATTCCTTCAAATATAGCCCGCGCCCGGGCACTCCTGCGGCCGACATGGATCATCAAATCCCCGCCGCGGTGATGGACGAACGGCTCGCGCGCCTGCAGGCGCTGCTCAACCGGCAGCAGGCGGACTTCAATGCGGCGACGGTCGGGCGCACGACCGACATCCTGCTCGAGCGCAAGGGGCGTCATCCCGGCCAGCTGATCGGCAAGTCGCCCTGGCTCCAATCCGTTGTCGTGACCGCCCCGGACCTCAGCATCGGCGACATGATCGACGTCGACATCATCAGCGCCGGCCCGAACAGCCTGGCCGGCGACTTAACCAGGAGGAAGGCCGCTTGATCTCAAAATCCGTCGATCCCGCAGAAGCGGGAGCCCGTTTCCCATCCGCTCCGCCAGCGTCGGGGCAAGGGTCAGGGTCGCTCGGAGGAACGAGCGGGACGGGCAGAGAGGGAGGTCGCTGAATGTCGAAAAAACCGCATCATCATGCGCGCGCCGATGCGGCCGAGCGCGCGCGGCTGGAAGTCACGTTCGATCGTCCGCACCTGCTTGGCGCCCTGTTCGGGCAATATGATCAAAATCTGGTCGCGATCGAAAATCGCCTTGGCGTCTACATCGCCGCGCGCGGCAACAAGCTGCAGATCGAGGGCGAGGCCGAAGCCGCCGCCCGCGCCCGCGACGTCATGACCGGCCTCTACAATCGCATCGTCGCGGGTCAGGAAATCGACGCCGGCGCGGTGGAGGCCGTCATCGCCATGTCGTCCGAACCCACATTGGATGGCATCATTCGCCATGACGTCGCCGAACCGCCCAAGGTGATGATCCGCACGCGCAAGAAGACGATCGTCCCCCGTTCGGCGACGCAGGTCACCTATATGGAGGCGCTCAACCGCAACGACATCATCTTCGCGCTGGGTCCGGCGGGCACAGGCAAGACCTATCTCGCCGTCGCCCAGGCGGTGAGCCAGCTCATCACCGGCAGCGTCGATCGCCTCATCCTGTCACGTCCGGCCGTGGAAGCGGGCGAGCGCCTCGGCTTCCTGCCCGGCGACATGAAGGACAAGGTCGATCCCTATCTGCGCCCGATCTACGACGCGCTTTACGATACGCTGCCCGCCGAACAGGTCGAGCGACGCATCGCGTCGGGCGAGATCGAAATCGCGCCGCTCGCCTTCATGCGCGGCCGTACGCTCGCCAACGCCTTCATCGTGCTGGACGAAGCGCAGAACACCACCATCGCCCAGATGAAGATGTTCCTCACGCGGTTCGGCGAAGGCAGTCGCATGGTGATCTGCGGCGATCCCAAGCAGGTCGACTTGCCGCAACCGGGCGTATCCGGCCTTGCCGACGCCGTGGCGCGGCTGGCAGGGGTGGAGGGCATCGCCATGGTGCCTTTCGGCGTCGGCGACGTGGTCCGCCACCCGGTGGTTGGTCGCATCGTCCAGGCCTATGAGGGCCCGGATGCCTGATCAGCGCTATAATGCATCCGCCCTCGGCGTGCCGCAACGGGAAGCCGGGCGGCGCAAGGCTGCGACGTCGCTCAACCCCTACCGAATGGCGGCATCATGATCGAAGTCGCCCTGTTGCATGAGGATGGCTGGCCTGGCGCCGACTGGGAACTGATCGCCCAGCGCGCGGTCAGCACGGCCATTGCGCACAGCCCCTATGCCGCCTTCGCCAGTGATGCGACCCTCTACGAGGTCGCGGTCAAGCTGACGTCGAATGAGGAAGTCCATGCCCTCAATCGCGCCTATCGCGACAAGGACAAGCCGACGAATGTCCTGTCCTTCCCGATGGTCCAGGACGATCTGCTGGAAGTCACCGCCAACACCGATGATGGTGAGGTGCTGCTGGGCGACATCGTTCTGGCAGAAGGCGTATGCGCCGCCGAAGCCGCCGAAAAGGGCATCAGCATCGCCGATCATGCCACGCATCTGATCGTTCACGGGACTTTTCATTTGCTCGGATATGACCATATGGACGACAATGAGGCCGAAGCTATGGAAGCGCTGGAGATCGCCGCGCTGGCGTCGCTGGGCTTGGCCGATCCCTATGGGGATCGCGAGGATATTTGATGGCGCTTTTTTCCAAGCTGGCCGGGTAGCGGGCGGACTTGAAACGGCGCTGAAACAGGGGACTAGGACGATCGATGGCTGAGGGCAGCCCCAAGGACGGCAACGCTTCGAAAGAGGCGGACAGTAGCAGCGAGGGCGGTTTATGGAGCGGCATCAAGTCGCTCCTGTTCGGCGAGAATGAGGAAACCAGCCTCCGCAAGGAGCTGGAGGAAGCACTCGACGAATATGACGAGGAAGAACAGGAAGATCACCCGCCGGTAAAGGGGGACCTGTCCGCAATCGAGCGGCAGATGCTGCGCAACTTGCTGCATTTTTCGGAGCATACGGTCGACGATGTCGCCGTACCCCGCTCCGACATTATCGCCATCGAGGAGAAGGCAAGTTTCGCCGATCTTGCGGCGCTGTTCGCCGAAGCCGGCCACAGCCGCATTCCCGTCTATCGCGAAAATCTCGATACGATCGTGGGCATGATCCACATTCGCGACGCCTTCGCCATCATGGCGGGCAAGGCGCCGGTGCCCGATACGCTCGCACCATTGATCCGCCAACCCCTCTATGTGCCCGAAAGCATGGGCGCACTCGACCTGCTCGCCGAAATGCGCGCCAAGCGCACCCACCTCGCGATCGTCCTTGACGAATATTCCGGCACCGAGGGTTTGTTGACCTTCGAGGATCTGGTCGAGGAGATTGTCGGCGACGTCGAGGACGAACATGACGATGCGCCCGAAGCGATGCTGGTGCCGCTGGACGAGGGGCTGTGGGATGCCGACGCGCGCGCAGAACTGGACGATGTCGCGCGGGACATTGACGCGCGGCTTGGTGACGTCGAGGAAGATGTCGACACGCTGGGCGGCCTCGCTTTCGTGCTCGCCGGTCGCGTTCCCGAAGTGGGCGAGATATTGGAGCATCCCGAAAGCGGCTGGAAACTGGAAGTCACCGCCAGCGACAGCCGCCGCGTCAGCCGCCTGCGGCTCCATCCCCCCGTGGAGCAGGTTGCCGAAGCGGAATAGCGCGGCCGCACGGCAACGTCCCGGCGGCGAAGATCGGTCGCCGGGCCACAGTCGCGAAATGTTAAGCCGGTCGGGCTAAGCCGTTGGCGATGCGGAACGAGAGACAGAGATTTTCAGGCCCGTCGCGCGCCGACATGCTGTTGGCGACGCCGTGGAGCGGCCTGGAACGGCTGCTCTTCGCCGCCATCTGCACAGCGACCCTCTTCTTCGCGCTCGTCACGCCACCCTTTCAGGCGCCCGACGAAAACCAACATTATATGAAGGCGCTGAGCCTGACCGAAGACAAGTTGCTGACCGAGCAGCGGGGCGCCGCGATCGGCGCCGAACTGCCGCGCGCCGCCCTGGCCATCCATGCGGAGGACTTCCCGACCGACGTTCCGCCGCGTCCTCGCCAATTCCACGCGGAGCAATTGGCAAGGAGCGCCGCCGCCGATGCTGTACGTCCGGGCCGCGCCTTCGCCGATTTTCCCAATGTCGCTAGCTACGCGCCGAGTCTCTACGCCCCCGGTGCGGCCGGCCTGGCGGTGGGCGGCGTCGTTGGCCTGCCGGCGCTCGGCAGCTTCTATCTTGGTCGCCTGGTCAATGCGCTCGCCGGCCTGGCGCTGCTGCTGGCTGCCCTGCGCCTGCTGCCCTTGGGCCGCAATGCCTTGCTGGCGACCGCCTTGCTGCCGACTTTCGTCTATCAGACGGGATCGCTGTCGCCTGACGCCGTCATCAATGGCCTCGGCTTTCTGGGTTTGGCGCTCGCGCTGCGCACCGCGTTCATGCGTCCAGCGCCCCTGTCGTCGGCGGCGCTGCTCGTGACTGGCCCGCTGCTGGCGCTGTGCAAGGGCGTCTATCTGCCGCTGATGGCCGCAGGGGTGCGCTGGCGGGGCCTCCGCGACGCGCGTCTATGGCTGATCCTGGGCGCGATGACGCTGGGCGTGGTCGCATTCATCGGCTGGATGCACTATTCGGGCGGCAGCCAGGCGCTCTACCATATCCAGTCGCGCAAGACCGGCGAGACGATGATGACCGCGCCGCTGCGCGATCAACTGGCCGTCATCCTGGCCGACCCTGTCTCCTTCATCCGCATCCTCGCCACCAGCGTGATCGAGCGCGCGCCGGTCTACGCGCTTCAGATCGTCGGCCGCTTCGGCTGGAACGCGATCCTGCTGCCGTTGCTTGCCTACCCTCTCGCGTTGCTGATGCTGGGCGCGGGTATCGCCTGCGGGTCGGGCGCGCGCTTCGGCATCGGTCAGCGCCTCTGGTGGCTCGCCATCGCCGCAGGAGTCGCGCTGCTCATTGAAACCGCCATGTATCTGACCGGCACGCCGCTGGGCGCCGATTATATCCAGGGAACGCAGGGCCGCTATTTCCTGCCCGTCCTGCCGCTTGTCCTGCTGGCGCTGTCGCCGGCGCGCGGCGTGGCCGGGGCGCAGCGGCTGCTGGCCTGCGCCGCCATCCCACTATTGCTGATCGCGGCCGCGTGCGTGCTCGACAGTTTCTGGATCCATGGCTTCGTCACCGCCGACGGCATGCCGCCTCATGACAGCATCACCCGCGCGCTGCTCCTCCCCTCCCCGCGCTGGTAGCCACACCGCGCAGAAAGCCAGCCAGCCCAGCCCCTCGATCCAGCCAGCCAGCACGTCGCTTGGCCAATGCACGCCCAGCCAGACACGGCTGATGCCGATCAGCAGGATCATCGTCGCGGCCAGGGTGTGCGCGACGCGCCCGCCCGCCAGCAGCGCCAGCGCGCCAAAGAACATCATATTGCCCGCCGCATGGCCGCTCGGAAAGCTGTAGCTGTGGACGATGTCCAGATGCGGCAGCAGGTCGGGACGCGGCGCGGCATAGATTTGCTTCAGCCCCAGGTTCAGCAATGTGCCGCCCGCCATCATCCCCGCCAGCCACGCGGCCGAGCGGCGATGCCCCGCCCATAGCAGCGGCGCCAGAACCAGCGCCAGCAGCGTGATGCGCCCCAATGTGCCGCCGATCGCCGACGCCAGCCGCATCACCATCGTCACCGTTCCGCCCGGGCCGGTTTCGCGCCCCTCGCCCGCCAGCGTCATCAATCCGACATTGACGCCCTCAAGCCAGCCTGCCCGCTGCGCCAGCGCGATCAGCAGCACGCAAAAAAGCGCGAGAGACAAAGCCCCCGCGCCCTTCGCCAGTGATATCCGCCGATCAGATATGGAGCGCGCGCCCATAAGCGGCCAGCACGCTTTCGTGCATCGATTCCGAAATGGTCGGATGCGGGAAAACCGTGTGCATCAGTTCCGCCTCGGTGGTCTCCAGCGTCTTGCCGATGGTGTAGCCCTGGATCATCTCGGTCACTTCCGCGCCGATCATGTGGGCGCCCAGCAATTCCCCGGTCTTGGCGTCGAACACGGTCTTGGTGAAGCCTTCCGCCTCGCCCAGCGCGATCGCCTTGCCATTGCCGATGAAGGGGAACATGCCGACCTTCACGTCATAGCCCGCTTCCTTCGCCTTGGCTTCGGTGAGGCCGACGCTGGCGATCTGCGGATGGCAATAGGTGCAGCCCGGGATGTTGCGCGCATCCATGGCGTGGGGATGCTTGCCGGCGATGGCTTCGGCGGCGATCACGCCCTCATGGCTCGCCTTGTGCGCCAGCCACGGCGGCGCGGTGATGTCGCCGATCGCCCACAGCCCCTCGACATTGGTGCGGCACATCTCGTCGGTCTTGAGGAAGCCGCGATCGTCCACCGCGACGCCCAGTTCCTTCAGGCCGATGTCGGCGGTATTGGGAACGATGCCGATGGCGACGATCATATGGCTGAACTCGGCGGCGCTTTCCTTGCCGGCCTTGTCCTTGAGCTTGGCCGACACGCCCTTGTCCGTGACCTTGATGTCGCTGACGCCCGCGCCGGTCATGATGGTCATGCCCTGCTTCTTGAGCGCCTTTTCCAGGAAGGCGGATACGTCCGCATCCTCCACCGGCACGATGCGGTCCATCATCTCGACGACCGTAACGTCCGCGCCCATGTCATTGTAGAAGCTGGCGAATTCGATGCCGATCGCGCCGGAACCGATGACCAGCAGCTTGGTCGGCATTTCCGGCGGGGTCATCGCGTGGCGGTAGGTCCACACCCGCTTGCCATCGGCCGGCGTGCCAGGCAGGTCGCGCGCGCGCGCGCCGGTGGCCAGGATGATGTTCTTGGCGGTCAGTTCCTCGGTCTTGCCGTCCTTGGTGACGCTGAGCTTGCCCTTCCCGGTCAGCTTGCCATCGCCCATGTGAACGGTGATCTTGTTCTTCTTCATCAGGTGCGTGACGCCCTGATTGAGCTGCTTGGCGACGCCGCGCGAGCGCTTCACCACGGCGGCGATGTCGGCGCTGATCTTCTCGGCGGCCAGGCCATAATCGCCGGCATGCTGCATATAATGGTAGATTTCAGCCGACCGCAGCAGCGCCTTGGTGGGGATGCAACCCCAGTTGAGGCAGATGCCGCCCAGATTCTCGCGCTCGACGATGGCGGTCTTGAGCCCCAGCTGGGCGGCGCGGATCGCGGCGACATAGCCGCCGGGGCCGGAGCCCAGAACGATGAGATCGTAATTCTCAGCCATGATCAGTCTCTCTAATCTATTCCGCCGGAAGCGGCGGCACGGAACGGGGCTGGCGATCTTCGCCGATCGCCACGAAAGTAAAGGTCGCGCGGGTCACGCGATAGCTGCGGTCGTCATGCCGGGTCCGCCGCCAGGCCTCGACATCGATCTTCATCGACGTGCGGCCGACCGATTTCAGGGTCGCGAACACGGATACCTCGTCACCGACGACGACAGGCCGCAGGAAGGTCATGCCCTCCACCGCGATCGTCACGGCGCGGCCGTGGCTGTATCGGGCCGCGACCGAACCGGCCGCCGAATCCATCAGGCTCATCAGCCAGCCGCCGAAAATATCCCCATAGGGATTGGTGTCGGCGGGCATGGCGATGATGCGTACTGCCGGGCTGGCTTCCGGCGGCTGTTCGTCCGGGTGGCCCATCAGGCGAGCAGGCCCATCGGGTTCTCGATCAGCTCCTTGAACACCTGCATCAGGCGGGCGCCATCCGCCCCGTCGATGGCGCGATGGTCGAAGCTGCCGGTTGCCGACATGACGGTCGCGATCTGCACCGCGTCCTCGACGATATAGGGCCGCTTCTCACCCGCGCCGATCGCCATGATCATGGCCTGCGGGGGATTGATAACCGCTTCGAACTGCTTGATGCCGAACATGCCCATGTTCGACAGCGACGCGGTGCCGCCCTGATATTCCTCGGGCTTCAGCTTGCCGTCCTTGGCGCGGCTGGCAAGGTCCTTCATCGCGGTGGAAATGGCGGCGACGCCCTTGCTGTCGGCTTCGGTCACGATGGGCGTGATGAGGCCGCCGGGAATCGAGACGGCGACCGAAATGTCGGCGCGCTTGAACTGGAGCATCTGGTCGCCTGCGAACTGCACATTGCATTCGGGCACCTGCACCAGCGCGACGCCCAGCGCCTTGATCAGCAGATCATTGACCGACAGCTTGACCTTGCGGCTTTCCAGGCCGGCATTCAGTTCCGCGCGCAGCTTCAGCAGCTTGTCGAGCTGAATGTCCACGGTCAGGTAGATGTGCGGCACCTGCTGCTTGGACTCGGTCAGGCGGCGCGCGATCGTCTTGCGCATGCCATTGAGCTTGATGACCTCGTGCGGGATGCCGAAATCCTGTGCGGCGGCCGCGACCGGCGCGGGAGCCGGCGCGGCGGCGGCAGCGGCTGCGGGTGCAGCGGCGGCGGCGGGTGCAGCGCCGGGCTGCGCGGCCTCTATATCGGCCTTGATGATGCGCCCGTTGGTGCCGCTGCCCTTGACGCTTGCCAGGTCGATGCCCTTGGCTTCGGCCAGGCGACGCGCGAGCGGGCTCGCCTTGACGCGATCACCCGATGCCGGCGCGGCGACGGGCTTCTCCGGAACGGCGTCGGCCTTGGCCGCGGGCGCAGCCTCCGCCTTTTCCGGCACCGGATCGGCCTTGGGCGCGGGCGCATCGGCGCCGCCGGCGGCAGCCGCGGCGATATCCTCGCCTTCCTCGGCGATGATCGCGATCACGGTGCCGACCTTCACGCCCTCGCTGCCTTCCGACACCAGGATCTTGGCGACGACGCCCTCATCGACCGCTTCGAATTCCATCGTCGCCTTGTCGGTCTCGATCTCCGCCAGCAGGTCGCCGGACGAGACGGTATCGCCTTCCTTGACCAGCCACTTGGCCAGCGTGCCTTCCTCCATCGTGGGCGAAAGGGCGGGCATCTGGATCTTCTTGCTCATGCGTGCGGGGCCTCTTCTTGATTATCCGGCGGTCGCCATTTGCCGCCGTGTTTCCACCCATTCGCCGGATCGGTCAAGCAGCGGCTTGCGCAGACGTCATTTATACCCCACATTTCACCTGACTGGTTCGTTGACGTCTTCTTCCCGACCGTCACGGCCATAAGTTCAACGCGGGGGCGATTAAAAATGCGGACATATCTGGTCGTTGTGGACGAATCGCCGGAGGCGGAAACCGCCCTCCGCTTTGCCGCCCGGCGCGCCGCGAAGACCGGCGGCGCGGTGCGCATCCTCGCCCTCATCCCGCCCGCCGAGTTCGTGCAGTGGGGCGGCGTCCAAGCGACGATGGAGGATGAAGCGCTGCAACGCGCCGAGGCGCTGGTCACCAGCGCGGCGGGAACGCTGAGCGACGAATCCGGCATCCGCCCCAGCATCACCGTGCGCCAGGGCGATGCCGTGGCTGTCGTCCGCAAGACGCTGGAGGAAATGGACGATGTCGCCGCGCTGGTGCTGGGCGCAGCGGCGAGCGGCAATCCGGGCAAGCTCGTCACGCATTTCGCTGGCGCGGATGCCGGCAAGCTGCCCTGCCCGATCATGGTCATTCCCGGCGGACTCGACGCCGACGCGATCGACCGGCTGAGTTGATAGAGACTGCCACGCGCATTCAGTGACGCAATCCGCGTGCGGGCGACTTGCCACGCGGGCGCAGTGCGGCGGTTCAGCGCTTATGCTTGCCCCGCTTCGATCCCATATGCCGGATGTTGGTCGGCCGGCCCCGCTTGATTCCGGGGCGGGTCCGGTCGCGCTTCACTGGTCCCCCGCGGGGAGCCGGCGAGTCGGGCAGCTCGAAGCGCAGTGAGCCGTTGATCGGGTCTGCCTCCGCCAGTCGCAGCTCCAGCCGCTGCCCCACCGTGTAGCGATCGCCGCTCTCGACGCCCTGCAGGGCCTTGCCCGCTTCGTCATAGAAGAAATGCTCGGCGCCCATCGTCGAAACCGGCACCAGCCCGTCGCCGCCCAATCCCTCCACCGTCGCGAAAAAGCCGAAATTCTGCACGCCCGTGATGCGCGCCGGCATCACCTCGCCGACATGCGCCGCCAGATAGGCCGCGACATAGCGGTCGATCGTTTCCCGCTCGGCCTCCATCGCGCGCCGCTCATGGCCCGAGATCATCTCGCCGACACGGCCCATATTCTCATAATCGTCCTGGCTCAGCGAGGAGCGGTCCGGAACGTCCTTCCCCTTGGGCGCGGGCAGTTCCAGCCCATAGGCGCCCACCAGCGCCCGGTGCACCAGCAGGTCGGCATAGCGACGGATCGGCGACGTGAAATGCGCGTAGCTGCCCAGCGCCAGCCCGAAATGCCCCATATTCTGCGGCGCATAATAGGCCTGGGTCTGGCTGCGCAGGATCATCTCCATGATCTGCGGCTTTTCCTCCGCCTCGCCGATCTTCGCGATCAGCTGGTTGAAGGTGGAGGGCTTGACCACCTGCCCCAGCGCGAAACTGATGTCGAAGGTGGCGAGATAATCCTTGAGCGCCACCAGCTTGTCGCGGCTGGGCGGCTCGTGAACGCGATACATGACCGGCGCCTTCTTCGCTTCCAGCGCCTTGGCGGCAGCGACGTTGGCCGCGATCATATAATCCTCGATCAGCATATGCGCGTCGAGCCGCTCGCGCACCGCGACGCTGACGATCTTGCCCATCTCGTCCAGCACCACGCGCCGCTCGGGCAGGTCAAGCGCCAGCGGGTCGCGCGCCTGCCGCGCCTTGCGCAGCAGCGCCCAGCACGCCCAGAGCGGCTTCAGCGCCGGTTCCAGCAAGCCATTGTCCTTGGTCCCGTCGATCGCCGCTTGCGCATCTTCATAGGCGAGCACCGCCGCCACGCGGATCACCGCCCGCGTGAAGCGCCACGCCGTCACCTTGCCCTGGGCGTTGATGGTGAGGTGGCATGCCATCGCCGCCCGGTCCTCGCCCGCCCGCAGCGAGCACATGTCCGACGAAAGCTGGTGCGGCAGCATCGGCACGACCAAGTCGGGGAAATAGACGCTGTTGCCCCGCTTGCGCGCTTCCTTGTCGAGCGCGCTGCCGGGCCGCACATAATAGCTGACGTCGGCGATCGCGACGATCGCCTTGTAACCGCCGGGATTGGCCTCATCCTCGTCCGGCGCGGCCCAGACCGCATCGTCATGATCGCGCGCATCGACCGGATCGATCGCGACGATCGGCAGATGCCGCAGATCCTCGCGCTTGTCCGCGTGCAGCGGCAGGCTGGCGACGGCCAGCGCTTCCTCCTCGACCCGCTCCGGGAAGACATGGGGAATGCCATGTTTGTGGATCGCGATCAGGCTGAAGCTGCGCGGCGCGAAGGGATCGCCCAATATGTCGGTCACTCGCGCGGAGATGCGCGGCGGGCGGCCATGCGGCTCCGCCAGCACCAGGTCGCCCGGCCTCGCCTCGCCCGCGTCGCTGATCGGCGTATCCTTGCGGATGCGCTTGTCGACCGGGCGCAGCCACAGCTTGCCGTCCGCCATTTCCTCGACCACGCCCAGCAATTCCTCGCTGGCCTTGGCGAGCTTCTTCATCGGGTGCGCGATCCAGCCGCGTCCTGCTTCCTCGGTGCGCGCAAGGATGCGGTCGCCGATCGTCAGCGCCCCCCGCTTGCCTCGCTCCACCACGCGCAGCCGTGGCGCGGGCTGGCCCTCCGCTTCCCAGCGTTCGGGCGTGGCGATCAGCACCATGTCGTCGACATCGACGATGCGCAGCACCGTCACCTTGGGCACGCCGCCCATCTTGTGAAAGGCGCGCGCCGGGCCGATGTCGATCAGCCCCTCATCCGCCATGTCCTTCAACAGCGCCTTGAGCGCGATCTTTTCCTGGCCCTTGAGGCCGAAGGCCTTGGCGATCTCGCGCTTGCCGGCGGGCGTGTCGGCATCCGCGATGAAGTCCATCACCTGTTCGCGGGTCGGCAGGCCAGCGGGGCGGACCTTGGCGGGTTTCTTCTGTTTCTGGTTGGAAGCCATCAATCAGCTATAGGGACGCGCGGTGCGCAGCGCCAGTGCCGCCGCCGGACTGCTCCGCGACCTTGCGCATGTTCGCTTTCTGTTCTAAACATCCGCCATGGCGATCGAGAAAGGCAGAGGCGCGACCCTGAACGACGAAAGCCGCCGCTTCGCCCTGCCCGAGCGACAGGTCGATGGCGACTGGCTGGACATGGCGGAAGCGATCGACGGGCCGGCCCCCCGCCTGCGCACCCAGGTCACAGTCGAGCATCCCCGCACGATCATCGCTCGCAACAACTCGCCCGACATCGCCTTTTCGCAGTCGATCAACGCCTATCGCGGCTGCGAACACGGCTGCATCTATTGTTTCGCGCGGCCGACCCATGCCTATCTCGACCTCTCGCCCGGGCTGGATTTCGAAAGCAGGCTCTTCGCCAAGCCTGATGCCGCCACCCTGCTGCGCAAGGAACTGGGCAAGCGCGGCTATGTCGTCAGCCCCATTGCCATGGGCACCAATACCGATCCCTATCAGCCGATCGAAAAGGATTGGCGCATCACGCGGCAAGTGCTGGAAGTGCTGGCCGAAACCCGGCATCCCACCTTCATCACCACCAAGTCTGACCGCATCCTGCAGGACATCGACCTGCTCGCCGATCTGGCGCGCGACAATCTGGTCGCGGTGATGATTTCGGTGACGACGCTGGACCCCAAGGTCGCCCGCACGCTGGAGCCGCGCGCCGCCCATCCCGAAAAGCGCCTGGCCGCGATCACCCGCCTGGCGGAGGCGGGCGTGCCCGTGACCGCCAACATGTCGCCCATCATTCCGGCGATCAACGATCATGAAATCGAAAGCGTTGTCGCTCGCGTCGCCGCCGCCGGTGCGCGCCACGTCAGCTATATCCTCGTGCGCCTGCCGCATGAAGTCGCGCCCCTCTTCCGCGCCTGGCTGGACGAACATCATCCCGACCGCGCGGGGAAGGTCATGGCGATCATCCGTGACCTGCGCGGCGGCCGGGACAATGATCCCCATTTCGGCAGTCGGATGAAGGGGCGAGGCGTCTGGGCCGACCTCATCCGCACCCGCTTCATCCGCGCCAGGCGCAAGGCGGGCCTGGGCGGCGAGAAACTGGCGCTGCGAACCGACCTGTTCCGCCCGCCCGAAGGCGCACAGATGCGGCTTTTCTGAAGAAGCCACCATTATCAGGAGGACGCGAGAGGTCAGGCTGCATAAAGGCTGTAAATTCGCCGCACTCCCCTGCCTTGGACGCTGTAAGCGCCGGGACAATCACCCGCCGCGCAGCAGGCCTACGGCCGCGTCCTTTTCGAACAGGTAGAGGCATGTCCGCGCCGCCTGTCCGCGCGGGCTGTCCAGGCCGCCGTCGCGCTCGATCAGCAGATGCGCGTCGTCACGGGCGCTGTCGACCAGCGCCGCCATATGTTCGGGCGTCGCCAGCTTCATCTGCGCCTCGCCCGACTGGCGCGTGCCCAGCACTTCGCCCGCGCCGCGCAGCTTCAGATCCTCCTCGGCGATGCGGAACCCATCATTGGTCTCGCGCATCAGCGCCAGCCGCGCTCGGGAGGTTTCGCCCAGCGCATTGCCGCGCAGCAGCAGGCAGGTCGACGGCTTGTCCCCCCGTCCGACCCGGCCGCGCAACTGGTGCAGCTGCGCCAGCCCGAACCGGTCCGCGCCCTCGATGATGATGAGGCTGCTATTGGGCACGTCGACGCCCACTTCGATGACGGTCGTCGCCACCAATATCTGGGTGCGGTTGGCGGCGAAGGCCTCCATCGCCGCGTCCTTGTCAGGCCCCTTCATCCGCCCATGGACCAGGCCCACGCGCTCGCCAAAGCGCGTCTTGAGGGATTCCGCCCGCGCCTCGGCCGCTGCCTGGTCGCTGGTTTCGCTTTCCTCGACGAGCGGGCAAACCCAATAGGCCTGGCCGCCGCCATCGACATGGCGGGCGAGTGCATCGACCACCTCGTCCAGCCGGCTCGCCGCCATCACCAGCGTCCGGATCGGCTGGCGCCCCGGCGGCATTTCATCCAGCCGCGACACGTCCATTTCGCCATAATAGGTCAGCGTCAGCGTGCGCGGGATCGGCGTCGCGGTCATCACCAGCAGATGCGGCGAGCGCTCCGCCTTGCTCGCCAGCATCATGCGCTGCGCCACGCCGAAGCGATGCTGCTCGTCGATCACTGCCAGGCCCAGCGCCTTGTAGCGCACCGCTTCCTGGAAGATCGCGTGCGTGCCCACCAATATGTCGATGCTGCCATCGGCAAGGCCCATCAGCGTCGCTTCGCGCACCTTGCCCTTTTCGCGGCCGGTCAGGATCGCGATTTCGACCGGCAGGCCCGACGCCATCTTGCGCAGCGTCTCATGATGCTGCCGCGCCAATATCTCGGTCGGCGCCAGCATCGCGCCCTGCATGCCCGCCTCGACCGCGTTGAGCAGCGCCATCAGCGCCACCAGCGTCTTGCCCGACCCGACATCCCCCTGCAGCAACCGCAGCATCGGCGTCGCCTGCGCCATGTCGCCCTCGATCTCGCCAATGGCGCGGCGCTGCGCGCCCGTGGGCGCAAAGGGCAGCTTCAGCATCGCGCGCAGTCGCCCGTCGCCCTGGATGCTGACGCCCCGCCGCCGCCGCGACGATTGCCGCACCAGCATCAGCGCCAGCTGCCCGGCGAAAATCTCGTCATAGGCCAACCGCTCGCGCGCCTGGGCGTCGCCCGGATCGGCATGGGCGCGGGCCAGCGCATCGCGCCAGGCCGGCCATTGCTGGCGGGCGAGCAGGCTGGGCTCGATCCATTCGGGCAGGTCGGGCGCGCGCGCCAGCGCCTGCGCCGCGAGATCGCGCATGCGATTGTTGGTCAGTCCTTCTGACAGCCCATAGACCGATTCGCGCGCCGGCACCGTGCCGGCTTCCTCGGGCGGGAGGACATGGTCGGGATGGACGATCTGGAGATTGTCGCCATAGGCCTCCAGCTTGCCGCAGATGAACTTGGCTTCGTTGAGCGGGAGGAGCTTGCGCGGCCAGCCGCTGTTCCGGCCGAAATAGACGAGCGTGACGCCATTGCCATGGGCATCCATCGCCAGCACGCGGAACGGCGCGCGCGCGCTGCCGCCGGCGCGATAGTCCACCGGCGTCAGCATGATGCCGATGACGCGCCCGGCGTCGGCCAGGTCGAGCCGGTCGGTCAGATGCCGGTCGACCCAGCTGACCGGCAGGTGGAAGGCGACGTCGACCGCGCGCGCCAGGCCCAGCCGCTCCAGCGGACGAGCGAGCGCGGGGCCCACCCCCTTGAACAGGGATATTTCGGCAAAGAGCGGATTGAGAATATCGGGTCGCATGTCTATCTGACGCGCTCTAACGCAGCCGGCGCGGCGCTTCAAATGCCTGATCGGCGGCGCTGCCATGGCCGTCAAAGGAACAAATTGTGAACGACACTCCCCAGATGCGCCGCATGAGGTTCCGGGCCTGGCATCGCGGGACGCGCGAAGCCGACTATATGGTGGGCGGCTTTTTCGATCGCTGTCACGCTATGTGGAACGAAGAGGAAATCGCGTGGTTTGAACGCTTTATGGAGGAACAGGACGCCGACATCATGGGCTGGGCCATGGGCACGATCCCGGTTCCCGAACAGTGGAAAGGCGCGATGATGGACAGATTCCTGAAGCTCGATTTCATCGAGATCAAGAATTAGCCGCCCAGCGCGATCAGGCCCCGTCCCGCTTGCGGGAAGGATTAGGGGACGGCTTGCAACGGCCGGATTCCTCGAACAGACCCTCCCCCGACCCCTCCCGCAAGCGGGAGGGGAGAGAAGAAAATGACCGATCTCCAAAAAATCCTGAAGGCCAAGGCGCCGCTTACCCTTTCCGGCGTTCCCGCCGGCTTCCAGCCCTGGCTGCTGGCCGACATCGCGCGCGCTGCCGGAGCGTCGAACGGGCGCGCGGTGTTCGTTGCCGCCGACGAGCAGCAGTTGCGCGCCATCGCCGACACCGCGCCGACCTTCGCGCCGGAACTGGAGATCATCGAGATACCGGCCTGGGACTGCCTGCCTTATGATCGCGCCAGCCCGTCGCTGCGCGCCGCCTCCGCGCGGCTGGCTGGCCTCTACGCGCTC
The DNA here is from genome assembly GCF_043589935.1 of Sphingobium naphthae. Lineage (NCBI taxonomy): Bacteria > Pseudomonadati > Pseudomonadota > Alphaproteobacteria > Sphingomonadales > Sphingobiaceae > Sphingobium > Sphingobium naphthae. Next base: position 213,383 of record NZ_CP171454.1, on the reverse strand, counting down.
CAGGCCAGCCCCAAGGGGCCGCAACTGGTCGTCACCACGCTGGCGGCGATGACGCAGCGCACGCTGACGCCCTTCCGCGTCCGGCAACTGGTGGCCAAGCTCGCGCCCAAGGAACGCATCGCGATCCAGCGGCTCGCCGAGATGCTGCAAGCCAATGGCTATGTGCGCACCGACACAGTGCATGATCGCGGCGAATTCGCCATTCGCGGCGGCATCGTCGATCTGTTTCCCGGCGGCGAGGAGCAGCCGCTGCGCCTCGACTTTTTCGGTGACGAGATCGAGACGGTCCGCCGCTTCGATCCCGCCGACCAGCGCACCACCGGCAGCATCGATGGCTTCACCCTGCTCCCCGCGTCCGAAGCGTTGCTGGACGAGGAGACGATCAAGCGCTTCCGCCTGCGCTACCGCGAGACCTTCGGCGCGACCGCGACGGGCGATCCGCTCTACCAGGCGGTCAGTGACGGCCGCCGTTTGGCCGGCATGGAACATTGGCTCCCCCTGTTCGAGGAGAAGCTGGTTCCGCTGACCGATCATCTGGGCGACGCAGTCATCATCCGCGACCATGGCGTGGCCGGCGCGGCCGAAAGCCGGTTCGAGGCGATCCGCGACTATCACGCCAACCGGGTGCAGGCGAAATCGGCGGATCCGGGTTCCTACCGGCCGTTGAAGCCCGACGCCCTCTATCTCGACGCCGCGCAATGGGATGCGTCGGTCGCATCGCTCCCCATGCATGCCACCACGCCCTTCCATGAGCCCGAAAGCGCCACGGTGCTGGACTTTGCGGTGGACGGGCCGCGCGACTTCACGCCCGAGCGCGCGCAGAACAGCAATATCTACGAAGCCGTGGGCAAACATATTGACGGCCTGCGCCGGGCGAAGAAGAAGGTCGTGATCGCCAGCTACTCCGCTGGCGCGCGCGAACGACTCTCGGGCCTGCTCGCCGACCATGGCGTCGCCCGCCTCGCCGCCGCCGATGACTGGCAGGAGGCGCTGGGCCTGGCTGCCGATGGCCGCGTGACGCTGCTCGTCCTTGGCCTCGACCACGGGTTCACCGCGCCCGATGTCGCGCTGCTGACCGAACAGGACATGCTGGGCGACCGGCTGGTGCGCCGCGCCAAGCGCAAGAAGAGCGCCGACGCTTTCCTGCAGGAACTCGCCACGCTGACGCCCGGCGACCTGGTGGTCCATCGCGACCATGGCATCGGCCGCTATGACGGGCTGACGCAAATCCCGGTGGCCAAGGCGCCGCATGATTGCGTTGCGCTCGAATATGCGGGCGGCGACAAGCTCTACGTGCCGGTCGAAAATCTGGAAGTCCTCTCCCGCTACGGCTCGGAAACCGACGGCGTCAGCCTCGACAAGCTGGGCGGCGAAGCGTGGCAGCGGCGCAAGGCGAAGATGAAGGAGCGCATCCGCGAGATTGCGGGTGAATTGCTGAAGACCGCCGCCGCCCGCGCGCTGCGCCCCGCCACCGTCGCCGAACCCGACGCGGCCGGCTATCCCGCCTTCGTCGACCGCTTCCCCTATCAGGAAACCGACGATCAGGATCGCGCCATCAGCGACGTGATCGAGGATCTGGGCGCGGGCAAGCCGATGGACCGGCTGGTCTGCGGCGATGTGGGCTTCGGCAAGACCGAAGTCGCGCTGCGCGCCGCCTTCGTCGCCGCGATGGCTGGCATGCAGGTCGTGGTCATCTGCCCCACCACCCTGCTCGCGCGCCAGCATCACATGAATTTCGTGGATCGCTTCCGCGGCTTCCCGATCGAGATCGGCCGCCTCTCCCGCCTCGTCCCCGACAAGGAGGCGAAGGCGGTGAAGGCCGGCCTTGCCGATGGCAGCATCGACATCGTCGTCGGCACTCACGCCCTGCTCGCCAAGGGCATCGAATTCAAGCGACTCGGCCTTGTCATCGTCGATGAGGAACAGCGGTTCGGCGTCACGCACAAGGAACGGCTGAAATCGCTCAAGACCGACGTGCATGTGCTGACGCTGACCGCCACGCCGATTCCGCGCACGCTGCAGATGGCGATGTCGGGCCTGCGCGAACTCAGCGTCATCCAGACCCCGCCGGTCGATCGCCTGGCGGTGCGCACCTATGTCATGCCCTGGGACGGCGTCGTCATCCGCGAAGCCCTGCTGCGCGAACATTATCGCGGCGGGCAGAGTTTCTTCGTCGTGCCCCGCATCTCTGACCTGACCGAGGTCGAGGAGTATCTGCGCACCGAAGTGCCGGAGGTCAAACCCATCGTCGCCCATGGCCAGATGAGCGCCACCGATGTCGAGGAGCGCATGTCCGCCTTTTACGACAAGCGTTACGACGTGCTGCTGTCGACCACGATCGTCGAAAGCGGGCTCGACATTCCCAGCGCCAACACGCTCATCATCCATCGCGCCGATCGCTTCGGCCTGGCGCAGCTCTACCAGCTGCGCGGGCGCGTGGGCCGCTCCAAGACGCGCGCCTATGCCTATTTCACGACGCCCGCCAACCGCATCATCACCGATACGGCGGAAAAGCGGCTCAAGGTCCTGTCCGATCTCGATACGCTGGGAGCGGGCTTCCAGCTTGCCAGCCACGATCTCGACATTCGCGGCGCGGGCAACCTCGTCGGCGACGAACAATCGGGCCATATCAAGGAAGTGGGCTTCGAACTCTACCAGTCGATGCTGGAGGATGCGATCCTCGACGCCAAGGCCGGCGGCATCGCGGCCGAGCGGCGCAGCGACGACTTCTCGCCGCAGATCAGCGTCGACGCGCCCATCCTCATCCCCGAGGATTTCGTGCCCGACCTGGACCTGCGCATGGGCCTGTATCGCCGCATCAACGAGCTGGAGGATCGCCAGGGGCTGGAGGCGTTCGCCGCGGAACTGATCGACCGGTTCGGCAAGCTGCCGCTGCCGACGCAGAATCTGCTCAAGATCATCGAGATCAAGCAGAACTGCCTGACGGCCAACATCGCCAAGATCGACGTCGGTCCCAAGGGCGCGCTCGTCACCTTCTTCGAGGATCGCTTCCCAAGGCCCGAAAATCTGGTCGCCTATATCCAGAAACTGAACGGGGTCGCCCGCCTGCGTCCCGACAGCAAGATCGTCCTCGACCGCGCCTGGGCCGACCCCCAGGCGCGCCTCAACGGCGTGCTGCAATTGTCGAAGGGGCTGGCGAAGGCGGCGGCTTAGGTCGGAGGGGGCGTGGCGGATTCGGTCAGATCCAGCACTTCGAACCCCGATGATCGCACGCGGCGGCGGATAAGGCTGCCTATCGGCGTGCGATAGGTGCTCCCGCGCGTGAACCGCTCTATGCGGTAGCTGCCAGGGTCACCGGCGCTGCTGTCGCCACTGCGCGCAGAATAGCGGCGCTGGGCGATCTGCGCCAGGATCGCGGGCGCCCATGCCTGCGCGTTCGAGCCACGCAACAACTCGGCTTCCGCCGTGCGCCCATCGGGTCTTATCCAGAACCCGACGTCGACCCACTGGATTCCGGCCAGATCGCTGGACCGCGTATCGATGGCGTCAACCAGGCCGAAGGAACGGGCATGCGCGTTCGCAGCGGAGCTTGCATCCCTTGGATAGGGCGGCGCCCAGAGGAGTATCGGCGCCTCCCCCTGGCCCTCCCCAATCTCTCCCGCCAGTTTCGTGATCGCCGCGTCGTCGCCGTCGCTGACCGCGATGCGCAGGCGCACGACCTTGAGTGCCGTGCGGAAGCGCTCTTCCTGCGCGATGGGGCGACGTTCCAGGGCATCCAGCATCGCATTCGCCTCACGCGACTTGCGCATCGCCGCGGCCAGCCAGACCCGCTTCAATCCAGCCATCATGGCGGCGGCAGACCGCCCATTTCCCAGCGCCTCCTCCTCGATACCCCGATAGGTGCGTTCGGCCTGTGGGAAATTTTTCAGCTTGATCCACATGTCGCCAAGGGCCGTCGTGGCGGACAGAACCGCGGGATCTTCGGCCGGCAGATGATCGCGCAGGGTTTCAACCTGGTGCGCGACCGCCCGGCGGTAGTCGTCCTGGTCGCCTTCATGCAGGGACACTGTCGCCATGGCTTCATACAGAGCGGCCACAGGGCGCGGCGCCTCTGCCGCTTTGTCCCGGTTGCGCGATATAGCTCTGGCTAACAGCGCCTTTGCGTCCAGATAGTCTCCCTCGCGAAACTTTTCCTCCGCCAGCGCGATCGTAGCCTGCGCGTCGCGCAGCGTCGTGCATTCACCCCGCGCGCATTTCGCCTGCGCCTCAACCAGGCGTTCGCCGGTGACGATGATGTCCGACGGGGACTGGAGAAGGAGCAACAGAGCGAGCATCGGCTTACCTCCTGTCATGCCGACCCATGTTGAACATTGTGAGCGTGGTTTTGCAAGCAGCTGCCGAAGGCTAACTCCAGTCCGCCAGAACCTGGCGCGCTCCTCTTGCACCGGACCGCGTTGCCATTTCTCATCATCCAGAAAAGGGTCAGCAACAGAAACGGTCTACATCGCCTTCGCCGACCGCGCGCAAAAGCGCGGCGTGCTAGCAGGAGACAGATATGAGCCTCATCATCGCTCTGGCGGCGGCCGCCGCGAGCCATAGCGTGTCGATCGTGCATCAGGGCCAGCCGATCGCCGCCACCTACACCGCCCGCGCCGACATACGGACCCGCACGGTCGGCGCGAAACTGCCCAATCGCATGGACATGCAGCGTTGTCGCTGGAGCGCGACCATCATCGTCGATCGCACGCTCGACCATGGGCCGGCGCTGGCCCGCACCATTCCCACCGACCAGCATTTTTCGGGCAGCGAAGCCGGCGCCTGCACGACCGGTCGCAATCCCGCCGTCCAAGCCCTTGCACAACATCGCGAAAAGATAGAGGCGCATCTGGTCGCGGTGGCGCAGGCCGATCGTGCGACGCTCCTTGCTGAACTGGACTCGGTACGCAATCTTGCTTCAAACTGACCGCTATTTCCGCCTGGCATGGCTGGGGGCCTGGTTGCTCGCCGGCCATGCCCTTCCCGCCGCCGCCCAATATGCCGCCAGCCCCACGATGACGCTGGAAGCCGCCAGCGATGAGCGCCGCCGCGGCCTCAGCTGGAGCGAGGGCGATCCCGTCCTGCGCGGCAGCGTGTCCGTACCGATCGCGCCGGGTCTCAGCCTCGATGGCGCTGCGACCACGCTCTGGGGCAGCGATCGCCATGGCGGCTCGGACGCGGCCATTGATCTCGGCGGCACCTATGCCCGACAATTGGGCGGATTTCGCCTGACCGCGGAGGGACGCTATCATCTCTTCCCCGGCGCGATCGACCGCGGCGCGGGCTGGAGCTATGGCGAAGTCGGCGCGATCGCCGGCTTCTCGCTCGGCCCCGCCAGCGTCGATCTGGGCGCGCGCTACGCCCCGCGCCAATCCGGCATCGGCGGCGACAATCTCTATCTGTCGAGCAGCGCCGCCATAGGCATTCCCGGCACTCCGCTGACCCTGTCGGGTCATGTCGGCCGCTCCAGCGGCGATGCGCGCGACCCCGTGCGCGCGGCGCGGCTGCGCCCGACGGGTAATTACTGGGACCATGGCGTGGCGATCGACTGGTATCGCGGTCGCTGGTCCGCGGGGCTGCGCTATGCCGACACCGACATGGACACGTCCGACAGCGCCCATGCCGGCGCCAGCCTGATCGCGCGGGTAGGCGTCACCCTGTAGCGCATGCTGCGCCGGCGCGGCCCAAAACTCGACGCGCCGCCCATAACGATAAGCATGTCCTGCCGGCCTGCGCTCTGCTACAAGCCCGGCAGGAGGACGTCCCCATGCCTGTTGAAATCACCATCCTCGCCTGGGGCATGATCCTGCTCCTCGTCCACATCTTCGCCGCCGGCCACGCCAAGACGAAGCAATATGGCGCGAAGTGGAATATGGGCGCGCGTGATGAGAGCCTGCCGCCGCTGGCCCCGGTGGCCGGCCGCCTCAGCCGGGCCGAGGCCAATTATCGCGAGACGCTCCCGCTCGCCATCGTCGCTTTGCTGGGCGTGGTGCTGGCCGGGCGGACCAGCGACTGGACCGCGCTGGGCGGCTGGATCTGGCTCACCGCGCGGATCGTCTATCTCCCGCTCTACGCTTTCGGCATTCCCGTCGCGCGCTCGATCATCTTCCTCGCCAGCCTTGCCGGCCTGCTGATCGTCCTCTGGCCGCTGCTCGGCGTCTAGGCCCTCGCGATGCTTGCCCCGCGCCGCTCCCGCCGCTAAGCGCGCGCCCCATGACAGCGCACAAGTCCGGCGATCCCACCACCCTCAACCGCCTCTATGGCCGCCAGTCGGGGCCCAGGCTCCGCAAGGGCCAGCAGGAGATGGTGGACACCCTGCTCCCCGCCCTTTCCGTCCCGGCCGAAGGGCCGGTCACGGCGGCCGACCTGTTCGGCTATGACCGCCCGCTCCATTTCGAGATCGGCTTCGGCGGCGGCGAGCATATGGCCTATCGCGCCGACATGCTGCCCGATCATGGCTTCATCGGCTGCGAACCCTTTCTGAACGGCGTCGTCCAGGCGCTTGGCCATGTCCGCGACAAGGGCCTTGGCAATGTCCGGCTGCACATGGGCGATGCGCTCGACGTGCTGAGCCGCATTCCCGACGGCGCGCTCAGCTTCGTCTATTTGCTCCACCCCGATCCCTGGCCCAAGGCCCGCCACGCCAAGCGCCGCATGATGAACCCCGGCCCGGTGGCGATGATCGCGAGGAAGCTCAAGCCCGGCGGCGAATTCCGCTTCGGCACCGATCATCCCGTCTATCTGCGCTGGGCGCTGATGGTGATGAACGGCCATCCCGATTTCGACTGGCTGGCGAGCGAACCCCGCGATTTCCAGACCCGCCCCGGCGGCTGGCCCGAAACCCGCTACGAAGCCAAGGCCCGGCGCCTGGGCCATGAAGTCTGGTATTTCCGCTACCGCCGCCGCGCCGAACCATGACGCCTGCTCACCCGGCGAACTCGGCCTGACGACCCCCTGCGCAAAATAAGCCATGGACGCGTCCATCCCGCTGATGGTAGCGCTATCGTCAAGGTTCGAAACCGTGGGAGAGGATAGTTGAAGCACAGATATGCCCTTGCCTGGAGCGCGCTCGCGATCGCGACGCTGACCGGCTGCCAGCAGCAGCCCGACGCGCCCAACGCCGCCGCGGCCCGGCCTACCTCCGCTATGCGCCCTGCTTCCGATTATCTGTCGCAGCCGCTGGTGAAGGACATCTACACCGCCGACCCGTCCGCCCATGTCTGGGATGGCAAGATCTACGTCTATCCCAGCCACGACATTGACGGCCCCACGCCCGAGGATGATCTGGGCAGCCATTTCGAGATGCGCGACTATCGCGTGCTGCGCATGGACCGGATCGGCGGCCCGGTGACGCTCGGCCCGGTCGCGCTCGACGTCAAGGACGTGCCCTGGGCCGACAAGCAGATGTGGGCGCCCGATGCCGCGAAGAAGGGCGACACCTACTATCTCTACTTCCCGGCCAAGGACAAGCAGGGCGCCTTCCGCATCGGCGTCGCCACGTCCAAGGACCCGATGGGCCCCTTCAAGGCGCAGCCTCAGCCGATCAAGGGCAGCTATTCCATCGACCCCGCCGTCTTCACCGACGATGACGGGCAAAGCTACATGTATTTCGGCGGCATCTGGGGCGGCCAGCTTCAGCGCAATGTCGATGGCGTCTATGATCCAGACGGGTCCAAGACCGACCTTGGCCAGGATGACAAGCCCGCCCTCGCCCCGCGCGTCGCGAAGATGACCGACAACATGCTGCAATTTGCCGAAACGCCCAAAGCCGTCCAGATCGTCGATGAACAGGGCAAGCCGCTGCTGGGCGGCGATCATGACCGGCGCTTCTTCGAAGCGTCCTGGATGCACAAATATCAGGGCAAATATTATTTCAGCTATTCCACCGGCGACACCCATTATCTCGCCTATGGCATCGGCGACAGCCCCTATGGCCCCTTCACTTACAAGGGCCGCATTCTGGAGCCGGTCGAAGGCTGGACGACCCATCATTCCATCGTCGAATGGAATGGCAAATGGTGGCTCTTCTACGCCGACACCCAATTGTCGGGACAGACCCGCCTGCGCAACGTCAAGGTGACGGAGCTTCACTATAATCCTGACGGCACGATCCGCACGATCAATCCGTTTGTGACCAGCGCAGCGAAGGCTCCGGCCGCGCATTGATGTGGCAAAAGGGCCGCGCGTCCGGCTTTTCCCGGACCGCGGCCTTGCCTCGGCTGGCTCGCGACCATAGAGGGAAAGGCCAAGGCCGGCCGTTGGCCTTTTCAGCCGAACCGCGGAGCAGCTTGTGGCACAGCCCCCCCCCCTCGTCGCCCCTTCCGTCCCTCGCGGCCGGGAGTCCGCCAGCGCATGAGCAGGACGGGCCGCCGCTGGACCATGCGCCGCGTGCGCGCGCTGATCCGCCATAGCGGCCCGACGTCGCTGCTGTTCCGTCGCCGCCTCGCGCTGATGGGCGGCGCCATCCTGGTCGGGCTCGCCGCGCTCGTCTTCGCCTGGGCGGCGGACGAAAGCAGCGAAGCCTTCGAGCAACTCACCCATCGCCTTCCCCTGCTGCCGCTGCTGCTGACCCCGCTCGGCTTTGCCGGCATCGCCTGGATCACCCGGCGCTACGCCCCCTTTGCCGGCGGTTCGGGCATTCCGCAGGTGATCGCCGCCACGCGCCTGCCCGAACAGATTGGCGGCCGCCTGGTCGATCTGCGCACCGCGCTGCTGAAGGTTGCGCTGACCCTTGCTGGCCTGCTGGTCGGCGCATCGGTCGGACGCGAAGGGCCGACGGTCCAGATTTCCGCCGCCATCCTCGCCCGCGTCCATTCCGTGCTGCAGGTGCCGCTGCGCGCATCGGTCATGGTGGCGGGCGGCGCGGCCGGGGTCGCCGCGGCCTTCAACACGCCGCTCGCCGGGATCAGCTTCGCGATCGAGGAACTGGCTTCGGCCTATGAGCAGCGCATGACGCTGCTCGTGATCACCGCCGTCATCATCTCGGGCATGGTCAGCCTGGGGCTGGCCGGCGACTATGTCTATTTCGGCGCGGTCGCCGCCCATCTGCCGCTCGGATCGGCGATGGTCGTGGCCTTGTTCGCCGGCGTGCTGGGCGGCCTGTCGGGTGGCCTCTTCGCCCGGCTCGCGCTGGCGGCGGCGACCAGCCGCAACCGGCTGACCGACTTCAGCCGCGCGCATCCGATCCGCTTCGCCGCCTGCTGCGGCGCGGTGGTCGCGATCATCGGCGTTCTCACCGACCTCACCTGGGGCACCAGCTATGCGCCCGCGCGGCATCTGATCACCGGCGGCCAGGAACCGCTCTGGTTCGCACCCGCCAAGTTTGTCAGCACGCTCGCCACCAGCATATCGGGCATCCCCGGCGGCATCTTCGCGCCGTCGCTCGCGACCGGCGCGGGCTTTGGCAATCTGCTGCGCTGGATGTTCCCGGAACAGCAGGGCAGCGCGGTCGTGCTGCTCGGCATGGTCGCTTATTTCACCGGCGTCGTTCGTGCGCCGCTCACCGCGGTCATCATCATTTCCGAAACCACCGGCAGCCGCGGCTTCATGCTGCCGCTGCTCGGCGCGGCGCTGGTGGCCGATGGCGCGGCGCAGCGCATCTGCAAGGAACGGCTCTATCACGGCCTGTCGCGCAATTTCCTCGACCGCGCGAAGGCCGCCCAGCCCGGCTGAACAAAGCGCCATGGCAGGTGTTGGCCTCTCTGAAAGGAGAACGCCCATGTCCAGCAGCTATGAAGAAATGATCCGCGAGGACGGCCTGCCCGGCCACGAATCCAAGCTCGATCCCAAGCCTGAATGGGAACCGCGCTATCCCGGCTCCGGCAGGCTGGAGGGCAAGGTGGCCCTCATCACCGGCGCCGACAGCGGCATCGGCCGCGCCGTCGCCGCGCTCTACGCGCGCGAAGGCGCCGACGTCGCGATCCTCTATCTGTGCGAACATGACGATGCGCAAAAGACCGCGGAGATCGTGAAGGCCGAAGGGCGCGAGGCGCTGACCATCGCCGGCGACATCGGCGACAAGGCGTTCTGCGAGAACGCCGTCGCGCAGGTCATCGACCGCTTCGGCAAGCTCGACATCCTCGTCAACAATGCCGGCGAACAGCATCCTGACCAGGACATTACCGACATCACCGAGGAGCAGCTGCGCCGCACCTTTCAGACGAACATCTTCGGCATGTTCTTCCTGACCCAGGCCGCCCGCCCGCACCTCAAGGACGGCGCGGCGATCGTCAACTGCACGTCAGTCACCATGTATCAGGGCGCGTCGGAACTGCTCGACTATTCCAGCACCAAGGGGGCGATCACCGCCTTCACGCGCAGCCTGTCGGAAAATCTGGTCAAGCACGGCATTCGCGTCAATGCCGTGGCGCCTGGGCCGATCTGGACCCCGCTCAACCCCTGCGGCGGCGCGAGCGAGGAGAAGCTGGAGCATTTCGGCGAGTCGACCCCCATGGGCCGGCCTGGCCAGCCAAACGAGGTCGCCCCCGCCTTCCTCTTCCTTGCCTGTCAGGACGCCAGCTATATGACGGGCCAGGTGCTGCATCCCAATGGCGGCATGATCGTCAACGGCTGATCGCACCGGCTGCGAACAGGAAAAGGCCCGGATCGCTCCGGGCCTTTTTGCGTGCGGCGATGAAGGGGCCGCGTCAGTTGCCGACGAGCGTGCGCACTTCCTTCCCGGCGTCGCCGCTCGCATCGGCATAGCGCTCGCGCGTTTCTGCGCGCGCGATGGCGGCGGTGACGGGTGCCTCGACATGGGCGATCGCCTTGGCCCGGCAGTCGCGCAGGGCGGCCGCATCATTGGTCCGGCACACCCGCATCGCGGCGCGGCCGATCCGGCTGCGCAGCAGCTTCTGGTCCGCCGGATCGGACAGGTTCAGGTCGCCATGATAGACGGGCGTGGTGCGGCCGTTGGACTGGAAATCCTCGGCCTGGGCCTGGGCCGCGCCGGCGGTCAGGACCAGGGCGGCGGCGGCAAAGGGGGCGGCGATCGCGAACGAACGAAACATGGGCATATCTCCTCAATCTCTGTCGTGGCGGCGTCGCCAACGAGGGGGCGGTGCGGCGCCGGGTGCGAACGGGCGGAGCGTGGAGGTCTTGAAGGGGTCAGCCCCTCTCCCGTTCGCCCATTCCTTCTACGCCGGGCCGCCCTGCGCCGCGCGGCTGCTTCGACCGGATACGATCCGCATCGGCGAACGGCACGCGCTTCGACAAAGGGGCGACGGACGGGGGACGAACGGCGCGACCAACGACATGAAGCCGTCCGCCAACGACATGCTGCCGTAGCGGAATGCGCCCATCGCAACGAAGGATCGGGATGAAAAGAAAACGCCCCCGGCGCAAGGGATTGCCGGGGGCGTATCCAGGCGCTGTCGGGCACTCCGGATCGGGACAAACTGTCGAAAGGCAAACGACGCCATGAGCGCTGAACCGTGCCTTAACATGCCCGATCATAGCCGACGGACCGTGCAGCACCGCCGCCGTTCGATGATCGACCGCACCGCTGCGGCGGGCGGCATGGCGCGCCGATCAGGCGCCGATCAGCGCCGACCAACGACATGCCGCGCGCCGGCGGACACCCCGGCGGCCGCGCGCCCGCCCTTTCAGATTTCCGCGAAGAAAGCCGGCAGCACCTCCACCTCCTCGCGCACCACCTGCCGCACCCGCACGCCCAGTTCGCGCTCGCGCAGCAGGGCGCACAGCGCTTCTCCGTCGATCAGGTCGATCGCCGGCGCGCCATCGCGCGTCGCTTCCTTGCGCGCCTCGGCGGTGAAGCTGCCGGTGGTGATGATCAGCCCCTTGTCCGCCCGCCCCTGCATCGCCCCGCGAAAGTCGCGCACGGTCGACGACGGCACGGATCCCGCATAGCGCTTGCACTGGAACAGCACCTGGAAACTGATCAGGTTCATGCGCAGCACGCCCGACCCGTCAATGCCGCCATCGCCCGACTTGCCCGTCACTTCGACGCGCACGAAGCCGCTTTCCCGCAACAGCCGCTGCGCCAGCCGCTCGTACCCGTCGGGCGGCATGGCCTTCAATGTCGCGAGAAGCGTGTCGGTCCATTCGGCCGCCTCCTCCTCGCTCTGCTGTTCGTGCAGGATGATGTCCTCCCCCTGCGCGGATGCGCTGGAGGCACCCGCTTGCGCGGCCGCAGCCTCCTTCGCCTTCTTGCGCGCATAGAGTTTCGCATTGTGCGCGCTGCCCGCCGCCGCGACCATCTTGCGCACCGCGTCATCGCTCAGCGCGGCGGCATGGCGCCCCTCATCGGTCAGCACCCAGACGCCCCGGCCGCCGCTGCCCAGCAGCCCCGCGATCTTCAGGTAACTGCGCGCCCAGGACATGCGGTCGGGCACCATCGCCGCACCGGACGTGGGATAGGCCGCCTCCATCTGCGCGGGCGTGATGCCTTCCGCCTCGATCAGCGCCGCCTCGATCTCCTCGATCGTCGCCGACCCGCCATGGCTTTCCAGCACCTTGAGCGTGGGCAGCAGGAAATCTTCCAGCTTGGGAATGGTCGGACTCATGCCTCCGCCCCCTTCTTCGTCCGCGCGACCTTGCGGCTTACGCGCTTGTTCTGCTTGGCCGCTTCCTGCGCCATCGGGTTGACCAGCGCTTCATAGAGGCCGAACAGATGCTCCACCCGCTCCCGGTCGCTGGCGAAGGGCGCGCCCTTCGCGCGCGGTCGGTAGAGCCGGTCCACCGCCAGGTCGAGCGCGGCATGCGCCTTGCGCAGGTTGGCGGGCATGGTGTCGGGATCGTAGAGGTCGGCGAGGCTCGACGTCGGCCACGCCGCCCGCGCATCCAGCACCCCCTGCGCCAGCCGCTCCACCTCCAGCCGCTGCGCATCAGTCGCATCGGGCCAGGGGAAGGTGTTGTAGACGAGGCCGGGGGAATATTGAAAATCGCTTTTCAGCCGCCCGCCTACATAGCTTAGCCACGACATATGCATGGCGCTTGTCAGCACACCGAAATCAAGGAGCGTGGCGTGCACTACAACCAACACCTTGTTGCTGGGTATAGTTGGTGGCTCCAGCCAGCCAATCGGCACATATTTCCTACGCTCGGAACTTACTTCAGGAAAAACCAGATATGGCTCGTCCGGAATGGTCGTCACTTCAAACTGCGTCGGGAAGTCTGCCAATTGTCGGGTCTTGGTCTTTTGGCTCTTTTGGCGAAACTCTCGTGTCGCCCTGACCCTCGCGAACACCTCTGGCATGTCACGCAGCTCTGACGGCGATAGGGAGGAAAGAGACAGTATCCACCGCTGACTGCTCTGAATGAACTCCTGAGAACCGACGTAAGGAACTAGATATGCGCCTGCCCTAGGTTCCGACTGAAGAAATTGCTCCCGTTCCGCCGCATCAAAGATGTAATTCCCCCCCTCTACCGGTTTGGTGCCCATCCTCATCGGTCGCGCACCGCTAAGTGGCTTCGTCGATCCCCTTACCATCAGGTGACGTTGGCTTACGCCCGAAGCATCAAACAGATACGCGGTCAGAGCTTCATGCCGCGTCTCATCCGGCTCGCCGTTTATATTGTCGTAACTGAAAAGCCGCTTTTCCTGCGGCTCATAGTCGCGATGGATCAACCCAACGATCACGACGTGGACATGCGCCTTGCCCCGCGCGTCCGATCCCCACGCGAAGGTGCGGTGGGCAAAGCTGATCTCCAGCCCGTATCGCTCGAACAAGATCGGCCATAGCTGCGCCACCTGTTCCCCCTGCGTGATCGAATTGGTCGCGACGAAAGCGATGCGCGTCGGCCCGCCCGCGACATAGGCGCCCGCCTTGATGAACCAGGCCGACACGTAGTCAATTGATCCGGCACGACCGTTTTTCGCGCCGATCACCCGCCCCATTTGCTCGCGCTGTTGCGGCGACTGGTAGCTTTGACCCACGAACGGCGGGTTCCCCATCACCGCAAAGCAGCGGTCATGCGGCAGCACATCCTCCCATTCGATCTTCAGCGCGTCGCCATGGACGACATGCGCGCTGTCGGTCAGCGGGATGTCCGCGAACACCTTGCCATAGACGCGGCCCAGTTCGATGTTCGCCAGATGCTCGGTCATCCACATCGCCACCTCGGCAATATGGGCGGCGAATTCGTCCAGTTCGATGCCGTGGAACTGCGCCAATCGCACGACGCTCAGCGCCTCGACTTCCAGCAGCAGCGGGCTGTTGACGTCATAGACCTGCTCCAGCAGTTCCTGCTCCATCGCCCGCAATTCGCGGTAGGTGACGACCAGGAAATTGCCGCATCCGCACGCCGGATCGAAGAATTCCAGCGCGCCCAGCCTTTCCTGAAACGCCAGCAGCGCCGCGCGCCTGCCCCCGTCGCGCCGGGCCTTCAGCCGGTCCAGCTCGGCGCGCAGATCGTCCAGGAACAGCGGCCCGATCACCTTTCGGATGTTCGGCTCGGTCGTGTAATGCGCGCCCTTTTTGCGCCGCTCGGCCTTGTCCATCACCGACTGGAACAGCGACCCGAAAATGGCGGGGCTGACCTTGCCCCAATCGAACTTCGCCGCTGCAATCAGGTCGTCGCGCATCTGCGCGTCGAACACGGGCGTGCGCAGGTGGCCGGTGAACAGCTTGCCATTCACATACGGAAATTTGCCGAATTCCGGATCCAGACCGACGACGCGCCGGTCCTCCGGCGTGTCCAGCACCTCGAACAGTTCATTCAGCACCCGGCCGACATTGCTCCCGTCCGCGTCCGTACGTTCCTCGATCAAATAGAGGAAATCGTCTTTCGTCTCGAAAATGCCGGTGTCGTCGGCGAACAGGCAGAACAGCAGCCGCACCATCAGCCGCTCCAGGTCGGTGCCCCGGTAATTTTTTCCTCCAGCGCATCGTGGATCGTGCCCAGCAGTTCGGCCGCCTTGATGTTGACCGCCGCCTGCGTGCCATAATGGCGCCGCTGCACGCCCAGCATGAAGGCGAAAGCTTCGACATGCTTGTGCAGGTGCGGCAGGGTGAAGGCGATCTCGCGCCGCGTCTCCAGCTCCAGCAGGCGGAACCGCTGAAAATCGCAGGTCAGCACATATTTCGGCAGGTCGCGATCGTTGAGGCCCAGCACATAGTCCAGCGCCTGCCCCTGCGCCTTGAACAGGTCCTTGCCCGCACTCTTCTGCTCGACCAGCAGCACGCTCGGCCAGAACAGGTCGATGAACCCGCGCCGATTGCGTTCGATCAGGTCGATCTTCCGCTCGAAGATCGCCACCTTCTTGCGATCGACGCCGAAAATCTCGAAAAATTCATTGTAGAAACTCTGCGTCTCGCCCTTTTCATAATGGGCGTCGGCCCACCGTTCCGAAAATCGGCGCGCCCGTGTGCGAATTTCCTGCCAACTCAGCCGCATCTCAGTCCCCCGTCGGTGAACAGACTAGAGGGGCCACTGCCGCGATCACAAGCAAAAAGAACCGCTTGCCCGCCGCTTCTTCCCCTGACGCGGCCCGCTTCCTATCTTGTCGGGCAAACGCGCTCCCGGCGCTTGCCCGAACAGAACAAATCTGGAACAATATCCCCCATGAGCCTTACCCACATTTCCGTCCGCGGCGCGCGCGAGCATAATCTCAAGGGCGTGGACGTCGACCTGCCGCGCGACTCCCTCATCGTCATCACCGGCCTGTCGGGATCGGGGAAATCGTCGCTCGCCTTCGACACCATCTATGCCGAGGGGCAGCGGCGCTATGTAGAATCGCTGTCTGCCTATGCGCGCCAGTTCCTGGAGATGATGCAGAAGCCCGACGTCGAGCATATCGAGGGCCTCTCCCCCGCCATCTCCATCGAGCAGAAGACGACCAGCCGCAATCCGCGCTCGACCGTGGCGACCGTCACCGAAATCTACGATTATATGCGCCTGCTCTGGGCGCGCGTGGGCATTCCCTATTCGCCCGTCACCGGCGAGCCGATCAGCGCGCAGACCGTCAGCCAGATGGTCGACCGCGTCCTCACCCTGCCGGAAGGGACGCGCTTCTACCTGCTCGCCCCCGTGGTGCGCGGCCGCAAGGGGGAATATCGCAGGGAACTCGCCGAATGGCAGAAGGCGGGCTACACCCGCGTGCGCATCGACGGCGAATTGTATCTGATCGAGGATGCGCCTGCGCTCGACAAGAAATACAAGCATGACATCGAAGTCGTGGTCGATCGCCTGGCGGTGAATGCCGACATGGCCACACGCCTTGCCGACAGTTTCGAACAGGCGCTGAAACTCGCCGACGGCCTCGCCTATGTCGACCTGGCCGATGGCGTCCTTCCCGGCCGGGAAGACGAAGCGCAATCCGCGGGCAAGATGAAGAATGCCGGCATCCCCGCCAACCGCATCGTCTTTTCCGAGAAATTCGCCTGCCCGGTCAGCGGCTTCACCATTCCGGAGATCGAGCCCCGCCTCTTCTCCTTCAACGCGCCGATGGGCGCCTGCCCGGCCTGCGACGGCCTGGGCGAACGGCAGGAGTTCGACCCCGAACTGGTCGTCCCCAACGAAGCCCTGTCCCTGAAGAAGGGCGCCGTCGTCCCCTGGGCCAAGTCCAACCCGCCCTCGCCTTATTATATGCAGGTCCTCGGCTCCCTCGCCAAGGAATTCGGCTTCTCGCTCGACACGCCCTGGGCCGACCTGCCCGGCGAAGTGAAGCTCGTCATCCTCCACGGCACCGGCGGCAAGCCCGTCACCCTGCGCTTCCAGGACGGCAAGAAGGCCTATGAGGTCCGCAAGCCCTTCGAGGGCGTGATCGGCAACCTCAACCGCCGCCTGCTCCAGACCGACAGCGCCTGGATGCGCGAGGAGCTGTCCAAATATCAGACCGCCATGCCCTGCGAGACATGCCACGGCGCCCGCCTCAAGCCCGAGGCGCTGGCCGTCAAGATCGCCGGCGAGGACATTTCCGTCTCCACCCGCCGCTCCGTGGTGGACGCGCTCGGCTTCTTCTCCACCCTCCCCGCCCAGCTCAACGATCAGCAGAACCAGATCGCCCGCGCCATCCTCAAGGAAATCGTCGAGCGCCTGGGCTTCCTCAACAATGTCGGCCTCGACTATCTCAACCTCGACCGCACGTCGGGCACCCTGTCGGGCGGCGAGAGCCAGCGCATCCGCCTCGCCAGCCAGATCGGCAGCGGCCTGTCGGGCGTCCTCTACGTGCTCGACGAACCCTCGATCGGCCTGCACCAGCGCGACAATGACCGGCTGCTCGTGACCCTCAAGCGCCTGCGCGACCTGGGCAACAGCGTCATCGTCGTCGAGCATGACGAGGATGCGATCCGCGCCGCCGACTATATCGTCGACATGGGGCCGGGCGCGGGCGTCCATGGCGGCACCATCGTCGCGCAGGGCACGCTCAAGCAGATCCTGAAAAACAAGGCCAGCCTCACCGCCGATTATCTGAACGGCACCCGCCGCATCGACGTGCCCGCGAAACGACGCAAGGGATCGGGCAAGAAGCTCACTGTCCACAATGCCCGCGCCAACAATCTGCGCGGCGTCACCGCGTCGATCCCCTTGGGCACCTTCACCTGCATCACCGGCGTCTCGGGATCGGGCAAGTCCAGCTTCACGATCGACACCCTCTACGCCGCCTCGGCGCGCACCCTCAACGGCGCGCGCATCGTCGCCGGCCCGCATGACAAGGTGACGGGCCTCGACCATTGCGACAAGGTGATCGACATCGACCAATCGCCCATCGGCCGCACCCCGCGCTCCAACCCCGCCACCTATACCGGCGCCTTCACCAACATCCGCGACTGGTTCGCGGGCCTCCCCGAAGCCCAGGCGCGCGGCTACAAGCCCGGCCGCTTCAGCTTCAACGTCAAGGGCGGCCGCTGCGAAGCCTGCCAGGGCGACGGCGTGCTCAAGATCGAGATGCACTTCCTCCCCGACGTCTATGTCACCTGCGACGTCTGCCACGGCGCGCGCTACAATCGCGAGACGCTGGAGGTGAAGTTCAAGGGCAAGTCTATCGCCGACGTGCTCGACATGACGGTCGAGGATGCGGTGGAATTCTTCAAGGCCGTCCCCCCCATCCGCGACAAGATGGCGATGCTCGCCGAAGTCGGCCTTGGCTATATCAAGGTCGGCCAGCAGGCGACGACCCTCTCGGGCGGCGAGGCCCAGCGCGTCAAGCTCGCCAAGGAACTCTCCCGCCGCGCCACCGGCAACACCCTCTACATATTGGACGAGCCCACCACCGGCCTCCATTTCGAGGACGTCCGCAAACTCCTCGAAGTCCTCCACGCGCTGGTCGACCAGGGCAACAGCGTGGTGGTCATTGAACATAATCTCGACGTCATTAAGACGGCGGATTGGATCATCGATATGGGACCGGAAGGTGGGGTCAAGGGCGGCGAAGTCGTCGCTATCGGCACACCTGAACAGGTCGTGAAAGAGCCAAGGTCATTTACTGGACACTACCTCAAGCCGCTTTTGAGCGCGCCCGGCGCGGTGGCTGCCGAATGACCACGAAGTCGTGCCCGCAGGGCGGACAGTCCGGGGGACTGTCCGATCGAGCATATGCGAAGCGCGACGTCATCAAGACGGCGGACTGGATCATCGACATGGGACCGGAAGGCGGCGTCAAGGGCGGCGAGGTGGTCGCGGAAGGCACGCCGGAGAAGGTGGTGAAGGAGCCACGCAGCTTCACCGGGCGGTATCTCGCGCCGCTATTGGGGCTGGAGGCTGTGGCGGCGGAGTGACCTAGTAGATTGCCCCAACCTGTTTCAGCAAAACAGCAGCTAAGGCGAGTGCTTCGAAAATAGGGCGCTCGCCCACAGAGTTCCAGAATTTGTTGGCGATTTCGGGAGAGGCAATCTTCGTGTCTGAAAAGAGCATGCCTGGGATTTTATCGATCACGATGGCGTTAAATTTGGCTGCCTTTTCCATATTCAAGACCATGATGGGGGAGATCGGGGTCCAACCTTCGTAGATTTTATCGACATTTAGGGCACCTTCATTTTTCGCCTGCACCAACATCGCGGAAATAAGAAGGCCAAGAAGGCGTTGCCGTTTCCCGGCTGCTGAACGCCCATCATACACGAAAGCCCCAACTACATACGCTAATATCAACAGGTTAGCGAAGTTACGCAAGACCTCATCTTCCGTGAAGTTTTCATCATTGCGCTGAGCCTCCACATGGGCACACACCCAAGCGGCTACCGTGTCGGCGGCTACATCAAGCAATGGTAAGCCGATGCCCTCCAATCCTGCCTTGATGCTTTGCACGGTCGCGAAATGAGGGAAATTTTGTCTAATATGAAGAAGTTCATGAACAACAAAGAGATTAATTGAAATCTGACTTGTTCTTATTGGCTCTTGCTCTTCCAGTCCAATTTCATAAGAGAGCAAAATTATTTCATCATGAATTTTCTTCAGAACTGAACACCTGAATGAGACCCTATTCTCCTTTTCGTCCAAGACGAAAGCAGAATCTCCGTCTTCTATGCTTACACAGAATTCTATACGATCCATGAGCGTGCTGACACTCATAAGAGGGTGAGTTAGCCTTCCTTGCTGGGCTAAAACGCTTAGACATAGCCGCACCTCTTTGACCGCTCGGTCAACTTCAGCCATCCAAAAGCCGTGGTCCTGTTCAGCGGTCATGATCGCCCCTTTACGCAATCGGCAGGAGATAGGAAACGAAAGGCACCCGTTCAAGGGCACAAATTTGCCCTACAAGGCCTATATCCGGGTACATTAATTATACGGAAACCAATTTATGCGCTTGTACACGTGCAGAGTGCCGGAGTATGGAACATTTATCATCCCAGATAGGTTGCCGGAGTCACCCTATCTTGTACCCTTTAAAAAACCGGGAGAAATGCAATGTCTGACCTGCAGTCACTGGATGTGACTCGCGCAAAGCGTTCACGCTCTAAACGGACATCTGCCGCTAAAATATCGCATGAAGGCGCAGCCTCCAAAGATTGGACGATCAAGGGCTTACCCAGTGAAACTGTAAATATCTCGCGAGAAGCGGCAAAGCGAAGCGGGATGAAAATCAACGCATGGGTGAGCAAAGCCCTTGAGACGGCGGCGTCTGACGACGCAATGCCCTCTTTTGCGAATGCGATGCAAACTCATAATCCTCAATTTGATGCCCATATTATCGAAGAAATCGCTAAACTTCGGATGCAAAATGAGGACTTGGCCCAAACCATTAACAGCATGAGTGCCCTTTTGCTAAAGATGTACGTCAAATCGTCGTGACCTTGACGGCGCAGCTCTAACAGAGCTGCGCCGTCACACATGTTTGCTTTGATATACATATCAGATAAACTCTTCGAATGACCAAGCTCACCCCCATCGAGTCCGAGTTCGCGACGACCGAGGAAGCGGAAGCCTTTGACGCATGGCTCCGCGCCACGGTCGAGGCGCGCATGGCTTCAGACAGCCCTCGCATTCCGCATGACGAGGTAATGGCACGGATGCAGGCAATCATTGATCGGCGCAAGAACGCCTGATGCTGCCGCTAGTCTGGCTTGACGAAGCGCTGGACGATCTCGAATCCATCATCGACTTCATCGAAGTCCAAAGCCCCTCCGCCGCCGAACGCATCGGTCAGGCGATCCGGCACAGCGCCGCACAGTTGCCGTACCACCCCTACATGCACCGCACCGGCCGCGTCCCCAGCACGCGCGAAGCCTTGGTAACGCCCAATTACCTCATCATCTATCGCGTCGCGCTCGACGCCATCGAAATCCTCGCCGTCAAACACACCCGCCAGCAATATCCCTAACGCTCCCCAAATTTGCAATTCCGCCCCCCTTCCCCTATATCCGCCTTGCTACAGTCGCAAATCGACGGTCTTCGGCGCTTTGCGGCACCAACTTCCTTCTTTCCCTGCCTCTCTGGCCCTCGGCCGCCCACACGGGGCGCGTCGCAAACAAGAAGGAAATACCCATGAGCATCGTCGGAACCGTCAAATTCTTCAACGCCGACAAGGGCTATGGCTTCATCGCCCCCGATGACGGCAGCCCGGACGCGTTCGTCCACATCACCGCCGTGGAGCGCGCGGGCCTCGCCACGCTGCGCGAAAAGGACCGCGTCTCCTATGATCTGGAGCAGGACCGCCGCGGCAAGATGGCCGCGGTGAACATCGCCCACGCCGAATAAGGCCGCATGCGGGGCGCGCCATCGGGCGCTGCCCCGCGCGCTGCCGGCCCCCGCTCGCTTGCGCCGTCCCGGCGCGGCGGGCGGCGCGGGTCAACCCCGGGACTGCGAAGGAGACTATCCATGGCCAATCCCGACTATCGCGCGCTCGCCGCTAAGGCTCATGCCGAAGCCGACGCCGCGACGCTCGACAATGTGCGCGACCGCTGCCTGCGGTCCGAAGCCGCCTTCCTCGCCATGGCCCAGCGCCAGGATCTGGGCGATCGCAACCGCGCCCGGCGCGAAGCCGAACTGGCCGAAGCCGCCGCCGATCATGCGCCGGACGCGCCCGCCGCGCCCTGACATCCGGTCGGCCCGAACATCCGGATAGGCCGGGAAATCCTATTTCGCTGTCCTACACGCCGCAAATCTGCCTAGCATCATGGTCAAGCCGTCCTTTTCTGCAGGAGCCTTGCCATGACCGTGCAATTCCCGCCCGTCACCCCCGCCCTTCCCGGCGATCTTCCCGCCCCCGCCGACGCGACCCGCGCCGATGGCTGGACGCCCGCGCGGCAGCGGCGCTTCCTGGAAACGCTCGCCGCCACCGGCGTCATCATGCTCGCCTGCGAAAGTGTGCGCATCACCACGCGCAGCGCCTATAATCTGCGCATCCGCCATGATGGCGCGGCCTTTCGCCTGGGATGGGACGCGGCGATCCTGATCGCGCGCGACCGGCTCGCGACCGATCTGCTCGCTCGTGCGATCACGGGGCAGGAGGAGGTCATCCGCCGCGATCCCGACAATTATGAGGTTCGCCGTCACCGCCACGACAATCGGCTCGCCATGTCGATGCTGGCCCGGCTCGATCGCATGGCCGACGCGCCGGCCGAAGGCTCCGACGCCGCGCTCGCCCGCATCGTCGCGCAGGATTTCACTGCCTATTGCGACATGATCTGTCCGCACGCCGTCATGCAGGATGAAGCGGAGCGGGATGGCCTGCCCCGCACCGGCCATGAACCCTCCGCGCGCGACAGCGCCGACGCGCAGACGCTGCTGGGCGAACGCCCGGACGATCCCGAGCCCGATGCGGGTCAGGCCGCCGCGCTGCTCGCCCCGGCGGCATCGGCCGCGATGTTCATCGCCGTGCGCCGCAATCTCCTCTCCACCGCCGCCCATGCCGGTGCGCAGGCGCAAAAACCCTGTCTTTCCGTCGCTGATGAACGGTGTGAACTTCCGCCGCAATCCTTCGAGCCGCTGCGCGCCACCTTGCCGCCGGAGGAAGCGGCGGCGCAGCTGCGCGGCGTCTTCTATGACGATGATCTCGGCCTGTGGCGCACCGATTTCCCGCCGCCGCCCGGTTTCGATGGCGAGCAGACCGAGGATATTTACGACATCGACGACTATGAGCGCGACCTGACGCCGGAGGAGGACGCCGCCCTCGCCCAGCGCGACGAGGAGGAGCGCCGCCCCTATGAGGACGCCGCCGCCCGCGCCCGAGACGCCTATTTCGGCTTCGCCCCCGGCGGCTTCACCGCCCGGACGCACCCGGGCGACGCGACAGTCTCGGACGTCGGGTCATGAACGGCCTCCTTGCTCTTCGCCGGCCCTGACCCTTTTTCCCCGCACGCGCCCCGGCGGCAGCGCTGTTCAGCTCCGTCAGGTCCGGTCCGCCGCGCATGAAAAAGGCCGGCGGATCGCTCCGCCGGCCTCTTCCTGTTCCGTGGAACGGCGGACTTAGAAGTCCATGCCGCCCATGCCGCCCATGCCGCCCGGCATCGCGGGAGCAGCCGACTTGTCTTCGGGCAGCTCGGCGATGGTGGCTTCGGTGGTGATCAGCAGACCAGCGACCGAGGCGGCGTTCTGCAGCGCGGTGCGCACGACCTTGGTCGGGTCGATGACGCCGGCGGCGACCAGGTTTTCATAGGTGTCGGTCGACGCGTTGAAGCCGAACGAGGTGTCGGTCTGGTCGAGCAGCTTGCCCGACACGACCGCGCCGTCATGGCCGGCATTGGCCGCGATCTGGCGGACCAGAGCGGTCAGCGACTTGCGAACGATGTCGATGCCGCGGGTCTGGTCGTCATTGGCGCCGGTCAGGCCCTCGATCGCCTTGTTCGCGTAGAGCAGCGCCGTGCCGCCGCCGGGGACGATGCCTTCTTCCACGGCCGCGCGCGTGGCGTGCAGCGCGTCGTCGACGCGGTCCTTGCGCTCCTTGACTTCGACTTCGGTCGCACCGCCGACCTTGATGACGGCGACGCCGCCGGCCAGCTTGGCAAGGCGTTCCTGCAGCTTTTCGCGGTCATAGTCCGACGTCGTGACGTCGATCTGCGCGCGGATCTGCTCGGTGCGGCCCTTGATCGCTTCGGCATCACCGGCGCCATCGACGATGGTGGTGTTGTCCTTGTCGATGGTGACGCGCTTGGCGGTGCCCAGCATGCCCAGGGTGACGTTCTCGAGCTTGATGCCCAGGTCCTCGGAGACGACTTCGCCCTTGGTCAGGACGGCGATGTCTTCGAGCATAGCCTTGCGGCGATCGCCGAAGCCCGGCGCCTTGACGGCCGCGACCTTCAGGCCACCGCGCAGCTTGTTGACGACCAGGGTCGCCAGCGCTTCGCCTTCGATGTCTTCCGCGATGATCAGCAGCGGACGGCCCGACTGCACGACCGCTTCCAGGATCGGCAGGATCGACTGCAGGTTGCTGAGCTTCTTCTCGTGGATCAGGATGTAGGGATCAGCGAGTTCGACCTGCATCTTTTCCGGGTTGGTGATGAAGTAGGGCGACAGGTAGCCGCGGTCGAACTGCATGCCTTCCACGACGTCCAGCTCGAATTCGAGGCCCTTGGCTTCCTCGACGGTGATGACGCCTTCCTTGCCGACCTTTTCCATCGCTTCGGCGATCTTCTGGCCGACTTCGACGTCGCCATTGGCCGAAATGATGCCGACCTGGGCGACTTCGTTCGAGCCGGCAACCGGCTTCGAGCGCGCCTTGATGTCCTCGACCACCTTGCCGACGGCGAGGTCAATACCGCGCTTCAGATCCATCGGGTTCATGCCGGCAGCAACCGACTTCATGCCTTCGCGCACGATCGCCTGGGCCAGGACGGTGGCGGTGGTGGTGCCGTCACCGGCGATGTCGTTGGTCTTCGAAGCGACTTCGCGGACCATCTGGGCGCCCATATTCTCGAACTTGTCCTTCAGTTCGATTTCCTTGGCGACGCTGACGCCGTCCTTGGTGATGCGGGGCGCGCCGAAGCTCTTGTCGATGACGACGTTGCGGCCCTTGGGGCCCAGGGTCACCTTGACCGCGTCGGCCAGGATGTCGACGCCACGCAGGATGCGCTCACGCGCGTCACGCGAAAACTTTACGTCCTTCGCTGCCATGATCTTCTACCTTTCGAAATGAGTGGGAATAAGGAAAACGGGATGCGATCAGGCGATGACGCCCAGGATGTCGCTTTCCTTCATGATGAGCAGGTCTTCGCCATCGACCTTGACTTCGGTGCCTGACCACTTGCCGAACAGGATGCGGTCGCCGGCCTTGACGTCCAGCGGGGTCACCTTGCCGTCTTCGGTCTTGGAGCCGGTGCCGACGGACACGATTTCGCCTTCCTGCGGCTTTTCCTTGGCGGTGTCGGGGATGATGATGCCACCAGCAGTCTTCTCTTCCGCTTCCACGCGGCGGACGAGAACACGGTCGTGCAACGGACGAAATGCCATGTTAAGTGCCTTTCCCTTGGCGATGGGATTGGGTCGGCGCTGGGGCTGAGGCTTGTCCTCGCAGGCCCGTCGCGCCTGTCCGTCTCCCGATGAACTTTCCTGTGTTAGCACTCATGGATGGAGAGTGCTAGCGGCGCGAATATGGCTTGCGGGGCGAGAGCGTCAAGAGGCTTCGGACAGGTTTTTCGCTCCCGCGCCGCATTTGGTCGAGCCTCCTGCGGCGAAGCGGCCTTCGCAACCGCCCGACGCCTTGCCCCGCCCCTCGCTGCTTCCTACCTGCCTCGGGTCATTCCGGCGTCAGAAGGAACTCCCCATGAGCGATTCCCCCTATACCCCGCCCAAGGTCTGGACCTGGGACAAGGCCAGCGGCGGCCAGTTCGCCAATATCAACCGGCCGATCGCGGGCCCGACCCATGACAAGGACCTGCCGGTCGGCGACCACCAGCTGCAGCTTTATTCGCTCGCCACCCCCAACGGGCAGAAGGTGACGATCATGCTGGAGGAATTGCTGGAGGCCGGCGTCAGCGCCGCCGATTATGACGCATGGCTCATCCGCATCGGCGAGGGCGACCAGTTTTCCAGCGGCTTCGTGGCGGTCAACCCCAACAGCAAGATCCCGGCGCTTGTGGACCATGGCGTCTCGCCGCCGCAGCGCGTGTTCGAATCCGGCGCGATCCTGCTCTATCTCGCCGAAAAATTTGGCATGTTCCTGCCGACCGATCCGGCGGCGCGCACCGCGGCGCTCAGCTGGCTCTTCTGGCAAATGGGCGCCGGCCCCCTGCTGGGCGGCGGCTTCGGCCATTTCTACGCCTATGCGCCGGAAAAATACGAATATCCCATCAACCGCTATGCCATGGAGGTGAAGCGGCAGCTGGACGTGCTCGACCGGCATCTGGCGGACAATGACTATATGGCGGGCGCAGACTATTCGATCGCCGACATGGCGATCTGGCCCTGGTATGGCGGCCTGGTGCTGGGCCGCGCCTATGACGCCGCCGAATTCCTGGATGCCGCCAGCTACAAGAACCTGATGCGCTGGGCGAAGCAGATCGACGCGCGCCCCGCCGTCAAGCGCGGCCGCATGGTCAACAAGGCGAACGGCCCGCTGGAGGAACAGCTGCACGAACGCCACGACGCGAGCGACTTTGCGACGAAGACGCAGGACAAGCTGCAGGGCGCCGCCTGATCCGATTGAATTACAACGGGCTGGACGGCGGTCCGTGTCATGGCGATAACCCAGCCTTCACGACAGAAGGGAGTCGCCGCACCATGGACCGCCGCCTATTTCTTTCCACCGCCGGAGCCTCCGCGCTCGCCGCCGCCGCGCCGCGCGCCTTCGCGCAAATGGCGGGCGCGCAGGGCGGCAGCGACGATGCGCGCCTGTCCGCCGCCTTCGCCGCCATCTTCGAGCGCGTGCTCGACCTGTCGCCGATGTTCGTCACCAGCCTTGGGCTCGACAAGGGCGCGCGCGCCGGCGCCAAGAGCCAGCTGGACGACAACAGCAAGTCGGGCATGATGAAGGAATTGGCCGCGACCCGGGCCGCGATCAAGGAGCTGGAGGCGTTCAAGGGCGCCAGCCTGTCCGACGCGCAGCGCCTCAACCTCGACGTCATCCTCTATTCGCTGGGGCAGCAGACGGTCGCGCCGGGCACCTTCGGCCTCAACAGCGTGCAGCGGCCCTATCGCATCTTCCAGCAGGGCGGCAGCTATTTCCGCACGCCCGACTTCCTCAACACCGCGCACACGATCAACGACAGCGCCGATTGCGAAGCCTATGTCGCGCGGCTCGACGCCTTCGCCGGCAATCTGCGCACCGACACGGCGCTGCAGCGGGACGAAGCGGCGCGTGGCTATCTGGCGCCGGCCTGGTCGCTCGACCTGACGCTGGGCCAGCTCAAGAAGCTGCGCGGGCAGCCGGCCGCCGACAGTTCGATGGTGCAGTCGCTGGTGAAGCGCGCCGCAGCCAAGGGCATCACGGGCGACTGGCAGGCGCAGGCGAGCGCGGTCGTCGAAAAGGCGATCTATCCCGCGCTGGACGAACAGATCGCCGCAATCGAGTCGCTGCGCGCACGCACGGCGGCCGGCGACGGCGTGTGGCGCACCCCGCGCGGCGATGAGATCTACGCCGCCGCGCTCAAGCAGGCCACCACCACCGACCTGTCCGCCGACCAGATCCACGCCATGGGGCTGGAGCAGGTCGCCGACATCAGCGCGCAGCTCGACACCGTCCTCAAGGGCGCGGGCTATACCAGCGGCACCGTGGGCGAGCGGCTGGCCAAGCTCAATGTCGAGCCGTCCCAGCTCTACCCAGACAGCGCGGAGGGGCGCGCCGCCCTGCTCGCCCAGCTCAATCGCGACGTCGACGCGATGAAGGCGAAGCTGCCCCAGGCCTTTGCCACCATTCCCGACACGCGGCTGGAAATCCGCGCCGTGCCGGTCGAGATCCAGGATGGCGCATCGAACGGCTATTATAACCGCGCCGCGCTCGACGGGTCGCGCCCGGCCATCTATTTCATCAACCTCAAAGACGTGGGCGACTGGCCGAAATATGGGCTGGGCGCGCTCACCTATCATGAAGGCGTGCCGGGTCATCATCTGCAGATTTCGACCGCGCAGACCGCGGGAGACATTCCGATGCTGCGCAAGATCGCCTTCATGAGCGCCTATACCGAAGGCTGGGCGCTGTATGCCGAGCAGCTGGCGGACGAGCTGGGCGGCTATGCGACGCCGCTCGACCGCGCGGGCTATCTCCAGTCCTTCCTGTTCCGCGCGGCGCGGCTGGTGGTCGACACCGGCATTCACGCCAAGCGCTGGAGCCGCGAGAAGGCGACCGCCTATATGGTGGAAAAGACCGGCTTCGCCCAGCCGCGCTGCCAGCGGGAGGTCGAACGCTACTGCACCCAGCCGGGCCAGGCGACCAGTTACAAGGTCGGCCATGGCGTCTGGACCAAGGCCCGCGCCGCCGCCCAGGCGGAACTGGGCGACGCCTTCGACATCAAGCAGTTTCATGCGGTGATCGAGGAAGGCGCGATGCCGCTGTCGATGCTGGAACAGCGCGTCGCCGCGCGCGCCAGGGCGGCAAAGCGCGCCTGACGCTACAAAGGGGGGAGGACGCAGCCGCCCTCCCCCATTTCCGGATCAGAAACGCACGCCCACGCCCATCCACAGTCGGGCGGGGTCGATCATATAGGCGGCCGTGTCGTAATTCAGCCGCTTGTCGAGCAGGTTCTGGACCCCGGCATGGAAGGTGAAGGCCGGGCTGATCTTGTAGGACGCGCCGATGTCGACGACCGTATAGTCGGGCGCCACGGTGGATTCGCCGCTGATCTGCGCTTCGGTCACGGCTTCCTCTCCGCGATAGACCGCCCGGACATAGGCGGACAAGCGCGCATCGGGTTTCCAGTTGAGCGACGCGCTCGCCTGCCGCTTGGGCGTGTCGTTGAGCGCCGCGCCCGCATTGGCCCCGGTCAGCTGTTCGGAATCGGTCAGCGTGCCGGTGGCGTTCAGCTTCAGCGCCCGGGTCAGCGGAATGTCGACTGACGCTTCGATGCCCCGCACCTTCGCCTTGTCGACATTGACATAGGTGGTGGGCGGCCGGCCGATGGAGCTGAGCGGTTCGTCCACGCACCATGCCCCCGCCTCCTCGCACGTCACGCGCGTGATCTTGTCGTTGAACCGGGTGTCATAGGCGGTCAGGCTGGCATTGAAGCCGCCGCGCGAGAAGAGCAGCGCCGCCTCGATCGTGCGCGACGTTTCGGCCTCCAGATCTGGGTTGCCGTAGATGGTTCCGCCGCGGCTGGTCTGGCCCCAATCCGCCAGCGTCTGGCGCAGGTTGGGCGCGCGGAACCCTTGCGAATAGCCGCCCTTCAGGGTCAGCTGCGACGAGATGTTCCAGACGCCGTAAATGCGCGGAGTCCAGTGGACGCCATATTGCTCGTCCTTGTCCATGCGGATGCCGCCGGTGATCGCCAACCCGTCGAGCAGCCGCACCTCGTTCTCGGCGAACAGCGCCCACGCCATGCGGCTGGCGCCGGTGGTGGTCGATCCCGACAGGCGGTTGCTGGTGAGGTCGGTCATGTCCTCATTGCGGAAGAAGCCGCCGATGCTCAACGTGTTGGACGGCAGCGGCACGACCCAGATGCTCTGCCCCACCCAGTTGCGGATGCGCTTTTCGCCTTCCACATGTTCGGCATCCTCATATTGCAGATAGGATTCCGACGTGGCGAAGCCCCATTTGCCGCTATGGCTGAGCGATCCGACATAGCGGTTCTGGGTCATCGTGGATTCGGTGCCGACGGGCGCCGTAGCGCTGGTTTCGTTGGTTTCGCCCGATACGGTGATGACCTTCTGCCGATAATAGCCGCCCTCGACCAGGAAGCTGTGATTGGCGCCGGCTTCGAAGCCGATCTTGCCCGCCAGGCTTTCGTCGCGGCGTTCGGGCGTGCCGCCGATCACCTTGTCGCCTTCGCGCCGGGCGATCGATCCCTGCAGCTGCAGGCCAACGCCACTAGTCAGGGGACCCGACAAGTAGAAATTGCCGTCGGCGATATTGCCATAGTCGCTGCCCAGCTGCATCGTGCCGTTGACCCGCGCGCTGCCGCGCCAGCCGCTGCCGATGCGGCGCGTGATGATGTTGACGACGCCGCCCATCGCGTCCGATCCGTATAGCGACGACATCGGCCCGCGCACCACCTCGATCCGCTCGATCGCTTCGAGCGGCGGCAGCAGGCCGCCTTCGCTGATGCTGCCGCCATTGGTGCGGGATTCGCGCGACGACAGCCTTTTGCCATCGACTAGGATCAGCGTATATTGCGGCGACATGCCGCGGATCGAGATGTCGCGGCTATTGCCTTCGCCCGGCGTCACCGTGACGCCCGGCACTTCCAGCAGCGCGTCGGTGACTTCGCGATAGGGCATGCGATCCAGCGTCTCGCGATTGATCACGGTGATGGAGGCGGGCGCATCACGCACCTCCTGCTCGCGACCCGCGGCGGTCACCACGATCTGGGTGGGATCGGTGGCCTCGTCGGCCCATGCGGTCTGCTGGGCGGCGGCCAGCGCCGCCAGCGCGGCTGAAGCGCGCAGCATCCTGTTGTAACTCATCTCGCCCCCTTAGGCTGTTTCTGCGACCGATAATCAGTTGCAGGAACGCCGTTGCCAGAAGCGTCGGGTCAGGCCAAATATCGAGAATGGATAAAGGTCATGCGTCGACCTTATGCGGCGTCGTGCCGCAATGCGCCGCCAGCACATCGCTCAGCCAGGCAACCGCCGGATCGCGGCGCGACCGTTCGTTCCACAGCAGGCGATAGCCGAACTGGCCGATCTGCTCGGGCGCGGGACGACTGGCCAGCCCATGACATTGGCACAGGCTGTGTGCCAGGCGCGCGGGCAGCGTCAGGATCGCGTCGGGATGCGGGAACAGCAGCGGCGCGGCCTGGAAATAGGGCAGCCGCGCGATGACATGCCGGCGCGCCGCCAGGCTCCCGAGCCGATGGTCGATCCGGTCGAACCCGGTATCGCTGACGGTGAAGCTGATATGCGGCCAGGCGAGGAACGCCTCGACGTCCAGCGGCTCTGCGCTCCCGCCCGCCATCAACGGATGATCGGGCAGGGTCACGCAACGAAAGCCTTCCAGGAACAGGAAGCGTTCATAGGTGACCGCCGGATCGGGATCGAGCCCGCTGATGACCAGGTCGACCTCGCCAGCGGTCAGCGCGCGGGCCATGTCGCTGCCCAGCGGCACAATGTCGATCGACGCACCGGGCGCGGCGCGCATGATTGCACCCAATGCTGGCGCGACGACCGCGGCAACCCCGAAGTCGGTGGACGCAATGCGAAAGCGCCGCTGCAACTCCGCCGGATCGAAATGCGGCGGCGCCAGCAGCGTCGTGGTCGCCGCCAGCCAGGCCTCCACCGGCTCGGCCAGTTCCTCGCCCCGCCGCGTCAGCGCCATGCCCGTGCCGGTGCGCACCAGCAGCGGGTCGCCCAGCAAATCGCGCAGTTGCGCCAGCGATCGGCTGATCGCGGGCTGGCTGACCCCCATATGCCGCGCGGTGCGCGTCACGCTGCGGGTGCGCAGCAGCTGGGCCAGGATCACCAGCATGTTCAGGTCGAAATGAGCACCAGGCAGCATCAGGTCCATTCGCGTCAGTTAATGCGAGTGATTCCCGTTAGCAGCCGATCAGCGCCTCATCCAGTTTGCAAATGTAATCAATTGTGGCGCGCGTCACTCGTAGCTCATATCCTGATAGCCATCGTCGGCAATGTCGGAAAAGCGCGTGATCTTGGCGTCGAACTTCATCCGGATGCGTCCGGTCGAACCATGGCGCTGCTTGGCGACGATCACTTCGGCAAGGCCATAGATGCGCTCCATATTCTCCTTCCACGCGGCATAGGCGGCCTCGTCGTCGGGCTTGGGCTCCTTGGCTGCTTCGTAATAATCCTCGCGGAACACGAACCAGACCATGTCGGCATCCTGCTCGATCGAGCCGGATTCGCGCAGGTCGGACAGTTGCGGGCGCTTGTCCTCGCGCTGTTCGACGGCGCGGCTGAGCTGCGACAGCGCCAGCACCGGCACGTGCAATTCCTTCGCCAGCGTCTTCAAGCCACGGGAAATCTCCGAAATCTCGTTCACGCGATTGCCGTCGCCGCGCCCGGTGCCCTGCAGCAGCTGGAGATAATCGACGACGATGAAGCCGATGTCGTGCCGCCGCTTCAACCGCCGCGCGCGCGTGCGCAGCGCCGCGATCGTCAGGCCCGGCGTGTCGTCGATGAACAGCGGCAGCTCCTGCAGCTCGCGCGCAGCGCGCGACAGGTTCTGGAAGTCCGCGCGGCTGATCTTGCCCATGCGCAGCGCTTCGCCCGAAATGCCCGACTGTTCGGCGAGCACGCGGGTCGCCAGCTGGTCGGCCGACATTTCCAGGGAGAAGAAGGCGGTCTTGGCCCCCATATTCTTTTCCGGCGGAATGCCGTCGGCATTGTCCCGCACCCAGCGCGACGCCGCATTATAGGCGATGTTGGTCGCCAGCGACGTCTTGCCCATGCCCGGACGCCCGGCCAGGATCATGAGGTCGGAATTGTGCAGGCCGCCGATCTTGGCGTTCAGGCTGTTGATGCCGGTGGTGATGCCCGACACATGGCCGCCGCTGTTGAGCGCACGCTCCGCCACCTGCACGGCCATGGTCGACGCCATGAGGAAGCTCTTGACCGACCCGGTCTCGCCCTCACCTTCCGACACCTTGTACAGCGCGACTTCGGCCGCCTCGATCTGCTCGCGCGGGTTGACATCCTCGCTGGTATCCAGCGCATTTTCAACCAGTTCCCGGCCGACGCTCACCAGTTCCCGCAACAGCGCCAGGTCATAGATCTGGCTGGCGAAATCGCGCGCGCCGATCAGCGCCGCGCCATTGCCGGTCAGCTGCGCCAGATAGGCCGCGCCGCCCAATTCCTTGAGCGCCGGATCCTGCTCCAGCATCGGCTTGAGCGTCACCGGGTTGGCGACCATGTCCTTGTCCAGCAAGCGCATGATCGCGTCATAGATGCGCCCATGCAGCGGCTCGAAGAAATGCTCGGCCTTGAGCTTGAGCTGCACGTCCTCGGCGATGCGATTGTCGATCATGATCGCGCCCAGCAGCGCGGCTTCGGCTTCGACGTTGCGCGGCAATTCGGCGCCGCCCGTTTCGGCGGGATTGATTTTCAGCAGTTCGACCATCGGCCCTCTTTCCTCTCCCGGCACGGCGCGCGCAAGAGGTCATGCGGAACACAGCTGTGGATAAGTCCCGCTTGCATTTGGGCGCGCGCCGCCGCACTGACTATGCGCTTCATCATGGCCGATCCGCGCATCATAGACATCCAGCTCGACGAGCGCACGATCCTGTGGCGCAATGCCGACGTGGAGCAGGAACGGCGTATCGCGATCTTCGACCTGCTGGAGGATAATCATTTCGCCCCCCAGCGCGTCCATGCCGATGGCTATGCCGGTCCCTACAAGGTGGTGCTGCGGGTCGAGGAAGGCCGGCTGGTCATAGAGATCAACCGGGAAGACGACAGTCCGCTGGAAGCGATCATCCTCAGCCTCGGCCGTTTCCGCCGGCCGATCCGCGACTATTTCGCCATCTGCGACAGCTATTATCAGGCGATCAGCAACGCCTCGCCCCAGCAGATCGAAACCGTCGACATGGCCCGGCGCGCGATCCACAATGATGCGGCCGAAACGCTGATCGAGCGGCTGGAAGGCAAGATCAAGGTCGATTTCGACACCGCGCGGCGGCTCTTCACGCTCATCTGCGTGCTGCATATCAAGGGGTAGTGGGATCAGGGAATTGACGTTCGGGGGCATGCTGGTCCGTATCGGGGCGGGGCTGGCGGTGATCGCGGTGCTGGCATTGGCGCTGTGGCTCTATGCGCGCGCCTGGGCCCCTTCGCGGGAGGATTATCCGGTGCAGGGCGTGACGATCAGCGCAGCGCAAGGCACGGTCGACTGGGGCACGCTGGCGGCGCAGGGCGCCGACTTCGCCTATATCCGCGCCGCCCGCGCCGATGGACGGCGCGACGCCGCCTTCGCCGCCAACTGGCGCGGCGCGCGCGCGGCGGGAATGCGCTATGGCGCGCTCATCGAATTCAGCCCCTGCCGCAGCCCGATCGACCAGGCGACCGGCTTCATGACCACCGTGCCGCGTGACAATGCCGCCCTGCCCCCGGTGATCCGCCTCGCCTTCGCGCCCGGCTGCGCCAAGCGGCCCGGCCGCGACCTGTTGCTTTCCAACCTCAACACCCTCATCAACCTGGTCGAAGGACAGGCGGGCAAGCCCGCGCTGCTTAACGTGACCGAGGATTTCGACCAGGCCTATGACATTGGGGCGGGGATCAACCGCACCCTTTGGCTCGACGGCAATTTCCTGGCGCCCGATTATGCCAGCCGCCCCTGGGTGATGTGGACAGCCACCGACATGCGGCATATCGACGGCGTCGATGGTCCGGTTCGATGGAATGTGGTGGCGCGCTGATGGCGGAAAATGACGATGTGCAGCAACTGGTCGCCGCCGCGCGCGCCGCGATGGCCCATGCCCACGCACCCTATAGCCGCTTCGCCGTGGGCGCGGCGGTGCGCCTGATCGACGGCAGCATCGTCACCGGCTGCAATTTCGAAAATGCGAGCTATGGCCTGTCGCTCTGCGCCGAAACGGTGGCGCTCGCCACCGTCAATGCGCAGGGCCGCTTCGCCGACGTCGCCGCCATCGCCGTCGTGGGCGGCGCGATGGACAGCCAGGACGAAGCGCTCGTCACCCCCTGCGGCCGCTGCCGGCAGGTGATGAACGAAGCCGAGCAGATGGCCGGGCGCCCGCTCGCCATTTATTGCGCGACGCCCAGCGGCGGCCAGGTGCTCGACCTCACCCTCGCCGATCTCCTGCCCCATGCCTTTGGCCCCAAGGACCTGGGCATCCGCCCCCTGAAAAAGAGCTGACAGACATGGCCATTCTTTCCGACAAGTGGATCCGCGAAAAGGCGCTTTCGACCGGCATGATCGAACCCTTCGTCGAAAGCCAGAAACGCGACGGCTGCATCAGCTACGGCCTGTCCTCCTATGGCTATGACGCGCGCGTGGCGGACGAATTCAAGATCTTCACCAATGTCGACAGCGCAGTGGTGGACCCCAAGGATTTCGCCGCCAACAGCTTCGTCGATCGCAAGACCGACGTCTGCATCATCCCGCCAAACAGTTTCGCGCTCGCCCGCACAGTCGAATATTTCCGCGTGCCACGCGACGTGCTGGTGATCTGCCTTGGCAAATCCACCTATGCGCGTTGCGGCATCATCGTGAACGTGACTCCGCTGGAACCGGGCTGGGAAGGGCATGTAACGCTGGAATTTTCCAACACCACACCGCTGCCCGCGAAAATCTACGCCAATGAAGGCGCCTGTCAGTTCCTCTTCCTGCAGGGCAACGAACCGTGCGAAGTCAGCTATGCCGACCGCGCGGGCAAATATATGGGGCAGCAGGGCGTCACCCTGCCCCGCCTCTGACCCGCCGCCCCCTGTCCTGAGCCGCGCCGCCCGCCGCCATGGCGGGTCGCCCGGCCTCGACCGTTTCTTCCTGATGACCGCGCCAGCAGGCCGGCAACATGGGGGAAATGGCGATGCGCCTTGTTCATGCCCTGGCCTGGCTCAGCTTGGCCTTCTGCACCGCGCCGCCCGTTCGGGCCGCCCCGCCGGACAAGGCGCTCAGCCAGCGCCACCGCTTCGACATCCATGTCCAGCCGCTCGGCAGCGCCCTGCGCCACGTCTCGACGCAGACCGGCATCCGCATCCTCTTTCCCTATGATGCGGTGGCGGGCATCCGCAGCCGCCGGGTCGAAGGCTGGATGACCACCGGCCAGGCGCTCCAACGGCTGCTGGCCGGCACGAAGCTCAAGATGACGACGACCGGCGCGGGGGTGATCGCGCTCGCCGCGCCGGTGCGCCAGACGGCGCGGCAAAGCCTGCTATCCTTCCAGTTCGCTCAGGCCAGCGCCGCCCCGGCCGACGCGCCCGCCGCCGCAGTGTCGCCCGCCCCAGATCCGGTGGCGGACCCCACCCCGATCATCGTCACCGGCACCCGCCAGGCCAGCCGCACCGTGGCCGACAGCATGGCTCCGATCGACGTGCTGGAGGCGCGCGATCTGGAAGCCAGCGGCAAGCAGTCGGTGCGCGACCTCCTCGGCACCCTCATCCCCTCGATCAGCGTGTCGAACAGCGGAGCGGGCGCCAGCTTCGCGATTAAGACGCTCTCCCTGCGCGGCCTGGCCGGCGACCAGCTGCTGGTGCTGGTCAACGGCAAGCGCCGGCACAACAGCGCGACCCTGTTCATCAACGGCACGACTCAGAATGGCCAGTCCCCGCCCGACCTGGACCTGATCCCGTCCAACATGATCGACCGGATGGAGGTGCTGCGCGACGGCGCATCGGCGCAATATGGGTCGGACGCGATCGCCGGCGTCGTCAACATCATCCTCAAGAGCGACACGAAGGGCGGCGCATCGGCGCTGGGGGGCGGCGCGCGGGACGGCGGCGGCGAACAGGGCCGGTATCAGGTCGATAATGGCTTCGCGATCGGCCGCGGCACCCTCCATGTCGCGGCCGACGCCTATCTTCAGGGCCGCACCATCCGCGGCGGCCCGATCACCTCCAGCCTCTATGCGGCCGGCGACCCGCGCGAAGCGACCGCTGACCGCATGCGCAACAAGCCCGGCCAGCCGCAGGTCGATGGCCTCAACCTGTCCTATAATGCGATGATGCCCATCGGCGCGGCGGTGGAGGCCTATAGCAGCGGCACCTGGTCGCGCCGCCACGCCGACGCGTTCCTCACCTACCGCACGCCCAACACTATCCTCAACATCCCGGCCATCTATCCCGAAGGCTATATCCCGCATTTTCATATCCAGGATCGCGACAGCCAGGTTACCGGCGGCCTGCGCGGTGATGGCCCCGCCGGTATCCGCTTCGACCTCAGCACCAGCTACGCCCGCAACCAGGCCCGTTATACCGAGGAGTCGCTCAACGTCTCGCTCGGGCCGGACAGCCCCACCCGCTTCCATATCGGCACGGTGACGGCGACCGAATGGACCAGCAATATCGACCTGCAACGCGATGTGCCGATCGGCCTTGCAGCGCCGCTGCTCGTCGCGCTGGGCGCCGAATATCGGGAAAATGGCTACAGCATCGCGGCGGGCGACCCCGCTTCCTATATCGACGGCGGCTATCGCTCGCCCGCCGGCGCCCCCTTCGCCGGCGAAACCCGCACGCCCGGCGCGCAGGGCGTGACCGGCTTCGCCCCCGAAACCGCCGGCCATTACCGGCGCCATGCCTGGTCCGCCTATCTCAACCTGGAACAGAAGATCGCCGACGGCGTCGAGGTCGCGCTGGCCGGCCGGCATGAGGATTATTCCGACTTCGGCACCACCGACACATGGAAAGTCTCGGCCCGCATCGAACCCCTGCGCGGCGTCGCGCTGCGGGGCACCGCCAGCACCGGCTTTCGCGCGCCCACGCTCCAGCAGCGCCATTATGCCTCATCCAGCACCATCGGCGTGCTGTTCCCCGGCGAAACCACCACCCGCCTCGCCCCGGTGCGCGCGCTGCAGGTCGATGATCCCGTCGCCGTCGCCTGGGGCGCGCAGCCGCTCAAGCCCGAAAAATCCACCAACCTTTCCGCCGGGCTGGTGCTGACGCCGCTGTCCGGGCTCAGCCTCACCATCGACACCTATCAGATCAGGATTCGCGACCGCATCCTGCTGAGCGGCACGCTCTCCGCTTTGCCCGACGCGACGCGCGCCAGCGGCTATAATGGTCTGGGCGACATATTGCTCGCCGCCGGACTGGACCCGGTGCAGAGCGGCTTCTATTTCTCCAACGCGGCCAGCACGCGCACTCGCGGTCTCGACATCGTCGCCAGCTGGCGCGCGGACCTGGGCGCGCGCGGCAGCGCGCTCCTCACCCTGTCAGGCAATCTCAACAAGACCATCTTCACGCGGCTCGACGTGCCGGACCTGCTCGCCGACATCGGCGTCAGCCTGATCGACCGGGCGCGGCAGGGCGATTTCACCAAGGGCACGCCGCGCAACAGGATCATCGCCAACCTCAACTGGACCCGGGGCGACGCGATGCTGAACCTGCGCGCGACGCGCTATGGCGAAGTGACGCAAGTCGCCGCCCGCACCGTCACTGTCGATGGCGACACCTATTATCCCGACGAAGTGATCGCGCCCAAGACCATCTTCGACCTGGAACTGAGCTACGCCCTGGCGCAGGGCGTCCGCATCGCAGCGGGCGCGAACAACCTCTTCAACATCTATCCGACGAAACTCAGCGCGGTGAACCAGGGGACGTCGGGCTTTTCGCTCTACAACCCCTATTCCCCCTACGGCATCAGCGGCGGCTTCTATTATGGCAAGCTCATGCTGACCTTCTGACGCGGGATTAGCGCTTCATTGCGCGCCGGTTACCATGGCGCGCGCCCGATCGGTGGCGCTGCGCGTATCGCCGGCCAGCTTCTTGACCTCCGCCGCCACGACCGCGAAGCCCTTGCCCGCCTCGCCCGCCCGCGCCGCTTCGATACTCGCGTTGAGCGCCAGCAAGTTGGTCTGGTTGGCGATCAGGCCGATGCTGTTGACGATGTCCGACAGCCCGTCGACCGTGTTGCGCAATTTCATGCGCAGCTGGTGCGCGGGCGTCGTGTCGGTCGCGATCTTGAGGATGCGTTCGACCGATCCGTCGGCGCGGAACACCGGATTATAGGTCGCCTGCAGCCATATGGCCCGGCCGCCCTTGCCGACCCGCTTATATTCGCCCGCATCGAACTCGCCACGCCCCAGCTTGCGCCAAAAATCGGCATAGGCGGCCGTTTCGGCATAGCCGGGCTCGCAGAAGATGCGGTGATGACGGCCTTCCACATCGGCCAGGGCATATCCCATCGTCGCCAGGAACGAATCATTGGCCCAAAGGATGGTGCCTATGGGATCGAATTCGATCACCGCCTGCGACCGGCATATCGCGTCCCATGCCGCCTGGGGGCTGTGCGTGGCTTGCACCATTCAACGAAAACTCCTTCGCAACTCCGCTAGGCGTCGGCTGGTAACCAAGCCGTTAAGAATGACGGGCGCGACTCTTTCGGACACGAAAAGGCCGGGCGCCCTTGCGAGGCCCGGCCTTCTCACCCCCGAAATCTTCTTCGCGTCAGGCGACCTTGGCCTGCGTCTCCTCGACTTCGTCGGGATCGCGCAGCACATAGCCGCGGCCCCAGACCGTCTCGATATAATTGTCGCCGCCGCAGGCCAGGGCCAGCTTCTTGCGCAGCTTGCAGATGAACACGTCGATGATCTTGAGTTCGGGCTCGTCCATCCCGCCATACAGATGGTTGAGGAACATCTCCTTGGTCAGCGTCGTGCCCTTGCGCAGCGACAGCAGCTCCAGCATCGCATATTCCTTGCCCGTCAGGTGGACGCGGTTGCCGTCCACTTCGACCGTCTTGGCGTCCAGATTGACCGACAGCTTGCCGGTGCGGATGACCGACTGGCTATGCCCCTTGGATCGGCGCACAACGGCATGGATACGCGCGATCAGCTCTTCGCGGTGAAAGGGCTTGGTCACATAATCGTCCGCGCCGAAGCCGAAGGACCGGACCTTGCTGTCCATCTCGCTGATGCCCGACAGGATCAGAACCGGCGTCTGCACCTTGGCCGCGCGCAGCTTCTTCAGCACGTCATAGCCGTGCATGTCCGGCAGGTTCAGGTCTAGGCAGATGATGTCATAATCATAGAGCTTGCCGAGGTCCAAACCCTCTTCGCCCAGATCGGTGGTGTAGACGTTGAAGCCTTCGGTCGTGAGCATCAGCTCGATCGCCTTGGCGGTGGTCGGTTCGTCCTCAATCAGCAGCACGCGCATGTGAAGCCCCTTTGCGTCGCAGTCCCGTTCACCCCACCAGAACGGCTTCTGCTCCAAATCATTAACCAAAAAACTTCTGAAGGACAAAGGTTAATTTTTCGCTAACTGGCGGGAATCCACGAGTCGCAGCAAAATGACTCTCTTAACAGAGGCTTGAAAGTCGTAGGTCGCGGGCGGCGTCTGGCCTCAAAACTGGTCGATGTCCTTTCTGCAAGGTTAAGCCGCCCATGACCCGTTCGGCGAAAATTCACGAAGGTTGATGCGCGCGGTTAACAGCCATGATGCCGGGTCAGATAGTCCAGCAGCGCCTCGACCCGCGCCGGCCGCAGGCGCGATGGCGGCGTCACCAGATGCAGGCCGAAGGGCGCGGGCCGCCATTCGGTCAATATCTCCTCCACCTCGCCGGCGGCCAGCGCGTCGCCGATGATGAAGTCGGGCAGCCGCGCGATGCCCACGCCCAGCCGCAGCGCCGGCAGCATCGCCTCGCCGCTGTTGACGGTGATGCGGCTGCGCACCTGCACCGCGACATTCTGCTGCCCCGGCCCGGCAAAGCGCCACACGTCGGGCGTCGCGACATTGGAATAGCACAGACAGTCATGGCCGCTGAGGTCGGTCGGATGCGTGGGGCGCCCGCGCTCTGCCAGATAGGCGGGCGATGCGATGACATGCATGTGCACGTCGGCCAACCGCCGGGCCCGCAGCGAACTGTCGGGCATGTCGGCAATGCGCAGGGTCGCGTCCAGTCCCATTTCGACGATGTCGATATGCGCGTCCGACAGATGCAGGTGGACATCGACCAGCGGATGGTCCTTCGTGAACTGAGCCACCAGCGGCGCCACGCGCAGCAGCCCGAACGTCATCGGCGCGCCCAGCCGCACCACGCCCGACAGGTCCGCCGTCTCGTCCCGCGCCGCTTCCTCCGCCGCCTGTGCCTCGGCCAGGATGCGCTGCGCATGATCGGCCAGCCGCTTGCCACTTTCGGTCAGCGCCAGCCGCCGGCTGGTGCGATTGAACAGGCTGGTGTCAAGATGCTCCTCCAGCCGCGTCACCGCCTTCGACACCGTCGCCTTGGACACGCTCAGCGCGCGGGCCGCGTCGGTGAAGCTGCGATGCTCCACCACCGCAGCGAACATGGCCCAGGCTTCGAAGTCGGGAAGGCGCATCGGGAAACAATCCGTTTCAAAGCTGCTCGTTCAAGAAACGATCCTGATCGCTAGATTGTCGGAAAGCAAGCCGGAACCGCCGGCACCGTAATGAAAGGCTTCTGCCATGACGACAACCAATGCGAGCCGCATCGAGCGCCGCCCCTTTGCGTCACTGGGCCATGCCGACCATGGCTGGCTCAACGCGCGCCACCATTTTTCCTTCGCGGACTATTATGACGAAGACCGGATGCACTGGGGTGCGATCCGCGTCTGGAATGATGACGAGATCGGTCCGCGTTCGGGCTTTCCGCCCCATCCGCACAGCGACATGGAAATCATCACCTATGTCCGCACTGGCGCGATCACGCATCAGGACAGCCTGGGCAACAAGGGCCGCACCGAAGCCGGCGATGTTCAGGTGATGTCCGCCGGCACCGGCATCCGCCACGCCGAATATAATCTGGAGGATGAAACCACCACCCTCTTCCAGATCTGGATCATGCCGCGCAGCCGCGGCGGCCAGCCCAGCTGGGGGGCCAAGCCCTTCCCCAAGGGCGAGCGCGCCGGCAAGCTGGTCGTCCTGGCCAGCGGTGACGAGTCTGACAAGGAAGCGCTGCGCATCCGCGCCGACGCGCGTCTCCTGGGCGGCACGATCAAGGCCGGGACCAGCGTCACCTATGACAGCGCGCCCGGCCGCCACCTCTATCTCGTCCCCGCCACCGGGCGGATCGAGATTGACGGCGAACGCTTCGACGCGCGCGACGGCGCCGCCATCGACAGCGGCGGCCCCATCACCATCACGGCGCTGGAGGACGCCGAGATCGTGCTGGTCGACAGCATCTGAACACCTTTTGGTCCGTCCGATCCCCTCCCCTCATGGACGGGCCGGGCCGCCTGCATTCCCTCCCTCCTGCAGGCGGCCACCCCTTTTCACCCTTTCAGGCAAGGAGACATGACAATGGCTAAGGTTCTGGTTCTCTATTATTCGTCCTACGGCCATATCGAAACCATGGCCAAGGCCGTGGCCGAAGGCGCGGCGGCCGCCGGCGCGCAGGTCGACATCAAGCGCGTGCCCGAAACCGCCCCGCTCGAAGTCGCGAAGAACGCGCATT
The DNA here is from genome assembly GCF_043589935.1 of Sphingobium naphthae. Lineage (NCBI taxonomy): Bacteria > Pseudomonadati > Pseudomonadota > Alphaproteobacteria > Sphingomonadales > Sphingobiaceae > Sphingobium > Sphingobium naphthae. The sequence continues at coordinate 171,925 of NZ_CP171454.1, read as the reverse complement.
TCAAGCTCGATCAGGACGCGCCGATCGCCACGGTGAACGAACTCGCCGACTATGATGCGATCATCATCGGCACCGGCACGCGCTTTGGCCGCATGTCCAGCCAGATGGCGGCTTTCCTCGATCAGGCCGGCGGCCTGTGGGCGCGCGGCGCGCTCAATGGCAAGGTCGGCGGCGCCTTCACCTCGACCGCCAGCCAGCATGGCGGTCAGGAAGTCACGCTCTTCTCGATCATTACCAACCTGCTGCATTTCGGCATGACCATCGTCGGGCTCGACTATGGCTTCCAGGGCCAGATGGGCGTTGACAAGGTGCGCGGCGGCTCGCCCTATGGCGCGACGACCCTCGCCGACGGCGACGGCAGCCGCCAGCCCAGCGAAGATGAACTGGACGGCGCCCGCTACCAGGGCCGCCGCATCGCCGAAACCGCGATCAAGCTGCACGGCTGACCGCTACCAAGTCACAAAGCAAACAGCTTAAGGGCTGGCGCACAAGACTTGCGCCAGCCCCTTCGCGCGCAGGCCACTCGGCCAGGAACCCGGACGCTATCAAGCTGCTCCCCGCCCCGCAGCGCCCCCGCCCCCAAAATCCCCGTCGTTCCCGCGAAAGCGGGAACCCACCCGCCCCCAACGCCTCGATCAGGAACTGGCCAGTCCAGACCGCCCAGCAAGGATCCGCCCCTCCCCGGCACGCGGAAGACAGTCGAAACGACCAACACAACCGTCATCCTCCCCTGGCAGGGGAGGTGGCTGGCCAAAGGCCAGACGGAGGGGTGTCACCCTCTCGCTAGCGGGACACCCCCCTATCAGGGGGATGGCTGCCCCCCTCTCCGTCATTCCCGCGAAAGCAGGAATCCAACTCACTACCGGGTCCGCGCCAGAATTTTTGAGCGTCGGATGTCGACCAAAGTAGGACATTCCTTCTCCCTTGAGGGAGAAGGATACGAAGCCTTGCCGCGGAGCGGCTAGGCGGAGTTGGATGAGGGGGATGGACCCGATACCGAGGTTGCCGCCCCCTCACCCCCTTCCCAAATAGGATATCATCTGATCTACCCTCATCGATGGACCCGCTCCCCTCCGCTCGGAACCCCGTCCGCGCCGGCGCATGCGCGTCATGCGATCGGCGCGCTGGTGTCGCTGATGAGGCGCGTCGCTGTCGCGTTGCGGTCGCTTACCGGTCGCCTTCCGGTCGCTTCCGGCCTGGAACCGCGACACCGTGTGAACTTCGGCCTGTGACCCTGGCGGCGCGTCCGTGGCGCGAAAAAATTGCTGGCGCATGTCACATCCCGCGCCGCCATCTCGTCATGGCTGCAGACCTCAAGCGAAAGGACTGCATCATGACTGCCAAGCTCGACCCCTTCACCGCCGCGCCCCGGGAGACCAAGGCGTGGTACGCCGCCAGCACCGCGATCGCCGAAGCGCTGGAGCCCGCGCTCGTCGAACTGGTCAAGATCCGCGCGTCGCAGATCAACCAGTGCGCCAACTGCCTCAACATGCACAGCGCCGACGCCCGGGCGCAGGGCGAAAGCGAACAGCGCGTCTACCTCCTCTCGGCCTGGCGTGAGGCGCCCTGCTATACCGATCGAGAACGCGCGGCGCTTGGCTGGACCGAAGCGATGACTCGCCTGTCCGAAGGACCAGAGCTGGAAAATGCCCGCCAGGCGCTCCAATGGGAGTTCAGCGAGGAGGAACAGGTGCAGCTGACCTTGATGATCAACATCATCAATGGGTGGAACCGCCTGGCGGTGGGCTTTGGCCTGTGGCTCGAAACGCCCGCGACCAAGGCGCGGGACGCCGCCCAGGCGATGGTCGCCGCCTGATGGCGCCGGGGACGCAGATGGACGCAGCGGCGCGCTTCGACCCGCTGCGTCCCCGCCTCGTGCGCATCGCCTATCGCATGCTCGGCTCGGTCGCCGATGCCGAGGATGTGGTGCAGGACGCCTTTCTGCGCTGGATGGGCGCGGATCATGCCGCGGTGCGCGAACCCGAAGCCTTTCTCCGCCGCATCGTCACGCGCCTCTGCCTCGACCAGCTAAAATCCGCGCGGGTCCGCCGCGAAACCTATGTCGGCCCCTGGCTGCCCGAGCCGCTGGTCGAGGATGCGGAGGCGGAGCCCGACGACGTCACCCTGCCGCTGATGCTGGCGCTGGAGCGCCTGTCGCCGCTGGAGCGCGCCGCTTTCCTGTTGCACGATGTCTTTGGCCTCGGCTTCGATGAGGTCGCCGCCACCATCGGCCGCGACGCTGCGGCCTGCCGGCAACTCGCCGCCCGGGCGCGCAGCCATGTCCGCGACGCACGGCCCCGCTACCGCATGGAGCAAGCGCGCGGGCTGGAGATCGCCAGCGCCTTCTTCGCCGCCTCGCGCAGCGGCGACATGCGCGCGCTCGGCGCGATGCTGGCGCAGGATGTCAGCCTGCACAGCGACGGCGGCGGCAAGCGCCCGGCGGCGGTTCGCCCTGCGCTCGGCCATGCGCAGGTGATGCAGGTGCACAAGGCGCTGGGCGTGCTGTTCGGCAAATATGGGTCGACCCTGCTGCGCACCTGCCGGATCAACGGCCTGCCCGGCTTCGTCACGCGCGAGGCCGATGGCGAGATTCAGACCACCGCGCTGGCGATTGAGGATGGGCGGATCAGCGCCATCTATGTGATGCGCAACCCCGACAAGCTGCGCCATCTTCACTGACGCGCTAGAGGAAGACGCGCCGCAGCGGCGTCAACCGCACCAGGTGCCAGGCAAAGAAGGGCAGGACGAGGGCGAGAGCGAGAAGCCAGGCTTTAGACAGCGAGGGACCGCAATAATGGATGAGCGCGCCATGCAGATACATGATGACCAGCGAGGCGCGACCGAACTGCCTCAGCGGCCAGGCGTAGCGCGCGATCAGCGCCGACAGGCGAAACAGCAGCAGCGACGTCGCCACCGCGGACGCGATCGACAGCAGCGGCCAGCCATAATCCGCGACCTTCATGTTGAGCGTCGGAAAGACGCCTGCGAGCCCCGCCAGCGCCAGCAGGCCCAGCGGCAGGATCAGCTCGTTGCGCCAGCGGATGCGCGGCCAGGCCGCGCCCGTCCACAGCAGCAGCACGGCCATGGGCGCGCTGAGCAGGCCCAGCGGGGACTCGTCGAAAGCCCAGCCCAGCCCATAGGCCAGCAACGCCAGCGGCAGGAGCAGCAGCGCCCAGCGTCCGTCGAGCGGATCGGGCCAGCGGCGCAGCGCGATGTTGAACGCGATGCGCGCCACCATCAGGCAGGGCACGAACCAGAAAATGATGAACGGCCCGCCCAGCCAGGTTCCGCCCAGCAGGATCGATTCCATGTCCTGCGGCCAGTCGCGAAAGATCGGCGCCTTGCCCTTCATCGGCTCGACGATCTGGTCGGCCAGCAGGAGAAGGATCAGGAAGGCGGCATAGGGCCGCATTTGGGTGACGATCTGCCGCCAGGTGAAGGCCGCCACGGGATGCGGCCGCGACAGCATGCCCGACAGCAGGAAGAAGAGCGGCATGTGGAAACTGTAGATCGCATCGCGCGCCGGCCCGCGGGTCCAGACATGGCCCGCCACCACCGCGATGATGCCGATCCCCCGCGCCACATCGACCCAGTCCAGCCGAAATTGCGCGGTCGCCGCGTCATGCCCCCTGTTTTCCATCGCCTGCCCGCCCTATAGGATGCCGCGCGCGCGTCAATCGCCCCCTTGTTCCCGATAGGAAAACTTCCACTTGCCCCTGCTGACCGACCATGTCCTGTTCCTCGATGGCGAGGCGCTGATCCTCGACAAGCCCGCCGGCCTGCCGGTCGATGCGCCGCGCGACGGGTCGATGAGCCTGGAAAATCATCTCGCCTCGCTGACCTTCGGCTTCCAGCGCTGGCCGCTGCCCGTCCACCGGCTGGACCGGGACACCAGCGGCTGCCTGCTGCTCGCCCGCAACCCCAAGGCGCACAAGCGCTTCGCCGCCGCGTTCGAGGCCGGCACGGTGACCAAGCGCTACATCGCGGTGGTCGACGGCGTGCCGGCGGAGGCGGAGGGCACGATCGCGCTCTCGCTCAAGAAGGTCAGCACGCCGACGCAGGGCTGGCGCATGATCGCTGCCAAGGCGGGCAAGGCCGCCGTCACCCATTGGCGCAAGCTGGCGGAGCGCGACGGGCGCGCGCTGATCGCCTTCACGCCGGAAACCGGCCGCACCCATCAGATCCGCGTCCATGCCCAGCACGGGCTGGGCTTTGGCATCATGGGCGACCCGGTCTATGGCAATGGCGAAGGGCCGATGCTGCTCCACAGCCGGTTCCTGAGCCTGCCGCGCGGCGACAAGCCGGCCGCGGAAGCGACCGCGCCGCTGCCGCAGAGCTTCGTCGCCGCCGGCTTCAGCCCGGAATATCTGGACGATGCCGGACTTTGATGTGCCCGAAGAGGCGCTGGAGGAGCGCTTCATCACCGGCGGCGGGCCGGGCGGCCAGAATGTGAACAAGGTCGCGACCGCGGTGCAGTTGCGCGTCAACCTGTTCCGGCTCGGACTGCCGCCCTATGCCTATCGCAAGATCAAGGAACTGGCGGGATCGCGCCTCACCGCCGCCAACGAGATACTGATCCAGGCCAACCGCTTCCGCACCCAGGAAGCCAACCGCCAGGACGCTCGGGATCGCCTGGCCGACATGATCGCCAGGGCTCATGAACGCGACGCCCGCCGCATCGCCACCAAACCCGGCAAGGCCGCCAAGGCCCGCCGCGTCGACGCCAAAAAAGCCCGCAGCTCCGTCAAGCAGGGCCGCGGAAAAGTGCGGATGGATTGAACATCATTGCAAGACCGACTGGCCACATGACCGGCCGCAGCCTAATGGATTGAACCATGTACGACTTCACCCCCACCGCCACCGCCGACAAGGCGACACTTTATGCCGACTTGCTCTCCGCCGCCGATGCGCTGACGGCCGGAGAGCCGGATCCGGTCGCCAACATGGCGAACCTGGCCGCGCTGCTCTGGCAGTTTCTGCCCGATCTCAACTGGGCCGGCTTCTACCGGATGGCGGACGGCGAGCTGGTGCTGGGGCCGTTTCAGGGCAAGCCGGCCTGTATCCGCATTCCCGTGGGCCGGGGCGTATGCGGCGCGGCGGCGGCCAGCCGGGAGACGCAGCTGGTGGCGGACGTGCACGCCTTTCCCGGCCATATCGCCTGCGACGCCGCCAGCGCGTCGGAACTGGTCGTGCCGGTCATCCATGACGGCGCGCTGGTCGGCGTGATCGACCTCGACAGTCCTCGCCCCGCGCGCTTCGATGCCGAGGATGCGGCCGGGATCGAAGGACTGGCGGCGCTGATCGCAGGCCGGATAGGCTGAAAACTCACCCTGTTGCCCCGTTTCAGGACAATGCCGCCCCTGCCAAAGCGTGGATAGCCGCGGATCATCATGCTAAACGAAGCGTTAGTTTTTTCCGGTGCGCGTCGTGCCGATCGAAGACAACAGGGAGACTTGTCGATGCGCATGTTGCAGATCGTCCTGATCGGCGCCGGGATGGCGATGACGGGTGCGGCCGGACCGGTGATGGCCGCAGACAAAGGCGGCGTTCATCCGCCTCGTCCTGCCGTGCAGCAGGACGGCATGCATCGCTGGGGACCGCGCTACCAGGGACGCTGGTATGCCGGATGGCGCGCACCGGGCGGTTGGAGCGCCTATCATCGTCCGGTCCGCGGCTTCATCCTGCCGCGCTATTGGGTGAGCCCCAGCTATTATATCGCCAATTATCCTGCCTATGGCCTGCCCGCCCCCGCGCCCGGCTATGGCTGGTCCCGTTACTATGACGACGCCGTCATGACCGATCGCTATGGGCGGGTTTATGATTATCGGTCGGATATTGATTGGGATCGGTATGAGGGCGGCTATGGCGACTATGCCGAGAACCGCCGCGATAATGGCGTGGGCGGCGCCGCGATCGGCGCGGTGGTCGGCGGTGTCGCTGGCAATCGCATCGCGGGGCGCGGCAACCGGACCGAAGGAACGCTGATTGGCGCCGGTGTCGGCGCGGTCGCCGGGATGGCGATCGACAAGGCGGAGGACCGCAGCCGCCCGGCGCGCCCCTCCCGCCCGGGCGCACGCTATGACGATGGTTATGGTTATCGCTATGCCGACGACGCCGTGACCGGCTCCAACGAATATGAAGGGCGCTGGACCGGCACCTGGACGACCGATGACGGCCGCACCGTGTCGGGCACCTATGATGGCCGGTTCGAAGGCGATGTCCGTGGCGCGGGCGTCGATTATCCGGCGCCTCCCTATGACGGTGGAGCGCATTGGGGCGGCGCGCCCATGGCGGGGGGCGGCTATGTGTCGGGCGGCTATTATTATCCCGCACCGGTCGTGACGACCGTGACGGTGCAGCCTGCGGTCACGACCACGACGACGACCACCTATGTCACGGAAACGGTCGCGCCGCGCAAGACGGTGCGCCGGCCCCGGCGCGCCTGCCGCTGCAAATAGCGCGGCCATCTGGACGGCGGCGCGCGCTCGTGCCAAGGAGCCGCTCCGGCCGATCCGGCCGGCAGCCAGGCGCCCTGACGGCATTGAGCGGCCGGGGGCGCAATGGCATGACAGGGAGAGGATGACCGGGGCATTTGTCAGCCTATCGGATACGTCATGCCTCCCGTCCTGCCCGCGTCCAGCCAGACCGCCCGCCCCCACAGCCTTGCCGAAGACGGCTATGCCATCGCCCTTGGCTGCGCCTTCATCGCCATGGGCCTAATGCTGCTGAAGCAGGCCAATCTGGTGACCGGCGGCATGGCCGGTATCGCCCTGCTGATATCCTATCTGATCCCCTGGTCGCCCGCGACGTTGTTCATCCTCATCAACATCCCCTTCTTCCTGTTCGGCGGCCGAGCGATGGGGCTCGCCTTCGGGCTCAAGACGCTGTTCGCCAATGTGGCGATCATGGCCCTGGGACTGATGATGCCCTGGGCCGTCCAGGTGGCGAAGGTCAGCCCCCTGTTCGCCGCGCTGTTCGGCGGGTCGATCATCGGCTTCGGCATATTGGCGATAGCGCGGCACGGCGCAGGCGTCGGCGGCGTGGGGGTCATCGCGCTGATCCTGCAAAGGGCGCGCGGCTGGAATGCCGGGCGGACGCAGATGGCATGCGACGTGCTGATCCTGCTGGCGTCGCTGCCGGTGCTGAGCGCCGATCGCTTCGGGCTGTCGGTGCTGTCAGCCGCGGCGATCAACGGCGTGCTGATGGTCAATCATCGCCCCGGCCGCTATATCGGTCACTGAGCCGCGCAGAGCGGATCGCCGGCCCGGTCGCGCGCGCGCAACGCAGCGGCGGCATCACTGGCGATGCGGGGGAAGCTGACCCCTTCGAGCGACCCGCGTCCGTCGCACAGATCCGCGCAGGCCAGGTCGACAACGCCGGGCAAGGCCACCTGATCGCCATCATATTGCGCGACGATGATGCAGCGATCACCACCTTTGAAACTGAGGATCAGCTTGTCGCCCGCGCGCCGGGCCCCACCCTGCCCGCGGCAGGCGGGCTCTTCCCCGAATACCGCCTCCAGCCCGAAGCGGAGCGCACCGTCGCGACCGGGCACGACACAGAGCGCATCCCGACCCGCTTCATGACTGCGCTGGAACAGACCGACGGGAGAGACGTTCGCGGGATCGGCAATCGCCCCGCTCTCGATCGCCGCGCGTTCCAGCCGGGATGCCGCGCCGCCTGTCGGCGCCGGCGCGGCATCCTGCCCGACGGGACTGCGCTGGCAGGCGTTCAGCAACAGAAAGAGGAGCGCTAAGCTAGTCCGCCGCATCGACGCTGCTGAGACCGTCCGGCCCAATGCGCCGGAAAAAGCAGGAGCGGGCGCCAGTATGACAAGTGGGGCCTGCCGGGACCGCCTTCACCCACACGGCGTCCTGATCGCAGTCGATGCGGATGTCGCGCACCTGCAGCATGTGGCCCGACGTCTCACCCTTCTTCCACAGCGCCTGGCGGCTGCGGGACCAGAAATGGGCAAGACCGGTGTCGACGGTCAGCGCCAACGCCTGCGCATTCATATGCGCGACCATCAGCACCTCGCCGCTCGCATTGTCGGTGACGACAGCGGTGATGAGGCCGTCCCGATCATATTTGGGATTGAGGGTCAGGCCCGTGTCGCGTGCGTCCGTCATGGCCGCGCTATAGAGGGCGGCAGCGCCGATGCGAAGTCCATCTGCGCAAAAAAGGAGCCAAATGGGGCGATCGACGGGATCCGAACCCGCGACCTCCGGTACCACAAACCGGCGCTCTAACCAACTGAGCTACGATCGCCACAGGGGCTGACGGCCCCGAGAGACAGGGCACATATGCGGCCGATCCCTGCCCGTCAAGCGGGCAAATCCATGCGTGCGCGTTTTCGTCATTGCATCCCGCCGGCAAGTTGCGCGCGCAGATTGGCGAGCGCCGTTTCCGAAAGGCGGGGCCGCTCGCGCGCGGCTTTCCCTTTGCGCAGTCGTGCGCGATCCTTTTCCGGCGGATCGACCAGGCGCACCCGCACCGGCGCATGGCCCCGCGCGCGGATGCCCAGTTCCTCCGCTGCGCCGCGCGACAGGTCGATGATGCGTCCGCGTCCGGCGAAGGGCCCGCGATCATTCACGCGAACAAGAATGGTGCGCCCGGTATCGAGCGACGTCACCTCGACATAGCTGGGCAACGGCAGGGTGACATGCGCACCGGTTATCCATTTGGCGCGAAACCGCTCGCCATTGGCGGTGCGATTGCCCGATTCAGATCCATACCAACTGGCATAACCCAGCATGTCATAATGGGGGTCGGCGGCAGGGACATAGGTAACGCCGCGCACCTTGTAGGGAGGGCCGATGCGCACGGGGTGGTCGCTGACCGGCCGGAAATTGCCGCCGCCGCAAGCCGCCAAAGCCAGGGCAGGAACGGCCCACGCCATCCTAGTCCAAACCGTCATGGCGACACCCCTAATGCCCGCGGCCCGGCGCGTCGAGATAGGAGCCCAAGGAAAAGGGGCGAAGGCACTTGCGCCTTCACCCCTTCGCTTTCGGCTTCCTGGACACGCCCCGGCGCAAGCCCTGAGCGCGTCTCACTCTCCTAATGCTTTTCCGACCGCGATGCCGGCAAAGTCAGCCAGAGCGAGCGTCCGCGCGAACGGACGCCCTCGCCCTTAGTTGACCGAATCCTTCAGGCCCTTGCCGGCCTTGAACTTCGGCTGCGCCGAAGCCTTGATGGTCATGGTTTCGCCGGTGCGCGGGTTGCGACCGGTCGACGCCTTGCGCTGCGAAACCGAGAAAGTGCCGAAGCCCACGAGCCGCACTTCATCGCCCTTCTTCAGTGCGCCGGTGATCGCGTCGAACACGCCTTCAACCGCCTTAGTCGCGTCATTCTTGCTGAGGCCGCTGCTTTCAGCAACCGTGCTGATCAGATCCTGCTTGTTCATGCCTTGGGAACCCCCTTGTGCTGTTGGTTAGTTAGGAATCGCGGCGTAGGCGGGGCAATAAGGCGCGGATTCCGGCGCCTGTCAAAGGGAAAGCGACGAAGACCCCTGCTTTGCTCCAAAATCGCGCCCCGCCGCGCATTATGAAGCAAAATCGAGGAGTTCTGCGGTTTGTTTCACTTCAGTGACTTTTCAGTGCCGAAGCGCAGGATCGCTGTCCCGTCCCGCGAGGTTGGACGGCTGGGCGGCAAGGTCGTCCTCCTCCGTCCAGGCGATCGCCTCCGGCGTCGACACCAGCGCGCGCGCCAGAACCTCGTCGACATGCGAGACCGGGATGATCTCCAGCCCTTCACGAATATTGGCGGGAATTTCCGCTAGGTCTTTCTCATTTTCCTGCGGGATCAGCACCGTCTTGATGCCGCCACGCAGCGCCGCGAGCAGCTTCTCCTTGAGCCCGCCGATCGGCAGCACGCGACCGCGCAACGTCACTTCGCCGGTCATGGCGACATCCTTCTGCACCGGGATGCCGGTCAGCGTCGACACGATCGTCGTGACCATGCCGATGCCCGCCGAAGGCCCATCCTTGGGCACCGCGCCTTCGGGAAGGTGGATGTGGATGTCCTTGCGGTTGAAGACGCTCGGCTTGATGCCATAGCCCGGCGACCGCGCCTTCACATAGGAGAAGGCGGCCTGCACCGATTCGTTCATCACTTCGCCGAGCTTGCCGGTGGTCTTGATCTGCCCCTTGCCAGGGACCGTCACCGCCTCGATCGTCAGCAGTTCGCCACCGACTTCGGTCCAGGCGAGACCCGTGACGGCGCCGATCTGATTTTCTTCTTCGCCCACACCATGGCGGAATTTCCGCACACCGGCGAAGTCGGCAAGATTGTCGGGCGTGATGACGATCTTGTCATATTCGCCTTCCAGGATCTTGCGCAGCGCCTTGCGCGCAAGCCGCGCCATTTCGCGCTCCAGCGTGCGGACGCCCGCTTCGCGCGTATAATAGCGGATGAGGTCGCGCACTGCGGCTTCGGTGACTTCGACCTCGCCATCCTTCAGGCCATGGGCGTCGATCTGCTTGGGCAGCAAGTGCCGCTCGGCGATCTCCACCTTCTCATCCTCGGTATAGCCCTCCAGCCGGATGATCTCCATGCGGTCAAGCAGCGGCTGGGGCAGGTTCAGCGAGTTGGCCGTGGTCACGAACATCACGTCGGACAGATCGACGTCGATTTCCAGATAATGGTCCTGGAACTTGTTGTTCTGCTCGGGGTCGAGCACCTCCAGCAATGCCGAGGCCGGGTCTCCCCGGAAGTCCTGGCCCAGCTTGTCGATCTCGTCGAGCAGGAAGAGCGGGTTCATCGTGCCGGCCTTTTTCAGGTTCGACACGATCTTGCCTGGCAGCGAGCCAATATAGGTGCGGCGATGGCCGCGAATTTCGGCTTCGTCGCGCACGCCGCCCAGCGACTGGCGCACGAATTCGCGCCCCGTCGCCTTGGCGATGGAGCGACCGAGCGAGGTCTTGCCGACACCCGGCGGGCCCACGAGGCACAGGATCGGCCCCTTCAACTTGTTGGTGCGCGCCTGCACGGCCAGATATTCGATGATACGGTCCTTGACCTTTTCGAGCGCGAAATGATCCTCGTCGAGGATGTCCTGCGCCTTCTTGAGGTCGTTCTTGACCTTGCCCTTCTTGCCCCAAGGCAGACCCAGCAGCACGTCGAGATAGTTGCGCACGACGGTGGCTTCGGCCGACATGGGTTGCATCGCCTTGAGCTTCTTGAGCTCCGCCGTGGCCTTGGACCGCGCTTCCTTGCTGAGCTTGGTCTTGGCGATCTTCTCGGTCAATTCGGCGAGTTCGTCGCCTTCCTCGCCTTCGCCATTGCCCAGTTCGCGCTGAATCGCCTTCAACTGCTCGTTGAGATAATATTCGCGCTGGGTCTTCTCCATCTGCCGCTTCACGCGACCGCGAATCTTCTTCTCCACCTGCAGGACGCCAAGCTCGCCCTCCATGAAGGCGAAGACCATTTCCAGCCGCTTGACCGGGTCGGCTTCGACGAGCAGCGACTGCTTGTCGGACACCTTGACGTTGATGTTGGCGGCGACCGCGTCGGCCAAGCGGCCCGCATCCTCGATCTCGCGCAATTGCACCGGCGTCTCGGCCGGCAGCTTCTTGTTGAGCTTGGCGTAGTTCTCGAATTGCTCGGCGACCGAGCGCATCAGCGCGGCAGCCTCCGGCCCTTCGGCCGCGAGTTCCTCGACCGGCGCAATCTCGGCGACCAGATAATTTTCCTGCGCCGCCATCGCCTTGAGCTGCGCACGATGCTTGCCTTCCACCAGCACGCGCACGGTGCCGTCGGGCAGCTTCAGCAATTGCAGGACCACAGCGACAACGCCGGTATCGTACAGCGAGTCGCGACCCGGATCATCCTCCGCCGGGTCGAGTTGGGACACGAGAAAAATCTCCTTGTCGCCTTCCATCGCGGCTTCCAGCGCGGCGACGCTCTTATCGCGTCCCACAAAGAGCGGAACGATCATCTGCGGGAAAACGACGATGTCACGCAGCGGCAGAAGAGGATAATGCGTAGTCATTCAGTCTCCGGGGCCATAGTTGCGGCCCTTCCAAGCGGTCCATCGCCTTTATGGGGATGCCCGGGGCGTCAATCAATCTACACTGTCATAACAAGGCAACAATGAACCGGGGGTGGATCGCCTTGCCGCCCTGCCCGATCAGAAGGGCAGCTTGAAGCCGGGGGGCAGTGGCAGACCCGCCGTCATCTTGCCCATCTCGGTATTGCTGACCTCATCCGCCTTCTTGCGCGCATCATTGAAGGCGGCGGTGATCAGATCTTCCAGCATCTGCTTTTCGGACGGGGCGAGCAGGCTGTCGTCGATCGACACGCCGACGATCCGCCCCTTGGCCGACGCCCGCACCTTGACCAGCCCACCGCCGGCCGCGCCTTCGACCTCCAGCTTGTCCAGATTGTCCTGCGCCCGCTGCAATTCCTCCTGGACGCGGCTCGCCATGCCCAGAATTTCGTTCAAGTCCTTCATGCTTCTGCACTCCATCGTTCGAGCTTGTCGTCCAGCTCGGCATCGGGGAAAGCGGCCATCGCCGCCTTGACCACCGGGGTTTCCAAAATGCGGGCGCGGGCATCCGCCGCCCGGCTCTGCTCCTGTTCCAGCAGCGTCGGTTCGGCCGGTCCGTCGGCTTGCGCCACCTGCCAGGCAACGCCGGTCAGTTCGCGCAGGGCCGGCAGCAGCCGGGCGGAAAAGTCGGACGGCAATTGCGGGGTTGGCCGGTAGTCCAATTGGGGCGGCGCATAGCGCACCAATCCCACGCAATCATGCAGTTCCTGCGCCAGCTGGCCCTTGCCCCGCTGCCACATGGCCTCGATCAGGTCGGCAAAGCTGCTCGGCAACCGGCCGGCGGGGGAAGACGAAGCAGGCGCTCCTCCCGATGGAGCGGCGGCCGCACCCCCCGCAGCGGAACCGCCTTCACGCAGCATCCGGGCGATTTCGCCGGGATCGGGCAAGGTGGCGGCATGCATGACGCGCAGCAGCGCCATCTCGCAGCTTTCGATCGGCAACACCGCGCTCGCCACCTCGTCATGCCCCTTGAGCAGCAACTGCCACAGGCGATGCAGGGGCGCGAAGCCAAGCTGCGCGGCCCAGTCGGCCAGCGCTTCGCGTTCCTCGGCGGACTGGCCGGGGCTGGCGATATCGCGCCCGGCCTTCAGCAGGGTCACGGCATGAACCAGTTCCATCAGTCCGCGCATGAGCGCAAGCGGCTCGATGCCCAGTGCGTAAAGTTCGCGCACGGCGCCCAGCAAAGTGGCCGTCTCGCCTTCCAGCAACAGCGCCAGCAGCCGACGCACGGCCCCGCGGTCGGACAGGCCGAGCATCTCGCGCACTTGCGCGGCCGTGACCAGCGGCGCGCCCTCACCCATTTCGGCGTGCGCGATCGCCTGATCAAGTATTGAGAGTCCGTCGCGCGCCGACCCTTCCGCCGCCTGAGCGATCAGCGCCAGTGCATCGGGTTCGGCCGCGACGCTTTCCGCCTCGACCACATGGGCGAAATGAGTAGCGAGCAGATCGGCGGGGATGCGGCGCAGGTCGAAACGCTGGCATCGCGACAGGACGGTCACCGGCACCTTGTTCACTTCGGTCGTGGCGAACAGGAACTTCACATGCGCCGGCGGTTCCTCCAGCGTCTTCAACAGGGCGTTGAAGGCGTTCTTGGAGAGCATATGGACTTCGTCGATGATGTAGATCTTGTAGCGCGCCGACACGGCGGCATAGCGCACGGCCTCGATAATCTCGCGCACATCGTCCACGCCGGTATGGCTGGCGGCGTCCATTTCCACCACGTCGATATGACGGCCTTCGGCGATCGCCTTGCAGGGTTCGCAGATGCCGCAGGGGTCGATGGTCGGGCCGCCCTCCCCGTCCGGACCGACGCAGTTCAGGGCTTTTGCGATCAGGCGCGCGGTCGACGTCTTGCCGACGCCGCGCACCCCGGTCATCAGAAAGGCATGCGCCAGGCGCCCGCGCCGGATCGCATTGCCCAGCGTCTGGACCATCGCATCCTGCCCGATGAGTTCGCTGAAGCTGCGCGGTCGATATTTGCGCGCCAGGACGCGATAGGGCTGGGGTGAATCGGACATGGGTTTGTCCTACCCGTTCGGGCAGGAATTGTCGAAGCCGGATGGTGGAGGGTGGGAGCCGGGACGACCCGCGGCGGAATCACTGTGGCTGCTTCCGTCAGGACCTGACCAGGTTCGCGACGGCCTCGTCCGCCCGACTCCCGAGCGGGCATATGGCGGGTCGAAGCCGATCTGGCAAGAGGCAAGCGCGGTGGGCGGCGCGGGCCCGCCCCGGCATCAGCGCGTGCCGGCGCCTTCCTCGTCGGTGGCGAAGAAATGCTGGATAACATCGCGCGCGAGGCGAACCGGCCGCAGGGTCGACGCGTCCACGCAGCACCAGCTGGACTTGACCTCCGCCAGCACTTCCTCGCCCCGGCGGATCACCGTTTCGTAGAAGGCGCGGGCACCCTGCACCTTCTCCAGCAGGACGGTCGCGATCACTTCATCGTCCAGAAATGTCGGCTTGCGGTAGGTGATCTCGTGCTTGAGCGCGACCCACAGATGCTCCGCAACCGCCTCCGCCGGCGCGAGCGCGCGCCAGTGATCGAGAACCGCGTTTTGCACCCATTTGAGATAGCTGGCATTGTTGACATGACCCATGAAGTCAATGTCGTCCGGATCGATGCCGACGGGATAGCTGTGGGGAATCGCGTTACTCACAATGATGTAAATAGCATCGCTGCGGGGGGAGTGATAGCGCGAACTGCGCATTATCCGACATCAACGTGCCGGATAGTCATGTGGCTGCTCTGGAACGAGAGGCCTATATGTCAGAGGGCCGACAAATGCCGGCCCTCTTTCCCATCATCAGAAACGCCAGCCGACGCTTGCAACGACCTGGTGACGATCTGTGTCGATATCGAATTCGCTGCTGGTGTCGCCGTCCATATAGTCGATATGGCCGTCGGTATAATTGGAGTAGCGATATTCGAGCTTGGCGAAGGTGTTGCTGTTGATCGCCCGTTCGACGCCTGCACCGACGCGCCAGCCGTCCAGCTTGAACGAGGTGTCGGTCGTTTCATTCGTGTTGCCGGCGAGAACGTTCAGCTTGCTATTGGTATAGCCGCCCTTCACGTAAACAAGCGTGGCAGGATCCGCGAGGATACCGGCGCGGGCGCCGATATAGAGGTCACGGCCCTGGCTGACGCGACCGAAGCCGAACTGGTCGGTCAGGTCATAGCGATCGCTCTTGGCGGTGGAGTCCGTCCACTCGCCCTCCACACCAACGACGGCGCTGCCGACATTGACGTCATAGCCAACGCCAACACCGTAGAGCAGACCGTCAATGGACTGATCGTCGCGGCCATCATCATTGTCCACATCGCTGCCGGCGCCGACATGGTCGTAGCCCAGGATCGCTTCGACTCGGGGACCGGTGAAGGTGGGGCCGACATCCTGCGCCACAGCAGGGGTAGCGACGCTCGCGCCTGCCAGAAGAGAGGCGACCATCAACTTGCGCATAACAGATACTCCATTCGTCATTCTCTTCCCCAATGGGGACGAGACGCTGAAGCCGGAGCACAGACTTTGGTTTCATGAACAGGAGATAAACAGCTGAATCTGTTGCACTAATGCCACAAATGGCGCTCGGCTCGGCGCGACGATGCACGTTTGCAGCGACAAGATGAACAGGCTGTCAGCATTCAACCACGTTAACAGCGAGGCCGCCGAGCGACGTTTCCTTGTAGCGGCTCGCCATGTCCTCGCCTGTCTGGCGCATGGTTTCGATCACGGCATCCAGGCTGACGATATGCCGGCCATCGCCTTGCAACGCCAGATAAGCGGCATTGATCGCCTTGACCGCGCCCATCGTGTTGCGCTCGATGCAAGGAATCTGGACCAGCCCGCCAATGGGATCGCAGGTGAGGCCCAGATTATGCTCCATGCCGATTTCTGCCGCATTTTCCACCTGGCTGTTGGTGCCGCCCAACACGGCGGCCAGACCGGCGGCCGCCATGGAGCAAGCGACGCCAACCTCGCCCTGGCACCCCATCTCGGCAGCGGAGATGGAGGCGCGCTTCTTGTACAGGAAGCCGACCGCCGCCGCCGTGAGGAGGAAGCGGCGCTCCCCGTCCCGATCCGCGCCCGGCACGAACCGGCGATAATAGTGCAGCACGGCGGGGATGACGCCCGCCGCGCCATTGGTGGGCGCGGTCACCACCCGGCCGCCGGCGGCGTTCTCTTCATTCACTGCCAGCGCGAACAGGCTGACCCACTCGAAGATCTGCGCCGGCCCTAGCGCATCCTGCTGAAGCCGCAGGCGCTGGTGAATGGCGCGCGCGCGGCGGCGGACCTTGAGACCGCCCGGCAACAGACCTTCCTGCGCGAGGCCTCGATCGATGGAGGCCGACATAGCGTCGATCACTTGGTCGAGAAAGGCTTCCGTTTCGTCCTGCGCCCGCCACGCGCCTTCATTGCGCATCACTAAAGTGGCGATGGAGAAGCCGTGCGCCTCTCCCTGCGCCAGCAGCTCCGCGCCCGAGGAAAAGGGATAAGGCTGAACCACATTATGGCCCAGCGGCATATCGTCGCTTACCGGGACCATGCCCGGCAACACCGCGCCCCCGCCGATGGAATAATAGTCACGGACGACTGGCTCCTCGCGATCCGGCAGCCATGCCGTGAAACGCATGCCATTGCTGTGCGCTTCCAGAAACTCGCCCATGCGGAACAGCAGATCGCGCTGCTCATTGAAAGACATCCACTGGGCTTGCGCGCTGCCAGCGCGGATGCGGCCATCCGTGCGGATGGCAGACAGGATGTCCGGAATGGCATCGGGATCGATTGCTTCGGGACGATAGCCCGACAGGCCGAGCAGCACGGCCGTGTCGGTCGCGTGCCCGCGCCCTGTGAGCGCCAGCGAGCCGAACAATTCGCACTGCACGCGTTCAGGCGCCGCGGGCAGCGACTCCATGAACTGCAAAGCCGCGCGCATGGGCCCGACCGTGTGGGAACTGGAGGGACCGATCCCGATGGTGAACAGGTCGGTGATGCTGATGGCGGTGCCCGCATCGATGCGGCTTTTGGTCACGATCAATAATCCTTCGACACCCGGACGTTCGCGCTCTGCCGGCCGAGCGTGGAGATGGCGCCTAGCAGAGACAGCCAGCGCGTCACCTGATATTCGATCCGAGTGGCGGAATAGCCCTGACCATCGGTGATCAGCTCCACATAGGTCTTGCGCGTCAGATATTTGCCCGCGGCGATCGACGTGCCCTGCCCCTGCGTCGGATCGGCGGCGATGATCCGCAGACGGTCCAACCCCGCCGCTTTGCGGACGGCATTGATCGGGTCGAGGCCGTCCTCCCCCTGCAACGATCCTACAGCGGAAGCCAGCTGAAGCGCCTCTGGTGCGGACAGGTTGGTGATCGACGTGCCGAACAGGATGCGCGAAAGCAGTTCGTCCTGCGGCAAGGCCGGCACACTGGTAAAGCTGATGTCGGGCTTGAGGCCGGTCCCGCCGACATGGATGGTGGCGCTGAGGTCGCTGACGTCCGCCTCCGCATCGATGTCCAGCGTGGGGTTGACGGGGGTCCGGCCGTCAAACTGGATATGGCCTTCGCGCAGGTCGAACCGGCGACCGGCAAATTCATAGCCGCCGCGCACCAGCTCCGCCCGGCCGGCGATCGTCGGGCTGGTCACTGTGCCGCCGATGTCCAGGTCCGCGCGCCATTCGCTGTCGAGCCCAAGACCAGTCACCATCAGGCGATTGCGCGCGCGGGCGTGCAGCGCCAGTGCCCAAGGAACATTGGTGCGCGGCCGCTCAATCTCGTCGCCGCGCCTGTTGATCTCGACGACGCGCAACTCGGGGATCTGCGCAACGGCGGCCGCGCGCCCCATGGTGAAGCGGCTGCGGTTGAGGAGCACGTCGCCGCCGATCGTGCCTCCCGCTCCTTCCGATCGCAGGGTGATGGGGCCCGTCACCGTGGCCGCAATGTCATCGCGTTCCAGCAAGGCTGCATTGTCCGCCTGCAGCGCCAGGTCCATGCCCACGCCGCCAATGCCGTTGAAGGTGAAGCGGCCGGTGCCGCTCACCGACCCGCCATTTTGCGCGCTGGCGCTGAAGCTGCCGATAACGAGCTGCGCGCCGGAAAACCGCCCGCGCGCCTTCACGTTGCGCAGGCGCATGCCGGTCACCGGGCTGTTGATGGTGGCATTGTCGGTGGCGAGCTGGCCACTGATCTGCGGATTGCCCAGCGTGCCGCGCATGTCGGCGGACACGCTCACCGGCCCGCCAATGTCGACGATCTCGACCCCGGTCAGCCGCCAGAGCGTGTCGGCGGTGCCGCCAAAGCGCAGCTGGGCGAAGAGCGGTGCGGCAATGAGCCGCGACACAAGCCCGCCCTCCTGCCCCAGCGGCGTCAGCAGCGCCTGTGCGCGCCCGATCGTCTTCCCGTCGGCAACGAAGAGCATCCGGGTGGCAAGTCGATCGGGCGTCAGCGCTGCGTTCACGCCGACATCGACCGGACGGGAACTGAGCGACAGGCCGGACCGCGACAGACCGCGAATGCGCAGTTCGGCCTTGCCCGTCGGAGAACCGCCGCGCGGCTGCGCATAGCTGAGCGAACCAGTCGCCATGCCGCCCAGCCCCAGATTATCATAGGCGATGTCCAGCAGCGAAAGCGGCAGCGCCTGCATCCGCGCCTCCACGTGGGTGGAAGCCGCGCCGAGTTCGCCCGCCAGCTGCAACGATCCGCCGGCATAGCTGACCGTGGCGGGCGACAGCCGCCACCCATCCTCGGTGCGCGTCAGGAGTGCTGCGCGGGTCAGGCGGATCGGCCGCTTGTCGATCGTGCCGCTGGCGGACAGGCGGACCTTGTCCGGCTCGACCTGAGCCTCGCCCTGCAGGTCGAAAAGCCGTCCGCGCTGGCCCGACAGGCTGCCGCGCACCTTGCCCCGGCCGTCCACCAGTTCCGCATTGAGCGCGAGGCGCCCGAGCAAAGCGCCGCCGACGCGCAATCCCCGCGCCTGTGCGGTCGCGGTGACGCTGGTGCCGGCGGGATCGAGCAGAAGCGTCGCATCCAGTGAACCCCGCCGCACGTCGATCGCGGTAGGCCCGGCGAAGCTGGCGCCATTGGCGGTCAGCTTTACCTGGACCTGCTGGATGTCGTTGACCGGCCTGAACCCGACAAAACCTGTGACGGGGCCCGTGACGCCCAGTTGCCCCTCCAGACCGCCCGGCAGCGGGCGTATATCGCCGCTGGCGGTTACGCCCGACACGGCCAGATTAGCGACGCGCACCACCGCCTGGCCACCCTGCGGCAACAGAATGACGCCTCTTCCGTCGAACGGCCCCAGTGTCGATCCACCCTCCGCCCGGTAGCTGTAGCCATTGGCATCGGGCACCAGATGCGCCCGGACATCGCGCAGGCCCAAGGCATCGAGCGGCCGTCGCAGCAGAAGGTCGATCGTCGGCCGCTCGATCCGACCATCCAGCGTGAGTTGCAGCGGGCCGTAGCGATCATGGCGGCCGCTGCCTTCGAAATGGAAGCTGCCGTCGCGATGTCGCACGCCATCGGCCTGGAGCGACAGCAAGGGCGCGTGCAATGTCAGTCCGTTGAAGGCGAGCTGCCCATCGGGTTGCAGCTCCAGCGCGCTGCGCGCCGTCCCCAGGCCACCGCCCAACGACCGCAGAAAGCCGTTATCCATTCGCCGCATCTGGGCCAGCGCAGTGCCGCTGAGTCCGAAGCCGCCGTCGCGGCGCGGAACGGCGCGCAACTTGGAGGTGAGGTCGACCACGCCCAGCCCGCGCACGAACAGGCTGCGTATCTGGCCGTCGAGCCCGAAATCATAGCGTCCGCTCTTGAGGTCCATCAGCATGATCAGCTTGCCCTGCAGCTTATCCGAACGGACCTGCATGGGATTGCTGACAAGTTGCTGTCCCTTGAGCTGAAGCACGCCATCGAGCGTGAAGTTGCGGACAATGGTTTTGACAAGGTCGCCATGACCATCCAGTCGGCGCGCCTTCAACGCCAAAGGAATGAGCAAGGGCGCGCTGCCCGCGGCCCGACCCCTGCCTTCGGCGCGTACGTCGCTGATCACCGTCTTGTCGAAGGCGATCTGGCGCGCGGTCAGCAGATAATCATAGCCCATCGCGCTGAACGGCCCATCCAGCCGAACCTTCGCCTGCACGTCGCGGCCGCGGATGTTTCGCACGAGCGCCTGCGGCCGGGCAAGAGTCAGCTGGACCAGCATATTGTCCAGCGCATTGTTGCGCAGGTCGATGGCGCCATCGGCCGTCATATCCAGCGCAGCCGATCGAAGCGTCAGCTTGCCGTCAATGATGCGGTTCGCCAGCGTGCCATTGGCGCGCACCGTCAAGCGCGGATCGGCAATCCGGCGAACCAGCCCACCGCCAGCGATAGCCGATCCTTCGATCGTGCCGCGCGCCGAATAAACGCCGCTGCGCGCTGCCAGAAAGAGGTCGACGGCCGGTGCGCCGTCCAGCGTCGCGTCGAGCTGTCCATCCCACTTGCTCCAGCTCCCCTTGCCGGCGATCCGCAAATTGGCGTCCTGCTTCAGGCCAGCCATCGCCGCCAGCAGCCCCTGCCTGGGGGCATTGACGGTGACATCCAGCTTGAAACGGTCGTCGTCGGGGCGACTATCCAGCGCAATGGTGAGCACGTCGCGGCCGTCCAGCATGCGCGCGGACAGATCGATGATCGCGCGCCCGCCGCGAATGTCGGCGTCGCCCGCTATCGTCGCGGTCTGCGCGCGGCCGGTAATGCCGGGCGCCACGGAGAGGCGGCCGACCGAAAATTGCATCAGCCGGATGTCGAAGCCGGGCAGGATCGGTCCGCGCCGCTCGGTCGGATTGAGCTTCGGCAACTTGCGCAGGTGCGCCTGCGGGATCGACAGCCGGTCGATGTCCAGCCGGTTCGACAGCCAGGCGAACGGCCACCAGTCGAGTTCCACCCGCGGCGCATCAAGGAAGGGGCCAGTGGGATCGGAGAGGATGAGATCGCGCAGCACCGCCTTGCGATAGATGCTGCCCTCGATCGCGCCCACATGGATGCGCAGGCCCGACGCGGAGCGGATGGCGGCGATCCGATTGGCCAGGAAGCGGTGCCCGCCATCCGTGTCGAGCCAGGCGAGAGCACCCGCCGCGATCAGGAATAATGCGGCCAGCAATCCCGCGACCCAGCGCTGCCAGCGCCCATCCCATGCGCGGCGCGGCACCGACCGCGGCGGCGGCGGCGGCACAACTTCGGGCGGCCCTTCGTCCACCATCAGAATGCCTGCCCCAGTGACACATAGACGGCGATTTTCGGGTCACCCGGCTGCGGGTTCAACGGCGTGCCGACATCCACCCGGATCGGGCCGAAGGACGAATAATAGCGCACGCCCATGCCTGCGCCGATCCGCAAGTCGCGGAAGCGCGGCAGGAAGCTGGTCGAGATATTGCCGGCGTCGACAAAGGGCACAACGCCGAAATTGCCGAAGCGAATGCGGCCTTCCAGCGAAAATTCGGCGAGGCTCTTGCCGCCGACCGGGTCGTCATCCTCGCCATAGCGCGGGCCGATCGCCTGATAGCCATAGCCGCGCACCGATGCGCCGCCGCCCGCGTAGAAGCGGCGGGAGGGGGCGATCTGGTCCACGGTCGAGCCCAGGATCGTGCCGAAGCGCGCGCGTGCGGCCATCACCACGCGCTCGCCGACCGGCTGGTAGACGCTGCCGTCCACCTGGACCTTGGCATAGCCGAAGGTCGTGTTCTGAAAAGAGAGTTCCGGGCTGAATCGTCCGCCGAGGCGAAAGCCCTTTGTCGGGTTGAGCAGATCGTCGCTGCCGTCATAGGTGAGGCTGAGCGGAACGGCGCCTATGAGGAAAGTGCGCCGTGCGCCGCCGGAAAAGGCATCCGCTTCGTCGGACGCGATCAGCTCCGCGCCCACGCGCCAGACCCAATGTTTCTGGAACAGGATATTGGTCTGCCGCTCCAGCGCGCCCGACAAGGTGATGGTCCGCGCGTCATAGGCGTCCCGCCGGATGTTGCTGACTGACAGCAGGCCAGTGAGCACATTGTCGCGACGACGGAAATTGTTGCGGCGATAGGTGAAGGACGCGGTCTGCTCCTGCGTGCCGACCACGCCGCGCAGCGTTACAGCGCCCTCGGGCGGGAAGAAATTACGATGCTGCCAGCTGACCTCGGCGCGATAGCCTTCGCCCGTGCCATAGCCAAGTTCGCCCGCGATCGTGCGCAAGGGCGCACGACGGACATCGACGTCGAGATCCACATGCTCGCCATCACCCGCGTCGCGGGGCGTCAGAGAAACGGACGACACCAGGCCCGTCGCCACGATCGCGCGGCGCAAATCCTCCACGTCGGAGGCCATATAGGTGTCATTCGGGTCGAAGCGCGCAATTTCCTGCACATGGTGCGCGCTGAACAACTTCTCATCGTTCATCCGGATTGCGCCGAAGCGACGGAAACCGCCGGGCGTGACGATCATGTCGAGATCGCCCTTGCGGTCCTCATGGTCGATACGCACTTCCGGTTCGTCGACCTGGGCGAAGGGAAAGCCGCTTTCCGCCAGCGCTGTCTGCAACTGCACGCGGCCGGCGATGATCGCATCGGCATCGACCGGATCGTCCACTTTCGGCGGGAAGGCGGCGCGCAACTCCGCTTCCTTCTCACCGGTTTCAGCGAGGCCGGTCACGTCGACAGAGGACAGGAGATAACGCGTCCCTGGCGTGATCGCGAAGCTGACGATCAGGCGGTCGCTACCAGGCGCGGGGGCCGTCACGCTGCCGCGCACCTGCGCCGCATAATAGCCCTTCGCGCGCAGCAGTCGGTCCAGCAATTCGCCGTCTTCGCTGACGCGGCGGTTGATCTGCGCCAGGTTCGCAGCCTTGTCCTGGCCCTGGCGCAGCACCGACAATTCGGCAAAGCGCTCGTTGAAGACCGGATCAGCGATGCCGTCGAGCCCGGCAAGCTGGACAGTATAGTGACGTTCCTCACCCGCGTCGGCGAAGGTGACGACAGGTTCCGCGGGGTCGGCTGCGACCGGATCGGCAATATCGACCGTCTCGCTCGCCTGATCCGCGGGATCGAGCGGCAGCGGATCGACGCTATCGGGCTGCCCCATGTCGGGCCAGTCGAGGCCGATGTCCGGCATGGCCTGCAGCGGCGCGTCCACATCGGGCCCGCCGGACACGGGCGCATTCTGCGCCTGCGCCGCCATGGGCGCAAGCAACAGCAACGGCGCAAGCGAGAGCCGGGAATGCGGTCGGCCAGAAGCGCGGCGTCGGATCCGCAAACCATGGGTCATGGCGACGGTCTAGACCAAGAGCGGCGCACAACGCCAGTACCGAACATCATTGCGATCAGTAGCCTGTCGGCCATGCGTCAGAAAGCGGTGTTGAGCCGATCCAGCAGCGCACGCGCCGGGCCCGCGTCGCTTTGGCCCTGCCCGCCGCTCATGCGATCGAGCCGTTCTTCCAACCTGGCGACCCGATCGTACAGATCCTGACTGCCTTCGATCAACGCGCGCGCTTCGAAGGGAAAACTTTCGGTCAGGGTCGGGTCGGTCAGGCTGGCGCGGCCGAGGCGATATTTCTCGTCCGCCAGCTCCGCATCACCGATCTCGCCGCGCTGCCAGGCGCGCTGGCTGAGCAGCCAGGCGATGATGTGCATCAGCCGGGTCGTCACCTTGAGCGATTCACAGGCAAAGGCCACGCGACGCAGCGGGTCGGCCGCATCCTCCTGGCTCAGCACATCGCCATCGAAATAGGCGCGCGCTTCGTCGGCCATCATCATGGCTTCGAGATAGAGGCCGTCGACCAGGCGTCGATGCAGACCACGATCAAGGGAAGCGGCGTTTCGCATCAGGGCTGACTGACACAGAATGGAGGCTTTGTCAGGGGGCTAGAAGGCCGCTGCCGGCGCGGCTGTCCCATTCGTGGCCGGTCAAGGGGCTGAAAAGATAACTGTAAACGGCCCCTTCAGGCGATGATGTCCGGTATGAGCTGATCTTCCAGAGCGCTGATCTCATCCTTCAGGCGCAGCTTGCGCTTCTTGAGGCGCGCGATCTGCATCTGGTCGCTGCCGCCCGCTTCGACCAACGCTGCAATGGCGCTGTCGAGATCGCGATGCTCGACCCGCAGCAGTTCCAGGCGGCGCATGATGTCTTCCCGGCTCACCGTCTCTGCCCGCGCTCCCCGTGCTTCATGGCCAGCCTGATAGCGCGCCGTTCACGCGCGGGCCACCGCAAATTTACGAACGGTCCGCCGCAAAGCGCCAATCGCGACGAGACAGAAGGGGTGATTCGTGATTTACTCGGAAATCCATCACCCTCGTAAGGAGAATGTCATGGAAAACAGCCACATCTCAGCCCTTTCAGCCAAGCATGCAGGACTCGAGGCTCGTATCAAGGCCGAATCGAGTCGTCCGATGCCGGACGCCATCCTCGTGGCCTCGCTCAAGAAGCAGAAATTGCGGCTGAAGGAGGAGATGGCGGCGCAGCACTAACGGCTGGCTGACCTGATCGCGCGAGACCGGTGGGACCTCTGCTGGTCCGGCGTGTCGTTTCAGCTTGTTTTCGTGCCTGGACGATGCCGCAGCAGGCCGCTAGCGACGCGCAAACAGACGTGACGTTGCTTTAGCGCCCCCGCCCTAGCGGCTGGTGCAGTCTCAGATAATCGGGAAGCGGCTGCGCGGTGCCGGAAGAAATGGGCTTGCGCGCCAGCTGCGGGTCGATCGCCTCATCGAACGCCAGCCCGATCCTGTTGTCGCGCGACCAGGCGACTGTGCCGCTGACATTGCCGACCCCGCGCAGGTCGATCTCGACCCGAGCGCCGGCAGCCACATGCCGCTCGCAATCCGCCATCAGGCCGGACGCGGACAAGTTCCGGATACGGGCGCGTCCCAGCGACCTGCCATCCGCGCCGGTGAGGTTCGCCAGCAGGAACAGGCTGTCGCGCGGTGACGACCGCGCCGGCCCTCGATCAGAAATCCCATGGTCCTCGTCCATTCCAAATCCGCGCGCAAAGATCATCACGAAACAGATGCTAGTCGCGGGCGATGGAAAAAGGGTTAATCGTCCCGCGAGATTTTTTCCTGCCGCTCGTGTCGCTCCTGGGCTTCGACGGTCATGGTCGCGATTGGCCGCGCTTCCAAGCGGCCCAGCGAGATCGGCTCGCCCGTCACTTCGCAATAGCCATATTCACCATCGTCGATCCGGCGCAGGGCCGCATCGATCTTGGAAATCAGCTTGCGCTGCCGGTCGCGGGTGCGCAGTTCGATGGACCAGTCGGTCTCGCTCGACGCGCGGTCGTTAAGGTCGGGTTCGCGCAGCGGCTCGTTTTGAAGCACCGCCAGCGTACCTTCCGCCTCCGCCAGTATCTGCTTCTTCCAATCCCACAGGCGCTGCCGGAAATATTCCAGCTGCAGCGGGTTCATGAACTCCTCGTCGGGCGACGGGCGATAGTCTGCGGGTAAGATAACGGACGATTTAGGCGGCTTGACGCCGTCTTTATCGGGATTCAGCACCGATGCCATCTGGCTCTCCGACTCGCTGGCCCCGACGCTTCAAGTTCCGGGGCGCCAATGACTTTTCATTGAGGGCGCCTCATAGCCATGGCCGCACACCGACACAAGCGGACATTCAGGGCGGGTGTCGATCTTTCTGCAACGCTCCTCGCGCGCGGCCGATTCGCTCGATCGCAGCGTCCCACCCTGCGATGTGCGAGCGACCCGCGCCCCATTCACACTGCCGGAGCGCCCCGTATCAGACTGGGACGTTAACCATTTACGGTAGGGCAGCATAAGGGTTTACCCCTAGTTTCCGGGCCGATTTACGGTTAATGACCTTGTGATTAACAGTTTCTTCTGCCTTCCTCCTCATAGGCGACTGCACCGCATCCCACTCGGGATCGGGCGGCAAGAAGACAAGAGTGGATACCTATGTCGGTACGGATGGCCCTGGCTAAATTATGCGCCTGCACATGCGGCGGTGCGATCATCGGCGGGGGCGCCGTGCACGTGGCCGAGAGCGCACGTCCGGCGGTCGTGCACAGCAGCAAGAGCGTCAAGGCGGCGCCCAAGCGCTACGCCGCGCGGACCATCAAGCGCAAGGTGGTAAAGACCGTCACCGCCTGCGCGCCGCAAACCGTGACGGTGACGAGCCAGCCCGCTCCCATCCCCCTTCCCGCGCCCATGCCGCCGGCCGAAATGCCGATCATGTCGGGCGGCGGCGGCGCGGTCCCCGTCGTCATGGGTGGTGGCGGCGGCTTTGGCGGCGGGGGTTTCATCGGCGGCTTCTTCGGCGGCGGTGGCAGCGGCGGCGGGTCGGTCGTGATCTCGTCCACCAGCAGCTCGACCGGCGGCATCAGCAGCTCGACCAGTTCGACCACCGGTGGCGTCTCCACCTCCACGGGCGGCGTGTCCACGTCGAGCGGCAATGTCTCGACCTCTTCGGGCGTCAGCAGCAGCTCTTCCTCTTCGTCGAGCTCCAGTTCCAGCTCCTCCTCCTCATCCAGCTCTTCTTCCAGCAGCTCGGGCGGATCGAGTGGCGGCAAGCCCGACAAGCCGGATCATCCCGGCTCCACTGGCGGATCGTCCGGCAGCAGCTCGTCCAGCTCTTCTTCGGGGAGCTCATCGTCCGGCGGCTCGTCCAGCTTCGGCAGCACCGGTAGCTCCTCCTCGTCATCGAGCAGCAGCTCGTCGAGCAGTTCCTCTTCCAGCAGTTCGAGCGGCGGTTCGAGCAGCACCGGCGGCACGGATGTGCCTGCGCCGCCTATGGTCCTGCTGTTCGGCGCGGCTGCCGTGGCGCTCGTCGCACGCCGGCGTTTCGCCGAGCGCAAGGGACAGCAGTCCGCCTGATTTCCTTTCCCGCGAGGGGCATTTGAGGGTGGCTGCGGGGGGCCACCCTTTTTCGCGCGTCAGCTCGCGGCGATCACCTTCTCGATCTCCGGCACGGGATGGTTGGTGAGGTCCTTGGGGATTTCGCCAACCAGGCGGTCCTGGACTTCCTTGTGCAGATGCTTGCGCATTTCGCCCAGCGCCGTCGGCGGCGCGACGATGATCAGCTTTTCAAAGTCATTGGCCATGGCGCGGCGCTTCAGCATGTCGGCCGCCTCCGCTGCGAAGCGTGATTCCTCCAGGTCGTGGAAATTCACCTCGTCCATGGCGCTGCGATGGCTGCCGACCGAATTATGCGATCGTCCCGGCGCGTCAGCGGCCTGTTCGCGATCGGCCGGGTTGTCCTGCTCCTTGACGGTTTCCGCCTCCAGATTGGGATAGGCCGCGTCGCCCTTGTTGCGGAAGAACAGCATCTTGCGCCCGTCCGCCACCAGCACCATCGCGTCATGATCGATCTGCATCGCCTGTCTCCTATTGTATTTCGATGATGCAGGACCAACGGATGACGGCGCGCAGGGTTGCGCGGCCGGTCGCGCAGCGGCATAGGGCTGGCCCATGCACGACATCCGCCTCATTCGCGAAAATCCCGCTGCTTTCGACGCTGCCCTGGGCCGCAGGGGGCTGGAGCCGCTGTCCGCCGACATCCTGGCGCTCGACGAGAAAAGCCGAGCGATCAAGACCGAATGGCAGCAGGCGCAGGCGCGTCGCAATGAAGCCAGCAAGGCGATCGGCCAGGCGATGGCCGCCAAGGATGTCGCCACCGCTGATGCGCTCAAAACCGAAGTCGCGGCGCTCAAGGAGCGCATGCCAGCGCTCGAAGCAGAGGAGCGGTCCGCCGGAGAGTTGCTGACGGCCCTGCTCGCCGCGATCCCCAACCTGCCAGCGAGCGACGTGCCCGATGGCGTGGATGAGGCCGACAATGTCGAACTGAGCCGCTGGGGCACGCCGCGCGAGTTCGATTTCGCGCCACAGGACCATGCCGATTTCGGCCCGTCCCTGGGGCTGGATTTTGAAGGAGGCGCGGCTTTGTCGGGCGCGCGCTTCACGGCGTTGCGCGGCCAGATGGCTCGGTTGCACCGCGCGCTGGCGCAGTTCATGCTGGATATGCAGACGGCAACCCATGGCTATGAGGAAACGATCGTCCCGCTGCTGGTGAAGGACGATGCGCTGTTCGGAACGGGACAGTTGCCCAAATTCGCCGAGGATCTGTTCAAGACGACGGACGGGCGCTGGCTCATTCCGACCGCCGAGGTGTCGCTCACCAATTTGGTGGCGGAACAGATCGTGCCGGAGGGCCGGTTGCCCCTGCGCCTCACGGCGCTGACACCCTGCTTCCGCTCCGAGGCGGGGTCGGCCGGTCGCGACACCCGCGGTTTCATTCGCCAGCATCAGTTCGAGAAGGTCGAACTGGTCGCGATCTGCAAGCCCGAAGACTCGGACGCCGAGCATGAGCGCATGGTGGCCGCGGCGGAAGCCGTCCTCCAGGCGCTGAACCTTCCCTATCGCAAGATGCTGCTCTGCACCGGCGACATGGGGTTCGGCGCGCGCAAGACCTATGATCTGGAAGTCTGGCTGCCGAGCCAGGCCACCTATCGCGAGATCAGTTCGGTGTCCAACTGCGGCGATTTCCAGGCACGGCGCATGAATGCGCGGACGCGGGCCGATGGCGCGAAGCAGACGATGTTCCTGCACACGCTCAACGGGTCGGGGCTGGCGGTCGGACGCACGCTGGTCGCGGTTCTGGAAAATTACCAGCAGTCGGACGGCACCGTCCTCATCCCCGACGCGCTGCTCCCCTATATGGGCGGGCTTACAAGGCTCCAGCCCGAATAGGAGGGCTGGCAAGGCTGGCGCGATGCGATACACAGCCTGCAATGCCTTCCTCGCTGCGCCTTTCTTTCTGCACGTTCGGCCCGCTTCTGCTCACCGCCTGCATTCCGCAGCAGGCTGACCGGCAGCCGCCCTATGCTCCCGTCTCGACGCCCACGCCGCCACCCAGTCTGAGCGCCGATGCGGCCACCGCTCAGCTTGCGGAGTCCGAGCCGGTGTGGACGGCGCAGCAAGTGGTCGCCAACGCCCGCACCGTTCCGGAATCCCGCTATGTCGTGCAGCCCGGCGACACGCTGCGCGGTATCGGCAATCGCACCGGCGCAGGATCGGAGATGATCGCGCGGGCGAACGGATTGACGCCGCCTTACCAATTGCAGGCCGGGCAAAGGCTGCGCATACCGGGCGGCCGCTATCATCTGGTGGCGGAAGGCGAGACGGGCATCGCCATTGCCGCCGCCTATGCCATCCCCTGGAGCCGCATTGTCGACGCCAACGGGCTGGAGGAACCCTATGTCCTGCGGCGCGGACAGCGGCTGTTGCTGCCCGATGCGCTGCCCGTCGGTGCGACCTCGCTGGAGCAGCGGGCATCGGCCTTTCGCATCGACATTGACGATGTCCTGACCGGCGGCCAGCCAGCGACGCGCGAAAATGCGCCCGCCGCGGCAGCCTCCACGCGCCCCAGGCCGCTGCCTACGAACAAGCCCATCGCCCAGCCGAGCGCATTCGCCGGCAGTTTCGCCTGGCCCGTGACCGGCACCATCCTGTCCCGCTTCGGCCCGGGCCAGAGCGGGTCGAAAAATAATGGCATCGACATTTCCGCGCCCGTGGGCACGCCGATCCGCGCAGCGGCCGACGGCGTCATCGCCTATGCCGGCGACAAGGTGGCGGTGTTCGGCGGCCTGGTGCTGATCAATCATGGCAGCGGCTGGGTGAGCGCTTATGGTCATGCCAGCCGAGTCGATGTGGTGCGGGGGCAGAAGGTGACGAAAGGGCAGATCATCGGGCTGACCGGCGATACCGGCTATGCCAGCAAGCCCAAATTGCATTTCGAACTGCGCAAGGACCGCGCTCCTGTGGATCCGCTTGGAAAGCTGCCGCCCGCATGAGGATAGATGAAGCCTCGGGTCGGTCCGCCACCGCCGGGTTCCTGCGGCGCCGATCGTCCATGCCGATGTGGATGGACCTGGCCTGGCGCGTGGTGCTGCTGTTCGGGCTGATCGCCCTGGTGCTGCTGTTCCACTGGATCGGCCGGGATGGGCTGAAGGACAATTTCGACGATCAGATCAGTTTCATCGACGTCCTCTATTTCACGACGGTCACGGTCACGACCGTGGGCTATGGCGACATCGTGCCGGTGACGCCCGAGGCTCGACTGTTCGAATCGCTGTTCGTGACGCCGATCCGGCTGTTCGTGTGGCTGATCTTCCTCGGCACCGCCTATAATCTCTTCCTCCGCAACATTCTCTACAGGTGGCGCATGGCACGCATCCAGGCCGATCTGCACAATCACATCATCGTCACGGGCTTTGGCACCAGTGGGCAGGAAGCCGTGCATGAACTGCTGGCCCGCGGCACCGACGCGCGCGAGATCGTCGTCATCGACGGCAGCGAAAAGGCGCTGCAACTCGCCGAGGCCCATGGCTGCAACGTGCTGTGCGGCGATTCGACTCGCGACAAGACGTTGAAGGACGTCGCCATTCACCGCGCGCGCAGCATGATCGTGTCGGCCGGGCGGGACGACACGTCGATCCTCATCACCCTGACCGCCCGCCATCTGGCGCCGCGCCTGCCGATCAGCATCGTCGTCCGCAACGAGGATAATGAATTGCCGGCCCGTCAGGCGGGTGCGACGACCGTCATCAACCCTGTCAGCTTCGCCGGGCTGCTGCTGGCGGGCAGCACCAGCGGCCAGCATATTGCTGATTACATGGCGGATCTCGCCGCCTCGGGCGGGCGCGTGAAGCTCAACGAACGCGCCGTCCTGCCAGATGAAATCGGTCAGCCCCTTTCCGCCATCCGCACAGGGCTGGGCGTGCGCGTATATCGCGACAACCGGCCGATCGGCTTTTGGGAAGAGGAAGCGAAGCGGCTGCAAACCGGCGACGTCATCATCGAAATTGCCGAAGGCGACGGCTGTGGGAACGCTTTGCCGCCCGTCTGATTCGTTCCTCGTGACATTGGCCGCAAAAATCCCTATGTGCGCGCCGATCATGGCAACCAAAATTCCAGACGCGCCGAAGATCGGCATGGTGTCGCTCGGCTGTCCCAAGAATCTGGTCGACTCCGAACGTATCCTGACCAAGCTGCGCTCCGACGGCTATCAGATGTCCGCCGACTATGCCGGCGCCGACGTCGTGCTGGTCAACACCTGCGGCTTCCTGGATTCCGCCAAGGAGGAATCGCTGGAAGCGATCGGCGAGGCGATGGCGGAAAATGGCCGCGTCATCGTGACCGGCTGCATGGGCGACGAAGCGGACGTCATCCGCGCGAAATTCCCGCAAGTGCTGGCCGTCACGGGCGCGCATCAATATGAGCAGGTCGTCAATGCCGTGCATGACGCCTCCCCGCCCATTCCCAACGCCTTTGTCGACCTGGTGCCGGAAGGTGGGCTGAAGCTGACGCCGCGCCATTACAGCTATTTGAAGATCAGCGAAGGCTGCAATCATCGCTGCTCCTTCTGCATCATCCCGTCGATCCGTGGCGACCTGGTCAGCCGCCGCATCGACGCGGTGCTGCGCGAGGCGGAAAAGCTGGTGGCCGCGGGCACGAAGGAATTGCTGGTCATCAGCCAGGACACCTCGGCCTATGGCGTCGACACCCGGCACGAACCCCGCATGTGGAAGGGGCATGAAGTCCGTGCGCACATGACCGACCTGGCGCGCGAGCTGGGCCAGTTGCGCACCGCCGAAGGCCGCGCCCCGTGGGTGCGGCTCCATTATGTCTATCCCTATCCCCATGTCGACCAGGTCATTCCGCTGATGGCGCAGGGGCTGCTGACGCCCTATCTCGACATCCCCTTCCAGCACGCATCGCCCAATGTGCTCAAGGCGATGAAGCGACCCGCCAACGAAGCCAAGGTGCTGGACCGCATCCGCAAATGGCGGGATATCTGCCCCGACATTGCGATCCGATCCTCCTTCGTCGTCGGCTTCCCCGGCGAGACCGAAGCCGATTTCCAATATCTGCTGGATTGGCTGGACGAGGCGCAGTTGGACCGCGTCGGCGCTTTCCGCTTTGAACCTGTGGAAGGCGCCGCCGCCAATGACTTGCCCGGCGCGGTGCCCGAAGAGATCAAGGAAGAACGCTACCAGCGCGTCATGGAAAAGACGGCGGCGATCAGCGCGGCCAAGCTGCAGGCCAAGGTGGGGCGCGTCCTGCCCGTAATCCTGGACGAAGTCGGCGAGCCCGATGAGGAAGATGGCAGCGTCGGCGCCACCGCCCGCAGCCAGGCCGACGCACCGGAAATCGACGGCAATGTCTTCCTGCGGGACGTGGGCGACGGGCGGAAGGCCGGCGACATGATCGACGTGCTCATCGAGGATGCCGACGAGCATGATCTTTACGGCGTGCCCGTCTGATCCGGTCATGCCCTCGCAGCGGCCTGGGCATGATCGTCACTTGTCGACGAACGCATCCTGATATTCGGTCTTGATCGCGCCGCGCATCGCGGCGTCCACCGGCAGCGCTACCTGGTAACTGCCCTCCGCATAGGGACCGGCGCTGTAGGGACCGATGACGAAGGTCATGCTATCGATCAGCCTGCCGTCCTTCGATGTCGGCACCAGCACCTGCTCCATCGGGTCGATGCATTTGGTGAAATCGTCGTCCCCAGCGACGACCGGCGCGCCGCGCTTCTGCGCCCGCTGCCTGTCCAGTTCCGCGCAGAAGCGATCGCCGATAGCGGCGGCGAACGCCGCCGGGTTGGTCATCAACGCCTTGACGCTGGTTTCGCGCTTGCGCGCCTTGTCCCAGAGCAGCGCCTCATAACCCGTCATGCCGTGCGCGCCGCCGGTATAGACATAGGTTTCCGATCGCAGCGACAGGAAACGGGGCGTGTCAGCCGCCACGGTCCATTGCGTCTCCAGGCTATGTGGGCGGAAGGGATAGCCCGCCTGTTTCGCCGCCGCGCTATCCTCTTGCGCCATTTTCAGGGCATCGGCCTTGGCCGTGTCCATCGCCTGGCGAAACTTGTCGACCAGAGCCGGTATCGCCGCCGCTTGGCCGGGATAGGCATAGGAGAATTCGAGATAATCGCTCTTGTCGCTTTGTGCGAAAGGCTTGCCGGGGGGCGTGGGGGCCGGCTCGCCGGCCATGCGATTGGCGAACCGGCTCGCCGCTTCGTTCGCGGCGCTGTTATCGGCAACGTCCTGCGCTGGCGAGCAGGCCGCCAGCATCAGGGTGCCTGTCGCGATCAGCCCCCCGGCGCGCATCAATGCGCCTGCGCCGCGCGGCAGCGTTCGCCGATCGCCTTGCGCGCATAGTCGCTTTCCAGCGCGCGGCCAGCGTTCGACCAGCCTTCGGCGATCAACGCCTGCTGCACGGCATTGCCATTGTCGAAGCGTCCGCTTTCAGCCAGTTCATAGGCGCGGGCGCGCGCCGCCTGAAGGCTGCGATCATCTCCGTGAATCATCGTCCATCTCCTTGTTTCTTCTGCCAGAGACTTTAGGCGCGTCGGCTGCGCGACGCAAAGACAGAAAGGGTCGGCCGTGCCGCCCGAGCGACGGGAAATTGCCTCTTCCCCTTGCCCGGACCTTTCCCTTACATCGGCGGGATGACCGACTTTTCCGACCTGCTCAAAGCCGACAACCAGCAGCCCGGCCACATGATCCGGCTTCTGGATGCCCTGGAGCATGACGCCTGGATGGCCGCCCAGCCCCCCGCCGTGCGATCAATGCTGACGGCGCAGAAATTTCGCGGCAAGCCAGGGGAGCAGGCGATCATCCCGGGTGAAGGAGATGGCGTCTGGTCGGTCGTCGCCGCCGTGCAGAACAAGGCCAAGCTTGGCCCCTGGTGTCTCGCCAGGCTGGCCGAAACGCTGCCGGAAGGCCTTTATCGGCTGGCGGACGTCGTTCCCGGCGCGGCGGCCTTTGGCTGGCTGATGGCGCAATATCGGTTCGACCGCTATCGGCAGGATGAAGCAGCGCCGGGCCCGCGCGTCCTGTTGACCAGCGGCGTGGCCCAGATCGATCCGATGGTGCAATTGGCGCGCGCGACTGCGCTGGTGCGCGACATGGTGAACATCCCCGCCGCGGACATGGGCCCGCCGGACCTCGAAAAGGCGGTCGAAGCGGTCGCGCAGGCCTTCGGCGCCCACGTCACCACGACGCGCGGCGACGCCCTGGAACAGGGCTTTCCGATGATCCACGCGGTCGGCAAGGCCGCGGACCGCAGCTTCGCGCCGCGCTTGATCGAACTCGAATGGGGCGATCCGGCCCATCCTCGGCTGGCGCTGGTGGGCAAGGGCATCTGCTTCGACAGCGGTGGGCTCGACATCAAGCCGTCATCGGGCATGCGCCTGATGAAGAAGGATATGGGCGGCGCCGCGCATGCGCTGGGGCTGGCGCAGCTCATCATGGCCGCGCGCTTGCCGGTGCGGCTCCACTTGCTGATCGCCGCGGCCGAAAACGCCATCGGCGCCAACGCCTTCCGCCCCGGCGACATATTGCGCAGCCGCAAGGGGCTGTCGGTCGAGATTGGCAATACTGATGCTGAGGGGAGGCTGGTGCTGGGCGACGCCCTCACGCGCGCTGGTGAAGCACAGCCGGAACTGGTGGTGGATTTCGCGACGCTGACCGGCGCAGCCCGAGTCGCGGTCGGCCCCGATCTCCCTGCCCTGTTCTGCAATGACGATGATCTGGCGGCGCAGGCCATGGCCGCGGGCATGGAGGTCGATGACCCACTCTGGCGGCTCCCATTATGGGATCCCTATGCCGACATGCTGAAATCGGATGTGGCGGATATCAACAATGCCGGAGACGGCGGCTTTGCGGGCGCGATCACCGCCGCCCTCTTTCTCAAGCGATTCGTTCCTGATGATACACCATGGATGCATCTCGATACCTTCGCCTGGCGGCCGACGAGCAAGCCTGGTCGGCCCAAGGGCGGCGAAGCGCTTGGAATGCGCGCCATATTCCGGCTCTTGCAGCGGCGCTACGGCAACCAGCATTGATGCATTGACAAAGGCCCATCCGTTACGCAACCGGATTGGGCATCGCGCGTTGAGCGGGCATGAACGCCCTTTCCGCCACAGATTCATCCGCCGAGATCGACCGCCCGGGCATCCCGTCGCTTCGCCAATGGATGTCGACGCTGGTTGATTATGTGCGTTCGGGCAAGCCCGACCTCACCAACCGCCAGATGGCGCTGATGATGACCGTCTATATCAGCAAGGGTCCTCATACGGTGCGCGGGCTTGCCGAAACACTGCATGTGTCGAAACCCGTCATCACGCGCGCGCTCAACAAGCTTTCGGCGCTCGGCTATCTGCGCCGGGAGCGCGATGCGGCGGATCGTCGGAATATTTTCATCACGCGAACGCCCAAGGGGGCGGAATTTCTTGACGCCTTTCACCTTTTCATCGCAGGAACCCCGCGCGATGAAAGGAACGAATACAACGCTGCGGAACGCACCGCCTGAAAGAACCCGGTTCAAGCTGCAGGGCCGATCGGTCGCGCTTGATCGCCGCGTTCATGCGGCTCGCGGCGACCTGGCCGATCTGTCGCTCGCCGGCACCCTGTTTTCCGCGCATTATGCCCGCGCCGTCCCGCTGACCTGCGTCGCGGCCGGCACGCCGATCCTTGCATCCGCCTCCCCGACCGCGGAGGCCGTCAGCGAACTGCTGCGTGGCGAACGGTTTCATGCGCTTGACGTGACCACCGACTGGGCCTGGGGTTTTTGCGGCCATGACGGCTATGTCGGCTATATCCGCCGCGACGCGCTCGACGTCGAGGAACAGGCGACCCATCGAGTCACGGCGGCGGTCGCGCCCTTGTTCAGCGCCCCCGACATCAAGTCGACCATTGCCGACTATTGGCCGCACGGCGCGCTGTTCACCGCCGAGGCGCAAGACGATTTCTTCGCCTGCGCGGAAGGCTTCGTCCACAAGCGCCATGCCGAGCCGGTGAGCCAGGAGGAGCCCGACTGGGTCGCGGTCGCCGAACGGCATCTGGGCCAGCCCTATGTCTGGGGCGGACGCGGCCATCGCGGCATCGATTGCTCCGGCCTCGTCCAGGTGGCGCTGGGCCGCATCGGAATGGCTGTGCCCCGCGACACCGACCTGCAGTGCGAAGGCATCGGCACGCCGATCGACAATGACGCCGGCCTGCAACGCGGCGACCTCATCTTCTTCCCAGGCCATGTCGGCATCATGACCGATGGCAAGACGCTGCTGCACGCCAACGCCTTTTGGATGGCGGTGGTCAAGGAACCGCTGGCGGATGTTGTCGCGCGCCTGGCGACGGATCATCCCAGCCCCATCATCGCGCGGCGGAGGATCTGCGCATGACAACCCGCATCTTCATCGACGGCGGTCATGGCACCACGGGGATCGAAATCGGCGACAGGCTGGCCGGCCGCTCCGAATTGTCGCTGATCACGCTGGACGAAAAGGACCGCAAAGATGCCGGCGCGCGCCGGGACGCGCTCAATGCTGCGGACATCGTCATCCTCTGCCTGCCCGACGATGCGGCGCGTGAAGCGGTGTCGCTGATCGACAATGATCGCACGCGCATCATCGATGCGTCGACGGCGCACCGCGTTGCCGACGGGTGGACCTATGGCTTCCCGGAGTTGGAGCCCGGACATCGCGAGCGCCTGGCGAACAGTCGCTATGTGGCCAATCCCGGTTGCTGGCCGACCGGTTTCCTGGCGCTCGTCCGGCCGCTCGTGCTGGCAGGGCTGTTGCCGGCGGATTGGCCAGTGACTGTGTCGGGCGCGTCCGGCTATTCGGGCGGTGGCAAGGCGATGATCGCCGACTATGAGGATGCTGCCGCGGCGCCGAGCGCCTTCCGGCCCTATGGCCTGACCTTGGCGCACAAGCATGTTCCGGAAATGACACGCTATTCCGGGCTTGCGCATCCGCCGCTCTTCGCTCCGGCCGTCGCCAACGCCTATCGCGGCATGATCGTGGAAGTGCCCCTGCAACTGCGCGCCATGCCGGGCAGGCCGCAAATCGCCGACCTGCACGCCGCCCTCGCGGCCGCTTATGATGGTTCGCCGATCGTCACCGTAGCGCCGCTGCAGGAAAGCGCGCGCCTGTCGGGCCTGCCGGTCGAAGTCGTCGGCGCCACGGACAGGCTCGACCTGTTCCTCTTCGGCAATGACGATAGCAGCCAGGCGCGCCTGATCGCCGCGCTCGACAATCTGGGCAAGGGCGCAGCCGGCGCCGCTGTGCAGAATCTCAACATCCTCGCCGGTCTCCCGGAAACGGCGGGCCTGCGGCTCTGATCACCCGCTCAGTGCACGGTCCCCAGCGGCTGGTCGTAGGTCAGCAGCAGGATCAGGCGCTCAATCTGGCGCCAATGGCAAAAATGGATGTGATTGCCCTGGTCCAGGCTGCGATCCGCGCGCGCGGCCGCTTCATAGCCGGCATTGGCGCCGAACAGGCTGATCAACTCGGCGGCATCCTCATAGCTCTTGCGGTTCGCAAGATATGGCAACTGCATGACGCCCCCGAATTTTCGACAATCTGTTCTCGATCATCGACGCATCAATGATCGTGCCAGATCAGCATGTCGGCTCCGCACGCCGGGTCGCACGGTAAAAGTTGGATTAGCCATGTCCCTGTGCGGGACAGGCGATCCATTGCGGCACAATTTGTCCCATGTGCGGCGACCAGCCAAAGGCGCTGGCGTCCTCGATCCGGGCATGGCAAGGGATCTCCGATGACCAAGCGCACCTCCAATCCGACCGGCTCCGGCGCCATCATCGCCCTGCTGATCCTGATCGGCGCAGTGGGCGGAGGCCTATTGGGACAGCCGAGCATCGGGCTGCTGGTGGGGCTGGCGCTGGGCATCATCATCGCGCTGCTCATCTATCTGGGCGAGCGCGGCAAATAAGCATCACCACGGGCGCCAACGACCTTGCCCACCGTTCGCGCGCCGCATAGATGTTGGGGCATGAACAAGCATGTCATCGTCCTGCCTCTCGTCGCCCTCGCGCTCGCCGGCGGCGCCTTCCTCTATCTGGCGCAGGGCGACACGACCCGGCTGCCAGCGGGCGCGGATACAGGGCGCGAGCCGGTGTTCACCAGCCCGCGCAGCGAAATGCTGCCCACGGTCAACATCGCCGAGGTCAAGCCGTGGAAGGCCGGCGAGAAGCCCGCCGCAGCCAAGGGGCTCACCATCCATCGCTTCGCGGAAGGGCTGGCGCATCCGCGATCGCTGCTGCGGTTGCCCAATGGCGACATTCTGGTCGCCGAAACCAACAGCCCTCCGCGCCCCAAGGAAGGCATCGTCCAGCGGGTGATGAACTATCTGATGGACAAGGCGGGCGCAGGCGTGCCGTCGGCGAACCGCATCACCCTGCTGCGCGACACGGACAAGGATGGCCACGCGGAAACCAAGACGGCCTTCCTGACCGGGCTCAACTCGCCCTACGGCATGGCGCTGATTGGCGACATGCTCTATGTCGCCAACACCGATGCGCTAATGGCCTTCCCCTATAAGGAAGGCGAAACCAGGATCAGCGCTCCGGGCCGCAAGATCATCGACCTTCCTGCCCAGTCGCCCAATCAGCATTGGACCAAGAGCCTGGTCGCATCGCCCGAGGGGCTGCTCTATATCGGCGTCGGATCGAACAGCAATATCGGCGAAAATGGCCTGGAACGCGAGCGCAACCGCGCGGTCGTGTTCGAGGTCAATCCCCGCAATGGCTATAAGCGCGTCTTCGCTTCGGGACTGCGCAACCCGGTCGGCCTGGCGTTCGAGCCCAAGAGCGGCGCGCTATGGGGCGTCGTCAACGAACGCGACATGCTGGGCGCGGACCTTGTTCCGGACTATCTGACGCGCGTCGAATTCGGCGCCTTTTATGGCTGGCCCTGGAATTACTGGGGCGGCTATGAAGACCGGCGCGTGCAACCGCAGCGTCCGGAAATCCGGGAATATACCAAGCGTCCAGACTATGCGCTGGGCAACCATGTCGCGCCGCTGGGCCTGACCTTCGCCGACAAGGTGCAACTGGGCGCCCCCTTTACCGACGGCGCCTTTGTGGGCCTGCACGGCAGCTGGAACCGCAAGCCAGCCGCGGGCTACAAGGTCGTGTTCGTCGGGTTCAAGGATGGTGAGGCCGGCAAGGCCAAGCCGATCGACGTCGTCACTGGTTTTCTCGACCAGCAGGGCCACGCCCGTGGCCGCCCCGTCGACGTCACGGCCGATGCCCAGGGCGCGCTGCTGGTCAGCGACGATGTCGGCGGCATCGTGTGGCGAGTGACGAAGGCGCGGTAACGTGGACGCTGGCGATCAGATCGCCAGCCCGTTGCGCCCGGCCAGTTCGACCACATATTGCCAGGCGACGCGGCCCGACCGGCTGCCGCGCTGCGTCGCCCACTGGATCGCCTCCAGCCGATCGACGGTGAGGCCCAGCGTCGCTGCATAGCCCTCCACGATCGCCACATAGGCATCCTGATCGATCGCATGGAAGCCCAGGCTGAGGCCGAAGCGATCCGAGAGCGCCATCTTGTCGTCGACGACATCGCGCGGGTTGATCGGGTCATCCTGCTCGGCCAAGTGGCGTGGCACGATGTGGCGGCGATTGGACGTGACATAAAGCCGCACATTTGTTGGGCGCGCGGCCGTCCCGCCCTGCAGCAGCGAACGTAGAGCGCGGGCATCGCCCGCCCCCTGATCATCGAAGCCCAAGTCGTCGAGGAACAGCACGAAGGGCCGGCTCGTGCCGCGCAACAGCGAGAACAGCGCAGGAAGCGTTGCGAGTTCGTCGATCGCGCATTGCATGAGCGCGATATTCTCCCCCTCTTCCTGCAGCAGGCCCACCACGGCAGCGACCGCCGCCGACTTGCCCGTCCCGCGCGCGCCCCACAGCAGCACGTCATGGGCCGCATGGCCGGCCGCCAGTCGGCGCGTATTGGCGAGCAGTGCCTCCTTCTGCGCGTCGATGCCGGTGAGCAAGGCATAATCCACCGGCACGAAGGCCTCGACTGCCCGGATCGCCTGTCCATCCCACACATAGGCAGGCGCAGCCTGCAGGTCGGCGGAAATCGGCGGCGGCGGCGCCAGCCGCTCCAATGCCTCAGCGATGCGGATCAGAAGTGCGTCGTTCATGGCGCGGGCTTAGATCATTTTTGCAACCGAGGGGAAGCGTTCCCGCGACCCGATGTCATTCTGCTGACGCAATGGCCTTTTACTCGACCAAGCCGGGGTCTATATCGCGGGGGTCGTGACCATCGCAAATCCAGTCTATTCCACAAAATCCTGTCGCTACGGCGCTGAGGCGCTACGCGAAGCGGCGCTGCTCATCCGCGCGGGCGAACCCGTCGCCGTTCCGACTGAAACCGTCTATGGGCTCGCGGCCGATGCGACCGACAATCATGCGGTGGCGGCCATCTACAGCGCGAAGGGCCGGCCCAGCTTCAACCCGCTCATCGTCCATGTCGCGGATCGCGACATGGCGCGCGGACTGGCGCATTTCTCGCCAGTTGCAGAGATGCTCGCAGACCATTTCTGGCCGGGCCCGCTGACGCTGGTCCTGCCGGTAAAAGCGGAAAGCAGCCTGTCGCATCTCGTGACGGCAGGGCTGCCGACGGTCGCGCTGCGCCTGCCGGCGCATCCCGCGATGCGCGCGCTGATCCGCGAAAGCGGTCGCCCCCTCGCCGCACCTTCGGCCAATCGCAGCGGCGGCATCAGCCCGACGCGCGCGGAACATGTGCTCGCCAGCCTGGATGGCAAGGTGCGCATGGTGCTGGATGAAGGACCCACCAGCGAAGGCCTGGAATCGACCATCGCTGCGCCTGAAGCAACCAAGATCCGCCTGCTGCGGCCAGGACCCATTACCGATACGATGCTGGCCGAAGCCACGGGACTGCCGGTCGCCGCCGGCAAGGGCGATGTAGCGATCGAAGCGCCCGGGCAGCTCGAAAGCCATTATGCGCCCTCCAAGCCCGTTCGGCTCAACGCGCTGCGGGCGGAAGCGGACGAATATCTGATCGGTTTCGGCCTGATGCCCTGCCACATCAATCTCAGCCCGGAGGCGGATTTGCAGGAAGCGGGCGCGAACCTGTTCGCCGCCCTGCATATCGCGGATGCCAGCGCCTCGGCCCGCATCGCGGTGGCGCCGATCCCGCCCGAAGGCATTGGCGCAGCCATTAACGATCGGCTGAAGCGCGCCGCTGCCTGAACGCGGCGGGCCACGCCAGGCGCTGGCTAAAGGCGCGCCCGTGACGCGCGCTCAGTCGCAATCCCGATAGCCGGCTTCGCGACACTGCTTGCGCCGCGCCTTCTCGGCTTTCGTGACTTCACGGCCCTCGCGCGCTTCCTTCTCGCGCATCTTGCGGCCATAGTTGCGATCCGCTTCATCCTGGCTGGTGGTCGTCCAGTCCGCGACTTGCGCGCCCGCGCGCACGGGCGCCGTCACCACGCTCGCCACCGTGCGCACGCATCCCGGCAGCGCCAGCATCAGCAATGGCGCCGCAAATATCATCGACTTCTTCATATCCTGTCCCCGCCGGCTGCCCATGCGCCTGCCCCTTTCATAGGGCCCGCCAAGCCAGGACGCCACTAAAAGCATAGCGCCGTCGTCCGGCCTGGCGATGGAGGCGGGGCCCGGTCAGCCCGCGATGCGCTCTTCAAACCCCTTGCGCAGCTTGGCGAGCTTGGGCGGGATCACCGCCATGCAATAGGGGTTCTTGTCGCCCACCCGGTCCCAATATTTCTGGTGGTAATCCTCGGCCGGATACCAGGGCGCGTCGGCTTCGATCGCCGTCACGATCGGCGCGGACTGGTCCGCCTGCGCGCGGTCGATGCCAGCCCGCGCTTCGCTTTCCTGCTCGGGCGAATGCGGGAAAATCGCCGACCGATATTGGGTGCCGACGTCGTTACCCTGACGATTGAGAGTCGTCGGGTCATGCGTGGCAAAAAAGATGTCGAGCAGATCGGCGTAGGAAATCACTGCCGGGTCGTAGGTGATGCGGATTGCCTCGGCATGACCCGTGCTCCCCGAACACACCTGCTCATAGCTGGGATTGGGCAGCGATCCGCCGATATAGCCGCTTTCGACCGCCTTCACGCCCTTCAAATTCTGGTATACCGCCTCGGTGCACCAGAAGCATCCGCCTGCCAGCGTCGCGACTTCATCGGCCATTATCTCGTTCCTCAAATCCGTGGAGGGCACAGATAGGAAGGATCAGGCGAAGGTTCCAGCCTCCTTCGTCGCCGCTTCCGCCTTGGCCCGTTCCTCGGCCACCAGTTCCTTGCGCGAAAGCTTACCGACCAGGGTCTTCGGCAGGTTCAGGCGCACCTCCACCTCGCACACGCGTTCATGCTTGCCCAATTGCGGATTGAGCCATTCCTTGAGCGCCGGTCCGTCTATCTCATGCCCTTCGTTCAGCGTCACGAAAGCCTTGGGCTGCTCGCCGCGAT
Organism: Sphingobium naphthae; assembly: GCF_043589935.1. Classification (NCBI taxonomy): domain Bacteria; kingdom Pseudomonadati; phylum Pseudomonadota; class Alphaproteobacteria; order Sphingomonadales; family Sphingobiaceae; genus Sphingobium; species Sphingobium naphthae. The sequence goes on along the minus strand of NZ_CP171454.1, from coordinate 129,607 downwards.
AATGGTCGGGCACGCCGATCACCAGCGCCTCCTTGATCGCGGGATGATGGTAGAGGACGGATTCGACCTGGCTCGGAAAGACCTTGAAGCCGCCCACGGCGATCATGTCCTTCAACCGGTCGACGATCTTCACATAGCCATCCTCGTCGATGATCCCGACGTCGCCGGTGCGGACGAATTCGCCGACAAACACCTCTGCGTCGGCATCCGGCCGGTTCCAATATCCCTTCATGATCTGGGGACCGGCAAAGAGCAGTTCGCCAGGTTCGCCCTCGGGTGGCGGGCGCGTGGGATCCTCGCGATCGACGAGCTTCACGCGCGTGCCCGGCACCGGCTGGCCCACGGTCCCGCTCTTGTTGAGCCCCTCATAGGGATTGGTGCAGACGATCGGGCTGGTTTCGGTAAGGCCATAGCCTTCGATCAGCCGCGCGCCCGTCGCCGCCTCGAATTTCTGCTTGAGTTCCAGCGGCAAGGGCGCGCCACCCGAGATGCAAGCGCGCAGCGAGGAAAAATCGATGTTGCGGATCGCGGGGTGATCCAGCAGCGCCTGGAACATGGTCGGCACGCCGGGGAGCGACGTCGCCTTCACCCGCTGCACCGCAGCCAGCACCTGCGCCGCATCGAAGCGCGGCAGCATCACCATCTCGCCGCCATTCACCACCGTGCGGTTGAGCGTGCAGGTATTGGCGAAAACATGGAAGAAAGGGAGGACCGCGATGATCCGGTCGGGCTCATGCTGGTGCGGGTCGATCGCCTGCGCCTGGCGCGCATTGGCGGTCAGGTTCTGGTGCGTCAGCATCGCGCCCTTGGGCGTGCCAGTCGTGCCTCCGGTATATTGCAGCAGCGCGATGTCATTGACCGGGTCGATCTCCGCGACGGCGCAGTCGCCCTTGTTGGCCATGAACCGGTCATAGCGGATGACCCGCGGATCATCGGGGATCGCCACGCTCTCGCTTGCCTTGAACCAGCGAAACAGCAGCGATTTGACCGGGGATAGCACTTCCGCGACCGATCCGACGATCAGCGTCTCCAGCGTGCTGTGCTCCAGCACCTCCATTGCCGTGGGCAGCAACGCCTTGGCCGACAGGGTGAAGAGGATTTTCGTGCCGCTATCCTCGACCTGGTGCTCCAGTTCGGCGGCGGTGTAGAGGGGCGAGAAGTTGACGACGATGGCGCCCGCCATCAGCGCGCCATAATAGGCCGCGACATAATGTGGCGTATTGGGAAGATAGAGGCCGACCCGGTCGCCCTTGCGAACACCCATGGCCTGCAATCCGCATGCGACCCGGCGGATCTGGTCGTGCATTTCGCCATAGCTGAACTTGCGCCCCATGAAGTCGACCATATGGGCCTTGGGATGCGCCAGAGCGCTATCTGTCACCATCTGTCCCATCGACAGCGGGGGAAAGGTCTGATCCCACTGGGTGGGATGGCGATAATGGTCCTTCAGGATCTTTTCTAAGCTCTCCATGGCCCCGAGTGTATGGCGCGGCGGCACTTTACGCAAGCGTCAACCAACGAAAAAGGGCCGCATCCTGCGCGGACGCGGCCCCTTCGAACCTCATGGTTCGGCGCCATGCAGCGTGACCGCCGATGACGCTACGGCATCACACCTCGCCCTTGTTGCTGCTGAAGGGATCCAGGATGGTGGCCGCGCCGGAAATGAACTCGGACTCGTTCTTGAGCGCCTCTTCGGCACGTCGCGCCGCATCGTCGCGCTCGCGCCGCAGCTCCTCGATCAGCGCTTCGCGATCGCCGTCGAGACGCGAATCGGTGGGTGCCTCGATGCCGGCCTTCTTCGCCGCCCGCGCGACCAGCGCATCCAGTTCCCGCTGCGAACACAGCCCCAGCGTCACCGGATCCTTTGGCGTGATGTTGCTGATGTTCCAGTGGGTGCGGTCGCGGATCGCGGCGATGGTCGTGCGGGTCGTGCCGATCAGCTTGCCGATCGCGCCATCGGAAATTTCCGGATGGTTGCGCAGGATCCAGGCGATGCCATCGGGCTTGTCCTGGCGCTTGCTGACGGGCGTGTAACGCGGCCCCTTGGTCCGACGGACGGGCTCGGGGCCCTTCAGCATCTTGAGCTTATAGTCGCTGTTGGCCTCGCCCTTGTGGATTTCATCCATGGTGATCTCATGCGCGCGCACGGGATCGCGGCCGGTATATTTGATGCTGGCGGTATCGTCGGCGATCGCCTGCACTTCAAGGATATGCAGCCCGCAGAATTCCGCAATCTGGTCAAAGCTCAGCGCGGTATTGTCGACCAGCCAGCTGGCGGTCGCATGGGGCATGAGAGGCTGGGACACGGGACTTCTCCGGCACGTAAAAACGATAAGGGCCGCCCAAGCAGGGCGGCCACGACGGGGCAGAGATAGTCGATCCCGATGCTTCCGGCAAGAAAATCCGGCAGGCGGGGGTCAGGCGGCGCTTTCGATCACGTCCGGATCAATGGCGTGCAGACCCGACAGGAATTCGCGCGCGCTGCGTTCCCAGCTGAAACTGCGGCCATAGGCGGCGCAGGCCGCGCGATCCCGCTCCAGCGCGGCGCCGATCGCCTGGCCCAGATCCTCCGACAGGGCACCGGTCTCTGGCGTGACGATATCGACCGGGCCCGTGACGGGAAAAGCCGCCACCGGCGTTCCGCAGGCCAGCGCCTCGATCATGACCAGGCCGAATGTATCGGTTCGGCTGGGGAAGACGAAGACATCGGCGCCCGCATAGGCTCCGGCAAGTTCCTTGCCGAACAGCGGGCCTAAGAAGCGCGCCTGCGGCCAGGCGCGCTCCAGCGCAGCGCGTGCGGGACCATCGCCGACCACAACCTTGGTGCCGGGATGATCGGCGGCCAGGAAGGCGTCCAGATTCTTCTCCACCGCGACGCGCCCGACATAGAGCATGATCGGCCGCGGCAGATCGGCAAAGGGCGCGGGCGCAGGCGCATCCGGCGTGAAAGCGCTCAAATCCACGCCCCTGCCCCACGGCCGCACCTTGGCGACGCCATGGGCGCGCAGCTGCTCGCGCACCGACCGCGTCGACACCAGCACTGCCTGCGCAGGCCCGTGGAACCAGCGGATATAGCGCCAGAACCAGGAGGCCGGCAGCCCTGTCCGTTGGGCGACATAATCGGGAAAATGCGTATGGTAGGCCGTGGTGAAGGGCACACCGCTGCGCAGGCACCAGCGCCGCGCCGCGACGCAGAGCGGACCCTCCGTCGCCAGATGGACGGCGTCCGGCCGGAAGGCGGCGATCTCATGTCCCACCACGCTCGACCGCACCAGCGCCAGCCGGATTTCAGGATAGGTCGGACAGGGGATCGACCCATAAAGGTCGGGCGAGATGACCTTGACCAGATGACCCATGCGCTCCAATTCGCCCTGAATCGTCTGCAGCGTCCGCACCACGCCATTGACTTGCGGGGACCAGGCGTCGGTAACGATCGCGATCCGCACTGGCTCCTCCGTCAAGCAGCGAGCCGGGAGGACTGTTTCGCCGTCTCCTGGGCGGTCCGGGCGGCGATCTCGTCGGCCCAGTGCAGCACGTCCATCCGGCCTTCGAAATCCTCGACCAGCGCCGTGCAGCCTTCCACCCAGTCGCCGTCATTATAATATTGCACGCCGGCAATCTCGCGCATCTCCGCATTGTGAATGTGCCCGCACACCACGCCGTCCACGCCGCGCGTGGCCGCTTCATGCGCTACGACATCCTCGAACTTCGAAATGAATTCGACGGCGTTCTTGACCTTGTGCTTGGCCATCTTGCTGAGCGACCAATAAGGCAGGCCCATGCGCTGGCGAACGGCGTTCACGACGACGTTGAGGCGCATCATCATCGTGTAGGCCGCGTCGCCCACGAAGGCGAGCCAGCGATGCGCCAGCATGATGGTGTCGAATTCATCGCCATGCAGAACCAGCAGCTTGCGCCCGTCGGCAGTCGTATGGATCGCCTTGCGGCGGATTTCGACGCCGCCAAAGCTCATACCCGTGAACTGGCGGAACATTTCGTCATGATTGCCGGGGATATACACCACGCGGGTGCCCCGCTTGGCGCGCTTCATGATGCGCCAGACGACGTCATTATGCGCCTGCGGCCAGTAGAAACGCTTCTTGAGCCGCCATCCGTCGATGATGTCGCCCACCAGATAGATGGTCTCGCTATCGACGCTGTCGAGGAAATCGATCAGCATCGTGGCGTTGCAGCCGCGCGTGCCCAGGTGGATGTCGGAAATCCAGATGGTGCGAAACCGGCGACGCTCCCCTTCCCGCTCAGGGATATGGAGCTGGTCGTCAGCGCCTTCTTCCATCTCGCCAAGGAAGGGCAAGCGCGTGATGGCGTTCATGATACGATCCCCAGAAACACTGTCCTTGGGAGCGAATCCTTAGCGCCGCATTGTTACAACTCCGCAGAGAATATGACGGAAATACTACGACTTCCGTCTTTAGACTTGCTGATTAGTTGCTGAATCCCACCGACAGAAATTCCGGCACGGGCCCGTTCCAGCCCTCGCCCGGCCCGTCCTCGTTCGCAGAGTTGTGACGCTTTGTCGCCGGACGATCCCTGCGATCGTTGCGGCGCCGTTCGCTACGCTTCTCTTCGCCGCGCTCTTCTTCGCGACGCTCTTCGCGGCGGGGCTTGGCCGGCGCGGGCTTGTCTTCCTTGTCCTTCCTGGAAGAGACGCCCTCGCTGGCGCCGCCAGGCAGCGGAGCATAATCGATCTTCGTGCCGATCAGCTTCTGGATATTGTCGATCGCCTCCGCATCCTCATTGGTCACGAAGGTGTAGGCGACCCCCTTGGCCCCGGCGCGGCCGGTGCGGCCGATGCGGTGGACATAATCATCCGGGTGCCAGGGCGCATCGAAGTTGAAGACGTGGCTGACGCCCTTGATGTCGAGGCCGCGCGCCGCGACGTCCGACGCGACGAGGATATTGACCGTCCCGTCGCGGAACCGCTCAAGCTCCGCCAGGCGCGAGCTCTGGTCGATGTCGCCATGGATCTCGCCGGACTTGTAGCCATGGCTCTGCAGGCTCTTGTTGAGCTCGCGCACGGTCGTCTTGCGGTTGCAGAAGATGACGGCGCTCTGCACCTTCTGATCGTCGAGCAGCGCGCGCAGCGCCTCGCGCTTCTTGCGCGAATCCACCTTCACCAGATGCTGGGCGATGTTGGTGGAGGCGGTCGCCGGCCGGGCGACCTCGATCGACTTGGGATTGCTGAGGAAGCGGTCGGCCAGCTTCTTGATGACCGGTGGCATCGTCGCGGAAAAGAGCAAGGTCTGCCGCTGCGCCGGAAGCTTGGTGCAGATATGCTCGATGTCGGGGATGAAGCCCATGTCGAGCATCCGGTCCGCCTCGTCGATCACCAGCATGCTGCAGCCGTTGAGCAGGATCTTGCCCCGTTCGAACAGGTCCATCAGGCGACCAGGCGTGGCGATCAGCACGTCGACGCCCTTTTCCAGCGCCTTGATCTGATCCCCCATCTGCACGCCGCCGATCAGCAGCGCCATGGATAGCTTGTGATATTTGCCGTATTTCTCGAAATTCTCGGCCACCTGCGCCGCCAGTTCGCGGGTCGGCTCCAGAATCAGGCTGCGCGGCATCAGCGCCCGGGCGCGGCCATGCGCCAATATGTCGATCATTGGCAGCACGAAGCTGGCGGTCTTGCCCGTCCCGGTCTGCGCGATGCCGATAATGTCCTTCATCATCAGCACCGGCGGGATTGCCTGCGCCTGGATCGGCGTGGGCGTATCATAACCGGCCTCGGTGACGGCCTTCAACAATTCATCGGAGAGGCCGAGATCGGCAAAAGTCATTCAAAGGTCCGGGACAGGAGGAAAGTGCGCACTGCGCGTCCGCAGTACGGAAATCGGCCGCGACTTGCGGAAATATCGCGCCGATGTCAAGAAATTCAGGCGATTTGACGACGATAAGCCAGCTCAATCGTCATCATCCGCCGCAACGAGGCGGCGAAACGCCTCGATCGCGCAACTCATGCCGTTGCGGGCCTGCAGTTCATCCCGCCCCGAACAGAGCGATCCATCCTCATGCGGCTCGACATAGAAGCCCGAATAGAAGCCCGCCGATTCGCAGCCCCGCTCCAGGCGCGCGCGATAGCGATGCTGGTCCGCCAGCAGCAGATCGACGCCATCGCGCACGACGATGCTCGCGCCCCGGATGGACCGCAGCGCGATGCAGCGCGGCCCCTTCTTCTCGTCCCAGTCGTCGCTCGCTTCGGGGGTGGCGCGCGGCGGCGCCTTGCCCTTACGCGCCATCGGCACGCGGACGATCACACGGCGCTCGATCGTCATCTGGGCCCATTGCACGGGCTCTGCGGCAGGCGCGGCGAGAAGCAGCAGGACGGAATGAAGCAAGTCGGACCCCTTTATGGGACGCGGACGCTAGCGCGAGATGGTTGAACAGTCGATGAATTCCGGGGCATAGCAAGTCCCATGATCGGACAGGATAGTATCGACCGCTTCGTCGCGCTGCTGGGTCCCAAGGGCGTGACCACGGATGCCGACGACCTGGCGCCATGGCTGAGCGACTGGCGCGGGCGCTATCATGGCGCGGCCGCGGCGATGCTCTCGCCCGCCTCCACGCCGCAAGTGGCTGCTACGGTCAAGCTGGCGGCGGAACTGGGCGTGCCGCTGGTTCCGCAAGGCGGCAACACGTCAATGGTGGGCGGCGCCACGCCGCCGGCCGACGGGTCGGCGCTGATCCTGTCGCTGCGGCGGATGAATGAAATCCGCAGCCTTTCGCCCGAGGACAATCTGGCTGTGTGCGAAGCGGGCGTGATCCTGAGCGTGCTGCACGACGCGGCGGAGGCAGCCGGCCGCCGCTTCCCCCTGAGTCTGGGCGCCAAGGGCTCCGCGACGATCGGCGGGCTTGTCTCGACCAATGCCGGCGGAACGCAGGTGCTGCGCCACGGCACGATGCGCGCGCTGGTGGAAGGCGTGGAGGCGGTGCTGCCCGACGGCAGCATCTTCGACGGGCTGGACGCGCTCAAGAAGGACAATCGCGGCTATGACATCAAGCAACTGCTAATCGGCGCGGAAGGGACGCTGGGCGTCGTCACCGCCGCGGCGCTGCGGCTGGTGCCCGCCATCGCGGCCCGCGCAGTCGGGTGGGTCGGCGTCGACAGCCCGGCGCAGGCGCTGCGCCTGCTGCGCCATGCCGAAGAGACACTGGGCGACAGCGTCGAAGGCTTCGAAGTGATCGCCGATGAGACGCTGGGCTTCGTGCTGGGGCATATTCCCGGCACGCGCTCGCCAATCGAGACGCGTACCCCCTGGCATGTGCTGATCGAAGTCGATCACGCCGATCTGGCCGAGCCCGGGCCGGGCGAGCGGCTGGAAGCCGCGCTGGCCGATGCTCTGGAGCGCGGCATTGCGGTCGACGCCGCCATCGCCGCCAACGAGGCGCAGGCCGAAGCCTTCTGGCGCATTCGCGAATCGCTGTCGGAATCCGAACGCGCGCAGGGGCCGGCGCTGCAATATGACATCAGCGTGCCCGTGGCGAAGATGCCCGCCTTCATGGTCGAGGCGGCGGCCGCGGCCGAAGCGCGCTTTCCCGGGACGACCGCTTCCTCCTTCGGCCATCTGGGCGATGGCAATGTCCATTTTCATGTCCGCGCGCCCAGGGGAACCAGCGATGGCCCCGGCTGGATCGCGGCGCAGGGTCAGGCGATCAATGCCTTCGTCCACGACGCGGTTGTCGCCGCGGGCGGCTCCATCTCCGCCGAACATGGCATCGGCCAGATGAAGCGCGCGGAACTGGGCCGGCTCGCCAGCCCCGCGCGCATCGCCGCCTTGCGCGCGATCAAAAGCGCGTTCGATCCGCAAGGGCTGTTCAATCCCGGCAAGCTGATCCCCCTGCCCGGCGAAGGTTGAGCCAGTCGTCGCCGCGACGCCGCGCCGACAAAGCGATTGCACCCTGCCACCAAGGCCTTTATCGCCCTGCCCCAATCTTGAAGCCTGCGGCGTATCGACTTGGCGTCGCCATAAGAGAGAATGGACCTGATCATGGCGACTGCGCCCGCGAACAACCTCCCGATCTTTTACAACGACCTGCTGCCGCTCAGCACGGTGGACCATGCCGATTACAAGAGCCGCAACGTCGATTCGGCGCCATTCCTCACCAGCCAGCATGCGGTGCCGCTGACGATCGACGAATTCGTCACCGCCCAGCGCTTTGCGCCGATCATCTTTTCGGCCGGGTCGGACTCCGTGCCGCTGCTGCTGATGGGCCTCAACGAAGGCGTGAACATCTTCCTGGATGACGAGGGCAAGCTGCGCGGCCCGGCCTATGTGCCCGCCTATGTCCGTCGCTACCCCTGGATGCTCGCCAAGCTGCGTCCCGACAGCGAGGAACTGTCGCTCTGCTTCGACCCGACTAGCCCGGCGCTGGGCGCCTTTGACGAGGGCACGCCGCTGTTCGAGGATGGCAAGCCCAGCGAGCTGACCCAGGGCGTGCTCAAATTCTGCGAGGATTTCGAGCAGGCCGCTGCCCGCACCGGCCAGTTCGTTCGCGAACTGCAGGAAATGGACCTGCTGATGGACGGCGAAGTGTCGATCCAGACGCCGATCGCCGACCAGCCCTTTGTCTATCGCGGCTTCCGCATGATCAACGAGGAAAAGCTGCGCGACCTGCGTGGCGATCAGCTGCGCAAGATCAACCAGAGCGGCATGCTGCCGCTGATCTACGCGCATCTCTTCTCGCTGCAGCTGATGCGCGAAATCTTCGAAGCGCAGATCAGCCAGGGCAAGGGCCCGATCACCGCGCCGGCCGCACCCGCCAACGCCGCGACGCCGGCCGAAGGTTGAGCCGAGCCTGCCGCGCGGCAGGCTCCTTCCACTGACGGACAGGGCATCGCTTCCCCCTTGAAAGGCGGGCAGCGCTGCCCTATCTGTCAATCATGCGGCGCACCTGCCCCCCTTTCGGGTGTGTCGTATGGGCGCCTCCCCCTTTGGAGGCGTCTCCTCCCTGAACCTTGGCCACCCCATGCTTGCATGGGGTGGTTTTTTATGGTGCGGCGACGGCAAAGCGACCGCTTTCGCTTGACGCTCCTGCCGGGGCTGCTAAAGCGCTCCCCCTGCCGGCCGCCGATGCGGCCTCAAGGCCCCTTCGTCTAGCGGTCAGGACGCGGCCCTCTCACGGCTGAAACACGGGTTCGATTCCCGTAGGGGTCACCAATCTTTTCAATGACTTAGCTCTTGAGGTTGGCCCAAAAATACCATTTTGCCTATTTCTTGTCCTTTTGACCTTCTGGGATTGCGTAGGACGCGCTCGGAAAAGTTTTTTGATGAGCTGCGGCCTAGTGCCTCCACGCTAGCTCAGCTGGCCAGCGTTGTGCAGCGCGAGGCTACACCTGCCTGAGCCCCGCTCCGCATTCTTGTCTGGGCTTCAGCGTGATCGCCGTCGCTCAATCGCCTCACGCAAACTTGCAACCATGATTAAAGTCGAACTTCGATCTTTCACGATCTCCAGCTCGCCGGATTTGATCAGCTCATAGAGGCGGGACCGGCTTAACCCCGTCATTGTCACCGCTACCGCGATCCTTACGCTGATGGGATCAATGAGTGTAGGTGGCTTTGACTTCTCGACGGGAAGTGGCGCGTTAAATCTTGGCAGGCTCTTACGCACGGCAGAACGTCTCCTAGTTGGAGTCTGCCAGATGGGATGAAGCTTTCCCAATCTATCGGAACTATGCGGAATTGGAAGTCCAAAGCTGACAGGTATGGGGCGGCGAAATGCGCGCGCGGCGAGGGCTCATCGTTTGCGAGAATCTTAAACCTGCTGAAAGAGCCGCAGGTCCAGACCCTGACGCCTCAAGATGCCGCCAGCGCGGCACGCCGGCAAGGGACCCGAAAACGCGCTGGTCGAATGAACTTCGAATCGAACATGTGCATTGCGCACGTCACATTCGCTTGTCCTGAATAACGTTGCGGCAGGCTCAGATGCCCGAGGGCGCCGATCATTTTGTTCGCTCAGCGAACTGTTCCTCCAATGTCCCCCGCGCCGGAAGGCGAGAAAATCGCCTCGCCAAACCGGCGCTTCAGATGTTGTGCGACGCTGTGGGCATATCGCTTCTGTCGATCGGAAGTCGGACTGTGATAGACACCCACCGCCGTTAGCGTCCGCGCTCGTGGTGTAATTTCCGGTGTAGATTGAGGCGATCGCGTGGGTGGGGCATGCCCCACCCACGCGATTTCGGTCTCGGTGGCCACCGGGCTCATCGGTAAGGTGGAGTTACCACACTTCACACGCCCACCGAGGAGTTGATCCCGATGACCGACGATAGATTACCGCTTGCCGAGCTGATGGCGAAGACCGGAGATGGAGATTTCCTGCGCACGATCGCCGAGAGCGTATTACAGATCATCATGGAGGCCGACGTCGATGGCCTGGTCGGCGCCGGCCGGCACGAGCGTTCCGGCGATCGCACGACCTGGCGCAATGGCTACCGCGACCGCAGCCTCGATACCCGGCTCGGCACGCTCAATCTCAAGATCCCCAAACTGCGGACCGGCGCCTACTTTCCCGGCTTTCTGGAGCCCAGGAAGACCGTCGAGAAGGCGCTGGTCGCGGTGATCCAGGAAGCATGGATCGCCGGCGTCAGCACCCGGCGCGTCGATGAGCTGGTGCAGGCGATGGGCATGACTGGCATCTCCAAGTCCTCGGTATCCAAGCTGTGCAAGGACATCGACGAGCGGGTCCACGCCTTCCTCAAGCGGCCGCTCGCCGGCGACTGGCCCTACCTCTGGCTCGATGCTACCTACCTCAAGGTGCGCGAGGGCGGGCGGATCGTCAGTGTCGCCGCGATAATCGCTGTGGCCGTCAACACCGAGGGCAAGCGCGAGATCGTCGGCCTGCACATCGGTCCTTCCGAAGCCGAGCCGTTCTGGTCGAGCTTCCTCAAGGACCTCGCCCGGCGCGGCCTGACCGGCGTGAAGCTGGTCATCTCCGATGCCCACGAGGGGCTCAAGGCGGCGATTACCCGCGTCATGGGCGCGACCTGGCAGCGCTGCCGCGTCCACTTCATGCGCAACGCCCTGGCCTATGTGCCCAAAGGCCAGAATACCGTCGTTGCCGCTGCCATCCGTCAGGTCTTCCTTCAGCCCGACCATGCCGCTGCGACGCAGGTCTGGCGTCAGGTCGCTGATCAGTTGCGCGCCCGCTGGCCAAAGCTCGGCGTTTGCATGGACGATGCCGAGCACGACGTACTCGCCTACATGACCTTCCCCGAGCAGCACCGGGTCAAGCTCCACAGCACCAACCCGCTGGAACGCCTGAACAAGGAAGTGAAGCGCCGCGCCGATGTGGTCGGCATCTTCCCGAACGAGGACAGCATTATCCGCCTCGTCGGCGCCGTCCTGCTCGAGCAGAATGACGAATACCAGCTCCAGCACCGCTACATGCAGATCGAGGGCATGGCCGCCCTTGCCACCCCAATGATCGAGGAGGCACAGCCGCTACAGATTACACCCAAGGCCGCCTGAAAATGCAGCCCAGTGGCCACACCCGATTTTACACCACATTGACGGACGCGACCCCCACCGCCTTCCAATAGCTACCTGTCGACATTAGGGCTGCAACGAAAATCCACCGGGCTGCGTTGGCATTGAAGCACGGATCGTAACGCAACCAATTACGAACGTCCTCGGGTGAACGGTCAAGCGTTACTGCGATTTTGGGCACCCACCAGCTGTTGATCTGGAGAGGTCCCAGGTCGTGGCTGCCATTGCGGTTCGGCACCGCCGCCCCGATCCATCCTCCTTCCTGATCGCGCAGTCCCCACAGGGTCACTTCGAGCCATTTCTGCCCTCCAGCCGCCTGCCTGATGCAATGGGCGACCCTCCGTTCATCGGCTGCATCATGACCGGACGGCGCTGCAAGACAATCCGATTGCCAGAGGGTCAGCAGCATCAGGGCGGCTATCCGCTTACCGATCGTGACCATGTGATCGCTCCTCAATGTTCCGGTTTGTGGCACGGTCTTCCGCCTTGGGCACATGGGCTTGCCGATTCGCCGCAAGTGCCTGCACATGACGATCGAGCGTCTCGAACAGCGATCGGGCGTTGCCTGCAAGTCGTCCGGCAATTCCGCGGTCCGGCTCTCGCTGATCAAGTTTGCGCGCGAGCGCCCTGCCCTCAGCCTTCCGCCGCTCCTCCACCTGTTCGAGCCTCAGGCCCTTCAGCCGTGCCTCGTTCCGTGCGGCAAAGCGCCTGCTGTGATCGCGCTCCAGTCGGCCTAATCCTTCGAGCGCCGATGTCTTCTCGCCCGACCGCTCTTCGAGTTTCGCGATGAGCTTCCTGGGGTCTTCCGTCCAGAGTTTGGCGCCGTACCGGGCTCGCGTGATGGCGGTGTAGAAGTTCTGTCCGTTGACGAGCGGAGACGCCACAGGGGCCAGCACATAAACGCGGTCATAGGTCTTCGACTGGGCGGAATAGACGGTCTCGGCATAGCCATGGTCCCAAGTAGAGTGACGTCCAAGATCGATCTGCTGGACCCGATCCCCTCGATCCCAGCGTATCGTCGCCACCATGCCGTCGAGCCGCTCCACCGTCCCGCGTTCGGCGTTTTTGAGATCAAGCTCCTTGGTCGCGAGCCGCCACTGGATGCGGTCACCAACGGCGAGATTACGGTGCTCGGAGAGGAACACATTCACCTGCGCTGCCTTGCTCGTTCGGGGATCCCAATTGTGGATACGCCCCTGCTCATCCGCCAATCGCACAAGCTGTCGGCCCTTTGCATCGCGGACCACGGAGACGACCCGATACTCGCCATCGCGCGCCAGGCCAGCGCCGACCTGATCGCGATTGAATTTGAGAACCTGACCGCCTGAATAGAAGCGGGCCATCTGCTTCTCCTGGTCGCTGAGCCCAGCGGGGGTCAGGACCGCGAGCCGGGTGTCCTCGGCCGCAACGACGCCTTCCCGCTGCAATGTCTCGCGGATCTGACTGTTGACGATGAGGCGCGTCGCATTTTCCAGAACGAGGATATTCGTAGTTGCCCGGCTTTCAGGCTTGAGGCGCGTCCATTCTCTCACCAGCCCCTTGGCCAGTTCCTCCGCATCGCCGCCGCTGACCACCTTATCGAGGTGGTCCAGCGAACCGGCATAGTCACCCGCGCGCGCCTGGGTGACAGCAAGCTTCATCGCTCTGGTTTCCTGCCGCCGCGATTCAACCAGCTCGGCGGTCGCGAGCCCAAGCTTCTGCATCAGCCAGAATGCTTTTCCCTGCTCGATCGCCCCGGTCTGCTGTGGATCGGCGTGCAAAAAGGACCCCGTTAGCGGGGTGATCGGCGTCTAAAAGGGACCCCTCATTTCGATAGCTTACACAGCCGCGTGGAAGTTCATGCGGCGAGATCGGGATGTTGGTTTTGGAGACAGTGGTTCGTATCCGGCGTGAGTATGCCGGCGGGAAGGCGATCAAGGCGATCGCGCGTGATCTGCATGTGTCGCGGAAGGTAATCCGCAAGGCGATCCGGGCGCCGGAAGGCGCATTTGATTATCGACGCAAGGTTCAGCCGCTGCCGCGGATCGGTCCGTTTCAGGATCGGCTGGATGTGCTGCTGGAAGAGAACGAGGTACGGGGCCGACGTGACCGGCTTCGGATGACCCGTATCCACGACCTTCTGGTGCGTGAGGGTTTCGAGGGCTCTTACGATGCCGTGCGCCGCTATGCGGCGCGGTGGAAGATCGAGCGGCGCAGGGATGTCGGCGACGGGACGACGGCCTTCATTCCGATGCTGTTCCAGCCCGGCGAGGCCTACCAGTTCGATTGGAGCCACGAGGATGTCGAGATCGCCGGCAAGCCGATGCGGGTAAAGGTCGCGCACATGAGGCTGTGCGCATCGCGGGCTGTGTATGTCCGGGCCTATCCACGCGAGACCCAGGAGATGCTGTTCGACGCGCATGCGCGCGGCTTTGCCTTCTTCGGCGGCGTGCCCCGGCGCGGCATCTACGATAATATGAAGACGGCGGTGACGAGCGTGTTCACCGGCAAGGACCGGGTGTTCAACCGGCGGTTCCTGATCATGGCCGACCATTATATGGTCGAGCCCACGGCCTGCTCGCCGGCGGCGGGATGGGAGAAGGGTCAGGTCGAGAACCAGGTGCAGACGATCCGGGGACGCTTCTTCCAGCCCCGTCTGCGGTTCGCCAGCCTCGAGGAGCTCAATGGCTGGCTGGAAGCTGAGTGCCGACGCTGGGCCGAACGGCAGGCCCATCCTGAGCAGGGCGACCAGACCGTGGCGCAGATGCTGGAGATGGAACGTCCTGCATTACAGTCGATGCTGGGGCCGTTCGACGGCTTCAACGAGAGCGAGCACGGCGTGTCGGGCACCTGCCTGATCAGCTACGATCGCAACCGTTACTCGGTCCTCTCGACGGTGGCGCGGCGCACGGTGCAGGTTCGGGCCTATGCCGACCGCATTGTCGTGCGATGCGGCGATGAGGTCGTCGCTGAGCATCCCCGCTTCTTCGGGCGGAACCGCACCATCTATGATCCCTGGCACTATCTGCCGGTGCTGGCCCGCAAGCCCGGCGCTTTACGCAACGGCGCACCCTTCCAGGACTGGGAACTGCCGCCGGCGCTCGCCCGGTTGCGACGCAAGCTGGGCAACGGCGATGATGCCGATCGGCGGTTCGTGCGCGTGCTGGCGGCCGTGCTGACCGATGGCCTGGAACTCGTCGAAGCCGCCGTGCGGGAGGCACTGGCAACCGGCACGGCGAGCGACGACTTGATCCTCAATATCCTGGCACGGCGCCGCGAACCGCCGCGACCGCTGACGATCGTCACGTCGGAGGACAATGCCCTGCGGCATCCGCCGATCGCCGACTGTTCCCGTTACGACCAACTGAGGAACTTCCATGCAGCGGCATGACATGATCGACGCGATGCGCGGGCTCGGACTCAAGGGGATGGCCGGCGCGTTCGATGAGGCCGTCACCACAGGGCTTCAGCGCCAGCGCACGACGATGGAGATACTGACCGATCTGCTGCGTGCGGAGGCAACGCACCGCCACGCCGCCTCGATCCGATACCGGATGGCGGCCGCCAAGCTACCGGTGGTGAAGGACATTGATGCCTTCCACTTCGAGGGGACGCCGATCAACGAGGGGCTGGTCCGTTCGCTGCACGGCGGGGCGTTCCTGCCCGCACGGCGCAATGTCGTCCTGGTCGGTGGCACCGGCACCGGCAAAACCCATCTGGCCATCGCCATCACCGCCAATGTCGTCCGCGCTGGAGCGCGGGGGCGTTACTTCAACACCGTGGATCTGGTGACCCGCCTCGAAGAGGAAGCCCGGATCGGAAAAAGCGGCGCGCTTGCCGCCCAGCTCTCTCGCCTCGACCTCGTCGTGCTCGATGAGCTTGGCTATCTTCCCTTCGCCCGTTCAGGCGGGCAGTTGCTGTTCCATCTGGTCAGCAAACTTTACGAGCAAACCAGCGTCATCATCACGACCAACCTGGCGTTCGGGGAATGGCCGACGGTGTTCGGCGACCCCAAGATGACCACCGCTCTCCTCGATCGCGTCACCCACCATTGCGACATCATCGAGACCGGCAATGACAGCTGGCGCTTCAAGAACCGAAACTGATCCCCCGCCGCACGCCGGGATTAAGATGCTTTGCGCTGCGCGCGCCTCCGGTCGGGCTCCGCCCTCCCTACGCCGCGCGCAGCGCAAGGCGCGTTCCTCGACCGTCGTGGCATCCTTGAAAGGGGGTCCCTTTTGCGCGCCGATCGGGGGTCCCGTTTGCACGCCGATTGACATTCGGCGGCACCGGCTATTGCCGGGGCTTTGCGGTCGAACGTCTCTATCGCGACATTCGCATCACCCGCATCTATGAAGGATCGTCGGAAATCCAGAAGAACACGATCGCGCGCGAACTGCTGCGATAAAATTAAGGGCGGGACGCGCAACGCCTCCCGCTCTTCGATCCTTGCAAGGGCGGGTATATCCCCGCCCTTTTCCTGTCAGAGCAGATCGCCCTTCTCTCGCAAGGTTGCGATCCGGTCGTCATCCAGCCCAAGTCCGGCCAGAAGTGCTGCGCCATCCTGCCCCAGACATGACACATGATCGCGCGCTTCGACCCGCGAGCCACTCATACGGAACGGCGGATTGGACACTTTGTAGCGCCCGGCGCCATCCGCTATCTCGGCAAAGGCGCCACGCACCGCCAGTTGCGGATCGTCCAGCAGTTCGCCTATCTCGCGATAGCGCGCGCAAGGAACGCCGTACCCCGAAAGGATCGTTTCCGCTTCCTCAGCAAGATGCTGCTCTGTCCATTTTTCGGTCAAGGCCAGCAGGGTCGCCCAATTAGCGTTACGATCGGCACTGGTGCGGAAGCGCGGATCGTCCCGCCATTCCGGATGACCAACCGCATCGGCAAGCTGCTCGAAATTGCGCGGTGATGTTGGCGCAACCATGATGAACCCATCGCGGGTCTTGAGCGGCGTATAGAGCGGGCGCCGGGCGTCGCCGGGAAATTGCGCCTCCTGCGTTTCGAACACCAGCATGCCGACCATCGCTTCGAGCATGGATACGTCGATATGCTGCCCCTCGCCCGTCCGTTCACGCTGGTAGAGCGCAGCCTGAATCGCACCGAAGGCATGGGTTCCGCCCAGAACGTCCGCAACGAATATGCCGCTGGTCGCCGGTCGTTCCGCCCCGTCCTGATAACGTAGATTGACCATGTCGAAGCCGCTGGCCGCATGGATGACGGGCGCATAGGCCGGGAACAGCGCTTTTGGCCCCGTCTGGCCATAGCCGGAGATGGAACAGTAGATGAGGCGGGGATTGATGTCCTGCAGCGTAGCATAATCCAGCCCGAACCGCTGCATCACGCCCGGCCTGAAATTTTCCACCAGCACATCGCAGTTTGCAACCATCTGCTTGATCAGCGCCACCATTTCGGGTGATTTCAGGTTGCACGCGATGCTCTGCTTGCCTGCGTTAAGGTTGCCGAAATAGGCGCTGAACCCTTCACGTAGCGGCGGCCGCGCCCGCACCTGATCGCCCTCTAGCGACTCCACCTTGATCACCTGCGCGCCAAGATCGGCCAGCATCCGCGTGGCGAAAGGCCCCGCCATGACACTGGTAAAATCCAGCACGCGCACCCCGTCCAGTGCCCCTGCGCTGACAGCCATCCCGTTTTCCGCCATATCCTCACCCATGATTAGGACTTAATATTTAATGGTCCTACCTATCACATGAGGTGCAAGATGGGTCAACTGCCAGATGGCGGCACGGATGGGCCCTTATCCGGTTATTGGGTTATGGGGACTATCAGCCCCTGGCTGCCTTGCTGTTCTTGCGCACATGGCGATGCACGCGCTCCAGATGCTTGCGCATTTCCGCGACGGCCGCATCACTGTCATTGGCGCGCAGATGGCGCACCAATCTGAAGCGGGATTCGATCAGCGACTGTTGCAGCATCTCATAATCCGGCCCCCGCACGAACTCGTGCAGAATCGCAGAGAGCGAATTCACGAAAATGCCGAAAATGCGGTTCCCCGTCGCACGGGCCAACACCGCATAGTATTCCACCGCACATTGATAGCGCGCTTCGACATCGCTTTCCTGCTTCGTTCGTGCCGCTATCGCTTCCAGATCAGCCAGATCGGCCTCGGTCGCCCGCTCGCACGCCAGTCGCACGATGATATCCTGAAGCGCCAGCCGTGCCTCTGTCAGTTCGGCGAGAGAAATATCGCCCAGATGCACATAATCCTGCATCGCCTGCACGATGCGATCCGGTTCGGCTGTCTGCACGAACGCCCCGCCCTTCACCCCCTTCACATTGCGGATGATGCCGGCAACTTCCAGACTGCGCAATGCTTCCCGCAGGGCGCTGCGGCTGACCTGGAACTCTGCTGCCAACTCTCGTTCAGCCGGCAATTTATCGCCGGCTTTCAAACTTCCCGCAGCCAGTTGCGCCCGTATCTGCTCGCAAATGATCTCAAATGCCCTCTGCGTTTTTATGGGGGCGAAACTGGGTTTGGTCGAAGGCGTGAGCGCCATGTCATAAGCTCCGAATGATAACAGCAATCTATAGTGGTCGCCCTGAAAGGCGCAATGGCCAGACCGAAACCTATTGACAGCCAAATCCATTCTAATAATGGTCCGACCATTACAGAGAGGAAGGTTTCTATGAAGATCCTTGTGCCCGTGAAGCGGGTTATCGATTACAACGTAAAGCCGCGCGTGAAGGCGGATGGCACGGGCGTGGACCTGGCCAACGTCAAGATGAGCATGAACCCGTTCGACGAAATCGCCGTCGAGGAAGCCATTCGCCTGAAGGAAAAGGGCGCGGCGACCGAGGTCGTGGCGGTATCGATCGGCGTCGCCAAGACGCAGGAAACGCTGCGCACGGCGCTGGCGATGGGCGCGGACCGCGCCATCCTGATCCAGACCGATGATGAGGTCGAACCGCTGGGTGTCGCCAAGCTGCTCGCCAAGGTTCAGGAAGAGGAAGGCGCTGGCCTGATCATCCTGGGCAAGCAGGCGATCGACGACGACAGCAACCAGACCGGCCAGATGCTGGCCGCGCTGTTGAACCTGCCGCAGGGCACCTTTGCCAGCAAGGTCGAGGTCGAGGGCGACAAGGTCAACGTCACCCGCGAAGTCGATGGCGGCCTGGAGACGGTGAAGCTCAACACCCCGGCGATCATCACCACCGACCTGCGCCTCAACGAGCCGCGCTATGCGTCGCTGCCGAACATCATGAAGGCCAAGTCCAAGCCGCTGGCGAACAAGACCCCGGCTGATTACGGCGTCGATATTGCCGCCCGTCTGGAGACGCTCAAGGTCTCCGAACCGCCCAAGCGCTCGGCCGGCATCAAGGTTGCCGACGTCGATGAACTGGTGGCCAAGCTCAAGGCTCTGGGAGTTGCAGCATGACGAAGACGCTCGTTTGGGTTGAACATGAGGGCGGCGCCGTCAAGGACGCGACCCTTTCCGCCGTGACCGCTGCAGCCAAGCTGGGTGAAGTCCATCTGCTGGTCGCCGGCCAGGGCGTCGACGGCGTTGCCGCCGAAGCCGCCAAGATTGCCGGCGTGGGCAAGGTCCATGTCGCCGATGACGCGGCCTTTGGCCATGCGCTGCCGGAGAATGTCGCGCCGCTGATCGTCGAGCTGATGGGCCATCATGATGCGTTCGTCGCGCCGGCCACCAGCAACGGCAAGAATATCGCGCCGCGCGTCGCCGCCCTGCTCGATGTCATGCAGATCAGCGACATCCTGTCGGTCGAGAGCGAAGATACCTTCACTCGGCCGATCTATGCCGGCAACGCGATTGCGACGGTCAAGTCGAAGGACGCCAAGAAGGTCATCACCGTTCGCGGCACGGCCTTTGAAAAGGCGGCCAAGGACGGCGGCAGCGGCGCGGTGGAAGCCGTGGCCTCGACCGGCGACAAGGGCATTTCCTCCTTCGTCGGCGCCGAGATCGCCAAGCTGGAACGCCCCGAGCTGACCAGCGCCAAGGCGATCGTGTCGGGTGGCCGTGCGCTCAAGGACGGTCCGACCTTCGAGGAATATATCATGCCGCTGGCCGACAAGCTGGGCGCGGCCGTCGGTGCCTCGCGCGCTGCGGTCGATGCGGGCTATGTCCCCAACGATTATCAGGTCGGCCAGACCGGCAAGATCGTCGCCCCGGAAGTCTATATCGCCGTCGGCATTTCCGGCGCGATCCAGCATCTGGCCGGCATGAAGGACAGCAAGACCATCGTCGCCATCAACAAGGACGAGGATGCGCCGATCTTCCAGGTGGCCGACATCGGCCTGGTCGGTGACCTGTTCAAGGTGGTGCCGGAACTGATCGGCAAGCTGTAAGCTGATTTGGCTTGAGTAGGTAAGGGCGTGGGGAGTGATCCCCACGCACTTTCCTTTCTGAATCTCCACATTGTGTGCGATGGCAAAGGCCGACCGCTGGTCGCACTGCTGAGCAAATCCCATATGAGCGACTACAAGGTAGCCGCACTGAAGCTCGACGCCTTGCTCCGTGCCAAAGCTCTGTTCGGCGATTGAGGCTATGACGCCGACTGGTTCCGCAAAGCCCTCACCGAACGCAACATTGCGGCCTGCATCCCGTCAAAGGTAAACCGGAAGGACCCGATCCCGCACGACACCATGCTGTATCGCCAGCGCCACAGGATCAAGAATATGTTCGGCAGGTTCAAGGACTGGCGAGGCATCCATACCCGCTACGGTCGATGCGCCCCACATTCATGTCCTGGATCGATCGATGATTTCTGATCTTAGCTCCGTGGAGGGTCTGCGGTAGTCCAGCCGCACTTCGCTCAACCATTGCAGTTAGGCGCTCAATTCAATTAGCCCCGATCAGTATAGCTCCCTTTCCCCAATGCCAGGTCATTGATGAGCGAAAGAGTTTCGGCTCGGTCCCGCGCCTGCTCGCATGAAGCGATGCGCAACGTCAGACAGCGGTGCCAATCAGCGGGACGACAGCCCGGGCGACGAGATCGTCAAGCCCATCGACGATCCACCGCGAATAATGGCGCTCGATCATAACCACAGAGGTATCGTGAAGTGCTGCTACGAGCCGGATCGGCAAGCCCATGCGCAAGCCGCGTACAATCGAACTGTGCCGCAGAGCGTAGGGGATGGTCGCAGCCGGCAACCCCGCCTCCTTCACAACCAAGTTCCAGCTACGGGTCATTTCTGACGGAGACTTCCATGGACCACGCTCATAGCGTTCCCATTTGACCGCAGATACCTGACGGACACGCCAGCGCTCGAGCAATGGTGCACTTAACGACCGGTCCGCAACGATCGGCCGCAGCAGTTCGACGATATCGTCGCCGATCGCTACGCGAATATGCTCGTTACTCTTTTTGTTACCCTTGTAGGATTGCGGGATCATGAGCCGGTTCCGCTCGAGCAAAGCGTCTGCGACCTGCATTCGCCGCAGCTGCGCGAAGCGCGCACCGGTCGCCGCCATGACCGCGACCAGGCGCCCCAGATCCGCGTCCATCGCGCAGGCTGCCGCGACGATCCGGCGCACCTCGGCATCGGCCAAAATTTGGTTCTCTCGGGCCTTGGACTCGGTGACGGCCGGGGCCTCGAGGGACAATCCATATTTGATGGTCAGCGGCAGATCGACCGGAAGGACCTTACGATGCTCAGCCCAAGCCGCATTGAGGGCTGCCTTGAAATCGTTGAGCAGTCGCTGCGTACTGGTGAACTTCTGCCGCGCCAGCCGCTTCTGCCAAGCGCGTAAATCCGCTTCTGACAAATCCTTGAGTGCCAGTCCTGCCATCTGCTTGTCGCCAAGGACATGCTTGTTGAGCTTGTAGTGCGCGTCCGACCGGACCTCCCTCCCCGCCTGCGCCGCGCGCCGCGCATCGCGTCGCACGACATAGGCCGAGATCGCCATCCCGACGGTGATGTTGGGGTCTAGCGCCGCCGGCGCACCGTTCGTCTGCCGCTCGACCCATTCGAGCGCCTTTGCCAGCGCCTGCTTCCAGCTGAGGATCGTATCATCGTCAGCGGCACGGACATCGTCCGGCTCGCCCAACGTCGCGTTCAAATAGGCATTAGGCACGTCGGTGCGCCGAAAACGGACCACCCAGCTGACCTTCCGCGCGCCTTTGTAATAGCCGATATGGAAGCCCTCGGAGACGAGCCGCCAATAGGCCTTGGTCTTGACCGGCAGGCGCAGGCGCACGGCCCGATCCTGGATACGAACGTCGGCAACTAGGCGAGCCATAAGCGAAAGGGACCATCCGATTTCTTGTCCTTTTGCTATAGCAGGATTGCCTCGGATCAACAAGGATGGCAGAGCGCTAAGTATATGAAATTGAAGGTGTCCTAGGGCATCCCCAGACGTCTTGACGGCGCTCTCTCACGGCTGAAACACGGGTTCGATTCCCGTAGGGGTCACCATCAGCCAATTCACCTATGTCCCTTTGACCCGGCATCGTTGATGACTTTCAACGGGCCGCAAGGCTCTTGGCATTTGTCCTCGACTGGCTCCTTCGATGCCCGCCGCGTTCGCCCCTATCGTTTCGCTTGTGCTGGCGGCCAGTCCCGGAATGCCTTGAAAGCGCGCAAAGCCGGGAAGGCTCCGCGCGCTCCAGTCACGCCTGGGAGGGAGAGATCAGCGCGCGGCGTATTGCCGGCCGCGGCCGGATACGGCCCAGCGCTGCGGCGTCGCATTGGGCGCGGTTTCGCGCACGAAGCATTGGCCGCGCTGCGACCGGATCATGCGGCAGGCGGTCATCGCGTCGGCACGACTGGCAAAGCCGCTGACGGCTAGGCGATGATAGAGGCGGCCCTTGACCGTCGCCTGGCTGGTCAGCACCGGGAAGGCCGCCAGCGCGCTGTTGCGCCCCGCCATGCCCATCCATTTTTCGCGCGCGACGGCGGCGCTGTCATAGGCGCCCAATTGCACGACCCAGTCGCTGGCATTGCCGACCGGCTTGATGAAGGCGGCCTTCTGCATGCGGGCGACCGGCTGCCGTGCGACGTGCTGCTGGACGCGCGGCTGCGCCTTTGGCTGCGCGGCTTCGCGCACGGCGACGCGCGTGATCGGCGCGGCCTGAACGGCAGGCTGAGGCACCGGCTGAACCTGCGGCGCAACATCCGCCAGCGATACAGGCTGGACCTGCGCATCGGGCTGAGGCGCGGCTTCGGGCGCGGCGGCCAGGGCGACGGGATCGGCAGCCGGCGCGGGCGCGGGCGCCAGCGCCAGCATCGCGGGCTGCCCCTGGTCGGCGTCGTTCATCGTGACGCCCATCAGCGCGGCGACGCGCTGCGGTGCGAGCCCCGGGGCGGCGACCTGCGCCCATTCGGTGACGCGCTTGTTGGCGTCGGTCGGATCGAGATCCATGCCGACGACCAGCCGCGCATCCTTCCATCGGCCGGCCAGCGCATAGGCATAGGCCAGGTTCTGGCGCGTGCGCGCGGTGGCGGAGGGATCGTGGATCGCCTGCGACAGGATGCGCACGCCCTCGTCCGCATCGCCCGCCATCGCCATCGCCAGGCCATAGTCGGATGCGGGGATCGTGTCGGCATGGCCGGCGAGCAGGCTGCGCGCCGCCTCCGGGCGTCGCTGCGCCACCTGCACCAGCGCCAGGCTGACGATGGTGCGCGCGTCGCTGCTGCCCAGCGCCAAAGCGTCCGACAGCGCGGTCTCTGCCGAAGCGAAGCGCCCGGCCAGCACATAGGCGCGGCCCAGAAGCTGGCGATAACCGGCATTTTGCGGTGCCAGCTGGACGGCGGCCTCGGCCGAGCGGACCGCGTCATCGGCGTCGCGATCGTCCAGCGCCTCGGCGGCCCGAGCGGCCAGCTTCGCCGGATCGCCCTTGGGCTGCGACATGGAGGCGCGGGGGTGGAATGCCGCCCCCGAGCAACCAACCATGGTGGTGGCGACGATCAGCGAGGAAATCGCCGCCTTTCCGAACGTCGTGCGCGTCATCATCTTACCCACCCTTCGTCATCTTGCGCCGCGCCTGCGGCAACTGGTCGGCCAGCCGGTCGATTTCCGGCAGGGTCGTGAGGAAATCATCCAGCGCCTGGCACACAATCTGCTGCGCGGATCGGCCGGTCACGGCGCTGGCAAGGCGCAGCTTGAGATGGCGCTCCGCGTCGAGGCGCAGCGTGAAGGCGGCCTTGCGATCGCGCGCGGGCGGGCTTTCCGGCTTGGTGCGGCTCGCCGCCTTGGCGCGGGGCGCCTTGACCGGGGCCGGCGTCGCGGCGATCCGTTCGGCCAATTCCTCGCGCTCCGCCACCACGGCGGGCACCGGCGCGCTCAGCGTCGCGCCCATGGGGGTGAGGCCGATCGCGACCGGCTGCTCGACGGGCTGCGGCGCGGGCTCGACATCGAAGCCCATGTCGTTCCAGCCCAGATCATCCTGCTGCAGCGCGGTCGCCGGACCGTGGCCAAAGCCCAGCATCGGGCGGCGCATGGCGGGCTGGGCCGCGCCCTTGCGGGCAAGCAGGCCGGAGGTCAGCGACGCGAGCGGCTTGGGTTCACCCATATGCTATCCTCCTCTTACTGGCTGACGCGGCGGCCGAAGCCGCCACCGATCGGGCGCGCGGCGACGGTGCCGACGCTGCCATGGGGCACGGAAAACACCGTACGGCGGAAATTCTTCTCCAAGCGATCGGACACATAAGTCCACAGCGCCTCGACCTCGCCGGCGGAGCGCCCGCGCGGGTCGACTTCCATCACAGTGCGTCCATCGATCATCGACGCCGCGAAATCGGTGCGGTGATGCAATGTCACCGGCGCGACCGTGCCATGCTGCGACAGGGCGACGGCGGCTTCGGACGTGATCCGCGCCTTGGGGGTAGCGGCGTTGACGACGAAGATCAGCGGTTTGCCCGCGCG
Source organism: Sphingobium naphthae (assembly GCF_043589935.1). NCBI lineage: Bacteria > Pseudomonadati > Pseudomonadota > Alphaproteobacteria > Sphingomonadales > Sphingobiaceae > Sphingobium > Sphingobium naphthae. The sequence goes on along the minus strand of NZ_CP171454.1, from coordinate 105,270 downwards.
CTCGCACAGGTCCACGGTCGCGCCCACGGCGCGCAGGTCGTGCGGGCTGGGCCGGGTCGGCACCACGATCAGTTCGGCGACGGAAATGACGCTCTGGATCGCCATGGTGATGGCGGGCGGCGTGTCGATGACGGCCAGCTTGAACCCCTGCTGCCGCAAAATTTCCAGGTCGGAAGACAGGCGCGCCACGGTGGTCTGGGCGAATGCGGGGAATTCGGCCTCGCGCTCATTCCACCAGTCGGCCAGCGAACCCTGCGGATCGATGTCGATCAGCACGACCGGCCCGGCGCCGGCACGCTGCGCCTGCACCGCCAGATGCCCCGACAGGGTCGTCTTGCCCGATCCGCCCTTCTGCGATGCCAATGCCAGAATCCGCACGCACTTCCCCCGAAGAAATTCCCATTCCGGGCCGATGTGCCATGGGCGCGCCTAAGATTTGGTTAACCGCGCAAACAGGTCTATGTCCGCGGCGGTCTATGCTAACAGGCTTTTAACCTCATTCGGGCTAGATGGCCCCCGACGGAGACTGGGCAGGAGCATGACGCAGATGCAGGCAGGACGGATGATCGGAGCGGCAGCGCTGGCGGTGATGCTGGGCCTGGGCTCCCCGGCGCTGGCGGATGTGAAGGCGGGCGTCGACGCCTGGCAGCAGGGCGACTATGCCCGCGCCATCGCCGAGTGGCGGCCGCTCGCCCAGGCCGGCGATCCCGATGCGCAGTTCAACATGGGCCAGGCCTACAAGCTTGGCCGGGGCGTGCAATCGGACGTTCCCGTCGCGCTGGACTGGTATCGCAAGGCGGCGGCGCAGGGCCATCTGCGCGCCGAGGACAATCTGGGCCTGCTGATGTTCCAGCAGGGCGATCGCGCCGACGCCATGCCCTATCTTCAGCGTGCAGCCTTGCGGGGCGAACCGCGCGCCCAGTATATTGTCGGCACCGCGCTGTTCAACGGCGACCTGATCGGCAAGGATTGGGTGCGCGCCTATGCGCTGATGAGCCGCGCGTCGGCGTCCGGCCTCACCCAGGCGACGACCAGCCTGGCGCAGATGGACAAATATATTCCCGACGACCAGCGCAGGCAGGGCCTGGCCATGGCGGCGAGCCTGGAGAAGGGCAAGGGCGAGACGCTGGCAAGCGCACCGGCCGCGCCGACCCGCCCCAATCCCCCACCGGTGCGCACGGCCGAGCGTCCCGCGCCGAAGCCGGCGACGCCGCCGCCCCCCACCCCTTCCCCCCAGCCCAGGCCCGCCCAGCGAGCGACGACTCCGCCGCCACCCGCGCTTCCATCCAAGCCTGCGCCCGCCGCGCCGGCCCCGGCCGCTTCGGGCGACTGGCGCGTGCAGCTCGGCGCGTTCAGCCAGGATGGCGGCGCGCGCAGCTTGTGGAACCGGCTGACCGCCAAGGTCGGCGGCCTGTCCGCCTATCAGCCCTTCTTCGTCCGCGCCGGCAGCGTGACGCGGCTGCAGGCCGGACCGATCGCCAGCAGCGGCGACGCGGAACGGCTGTGCGGCCGGATCAAGGCCGCGGGCGCGGATTGCTTCGCGACGCGGAAGTGACGGCGCGGGCGCGCGCCTGTTCCAGCATCCAGTTACGAAACTGCGCCACGGCGGGATTGGCCAGCGCCTCGGGCGGGTAGACGAGATAATAGGCCTGCTCGCTCGACATCGGACGCGCGAAAGGAACGACCAGCGTTCCCGCCTCCAGTTCGGGCCGGATCAGGAAGCTGGGGATCAGCGCAACGCCCGCCCCCGCCGCGGACGCCTGCGCCAGCATCAGGAAATGTTCGAAGGTCGGGCCGGGCGCGAGCGCGGACCCATCCACCCCGGCCGCCGCCAGCCAGCGCGGCCAGGCGTCGCGGCGCGACGTCTGGCTGAGCAGCGGCACGCTCAGCAGGTCCGCGGGGGTGCGCAGCGGATGCGCAGCGAGCCAGGCGGGCGCGCAGACCGGCACCGCTTCTTCGCGAAACAGGAAGTCCATCGCTACCCCCGGCCAATCTTTCACGACACCGAAATGGACAGCTGCGTCGAATTCCTCATGGCCGAAATCGAAGGGCTGCGAGCGAGCGGCGAAATCGATCACCAGGTCGGGATGGCGCGCGCTGAGATGCGGCAGGCGCGGCGCGAGCCAGCGCATGCCGAAGCTGGGCAGCGTCGCGATCCGCAGCGCCGTCTGCGCGGGTCGCGCCGACGCGCGGGCCGTGGCGCGGCGGATGCGATCGAGCGCGGGCAGCAGATCGTCGGCATAGGCGCGGCCCGCTTCGTTGAGCCGGACGCGACGGCCGATACGGACGAACAGCGGCGTCTGGAGCATGTCCTCCAGCTGTGCGATCTGACGGCTGACCGCGCTTTGCGTCAGGCCGATCTCCTCGCCCGCGCGGGAAAAGCCGCCATGGCGCACGGCGGCCTCGAACGCGGTGAGCGTCGCCATGGGAGGCAACCATTTGCGGCTGTCTTTCATTCCCTATCCTCATCAGCAGATGACAGGATGCCATTTGGATTTCGCTGTCTACGCTGCGATAATGCGGCTGTCATCCCGGAGCGTTTATATGTCAAATGAGAATATGGGCACGATCGAGCGGCTGGTGACCGGCACGCTGGGCGAAGTGGAGGGACGTCGCACGCTCGACATGCTGGCGATCGACCCGGCGCTGCTGGCGGAACGCGGCGAGCATGTCTCTCGCGCCGCCTTCGCCATGGCGATGAATGTCGGCCTGTTCCACGACCTGCTCACCCGCGTGCCCAGCGGCGCGGCCTATGTCACCGATGCGCTGGCCGGCGGGCGGAGAATCTTGTTCGACCATGGCGCGCTGCGCTGCATCCGCTTTCCCGATGGGCCGACCGGCGCCCTGCCCGGGGGCGAGGACGCCTTCACCCGCATCTTCCTGCCGCTGGGCTATGAGATGGCCGCCGTCTATCCGCTCGACCGGCTGAAGATGACCGGCCGCGCCTATCGCCACGCCGACTATCCCGACGCCATCCCGCAATTCTTCCTGTCCGAACTTCATGTCGATCGCTTCGATGCGGACTTCGCCGCCGCCGCCGCCCGCGTCTTCGGCACGTCGCGCGATCCGCTGGATGACGCCGCTCGGGAGATGCTGCGGCGCTACGCGGCCGGTGAAGCTGTCGCTTTCGCTGTCGCGCTGGCCGCCATGCCCACCATCCTGACCGCCTTCGACCGGCAGCATGAGCCGGCTTCGTTCGAGGATTATCAACTGCTTCTGTCCCGCTCCAACGAAGCGGCCTGGATCGCGACCGAAGGCAATGCCTTCAATCATGCGACGGACCGGGTGCCCGATGTCGCGGCGCTGGCCCAGCAACTGAAGGCGCAGGACCGCCCGATGAAGGAGCGGCTGGAAATTTCCGCGAGTGGCCGGGTGCGCCAGACAGCCTTTCGCGCCGACCGGGTCGCCCGCCCCTTCGCCGATGGCGAAACGCGGCAGGTTTCGGGCTCCTTCTTCGAATTCATCAGCCGCGACCTCGACCCTGAAACGGGCCTTATCGACCTTGCCTTCGACACGGGCAATGCGACCGGCATCTTCGCCATGACGAGCGCCCGCGACGGCGCGCAGGAAGGGACAATTCGGTGACCGACATGCTGCAATCCTTCGACCCCGCATCGCGCGAGCTGATCTGGGAAGGGCCGGTCGCCCGCCCCGCCGATTGCGACCGCGCCATCGCCGCCGCTCGCGCCGCCCTGCCTGGCTGGCGCGCCTCGCCCGTGGAGGACCGGATCGCGGTGGTGCGCCGCTATGCCGCGATTTTGAGCGAGCGCCGCGCGGACCTGGCGCAACTCATCGCCCGGGAAACCGGCAAGCTGCTGTGGGAAAGCGACGCCGAAGTCGGGTCGATGATCGCCAAGGTCGAGATATCGATCCAGGCGCATGCCGAGCGCACTGGCGAGCGCGCCGCCCACATGCCCTTCGGCCGCGCGGTGCTGCGCCATCGCGGCCATGGCGTGATGGCGGTGCTGGGCCCCTATAATTTTCCCGGCCATCTGCCCAACGGGCATATCGTCCCCGCCCTGATCGCGGGCAATGCCGTGGTCTTCAAGCCGTCGGAGATCACGCCCGCCACCGGCGCCGCCATGGCGGACGCCTGGGCCGCGGCCGGATTGCCCGACGGGTTGCTGACGCTCGTCCAGGGCGGGCGGGCCACGGGCGAGGCGCTGGTCGCGAGCGACATAGACGGGCTGCTCTTCACCGGATCGGCGGGAGCCGGCGCGGCGCTGCGCCGGGCGCTGGTCGATCGGCCCCACGTCATCATGGCGCTGGAACTGGGCGGCAATAATCCGCTGATCGCCTGGGACAGTCCGGACGCAGCGGCGTCGATCATCGTCAATTCGGCCTTCATCACCACCGGCCAGCGCTGTTCCTGCGCCCGCCGGCTGATCGTGCCCGAAGGCGCGAGCGGCGACGCGATCGTCGAGGCGACCGCCGCGCTTGCCGCGCAACTGCCGATCGCGGCCTGGAACGAGGCGGGTGACGCCTTCATGGGGCCGCTGGTGTCGGATCAGGCGGCGGCCAGCGCGCATCGCGCCGTCAGCGATCTGATTGCGCGCGGCGCGCGGGTGATACGCCCCTTCGAAGGGCTGGCCGATCGCAGCGCCGCCTTCGTCACGCCGGCGATGCTCGACCTCACCGGGATCGACGCGCCGGACGCGGAAATCTTCGCACCGGTTCTGTCGGTCATTCGCGTCGTGAATTTCGACGCGGCGATCGCCGCGGCCAACGCCACCAGCTTCGGCCTTTCCGCCGGACTCGTCTCGCAGGACGAGGCGCTGTGGCGGCGCGTGGTCGAGGAAAGCCGCGCCGGCGTCGTCAATCGCAACCGGCCGACCACGGGCGCGGCGGGCAACATGCCGTTCGGCGGCCTGGGCGCATCGGGCAATCATCGGCCGAGCGCCTATTATGCGGCCGACTATTGCGCCTATCCGATCGCGAGCTTCGAAGCCGATGGCGTGACTGCGGTGCCGGTTAACGGCTTGAACCGCGCAGCGGCTTAGGGCAACGGCTTTCCCGACCATTATCGGAGGGGCCATTGCCGGACGCTGTCAATTCATCCTGGGTGCTGACCCTGGTCTGCGCCGATCGGGTCGGCATCGTCGCCGCGGTCAGCCAGTTCCTGGCCGAGCGGGGCGGCTTCATCACCGACAGCCAGCAATATGCCGACCGGGACGCCGGCCTCTTCTTCATGCGCGTGGCGTTCGAAGCGACCGATGCGCGCATGCGCGACACCGACGCGCTGCGTTCGGATTTCGTCGCGATCGGCGCGCATTTCGCGATGGATTGGTCGCTGGCGGAAGCGCGCCATCGTCCCCGCATGCTGATCGCCGTGTCCAAGGGATCGCACTGCCTCACCGACCTGCTGCACCGCTGGCAGGCAGGCATGCTGGCGGTCGACATCATGGGCGTGGTGTCCAACCATCCCGACATGCGGCGCATCACCGAATGGCATGGCATCCCCTATCATGAGCTGCCGCCCAATGGCGACAAGGCAGCCCAGGAAGCGGCGCTGCTCGACATATTCGACCGCAGCCGATCCGATTATCTGATCCTCGCCCGCTATATGCAGGTGCTGTCGGAGGCGCTGGTCGAGCGGCTGGCGGGGCGCTGCGTCAACATCCATCACAGTTTCCTGCCCGGGTTCAAGGGCGCGCGCCCCTATCACCGCGCGCATGAGCGCGGGGTCAAGCTGATCGGCGCGACCGCCCATTTCGTGACCGCCGACCTTGACGAAGGGCCGATCATCGAACAGGCGGTCGAGCGCGTCGACCATCGCGCCACGCCCGAGGACATGATCCGCATCGGCCGCGACATCGAGGCGCAGGTGCTGGCGCGCGCTGTTTCCTGGATCGCCGACCGTCGCGTGCTGCTCAATGGTGCCAAGACGGTGGTGTTCCGCTGAGGCGCTAAAGCCCCAGCCTTGCCCAGAAATCTTTGGCAGCGATCGGCGCAACAGGCGTGGCATCCCGATCAGCGTTAGTCCAGCTGCTATGGGGAATGGGGTAGGGCTGGGTCGGCGGGGCCGACCGGCGCCGGCTTTTATATAAGGCAGGGCGAACCATCGTCTTCTCCTTCGATCAGGGGAACACGAAACCTGGCGTGGTCGCTTCGGAACCGTGCGCTTTAGCCGTTGATGACGCGGAGCAAGCTGACATCCTTCAAAAGCCGCGGAGCACGAAGGCTCGGCAAGGCTTATCGACGAGCGGAACGCTCCTGTCCAAACAGCTTTGCTTGGCCGCGCAACAGCCGAACTTGGCGCGGCCGCCTGGTTCAGCCGGCGACGCTGTACAGGAACCAGCCGACGATCAGCAGGCTGGAGATGATGCAGATACGATCGCCGAAAACATCAATACGAGACATGATGGACATCCTTCACCCTGAACGCTCTTTTGGCGCTTCTAAGGCAGATTACATCATGGCCAGCTTTGCTGGAACAGGAAAATTGCGCCCAATGGACATCATCCGAGGATGAACGTCAGCCAGCAGCACTTGAAGCGCCGCTTGCGAGGACTATCCGTCTCCAGCCCCTGCGCGGTGCCGCAGATAGGCCTGCGTCGCCTCTTCGGCTCCCCGGTAGGGCTCCTGGAACTCGGCGCTCCAATATTTGAGATCCTGCAGGTCGATCCGCTCGCCCGAAACGGCGCAGAGCACGAACTGCCCCGGCCGCACCACGGCGAAATCGGCCGCGCCATATTCCAGCACGGCCATGCCCGGTATATCCCCGATCATGCGCTCAGTCGCCGGTCAGAATGCGATCGACCAGCTGCTTCACGGTCGGCACGAACCCGTTGGAGTAGAAGGGGTCCTGCTTGAAGCGATAGGCGGCATGGCCGGCGAACAGCAGATTCTTGTCGAGATCGCCGCCATGAACCGACTCCTGCAGCGACTTCTGGATGCAGAAGCTGCGCGGGTCTGCCAGGCGACCGGTGGAATTGGTTTCGCTGTCCATCCAGCTGGAGAAGGCGCACTGGCTGAGGCAGCCCATGCAGTCGGCCTGATCCTTGCGGATTTCCGCCTTCTCCTCTTCGGTCACGAAGACCAGCGTATTGTCCGGGGTCTTGAGCGCGGAGGTGAAGCCGGCGCCGAACCATTCGCGCGCGCGCGTCAGGTCGCCCAGCGTCACCCAGAAATTCCTGCCCTTCACGCCCACATCGAGCTGATGCGTATGATCGCCCGCCTGTTCAGTGCTGAAGGGGATCTGCCGGTCCGACCGCGCTTCGAGCGAACGCAGGAAGGGATTGCGGATTGCCGAGCTGTAGAAGCCCGTCGGCGAAAATTTGTGAAGCAGCACGTCGCCCGGCTCCAGCTGCATCAGCCGGTCCTTCCACGCCTGCGGGATCGGGCTTTCCTGCGTCAGCAGCGGGCGCGTGCCGAACTGGAACATGATGGAGCCCAGTTCGGGATTGTCGATCCAGTCGTTCCAGTCCTTGAGCGCCCAGACGCCGCCCGCCATGACGATCGGCACATCGTCGGAAATGCCGCCTTCACGCATGGTGGCGCGCAGATCGCGAACGCGCGGATAGGGATCCTGCGGCGCGCGGGGATCCTCGGCATTGGAGAGGCCATTATGGCCGCCGGCCAGCCAGGGATCCTCATAGACCACCGCCGCCAGCCATTCCGACGCCTTGCTGTAGGCGCGCTTCCACAACGCGCGGAAAGCGCGGCCGGACGACACGATGGGCAGGTAGGAGACGCCGTAGGACGCCGCGATTTCCGACAGCTTGTAGGGCATGCCCGCGCCGCAGGTGACGCCCGCCACCATGCCGCGCGTCTTTTCCAGCACGCCATGCAGCACGCGCTGCGCGCCGCCCATTTCCCAGAGCACGTTGATGTTGATCGCGCCCTTGCCGCCAGCAATTTCGAACGCGCGCTTCACCTGCTCGACCGCGCCGTCGATGGCGTAGGCGATCAGTTCCTCATGCCGGTCGCGGCGCGTGCGGCCATGGTAGATTTGGGGGATGATGTTGCCGAAGCTGTCATAGCTGTCGGCGTTGACAGCAGACACCGTGCCGATGCCGCCGGCAGCCGCCCAGGCGCCCGAACTGGCGTGGTTGGACACGGCAACACCCTTGCCGCCTTCGACCAGCGGCCAGACTTCACGGCCGCCATAGACGATGGGCTTCAACCCCTTGAACAACGACTTCTCCTGCACTTGGCAACTGGCCCCCTCGACCAGGTAAAAGCGACCCTATAGCAGCTTTGGCTGTCTATGACGAATTTCGCGCGCCCTAGCGCAAAATCATGGGGCTGGCCAGAGCTTCGCCATAGAGAGACGCATAAGCGTTTACCATGGTTTCCTCGGCGAAATCGCGGGCGGCGCGCGCTTGGTTGGCGGCGCCCAGCCGCGCGCGCAGATCCGCGTCGTCAGCCAACTGACCGAGCGCCTGAGCAAGGCCTTGCTCGTCGCGCATGACGAAGGGGCGATTTTCCGGCGCGACCATATGGACGACGTCGCCGACATCCATGGAAGCGACCGGCAGCCCGGCGGCCATCGCTTCCACCAGCGAGATCGGGAATTGTTCACTGTCCGACGAGAGGGCGAATATGTCGAACAGGCCGACGAAGCGCCAGGGACGGTCCAAAAAGCCGGCCATATGGATGTCGTCCAGCCCCTGCGCGGCGGCTTCGGCCCTGATGGCGTCGCGTTCCGGCCCCTCCCCCACCACCACCAGTTGCAGCCGGTCCTTGTTGGCGGCGACGGCGCGCACGAGCCGGGGGATATTCTTGACCGCACGCAATCCCGCCAGCGTGCCCATCAGCAGCTTGCCGGGCGTCCGCACCAAGCCAGGAATCGCTTCAGGCGCGGGCGGTTCGCCGTAGCGCGCGACATCGATGCCGTTGCGGATCAGGTGCAGCTTCTCCGCAGGCTGTTTCCAGACCTGCCGGGCGATGTTCTCCAGCCGGACGGAGGGGACGACCAGCCCATGCGCGCGTTGCAGCGCCACGCGGCGGAAGAGATTGCGCTTGGTCTTCAGCCGCTCCGCCTCGTCCGCGTTGAAGCCATCCTCATGATGGATGAGCGGCGGCAGGCCAGAGGCTGCGCCGCCGCCCAGCCGATGCGCCATCACCGCGTCCATCGCGCCCCAATTATAGGTGAGGACAAGGTCGAAGCCCTTCAGAAAGGCGCGGATTTCCCCATAGCGCGCAAGACCCGGCTTGCCGGCGAAGGAGGGGCCGGCGGGATAGCGCACATCGATCGCCGGATCGATTGCGTCGCGCGCGCTCATGGCGGCGGGATCGGCGCTCATGATGCTGTGGCGGGCGCGGTCGCCCCAGATGTTCATCAGGCGGACTGCCCGCGCCTCCTTGCCGCCGAGCGAGAAACTGCCATGGACATGCAGGATGTTGGGCGGTTCAGCCACGCAGCACCCGGTCGAGTAGCCGGTCGATGGCGGCCACGCTTTCGGGCTCGTCCAGCGTAGGCGCATGGCCGACATCGGGCACAGTGACCAGTTCGGCGCTCTCGCCGATCTCGCGCGCCATGCGGCTGGCATTGTCCTCGCTCAGCAAATCCGATCGCCCGCCGCGCAGCAACAGCGTCGGAATGCCGGAAAAGGCCTGCATCACCGGCCACATGTCGACGCCCGCTTCGCTGCCCATGGCGCGGATGGGCTCGGCGATCTTCATGTCATAGTCGAGCACGATGCGCCCGCCGCTGTTGAGGCGGTAGAGCCGCTTGGCCATGGCAATCCATTGTTCGAGCCCGTAGCCGGGATAGACGTCGCCATTGGCTTCGGCGAGCGCCCGGGCCGCATGCACCCAGGTCGGATGGGACTGGCCCACGCCGACATAGGCGCGGATCCGGTCGAGCCCCGCCGCGTCCAGCGCCGGGCCGACATCGTTGAGCAGCGCGCCCGCCAGCCATTCGCGATGCGTCGCGGCGATCAACATGGTGATGACCCCGCCCAGCGACGTGCCGATCGCGACGAAACGCGTGATCGCCAGGTCCGCGAGCAGGCGGCTGATGTCCTGCAGATATGTCAGCGGGACATAGGTCATCGCATCCTTGGCATAGGCGCTTTCGGCGCGGCCGCGCATGTCGGGGCAGATCAGCCGCCACTCCCCGGCCAGCCGGGCGGCCAGCGGCTCGAAATCGCGCGCGTTGCGGGTCAGGCCGGGCAGGCAGAGCAGCGGCGGCCGGCCGTCATCCGGATGCGCCCCGTCCCTGGCATAGTCCCTATAATGGAGCCGAAGCCCATCGGGTGACCACCAATATCCGTCCTTATAGCCGGTCAAGCTTGATCCTTCCGCCCTGGCTCCCCCATATCGCCGCATGAGCCAGACGCCGCAACCTGCATCTTATCGCCCCGCCACGGAAATCGACGCGCTGATGCCCGATATCGCCGATCCGGTCGTGGCGGCGGACTTCCCGCAGACGATCCTGCGCTACCGCAATGACCGGGCAGCGGCGGAGGTCGGGCTGGAGGCGCTGAGCGATGCGGGATGGATCGCTCATTTCGGGCGCTTCGCGCCTCTGGAGGGCAGCCTGCCGCAGCCGCTGGCGCTGCGCTATCATGGCCATCAGTTCCGCCACTATAATCCCGACATCGGCGATGGCCGCGGTTTCCTGTTCGCGCAGCTGCGCGACCAGCAGGACCGGCTGCTGGACCTGGGCACCAAGGGGTCGGGCCAGACGCCCTACAGCCGGTTCGGCGACGGGCGACTGACGCTGAAGGGCGGCGTGCGCGAGATATTGGCGACCGAGATGCTGGAGGCGCTGGGCGTCGACACGTCCCGCACCCTGTCCATCATCGAGACCGGCGAGGCGCTGGAGCGCAATGACGAGCCGTCGCCCACGCGCTCGGCGGTGATGGTGCGCCTCAGCCACTCGCATATCCGCATCGGCACGTTCCAGCGCGCGGCGTTCCTGGACGACACGGCCTTGCTGGAGCGACTGACTAACTATGCGCTGACGCGCCTCTATGACGAAGCCCCGGGCGACAACCCGGCAGAGCAATTGCTGGGCCATGTGGTCGAACGCACTGCCGACCTAGCGGCGAGCTACATGGTCGCGGGCTTCGTCCATGGCGTGCTCAACAGCGACAATATCAACGTCACCGGCGAAAGCTTCGACTATGGCCCCTGGCGCTTCACGCCGCTGTGGGATCCGGGCTTTACCGCCGCCTATTTCGACCATGCCGGCCTCTACGCCTTCGGGCGGCAGGCCGAAGCGATTCATTGGGACGTCGCGCAACTGGCGGTGTCGCTGCGCCCCTTGACCGACGCGGCGCCTCTGATCGCGCAGCTGGAGCGCTTCCCCGCCCTCTATGGGGAGGCTGTGCAGCGGCGCTTCTGCTGGCGGCTGGGCGTCAAACCCGGCGCACAAGCGGGGCCGATGGTCGAGGCGGCGGTGCGCGGCATGACCGCGACGGACACGCCCATCGACCGCTTCTTCCACGACTGGCGCGGCGGCATCGCGCCGGCCCGCGGCGGTTATGAACATGATGCCTGGGAGGCCTTTCGGGAGGCCATCGCCGGGTTTCAGCCCGTGCCCCAGGCCCGCGACCATGCCTATTGGGACGACGCTGCGCCTTGTTCCATGCATATCGAGGAGGTGGAGGCCATCTGGAGCGCGATCGACCTGGACGATGACTGGACGCCGCTTCATGCCAAGGTCGCCGCGATCCGGCGCATGAGTGCCGCCCATGGCGATGCTGCGACGAGCCGACGCTAGGTCCCTCTTCTTTCATTAACCAATTTCCGGCATAGCCCTGCTCAAATGGTCGCGTCGCTTACATCCCATGAACCCGCCACCGGCGACCTGCTCTGGCAGGGGGAGCCGGGCGACGTCGAAGCCGAAGTCGCCGCCGCGCGCGCCGCCTGGCCCAAATGGGCCGCGCAACCGATCGCCTATCGCATCGAAACGCTGCGCCGCTTCGTCAATGTCGTGCGCCGCGAAGAGGATGCGCTGGCCGACCTGATCGCGCGCGAAACCGGAAAGCCGCTGTGGGACGCACGGGCGGAAGTAACCGCGCTGATGGGCAAGGTGGACATCAGCGTCGCCGCCTATTCCGAGCGGACCGGCCAGCGCCGGCTGGAGGCCAATCTGGGTGCGCGCCAGTCGGTGCGGCACAAGCCCCACGGCGTGATGGCGGTGCTTGGCCCCTATAATTTCCCCGCCCATCTGCCCGGCGGACATATGATTCCCGCGCTGCTGGCCGGCAATGCGGTGGTGTTCAAGCCGTCGGAAAAGACGCCGGCGGTGGGCGAGATGCTGGTGCGGCTGCTGCACGAGGCGGGCATTCCCGCTGACGCGGTGCGCCTGTTGCTGGGCGGCGCCGACGCGGGCAAGGCGCTCGCCGCTCACCCCGATGTCGGCGGCATCCTGTTCACCGGATCGGCGCAGACCGGCATCGCCATCAACCGTCAGTTCGCGACGCAGCCATCGAAGATCCTGGCGCTGGAAATGGGCGGCAATAATCCGATCGTCGTGTGGGACACGCCCGAAATCGGCGCCGCCGCCGCGATCGTCATCCAGTCCGCCTTCCTGAGCAGCGGCCAGCGCTGCACCGCCGCCAGCCGCCTGATCGTACGCGACGCCATCGCCGACACGCTGATTGCGGAAGTGAAGAAGCTGGCCGACCGGTTGATCGTCGATCATCCCCATGCCAGCCCCGTCCCCTATATGGGTCCCGTCATCGACAATCAGACCGCGGACGGGCTGACCGAAAGCTTTCTGTGGCTGATGAGCAATGGCGGGCGACCGATCAAGCATATGGTCCGCAGCCGGCCCGGCCTGCCCTTCCTCAGCCCCGCGATCATCGACGTCACCGCGATGAAGGAGCGACCCGACGTCGAGCTGTTCGGCCCGCTGCTGCAGGTCATCCGCGTCAAGGAATTTGGCGAAGCGATCGCCGAAGCCAATAACAGCCGCTATGGCCTGGCCGCATCGCTGATCGGCGGGACGCCCGAGCAATATAATCAATTCTGGTCCAATGTGCGGGCGGGCCTCATTCACTGGAACCGGCCGACCAACGGCGCGGCGTCCAATGCGCCGTTCGGGGGCGTTGGCATATCGGGCAATCATCGGCCGAGCGCCTATTACGCTGCCGATTATTGCGCCTATCCGGTGGTCTCCGCCGAACTGGAGACGCCGCGCGCGTCGATCGGCGTGGGCCTGAAAGACGTCGACGTCAGCGCGATGGGCGACTGAGGCGCGTGCCAAGCCCAATGACGCAAAAACATTTCCTAATCCCCCCCATATCCATTCTGAATTGAACTGGCCGGGGGCTTTCGCCATGTGCGCTGCATGGCTGAAACGATACCCGCCACCGTCTTTCTGGTCGGCGCGGGGCCGGGCGATCCGGACCTGCTGACGATCAAGGCCGCGCGCCTGATCGGCGCGGCGGACGTGATCGTGCATGACGGGCTGGTGTCCGACGCCATCCTGGCGCTCGCCGCGCCGGATGCCGACCTGATCTCGGTCGCCAAGCAGCGCAGCCGCCATTCCATGCCGCAGGACGCGATCAACGCCCTGCTGGTCGAATTGGCGCGCGAGGGGCGCAAGGTCGTGCGGCTGAAGGGCGGCGACCCGTTCATCTTCGGCCGCGGCGGCGAGGAAGTCGACGCCTGCCGCGCCGCCGGCGTGCCGGTGGAGGTGGTGCCCGGCATCAGCGCGGCGATCGGCAGCGCGGCCTCTGCGCAATTGCCGCTCACTCATCGCGCGGCATCGAGCGCGGTCAGCTTCGTCGCGGGTCAGTGCAAGGGCCTGACGGCACAGGACTGGTCGGGCCTGGCGGGCCAGGGACGCACGCTCGTCATCTATATGGGCGTCGCGACGGCGGCCGACATCGCCGACAAGCTGATCGCCGACGGGGTATCCCCTGCCATTCCGGTCGCGGTGCTGGAAAATGGGACACGCGTCGATATGCGGACCCTGCGCACCCTGCTGGCCGATCTGGGCGACATGGTCGCGCGGGAAAAGGTGAAAAGTCCCGCGCTGATCGTGGTCGGCGAAGTGGCGGCGCACGCGCTGGCGCAGGACAGCATGGAGGGTTATCGCGACATGCTCGCGTCCGTGCGGCCCGAGCCTTTTGAGGGCCGGCCGTTCGTTCGGGGCGAAGAAAGAGCAGAAGACGGACAGGGCTCCAACAGCCCGAACGGGAAAAGGGTAGAATGAAGATATTGACGGGCAATGACCTGGTGACCGGCGACGTCATCTGGTGGGCAGGCGACGGCTGGTCGCGCCAGGTGGGCGACAGCGTCGATGTCGGCGAGCAGGGCGATGACCTCGCCCGCACCGAGGAAGCCGCGTTGCGCGTCGTGGGCGCCTATGTGATCGACGCGACGCTGACCGACGAGGGCGTGCGCCCGGCCCATATCAAGGATCGCATTCGCGCGCTGGGGCCGACGGTGCGCCCCGACCTCAACCTCAAACCAAATGATGCCGATGCCGGCAACTGGGTGATCTGACCATGTATCGCTACGACAGCTATGACCAGTCCATCGTCGACGCGCGGGTCGAGGAATTTCGCGACCAGGTGCAGCGCCGCCTGGCCGGCGCGCTGACCGAGGATCAGTTCAAGCCGCTGCGGCTGATGAACGGCCTCTATCTCCAGCTGCATGCCTATATGCTGCGCGTCGCCATCCCCTATGGGACGCTCAGCGCCCCGCAGTTGCGCAAGCTGGGGGAAATCGCGGCGAAATATGACAAGGGCTATGGCCACTTCACCACGCGCCAGAATTTGCAGTATAACTGGATCAAGCTGGCAGATGCGCCCGAAATCCTCGCCGAGCTGGCGAGTGTCGAGATGCATGCCATCCAGACCAGCGGCAATTGCATCCGCAATATCAGCTCCGACCAATATGCCGGCGTGTCGGCCGATGAAGTGGCGGACCCGCGCCCCTGGGCGGAACTGCTGCGCCAATGGTCGAGCTTCCACCCGGAATTCACCTATCTGCCGCGCAAGTTCAAGATCGCGGTGATCGCGTCGGATGACGATCGCGCGGCGATGCGGCTGCACGATATCGGCCTCAAGCTGGTGGCGCGCGACGGCCTTATCGGCGCGGAAGTCTATGCCGGCGGCGGCATGGGCCGCACCCCCATGGTCGCGCCGCTGATCCGCGACTTTGTGCCCGAGGAGGAGATCGTCTCCTATCTGGAGGCGTGCCTGCGCGTCTATAATCGCTACGGTCGCCGCGACAACAAGTACAAGGCGCGGATCAAGATCCTGGTCCATGAACTGGGGGTCGAGGAATATAAGCGGCAGGTGGAGGAAGAGTTTGCGCAGATGCGCGACCTGGGCCTCAATCCGCCGACCGAGGAACTGGACCGCATCCGCGCCTTCTTCGCTGCGCCTGACTATGAGACGGGCCTGCCCGAAGAGATCGACCGGAGCGATCCGGGCTTTGCCCTGTGGGTCGACCGGCAGGTCGCGGCGCACAAGGCGCCGGGCTATGCGATCGTCAATATCAGCCTGAAGCCGCTGACCGGCATTCCCGGCGACGCATCGGCCGAGCAGATGGCCTTGGTCGCGGATCTGGCGGAACGCTATTCGCTGGATGAGATCCGCGTCACCCACGCGCAGAACCTTGTCCTGCCGCATGTGCGCAAGGCGGACCTTCACGCCATCTGGCAGCAGTTGGAGGAAGCGGGTCTGGCCGAGGCTAATCTCGACCTCATCACGGACATCATCGCCTGCCCCGGGCTCGATTATTGCGCGCTCGCCAATGCGCGGTCGATCCCGCTGGCGCAGAAGATCGCGCAGCGCTTTGCCGACAATGAACGGCAGGCGGAACTGGGCGAGCTCAAGCTCAAGATTTCGGGCTGCATCAATGCCTGCGGCCACCATCATGCCGGCCATATCGGCATCCTTGGCGTGGACCGGAAGGGCGTGGAGAATTTCCAGCTGCTGCTCGGCGGATCGGGCGCGGAGGATGCGTCGCTCGGCCAGATCACCGGCCCCGGCTTTTCCGAGGATGGCGTGGTCGATGCGATCGAGAAGGTGACCGACATCTACCTTGCCCAGCGGGCGCAGGGCGAACGCTTCCTCGACACCTATCGCCGCATCGGCATGAAGCCCTTCAAGGAGGCGATCTATGGTTGAATTCCTCTCCTTCCGCGACGGCGAAGCCGCGCAGGAGCCTGCGGTCACCGTCGAATCCTTCACTGGCCAGTCCAACTCCACCGCCGTGCGCATCGAAGCAGGCGAGGATGCGCGCGAATTGCTGCCGCATCTCGACCGGCTTTCGCTGGTGGAGGTGAACTTTCCCGCCTTTGGCGATGGTCGCGGCTATTCGGCCGCCCGCATCCTGCGCGAAGCGGGCTATCAGGGCGAATTGCGCGCCGTGGGCGATGTGCTGGTCGATCAGATCGTCGCCATGCGCCGCTGCGGCTTTGACAGTTTCCATCCGTCCAAGGCGCTGGATGACGCCGCCGTCGAGCGCGCCCTCACCCGCTATGCGGACGTTTACCAGAAATCGGTCGATGGCCGTGCGCCCGTGTGGGCGAAACGGCATCCGGAGAAAATAGATGGCTGAACCCGCCCGCCAGATTGACATCATCGATGCCCGGCCCGCCTTCACCCAGGAGGAAGCCGACGCGCTCAATGCGCGCTTCGAGGGCGTCGATACGCTGACCATGCTCAAGACCGTGTTCGCCGAAGGCCTCGCCGGCAATGTCGCCGTCGTTTCGTCTTTCGGCACGGAAAGCGCGGTGCTGCTCGATCTGGTGGCCAGGGCGGACCGGACCGTGCCGGTTATTTTCGTCGACACGCTCAAGATGTTCGCCGAAACGCTGAACTATCGCGACACGCTGATCAAGCGGTTTGGCTTCACCGACAGCCGCACCGTTGCGCCGCTGCCCGACGTGATCGCGAAGAAGGACGAGACCGGCCTGCGCTGGTCCTATGATCCCGACGGCTGCTGCGAGATCCGCAAGGTCGAGCCGATGAAGCGCGCCAAGGATGGGCTCGACGCCTGGATTTCCGGCCGCAAGGCGTTCCAGTCGGTGACGCGTCAGAACCTGCCCCGTTTCGAGGTGGAGGATGGCCGGCTGAAGCTCAACCCGCTCGGCGACTGGACCAAGGCCGATCTGGAGGCCTATTTCGCCGAGCGTGACCTGCCGCGTCATCCGCTGGAGGCGCAGGGCTATCTGTCAATCGGTTGCGAGCCCTGCACGTCCAAGGTGCTGCCGGGCGAAGACCCGCGTGCGGGTCGCTGGCGCGGATGGGACAAGGTGGAATGCGGCATCCACACGCCAGTCAGCCCCATCCCGGGCGCGAGCGACGATGCCGACGATCCGGCGAACATGCCGGTCTTCTGAAGCGGCGGGCCCGTCCGCCTTCCGGGTGAAGTCGTTCGGCCTTCAGTCGTGCAGCCGTCCGGGCCGCCGTTCAGGACAAGCGTCGAAAAGCTCAGGACAACCGGAAGTGGCGGTTCAACCCGCCGCCTTCACGATTGCGGCCCAGGCTTCCTCCGTGATGACGTCGATGCCAAGCGCGGTCGCCTGCTTCAATTTGCTGCCGGCACCCGGCCCCGCCACGACCAGATCGGTCTTGGCGCTGACCGATCCCGCCGCCTTTGCGCCCAGCCGTTCGGCCTGCGCCTTGGCTTCGTCGCGGCTCATGGTCTCAAGCTTGCCAGTGAAGACGATGGTCTTGCCGGTGACGGCGCTGGCGGTCGTTTCGACGACATAATCGGGTGGCGACACTTCGCCCAGCAGATCGTCCCATGCCTCCACATTATGCGGTTCGTGAAAGAAATCCGCGAGGGCATGGCCGACAGCCGCCCCCACATTTTCGACGCCGATATGGTCGGCGATCGCCTTGTCGCGCTTCGCCTGGCTGTCGAATGGCTGGTCGCGCAAGGCGATGATGTCGTCCGCCAGGCCGCGGATGGCGCCAAGCCTGGTGTAGCGCTTCAACAGATCGCGCGCCGTCACTGCGCCGACATGGCGGATGCCAAGGCCAAAGAGCAGACGCGCGGCATCGGGCTGACGCTTGGCCTCGATCGCGGCGAGCAGATTGTCGACCGACTTTTCCTTCCAGCCTTCGCGGCCCAGCAGATCGGCGCGATGCCGTTTCAGCCGGAAAATGTCGGCGGGCTCGGCGATCCAGCCGAGGTCGAGAAATTCCTGGATCGTCTTTTCGCCCAGCCCTTCGATGTCGAGCGCGGCGCGGCTGACGAAATGGCGCAGCCGCTCGAACCGCTGGGCCGGGCAGATGAGACCGCCGGTGCAGCGATAATCCACCTCGCCTTCCTCGCGCACCGCTTCCGACTGGCATACGGGGCATCGGATGGGGAAGTGGAACGGCGCGCGGGGTTCGTCGCGGGTAAGATTGTCCACGACCTGCGGGATGACGTCGCCCGCGCGCTGAACGATGATGCGGTCGCCGGGCCGGACGCCGAGCCGCGCAATCTCATCGGCATTGTGCAGGGTAACGTTGGAGACGACGACCCCGCCCACGGTCACGGGCGTCAGGCGACCGACCGGTGTGAACTTGCCGGTGCGGCCGACCTGGATGTCGATCGCCTCCAGCGTGGTCTGCGCGCGCTCGGCCGGAAATTTGTGGGCGATGGCCCAGCGCGGTGCCTTGGCGACGAAGCCGAGCCGCTGCTGCCAGTCGAGCCGGTCGATCTTGTAGACCACGCCGTCAATGTCGAAGGGCAGGTCCGCGCGCGCGGCTTCGATGGTCCGATAATGCGCGATAAGCGCATCCAGGCTATCGACACAGGTCAGCAGGTCCGACACCGGCAAGCCCCAGCCGGCAATCGCCCGCATGACGCCAAGCTGCGTGTCGGCGGGCAGCGCGCTATGTGCGCCCCAGCCATGGGCGAGGAACCGCAGCGGCCGGCTGGCGGTGACGGCGGCGTCCTTCTGGCGCAGCGATCCGGCGGCGGCATTGCGCGGATTGGCGAATTGGCGCGCCTTTCCCGGATCGTCGGCCTCGGCGAGCAGGCGCTGATTGAGCGCCACGAAATCGTCCTTGGCCATGTAGACTTCACCGCGTATCTCGAACAGGTCGGGGATGTCGGGACCGGCCAGCCGCTCGGGAATATCGCCAATGGTGCGGACATTGGCAGTCACATCCTCGCCGGTTGTGCCGTCGCCACGAGTCGCGGCAAGGACCAGTTCGCCCTGCTCGTAACGTAGCGAACAGGACAGGCCATCGATCTTCGGCTCGGCGGTGAGCGCGACGGACGCGTCCTCCGCCAGGGCGAGGAAGCGGCGGACGCGGGCGATAAACTCGGCAATGTCCTCGTCGGAAAAGCCATTGTCGAGGCTCATCATGCGCACGGCATGCGGCACTTTTCCAAGCGCCGAAGTCGGGGCGGCGCCGACCTGCGCATTGGGCGAATCGGCGCGGACCAGATGCGGGAATTGGGCTTCGAGCGCATTGTTTTCGCGGATCAGCGCATCATAGTCCGCGTCGCTGATCTCCGGCGCGTCCTGATCATGATAGAGCCGGTTATGCTTCGCCACGTCCCTGGCAAGGCGCATCAGGCGATTGGCGGCTTCGGCTTCGGTAAGGGTCGCAGGGTCGATCATGGCCTGTCCTTAACGCCTCCCGTGCTCCTGCGAAAGCAGGAGCCCAGAGTGCAGGGTCACTCGCGTCAACGCTGGGCTCCTGCTTTCGCAGGAGCACGGTCGTGTAACGCAGCGAAGGCGAAAGCAATCATGCCGACCCTGGCGGTGACGGCAGAGAACGGCAAACTTCTTCCTACCAGACATCCCCGAAGCCGCCCAACAAAGCGGTCATTTCAGCACCAGCCAACAGCCCATAGACTGCGGCGATGCCGAGCGCTTTCGCATCGGGATTGAAAACGGCCTGCATCCCAACCACAACCCCACGGCAAGAGATCAGCCAACCACCCAAGAGGGCGATCCCCACCAAGACCATGTAGAGATTTGGCAGACCATAGACGAGTAAGCCCACGCCCAGCATGATTGCCACGCCAGTAAAGGCAATAAACGCTGTGGCGGAAATCATTGCACCGACTAACAACAGGGGGATCATTGCTACTTGGCCTAAAGCGGCAAGTGTCGAGTCGCGCAATAGCGCCATCAAACACCTGCCACCGGCACCGTTTCGAAATTTTGTGGAAAGCCCGCGATGATCGGGCGGGCCTTGGCGATGGCGGCGCGGACGGCGGGGAGTTTGAGCGAGGCGGCGTGGCTTTCGCGGCTGTCCCAGACTTCGGTAATCCAGAGCGCGTCGGGGTTGGCGCCATCGAGCGCAACGATGTAGGAGAGGCAGCCGGGCATCCCGCCCATCGCCTCTTTCAGATAAGCGACAAGTTCGTCGCGCTTGCCGGGGAGGCTGAGCATCTGGCCGATCAGGCCGTAGCGCGGTTTTGCCTCCTGCGCGGCGGCGGGCACGGCGGTTGCGGCGAGCGTGGCGGCGGTCAGGCCGAGCATGTCTCTGCGATTATGAGTCATGCGGCTATCCTCCCTGTTCGGTTCGAGCTTGTCGAGAACCCTGCACTGCGGTTCTCGACAAGCTCGAACCGAACGAAGGTGGGAGTCAAGCGTCCAGCAGCCGTTTCGCCTGCGCGCGCGCTTCGGCGGTGATTTCCGCGCCGGAGAGCATGCGGGCGATTTCCTCGCGGCGGTCGGCCGGTTCGAGCGCGTGGACGCCGGTGCGGGTGACGGTGCCGTCGCTCGACTTGGCGATCAGCATATGGCCGGCGCCGCGCGCCGCGACCTGCGGGCTGTGGGTGACGACGAGGATCTGGTTGTTCTGGGCCAGGCGGGAAAGCCGCTCGCCGATCGCGTCCGCCACCGCGCCGCCCACGCCCCGGTCGATTTCGTCGAAGATCAGCGTGTCCGCCCCGCACCGCTCGGCCAGTGCGACCTTGAGCGCCAGGATGAAGCGCGACAATTCGCCGCCGCTCGCGATCTTGGCGAGCGGCGCGAAGGGCGCGCCGGGGTTGGTGGAGATTTCGAATTCGACCCGGTCCATGCCCTGGGCGCTCCACTGTCCCTCGTCCAGCGGGGCGACCACGGTGCGGAAACGGGCCGCGTCCAGCTTCAGCGGCGCGAGTTCGCCCGCTACCGCCGCATCCAGGCGACCGGCCGCCAGCTGGCGCTCCGCCGACAAGGCTTGCGCGGCGGCGCGATAGGCATCCGCCTTGCGCCCGACATCCTGTTCCAGCGCGGCGATATGCTCTTCCCCGCCCTCGATCGCGGCGAGGCGGGCGGCCATGTCTTCGCCCAGCGCAGCCAGATCATCGGGTGCGACCTGATGCTTGCGGGCGAGCCCGCGCAGATCGAAGAGGCGCGTTTCGATGGAGTCGAGGCGAGCGGGATCGAAGCTGAGCGCCTCGGCAGCTTCGGCAAGCCGATCCTCCGCCTCCCCTGCTTCCACCACGGCGCGGTCCAGCGCCTCCAGCACGGCGGTCAGCAGCGGCTCTTCGCCCGCGATGCGATCGAGCCGGCGCGCCGCCTGGCGCAACTGGGCCAAACCACCATCGGAGCCGGTCAGGCAATCGCTGATGACGCTGAGATCATCGGTCAGGCGCGCGCCCTTCTGCATCGCCGCCCGCTCCTCCGCGAGCGTCGCTTCCTCCCCGGGCTGAGGCGCGAAGCTGCGCAGTTCCTCGACCGCATGCGTCAGATAGTCGCGATCGCGCGCGGCGGTATCCACCGTCTCACACGCCTGCTCCAGCGCCCTGGCGGCCGCGCGCCAGGCCGCGTGCGCCGTCGCCACAGCCGCGGCGTCACAGCGGCCATAGCTGTCGAGCAGCGCCCGATGCCCGCGGGGATTGAGCAGGCCGCGATCATCATGCTGGCCGTGGATTTCCACCAGCGACCCGCCCAGCTCGCGCAGCAGCGCGGCGGAACAGGGCTGGTCATTGACGAAGGCGCGACTACCGCCATCGGCCTTTACCATGCGGCGGATCAGCAGGGGTTCGCCCGGCTCCATGGCGATGCCATTGTCGGCGAGCAGAGCGGCGGCGGGATGATCGCTGGCCGGCGGTTCGAAGGCGGCGACGACACTTGCCTGCTGCTCGCCCGCGCGCACCAGCCCGCTATCGGCGCGCGCGCCCAGCGCCAGACCCAGGGAATCGAGCAGGATCGATTTGCCCGCGCCCGTTTCGCCGGTCAGAACGGAAAGGCCGGCGCCGAACTCCAGGTCCAGCGCCTCGATCAGCACGACATTGCGGATCGCGAGGCTTGTCAGCATGACGCGTTCCTACCCGTCAATGCACAAAAGGGGAACAGGGAAAGCGGCGGCTCAGGCCGCCCCGCCATGTTCCTGCATCAGCTTGTAGCTGCGCTCATACCATTTGGTGCCCGGATAATTGCGGCCCAGCACCGCGGCGGCCTTCTGCGCTTCGGCCGGGATGCCAAGCGAGAGATAGGATTCGACCAGGCGCTCCAGCGCTTCGGGCGTGTGGGTGGTGGTCTGATATTTGTCGACCACGGTGCGGAAGCGCAGCGCGGCGGCCAGCCACTGTCCGCGCCGCTGATAGAATCGGCCGACCTCCATCTCCTTGCCGGCCAGGTGATCGTTCACCAAGTCGACCTTCAGCCGCGCGTCGGCGGCATAGCGGGTCTGGGGATAGCGGCGGATCAGTTCGCCGAGTGAGTCGAGCGCCTGCTGCGTGATCTTCTGATCGCGCGTGACGTCGGCGATCTGCTCATAATAGCAGAGCGCGATCAGATAATAAGCGTAGGGCGCGTCCTTGTTGCCCGTGTGGATCGACAGGAAGCGCTGCGCGGCCGAAATGGATTCCGCATAATCGCGGTTCATATAATAGCTGAACGCCGACATGAGTTGCGCGCGGCGGGCCCAGGGCGAATAAGGATGCTGACGCTCGACTTCGTCGAACAGGGCGGCCGCCAGCTTGTACTGGCCGCGGTCCAGCCGGTCCTTGCCGCTGTTGTAGAGGGTCGACACGTCGCGGGCGACATAGAGGGTGTCGGCCTTGTTCTTCGATGTCGAACAGCCAGTGAGCACGGGCGAGGCGATCAGGACCAGAGCGGTGGCCGCGCCGATGCGCGTCAGGGTTTTCGTCAGCATGGGCGGGTCATAGCCGAGCGACGCGCCGCCGCCAAGCGGCAGAATGTAGCGCTTTATTCAACAGGCCGCAGCCAGTGGCAGGTCGAGCCGCGCAATGGCCCCGCCCTGCGCACCGGGCTGCAGCGCGAAGCGTCCACCCAGCTGCGCCGCGAGCGCGTTGGCGATGCGCAGGCCCAGCGACTGGCCGTCGCCGACCTGGAAATCGGGCGCCACGCCCTTGCCATCGTCGATGATGCGCAGGGTCAGTTCGCCCGCGTCATTTTCCAGCGTGACATGGATGCTGCCGGCGCGGTCGGGCAGCCCATGTTCGATTGCATTGCTCACCGCTTCCGCAACCACCAGGGCGAGCGGCACGGTGATGTTGGGCTCCAGGATCAGTGCGTCCGGCGCCGTCACCTTCACGGTCACGTCGCTGCGCCCGGACGCGTCCAATATGTCCGCGGTCAGGGTGAGGAGGAAGGCGCGAATGTCCTGCCCCTCCCCCGAGGGATCATAAAGGGCGCGGCTGATCCGTCCGACCAGGCCCAACCTTGCCGATGCATCGTCCAGCGCGCGGCGCGCCACATCATGATCGACATGCCGTCGCTGCAGCGAGAGCATCGCGGCAACGACCTGAAGATTGTTGGAAACGCGGTGCTGAAGCTCACGGAACAGGAGTTCGCGGTTTTCCGCCAGCGCGCGGCTGCGTTCGCGCTCGACCGCCAGGTTGAAATTGGCGCGCTGCATGAAGTGGATGAGGATGATGTCGACCGTCACCACGCCCGTGTAGAAGAGCATGGCCATCGCGGTCGCCGGGTTCAGCGCGAAGCTGTGGACGGGCGAGATGAAGAAATACCAGGAGGCGAGGCCCGCGATCACGCCGCCGAAAATGCCCGGACGCACGCCGAACAGAAAGGAGGAGAGGATGACGGCCGGGAAGAAGGTGACGAAGGGATAGCCCTGCGGCAACAAGGGCTCGGCGGCGAAACGCAGCATCAGCCCGGCGCCGCAAAAGACCAGGGTCAACAGATAGGCATAGGCCGGTCGATTGAGGACGAGCGGCAGGCGTTCGACAAAGCGCTCGTTGCTCCGCTGCATGATGGACCTCATTTCGCTCTTCACCACCTTAGCAAAATATTACGCAAGCGCATTGATCAAGATCAGTCCATCCCGACCAATCCCGAAAAAAGGCGCCCGGACGGGTCCGGACGCCTTTCTTTTTTCGCTGCCCCGATGATCGGGGAGCCGATAGGGATGTCGATCAGTCCTGGGTCAGGAAGTCGGGCAGGCCGGCGCTGGAGCCGTCGTCGTCGCCCTTGCCGCCGTCGCCACGCGGGCCGCGGTCACGGCGCGGGCCGCGATCGCCCCGGCCGCCACGGTCGCCGCCGCGGTCGCGGCGGTTGCGGTCGCCGCGGCCTTCGCCCCGATCGCCGCGCGCTTCACGCGGTTCGCGGGCGGGACGGGTATCTTCCAGTTCCTCGCCGGTTTCCTGATCGACGACGCGCATCGACAGGCGAACCTTGCCGCGCGGGTCGATCTCCAGGACCTTGACCTTCACTTCCTGGCCTTCCGACACGACGTCGGTCGGCTTTTCAACGCGCTCATTCTTCATCTCGGACACGTGGACGAGACCGTCCTTGCCACCCATGAAGTTCACGAAGGCGCCGAAGTCGACGATGTTGACGACCTTGCCGGTGTAGACCTTGCCGACTTCCGCTTCCTCGACGATGCCGAGGATCCACTTCTTGGCGGCCTCGATCTGGGCGATGTCGGACGAAGAAATCTTGATGATGCCTTCGTCGTCGATATCGACCTTCGCGCCGGTTTCCGCGACGATTTCGCGGATGACCTTGCCGCCGGTGCCGATGACGTCGCGGATCTTCGCCTTGTCGATCTGAATCGTCTCGATGCGCGGGGCATGGGCCGACAGTTCAGTGCGGGTAGAGGACAGCGCCTTGCTCATCTCACTCAGGATATGCGCACGGCCTTCCTTGGCCTGGCGCAGCGCGACTTCGAAGATTTCCTGCGTGATGCCGGCAACCTTGATGTCCATCTGCATGGTGGTGATGCCCGCTTCCGTGCCCGCCACCTTGAAGTCCATGTCGCCCAGATGATCCTCATCGCCCAGGATGTCGCTGATGACAGCATAATCCTTGCCTTCCAGGATCAGGCCCATGGCGATGCCCGACACCGGACGCTTGAGCGGAACGCCCGCGTCCATCATCGACAGCGAACCGCCGCAGACCGTCGCCATCGACGACGAGCCGTTGGACTCGGTGATATCGGACAGGACGCGGATGGTGTAGGGGAACTCTTCCTTGCTGGGCAGGACCGGGTGCAGCGCGCGCCAGGCCAGCTTGCCATGGCCGACTTCGCGACGGCCCGGCGCGCCGAAGCGGCCGACTTCACCGACCGAATAGGGCGGGAAGTTATAGTGCAGCATGAAGCTTTCATAATGAACGCCGACAAGGCCGTCGATCATCTGCTCGGCATCCTTGGTGCCGAGCGTGGTGGTGCAGATCGCCTGCGTTTCGCCACGGGTGAACAGCGCCGAACCATGGGTGCGCGGCAGGAAGCCCACCATCGCCTCGATCGGACGGATCTGCGTGGTGGTGCGGCCGTCGATGCGCTGGCCATCCTTCAGGATCGCGGTGCGGACGATCTCGGCTTCCAGCTTCTTGGTCAGCTTGATGCCGGCCATGACGGTCTGGGCGTCCAGTTCCTCCTCGGCGAAGAAGGCCTTCGCCTTCGCCCGGGCGTCGTTGAGCGCGTTCGAGCGGGCCGACTTGTCGGTCAGCTTGTAGGCGGCAGCGATGTCCTTGCCGATCAGCTTGGTCAGCTTCTTCTTGAGACCGCCCAGATCGTCCTGCTGGGCCATTTCCCACGGGTCCTTGGCGGCCTGCTCGGCCAGATCGATGATCGCGCCGACGACCTTGCGGGCAGCGTCATGCGCGAACATGACCGCGCCCAGCATGACGTCCTCCGACAGCTCCTTGGCTTCGGACTCGACCATCATCACGGCGTCATGGGTAGCGGCGACGACCAGGTCGAGCTCGCCTTCCTTGACCTCCTCCATGGAGGGGTTGAGCTGATATTCGCCATCCTTGTAGCCGACGCGGGCGGCGCCGATCGGGCCCAGGAAGGGCACGCCCGACAGGGTCAGGGCAGCCGAAGCGGCGATCATCGCCACGATGTCGGGCTCGCTTTCGCCATCAAACGACAGCACCTGAGCGATGACGTTGATTTCGTTGTAGAAGCCTTCGGGGAAGAGCGGGCGGACCGGACGGTCGATCAGGCGGGAAACCAGCGTTTCCTTTTCCGTGGCGCCGCGCTCACGCTTGAAGAAGCCGCCCGGAATGCGGCCGGCGGCGGAATATTTTTCCTGATAATGAACGGTCAGCGGGAAGAAATCCTGCCCATCCTTGACCGACTTGGCGGCGGTCACGGCGCAAAGCACCACGGTCTCGCCATAGGTCGCCAGCACGGCGGCATCGGCCTGGCGCGCAATGCGACCGGTTTCGAGAGTCAGGGTCTTGCCTGCCAGCTCGATCGAAACTTTCTTTACATCAAACATGCTTTTTCCTTCGCCCGCCAAGCCCTATTGCCGGGCGGGGCCTGTCATGCGGGCTAAACCGGCCCGCAACGGTGTGGAGCATCATCTGGCCCCTGATATGCAACAGGGTGCCGGATTGCGCCCTGTTCCAGAATCGAAAAACGGCCCCTTGGGGGGCCGTTTCTTCTTTAGCAGACTTACTTGCGCAGGCCTAGCTTGGCGATGAGGTCGGTATAGCGGCCCTCATCCTTCTTCTTGAGATAGTCCAGCAGCGAACGACGCTTGTTGACCAGCATCAGCAGGCCGCGACGGCTGTGATTATCCTTGTGATGACCCTTGAAATGCTCGGTCAGGTTGGCGATGCGCTCCGAGAGGATCGCAACCTGGACTTCGGGCGAACCGGTGTCGCCTTCAGCGCGGGCATGTTCCTTGATCAGCGCTTCCTTGCGCTCTGCAGTGATCGACATCGGGCTTCCTTTCGTATCTAGAGATTGAAGCCGCGCACCACCCGGATGTCCGGGCCACTGGACTCCACCAGCGCGATGGGCGTGTCGCCCAGCATGGCCAGCAGGAGACCGGTGTGCGGTTTCCCCATGAGCATCTTCCCCTGACGGAGAGCCAATGCTTCATCGGGACTGACGGGAAGGGCCGGGATGTCGTCCAGCCCCGCCGTCAACGGCAGCATATACTGCGCGATGCCGTGCCCCGTAGCAGCATCGTTCAATTTGTCCAGCGAAATCGCGGATTCCAGCGTGAAAGGCCCGGCCTTCACGCGGCGGAGCATGGTGACATGCCCCACCGTGCCAAGCGCCAGCGCAATGTCGCGCGCGAGGGAGCGAATATAGGTGCCCTTCGACACATGGGCGGCTAGCGTCAACTCGTGCACGGGAGCAAGAGGGTCATGCGGCATATCCTCAGGGTAGGCCTGCAAGCGATGGATCGTGACGCTCCTCGTCTTCATCTCGACCGCCGCTCCCTTTCGGGCGAGATCATAGGCGCGCTGGCCGTCGATCAGGATGGCGCTGTAGGCGGGCGGCGCTTGCTCGATCGGTCCGGTAAAGCGCGGCAGCGCCGCCTCCACCAGCGCCCAGGTCGGGCGATGGTCGCTGGTCGCGATCGGCTTGCCCTCCAGGTCGAGCGTGTCGGTCTGGACACCGAAAGCGACAGTGAAGTCGTAAACCTTGTCACTGTCGAGCATGCGCCCCGCGAGCTTGGTGGCTTCGCCGATCGCGATCGGCAGCACGCCAGTCGCCAGCGGATCGAGCGTGCCGCCATGACCGACCTTCACCTTGCCCGCGCCGCTCTGGCGCAGGACGCGCTTGACGGCGCTGACCGCCTGGGTGGAGCCCAGGCCATGCGGTTTGTCGAGAATGATCCAGCCATGCATGGCCGCGCCTGTAGAAGCCCGCGGGGCCGCTGTCAGCCCCGCATCTGCTCGACGAAATGGCGGCGGCATAACGCGACATAGCGATCATTGCCGCCAATCTCGGTCTGCTGCCCCTGCCGGATCGCCCTGCCCTGCGCGTCCACGCGCAGGTTCATCGTGGCCTTGCGGCCGCAGTCGCAGACGGTCTTTATCTCCGTCAGCGTATCGGCCAGGCCCAAGAGGTTCGCGCTGCCCTCGAACAATTCGCCCTGGAAATCGGTGCGCAGGCCATAGCAGAGGACCGGAACGCCCAGCGCGTCGGCAACGGCGGCGAGTTGCCAGACCTGGTTGCGCGTCAGAAACTGCGCTTCGTCGACCAGCACGCAGGACAGCGGTGCATCGGCATGGCGCTGGGCAACGGCCGCGAACAGATCGGTTTCCGCTTCGAACAGATGCGCCTGCGCTTCCAGCCCGATGCGCGAAGCGATGCGACCCCGGCCGTAGCGCGTGTCCACGGCGGCGGTCCAGAGCATCGTGTCCATGCCGCGTTCACGATAGTTGAAGTCCGACTGCAGCAGGGTGGTCGATTTCCCCGCATTCATCGAGCTATAGTAGAAATAGAGCTTCGCCATCCGCGCTGGATTAGCGGATCGTGGGCGCGACGCCAGCCAGGAAACGGACCAGCGCATCGGCCAGCGCGATGCGCTGGTCGGAAAAACTATGGTCGGTCGGCCATATCATCAGCCGCGCGTCGGGATTGGCGCCCTGCGCGTCCGCCGCCGCCTTGCGCGCCATCGCGCCGATCCCGCGCTCCGCCCCGATCATGATGAGGGGGCGACGACCATAGCCTGCGAGGCGGCGCCCAAGATCGAACTTGGCAACGTCCGCCTTGATCTCGCCGGTCAGGCTGTCATAGGTGGCGCCGGCCAGCGGCGGCAAATCGCTCGCCACCTCCGCCTGCCACGCCGCTTCGCCTTCGGGCGTCGCCAGCGAGGCGACGGTCTGCGCCGGATCCCAAGGATCGATCAGGAAGAGACCCGCGACGCGCGGTTCGGCCGCGGCGGCATCGGCGGCCATGAAGCCGCCCATGCTGTGACCGGCAACGACGAGCGCGCTGGTGTCGATGCGGTAGCGCGCGATGGTCGCGGGCTGCTGAAGGAATTGCAGCGCGGTGAAGGCGTCTTCGGACGCGTTGCCGAAGGAAAAGGCGCCCGGACTCCCCCAGGAGCCGCGATAATGAAGCGTCAGGACATTCCAGCCGGCGCGCCGCGCCGCCTGCGCGAGATCCAGATTCTGCTCATTGCCGGGAAAGCCATGGAGCAGCAGCAGCGTGGGATGGAGCCCGGCGCCCGCGGCCGTGTACATGACCGCGTTCATGGCCCCGTCGCCCGACGGGATGACGAAGGCGCTCATGCCGGCGGGATGGGCGGCATCGGGCTTCGGGTCGGCGATGACCGCAGGATGCGGACCCGTGTCCCTGGCTTGCGCGGGAGCAACGAGCGCGCAGCAAATCATCGCGAACGACAGCCAATGACCCTGCATCTTCAATTCCCCTTTTCTACGGCAATATCATGACGGCCACAGACGGAGAATCCCCGATTTTTTTTCGACCGGTCGATCGAATGTCAGGCACCCGTCCACATCACCACCCATGCACATGCCCAATGCCAGGTCGATCCGGTCGCGCACGTCCTTGGGGATGACGACCGACCTGGCCCAGAGCGCAATCCAGGCGTTCATGTCGATCAGATGCCGCGTCTCAGCAGGAATCAGGTCAATCTTCGCCCTCGTCCGGTGCCAGGTCGCGAGCGACCTTGGGATCACGGAGCAGCTTGTCGATATGGCTGCCTTCGTCGAAGCTTTCGTCCGCCAGGAATTTGAGTTTCGCCGCATATTTGAGGCGGATGCGGTGCGCGACTTCGCGCTGCAGATAAGCGGTATTGGTGCGCAGTGCCTTGAGCACCGCCTCCTCATCCTGGCCCAGCAGCGACTTCACGAATACGGTGGCGTGACGCAGGTCGGGCGACATGCGCACTTCAGTGACGCTCACGACATGCGCGGCCAGCACATCGTCATGCACGTCGCCGCGCTGGAGGATGTCCGCCAGGACATGACGCACCTGCTCGCCCACGCGAAGCAGACGGACAGACGGGCCTTCGGAAGACGGATTGGGATGTGCCATGCACGAAAACTCCCCCCTCCCCCCCGAAGGGGAGGGGTTATTGGCTGTTACAGCGTCCGCTGACGTTCCTCGACCTCAAACAGTTCGAGCGTATCGCCCGGCTTGATGTCGTTGGTATCCTGCAGAACCGCACCGCACTCCATGCCGGCGCGGACTTCGGACACATCGTCCTTGAAGCGACGCAGCGAGGCGATGTTGGTGCGCGACACGATGACATCGTCGCGGGTGAGGCGCGCGGCCAGACCCTTGCGGATGATGCCTTCGAGGACGAGCAGACCGGCCGCCTTGTCCTTCTTGCCCGCCGGGAACACCTGAAGCACCTCGGCGCGGCCGACGACCGTTTCGATGCGCTCGGGCGCCAGCTGGCCCGCCATTTCGCCGCGCACTTCCTCAAGAAGGTCGTAGATCACGTCATAATAGCGCAGCGAGATCTTCTCGCGTTCGGCAAGCTGACGCGCCTTGGCGTTGGGCCGGACGTTGAAGCCGATCAGCGGCGCACGGCTGGCGGCTGCCAGCGTGACGTCGCTTTCGGTGATCGCGCCGACGCCCGAATGCAGGATGCGCACCTTGATCTCGTCGGTCGAGATCTTGTTGAGCGACGACACGATCGCTTCGACCGAACCCTGCACGTCGCCCTTCACCACCACCGGATATTCGATGACCTTGGTGTTGAGCGCCGAGAACATATGTTCAAAGCTGGTCGGCGCGGCGGTCGTGCGCTTCTTGGTCGCCTGTTCCTGACGATAGGCGGCGACTTCGCGCGCACGGGCTTCATTTTCCACGACGGTGAGCTGATCGCCCGCCATGGGAACGCCCGACAGGCCCAGCACCTCAACCGGGGTCGAAGGCCCTGCCTGCTTCACCTGCTGGCCCTTGTCATTGATCATCGCGCGGACCTT
The DNA here is from genome assembly GCF_043589935.1 of Sphingobium naphthae. NCBI lineage: Bacteria > Pseudomonadati > Pseudomonadota > Alphaproteobacteria > Sphingomonadales > Sphingobiaceae > Sphingobium > Sphingobium naphthae. The sequence continues at coordinate 74,324 of NZ_CP171454.1, read as the reverse complement.
GCCGCTTTCGGCGCCGATGACGAAGGTATCGCCGACCTTGAGCGTGCCGCGACGGACCAGAACGGTCGCCACCGCGCCACGGCCCTTGTCGAGCTGCGCCTCGATCACATTGCCTTCGGCAGCGCGATCGGGATTGGCGGTGAGTTCGAGCAGTTCGGACTGGAGCAGGATCTTGTCGATCAGCGCATCGAGCCCCTGCCTCTTGAGCGCGGACACTTCGACGTCCTGGGTTTCGCCGCCCATATCCTCGACGATCACCTCATGCTCCAGCAGACGCTCGCGCACCTTCTGCGGATTGGCGTCGGGCTTGTCGCACTTGTTGATCGCGACGATCATCGGCACGCCCGCGGCCTTGGTATGGTTGATGGCCTCGATCGTCTGCGGCATCAGCCCGTCGTCGGCCGCCACCACCAGGATGACGATGTCGGTGACGTTCGCGCCACGCGCACGCATTTCCGAAAAGGCTTCGTGGCCCGGCGTGTCGAGGAAGGTGATGAGATCGCCCCCCTTCGTCTTGATCTGATAGGCGCCGATATGCTGCGTGATGCCGCCGCTTTCGCCGGACACGACATTGGTGCCGCGCAGCGCGTCGAGCAGCGAGGTCTTGCCATGATCGACATGGCCCATGATCGTGACGACGGGCGCACGCGGCTGCAGCGTTTCGGGCGCATCCGCCTCACCCTGCATGCCGATTTCGACGTCGGCGTCCGACACGCGCTGGATGCGGTGGCCGAATTCCTCGACCAGCAGCTCGGCCGTATCCTGATCGATCGGCTGGTTGAGCGTGACGGCGGTGCCCATCTTGAACAGGGCCTTGACCAGGTCCGCGCCCTTTTCGGCCATGCGGTTGGCCAGTTCCTGCACCGTGATGCTTTCCGGCACGATGACGTCCCGCGACTGCTTCTCGCGCGGCTGGCCGCCGCCCGAATAATGCGCGCGACGCTCCTTTTCCCGCGCGCGCTTGAGCGCGGCGAGGCTGCGAGCGCGCGCGCTGTCGTCGTCGGCCAAGGCGCGCGTCACGGTCAGCTTGCCGGACTGGCGGCGATTGTCGTCGCCGCGCTTGGCGCGCTCGGGCTTGGCGGGCTCGGGACGCTTGGCCGGCGTAACCGGGGTGAAGCGGCGGGGCGGCGGCATGGTCGAGGCCGGCGCAGCGGGCGCGGCGGGCGTCGCTTCAGGCGCAGGCTCGGCGGCAGGCGCAGCAGCGGCCTCGGGCGCAGCCGCTTCGGGCTGCGGCGCAGGCTCGGCCGCTTCCTCCACTTCGCGCGCGGCTTCCGCTTCGGCGGCCTGGCGATTTTCCTCGGCGCGGCGCTTTTCTTCCTCGCTCGCGGCCTGACGCTCGGCATCCTCGCGACGGCGCGCTTCTTCCAGCGCGGTCATGCGGGCTTCCTCAGCCTCACGCAGCAGCTTCTCCTGAAGCTCCTTGCGCGAGAGCATCGAATTCTGCGCGACCGGACGCGGCGGGGGCGGCGGCGCGGGGCGTTGCGCCGCAGGCGCTGCGGGGCGCGGAGCGGGCGTCGGATCAGCCTGGGGCGCAGCCGCAGGGGCAGCACCGGTCGTCTCACCGGGCTTGCCCAGGACGCGGCGCCGCTTCACCTCAACCACGACCGTATTCTTGCGGCCATGGCTGAACTGCTGCTGCACCTGGCCGGATTCGACGGTCCGCTTGATGCCCAGCGGCTTGCGGCCCAGAACCGGCTTGTCTTCCTTGCTGTCACTCATATTTTCGAACTTAACCCTTCACTTCCGCTCCGGCCGGATAGGCCCGCCGGCGCCTTCAATCCTGATGCCCAATCCCGATGCTTAGCCGACGCCCGGCGCGTCGGCAGAGGCAGGCTCCCCATGCGCGGGCGCTTCGGTAGCGCAACCCAGATAGCTTTCCAAGCGGCCGATAGCGCCGCGCAGACGCGCCGCCGCACGCGAGTCGGTAATCGCGATGTGGACGACATTGTCGCGCCCCATTGCCATAGATAGTGCATTGCGGTCCACAGGCAAGGTGATGCCCGCAAGATCCGTGCCTTCCGCTTCCTGCCCGACGCGCAGCGCCTGATCCAGTTTGCGGTTGCCGTCCGCGGCCGCGTCGGACGCATGCAGCAGCAGCTTCACGTCGCCCTTGCGACAGGCGACGTCGATTTTTTCCGAGCCGGTCAGCAGCATGGAGGCGCGCGCCTCCAGCCCCAGCCGATCCAGCAACGCCTTGCGCAGCCCATCCTCGATCATGGCGGGCAGCGCGTCGGGGACATGCAGATCGCCGGCCTTGAAGGCCCGCGCCAGCGAGCCCTTGAGCTTGCCCTTGGCGATCGCGGCTTCGAGCGCGACGCGATCAACGCCGATCCAGGCGCCGCGCCCCGGCGCCTTGGCCCGGATGTCCGGCAGCACCTGCCCTTCCGGCCCCACGGCAAGGCGGATCAGCAGGTCGGGATCGGCGCGGTCGCCGGTCAATATGCATTTGCGTTCGGTCATGAATGCGCCCTCCGGTGCGAAAGGCGGGAAATCAGGGTGGCCGATGGCGCAGAATCATCCCGCACATGAGCGGGCGACATTTCTCCGACCGGCCTGCGGCCAGCCCCCGCCCCCGCCCTCGCCGGGGAAGAAGGAAGGAATCGCGATGTGTAGCCGTTCAGCCCCTCATCGGGGAGTGTCCGCAGCATGGGCGTCCTCCCTGGATGGCGTGGGGGCGCGGTCGGCGAGCAGCTGCCCGCCGGCCGCATAATTTTCGGTCGAAACTTCGGAAATGACGATCTGGACGGCAGCCGCCGGCTTCCCCAGCCGCTCCACGAGCGACTGGGTGACGTCGGCAACGATCGCGGCTTTCTGCTCGCGAGTGGCGCTGCCGGCCAGGCGGATGTCGACGAACGGCATGAAGTCTCAGGCTTCCTCTTCGAACCAATGCGCGCGAGCGGCCATGATGATCTCATTGCCCTGCTCTTCATTGAGGCCATAGGCCGACAGGATGCCGCCCTTGTCCTCGCTGGTTTCCGACTTGCGGCGACGCTGGTCCACGCGCTTCTTGGCGATCAGCTCGTCGGTCGCGAGATCGGCGAGATCATCCAGCGTCTTGATGCCGGCCTTGCCCAGCGTGACGAGCATCGCTTCGGTCAGATGCGGCATGTCGGCCAGCGCATCCTCGACGCCCAGCGCCTGGCGCTCTTCGCGCGCGGCGGCTTCGCGGCGATCCAGCGCTTCCTGCGCGCGGCTCTGCAGCTCTGCGGCCAGATCCTCGTCGAAGCCCTCGATCGAGGCCAGTTCCTCGACGCTGACATAGGCGACTTCTTCCAGCTCGCCGAAGCCTTCGGCGACCAGCAGCTGCGACAGCGTTTCGTCCACGTCCAGTTCGTTCTGGAACATTTCGGAGCGGGCGACGAATTCCTTCTGGCGCTTCTCGCTGGCGTCGGCCTCGGTCATGATGTCGATCGCCTTGCCGGTCAGTTGGCTGGCGAGGCGGACATTCTGGCCGCGACGGCCGATGGCGAGCGACAGCTGATCGTCGGGCACGACGACCTCGATGCGCTCCTCTTCCTCGTCGATGACCACGCGAGCCACCTGGGCGGGCTGCAGCGCGTTGACGACGAAGGTCGCGGTATCTTCGGACCAGGGGATGATGTCGATCTTTTCGCCCTGCATTTCCTGCACGACGGCCTGGACGCGGCTGCCCTTCATGCCGACGCAGGCGCCGACCGGATCGATGCTGCTGTCGCGGCTGATGACGCCGATCTTCGCGCGCGAACCGGGATCGCGGGCGGCCGCCATGATGGTGATGACGCCATCATAGATTTCGGGGACTTCCTGCGCGAACAGCTTCTTCATGAATTCGGGATGCGCGCGGCTGAGGAAAATCTGCGGCCCGCGATTTTCGCGGCGCACGTTCAGCACGACCGAGCGAATGCGGTCGCCGACGCGCACGACTTCGCGCGGGATTTGCTGGTCGCGGCGGATCACGCCCTCGGCGCGGCCGAGATTGACGACGACATGGCCGAATTCGACCGACTTGACGACGCCGGTGATGATCTCACCCACGCGGTCCTTATATTCCTCATATTGGCGCTCGCGCTCGGCGTCGCGGACCTTCTGGAAGATCACCTGCTTGGCCGACTGGGCATCGATGCGGCCCAGGTCGATGGCGGGCAGCGGATCGACGATGAAGTCGCCGATCACGGCGTCCTTCTTGAGCTTCTGCCCCTGCTTGAGGTCGACCTGCTTGAAATAATCCTCGACCGTCTCGACCACTTCGACCACGCGCCACAGGCGCAGGTCGCCACTGTCGGGATCGAGCTTGGCGCGAATGTCGTTTTCAGCGCCGTAGCGGGCGCGCGCCGCGCGCTGGATCGCGTCTTCCATCGCCTCGATGACGATGGCCTTGTCGATCATCTTTTCGCTCGCCACCGAATTGGCGATCGCGATCAGCTCGGCCTTGTTGGCGGAAATGGCGTTGGCCATGACTTTATGAACCCTTATTCTTCGGTTTCAAACTCGTCCGCCCCATCGGAGGAGAGCGGCATACTAGCAGCAATCAATGCGTCGGTCAGCAGCAGCTTGGCCTCGGCCACCAGCGCGAAGGGGATGCGCACCGCGCCGGACTTGGCATCGGTGAACAGGATCTCGTCGCCTTCCACGCCATCCAGCACGCCGCGGAAGCTCTTGCGCCCGGCAACGACCTCGGTGGCGGCGATCTTCGCTTCGTGCCCGGCCCATTCCTGGAAGTCATGCAGGCGCGTGAGGGGGCGGTCGATACCCGGGGAGCTCACTTCCAGGCGATAGGCTTCCGCGATCGGATCAGCCTCGTCCAGCACGTCCGACAGGCGGCGCGAGATGGTGGCGCAATCCTCGATGACGAGTTGCTTGGTCGCCGGGTTTTCGGCCATTATCTGGAGCGTATGTTCGTCGCCCGATCCAAACAGCTTGATGCGCACGAGGTCAAAGCCCAGGGCCTTCACCTCGGGTTCGATCAGCGCGGTCAGTTCGGCGATGTCCGCCATGCGGTCTCCAGACAAGAATATGCGCGCTTCCGCGTCGCCGCGAGCATCCGCCCGCGACCCCGACATGTTTGACGATGTAAGGAAGCATTGCTGATATAGGCGGCGCATCGAATATCTGCAACAAATTTCCTCACCGCTCATTTCCGTTCAGGCTGCGCTTGTCGAAGCCCTCCACATTCTTTCTAAGACAGATATGACCCGTCGACAGGTTCGGGGCGAACGGAGACCGAGAATATGCGTCATTCCATGATGTTCAGCCTTCCCCTGGCGCTGATCGCCTGTTCGGGCGAAGGCGCCAACAGCCAGACCGCCGCATCCGCCGAAAAGCCGTTCAAGACGTCGGTGATCGCCGATTTCGAATCGCCCTGGGCCATGACGTTCCTGCCCGACGGCCGCGCGCTGGTGACGGAAAAGGCGGGCGACATGATCCTGTTCGATCCGAAGAACGGCACCAAGATCCCGGTCGGTGACATCCCGCAATCCGACAGCGCCGGCCAGGGCGCGCTGATGGACGTGGTGCTTTCGCCCACATTCGGCGATGACAAGATGGTCTATTTCAGCTTTTCCGAAGCGCGCGACGGCGTGAAGGGCGTCGCGCTGGCCAAGGGGCGCTTCAATCAGGCGAGCGACGGCACGACCAAGCTGGACGATGTCGCGGTGATCTTCCGCGCCAGCCCCTATGTCGATGGCAATGGCCATTATTCCGGCCGCATCGCCTTCTCGCCCGATGGCAAATATCTGTTCTTCACCAATGGCGAACGGCAGAAGATGGACCCGGCACAGGACCCCAAGTCCACGCTGGGCAAGGTGCTGCGCCTGAACCTGGACGGCACGCCTGCATCGGGCAATCCGCTCGCGGCCAAGGGCTTCAACCCCGCCATCTGGTCCTATGGCCATCGCAACCTGCTGGGCATCGCCTTCGACGCGGACGGCCGGCTGTGGGAACAAGAAATGGGGCCCAAGGGCGGGGACGAGGTCAACCTCATCAAGCCGGGCCTCAACTATGGCTGGCCCAAGGTTTCGAACGGCAGCCATTATGACGGCCGCGACATTCCCGATCACGCCGCGGGCGACGGCTATGAAGCGCCCAAAGTGTCGTGGAACCCGGTCATTTCGCCCGGCGGCCTGATCTATTATTCGGGCGACCTGTTCCCGCAATGGAAGGGATCGCTGTTCATCGGCGGCTTGTCGAGCCAGAGCCTGGTCCGCGTCAAGCTGGACGGCGACAACGCATCCAAGGCCGACCAGTGGGACATGGGCGCCCGCATCCGCGAAGTCGAACAAGGGCCGGACGGCGCGCTCTGGTTGCTGGAGGATGGCGGCAAGTCGCAGGGCCGACTGCTGAAGCTGACGCCGGCGGCCTGACTGCGCGTCGCTCGGCTGGAGCGACGGCGAGCACCATGGCTCGACTTCGCTCCGGCAGGCACGGCCTGGAGGCAGATCATCCCGACTTTCTCCGGGATGATGCCCTTAATCAGACCAGCCGGCTCTGCTTGACCGCCGCTTCGATGAAGCTGGCGAAGAGCGGATGGGGATCGAAAGGCTTGGATTTCAGTTCCGGGTGGAACTGGACGCCCACGAACCAGGGATGGTCGGGTCGCTCCACGATTTCAGGCAGGGTGCCGTCGGGCGACATGCCCGAAAAGATGAGGCCGCCCTTCTCCAGCGCTTCGCGATAGCCGGCATTGACTTCATAGCGATGGCGGTGCCGTTCGCTGATCTCGTTGGTGCCGTAGATGCCCGCGACGACGCTGTTGCCGGTAAGCTTGGCGGGATAGGCGCCAAGGCGCATCGTGCCGCCCAGATCGGTTTCGGCGGTGCGCTTCTGCAGCCCCTCGGCGCTCATCCATTCGGTGATGAGACCCACGACCGGCTCCGACGTCTCGCCAAATTCGGTGGTCGACGCATCGGGAATGCCGGCAGTGTTGCGCGCGCCTTCGATGCAGGCCATCTGCATGCCGAGGCAAATACCGAAAAAGGGCACGTTTCGTTCGCGCGCAAAGCGGACCGAAGCGATCTTCCCTTCCGAACCGCGCACGCCAAAGCCGCCGGGAACGAGAATGCCGTGCATCGGCTCAAGGCTGGCGGCGAGATCGTCACCCTTCTCGAACAGTTCCGCGTCGATCCACTTGACGTTGACCTTCACCCGGTTGGCGAGGCCGCCATGGTTGAGCGCTTCATAGAGCGACTTATACGCGTCGAGCAGGCCGACATATTTGCCGACCACGCCGATCGTCACTTCCCCTTCAGGGTTGAGCTGGCGATCCATGATGTCCACCCAGCGATCGAGCTGGGGCGCGGGCGCGTCGCTGATGCCGAAGGCGCGCAGCACTTCGCGGTCCAGCCCTTCGGCATGATATTGTTCGGGAACGGCGTAGATGCTCTTGGCGTCGCGCGCGGGAATGACGGCTTCGGGCCGGACATTGCAGAACAGCGCGATCTTCTGCCGCTCGCTTTCGGGCAGCGGATGCTCGCAGCGGCACAGCAGGATGTCGGGCTGGATGCCGAGCGAGGTCAAATCGCGCACGCTGCGCTGGGTCGGCTTGGTCTTCAACTCGCCGGCAGCCGCGATATAGGGCACCAGCGTCACATGGACGAAGATCGACTGGCCGCGATCCAGATCATTATGCAGCTGGCGAATCGCTTCCATGAAGGGCAGCGATTCGATGTCGCCGACCGTGCCGCCGATTTCGCACAGGACGAAATCCAGATCATCGGTATCCGCAGTCGCGAACGCCTTGATCTCGTCAGTGACGTGCGGGATCACCTGCACCGTCGCGCCCAGATAGTCGCCGCGCCGTTCGCGCTGGATGATCGTCTGATAGACGCGGCCCTGCGTCACATTGTCCGACTGGCGCGCCGACACGCCGGTGAATCGCTCATAATGGCCAAGGTCGAGATCGGTTTCCGCCCCGTCGTCGGTCACATAGACTTCGCCATGCTGATAGGGGCTCATCGTGCCCGGATCGACGTTGAGATAGGGGTCGAATTTCCGGATTCGCACACGGAAACCTCGCGCCTGCAGCAGCGCTGCGAGCGAAGCGGCCATCAGGCCCTTGCCAAGCGAGGAGACCACGCCGCCGGTGATGAAAATATACCGCGTCATGGGAGGAGAGGCTTAGCCTTTCGGAACAACAAAGGGCAAGCGCGCGAATCCACGCGCGCTTAAAAAAAAAGATCGAAGGATCGGCGGAGAGCTTAGTTGGCGAGCGGAACCGCGCCATTGGACACCGGCGCCGAAGCGGCGTTGGCGGCGGGCGCGGCCAGCGGATCGGTTGTCGCTGGCGCGCTCTGCGTCGCAGGGGCCTGCTTCACCAGCGACGTGTCAATGTCGCTGGGCGCGTGCCGGACGGACGCGATCACCGCCATGACGATCGACAGCAGCACGAAGATGCTGGCGAGAATGGTGGTCGAACGGGTCAGGAAATCCGCCGCGCCGCGCGCCGACATGAAGCCAGCCGGACTGCCGCCCACGCCCAGACCGCCGCCTTCCGACTTCTGCATCAGGATGACGGTGACCAGCAGGGCGGCGACGATCGCCTGCACGACGAGGAGGAAAGTGAACATGCGACAAGTGTCCGGGACAAGAAATATGTTGGCGGGCACATAGCGACGAAGGACGGCGGGGGCAACCTGTGTGGAGCCCCCGCCTGTTCCGTTCGTCCCTCGGTCAGGCGGCGGCCTGCATCCGCTGGTCGGCCGCCTCGATGATCGGCGCGAACTTGGCCGCCGACAGGCTGGCGCCGCCGACAAGTCCACCATCGACATCGGCCAGCGCCATCAGGTCGGCGGCATTGTCGCCGTTCATCGACCCGCCATAGAGGATGCGCATCCGGTCGGCCTCCGCGCCGATGCGGCTGGCCAGCGCCTTGCGCAGCGCGGCATGCATGGTCGCGACCGCTTCCATGCTGGGGATGCGGCCCGTGCCGATCGCCCAGATGGGTTCATAGGCGACCGCCAGCCAGTCCGCCGCCGCGCCTTCGGGCAGCGAAGCGAGCAACTGGTCCGCGACGACCTGTTCTGCGCGACCGGCGTCGCGCACCGCGATCGTTTCCCCCACGCACAGGATGACGTTGATCCCCGCCTTGTGCGCGGCGACGGACTTGGCCGCAATATCGGCATTGGTTTCGCCGCGCGCCTCGCGCCGTTCGCTATGGCCGGTGATGACCCAGGTGGCGCCGGCTTCCGCCAGCATCTCGGCCGAGAGCGATCCGGTATAGGCGCCGCTGATATCCATATGGCAGTTCTGCGCGCCGATGAAGGCGGCGCCGCGCCGTTCAGACCCCGCCATGATGAGCGTGGCGGGCAGGCACAGCCCGACTTCGACCGCAGGATGCGCCGCCGCGACCCGGCCGATCGCCTCCACCTCATCCAGATGCGCGCGCATCCCGTTCATCTTCCAGTTGCCGACAACCAGCTTTCGCCTGTTCATCCGCGAAATTCCCCTGTCATTATTGCTGCACGTAGCGCCTGCGCGCGTCGTCGCCGCATCATCATGCGGCGCCTCCAAGACACATGCGGGCGCCAAGCAAATGCGATGGACGGGCATCGCGCATTTGTCCAGTCCAAGCCTTGCCGCCGCGCCGTTAGGCCCTTAAAGCGGGCCGCCATACCGCCTGTAGCTCGGACATATTCATGCTCTCTGTCTTTCGCCGCGTCATCCATTCCAAGTTCGGCGCGATCTTCGCGATCCTGTTTCTGGGCGTGATCGCCGCCGCCTTCATCCTGGGCGATGTGACCAGCGGCCAGTTCGGCGGCGCCAGCCTGTCGGGCGGCGGCACTGCGGCCAAGGCGAAGGGATATAAGCTGACGGTCGCCGAACTGCAGGATCGGGTGCAGCGTGTGTTCGAAAATGCGCGGCGTTCCAGCCCCGAGCTGCAGATCGGCGACTTCTTCGCCCAGGGCGGCGGCGCCCAGGTGTTCGACCAGCTGGTGCAATCGCTGACGCTGCGGGCCTTTGCCGATGATCAGGGCATGCATATCTCCAAGCGGCTGATCGACGCGCAGATCGCGCAGATCCCGGCCTTCCAGGATGCGGCCGGCAATTTCAGCAATGACAGTTTCCGCGCCCTGCTGGCGCGCGAACGGTTGAGCGAGCAGGCGCTGCGCGATGATATTCGCCGCGAAATCCTGCAGCGCCAGCTGCTCGCGCCGATCGGCCTGGGCGCGCGCCCGTCGGAAAATCTGGTCCTGCCCTATGCCTCGCTGCTGCTGGAAGCGCGGCAGGGCAATGTCGCGGCCATTCCTGCCGTCGCTTTCCTGGACGACAAGGATCCGACCGACGCGCAACTGACCGACTTCTACAAGAAGAACAGCGCGCGCTTCACCATCCCCGAGCAGCGCCGCATCCGCTTCGCCGTGGTCGACGCCACGCGCTTTGCACAGGCGGCCGCGCCCAGCGATGCTGACATCAGCACCTATTACAACCAGAACAAGGCCGCCTATGCCGCCAGTCAGACTCGCAGCGTCGAGCAGCTGGTGCTGCCGACCGAAGCGGGCGCCAAGGCGATCGCCGCGCAGGTGAAGGGCGGCAAGTCGCTGCCGCAGGCGGCGCAAGCGGCGGGCCTTTCCGTCTCCACCCTGGAAGGGCAGAGCCGCGCGCAGCTCACCAGCGCGACCAGCAAGGCTGTGGCCGATGCCGTCTTCGCCGCCCAACAGGGTGCGCTGGTGGGTCCGGTGCGCGGGCCGCTCGGCTTTCTGCTGCTGCGCGTGACGGCGATGCAGGACAAGCCCGCCCGTCCGTTGAGCGCGGTGCGCGAGGACATCGTCAAGACGCTGCGCGCGCAAAAGGAAAAGCAGCTGCTCAACGACTTCACCGCCAAGCTGGAGGACCAGATCGCCGATGGCGGCACGTTCGAGGAAGTGGCGAAGGACAATGGCCTGACGCTGGAGACCACGCCGCCGCTGCTGGCGACCGGCAAGCAGGTCAAGGACATGGCCTATGTCGCGCCCGCCGACATCCAGCCGCTGGTGGCGCCCGCCTTTGCGATGAGCGCGGACGATGACGCGCAGCTGGTGCCGATCACGCCCGTCCAGCGCTATGCGCTGATCGCCCCCGGCCAGATCATTGCCGCTGCCCCTCCGCCGCTGGCCGAGGTCAAGCCGCTGGTCCAGGCGCAGTATAAGCTCAACGCCGGCAACCAGAAGGCGAAGGCGCTGGCCGAGCAGATCCAGGCCAAGGTCGCCAAGGGCACGAAACTGGCCGACGCCATCGCGCAGGCCGGTGTCAAGCTGCCGGCGCCACAGACGCTGGGTGGTCGCCGCGCCGACATCATGCGCGCCGAGCAGCGTCCGCCGGCCGAAGTCTCGATCCTCTTTTCCATGGCAGAAAACAGCGTCAAGACGCTGCCGATCAGCGAAGGGCGAGGCTATTTCGTGGTCCAGCTGACCAAGATCGAGCGAGGCGATGCCAAGGGTAACCCTCAATTGCTGGCGCAGGTGCGCGACCAGATGGGCGATGTGATCGGCCAGGAATATGGCGAGCAGTTCGAACGCGCGGTCGAAAAGGAGCTGGGCGTCACCCGCAACCCCAAGGCGGTGGAGCAGGTGCGCAGCGCCCTCACCGCGAATAACAGCGGCGGCCAATAAGCATGGCGGCTGGGGGGAGCGACGGGATCGCAACTGCGCGCGCGGCGCTGGCGCGCGGCGAATCGGCGTTGATCTGGCGGCGTCAGATCGCCGACACCGACACGCCCATTTCCGCCGCCCTCAAATTGTTTGAATCCGATCGCGGCGATTATCTGCTGGAGTCGGTCGAGGGGGGCGCGGTGCGCGGTCGCTACAGCCTGATCGGCCTCGCCCCCGATCTTGTCTTCCGCGCCGACGGGCAGCGGGCCGAAATCAACCGCCATTGGGCGAGTGATCGCAGCGCCTTCGTTCCCGCGCAGGCAGGCGCGCTCGCTGCGCTGCGGGCGCTGGTCGCCGAATGCCGGGCGGAGATGGACCCGGCGCTGCCCCCGGCGCTCGCCTGCCTGGTCGGCTATTTCGGCTATGAGACGGTCGGCCTGGTGGAAAAACTGCCCCGCCCTGCGCCCAACGCCATCGGCCTGCCCGACATGCTGTTCGTGCGCCCGACCGTGATCCTGGTGTTCGATCGCCTGGCCGACGCCCTCTACATCGTCGCGCCGGTGTGGAAGGGCAGCTTCACCGATGCCGATCAGGCGGTCGACGCTGCGCTGGAGCGGATCGACGCGACGGCGGCGCGACTGGCGGCGCCGCTGCCAGCCCTTCCCGCGCCGACCGACATCGCCGATGTCTCCGTGACGCCGGTGCTGGAACCCGGCCGCTATGCGCAGATGGTGGAGGCGGCGAAGGACTATATCGTCGCCGGCGACATCTTCCAGGTCGTGCTGGCGCAGCGCTTCACCAGCCCCTTCACGCTGCCGCCGATCGCGCTCTATCGCGCGCTGCGGCGGATCAACCCGTCGCCCTTCCTCTATTATCTCGACCTGCCCGGCTTCGCGCTGATCGGGTCGAGCCCCGAGATCTTGGTGCGCGCGCGTGACGGCGAAGTCACGATCCGCCCGATCGCCGGCACGCGCCCGCGCGGCAAGAGCGCGGTCGAGGACGCGGCCAATCGCGAAAGCCTGCTGGCCGACCCCAAGGAGCGGGCCGAACATCTGATGCTGCTGGACCTGGGCCGCAACGATGTCGGCCGCGTCGCTTCCGCTGGGTCGGTCACGGTGACGGAAAGCTATACCGTCGAATTCTACAGCCATGTCATGCACATCGTGTCGAACGTCGTCGGCCGGCTGGCCGATGACAAGGACGCGATCGACGCGCTGTTCGCCGGCTTCCCCGCCGGCACCGTGTCGGGCGCGCCCAAGGTGCGGGCGTGCGAGATCATCGCTGAGCTGGAGCCCGAAACGCGGGGCGCCTATGCCGGGGGCGTGGGCTATTTCGGGCCGGACGGCAATATGGACAGCTGCATCGTCCTGCGCACGGCGGTGCTCAAGGACGGCATCATGCATGTGCAGGCGGGCGCGGGGATCGTCGCCGATTCCAACGCCGACTATGAACAGCGCGAGTGTGAGGCCAAGAGCGGCGCGCTGCTGGCCGCGGCGCGCGAGGCCGTGGCGATCGCGCGCGAGGCGGGCTTCGGCCAATAAGCGCTGCTCAACGGCACGCGCGGCCGCCCATCGCGCCGCGCTCGGCCTGGTCGAGATGGAAATGATCGCGGTGCGCCGCATTATAGTCGGGTGACAGGACGGTCGAGAAGAGATTACAGGCGCCGTCCCGGACTTCGCGCAGAAAACCGGCGTCCTTTCCCTCCCCCTTCCAGTCCTGGAGCACGCTGACCGATCGCCCGTCCTTCAGCACGAAGGCGGCAATGTCGATGGCGTCGGCGGTGGCATGTTCGCTGAAGTCGCCCTTGCTGCGGCCATATATGCGGCGACAGCTATAGCTGCCGAAATGGCGGATGGTGCGAACCGGCTGACCGTAGATGCGCTGGGCCGCGGGTTGCACCACCTGCCATTCCCACAGCTTGAGCGCGGCGACCACCGGGCAGGACGGCGCCACCGCAGACGGAGCGAGCGCGATCGCGCCCTCTTCCGCCCGGAGCCGCACCGCGTCGGCATAGGCGCACTGATCCGCGCCGCCCGGATCCATCGCGACATAATCGACGCCGGCGCGGTCGAGCAGCGCCTTGCAGGTTGCGGTGTCGCCGGTGAGCGCCGCCAGCTTGCGCCCGGTAAACAGACCGATGGGCTGCGCCAGATCGAGATCGGTCCAGGGCAGGTCCTGCGGCCGCTGTCGCAGCCAGGCATAGGTCAGCAGCAACAGGATGATGAAGCCGCCGATCAGCAGAAGGCGGCGAAGCGTCAGATGAAGCGTGCGCATGGGCTAAGCACGCTGGACGCGCTTCATTGGTTCCGCGGTGACCGGATAGCCCAGATGATCGGGGATGCACAAATGCGCTTCGCCATCGCGATCCTCCTGCCAGGGCCGGATCTTCTCCACCGGAAAGCAAGACGCATGCGCAACCATGTCGGCATGGCGGCGATGGCCGGCCAATCGTTCGAGATTGCGGCGCGTGGGATAGATGATCCGCCCTTCGCCCGCATCACACAGCGCCAGCACATCGCTTGCGCTGCGCCAGAACAGCCGGACATTCTCCCGGCTGTCCACGCTCGCCACTTGCCCTTCGGGCGCGCGCGCCAGATAGAATCGCGTGTCGAAAATCCGGGTTGCGCGATCGAACGGCGCGGGATGCCAGCGCGCGAAGGGCGTGAGCGCATCGAGCATCAGGGTCAGGCCATGGCGATCGAGCAGATCGCCCAATGTTTCTCCATCGTGCAAACCGTCGCGCAACCGCAGCACCGCCGCCGCATCGATCCGGCCCGCCAGCCCGATGGCGATGCCGGCTTCCTCGATGGTTTCGCGAATGGCCGCGATGCGCGCGGCTGCTTCTTCCAGGGGCAAGTCGCCGCCATGACGCGCGGCAAGCGCCAGGTCGGCCGGGTCCACCGCGCCGCCGGGAAACACCAGCGCCCCCGCGGCGAAGGCCATGGTGGAGGCGCGCTCGACCATCAGCAATTCGGCCGCCCCCTCCGGGCGATCGCGTATGATCACCACCGTCGCCGCCGGCCGGCCCGCATCGTTCATGTCTGTCATGAAACCGCTCTAGGCGCTTGGCGCATCGGCGGTAAAGTCCTTCGGATCCAACCCGGTGGAGGGTTGGTGGAGCCTAGGGGGATCGAACCCCTGACCTCGTCATTGCGAACGACGCGCTCTCCCAGCTGAGCTAAGGCCCCTGAAGGAGCGCTGCCTATAAGCGAGCGCCTTGAGCCATGCAACGGTCTTTTTGCGCAAAAATTCCCTGCGCTTCGCTTTGCGGAAGGGCGCACCAACTCGGATCGCGTTGAGCCGCGCCAGACGCAGGACATTACTCCCCCGTAACGCCCGGAACGATGGCTCCGCCCACTCATTGACAGAGCGACGACGCCGTTCCGCGTCGCCAGACAGACAAGGAGAAGGACAATGGGTTACCAAGGCGGACGCCGCTATGGTGATGATCGTTATTCAACCGGCTGGGATCGTGGCGATCGCTATCGTGGTCAGCGCGATTATCGCGGCGATGATCGCGGCTCTCGTTATGGCACGCGCGGGCAGTTTGGTGGCCCCGATTATCGCCGCAGCCCGGACGACTATGATCCCGAAGACCGTGGCTTCTTCGATCGCGCAGGCGACGAGATCCGCAGCTGGTTTGGCGATGAGGAAGCCGAGCGACGGCGCGAATATGATGAATATTATAATCGCCCCTATGGCGATCCGCGCGACCAGTCGAGCCGCATGGGCTATGCCTCGGCTTCGCGCAGCGACTATCTTCCCGGTCGCGGCTATGCTCCCTATACGAACGAGCGCAGCGGCTTCGGCAGCGAAGACCATGGCTATCGCACTCGTTCCTATGGCCCGCGTCATGACCAGGGCGCGCATTATGACAGCAATTATCATGCATGGCGCCAGCAGCGGATCGACGAGCTGGATCGCGACTATGCCGAATATCAGCGCGAAAATCGCGACCGCTTCAACAATGAGTTCGGCACCTGGCGCACGCGCCGCGGCGAACAGCGCCAGGCGATCACGCAGGTCAGGGAGCATATGGAAGTCGTCGGCAGCGATGGCGAACATGTGGGCAAGGTCGACAAGTGCCGCGGCGACCGCATCATCCTGACCAAGAATGACGAGGATGCCGGCGGCGTCCATCATTCGATCCCGTCGAGCTGGATCAAGTCGGTCG
Source organism: Sphingobium naphthae (assembly GCF_043589935.1). Lineage (NCBI taxonomy): Bacteria > Pseudomonadati > Pseudomonadota > Alphaproteobacteria > Sphingomonadales > Sphingobiaceae > Sphingobium > Sphingobium naphthae. The sequence goes on along the minus strand of NZ_CP171454.1, from coordinate 58,610 downwards.
ATGCGACCAAGGTGACGCTGGAAAAGACTGCCGAACAGGCGCAGGACGCCTGGCGGACTGAACGCGAGCAGAGCGCCCTGTTCGGTGATCGGCCCGAAGGCCGCGACGGCGGCTGGAGCAGCGAAGGCTTCGCCAGCAGCGGCAACACGCAGCAGGGTCGCTATCGCTAAATAGAGCTCAAGAATGACAAATAGGCTCGGCGTTGCCGCCGAGCCTATTTTCATATTGCGCGCATCGCTTCCGATGCCGCACTTCGTCGGGAGGGCCGGCAGCGTTTCGAATGACGCGGCGGTCCCGAATGCCTGTCCGCCACGTCCGTTCGGAACCGGCGGTTTACCGGCAGCAGCTTAAAGGATGGTCTGGCCGGTCTTGGCCCAATCGGCGGCGAAGCCTTCCAGCCCTTTGTCGGTCAGCACATGCTTGGAGAGCATCTTGATGACGGCCGGCGGCGCGGTGATGACGTCGGCGCCGATCTTCGCGCATTCCAGCACATGGATCGGATGACGCAGCGACGCGGCCAGGATTTCGGTGTCGAACTGGTAATTATCGTAGATGAGGCGAATGTCCTCGATCAGCTTGAGGCCATCGAAGCCATTATCGTCATGGCGGCCGACGAAGGGCGAAATGAAGCTGGCGCCGGCCTTGGCCGCGAGCAGCGCCTGGTTGGCCGAGAAGCAGAGCGTCACATTGACGAGCGTGCCGTCATCGGTCAGCGCCTTGCAGGTCTTGAGCCCGTCAATCGTCAGCGGCACCTTGATGCAGACATTGTCGGCGATCTTCCGAAGCACCTCGGCTTCCTTCATCATCGTCTCATGATCGAGCGCGACGACTTCGGCGGAGACGGGGCCATCGACGATGCCGCAGATTTCCTCCACCACTTCCATGAACTTGCGGCCCGATTTGTGGATCAGGGTCGGGTTGGTGGTGACGCCGTCCAGCAGGCCGGTGGCGGCCAATTCGCGGATGTCGGCGGTGTCGGCGGTGTCGACGAAGAATTTCATGGGGGTGCTCCGGCAATGTGGCGATTCGGCCCCCTTTAGCCGCTGGAGGCGGGATTCGCCATCGGTTGCCCCCGCTGCGCAGGCTGGGTAAGGCGGCCGCACCTTTCCAAAGGATCAATGATGCGTTTCCTCATATTGCTGGCCGCCATGACGCTGCCGATGATCGCCGCCCCCGTTTATGCTGCGGAGGATACGCAATTGTGGGTGTCGGAAGCCCTGACCTTCAAGGCCGACGACAATGACAGCGTCACGCTCGATTTCAGCCAGCGCGCCCGGTCCGACGGCGACAGCGGCGGCGAGCAGTCGCTCAATCGCATCACCTGGGATCACAGGATCGCGGACGGCGTGCAGATCGGCGGCGGCTTCGCCTATCTCAAGAGCGAGGTCGATCAGGAACTGCGTTTTCACCAGCAGCTGACCGCCAGCCATGGCATATTGCAGAGCCGCACGCGGCTGGAACAGCGTTTCTTCGACAATATGGACGAGCCGATCTGGCGGCTGCGCGAGCGCATCCAGGCGACGGTGCCGCTGGACGCCGACAAAAAATGGGCGCTGGTAGGGGCGACCGAACTCTTCTTCCATCTCAACCGCGCCAAGGCGAGCGACAGGACCGGCCTGGCGGTGATGCGGCTGCAAGGCGGCATCCGCCGCTCGCTCGGCAAATCGGTCGATGTGCAGCTTCTCTACATGCGCCAGCAGACATTTCGCGACAACGAACCCGACACATATAACAATGTGCCCTGGCTTTCGCTCAACTGGCGGATCTGACCAAGCGACGATTTGCGTGCGCCGCGCCAGCGGCTAAGGACAGGCCATGTCTTCGCGCGCTCGTGTCCTCCTGCTCAACGCCGCCCTCGGCCCGCTTGACTATCGCGTGCCGCACGGGATGCGGGTGGAGCATGGCAGCATCGTCGTCGCACCGCTGGGGCCGCGGCAGATCGTCGGCGTCGTGTGGGAGGAGGATCGCTTTCCCGACGTCGAAAGCGTCGGCGACAATCGCCTGCGCAACCTGCTGGAGGTGGTGGACGCCCCGCCGCTGCCCGAACCGCTGCGCCGGCTGATCGAATGGACCGCCGACTATTATCTCAGCCCCCCGGCCGCCGTGCTGCGCATGGCGCTGTCGTCCATGTCGGCGCTGGAGGGGGCGCGGACGGTCATCGAATATCGAGCCACCGGCGCCGTGCCCGACCGCATGACCGAGCAGCGCGCCCAGGCGCTGGAGCGGATCGGCGAGCGGCAGGGGCTGATCCGCGAACTCGCGATGATCGGCGGGGTCAGCGACGCGGTGATCCGCGGCCTCATCAAGCAGGACATATTCGAAGCGGTGGAGGTGAGCGTCGACACGCCCTTCCCCCTGCCCGACCCCGATCATGCGCCGCCCGCCCTGTCGGACGCGCAGGCCGCCGCCGCCGGGCAGATGGCCGATGCGGTGCGGGCGCAGGATTTCGCCCCCTTCCTGCTCGACGGAGTCACCGGATCGGGCAAGACGGAAGTCTATTTCGAGGCCATCGCGGCGGCCATCCGAGCGGAACGGCAAGTGCTGGTGCTGCTGCCCGAGATCGCGCTGACCGAGCCTTTTCTGGAGCGGTTCGAAAAACGTTTCGGATGCGTTCCAGTCAACTGGCATAGCGGTCTGCGACAGAGCGAGCGGCGTCGTGCCTGGCGCGCGATCGCCAGCGGCCAGGCGCAGGTGGTGGTCGGCGCGCGATCGGCGCTGTTCCTGCCCTATCCCAATCTGGGCCTCATCATCGTCGATGAAGCGCATGAGGCGAGCTTCAAGCAGGAGGACGGGGTCCATTATCATGCCCGCGACGTGGCAGTGATGCGCGGCCTCATCGAGAAATTCCCGGTCATCCTTGCCTCCGCCACGCCCGCCATCGAGACCCGGCATCAGGTGGAGTTGGGCCGCTATGCCGAAATCAGGCTGCCGTCCCGCTATGGCGGGGCGGAGATGCCCGACATTCATGGCATCAACCTGCTGACCGACCCGCCCGAGCGCGGCCGCTGGATCGCCCCGCCGCTGGTCAAGGCGATCGACGAGACGATGGCGAAGGGCGAGCAGAGCCTGCTGTTCCTCAACCGGCGCGGCTATGCGCCGCTGACGCTGTGCCGCCATTGCGGCTATCGCTTCCAATGCCCCAATTGCACCGCCTGGATGGTCGAGCATCGGCTGACCCATCGCCTGGCCTGCCATCATTGCGGTCATGTCATCCCCGCGCCGCGCCGCTGCCCGGAATGCAAGGAGGAGGACAGCCTGGTCGCCTGCGGCCCCGGCGTCGAGCGCATCGCCGACGAGGTGAAGGCGCTCTGGCCCGACGCGCGCACCGCCATCGCCACATCCGACACGCTCTGGTCGCCCGCCCGCGCCGCCGATTTCGTGAAGTCGGTGGAGGCGGGCGATGTCGACATCATCATCGGCACGCAATTGGTGACCAAGGGCTATCATTTCCCCAACCTGACCCTGGTGGGGGTGATCGACGCCGACCTGGGGCTGGAAGGGGGCGACTTGCGCGCGGCCGAACGCACATTCCAGCAGGTGATGCAGGTGGCGGGCCGCGCCGGGCGAGGCGAGAAGCCCGGCCGCGTCTTCATCCAGACTCGCATGCCCGAAAGCGAGGTCATCCAGGCGCTGGTCGACGCCGATCCCGAACGCTTCTACGCCGTCGAGACCGAAAATCGCCGCCGCGCCAACGCTCCGCCCTTCGGCCGGTTCGCCGCGATCATCATATCCAGCGAGGATGCTGACGAAGCGGCGCAGACTGCGCGCCTCATCGGCAAGTCCGCGCCGGTGATCGAGGGGATGCGCGTCTATGGCCCCGCGCCCGCGCCGCTGGCCGTGCTGCGCGGGCGGCACCGGCACCGGTTGCTGATCCACGCCAGCCGGCAGGTCGACATCCAGGCCGCGATCCGCGAATGGCTGGGCAACCTGGCGTGGAAATCGGGCACGCGCGTCGCGGTGGACGTCGATCCCTACAGCTTCATGTGATGACGACGCCGGCTGCCAGCCCCTGCCGCAACCTGTGCGCGCTGGACCGCCAGCGCGAAAGCTGCACCGGATGCGACCGCACGATCGAGGAGATCGTGCATTGGCGCAGCCTGACCGAAGCGCAGCGCGCCGCTGTCATGCAGCGGGTTCGGGACTTTCAGCCGACCGAGCGCCCTTCCCCTTTTCCGCCGCCTGCGCGTCGAACTGCGCCTTGAGCCGCAGCGCCGCTTCCCGCATGTCGAATCCGTGCGGCGAATAGGCGATCGGATCGAGGAGGATGGAGGCGGCTTCATAGTCGCCGCGGATCGCCATGGCATGCGCGAAATTCATGCGGTATTCGGGGCTTTGCGGAAGGAGCGAGAACGCCTTGTAGAGCCCGTCATAGCCAAGGTCGGGCATCTTGCCCCCGCGCATCGCATGATAGCGGTAGAAGAGCGCCAATGGCACGGGATCCTCGGTATCGGCGCGGTTGGCGCGCACGATCGAGGAAAGCGCGGCCTTCCAGTCTTCCGCCCGGTCGCTGTCCTGCGCGCAGACCAGCAGCACCTGCGCGCGCACGGCATAGGCGCGCGACGATTGCGGATCGAGCGCGATGGCGCGGTCGGCATCGGCAAGCGCGGCCTCCGTCTGCTCGGCCGCCCATTCCGCTTCGGCGAGCACCGCCAGCGCATAGGCGCTCTGCGGATAACGGGACGCGGTGGCGCGGATCGAGGCGACCAGTGCGGGCAGTTCCTCGGTCCGGGGGTGATGGAGCAGATGCAGTTCATCCTCGATCAGGGCGCCTTGCGCCTCATCCACCGGCTCGATGCTGATGGGAGGGATCTGCAATTGCCTGGGCGTCAGGCGGGACGCGGACAGGCGATGGCGCATATAGACCTTCAGATCCTTTTCCAGCCCATCCAGCCCGCCTTCGAAATAGCTGTCGGGATCAATGTCCTTCACGCCATTCGCGACATCGTTGAGATAGCGCGCGATGTCGGCGCGCCGATCCGTCTCATATTGGAAATAGTGAGTGAGCAGCCAGGCGGTGCCATAATAGCGATCGCCGTCGCGCAGGCTGAGGCCGTCCGTGTTGCGGGCGAACAGGTTCTTGACCGGATAGAGCGATCCCATCACCAACCCGGGCGCGCGCGCCAGCGGCACATGGCCGAATTCGATGGAGCCATCGCGCGGGAATTTGACGATGGAGAAAAACTCCGCAAAGCCTTCGACATACCAGGCGGGATAGGCCGCCGGGAAATGATGCAGCATGAAATGGTGCGTATATTCGTGGAACAGGATGTCCTGTGCCCCGAAATTAAACTGGTTGGCCTTTTCTCCACGCGACAGGACGGCGAAGGCCGATCGGTCGGACGTCGTATAGAAGCCGCCGATGTTCGGATTGCGCGCCAGTTCCCGGACCTTGGTCTCGCTGGACAGGATATAGACCTTGACCGGGCTGCCCTGTTGCGGGTTGGTCACCTTGGTGACGGTGCGCAGCAGGAAATCGAACTTTTCCAGCTTCTCCGCGAATTCGCGCAGCTTGGCGTCTCCGCCTTCCCGATAGACGGTGAAATGCTGGGTCTTCGCCTGCCACCAGGCCGCCTGCGCGCTTCCCGCGCCAGCCAGCATCAGGCCGAGCCCGACCAGCATCTTCCCCCGGAATCGCATCATGCCCCGAACCCCTCATGCCCCGCATCAGGGTGGAACAAGTCGGCGGCGAAGAAAAGACGCAATCTTCCCGTTACTTGGCCTTTTCGCGGGCGAGCAACGCCTGCTTTCGCTCGACGCCCCAGGCATAGCCGCCCAGGCTGCCGTCGCGGCGCAGCACGCGGTGACAGGGGATGAGGACTGCAAGTTTGTTGTCACCGCACGCGCTGCCCGCCGCGCGAACGGCGCCGGGCCGGCCGATCGCCGCCGCGATGTCGCCATAGCTGCGCGTTTCGCCCGGGGGAATGGCGCGCAGCGCGGCCCAGACCGCCTGCTGGAAGGCCGTGCCGCGCACATCGGTGGGAAGCGCCGCGTCGGCGCGCGGATCGTCGACAAGCGCCGCGACCTTGGCCGCCATGGCGTCCAGACCCGCATCGGCCGGGCACAGCCGCGCCTGGGGAAAGCGGGCGCGCAAGTCCGCCTCGCCCTCACCGAAGCTGATGCGGCACAGGCCCTTGGGCGTTGCCGCGACCAGCATCGGCCCCAGGCTGGTATCGACGGTGCGCCAGCGGATCGCGACGCCGCGCCCACCATCCTTCCAGGCGCTGGGCGTCATGCCCAGATGCCGCTGCGCATCGGAATAGGCGCGGCTGGGCGCGTTATAGCCCGCTTCGTAGATGGCGTCGGTGATCCGTCCTTCGGCGTCCAGCGCCGTCTTCAGCCTTTCGGTGCGCAGCGCCCGCGCCCAGCCGGCAGGGGTCAGCCCGGTTTCCCGCTTGAAGAGGCGATGGAAATGATGGGGGGCATAGCCGACATGGGCGGCGATCGCCTCCAGACGGGGCGCATCCTCGGCCGCTTCGATCATCGCGATGGCGGCGCGCACCGCCAGCCGATCCCGCCCGACCTCATCGGGGCGGCAGCGCAGGCAGGCGCGGAAGCCCGCCGCCCGCGCGGCCGCGGGATCGGGCAGGAAGGACATATTCTCCCGCCGGGGATGGCGCGCGGCGCAGCTGGGCTTGCAATAGATGCCGGTGGTGGCGACGCAGCCGACAAACTGCCCGTCCATCGCCCGGTCGCGGCGCAGGAAGGCGGCCCAGCAGGCATCGGCATCGGGCATGGCGGCAGGGGCGAAGCGAGTCATATGCTGCATGGATATAGGGCATAAAGCGCGCGAGTGCGCCCCGCTTCCCGCGCCTTGCGATCAAAGCATTTCGGCTTTTCCCGATTGCACCGCGCCGGGCATTGCATATGAATGCGCCACGATGGTCGCCTTTCTTCGCCGCTTCGCCCCCGCCCTTGGCCTGTTCCTCGCGCTGCTGGCGCCAGCGGCGCTCCATGCCGAACAGCAGGATATCGCCGCCGCTGCGCGCGGGGTGGTGCGCGTGGCGCTGGTCGCCACCGACGGGTCGGACGCCTATTTTGTCGGCCATGGCAGCGGCTTTGCCGTCGCGCCCGACAAGGTGCTGACCAACGCCCATGTCGTCGAACTGGCGCGCGAGGAGCGCAATCTGGTGATCGGCGTCATCCCGTCCGAAGGCAGCAAGACCTATGGCGGGCGAATCATCGCCTATTCGCCGGGCAATGACCTGGCGCTGGTCCAGCTGGAGGAAGGCAGCCTGCCGGTCAGCTCATTCTACGCCGGGGCGGTCAGTGACGGGCAGCATGTGACCGCGATCGGCTATCCCGGCACGGTCGACCGGGCGCAGGGCCTGGGCCTGAAGCAACTGGTCGAGCCGCTGGCCACGGTGAAGACCAGCGGCAATATCTCGTCGGGCCGGGCGAGCCAGAGCTTCGACACGATCCTGCACACCGCCCCGCTCGCCGCCGGCAACAGCGGCGGGCCGCTGGTCGATGATTGCGGGCGCGTGCTGGGCGTCAACAGCTTCGGTTCGATTTCCGACGGCAATGACGCGGAGTTCGGCTTTGCCGTGTCCTGGCGCGAGATCGCATCCTTCCTGCGGCAGGCAGGCGTGTCGTCGCTGCACACCGTCGTCCCCTGCCGATCCATGGCCGAAGCGGACGCGGCCGAGGCATCCTTGACGCAGCGTGAAGCACAGGCGAGCGAACAGAAGGACCGCGCCGTCAACCAGGCGCGCGACGCTGCGCTGACCAAGGCGCGTGACGATGCCGAGCGCGCCATCATCACCGCACGCGAAAATGCGATGGCGGGCGCGGCGGTGCTGCTGGCGCTGGCGGTGCTGGGGCTTGGCGCAGGCGGCCTTTTCTACACGCAGGGCAAGGAACGGCAGGCGACCTGGTTCCTGGCGGGCGGCGGCGTGCTGTTGCTGGGCGCGCTCGGCCTCTTCGTCTTCAAGCCGAGCTTCGACAGCATCGACGAGCGCGTGAAGATGCCCCAGGACAAGGGCGTAACGTCCAACGCCGCCTTCGCCTGGGCCGGCGACAATATCTGCAAGGTGGACGTCGCGCGCAGCCGACTGACGGTGTCGCAGCCCAACGACATCCCCTTCAACTGGGCCGAGGGCGGATGCGTCAACGGCGATGTCCAATATGTGGCGGACGGCACCGGCTGGCGGCGCATGACCGTGCCGAAGGAGGGCAATTACGCGTCCTCCAGCCGCTTCGACCCCGCCACGGGCGTGCTGCGCGTCGAGCGCTGGCTGCCCGACCTCGACACGATGGACAAGCTGCGCGGCCTGCAGAAAGGCAAGCCGATCAAGGGCTGCGGCACAGATCCCGAACTGCTGGAGCGCATCGCCACCTTGCGGTCGGACGCTGCCGCACTGCTTCCCGCCCAGCCCAATGAGCGCATCGTCTATCATTGCCAGAAGGGCCGGCTCGCTCCCGCTGACCCGGCGGAACGGGCGAATCGCTGAGGAATAAAAACTCAGGCAAATGCGCGCGATTTGGCGCTTGTGCCGGAATCGTGTCACATGACTTGCATAGTCATATGGGCGCTGCTAACCGGCCCGGCGACAGGGGTTCGGGACGGTATCAAACCGCGCCCCTCTTTTTTGCACGATCTGCAAATCAAGTGGAGGACGGTAAGCGCGTGGAGACTAGCGGCGGGATTCAGGCCAGCCTCAGCGGCCGCTATGCGGTGGCGCTGTTCGATCTGGCGCGCGACGCACAGTCGCTAGACACGGTGGCCGGCAGCCTGGCCGCGCTCAAGGCCGCGCTGGCCGAATCGGCCGAGTTCAAGGGCCTGATCAACAGCCCCGTCCTCAGCCGCGACGCAATCGGCAAGACGATCGCGGCCGTCGCATCCACCATGGGCATCGACGCGCTGACCACCAAATTCCTGGGCGTGCTGGCGCAGAACCGCCGCCTTGCCCAGCTTCCCGCCATCATCCGCGCCTATGAAACGCTGCTGTCGAATCACAAGGGCGAGGCGCGCGCCGAAGTGACCAGCGCCCATCCGCTCGATGCCGATCAGGTCGCGGCGCTTGCCCGCAATCTGCGCGCGCGCGTCGGCCGCGATGTGGCGGTCGACGCCAAGGTCGACCCCGCGATCCTGGGCGGGCTGGTCGTCAAGATCGGCAGCCAGATGATCGACAGCTCCATCCGTACCCGACTGAACACCCTCGCCATGGCGATGAAAGGCTGAAGGCTCAAATCATGGACATCAACGCCGCAGAAATTTCGAAGGTCATCAAGGACCAGATCGCCAATTTCGGCACCGAAGCGCAGGTCAGCGAAGTCGGCTCCGTGCTGACCGTGGGCGACGGCATCGCCCGCGTCCATGGCCTCGACAATGTCCAGGCCGGTGAAATGGTCCAGTTCGCCAATGGCGTGCAGGGCATGGCGCTGAACCTGGAAGCCGACAATGTCGGCGTCGTGATCTTCGGCTCCGACGCCGAGATCAAGGAAGGCGACACCGTCAAGCGCACTGGCACCATCGTCGACGTGCCCGTGGGCAAGGGCCTGCTGGGCCGCGTGGTCGACGGCCTGGGCAACCCGATCGACGGCAAGGGCCCGATCGAATATACCGAGCGCAAGCGCGTGGAAGTCAAGGCGCCGGGCATCATCCCGCGCAAGTCGGTGCACGAGCCCGTGCAGACTGGCCTGAAGGCGATCGACGCCCTCGTCCCCGTCGGCCGCGGCCAGCGCGAGCTGATCATCGGCGACCGCCAGACCGGCAAGACCGCCGTCGCGATCGACACCTTCATCAACCAGAAGGGCATCAACGCGGGCGATGACGAGAGCAAGAAGCTCTACTGCATCTATGTCGCGGTCGGCCAGAAGCGCTCGACCGTCGCGCAGATCGTCAAGCAGCTCGAAGAAAATGGCGCGATGGAATATTCGATCGTCGTCGCCGCGACCGCTTCGGAGCCCGCTCCGCTCCAATATCTGGCGCCCTATACCGGCGTCACCATGGGCGAGTTCTTCCGCGACAACGGCATGCACGCCGTGATCGTCTATGACGACCTGTCCAAGCAGGCCGTCGCCTATCGCCAGATGTCGCTGCTGCTGCGTCGCCCGCCGGGCCGCGAAGCCTATCCGGGCGACGTCTTCTACCTGCACAGCCGCCTACTGGAGCGCGCGGCCAAGATGAACGACGCCAATGGCGCCGGCTCGCTGACCGCGCTGCCGATCATCGAAACGCAGGCGGGCGACGTGTCGGCCTATATCCCGACCAACGTGATCTCGATCACCGACGGCCAGATCTTCCTGGAAACCAACCTGTTCTACCAGGGCATCCGTCCGGCCATCAACGTCGGCCTTTCGGTGTCGCGCGTCGGTTCCGCCGCGCAGACCAAGGCGATGAAGAAGGTGTCGGGCAGCATCAAGCTGGAGCTGGCCCAGTATCGTGAAATGGCGGCCTTCGCCCAGTTTGGTTCGGACCTCGACGCGTCGACGCAGAAGCTGCTGAACCGCGGCGCGCGCCTCACCGAGTTGCTGAAGCAGCCGCAATTCTCGCCCCTCCCCTTCGAGGAGCAGACCGCGTCGATCTTTGCCGGCACCAACGGATATCTCGATGGCGTGGCGGTCAAGGACGTCACGCGATATGAGGAAGCGATGCTGGCCTATCTGCGCCATGACCATGCCGACGTGCTGGCCATGATCCGCGACAGCAAGGATCTGGGCGACGAAGCCAAGGGCAAGCTGAAGGCCGCGCTCGACGCGTTCGGCAAGACGTTCGCTTAAGACCATCAAGCTCCGTCATCCCCGCGACTGCGGGGACCCATCTCCCGGACGTCCGCTCCGGGGCACGGTTCGGAGATAGGGTCCCGCTTTTGCGGGAATGACGAAAAGGGTTGAAGTAGGTAGGATATGCCCAGCCTCAAGGAACTGAAGATCCGCATCGGGTCGGTGAAATCGACCCAGAAGATCACCAAGGCGAAGCAGATGGTCGCCGCCGCGAAGCTGCGCAAGGCGCAGGCCGCGGCCGAGGCCGCGCGCCCCTATAGCGAGCGGCTGGAAGCGGTTGTTGCCTCCCTCGCCACCAAGATCGCCGGTGGATCGGGCGAGGGCGCGTCGCCTTTGCTCGCTGGCACCGGCAAGGATGAGGTGCATCTGTTGGTCGTCGCCAATTCCGACCGCGGCCTTGCCGGCGCGTTCAACGCCAATATCGTCAAGGCCGCGCTCGCCAAGGCGCGCGCGCTGGAGCTGGACGGCAAGAAGGTGGAATTCTACCTTGTCGGCCGCAAGGGCCGACCGGTCATCAACCGCACCTACCCCGGCCGGATCGTCGCCAATTATGACACCACCGGGGTCAAGGAGCCCGGCTTCGACCAGGCGCAGGCGATCGCGCATGAGCTGACCGACATGTATCTGAACGGCAAGTTCGACGTCGCGCATCTCTTCTACTCGCGCTTCAAGTCGGCGCTGGCGCAGGTGCCGACCGAGCAGCAGATCATCCCGGTAAAGATCCCCGCCGACGCCGATCGCAATGCGATCGCCGCGACGGTGGAATATGAACCGAGCGAAGAAGCGATCCTGGACGACCTGCTGCCGCGCAACGTGACGGTGCAGATCTTCAAGGCGCTGCTGGAAAACAACGCGTCGGAACAGGGCGCGTCGATGACCGCCATGGACAATGCGACGCGCAACGCGGGCGACCTCATCAACAAGCTGACCATCCAGTATAACCGCAGCCGCCAGGCCGCGATCACTACCGAACTCGTCGAAATCATCTCGGGCGCCGAAGCCCTTTAAGTGCAGGCAAGGACAGCAGTCATGGCAACAAATTCAGGTGCAGGCACCAACAATGTAGGCCGCATTTCGCAGGTCATCGGCGCCGTCGTCGACGTGACCTTCCCCGATGCGCTCCCGGCGATTCTCTCGGCGCTGGAAACCAGCAACAACGGCCAGCGCCTGGTGCTGGAAGTCGCCCAGCACCTGGGCGAGAACACCGTCCGCACCATCGCGATGGACTCGACCGACGGCCTGACCCGTGGCCAGGAAGTGACCGACACCGGCGCGCAGATCAGCGTTCCCGTCGGTCCCGCGACGCTCGGCCGCATCCTGAACGTCGTTGGCGAGCCGATCGACGAGCGCGGTCCGGTCGCCACCACGCAGACCGCCCCGATCCACGCCAAGGCTCCCGAATTTGTCGACCAGTCGACCGACGCGTCGATCCTGGTCACGGGCATCAAGGTCATCGACCTGCTCGCCCCCTATGCCAAGGGCGGCAAGATCGGCCTGTTCGGCGGCGCGGGCGTGGGCAAGACCGTGCTCATCCAGGAACTGATCAACAACATCGCCAAGGGCCATGGCGGCACGTCGGTGTTCGCGGGCGTGGGTGAACGCACCCGCGAAGGCAACGACCTGTATCACGAGTTCCTCGACGCCGGCGTCATCGCCAAGGATGCCGATGGCAATGCGATCAGCGAAGGATCGAAGGTCGCGCTGGTTTACGGCCAGATGAACGAGCCCCCGGGCGCCCGCGCGCGCGTCGCCCTGTCGGGCCTGACCATCGCCGAATATTTCCGCGACGTCGAAAATCAGGACGTGTTGTTCTTCGTCGACAATATCTTCCGCTTCACCCAGGCGGGCGCGGAAGTGTCGGCGCTGCTCGGCCGTATTCCTTCGGCCGTGGGCTATCAGCCGACCCTGTCGACCGACATGGGCGCGCTGCAGGAGCGCATCACCTCGACCAACAAGGGCTCGATTACGTCGGTCCAGGCCGTCTACGTGCCCGCGGACGACTTGACCGACCCGGCGCCGGCGACCAGCTTCGCGCACTTGGACGCCACCACCGTTCTCAACCGCGCCATTTCGGAACTGGGCATCTATCCGGCGGTCGACCCGCTCGACTCGACCAGCCGCGTTCTGGAGCCGCGCGTCGTGGGCCAGGAACATTATGAAACCGCCCGCGCGGTGCAGGCGATCCTGCAGAAGTACAAGTCGCTGCAGGACATCATCGCGATCCTGGGCATGGACGAGCTGTCCGAAGAGGACAAGCTGACCGTCGCCCGCGCGCGCAAGATCCAGAAGTTCCTTTCGCAGCCCTTCCACGTCGCGGAAGTCTTCACCGGCATTTCGGGCAAGTTCGTCCAGATCGAGGACACGGTGAAGTCGTTCAAGGCCGTTGTCGAAGGCGAATATGACCATCTGCCCGAAAACGCCTTCTACATGGTCGGCGGCATCGATGAGGCCATCGAAAAGGCCAAGAAGCTGGCCGCCGAAGCGGCTTAAAAACAAACCCTCCCCTCCCTTATAGGGAGGGGATTGAGGGGTGGGTAGCGAGCGAAGCGAGCTTCCACCTTCTCGGCTAGGGCGCAGGCCATCGCTTCGCAATGGCACCCACCCCCGGCCCCTCCCTGGTAGGGAGGGGGGAGAAGAATGATATGGCACTGCATTTCGAACTCGTGACCCCGGAAAAGCTCGTCCGCTCGGAAGAGGTCTACCAGGTGGTCGTTCCCGGCACGGACGGCGACTTCGGCGTGCTGGAGGGCCATGCCCCCTTCATGTCGACCGTGCGCGACGGCGCGATCCAGATCTTCACCAGCGCCGGCGCGGCCCCGGAAATGATCCCGGTCGAAGGCGGCTTTGCGGAAGTGAATGAGAAGGGACTGACGGTCCTGGCCGAAAAGGCCGGCTGAATCGGCGATCCCGATTGCGCCACAAGGCCGCCCTCCATCCGGAGGCGCGGCCTTTTTCTTTGTGATGCAACGCGGGTGCATCAAGCGCTTCGGCGGATCTTGCCAACGAACGCCGCCGACAGATGATCACTTGTCCCGTGAGGCGATGATCCGGGCGGGGGGAACTGCGACGACGGCCGCGCGCAAGGGCTGCGGCGGTCTGCCATTAGGCATTTATCAAAGTTTCCAGCCTATTCACCTTTTTCGGTCTTTCAACGGTCTCATCGGGTTCGCGAGGCCGGTCATAATGATGGCGGAGAAATATGAGCGCCTTTGGACGGAAACATGGACTCGCCGGCGCCAAGCCCGGCTTCGGCGTCGCGCGCCCGATGCACGGTGGCGCGGCCATCAAAGAGGAGTCGCCGCGCGGCGGCGACCAGTTCCCCCCGCTCGATATCGCTTCGCTGCCGGCCGATGCGCCACTGGACCCGCTGTCCGCCCCCACCAGCCAGATGCAGCGCAATGCCGACGCCATGTCGCGCCTGTCGGAACGCGCCAATGCCGAGCATGTGCCCGACGCGGGGCCGCAGGGGTTTGAAGCCAGCGTCCACAAGATCAAGGAGCAAGTGCTGCCGCGCCTGTTGGAGCGCGTTGACCCCGAAGCCGCCGCGACGCTGACTAAGGATGAGCTGGCGGAGGAATTCCGCCCGATCATCATGGAAGTGCTGGCGGAACTCAAGCTGACGCTCAACCGGCGCGAACAGTTCGCGCTGGAAAAGGTGCTGGTGGACGAGCTTCTGGGCCTCGGCCCGCTCGAGGAGCTGCTGGCCGACCCTGACGTCAGCGACATCATGGTCAATGGCCCGGACCAGACCTATATCGAAAAGAAGGGCAAGCTGCAGATCGCGCCGATCAAGTTCCGCGACGAGGAACATCTGTTCCAGATCGCGCAGCGCATCGTCAACAAGGTCGGCCGCCGCGTCGACCAGACGACGCCGCTGGCCGACGCTCGCCTGCCCGACGGTTCGCGCGTCAACGTGATCGTGCCGCCGCTCAGCTTGCGCGGCACCGCCATTTCGATCCGCAAATTTTCGGCCAAGCCGATCACCATCGACATGCTGGCCCAATGGGGCGCGATGTCGCCGAAGATGGCGACCGCGCTCAAGATCGCGGGCGCGTGCCGGTTCAACATCGTGATTTCGGGCGGCACCGGTTCGGGCAAGACGACGATGCTCAACGCGCTGTCGAAGATGATCGACCCGGGCGAGCGCGTGCTGACGATTGAGGACGCGGCGGAGCTGCGTCTGCAGCAGCCCCACTGGCTGCCGCTGGAAACCCGCCCGCCGAACCTGGAGGGTCAGGGCGCGATCACCATCGGCGACCTGGTCAAGAACGCCCTGCGTATGCGCCCCGACCGCATCATCCTTGGCGAAATTCGTGGCGCGGAATGTTTCGACCTGCTCGCCGCGATGAACACGGGCCATGACGGCTCCATGTGCACGCTCCACTCCAACAGCCCGCGCGAGTGCCTGGGCCGTATGGAAAACATGATCCTGATGGGCGACATCAAGATTCCCAAGGAGGCGATTTCCAAGCAGATCGCCGATTCGGTCGACCTGATCGTCCAGGTGAAGCGCCTGCGCGACGGTTCGCGCCGCGTGACCAACATCACCGAAGTGATCGGCATGGAGGGCGAGGTCATCGTCACCCAGGAACTGTTCAAGTTCGAATATCATGACGAGGATGACAGCGGGAAGATCGTGGGCGAATATCGCTCCATGGGCCTGCGTCCCTATACGCTGGACAAGGCGCGGATGTTCGGCTTCGACCAGCCGTTCCTGGAAGCCTGCCTGTAAGCTGGCATGGCTGGCGGGGATTATTCCCCGCCGCCCCCTTGCGCGGGCCGAGCGCCGGCGGCACATCTGCATCCTCCGCGATGAAGAGAGGATTGGTGCCATGAACCGTCTCGTTCCGCTTGGCCTGGCGATTGCCGGGCTTGCCCTCCCCGCCGTTCCGCTGCTGGCCCAGCAGGACCCCCATGCCGGTCACAGGATGGCGGCCGATCCGATCGCCGCCGCCGTCGCCGCGCCCACCCGCAAGCCCGCCAATGTCGCGCGCGACACATATCGCCATCCGGCCGAAACGCTGGCCTTTTTCGGCGTGACGCCGATGCAGACCGTGGTCGAATATGCGCCCAGCGGCGGCTGGTACAGCGAGATACTGGCGCCGCTCCTGCGCGATCATGGCACTTTCTACGCGCTGCAGCCGAGCGGCAGCTATCTGGACGGCTACAAGAGCTTCCTGGCGTCCAACCCGGTCTACGACCAGGTGAAGCTGGTCGCCTTCCCCGAGGAAAGCGCCAGCATACCGGCCGGCAGCGTCGACACGGTCCTGACGTTCCGCAATGTCCACAATATGGTCATGAGCGGCAAGGCAGCCGACACGTTCAAGGCCTTCTACACCATGCTGAAACCCGGCGGCACGCTGGGCGTGGTCGACCATCGCCTGCCCGAGGATCGCGACAGCGCCGCGGAAATGAAGAGCGGCTATCTCAAGGTCTCGACCGTGCGCAAGTTGGCCGAGGAAGCAGGTTTCGAATATGTCGGCGCATCGGAGGTCAACGCCAATCCCAAGGATAGCGCCAACTGGGAAAAAGGCGTCTGGACCCTGCCGCCGGTGCTGCGCAACAAGGATGTCGACAAGGACAAATATCTGGCCATCGGCGAGAGCGACCGGATGACGTTGAAGTTCCGCAAGCCCGCCGCCTGACCTAGGATCGCGGGCAGCCCGATCTCGATCCCAATCTGATTTCCGGAGCAGGCGGAGGCGCGAAGCGCTTCCCCCGCTCTCGATCCGTCTCTAAGGCGGGGGCGTGACTGCTCCCGCCCGCCCCCATCGCCCGCTCTTCGCCATCGCGCTGCGCCTTACCGCCGTCATCTGCCTGTCAGTCATGTTCATCACCGTGCGTCTGGCGAGCGAGCGCGGCGTCCACGTCATCGAATCCCTCTTCTACCGGCAGGCGCTGGCGTTGCCGGTGGTGGCGGTCTGGCTGATGTCGGCGGGCGGCCTGGCGACGGTGCGCACCAGGCGCATCGGCGTCCATGCCAGCCGCATGGCAATCGGCCTGACCGGTATGTGCCTCAATTTCCTGTCCTATATCCTTCTGCCGCCCGCCGAGGCCGCGACCATCGGCTTCACCATGCCGATCTTCGGCACCATCCTGTCGGCGCTGATCTTGCGCGAAGCGACGGGATGGCATCGCTGGGGCGCGGTGCTGATCGGCTTCGTAGGCGTGCTCGTCATGATCCACCCGGATGCCGGCCATTTCCCGGCACAGGGCGTCGCGGTCGCGATCGCCGCCGCGCTGGTGACCGCAAGCGTCAGCCTGGTGCTGCGCGAACTGGGGCGCACGGAACCGGCCGGCGTGATCGTGTTCTGGTTTACCGCCCTGTCCATGATCCCGCTGGGGCTGGCCATGCCCTTCGTCGCGCAGGGCCATGATCTGCTCACCTGGGCGATGCTGCTGATGATCGGCCTGTTCGGCGGCATCGCGCAACTCTGCCTGACCGCCGCGCTGCGCTGGGGGCCGGTGTCGGTCGTCTTGCCGATGGATTATAGCGCGATCATCTGGACCACGTTGCTGGGCGTCGCGATCGGGGAGGATTGGCCGCTGGCGACCACCTGGATCGGCGCGATGCTGATCGTCGGCAGCGGCCTGTATATCGCCTGGCGCGAACATGTCCGCGCAAGGCGGCCCATGGTCAGCCCAGCAGTTCCGCCTCGAGGCTGATCTCCGCCTTCAGCAGCTTGGAGATCGGGCAGTTGGCCTTCGCCTTGGCGGCGAGGTCCTGGAAGCTTTCATCGTCCGCGCCGGGAATGGTCGCCTTGAGCGACAATCGGCTGGCGGTCACGGCAAAGCCGTCCTCCAGCTTCTCCAGGGTCACGACGGCGCTCGTTTCCATCTTCTCGGCGGTCAGCCCGGCTTCGCCCAGGATCATCGACAGCGCCATGGTGAAGCAGGACGCATGGGCCGCGGCGATCAGTTCCTCTGGGTTGCTGCCGGGCACGCCTTCAAACCGCGTGGCGAAACCATAGGGATAAGCATCCAGCGCGCCGCTCTGGGTCGAGATGGTGCCCTTCCCGTCCTTGAGCCCGCCGCTCCACGCCGCCGATCCGCTGCGATTGATCTTCATGTGCGTCTCCATGCCAAAAGAAAGGTGGAACCCCTGCGGCCCCGCCTTGTTGCCATTGAATAGGCAATTTCATGCAGGAGAGTGACAATGAGCGTTTTTACGACCGAAAGCCATGATCTGATCGCCTCCGACCGGGTCGAGGGGACCGCCGTCTACAACCGGCAGGGCGAGCATCTGGGCAAGATCGACAATTTCATGGTGGAAAAGCGCAGCGGCCAGGTGCGCTATGCCGTCCTGTCCTTCGGCGGCTTCCTGGGCATCGGCAACGACCATTATCCGCTGCCCTGGTCGATCCTGACCTATGACACCGACAAGGGCGGCTATGTCATCGACCTCGACAAGGACGTGCTCGACAATGCGCCGCGCTATGCCGCCGATGCGCGGCCCGACTATGACGACACCTATGGCCGCAACGTCTATCAATATTATGGCGTCGTCTATCCCTGGTGAGGATCCGGGTTTGAAGGGCGAAGGGGCGACAGCGGACCCGCTGCCGCCCCTTTTTAATATTTCGGATCGGCGACATTGAGACACCGGCTGGCGAAATCAAATTGTCTACTTCAATTATAGAGTATATCCGAATCGTCCTAGCATGATGAGGAGTAGGACCATGAACCGAGTCGGATTTGCGGAGCGCCAGCGTCCGCCGGTCGTGCTGACCGTGCCGGGCCTCAACAATAGCGGGCCGGACCATTGGCAGACATTGTGGGAGGAATCGCGCGGCGATTGCGAACGCGTGGACCTAGGCCGCTGGGCCAATCCCAACCGCAACGCCTGGGTCACACGGCTGGACGCCGCCATTCGCCAGATTGATGGCCCCGTCATTCTGGCGGCGCACAGCCTGGGCTGCATCACCGTCGCCTGGTGGGGCGCCTTGCAGAACCAGGCCTATGGATGGCCCGTGACCGGCGCGCTGCTGGTGGCCCCGCCCGATTGCGACCGTGCCGAAACCCCTGACATGATCGGCAATTTCGGCCCGGTGCCGCGGTCGCAACTGCCCTTCCCGTCGATCCTGGTCGCCAGCCGCGACGACCCCTATATCTTTTTCGAACGCGCCCACAGCATGGGCAAATATTGGGGCAGCCGCTTCGTCGATGTCGGCCATTGCGGCCACGTCAACGCGGAGTCCGGGCTGGGCGACTGGGCCTTCGGTCAGGCGCTGCTCGACGAACTGATCGACGATGCGCAGGAACTGGCGATCAGCAATGATCCCGGGCCGCCGCTGATCCGATCTGTTGCGCCGGCGCGCGGCGCCAGCGCCCCGCCAGCGCACCGCTGACGAAATGAGGGACGGACCAGCCGGGCGGGACAAGAGCAACTTGACCGCCCTTTACTTTTCTTTCTTTGTCTACTTCAGAAGTTGAGATACAAGCAGCCGCAAGAGGTGTCCATGACTGACCAACGACCGATAGACTATCGCCCGAGCCGCCCCGATGCGGCCCGGATCGACATCATC
Source organism: Sphingobium naphthae (assembly GCF_043589935.1). Lineage (NCBI taxonomy): Bacteria > Pseudomonadati > Pseudomonadota > Alphaproteobacteria > Sphingomonadales > Sphingobiaceae > Sphingobium > Sphingobium naphthae. The sequence goes on along the minus strand of NZ_CP171454.1, from coordinate 39,360 downwards.
GCCAGCGTCGACAAGGTGCGGGATGTGCTGGAGCATCTGCGCTTCGGATCGATCACGCTGACCGTTCATGACGCCCGGGTCGTGCAGATCGACGTCACGGAAAAGACGCGCCTGACCGCCTGAGCGGATCGGCCATGATGTAAAAAGGGTCGCGTCCACGCGGCTCATGCGGTTTGGGGGTGAGCCGCACAGCATAACGCCTGTCATTCCCGCACAGACCTACGGCTTTGACCGGACCACCGGAAATGCCGCGATCATCAACCACCGGACAGCCGGAAAGGGACTATCATGATTGCGCGTTTCCTGTTGCTCGCGAGCGTCGCGAGCGCATCCTTCCTTGTGTCCGAGGCGCAGGCTGAGGAGTCTGCCCCGCAACAGGCGGAAGCGGACATCGTCGGCGGCGCCATCGTCGTCACCGCACGCCGCCGCGCCGAAGAGCTGCAGGATGTGCCGCTCTCCGTGTCGGTGCTCAACGCCGAAGCGATCGAGCAGACCGGCAGCTACAATATCCAGCGCCTGACCCAGTTGCAGCCGACGCTGCAATTCTACTCCACCAATCCGCGCAACAGCTCCATCAACATCCGCGGCATCGGCGCGCCGCTGGGCCTCACCAATGACGGCATCGAGCAGGGCGTGGGCATCTATATCGACCAGGTCTATTATAACCGCGTCGCCGCGGCGACGCTGGACTTCGTCGATATCGAGCAGGTGGAGGTGCTGCGCGGCCCCCAGGGCACGCTCTATGGCAAGAACACGACCGCCGGGGCGATCAACATCACCACTCGCGCGCCCAGCTTCAGCTATGAGGGCAAGGCGGAACTCTCGGTCGGCAACCTTGGCTTCAAGCAGGCCAAGGCGACGGTTTCGGGCCCGATCACCGATCGGCTGGCCGTTCGCATCGGCGCATCGGTGACCGACCGGCAGGGGACGATCTACAATGTCGCGACCGATCAGCGCGTCAACAGCCAGGACTTTCTGGGCCTGAAAGGGTCATTGCTGTGGAAGGCGACCGATCGGCTGAACATCACCCTGTCGGGCGACTATAATCTGCAGAACCCGGTCTGCTGCGCGCAAATCTATGCCGGCTATGGCCCGACCCAGCGAGCGGAGAACCGCCAATATCCGGCACTGACGGCAGCGCTGGGCTATCAGGTGCCGAGCACCGACCCCTATGACCGGCTGACCGATCTCGACGCCGCGCTGCGCGCGCGCAACGAGATGGGCGGCGCATCGCTGCGCGCGGAATGGGACCTGGGGCCGGGCACGCTGACGTCCGTGACGGCCTATCGCTACTGGGACTGGCAGCCGTCCAACGACCGCGACTTCACCGGCCTCGACATCACGGCCAAGTCGCAGAACCCGACCCAGCAGAAGCAGTGGACGCAGGAAATCCGCTACGCGCAGGAAGGGCAGACGATCGACTTCGTGGTCGGCGGTTTCCTGTTCCATCAGACGATCCACACCACCGGCAGCCAGGTGCAGGGCGCAGACGCCAGCGCATGGCTGCTGAACCCGTCCAGCTCTCTGTCGCGGATACCGCAAGTGCTGGAAGGGCTGACCGCCGACAATGACATTCGGCTGAAGAACAGCAGCGCGGCGCTGTTCGGGCAGCTGACCTGGCATGTGACCGACCGGCTGAGCCTGCAGCCGGGATTGCGGCTCAACTATGACCGCAAGTCCGGCAGCTATGATTCGGTCGTGACCGGCACCGCGTCCGACGGCACGCGCCAGACCGTCACCTTCGCCAGCACCGATCCCTGGATCGTCGCGCAGCGCGGCGTGCTGGCGCCGCAATCCTTCGACGCGAAGTTCAGCGACTGGAACCTGTCATGGGACCTCACCGCATCCTATGAATTCAGCGATGACGTGATGGCCTATGCCACCTGGTCGCGCGCCTTCAAATCGGGCGGCATCAACCTGAATGGCGTGCCGCTGGACGGAAACGGCAATCCGCAGCTGGACGTGGCGACGGTGAAGCCGGAAAAGGTCAATCATTATGAAGTGGGGCTGAAAAGTCAGTTCTGGGACAAGCGCGCCACGCTGAACCTCAGCGGTTTCTGGACCGAGATCGAGGACTATCAGGCGATCGTGAACAATGGCCAGAACAGCGTGCTGCGCGGCTATCTGGCCAATGCCGACAAGGTGCGGGTGCGCGGGATCGAGGCCGATTTTTCGGTCCGTCCGTCCGACCGCGTCAACGCCTATGCCAGCGGCGCTTATACCGATCCCAAATATCTGCGCTTCACCAACGCCCCCTGCCCGCCCGAACTGTCCGGCGGATCGTCCAGTCCGGCGACCTGCGACATTTCCGGCCAGTTGCTGCCCGGCATCTCCAAATGGTCGCTGTCCTACGGTGTCGAATTCAACGTGCCCACCAGCGTGCTGGGCGGCGAGGGCCAGTTCTACATCGGTTGGGACGGCAGCTACCGATCGACCTTCTCGTCCAACGCCTCCCGCTCCATCTACATGGATATCGATGGCTACAGCCTCAACAATCTGCGGCTGGGCTTCCGCAACAGCGACGGCATCAACGTCTATGGCTGGGTCCGCAACATCTTCGACCAGAATTATATGGAGGTGCTGGCGACGACGCCCGGCAACACCGGACTGATCGCCGGCCAGCCCGGCGACCCGCGCACCTATGGGCTGACCATCAAGGCCGATTTCTAAAGAGGCTCCCCCCTGAAGATGAGCGGCGCTCGCATGCCGCTCATCTTCCCTTCCCAATTTGCGCCGCGATGCGCGCTGGGGTAGAGCGCCCCCATGTCCACGACCTTCACGATCGACACCGCCACCAGCCGCGCCACCCCCACGCCCGCGCCGATGAAGCGGCTGACCGTGCCCGCCATCCAGCGGCGCAAGGTCGATGGCAGGACGGACGAACCGCTGGTGATGCTGACCGCCTATACCGCGCGCCAGGCGCAGCTGCTCGACCCGCATTGCGACATGCTGCTGGTGGGCGATTCGCTGGGCCAGGTGATTTACGGCCTGCCCTCCACCCTGCCGGTGACGCTGGACATGATGGTCGCGCATGGCGCGGCGGTGGTGCGCGGCAGCTATCACAGCGTCGTCATCATCGACATGCCCTTCGGCAGCTATGAAGCCTCGCCGCAGCAGGCCTTCGCCAGCGCCAGCCGCATCATGGCCGAAACCGGCGCGGCGGGCGTCAAGCTGGAAGGCGGGGCGGCGATGGCGGACACCATCGCGTTCCTCAGCCAGCGGGGCATCCCGGTAATGGCGCATATCGGCCTGACGCCGCAGGCGGTGAACGCGCTGGGCGGCTATGGCGCGCGCGGCAAGAGCCAGGAGGAACATGCCAAGATCCTGGGAGATGCGCGCGCGGTGGCGGCGGCCGGCGCCTTCGCCATGGTGGTCGAGGGGGTGATGGAGGACCTGGCCAACCTCATCACCGAGGGCGTCGACGTGCCGGTCATCGGCATCGGTGCGTCCGCACGGTGTGACGGGCAGGTGCTGGTGGCGGAGGACATGCTGGGCCTGTTCGAGCGCGTGCCCCGCTTCGTGAAGCGCTATGGCAATATGGCCGAAATGGTGAGCGAGGCAGCCGCGGCCTATGCCGCCGACGTGCGCAGCCGCGCCTTCCCGACCGACGATCAGGTCTATCGCCCCAAAATTTGATTTGCCTGTGGCATAAGCGCCGCTATTGATCGCGCCTTCTGCCAGACGTTTCTGATCCATTTCTCGGAGAATATCGTGGCCCTGACGCCGCAAAACAGCGAAGCCTTCATGCGCGAGGTCGATGAGGCCGTTCGCCAGGACCAGCTTGTGACCTTCTGGCAGCGCTATGGCCGCATCCTGCTCGTGCTGCTCATCGTCGGCCTCGCCGCCTTTGGCGGCTTGCTCTACTGGCAGCATCATCAAAAGACCCAGGCAGAGGCGGTGTCGGAGCAGATGGACAGCGTACTGGACGCCGCGGTCGGCGGCGGCACGCCCGATGCCAAGCAGCTCGACGCGCTGACCAAGGCCGACCAGCCCGGCTATCGCGCGTCGGCGCAGCTGGTGAAGGCGGGCCTCGCCGCGCGCAAGGGCGACGCCAAGGCGGCGATCGCGGCCTATCGCGCGATGGCGGCCGACGACAGCCTGGACCAGCCCTATCGCGACCTGGCGCTGATCCGTCAGACGTCGCTGGAGTTCGACAGCCTCAAGCCCCAGCAGGTGGTCGACCGGCTGAAGCCGCTGGCGGTGGAGGGCGCGCCCTGGTTCGGCAGCGCGGGCGAACTGGTCGCCGTCGCCTATATGAAGATGGGCAAGAACGACCTGGCCGGCCCGATGTTCGCGGCCATGGCCAAGGATGAGAAGGTGCCGCAGTCGATCCGTTCACGCGCCCGTCAGATGGCAGGCGTCATGGGTATCGACGCGGTGGAAATTCCGGCAGAGCCGAGCGAGGGATAAGCGTACAGATGGCGATGGTGAGCATGAAGAGCCTGGCGCCGATGGGCCGCGCCATGACCGTGGCGGCAATGATCGCGCTGCTGGCGGGCTGTGGCATCATCGGCGGCAAGAAGGGCGGACCCAAGACCCCCGTCGTCGGCAACCGGGTGTCGATCCTGTCCAATGAACGGGGGATCGAAGTCGATCCGGCGCTGGCGGACGTGCCCGTCACCCTGCCCGCCCCCTATGTCAACGACAGCTGGACGCAGCCGGGCGGCAATCCGTCCAAGGCGATGGGCCACTTGTCCCTCGCCGGATCGCCAGGTCAGGCCTGGACCGTTTCGATCGAGGGCAGCTCGCCCCAGGCCCGCCTGGCGGCATCCCCCGTGATCGCGGCCGGCAAGCTGTATGTGATCGATGCGGGCGCGCATGTCATCGCCTTCGACGCCGCCAGCGGATCGAAGCTGTGGCAGACGTCGCTGCCGGCCGAAGGCAATGGCCGCGCGCTGTTCGGCGGCGGCGTCAGCGTGCTGGGCGACCGGCTGTTCGCCAGCACGGGCGTGGGCGATGTCGTCGCCCTGGACGCCGCCAATGGCAACATCCTGTGGAAAAAGCAGCCGGGCGGCCCCTTGCGCGGCGCGCCGACGCTGGAAAATGGCCATGTCTATGTGATGGGTCAGGACAATCAGATCTTTGCGCTCAACCAGAGCGATGGCGCGACCCAGTGGACCGACAGCGGCACGTTGCAGGTCACCGGCATTTTCGGCGTCGCTGCGCCGGCGGCCGGCCAGGGCACGGTGATCGCCGGCTACAGCTCGGGCGAAATCAGCGCCTACCGCTATGAAAATGGCCGCAGCCTGTGGGGCGACGCGCTGTCGCGCACCAGCATCTCGACCGCGGTGGCGACGCTGACCGACATTGACGCTGACCCGGTGATCGATCGCGGCCGCGTCTTCGCCATCGGCCAGGGCGGCCGCATGGCGAGCTATGAACTGACCAGCGGCCAGCGCATCTGGGAAATCAACATCGCCGGCATTTCGACGCCGGCCGTGGTCGGCGAATGGGTATTTGCCGTCACCAGCGACGCCAAGCTGCTGTGCGTGTCGCGCGCCACCGGCAAGATCCGCTGGATCAGCCAGCTGCGCCGCTGGGTGAAGGAAAAGAAGAAGGACAAGTCGATCCGCTGGACTGGCCCGCTTGTGGCCGGAGGTCGCCTGATCGTGGTGTCGACCCGGGGCGAGATGGTCTATGTCGATCCGGCGTCGGGCAATGTTCAGGCCAGCATCGACATGGATCGGTCCATGTCGCTCTCGCCGGTCGTGGCCAACAACATGCTCTATGTGCTGGCCGACGATGGCAAGTTGACGGCGTTCCGCTAAAAGCGACAAAATGCTAAGCGTGCTCCTGCGAAAGCAGGGGGCCGGTTCCGCCAGACGGGCCGGGTCCCTGCCTTCGCAGGAGCACTGTTTTTATCGATAGTGATTATTGTGGAAGGAATTGGGCCATGCTGCCCACGGTAGCGATCGTCGGACGACCCAATGTGGGCAAGTCCACCCTGTTCAACCGGCTGGTCGGCAAGAAGCTGGCGCTGGTGGACGACCAGCCCGGCGTGACTCGCGACCGGCGCGAGGGGCAGGCGCATCTGCTGGGCCTGGACTTCACCATCATCGATACCGCCGGCTATGAGGATGAGGATCCGCAGTCGCTGCCCGGCCGGATGCGCTTGCAGACCCAGGCGGCGGTCGAGAATTGCGATGTCGCTCTGTTCCTGGTCGATGCGCGCGCCGGCGTCACCCCGCTGGACGAGGAGATCGCCCGCTGGCTGCGCGAAGGCGACGCGCCGGTGGTGCTGGTGGCCAACAAGGCCGAGGGCAAAGCGTCGGAGGGCGGCGTGATGGAAGCGTTTGGCCTGGGCCTGGGCGAACCCATCCCCTTTTCCGCGGAACATGGCCAGGGTCTGGCCGACCTGTTCCAAGCGCTGCTGCCCCATCTCGATCGCGAGGATGAGGAGGATGCGGACGCAGAGGACGACAGCGAAGCCGACATAGAGAGCGCGCCGCTGAAACTGGCGATCGTGGGCCGACCGAATGCCGGGAAATCAACTCTTATCAACAGGTTACTCGGCGAGAACCGGCTGCTGACGGGGCCGGAGGCGGGCATCACCCGCGACAGCATCGCGGTCGACTGGAGCTGGACCAGCCGCGAGGGCGTGGAGCGCCCCGTCCGCCTGATCGACACGGCCGGCATGCGCAAGCGCGCCAAGGTGCAGGACAAGCTGGAGAAGCTGGCGGTATCCGACGGCCTGAACGCTGTGAACTTCGCCGAAGTGGTCGTGCTGCTGCTCGACGCGACCCGCGGGCTGGAGGCGCAGGACTTGCGCATCGCCGACAAGGTGCTGGAGGAAGGCCGCGCCCTCGTCATCGCGCTCAACAAATGGGACACGGTGGAGAATGGATCGGCTTTGTACCAGGGCATCAAGCAGGCGCTCTCCGACGGCCTGGCGCAGGTGCGCGGCGTGCCGATCATGACCGTGTCGGCTGCGACCGGAAAGGGGCTGGACGACCTGATCCATGTCGCCTTCGAAACGCGCACCGCCTGGTCGCAGCGTATTTCGACCGGCATCCTCAACCGCTGGTTCGAGCGCGCGCTGGAGGCGAACCCGCCCCCGGCGCCGGGCGGCAAGCGGATCAAGCTGCGCTACATCACCCAGAACAAGACGCGGCCGCCCACCTTCGTGCTGTTCGGCACGCGGCTGGACGAACTGCCCGAAAGCTATCGCCGCTATCTGGTGAACGGCATCCGCAAGGAGCTGGGCTTTGGCGCGGTGCCGGTGCGGCTGACGCTGCGGAGCGCGAAAAATCCCTTTGGCAAATAAGGTCGAGCCGGTCGCGATCCAGGCGCGGGGGATGAAATGTCCCTGGCCCGCCCTGCGCGCGACGCGCGCTATGCGTGAGACAGACGCGATCGTGATCGAGGCCGACGACCCGATCGCCGGCGCAGAACTGGAGGCGCTGGCGCGCCACAATGGCTGGGATTTCGCGGCTTTGGGGCAGGATCGCTACCGCCTTGCGCGTCGCACTGGACCGGCCCAACCCCGCGAACTTTAACCGGCTGTTTACGCGCGCCCGCTATGATCGCGTGCGCATGTAAGGGAGTGGCGGGGTGCTGCATCAACAGACCGACCTGGTGAATTTCAGCGAGCTGGCGCGCGCGCGCGCCGAGCTGGGCGGGGCCTATCTGCGCATCCTGAGCTATTTCAAGGAAGACGGCATCAAGTCGATCCATGAAATCGAAGAAGCCATGCGCACGCGCAACGCCACGGCTCTGGTGCGACCGGCGCACACGCTGAAGGGCGAATCCGCCCAGTTCAGCGCGCATCGCCTGTGCGCCCTGGCCGAGACGATCGAGATGACCGCCCGCCGCTGTGTCGAGACGCATGAGGCGCCCGACGAGCTGATCGAGACGGTGGTGGCGCTGCGCCCCTGCTTTTCCGAGACGGTGGCGTTGCTCGATCGCGACGCCAACCCGCTCGCCGCTCGCCGGCCCGGCGGCTTTGGCCGCCGCGTCGCGGGGCAGCCCAGTTTCGGTCGCGCGAGCTGATCCCTATCCAGTCCGCTTAGCGAAACGCCCATCACGCCTCGTCGCCTCTTCCGTTGCGATCGGCAGTCGAACCGGCGGGGGCGAAGAGCCCGTCCATACCCGCGGACAGGATCCATTGGGGACGCCGACGCAACTTTATCGCTGTTGCTGCGCTTGAGCCTTTCCACGCAATGGAAGAGAGGAACCATCATGCGCACACCTATTTTCGCCGGGCTGGCCATTTTGGCCGCCGCCGGCCTGTCCGCCTGTTCGGAAAAAACGCAGGACAATCTGGAGCAGACGGGCGATTCGATCGGCAATGACGTGAGCCGCGCCGCCGACGATGCGGGCGCTGCGATCGACAATGGTCTGGACGATGCCGGCCAGGCGATCGACAGGGGCGCGGATCGGGTCGGCGCCGCCGCCGACGAAGCGGCGGCCGATGCCGATCGCGAAGCCGATGAAGCCAAGCGCGACGTCGGCGACACGCTGCAGGACGCGGGCACCGACCTCAAGAACGACTAAGGCAGACCGGGCGGACGACTGCCGCGCATGGCGCGGCGTCACCGGTCGAGCATGACGGCCCGGCCCCGGTTCTTCGGGGTCGGGCCGCTGCTTTTTCCCGCGCCGCTTGCGCGGCATCTTGACGGCGGATCACCGCGGCCACAGGGCGAAGCGCATCATGCCGCCCGAACCCCCTCTCCCCCCTACCCGCGCGCCGCGCCTGATGATCGGTCGGGCGGAGCTGGCGCTGATGGGCGCAACATTATTGTGGGGCGCGAGCTTCCTGATCGTCCATCATGCGGTGCGCGAGAGCGGCCCCTTCTTCTTCGTTGGGCTGCGCTTTGCGACGGCGGCGCTGGTGACGCTGCCGCTGGCGCTGCCCGCGCTCAAGAGGCTGACGGGGCGCGAGTTGCTGGCGGGCGCGATGATCGGGCTGTGCATCTTTGCCGGCTACTCCATGCAAACTTGGGGGCTGCAGACCATCAGCAGCAGCACTTCGGCCTTCATCACCGCCGCCTATGTGCCGCTGGTGCCGGTGCTGCAATGGGTCATCCTGCGGCGACGACCGCGACTGGCGAGCTGGATCGGGGTCGCGCTGGCGCTTGCCGGGCTGATGCTGATCGCGGCGCCGGACAAGGGGCTGGGCCTGGGCGTCGGCGAGACGGTGACGCTGGTCAGCACGCTGGCGATCGCGCTGGAGATCATCCTCATCAGCCTGTGGGCGGGCAAGGTCGATGTCGGGCGCGTGACGCTGGTGCAGTTGACCGTGACGGCGCTGCTCGCCTTCGCCAGCATGGCGCCGGCGGGCGAGGCGGTGCCGACGCTGACGATCCGGGTGCTGCTGTCGGCCTGCGGCCTGGGCGCAATGACGGCGCTGATCCAGTTCGTGATGAACTGGGCGCAGCGCACCGTATCGCCGACGCGCGCGACGCTGATCTATGCCGGCGAGCCGGTATGGGCGGGCGTGTTCGGCCGCATCGCGGGCGAAAGGCTGCCGCCCGCCGCTTTGCTGGGCGGGCTGCTGGTGGTGGCGGCGGTGATCGTCAGCGAACTGGACTTCGGCCGCCGGCGCAGGACGCCGCCGCCCGCAGGCTGATCGCTCAGCCGCGCGGAAAGACCGGCGCGCGCTTTTCGAAGAAGGCGGTGAAGGCTTCGCGTGCTTCGGGCGAGGCCATGGCCTGGCGGAACAGCCGCGCCTCCTCCTCCATCCGGCGCGCGAGCAGCGCGGGATCGCCCTTCATCAGCCGGCGCGTCGCAGCGAGCGCCTGGGGTGGTTTCGCCATGAGGGCGGCCGCGCGCGCGCGGGCATGGTCGAGCAGAAGGTCGGCCGCGACCACGCCGGTCACCAGGCCGGCGCTGTCCGCGCCCTGCGCATCGAGCGGTTCGCCCAGCAACAGCATCGCCGCCGCCTTGGCATGGCCCAGGATGGCGGGCGCGAGCAGGCTGGAGCCCGCTTCGGGCACGAGCCCCAGATTGACGAAGGGCATGACGAAGCGCGCGTCGGGGGCGGCATAGACAAGGTCGCAATGGAGCAGCATCGTGGTGCCGACACCCACGGCAAGCCCCTGCACCGCCGCGACCAGCGGTTTGTCGAAGGCGGCGATCGCCTGGACGAAGCCGAAGGCGGCTGCGCCCCCTTCGGGTCCGGCCATGAAGTCGGCAATGTCGTTGCCGGCGCAGAAAGCATCGCCGCGTCCGGCAATCAGCACCACGCCGATCTCCGGCCGCGCCGACGCATCGGCCAATGCGGCGACCATGGCGCGGTACATGGCCGCGGTCAGCGCGTTTTTCTTGTCCGGGCGGTCGATCTGGATTTCCATCACGCCCTGATCTTCGATGATCGCGATATGCTCGCTCACGCCCGGCCTCTCCCTTGTTGCGGTGCAAGGGGAAATTGTTGGCGCAGTCCGGCGGCCGCGTCTATCCCCTGTCTTCCGATCATTGACCGCCGGATGAGCTGATGAACCGATTGCGCCAAGCGCTCGACCCGTTTCTGCTGCTGCTGATCGCCACCGTCGCCCTAGCGTCCCTGCTGCCGGCGCGAGGGCAAGGCGCGCGCATCGCCGAGGGCGTGGCGGATGCGGGCATCGTGCTGCTTTTTTTCCTGCATGGGGCGAAATTGTCGCGCAAGGCGATCTGGGACGGGGCGCGGGCCTGGCGATTGCATGGCGCGACGCTGGCGACGACCTTCCTGCTGTTCCCTGCCATGGGCTGGCTGCTCAGCCGATTCGGTCCGGTGCCCGACGCCATGCGCGCGGGGCTGTTGTTCCTGACGCTGCTGCCGTCGACCGTACAATCCTCCATCGCCTTCACCGCGATCGCGCGCGGCAATGTGGCCGCCGCCGTCGTCAGCGCATCCTTTTCCAACCTGCTGGGCATCGTCCTCACGCCGCTGCTGGTCGCGCTGCTGATGCAGCGGAGCGGCGGCGGAAGCCTGGTTTCGCTGTCGGCGGTCGAGGCGATCGTGGCGCAGCTGCTGCTGCCCTTTGCCGTGGGACATATGCTGCGGCCGTGGATCGGCGCCTTCATCGAGCGGCATCGGGCGATGATCGGGCGAGTGGACCGAGGGTCGATCCTGCTGGTCGTCTATGCCGCCTTTTCCGCAGCGGTGGTCGAGGGACTGTGGCGCAAGGTGTCGCAGGGCGAGCTGCTGGCGCTGGTGGCGCTGTCGGTGGCGATGCTGAGCGCGATCCTGCTGTGCACCTATGGTCTGGGGCGGCTGATCGGCCTGTCGCGCGAGGATGCGATCGTGCTGCAATTTTGCGGGTCGAAGAAGAGCCTGGCGTCGGGCGTGCCGATCGCGGGCGTGCTGTTTCCAGCGGCGGCGGTGGGGCCGATCCTGCTGCCGGTCATGATCTTCCACCAGATCCAGCTGATGGCCTGCGCCTGGCTGGCGCGGCGCTATGGCGCGCGCCCGCTGGAGGAGGCGTCGCTGGCGCCGGCGGAGTAGCACCCATGCCCGAGCCGATCCTGACCGACATCGCGATGGAGCGCTATCTGGCGCAGATCGAGGCGCTGGCCGATGCGGTGGTCGCGTCGCGCTGGCGGCCCGACTGGATCGTGGGCGTGGGCCGCGGCGGACTGGCGCCGGCGACATGGCTGAGCCATGCGCTGGGGCGGCCGATGCTGTCGGTCGACCTGTCGGCGCAGCTGCCGGCCTTTGCCGACACGCTGCTGGATGCGCTTCGCCAGCGGACCGAGGCGGGCGAGCGGCTGCTGGTGGTGGACGACATCAATGACAGCGGCCGCACGATCCTGCGCCTGCGCGGCGCGCTGGGCGATGCGGATGCGGCGGTGCTACGGGTCGCCGTGCTGATCGACAATGTCCGGTCAGGCGCGCGGGTCGACTATAGCGCCGAGACGATCGACCGCGCGGTGACCAAGGACTGGTTCGTCTTTCCCTGGGAAAAGATGGCGAGCCGGGCCAGCATCCTGGCCGATTGGGGCGAGGAGCCGGACCGCACCGCCTGATCCATGCAGACAGCGAAAGCGACACATGAATCGACTTTGCATAGGCTGCTAATTATACGGTCGTAAAGTTTATGTGGGGAGAGGGGCAAGGAGCATGGGCGAGCGCTATGACGCCGTCATCATCGGCGGCGGGCATAATGGGCTGGTCTGCGCCTTTTATCTGGCGCGTGCGGGGTACAAGGTGCGCATCCTGGAGCGGCGGGCCGTCGTCGGCGGCGCGGCCGTTACCGAGCAATTCCATCCCGGCTTCCGCAATTCCACCGCCAGCTACACGGTCAGCCTGCTCCATCCCAAGGTCATTCGCGACATGCGACTGGTGGAGCAAGGCTATCGCGTGATCGAGCGCCCGGTCAGCAATTTCCTGCCGCTGCCCGATGGCCAATATCTGACGCTGGGCGGCGGCATGGCGCAGAGCCAGGCGCAGTTCGCCAAGTTCAGCCGCAGCGACGCCGCTGCCCTGCCCGCTTATTATGACGCGCTGGAGCAAGTGGCGGACATAGCGCGCGACCTGGTGCTGCAAGGCCCGCCCAATGTCGGCGACGGCATGGACATGATCTTCGCCGCGTTGCGCCAGGGCCGGCGGATCGCCGGGCTGACGATCGAGCAGCAGCGCGACGCGCTGGACCTGTTCACCAAGTCGGCGCGCGACTTTCTGGACGGCTGGTTCGAAAGCGATCCGGTCAAGGCCGTGTTCGGTTTCGACGCGGTGGTGGGCAATTATGCGTCACCCGATACGCCCGGCAGCGCCTATGTGCTGCTGCACCATGTGTTCGGCCAAGTGAACGGGAAGAAGGGCGCCTGGGGCCATGTGGTAGGCGGCATGGGCGCGATCACGCAGGCAATGGCGCGCGTGGTCGGCGCGATGGGCGTGGAGATCAGCCTGGAGGCCGCGGTCGAGCGCGTGCTGGTGGATGGCGACCGGGCGGTCGGCGTGCGGCTGGAGAGCGGGGAAGAGGTGATCGGCCGCACGGTGATCGCCAATGTCGGGCCCAAGCTGCTGTACGAGCGGATGATGGACCCGGCCGACCTGCCAAGCGATTTCGTGAAGCGCATCAAAGGCTTTCGCACCGGGTCGGGCACGTTCCGGATGAATGTGGCGCTGTCGGACCTGCCCGATTTCACCTGCCTGCCCGGCGCGGGCGCGCATCACCAGTCGGGCATCATCATCGCGCCGAGCCTGGATTATATGGACCGCGCCTTCATGGACGCGAAGCGCGAGGGCTGGTCGCGACAGCCGATCGTCGAGATGCTGATCCCGTCCACGGTGGACGAGAGCCTGGCCCCGGCGGGGCGCCACGTCGCCAGCCTCTTCTGCCAGCAATTCGCGCCGCAATTGCCTGACGGGCGCAGCTGGGACGATGCGCGGGAGGCGGCGGCCGACCATGTCATCGCCACGGTCGACGCCTATGCGCCGGGCTTTGCCCGCAGCGTGATCGCGCGGCAGATCCACTCGCCGCTCGACTTGGAGCGCAAATTCGGGCTGGTCGACGGCGACATCATGCACGGCAAGCTGACGCTGGACCAGATGTGGGCGGCGCGGCCGGTGCTGGGCCATGGCGGCTATCGCGGGCCGGTGCGCGGCCTTTATATGTGCGGGGCGGGGACGCATCCGGGCGGCGGCGTCACCGGCGCGCCGGGCCATAATGCGGCGCGCGCGGTGCTGAAGGACGGGACGCTGTGGCGGCGCTGGCGCGACTGACCCGCCGCCGTGTCAATGCGCGGCGGAGGTATCGACCTTGCCCACGGGCTTGGGCGCGAGCCAGACGATGGCGGCGGCGATGAAGAGGATGATTGCCGAGATGAAGAAGACATGGTCGATCGCGATCACGGTCGCTTCCTGCTCCACGATATTGACGATCATCTGCCTGATCTGGTCGGGCGACAGGCCCATCGACGACAGCAGCGACTGGGTCTGTTCGGGCTGAAGCACGCGCGCCATTTCCGCGCGCGACACGCGCTGGGAATCGCCCCATTCGGTCAGCACCAGCGATGTCGCGATGGCGGTCGCCATGGTGCGCACGAAATTCTGCAGGCCCGCCGCCGACGCGGTTTCGCTGGGCAGGACCGAGCCCAGGCTGAGCGTCGTCAGCGGGATGAAGAAGAAGGGCAGCGCGAACCCCTGGATGAATTGCGGCAAGGCCATGCCGTAAAAGTCGATGCCGCTGGTCCAGTGGGCGCGCCAGAGCGACATGATGCCGATCCAGGCGACCGCGCAGGAAATGAGCAGGCGCGGATCGACCTTTTCCATCATGCGCGCGGCGACGGGCGCGGTGAAGAGCGCCGCCATGGCGGTGAGCGCGGTGACAATGCCCGCCCAGGTCGCGGTATAGCCCATCGACATTTGCAGCCATTGGGGAATGACGACGATGCTGGCGAAATAGGAGCCGAAGCAGAGCGACAGGGTGAAGAGCGCCGAGCTGAAGCCCACATGGCGGAACACGCGCAGGTCGACGACGGGATGTTCCTCCGTCAATTCCCAGATGATGAAGACGCAGAAGCCGATCGCGGCCATGATCGCCAGCGCGACGATGGTGGGATCGGCGAACCAGTCATGGTCGCGGCCGATGTCCAGCATGATCTGAAGACAGCCGATCCAGAAGACCAGCAGCGCCAGGCCGATCTTGTCGATGCGCACCTTGGCGGTTTCGGTTTCCACCGGCCGCAGCAGCGCCTGCGCGGCGAACACGCACAGCACCGCGATCGGCAGGTTGATGAAGAAGATCCAGTGCCAGCTCCAATTGTCGCTGATATAGCCGCCCACGATCGGCCCGAGCGCCGGACCCATCAATGTGGTCATTGCCCACATGCCCATGGCGCGACCGCGCGCTTCGGGCGGGAAGATGCGCATCAAGAGCGTCTGCGACATGGGCATGATCGGCCCGCCGCAAATGCCCTGGCCGATGCGGCAGGCAACCAGCATGCCGAGCGTCGTCGAAAGGCCGCACAGCACCGAGAAGAGGCCGAAGCCGGCCATGGCGAGCGTAAAGACGCGCACCACGCCGAACCGTTGGGCGAGCCAGCCGGTCAGCGGCACGCAGATCGCTTCCGCCACCGCATAGGAGGTGATGATCCACGTCCCCTGATCGGGCGAGATGCCGAGATTGCCGGCGATGTGCGGCACGGAGACATTGGCGATCGTCAGGTCGAGCACGACCATCAGATTGCTGAGCGCCAGCACCAGCCCGGCCAGCGTTCGGGTGCGCGGCGAGAGCCGCGAGAAGATGTCGTCTTCGCCCGCCATGCCGCGCGCTCCCCTGCTCAGTCCGCCGCCAGGTCGATCTCGACTTCCATCGAGAGGCCGACGCGCAGCGGGTGCGCGGCCAGTTCCCTGGGATCCAGTTCGATCCGCAGCGGCAGGCGCTGCACCACCTTGATCCAGTTGCCGGTCGCGTTCTGCGCCGGGATCAGCGACATGGACGATCCGGTGCCGCCCGAGAAGCCGACAACCTTGCCATGATAGACGACGTCGCCGCCATAAAGGTCGGATGTCACTTTGGCGGGCATGCCGATGCGCACGTCGCGCAGCTGCCGCTCCTTGAAATTGGCGTCGACATAGACCTGCGAGAGCGGGACGATGGTCATGATCGGGCTGCCCTGCGCCACGCGCTGGCCGACCTGCACCTGCCGCTTGGTGATCACGCCGTCGATGGGCGCGCGGATGACCGTGCGTTGCAGGTCGAGCCTGGCGGAATCGAGCCGGGCCTTGGCGGCCATGACGGCGGGATCGGTATCTTCGGTCGACCCGCGCACCAGCGCCTGGTTCGCCTCCAGCTGGCCGGTGGCGGCGCCGCGCGTCGCTTCGGCGGTCTTGACGCCGGCCTGGGCCAGGCGCAGCGCCGCCTGGGCGCTGGCGAAGGTCTTGCGCGCGGCGGTGACTTCATCGCCCGACACGGCGCCGTCATCGACCAGCGCTTCGCGGCGCTGCAGGTCGATGCGCGCCTTTTCGAGGTCCGCCTGGGCGGTGGCGAGCTGCGCGCGCGCCTGCACGATGTCGGCGCCCCGCGCCTCCACCTGGGCGGCGAGCGATTCGCTGGTCGCGGCGGTCTGACGGAAGCGGCGGCGCGCCTCGGCCAGGTCGGCCTGCGCCTGCGCCACGGCGATTTCCATGTTGGTGGGATCGAGCTTGACGAGGATGTCGCCCTTCTTGACCGCCTGCGTGTCGCTGACCAGCACCTCGATCGCCTGCGCGCCGACGAGCGGCGTCACCTGCGCCATTTCCGCGTTCACATAGGCATTGTCGGTGCTGATATGGTTGCGGCCGAACAGCAGATACCAGGCGCCCCACAGCAAGGCGACGACCAGCACGAGCAGGCCGAGCCGGATCAGCCATTTGCGGCGAGCGCCGTTGCGCTGTTCCTGCGGCGCATCGTTCGCCTGCGCGGTCGGATCGCTGGTCCGGGCGGTGTTTTCGGGTTCGGCGTCAGCCATCGATGTCGTCCTTGGGCAATGCGGCGCTGGCGGTGAAACCGCCGCCCAGCGCACGGATGAGGGCAATGTCGAGCGAGAAGGCGCTGGCTTCCAGATCGGAAACCGCGCGCTGGGCGGCGAGCAGCTGATCCTCGACGTTCAGCACGTCGATATAGGGGGACAGCCCGCCCTTGTAACGTTTCTGCGCGACGTCATAGGCATCGCGCGAAGCGGCGAAGGCGGCGCGCGCGTCGGCAAGGCGCTGTTCCAGCGCGCGGCGGCTGGTGACCGCGTCGGCCACTTCCTGATAGGCGGTCAGAACGGTCTTGTCGTAATTGGCGACCGCCTGGTCATAGACGGCGCGGGCGTTGCGATATTGCCCGCGCAGCGCGCCGCCATGGAAGATCGGCAGGCTGATCGCCGGGCCGGCATTGCCGAAGATCGAATCCTTCTTGAACAGGGTATCGATGAAGGGCGACGGGCCACCCGATGCGCCGGTGCCGGTGAAGACGGTGTTGTAGCCGAGCGACTGGACGCCGATCAGCGCGCTGAGGCGCACCGCAGGGAAGAAGTCGGCGCGGGCCACCTTGATCCGCTTCGCCGCCGCTTCGGTGCGGGCGAGCGCCGCGGCGATGTCCGGCCGGCGCGCGACCAGATTGGTCGTGACGTCCGCGGGCAGGCCGAGCGGCGACAACTGCCCTTCGCCGGGCCGGGTGATCGACAGGCCGCGATCGGGCCCGGCGCCGATCAGCGCCGCGATCTGATGCTGACGCAGGGCGATGGCGAGCTTCGCGCCGGCGAGCTGCGCCTTGGCCGAGGATACGGTGGCGTCGGCCTGGCGCACGCTGCCGCGGGTTTCCAGGCCGTTGGCGCGCCGATCGGCGGCGAGCTTCTGGCTGGCGAGGCGAATGTCGAGCGTGCGCTGCTGCACCTCCGCTTCGTCATAGAGGCGGGCCAGATCGGCATAGGCGTCGGCGATGCCGGTGGTGAGCGCGAGCCGCGCCTGGCGCGCGTCGATCTCCGCCGCGCGCGCATCCGACGTGGCCGCCGCGAGCGCCGCCTTGTTCTTGCCCCAGAGGTCGAGATCGAAATTGAGGTCGAGCGCCACGCGCCCGGTGCCGAGCCAACCCTGCGGCACGAATTCCTTGGGCAGGCCCATATTGTAGCTCTGCTTGGTGGCGTTGGCGCTTGCGTCCAGATCAGCCGACGGGAGCGTCGCGGCGCCGGCCTGCTGCGCCATCGCCTGGGCCTGGCGGAAGCGGGCGGCGGCGATCGCCATGTCGGGGGCGTTTCGCAGCCCCTCCTCGATCAGCGCGGTGAGTTGCGGATCGCCATAGGCGGTCCACCAGTCATCCGCCGGCCAGGCGGCCTGCGGCGCGCTCAGGCTCTGCTGCGCTTCGACGCTCTGCGCCGAGCGAATCGCGGGTTCAGGACCCAGATCGGGAACCGCGGCGCAGCCCGACAGCAGCATCGCCACCGTCGTCGCCAGCATCGCGCGGGAGGAAAAAGCCATGCGACTCACCGCCATAACAAACCGTACCATCCAGTATGAAAAGCGCCCTTGCGCCGCTCGCATGTGCTTGTCAACAGGAATAGCGTACTCTATGGTACGGTTTTATGACGGAAAGCGAAATATCCCTGTCCTGCAGCCGCAGGGAAGCGCGAAAGCGCGACCGGCAGGAAATGATCCTGCAGGTGGCGCAGCGCTATTTCCTGGACCATGGCTACGCCGGGACGACGATGTCGGGGATCGCCGCCACTCTGGGCGGATCCAAGGGGACGTTGTGGAACCATTTCCCGTCCAAGGAAGCGCTGTTCGCCGCGGTGCTGGATCGCGTGGCGCGGGCCTATCGCGCGCGGCTGTCGCAGATTCTCGATGCGGAAGGCGACCTGGACGCGGTGCTGTTGCGCGCCTGCGCGAGCCTTATCGGCAAGATCACGTCGGCCGAAGCGATCGCCGTGCACCGGGTGGTGATAGCGGAAAGCGGTCGCTTTCCCGAACTCAGCCGGATTTTTTTCGAACTGGCGCCGCGCAATACGCGCGCGCTGCTGGCCGCTTTCCTGGAACGGGCGATGCAGCGCGGGCAATTGCGGACCGCCGATCCACTGGACGCGGCGCGGGCGCTGATGTCGCTGTGCATGGCGGGCACGCATCAGCAGCTGCTGATGGGGCAGATCAGCAGCTTTGGCCCCGAGAATATCGAGCGGGACGCGGCCTTCGCCGTCGACCTGTTCCTGCGCGCCTATGCGCCCGAACCCCGGTCCGCGCCCACACCCACGCCCACGTCGAGCATATAGCCGCGCCCTTTCACCGTGCGCAGCAGCGGGCGGGCGCAACCGCGATCCAGCTTGGCGCGCAGCCGTGACATATGCACTTCCACGCTGTTGGTGCCGGGATCGAAATCGAGCCGCCACACCGCGCGCAGCAGGTCGGCGCGGCTGAGCGGCTGCCCGGCATGGCGGGCAAGATGGAGCAGGAGCGCATATTCGCGCGCCAGGAGAGGCACGGGCCGGCCGGCGCGCTCCACGCGCCGGTCGAGCAGGTGGATGACGAGGTCGCCCAGCACCAGCCGCGGCTGCTGCTCCTGCGCCAGGCGAATGATGCGCGCCGCCGCTTCGGCCTCATGCATCCAGGGGCCGACCACTTCCTGCACGCCGCCTTCCAACGCGCGGGCACGGGCGAGCGGATCATCCGTGCCCTGCCACAGGATCATCGCGTCGCCGGCGCGGACATGGGGCTGGCCGGGCGCGGCGCGGATCGCCAGATCGAAGCCGCGCGCGCTCAGCGCCCGCGCCACCGGCACGAAATCGCTCCCCAAGCCATGGCATTCGACCCGTCCGCCCACCGTCGCCCTGTTCTTTATCGGCCCCTGCGATCCGACCGCCCCGACAGGGCGAAAACAACCCGTTTCCTATCCATAATGGAGGCTTGCCAGCGCCCTGCGGCTGGCCGCGCGGATCAGGCCATGATCGCTCGACGCGCCGGCATCCCAATGCGTCAGCCGCGCGTCGCCCGCCAGACTGTCGCCGATCGCCGACCAGGCGGTCAGGCGCATGGCATCGTGCGGGTGATGGCGGGCAAACTGGTCCGCCAGGTCCAGCGCGTCGCCATCGCCGCATCCGACCGCCAGTTCCAGCAGCATCTGCGCGCTGGCGATGGTCATGCCCTGCGCGATCGCGCCGCGGTCGGTGTCGAATCGATATTGGCGACGCCACCCCTGCCCCGCCGGACTGGCAAGGATGTTGAGCGACACAGACAGGCGTTCAGGCGGCAATTGGGCATGAATGTCGCGATTGGCGCGGTAGAGCAGCATGCGCCCTTCGCTGAGCCAGCTGCGACCGGTGAAGCGGAGAGGCACCTGCTCCCCGTCGGCGCCCGCGACCCCGGCGGGATCATAGACATGATAGTCCGAGCCATAGCCCGGCCCCAGATAGCCGATCGTCAGAAAGTCGAAGCCATGATCGTGCGGCACATGATAGAGGAAGGGCGCGGTGCCGCTGGCGCGCACGACATGGTCGGTGACGGCGGGCCAGAATGCGGCGCGCAGCACATATTTGCCGCCGGGCGGACGCAAGAGCATGACCTGCGCCGAATAGGGGTTGAAGCGCCGCTGGTCCGCGCAACGCGTCTTGAGCTCCGCCACGGCGGCATCGGCAAGGAAGTGGCGGTTGCGGGCGAGCGCACGCAGCATCGGCGCGGCCGCGGCAAGCCCGTCTTCGCACGAGGGATCGAAAGCGGGGCTTTCGCACCAGTCGACCAGCGCATCGAGATCGATCGCACGCGCCTCCTCATCGGCGGGCGGCGTGATCAGGCGGGGCAAGGCTCTGGCTCCAGCCGCGCCATCGTCTGACGGGCGAGCGCGCGGACCTGCGCATCCGGATCGGCGCGCGCCATGTCGGCGAGCGGCGCCAGCGCCGCGGCCGCATCAAGCGCCAGATATTCGCGCATCACCGCCCAGCGCTGCGCCGGCAGCGGCGCATCCAGCGCAGCATCGAAGCAGGCGGCGGCGTCGCCGCGCCCTTGCAGGCGCAGCAGCGACAACAGCATCAGCGTGCGGGCATGGCCTTCATCGGCCTGCGCGAGCGCGCGCACCTGTCCGCTGGCGACGTCGATCAGGCGCGAGAGGACCGGGCCGGGCGGCGCGACCTGCGCGCGCAGCATCATCAGCGGGCCTGTGCCCGGCGTCAGTCGCAGCGCTTCGCGCCGTTCGTCCAGTTCGAACACCGAACCGACGGGCGCATGGATCGGCCCGCGGCGGACGGCACGATCGCCCTCGATCCCGAACACCTCTCCTTCAACCGCGCGGTTGAGCGGGCGGCAGAGGGCATGACGACCGGAAAAATGGAGGCGCTCGGCGATGCGGGCGGGCGGACTGATGATCGTCGCAGTCACCCAGATACGCTCGGTGCGGGCAAAGACGAGATGGCGGACCGCGCCGTTGCGGCTGGCGCGGACAGGCGGCAGATGCAGCGGATCGGCCTGCATGCAACGGGTCTGCTGCGTCATCCAGGCCTGGAACCAGCCGATGTCGGCAAGGAATGGCCGGATCTGGTCCAGCGCGCCATCGAGCGGCGCGTCGGCCGCCGCATCGACGGCGGCGGCAAGCGCGGCCAGGGTCATGGCTGATCTATGATCGCGATCACCACGTCCATCAGGCTGATGTCCAGCGCATCGCCATCGGCCAGGCCGAACAGGCTGACGGCGTCCGGCAGGTCGGCAATGTCCTCGATAGCCAATTGGGGAACAGAGTGCGGCATCCAGCGTCTCCTTAGCTACTGTCATGCATGGACAGGCTATGGGGCGCGGCAAGGCCGGGCCAATTAAATGAAATTAATAGTGGATCGATCCATTAACCATTTGTTGGGCGCCGGGCCTTAAGGTCCCCGGCCTAAGGCAGGAGCGTTCCGATGCAGTTTTTCAGGCGCAAGGCGCAGGTCCGCCCGAACTATTCCCCTGGCCCTCCGGGTCGGCGCCGGCTGCGCCTGTTGCTGGTGGACGAAAATCCCACCGCGCGCGCGGTCATGGCGCGCCGCCTGTCGCATCGCCATTATGACGTGGCGGTCGCCGAGGACGGCTTTGTCGCGCAGAAGGCGCTGCTGACGAGGCCCGCCGACATCATCCTGATCGACATGGACCTGACGCTGCTGCCCGCCATCGCGACGATGGAGCAGATCCGCGCGGCGAACCGCGCGAGCCCAGGCTGCATCGTGATGATCGGCGGCCAGGACGATGCGCCGGCGATGATCGCGGCGCTGGATGCGGGCGCGGACGATCATATCGTCAAGCCCTTCGACGTCGACATATTGGATGCGCGGTTGCGGCGGCTGCACGCGCGGGCCGAGCGGATCGGCATGCTCGCGCGGAATAATGCCGAACTGGACGCGCGCATCGCCCGGCGCGCGCTGGAACTGGGCGAAGCCCGCGACACGCTGCGCGCGGTGGAAGCGGATCGCGCGCGGTTGATGGCGTCGGTCGAAGCGTTGCAGGCGGAAGTGGCGCGGCTGAGTTCGCGCGACTGCTGAGCCTTCAGCCGGCCAGCGTCAGCCAGAGCGACAAGCCTTCCCCTGTCAGAACCGGCGGCGTGTCGACGGCGATGCGGACAGCGTCGGCGCGCGCGCGATCGAGGATCGCCGCCGGCACGTCGGGCTTGTGATACAGGCGATCCGCCTCCCCCAGCAGCCGCGCCGCGCGCAATGTGAGATCGTCGGGATCGGCCGAGTGGAGCAGGATCGTTTCGAGCCGGGACGGCGCCGCGTCCTCCTGCGTCGCCAGCCAGGCCGGCAGCGCATCCACGCCATCCCCACACAGAGGATCAAGGGGGCCGCCCGGCGCCAGCCCCGCGTCGATCGCGCGCCGCCGTCCATTGGCATCGGGCCAGCGCACGCGGATCGCGGAGCGCGCGTCGAACAAAGCCTGCGCCAGCGCCCCCAGCCGCGCGGGCAGCAGCGTCTCCAGCCGCTGGCGCAGCGCCTTGGCCAGGCCCGCCGATGCGCCGCCGGTGCCGATGGCGATCAGCACGGGATCGCGATCGACGATCGCGGGCAGGGTGAAGTCGCACTGGTCGGGATTGTCGGTCGCATTGACCAGGATGCCGCGCGCGCGCAGCCGATCGGCGGTGGCGACATCGCCGTCCGCGACGATGGCGAGGCGGGCCGCCTGATCCGTTTCATCGACGATGCGCGCGCCGGCCCGTTCGAGCAGGCGGCGCTTGGCCTCGGCCGCCTCCCCTTCGCCCGTCAGGATGACCGGGCGGCCCGTCAGCCGAAGGAAGACGGGCAGGCTGTGCATCAGTCGGCCAGCCAGTCGGGGATGATGTCACCGTCGATCAGCGCCTGGATCGGCGGACGTTCGCGCACCACCGCCCATTTAGCGCCGGCAACCAGCACTTCGGGCGTCAGCGGGCGACTGTTATAAGTGCCGGCCATGGTCGCGCCATAGGCGCCCGCCGTCATGAAGGCGACGAGATCGCCGGCCTGCACCACGTCCATGTCGCGATGCATGGCGAAAGTGTCCCCGGTTTCGCACACCGGGCCCACGACATTGGCGGTCGCGCGCGCACCAGTTGGCTGCACCGCGCGAATATCATGCCAGGCGTCGTAGAGGCTGGGGCGCATCAGGTCGTTCATCGCCGCGTCGACGATGACGAACGGCGCCTGCGCGCCCTGCTTCACGCGCACCACGCGCGAGAGCAGCACGCCGGCATTGCCGACGATGACGCGGCCGGGTTCGAACATCAGGCGGACGGGCCAGTCCTGCGTCACCCGGCATACCATCGCGCCATAGTCGGCAGGACTGGGCGGCAGGGGCTGGGCAGGATCATAGGGAACGCCAAGGCCGCCGCCCAGGTCGGCGGTGCGAATATCATGCCCCATCGCGCGCAGTGCGTCGATCAGCGCGCCGACCTTCACGAAGGCGGACTCCAACGGAGCGAGATCGGTCAGCTGGCTGCCGATATGGACGGCGACGCCCTGCACGTCGAGACCGGGGAGGTCGCGGGCGGCGGCGTAGCTTTCCAGCGCGCGATCATAGGGAATGCCGAACTTGTTTTCCGACTTGCCCGTCGAAATCTTGGCATGGGTGCCGGCGTCGACATCCGGGTTGATGCGGTAGGCGACCGGCGCGCGCTTGCCCATGGCGACGGCGACCTGCGAGAGCATCTCGGCTTCCGGTTCGCTTTCCAGATTGAACTGGTAGATGCCATGGTCCAGCGCCAGGCGCATTTCATCGGCGGTCTTGCCGACGCCGGAAAAGACGATGCGGCTGGCCGGAATGCCCGCCGCGACGGCGCGCAGCAGTTCGCCGCCCGACACGACATCGGCGCCAAGGCCCAGCTTCGCCAGCGTCGCCAGCACGGCGGCATTGGGATTGGCCTTGACCGCGAAGGCGATCAGCGGGTCGGACAGCTGCGACAGGCCATCGCGAAAGACGCCGACATGCCGTTCCAGCGTGGCGGTGGAATAGACATAGACGGGCGTGCCGACGGCCTGGGCAATGGCCTCCATCGGCACCTGCTCCACCTGCATGGCGCCGTCGACATAAGTGAAATGATCCAACGCTGTATCCTGTATCTTATCTGGGCTGCGCTTCGGGCGGCAGGTCAAATTCGTCGTCGGTGCGCTCGCGCGACTGGGTGAGCAGTTCGACGTTGCGCTCGGGCCGCGCCTGGATGGAC
This sequence comes from Sphingobium naphthae, assembly GCF_043589935.1. Lineage (NCBI taxonomy): Bacteria > Pseudomonadati > Pseudomonadota > Alphaproteobacteria > Sphingomonadales > Sphingobiaceae > Sphingobium > Sphingobium naphthae. The sequence goes on along the minus strand of NZ_CP171454.1, from coordinate 15,337 downwards.
GGGGTGAGCAGCTGGGTGCTGGTCGGCGCGGTCGCCGCGCCCACCGGCACGGCCGGCAGCGCCTGGCCCTCGACCGGCTTGAGCGGCTGGCGGCCGCCGCAGCCGGCGAGCGCCAGCGCCGTCATGCCGAGGCCCGCGATCATCCTGAGCATCTTCATCCCAGTTCCTCCTTCGCCTGCGCGATGCGGGCGCGCACCTGGTCGGGCGCGGTGCCGCCATGGCTGCTGCGGCTGGCGACCGAGGCGTCGACCGTCAGCACCGCATAGACGCGATCGTCGATGCGCGCGTCGATTGCCTGGAGCGTGTCGAGCGGCAGCTGGTCGAGCGGCACGCCCGCCTGCTCCGCCGCGGCCACCGCGCGGCCGGTGATATGATGCGCCTCGCGGAAAGGGATGCCGCCTTCGCGCACCAGCCAGTCGGCGAGGTCCGTAGCGGTTGCAAAGCCGCTTTCGGCCAGCGCGCGCATCCGGTCGGTGCGGAAGGTCACGGTTTCGACCATGCCGGTCATCGCCGCGATCGACAGGGCGAGCAGGTCATGCGCTTCGAACACCGGCGGCTTGTCGTCCTGCATATCCTTGGAATAAGCGAGCGGCAGGCCCTTCATGGTGACGCAGAGCGCGGTCATGCAGCCCATGATCCGGCCGGCATGGCCGCGCACCAGTTCGGCCGCATCGGGATTGCGCTTTTGCGGCATGATCGAGCTGCCGGTGGAATAGGCGTCGGGCAGCTTGACGAAGCCGAAGGGCTGGCTGGCCCAGATGATGAATTCCTCGGCCAGGCGCGAAAGATGCAGCGCGGCCTGGGTCGCCGCCATCAGATAGTCGAGCGCGAAGTCGCGATCGGACACGCTGTCGAGGCTGTTGTCGGTCGGCCTGGCGAAGCCCAGCGCCGCCGCCGTCATGTGGCGATCGGTCGGAAAGCCGGTGCCGGCCAGCGCCGCCGCGCCCAGCGGGCATTCGTTGAGGCGCGCGCGCGCGTCGGCAAAGCGGCTGCGGTCGCGGCGGACCATCTCATAATAGGCCATCAGATGATGGCCGAGCGTCACCGGCTGCGCCGACTGGAGATGCGTGAAGCCCGGCATCACCGCGTCGGCATGATCCTGCGCCCGCGCCACCAGCGCGCGCTGCAGCCCGGCGAGCCCCGCCTCCACATCATCGATGGCGTCGCGGACCCACAGGCGAAAATCGGTCGCGACCTGATCGTTGCGGCTGCGTGCGGTGTGCAGGCGGCCCGCCACAGGGCCGATCAGCTCGGCGAGCCGCGATTCGGTCACCATGTGAATATCCTCAAGGTCGAGGTTCACCGGCACGCCATGGGCTTCATATTCGGCGGCGATCTTGTCGAGCCCGCCGCTGATCGCATCGGCATCCGCCTGGTCGACGATGCCCTGCCGCGCCAGCATAGCGACATGCGCCTTGGACCCGGCAATATCCTGTTTCCACAGCCGCTTGTCGAAGGGGATGGAGGCATTTATCTCACGCATGATAGACGCCGGGCCGGCGGCGAACCGGCCGCCCCACATGCTGTTGGAGCCTGAACCCATGCTATCGTCGTCCCGCGCGCTAATGATGATGCTCCTGCTTGGCTTTCTGGCGGCCTGCGATAGGCAATCGCCGCCCAAGGAGCAAGATCATGCGCGCGTCAGCGGCGAGGCCGCGCCGACGACGGGCGAGGCGGCTGGAGCCGCGGGCGCAGACGCGGGAGCCCGGAACGATGCGACGTTCAATTACCGGATCGACCGCAGCAAGGCGGGCGCGCCGGCGCCCGATTTCGTTTTCCAGGACCCCGATGGCGGCGACGTAACGCTGCAGGATTTCGCCGGCACGCCGGTGCTGGTCAATTTGTGGGCAACCTGGTGCGCGCCCTGCGTCGCGGAAATGCCGACGCTCGACCGGGTAGCGGCGCGCTATGGCCCCGAGCGGCTGGGGGTGCTGACCATTTCGCAGGACATGCAAGGGGCGAAGGTCGTCGCCCCCTTCTTCGCCAAGCAGGATCTGCCGCATCTCAAAGCCTATGCCGATCCGGAAAACCGCTTCGGCTTCGCCTATGCGACGGGCGTGCTGCCGACCACGGTCCTTTACGACGCGCAGGGCAAAGAAATGCTGCGCGTGATCGGCGCGATGGATTGGGAAGGGGCCGACGCCCGCAAGCTGATCGACGCCGCAATGACGTCCTGAGACGCGGCCGATCCAATGATAGACGAACGAGCGTGAAAAAACCGCCATAGCTTCCGCCGAAAAGTGGAGGCTCCCATAATTTTTGCAGGCGGTCAGTCGTCATGATCACGCAATGCCAATAGATCGGCATTGGCGCTTGTGTCTTTTGAGACACAGAATCCAGTCTTCTGCATAATGCTGCGCTGCGGTAGCGGCTTGGCTGAAATCGTTCGTTCATCCCCTTGTCATCGACATTGCAAAAACAGGGGGCATGAATGACGAGACTGTCCGCATTGAAATTATCACTTATCCTGGCATCGTCCTGGTCGGCCTGCGCGATGGCGCAGGAAGCGCCGCAGGAACCGCAGGCCGACGACGGCACCGCCATCATCGTGACCGGCACGCGCGCTGTGGGCATCACCGCTGCCGACGCGGCTGCGCCGGTTCAGGTCTTGAGCGAAGATGCCATCAGCCATGTCGGCCAGCCGAACATGAACCAGGTGCTGACCCAGATCGTGCCGAGTTTCACGGCGCAGACGCAGGGCACGGACATGTCCAGCTTTTCGCTTTCGGCGCGCCTGCGCGGCCTCAGTCCCAATCACACGCTGGTCCTGGTGAACGGCAAGCGCCGTCACGGCAACGGCATTCTGCAAGTGCTGGGGGCATTTTCCGGGTCAGCGGCGCCCAGCATCGATCTTATTCCGCCCGACGCGATCGAACGGGTCGAAGTGCTGCAGGAAGGCGCCGCTGCCGTTTACGGAACCGATGCTATTGCTGGCGTCCTCAACTTCATCCTCAAGGATGACACTGAGGGCGGCAGCCTCAAATTCACCGGCGGCCAGAATTATAACAGCGAAGGCGAGCTTTTTTCCGCGTCCGGTCGCTTTGCCACGAAGCTTGGCGAGGATGGCTATCTCGACCTGACGCTCTTTCATCGGCGACAAGATTATACGACGGTAGGCAAGGGGCAGGTTCAGGTAACGCAAGCCGACGGCAGTCTTCAGCCCAATGCTCCCGCCCAATGGGCCAACCTGACTGGCGACGCCTTGGCCAACATCAACGGCGGTCAACCCAAGTCGAAACTGAACATCGCCTTTTTCAACGCCGGCTATGATTTCGGCGGAGTGGAGATTTATTCCTTCGGCGATTATGCCCGCCGCGAAGGCTGGGCCAAGCAAGGCTACCGCCATCCCAAGCGCATCTGCTACGAAACCGGCAACCTGGGCGGCAGCGTTACACCGGCCGCCTATGATCCCAGCATTTGCTATAGCGACACCGGCGTATGGGGCATGGTGCCGCTGCAGCATGTGATAGAGGATGAATATAGCTTCACCTTCGGTGCCAGGGGCGAATTCGCGAGCGGCTGGAATTACGATCTGAGCGGCACGTACGGCTATCAGAAGAACGAGATATGGACCGAGAGATCGGCCCATCGCGAAGTGTGGCAGGAAAGCTATGCCGCCGCCCTGCAGGGTATCGGCACGCCCAACACGCCGGACAAGGCCTATGACGGTGGTTTCCGCCTGAGCCAGACGACCGTCACTGCGGACATCCGAAAGGAGTTCGACACCGGCATGGCCGGCCCGCTGACGCTCGCGTTCGGCGGCGAGTATCGCAAGGACATGTACGAGATCGTGCAGGGCGATTTCTATTCGACCTACAAGACCGGTGTTCAATCCTTCCCTGGCTACAAGGCCACCGATGCCGGGCGCTACACGCGCAGTTCCAGAGCAGGTTACATCAACCTGATCGCGGAGCCTGTCGACGGCTGGAGCGTCGATCTCGCAGGCCGGTATGAAGATTATACCGACTTTGGCGACACGCTGATCGGCAAGATCACGACGCGCTATGATTTCTCCGACGCATTTGCGATCCGCGGCACCGCATCCACGGGCTTTCGCGCTCCTACGCTGGCCGAGCAGAAATATTCGACCATCAACGTCGGGCCGACCAGCGCAGTGGCTCAATTGCCGGCCGGCACTCCAGCCGCAGCGCTTCTGGGCTTTGGCCCGCTTGGTCCTGAAAAGTCGAAGAATTTTTCGGCAGGCATCGTCGTTCGCCCTGTGCCCAAACTGGCGATCACGGCCGACGCCTATCTGATCAAGATCAAGGATCGCATAGCCGCCACCGCATCGCGCAATGCGGTGCAAGGGGGCGTTATCCAGCCTGGCGCGGCCGCGATTTTCGACGCCTTGGCGGCTGCCGGCATCGTGCTGGACACGGCGCTGCAAACAGTCGGCGTTCAAAGCTTCACCAACGGCATCGATACGCGCACCTGGGGCGTGGATGTGTCTGTGAGCTATCCCGTGGCCCTGGATTTCGGCACGTTGAACCTGTCGCTGACCGGCAACTACAACAAGACCAAGATCACGGACAACAAGGTCGGCTATCCCCTGTTCAACGCAGCGTCGGAAAGCAATATCGAGGATTCCACGCCGGACTACAAACTGGTGGCCGCCGCTCTGTTCAAGACCGGCAGGTTCACCCTGAACCTGCGTGAGACCTTTTACGGCAAGACCAGCATGAAGGTTCGGCCCGGCTTCACTCCGCGCAATGCCGATGGCAGCATCAACATTCCGGACGGCGGCTACCTGATCCAGGATGGCGCTGGCGGAGCCGACCAGCTTTACTTTGATGGGGTGGTGAAGGCCGCCGCCATCACTGATCTGGAAGCCGGCTATGACTTTACCGACGCCATGACCTTCTCGATCGGCGCGAACAACCTGTTCAACAAGCGGCCGGAAGTGCCCGATCTGGTCACAGGCGTGAGCGTCCCGGTAGGCATATCCCCCTACCAGAACGGGTCCGGGGCCTATGGCGCCTATTATGGCCACGGCCCCTATGGCACGGCAGGGGGCTATTATTACGCGCGTCTCGACTTCAAGTTCTGACGAGGTCGCCAAGGAGGGCCGGTCCAGCGATGGACCGGCCCTTTTCCTGTTTTCCAAGCGAAAGGCGAATCATGACCCTGTCCCGACGAATGATGATGCGCGGCGCGGTCGCGGTGGCGGGCGCCGCTTCGGCCGCGCCGGCGCTGGCGCAGCGCGGACGGGCGGTGGCGCTGCCCGACGATCCGGCCGGCATGGTCGCGACGCTGACCGATGCGGTCTATATCAACAGCAACGAGCATCCCGTCGGCCCCGGCCCAGCCGCGCTGGCCGCCCTGGCGACGCTGCCGCCGCTGTCGGGGCGCTATGGCATGGCCTTCGCCGGCAAGCTGGAAAGCCTGTTCGCCCGGCAGAACGGCCTGTCGCCCGAGCAGGTGCAGGTCCATCCCGGATCCTTCATGCCATTGCGGTCGGTGGCGCTGAGCTACAGCACGCCCGAACGGCCGATCGCCTATTTCGAGCCGACATTCGACCAAGGGTTCCTGGGCCCCGGCAATGACAGCGTCACCCGGTCGGTCGCGGTGCCGCTGGCCGGCGATTTCCGGGCGGACCCGAAAAAGCTGCTGGCCGCTGCGCCCGATGCGGGCGTCTATTATCTCTGCAATCCCAATAATCCCACCGGCCTTACCACCGCGCGCGGCGACATCGAATGGCTGCTGGCTCACAAGCCCAGGGGCAGCATCCTGCTGGTGGACGAGGCCTATATCCAGTTCAGCGACGCGCACAGCTGCCTGGACCTGATCCCGCAAGGCGCGGACCTGCTGGTGACGAGGACATTTTCCAAGATTTACGGGCTGGCCGGCCTGCGCTGCGGCCTGATCGCCGGGCGCAAGGAGTTGCTGGACGGGATGGCGCGCTACGGCGTCAACATCACGCCCATGCCCGCCGTGGTCGCGGCCGAGGCGAGCCTGCTCGACCCGGATCTGGTGCCCACGCGCAAGGCGCAGAACAAGGCGGTGCGCGACGATCTGATCGCCTGGTGCGCGGCGCAGGGCCTGCGCACCCTGCCCAGCCAGGCGAGTTTCCTGATGATCCATGTCGGCCGGCCCGGCGCCGATGTGACGGCGGCGCTGGCGAAGGCGCGCATCTTCATCGGCGGGCCGCGCAAGCATATGGAGGACTGGGTGCGCGTGTCGATCGGCACCGCGGCGGAGATGCAGGCGTTCAAGGCAGCGCTGCTGAAAGTCCTGGCATGAGCGTGTCGCGGCGGCAGGCGCTGGGCCTTGCCATCGCCGCGCCGATCGCGACCCCGATCGCAACCCAGGCGGCGCGGGCGGCAGCGGCGGGGCCGGTGCTGCCGGACAGGGCCAGCTTCGCCGCGACGCCGATCGCCTATCTCGACAGCGCGTCGACGCACCCGATCAGCCTGGGCGCTCGCAAGGCGATGGACGCCTATGTCGCCGGGCGCACGCTCGATCCACTTGCGCCGCCGCCGGTGGATCGCGCCGCCACGCTCGCCACATTCGCGCGGCTGGTGAACGCCGACCCCCAGGAGGTGACCTGGGTGCAATCCACCACCATGGGTGAGCAGGCGGTGCTGCGCGCGCTGGGCTTGCCCCATGCCGGCGGTCGCATCGTCACCGACATGCTGCATTTCTACGCCGCCTTTCCCATGTATCAGGAGTTCGCCAAGCGGGGCGTGGACGTCGCCTGGGTGAAGCCGCGCGACGGGCGCATCCTGTTGGAGGACATGGCGCGCGCGATCGTGCCGGGGACGAAGCTGGTCAGCCTGTCGCTCGTATCCACCTATAATGGCTTCCAGCACGACCTGAAGGCGGTGTGTGCGCTCGCCCATGCAGTGGGCGCGCTGGTCTATGCCGACATCATCCATGCGGCGGGCGCGGTGCCGGTGGACCTGCATGACAGCGGCGTCGATTTCGCCGCCTGCGCCACCTATAAATGGCTGATGGGGGATTTCGGGCTCGGCTTCCTCTATGCGCGGCGGGGCGTGCTGGACGCGCTGCCGCAGGGTGATTTCGGCTATTATGGGTTCGCCGCGCCCGACGCGCCGCCCGGCATCGCGCTGTCGCCGCCGCAAACCCATGTCTATCCCATGGACCCGCCCGGCGATGCGCCAACCAGCTACCGCAGGCGCCCGGGCGCGCTCGGCCATTTCGGCACGGGCACCTATGCGCAGGCGGTGGTGGCCGCGATCGACCATGGCCTGAACTATATCGACGCGATCGGCGTGAGCGCGATCCAGGCGCATGCGCAAGCGCTGATCGGCGCGCTGCGCGACGGGCTGAACGCCAGGGGCTATCGGATCATCACGCCGCCGGGCACGCGCACGCCGCTGCTGACCGCGCTGCTGACCGACGCCAGGGCGCGGCTGAGCGAGCCGCTGGCGCGGGCGCGGGTGCGGGTCTCGCTGCACGATCATCATCTCCGCATCTCGCCTTCGGTCTTCAACGATCTGGACGATGTCGACCGGCTGCTCGCCGCCCTGCCCCGCGCCTGAATCGGCCTTGCTCCAGCCATAATCGCCGGCCAGCCTGCGCTTCGGCTCCATCGCTGGAGCCTGGTTGCCGGAGATGGTCCGATGATGCGCCTGATCCTTGCCCTGCAGACCGTCGGCGCGACCGGCATCCCATCGGACTTTGACTTGAAATCGGTCAAGCCGTCCGCGCCCGACACGATCGTCGTCACCGCCCGCCGGCAGAGCCAGCGGATCGAACGGGACGCGATCACCGGAGAACCGCCGCTCGGCCGCGCGGAAATCGCCATAGGTAACGCCAAGGCGGACCTGCAGGTCAGCAGTCAGAGCTTCGGCAACGGCACCACATCGCAGCGGGTGATGGTGGGCATCAAGATCCCCTTCTGACGCGCCTCACCCGCGCGGCCGCCACGTCGCCAGCCGCCAGAGATAGAGGATGACCGCGCCCACGACGCAGATCGTCGCGGCAGGCCCCAGATAGCGGTCGATGTCCTGGAAATTGCGCCCCAGCACATAGCCGGCATAGGCAAGGATGATGTTCCAGATCAGCGCGCCGCCCGCCGTCCACAGCAGGAAGCGCAGGTGCCCCATGCGGAACAGGCCGGCGGGCAGCGAGATCATCGTGCGAAAGGCGGGCAGGAAGCGGAAGACGAAGACGACGATCTGGCCATATTTCCCGAACAGATGGTCCAGCGCCTCGACGTCGCGCCACTCCAACGTCGCCCAGCGCCCATAGCGATCGACCAGCGGCTTCAATCGCTGAAAGCCCAGCATATGCCCGACCAGATACCAGAAATAATTGCCGATCGTGGTGCCGACGGTGCCGGCCATCAGCAGCCAGCCCATTTCCATCCGCCCCTGCCCGACGCGGATGCCGCCAATGCCCATGATGAGTTCGGACGGAATGGGCGGAAAGACATTTTCCAGCACCATCAGGAGCGCAATGCCCCAATAGCCGCCCGCGTCGATCAGGCGGAGCACCCAGTCGGTCATGTCAGCGGCTCATAGTCAGGAAAAGCATCACGGTGGCTCAACGCGCCAACCGCCGGTCCGTTCAGTCCGCGGCCCGCGCCGCCAGCCGCGCGTCGATCGCGTCCCAGATCATGCCGCCGGTGTCGGTGCCGTCAAAGGCCTCGATCGACACGATCCCGGTAGGCGAGGTGACGTTGATTTCCGTCAGCCATTCGCCCCCGATGACGTCGATGCCGACGAAGAGCAGACCGCGCGCCTTGAGCTCCGGCCCCAAGGCCGCGCAGATTTCCCGCTCCTTGTCGGTAAGCTCTGTCCTGGCGGCCGATCCGCCCACGGCCAGATTGGACCGGATCTCTCCCTTGCCCGGTATCCGGTTGACCGCGCCCATGACTTCGCCGTCGATCAGCACGATGCGCTTGTCCCCTTCGGCCACGCCCGGGATGAAAGCCTGAACCATGAAGGGTTCGACCCATTTTTCCTTGAACAGCTCGACCAGCGAGGACAGGTTCGCCCCGTTCGCGCCGACGTGGAACACCGCCACCCCGCCATTACCATAGAGCGGCTTCACCACGATCTCGCCATGTTCGGCGAGGAAGCTCTTCACCTGCGCCAGGTCGCGCGTGATCATGGTCGGCGGCATGAAGCGCGCATAGTCGAGCACGAACAGCTTTTCGGGCGCGTTGCGGACGGATGCGGGATCATTGACCACCAGCGTTTCGGACTGGACCCGTTCGAGCAGGTGAGTAGCGGTGATATAGCTGAGGTCGAAAGGCGGGTCCTGCCGCATCAGCACGACATCGACGTCGCGGCCAAGATCCAGCAGTTCGGGCGCGCCGAAGGCGAAATGATCGCCGGCGACCTTCTGCACCTTCACCGGCCGCGCCTGCGCCAGCACGCGGCCGTCGCGATAGCTGAGGTCGGGGGCGAGATAATGATAGAGCTTATGCCCGCGCGCCTGCCCCGCGAGCATGATGTGGAAGGTCGAATCGCCGGCGATATTGATCCCTTCCATCGGGTCCATCTGCACCGCGACGGTCAGGGGGTTGAATTGCGTCATTCCAAACACCTTCCACGAACAAGAAGAGGGCGCGGCAGGCCGCCGTCACCCCCCATGCCAGACATTGGCCAGATGGCGAGGCGGGCGGCCGGGCGCAAGGAGGATGACGTCTAATCGCATGTCGTCGCCCGGTTTCGCCAGGTCATGCCACAGGATTTCGGCGGCGGCCGCCACGCGCGCCAGGCGCCGCTCGTCGATCGCCAGGTCCAGCTCCGCCGCGCTCGCCCGCGCCTTTACCTCGACGAAAACGAGCATGGCGCCGCGACGCGCGACCAGGTCGACTTCGCCCGCGCGCGTGCGCATTCGGCGGCCGACAATCTGCCAGCCCTTGAGCCGCAGCCACCAGGCGGCGATGCGTTCGGCCTGCCGCCCGCGCCGTTCCGCCTGGCTGCGGCTCATCCCTTCAGCTCCATGGCTCGGTCATAGAGGGTGCGGCGGTCGAGCCCGAGTTTCCTGGCGACCTCGCCCGCTGCCTTCGATACCGGCAGGCGCGCCATCGCTTCCAGCAAGGCGGCGTCGGCATCCTCGGCGCTGGGCGGCGGCGCTTCGCCGGGCGGGCCGACGATGACGACGATCTCCCCCTTGGGCGGCGCATCGGCGTAGCGCGCGGACAAGGCGGTCAGCGGCCCCGTCGCCGTTTCCTCGAACGCCTTGCTGATCTCGCGGCTGACAGCAGCGTCGCGATCGCCCAGATGCGCGGCCATGGCCGAGAGGCTGTCGGCCAGGCGCGGCCCGCTTTCATAGAAGACCAAAGTCGCGCGCAGCGCCGCCACTTCGTCCAGCGCGTCGCCCCGCGCCTTCGCCTTCGACGGCAGGAAGCCCATGAAGAGAAACCGGTCGGTCGGCAGGCCCGACAGCGTCAGCGCCGCGACCGCCGCGCTGGGGCCGGGCAAGGTCGTGATCTTGCGCCCCGCCGCCCGCGCGTCGCGCACCAGCTTGTAGCCCGGATCGGAAATAAGTGGCGTGCCCGCATCCGACAGCAGCGCCACCGATTCGCTGGCCATGCGATCAATGAGCCGCTGGCGCACATGATCGGCGCTGTGGTCATGATAAGGCAGCATCGGCCGGTCGGACCCGGCATGGCGCAGCAGCCGGGCGCTGACGCGCGTATCCTCGACCGCGATCACGTCCGCGCGGCGCAATATCTCGGCCGCGCGCGGGGTCAGGTCTCCAAGGTTGCCGATCGGCCCTGCGACGATGTAAAGCCCGGGCTCCAGCCCAGAAAGTTCAGTTTCCATAAGGACGCCAGATGACAGAGACGGATGCCCCCCGGCAAGCGAACATCTTCGCTTCGATGCAGCGCGGCGCGCGCATCGCCTTCATGGGGGCGGCGCTGTTCCTGGCCGCCTGTCAGTCGATCGTTCCCAAGGCCCCCGCGCCCACCACGCCCACGGCGCCGACCCGGCCGACCACGCCGGAAGTGGTGCAGGGCCTGCCCACCGACGCCGCGCGCCATCGCGTCGCGCTGCTGGTGCCGATGAGCGGCGCCAATGCGGGTGTGGGCCAGTCGATCGCCAACGCCACCACGCTCGCCCTGCTCGACACCAAGACGGACAAGGTGCGCATCACCACCTATGACACCGCGCTGGGCGCCGCGGCGGCGGCGACCAAGGCGCTGGCCGACGGCAATCGCCTGATCCTGGGGCCGTTGCTGGCAGAGGATGCGCGCATCGTCGGGCCGATCGCCGCGCGCGCCAATGTGCCGGTGATCAGCTTTTCCAACGACAGCAGCGTCGCGGGCAACGGCGTCTACATCATGGGCTACAACCCCAACCAGTCGATCGAGCGCGTGGTCGACTTCGCCAGGTCGAAGGGGCTGAGCCAGTTCGGTGCGCTGGTGCCGCGCGGCACCTATGGCGAGCGGGCCGGCAATGCGATGCTGCGCGCGGTCGAGCAGGCGGGCGGCACCGTCGTGTCGATGCAGACCTTTGACCGGTCGGCCGGATCAATCACCGCAGCGGTCAAGAAGCTGCAGGCCTCCTCCAGCTATGACGCGCTGCTGATCGCCGATTCCGGACGCGTGGCGTTGCAGGTCGCGCCGATCCTGCGCAAGAATGGCGACGGCAGCGCACGGTTGCTGGGCACCGAATTGTGGAATGCGGAGCCCTCGCTCGCCAGCAACCCGGCGCTGCGCGGCGCCTGGTTCGCCAGCGTTTCGGACGGCCTTTATCGCCAGCTCGTCTCCAAATATCGCGCGCGCTATGGATCGGCGCCCTTCCGCCTGTCCTCGCTGGGCTATGACGCCGTGCTGCTGACGGTGCGGATCGCCCAGCAGTGGAAGCCCGGCGCGCCCTTCCCCGCCGCGCGTCTGCGCGATGCGGGCGGCTTTTCCGGCATCGATGGCGCGTTCCGCTTCACCCGCAGCGGCGTCGCCGAGCGCGCGCTGGAAGTGTCCGAAGTGGGCGCCGGCAGCTTCACCATCGTCGATCCCGCACCGCGCAGCTTCGCGGAATGAAACCAGGCTGGCGGCTTCATCGCTCCTGATCCGTTCCATCGCTCATGCGGACCATGAGAAGGAAGAGCTGAGCCCATGTCGCTGACCGTCCGCATCCTGATCGCGCTGGTCGCCGGCCTTGGCTGCGGCATCCTGCTCGCCGAATGGGGCGGCGCCTGGGATGCCGCGATCGTCAGCGTGGCGCAACCGATCGGAAAGGCGTGGCTTGGCGGCCTCCAGATGCCGCTAATCCCGCTGATCTTCGCCCTGCTGGTGACTGGCATCGCTCAGGCGGCCACGACCGCGCGCAGCAACGGCCTGGCCGGGCGCGCGATCGGCCTGTTCGCGATGCTGCTGGTTGGCGCAGCGAGCGTTGCCGCGCTGGCGGGCCCGCTGCTGCTGGCGCTATGGCCCGTGCCGAGCGGCGCCGTCGGCGCGCTCGCCGGGGCGGGGCCTGTCAGCGAGGTGCCCGACGTCCGTCCGTCCGCCGAGTGGCTGCTGGGCTTCATCCCGGTCAACCCGCTCAAATCCGCCGCCGAAGGGCAGGTCGTCGCGATCGTGCTGTTCGCGCTCATCTTCGGCTTTGCCGTGACGCGCATCGCGCCCGACCGGCGAGCGCAGCTCACCGGCCTGTTCCAGGCGTTGGCCGACGCGCTGCTGGTGGTGGTGAACTGGGTGTTGTGGCTGGCGCCGGCGGGTGTCTTTGCGCTCGCGCTGGTGGCGGGCGCGCGGTCCGGGCTGGCGACCGCAGGGGCGCTGCTCCACTATATCGCGTTCATCGTGGCCCTGTGCCTGCTGGTGACGCTGCTGGTCTATCCGCTGGCGGTGCTGCTGGGGCGGATCGGCCCCGGCCGCTTTGCCCGCGCCGTCTTCCCGGCGCAGGCCATCGCCTTTTCGACGCAAAGCTCGATCGCGTCGCTGCCCGCCATGATCCAGGCGAGCGACGGGCCATTGGCGGTGCGGGAAACGAGCCGATCGATCGTGCTGCCGCTCGCCATATCGCTGTTCCGCATCACCAGCCCGCCGGCCAATCTGGGAGTCGCCCTCTATGTCGCGGCGATGAACGGCGTGGACCTGGGCGCGACGCAGCTGATTCTGGGCGGTCTGGTTGCGGCGATCGTCAGCCTGGCGGCGGTGGGGCTTCCGAGCCAGATCACCTTCTTCACCACCACCGGCCCGATCTGCCTGGCGATGGGCGTCCCTGTCGAAGCGTTGCCGCTGTTGCTGGCGGTGGAGACGGTGCCCGACATCTTCCGCACCGTGGGCAATGTCACCGCCGACATGGGCGTGGCGCGCATTCTGGACCAGCGGGACGCAGCGACCCGCTGATGCGCCAAGGTCAGGGCGCGCGGCGGGCGCTGACGATGGTGACGGGGGTTTCGAGCATCTGTCCCTTCATCACCCCTTCGCCCTTGGCCGGCGATTTCGGCGCGGCGAGGATGGCTTTGACGACATCCAGCCCCTCGACCACATGGGCGAAGACGGCAAAGCCCTGATTGTCGCCCGGCGCATCGGGATGCGCATCCATCGACGGCATGCGGCCGAGCACGACGAAGAAGTCGCCGGTCGCGCTGCCGGGCGCATAGCGGGCCATGGACAGGGCGCCGTCATCATGGATCAGGCCCGTCCGGCTGGTCGGCTCATGCGCGATCGGCGGCAGGATGCGCTTGGGATCATTTTGCGGGCCGCCCTGCACGAAGCCATAATCGGGCGCGCCGACGCCGCGGTAGAAAGCGGTTCCGTCGAACCGCTTCTGATCGACATATTTGAGGAAGTTGGCGGCGGTCACCGGTGCCTTGCCCTGGTGCACGGCGATGACGATCGGGCCCTTGTCCGTCTGCATCAGCACGCGCACGTCGGCGGGATCCGGCGCGGGAGCCGGCGACGTCTGCGCCAGTGCCGGGGAGACGGCCAGGAAGGCGGCGAGGATGAGGGCGAGCTGGCGAATCATGGCCGCCAGCCTAGCCGATCAGGCGCGCGGCGCCAGAGGGCGCGTCAGCCCTCCAGCTGGCGCTGGAGCGCGCGGATGTCGGCGTCCATGTCCGGACTGGTTTCGCGCAGCGCCTCGATCGTGCGCACGGCGTGGATCACGGTGCTGTGATCGCGGCCGCCGAAGATGCGGCCGATTTCCGGCAGCGAGCGCGGCGTCATCTTCTTGGCCAGATACATGGCGACCTGGCGCGGGCGCGCCACCGCGCGGGCGCGCCGCTTGGATCGCATTTCGGCCGGGTCGATCTTGAAATGGGCCGCGCAGGCCTTCTGGATCTCGTCGACCGTGATGCGCCGGGCATTGGCGCGGACCGCATCGGCCAGCATCTGCTGCGCGAAATCCAGGTCGATGGCGCGGCCGGTCAACTGGCCATAGGCGACCAGCTTGTTGAAGGCCCCCTCCAGCTCGCGCACATTCGAGCGGATCGAGCGGGCAAGGAAATCGATCACCATGTCGGGCACGGGCGGGTCGCCGGCAACAGCCCGCTTCGATTCGAGGATGGCGAGGCGCAGATCGAGATCGGCGGCGCGGATATCCGCCACCAGCCCGCCGGCGAGCCGCGAGAGGATGCGGGCGTCGATCGACTCAAGCATCTGCGGCGGGCGGTCGGCGGTCACGACGATGCGCGCGCCCGAATCGATCAGGTCGTTGATCGTGTGGAGAAACTCCTCCTGCGTCGACCCCTTGCCCGCGATGAACTGAATATCGTCGACCAGCAGCAGCCGCGCGGCGCGCAGGCGCGCCTTGAAGGCCATGGTCTCATTGGCGCGCATCGCATTCACGAACTCCATCATGAAGCGCTCGGCCGACATGTAGAGGACCGGGGCGGCGGGCGAATGCGCGGAGAAGGCGGCCGCGATGCCGTGCAGCAGGTGCGTCTTGCCCTGCCCGGTGCCGCCATGGATGAACAGCGGGGTGAAGCGCGGCTGCGCCTCGCCCGCCATCGCCAGCGCCGCGGACCAGGCCAGGCGGTTGGTGTCGCCCACGACGAAGCTGTCGAGGTCGTGGCGCGGTTGGAAATTGGAGGCGACGGGCGATTCGGTCGCCACATCCACAGGTTCGCTGGCCGGCACGACTTCCAGCAGGCGCGGGCCAGTGGCGTCGGGCGCGCGGCGGACCCGCACCTCGCGCACGCCCGCCCCTGCGCTGCGCCACGCCATGCGCAACCTGTCGCCAAATTGGCCGGACACGAAATTGGCGCTGAAGTCGGTGGCGACCAGCAGGTCGAGCGTCTGCGATTCGGGGCAATAGTCGCCCAGGCGGGCAGGCTTCAGCCACTGGTCGAACAGACGCGCGCCCAGGTCGCGGCGCAGACCGGCGCGGATCGCGGTCCAGGCAGCGTCCAGGCCCGTAACATCCTGAATTTCCGTAGCCTGCCGTCCAACCACCGCCGCCTTGCCCTTCAT